>OY970384.1:0-2779936 GCA_963719435.1 uncultured Solirubrobacterales bacterium | reverse complement strand
GCTCTACGGCGGCGCTGGCGCCGACGGCCTGGTTGGCGGCCTCCCGGGCCCGACCTACCTCTACGGGGAAGGCAACGGCGACCTGCTGGCGGCCGGCGGCGGCTGCGCCGGCGGCGCCATCGTCGGCGGCCCCGGCCGCGACGACGCCTCCTTCGCCGAGACCCAGGCGCACCCCGGCCTGCTGATCATCTCCTTCCCCAAACACGCCGCCTGGATCGACGAGATCAAGGGCTGCGACAGCGTCCACCTCTCCCGCACCAACGAGGACATGGAGGGTTCCTTCGACTGGGACGTCCTGATCGGCGACGGCCGCGCCAACAGCATGCTCGGCCAGCCCGGCGAAGACGTCTTCATCGGCAACGGCGGCGACGACGTGATCGACGCCCGCGACGGCGTCCGCGACTTCGCGATCCAGTGCGGCCGCGGCACCCCGCCGCACAAGAAGCCCCACGGCAAAGGGATGACCAAAGGCACCGGCACCCCCGCCGGCCGCGCCCTCACCGACCGCTTCGACCCCGAGCCCTACAACTGCTCGATCGTCAAACACGGCACCCCGGTGCCGGGCCTCAACGGCTGACGAGGGCTCAGACCCCGACGTAACCCCCCGCGCCGGGGGGAGAATCCAGCCTCCGTTTGTCCTTTGTATCCCTGTGGGTTACAAACGTCATGAGGACGGACGGCATCACCCCCTGCTGGAGTTGGCGACGCGTCAGCACGGGGTGGTTTCGACGCGCCAGCTGAAGCGGTTGGGCTATGGGCGGAACTCGGCGTCCAAGGCGAACCGGGTGGGACGGCTGCGACGGATCCACCGTGGGGTCTACGCCGTCGGCGATGAGCGGTTGACCTGGGAGGCGCGCTGCATGGCGGCGGTCCTGGCGGCTCGGCCCGCCGTTGCCAGCCATCTCTCGGCTGGCTGGCTCTGGGGACTGCTCCGCAACCGACCGGGGACGATTCACGTGACGGTGCCGACGCCGCGCCGGGCCAGGCGGCCCTTCGTCGTTCACTTCGCTGACTTGCCAGCGCGCGATCGGTGGGTTGTCGAGGACATCCCGGTCACGAATCTCGCTCGGACCCTTCTCGACCTGGCGGCGACGCTGTCCCCTGCCCGGCTCGGACGCGCGCTCGAGCGGGCCGAGGAGTTGGGCCATTTCGATCTTGTCGCCTTGGAAGACGTGCTCGACCGCGTTGGCCACCATCCCGGCGCTGGCAAGCTGCGGCGGGCACTTGCCATCTATCGCGACCAGGATCCCGCCTTCGAGCGCTCCAAGCTCGAGCTGCGCTTCCGCGAGCTAGTGAAGGGAGCCGGCTTGCCGGCGCCGTCGATGAACCTCGGCGTGCTCGGCTACGAGCTCGACGCCTACTGGTCGGACGAGCGCTTCGCGGTCGAACTCGACGTCTACGAGACGCACGGCTCGCACGCGGCGTTCGAGGGCGATCGGCTGCGGCAGGAGGACCTGAAGCTGAAGGGGGTGGAGATGATTCGGGTCACCGGGCCTCGCCTGGACCGCGAACCGGAGCAGGTGATCAAGCGCGTCGCCGCCCACCTCGCGCAGCGCCGGCGCCAGCTCGGCCGCTGACGGCCGAGTCTCTTGACTAGGCTTGTCCCGTGGCCCGCAAGACCGCAAGCGGAGACGAGGCAGCCGCCGTGGCGGCGGCGATCGCGCGCTTCGAGTCGGAGTTCAGCGGGAGCGCGGGAGAGGCGCCCGCGGCTGTCGACAGGTGGCAGCAGGCGGCGCTGGTCGAGGGGGTCAGCGCCAAGGAGACCGGGCAGGATCTAGAAGGAGGATCGAAATGGCTGTCGTGAAAATCATCGAGCTGGTCGGGAGCTCGAAAACCTCGACCGACGACGCGGCGAAACAGGCGCTGAGCCAGGCTCAGGGCACGCTGCGCAACATCCGCGCCGTCGACATCGTCTCGACTGGGATCCGCGGCGAGAACCTGGACGAGTACCGGGCCCACGTGCGGGTCGCCTTCCTGATCGAGGGGACGGACATCGACTGATGAGCGACGAGGCGGGGAGAGAGGTCTCGCGCGACGAGGCCCAGAAGCTGATCGACGAGGGCGCGCAGCTGATCGACGTGCGGGTCGAGCACGAGTGGGAGGTGGGGCACATCGCCGGAGCGACCCACCTGCCGCTCGACGAGCTGGCCGCGCGCGCCGGTGAGATCGACAAGGAGCGGCCCGTGGTCCTCTACTGCCGCGGCGGCAACCGCTCGACCATGGCCGCGACCGCCCTGACCGACGCCGGCTACGAGGCGATGAAGCTCAGCGAGGGCATCGTCGGCTGGAACGAGGCGGGCCTGCCGCTCGCTCCCGAGGGCGGCTACGTGGCCGAGTCGGGCGAGGCCGCAGCCATCCTCCAGGCACGCGGAAAAGAGATTCCGAAATAAATACCTGAATCCCTGTCAGGTTTTGCTATTTTCCTCTGCATGGAGCTTGCCGTAGCGGAGAACAAGGAGCAGAAGGGCAAAGGCCGGGTCGGGACGCTGGAGAACCCGGAGTCCTACGCCAACGTCCCCGGGCACATCATCCCGATCATTGAGCGCGAGTTCGACGATTTCGAAAGCGAAGCGGAGGAGTTTCTCGCCGAGCGCCTGCCGGAAGACCAGTTCATCGGCTTCCGGCTCAAACAGGGCGTCTACGGCCAGCGCCAGCCCGGCGTGCAGATGGTCCGCGTGAAGCTGCCGTTCGGCGGCGTCACCCCCGACCAGATGGACGCCTTCGCCAGCGTGGTGGAGAAATACGCGCCGCTGAACAAGGGGCACGTCACCACCCGCCAGAACATCCAGATCCACCACGTGCCGCTGCGTGACATGGAGTCGCTGCTGCGGGAGATCGCGCCGTCCGGCCTCTCCTCGCGCGAGGGCTGCGGCAACACGATGCGCAACGTCACCGGCGACCCCTGGGCCGGCGTCGCCCCCGACGAGGTCTTCGACCCGACGCCCTACGCCGGCGCCTACATCCGCTACTTCGTCCGCCACCCCACCACGCAGCTGATGCCGCGCAAGATCAAGACCTCCTTCACCGGCTCCGACGAGGACCGCGCGATCAGCGGCATCCACGACATCGCCTTCCTCGCCCGCGAAAGGGACGGGGTCAAGGGCTTCGAGATCCGGGTCGGCGGCGGCACCTCGATCATGGCCCGCGTCGCCCCGACGCTGTACGAGTTCGTCGAGGCCGACAACGGCGACTACATGAAGGTCACCGAGGCCGTGCTGCGGATCTTCGACCGCCAGGACTGGCTGCGCGTCAACCGCGCCCGCGCCCGGATCAAGGTCCTGGTCGACAAGATCGGCATCGACGCCTTCCGCGAGCAGGTCGACGAGGAGCTGCAGGGCGACTGGGTGGCAGAGCGCGGCTTCGACGCCGAGCTGGTCGAGCGCCTGCGCTACGAGGACGACGAGGAGGCCGGCGCGCCCGCGAAGCCGCCCGCGACCGCCTCGCCCAACGGCGACCGCTCCGAGTTCGAGCGCTTCCTCGAGGGCAACGTCCAGGCGCAGCGCCAGGAGGGCTACTCCACGGTCGAGGTGAAGATCACCCGCGGCGACCTCAGCCCGGAGCAGTTCCGCGGCCTCGCCACGATCATGCGCGAGCACACCGGCGGCTACGCCCGCAGCACCGTGCAGCAGAACTTCGTCCTGCGCTGGGTCCGCGACGAGTCGCTCTACGACGTCTGGCAGCAGCTCGACGCGCTGGGGCTGGCCGAGGCCGGCGCCCGCGAGATCAGCGACGTCGTCAGCTGCCCCGGCACCGACAGCTGCAAACTCGGCATCGCCAGCTCGATGGGGCTGAACAAGGCGGTCAAAGAGCGGATCGAGTCGATGGAGATCACCGACTCGCTGACCAAGAAGATCCACATCAAGATGAGCGGCTGCCCCAACGGCTGCAGCCAGCACCACATCGCCAACATCGGCTTCTACGGCGCCTCGCTGAAAGTCGGCGAGCGCCAGATCCCCGCCTACATCCCGCACATCGGCGGCAACTACGAGGGCGGCGAGGTGATCTTCGGCACCCGCCTGAAATCACGGCTCCCGGCCAAACGGGTGCCGGAGGCGGTCGAGCGCTGGATCGAGCTCTACGAGTCCGAGCGCGAGGAGGGCGAGGAGTTCAACGCCTTCGCCGAGCGCACCGGGGCCGGGAGCTTCGAAGCGATCGTCAAGGACCTGACGATGCCGGCCGAGTTCAGCCTGGAGACGATGCAGCAGTTCATCGACTGGAACCGCTCCAGCCCGTACAAAGTCGAGCGCGGCGAGGGGGAGTGCGCGATCTAGCTCGCGCCAACCCGCGATGAAGCCACCGCCGATCACCCTCTCCGGCACCGTGCCGACAATCAGCGACATCGACCACGAGGCCGTGGCCGCCGAGCTCGAGGACCGCTCCGCCCACGAGGCGCTGGAGTGGATGTTCGAGCAGTTCGGGACCGACCACTACATCGCCTGCTCGTTCCAGAAAACGAGCTCGGTCACGGCGCACCTGGCGAGCACGGTCAACCCCGACGCGCGCTTCTTCTACCTCGACACCGACGTCCTCTTCCCGGAGACCTACGAGACCCGCGACCGCCTCGGGGAGGCGCTGGGGATCGAGTTCGACCGTTTCCACAACCTGACGCTGGAGGAGCAGGCCGCCGAGTACGGCGACGAGCTCTGGAAGAGCGACCCCGATTCGTGCTGTGGTTTGCGCAAGGTCGAGCCGATGCGGAGGGCACTTTCTTCCGTAGACTGCTGGGTCGCCGGCGTCCGCCGCGGAGACTCCGCCTCTCGGGCCAAGACCCCGAAGTTCGGCTGGGACAAGAAATTCAACCTCTGGAAGTTGAATCCGATTGCGGACTGGTCCGAGCGCGACGTCTGGAACTACATCCGTGAGCACCACCTCCCTTACAACCCGCTCCATGATCACGGCTACCCGTCGATCGGCTGCACGCACTGCACCCAGCCGGTCGGACCAGGCGGTTCTTCCCGCGACGGGCGCTGGGCCGGCATCGCAAAGACCGAGTGCGGGATCAACTGACGCGACGGTCGCCGCGGCTGCGAGCCCGGCTGGCAGCGGACAGAGCCGGTAACCGAGCAGACGTGAGGACCTGGTGATGGAGGAGACGACGCAGGTGCGCACGGCCGCGATCGAGCTTTCGGACCTCGACACGCTCGAGGCCGAGTCGATCCACATCATCCGCGAAGTCGTCGCCGAATTCGAACACCCGGTGATGCTCTTCTCCGGGGGCAAGGACTCGGTTCTGATGCTCTACCTGGCGCGCAAGGCGTTCGCACCGGCGCCGGTCCCGTTCCCGATCATGCACGTCGACACCGGGCACAACTTCCCCGAGGTGATCGAGTTCCGCGACCGCACCGTCGCCGAGTTGGGGCTGCGGCTCGAGGTGGCCTCGGTGCAGGAGCAGATCGACGCCGGCCGGATCAAGGTCGCCCACCCGCTGGAAAGCCGCAACCGCCACCAGACCGTCGCCCTGCTGGAAGGGATCAAGAACGGCGGCTTCGACGCCGTCTTCGGCGGCGGCCGCCGCGACGAGGACAAGGCCCGGGCCAAGGAGCGGGTGCTCTCCTTCCGCGACAAATTCGGCCAGTGGGACCCGAAGAACCAGCGCCCCGAGCTCTGGCGCCTCTACAACGGCCGCCACCAGAAGGGCGAGCACATCCGCGTCTTCCCGATCTCCGACTGGACCGAGCTCGACGTCTGGCGCTACCTGGCCCGCGAGCAGGTCGACCTGCCGCCGATCTACTTCGCCCATGAGCGCGAGGTGGTCGAGGTCGAGGGCCTGCTGATGGCCGTCAACGAGTTCTTCCCCCTGCCCGAGGGGATGGAGCCGAGCCGGCAGATGGTCCGCTACCGGACCGTCGGCGACGCGACCAGCACCGGCGCGGTCGAGTCGACCGCGGTCGACTACGAGGCGGTGATCGCCGAGACCGCGGTCTCGCGGATCACCGAGCGGGGCGCCACTCGCGGCGACGACCGCTTCTCCGAAGCGGCGATGGAGGATCGCAAGAAGGAGGGTTACTTCTAGTGAGCCAGCTGCTGCGGATCGCAACGGCGGGCTCGGTGGACGACGGCAAGTCGACCCTGATCGGGCGGCTGCTGCACGACACCAAATCGATCTTCGAAGACCAGCTCAGCGCGATCGAGCAGACCTCGGTCAAGCGCGGCGACGAACAGACCGACCTGGCGCTGCTGACCGACGGCCTGCGGGCCGAGCGCGAGCAGGGGATCACGATCGACGTCGCCCACCGCTACTTCGCCACGCCGAAGCGCAAGTTCGTCATCGCCGACACCCCCGGCCACATCCAGTACACGCGCAACATGGTCACCGGCGCCTCGACCGCGAGCCTGGCGCTGCTGCTGGTCGACGCCCGCAAGGGCGTACTCGAACAGACCCGCCGCCACGCCCTGCTCTCCTCGCTGCTGCGGGTGCCCCACCTGATCCTCTGCGTGAACAAAATGGACCTCGTCGACTACGAGCAGGAGATCTACGAGGAGATCCGCCACGACTTCACCAGCTTCGCCGCCAAGCTCGAGATCACCGACCTCGATTTCGTCCCGATCTCCGCCCTGGCCGGCGACAACGTGGTCGAGCGCTCGACCAACATGCCCTGGTTCGACGGCCAGCCGCTGCTGGGCCAGCTCGAGGACGTCCACATCGCCTCCGACCGCAACCTGGTCGACAACCGCTTCCCGGTCCAGACGGTGATCCGGCCGCAGACGGCCGAGCACCGCGACTACCGCGGCTTCGCCGGCTCGGTCGTCGGCGGCATCTTCAAGCAGGGCGACGAGGTGATGGTTCTGCCCTCGCGCAAGACCTCGAAGATCGCCCAGATCGACACCCCCGACGGCGCCGTCGACCAGGCCTTCCCGCCGATGGCGGTGACGCTGCTGCTCGACGACGAGCTCGACATCTCCCGCGGCGACATGATCTGCCGCCCCTCCAACCAGCCGAGCGCGAGCAACCGCTTCGAGGCGATGATCTGCTGGTTCGACGAGACCTCCTCGCTGCGGACCGGGGCGGCGTACCAGCTCAAGCACACGACCCGCTGGATCCCGGCCGAAGTCGAGACCCTGCGCTACGAGCTCAACGTCGACTCCCTGCACCGCGACCTCGAGGCGGAGACGCTCGAGGTCAACGACATCGGCCGGGTCTCGATCCACACCACCGCGCCGCTCTTCTTCGACGAGTACCGGCTGAACCGGGCCACCGGCAGCTTCATCCTCGCCGACCCCGCGACCAACCTCACCGTCGCCGCCGGGATGATCATCGGCGCCGGCGGCGAGCCCGCCGTGGTCGGGGCCGAGTCGGTCGTCGCCGAGAACATCACCTTCCACCCCAGCAGCCTCTCCCGCGAGGAACGGCGCGAGGCGCTGGGCACCGCCGGGGCGACGATCTGGATGACCGGCCTCTCCGGCTCCGGTAAGTCGACGATCGCCGCCGCCGCCGAGCACACCCTGGTCGAGAGCGGCCGCAACGCCTACATGCTCGACGGCGACAACCTCCGCCATGGGCTCAACGCCGACCTCGGCTTCAGCGAGGAGGACCGGGCCGAGAACGTGCGCCGGGTCGGCGAGGTGGCGAAGCTGCTGGCCGAAGCCGGCGTGGTCGCCATCGTCTCCCTGGTCAGTCCTTACAAGGACGCGCGCGACAAGGTGCGGGCGGCCCACGAGGCGGCCGGCGTCCCCTTCCACGAGGTCTTCGTCGACACGCCGCTGGAGGAGTGCGAACGGCGCGACCCGAAGGGCCTCTACGCGAAGGCGCGGGCGGGGGAGATCACCGACCTGACCGGCGTCGGCAGCCCCTACGAGGCGCCGCAGAGCCCCGATCTGACGACGGACCCCGACCTGGAGACCGCGGTCCGCCAGGTCCTCGGCCTGCTGCCCTAGCTATTCGGCAAGGCGTTCGAGGACCTCGCGGTCCTCTTGCAGGCGCCGCTTCAGGCGCTTCTGGAAATCCTTGTCGGCGCGCCGTGCCGCGATGTGGTTGTCGATCGCTTCGCGTACAGCCTCGGATACCGGCATGTCATCCGTGCGAGCAATTGCTGCAAGCTCGATGGCTTTGTCCTGCGGGAGGCGCAGGCTCATTGCCTTTGAAGCCATAACCGTGATCTCCTTGTTCGAGTACACGAAATTATCCAAATAAATAATACATGAAGTAAGCTACCAAAAATAAAAAACTACGGTATCTTGTTCGGTATGCGCGAGAACTTAACGCTTGAGGACTTCTTCCGCATCGCTGGTGCAGCATTAGGTGTTCCAGTCGTACAGGTCCGCCGAGAAACACAGATCCCGTTAGCTGAATCGGCGTTGGCAGCCCCCTTCGCCAGCTTCGACGGAAGGGAGTTCTATGGAGATCCAGCTGAACGGGCAGCGATCTGTTGTTCACGGCTGATTCGCAACGTGCCGCTCCCCAACGGGAACAAGCAGGTTGCGTATGCGTGCATGAGGGAGATGCTGGAGCGGAGCAACCTCCCATGGCCGCGGCCGAGCGAGGATGTCGACGAGATCGCCCTCACACTCAAAAGGCTAGCTGCCCGGACGCTCTCAGAGCAGGAGTTTGTCGCCTGGGTAAAGAGGCGGACGCAGATCTGCGAGTAGCCGTTAGGGCCGCGGCTCGCGGACGACGACGGTGCGGCCGTCGGCGAGCTGGTACACGGTGCCGATCGGCTTGCCGCGGCCGACCACCTTCTGGTCGGGGTCGAGCTGGACCTCCTTGACCTCGTCGCCCTGCTCGGTGACCACGGCGTCGGCCGGGGCGGTGCGCTCGCTGGCGGCTTTCTCCTTGCCGGTCAGGGCCGAGGTGAGGTCGAGCGAGGAGAGGGCGGCGAGGAGGAAGGCGACGGAGAGGACGATGCCGAGGTCGAAGAGGTTGACGAGGCCGTCGAGCGGGTCGCCGGCGCGGTCGTCGCGGCTGCGGGCGCGCGGGGTGACCTTCACGGCGCCACCGCCCAGTGGCTGTGGGGGGCGGCGGGGACGCCGTTGCCGCTGGGGGCGGTGAGGCTGACGGCGACGTACTCGACGTCGGAGTAGTCCTGGGCGTAGAGGCGGTCGCGGACCAGCGAGATGCCGAAGGCGAAGGCGCCGATCATCAGGCCGGCGACGGTGACGCTGAAGGCGACCCGCAGGTTCTCGGTCAGGGTGGCGACGTCGCCGTCGGCGAGGCCGGCGAGGGCCGGCGAGAGCGGGATCAGCGTCCCCATCAGGCCCAGGGCGGGGCCCATGCGGACGAGGATGCGGGTGCGCTCGAGGCGACGCAGCGAGAGGTAGTCGTACTCGGCCAGGCGCTTGGCGATGCGGGCCTCGGCCTGGGGGTGGCCGCACTGCTCGACGATCCCGGCCAGCGCGTCTTCCATGCGCTGGTTCCAGGCGAAGGGCAGCAGCGCCGCCAGCGCCTCGGCCGGCATCCCGGCGCCTAGGCGGGCACGGCACTCCTCGACCGCCCCCTCCAGCGCCCAGAGGCTGCGGTGGCGCCGGCGCCGCACCTCGACCAGCAGCGCCCCGACTTCGACCACGACGATCGCCAGCGCCGCCACCGTGAGCACGAGCACCGGCACCAGCAGCGCCTCGGAGATGTCGAACAGCAGCTGCTCGATCATCGTCCACACCCCGTTGGCGCGTTTGTCACGCATAGCGAAACAAAGGCGACACGGCTCATGGGAGCAGGCTCCGCGCCTCGACTAGTGCCCCGAGGCCGAGCAGGCCGAAGGCACCGAGCAGGCCGAGGGCGACGCCGGGGATGCCCCCGCGTCCACCGTCGCCTTGAAGCTGACCGCTCCGGGCCGCAGCTTGCTTCGACGCGGGCTCTGGCAGCTCCGCGGTCGCGCTCACCAGTTCCCCGACCACCTGCGTCCCGGGATCCGACTCCCGCTTGGCCTTCGTTGGAGCCCGGGGGGTCGTGCCCCGACGGACACTCAACGCAGCCGCAGGCTGCGTGTCCGGCGGGGTATGACCCCCCGGGCTTCCGGCCAGCCCAGCCGTACCGCCGGATTCGGGGCTCGCGGCGGCTCCGTGATCCGGCGCGCTTGCATCGTCGTCGCGCCCGCCTCCCTTGCGGTCGGGCCCGCCGAGCGGGGCGCCGACCTGGATCGTCACCACCGCCGAGGCGCCGGTGTCGTTGCCTTCGCTGGTGACGCCTACGACGACGTCGTAGCTGCCGGGCTTCTCGAAGCTGTGGGTGGCTTCGGCGCCCGCGGCCGAGGCGCCGTCGTCGAAGTACCAGGAGTACTCCAGCTGCTCGCCGGCCCCCGCCTGTTCGACCACGGCGCTGAACTCGACCGGCTTGCCCGGCCGGGCGCGCTTGCTCGAGGCGCTCACCCGCACCCGCAGGTGGGTGCCTTTGCGGAGGACGATCGAGATCCCCTGGGGGGCCTCGAAGGAGTCGGTCGCGTTGAGGTCTTCGGGACCGGCGCTGGGGCGCAGGAAGCCGGTGCCGCCGGCCGTCGGGTAGACCACCGGCGGGCCCTCGGGGCCGGCGAGAGCCTGATCGCGGCTGAGCAGGACCGCGCCCCCCGCCGGGCGCTGCACTTCCAGGTAGGAGAAGCCGTAGGGGTCGGCGCCGGCGGCGTCGAGCAGCGCCGCCAGCGAGAAGCCGCTGACCGGCTGTGTCGTCTCACCGCTGGCCGAGCGCAGTGCGTAGGGGCGGTCGACGACGTCCTCGCTGCCGGCGAGCGCGTCCAGCGACAGCGTCCGCTCGCTGCCGCCGGGGGAGACGACGCTGACCTGGGCGACGTCGGCGGCCGCCTCGCCCGCCCACGGCAGGGCCAGCAGCATGGCGCCGGCGGCGACCGCGACCGTGCGCTTGGCCGCCCGTCTCATCCGGTTGCGAAGGAGACGGTGAAGCAGCCGAAGTCGGTCCCCGGGGCGTAGAAGCCGGCGAAGACCGAGGAGGCGGTGCCGGCGGGGATCGCGCCCGGGACCCGCTCGTAGGTGTAGGAGCTGCCGCTCTGGGTGATCGCGCCGGCGCGGCCGAGGTCGAGGTTGACCAGGACCTGGCGGGCGGGGGCGCCGCCTTTCTCGCTGACCGAGAAGATCGCCCGCGAGGAGCCGCCGGCGAGCTCGATCTCGGGGCTGCTCGTCAGCAGATCGATGCCGTGGCCGCTGTACTGGAAGCGCAGGGCGCCGTTGAAGTAGAGCGCCGCGGTGTCGTCGCCGGGGCTGCCGGGGTTGGCGCCGGGGTCGAGCCAGCCGCCGGCGAAGGGGAAGTGGAAGTCGTAGCTGAGCGGGGTCGAGGCGCCCGGCAGCAGCACCGGCGGCTCGGCGCTGGCGCCGCCGGAGGCGCTGGTGCCCTCGCCGGTGGCGATGTAGCGGATGAAGGACTCGCGCACGTGCCAGTCGATGCTGGCGCCGGTGACGTCGACCGCGCTCGGCGGGCGGGTGGCCAGCGGCGGCGTGCCTTCGCCGCTCGGGCCGGCGCCGCTGGGCAGCGGGCAGCCGGTCGCCTGCTGGGCGGGCCCGCTGCCGCTGCCGGTGGTCGGCCCGTTGCCGCTACCACCGGCGTCTCCACTGGTCAGCCCGGCGACGTTGCTGGAGAGGGTGGCGAAGCGCCCGGCCGGCAGCGCTTTCAGCCCGAGCCCGGCGGCGAGCGCCTTGGCGCCCGCCCTGGTCAGCTTCAAGCGCAGCCGCTCGAGCCGGACCTTGCCGGCCGCGGCGTCGACTTTGCGGCTGCCACCCGGCAGGACCTTCAGCAGCTCGATCTCCTCGCCGCCCACCTTGGCCTCGAGCAGCGAGCTGCTGCCGAGCAGGAGGCTGAGCTTGGTCAGGCGGGCGACGTCGCCGTCGCGGGCCTCCAGGGCGATGCCGCCGCGGTGGCGCAGCAGCGTCGCCTTGGAGCCGGCGAGGCCGGCGGCCAGGGGCAGCGAGATCTGCTGGGCGCCGCCCTTGGCCGGTTCGATCGGCCCGATGCGGATGCCCCGCTCGCGCAGGGCCTGGGCCACCGGGCCATCCAGCTTCAGCTGGGTGGTGCCGGTGACCGCCGCGGCGGACTGCGACGGCAGCGCGGCCGCGGCGACGGCCAGAGCCGTCGCCGCGATGCCGCCCAGCCGGATGGTGCGGGCTCGGATCAACCGAGCCCCACCGCGATCGTCACCGGGTCCAGCGCCTGGCCGGCTTTGTAAGTAGGCGCGAACGGGGTCGCCGCAGCCGCGGTCAGGGTCGCCGGGATGTTGGCCCAGGAGACCGTGTTGCCGCTGTGGCTGGGGGCGACGCCGCTGGCATCGAGCGTGGCGATCGTCGTGCCCGGAGCCGAGACCGGCGGCTGGTCTTCACAGGCTTTACCGGTGAATTTGTCGATGTCGTAGGTGAGGTCGCCGACGATCGACGATTCGGCGCCGTCGATCCTCGCCTGCAGGCCGCTGAACTTGATTTCGATGATGCAGTGGCCGGGCTTGGCGAATTTGACGCTGCCGGCGGTGTTCAGCTCGAGGATGCTGCTGGCCCCGTAGAGGCCTTCGTGGTAGCTGCCGCCGCTGCTCGGGAAGGTGAAGAAGACACCCGGTTTGGCGAGCGCGTTGCCGGCGGCGCTGGCCGTGGCGGGGGCTTCGACCGTGATCGAGCCGACCGAGCCCGGGCCGAGTTCTTTGTAGATGTATTCGCGCCAGGAGGTGAGGAAGCCCCACTCGAGGGCGCCGGAGGCGATCGGCCGGGCAACGCGGATCGGGTTCGCCTTGGCCGCGAGCCAGACCATGCCGACACCGGTGCGCAGAAGGCCGCGCTGGAGCTCGAGCTCGCCCTGGATGGCGTTCGCGGTGTCCGAGATCAGGCGCAGCTTGGCGCCGCTGAGCGCGACGGAGCCGACACTCGAGCTGACCTGGGCGGCGCCTTCGACCCGGAAGATCGGCACCTGGCCGCCGTCGAACTTGCCGACGAGGGTGCCCGCCGCGAGGTCGAAGCGGAGGTCGGTGAAGGTCATCGATTCCTTGCCGCGCTTGAAGGTCAGGGCGGCGGGGCCGGCGGCCGACGGCTGCGCCCCGGCCGGGCTGACCTCGGTGATCGGCAACGTCAGCTTGTTGCCTTCGGCGCTGCCGGGGGCGGCGACGATGAGCTTCACGCCCTGGCCGCTGAGGGTGCGGCCTTTGTCGTGGCTGGCGGCCACGATCACGGCATTGCCGCTGCCGCCGACGGCTCCGGCCGGGGCGGCGAGGGCGGCGGTCAGGGCCGCGACGGCGGCAAGCGCGAGCAGGCTGGTGGCGAACCTGCTCCTTCTCGGTGCGTTCGAACTCATTCTCGAAAGGTCTCCTTGTTCTGCGCACCGCGGTGCGCTGATCTCTGCGGCGGCCCTTAGGCCACCCTAAGGAATTCACACTAACAAAGTAGGAATTAGGGTGCCCTAACGTCAGCGGCTCCGAGCCAGGCGACGTGCAGCGCGGTGCGTCCCTGGTGGGCGGAGAGGTGGGCGTCCGCTCCCCAGACCTCGGCCAGGCGCTCGGAGGTGAGCACCTCGGTGGCGGCCCCGCGGGCGACCGTCCGCCCCTCCGAGACGACGACCACGGTGTCGGCGATCGCCGCCGCCAGGGCCAGGTCGTGGACGACCAGGAGCACCGCCAGGCCGCCGCCGGCAAGCTCGCGCAGCAGGCCGGCGACGCCGATCGTGGCGCCGAGGTCGAGCTGGGAGGTGGGCTCGTCGGCGATCAGCACCGGCGCCTCCTGCGCCAACCCGACAGCGATCTGCACCCGCTGCAGCTCACCCCCGGAGAGCGTCGTCAAATCACGCTCCGCGAAGCGGCTGACACGCGCCCGCTCCATCGCCCCCTCGACCCCTTCGCGGTCCTCACCCGTGAGGCGTCGCAACGGCCGCAAATGCGACGAACGCCCGATCGTCACCGCTTCCCGCACGCTGACCCCCGCCGGCACCGGCATCCGCTGCGGGACGAACGCCCGCCGTCGCGCGAGGTCACGCCCGCGTAGGTCCCCGAGATCCCGCCCGGACCACGAAACACTCCCCGCGCTCGGCTTCTGCATCCCGGACACCGCCCGCACCAGCGTCGACTTCCCTGCTCCATTGGGACCGACGATTGCCACCAGCTCTCCGGCGCTGAGGTCGAGGTCAGCCCCTCGCAGAATTGGGGTCCCACCAATCTCCACCTCGACTTCGCGGGCCGTAAGCAGGACAGGGGGAGGGAGTGCCCCGGGCGGACGCACGGCCCTATGGGCGTTGCTGAAGGTCCGCCCAGGGCACTCCCTCCCCCTGTCCTGGTGTGCGTCGCTGCGCGTCATCAGACGGCCTTGCGGAGGAGCCAAAGGAACAGGGGGACCCCGAGGATCACCATGAAGGGGCCGACGGGCATCTCGATCGGCGCGCGCAGGGTCCTTGCGAGAGTGTCGGCGCCGGCGAGTAGGGCGGCACCCCCAATGGCGGAGGCGGGGACGACGAAAGTGTGGCTCGAAGTGCCGCCCGCCATGCGCACGACATGCGGAACGACGAGGCCGAGGAAGCCAAGTAGGCCGGCGATCGCTGCCGACGCGGCAGCCAGAAGTGCCGCGGCGATCCCCGCTCCTAGCCGGATCAGCTGCGGGCGGGAGCCCAGTGAGGCAGCGACGTCGTCACCCAGCGCCAGGCGGTCGAGGGGGCGGATCAGGAAGAGGACGACGAGGAAGCCGGCGGCGAAGTAGGGCCAGACCGTCTCCAGGTCGCGCCAGCCGCTGGAGGTGAGGCCGCCGGCGATGAAGAAGATCGCCGAGGGGGCGCGTTCGGGGAAGGCGGCGAGCAGGCCGGTGGTGCCGGCGGTGAAGAGGGAGAGGACCGCGATCCCGGCCAGCACCACCTTGCCGACGCTGCCGCGGTTGCGGCCCGACCAGGCGAAGGCGAAGACCATGGTCGCGGCCAGCAGCCCGAAGACGAGCGCGACCAGCGGCAGCAGGGCGATCGAGCCCGGCAGCAGGATGATGATCAGGATTGCCCCGAAGCCGGCGCCGCCGGTGACCCCGATCACGTCGGGCGAGGCGAGCGGGTTGCCGAGCGCCCCCTGCAGAACCGCCCCGGCGACGCCGAGGGCGCCGCCGACCAGCATCGCCTCGACCGTGCGCGGCAGCCGCAGGGTCTCGACGATCTGCTGATCGGTGGCGCTGCCGCCACCGCCGAAGACGATGTCGAGCACCTCCGAGAACGGCAGCTTCACCGCCCCGAAGGCGAGCGAGCAGACGACCGCGACGATGAGCGCCACGACCAGCGCCGCGAAGACCAGGACCCGGCGCGCCAAGCCGCTCAGTTCTTCAGGTAGGCGCTGCGGACCTTGCGGATCGTGCGGGCGATGTCGGTCCCTGCCTGCAGCAGCGAGTTGTCGATCGAGATGTAGACCCGCCCGTTCTGGGCCGCGCTGGTGCTGGACCAGGCCGGGTTCGAGCGCAGGTACTCGGTCAGCGAGGGGATGTCGTCCTCGTTGGCGTGGGGGACGGCGATGATGATGTCCGGGTTTTCGGCGACCACGACTTCGTCGGAGATCCGCTCGAAGCCCGAGCTGGAGCTGACGCCGCCGGTCAGCAGCCTGCCGCCGGCCCTGGTGACGATGTCACCGCCCCAGCTGTTGGGCAGGAAGGTGAAGGGGGTGCGGCCGACGCCGAGGATCAGCATCACCTTGGGCCGTCTCTCGATCCCCTGCTCCGCCGCTTCGACCTGTACCCGCATGCCTTTTAAGAGATCGCGCGCGTAGTGCTTGCGGCCGACGATGGTGCCGATCTTGAAGGTGTCGGCGAGGGCCCCGTCGATCGAGCGCGGGTCGTGCAGGACGACGTCGATCCCCAGCTCGTCCATCGCCTGGTTGCCCTTGGCCCAGGTCCGCGAGGAGAAGACGAGGTCCGGGTTGAGCGAGGCCAGCTGCTCGAGGTTGGGCCCGTTCGGGTGCGAGAGCGGCAGCACGGTGACGTTCTTCAGCTTCGGCGAGAAGCGTTCCGCCCCGCCCAGGGTCTGGCCGATCGCCACCGGGGTGACGCCGAGCTTGACCAGGGTGTTGGCGGCGAAGGGGGTGAGGGCGACGATCCGCTTCGGCGGCTGCTGCGCTCCGCTCGCCGCGGCGGCCGGCAGGCAGAGCAGCACGACCAGCGCGACCAGCAGCGGGGCGACTTTGTCCCGCATAGCGGGACGAACGCGACCCATCAGGCCGGGACCCTGGTGTCGATCACCTCGTAGTTGCGGACCTCGCTGCTGTGGGCGAGCTCGCCATTGGCGTGGCGGTGGCTCATCTTGAAGAGGTCGCTGTTGACCCAGGCGCCGAACGCGTCCTTGCTCTCCCAGCGGCTGAGCACCACGTACTCGCCGTCGCGGTCGCGGCGCAGCAGCTCGAAGCCGGCGAAGCCATCGGCTTTGTGGACGTGGCTCTCACGCTCGAGGAAGGTGCGCTCGAAGGCCTCTCGTTTCTCCTCGTGCACGTGCACCACGTTCATCACCAAGTACAAGGCTTCGCTCCTTTTCGGGAGGACGTCCGGGTAGCACAGCGTTAGGACGCCCTAATTAGGCGGACCTAAGTTAGGGTAGCCGAACTAAGGGCGGGGCGGAACCTGGGGCTCGCCGAGCCCGTAGGTGTCGTAATCGCCGAACTTCGAGAACGTCTTGTGGGTCGGCCCGTGGTAATCGGAGGAGGCGGTGGGGACCAGGCCCAGCTCCTCGCAGAGGCCGAGCAGGTGCGCGGTCTGCTCCCTGGTGTGGGGCGGGTAGTAGGTCTCGACCCCGTCGGCGCCGAGCGAGCGGATCAGGTCCTCGACCTCGGCCGGGTCGGAGATGTCCCAGTAGGGATGGGCGATGACGGCGACGCCGCCGGCCGCGTGGATCAGCTCGATCGCCTGCGCCGCGGACGGCCAGCGCCGCGGCACGAAGGCCTTGGCGCCGGGCACCAGGTACTCCTCGAAGAAGGGACCGAGGTCGCCGGTCGCGCCGGCGGCCCTGGCGATGTGAGGGCGGCCGATCGAGTCGGCGGCGCCGGCCTCGCGGATCGCATCGTCGAGGGTCAGGTCGAAGCCCTCCCGGCGCAGGTTCTCGACGATCTCGCCGGCCCGGTCGCGCCGCTCCTGCTGCGCCCGCTCGCAGGCCGGCCCGATCTTCGCCAGGTCGACCCAGTAGCCGCAGATGTGCAGGTCTTCGGCGTACTCGTGCACGCAAGACATCTCGATCGCCGGCACCAGCTCGACCCCCAACCCCCGCGCCGCCTCTTCCGCCTCCGCCACCCCAGCCACCGCATCGTGGTCGGTCAACGCCAGCGTCGTCACTCCTGCCTTAGCGGCCTCCTCGACCACCCCCGCCGGCGCCAGCTGCCCGTCGGAGACCGTCGAATGCGACTGCAGCTCGATCAAGCCCATGACGCCGCACCCTATCCACCAGCGCCCGAACCCACGCCCCCACTTGGACCAAGACCCCAGCGACGCAGTCTCGTGATCCGCGCCGCCGGAGGGAGGGTGGGTGGCCCTCGAGCGGCTTGTACTTTTTCGCTGCCGAGGGAACGACGGACGACCGAGGCGACCTGCGAAAAAGTTGAGCGAGAGGGCCACCCACCCTCCCTCCTCACCGCCCCCCGAATAACTAGACTGCGCCGCCGTGTTCCAGAAGGTCCTGATTGCCAACCGCGGCGAGATCGCCATCCGGGTTGCCCGCACCCTGAAGGAGATGGGCATCACCTCGGTCGCCGTCTACTCGGAGATCGACCGCGACGCCCTGCACGTGCGCGCCGCCGACGAGGCCTTCCTGATCGGCCCCGCGGTCCCGGCCGAGAGCTACCTGAAGATCGAGAAGATCATCGAGGCGGCGAAGGAGGCCGGGGCGGAGGCGATCCATCCCGGCTACGGCTTCCTCGCCGAGAACGCCGACATGGCCCGCGCCTGCGCCGAGGCCGGCATCGTCTGGATCGGCCCGCCGCCGGAGTCGATCGAAGCGATGGGCTCGAAGACGAAGGCGCGCGAGATCATGGAGAAGGCCGGGGTCCCGATCGTCCCCGGCTCGACCGAGGTCGCCAAGGACCTCGACGCGGCCCGCAAGCAGGCTGACGAAGCCGGTTACCCAGTCGCCTGCAAGGCCGCCGGCGGCGGTGGCGGCAAGGGCTTCCGCGTGGCGATGACGCCCGACGATCTGCAGGAGGCCTTCGAGGGCTCCGCCCGCGAAGGCGAGAAGTTCTTCTCCGACGACCGCGTCTACGTCGAGCGCTACCTGGAGGACCCGCGCCACGTCGAGGTCCAGGTCCTGGCCGACTCGCACGGCAACGTGATCCACCTCGGCGAGCGCGACTGCTCGATCCAGCGCCGTCACCAGAAGGTGATCGAGGAGGCGCCGGGCCCGCACGTCGACGAGGAGATGCGCGAGCGGATCGGCAAGATCGCCACCGACGCGGCCGCCGCCGTCGGCTACCGCGGCGCCGGCACGATCGAGGGCATGCAGGTCGGCGACGAGTACTTCTTCCTCGAGATGAACACCCGGGTCCAGGTCGAGCACTGCGTGACCGAGATGATCAGCGGCGTCGACATCGTCCGCGAGCAGATCCTGGTCGCCGCCGGCGAGCCGCTCTCGCTCGCCCAGGAGGAGGTCGAGCTGCGCGGCTGGTCGATCGAGTGCCGGATCAACGCCGAGGCGGCGCACAAGAAATTCGCCCCCGCGCCGGGCCCGATCGACGACTCCTACCGCGAGCCCTCCGGGCCGGGCGTGCGGGTCGACTCCGGGGTCGAGGGCGGCTCCGAGGTGACGCCGATGTACGACCCGATGGTGGCCAAGCTGATCGTCTGGGACGTCGACCGCGAGAAGGCGACGCGCCGCATGCTGCGCGCCCTCTCCGAATACGACTCCGGCGGCCTGACCACCCTGATCCCCTTCCACGAAGCGATCCTCGCCACCGAGCAGTGGGCCAAGGGGGAGACCTGCCGCGACCTGATGGAGGACCGCGACTGGCTGAAGTCGACGGCACCCGCCGACGCCAGCCCGCCCGAGCCCTCCGAGGACGGCGGCGAGATCGTCACCCGCGACTACAAGGTCGAGGTCTCCGGCAAGCTCTTCGACGTCAAGGTGATCGGCGAGGCCGTCGCCGGTGGCGCCGCCCCCGCGGCGGGCGGCCGCAAACCGCCCAAGCGCGAGCGCAAGGCCGGTGGCGGTGGCGGAGCCTCGAGCACCGCGCTCGTCGCTCCGCTCCAGGGCACCGTCTTCAAGGTCAACGTCGAGCAGGGCGCCGAGGTCGCCGAGGGCGATCTGATCTGCGTGATCGAGGCGATGAAGATGGAGAACGAGATCACCGCCCACCGCGCCGGCAAGGTCACCTCGCTGAACGTCAAGGTCGGCGACGCGGTCGGCTCCGGCGACACCCTCGCCGTCATCGAGTAGCGCCGGGCGCGCTAGCGCCCTTTGCCTTTGTGGTGCTGCTTTTCTTCCCGTTCCTTCTGTTCCTGGCGTTCCTGTTCGCGCCGTTCCTGGTCGACCTTGCGCTGCTGTTCGCGGGTCAGCGGGAATTTCGGCGCGACTTCCTGGCAGCCGCGGCCGACGCATTCCTCGAGCCGGATCAGCTGCGCGTGCAGGAAGGCGCGGATCGGCGCGAAGTTCCCGTCGCGGACCTTGTTGTTGAGCTCGAACGGGTCCTTGGTGATGTCGTAGAGCTCTTTCTCGCCGTCGGGCCACTCGATGTACTTGTAGGGGCCGAGGCGAATTCCCTCGTAGTCCTTGGGCGGGGCGATGATCGAGGCGCTGGCACCGTCGCCTCGCGGCCGCGCGTTGACGCTGTCGCCGCCGCCGGCGGTGCCGGCGGCCAGCGGGGTCGGGGTCGAGGCCGGACCGCCGCCGTTCTCTTCGACGTCGCTGGTCTCGACGAAGGACTCGAACAGGATCGGCCGCCGCGTGCGCAGGCTGGGATCCACCATGTACGGAACCAGCGAGCGGCCGTCGATGCTCTTGTCGGCTTCGGCCCCGGCCAGCTCGAGGATCGTCGGGGCGACGTCGATGTTGGCCGCCAGCTCCCCGGTCGAGGTGTTGGGCTTGATCCCCGGGCCGCGCATCAGGAAGGGCATATGGGTCGCGGGCTCGTAGGCGAGGAACTTGCCGCCGGTGAGCCGGTGCTCCCCGTAGAAGAAGCCGTTGTCGGAGGTGAAGATGACGTAGGTGTTGCGCAGCTGCTGCATCGCGCCCAGCGTGTTGACGACCTGCTGCACGCCGTCGTCGATCGCCCGCAGCGACTCCAGCGCCTTCTGGTAGTAGACGCGGTAGGTGTGGCTCTCGCTCGGCGAGAGGTAGGCCGCTTCGCGGATGAAGCGCGGCTTGTCGTTGACGTTGCCCTCGTTGAAGCCTTCCGAAGGGCCGTGCGGGAAGGGGGCGCCGGGGAGCGAGTCGTAGTGGCGGGTCGCCGGCTCCGGCCCGGCGGGGCGGCGGAAGTCGCCGTGCGGCGCCGTGTAGTCGAGCTGCAGATAGAACGGCGTCCCGGCCGGCGTGCCCTGCATCTCTTCGCTGGCGATCCGGGTCAGCACATCGGTCTCGTAGAAGCAGGGCTGTCCGTTGAGGGGCGCGAAGGGGCAGCCGAAGTCGTCGCGCGGCCCGTATTCGCGCGTGTCCCAGCTGCCGGAGTCGCCGATCGGGCCTTCCAGCGCGCCGTTGTTGTTGAGCGTGTAGCCGTAGAAGTAGTGGTGGGTGTCGGCCTTCAGCACCGAATGCCAGGCGTTCCAGCCCGGTGGCACGGTTTTGCCGTCGTCGAACGGTTCGTCGCCGTAGCCGTTGAGGAACTTGCCGATGTGGATCGTGCGGTAGCCGGCTCCCTGCAGCCAGGTCGCAAGGTTGTGGTTGTTGGCCTGGCGGAAGCTGAAGCCCGTGTAGCCGCCGTTCGGCGGCACGTTGCCGCGCACGTTGTGGCTGTGCGCGTAGCGCCCGGTCAGCAGGCTGACGCGCGAGGGGCAGCAGAGCGGGTAGGGCACGTAGTAGCGGTTGAAGGTGACCCCTCTGCCGGCGATCGAGGCGAGCGTGTTCGGCATCACCGCGGCCGGGCTCCCGCCGGGCGGGGTGTAGGTCGCGTAGAGCTGGTCGATCGTCTGGTCGTCGGTCTGGATGACGACGAAGTTGGGCCTCTGGCCTTCCGGCAGCAGGGTCTTTTCCTGGGCGGCTCCGGCGTTCGACTGGCCGAGCGCGAAGACGAGGCTGGAAACAAGCACCAGCACGCTCGCGGCGAGCACGAGTCGCGCCGCGAGCAGGGCACGCATCTGAGTATGTGGCTGAGCGAACTTATTCATCGGAAGCACCGAGGGGACTACTACGCGTCAGAACCGACGCCTCCTGCCGGAGTTGCGCCGTGAAGGCTAGAAAACGCTCAGGACGCGCCGAGCTTTTTCGCTGCTTCGCGGAAGTTCTTGACCGTGGCGGAGGGGGCTTTGCGCCCTTCCAGTTTCTCGCCATGGCGGTTGACCCAGATCACCGGCACGTTCATTTTCAGCACCGGGGCGATGTCGGTCGCGTAGTTGCAGCCGATGTGCAGCCAGCCTTTCTTGCCGCCGATCCGCCGCGCGCACTCTTTGAAGTGGACCGGGTCCGGCTTGTAGCTGCGCACCTGCTGGGCGGTGACGACGAGGTCCAGTTCGGTCCGCAGGTGGCGGCGCGAGATCCCCAGCAGTTTGTCGTCGGTGTTGGTGATGATCCCGACCTCGTACTTCTTGCCGAGCCGGTCCATCGCCGCGTTGGCCTCGCGGAAGGGCAGCCAGTAGGCGACGCTGTTGGGCAGGAACTGGGCCCGCGAGGGCTCCACCTCCCAGCCGAGCTCGCCGGCGACTTTGACGATCGTGCGGCGCAGGACCTCGGCGTAGAGCTCATAGGAGCCGGCCATGATTTCGGCCTCGACTTCCATGAAGCGCTCGAGGAAGGGGCCTTCGTCGAAGCTGAAGCCGTCTTTGGCGGCCTCTTTCTTACAGGCCTCGACGATCCCTTTCTCCCAGTCGATCAGGGTCCCGTAGCAATCGGTGGTCACCCATTTGATGTTTTTGAGACTGGGAAGGGCCATGGCCAGCGCGGCATTATGGCAATCGCCCCCGGCCGGGGGAGTCACCCTCGGCGAGGGCGCGGCCGGCCGGCCGTCTGGGATAGGGTGCGCGACCGCGCCTGCGGGTGCCCCTTCTTATGGACCTCCTCGAGTATCAGGGCAAGCAGCTGTTCGCCAAGCACGGCATCGCCGTGCCCAGCGGCGAGGTCGCCGACACGGTCGACGACGCCGTCGCCGCGGCGGAGCGGATCGGCTACCCCTGCGCGATCAAGGCCCAGGTGCTGATCGGCGGCCGCGGCAAGGCCGGCGGGATCAAGATCGCCAAGGACGCCGGCGAGGCGCGCGAGTACGCCGACGCGATCCTCGGCATGGACATCGTCGGCCCCCACGGCGAGGGCCCCTTCCGCGTCGATCAGGTCTGGGTCGAGGGCGGCTCCGACATCGCCGAGGAGTACTACGCCTCGGTCATCCTCGACCGCGGCGAGAAGAAGCTGCTGGCCATGGTCTCGGCCAAGGGCGGGATGGACATCGAGGCGGTCGCCGCCGAGGACCCCGAGGCCCTGGTCAAGCGCCACATCGACCCGACCCGCGAGTTCGACGCCGCCGCCGCGCGCTCGATCGTCGCCGACGCCGGCCTCGCCGAGGACGCGCTCGACGCCGCCGCCGAGGTGCTGGTGAAGCTGGCCACGGTCGCCGCCGAGGAGGACGCGAACCTGATCGAGGTCAACCCGCTGATCGTCACCGCCGACCGCGAGGTCGTCGCCCTCGACGCCAAGGTGACGATCGACGGCAACGCCCTCTTCCGCCACCAGGACCTGGCCGAGATCGCCGACACGGTCGACGACCCGCAGGAGCAGATGGCGAAGGAAAAAGGGCTCACCTACGTGAAACTCGATGGCGACGTCGGCATCCTCGCCAACGGCGCCGGCCTCTGCATGTCGACGCTCGACGTCGTCGCCCAGGCCGGCGGCGCCCCCGCCAACTTCCTCGACGCCGGCGGCGGCTCCAAAGCCGAGGCGATCGTCAACGCGCTGGAAGTGATCAAGTCCGACGAGAAGGTCGGCGCGATCCTCTTCAACATCTTCGGCGGCATCACCCGCTGCGACGAGATCGCCAAGGGCATAGTCACCGCCTCCAGTCAGCTCGACCTCGGTCTGCCGCTGGTCGTCCGCCTCGACGGCACCAACTCCGAGGAGGGGCTGAAGATCCTCGCCGAGGCCGATCTGCCGAACCTGCACCAGGAGAAGACGATGCTCGACGCGGCCCGCCGCGTCGTCGAGCTGGCGGGGGGCGCCGCATGAGCATCATCGTCGGCAGCGAGACCAAGCTCGCCGTCTCCGGCCTGACCGGCCGCGAGGGCTCCTTCCACGGCCTCCGCAACAAGGCCTACGGGACCGACCTGGTCGCCGGGGTCACGCCCGGCAAGGGCGGTCAGGACGTCGAGGGCGTGCCGGTCTTCGACACGATCAAGGAGTCCGTCGAGCAGGCCGGCGCCAACACCTCGATGATCTTCGTGCCCGCCCGCTTCGCCGCGCCGGCGATCGACGAGGCGATCGAGTCCGGGGTCGAGACGGTGATCGCGATCACCGAGGGGATCCCGGTGCTCGACATGCTCAAGACCTACTGGAAGGCGCAGGAGGCCGGGGTGCGGCTGATCGGGCCCAACTGCCCCGGCGTGCTCTCGCCCGGCAAGGCCAACGTCGGCATCATCCCCGCCCAGTTCTTCGACCCGGGCAAGATCGGCGTCGTCTCCAAGTCCGGCACCCTGACCTACCAGATCGGCAACGAGCTGAAGCAGGCGGGCGAGGGCAACTCCTCGATCGTCGGCATCGGCGGCGACCCGATCGTCGGCTCCGACTTCATCGACATCCTCGAGCTCTACGAGGCCGACCCGGAGACCGAGCTGATCGTCATGGTCGGCGAGATCGGCGGCGACGCCGAGGAGCGCGCTGCCGAGTACATCTCCTCCGAGGTCTCGAAGCCGGTCGTCGCCTACATCGCCGGCTTCACGGCACCCCCCGGCAAGCAGATGGGTCACGCCGGGGCGATCATCTCCGGCTCCTCGGGCACCGCTCAGGCGAAGAAGGACGCGCTCGAAGCCAAGGGCGTGCGGGTCGGTCAGAGCCCCAGCGAGGCGGCCGCGATCGCCGTCGAGACGCTGCGCGGCAGCTAGCTCCGCCGCGGCCGTCCTCCAGGAGGACTCCCAGTGGGTCTCCTCTAGTAGACCGGCTTCGGTCGCAGGGTCAGCCCGCGGACGATCGCTTCCATCCCCGCGAAGGAGTCGTAGGGCGTGTGGAAGATGTCGGTCGGGCTCCAGGGGGCGTTGACGACGACGTGCATGCCGCCGATCTCGGCCCAGGCCGTGAAGGCGGTGGGGGCCTTGTCGGGGCAGCGCTTGTAGTTGCGCCTGTAGCCGCCGTAGATAGTCGCGCTGCCGCCGCTCGGCAGCGCAATCGTCCGCGCTTCCGTGCAGTGCCAGGCGGTGAGCACGCGGGAGACCGGGGCTTCGAGGTAGAGCGGCCAGGTCGCCGCCGACCAGGAGTCGACGTGGAAGTCGGAGTAGCGCAGGCCCAGCACCGAGCCAGGCGCTTCTTCGAGGCCGATCGAGGACTCGCCGGTGGGCGCGTGCGGCTCCGGCGCGTAGCCGTCGAAGAAGCGGCTCGACGGCAGGTCGTGACCCGGCTTGAAGTCGAGCCCCAGCCAGTAGACGGGGACTTCGAGGGCGGGATCGTCGAGCGCGACGTCGCCGTCGAAGCGTTCGGCTCCGGTGTAGCGGCTGGGGTGGCGGATGTGCGCCTGCTGGCGCCGCGCCAGCTCAGCCGCGATGCGATCGCCCTCGGCGAACGAGGCGGCCACGACCAGCACGGTGGCGATCGTGTTCCCCGAGCGCCAGACGAGGAACGACGCGGTGCGGGCGCTCTCCCCACCCCGGGGCAACTTCTCCCTGCTGTGGAACAGTCGCGTCGCCCTGGCGATCGTCTCCGGCGCCGCGACCTCGCGCGGCACCCTGTCGTTCAGCACGCGGCCCAGAAGGACGGGCACGACGGCCCAGCCGGCGTCTGCCGCCCGCCTGCTCTCCAGCGCCAGCACCCCGGTCCCCACCGTCGGCGGCGCGAACTCCTGGCCGGGCACGGTGTAGAGGCTGTAATAGGCGCCGAGGCAGCCCCTGGGGTGGTAGCGGCGGACGAACCGGGCCAGCCGCGGCGGCGTGTCCTCGGGGTCGGTCAGCCGCGCGCAGTAGGTCTCGTCGTCCTGCTCCTCCTGGAGGCTGGCGTTGACGTACCCCGGCGGCAGGTCGGAGAGCCTGAGGATCAGCTGGGTCTGGTTGGGGCCGCGGGCGGCGGCGATGCCGGCGAGGACGAGCAGCGCCGAGAGCAGCAATGCCCCCAGCAGGAGGGCGGGGAAATGCCGCCTCGGCGCAAGTGTCGAACGCATCGATCGCCGTATCCCCGGCGGCGGTCGCTTTCAATCCCGCGTTGCTAGTGTCGCGGGCGATGGCCGGCGAGACGATTTCCTTTGCGCGCGGCGCTCCGAGCGCCGACATCCTGCCGCACGAGGCGGTGCGGGAGGCGGCGGCGCGGGCGCTCGAGAGCGACTGGGAAAAGGCGCTCTCCTACGGCACCGGGATCGGGCATCCGGGGCTCTGCGAGTGGATCGCCGAGCGCCACGGCGGGCTCGACTCCGCCCAGGTGATGGTCGCCAACGGCTCGCTGGAGGCGGGGTCGATGCTGTTCACCCACCTGCTCGGGCCGGGCGACCGGGTGATCGTCGAGCAGCCGACCTACGACCGCACGCTGCTGCTCCTGCAGCAGATCGGGGTCGAGCTGGTGCCGGTCTCGCTCGAGGACGACGGGGTGAACATCGGCGAGGTCGAGGCGGCGCTGGCCGCCGGCCCGGTGAAGCTCGCCCACATCATCCCCAACGCCCACAACCCGGCCGGCTGCACGCTCTCCGCGGCGAAGCGGGCGCGGCTGGTCGAGCTCGCCGCCGAGCACGGCTTCTGGATCTTCGAGGACGACCCATATAGAGAGCTGCCGTTCGCGGGCGAGCCGCTGGAGACGATGCTCTCGCTCGACCGCGCGGGCCGCGTCGTCCACGCCTCCTCCTTCTCGAAGACGGTCAGCCCGGGCGTCCGGGTCGGCTACCTGGCGGGCCCGGCGGAGGAGATCGCCAAGCTCGCCAAACGGGCCAACGAGACCTACATCTCGCCGAACATGCTGGCCGAGGCGATCGTGCTCGAGCTCTGCCGCTCCGGCGGGCTGGACCGCAACATCGACTTCGTCAAAGCCGAGCTGAAGGCGCGCTGCGACGCGCTCGTCGCCGCCCTGCGCGAGCGCATCCCCGAGGCCGAGTTCGTCGTCCCCGAGGGCGGCTACTTCCTCTGGCTCGACCTCGCCGCGGGCACCGACGCGGTGGCGCTGCTGGCCGAGTCGAAGAACGCCGGCGCGACCTTCGTCGCCGGCCCCGACTTCATGATCGCGGGCGGCGAGAACAGCCTTCGCCTCTCCTTCGCGCCCGTCCCGGCCGACCGCGCCGACGAGGGCGTGGCACGGATCGCCAGCGCGCTCGAGCGCATCCGCGCCTAGCGTCCCGCCGGCGCTCGCCGACCGCCTATTCGACTATGACGGCGCCCTTCATGAATGGGTGAAAGAGGCAGTAGTAGGCGAAGGTGCCGGGCTCCTGCAGCGTCACCTCGCCCGACTTGCCGCCGTCGATGGTGCCGCTTTCGAAGGCGCCCGACTGCTTCGAGGTCACCGTGTGCGGTGCCGAGTCGCGGTTGTCGACGCTGAGCGTCGTCCCAACCGGTACGGAGATCGTCTCCGGCTCATAGACGAAGTCCCGGATCGTCACCGCCTCGGCCGCCGTCGCCTTGCTTGCCCCGGCGGTCGTATCGGCGCTTGAAGATGACCGGTCGGCGTCGCCGCTGCTGCCACCGCAGCCGACGATCAGGGCAGCGATGGCAGCCAGGAGGGAAAGCGCGACGCCGACCGGGGGACGGGTGGATCCCATGCCATGCATACGGCGTCGCGGCGGCCCTGGATCACTCCCTCCACGCCTTCTCCGAATCCCGGGAACGGAGTGATCCAGCCCGGTCCGGCCCCGCGTAGGGGAGCGGTAGAAGCAGAACCCCCAGCGAGGAGACGACCAATGCCTGACAGTAGGGAACGCGAGCAAGCAGGGCCGCCGGCGCAGAGCGCCGTCGCCCGCGTGGCCAAGGACCCGGTCTCGCGCCGCAAGTTCATTGCCCTGACCGGAGGCTCGGCCGCCGCGGCCGCCTTCCTGGCCGCCTGCGGCAGCGACGACGACAGCACCACCACGACCATGTCCGGCAACGGCGGCGGTGGCGGTGAAACCGCCCAGTTCGGCAAGGGCGACGTCGGCATCCTCAACTACGCCCTCACCCTCGAGTACCTCGAGACCGCCTTCTACGCGGACGTGGTCAAGAGCGGCCTCTTCAAGGGCGCCGAGCTGGAGGCGATCCGCAAGTTCGGCCGCGAGGAGGCCGAACACGTCGAAGCGCTGACCGCCGCGGTCAAGGGCATGGGCGCGATGCCGGCGCCGGAACCGAAGACCGAATTCCCGCTGAAGAGCGCCAAGGCGGTAGTCGAACTGGCGGCGACGGTGGAGAACCTCGGCGCCGCCGCCTACCTCGGCCAGGCCGCCAACATCCAGAGCCCGGAAGTGCTGGCCTCCGCGCTGGCGATCCACAGCGTCGAGGGCCGGCACGCCGCCGCCCTCAACACGATGCTCGGCAAGTCGATCACCCCGGACGGGGCCTTCGCCAAGCCGGCCGACGCCAAGACCGTGCTCGAGTCCGTCGAACCCTTCATCGTCGGCTGAGCCGGCGGAGCGAAAGGAGCAAGCAGATGAATCCCGCAGAACTTGCAAATCCAGAGCTCGCCGACGTCCAGATCGTCGAGGACAGTGGCGACCTCTCCCGCAGTGAGGTGATCCTCAAGGGCGCGCTCGCGGCCGGGGCCGTCTACGGCACCTTCATGGTCGGCCCGTTCGTGCGCAAGGCGCTGGCGATGTCCGAAGGCGGCGACGTCGGCATCCTCAACTTCGCCCTCACCCTGGAGTACCTGGAGTCGAGCTTCTACGAGGAAGCGAAGACCCGGGCCAAGGCGAGCGGTGAACTGAAGAGCCTGATCGGGCTGCTGGCCGACGACGAGAAACAGCACGTGGAAGCGCTCACGGCGACGATCAAGAAACTGGGCGGCAAGCCCGTGGCGGAGCCGAAATTCGACTTCACCTACGGCAACACCGCCGGCTTCCTCAAGCTGGCCCAGACCTTCGAGGACACCGGGGTCAGCGCCTACAACGGGGCCGGGCCGGCGATCAAGTCGAAGGAAGTGCTCGGCGCCGCCGGCTCGATCGTCCAGGTCGAGGCCAGGCACGCGGCGGCGATCCGCCTGCAGAACTCCGAAGAACCGGCCCCCGAGGCCTTCGACCCGGCGCTCGGCGAAGCGCAGGTGCTGAAGGCAGTGGAACCGTTCATCGCCTAGCGGCGATGGGTCGGGGCGGGCAAGAGCGGATGATGGAACGAGATGACCGTTAGGAGGGAGAAGGCCGAGCGGCTGGCCGACGAGGAGCTGATGCCGCTGATCGGGGACAAGGACCCCGAGGCCTTCGGCGTCTTCTACGACCGCCACGGCGGTGTCGCCTACTCGCTGGCGTACAGGATCGTCGGCGAGCGGGCGGCCGCCGAGGACGTCACCCAGGAGGCGTTCATCTCGATCTGGCGCAGCGGCGCCCGCTTCGACCGCGCCCGCGGCAGCGTCCGCTCCTGGACGCTGAGCATCGTCCGCAACCGCGCGATCGACGCCCTCCGCAGCCGCGCCGGCAAAGCGCCGAAGCTGACCTTCGACGACGATGCGATCCTCGAGCAGCGCCCCGCCGACGAGCTCACCGAGGAGGAGGCGATGCGGCACGAGACCGCGAGCGAGCTGCGCGGCGCGGTCGGCTCGCTGCCGGCCGAGCAGTCGAAGGTGATCGAGCTGGCTTACTTCGGCGGCTTCAGCCAGTCGGAGATC
Organism: uncultured Solirubrobacterales bacterium; assembly: GCA_963719435.1. Taxonomy (GTDB): domain Bacteria; phylum Actinomycetota; class Thermoleophilia; order Solirubrobacterales; family 70-9; genus VAYN01. The sequence goes on along the minus strand of OY970384.1, from coordinate 2,751,009 downwards.
GCACGGATGCTGAACGTGCCGCTGGGCACGGTGAAGGGGCGGATGAGACTGGGCCTGGAGAAGATCCGGGGAGAACTTGCGGAGGGACTGGCATGAGCGAGACGACTGACCACGAGCGCTGGAGCGAGGACGTCGCCGCCTACATGCTCGGCGCCCTCGAGCCCGAGGAGATGGCGGCGCTGGAGCGCCACGCCGAGGGCTGCGAGGCCTGCCGGCGGGAGATCCGCTGGTTCGGCCCCGCCGTGCGGGCGCTGCCGGAGTCGGTGGAGCGGGTCGAGCCGCCGCCGCAGCTGCGGGCGCGACTGATGGCCGAGGTCGAGGCCGAGGCGGGCGCCGGGGCGGCAGCAGTCGGCCAGGGTGCAGACGCGACGGAGCGCGCCGCCGGCGCGCACACGAGCGGCTCCGGCCCCTTCGCCCGCGCCGGCGCCTGGCTGCGCGACCTCGGCTCCGGCCCGATGGGGCTGCGACCGGTGGTCGGCTTCGCCGCCGCGGTGCTGGTCGTGGCCGCGGTCGCCGGCTACGCGATCGGCGGCGGTATCGGCGACGGCTCGGACGGGAGCGGCGCCACCAGCACGATCGTTGCCGGCAAGGCGCCCGGCGTCACCGCGCGGATGGTCGACCAGGGCGACGGCGGCGAGCTGCACCTCGCCAACGTGCGCCAGCTGCCCGACGACCGCGTGCTCCAGGCCTGGGTCCAGCGCGACGGCGAAGTCGAAGCGGTGGAAGCTCTGTTCGTCCCCGACAGCGACGGCAAGGCCAGCACTGAACTGCCGGACATGAAGGGCGTCGAAGCGGTGATGGTCACGGCCGAGCCGAAAGGCGGCAGCCAGGCGCCGACCTCCTCGCCGATCGTGACGATTCCGGTCCCGCAGTAGGGGGTCGGGCGCTCGGCCTAGCGGCCGTAGCGGTCCGAGGACAGCACCAGCTGCTCCGGGATCGCCGCCCGCGGCGGCGGCGCCGGGTCGGCGCGGACCGAGACGGTCTCGGCGACGCTGCGGCTGACCTCGTGCGCCCCGTCGGCGGAGGCGATTGTGACCCGGTCGTCGTCGGCGCTCTCCAGCTTGCCCTCGAGGCCGGGATGCAGCCCCGCCGCTTTCAGGTAGTGCAGCAGCTCCTCGGCCTCGTTCTCGAAGCGCAGGACGGTGAGGTCGGCGCCGACCTCGACGTCGGCCAGCAGCGAGCCCTGCTCGCGCGCGCCCTCGACGATCGGGTGGCCGTGGGGACAGGTGGTGGCGTCGCCGATCGCGGCGTACATCCGCTCCTCCAGCACCGGCGACATCGCGTGCTCGATCCGCTCCGCCTCCTCGTGCACCTCGTCCCAGGGGATGCCGAGGACGTCGGTGAGGAAGCGCTCGATCATGCGGTGGCGGCGGACGATGTGGCTGGCGTGCTCGCGGCCGGACTCGGTGAAGACGAGCGATTTGTCGGGGTTGCGAGCGACGTAGCCGTCCCCGACCAAGCGGCCGACCATCTCGTGCACGGTCGGCGGCGAGAGCTGCATCGCGCGGGCGATGTTGGCGCCGGTCATCGGCAGCCCGGCCTCCTCGATCCAGAACATGATCTCCAGGTACTCCTGCTCCGCGACGGTGGCCTCGGTCATCGAATCGATACTAGCGGCGCTCGACCAGGGTCGAGACGATCGCCTCGTAGAAGCCGTCGCCCATCCGCCCCTCGGTGACCGTGGCGTTGTCCCAGGCGGCGAGCGCGGCGCGCAGGCCGGGGTCGCGTTCGGGGCCGTTGGCGACGACGAAGAAGCGGCCGACCGCGGCGGCGACCTCGAGGTCCTCGACCGAGTCGCCGACGGCGATGCAGTCGACCGGGTCGTAGCCGCGGGCGCGGGCGTGGGCGGCGACGGCGGCCGCCTTGCTGACCAGGCGCGGGACCAGGTGGTAGGCGTGGGTGGGGCCGTCGATCGCCGGCATCGGGCGACCGATGGCGCCGTTGTCGAGCAGGCGCAGGTCGTCGTCGCCGTGCTCGCCGAGCAGCGCGTTGGCCTCGTCGACGTCGACCTTGCCGCGGAAGAGGTGGGAGAGGACGCGGCCGTGGTGCCAGGGCGCGTGGTACTCCAGCCGCCCGCCAAAGTGCTCGAACAGCAGCTTCGGGATCCCGCGGGCCTCGATCTGCTCGTAGATGGTGCCGTCCTCGTTGGGCTCCATCTCTCCGGTCATCAGCGTCGTCTCGCCCTCGATCGCGTAGGCGCAGCCGGCCTCGTAGATGTAGGAGGTCTGGCCCATCAGCCGCGCCGCCTCGTGCACCTGGGGCTCGCGGCGGCCGGACATGATCACGACCTCGACCCCGGCCCGCTGGCAGGCCTCGAGCCCGCGCGCCTGGGCCAGCGAGAAGCCGCCGTCGGCGTCGCGGAAGAGCGAGCTGCGGTGGCCGAGCAGGGTGCCGTCGAGGTCGGTGTAGACGCAGCTCAGTCCCATGGGTCCCGGCCGCTACGGTAGCGACGTGGCTTGGCGGCTCGCCGACAGGACGCTCGATCTGGCGCAGCCGCTGGCGGCGGGGATCGTCAACGTCACCGTCGACTCGATGTTCGCGGGGGCGCGCAGCGGCACCCCGGAGCAGGCGGTGGCCGACGGCCTGGCCCTGGTCGAGGCCGGCTTCGAGATGCTCGACGTCGGCGCGGTCGCGGCCAAGGCCGGCCCGCCGGTCGACGCCGAGGACGAGGCCGCGGCGCTGGTCCCGGCGATCGAAGGGCTCCTGCGTCGTTCCCAAGGTTCTCCCCGCTATAGCGGGGACAAAGCTCGAAGCGACGATCCACCGGCGATCTCGGCGGACACCTTCGCGCCCGAGGTGGCGCGGCGGGCGCTGGCGGCGGGGGCGAGTGCGGTCAACGACATCTCCGGCGGCTCGGAGGAGATGTTCGAGCTGGTCGCGGAGACGGGCTGCGGCTACGTGCTGATGCACATCGAGGGGCCGCCCCGGGCCGACCGGCCCTGGCGGGAGTACGGCGACGTCGTCGACCACCTCAAGGCCTGGTTCGAGGGGAGAGTCGAGCTGGCGCGGGGGCTTGGCGTCGACGTGGCCCAGATCGCGATCGACCCCGGGCTCGACTTCGACCTCAGCCCCGAGCAGGACCTGGAGATCCTGCGCCGGCTCGGCGAGCTGCGCTCGCTGGGGCTGCCGCTCTACGTCTCGCTCTCGCGCAAGGACTTCATCGGCGCCGTCCTCGCCGGCTCCTGGGAGGGGCGCTGGGACGCGGGCGAGCGCGAGTGGGGGACGGTCGCGGCGGTGGCGCTGGCGGTCCGCGCGGGCGCCGACGTCCTCCGCATCCACGACCGCAGCTCTCTGCAGGCGATGCGGGTCGCGGGCCAGATCGCGCGCCCGGCGCGGAGCCCCGCCTGATGGCGCGCGGCGGCAGCTTGTTGGGCGAGCCGTGGTCGGTTGCGATCGACCCGGCGCGGCGCGACGGGCGGATCGTCGCCGAGAGCGCCGAGGCGGAGCGGCGGGCGCGGCCGGTCTCGCTGCCGGGGGAGCTGGACCCGGGCCTGGTGGAGGCGCTTGGGCGGGCCGGCATCGACTCCCTCTACACGCACCAGCTGACCGCCTACGAGCGGGCGGCCGAGACCGACCTGGTGATCACCAGCGGCACCGCCTCGGGCAAGAGCCTCGCCTTCAACCTGCCGGTGCTCGACGGCATCGCCGCCGACGGCAAGCGTCGCGCGCTCTACCTCTACCCGACCAAGGCGCTGGCCCAGGACCAGGCGCGCAAGCTGGCGCAGCTGCGGCCGCCCGGCCTGCGCGAGGCGATCTACGACGGCGACACGCCGAAGGAGGAGCGGCCGGCGATTCGCCGCCGCAACAACCTCGTGCTGACCAATCCCGACATGCTCCACGTCGGCCTGCTCCCGCACCACAAGGTCTGGGGCGACTTCCTCGCCAACCTCGACTGGGTCGTCGTCGACGAGGCCCACACCTACCGCGGCGTCTTCGGCTCCCACGTCGCCAACGTGCTGCGGCGGCTGCGGCGGGTGGCGCGCGCCTACGGCTCGGAGCCGCGCTTCCTGCTCGCCTCGGCGACGATCGCCAACCCGGTCGAGCTGGCCGAGGAGCTGGTCGGGACGCGGTTCGAGCTGATTGACGACGACGGCGCGCCGCGGGCCGGGCGCGACGTGGCGATGTGGAACCCGCCGCTGCTCGACGAGGCCAGCGGGGCGCGGCGCTCGGCACTCTCGGAGGCGGCCGACCTGCTGGCGGAGCTGGTCTCCCAGAACGTGCGGACGATCTGCTTCCTCAAGAGCCGGCGCGGGATCGAGCTGATCCAGCGCTTCGCCCGCGAAAACCTCGAGCGGCGGGGGAAGCCGGAGCTGGCCAAGCGGATCGCCCCCTACCGCGGCGGCTACACGCCGCAGCAGCGGCGCGAGATCGAGGCCCGGCTGAGCGCCGGCGAGCTGCTGGCGGTGGTGGCGACCGACGCGCTGGAGCTGGGGATCGACGTCGGCGAGCTCGACGCGGCGATCTGCGTCACCTTCCCCGGCACCGTCGCCAGCCTGCGGCAGATGTGGGGCCGGGCGGGGCGGCGGCGGCGCGGGCTGGCGGTCTACGTCGCCGGCCAGGACGCGCTCGACCAGTTCTTCTGCCGCCACCCGGAGGAGTTCCTCGAGCGGCCGGTGGAGGCGGCGATCCTCGACCACGCCAACGAGCAGATCGCGGCGCGGCACCTGATCGCGGCCGCCTACGAGCTGCCGCTGACCGAGGCCGACGGGGAGATCTTCGGCGACGGCTGGCGCGAGCGGGCGGAGCGGCTGCTGGCGGCGGGGGAGCTGCGCGGGGTCGGCGGCAAGCTGCTGCCGAAGCGCAGCGAGTTCGTCGCCTCGCGGATCCCCCTGCGCTCGGCCTCGGCCGACTCGGTCGCGGTGATCGAGCGCGACTCGGGGGAGATGCTGGGCCTGGTCGAGGCCGAGCGCGCCTTCACGACGATCCACCCGGGGGCGATCTACCTCCACCTCGGGCGCTCCTACGAGGTCGAGCGGCTCGACGTCGAGGAGCGGCGGGCGATCGTCTCCAGCTTCGACGGCGACTGGTACACGCGGCCGAAGAAGGAGACCGAGATCTACGTCGAACGGACCCGCGAGCAGCGCGAGGTCGCCGGCGTCCAGCTCAACTTCGGCGAGGTCGCGGTCAGCGAGCAGGTGATCGCCTTCCAGCGGGTCTCGATCTCCGAGCAGGAGCCGATCGACATCGTCGCCCTCGAGCTGCCGGAGCAGAACTTCGTCACCCAGGCGCTCTGGTACGTGCTGCCGGAGCGGCTCAGCGGGGCGCTGCCGAGCGACGTCCTGCTCGGCTCCCTGCACGCGACCGAGCACTCGCAGATCGCGGTGCTGCCGCTGATCGCCATGTGCGACCGCTGGGACATCGGCGGCCTCTCCACCAACGTCCACTTCCAGACCGGCCGCTCGACCATCTTCATCTACGACGGCCACCCCGGCGGGGTCGGGATCACCCGGCGCGGCTACGAGCAGTTCGAGCGCCTGCTCGGCGACGCCGAGCGGCTGATCGCCGAGTGCCCCTGCGAGTCCGGCTGCCCCTCCTGCGTGCAGAGCCCCAAGTGCGGCAACCTCAACGAACCGCTGCACAAGGCCGGGGCGCTGGAGCTGATGGGGCTGATGGGAGCCGGGCGGTGACCGAGGGGAGGGGGTCTCCCCGTCACGAACTGCAGGGAGGTTCCGGGGAGACCCCCTCCCCTCGGTCCAAAGCGCGCTCGCGTCAGGTTGCGGTCATCGGCGCCGGCGGTTGCGGGGAGGGCTCCGAGTCGTGGCGGCTGGCGGAGGAGGTCGGGCGGCTGCTGGCGGAGGCGGGCGCGGTCGTGGTCTGCGGCGGGCGCGAGGGTGTGATGGAGGCGGCCTCGCGCGGGGCGGCGCAGGCCGGTGGCGAGGTGATCGGGATCGTCCCCGGCAGCGAGATCGGCGAGGCGAACCGGCACTGCACCCACGTCGTCGCCAGCGGCGTCGGCTACGCCCGCAACCTCGCTGTGGTCGGCTCCGGCGAGGCCGTAATCGCGGTCGGCGGCGAGTGGGGGACGCTCTCGGAGATCGGCCACGCCCGCGCCCTCGGCCGCACGGTCGTCGCCCTGCGCAGCTGGGAGCTGGTGGGACGCGACCGTATGCAGGGCGCGCCCGGCGTGGTCGTCGCCGCGACGCCCGCCGAGGCCGTCGCCGCCGCCCTCGACGCGGTTTAGCTCGAGTGAGGCTGCCTTTTTCGCCCTTCGGCGATCACGGACGAAGCGCCTAAGATCGGACGATGTACGAGGAGTCGATCCGCCAGGAGTTCACCCAACAGGCCGACGTCTTCGCCGCCAGCCCCGCCTTGAGCTCGGGGGCCTCGTTGGGTGCGCTGATCGAGATGGTCCCGGTGGACCCGGGCGCGCGCTGGCTGGAGACCGCCTGCGGGCCGGCGATCGTCGGCCGCGCCCTGGCGGCGCGCGTGGGCTCAGTCCACGGCGTCGACCTGACGCCGGCGATGATCGAGAAGGCGGGGGCCGAGGCGGCCACCGCGGGCATCTCCAACGTCGACTTCTCGCTTGGCGACGTCACCGCGCTGGAGTTGCCCGACGATGCCTTCGACGGTGCCGTCAACCGCTTCAGCCTTCACCACATCCCGGTCCCAGGGCGGATGCTGGAGGAGATGGCGCGGGTGGTGAAGCCCGGCGGCTGGGTCGTCCTCGCCGACATGCTCACCGACTCCGACGGCGATGCCGCCGCCTGGCGCGAGGAGATCGAACGCCTGCGCGATCCCTCGCACTGGGCCTGCCCCACCCGCGAGCGCCTGTTTGCGGCTGCAGTTGGCGCCGGCCTGGTTCTCGACGAGGAGCGCACGATCCCGCTCGACCTCGACTACGGGGAATGGCTGCGCCGGGGATCCAACGGCGAGGCCGCCGCGGAGCTGATCGAGCGGCTACTGGAGAAGGTGCCGCCGGGAGTCGAGAGCTTTCAGGTCAGCGGCGAGGGCGCCGGGCGCCGGCTGCTGCTGCGCAACTCGATCAGCCGCTGGCGGGTGCCCGGCTAGGCCAGAGCTGGCGCAGGGCCAGGACCGCGAAGGCGTGTGGCCAGGCGAGTGGGGTAGTGGAGCGGGGGACGCCGGTGTGGGCATCGACCCGCTCGGGCAGGTCGCCGGCCGGGGTCGCGGCGCGGCGCAGGTCGCCGAGCAGGCGCAGCGCCGCGCGGCGGTCGGCGCCGGCGGGGGATGCGATGCCGGCGCGCGGGGCGTGCCGCGAGAGCGCCGCGAGCGCCCAGGCACTCCATGCCGTCGGCGCGGTCCAGGGGTCGGTCCCCGGCCAGGACTCGCCGGGCACGATCCCGAAGCGGGTGCCGTCCCCGGCCAGGCGCAGCAGGGTGCGCCGCGCGGCGGGGAACAGCGGCGGCTGTGGGAACGGGCGCACCGCCCAGGCGGCTGCCGAGTCGAGGCCCGAGCTGGGGTCGGCGGCGCCGCGGACCAGTCCCCGTGGGGTGAAGAACGCGCGCAGGCGCCCCGGCCGCTCCCCGTGGCCCGGCCGCTGCCGATGCATGGGCGCGCCCGGTGCGTCGGCAGACCGCTCCGCCGCCGGCGCGCCCGGTGCATCCGCAGACCGCTCCGCCGCCGTCGCGGCGGCGAGCGCGTTGGCGAGGTAGTCGCCCGCCTCGCCCTCCTGGTAGTCGGCGCGGTCGCGCCAGGGCAGCGGAGCGGGGGCGGGGAGGCCGGCGGCCTTGGCAGCGACGCCGACCCAGCCGCCGGCGTCGCCCTGGGCAGCGCGCCTCGGGACCGGCGCGCCGCCGCCCTCGAAGCGGGCGGCGGCGCCGAGGTCGAGGCCGAGCAGGAAGCGGGCGACGTGCCGCGCCTCCCGCCGGTACCCGGCGGCCGCGAAGGCGAGCGCGGCGGCGCCGGCGTCGCGCGGCCAGACGTAGGCCCAATCGTCGCGGGCGCCGGCGGCGACGGCGCCGCTGCGGCGGTCGGTCAGCGCCCGCAGGACCAGCAGCGAGCGCCGGTACAGCGCCCGCGCCCAGGCGGGGGCGCCGGCGCCGAGCGGGCGCGCCCGGGCGAGCCAGGCGCGGTTGGACGCCGCGGCGCGGGCGAGGATCGCCTGGGTGGCGACGACGAAGGGGTCTTCGCCGGGTCGGTAAGCCAGCGCGATCCCGGGCGGCTGGCTGGCAAGGAAGCGGGGACTGAGGGGCACGGCGCTCCGCATGCAGATCAGCCCGAGCGTCCCGCCGTCGATCGCGGACCGGCAGGCGGCACCGTCGGTGTCGACGTCGACCGCGATCCGCGGCGCTCGACGCCGCTGGAACTGCGGATCTGCCGGCGCCCGCCCACGTTCGCTCCCCCGCTCCCCGCCGCCCCCTCGCACCCGCACGGTCATCGCCAGCCGCCGCCCCGCCGCCGCCACCAAGGCCACCACTCGCGTGCGTCCGAACCACGCCGCCGTCCGCACCACGCTGGTCCCCTCCAGGTAGCGCTGCGAGACCGAGTCGGCCCGCCAGAAGGGCAGCGCCGGCCCGCCCCCGGTCCGCACCCGCGGCACGATCCCGGTGTCGGCCGCGACGGTCCCCGCCGCCTGGCGCGCGGCCGGGTTGTCGATCAGCGCCCGTCCCGCCGGCCCCGGCGCCCGCAGGTCGACGACGTCGCCGTAGGAGTCGACCGCCGCGGTCAGCCCGCCGCCGCCCGCCACCGCCGTCCCGAGGAACGGAGGCGGCAGCCCGGGCAGCGCCGCCGGCGTGCGCGGATCCGCCGAGGACCCCCCCGAGACCGCCGCGAGCGCGACCGCCGCGGCGGCGAGGAGCACGAGCGCTGCACGAGTCCAGGCCACGCCCCCATGCAATCAGCCCCGATCCGCCGCCGGCCGCTAGCCTTCCCGCTGCGCTGGCCGGTTCGCGCACCTCTGGCGAGGTAGCTCAGTTGGTAGAGCACACGACTGAAAATCGTGGTGTCGTGGGTTCGATTCCCACCCTCGCCACTCACCCTCGCGCGCCGTGCAGCTCCCGTCCCATCGAGGGAACTCCCTCAGCGGACTAAAAAAGGCTGACTACAGGGAGTTTCTCCGATCCACATGGGAATATCCCCGGCCGATGCGTGCGGACAGGGGAAACAGCGCGGCCGAGGTCCAGATGCTGGTCGACGAGGTGAAGGCGGCGGATGACGACATCATGCGCGTCTTCGCAGTCATCTGGACCTGGCTGGAACGCCACCCGGTGGAGCTTGGCTCCCTGCGCGACAAGTACTCGATGATCGTCAGCGATGCGCTTGCGACCGAGCTCGAGGAGCTGAAGGAGCCGGTCTTCGAAGGCCTCAGGGACAAGACGCTCCGCTGGCTGGCCGAGGATCCGCTGCGCAACGCCGCCAGGCTCTTGGCCCAGATCGATGAAACGGTCGGTGAGAATCCCTGGCCCGAGATCGAACCCACCTCGGGGGTGGAGGAAGCGGAGGTGCTGGTCGCCTGGCGGGGCTCGGAACTGGTGTCACGGCTCATCCCCGACGATCTCTTTTCCTCGAAGACGAAGGAATACCCCACCCCGGCGGCTCTCGTTCGCTGGTTGATGGTCTGCCCGCGCGTCGAAAATCAGATCGAGCTGGTGGTCCTGGAACCCGACGGGGATGGCTGGGACAGGGCGGTGAGCCAGATGGCAAATGTCGTGGCCCAAGAAGACCGCTCTGACTTCTGGGTTCACCACGACACCCTCGGTGACCACGGCCTCTCCGAACCGGTCCTCGACAGCGAGCGCGAGGTCGGTCGCTTCGATCCGGATCGGTTGAGTGAGGACGCTCAGGACAGATGCGTCGAGGCGGCGAAGGCTGCGGTGGAGGAAGCGGCGAGGGCCGCTGTGGAGGAGGCGACCGCGAGCACGGAGCCGGTCAAAACGGCATCGGTGCTCGTGATGCCGGAGCTGGCCGCCACCCCGACGGTGCTCGACGCGATCTCGACTGCATTGCGGGATACCGACGGTGCCCCCGTTCTCACCGTCGTCGGCCTCTATCACCTGATCCCCGAGGATCAACCGGAGCCAGGGCCCCTTGGCGGCAAGACCGGCTGGTCGGAGTACGTCAACGAAGCGGTGATCCTCGGACCCGACGGTGAGGAACTCTGGCGGCATCGCAAGTTGACCCCCGCGTCCGCGAGGGTGGGCGCCGAGGTGGCCGGGGAGGAGGACGCCGAGCGCTCGGAGGACGAGACCGCCTCGTCCGAATATCTGGCGATCGAGGACATCAGGTTGGGCGATGTCCTGATCGTCGTGCCGACGCCGCTGGGAACCGTCGCCACGGTGATCTGCCTGGACACGTTCGCCGAGCACGCGCGGGAACGGATTGCGAAGTGCCCGGCGAACGTGCTCTTCGTTCCCTCGCTGAGCCGCACGGTGCGCATGCACCGGATCTCTCTGGAGTACCTCGTCCAGCCGCTGCCGCGGATCGCCTTCGTGTGCAACCGGTGGATGGAACCCGGGAGCTGGAACGAAAGGAAGTCGAGGTCGTTCTGGGCTTTCAAACAGAAACAGAGCTCGATCGTCATACCCCCCGGGAAGAATCCGGACGAGCATCCATCGTTCGTCTTCAAGCTTTCCGAGCACGAGTTCGAATCCGAAGACCACGGACACGCCCAATGACCACGATGGCTGATCGCTCAGTCATGCCCCTGCGAAGACGACGCAAGAAAGCGCCCGGAAACCGCATGATTACGCCATTCAAGCTCTCTCAAGTATGCTGAAGGACATGAAGGATCCCGACGCTGCGGGGAAGGCCCCGGGCGTAGCTGACGCACGACGCTCGCGCAACATGCTGGCCCTGTCCAAGGCGCCGATGCCCGAGCTGGTCGCGGCGCTCGAGGAAGAGCGCACTCTCAGCGACGAGGGCGTCGGCCTGCCGCGCCGCTCCAAACGAGTCGCGCGCTTCCTGATGAGCGAGGCGATCAGGTTGATTCGCCTCGGTACCCGGGCCGAAGTGGCCGACGCCGCACTCGAACTGGTCGAGGTTCGGCAGCGGTCGAGCGGAAAGCGACTGGCCGAGGAGCACCCACCCGCGTTCAGGTTGCTGACCAGCGCCGCCGACGCCCTCGCTGCCGCCACGCCACCATCGAGCGGAGGCGGTGAGCTGACCGTGCTGCGCTCCTGGAACGGCAAGGCTCGGGAGGCCGTGGCTCTGGTCAACAGGCGAAGCGCCATTCCCCGCGCGGAGCTGCGGGCCGAGCTCGACGTCAGCGAGTCCTACCTCTCGCATCTCCTCGCCGACCTCGAGGCCGCCGGCCTCGTCGTCCGAATCAAGACCGGCAATGCCGTGATGGTCCATCTGGGGCGGGTGGCCAGAAGCGAGCACGTGCAGGAGCTGATGCCGCACGATCCATCTCGCAAGGTGAGGAGAACCCGAGGGGAGGCACCGCCCGTAAGTCCCACTGCTTCGGCGCAGGGTCCTGTTCCGCGCGACGACTATGTGATGTTCTCCGAAGAGGTCGACAAAATTCGGGTAAGCGCGTTCACCAAGTTCAGCGTGGTCGGCAAGGGGTTCCTCGAAATCCGGGGGGACAGTCCGACCAGCCAGGAGAGCTACAACAAGATCTCGTCGAATCGCCACCGGCCCCCTTCCTGGTTCCGGGACCTGGATCCCGTGCTCACCGATAACTAGAGCGGTGAACGCCGTCCCGCACGATCCACCGGACGGCTTGGCGGAAGAGGATTCTGAGACTGCCGAGCTGTCGAACCTCCTTGCCTTCATGGCGCCGGAGCCGTTTCCGGAAAAGGTGCTGCTGGAGCAGGGTGAGCAGCTGCCCGCGAAGCTGAAGGAGGCGATCGCGGCGGTCGATGGCGAGATGCCCGTGCTCCCGGTCGAGACCGCGACCGAAGTCCGGGAGCGGATGGGTGAGGACGAACGCCGGCACTGGTGCGCTCTCGGCCTGAGGATCCTGCGCGACTCCTTCCCCGACGACGCGGGAAACTGCTTGAACTGGGAGGCCTGCGCGGATCTGCTCCCGCATCTCATCGCGGTTGTCGACCACGCCGAAGCACTCGGCATCTCCGACGCCTCGAGCTCGTGGCTCCTGGACCGCGCTGCGGTCTATCAATACGGCCGCGGCGAATACGCGGCGGCGACCGATCTCTCGACCCGGGCGATGGCGCAGGCCGATCTGCCGGCGGGCGACCCGCTGCTGGGCGACCTGCACCGCACGCTCGGCTCTCTGCTGGTGGAAAGCGGGGAGCTGGACGAGGGGCGGAGGGAGATCGAACGGGCGCTGGAGATACACGAGTCCCTGGGGGCGTCGGATGTGGACGTGCGCGCGGATCGGATATGTCTGGCCGAGGTTCTCTCAGAACAGGGCGATCGGGTCGCGGCCCGTGAGCAGCTCGATCTGGCCCTTGCGGATCGCGGTGAGGAGGAGGCCGACCGCTGGGACGGCGCCGCCCGCAGGGCCCTGGCCTGGGTCCTCAACGAAGAGGGCAAGCTCGACGAGGCCCGCAGTGCATACGAAACCGCTCTGGAGCTCGAGGAAAAGGTTCAGGGTCCCGAGCATCCGGACACCGCGAATGCACGTACCGGGCTCGGTGTGGTCCTGGGCTCGCTCTCCCTGTACGAGGAGGCAAGGGTGGAGCTGGAACGGGCGCAGGACATCTCCGAAGCGGCGCTGGGCCCCAGGCATCCGGAGATCGCCGTCATCCGCAGCAATCTCGGCGGCATCCTGCAGGGCCTCAACGATCTGCAGGGCGCTCGCGCTCATCTCGCATTTGCGCTGGAGATGGGCGAAGAGCTGCTGCCGGAAGACCATCGCGGTCTCTGGATCCGCCATCGCAAGCTCGCATCGGTGCTCCAGTACCTCGGCGAACTCAAGGAGGCCCGAAGCCACGCCGAGGAGGCGCTTGCGATCAGTGAGCGGACCGTTGGCCCCGAGGATGCCAGGGTCGAGGGGGACCTCGAACTCGTGGCCTCGATCTGCCGAGGCCTCGGCGAGATGGAAGCCGCCCGCGACGCCTATCTGGGGGCCCGCGCGATCGCCGAGCGGGAGCGGGGGGGCGAGCATCTCGACGTCGCCAAATACGACGAGTACCTGGGCCAGGTCTACCGTGAGCTCGGTGGCTTGGTGCCCAGCAGGGGGCATTTCGAACGGGCGCTGCAGATATACGAAGCGGACGAGGAGGGGGACTCCCACGCCTCGCTCGTTCGCGTTCGCCTCGCGCTGGCACAGCTGCTGGCCGAGCTCGGCGACCAGCTGGTGGCCGTCGGCGCCGCCCTGGGGCGGGACAAAGAATCCAAACGCCTGCGGAAACAGTCCAAAGCCGCCTTTGTCGACGCGCTCAGCGGTGAGCTGGAGGGTGCCGACGTCACGACCCTCGTCGCCGTCGCGGACGTCTCGCGGGAACGAGCGCCGGACTTCGCCGCCAACACCCTCAGCCGGGCGCAATCGGAGCTGGGCGAGGAGGGGGAGGACGAGTCCCGCCTGCGGCAACGGGTCGGGGCCTCGTGGCACCGCCTCGGACGGGCACTGAGGGACGATCAGAGCCTGGAGCCCGCGGTTGCCGCCTTTCGGGCTGCCGTCCCGTTGCTGGAGGGGAATCCCCTCTTCCAGGGGATCGTCCTCCACGACATCGCCGAAGTGCTGCGCGCGGCGGGGCGGGTCGACGAGGCGATCGAGTGCTTCCGGGACGCGGCGGAGTACAAGCGCGCGGGGGGTGGGGCCAGCAGCCCCCGCGATCTCGGCACCACCCTGCAGGCGCTCGGCCGCACGCTCGAGGCCGACAAGCGATACGAGGACGCGCTCGGCGCGTACCGCGAAGCGCTGGAGGTGTGGCAGTCGCTGCCGGACCCCGATCCCCGCGCCGTCGCCACGATCGTCCACGACCTCGCCGACGTCCAGCGCTCCCTCGGCAACCCCGAGGACGCGATCGCGCTCTACCGCGAATCGCTGCAGCTCCAACGCGAAGCCGGGGCCGACTCGCACAGCTTCGGCGCCACGCTGCTCTGGCTCGGCCGGGCGCAGGCTTCGGTCGACGAGTTCGAGGGTGCCCTCGATGCCTTCCGCGAGTGGCTGGAGGCCCTGCGGGCCTGGTCCCAGCCCGACCCACAGGCCGAAGGCGTCGTCCTCCACGACATCGGCGACGTGCTGCAGGCTGAGGGGAAGCTGGACCAGGCGATCGAGATCTACCGCGAGGCAGCCGAGCGCAAGGGCAGGGGAGACAAGCGCCGCGACCAGGCGATCACCCTGCACGTCCTCGGCCGCGTCCTCGCCCGCGTCGGGGACTACGGCGAGGCCCTGGCCGTCTACGCCGAGCAGCTCGAGGTCCTGCGCGCCCTCCCGGAGCCCGACCCGCATATGGAAGGGACTCTCCTCCACGACATCGCCGACTCGAGGTGGGCGCGTGGCGAACGCGACCAGGCGATCGAGCTCTACCGCGAGGCTGCCCACCGCAAGCGCGACGCGAACCTCAACCTGACCAGCCTCGTCGCCACTCTGCAGGCCCTCGGCAGGGCCCTCGAGCAGACCGGGGACTACAAGGCCGCGATCGATGCCCACAACGAGCAGCTCAAGGTGATGCGCTCCCTGCCCGAGCCGGATTTGAGGATGGAAGGCGTCGCCCTGCATGACATCGGCGATACCTGGCGAGCCGGTGGCGAGACCAAGAAGGCGGTCGAGTCTTTCCGGGAAGCGGCGGATCGGAAGCGCAAAGCGGGCGATCTACGCAGCCTCGCCCTCAGCCTCGAGGCGCTTGGTCGCACCCTGGAACAGGACGCCGAGTACGAGAAGGCCCTGGTCGCCCTCGAGGAAGCACTGGATGCGCTGCGGCGGCTGCCCGCTCCGGAGCCGGCGATCGAAAGCACGATCCTGCACGACATCGCCGACGTGCGGCGCAAGGAAGGGAAGCTGGACGAGGCGATCGGGCTCTACCGGGAAGCGGTCGAGCGCCGGCGCGCGGAGAAGGACGGGGACCGGTTCCACCTGGTCGCCCCCATACAGGCGCTGGGCCGGGCGCTGGACAAGAGCGGCGACTACGAGGCGGCGATCGCCGCCTTCGAGGAACAGCTGGAGGTGCTGCGCGGACTGTCGTCGCCGCAGCTTCAGCTCGAGGGCGTCGCCCTGCACGACATCGCCCAGGCCCGCAGTGGGCTGGGCGAACTCGACGAGGCGATCCGGCTCTACCGTGAGGCGCTCGACCGCAAGCGCGAGGCGGGCGATCCCGCGCATCGAAAGAGCATCGCCAGCACCCTGCAGGCACTGGCCCGCGCGCTCGAGAAGGACGGCGCCTACGAGGCCGCGCTGACCACCTACGGGGAGCAGCTCGAGATCCTGCGCTCGCTCGACCCCGATCCCCAGCTCGAAGGCGTGGCGCTGCACGACATGGGCGACGTGCAGGAGGCGCTGGGGAACAACAAGGAGGCGGTCGAGCACTATCGCGAGGCGGTCCAGAGCAAGCGCGCCGCGAGCGATTCGAGCGCCGGCGACCTCGCCACCACGCTGATAGCCCAGAGTTCCGCCGAACTTGCGCTGGAGGGGGATGCGGGCCAGCGCGCCGGGGAGACGGCGGATGAAGCGCTCGAGCTGGTCCGCGGCGAGCCGGATCCCGACCCCGAGCTGCTCGCCTCGGTGCTCGTGCTGCGGGGGGAGATCGTCAGCGCCGAGGACCAGCGGCAGGCGCTGGCCTTCTTCGGCGAGGCACGGGAGGTCCTGGATGCGAGCCCGGAGTCCGATCCCCTCGAGCGGGCCTCGGTTCGAGCGATGGCGGTGACCGCCCACGAGGCGCTCGACGAGGCGGACGAGGCGGCGGCGGAACGCACCGCCTTGATCGCGATCCTCAACGACACCATCGCTGCCGGGCTCGAGCGATACGGCGGCGAGATCCTTTCCAACATCTGCATTCTCTGCGTCGAAAACGGTGGCCTGGACCTGGCCCGGGTGGTGATCGAGCACTTGCGGGCGCGGATCGAAGAGGCAGCGGACAGCGCGGCTCTGACCTCGATCCTGGCCGGGGCGCTGGGCTATCTGGGCCGGGCGCTGGAGCGCAACCACGAATACAAGCCCGCGCTCGAGACCTATCGCGAGCAGCTGGAGACGCTGCGCTCGCTGCCGCAGGCGGAACCGCGCCGGGAAGGCGTGGTTCTCCACGACCTCGGCGATGTGCGGCTCGCGCAGCGGGAGGCGGACGATGCCCGCGGCTACTACGAGCAGGCGGTGGAGCACAAGCGCGCGGCCGGCGAGCAGACCGCCTCGCGGAGCCTGGTGGTCAGCCTCCTGGCGCTCGGCTTGATCCAGCTGGACGCGAAAGACGTCGAGGCCGCCGGCAGCGCCGGCGAGGAGGCGCTGGGGCTGCTTCGCGGCGAAGACCACCCCGACTCTGGCCTGCTCGCCTCGGCCCTGGCTTTGTGCGCGGTGCGCGCGCGGCAGAACAGCGACCCGGAGCGGGCGCTGGAGCTGCTGGAGGAGGCCAATGCCGTGATGGGAGAGGCGCCGGCGGCCTACCGGTTCGACGCCGGTGCGATCAAGGGACTGCTGGCCGATGCCTACGCGGATCTCGGCCGGGAGGAAGAGGCGAGCGCGGTGCGCAAGGAGATCGAGGCGGCCTAGCTGGTGGATAGCCCTGTGCTTGCCTCGGTGGCCCTGCCGGTTGCGATTGGCGTGATCATGTGCAGCCTCGGGCTGACCTTGACGCCGGCCGACTTCCGCCGGGTGCTGGTCGCTCCGCGCGGGGTCGCGATCGGGATGCTGAACCTGGCTCTGATCTCGCCGCTGCTGGCCTTCGCCAGCGCCGAGCTCTTCGACCTGCCGCCCGATCTCGCCGTCGGCCTGGTGCTGCTGGGAGCCTCGCCCGGCGGCATGATGGCCAACATGCTGACCCACCTCTCACGGGGTGACACGGCGCTGTCGGTGACGATGACCGCGATCAGCAGCGTCGCCTCGGTCGTCACCGTGCCGCTCTTCCTCGGGCTCTCCTCGGAGCACTTCGGCGCCGCCGGCATCGGCGAGGTCAGCATGCCCGGGGTGGTCGCCCTCGTCTTCGCCATCACCATCGTCCCGGTCGGGGCCGGCATGGCCCTGCGCCGGCGCTGGCCGGACCGGGTCGCCGCGGCCTATCCGCGCGTGAAAGCGGCGGCGCTGACCCTGTTCGCATTGGTCGTGGTCGCGGCGATCGTCAGCGAGCACGACACCGTCGCCGAGAACGCCGCCGACGTCGCCGGGGCGGCGCTGGCGCTGAACCTGGCGGCGATGGGGATCAGCTTCACGATCGCCAGGCTGGCCCGCCTCGGCGACCGTCAGGCGACCGCGATCGCACTCGAGCTCGGCGTCCACAACTCGACCCTGGCGATCGCCGTCGGCGCCTCGCTCGCCTCCGAGCTGACGATCCCGGCGGCCGTCTACAGCTCCTTCATGCTCTTCACCGGCGGCGCCTTCGCCTGGGCGATGAGCCGCCGCAACGCGGTGGCGCCGGCGGTGGCGGGAGCCGGCTAGGCGGTCGCGCGCCGGTCGCGCAGCAGCCACCAGTCGACGGCGTAGCCGCCGAAGGGCACGACCGCGCCGACCAGCACCCAGAAGGTCGTCCTGCCGCTCCAGCCGAAGTCGTGGCGGACGTTGAAGACGATCACCACGTAGGCGATGAAGAGCAGGCCGTGGATCGGCCCGAGGATCTGCACCCCGAGTTCGCCGCCGCCGGTCCGTTTGACGAAGGAGGCGATCAGGAGGGCGATGAAGCTGGTCGCCTCGGCGAAGGCGATGTAGCGCATGGGCTTGATGCCGGAAGCCTATGGAATGCCTGGATACTGCGCACCGATGCGACCGCTGCCGCACGACCCGCGCAAGCTGCTGGCGATCTACCTCGGCGGGGTGGTGGGGGCCCTGATCCGGGTCGGGCTGGCGGAGCTGGCCGCGACCGATCCCGGCCGGTGGCCGTGGGCGACCTTCGCCGTGAACATGGCCGGGGCGCTGCTGCTCGGCTACTTCTTCGTGCTCTTCCGCGACCACCCGGGGGAGAGCCTGCGGCACCCGTTCCTCGCCACCGGCCTCTGCGGCACCCTGACCACCTTCTCGACCCTGCAGCTGGAGCTCTACGAGATGGTCGACCGCGGCCACCTGGCGCTGGCGGCCGCCTACTGCGCGGCGACGGTCGCCCTCGGCTACCTCTGCCTCCGCCTCGGGATCGCGCTGGGGCAGCGGCGGGGAGCGCTCGCGTGACGCCGCTGGGCTGGGTCGCGGTGGGGCTGCTCGGCGGCGCAGCCGCGGCCGCGCGCTTCCTCGTCGACGCCGAGGTCGCCGCCCGCGCCGGGAGCGAGTTCCCGTTCGGGATCCTCGCCGTCAACCTCAGCGCCGCGCTGGCGCTGGGCGTCGTCGCCGGCGCCGCCCTGCACGGCGAGGCGCTGGCGATCGTGGCCGGCGGCGCCATCGGCTCCTACTCGACCTTCTCCACCTGGATCCTCGACTCGCACCGGCTCGAGGCCGCGGGTCAGGCCCGCCTCGCCTGGCTCAACATCGGCGTCTCGCTGCTCGCCGGCTTCGCCGCCGTCGTCCTCGGCCACTGGCTCGGCGGCCTCCTGTAAGCGGTTCCAAAGTCGTCCGAATTCGTCTCTACCTTGGATCGGGAGATGAGTGAGCAGACCTTGTTTCCGACCCCAGAGCCCGACGCCCTCGCCGTCGCGCCCGCTCCCACCACGGAGGACACGCCGGCCGCGCCGCCGCCGGCCGCCGCGGTCTCGGAGCCGTCCCGGCGGGTGCCGCTGCGCGAGCTCGAGGACGGGCAGCGGGTGGCCGGCGTCTACGCGGTGCGCCAGCGCGAGCTGCGGCGCAAGCGCAACGGCGAGCCCTGGCTGCGGCTCTCGGTCGGCGACGCCACCGGCGCCGCCGAGGCGGTCTGCTGGGAGGAGGCGGAGCCGCGCTACGCGCTCTGCCCCAGCGGCTCCGCGGTCTTCGTCACCGGCGTCTTCGAACAGAGCGAGCGCTGGGGGGCGAAGATCAAGATCTCGGAGCTGCGCGAGGCGCAGCCGGGCGAGTACGACGCCGACGAGCTGGCGCCGGAGTCCGACGTCTCGCTGGAGCTGCTGGAGCGCGATCTGCGGGCGCTGCTGGCGACGATCCAGGACCCTGATCTGACGACCCTGCTCGACCGCTTCTTCGCCCCCGGCAGCGAGGCCTGGGCCCGCTTCAGCGAGGCGCCGGCGGCGAAGGTCTACCACCAGGCTTACCGCCACGGGCTGCTCGAGCACACGCTCTCCGTCGCGCAGGCGGTCAGCGCCGCCGCCAACTTCTTCCCCGGCATCGACCGCGACGTCGCGGTCACCGGGGCGCTGCTGCACGACATCGGCAAGACAGAGGCCTACAACGACGACGCGCTGGCGATCGACCTCACCGACCTCGGGCGCCTCCAGGGCGAGATCCCGCTCGGCTACTACCTGGTCCGCCGCCAGATCGAGGAGCTCCCCGGCTTCGACCCCGAACTGGCCCAGTGCGTGCTGCACATCATCCTCAGCCACCACGGCCAGCTCGAGCACGGCTCCCCGGTCGTCCCCGCCACCCGCGAGGCCGTCCTCGTGCACATGATCGACAACCTCGGCGGCCGCCTCGGCAGCTTCGACCGGCTCGAGCGCCAGCTCCCCGCCGGCGAGTCCTGGTCCGGCTTCGATCGCGCCCTTTCAGGTTCCGCCTTCTTCGGCCAGCGCGCCGCCTGAGGCGGCGCTGCCGGCGTTCAGCGACGTCGCAGGAGCGTTGCGACCCGCTCGAGCACGGCCTCCGGTTCACGGTGGAAGCGGACGTCGGTGACCCGGGTCAGCTCGATCCCGGCCAGCAGCAGGTCCTCGTCGCGGAGGTGATCGCGCTCGAAGGCGGCCTTGGTGCCGTGGGTCCCGTAGGTGTCGAGTTCGACCGCGAAGCGCTTCTCGGGCCAGTAGAGGTCGAGCTCGAAGCCGGCCTCGGCGAAGTTGGTGGCCGGTCGCGGCAGCCCCGCCGCGAGGACGGCATCGAAGAAGCGCCGCTCGAACCCGGAGCGGGTGAAGGGGACGGGCTGGTAGAGCGCAATCGCGCGCCGCAGCCGCCCCCAGCCCGCGTGTCCCCTGCTGCGGTCGAGCAGCTCCTCGACCGGCCCGAGGTCGAACAGCCGCAGCTCCTCACCGCGCTCGAGCATGCGCTGCAGCTGGGAGAAGCGAGTCGCCCCGGCGCAGTCGAGCAACGTGCGCGGCGGGGCCGTGACCGGGATGTTCTCTTCAATCGCCCGGTCGGCCTCGGTCAGGATCGTGGAACGATGAAGTCGGATCGGTAGTCGAGGCTTGCGAGGCTGCGGCCCGGTCACTGAGAGAGGCTCCGGTCCATAGGGCGAGATTCCCCACAGCCAAGCGGCTGACCCGTGGCTGAGAAGTGCTTCGGTCCCGCAGGCGAGGACGGCGGCTAGGCAGCGTCCGTAGGGGGAGATGCGGCGGTGTCCGACGGCGTAGACGCCGCGGTGCAGCCGGTGCAACCTTCCCGCGGCGACTTCGCGCTGGACGCCGCTGCGTGAGAAGCCCAGTCTCGTTTCGAGTTGGCGAATCGAGACCACGCCATGTTGCCGTTCTCCCAGCCCGGCCAGGCCCGTTCCCGGCGTCGGAGACCCCGTTCGCCAAGAGTGCTGTCGTCCTTTGTGCCGCATAGCGATACAAAGGACGACAGCACCCCGATCTCTCCCCCCTCGGAGGTACGCGGCGCCTAGAACTTCACGGTGCAGCGCTGGATCTTGTGGACGTCGCCGGCGGCGTGCTCGATGCACTTGACCAGCCGCTTCGGATTGCCCTCTTTCTTGGCGACGTGGAAGGAGCGGCGGATCTCGCGCTGGATTTTGCGGTTGACGTCATCGATCGTCCCGGAGATGTCGGTCACGTCGACGCCTTTGACGTGGAAGGACTTTTCGAAGCTCTCGTTGGCACTGTTGATCGCGTTGTCGGTCGTCTTCAGAACCGGCTTGACGATGAAGAAGTAGGCCGCGGCGAGGATCCCGACCGCGACCAGGAGCCGGATAATGCCGGAAGTAAGGCTGCCGAAGAGGTTGCGCAGAATGTCCATGGCGACGGCCGCAGACTATCCTGCGACGCGTGGCGAAGGACACCGAGAAGCTGATTCGCCAGCTCTCGTTGATCTCGTTCCTGATGGCCCAGGGCAGGCCCGTGTCGGCGCTCGAGATCAAGCGAGAGGTGGAGGGGTACAGCGACATGAACGACGACGCGTTCGCGCGGCGCTTCTACGCGGACCGGGCCGAGCTCGAGAGCCTCGGGATCCAGCTCGGCGTGGAGAAGCCCGGCGAGGGCTTCTTCGAGGCCGAGCTGTACTCGCTGCCGCCGGAGAACTTCTACCTCGACGCGATCAAATTCACCGACGAGGAGCTGGCGGCGCTGAGCACGGCGCTGCTGCTGCTGACCGACGGCGGCTTCGCCTACGCCGAGCCGCTGCGCCTCGCCCTGCAGCAGGTCGCCTGGGGCCACCCGAACCCGCTGGTCGAGGGCGAGCGCGCCCCGGTCGAGATGGCGATGACCGCCAGCGCCGGCGGCCGCGACCTCTCCCAGCGCCTCTCCAAGATCGAGACCGCGATCAGCCGCCGCAAGACGATCGAGTTCACCTACTTCACGATGGAGCGGGGCGAGACCGAGAAGCGCAAGGTCGACCCGTACCACCTGGTCTTCCGCGGCGGCCAGTTCTATTTGATCGGCCACGCGCACGAGCGCGACGCCGTCCGCGTCTTCCGGCTCTCGCGGATCCAGGGCAAGGTCGGCTACGCCTCCAAGGCCGAGCACGACTTCGCGCCGCCGGAGGACTTCGACCGCCGCGACTACGGCAGCCGCGCCGACTGGCAGCTGGGGGAGACCCTGGGCACGGCGAAGATCTGGATCCGCGAGCGGATCGCCTGGCTGATCGAGCGCGACTACGGCGGCTACGGCGAGCTGCGCCCGGCGAAAAAGTCCGACGGCGCCCCCGGCAAGGGGCAGATCTTCGAGACCAAGTACGCCTCGCACCGCGAGCTGATCGCCTGGGTGCTGCGCTGGCGCCAGAACGCCCAGGTGCTGGCCCCCGACGACCTGCGCGAGGAGGCCGAGCAGCGGCTGGCGCTGCTGCGCGACCGCCACCAGAACGGCTTCCAGCCCGCCGACGTGGTCGACCGGCCGCTGCGCGACGCTCCCCGCAGCCGCCGCTCCAACGGCCGCGGCGAGGCGGCGATCCGGCCCGAGCGCTTCGCCCGCCTGGTCACCCTCGCCGGGATGCTGATCGAAGCGGCGAAAAAGGGCGAGCGGCTGCAGATCGCCGAGCTGCGCCGGCGCCTGGAACTGACCGACGAGGAGCTGCGCGAGGACGTCGAGCTGCTCAACGTCGTCAACTTCGGCGGCGGCACCTACGTCCTCTACGCCGAATTCCTCGGCGACGAGATCGAGGTCGACTCCGAGCCTTACGGCGACAACTTCGCCCGCCCGGCGCGGCTGCTGCCGCTGGAGGCCAAGGCCCTGGTCGCGGCGATCGACCTCTTCGGCGACCACCTGCCGCAGACCGACCTGCAGAAGGCGCGCAAGAAGATCGTCGACGCGCTCGGCCACGACCCCTCCGAGGAGGGACTGGAGATCGCCTCGGCCGGCGGCGGCGACGCCACGGTGGCGCGCAAGGTCAACGACGCGATCGCCGGCAGCAAGGTGCTCGAGCTCTCCTATTACAAGGAGAACGAGGACCAGTTCACCGACCGCGAGGTCGAGCCCTACCGGCTCGAGAACGGGCGCGAGGGCTGGTACGTCGAGTGCTACGACCTGACCAAAGAAGGCGTGCGCCACTTCAAGCTCGACCGGGTCAAAGAGGCGACGCTGTCCAGCCGCAGCTTCGAGCCGCGGGCCGAGGTCGAGGAGCTGGCCGGGGTCGAGGGCTGGATGACCCACGGCGAAGTCCCGACCGCCGACGTCGCCCGCGTCTGGGTCAGCCCCGAGCGCGCCCGCTGGCTGCGCGAGGAGCGGACCGTGGTCGAGGAGCTGGCCGACGGCGCCGTCGTCGTCGAGCTGCCCTACGCCGGCAAGCCCTGGCTGGTGCGGGAGATCCTCCGCGGCGCCGGCGACCTGGTCGTGCTCGAGCCCGAGGACGCCCGCGCCGCGATCGCCAAGGAGATCGCTGGGTGAAGCCGTCCGGGTAGGGGTTTCGCTTAACTTTTTCGAGTTGCCGATGCGGCGACCGACGATGCGAAGCGGCGAAAAAGTACAAGACGCTTCACCCCTACCCAGCCGGTCTCAGGCATGAGTTTGGCGCCTGGGCACTCGGAGGTTTTGAGGATCGTGGCGCCCAACCCGGGGCCGATGACGCTGGAAGGGACGAACACCTATCTGTACGGCGCCGACCCCTGTGTGGTGATCGATCCGGGGGTGGATGACGCGGGGCACCTGGAGGCGATTCGCGCCGCGGCGGCGGGGCGGGGCGGGATCGGGCTGGTGCTGCTGACCCACTCGCACGAGGACCACAGCGGCGGCGCCGAGAAGCTCGGGGCGGAGGTGGTGCTGCCGCAGGGTGGCGAGGTCTACGCCGGGGGGGAGATGCAAGCCGGCGGTGATGCCGATGCCGGCCTGCGCGTCCTCGCAACGCCCGGTCACGCGGCCGACCACGTCTGCTTCCTCAGCGACGGCGGCGTCTGCTTCGCCGGCGACCTGGTGCTGGGGCTGGGATCGACGATCGTCCCGCCCGGCGGCAACTCGCTCGCCGCCTACATGGACTCGCTGCGCCTGCTCCAGGCACAGGAGATCGAGCTGATCGCGCCCGGCCACGGCCCCTGGATCGAGGACCCGGCGGCGAAGCTGGCGGAATACGTCGAGCACCGCGAGATGCGCGAGCGCCGGCTGCTCGCCGCCCTCGAGCGCGGCGAGCGCTCCCGCGCCGCCCTGCTGGCCGAGGTCTGGGACGACATCCCGCTGGAGCTGCTGCCGCTGGCGGCGATGGCGATGGAGTCCCACCTCGAAAAGCTCGAGGGCGAGGGGCGGTTGCCGGGCGACCTGGTCGCCTGAGCAGTCCCTGGCCTTGGCAAGCGCCCGCCGGTCAGCCCGGCGGGCGCCGCCGGCGCTAACGCCCGCCGGTCAGGTAGCGGGCGATGGCGAAGCCGCCGCCGGTGTTCAGCTGCGGGGTGGAGACGCCGCCGCCAACCACGATCCGGCCCCTGGCGTCGACCATCACCTGGGTGGCGAAGGCGCTGCTGGGACCGCCGAAGCCGGTCCGCACCGAGCCGTGACGCCCGAAGGAGCGGTCGAACGGGCCCCCCGCTTCCAACCGCCCCAGCAGGAACGAGGAGCGCGTGAGGAAGTTCTTCTTCGACTTCGGGGCCACCCGTTTGGTGACGCGGCCCGCGAGCAGCACCCGGCCGCGCCCGTCGACCGCGATTGCCGCCAGGGCGGCGTGCGGCGGCGGCACGATGTTGATCCTGCCGGTGCGCGAGAAGCCGGGGTCGATGGCGCCGTTGGGAAGCAGGCGCGTGACCAGCTGCCCGCCGTTCTTTTTGGCCCCGAGCAGGACGATCTTGCCCGAGGGGGCGATCGCCGCCACCGGCGCGGCCCGGTAGCCGACCACGCGCAGGCCGGCGAAGCCGAAGTCGGGGTCGAGGCTGCCGCCGGGGTTGATCCCCGCCAGCACCACCGGCGGGCCGCCGCCCTCGCCGGCGCAGCTGGGCTTGCCGAGGCCGACCGCGAGGAGGCTGCCGCCGGGCAGCAGCCCGCCCTGCTCGAGCGAGGAGAATTCGGAGATCGGCCGCAGGCCGCCGGCGCCGAAGCTGCCGTCGAGCCCTCCGCCTTCGGTCAGGCGGGCGGCGAAGCCGGTCGAGACCGCCTTTTCGCCGGAGCCGCAGCCGTTGACCACCTTGGTCACCGCGCCGCCGGTCAGCAGCGGCCGGTTCTGGGAGTCGACGACGATGCTGCGCAGGCCGACCGCGGCCCCCGTGTAGTGGCCGGTGTTGGTCGCCGGCGGTTTGATCCCGAGGTCGGAGACCAGCATGCCACCGCTGCCGAAGGAGGGGTCGAGCGAGCCGTCGGCGCCGAAGCGCATCACCGCCGCCGAGCTGAGCAGCGGGTCCGGTGCGGAGCCGACCGGCAGCGGCCGGGCCGAGCCGGCGAGGAGGACGCGGCCCTGCGAGTCGACGGCGACGCCGGCGAGGACGAAGCCCATGCCCGGGGGTCGGGGGACGATGGCGAGGCCGCCGCTGCCGAAGCTCGGGTCGGGCCTGCCGTTGGCCAGCAGCCGCACCACCCTGGTGCTGCCGGCGACGACGAGCTTGCCGCCCGGCGCCGGCGCCATCGCCAGGTGGCCGGCGGTGAACTGGAAGGGGAGGTCGTACTTGACGCCGATGTCACCGGCGCTTTCGGCCGGGAAGGGGACCATCGCCTTGCCGCCCTTGCCGAAGCCGGGATCGAGCCGCCCGACGACGACCGGCTTGGGGGCGGGTTTGGCCGTCGCTCCCGGCTTCGCCAGCGCCGGCGCCGCCGCGACCGTCGTTCCCAGGCAGGCCAGCAGCAGCGCCGCCGCCCAGATGCGTTCGATTCTTCCTCTCCTCATCACGTCTCCCCTTGCGTGTGGTGGCCGAATGACTGCCGCAACAACTCCAGAACGTTTTGAAAGTCGCGGTTCAACCTATCCACGCGCTCGGAGCCGAGGCGGGCGGGCCGAGAGCCGACCCGCTTTCGGTACGCCGGACTTCCTGGCCAGCCAGCCAAGTGATAAACAGTTCGCATGAGTCGCTTGAGCGAGAGCCGAGCGGCCCGGGCGGGGTTCTTCGCCGGGGTCGCGGGGACCGGGATCGCCACCGCCGCGACGGCGGCGGCCTGGCACTGGCTGGCGCGGCGGCCGCTGCCGAAGCAGCGCGGCACGATCGGGCTCGCCGGCCTCGAGGGCCGGGTGCGGGTGCGGCGCGACCGCTGGGGGGTGCCGCACGTCGAGGCCGACGCGGCCGCGGACCTCTACTACGCCCAGGGCTTCGTCCACGGGCAGGACCGGCTCTGGCAGATGGACTTCTACCGCCGCGCGGTCGCGGGCAAGGTCTCGGAGATGGCCGGCGCCGAGGGCCTGCCGATCGACCGCCTGATGCGCACGCTCGGCATCCGCCGCGTCGCCGAACAGGAGGAGGCGGCGCTCGACCCGCGGCTGCGCGAGCTGCTGGAGCGCTTCTGCGCCGGCGTCAACGCCGCCGCCGCCGACGCTACCGCGATGCCGTTCGAGATGCAGCTGCTGCGGCTCGACTTCGCCCCCTGGCGCCCGGTCGACATCCTCAGCCTCGGCAAGCTGCTCGCCTTCGGGCTCTCGACCAACTGGGAGCGGGAGCTGCTGCGGGCCGACATGCTGCGGGCGCTGGGCCCGGAGCTCTGCGCCCGCCTCGACCCCGTCTACCCGGCCGACAACCCGGTCGTCACCCAGGAAGCCTGGAGCGGCGACGGGCTGGCGATCGTCGAGCAGATCGACGCCGTGCGGCGCTCGATGGGGCTGGCGGCCGAGGCCTCGGGCTCCAACAACTGGGCCGTCAGCGGCTCGCTCAGCGCCACCGGGGCGCCGCTGATCGCCGGCGACCCGCACCTGCCGCCGAGCATGCCGGGCATCTGGTACCAGGTCAGCCTGCGCCACCGCGACCGCTTCGTCCGCGGCGCCTCGATGCCGGGGATGCCCGGCATCTACATGGGCCAGAACAACGACGTCTGCTGGACCTTCACCAACGTCATGGCCGACGTCCAGGATCTCTTCGTCGAGCGGATCGAGGGCGAGCAGTACCGCTTCGAAGACGAGTGGCGGCCGCTGCAGACCGTGCGCGAGGAGATCGCCGTCAAGGGCCGGGCGCCGGAGCTGCTCGACGTCCGCAGCACCCACCACGGGCCGATCGTCAACGCCGCGCTCGGCGCCGACGACGACGAGCCGCTGGCGCTGAGCTGGCAGGCGCTGCGCGAACCGACCGCCTTCGCGGGGATGTTCGAGATGCTGGAGATCGACTCCGGGCCGAGCCTGGTCGCCAAGCTCGAGGGCCACACGGCGCCGGCCTCGAACCTGATCTGGGCCGACCGCCACGGCTCGATCGGCTACAAGCTGATCGGCCGCCTGCCGCGCCGCCGCGGCGGCTGTCCCGACCTGCCGAAGCCCGGCTGGACGGGCGAGTTCGAGTGGGAGGGGACGGTCCCCTACGACGAGCTGCCGGAGACGGTCGACCCCGAGAGCGGCTTCCTCGTCACCGCCAACAACCGCATCGTCGGCGACGAGTACCCGCACCACATCACCAGCGAATACCTCGACGGCTTCCGCGCCAAGCGGATCGAGCAGCTGCTGGCGGAGAGCGACGAGCACGACCTCGAGAGCTTCGAGGCGATGCAGAGCGACAATCTCTCGCTGCCGGGGATCGAGGCGGCGCGCCGCCTCGGCCGGCTGACGCCGCGCGGCCAGCGCGAGCTGAGCGCGGTCGAGCGCCTGCGCAGCTGGGACGGGCGGCTCGACCCCGACACGATCGCCGGCACGATCTACCAGGCCTTCCTGCTGCGGCTGGCGCGCGAGGTGGCGCGGGCGGCGATCGGCGACCGCGACCTCTGCGAGCGCTGGCTCGACCGCGCCGACAACGGCTTCACCCCGCACATCACCTCGCCCTGGCGCTGGCACTCGCACCTGATGAAGCTCTGGGAGGAAGGCGACGAGGAGCTGATCGGCCGCCCCTGGGACGAGCTGGTGCTGGAGGCGCTGGCCGGCGCCCTCGACGACCTCGAAGAGCGCTTCGGCCCCGAACCGGAGGCCTGGCGCTGGGGCCGCGTGCACGAGATGGAGTTCCCGCACGCGCTCGGCGAGGCGAACCCGCTGCTGCGGCGCCTGCTCAACCGCCGCCTTCGCGCCGGCGGCGCCCAGGAGACGGTGAGCCAGATCGCCTACGACCCCAACGACCCCTACAAGGCGGTCTGGGCGCCGAGCTGGCGCATGGTCGCCGACCCGACCGACCCCGACCGCTCGCGCTGGCAGATGTTCACCGGCCAGTCCGGCCACCCGGCCAGCCCCCACTACGACGACCTCCAGGCCGACTGGCTCGAGGGTCGCACCCAGCCGATGAGCGGCGAGGGGCCGTGGCAGGAGCTGGAGCTGGTCCCGGGCGGCTGAGCCGCCGGCGCGACTTCGGTCCGCCCTGCGGGTTCCCGCAGGAGCCGCGCCTCTAGGCTCGGCCCCGCCGATGAGAGTCACCCGGACCACCACCACAGTCATCGCGCTCGCCGCCGCGCTGGTCGCGCTGCTGGCGCCCACCGCCGCGCAGGCGCTGCCGCGCAGCTTCTTCGGGATCGTCCCCCAGACCACGGTCGGCCGCGAGGACACGGCGCGGATGCGGGCCGGCGGCCTGGAGACGATGCGGGTCTCCCTGGCCTGGAGCGGGATCGAGGGCTCGCCGCGCGGCGGCTACGACTGGGCCGGCTTCGACGCGATCGTCGCCACCGCCGCCGAGGGCGGGATCGAAGTCCTGCCCTTCCTCTACTCGACCCCGCACTGGGTCTCCGGCGACTGGCGGCGGCTGCCGGTCGACAACGCCCGCGGCCGCCAGGGCTGGGCGCAGTTCGTGCGGGTCGCGGTCGAGCGCTACGGCCGCGGCGGCGAGTTCTGGCGCGAACACGGGCCGCGCTCGGACGAGCCGCTGCCACAGCTGCCGATCCGCGCCTGGCAGATCTGGAACGAGGAGAACTTCTTCTACTTCGCCAGGCCGGCCTCGCCGCAGCGCTACGCGCGGCTGCTCTCGATCTCCCACCGCGCCGTGCACCGGGCCGACCCGCGGGCCGAAGTCGTGCTCGGTGGGCTCTTCGGCAACCCCGGCGCCGGGCCGCCGCGGGCGCTCGACGCGACCGACTTCCTCGACCAGCTCTACCGCGTGCACCGGGTCAAGGCGACCTTCGACGCCGTTGCCCTGCACCCCTACGCCGCCGACACCGCCGACCTGCGGGAACTGGTCGAGGGGGTGCGGGGGACGATGGCGCGCCACGGCGACCGCCGCTCCGGCCTCTACCTGACCGAGCTCGGCTGGGGCTCGCAGAACGACCCCGAGGTGGTCTCCTTCGAGGTCGGCCTGCACGGCCAGGCGCGGGAACTGCGCGACGCCTACCGCTACCTGCTCGGCAACCGTCAGCGACTCGGGTTGCGCCAGATCGACTGGTTCAGCTGGAAGGACGCCCGCGGCAGCTGCGCCTTCTGCGACTCGGTCGGCCTCTTCCGCAGCGGCCCCCGCTTCAAGCCGAAGCCCGCCTGGCACGCGCTGGTCGCCGCCACCCACGGCCGCCTCGGCGGCTGAGCCGCCTCCAAGCCGCTGAGCTAGTCGCGCATGCTGAGCTGGGAGCCGTCGGCTGCGGCGACGGCGGTGACGAGCTCGACGATCTGGGCCGGGGCCTTGCTCGGGTGGCCGGCGTCGAAGGGCGGCTGGGGGTCGTACTCGATCGCCAGCTGCACGGCCTGGGCGACCTCGGGGCCGGCCTCCTTGCCGACTAGGTGCAGGGCCATGTCGATCCCGGCGGAGACGCCGGCGGCGGTGATCGTCTTGCCGTCCTCGACGTAGCGGCCGCCGACCGGGTCGGCGCCGTACTCGCGCAGCGGCTCCAGGTAGAGCCAGTGGCCGGTCGCGCGCTTGCCCTCGAGCAGGCCGGCGGCGCCGAGGACCAGGGAGCCGGTGCAGACCGAGGTGGTCCACTTGCTCTGGCGGTCGATCTCGCGCAGCCAGGAGAGCACCCCCTCGTCGCTCAGCAGCGCCCGGTTGCCGGCGCCGCCGGGGACGAGGACGACGTCGGTCGCGGTGACCTCGGCCAGGGCGCGATCGGCGCTGATCCCGAGGTGGCCGCTGTCGGTCCGCACCTCGCCGGTCTCGGCGGCGACGAACTCGACCTCCCAGCCGGGAACCGAGCGCAGCACCTCGTAGGGGCCGACCGCGTCGAGCGCGGTGATGCCGTCGAAGATCAGGATCGAGGTCTTCATCGCGCAGATGCTGGCGGCTCGGGGCCCGTTTGGCCAGGGGCAGGAATGCCAATGTTCGCTAGATTCCTGCCATGATGCTTGATGGCAGCGACAGTCGGGCCCGGGGGCGGCACCGGGTCGTCGCCCTCTGCCTCGACGGCCTCGTCGCCTTCGACCTGACGGCGCCGGCGCAGGCCTTCGCCCTCGCCGCCGGGCCCGGCGGCGAGCCGCTGTACGAGTTCTCGACCTGCTCGGTCGACGGGGCCGAGGTGCTGACGACCAGCGGCTTCGCGCTGACGCCGCAGGCCGACCTGACGGCGCTGCGCCGGGCCGACACGGTCGTCGTCCCCGCCTACTTCCGCCTGCTGGAGCCGCCGCCGGAGCCGGCGCTGGCGGCGCTGCGCGCCGCCGCCGAGCGCGGCGCCCGCATGTTCTCGGTCTGCGCCGGCGCCTTCGCGCTCGCCCACGCCGGCCTGCTCGACGGTCGCCGCGCGGCGACCCACTGGGCCTGGGCCGGGGAGCTGGCGCGGCGCTTCCCGGCGGTCCGCGTCGACCCCGACGCGCTCTACGTCGACGAAGGCCGGGTCCTCACCTCGGCCGGGCTCAGCGCCGGCATCGACCTCAGCCTGCACACGATCCGCAGCGACTTCGGCGCCGCCGTCGGCGACCAGGTCGCCCGCCAGATGGTCGCGGCGCCGCACCGCGAGGGCGGGCAGGCGCAGTTCGTCAAGCGGCCGCCGCAGGAGGACAACGGCTCCCTGGAGCCGACCCGCCGCTGGGCCGCCGAACGCCTGGCCGAGCCGCTCGACGTCGCCGCGATGGCCCGCCACGCCGGGGTCAGCAGCCGCACCTTCGCCCGCCGTTTCCGCGAGGAAGCGGGGACGACGCCGCTGCAGTGGCTGCTGGCGCGCCGGGTGCTGGAGGCGCGGCGGCTGCTGGAGGAATCCGACCTGCCGGTCGAGGCGATCGCCCGCCGCTGCGGCTTCGGCACCGCCACCTCGCTGCGCGACCACTTCCGCCGCGCCACCGCGACCACCCCGACGGCCTACCGCCGCGCCTTCGCGGTCTAGAGTGCCGCGGGTGAGCCGGCGCGACCAGATCGTCCTCAGCGACGCGGAGCTGGAGGAGCTGCTGGCGAGCGAGCGGGTCGCCGTCGTCACCAGCCACGGCCCGCGCGGCTGGCCGCACTCGATGCCGCTCTGGTTCGTCCCCCGCGCCGGCGAGGTCTGGATCTGGACCTACGCCAAGTCGCAGAAGGTGCGCAACCTCGAACGCGACCCGCGGGCGACGGTGCTGATCGAGACCGGGCACGAGTACGGCGAGCTGCGCGGGGCGATGATCGAGGCCGAGGCGGAGATCCACCGCGATTTCGAGACCGTGATCGGCTTCGCCGAAGAGCTGACCCTGCGCTACGCCGACGGCATCTCCAGCATCGAGGGCGACGCCAAGGCAGGGCTGGAAGCGCAGGCGCCGAAGCGGGTGGCGATCCAGTTCAAGCCGGTGCGGACCGCCAGCTGGGACCACCGCAAGCTCGGCGGCACCTACTGAGATCGCTACCCTGCTCGACTCGATGAAACGACGCCTCCCGGTCATCCTCCTGCTCGCCGTCCTTGCGACCGCCCTCTTCGTCGGGGCGCAGTCGGGCTCAGCGAAGCCGCCGCTGCAGACCCCGAAGGGCTTCTACGGGATCGGTCCGCAGACGACCCTGACCGACCGCGACGCCGAATACATGGTCGCCGGCGGGATCGAAAGCATCCGCTGGCCGCTGCCCTGGTCGGGGATCCAGCAGACCAAGAACGGCGGCTACAACTGGACCGGCTTCGACCCGGTGGTTGAAGTCGCCGCCAAACACGGCCTCCAGGTGCTGCCCTTCATCTACAGCACGCCGAGCTGGATCGCCCGCAAATACACGACGCTGCCGGTCAACAACGCCAAGGCGCGCACCGCCTGGACCTCCTTCCTCAGCGCCGCGGTCGAACGCTACGGGCCGGGCGGGACCTTCTGGAAGGAGCACTCGCCGGGCGTCCCCTACGCGACCGTGCTCGACCGCAAGCTGCCGATCCGCAGCTGGCAGGTCTGGAACGAGGCCAACTTCTTCTACTTCGCCTACCCGGCCTCGCCGCAGCGCTACGCGAAGCTGCTGCAGATCTCCAGCCCGGCGATCAAACGGGTCGACCCCGGCGCCAAAGTCATCCTCAGCGGCCTCTTCGGCGACCCGACGGCGAGCGGGCCCAAGGGGATGCCGGCCGCGCAGTTCCTCGAAACCGTCTACCGCACGCCGGGGATCAAGAGCCGCTTCGACGGGATCGCCCTGCACCCCTACGCGGCCGACGCGGAAACGCTGGAAGAACTGGTGGAAGAACTGCACGAAGTCACGGTCGAGAACCACGACCGGCCGCCCTTCTACGTCACCGAGATGGGCTGGGGATCGGAGAACAACTTCCAGGAAGTCGCCTTCGAGCAGGGGATCCGCGGCCAGGTCAAGCAGCTCAAGGCCGCCTACGGCTACCTGCTGGAAAACCGCGCCCGGCTCAACCTGAAGCAGGTCTACTGGTTCTCCTGGAAGGACCTGCCGGACACCTGCACCTTCTGCGACTCGGTCGGCTTCTTCCGCGAAGGGCCGAAGTTCAAGGCGAAGCCGGCCTGGCATGCATTCGTCGCCCTGACCGGCGGCCGCGCCCGCCCTTAGAGCGCGTTTGTCCTTTGTCACCCTGTGGGTGACAAAAGTCAAGAGGTTCGTCTAACGGCGCCGCGTCAGGTGGATCCGCAGGCGCCGCGACTCGCCGGCGAGGTAGCCGCGCTCCTCGCGGGTGGCGGCGAGGAAGCCGGCGGCGCCGCGGATCCGCGGCGTGAAGCGGGCGCTGCAGGCGCGGTCGAGGTGGCGGCTGCCGTGGGGCCGGCCGTCGCGGCGCAGCTCCACCAGCTGGCCGCTGCGGCCCTCACAGGGGGAGACGGAGACGGTCAGCAGCGCCCGGTGGCCGCGCTCGACCCCGCGCCGCTCCGCCTTGATGCCGATGAAGGTCGGGGCGCCGGCCCGCGGCTGGGCGGAGGGCGGCGACGGCTCCGACAACGGGCCGGTGATGATCACCCTGCCGGGCGGCGACGGCGGGGGTGGGACCGGGCAGCCGGGGGAGGGCTGGCCGGCGAAGCGGTAGATCTGCCCGCCCTGCTCGATCACGTAGAGGCGGCGGGCGGAGTCCTCGCCGAAGGAGACCGGTTTGCTCACCCGCAGGCCCAGCGAGCAGTCGCCCGTGGCGGGTTCGCCGGCGGCGGCGGGCAGCCGCAGGCTGCGAATGACGCCCGAGCAGTAGTCGCTGTAGACGTAGCTGCCGTAGAGGTCGCCGAGGGCCGGGTCGCGGACGACGTAGCCGCCGGTGATCGAGCAGCGGTTGGGCGGGCCGAGGTCGGGGTCGGCGTCGTGGCCGTAGTCGAAGACGGGATCGACGAAGGCGTCGGTGATGTGTTCGACGGCGCATTCGCCCGGCGGCAGGTCGTCGCCGATGCCGGCGATCAGGCCCTCGCGGCAGTTCCAGCCGTAGTTGGCGCCCTGGCCGCCGGTCACGCCGGGGAACGGGCTCGGCGCGAAGTCGATCTCCTCGCGGGTTTTTTCGCCGACGTCGGCGATCACCATGTCGCCGCTCAGGGCGTCGAAGGAGAAGCGGTAGGGGTTGCGCAGGCCCAGGCTCCAGAAGGTCGGAGTCAGCGGCGGCGCGGCGTCGGGATCGAGGCGGAGGATCTTGCCCAGCGGGTCGGCCGGTTTCTGGGAGTGGTGGAACTGGTCGTTGCCGCCGCCGCCGTCGCCGGTCGAGACGTAGAGGTCGCCGTCGGGGCCGATCTGGATCTGGCCGCCGTTGTGGTTGGCGGCCTCGGCGTGCCCGACTTCCAGCAGCTGCTGCAGCGTGGCCGGGTCGGCCGTTTTGCGGTCCGCTGCCGCGGTCAGCGCGGCGATGTGGATGGTGCCGGTGGCGTCGTTGGCGTAGTCGACGTAGAGGCGGCCGCTGGCGGCGAAGTCCGGCGCCAGGGCGATCGACATCAGGCCGCGCTCGCCGCTGCAGCCGCCGCCGCAGCCGACCGCGGCGCTGAGGTCGACGAACTCGCTGACGACGCCGTTCTCGAGCAGCTGGATCGTGCCTTTGCGCTCGGCGACGAAGAGCCGGCCGGGGTCGCCGGGGTCGGAGGCGACGTAGTTCGGCTGGTCGAATTTGGCGCCGACTTTCTCCAGGCTCAGCGCCTCGGCGCCGCCGGCGCCCGCCAGCGCCGCCGTCACGGCCAGCACGGCGACCACAGCCAGGCGGGAGGGCGTCATGCCCGCGCTGCTACCCGCGCCGCGGGCGATGATGCGCGATGCGGACCATCAGCCGCCGCGACTGCGCGGCCAGGTAGCCGTCTTCGGCGTGGGTGATGGCGGTGAACTTGGTCCCGCGCCGGATCAGCGGGTAGAAGTGGGCGGTGCAGGCGCGGTTGAGGCGCCTGCTGCCGTTGCGGCTGCCGTTGCGCAGGAGCCCGACCGGGTCGCCCTGGCGGCCTTTGCAGGGGGAGACGAAGACGGTCAGCTGCGCCCGCCGGCCGCGTTCGACCCGGCGCCGCTCCGCTTTGATCCCGATGAGGGTGGCGATCCCGTCCTCCTTCTTGGCCGCCACCGGCGTCGCCGCGCAGCCGTTGCCGGCGGCCGGGCCGGCGAGGCGGAAGACGCCGCCGTTCTGGGCGATCGCGTAGAGCCGCGCCGCCGCGTCTTCGCCGAAGGAGACGAGGTCTTCGACCTTGAGCCCCAGCGAGCAGTCGCCGCTGGCCTGGCCGCCGGCGCCGCTGGGCAGCTGCAGGGTGCGCAGGCCGCCGGCGCAGTAGTCGCCGTAGAGGTAGCGGCCGGCGAGCGGCGCCAGGGCCGGGTCGCGGATCACGTAGCCGCCGATGATCGAGCAGCGGGCGCCGCCGAGGTCGGGGTCGGGGGTGTAGGTGGTGTATTCGAAGACCGGCGCGGTGAAGCCGGAGAGCGGCGCGCTCGTGCACTGGGGGTCGGTGCCGGGGCCGGCGATCCCGCCCTCGCGGCAGTTCCAGCCGTAGTTGGCGCCCTGGCCGCCGACCGCGTTCGGGGCCGGGCTGGGGGCGAAATCGATCTCCTCGCGCGCGCCCTGGCCGACGTCGGCGATCACCATGTCGCCCTGGCGGTCGAAGGAGAAGCGGAAGGGGTTGCGCAGGCCGAGGCTCCAGATCGCCGGCGCCACCGGCGAGGCCGCGTTGGGGTCGAGCCGGAGGATCTTGCCCAGCGGGCTGGCCGGGTCCTGGGCGTTGTGGAAGGGGTCGTTGTCGCCGCCGCCGTCGCCGGTGGAGACGTAGAGCTGGCCGTCGGGGCCGATTTCCAGCTGGCCGCCGAAGTGGAGGCTGGTGCCGGGGTAGTCGATCGTCGCCAGGTTGCGGGCGAAGGCGGCGCTGGCGTGGCCGGGGCCGGGGGAGACGAATTCGTCGATGTGGAGGTCGCCGTCGACGTTGCTGGCGTAGTCGACGTAGAGGCGGCCGCTGGAGCCGAAGTCCGGCGCCAGGGCGATCGACATCGTGCCGCGGTCGTTCGGGCACTCGTCCGGGCAGCCGAGCAGGGGCCCGAAGTCGGCGAAGGTGGTGACGGCGCCGTTCTCGACCGATTTGATCCGGCCCTTGCGCTCGACGACGAAGATCCGGTTGGCGTTGGAGGGGTCGCCGGCGACGTAGGTCGGCTGGTCGAAGTCGCCGACCTTGTCCAAGGTCAGCGCCTGGGCGCTGCCGGCGCCGAGCAGCGCCAGGGTCAGCGCGAGTATCCCCGCGAGGCGAATCACTCCGCTCAAGTTAGCTGAGAGCGAGGCTGGGAAACCGCCGCCGCCGATACGCTGCCGGCGATGCTGTTCAGAACCGGCGGGGGCCGTCCGTGAGCCTGGCCAGCCAGGCGACAACTCTTTGGCACGACCGCCGCCTGCGGATCGCTGTCGCCTGCCTCGCTTTCGCCGGGCTGACGGCGATCACCTACCTGATTGCCCACCCGCGGATGTTCACCGGCTTCATGGGCTACGACGACGAGGGCTACATGCTCACCGCCCTCAAGGACTTCGTCAACCACGGCCACCTCTACGACCAGGTCTTCACCCAGTACGGGCCCTTCTACTACGAGGCCTGGGGCGGGCTGTTCTCGCTCTTCGGCATCCCCGTCGACCACGACGCCGGCCGCACGATGACCATGGTCGCCTGGATCCTCTCCAGCCTGGCGCTGGGCCTGGCGACGATGCGGATCACCCGCAGCCTGCTGCTGGGGCTGGCGACCCAGGCGCTGGTCTTCGGCGCCCTCGGCGTCGCCACCAACGAGCCGATGCACCCGGGCGGGATCATCTGCCTGCTGCTGGCGGCGATCGTCGTCATCGCCTGCCTGGTCCGCGACCGTCCCTCGCCCTACGCCCTCGGCGCGCTCGGGGCCACGGTCGCCGGCCTGGTGCTGGTCAAGATCAACGTCGGCTTCTTCGCCCTCGCCTCGCTGGTCCTCGCCTGCACGGTCAGCTACCCGCTGCTGCTGGGGCGGCGCTGGCTGCGGCCGCTGGTCGAGGTCGGCTTCGTCGCCCTGCCCCTGGTCCTGATGCTGAGCAAGTTCGACGAAGCCTGGGCGCGCCAGTACGCCCTGCACGTGGCGATCGCCGCGCTCGCGGTGGTCGTTGTGCTGCGCGCCGGCGAGCGCCAGCGGCGCGCGGACGAGGAGCTGGGCTGGCTGCTCGGCGGCTTCCTCGCCCTCGCCGTCCTCTCCTGCGTGGCGATCGTCGCCGCCGGCACCAGCGTCGACGGGCTGGTCGACGGCATCCTGCGCCAGCCGCTGCGCCAGGCCGACGCCTTCACGATCCCGATGATCCTCTCCAAGCGCTTCTACGGGATCGACCTGATCGCGCTCGGCGGCGCCCTCGCCTACTGGTACGTCAGCCGCCGCCGCGAGGAGCCGCCGGCCGGGGCCTGGCTGGCGACGACCTCGCTGTTCAGCCTCGGGGTCGGCCTGGCGATGGCACCCGCGGTCGCCGGCAAGACCTTCCCCTTCGAACCGGGCAGCTTCGCCGGCTACCCGCTGAGCATGCTCGCCTTCGCCTGGGTGGCGCTGATCGCCGTCCCCGCCCGCGGCCCCGCCAACGTCTCCTTCGCCCGCCTGCTGCTGCCGCTGCTGGCGGTGCTGCAGGCGCTGCACGCCTATCCGGTCGCCGGCAGCCAGACCCTCTGGGCCTCGTTCCTGCTGATCCCGGTCGGGGCGATCTGCGTCGCCAACGGCGCCCGCGGCCTCTACCAGGCGCTTGGCGACCGGGCCGAGCGCCGGGCCGCGATCGCCGTCGCCTGCGTCGGCGGCCTGGTGCTCGGCTGGTTCATCTTCAACACCACCCTGAAGGAACCGCTGCACGCGGCCCGGGGCGCCTACAACAGCTCGGTCCCGCTGCGGCTGCCGGGCTCGACCGAGATCCGCCTGAGCGCCGAAGAAGCGGCCAAATACGAGGAAATCTCGGCCGCGATCGACGCCAACTGCGGTGAGCTGCTGATGCTGCCGGGGATGGACAGCTTCTACCTCTGGACCGAACGCGAACCGCCCAGCTACACCGCGACCGGCTGGCCGACCCTGTTCGACGACGCCCACCAGCAGCGGGTGATCGACGACACCCAGGACCTCGAAGGGCTCTGCCTGCTGCGCAACATCCCGATCGCCGCCGGCTGGGGCGGCGGCGTGATCCCGCCGGGGCCGCTGGTCCGCTACCTGCACCGCGGCTTCGTCCCGATCGCCCGCTTCGGCGACTACACGCTGCTGCGCCGCGACGGCGCCGCCGGGGCGCGCTCATGACCACCTGGATCTTCACTCCCGTCTACCGCGACGTCGGCTCCTTCCGCATCCTCCGCGAGCGCCTGCTCGAGGTGCTGGCGGGGGCGAGCGGGCCGGTCCGCTTCGTGGCGATCGACGACACCGCCGGCCAGGACCCGGAGATCGCCGGCCTGCGCGGGCTCGGCGACGTCACCGTGCTGCAGCCGCCGTTCAACCTCGGCCACCAGCGGGCGCTGGTCTACGCCCTGCGCAAGACCCTGCCGCAGATCGACGACGCCGACGCCGTGGTCACCCTCGACGCCGACGGCGAGGACCGGCCCGAGGACCTGCCGCGGCTGCTCGCCCCGCTGCAGGAGAAGCCCGTGGCCGAGCGCAAGGTCGTGCTGGCGCTGCGGACCAAACGCCGCGAGTCGCTCGGCTTCAAGCTCTTCTACCGCCTCTTCCGCCTGCTCTTCCGCTCGCTCACCGGCGCCACCGTGCGCTCCGGCAACTTCGCCGCGATGCCCGGCGCGATCGCCAAACGGGCGCTCCTGCACCCGACCTTCGACCTCTCCTACTCCTCCGCGATCCTAGCCCTCGACCTGCCGGTCGAGTACGTCCCCTGCGAGCGCGGCGAACGCTACGAGGGCCGCTCGAAAATGACCTACGGCAAGCTGGCGATGCACGGCCTGCGGATGCTGATGCCGTTCACCGACCGGATCGCCATCCGCGCCCTCGCCGTCTTCGTCTTCTTCGGCGTGCTCGGGGTGCTGCTGGCCCTGGTCGTGGTCGGGCTGAAGATCTTCACCAGCTCCTCGATCCCCGGCTGGACCAGCTACATCGCCCTGGGGGCGCTGATCGTCTCCCTGGTCGCGCTTGGCAACTTCGTCAGCCTCTTCGTCCTCTTCTCGCAGACCCGCGCCGTCTCGCTGGCCAACATCGAGGAGCTGGGCGAGGAGGAGCCCGGTTAGCGTCGGCACGGCTGCGATACCGTCGCACCCCTTGAACCGCCTCCTGATCACCGGCGGGGCCGGCTTCGTCGGCTCCAACCTCGCTGTCTCGCTCGCCACCAGGCATCCCGACTGGGACGTCGTCGTGCTCGACAACCTCTACCGGCGCGGCTCCGAATTGAACCTGCCGCGCCTGCGGGAGGCCGGGGTCGAGTTCGTCCGCGGCGACGTGCGCGAGCCCGAAGACCTGGCGCGGCTGCCGCGGATCGACGCCCTGATCGAGTGCTCGGCCGAGCCCTCGGTGATGAGCGGCGTCGACGGCGACACCGGCTACCTGGTCCACACCAACCTCACCGGCGCCTACAACTGCCTCGAGCTGGCCCGCCGCGACGAGGCCTTCGTCGTCTTCCTCTCGACCAGCCGCGTCTACCCGGTGGCGCCGCAGGTCGAGCTGGCGCTGGAGGAGGCCGAGACCCGCTTCGAGATCGCCGCCGAGCAGGCCGTGCCCGGGATCTCGCCCGCCGGCCTCTCGGAGGAGTTCCCGCTGGAGGGCGCCCGCACCCTCTACGGCGCCACCAAGCTGGCCGCCGAGCTGCTGATCGAGGAGTACCGGGCGAGCCTCGGGGTGCCGGCGGTGATCGACCGCTGCGGCGTGATCGCCGGCCCCTGGCAGATGGGCAAGGTCGACCAGGGCGTCTTCACCCACTGGATGCTGGCCCACCACTTCGGCAACCCGCTCAGCTACATCGGCTTCGGCGGCAGGGGCAAGCAGGTCCGCGACCTGCTCCACGTCGAGGACCTGGTCGACCTGGTCGAGCGCCAGCTGCTGGCGCCGGCGGAGTGGGACGGGCGCACGGTCAACGTCGGCGGCGGCCGCGAGTGCAGCCTCTCGCTGCGCGAGACGACGGCGATCTGCCAGCGCCTGACCGGCAACGAGGTGGCGATCGAGCCGGTCGAGCAGACCCGGGCCGGGGACGTTCCCATATACCTTTCCGACTGCACGAAGATCTTCGGCCTGGACGAGTGGCGGCCGCGGCGCAGCGCCGAGCAGGTGCTTGCCGACATCCACGAGTGGGTAGCGGCGGACGAGGAGCGGATCGCCCAGGCACTCAACATCGACACCCCCGCGGGGGGAAGGAGTAGGCGCGAATGTCGGTTGCGATCATCACTGGGGCCGGGGGCCTGATCGGCTCCGAGGCGGTCGAGCACTTCATCGGCGAGGGCTTCGACGTCGTCGGCATCGAGAACGACATGCGGGCCAGCTTCTTCGGCCCCGAGTCCTCGACCTCGCACGTGACCGAGCGCCTCGTCGCCGAGCACTCCTCCTTCCGCTGGGAGAACGCCGACATCCGCGACACCGAGGCGATCGAGCGGATCTTCCGCGAGCACGCCGGCCAGATCGAGCTGGTCATCCACACCGCCGCCCAGCCCTCGCACGACTGGGCCGCCAGCGACCCCCAGACCGACTTCGGGGTCAACGCCAACGGCACCCTCAACCTGCTCGAGGCCGCCCGCGCCCACTGCCCGGAGGCCCCCTTCATCTTCTGCTCGACCAACAAGGTCTACGGCGACACGCCCAACCGGCTGCCGCTGGAAGACCTCGAGAAGCGGCTGGAGCTGCCCGAGTCCCACCCCTACTTCGGCGGCATCGACAGCTCGATGTCGATCGACAACTGCACCCACTCGCTGTTCGGCGTCTCCAAGGCGGCGGCGGACCTGCTGGTGCAGGAGTACGGGCGCTACTTCGACATGCCCACGGTCGCCTTCCGCGGCGGCTGCCTGACCGGCCCCCAGCACGCCGGTGCCAAGCTGCACGGCTTCCTCGCCTACCTGATGAAGTGCACCGTCACCGGCACCCCGTACACCGTCTTCGGCTACGAGGGCAAACAGGTCCGCGACAACATCCACAGCGCCGATCTCATTGCGGCTTTCGACGCCTACCGCAAGGCCCCCCGCGCCGCGGCCGTCTACAACATCGGCGGCGGCCGCTTCTCCAACTGCTCGATGCTGGAGGCGATCGACGTCTGCGAGCGCGTCTCCGGCCGCGAGCTGAGCTGGGAGATGGGCGAGGAGCCGCGGATCGGCGACCACCGCTGGTGGATCTCCGACCTCGCCCCGTTCGAGGCCGACTACCCGGACTGGAAGCTGCGCTACGGGGTCGAGGACATCCTCCAGGAGATGTACGAGCAGAACCTCGAGCGCTGGACGGCGACGCCGGCATGAGGCTCTCGGTGGTGATGCCGGCCCAGAACGAGGAGGGGTCGGTCGGGGCGACGGTCGAAGGCGTGGTCGCGGCGCTGGAGCGCGAGCAGATCGACTACGAGGTCGTCGTCGTCGACGACGGCAGCGAGGACGGCACCGGCGCCGCGGTGGAAGCGATCGGCGCCGCCAACCCGAACGTGCGCTGCCACCGCTCCCACTACGAAAAGGGCTTCGGGATGGCGATTCGGGCCGGGCTCGACGTCTTCGAGGGCGACGCCGTGGCGATCGTCATGGCCGACGCCTCCGACGACCCCGAGGACCTGGTCAAATACCACCGGCTGCTGGAGGGCGGCTGGGACTGCGCCTTCGGCTCGCGCTTCATGCCGGGCGCCAAGGTGCACGACTACCCGCAGCTGAAGCTGGTCATGAACCGGCTCACCAACTGGTTCATCCGCGTCCTCTTCCGCCACGGCTACAACGACACCACCAACGCCTTCAAGGCCTACCGGCGCGAGGTGATCGAAACGGTCCAGCCGCTGCTCTCCAAGCACTTCAACCTGACCGTGGAGATGCCGCTGAAGGCGGTGGTCCGCGGCCACAGCTACGCGGTGATCCCGACCGACTGGACCAACCGCGCCACCGGCGTGGCGAAGCTGAAGATGAAGGAGATGGGCAGCCGCTACCTCTTCATCGTCCTCTACGTCTGGCTCGAGAACGCGCTCAGCCGCGGCGACTACCAGGTGCGCAACCCGAAGCAGCGCAACGT
The DNA here is from genome assembly GCA_963719435.1 of uncultured Solirubrobacterales bacterium. Lineage (GTDB taxonomy): Bacteria > Actinomycetota > Thermoleophilia > Solirubrobacterales > 70-9 > VAYN01. Next base: position 2,709,484 of record OY970384.1, on the reverse strand, counting down.
GGCGAAGATGGGTTCGGGGCCGGAATAGGCCCGCGCCGAATCCCGATACGCTGACGAAATGGCGCGCCGCGCATTGATCACCGGGATCACCGGCCAGGACGGCAGCTACCTGGCCGAGCTGCTCCTCGACAAGGGCTACGAGGTGCACGGGATGGTCCGGCGGCTCTCCAGCGAGAACCACCAGCGCCTGGAGAGCATCCGCGACCGGATCGAGATCCACACCGGCGACCTGCTCGACCAGCGCTCGCTGGTCGACGTGATGCGGCTGAGCGAGCCGGACGAGATCTACAACCTGGCGGCGATGTCCTTCGTCGGCGCCTCCTGGACCCAGCCGACCCTGACCGCCGAGTTCACCGGCGTGGGGGCGACGCGGATGCTGGAGGCGATGCGGGAAAGCTGCCCGGAGGCGCGCTTCTACCAGGCCTCCTCGAGCGAGATGTTCGGAAAAGTGCGGGAAACGCCGCAGAACGAGCTGACGCCGTTTTACCCGCGCAGCCCCTACGGGGTGGCCAAGGCCTACGCCCACTTCATCACCGTCAACTACCGCGAGAGCTACGGCCTCTACGCCTGCTCCGGGATCCTCTTCAACCACGAGAGCCCGCGCCGCGGCCTCGAGTTCGTCACCCGCAAGGTCACGCACACGGCGGCGGCGATCAAGCTCGGGCTGGCAACCGAGCTCGCCCTCGGCAACCTCGACGCGCGCCGCGACTGGGGCTACGCGCCCGACTTCGTCGACGCGATGTGGCGGATGCTGCAGCAGGACGAGCCTGACGACTTCGTGGTCGGCACCGGCGTCACCCACTCGGTCGGCGACCTGGTCGACATCGCCTTCGGCTACCTCGACCTCGACCCGGCCGAGTACGTGCGCCAGGACCCCGCCTTCATGCGCCCGGCCGAGGTCGACCTGCTGATCGCCGATCCAAGCAAGGCGCGGGAGCAGCTGGGCTGGAAGCTCAGCGTCGACTTCGAGCAGCTGGTGAAGCTGATGGTCGACTCCGACCTGGCGCTGCTGCGCAAGGGCAACCCCGTCTCGGCCGCCTGAGCGTGGGCCTCCTCGACCGCCTGCGCCGCCGACGCTCGCTGCCCGAGGCAGTCGAGATCGAGACCGACGTCGGCACTCTCCTCTACCCGGCGGACTGCGAGATCATCACGCCCGAGGTCGAGCGCGAGGGGCGCTGGGACCCCTGGGACGCCGAGGCGCTGAAGAAGGAGCTGCGGCCGGGCATGCGCGTGCTCAATCTCGGCGCCCACATCGGCTACTTCGCGCTGCTGGCGGCGCGCGGCGTCGGTTCCGGGGGCGCGGTCACGGCGATCGAGGCCGCGCCGGCCAACTTCGCCCTGCTGCAGGAGAACGTGCGGCGGGCGAATCTGGGCAACATCCGCATCGTCCACGCGGCGGTGGCCGACCGCGAGGGAACGCTCGAGCTGAGCCTCTCGCCGAACAACACCGGCGACCACCGCGCCTACGCGCACGAGGGCGCCGACGAGTCGGTCACCGTGCCGGCCGTCACCGTCGACGGCCTGCTGGCGGCGGACGAGCGCGTCGACTTCGTCTTCGCCGACATCCAGGGCACCGAGCACGTGGCGATGACGGGGATGCTGGAGACGGTGCGGCGCTGCCACCCACCGATGCTGCTCGAGTTCTGGCCGCAGGGGATCCGCGAGTGCGGCGACGACCCCGGCGAGGTCCTGCGGACCTATCGCGGGCTCGGGTACGAGCTCGACGTGGTCGGCCGCGAAGTCGGCACGGGCGCGAGCGAGGAGGCGGTCATCGCCGCCGCCGAGCCGGACGGCCCGGGTGGCTTCGGGACCCTGCTGCTAAGGCCGGCGTGAGCGAGGCGGCCGCGCCGCTGACCTCGTTCGAGCGCAGCGTCCACTCCCAGAACGGCGAGGACGGCGTGATCGCCGAGATCCTCGATCGCGTCGGGGCGCCGTCGCGCTGGTTCGTCGAGTTCGGCATCGAGGACGGTTCGCAGGGCAACTGCGTCGCGCTCGCGCGCGCCGGCTGGGCCGGGCTGTTCATCGAGTGCGACGACGCCAACTACGCGATCCTCGCCGACCGCTGGCGCGACTCCCCGCAGGTCCGCACGCTGCACGCGATGGTCACCGCGGACACCGTCAACGCGCTGTTCGCCGGCGCCGGCGTCCCGGCCGAGCCCGACCTGCTGTCGATCGACGTCGACGGCAACGACTACTGGATCTGGGCGGCGCTGGAGGGCTACCGCCCGCGCGTCGTGGTGGTCGAGTACAACGCCTCGCTCGACCCCGCCGCGCCGGTGGCGATGCCGCGCGACGACGAGCACCGCTGGGACGGCAGCGACTACTTCGGCGCCTCGGTCGGCGCCCTCCGCCATCTCGCCGGCCAGAGCGGCTACCGGCTCGTCCACACCGACAGCGTCGGCGTCAACGCGTTCTTCGTGCGGGACGACCTGGCGGCGCCGTTCCCCGCCGAGGAGAGCGTCCCGCTGCACCCGCCGGGCTACGGGGACGGCGGCCACCGGCGCGACCCGCAGGCGCGGCTGTTCGTCGACGTGCGCACGGGCGAGCGGCTCGCGGCCCCGCGCCGCTGAGCGAGGGCGCTACTTGAAGGCGTGGATCGTCGCCCGGCAGCGGTGCATGCCGGTCGCGTCCGGCGGCAGGGCCGGCGTCGGGCCGTCGACCAGCTCGGTGCGCCGGAAGCCGGCGGCGAGCGCGAGCGCTTCCAGCGCCGGGATGGTCGGCACCCACCAGTTCGTCGGGTCCTGGTTGAGCTCGGCGCCGGCGACGAACTCGGCCAGGGGGAGATCCTCGCGGCCGGGCACCACGATCGCCTCGGTCTCGATCACCGCCAGCTCGCGCGTCACCTCGCTGACGCGCCGCAGGGCCGTCAGCGGCTCCTCCATGTGGTAGATGATTCCCAGGTAGAGCACGACGTCGAAGCTGCCGAGCTGGTCGAGGTCGTAGTGCATGAAGTCGCCGACCACCGACTCGACCCGGCTGCCGAGCAGCTCGCGCGCGGTGTCGAAGCCCCGCTTTCCGGGCGTCGGGTGGCCCGCGGGAGGCAGGCCGTCCGGCTTCAGGTACTGAAGATCCAGATCGATCGAGAGGTTCTGGCTGTCGAGGTTGTTGAGCCAGACGAAGTGGTCGATCGAGACGACCCGGTCGGCGCCGCGGCGCTCGGCCTCGAAGGCGTAGAAGCCGTCGTAGCTGCCGACGTCGAGCACCGACTTGCCGCTGAGGTCGGCGGGCAGGTGCTGGCGCTCCAGCTCGAGGGCCATCACCTCGCGGCCGCCGCCCCACTTGGTGCCGGGCGTGACGACGTCGTTCCCGACGTCGATCGAGTGCCACCAGTAGGGGACTTCGTCGACCCGGCGGCGCGTCTCGTCGGGGGTGAATTGGGTGGCTTGATCGGTCATGGCGGGCCCCTCCCGGGGACGCGGGAGTCTATCTGCGAGTCGGGATCGACGGCCGGGTCGCTGCCGGCTCTCAGGCGCCGTAGCCCAGGTACGTGATCCCGGTGATCCAGCCGCCGGCCGGCAGCTCGAGCAGGAGGTCGTCGGACCAGTCGGGCAGGTCGAGGATGGCCGTGCGACCGTGGGTGGGGTGTCCCGGCACGGTGGCCTCCACGCACGCTCCGGAGAGCGTCCGCGCGCGCACCGTCGTCTGCCGCTCGCCGTCGACGACCCGCACCGCGAGCTGCCGCGTCGCCTCCGGCAGCTGGACGTGAAGCGCCGCGGCGGCGGACGGCAGCAGCACGGCGTCGTCGAGGTTCTCGCTCGTCAGCCGCGAGGCCGGTCCCGCGCGGCCCACCCAGGGACGGTGAAACGGGCCGCGGCGCAGCGGCGGGTCCGGGCTGAGGATCAGGTCGATCCACTGGCGCGACCAGCAGGGGTCGAGGTCAGGGCGGAAGCGCGCCATCGTGCGGGCCAGCGCCAGCTCTCCCGGGTGGATCTCCCGGTGCGGGGCGAGCTCGGGCTCCCAGTTGGTCGCCACCACGTAGTCGTCGATCCGGCCGCCCCAGGCGAGCTCGAACTCGTGGAAGCTGCCGCCGCGGCCGAACCGGCGCAGCGCCAGCAGGGCGTCGTCGTCCTCGGCCGCGGGCAGCGACGGGTCGCGCACGGCGAGAGCGTCGCGCAGCTCCGGCCGGCGCGCGGCCCCCAGGTAGTCGAGCGCGAGCTCGTCGGGCAGCTGCGAGACGAACGGCTCGAACGAGGAGTGCTGGTCGAACGGCACCAGGCGGTTCGGCAGCTCGACGAGGACGACCACGCCCGCCGGCCGGGCCACCTCGCGGGCCGCCGTGAGCACGGCGAGGCGCTCGTCGAGCGTCAGGTGCTCGACCACGGCGTAGAGGAGCACGACGTCGACCTGCCCCGCATAGCCGCGCAGCGCGTCGACGATCTCCTCGGGCGGGTGGACGTGGAAGGTGGCGCTGTCGTGCGTGTTCATCCGCTGCGAGATCGCGATCGACTCGGCATCGATGTCGAGCCCGACGTAGCGCCGCGCATGCGGCGCCAGGGCGCGGCTGACCGACCCGGGCCCGCAGCCGTACTCGACGACGGTGGCGTCGTGGAGCGGGCGCACGCGTTCGATCCACGGCCGCCAGATCCGGTCGGCCCAGTAGCCGCGCTCGTCGACGCCGGGTGGGGGATGGAGGGGCTCGGGCGCGGTCAACGCCCGCGACCGACCGCGCGCTTGGCGGCGCGCAGCGGAGCGGTGATCCGCCAGCTCGCCGACGAGGTGATGGCGGCGACCTCGGCCCGGGCGCGCCTGCCGGCCTCGAGCTCCTCGGCGGAGGGGCGGGCCGGCAGCCAGGCCGAGTTCAGCTCGGGCAGCAGCTGTGCCATCGGTGCGAAGTCCGGGGTGCGCTTGGCCCACTCCGGGGCGCCGGCGTCGAGGACGACCAGGCCCAGGCCGCCCGCGAGCCCGCCGGCGGGGCCCCGGACCGCACGCGGCGGCACGTACTCGAGGTCGACGTGGCGCACCCGCGGCCACGAGAGCCACGGCAGGGCCTCGAGCGCGGCGCGATCCTCGGCGGCTCCGGTCCCCACGATCAGGAGCCGGGCGCGGCCGATCTCCGGCTCGTCGAGCAGCGCGCGGACGCTGGCGGCGGCATCGCCGCCGAGCACGATCAGCGGGCCGTGCTCCAGCTCCTGGGCGGCCCTGGCGGCGGCGAGGAGCGCCGGCTCGGGCAGCGGCTCCCGGTCGAGCTGCTCGGCGAGCTCGTCCGGCGCCCCGGTGCCGAGCAGCGGCGCGGTCGCCGTCCCGTCCGCGGCGAGGAGCCCGAGCGCGACCAGCGTGTGGACGGCCGTCATGGCTTGGCGATCAGTTCCATCTCGGGACACATGCCGTTCTGGCGAGCGGCGACGACCAGCTCGACGGCGGTGAAGCCGGCCTGGCGCAACGCGTCCTCGAGCGAGGCGGGGGTGTACATGGCGAAGTGGTCGTCGCCGTCGTAGTCCTGGAGGCCGAAGGTCAGCGTCTTGAAGACGTCGTAGGGCATCTCCCCGGCCTGCAGGCGCTCGATCATCGCCTCCCAGTTCGGGCACACCGTGCGCAGGATGCCGTCGGGCCGCAGCAGCGAGCGCCAGTAGGGAAGGACCGTCTGGCGCAGCTGCTGTTCGCGGAAGTGCTCGATCAGGTGGAAGGAGGCGATCTCGGCCAGCGAGCCGGGCTCGAACGGCAGGTTCGCCGCTTCGGCGACGACCTCGACGCCCTCGCCCTGGCGCATGTCGACGTTGAGGTACCCGGCCATCGGCTTCTCCCCGCAGCCGACGTTGAGGCGCGGGGCCCCGGACGCGGTCAGCTCCCGGTAGCGCTCCTGGTCGACGATGCGCGGCTCCACCCGCTGCGCCGGCGCCGCGTCCCCCGCGACCCGCTCGCGCAGGTTCAGGGCCAGCATCTCCTGCTTGCGGTGGAGTACCTGAACCTGGTTGTGCAGGCCGCCGAGCGCCGCGGTCAGCCCGCCGATCTCGTTGCTCACCGGGTCGAGGAGCCGCTCCAGCACCGCTTCCTGGCGTTCGAGGTCGCGGTAACGGGCGATCTCGTCGTGGTAGGACTCCGAACGCAGCTTGTCGCCGTATTCGCGCAGGAGATGCTCGAGGCGGACGGTCTGGTCGAGGGTGCGCTGGGTGTTCCGCGGGGCCGTGACCATGCGCTTCGCGTAGCGCAGCGCCTTGCCCAGTCCCGGCGCGGAGCGGGCCCGCTGGCGCAGCGTGCGCCGGGGCGGGGCGGCGGGAGCGATCTGCGGCGGGGGAGCCGCCACCGCGGGGTTCGCCGCGCCGCGCCGCGCCGCCACCTGGAGCGCTTCCTCGGTGGCGGCCAGTGCGTCGCGCACGTCGGCGCGCGCCGCGCCGCGCCGCAGCTGGACGACGAAGGGGGCGATCTCGTCGCGGCCGCCGGGCCGGTCGAGCAGCTCTTCGAACAGGTCGAGGACGAACCGGTCGTCCTCGTCGAGGTGCTGCGCGCGCTCGCTCAGCGACTCGCGGACGGGCTCGAGCAGGCGCGCCGCGGCGCGGGCGGCATCCGCCTCGGAGATGCCGGTGGCGGCGGCGAGCAGGTCGGCGAGCTCCGCGGCCATCGCGTGGTCGTCGCGGTCGGAGGGGCGCCCGGCCCGCGCCGCCGCGGCATGGGCGGCGACGCCGCGGTACGCCTCGCAGGTGCGCTCGACCGTGACCGGCAGCGCGAACTTCTGCTCGAAGGCCGCGCGCGCGGCGCTTCCGAGCCGGGCCCGCAGGTCCGGCTCGACGACCAGGCTCCGGAGCTGCTCGGTCAGCGACGCGGCATCGCCGGGCTCGGCCAGGAGCCCGGTGACGCCGTCCTCGACGACCTCCTGCATCCCGCCCGCCCTGCTCCCCACGACCGCCTTCCCGAACGCCATCGCCTCGGTCAGGACGAGGCCGAACGACTCGTAGCGGGAGGGCGCGCAGAACACGTCGCAGTCGGCGTAGTGCTGGAAGAGGATCTCGTCGGACACGGCCCCCGCGAAGGTCACGCGCTCGGCCCAGTCGGCGTCGCCGAAGCGCCGTTTGAAGGCCTTGCGGTACGTCTCCCCGAGCTCGGTGTTCTCCGTGTCCTTCCCGACCAGCACGAGCTCGACGTCGGGCAGCTCCGGCAGCAGCTCCTGCGCCGCGTCGAGCAGCACGTCGACCCCCTTGCGGTGCTCCAGGCGCCCGACGAAGAGGATGCGCACGCGGCCGTCCCCGTTGCGCCCCGGGGGATGCTCCCCGCTCGCGTCGCGGGTGCCGAGCGGCACGACCGCCGCCACCTCCTCGTCCGGCTCGTACGCCTTGCGGGCGTCGGCCAGCACCGCCTCCGAGAGCGCGTGCAGGTAGGCGCTGCGCTTGACGGTCTCGCGCTCGAGCTCGATCAGCGCCGCGACCTGGGGGTCGTCGTCCCACGACTTGTGCAGGCCGGCGATCGTGTGCATCGACGTCATCAGCGTGAGGATCGTCGGGAAGCGGTCGTCGAGCATGCACACGCATCCCTCCGCGGCCCAGAGCGGCGCGGAGACCACGTCGATCGGGGAGCCCCGGTGGATGCGATCGAGCTCGTGGGCGACGGTCGCGGCCCGGTAGACGTTGAACGCCGCGGGTGCCGCGCCCAGCTCGGGCAGATCCAGGTTGCGGGTGAGGAGCCGGTGGACCCAGACGCCGTCCTCGAAGTCGACCCGGTCCTGCTCGGTCTCGGTGGTGACGACGTGCACCTCGTGCCCGAGCTCGGCGAGGCCGGCGGCGAGGTCGACCGTGTACCGGCCGATCCCGCCGAACTCGCCGGGCGGGAACTCGGCGGAGACGAAGCAGACGTTCATCCGGCCGTTCGGCGGCTGCAGGGTGGGGAACGGCTTGAACGGCTCCGGTGGCGGGCCGATCTGCCGCGACCTGCGCGTGCCCTCGAGACCCCTGGCGAGCCCGACCTGGACGCCCTCTTCGAGCCGCGACTCGAACCGCTCGAGCTGCGCGGCCGTCATCTGCCCTTCGTTGCGCTGCTGGCGGGCGTGCGAGCGGATCCCGTTCCAGTATTCGAGCTGCTCGTCGAGGACCTCGGGGACGGAGCGGCTCGCCGTCCCGTGCCGCAGCGCGAAGTAGAGGCGGTTCTTGACCGTCGAGTAGGGGTCGAGCACGACCCGGTCGGTGCTGCGGACGTCGCTCGGCAGGTAGTGGTGGTGCACGGCCGCCGCCGCGAGCGAGCGCAGGCTGTACCCGCGGTCGATCAGCGAGAGGCAGACGTCGACCTCGTCGAGGTAGTACTCGATCTCCTCGTCGAAGCCGCCGATCTCCGCCAGCCGCTCCCGGCGAAAGCTGGCGTTCGTCCCCTGCAGGTACACGAGCGGGTCCGCGCCCGGATGCAGGTAGCGGTCGAACGGCGGCGCGATGTCGAACCGCGGCTCGCCGAGGCGGTCGCAGATCGAGTAGCGGTACTGGAGCTTGGCGCCGGTGTGGTCGTAGACGAGGCCGCCGGCGCCCGCCACCTCGGCCGAGTCGTAGGCCGCGTCCAGCTCCTCGAGCCAGCGCGGCTCCGGGATCGCGTCGTCGTCGATGAAGGCGACGACTTCGCCGGCCGCGGCCTCGATTCCCAGGTTGCGCGACTTCGAGAGGTGGCGCTCGGGGCACTCGACGATGCGGACGTCGGCGGCGAACTCGGCGAGGACGGCGTCGGTGTCGTCCCGTGAGGGCCCGTTGACGACCACGACCTCGAAGGAGGGGTGGGTCTGGTAGCGGAGCCCGCGCAGCGTTCGCCGCAGGCTGTCCGCGCGGTCGCAGGTGTTGATGACGACCGAGAACTTCATGCGGGGCCGGGCGCCGGGGGCTTCACCGGGTGCAGCATATTCAAGACGTCCAGACCGCTCCCGGGCCAGCGGGCGGCTACCGACCGGCTTCGTCGGGCCCGCTTTGCGCCGGTTCATCCGGGTGGTCGAGGCGCTGGCGCTGGCGCGCCTGCTCGACGGCGAGCAGCCGCAGCCGCTCCTCCGCGCCGGCCAGGCGGCCGGGCGAGGAGACGTCCAGCGCCAGGACCTCGGCCAGGGTGGCCCGCAGCTCGCTCAGCTCGGCGCGGATCTCCTCCAGCGCCTGGCTGGTGGTCGTGTTGATCTCGTGCTGGTAGGCGGCGTAGGGCCGCAGCAGGCGGTTGTAGGCGCGGTTGGCCGCGCCGCTCATCTGGCCGCCGCCGTCGAGCGGCGGCGCTCCGCCGAAGCTGAGCAGGTGCTCGAGCTCATCCCTGCTCGATCGCCCCGAGGACCCGGGCGCGAGCAGCTGGGCGATCGAGCTTTCGGCTCGCCCTTCGTCGATCCGCGCCTCGATCCAGGCCGCGGCGGCCGCGGGGGAGTGGGTGAGGCGAATGTCGCTGGCCGCCCGCCGCCCGCGCTCCGCCGCCGCCGCGCGATCGTGGAAGACCGCTCGCATCAGCTCGGCGGCGCGGTCGAGGTCCGGGTCGGCCCACTCGCCGTCGGGCGGATACGGATTGGCATCGGGGCCGATCCGGGTCGGCTGGGCGGGCACCAGGTAGCTGTTCTCCGCGGTCATGAAGTCGAGGTTTCCCGAGTAGGCGGTGGCGATCACCGGCTTGCCGAAGTACATCGCCTCCGCCATCGTCAGCCCCAGCCCCTCGGAGCGGTGCAGGGAGACGAAGCAGTCGCAGCTGGCGACCATCGCGTTCTTCGCCCCGGTCGAGACGTTGTCCTCGATCAGGTGGATTTCGGGCCGGTCGGCAACCGCCGCGTGGAGCTCGTCGCGCTGGCGGGGGAAGTCGCCGGCGAAGATCGACTTGATCACCAGCGAGGGGCCCTCGCCCGGCTCGAAAGCCTTGCGGAAGGCCTCGACCAAGCCCAGCGGGTTCTTGCGGCGGAAGACGCTGCGGTAGTCGAAGACGAAGAGGAAGGCGAACCCCTCCGGCAGTCCCAGCTGCGCCCGGCTCAGGCTCTCCGGCTCGGCCGGCGTCACCGGGACCCGCATCGTCCGCACCGGGATCGGCGCGACCGGTCGCAGCGCCTCGGCGATGAACTCGGAGGCGACCCAGACCTCGTCGAGGTTGTCGAAGGCGGCGTGCCACTGCTGCGGGAACTCGGAGACCTCCCAGAACCAGAGGCCGGCCGAGCGCCGGCCGTCGAAGAAGTGCGAGCCGAGCGCCGCGGCGATCGTCGGCAGCATGTCGGCGTTGACGCACAGCAGGTTGAAGTCGTAGGGGTGCTCGGCGGCCGAGATCCCGCGCAGGACCCGCTCGATCTCACGCGGCTCGGCCGGCGTGTCGATCGCCGCGGCGGGGATCGCCCGCGCCTCGAGGGCGCTCAGCACCTGGCGGGCCGCCTCGCCGACGCCCCGCTCGGAGCTGATGTAGCCGACCACGTTGACGCCCGCCGTCGGGTCGCTCGGCGCCTCGGTCGTGGCCGGGGCGTCGCCGTTCGAACGTGCAGCCCGACCCGACCCGGCCTGCCCGAGCAGGAGCTCGGTGGACATCCCGGTTTCGCCGCCGAACTGCCGGATCCAGTCCAGGTAGCCGGCCGCGCTGCCGCCGTCGATGTAGGGGAAGGCCTTGCGCAGGTCCTCCCGCGATTCCCAGAAGGCCCGCGCGTAGCGGCTGACCGCAGCGTCGCCGCTGTCGAAGACGGGAGCCGCCAGGTACTCGGCGAACCGGGCGGCGCCCGCCGCGCTGAAGACGGAGCCGCTGAAGCGGCCGCTGTCGATGCCCTCGCGGTAGAGGCCCCGGGCGATGCGGTCGAGCTTCAGCCCGTCCGCCGCCTCGCCCCAGCCGTAGGCACCCGCGATCGCCTCCTCGAAGCCGGCGCCGCGCAGTTCCTCGGCGTATTCGTCGCAGATCCGCGAGAGGGCCGCACTGGATCGCAGCGCGATCCGGTCCTGGTATTTGCCGAGGTCGTCGGGGCGGCGCGGGTCGTAGCCGCTGAAGTGGAAGAAGCGAAGCGGTTCGCCGTCGACCAGGTAGCCGTCGCCGTCGATCTCGAGGCGCCGCTGCGGCAGGTTCCAGTAGGCGACGTTGTAGGCGGGGTCGCGGAGGACGTCGATCCCCGGCCAGATCCCCGGGGCGAGGTCGATCCAGCGCTGGTCGACGAAGAGGCCCTCGCCGGGCTCGATCAGGCACTCCTTCTCGAGCCGCTCCGACCACCACTCGAGCAGCGGGCCGGCGATCTCGCCGTCGGCGCCGAGCGCGATGAAGCCGAGGTTGTAGGAGCCGGCGACCAGGATGTCCTCTTCGCTCGGCTTGCGGCCGTCGCGGGCCAGCGGCGCGGTCAGGTGGGGCGTCAGCACCGCCCCGTGCTCGCGGGCGCGGCGGTCGACCTCCTCGAGCGAGGCCTCGACCCGGATGTCGGGGTCGAGGTAGGTGACCGCGTCGACGTCGTCGCGGTCGAGCAGGTGCCGCAGCAGCCACGGCTTGACCGCGGTCGAGAGCTCGATGACGTCGTAGTAGGCCGCCATCCGCTCGTGGTCCGGGAGCCCGATCTCGTCGAGCCGGATCAGCTCGAAGGGCTCGGCGGAGGGATCGAGCCGGCCGTCCTCCTTCTCGTCGATGACGAGGACGCTGCAGTGCCCGCCGGGGTGCGTCGCCGCGAAGGACCGGGCCAGCACACGGGCGTGCGCGGCGTAGTTCCTCGCGATGATCGTGCAGATATTCAAGGGGTCTTCGGCCTCTGGGCGGCTGGTAACTTGCGATTCATTATGGCCCAAGGGATCGAGGAGGCGCGGCGGCTGGTCGCCTCGCACGAGCACTGGTATCACCAGATAACTCTGATGCCGGGGCTGGTCACTCCGGGCATCAACGACTCGCAGCAGATCCTCGATGCGCTGCGGCTTCCGGAGAGCCTCGACGGCCTGCGGGTGCTGGACGTCGGGGCCCGCGACGGGTTCTTCTCCTTCGAGTGCGAGCGCCGCGGCGCCGAGGTGGTGGCGATCGACTACATGCCGCCCGAGGCGACCGGCTTCCCGATCGCCAAGGAGCTGGTCGGCTCCCGGGTCGAGATGCTGCAGCGCAACGTCTACGACCTCTCGCCCGAGGAGCTCGGGACCTTCGACCTCGTCCTCTTCCTCGGCGTCCTCTACCACCTGCGGGACCCGATGCTGGCGCTCGACCGGATCTGGAGCGTCTCCCGCGACCGGCTGATCGTCGAGACCCAGATGATCGACGAGGCGCTGCTGGTCGGGCCGAACGAGTTCAAGCGGCTGGCCGAGCTCGATCCCGAGCTGGAGAAGATCCCGCTCATGCAGTTCTACCCGGGCGACTCGCTGAACGAGGACCCGACCAACGTCTGGGCGCCGAACCGGGCCTGCCTCGCGGCGATGCTGGAGGAGGTCGGCTTCGCGGTCGAGGACCAGCGGCCGCTCGGCAGGCAGCGCGGGCTGGCTTTCGCCCGGCGCAAGGAGGACTGGAGGATCGACGTCCTCCGGCAGCTCGATCGCACGAGCGGCGCCGAGGCCGCCTGAGAGTTAGCCCCGCAGGGCCGCCGGCCGGCGCCGGCGCGGGCGCGGGCGGCGGCGTTTCGCCCAGAGGAAGACGGAGACGGCGCGCGGGACCTCGTTGCGGATGTAGGGGTTCGCGTACGGGTTGGCCTGGGTGAGGTGCCCCCAGCGCCGCAGCAGCTGCTCCTTCTCCCACTCCTCGACGTCGGAGGAGCGGCTCGAGGACTCGAAGTGGGTCATCACCAGGTCGGGGTCGTAGGCGACGCGGCGCCCGCGCTCGACCTGCTTCAGGCAGTAGTCGACGTCGTTGTAGTTGATCGGGAAGGTGGTGCTGAGGCCGCCGACCTCCTCGAAGAGCTCGCGGCGGGTCATCAGGCAGGCGCCGGTGACGGCGAGCAGGTTGCGGGCGATGCGGACGGCGTTGGCGTAGCCGGGGACGCCGCGCGGATAGCCGTAGTAGGGGTGGCCGGGCAGGCCGCCCTCGAAGCCGACCCCGGCGTGCTGGATGCGGCCGTCTTCGAGCAGCAGCAGGCCCCCGACCGCGCCGACCTCGGGGATCGAGGAGTACATGACCATGCGCTCGATCCAGTTCGGGACCCCGACCTCGATGTCGTCGTTGAGCAGCAGCAGGTGCTCGCCGCGGCTGTGCACCGCACCGGCGTTGATCTTCTCGGAGAAGTTGAAGGGGCGGTCGAAGGGAACGACGCGGAGGCGGTCGCCCGCCGCCTGCTCGAGCTCGGCGATCGCCGCGGCCGGCGTGTCCTCGTCGGCGACGACGACGATCTCGTAGTTCGAGTAGGTCGACTGGTCGACGATGCTGCGGACGCAGTGGCCGACCAGCGTCACCTCCTGGTAGCGGACTTCGCGGCGCTGCCCGTTGGTCGGGATGACGATGCTGACCAGCGGCTCCTCGCGCAGCTCCGGGTTCAGGTGGTAGACGCCGGGGTCTTCGGCGTCCCGCACCGCCCGCGCCTGCACGCCGGTCCGCTCGCAGTGCGCCTGGATCGCGCGGGTCCCGGCCTCGAAGGCCCACGGCTTCGCCTCCTCGCCGCCACCGTCCTCGACCGCCGCCGCCGTCGACCCCTCGATGCCACGCCAGTGGTAGAGCACCTGTGGAACGTGGGCGACCGCCCGCGCCCGCTCGGTCACCTTGAGCACGATGTCCCAGTCCTGGGCGCCCTCGCAGTCGGGGTCGAAGCCGCCCACCTCCTCGACCAGCGAGCGGCGCAGGACGCTGAGGTGGCAGGTGTACATCTGGGTCCGCATCCGCTCCGGCGACCAGCCGGGCTTCAGGAACGGCCCGCCGTGGCGGCCCCCTTCGGTGGTCTTGTCTTCGTCGGTGTAGACGTAGTCGGCCTCGGGGTTGGCCTCGATCGCCTCGTGGACCAGCGCCAGGGCGTCGGGGTGCAGGCGGTCGTCGTGGTCGAGCAGGGCGATGAACTCGCCGCTCGCCATCGCCAGCGCCGAGTTGGAGGCGGCGACGATGCCGCCGTTCTCGGCCCGGTGCTCGACCCGGATCCGCGGGTCGAGCGCGGCGCAGACGTCGAGCACCTCGCGCACCCGCGGCGAGGGCGAGCAGTCGTCGACCAGGCAGAGCTCCCAGTCGTCGAAGGTCTGCGCGAGGACCGACTCGATCGTCAGCCAGAGGATCTCGGTCGGCGTCTCGTAGACGGGCGTGACGAGCGAGAAGCGGGGGGCCGCCACCGCGACTAGCCTCGGCGGGCGGACAACAGCTTCAGCAGGGCGTCGACGAGCCAGGCGGCGCCGGGCAGCGGGATCTTGTGGGCAATCCGCGCCATCCGCTCGGAGTGGTCTTCGATCACCTTCAGCTGACCGCGAACCTGGCCCAGTTCGGCGTCGCGGGCGATCAGGAGGTCGCGGAGGCGGAGGATCTCTTCGTCGCGCCGGGCGATCTCCGTCTCGGGGTCGACCCGCTGCTCGACCGCCTTCAGCGGTTTGATCGGCTGGGCCATCGCGGCCGAGTCTACCCGGCGCTCCTGCGGGGGTCGCTGGCGATCCATGCGGCTAGAGCTCCTCGGCGATCCGCGGCGCTTCGCGGTTGAAGATCCAGGCGCCGAAGAGGCAGATGGCGACGAAGATCGCCGCCGCCGGCAGCAGCCCGAGCCAACCCCCGGCGGCTTCCACGGCGGTCGGGGCGTCGGGTTCGCTCAGCACCCAGACCCGCACCTGCTCGAAGATCACCGCCAGCGGGTTGATCATCATCAGCCGTTCGAAGGTCTCGCCTTTGAAGTCGACCGGATAGAGGATCGGCGTCGCGTAGAAGAGGACCTGGGCGACGACGGCCCAGATGATCGCGATGTCGCGGAAGCGGACGTAGAGGACCGAGAAGGCGACGCTCACGGCCGCGGTGAGGACGAAGAGAAAGACGACCGCGAACGGGAACAGCAGCCAGGTCCAGGTCGGGTCGACGCCGAAGGCGAAGAGGAAGACGACGACGATCGCCAGGTTGAGGCCGAGGTTGAAGATTCCGGTCAGCACGGTCGAGAGCGGGATCACCAGCCGCGGGAACTGGGTCTTGCGGACCACCGCCTCCTGGGTGACGACCGAGGTCACGGCGTTGGTCGTCGCTTCCTGGAAGAAGGTGTAGAGGACGATCCCGAGCAGCAGCATCACGGCGTAGTGTTCGACGTCTTCGCTGCCCACCCGGAAGACCTGGGTGAAGACGAAGAGCAGGACCCCGAACAGCATCAGCGGCCGGATCAGCGACCACAGGTAGCCGAGCACGGTGCCGAAGTAGACGCGCTTGAATTCGGTCGTGGCGATCAGCCAGAGCAGGTCGAAGAAGCGCCGCGAGCCGCCGCCGAGGGCAGACGGTCCGCGCACCTCCTGCAGCTGCGGGTGGTCGCCGTGCGCGCTCATCGCTGCGGCTCCCCGATCTTGACCTCGAACTCGACGTCGGGGCTGATCAGGCCGCGGGTGCGTTCGGTCCCGAAGAGCACGAAGCTGAGCGCTTTCGGCAGGTAGACCGAGATGCCTCCGTAGCCGCTGATCCCGCAGTGGATGTAGTAGCGGCCGGAGGCGAGGCGGTTTTCCAGCGTCGCCGTGACCGAGATCGGGCGTTCGAGCGGGATCTCGCCCCCGAACATCTCCGCGGTGAGCAGCTCGCCGAACTCGAGGATCCCCAGCTCGTCTTCGTTGACGAGGACGAAGCCGACCTGCACGGCGTGGCAGGGCTGGAGCAGTTCGACCTCCGCCCGCACCCGCAGCTCCTCGCGGGTTTCGAGCGTCGCCACCTCCTCGCCCTCGCCCCCGAGCAGCTCGATCTCGAGCAGCCGCGCTCCCTTGCTCTCCCCCTCGGCCTCGGGCACGGCGCTGCTGGTGGCGTTGGCGTCGAAGTTGAGCTTCAGGTACTCGCGGCCGGCGTCGACCGGCTCGCCGATGAACTTCACCTCGCCGTCGCTCAGCAGCATCGCCCGGTGGCAGTACTGCTTGACCGCGCCCATGTCATGGGTGACCAGGACGATCGTCTTCCCGGCGGCTTTCATGTCGTGGAAGGCGTCGGCGCACTTCTGCTGGAAGGAGGCGTCGCCGACGGCCAGCACCTCGTCGATCAGCAGCACGTCGGCGTCCGCCTGCAGCATCACCGAGAACGCGAGGCGGACCAGCATGCCCGAGGAGTAGTTCTTCAGTTTGAGGTCGGCGAATTCCTCGAGCTCGGCGAACTCGATCACCGCGTCCAGGCGCTCGCGGACGTCTTTCGGCGTCAGCCCCATCATCACGCCGTTGAGGAGGACGTTTTCGCGCGCGGTGAGCTCCTGGTTGAAGCCGACGCCGAGCTCGATGAAGGGGGCCAGCCGGCCCGCGATCCGGATCGTCCCCGCGTCGGCGCGGTAGATGCTGGCGAGCAGCTTCAGCAGCGTGCTCTTGCCGGAGCCGTTGCGGCCGACGATGCCGAAGAACTCGCCCTGCTTGATCTCGAAGGAGACCCCGTCGAGGGCGTGCAGCTCCCGGTACTCGCGCGACGCGAAGGGGTGGACGGCGCGCTCCTTGAGCGAGTCGACCCGCTGGGTCGGGATCCGGAACGACTTGTGCAGGTCCTCGACCTGGATCGCCGGCGGCGTCTGCGGGCCCGGCGCCGCGATCGGGTGCGGGCTGGCTATGGCGTCGTCGGCGGGCATGGGTGAGTTCGGGTCGCTCTCGCGGGGACTGCCTCCGCGGCCGCGAAACGTGGCAGAACGCTAGCGCGGCGCCCTCATGTCAGGCTTTCGCGACGTGAGCGCGGGTCGATCGGTGGCGGTGGTAATTCCCAACTGGGATTCGCTCGGTTTGTTGCGGAGCTGCCTCGCCAGCTTGGAGGGGCAGGCGGACGGGCTGGAGCTGATGGTGGTCGACAACGGCTCCGTCGACGGTTCGCTCGCCTACCTGGAGCGGGAGCGGGTTCCCCACCTGGCCTTGCCCCGCAACGTCGGTTTCGCTCCCGCGGTCAACCTCGGGGTGGCGCGGACCGAGGCGCCGTATGCGCTCGTCCTCAATGCCGACACGGTGCTCGAGCCCGGCTGTATCGCCCACCTGCTCGACGCGCTCGCGGCCGATCCCGGGCTCGGCGGCGTTCAGCCGCGCATCCTCCAGCTCGAGGGCGAGGGCGCGCGGACGGTCGAGTCCGCCCGCCTCTACAGCGCCGGCCAGGCGCTGCTGGCCGACGGGCGGGCGGTCGAGGAGGGGGCGGGGGAGGCTCAGTCCGCCCCCTTCCTCGCCGGCCACGAGATCTTCGGCGTCTGCGGCGCCGCCTGCCTGCTGCGGCGCGAGGCCTTCGCGGCGCTGGGCGGGTACGACGAGCGCTACTTCGCCTTCTACGAGGACGTCGACCTCAACGTGCGGGCGCGGATCGCCGGCTGGGGCTTTCGCTACGTCCCCGAGGCGGTCGTGTGGCACCTCGGCAACGCCTCCTGGCAGGCCGGCTTCGAGCGCCCCGGGGCCGAGAACGCCCGCCTGGTCGCGCGCAACCGGCTCGCCACCCAGGTCAAGTTCATGCCCGCGACGGCGCTGCCGCGGATCGCCGCGGTCGAGGCCGGCTCACTGCTGCGCGCCGCCCGCCAAGGACGGTTCGGGGCGACGCTGAGGGGGAAGCTGAGCGCCCTGCGGTGGCTGCCGGCGCTCCTGCGCGAGCGCCGCCGCCTGCGCGGCGCAGGCGATCCCGAGCTGGCTCGCCGTTGGCTCGGTCGGCGTCTATACGCTTGACGGAATGCTGCCCAGAGCCGGCGGGGGCCGATCTTGAAAGCTAACGGCGAGCTGATCGCGGGCCTCGTCGCCCACCTGACGCTGCTCGGCCTGCCGGGCGTGGCGGCGGCGTTCATCGCGGTGCGGCGCGGGGTTCGCGACGTGCCGATCCTGCTCGGCATCGCCCTCGCCGCCTCCGGGGTCACCGCCTTCGCGGCGTTTTGGGGCTACTACGCGGGCTCGACGGTCGGGCAGGGCTGGGACTTCCTGCTCGTGATCGCCTCGGTGGGAGCGATCGTCTGGAGCTGGCGGGCGGAGGACTTCGACCGCGGTGCGCTGGCGCCGCTGCGGGTGCCGCTGGCGCTCTGGATCCTCGGCTGCTGCTTCATCGTCTTCCTCGGCTTCCTCCACGGTGGCGTCGACAAAGCGATCCCGATGTCGGCGCTGCGGTTCACCGGTCAGCTGCCGTCCGACAACGACATCCCGCGCTACTTCACGGAATGGTTCGCCACCCACGGGCATTCGAACCCGCCGCCCACGTACCCGCCCGATTGGCTGATGAGCGATCGACCGCCGCTGCAGATCGGCTACACGCTCGCGCAGCGCGGCTTCTTTCCGACCGAACGCGAACTCCACTACCAAATTCTCTGCATCTGTGTCCAGGGTCTCTGGATCGTCGGTATGTGGGCGGTTCTCTGCGCCGCCCGCCTGCGACCGCTGACCCGGAGCCTGGCGATGTTCGCGGCGATGATCAGCGACATAGCGATCGTCCACGGCTTCTTCGTCTGGCCGAAGTTGATCGCCGCCGCGTTTCTGTTGGCGGCCTTGGCGATCGTGATCTCACCGGCCTGGGCCCGCACCCGGCACGACACCCGCGTCGCGGCTCTGGTCGGGGCCCTGCTGGCGCTGGCGATGCTTTCGCATGGATCGAGTGTGTTCGGGGTGATTCCCCTGGCCCTGCTCGCCATCTATCGCGGCCTGCCGAGCTGGCGCTGGGTCGGGGTCGCCGCGGTTGCCGGGCTGGTCCTGATGGTTCCCTGGACCGCCTACCAGCAGTACGCGAACCCGCCTGGAGACCGCCTGCTCAAGTGGCAGCTGGGCGGCGACATCACGCTCGACTCGAAAGGCACGCTGGAGGCGATCGAGGACGGCTACAGCGAAGCCGGGCTCGACGGCACGCTGGAGAACAAGCTGGACAACCTCAAGGAAGTGGCTGGCTGGCCGCGGGTCAAGGACCAGGCCGGGTACTTCGTCGAAGCCCTCGAAATGGACAAGCCGGGCCTGGCCGCGGGATTCGTGCGCGGTAATCGCTTCTTCTCGCTGCTGCCCTTCCTCGGCCTGCTCCTGATCGCCCCCTTCGCGATGCTGATCGCCCGCCGCCGCTCCCGCGACGAGGACGAGTGGCGGTTCGCCTTGATCTGCTTCGCCTTCTTCGTCGTCGCCGCGGTCACCTGGGCACTGCTGCTCTTTGGCGAAACGCCGGACTCGCTGGCGACGATCCACGTCGGCAGCCTGGCGGTCCCGCTGCTCGGCGTGGTCGGCTGCGTCGTCGGCCTGCGCTCGGTATTCCCGCGCCTGGCCGCCGCGGTGGTGGGGCTCAACGTGGTCTGCGTGCTGGCGCTCTACACGCCGTCGCTGACCCCGCCGCCGGGGACGAGCTACTCGCCGATCGCGGCGCTGCTGGCCCTGGCCAGCTTCGTCGGCATCGCCCTCGTCACCTTTGGGCGTCCGCTGCGAACTCAGCGACCTCCGCACACGGAAGCTGCACCCCGAACGGTTCCGGCGAAGTAGGGATTCCGGCGAGTTCTTCCCCGCCGGCGCATTTCGCGGCGGCGGCGTCGAGCGAGTCTTCCCAGTGCGGGACCTCGCGCACCGGGTCGCTCATGTCGAAGGAGACGACGATCGCCACCGCCAGCAGGGCGACGGTCGCGGCGACGGGCCAGGAGAGTGGGCGGGCGCGCGGGTCGCGGCGGCGCAGCGCCGCGTCGAGCAGGACGACGAGGGCGCTGACCAGCAGCAGCGCCGGCACCAGCACGTAGCGGCTGGCCGTGCCGCCGGACTCGCCGCCGGACCAGATCAGGTTGGGGCCGACCGTGCGCTGGTAGGCGGAGACGACGAACATCACCAGCGAGGTGGGGAGGGCGAGCGCGGCGAACCAGCGCGCCCCCGGCGTCGCCCGCCGGAAGCCGACGACGAGGGCGACCAGGAGGGCGGCCATCAACACGATCAGGAACGGCCAGCCGAGCTCCGACCAGAGGTTGCCGCCGAGGCGCTGGCCGAAGATGCCGCCGTCGAGGACCCGCTGCACGAAGGCTTTCCAGATGTCGGCGGTCCACAGCGGCTCGCCCTGTTCCTGGCCGAGCACGACGATCGCCTGGACCACGGAGCTGGCCGCGTAGAAGCCGACGATGGTGAGGTCGCGGCGGTCGCGGGCGGTGAACAGGCGCAGGGCGGCGACCGGGGCGAAGAACCAGACGCCGGGCGTGCTCAATGCCGTCAGCGCGATGAAGGTCCCGGCCAGGACCGCGCCCGTCATCGTCGCCGGCCGCCAGATCAGCAGCCAGAAGCTGGCGAAGAGCATGTACCAGGGGACGTAGGCGGCCGAGACCAGCGTCTCGCTGCCGGCGGCCGGCGCCAATACCGTCAGCGCGACCAGGGTCCCCCGCAGGTAGGGGTTGCGGACGTGGCCGCCGCTGGCGAACCAGACCGCCAGCCCGCTCAGCGCCGCGCAGGCGGCGGAGACGATCGAGACCGCGGCCGGGGCGTAGCGCAGCGGCACCAGCGTCGCCAGCTCGGCGATCAGCCGCGGCACCAGCACCAGGTAGCCGGCGTAGGCGGAGGTGACGGCGTGCCAGAAGCCCTGGGTGAGCGAGGCCTGCAGGTAGATCGGGCCGTCCTCGGCCCAGACCGTGGTCAGCGAGGCCGAGAGGCCGAGTCGCAGCAGGTCGAGCACGATCGCCAGCAGCAGCAGGGCGCCGACCAGGACCACGATTTCGAGCCGGCCGAAGCTCGACTCGCGCGCCGGCTCAGCCGGGAACAGCGCCGCGCCCACCTGCGCGCGCAGCGCCCCGAGACGGGACCGGGGGCTGGTCGGGGGCGCCGGCATCCGGCGGCACGATAACGCCGCCGTCCCTCCTCCCAGCGTTCGTCCTTTGAACGCATATATCGGCAAAAGGACGAACGCGTCAGCTGCGCCGGCGCCAGCGCGTGTCAGCCGCGCCGGCGGCGGCGCAGGGCCAGGGCCTCGCGGGCGCTGAGGTCGAGCAGGCGCTCGCGGTCGGGCGCCGCCGCCGGCGCGGCTGATCCGCCGCCCGCGCGCCAGCCGCGCAGGCGCCCGCGCAGGCCGGCGGCGCTGCGGTCGAGCAGCAGCTGGCCGGCGCAGAGGGCGCCCTCGGTCGCCAGCACCCGGGCGGCGTCGCGGGGCCGCGACATCACTCCGTAGCGGCGCAGCATGTAGCCGCGGCTCCAGCCGGTGCGCTCGTACTTCTCGCCGCTGCCGGCGCCGAGGCTGGCCGAGTAGGCGTGAACGGCGCGGGCCCCCGGCGCGAGCCGGCAGCCGGCCCCGGCGGCGGCCAGCCGCAGGGCCAGGTCGAGGTCCTCGTAGTAGAGGAAGATGCGCTCGTCGAAGCCGCCCACGGCGGCGAAGGCGGCGTGGGCGTAGAGGGCGGCGCCGCCGGTCGGGCCGAGCGGGTCGGGAGCGCCCGCGAGGGCGGCGAGCGGTTCGCCGTGCAGGTGGTCGAAGCCCATCAGGGTGCGGTCGGCGACGACCCCGGCGGAGTCGATCAGGCCAGGGTCGCGCTCCTGCAGCAGCACCCCCGCGACCGCCTGCACGCCCTCGGCGGCGGCGTCGAGCAGCGCCTCGACGAAGCGCGGCTCGGCCACGGCGTCGTTGTTGAGCAGGATCAGCGGATCGGCCGGGTGCTCGGCGACCGCGCGGTTCAGCGCCGGCCCGAAGCCGAGGTTGCGCTCCAGCGCCAGCACCGCGACCTCCGGGAACTCGTCGTGCAGCAGCGCCAGCGAGTCGTCGCCGGAGCCGTTGTCGACGACGACCACGTCGACCGGCCGGCTCTGCTCGCGCAGGCTGCGCAGGGTCCGGCCCAGGCGGGCGGAGCCGTTGTAGTTGGGGATGTAGACGGCGGGTCGCACAACTCGGTGGGCTCAGTAGGGTTGCAGCCTCGCATGGAGCCACTGAAGGGACTCATCCTCTCGGGAGGCGCCGGCACCCGGCTGCGACCGATCACGCACACCTCGGCCAAGCAGCTGGTGCCCGTCGCCAACAAGCCCGTGCTCTTCTACGGGATCGAGGCGCTGGTCGACGCCGGCGTCGAGGAGATCGGGATCATCATCGCGCCGGAGACCGGCGACGAGATCCGCGAGGCCGCCGGCGACGGCTCCCGGTTCGGGGCGAAGATCACCTACATCGTCCAGGACAAGCCGGCCGGGCTGGCCCACGCGGTGCTGACCGCGAAGCCGTTCATCGGCGACTCGCCCTTCGTCATGTACCTCGGCGACAACCTCCTGCGCGACGGCCTGCGCGGCCTGGTCTCGACCTTCCGCGAGGACGAACCGGACGCGCTGATCCTGCTCACCCCGGTCGACGACCCGCAGTCCTACGGCGTCGCCGAGCTCGACGACGGCGGCCACATCCTGCGCCTGATCGAGAAGCCCAAGGACCCGCCCTCGAACCTGGCCCTGGTCGGCGTCTACCTCTTCAGCCCGCTGATCTTCACCGCCTCGGAAGCGCTCGAGCCCTCCTGGCGCGGCGAGCTCGAGATCACCGAGGCGATCCAGGGCCTGATCGACGACGGCCGCAAGGTCCAGTCCGAGGTCGTGCGCGGCTGGTGGAAGGACACCGGCCAGCTCGCCGACATGCTCGAGGCCAACCGCCTCGTGCTCGAGGAGCTGGAGAGCGACCTCGCCGGCGAGGTCGACGCGGAGTCGCGGGTCGAGGGCCGGGTGGTGATCGAGGAGGGCGCGACGCTGACCCGCTCGGTCGTCCGCGGCCCGGCCGTGATCGGCGCCGGCGCCTGCATCGAGGACGCCTACATCGGCCCCTACACCTCGATCGGCAGCGGCGTCCACGTGCGCCGCTCCGAGGTCGAGCACTCGATCATCCTCGCCGACTCCGTGGTCGAGGACCTGGAAACGCGGATGGAGGCGAGCCTGCTCGGCCGCAACGTCAAGCTGACCCGCAGCGACGGGCCGCCGAAAACCCTGCGCCTGCTGGTCGGCGACAACTGCGAGATCAAAATCGTCTAGTGGGGGCTTCGTCGTGAAGCTCCTCGTCACCGGCGCCGCGGGCATGCTCGGCCGCGACGTGATGCTGGCCGCCGGCAACGCCGGCCACGACGTGGTCGGCTTCGGCCGCGCCGAGCTCGACATCACCGATGCCGCCGCGCTGGCGAAGAAGTTCGACCTCGAGCGCCCCGACGTGGTCATCAACTGCGCCGCCTGGACCGACGTCGACGGCGCCGAGGCGGCCGAGGAGGCGGCCTTCGCGGTCAACGGCACCGGCGCCGGCAACGTCGCCGCCGCCGCGGCGCAGGTCGGCGCCGGCATCGTCTACGTCTCCAGCGACTACGTCTTCGACGGCGCCAAGGCGGCGCCCTACGTGGAGAGCGACCAGGTCGCGCCGCTCTCCGCCTACGGCCGCACCAAGCTCGCCGGCGAGGAGGCGACCGTGGCCGCCAACAAGCGCCACTTCGTCGTCCGCTCGGCCTGGCTGTTCGGGATCGGCGGCGCCAACTTCGTCGAGACGATGCTGCGCCTGGCCACAGACCACGGCGAGGTCCTCGTCGTCCGCGACCAGGTCGGCTCGCCGACCTACACCTGGCACCTCGCCTACGGGATCGTGCGCCTGATCGAGGGGATCGAGTACGGCCTCCACCACATGGCCGCGTCCGGGCAGTGCTCCTGGTACGAGTTCGCCCGCGAGATCTTCGAGCAGGCCAAGGTCGAGTGCAAAGTGCTCTCGATCACCACCGAGGAATTCGGCCGCCCCGCGCCGCGGCCGCCGTTCTCGGCCCTGACCAGCCAGCGCGAGCACGCGATCCGGCTGCCCTCCTGGCAGGACGGGCTGGCCGGCTATCTCGCCCAACGTCAAGCAGAGAGGGAGGCAGCATGAAGCTGCTCGTCACCGGCGCCGCCGGTTTCATCGGTTCCACCTACGTCCGCATCGCCGGCGACGAGCACGAGATCGTCGTCCTCGACAAGCTCACCTACGCCGGCCGGCCGGAGAACCTGCCCGCCGGGGTCGAGCTGATCGAGGGGGCGATCGAGGACCCGAAGATCGTGCGCGAGGCGATGCAGGGCGCCGACGCGGTCGTCAACTTCGCCGCCGAGTCCCACGTCGACCGTTCGATCGACGACCAGGACGCCTTCGCCCGCACCCACGTGATCGGCACCGGCACCCTGCTCGACGCCGCCCGCGAGCTCGGCGTGCCGCGCTACCTGCAGGTCTCCACCGACGAGGTCTACGGCTCGATCGAGTCCGGCTCCTTCACCGAGACCTCGCCGCTCGACCCCTCCTCGCCCTACTCGGCGACCAAGGCGGCCGGCGACCTGCTGGTCACCGCCCACGTCCACACCTACGGGATCGAGGCCTCGATCGTGCGCGGCTCCAACAACTACGGGCCGCGCCAATATCCCGAGAAGCTGATCCCGCTGATCACCCTCAACGCCCTGCACGGCGACTCGCTGCCGGTCTACGGCGACGGCAAGCAGGTCCGCAACTGGCTCTACGTCGAGGACTTCTGCCGCGGCATCCACACGGTGCTGATGAAGGGCAAGGCGGGCGAGGCCTACAACGTCGGCGGCCCCGACGAGTGCGAGAACATCGAGGTGATCAAGCGCGTGATCGAGCTCACCGGCAAGGACGAGTCGCTGATCGAGTACGTGCAGGACCGCCCCGGCCACGACCGCCGCTACTCACTCTCCAGCGCCAAGCTGAAGGAGGAGCTGGGCTGGGAGGCCCAGGTCCACTTTGCCGAGGGCCTGGAGAAAACCGTCGCCTGGTACCGCGACAACGAGGACTGGTGGGGCCCGATCCGCTCCGGCGAGTACCGCGAGTACTACGAAAAGCAGTACGGCAAGGCCCTGGGCGGCTGATGCCGCACGTACTGCCGACCAAGCTCGACGGGGTCGTCCTGCTGGAGCCGGTGGTGCACGGCGACGAGCGCGGCTTCATGGTCGAGACTTTCAGCCGCGATACCTGGGCCGAGGCCGGGGTCGAGGTCGAGTTCGTCCAGCAGAACCACTCGCGCTCCTCCAGGGGGACGCTGCGCGGGATCCACTTCCAGACCGAGCCGGGCCAGGCGAAGCTGGTCCGCTGCGCCCGCGGCGCCGTGCTCGACGTCGCCGTCGACCTGCGCCGCGAGTCGCCCACCTACGGGCAGTGGGAGGCGCACGTGCTCGACGACGAGAAGCACCGCCAGCTCTTCGTCCCGGTCGGCTTCGGCCACGGCTTCGCCGTGCTCAGCGAGGTCGCCGACTTCACCTACCTGCTCTCCAGCCTCTACGACCCGCTGACCGAGGCCGGCATCGCCTGGGACGACCCCGACGTCGGGGTCGACTGGCAGGTCTCCGAGCCGTTGCTCTCCGAGCGCGACAAGACCGCGCCCAGCCTCGCCGAGATCGGCGAGACGCTCCCCTTCTGAGAAGTTGTCGAGTTAGTGACTCTCTGGGGTCATCAACTCGACAACTTCTCCGGCGCGAGTGCGGTGCGGGTGAGGCTGACGGCGAGTTTGGCGGCGACGCCCGCGTAGACCGCCGCGTTCAGCAGCGGGTTGTGCTCGGGGGCGTCGAAGCGGCGGTAGAAGCGGGCCATGCCGCGGTGGAAGGCGACCTCCTGCTTCGGCCGCCGCCGGCCGCCGCTGGAGGCGCCCTTGACGTGCAGGGCGACGCCGGCGGGCTCGTAGAAGACCTTCCAGTCGGCGTCCCAGAAGCGGTGGCACCAGTCCAGGTCCTCCATATAAAGCCAGTAGCCCTCGTCGAGCAGGCCGACCTCGCGGACCGCCTCGCGGCGGCAGAGCATGAAGGCGCCGTTGACGGCGTCGACCTCGCCCGCCTCGTCGTCGCCGAGGTGGGTCGCCCGGTACTGGCTCAGGGAGCCGGCGCCGTCGCCGGAGCGGCCGATCCCGGTGAAGTGGGCGAGGGCGCTGAGCGGGGTCGGGAAGGAGCGCTTGCAGGCGTGATCGAGCTCGCCCGACTCGAGCACCAGCTTGACCCCGACCATGCCGATCCGCGGCTCGGCGCCGAGCCGGGCGAGGGCCGCGTCGAGGGTGCCGGCGCGGACCTCGGTATCGGGGTTGAGCAGCAGCAGGGCCGCCGCCTCGCTCTCGCGCAGGACGAGGTTGTTGGCGGCGGAGAAGCCGATGTTGCCGTGGCGCAGCAGTCGCACCTCGGGGAACTCACGGGCGACCATGTCCGGCGTCCCGTCGGGGCTGCCGCTGTCGACCACGGTCACCCGCATCGCCCCGCCGGCCGGCGGGTGCTCCCGCAGCGAGCGCAGGCAGTTGCGCAGCAGCGCTTCGGCGCCGTGGCTGACGATGACGACCTCGAGGTCGGGTGCCGCCGCCATCTCGCCCCCCTCTAGTGGGCGCCTTCGCCGCGCACGACCGCCCGCGGCGTGCGCAGCAGGATCGCCAGGTCGGTCAGCAGAGAGAGGTTGTCGAGGTAGTCGCGCTCCATCGCCAGCCGCTCCTCGAAGGTGAGGTCGCTGCGGCCGTAGACCTGCATCGGCCCGGTCATCCCCGGCTTGATCGCCAGGCGGCCGCGCTGGCGCTCGTCGTAGAGGGCGACGACGCTCTCCTCCTCGGGCCGCGGCCCGACCAGCGACATCTCCCCGCGCAGCACGTTCAGCAGCTGTGGCAGCTCGTCGAGGCTGAAGCGCCGCAGCGGCCGCCCGACCCGGGTCACGCGCGGGTCGTTGCGGATCTTGAAGGCGGGCTGGTCGAGCTTTTCGAGGTCGACCAGCTCGCCCAGGCGCTCCTCGGCGTCGACGCCCATGGTGCGGAACTTCAGCACCGTGAACGGCTCGCCTTCGAAGCCGGCGCGGCGCTGGCGGAACAGCACCGGGCGCCCCGTGTCGAGCAGGATCGCCAGGGCGCTCGCCAACAGCAGCGGCGAGAGCAGCAGCAGCAGGAAGGCGGAGACGACCACGTCCATCAGCCGCTTCATCGCCACGGTCGAGCGCGAGGGATCGCTGAAGCGGAAGTCGAGCACCGGCAGCTCAGCCAGGCGGTTGAGCTCGATTCCCGGCCCCAGCAGCCCGTAGTGCTGGGGCAGGAAGGTCAGCGCCAGGCCCTCCTCCTTGCACTCCTCGATCAGCCGCTCCGCCGCCGGCTCGCTCATCTCCTGCGCGGTCACCACCACGCGCTCGATCTCGTGCTCGCGGGCGACCCGGGAGATGTCGGCGATCGTCCCCAGCCGCGGCAGCTCGGTCGCGGCCTCCTCGCCAGTGGAGAGGTAGCCGACCAGCGCCAGCCGCGTCTCCGGGTGGGTGGAGACGCGCCGCGCCACCATGTCGACCGCGGCCGCCGGCCCGATCACCAACCCGGCCGCGAGCCCGGTCAGGCGGTGCCAGAGGAAGCGCAGGATGCCGCGCAGGAAGAAGCTGCCGAGCAGGGCGCCGAGGCCGAGCGCGATCGCGCTGGCGGGGGAGAGGGGGCCGACCGGGCTCAGCGCCAGCAGGCCGTCGAGCACGAGCGTCCCCAGCACGCTGGCCGAGACCAGCGAGGGCAGCTCGTCGAGGGTGCTGTGGCGGATCCGCCGGTGGTCGTTGTCGTAGAGCCCGTGCAGCTTGATCACGAGGATCCAGGCCGGGCTGAAGAGCATCGCCCAGAACAGGGTGGCGATGTCGGTGGTCGAGGTCGTCGCCGTGACCAGGCAGAGCGAGCCGGCCAGCGCCACCCAGTCGCCGCTGGCCAGCAGCCGCCGCAGCACGGCGCCGCGCCGGCGCGAGCCGTCGGGGCCGCGCAGGCCCAGGCGCCCGGCCGAGTCGAGCGGCACCGGCACCGCCTCGGCCGGGGCCGGCTCCTGGCGGGCCGCCTTCTCGGTGTCGGTCGCGCGGCTCATCCGCAGCCTTCGAACCCTTCACCCAGGCATTCCTCCAGCGGGTTCAGCTGCCGGGCGCGCTCGATGTCGGCCTGCGCCGCGGCGGTGTCGCCGCCGGCGTTCTCGATCTTGGCCCGCAGGTAGTAGAGGACCCAGTTGCGGTCTTCGCGGTCGATCGCCTGCGTCAGTCGCTGGCTGGCGGTCGCGTAGTCGCCCTCGAAGTCGGCCAGCAGCCCCAGCTGCACGTAGGGGGAGGCGGCCCAGGGCTCGATCGTCCGCGCCGTGTTGGCGTGCTCGACGGCGCTGGGGACGTTGCCGTCGGCCGCCGCGGCTTTGCTGGCGTCGATCTCACGGTCGACCAGAAGCGGTCCGAGCAGCGCCAGGGCGGTGATCCAGGCGATCGCCAGGCCGGCTACGGCGAGCCCGTAGCGACGCTGAACGGCGTGGCCGTTGGCGGCGGCGCGCCGCTGCTGCAGCTGGGCGCAGCGGGTGGCGACGAGGACGCCGCTGGCGAGGAAGAAGATCGCGCCGAGGGTGGCGATCTCCCAGAACCAGTCGATCGCGGCGCCGACGGCGAAGGCGACGAGGGCGGCGAGCAGGGCGGCGCAGAGCTCCCGCTGCCCGCCGCTGGCGCCGCGCCAGGCGGCGAAGCCGGTCCACAGCAGGGTCCCGACCAGGGCCAGCACCAGGAGGCCGCCGGCGAGGCCGAGCTCGGCGAAGGCCTCGAGGTAGAGCGAGTGGGCATCGCGCACCGGCAGCGGGATCGTGCGCAGTTCGTCCCAGGAGAACTGGTAAGTGCCACTGCCGTGGCCGAGCAGCGGCTTTTCGTCGAAGGCGTCGACCGCGACCCGCCAGAACTCGTCGCGGTTGGCGCCGGAGAAGGAGCCGAAGTGGTGCTTGGGGTCGTTCGGGAACTGCACGTCGCCGGCCGTGAACTGGTCCCAGGCGCGGCCGCTGACCGCGATCGCCACCGCGATCGCCACCAGGGCGCCGCCCAGCGCCAGCCGCTTCAGCACCGTCGGGTTGCGGGAGATCTCCAGCGCCCGGCCGGTGAGGCCGCCGCCGCGCCGCTCCAGGCGGCACAGGCCGGCGAACAGCGCCAGCGCCAGCGCCGTCCCCGCCGCCAGCAGCAGCAGCACCGTGACCCCGTCGCCGGCGGTGGAGGAGGCGGAGAGGTTGTCGGCGATCGTCTGCTTCGCCTGCACCGCGAACAGCGCCGGCAGCGCCCCGACCGCGCCGATCGCCAGCGTCGCCAGCAGCCAGAGCCGGTCGTGCGAGAGCGCCAGCAGGACGCCGCCGGCGACGAGCAGGGAGACCAGGCCGCCGCGCGAGTAGGTCAGGTAGAGCGCCAGCAGCAGCGCCGGCAGCGAGGCGACCGCGAGCCAGCGCAGCGCCGCCGTCAGCGAGTGGCGGCTGACCCAGAGCAGCAGCGCGATCCCGATCCCGAAGGCGAGCCCGTTGGCGTTCCAGTAGCCGAGCGGGTAGCGCAGCCGCGGCCCGGTTCCGAGCCCGGCGCCGAGGCCGAGGTCGGGGATCAGGCGGCTGCAAAGTGCCGCAAAGGCGATTGCGGCGAGGGCGAATGCGATCCCTTCAGCGAAACGTTGGCGCCTTTGGTCGGTTTGGGCGATCAGGAATGCGGCAAGGAAGAACCCGAGGTAGGCCAGGACGCGGTCCGCCTCGGTGACGCTCAGCTCAACCGATCCCGACCAGAGAGACGAGATTGCAGACAAAAGCGCCAGCCCCAAGATCAGCCCACTCGCCCAGTAGAACGGCCGCCCCAGGGTCGCGCGGGCGGCGGCTCCAAGCGCCAGCAGGCTCACGATCACGAGCCAGGCGGCGAGGCCCGCAATATGTCGAGCGCTCAGGTCGAATCCACCGCCTCCAGCCAGCGCCAGGCCTACGATCAGGGCCAGCGGCGCGATCAACGCCGATGATTCCTCTAACCTTGCGCGCCATGAATGGGATGCGCCACCACCCCGGCCGGAGCTCGGCCCTACCTGTTTTCTTGCTGATGTCAGTGCTTGCTCTGCTGGCATTGGCTGCTTTCCCGGTGCTGGCTCAGGCCGAAGCGGGTGTGCCCGAGTACGAAACCGAAGTGCCGACCGTCAAGGGCCACACCAGCCCGGTCGCCAACGGTGGTGGTGGTAACAACAACCCGGGCGCCGGAAGTTCCTCGACCGGGGGTTCGTCTCCAACTGGGGGGGAAAATTCGGGAGCCTCCGGATCTGGTTCGGGGTCTGCGTCTGGGGGAGGATCGTCGACCAACGGCAATCCAAGCACGGGCGGGGTCGGCAATCCCGGCAAGGGTAGCCCAGGCAACGGCACGACCAACCAGGCCGGCAACGGCTCCGTTGGCGGTGGCGAAGCGGTCGGCACCACGACCGCCGACGACAGCTCTTCTTCTCCCTTGGTCCCGATTCTGCTCGCGGTAGCCGCCCTGGCGGCGATCTCGATCGCCGCGGTCGTGATCAGGCAGCGCCGCCAGCGGCGCTCGCCCGGCGGCCAGGTCTCGCCCAAGGCGAGCTGAGACGATGTCCAAAGCGACGATGCAAATCAGCAGAGGAGCACGCGCCTGGACGGCGATTCTGGCCATGGCGCTGCTCGGCATGTCCGCCTTCGCCGCCTCCGCGCAGGCGGTGCCGGCCAAATTCTGGGGCGTGGTGCCGCAGGAAACGCCCAGCGACGAACAGTTCCAGCTGCTCAAGGGCGGCGGCGTCGACAGCATCCGCATCCCGATCGAGTGGGGCGCGATCCAGCCCGACGCCGGCGGCCCGCTCAACTGGAGCGGCGTCGACGGCATCGTCCGCCGCGCCGCCAACGCCGGCGTCGAGGTGCTGCCGTTCGTCAGCGGCGCCCCGGCCTGGGCGGTGCCACCGATCTTCGTCCCCGGCACCGGCCAGACCGCGAAAGCGCCCGGCCGCCTGCCGATCACCGGCCCCGCCGCCAGCGCCTGGTCGAGCCTGCTCAAAGGCGCGGTCGCCCGCTACGGCCCCAACGGCAGCTTCTGGGCCGAGAACCCGATCGTGCCCAAGCGCCCGATCCGCGCCTGGCAGATCTGGAACGAGGAGAACTTCAAGTACTTCGCCGCCAAGCCGAACCCGATCGAATACGGGAAGCTGGTCAAGCTCTCCCACACGGCGCTGAAAGCCGCCGATCCGGGCTCCCAGGTCATCCTCGGCGGGATGTTCGCGCTGCCGAAGGGCTGCCGCTCGAAGCAGCTGCCGAAGCAGAACTACTGCGCCGCCGACTTCCTCGACCTGATGTACGAAAAGACGCCGGGGATCAAGTCGAAGTTCGAGGGCGTCGCCCTGCATCCCTATACCGGCAAGTACCAGGACCTGAGGCCGGAGATCGAAGAATTCCGCGCCGTCCTGGCCGAGAACAAAGACGCCGCCAAGGGCCTCTGGATCACCGAGCTCGGCTGGAGCTCGCAGCCGCCGGACCCGCTGCGCAACATCTTCGCCAAGGGCCCGGCCGGCCAGGCCACCCAGCTCAAAGGCGCCTTCAAGCTGCTGGTCGCCAACCAGCTGAAATGGAAGCTGCAGCGGATCTACTGGTTCTCGGTCGACGACCAGGAGGGGATCTGCAACTTCTGCAACGGCTCCGGCCTCTTCGGCCCCGGGTTCGTGCCGAAGAAGGCTTGGTACGCGTACGTGAAGTTCGCTGGCGGGACGCCGTAGGGCCCTGTCCCGGTAGGGGTTTCGCTTAACTTTTTCGGGGATCGCCGCCGGCTGTCGCCCCGGGGCACAGCCGCGAAAAAGTACAAGACGCTTCACCCCTACCGGGACAGGGCTCGTCCGAGTGCGGCAGTCCTTTGTGTCGCATAGGTCCACAAAGGACTGCCGCATCGGCGAGTCCGTAGGATCAATGGGTTGGTGACCAAGGCGAAGAAGAGTGCGAAACCTGATCCGTTGGCGCCGTTCAGTGCGCCGGTGCGTAGGTGGTTCGAGGCCTCGTTCGAGGGGCCGACGCCGGCGCAGGCGGGGGGCTGGGAGGCGATCTCGGGGGGCGACAACGCGCTGATCTGCGCGCCGACGGGGTCCGGGAAGACCCTGGCCAGCTTCCTCTGGGGGATCGACAAGCTGGCCCGCTCCGAGGAGCTGGGGCAGGGCGTGCGCCTGGTCTACGTCTCGCCGCTGAAGGCGCTCTCCTACGACATCGAGCGCAACCTGCGGGCGCCGCTGCGCGGGATCGGGGCGGAGATCTCGGTCGGCCTGCGGACCGGCGACACGCCCCAGTCGGAGCGGCGCAAGATGCAGAAAACGCCGCCGGACATCCTCATCACCACCCCCGAGTCGCTCTACCTGATGCTCTCCTCCGGCGTGCGCGAGATCCTCGCCACGACCGAAGCGGTGATCGTCGACGAGATTCATGCCGTTGCCCAGACCAAGCGGGGGGCGCACCTGGCGTTGACGCTGGAGCGGTTGGATGACCTTGTTCAAGGTGCCGGCGGGGAAGCCTCAGGGGAGGACTCTGCCGAGCAACAGCGGGGAGGCTCGTCAGAGTCCTCCCCTGACTCCTCCCCACGGGGGCCTGGGTCAGGGATCCAGCGGATCGGGCTGTCAGCGACGCAGCGGCCGTTGGAGCGGATCGCGCAGTTCCTGGTGGGCCCGAAGCGCAAATGCCGGATTGTCGACGCGGGGCGGACCAAGGATTTGGACCTGGAGATCGTGGTGCCGGTGGAGGACATGTCGGACCCGGGGGCGCCCGCCTATCCCAGCGAAGACGGCCCTCCCCCGACGGAAGTCGAGCCCAGCGCCCACATCCGCTCGATCTGGCCGGCGATCTACCCGAAGCTGCTGGAGCTGGTCCAGGAGCACACCTCGACGATCATCTTCGTCAACAACAGAAGGGCCTCCGAGCGCTTGGCAAAGCGCCTGAACGAGCTTGCTAACGGAGAACTCGAAGGGGAGCTGCCCGCGACCGAGCACGGCGGTCACGCCGCGAGCTCGGGAGATTCGGGGGAGGGTCCGAGAACGGAGACCCCGTCCCCGCCCGCAGGATCCTCCCCCGGATCTCCTCAGGATGCCTACGAGGAGATCGCCCGTGCCCACCACGGCTCCCTATCCCACGAGGAGCGGACCCTGGTCGAGGAGATGCTCAAGTCCGGCCAGCTGCCCTGCCTGGTGGCGACGTCGTCGCTGGAGCTCGGCATCGACATGGGCGCGGTCGACCTGGTGATCCAGGTCGAGTCGCCGAAGTCGGTGACCCGCGGCCTGCAGAGGATCGGGCGCGCTGGGCACGGGCTGGGCGAGACCTCGAAAGGGCGGATCTTCCCCAAATACCGCGGCGACCTGCTCGAGTGCGCGGTGGTCGCGCGGCGCATGCGCGAAGGCGAGATCGAGGAGACGGTGATCCCGCAGAACCCACTCGACGTGCTCGCCCAGCACCTGGTCTCGATGGCCGCCCTGGACGAGTGGGAGGTCGACGAGGTCGAGCGCCTGGTCACCGCCACCGAGTCCTTCCGCGAGCTCTCGCGTGAGCAGCTGGAGAACGTGCTCGACATGCTCGACGGCCGCTATCCCTCCGACCGCTTCGCCGAGCTGCGGCCGCGGATCGTCTGGGACCGCACCCAGGGCACGATCCACGGCCGCAAAGGCGCGCGCTCGCTGGTCGTCACCAACGCCGGCACGATTCCCGACCGCGGGCTCTACAGCGTCAACCTCCCGGACGGGCGCCGGGTCGGCGAGCTCGACGAGGAGATGGTCTACGAGGCGCGCCCGGGCCAGACCTTCCTGCTCGGCGCCACCACCTGGCGGATCGAGGAAATCACCCGCGACCGGGTGATCGTCACCCCGGCCCCCGGCGCCCCCGGCGCCGTCCCCTTCTGGAAGGGCGACGGGATCGGCCGCCCGGCCGAGCTGGGGCGGGCGATCGGGGCCTTCTCGCGCGAGGCGGTCTCGCGCGAGCCGAGCGAGCTGGCGGCCGAGTACGACCTCGACGAGCGCGCCGCCAACAACCTCGTCACCTACCTGCGCGAGCAGCAGCAGGCGACCCGGGTCGTCCCCTCCGACGAGACGATCGTGGTCGAGCGCTTCCGCGACGAGATCGGCGACTGGCGGCTCTGCATCCTCTCCCCCTACGGCGGTCGCGTCCACTCCGCCTGGGGCCTCGCCCTCGCCGCCAAGATCCGCGCCGAGCACGACCTCGAGGCCGACGCGATCTGGTCCGACGACGGCATCGTCATCCACCTGCCCGACGCCGACGAGGCGCCGCCCAGCGACATGGTCCTGATCGATCCCGAGGAAATCGAGGACCTGATCGTCAGCGAGCTCTCCGGCTCGGCCCTGTTCGGCGCCCGCTTCCGCGAGAACGCCGCCCGCTCGCTCCTGATCCCGCGCGCCTACCCGGGCAAGCGCACGCCGCTCTGGCAGCAGCGGCTGAAGTCGCAGAGCCTGCTCGAAGTGGCGCGGGACTTCCCCCGCTTCCCGGTCATCCTCGAGACCTACCGCGAGTGCCTGCAGGACGTGCTCGACCTGCCGGGCCTGGCCGACCTCCTGGGCAAGCTGCACGCGCGCCAGATCAGCCTGGTCGAGGTCGAGACCCCGACCGCCTCGCCCTTCGCCTCCTCGCTGCTGTTCGACTACGTCGCCACCTACATGTACGAGGGGGACACCCCGAACGCCGAGCGGCGGGCGGCGGCGCTGGCCCTCGACCGCGACCTCCTGCGCGAGCTGCTGGGCCAGGAGGAGCTGCGCGAGCTGATCGACCCCGAGGCCCTGGTCGAGGTCGAGGAGCAGCTGCAGCACCGGACCGAGGCCGGCGGCGCCGGCGACCGCGACGCCCTGCAGCAGCTGCTGCGCAACCTCGGCGACATGACCGCGGCCGAGTGCGACGAGCGGGTCACCGAGGGCTACTCGGCCGCCTCGATGCTGGAGAAGCTGGTCGCCGAGCGCCGCGTCGCCAAGGTCCGGGTCGCCGGCGAGGAGCGCTACATCGCCGCCGAGGACGCCGGCCTCTACCGCGACGCGCTCGGGGTGCCGCCGCCGGCCGGCCTGCCGGAGACCTTCCTCGAGGACCACCCGGACGCGATGCGGGCCCTGGTCCGCCGCTACGCCCGCACCCACGGCCCCTTCCCGACCGCGCAGCTGGCCGAGCGCTACGGCGTCGACCCGCTGCCGCCCCTGCGCGAGCTGGAGAGCGAAGGGGCGCTGGTCCGCGGCGAGCTGCTGCCGCAGGGGACCGAGCGCGAGTGGTGCGACTCCGAAGTCCTGCGCCGGGTCCGCCGCGCCAGCCTCGCCCGCCTGCGCAAGGAGGTCGAGGCGGCCGACCGCAGCGAGCTGGCCCGCTTCCTGCCGAGCTGGCAGAACGTCGACGCCTTCCGCCCCGCCGGGGCCGGCCCCGACCGCCTGCGCGAGGCGCTGGTGCCGCTGCAGGGCGTCGCCCTGACGCCCAAGGTCTGGGAGGCGGACGTGCTGCCGCGCCGGCTCGGCACCTACTCGCCCGCCTGGCTCGACGAACTCTGCACCAGCGGCGAGCTGGTCTGGGTCGGCGCCGGCGCCCGCGGCCGCAGCGACGGCCGCGTCGCCCTCTACTTCCGCGAGGACGTCCGCCTCGCCGGGCCGCCGCCGGCCAACGCCAAGCTGGAGGCGCCGAGCGGTGAGGTCCACGCGGCGATCCGCGAGCGCCTCGCCGCCGGCCCCTCGTTCTGGCTCGACCTGCTGGCCGACCTCGACCACCCGGCGGAGGAGCTGCACAACGCGCTCTGGGACCTCGCCTGGAGCGGCGGGGTGACCAACGACGCCTTCTCGCCGCTGCGGGCGCCGCGCCTGCGCGCGGTCTCCTCGGCCGACCGCGGCGGCCGCCGCTTCGCCCGCCGCCGCGCCAACGCCGGCGCCGCCGTGCAGGGCCGCTGGTCGCTGACCGAGCCGCTCTTCGCCAACGCTCCCGGCCCCGGCGCCCGCCTCCGCGCCCAGGCCGAGCTGATGCTGGAGCGCTACGGCATCGTCACCCGCGAGACCGTGCTGGCCGAGGGCATCCCCGGCGGCTTCGCCACCCTCTACGCGGAGCTCGGCAACCTCGAGCTGCTCGGCACCGCCCGCCGCGGCTACTTCGTCGAGGGCCTCGGCGGCGCCCAGTTCGCGCTCCCCGGCGCGGTCGAGCGCCTGCGCTCGCTGCCGGAAGCCGACGGCTCCTACACCCTGCTCGCCGCCACCGACCCGGCCAACCCCTACGGTGCCTCGCTGCCCTGGCCGAAGCTGGAGGGCGGCCGCCGACCCGGCCGCACCCCCGGCGCCCACCTGCTGCTGCGCGACGGCGAGCCGGTCGTCTTCCTCGAGCGCGGCGGCCGCGGCATCCTGCGCCTGCAGCCACTCGAGGGTGCGGAGCTGGAAGCGGCGATGCGCGCCCTCGCCGAGGCGGTCAGCGCCGGTCAGCTGCCGAAGCTCGCGGTCGAGAAGCTCGACGGCGAGGCGGTGATCGGCTGCGGCCACGAGGAGGCGCTGATCGGCGCCGGCTTCAGCCGCGGCCCGCGCAAGCTCAGCGTCTCGTCTCGGTAGCCACGACCTCTGGCGGCGCCGGGGTGCCGCAGGAATAGCCTCGAAACCCTCCCAGCCGACCGCCGTAGAGTCGGATCAGCGCTCGCGCGTCGTGCCGCTGCGGACCGCAGGCAGACCTGCCGGGGGACTCGTGGCAGTGGCTGCCGAAGCCAGGCCCCCCGTACATCACCGCGCATCCCCGCAGGTGCGGCAGCCCCAGCGCGTGGCCGAGCTCGTGGGCGACGGTGTCGGCCCGCTGGGTGCGCCCCATGCGCCCCATCCAATAGTGGTTCAGAAAGGTCCGGCCGTCCGGCGGGTAGTAGGCGAAGCCGCTCTTGTGCGGGGTGTCGCGGCTGTAGCGGTAGACGACGATCTGCGGATTCGAGCAGGACTGGGAGAGGCGTACCGAGGCCGGGGTGCGGTTCCACCAGTCGATCGCCATGCTCAGCACCGGCCGGTAGCCGCTGCGATCGCAGACGCGAACGTGCTTGGTCCCCCACCGGTAGGTCGCGCCGCCGGCGTCGGCGCTGCCCGCGAGTAGGGCCAGGCAACCCAGAGATGCGGCCGCGATGCCGCGGATAGCGGTCATCGAGCAACCTTATAAGTAGAGAATGACTAAGCAATCAGCCGGGCTCGCAAACGCTGCGGCTGACCGGCAGGAGCGATAATCCCCGGTAGTGGGGAACTCCGGGAATAGCCAGGGCGCGATCGGGCTGCTGCGCAGCGTGCCGCTCTTCGCCGACCTCGAAGCGGAGGAGCTGGAGCGGTTCTCGCGGGTCGCCGTGCCCCGTTCCTTCCCCGCTGGCACCCGCGTCTTCCACGAGGGCGACCGCTCGGACGCCTGCTACATCGTCAGCGAGGGCAGCTTCCGGGTCACCCGCGAGCACTCCGACGGCCGCGCCATCACCCTCGCCACGCTCGGCCCCGGCGAGGTCTTCGGCGAGCTGGCGATGCTCGACGGCGACCTGCGCTCGGCCAGCGCCGAAGCGCTCAGCGACGGTGAGCTGCTGGCGCTGCCGGCGACCGACGTCAGGAGCCTGCTCGCCCGCCACCCGGAGATCTCGCTGAAGCTGGTGGCGGCGCTGGTGCGGCGCCTGCGCGAGGCCAACGAGCGGATCTCGCGCCAGTCCTTCCAGACCGTGCCCAGCCGCGTCGCCGGCGTGCTCTCGCAGCTGGTCTCCGAAACCCGCAGCGGCGAGGGGGGAGAGGTGACGATCCGCATGAACCAGGCCGACCTGGCCCAGCTCGCCGGCACCTCGCGGGAGAGCGTCAGCCGCTTCCTCGCCGACCTCGAGCGCGCCGGCGTCGTCCGCTCCGGCCGCGGCCGGGTCACCGTGCTCGATTCCGGCAAGCTCGGCAACTACATCTTCTAACCATGGCCGACTTCGCCGCCCTCCGCACGAGGATGGTGGAGCGGCAGCTGCGCGGGCACGGGATCGAGGACGAGCGGGTGCTGGCGGCGATGGCGGCGGTGCCGCGCGAGGTCTTCGTGCCGGCGCGGCTGCGGCGCCGCGCCTACGCCGACTCGGCCCTGCCGATCGCCGCCGGGCAGACGATCTCCCAGCCCTGGATCGTCGCCGCGATCTGCCAGGCGCTGGAGCTGCGGGGGGACGAGCGGGTGCTGGAGGTCGGCACCGGCTCCGGCTACTCGGCCGCGGTCCTGGCCCGGCTGGCGGCCGAGGTG
Organism: uncultured Solirubrobacterales bacterium; assembly: GCA_963719435.1. GTDB lineage: Bacteria > Actinomycetota > Thermoleophilia > Solirubrobacterales > 70-9 > VAYN01. Next base: position 2,671,712 of record OY970384.1, on the reverse strand, counting down.
GTCAGCATCGAGCGCCACCGCGGCCTCGCCCGGGGCGCGCGGAAGGCGCTGGCCGGGCTCGGGGTCGGCAACGTCGAGCTGGCGCTCGGCGACGGCAGCCGCGGCGTCCCCGAGCGGGCGCCGTTCGCGGCGATCGCCGTCCACGCCGCCGCCCCGGCCGCGCCGCCGGCGCTGATCTCCCAGCTGGCCGCGGGCGGCCGCCTCGTCGTCCCGATCAGCGAGAACGAGGAGACCGACCTGCTGACCGTGCTGCGCCGCCGCGGCGAGCGGGTCGAGACCGAGGCGATCGGCCCCTGCCGCTTCGTGCCGCTGGTCGGCGAGGAGGGGTTCTAGGGGCGCTCAGTGACGCCGGGCGGAGCGTCCGGCGGGGCCGGGTCCGCCCGTGCAGCCGGAGGTCGGGTCGGCCCCGTCCTTGACGACTTCGTCCTCGCCACCGCCGCAGACGATCTCCTTGTCGCGCTGGCCGTCGGCGGCGTCGATGAAGTCGTCGCCGCCCTTGGCGAAGAAGGTGTCGGCGCCGAGGTGGCCGAGCAGGCTGTTCTCGCCGTTGTCGCCGGTCAGGACGTCGGGGCCGTCGGAGCCCTCGAGGCTCTCGTTGTCGCCGAGGACCTGGTCGAGGTTGCCGCAGCCCTCGGGGCCGCCGGTCCCGTTCAGGGTGATCCGCAGGTTGTCGTTGGAGCGCGCGTAGGAGACCGTGTCCTCGCCGGCGCCGCCGTCGAAGCGGTGGCCCTGGCAGGTGACGACGGAGGAGACCAGCAGGTCCTCGCCGTCGCCGCCGCTGAGCTGGTCGCCACCCGGGTCGGCGTAGAGGACGTCGTTGCCGCCGTTGCCGTCGAGCACGTCGCTGCCGTTGTCGGGGCCGTTGTAGTTCTCGCCCGCTTCCAGCACGTCGTCCTCGGGGCCGCCGACGAGGCGGTCGCTGCCGTCGTTGCCGTTGATCCGGACCTTGGCGCTGCCGGGGACGCTGGGGTCGATCGTCAGGTCGTCGTCGCCGTCGCCGCCGGTGACCACGACCAGGGCGGCGTCGGCGGCGCAGCTGACGCTGGCGGTGCTGCCGCCGGGGTTCTCGCAGCCGTCGCCGGCGTAGACGGGCTGGTCGTCGGAGACGGTCCAACTGCCGTTGCGGGCGATCTGCATGCGGTCGGGGCCGCTGCCGCCCTGGACCACGAGGCTGGAGCCGTCGAGGCCCTGGTTGAGGATCACGAAGGCGGCTCCGGGCGGGGGGCCCGTTTCCGGGCCACAGGAGTCTTCGATCGAGAAGCCGCTGCAGCTGTCGGTGCCGGGCCCGCCGTAGGCGACGCCACCGCCACCGCCGCTCTCGAGCGTGTCGTCGCCGACGCCACCGTCGAGCTTGTTGGCGTTGCCGTCGCCGACGATCGTGTCGCCCTGGGGCGAGCCGACCACGTCCTCGAAGCCGTCGAGGCCGTCGTGCCCGTCGCCCTTGGCCTGGTTGGCGCCGAGGCTGACCTTGACGCCGCCGCGGGTCGCGGTGGCGTAGGAGACGATGTCGTCGCTGCCGCCGCCGCCAGAGAGGGTGTCGGTGCCGGCGTCGCCGCGGACCACGTCGTGGTCGCCGTCGCCGCCGCTCGCGTCGTCGGTGCCGGCGCCGCCGACCACCGTGTCGGAGCCGCCGCCGCCGTCGAGGTCGCTGTCGTCGCCGGCGCCACCGTCGACCTTGTCGTCGCCGGCGCCACCGTCGACCTTGTCGTTGCCCTTGTCGCCGAACAGCTGGTCGCCGTCGCCACCGCCGTCGATCTCGTCGCTGCCCTGCTGGCCGTCGACGAAGTCCGAGCCGGCGTCGCCGCCGAGCGTGTCCGGTCCCTTGGCGCCGATCAGGGCGTCGTTGCCGGGACCGCCGTGGAGGGCGTCGGCGCCCTTGGCGCCGTTGACGGTGTCGTCGCCCTCGCCGCCGTCGATCATGTCGGAGCCGGTTTCGCCGAACAGCTGGTCCTCGCCGGAGTCGCCGAAGACCGAGTCGAAGCCGCGCCCGGCGTGAATCGAGTCGTTGCCGGGGCCGCCGCAGATCGTGTCGTTGCCGTTGGGGCCGCCGGTGATGACGTCGTCGCCACCGCCGCCGTCGATCACGTCGCTGGCGGCCTTGCCGACGATCGTGTCGTTGCCGGGGGTTCCCATGATCGTCACGTGCTTGCCGTTGCAGCTCTTGGCCGCGGCCAATCCCGCCAGCGGGACCAGCAGCAGCCCGCAGGCGCAGGTGAGGAGGGCGAGGAGCAGGCGGAAATCGAGTCTGGAGGTGGTCATGACTCCCTCCATCGGCCGCTCGCCGCAAAACTCGAATGGTTCCCAGATTTGGGTAGAACAGGTGTCCACACGGCCGGACGACGCCGTCCTATACGCTCGCGGCGCATGAAGGGCGGCACCTATGTCTTGAACTTCTACTCAGCGGTCTTCGTCGACCAGCTGAAGCGAGGGCGCAAGACCGCGACGATCCGGCTCGGCGACAAGAGCGGCAAGTACGAGCGCGGCCAGGTCGTCTGGGTCACGGTCGGCTTCCGCCACAGCCCGCGCGAGAAAATCTTCGCCGCGGTGATCGACGACGTCGAGGTGAAGAAGCTCAAGGACCTCTCGCGGCGCGACATCGAGCACGACAACCCCGAGTTCCGCCGGCTCGAGGACGAGCGCAAGTTCCTCGAGCAGATCTACAGCCGGCCGATCCTCGAAGAGGACGCCGTCACCGTGATCCGCTTCTCGCAGATCACCGAGTCGCCGAAGCCGCACATCGGCAACGGGGAGACGCCGCACCGCAACTGATGGCGGAGTACGCGTTCCTGACGACCTGGCTGCTCGATTCCCCGCGCCAGCCGGTCTGGGAGGCGATCCACGACCAGGAGCGCTGGCCGCGGTGGTGGCGCGGGGTCGAGGCGGCCGAGGAGCTGAGCCGCCCGCCCGACGGTGCCGACGTCGGCACCGTCTCGCGCATGGTCTGGAAGAGCCTGCTGCCCTACCGGGTCGAGTTCGAGGTGACGACGACCCGGGTCGAGCACCCGCACCTGCTCGAAGGCCACGCGGTCGGGGAGCTGGAGGGGATCGGGCGCTGGCGCCTCTACGAGCAGGGCGGCATCACCGCGGTCCTCTACGAGTGGAACGTGAAGACGACGAAGCCGTGGATGAACACGCTGGCGCCGCTGCTGCGGCCGGCCTTCGAGTGGAACCACGACTGGGTGATGGCGCGCGGCGGCGAGGGGATCGCCCGGTTGCTCGGTTGCAGGCTGCTGGCCACGGACTGAATTCAGCCGGCGGCGCTTGACCGCGACGCCGACCTCGCTATCTTTCACCTCTGTTGGCACTCCACCTGTGAGAGTGCCAACGCCGCGCGGCGCCGAAATCGGCTCCCCAGCGGCAATTCCTGACTTTGACAGCAAAACACGCACCGATAACGGAGGTTCACGGATGAAGTTGAAGCCCCTAGGGGTCCGAGTGATCGTCAAGCCCATCGAGGAGGAGCAGACGACCGCCAGCGGCCTGGTGCTCCCCGACACGGCGTCGAAGGAGAAGCCCGAAAGAGGCAAGGTCCTCGCCGTGGGAAATGGCGAACTCAAGGAAGACGGCAGCCGCCGCGAGCTCGACGTGAGCGAGGGCGACGAGGTGCTGTTCTCCAAGTACTCCGTCAACGAGGTCACTGTCGACGGAGAGGATCTGCTCGTGGTCAAAGAGTCGGACATCCTCGCCAAGATCAGCTGACCTTCCCCATCGGACCTAGAAGAACCAAGGAGGACTGAATACACATGGCTCATAAGGAGCTGAAGTACGCAGAGGAGGCCCGGGGGGCGCTGCAGGCCGGCGTCGACGCCGTCGCCAACGCGGTCAAAGTAACCCTCGGCCCCAAAGGCCGCTACGTCGTGCTCGACAAAAAGTTCGGCGCACCGACGATCACCAACGACGGAGTCACCATCGCCCGCGAGGTCGAGGTCGAGGACGTCTTCGAGAACCAGGGCGCGCAGCTCGTCCGCGAGGTAGCCACGGCGACCAACGACGTCGCCGGCGACGGCACCACGACGGCGACCCTGCTGGCCCAGATCATCGTCCGCCAGGGCCTCAAGAACGTCGCCGCCGGCGCCAATCCGCTGGCCCTGCGCCGCGGGATCGAGAAGGCCGTCGACGAGGTCGTCGACAACCTGCGCGACAAGCAGTCGAAGGAGGTCGCCGGCAAGGACCAGATCGCCCGCGTCGCCGCCATCTCCGCCGCCGACGACGAGATCGGCAACATCATCGCCGACGCGATCGAGAAAGTCGGCAAAGACGGCGTCGTCAACGTCGAGGAGGGCCAGACCTTCGGCATGGAGCTGGACTTCACCGAGGGCATGCAGTTCGACAAGGGCTACATCTCGCCCTACATGGTCACCGACCAGGACGCGATGGAGGCGGTGCTGGAGGACCCCTACATCCTCATCGCCAACCAGAAAATCGGCAACGTGCGGGACATCCTGCCGATCCTGGAGCAGGTCATGCAGGGCGGCAAGCCGCTGCTGATCGTGGCCGAGGACGTCGAGGGCGAATGCCTTGCGACCCTCGTCGTCAACAAGCTGCGGGGCACCTTCACCGGTGTCGCCGTCAAAGCCCCCGGCTTCGGCGACCGCCGCAAGCGGATGCTCGAGGACATCGCCGTCCTCACCGGCGGTGAGGTGATCACCGAGGAGATGGGCCTGAAACTGGAGAACACCCAGCTCGCCCAGCTCGGCAAAGCGCGCCGCGTCGTCGTCTCCAAAGACACGACCACGGTGATCGACGGTGCCGGCGGCACCGACGACATCAAGGGCCGGATCAAGCAGATCCAGTCGGAAATCGAGAACACCGATTCCGACTTCGACCGCGAGAAGCTCCAGGAGCGCCTCGCCAAGCTCGCCGGAGGTGTCGCCGTGGTCAAGGTCGGCGCCGCCACCGAGACCGAGATGAAGGAGAAAAAGCACCGCGTCGAGGACGCGCTGCAGGCGACCCGCGCCGCCCTCGAGGAGGGCGTCGTCCCGGGTGGTGGCGTTGCCCTGCTGAACGCCCAGTCCGGTCTCGACCCGGACAAGCTGGTCGACGACCCGGACGAGCGCACCGGCGCCCGGATCATCCACCGCTCGCTCGAGGAGCCGGTCCGTCAGATCGCCGAGAACTCCGGCCTGGAGGGCTCGGTCGTCGTCAACGCCGTCCGTGACCTCAAGCCCGGCGAAGGCCTGAACGCGGCCAACGGCGAGTACGGCGACCTGATCAAGGCCGGCGTCATCGACCCGACCATGGTCACCCGCTCGGCGCTGCAGAACGCGGCCTCGATCGCCAAGAACATCCTCGTCACCGAGGCGATCATCGCCGAGCCGCCGGAGGAAGGCGGCGCCGGCGGCGGCATGCCCGGCGGCGGTATGCCGGACATGGGCGGCATGATGTAAGTCGCCTTCCGCGACTGCTGTTCCAGAGGGCCCCGGCAAGCGCCGGGGCCCTCTTTTTGCCCGCGCCCGCGCCGCCTCTCCGCGCTCGCATCACGCCCCTGGACCCACGCCTTTGTCCTTTGTCACCCAGAGGGTTACAAAGGACAAGAGCAGTGCCTATGGGGTCGGTTCGGGCGCCGGCGGCGTTTCCGGCACCGGTGCTGGCGCGGGTGCCGGAGTGGGAGCCGGCGCGGGTTTCGGCGTCGTTTTCTTCGGCTTCGGCGGCAGCGCGGGCAGCAGGCCGGCGTTGTAGTCGGCGGAGGAGAGGAAGTTGGCGCGGCGGATCTTCAGGCGCAGGGTGTTGGCGGTGCGCGGGTAGAGCTTGAGGTCGTACTGGTTGCCGGGGCCGACGCCGCTGTAGTAGACGAGCATCCGCACCCGCTGGCGCTTGACCACCCAGGCGATCAGCTGTTTGACGAAGCGCGGTTCGTCGATCGCCGAGACCGCCCACTCGGTCACCGCCACCGGCTTGGACTTCCACTGCACGCCGGCGTAGAAGCGGTTGAGGTCTTTCCAGACCGGATACTGCGAGTAGAAGTCGGTGCCGACCCAGTCGACCCAGCGGCTGCCGGGCCAGTAGTTGCCGGGGAAGTTGCCTTTGACCCGCGGCGAGCCGCCCGGCAGCGGGCTCCAGACGATGCTCACCGGCGCCGCCGGCAGGCTTTCGGGATTCGGGCCCTTGGTCCGGTTCAGCGGCGGCAAGCCGATTTCGGCCAGGGTCGCGTTGATCCCTTCCAGCGTCTGACCGCCGCGGACGATCGCGGCGATGCGGCGGAAGGCCTGCTTGTACCAGCCGGTGCTGTGCGAACCGCCTTTCTGGCTGCCGTCGCAGTTGACCGCCGACCAGAGGTTGAGGCAGCGGTTGGGCTCGCCGAGCGGGCGGATGTAGGCGGGCAGCCCTTTTTTGGCGAAGAAGTCGTTCAGCTGCAGCAGGTAGTCGTCGCCGCCGCCGAGCGCGATCTGTTCGGGGGTGATGATCTCCGCCAGGGTCTGGTCGTCGGCGGTGGAGATCGCCAGGATCGGCCGCGTCCAGGTTTCGCGCCAGCGTTCGTAGGCGGCGTTGAGGCTATTGCCCCAGGGGTGGAAGGTCTGCAGCAGGGCCGGGCGCTTGCCGGTGAATTCGGCGAATTCGTTGAACTCCTGGGTGCTGCCGCTGTCGCTGACGCCGAGGAACACGCTCGGTTTCGGCGGCACCAGGCTCATCGCCCCGGCGGGGGCGACGCCGAGGACGACCATCGCGGTCGCCAGCGCTGCGGCTCTACTGAGGGCCCTCCAAGACATCGCTCATCCTTCGCGGCTCGACTCCGAGCGCCTGCACATCGGCGGTTCCACGCTCGCTGACCATGGAGACCTCCATCAGCTCGGCCTCCTCCCAGGTTGCAAACACGGCCTCGCCGAAAACGGAGCGGAGCCCGATCAGGCCCGAGCGCACCAGCCCCAGCGGCAGGTGGACCAGTGGCCGCGGCCGGCCGGCGACGCGGCTGACCAGGTCCGACATCTGGTCGTAGCTGAGCGTCTCCGGCCCGGCCAGCTCGTAGCGCGGCCGCGCCTCGCCGGCGGCCAGCGCCGCGACCACGCAGCGGGCCACGTCCTCGGCCCAGATCGGCTGGAAGCGGGCCTCGCCCGTGCCGGAGACCGGCAGCACCGGCAGGAAGGAGAAGCGGCGCAGCAGCGTGATCCAGGGGTCGCTGTGGTCGTAGACGATCGAGGGCGCGAAGACGGCGCTCGCCAGCGGCGAGGAGGTGACGGCCTGCTCGGCCAGCCACTTGGCGCGGAAGAAGCGGGTGCGCTGGGCGGCGTAGGCGTCGAGGGCGCTGAAGAAGTGGAAGCGCTCGACGCCGCTGCGCTCGGCCGCCCGCAAGAGGCGAACCGTCGCCAGCCCGTTCAGCTCCTCGATCCGTTTCGGCGGCTGGTCGCGGATCGTCGCCGCCAGGTGGATCACGGTGTCGACCCCGCGCAGCGCCTGCCGCACCAGGTAGGGGTCCGACATCTCACCGAGGTCGCCGAGGGCGATCTGCACGTCGACCCGCCGCGCCCCCAGCCGCCGCGGCTCGCGCACCAGGCAGCGCACGTCCTCGCCGCTCTCCAGCAGCAGCGGCAGCAGCCGCGACCCGATGCTTCCAGTTGCCCCCGTCAGCAGCAGCATGAGCTGCCGATGCTAGTGGCGGGGCGGCTTTGGCTTCGGCTTCGGGCCGAGGGTGAGGCTGACCGCCCCGGCGGCGGTGGCGCCGGCGGCCGGGCTCGAGGACTTGACGATGAGGGCGCCGAGCCTGTGGCCTTTCCTGGCTTTCGGCTGCGTGATCTTGCCGAGCGTGCAGTGCGCTCCCGTCAGCGCCGATTTGGCTTTGGCGAGCGAGAGGCCGGCCAGCTTCGGGACCTTGCAGACGGGGGGTACGGGCGCGGTGGGGGGTGCGCTGGGAGGCGGGGTGATCCCGCCACCGCTGTCTCCGCTTCCACCGCCACCGCCGTTCCCGCCACCGCCGCCCCCGCCTTCACCGGGCGGCGGCGTGTCCTCGAGGTAGGAGGTGGCCGCGGAGCAGGACGACCTGTTGCGCGCCGCGTCGGTCGCGCTTGCGGTGAGGAAGGTGATCGAGTTGTCCGTCACCGTGACGGGAATCCCCGCCCCGGCGAGTTCGGCGGCGGTCCCGCTGGCGATCGGCGACCCGGTGCAGCCCAGGCTCTTGAACAGGGTGACGGTCGCCCCGGCCTCGGCCGATCCCCTGATCCTGGGGTGGTTGTCGTCGGATCCGGAGCCGGGCACGGTCCCGGTGAGGAGCGGTTTCGGCGGCGCGACGTGGTCGACGGTCAGGCCTTCGAGGCTGTCGAGGGCCTTGGGGATGTCCAGCCGTCCCCCGGTGGTCGTCCGGCTCGTCAGCGACGGGATCGCGTCGACGCCGGCGAGCAGGGCGTCGCGCACCTCGGTCACGGTCGCCGCGGGTTCTTTGGAGAACAGCAGTCCGGCGGCGCCGGTCACGTGCGGGGCCGCCATCGAGGTCCCCTGCAGCAGGCCGTAGGCAGAGGCCTGGCCGAGTGCCTGCGCACAGACGATCGAGACGTCGTCGAGCCAGACGCCCGCGGTGGGCGACGGCGTGGCCCCGGCGGTGAAGCGGAACCGGACCTGCACCGAGCCACCGGCTTTGAAGGCGGCGGGGAGGTCGAGGAAGCGCCGCTCCAGACCCGTTCCCGCGGTGCCGGCGGGTTCGAAGACGGTGAGGGCCTGCTCGACCCCGTTGAGCAGCACCGAGTAGCGGTAGCGCTCGGCCCCGGGCCGGACGACGCGCCGCGTCTGGTTCAGCCTGCAGCCGGCGTTGGGCGGCACCGTGACCGCCGTCGAGGTCGTCTCCCGCACGCTGCCGGCGAGCGGCGCGGCGGTCGAGTCGGTCATCCCGAAGGAGGTCAGGGGCGCCTGGTTGGTGCGCTCGAAGCCGCCGCTGACGCCGCTGGCGGGCCATTTCGAGGCGAAGTCGTCGACCGCGAAGCTCTCTTCGAGAGGGGTGACGAAGGGATAGGTGCTGAGGGTCTCGGTGCCCGGTGCGCCCACGTCGACCGAGGTCGCGCCCCAATCGGAGAAGCCGGCGAGCCCGTCGGCCTGGTCGGTCGCGGCGACGCAGACGATGTTGTCGATCGCCCCCGGCACCGCGGGCGAAGCCTGGGTCACCGGTTCGTAGTCGCAGGGGTAATGGTGCCCGGCTGGCGCCGCGCCGCCGCCGTCGTTGTCGGAGCCGTCGTTGCCGGCCGAGATCACGAACAGCATGTCCTTGGCCGCGGCGATCGCGTTGACTTCGGTCTGGAAGGCGGTGTTGCCTCCCAGCGACATGTTCACCACCCGCGCGCCCATCGCGTCGGCATAGTTGATCGCGGCGACCACCGAGGAGATCCGGCAGCGGCCGTCTTCGAGCGCGGGGTAGCGCGAGCAGGCGCGCAGCGGCATGATGCGGACGTCCTGGGCGACGCCGGTGATGCCGATGCCGTTGTCGCCCTGGGCGCCGATCGTGCCGGCCGTGTGGACGCCGTGGCCGCCGGTGAGGAAGTCGTCGTCGGTCGGGTCGCCGTCGGTCACCGGCGCTTCCCCGTTGGCGCCGATGAAGTCGGCCCCGTGCAGGTCGTCGATCACCCCGTTGGCGTCGTCGTCGACCCCCGCGACCCCAGCGGCCTCGGTCTGGTTGGTCCAGGCCACGTTCGCCAGGTCGGGATGGTCGAAGCGGTAGCCGGAGTCGATGTCGGCGACGACGGTCGTCGGCGTCCCGATGGTGCGGTCCCAGGCGCTGACCGCGCCGACGTCGGCGCCGGCGAGCGCGCCGGCGAAGCCGTCGATCCCCAGGCCCTGGTTCTGCAGCCCCCAGAGCTGCGGGAAGAGTTCGTCGTTGGGGACCGCGTCGGTGCTCCGGTAGCCGTCGCGTTCGGCCACCGCGACCGCGGGGTCGGTTGCCAGCGTGGCGACCGCCTCGGCCGTGGACTGACCGGCTTCGACCGCGACCAGCTGGAAGTTGCGGCTGCCGAGATCGGCGCTGAAGCGGACATCGGCGTCGACGCGCGCGTCGACCTTGTCCGCGTGGCCGGCGCCCGCCGCCCACTGCACGATCACGTCGCCGGGGGCGAAGACGGTGGGAGCGGTGGCCGGCGCGCCCTCCGGCGCCGCCGCGTGCTCGCCGGCGACGGCAGCGGGCGCGGCGGCGAGCAGGGCCAACGCGGCGGCAAGGATCGAGAGGCCGGGACGAGACACGGGGGAGTGCACGATAAGGCCCCTGCTGCTGCCGCTCAAGACGATTTATGGCTACTTCTCCGACCCCGCGCACCGTGGCACGGGTGCCAATCCCTAAAATGGGCGCTAGCGCTTGGCCGGGGTCCCCGGCGGGCACCCGGAAACCGACTTAGGAGAAGCATTCGAATGACCTACGTCATCGCCGAGCCATGCATCGGCCAAAAGGACAACTCGTGCGTCGAGGTATGCCCTGTCGACTGCATCCACCCGACGCCGGACGAGCCCGACTACGACTCGGTGGAGATGCTCTACATCGACCCGGACGAGTGCATCGACTGCGACGCCTGCGTCGAGGCCTGCCCGGTCGACGCCTGCTTCGCCGAGGACCAGCTCCCGGCCGAGTGGGCCAAATACGCGGAGATCAACGCGAACTACTACAAGAGCAAAGCCGCTTAGTAGCCGCGCCGCGCACCAGCTTCGAAAGGGTCGCCTCCGGGCGGCCCTTTTTTTGTGCCGGGAGGGTTGCGGGGGACGGGTGTCGGTACTCCCCCGCGTGAATTGAGTCGCGCCCGCTGTCGCGGGCGGCTCCGGATGGTTGTGCCCGCCTATGGCGGGCAGGAATCGAATTGCATTTCCGCCGCTTCGCGACATTCCCGCGGGGGAGTACCGACACCCGTCCCACGGAGCGAACTCCGGCAGACGTAAGAACCCTCGGTCCCCACTTAGAAGGTGCGGGGCGTGGCTTCTTCGCTGAAGAGGTCCCGCATCCTTGGCCGTCCTGACAGTGCGTGTCGTTGGAGGGGTCTGGTCGTCCTCTGGGCGAATGTCGCGCAGCGGCGATATGCAATCTGTTATTTGCGCGCCATAGGCGCGCTCCAACATCCGGAGCTGCGCCCGAAGGGCGCGCGACTAAATTCGCCCAGAGGACGACCAGACCCCTCCCTCACTGGCCCTCGTCTCGAACGACCGACGGCGCAGCGCTTACTGAACGACGGGAAGCGGCGTCCCGCTGACCGGCGGCGCTTCGGCCGGGCTCGGCGTCGCCTGCAGCACCGGCAGCTCCTGCGGGGTCGCCGCGATGATGCCGCGGGCGGCCTGGCGGATCGCCTGGGAGGCGGGGGCATCGGGCTCGGCGAGGACCAGCGGTGAGCCGGAGTCGGCGTGCTCGCGCAGCGGCTCGGAGAGCGGCACCTTGCCCAGCAGCGGCACGTCGAGCTCGTCGGCCAGCAGCTGGCCGCCGCCCTCGCCGAAGATCGTGAAGCGCTCGCCGTCGGGGGTGGTGAAGCCGGACATGTTCTCGATCACGCCGAGGATCTCGAGGTCGAATTTGGCCGCCATCTCGGCCCCGCGCCGGGCCACCGACTGGGCCGCCGGCTGCGGCGTGGTGACGACGACGAACTTGGCCTGCGGCAATAGCTGGGCGAGCGTCATCGAGACGTCGCCGGTGCCGGGCGGCAGGTCGAGGAGGAGGTACTCCAGCTCGTCCCAGGCGACGTCCTCGAGGAACTGCTGGATCGCCTTGTGCAGCATCGGGCCGCGCCAGACGACCGCCGCGTTGTCCTCGACGAAGAAGCCGATCGACATCACCTTGACCCCGCTGGGGCTGTCCAGCGGCAGGATCTTGCGCTCGCCGTTCACCTCCGGCTTGTGGTTGACCCCGAGCATGCGCGGGATCGAGTAGCCGTAGACGTCGGCGTCGAGGGCGCCGGCGGCGTGCCCTTCGGCGGTCAGCGCCGCCGCCAGGTTGGCGGTCATCGTCGACTTGCCGACACCGCCCTTGCCGGAGGAGATGCAGATCACGTTCTTGACCTTGGCCAGCGCCCCCTGCGGCAGCTTGCCGCGGCCCAGGCTCTGCTGCAGCGCGCCTTTCTCGTCGTCGGAGAGGACGTCGAAGCCGACGCCGACGGAGGTCACGCCCTCCAGCGCGGAGACCTGCCCGGCGACCGCCTGTTCGAAGTGGGAGCGGATCGGGCAGCCGGCGGTGGTCAGCGAGACGATCACCTCGACCCGGCCGCTCTCCTGGACGTCGATCGAGCGCACCATGCCGAGCTCGACGATGTTCTTGCGCAGCTCGGGGTCGATGACCGCGCGCAGCTGCTCGGTGATCTGGTCCTTGGTCGGAAGTGCCATCGCGGTCATTCTCGCAAAGCGCTGCACGCGGCACCCCCGATCCGCTCGCAGGGGGGAGAGATCCGCCCGCCGCGGGTCTTGGCGCCCCCTACGCAAACGAGCGATCGGAGGGGCGGATGTCGGGGACGAGGGGTGGACTGGCGCGGTTGCTGGCGATGGGGATCTGCCTGGCGGTGGCGCTGCTGCTGCTGGTCGCGGGCGAGGCGCGGGCGGGGCAGTACGCGGTCGCCCAGTGCGGCTGGTACGTGGGCGCCGACGCCGACTGGGCCGACACCACCGGCGGCGCCAAGTTCCGGCCCGACGGCTACTGCGTGCCACCGGCGGGGGCCGACCCCTTCGACGGCGCCCACCTCAAGAGCTTCACCCGCGATGGGCAGGGCACCGTCTCCGGCACCCGCTTTGCCCGCTGGCGCTGGACCGCGCCGCCCGGGACCGGCATCGTCCAGGTCCGCGGCACCTGGTGGCACGCCCTCCACGACGGCATCGAGCAGCGCCTCGGCGGCGTCAACTGGGGCGGCGGCTTCGAACCGTTCCTCGCCGCCGACGGCACCGACACGACCCCGCGCGAGTTCGTCGCCGGCTTCGCCCCCGCCGCGGCGGCGATCGAGGACCGCCTGCTCTGCGCCCGGGCCGAGAGCAAGTGGTGCTCGCTCGACGCCGGCTCTTGGTCGGGCCTGCGGGCGGTGACGCTCACCCTCCAGGACGACTCCACCCCGTCGGCCTGGCTCGGCGGCGAGCTGCTCGGCGGCGGCTGGCGCCACGGGGTCCAGGGCATCTCCTTCTCCGGCGGCAACGAGCAGGGTGCCGGCATCCGTTACGGCGAGACCTTCCTCGACGGCGCCCGCGTCGACCTCGTCGAGTACCCCTGCGAGAAGGTCAGCATCGGCGGCGAGTGGCGGGCGACGCGGATGCAGCCCTGCCTCACCGGCGTCTCCGGCGGCGCCAGCCTCGACAGCCGCCGCTTCAGCGACGGCAACCACTGGATCCACCACTGCGTCACCGACTTCGCCGGCAACGTCGGCTGCAGCCCCGACCAGCCGGTCGGCATCGACAACAACCCGCCGGCCCACCCGCGCAACCTGACTCTCGCCGGCGGCGAGGGCTGGCGCCGGGTCGACGACTTCGATCTCTCCTGGGCCAACCCCGACCAGGGTGGGGCGAGCCCGATCTGGGGCGCCTACTGGCGGATCACCGGACCCGCCGGCTACGACAGCGGCGTCCAGTTCGAGGGCGGACGCGAGGTCGCCGCCCTTCCCGATCGCTTCGTGCCCGCTCCCGGCCTCTACGCGCTCCACCTCTGGCTGCGCGACGAAGCCGGCAACGACGCGCCCTCCTCGGCCCTGGAGCTGCCGCTGCGCTTCGACGACGTGCCGCCCGGTCTGGCCTTCGCGCCCGGCACCGCCGCCGAGATCCCGGAGCAGGTCGAGGCGACGGTCGTCGACGCCCACTCGGGCCCGGCCGGCGGGACGATCTCCTACCGTCGCCTCAACGCCGCCGAGTGGACCGAGCTGCCGACCCGGCTGCAGGCCGAGGCCGCCGGGCGCGCGCGGCTCGTCGCCCGCACCCCCGAGCTGGCGCCCGGCACCTACGTCTTCCGCGCCGAGGCAGTGGACGGGGCCGGCAACGCCAGCACCACCACGCTGCGCGCCGACGGCACCGAGATGGCGCTGCGCAAGACCCCGGCCGCGGTGGCGCCGGCCAGGTCCGCGACTGCCGCCAAGCCGGCCGCGCCCCGCGCCAAGACCCGCCTGTTCGCCCGCCTGCGCGGCGGTCACGGTCGCGGCGACGCGCTGACTGTTCCCTTCGCCGCCCCGGCCCTGCTCAGTGGCCGCCTCACCCGCGCCGACGGCGCCGGTATCTCCGGGCGGCAGCTGCGCATCGTCTCCCGCCCCTCGCACGGCGCCCTGGCGCCGGCGGCGAGCGCGACCGCCGGCACCGGCGAGCGCGGCGGCTTCGAGCTGCGGTTGGAGCCGGGGCCGTCGCGGCGGATCGCCGTCGTCTTCGCGGGCGACGGCGGCCTGGAGCCGGCGCGCCGGGCCGCGCTCGAGCTCCGCGTCCGCAGCGGGATCTCGCTCGGTGCCGCGCCGCTGTCGCTGCGCACCGGCCAGGTCGTCCACCTCAGCGGCCGGGTCCGTGGCCGCGGCGCGGCGATCCCCCGCCGCGGCAAGCTGGTCGCCATCCAGTACCTGGAGGCGGCGACGAATCGCTGGCGCCCGGTGCTGGTCACCCGCAGCGACCACGGCGGCCGCTTCCGCGCCCGCTACCGCTTCCGCTACGTCGACGGCAGCGCCTCGATTCGGCTGCGGGCGACGGCCCTGGCGGAGGAGCGCTGGCCCTACGCGCCCGGTTCCTCGCGCCCGCTGACGATCCGCGTCAGCGGCCGGTAGGGTGGTGGCCGATGTCGCAGGCAACCCTTCACACCAGCGCCGGGCCGATCGTGCTCGAGCTGCACGACGACGAGGCTCCGAAGACGGTCGAGAACTTCCGCAAGCTCGCCGCCGACGGCTTCTACGACACCCTGATCTTCCACCGCATCATCCCCGACTTCATGATCCAGGGCGGTTGCCCCGAGGGGACCGGCCGCGGCGGTCCCGGCTACACCTTCGAGGACGAGTTCAACGACCACAAGGTCGTGCGCGGCGCGCTGGCGATGGCCAACGCCGGCCCCAACACCAACGGCTCGCAGTTCTTCATCGTCACCACCGGCGCGGCGCCCTGGCTGGACGGCAAGCACACCGTCTTCGGCACCGTCACCGAGGGGATGGACGTCGTCGACGCGATCGAGTCGACGCCGACCGACGGCTCCGACAAGCCGCTCGAGCCGCAGACGATCGAGCGCGTCGAGCTCTCCGAGTAGCTCGGGGCAAGCGGCTCAGGGCCGCTCGCCCTTCTCCACCCGTTCCCAGAAGCGCACCCACTCGCGCTCGTGGCCGAGGCCGGCGAGCATGGTCAGCTCGAAGCCGGCGGGAGTGTTGCCGTCGACCCGTCGCGCCAGCTCTTCCAGTTCGGCCAGGCGCTCGCGGTGGACGCTGAGCTGGGCTGTGGCCAGCGGCACCGGGTCGCCGCCGAAGAAGAGCTTGAGGATGCCGGGATCGCGCAGCTCGGCCATCTCCGCGGTCGGCTCGGCGAGCCAGGCGGCCAGCGCCTTCTCGCCTTTCGCGGTCAGCTTGTAATAGCGACGGCGACGGCCGCCCTGCTCGCGGCGCTCGCTGAGGAAGCCGGCTTCCGAGAGCCGCTCGGGCTCGGCGTAGACCTGGGCGTGCGGCACCGACCAGAAGTTGCCGAGCGCCAGCGCCACCGCCCGTTTGAGGTCGTAGGGGGTCGCCTCGCCGGCGGCGTCGATCAGGCTGAGGACGATGTAGGAGGTGGCTGAGAGTCGGTGGCTTCTTGACATCTGCGGTCGCTTGTTGGTATTACTCACACCGTCCGAAACAGACCATTCGGACAGGTGTTGCGGTCCGCCGGGACAGTAGTTGCCAACCCAGGCGAGTAGACCGCGACATCCGGCAAGTTCGATCGCCGGCAACACGCCACCAGTGGCAGGGGAACGACGAACTCGTGCCAGGCGCTCAGCCCCCCGCCGCCGAGCCACCCTCGGCGGCGGGGGCGCCTATGCCTAAGCGGAGGGACTCTCAGAGCGCCTTTCCTGGCGCCGGCGCAGGCCCTCGCCCGGTCGCCAGAGGCTGACCAGGCCGGCGACCAGGGTGACGAGGAAGATCTGGCCGACCATCATCTCCAGGCCGGAGATCATCCGCCCCGGCTGGCCCGCGGGGACGAGATTGCCGAAGCCGGTCGTGGTCAGCGTCGTGTAGCTGAAGAAGATGAAGTCGCTGCCGTCCGGGCTGGCGACGCCTTCGAAGAACGGCCCGCCCTGGATCCGGTCGATCGTCCCGTAGAGGAAGGTGAAGAGGATGCCGAGCACGGTGTAGACGCTGAGCGCGCCGAGGATCGTCCGGAACGCGACTTCGGCCGAGGTCACGACCCGGGCCAGGACCGCCCCCATCGCCACCGCCAGCAGGGTGATCTGGATCACCGAGGCGAGGTTGAGCCAGGTGCGCTGGTCGGCCAGCGCGGCGATCGCCGCCAGCAGCACGGTCAGGGCGGAGAGCCAGATCGCCACCCGGATCAGGCGGCGGGGGGCGTGGGAGCTGATCAGCGCGACGATCGAGGTGGCGCTGGTGGCGACAGTGAGGACGACCGCCGGCCAGCCGTGGTTGGCCAGCAGCGAGGTCAGCACGTAGGTCGTCAGGACCAACAGGAAGACGAGGCCGAAGGCGTCGCTGACCTGCTCGGCCCGCGAGAGCCAGCGCTGGCGCGAACGGGCGCTGATGGCGGCCCTGTCCATCCAGGGTCGTTCGGCCGCGTCAGCTGCTTTCCTGCTCCGCGGCGCTCAGCGGAGGGGGTGGGATTCGAACCCACGAGCCCCCTTGCGAGGGCCACCGGTTTTCAAGACCGGCGCATTCAACCGCTCTGCCACCCCTCCGAGTGTCGGTAAGTGCGGATGCTAGAGGGCCTGCCGTCCACTCAGCCTGGCTTGCACTGATTGGATTCAGCCCATGCGCCGGCTGCTGCTGTTGGCGTCGGCGATGATCTTCTTCGACGTCGCCTTCTTCGCCGCCATCGCCCCGCTGCTGCCGGGGTACGTCGACGACCTCGGTCTCAGCAAGGCGCAGGCGGGGCTGCTCTCCGCCTCCTACGCGGCCGGCACCCTGATCGCCTCGCTGCCGGCGGGGTTCGTCGCCAGCCGGGTCGGGCCGAAGCGCTGCGTGATCTGGGGCCTGCTGCTACTCGGCGTCTCCAGCCTCGTCTTCGGCCTGGTCGAGGAGATCAACCTGCTCGACGCCTCGCGCTTCACCCAGGGGGTGGCGGGGGCGCTGATCTGGTCCGGGGCGCTGACCTGGCTGATCACCTCCGCCCCCGAGGAGAGCCGCGGCCGGGTGATCGGCACCGCGCTCGGCACCGCCGTCGCCGGCGCCCTGCTGGGGCCGGCGCTGGGCGCGGCCGCCGCTTCGATCGGCACCGGGCCGGTCTTCGGCTCGGTGCTGGTCATCACCGCGATCCTCGCCCTCGCCGCGGCGCGCCTGCCGGAGGCGGAGGCGCCCGAAGGGCAGCCGGTGCGCGAGGTGCTGGCGACGATGAGGACCCGCCCGGTCCTCGCCGGCGTCGCCTTCGTCGCCGTCCCCTCGGTGATGTTCGGCGCGATCGAGGTGCTGGTGCCGCTGCGGATCGACGCGCTCGGCGGCGGCCACGCGGTGATCGCCGCCGGCTTCATCGCCGGTGCCGCCCTGGAGGCGGTGCTGGCGCCGCTCGCCGGCCGCCTCTCCGACCGCGTCGGCCGTCGCATGCCCTACGTGGTCGGGCTGACGATCTGCGCCGTGGCGATGGTCGCGGTGGCGCTGGCGCAGAGCCTCGGAGCGATCCTGGCGGCGCTGATCCTGACCTCGCTCGGCGCCGGCCTCTGCTTCGCCCCGGCGCTGACCCTGCTCTCCGACATCGCCGACGCCAGCCGGCTGCACCAGGGCTTCGCCGCCGGCCTCTCGAACATGGCCTGGGCCTCGGGCCAGGTGGTCGGCGGCATCGGCGGCGGCGTCGTCGCCACGCTCACCGGCAACGCCGCGCCCAGCATCGCCATCGCCGTGCTGCTGGCGGTCACCGTCGCCTACGCCTTCCGCACCCTGCCCTCCGCGCCGACGGCCGCCCCGGTGGCCGGGGGTTAGGCTGGCTCGATGGCCAGACGAGCGCAAGCGGGCGAGACCGGCGCCTGGGCGAACTGGGCGGGCGACCAGACCTGCCGCCCGGCCGAGCAGGTGCGCCCGGCCAACCGCGAGGAGCTGGCGGCGGCGATCGTCGTCGCCGCGGCCGCTGGCCGCAAGGTCAGCGTCGCCGGCTCCGGGCACTCCTTCACCGAGGCGGCGATGACCGACGGGACGATGCTGCGGATCGAGGCGCTGAAGGGCGTGGTCGACGCCGACCCCGCCTCGGGCCTGGTCCGGGTCGGGGCCGGGACCGTGCTCGCCGACCTCAACGAGGAGCTGGCCCGGCTCGGCCTGGCGATGGAGAACCTCGGCGACATCGACAGCCAGACGATCGCCGGCGCGATCTCCACCGGCACCCACGGCACCGGCGCCCGGCTGCGCAACATCTCGGCCCAGGTCGAGGGGGTGGAGCTGGTCCTCGGCGACGGCAGCGTGCGCGAGCTCAGCGCCGCCTCCCACCCCGAGCTGCTGCGCGCGGCCCGGGTCGGGATCGGCGCCCTCGGCGCGCTCTCCGCCGTCACCCTGCGCTGCGTCCCCGCCTTCGTCCTCGACCGCGTCGACGCCCCGCGCCCGCGCGAGCAGGTGCTCGACTCCTTCCAGGAGAGCGCCGACGCCCACGACCACTTCGAGCTCTTCACCTTCCCCTACGCCGACAGCGCCCTGGTCCTGGAGCGCAACCGCACCGAGGCGCCGCCGAGCCCGCGCGGCCGCGTCGCCGCCTACCTCAACGACGTCGTCCTCGAGAACTGGGCGCTGGGGGCGCTCTCGGCCACCGGCAGGCGCTTCCCGGGGACGATCCCCTCGCTCTCGCGCCTCGCCGGCCGGCTCGCCTCGGGCAGCCGTACGGTCGACCGCAGCGACCGCGTCTTCGCCAACGACCGCCGCGTCCGCTTCACCGAGATGGAGTACGGGGTGCCGCGCGAGCGGGGGCCGGAGGCGGTGCGGCGGGTGATCGAGTGGGTGCGCTCCAACCGCTACCCGGTCTTCTTCCCGATCGAGATGCGGGTCGCGGCCGGCGACGACGCCCTGCTCAGCCCCTCGCACGAGCGCGACACCGCCTACATCGCCGTGCACCAGTACCGCGGCATGGAGTGGCGGCCCTACTTCGAGGCGGTCGAGGCGATCATGGACGAGTACGGCGGCCGCCCGCACTGGGGCAAGCGCCACTTCCAGACCGCCGCGACCCTGGCGCCGCGCTACCCGGCCTGGGAGCGGTTCCAGGCCGCCCGCGACGAGCTCGACCCGGGCCGGGTCTTCGCCAACGAGTACGCCGAGCGCGTGCTCGGCCCATAGTTTGTCGGGCGCTTAGAGGAACGCCTTGCCGTCGCCCCGGTAAGTGGGGACGACGTCGACGATCTCCTCGCCCGCGACAAGGTGCAGGGCGTCGAAGCGCTCGCAGAGCTCGCCTGCCTTGGCATGGCGCAGGTAGGCGCGGTCGCCGACCCGCAGCTGCGCCGCCGGCGCGCCGAGCAGCGGCGTCTGCACCTCGCCGGCGCCCTCCTCGGGGTCGAGGGCGAGGCCGGGGGGCAGCCAGGGCCCCGGCAGTCGCGCCGGGTCGCCGCCGCCGGAGGCGAGGTAGCCGCCGCCGAGCGCGGTGGCGACCGCGGGGCTCGGCTTGCGCACGATCGGCAGCGCGAAGCCGGCGGCGGGAGTCAGGCTGAAGCGGCTGTAATGGTCGAACAGGGTGGGGGCGTAGAAGCCGGAGCCGGCGGTGACCTCGGTCACCGCCTCCTCGGCTCCGGTCAGCTCGAGGCTGCCGGTGCCGCCGCCGTTGACGATCTCGAGCTCGACGAACTCGGCCAGGGCGGCGGCGACGGCCCCGCGCCGCGCGGCCAGCTCGGCGGCGGAGCGGCGCTGCATGAAGCGGATCGCGGCGCCGCGCAGGCGCCGTCCCGGCGGCCGGTCGCCGACGCCGGCGATCTGGCCCTCGTAGGACATCAGCGCGTCCAGTTCGATCTGCGGCCGGCGCTCGATCTCCCGCGCCAGCGCCACCGCCTGCTCGACCGTGTGGATCGGCGAGCGCTTCGGCCCGACCTTGATCCGCCCGCCCAGCGCCCACCAGCCGGCGTCGAGATCGATGCAGACCCGGACCGGGGCGGCGCCGGTGCCGAGCACGGCCTCGATCGCGTCGAGGTGCTCGACGCAGTCGACCATCACGATCGGCGCCCCCTGCGGATGCGCGGCCGAGCGCAGCGCCAGCTCGCCCAGCGCCTCGGAGTCGACCGTCGGGTAGGCGAGCAGCAGGTCTTCGAACCCCTGCTCGGCCAGCCACAGGGTCTCCGGCAGGGTGAAGGTCATCAGCCCGCGGAAGCGCTGGTCCCGCTTCAGGATCGCTTCCAGCAGCGCCCGGCAGCGGATCGACTTGCTGGCGACCCGGATCGGCTTCTCCCCGGCGCGCTCCAGCATCGCCGCCGCGTTGGCCCACATCGCGTCGAGGTCGACGAAGGCGAACGGCGCCTCGACCTCCGCGAAGATGCGCTCGTAGCGCTCGTGCGACTGGTTGGGCGGAGCGGACACCCGCGTCAGCCTATCCCCGCCGTGCCCCGTTAGTTCCTACAATCGGGGCCGCGGTGCCCGGAGAGGTGGCCGAGTGGCTGAAGGCACTCGCCTGCTAAGCGAGTAGGGGGCGCAAGCTCTCTCGAGGGTTCGAATCCCTCCCTCTCCGTATTGGCCGGGGATAGCTTGCCGAGCTACGGCACTTCCGGTCGCCGGATCGGGATAAGGAGGTTTGATCTGGCGTTGCACGATTCATGCCTCGCCGAGCCGAGAGCGAGAAAGCTATTCAGCTTGAGGTAGATTGGCATGAGGAAGAGGGACGGAGCCACTACTCCGCCCCTCAACCCTTCCGGGAACCAGTGGAATCCCCTCGAAAACGAAACGAGGGGGGTGTCCCCAGGAAGCTCTTTAGTCGTCCTCCTTGTGGATGCGACTGCTGTGGCCGGAGACCTCAAATCCCGGCCGCTTAAGGTCTATTACCAGCACGTCGTCTTCCATCTTGGCGGTCCAGCGGCGGGCCACGTCGCGGGAAATGCCGTAGTAGTTCAGGAAGGCTTTGCCGGACACGACATGGGTGGCCCGGTTGTTGCCAACCCCTCGCACGACATAAGCGTGAGGGGTAGATGCGGAGGTCTTCTGAATGCCCATGAGTTCGTTGTCGCGGTCGTACAACAGCACGACGTGCTTGGGATTCTCCAAAGCTTCATACGCGGCAGCATTAAAAGACAGAGCCCCGCGCTTCTGAATGGTAACCGCAGGCTTTTGCAGCGACACCATGCTGTTCCGCTTGAACGTCTCAAAAGGCATAGCTTGGACAGTAGCAGAAGGAATCGAGGAAACAGTTATCCGAGCAACGTGGCGCGATCAGCGCGGGCCGAAGCGCTCGGCATGCAATCTCCTGATCCACTCCCTCGCGCGATCAAGTTCGAGCTTCGTCCCTCCCTCTCCGTCGCGTCACGCCGCCGCTGGCCGCAGCTTGGCGCGAAGGCGCTGCCACCAGTAGCGGTGGCGGGAGGCGAGCGGTTGCAGGGCCTCCATCGCCTTTTCGAATTGGCCGTCGACGTAGCGCTCGCCCGCGGGTGAGTGCTGAGCCTCAGAGAGGGCGTCGTAGGCGAGTCTGACGTCTCTCCAGTTCGCGTGGGTCAGCTCGCGGGCGAGGATCGCGCGCTGGGCGAGCCAGGCGCTCTGTTCCATGGCCAGCTTGCGCTGCTCCGGGAATTCGGGCTCGGCGGCCGTGCGGACGTTGGCGATGGCGCGCAGCTCGTCGATCACGAGCCGGGCCGCGACCCGGCCCTCGTCGGAATCGTGCCGCCGGGCTCGCCACACCTCGATGCCCCAGGTGATCGCGCTGCCGACCAGCACCCCCAGCAGTCCGAAGATCGCCTCCATCGGCCGACCCTATTACGGGCGTGCTCGGTCCCGGCGGGGTTCAGTCGTCCTTGGCGCGCACGACGACTCGGCCGCCGCGGGCGGGGATCATCGTCACGTTGCGGTGCAGGGCGCGCTCGGGGGCGGGGTCCTCGGCTTCGAGGTCGAGGCGGCGGGCCATTGCCTCGAGGACGACGCGCTGCTCGGCCATCGCCAGGGCGGCGCCGAGGCAGCGGCGGATGCCGCCGCCGAAGGGGATCCACTCGTAGGTTCCGGGCTTGCTGCCAAGCCAGCGCTCGGGCACGAACTCGAAGGGGCGGGGGTAGAGATCCTCGCGGTGGTGGACGAGGAGGATGCTCATCGTCACCGCGGTGCCGGCGGGGACGCCGAACTCGCCCAGCTGCCAGGGCACGGTGACGCGGCGGCCGATCAGCGGGATCACCGGGCGCGAGCGCATCGCCTCGACGATCGTCGCCTCGATCTGCTCCTCGGCGCCGTCGCCGGAGCGGACCGCGCCCAGCAGCGCCTCGTGCGCGGCGGGGGTGCGGACCAGCCGCTCCCAGGCCCAGGCCAGTGAGTTGGCGGTGGTCTCGTGGCCGGCGAGGACGAGGACCAGGAGCTCGTCGCGCAGTTCTTTGTCGCTCAGCTCCTCGCCCTCCTCGGTCCGCGCCTGCAGCAGCAGCGAGAGGATGTCGCGGCGCTCGCCGAGGTCGGCGGCGCGGCGGCGCGCCTTGATCACCCCGTAGACCTGCTTGTCGAGCAGGTTCAGCCCCGCCTTCATCGGGCCCATCGCCTCGTCGCGGCCGATGTGCAGCAGCTCGCCGATCTGCGCCGCCGGCTGGGTCGAGGCGTTGACCAGGCGGCGGATCATCTGCCGCAGCCCGTGCTCGGGGGTGCCGCGCTGCGGCTTGCCCTCGATGCCGAAGATCCCGGCCATGATCACGTCGAGGGTGATCGCCTGCATCCGCGGCGCCAGCGCCATCGCCTCGCCGACCGGCCAGCGGTCGATCTCGCGTTCGGTCGCCTCGGAGATCATCTGCGTGTAGGCCTCGATCGCCTCGCCGTGGAAGGGCGGCAGCAGCAGTTTGCGCTGGCGCATGTGGCGCGGGCCGACCGCGGTCAGGACCGAGTCCGGGCCGACGATCGGCCGCAGCGGCGACTCGCCGGTCAGCGAGGGCGCCTGCTCGGGGCTGGCGGTGAACAGCGAGCGCACGTGGTCGGGGTGGCTGGTGACAATCACCGCGTCCTCGGTGGCGCCGTGCATGCGGAAGACTTCGCCGAGCCGGCGGCGGGCGCCGAAGACGAACTCGATCTGGCGCTGGTTGAAGCGCAGCGCCTGCACCAGCCGCGGCAGCTGGATGCTCGGCGGGTAGGTGAGATCGGCGAGCGCTGCCGCCTCTATCGGTCCGGCGGGGGAGGCGGGCGCGGCGCCGACCAGGCCGGCGGATGGCTGCGTAGCGGTGCTCACGGCGCCGAGATTACCGCCCCGCCCACGGCGTGACTACAGTCAGTCGATGCACTCGGAGCGGCGCACCAAGATCATCGCCACGGTCGGGCCGGCGAGCTGGGACCCGTCCGTGCTCGAGCAGCTGATCGAGGCCGGCGCCGACGTCTTCCGCCTCAACTTCTCCCACGCGACCCCGGAGCGGCAGGCGCAGTCGATCGAGGCGATCCGCGCCGCCGCCGAGCAGGTCGGCCGCGAGGTCGCGGTGCTCGGCGACCTGCCGGGGCCGAAGCTGCGGATCGGCTCCCTGCGCGACGACTTCGCCGAGCTGGAGACGGGGATGCATGTGACCCTGACCCCACGCGAGGTCGAGGGCGACCGCGAGACGATCCCGGTCTCCTGGCCGGGGATCACCGACCTGCGCGAGGACCAGCTGGTCTACCTGGCCGACGGCGCGATCCGGCTGCGGGTCAACGACCCCGACCAGGGCGAGGTCGACTGCGAGATCGAGGTCGGCGGCACCCTGACCTCGCACAAGGGGATGAACATTCCCGGCGGCACCGACCTGCCGGCGACCACCGGCGTCGACCTCGGCTGGGTCGAGTTCGCGGTCGAGCACGGCGTCGACCTGCTCGCCGTCTCCTTCGTCTCCAGCGCCGCCGACCTGGAGCCGGTGGCGCGGCGGCTGCGGGAGCTCGACTCGCGGATCCCGCTGATCGCCAAGATCGAGAAGCAGGAGGCGGCGGCCAACGCCGAGGAGATCGTCCGCGTCGCCGGCGGCGGGATCATGGTCGCCCGCGGCGACCTCGGGATCGAAGTGCCGCTGGAGCAGGTGCCGGTCGTGCAGAAGCGGCTGATCCGCGCCGCCGGCAAGGCCTCGAAGCCGGCGATAACCGCCACCCAGATGCTGGCCTCGATGGTGACCGCGCGGCGCCCGACCCGGGCCGAGGTGACCGACGTCGCCAACGCGATCTACGACGGAACCGACGCGGTGATGCTCTCCGAGGAGACCGCGGTCGGCCAGAACCCGGTCGAGGCGGTGCGGGTGATGGACCGGATCGCCCGCGCCACCGAGCCCGACCTGCGCTACGGCGAGTGGCTGTTCAGCCGCACCGATCAGGGGACCCAGGACGTCGCCGACTCGGTCGCCCAGGGTGCCGTCGGCGCGGTCTACCGGCTGGGGCTGAAGGCAATCGTGGTACCGACCAACAGCGGCCGCACCGCCCGCCTCGTCTCCGCCCACCGGCCCGACGTGCCGGTGCTGGCGATCTCCCCCTACATAGAGACGGTGCGGCGGCTCAACCTGCTGTTCGGCGTCACCGCGGTGCAGAGCGACTTCGGAACCGAGCTGCGCGGCCTACTCGGCCACTGCGCCGGCCTCGCCGCCGACCACGGCGTCGCCGCGCCCGGCGAGCTGGTGGCGATCACCGCCGGGCTCGACGGCCAGGATCTGGGCACGAACCTGTTCGAGGTCCATAGGGTGCCGGAGCGATGAGCCCGGCGGCACGCATGGAGCGCGAGGAGGGGGGCCTGGCGGTGCTGACGTTCGACAGCCCGCCGCTCAACCTCTTCGACCAGCGGATGATCGACGACTTCCAGGCGGCGATCGCCGACCTCGCCGCGGAGCCGCCGCGGGCGCTGCTGATCCGGGCCGAGGGCCGCGCCGTCTCCGGCGGCGTCGACGTCCACGTCTTCGACGGGCTGACCCCGGAGCAGGGGAGCCAGCTGTGGGGCGAGCTGCTGGGGACGATCGACCAGCTGGAGGCGCTGCCGGCGCCGATCGTCTTCGCCGCCCACGCCCTGACCCTGACCGCCGCCTTCGAGATCGCCCTCGCCTGCGACCTGATCGTCGCCAGCCCGGGGGCGAAGTTCGGCCTGGTCGAGAAGGTGGTCGGGCTGACGCCGTCGATGGGCGGCACCCAGCGCTTGGCCGAGCGCGCCGGCAGCGGCCGCGCCCGCCAGTTCGTGATGAGCGGCGGCATCTTCGGGGCGGAGGAGATGGAGCGCTGGGGCGTCGTCAACACGATCTACCCGGCCGACGAGTTCGAGGCCAGCGCCCGTGCCCTCGCCGCCGAGCTGGCGTCCGGTCCGACCAAGGCGCACGCGATGACCAAGCACATCCTCAAACGCTTCCGCGAGGGCGGGATGCCGGCCGCCGACGAGGCGGTTCGCACCGAAGCCGCCGACCTCTTCGCCAGCGAGGATCTGCAGAACGCGGTCAAGACCTTCCTCGAGCACGGCGGCCCCGGACACGCCACCTTCGAGGGGCGCTGAGCTTCGTTGAGGACTTAACGCCCCTATGGCGGCGTTAAGTCCTCAATCTTCCGCCGGTAGGGTTTCGCCCGTGACCGACTTCGATGCGATCGCGGCGGGGATGAGCCAGGCGGTGCCGTTCGCCGGCTACCTCGGCCTGGAGATCACCGAGATCGCCGCCGGCGAGGCGACCGTCGTCCTCCCCGAGCGGACCGAGCTGACCAACCACGTCGGCTCCCAGCACGCCGGCTCGCTATTCACCGCCGCCGAGAACGCCTCCGGCGCGGCCTTCGTCGGCGCCTTCGTCGAGCGCATGGGGGAGATCACCCCGCTCGCCCGCAGCGCCGAGATCGCCTACGAAAAGATCGCCAGGGGCCCGATCACCGCCAAGGCCGTGCTCGGCATCGACAAGGACGAGGCCCTGGCCACCCTCGACCGCGACGGCAAGGTCGAGTTCCCCTGCGAGGTCGTCCTCACCGATGCCGACGGCACCCAGGTCGCCAGCGCCACCGTGCGCTGGCACGTCCGGCTCAACAAACCGGCCGCCGCCTAACCACCCTGCCGAACCCCTAGAATCGCCCCGCGGGCCGCCCGGCCCCAACTCGCGCCAGTAGCTCAGCCGGATAGAGCGTCGGTCTACGAAACCGAAGGTCACAGGTTCGAATCCTGTCTGGCGCGCTGAGGTAATTCCGCTTTGGGGCGCGGGCTCGTGGGATTTCGAGAGCCGGCGGGGCCATCAAGATCGCTCAATTTGATTTCACCCCATCCTCATAGGAGACTCGTCTCTGCGAAGGGATTCGTTTCTCTTCGAGATATTGACTTGGAGGGGGATCTGTGAACAGCTCGTTCGATAAACGTCTTCCTGGTCGGGCGCGTTCGATGGCGTCCCTCCTGCTCCTGCTGCTGGCGGCGATGGGATGCTGGGCCGACGGTGCGCTTGCCTCTGAGTCGGGTCGGGTGGCGGCCGGTGCCGGGCAGTCGTGTGTGATCAAGGCGGACGACACGCTTGTCTGCTGGAGCGGGCAGCCCCAGGTCCCCGCGGACCTTGGCAGCGTGGAGCAGGTTACCGCCGGCGGCCAGCACGACTGCGCTATCAAGACCGACGACACGCCGGCCTGCTGGGGCGACGACAGCAAGGGGCAGAGCACGCTCCCCGCGGGAATCGGCACCGTCAGCCAGATCACCGCCGGTGAATGGCACACCTGCGCCGTCAAGACCGACGGCACCCCGGTCTGCTGGGGCGACGACGAGTGGGGGCAGAGCACGCTGCCGGCGGCCATCGGCACGGTCACCCAGATCTCCGCCGGGACCTACAACACCTGCGCCGTTGAAACCGACGGCACCCCGATCTGCTGGGGCGATGACAGCGACGGGCAGAGCACGATCCCCGCTGGCATCGGCACCGTCACCCAGATCGCCACCGCCGGCGAAGGGCACACCTGCGCGATCAAGACCGACGGTACCCCGGTCTGTTGGGGCGACGACGACATGGGCGAGGTCACGATCCCCGCTGGCATCGGCACCGTCACCCAGATCGCCGTCGGCGAATGGCACACCTGCGCGATCAAGACCGACGGCACTCCGGTCTGCTGGGGGCGGAAAGCCCCCATCGGTCCCCAGCCTTGGCTCCCATCCGACATCGGCACCGTCACCGAGATCAGCGCCGGCCTCTACCACACGTGCGCGATCAAAACCGACGAAACCGTCAGGTGCTGGGGCAGTCATGTCGCCGGCCAGCTGGGAGGCTCGCCCGTCATCGACAGCGCCGCGGCGCCATCTCTGATCGGGGTCGGGCCGTTCTCGCACACCTACACCGCTAAACCCTCGCCGGGTGGAGGCGGCAATCTGCCCATCCGCTTCTTCCTCAGCAGCGGCTCGTTCCCGCCCGGTCTGAGCCTCGACGAAGCGACCGGACTGCTGAGCGGCACCCCGACCGCGGACGGCACCTACACCGGCGTGGTGAGCGCGACCAACGACGTCTTCAGTCCGGATACGCAGGCCTTTTCGATCACCGTCGACACCGCCGCGCCCGCTGCGCCGAGCGGCCTGGCCTCGACCCCCGCGTCCCCGTCATCCAGCCTGACGCCCCGGATCGCCGGGACCGCTGAGGCCGGCTCGACCGTGCGGCTATACGACAACGCGACGTGCACGGGGCTATCGCGCGCCACCGGCAGCGCGGGAACCTTCGCGTCGCCCGGCCTGCAGATCACCGTCGTCGCTGGCTCGACCACGACCGTCTACGCAACCGCGACCGACGCCGCCGGCAATACCTCGGGGTGCTCGACCAGTAAGGCGACGTACCAGCACGCGGATGATCTGGTGGGCGACCCTGGCCCGCGGACCGACCCCGATGCCGGACATGGCGACCCGCCTGCACACCTCATATGCACCGTCCCGAAACTCGCCGGCAAGACCCTGGCGCGGGCGAAGGACGCGCTGAACGCGGCCGGCTGCAAGCTCGGCAAGGTCCTGAGGCCGCGCTGGACGAGTCGCAAAGGGCCCCGGCCGCTCGTCGTCAAGTCATCGACCCCCGCCGCGGGTGCTGTGTCTGAGAACGGCGAGGTCAGCCTGAGGCTTGGCCCGAAGCCGCGACGAGCGCACCGCTAGACCCGATCCGGGTCTGACAAGAACCCGGGAACCGATTCCCGCCCTGCGGGCATGTACCTCCGATGGCAACTGACGCAGAACTTTGGGAGCGGACCCGCGCCGGCGACGCCGAGGCATTTGGCGACCTCTACGAGCGCCATGCCCGCGCCGTCCAGTCCTACTGCCTCTGGCGCACCGCAGACCTGCAGGGTGCCGAGGATGCGACCGCGACCGTCTTCCTCGAGGCCTGGCGCGGGCGGCGGGGCCTCGAGCTGACCGCCGACAGTGCCGCTTCGCTGCTGCTGGGGATCGCCAACAACGTGATCCGCCATCAGTGGCGGAGCCAGCGCCGCCACCGCGACGCGCTCGTGCGGCTCCAAAACGTCGCCCCGCCCCTGCCGACAGATCTGGAGGGAGAGGCGGTGGCACGGCTCGATGCGATCCAGCAGCTGCGCCAGGGCGGTGAAGCCATTCGCCGGCTTCCGCGACGCGAGCGCGAGGTGCTCTCCCTGCTCGCCTGGAGCGATCTCTCCTACAAGGAGATCGCCGCGGCGCTCGAGCTCCCGCTCGG
This sequence comes from uncultured Solirubrobacterales bacterium, assembly GCA_963719435.1. Lineage (GTDB taxonomy): Bacteria > Actinomycetota > Thermoleophilia > Solirubrobacterales > 70-9 > VAYN01. The sequence goes on along the minus strand of OY970384.1, from coordinate 2,642,980 downwards.
CACCGTGCGCTCGCGCCTGGCGCGCGCCCGCGAGCGCCTCGGCGACGCCTTTCCCGAAACGATCTCCGATTCAACTCCGGCCGAGGAGGCGCTGTGAAAAAGCCCGAGTCCGACCTCTCGCCGCTGCTTCCCGACGACGCGACCCTGAAGGCGCGCCGCGCGGCTCTGGTGGAATCCGTCGGCTCTGCGGCCGGCCGGCCCAAGCCCTCCTGGCGTCGCCGCGGTCCGCGCCTGGCCTTCGGTGGCGCTCTCGCTCTCGCCGCCCTCGCGGCCGCGCTGATCGTCAGCGCCGGCGGTGACAACACTCCGGCGGCCTTCGCGGTCGAACCCCGGGAGGGCGGCGGCGTGACGATCAAGATCTACAGCCTCGAAGACGCCGCCGGCCTCGAAGCGGCCCTGGAGGAAGCCGGGATCAAGGCTCAGGTGACCTGGCTGCCGGCCGGCAAGGTCTGCCGCGAACCCCACTACACGCCCTCGCGCGTGCACCTTCCCGGAGGCGGATCGCTCGGTGGGGGGAGCATGAGCGGTCCCGGCGGGATCACGATCGGCATCGGCAGCACCAAGGCCTCGCGCGAACTCTCCGGGAAATACATACGCGGGGAAATCTCCAACGCCGAAATGCGCAGCTTGGCAGCCAACGTCAACCTCGACCCCAAGGCGTTCCGCCCCGATCAGAGCGTGGTCATTTCCGGCACGCCCGTCCCCTACGCCGGCGACCCCGAAGGCGGGAGCATCACGAACATGGGAGTGGCCGAAGGACCGGTGGAACCCTGCAAGCCGGTCCCGGCGTTGCCGAGCGGCAGCGGTGGGCCGTTCGGGTTCAGCCCCGGCGGCGGACCCGCCTACGCCCCCCGCGGCGACGATGCCCTGAGCCAAGCCGCCATCGCTGCCGAGCTGCACCGCACGGCCGCCGCAGCCCGGTCGTCCGACCTCCAGGTCGAGGCGCCGCCCGGTTCCGGTCAGCTCCTCTATACGGAGACGAAGGAGGTCCACCTCGAAGCCTGGGACCCGGACGGCCCGCCCTCCGGCTCGAAGGCACACCCGCGGTATTTCACGGACAGGCAGCTGGGCTCCGACGGCAACGCGATGCCCGCCCTCGTGCCGACGCTGAAGCAGGTCTGGACGGCCCCGGACGGTAAGACGCGCGAGCGCGAAACCCTCGGCCGGGTCGCCTTCCTCGATGCAGTCGATCAACGGCGCTGGGAAGGCGCGGGCTCGCCGCCGCCCTGGGCCTACGACCCCGCCGAACACGACGTCGGCCGCGACGGCTCCGGGCGCGCCGTGAAGGACTTCGCATCCAAGGCTTTCCGCGGCCGCCGCGAATTCACCTACCTGTCCCGGCTTTCCGAGCTTCCGACCGAGCCGGAAGCCCTGCGCCTGGCGGTCGAACACCGCCGCGGCGGCAGCGCACCTCTCGCCGCCTCGCCGGCGGACTCGCAGCGGGGAGGCGCGACGGTCGAAAGGCTGCTGGAGATCCTCAGCGAACCGCTCTCGACCCCGGCGCTGCGCGCCGCCGCCTTCGACGCCCTCGCCGAAATACCGGGCATCGGGCTCGAACGCGACGTGACCGATGCCGCCGGTCGCCGCGGCGACGCGATCGCCTGGGTCAGGGATCGGGGATTCGGCCGTCGCTACATCTTCGACCCGCGCACCTCCCAGCTCCTCGCCCAGGCCGAAATGATCTTCGGCTCGCCGTCGACGACGGAGAACGGCGTCCCGGCCGGGACCGTCTTCCGCGAAACTGCTTACCTGCGGTCGGGGATCGTCGACTCCACTCACGAAACGGCCACAGCGAAAGCCGGACCCGATTGACGGATATGGGATTGCGCACGGTGGATCCTGAATATGTGGCAACGGGGCCGGGCAACGCGACAGCCCCAGCCTGACCCTCCGAAGGCGCTGCGGCGCTGTGGGCAATAGAAAGGCAGTCGCCACCCGCTCTACCTCGGCGGCGCGGGCATACCCTGATGTCGATGCGCCGACGTCAGCTCAGCCTTGGCATCGAGCCGCCAGTCGCCTGGCTGGGGATCGTGGCCTCGATCGCCGCAGTCGTGGCCGGCACCCTCCTCGTCTACCCGCTCAAGTCGGTGGCGCCGGTCGTCTCCCTCGGGGTCATCTACCTGCCGGCGATCATGCTGATCTCGACGGTATGGGGACTGCGCATGGGGCTGCTCGCCTCGATCGCCAGCGCGGCCGCCTTCAACTTCTTCCAAATCCCGCCGCTGCATCGCTTCACCATCGCCGAGGAGGAGAACTGGGTCGCGTTGGCCGCCTTCGTGATTGCGGCGATCGTCAGCAGCACTGTCGCCGGGCTCGCGCGAGCCCGTGCGGTCGAGGCGGAGCGGCGGCGGGAGGAAGCCGACCGGGCGCTGGCCGAGCTGGAGGCGCTGACCCGCGAGCGAGACCGGATGCAGGCCGAGGCGGTGGAAGCCGAGGCGGTGCGACGCAGCGACGAGCTGAAGACCGTGCTGCTGCGCTCCATCTCCCATGACCTCCGCACGCCCTTGACCTCGATCATCGCGGGAGGGACGGCGCTGGGGTCGCAGACTCTGACCGCCGATGAGCGCGCCGAGCTGAGCAAGGGGATCGTTGGCGAGGGGAGGCGACTGTCTCGGCTGGTCGAGAACCTGCTTGACCTCTCCCGGCTGGAGGCGGGAAAGGCCGAGCCCCATCGCGGCCCGGTCGATCTCGCCGAGGTGCTGGAGGCGGCGCGACAGGGGAGAGGGGGAGCGGAGTCGATCCGGCTCGCGGTCGACGGGCAGCTGCCGATGGTCGAGGCCGACGCCGCGCAGCTCGAGCGCGCCTTCGCAAACCTGCTCGAGAACGGGCTGCGCTACGGCGACGGCCGCCCCGTCCTGGTTCGCTCGCGGCTGGTCGGCGGCAATATCGTCGTGCGCGTGGTGGATCAGGGCCCGGGGATACCCGAGAGCGAGTGGGGGCGGATCTTCGAGCCCTTCCAGCACGGCGACGCCGCCAGCGCCGGCTCCGGGCTTGGCCTGGCGATCGCCAGGGGGTTCATCGAGGCCAACGGCGGCGAGATCGCGATCGAGTCGCTGCCGGGGCAGGGGTCGAGCTTCGTGGTCACCCTGCCGCCCCACGGGGGAGAAGCGGCGTGAGCGATCCGACGAGGGTCCTGGTCTGCGACGACGAGGAGCAGATCCTTCGCGCCCTGCGCGTGATCTTGAGAGACGCCGGCTATGAGGCGGTCACCGCCTCCACCGGCGAGGAGGCCCTGGACCGCGCGGCGGTGAAACCCCCGGCCGGCGCGATCCTCGACCTGATGCTGCCGGACATCGACGGGGTCGAGGTGACGAAGCGGCTGCGCGAGTGGAGCGAGATGCCGATCATCGTCCTCTCGGCGGTCGGCGAGGAGGAGGCGAAGGTGCGGGCGCTCGCCGCCGGTGCCGACGACTACGTGACCAAGCCTTTCGGGCCGGCGGAGCTGGTGGCGCGCTTGGAAGCGGTGCTGAGGCGGGCGAGGCCCGAGGCCTCGGAGCCGGTGATCGAGGCGGAGGGCCTTGAGCTCGACCTCGTGGCCCGGGCGGTGCGCCGCGACGGCGAGGCGGTCCACCTGACCCCGACCGAGTTCGAGCTGCTGCGGGTCCTCGCCCAGAACCGCGGCCGGCTGATGACGCATCGCTCGCTACTGGTCGAGGTCTGGGGGGTCGAGTACGAAGACGACGTGCAGGTACTGCGCGCCCACGTCGCCAACCTGCGGAGCAAGATCGAGCCCCCCGGCGGCCCGCGCTACATCCGCACCGATCCGGGCGTCGGCTACCGCTTCGCGGGCTAAGCGCACCTTTACGAAATCTGTATACGGAGGCCGCGTTTCTTCATGCGGCCTTGACGGGGTGGGGCGCACGATCACCGCATGGATCTCGTCTCCCTCGTCCTCGCACTCGCCGCCTTCGGCGCGATCTACGCGCTGATCGAGGCGATCGACCGCGTATGAGCGCCGCTGAGCTCTTCGGCCTGATCGTCGCGGCGACGGTCTTCGCCTATCTGGGCTACGCCCTGTTTCGAGGAGAGCGGTTGTAGTGGCCCAGGGCTGGGTTCAGATCGTCGTCTTCCTGATCGTGCTGACGGCGTTGGTGCCGCTGGTCGGCTCCTACATCGCCAAGGTCTTCCGCGGCGAGCGGGTCTTCCTCTCGCCGCTCCTCGGCCCGCTCGAGCGCTTCGCCTATCGGCTGCTGCGGGTGCGGCCGGAGGAGGGGCAGGACTGGAAGGGCTACGCGCGCTCGATCGTCGTCTTCAGCCTGCTCTCCTGGCTCGCGGTCTACCTGCTGCTGCGGACCCAGAGCATCCAGCCGCTCAATCCCGAGGGCTTTGGGTCGGGCCCCTGGAACCTCAGCTTCAACACCGCCTCCTCATTCGTCACCAACACCAACTGGCAGTACTACGGCGGCGAGACGACGCTCAGCTACTTCGTCCAGATGGTCGGCCTGACGGTGCAGAACTTCGTCTCGGCCGCGGTCGGGATCGCGGTCCTCGCCGCCGTGATCCGCGGCTTCGCCGCCCGCTCGGGAGCGGCGCTCGGCAACTTCTGGTCCGACCTGATCCGGATCAACCTCTACCTGCTGCTGCCGATCTCGCTCGTGGCCGCGCTGGTGCTCGTCTCCCAGGGGGTGATCCAGACCTTCGACGGCTCCCAGACCTTCCACACGCTCGCGGGGGGAACGCAGACGCTGGCGCTCGGGCCGGTCGCCTCGCAGGAGGCGATCAAGGAGCTGGGGACCAACGGCGGCGGCTTCTTCAACGTCAACAGCGCCTACCCGTTCGAGAACGCGAGCGCCTTCACCAACATGGTCGAGCTGCTGCTGATCCTCCTGATCCCAGCCAGCCTCACCTCCACCTTCGGCCACATGGTCGGCAACCGCCGCCAGGGCTGGGCGCTCTACGGGGCGATGATGGCGATGTTCATCGTCGCCGTCGCGGTCGTCTTCGCCGCCGAGCAGCACGGCAGCCCGGCCCAGCACCACGCCGGGGTCCTGACCGCCTCGATCGAAGGCTCGACCGGCGGCAACATGGAGGGCAAGGAGCAGCGCTTCGGGATCGCCGAGTCCTCGCTGTGGACGGCGGTGACGACCGTGACCTCCTGCGGCGCGGTCAACGCCGCGCTCGACTCGCTGACCGGGATCGGCGGCTTGGTGCCGCTGGCGAGCATGGGGACCGGCGAGGTGGTCTTCGGCGGGGTCGGCTCGGGCCTCTATTACATGCTGCTGTTCGTCCTCCTGACCGTCTTCATCGCCGGGCTGATGGTCGGCCGCACCCCGGAGTTCCTCGGCAAGAAGATCGAGTCGCGGGAGGTGAAGCTGGTCCTCGTCGGCGTCCTGGTTACGCCGCTGCTGGTGCTATTCGCGACCGCCTTTGCGGTTGCTAGCCCGGACGGCACGCAGTCGATCTACAACCACGGCCCGCAGGGATTCTCGGAGTCGCTCTACGCCTACATGTCGCAGGCGAACAACAACGGCTCCGCCTTCGCCGGCTACACCGGCTTCGTGCAGCCGAACGCGCCGGGCAACGTCGGCGCCGAAGCGTTCAGCTTCGCCAACCTGCTCGGCGGCCTGGTGATGATCCTCGCCCGCTTCCTGCCGATGATCGCGGCGCTCGCGGTGGCGGGCTCGCTGGCCGGCAAGCGGGTCGCCCCGGTCGGCGCCGGCACCTTCCGGGCGGACTCGCCCACCTTCGTCGTGCTGCTGATCGGCGTGGTCGTGATCGTCGCCGCGCTGACCTTCTTCCCCGCCCTCCTGCTCGGACCCGTCGTGCAGGGGCTTACCCACCAGCTCTTCTGAGATGAACGGCCTGCGAAAAGACCTGGTCACTGCCGCCGTGGCGATCTTCTTCCTGACGCTGGTGCTCGGCGTCGCCTATCCGCTGCTGACGACCGGGGTCGCGCAGCTGGTCTTCCCCGGCGCCGCCAGCGGCAGCAGGATCGAGCAGGACGGCAGGATCGTCGGCTCGAAGCTGATCGGCCAGGACTTCGAGGGCCTGCCGCGCTACTTCCAGAGCCGCCCGTCGGCGACCGAATACAGCGGCAGCGTCACCTTCTTCGACAACCTCGGGCCCAACAGCCGCGAGCTCTCCGACTTCTTCGCCGAACAGCTCGCCACCTACCTGAAGCGCGAGCGCCCCTATGAACCCGGCCTGCGCGCCGGGGAGGTGCCGGTCGACGCGGTCACCACCTCCGCCTCGGGGGTCGATCCCCACATCTCGCTCGCCAACGCCCGCATCCAGGCGCGCCGGGTCGCGGCGGTGCGCGAGCTGCCGCCCGCGGCCGTTCTCAGTCTCGTCGACGAGCACACCGACGGCCGCTTCCTCGGGCTGTTCGGCGAGCCCGGCGTGAACGTCCTCGAGCTCAACCTCGCCCTCGACCAGGGAGCCGCCGAATGACCGACGAGACGCTGCGCAACGAACCGCGCTCGCTGCTCGACCGGCCGATCCTCCTGCGCGCCGCGCTCGACTCGCTGCGCAAGCTCGATCCGCGCCACCAGTTCCACAACCCGGTCATGTTCGTGGTCGAGATCGGCGCCGCGATCGTCACCGCCGGCTGGCTGATCCAGGTCTTCGGAGGTGCGCCGCTGGGCGGCGGCGACGAGCCCGCCTGGTTTGCCTTCTCGATCGGCGTCTGGCTCTGGCTCACCGTCGTCTTCGCCGACTTCGCCGAGGCGATCGCCGAGGGGCGGGGCAAGGCGCAGGCCGATGCATTGCGCTCGATGCGCAGCGAAACCGTGGCACGGTTGCGCGACGGCGGCGAGAAGCCGGCCTCCGAGCTTCATCGCGGCGACGTGGTCGTGGTCGAGGCCGGGGAGGCGATCCCCGGCGACGGCACCGTGATCGAGGGCATCGCCTCGGTCGACGAGTCGGCGATCACCGGCGAGTCGGCGCCGGTGGTGCGCGAGTCCGGCGGCGATCGCAGCGCGGTCACCGGCGGCACCCGCGTCCTCTCCGACCGGATCGTGGTCGAGATCACGCAGGAGCCGGGGCAGAGCTTCCTCGACCGGATGATCGCCCTGGTCGAGGGGGCGGAGCGACGCAAGACGCCGAACGAGATCGCCCTCAACATCCTGCTCGCCGGGCTCACCCTCGTCTTCGTCGCCGTGGTCGTCGCGCTGCGGCCCTTCGCCGAGTTCTCCGGCACCGACGCCTCGGTGGTCACTTTGATCGCGCTGCTGGTGGCGCTGATCCCGACCACGATCGGCGCCCTGCTCTCGGCGATCGGGATCGCCGGCATGGACCGCCTCGTCCGCCACAACGTGCTCGCCCTCTCCGGCCGCGCGGTCGAGGCCTCTGGCGACGTGGACGTGCTGCTGCTCGACAAGACCGGCACGATCACGCTCGGCAACCGCGAGGCGACGCGGTTCATCCCGATGCCGGGAATCGAGGACTCCGAGCTGGCCGAGGCGGCGCAGCTCTCCTCGCTGGCCGACGAGACGCCCGAGGGGCGCTCGATCGTCGTCCTCGCCAAGAGCGAGTACGGCATCCGCGAGCGGGAGCTGGACACCCACGCCGCCACCTTCGTCCCCTTCTCCGCCGCAACCCGGATGAGTGGGGTCGACGTCAACGGCAACCAGTTCCGCAAGGGCGCCGGGGACGCGATCATCCGCTACGTCGAAGAGCAGGGCGGCCGCCCGCCGGTCGAGCTGCAGGAGCAGCTCGACCTGATCGGCCGTGAGGGCGGCACGCCGCTGGCGGTTTGCCGCGACAACCACGTCCTCGGCGTCGTCTACCTGAAGGACATCGTCAAGGAGGGGATGCGCGCCCGCTTCGACGAACTGCGGCGGATGGGGATCTCGACCGTGATGGTCACCGGCGACAACCGGCTCACCGCCGCGAAGATCGCCGAGGAGGCCGGGGTCGACGACTTCCTCCCCGAAGCGACCCCCGAGCAGAAGCTGGAGCTGATCCGCGGGCACCAGGCCGAAGGCCGGATGGTGGCGATGGCCGGCGACGGGACCAACGACGCCCCGGCGCTGGCGCAGTCCGACGTGGGGGTGGCGATGAACACCGGCACCCAGGCCGCGCGCGAGGCGGGCAACATGGTCGACCTCGACTCCAACCCGACGAAGCTGATCGAGGTCGTGGAGATCGGCAAGCAGCTCCTCATCACCCGCGGAGCGCTGACCACCTTCTCGATCGCCAACGACGTCGCCAAGTACTTCGCCATCCTGCCGGCGATCTTTGCCTTCACCTACGCCGCCGGTCCCGGCGAGCGCGGGCCGCTCGACGCGCTCAACGTCATGGAGCTGGGGACCCCGGCCTCGGCGATCCTCTCGGCGATCGTCTTCAACGCCCTGGTGATCCCGCTGCTGGTGCCGCTCGCGCTGCGCGGGGTCCGCTACCGGCCGATCGGCGCCACGGCGCTCCTGCGCCGCAACATGCTGATCTTCGGCCTCGGCGGCTTGATCGTCCCCTTCGTCGGGATCAAGCTCATAGACCTGGTGATTCACAACCTGCTCGGAGCATGAGCCGATGGCCGGCCGCCTCAAGGTCTTCATCGGCATGGCGGCCGGGGTCGGCAAGACCTACCGGATGCTCCAGGAGGGCCAGGCCGAGCAGGAGTCCGGCCGCGACGTGGCGATCGGCTACATGGAGCCGCATCGGCGGCCGCAGACCTCGGCTTTGGCCGAGGGCCTGGAGACGGTCCCCCGGCGGCGCCTCGCCTATCGCGGCACCGACCTGGAGGAGATGAACCTGCCGGCGCTCCTGGCCCGAGCGCCCGAGCTGGCGCTGATCGACGAGCTGGCCCACACCAACGCGGTCGGCGCCGAGCACCCCAAGCGCCACGAAGACGTGCGCGAGGTGCTGGCCGCCGGCATCGACGTCTTCTCCACCGTCAACGTCCAGCACCTCGAGTCGCTGAACGACCAGGTCGCGGAGCTGACCGGGACGCGGGTGCGGGAGACGATCCCCGACGCGGTGCTGGGGGAGGCCGACGAGGTGGTCCTGATCGACCTCACCCCCGAGGCGCTGATCGAGCGCCTGCGGGCCGGCAAGGTCTACCCGGGGGAGAACGTCGAGGCGGCGCTGCGCAACTTCTTCACCGTCGAGAACCTGCTGGCCCTGCGCGAGGTCGCGCTGCGCCAGGTCGCCCAGGAGGTCGAGGCCAGGCGGCTGGTGGTCGAGGCTCCGCTTGGCACCCGCGAGGAGCGGGTCTCGGCCGAGGTGGCGCAGGCGGTGGGCGAGCGGTTGCTGGCGCTGGTCCGGCCGCAGCCGAGCTCGCAGCGTCTTGTGCGCCGCGCCTGGCGCTCCGCGCAGCGGCTCGGCACCGGCCTCGACCTGCTTTGGGTGAAGCCGCCGAACCAGCCGATCGAGGGCGAGGTTGAGCGCCAGGTGACGGCCCTGCGCCATCTCGCCTCGGTCCTCGGCGCGACCTTCCTGATCGAGGAGAGCGACAGCCTCGTGGAGGGTGTCGCGCAGGTGGTCCGCGAGCGCGGCATCACCTACATCATGGTCGGGGAGTCCGAGCCGCCGCGCGGCCTGGCGCGGCTGCGGGAGCCGCTGCCGCAGCGGCTGATGCGGGCGACGCCGGCTGGGGTAGATGTGCGGATCGTCGCTCGCCGTATGGGAAAGGAGGAGCGGTGACGGTGAGGATCGTGCATGTCCTGATCTTCGTTGCGCTCGCCGCTGGCTTGATGGGCGGCCACCTGATTGCCCGTTCGCGGCTCCGCGGCCGCCGATCCGAGCGGCCGCAGGCCATCCATCAGATCCTCCTTCCCTTCACCGGCACGGAGATCTCGCGGCGAGCGCTCGATGCGGCGTTGCGTCTGGCGCGAGCGGAGGAGGCGACGCTGATGCCGGCGTACCTGGCAGCGGTGCCGAAGCGACTGCCGCTCGACTGCTCGATCCCATCCGAGGCGGCGAAGGCGATGCCGATGCTCGAGGCGATCGAGCAGCGCGCCGCATCCCAGGACGTCTCGGTGGACGCCCGCATCGAGCGAGGGCGCTCCTATCGTCATGCCCTGGAGCGGCTGCTCTCCCGCGAGAGCTTCGATCGCGTCGTAGTGCCGGCGACGGCCGAGGCCGGCGCCGGATTCTCGGGCGACGATCTCGTCTGGCTCCTGGAGAGGGCTCCAGCCGAGGTACTGATCCTGCGACCGGGGCCGGAGGACAGGCTGTTCGTGACCGCGAACGGATCACGAGCTGCAGGCGCCCCGCCTGGTTCCCGTCTCGCCATCGAGGGTAGGGCGGGGGGATGAAAGCCAAAGCACCACTCGCAGCGGTTCTGCTCATCCTCTTGGCGCTGGGTCTCGCCGCCTGCGGAGGTGGAGACGACGACTCCTCCACCAGCACCGCGACCGTGACCGAGTCGGAGTCGACCGACTCCGGCGAGGAGAGCGGCGGCAACGCGCCCGCCCCAAGTGGTGAGGCCGAACGCTCGGCCAAGGTCGAGATCGTCGACTTCGCCTACGACCCCGACCCGGTCACGGTCCAGGTCGGCGGCAAGGTGACCTGGCTCAACCAGGATGCGGACGCCCACACGGCCACCGCCGAGGACGGCAGCTTCGACACCGGCTCGCTGGAGGAAGGCAAGCTCAAGTCGGAGACCTTCAAGCAGGCGGGCACCTACGCCTACGTCTGCGACTTCCATCCCGACATGCACGGCACCGTCGAGGTCGTCGAGAAGAACTGACGCGGGCGCCTATTTGGTCACTGCCGAGGTGGCGCTGGTGTAGCCCGTGGAGGCTGCCGTGATCGTGTGGCTGAAGGCGCCGCTGGCCGGCGCGGTGTAGGTGAATTCCGTTTCGGAGACGGCTGGCCCGGTGGCGGGGATCGTCAGCGGCGAGCCGCTGATCGTGCCGCCGGTGGTGACGCCGATCGTGACGGTTTTGATCGCTCCGACGTTGGAGATCGGGTTGCCGGCGCTGTCGGTGATCCCGACATCGGCTTTGACCGTGCCGGAGTTGCCGAGCGCCGTGACCGGGCAGGTGAAGAGGCAGGGCGAGCCGACCGAGCCGGCGCTGGCGACGAGTTCGAGGAAGGCGACCCGCGAGGCCGAGCCGGTCGCAACCGTCAATGCCAGGGGAGCCGCCGTCGTTAGCGTGCCGTCGGTCGCCGAGACGCTCGTCGCACCGGCTTTGCTCAGTTTCGCGTAGCCGTTTTTCGAGGAGGCGACGGCGGCGACGCCGGCGGTAAAGGTGAGCGCGGTGACGCTGCCGAAGGCGGTCGCCGTGCCGGCGTTGTTGACCACCGTCGGCAGGGCTCCGCTGGGACTGGCGGAAGCACCAGAGAAGGTGATGCTCTTCGCGCCGGCATAGGACGTCGCCGTGTTGCCGTAGACATCCTGCGCGGTGGTCGTGAGGTTGAAGTTCGCCGCCGCCACCGGGGTCGCGGTGGACGCGGTGAGCACGAGTTTCGTCGCCGCGCCCGGGGCCACGGTCACGGTCACGGCGGTCGGGGTGACGATCGCCACCTCGGTCGCTTTGACCGCGGTCGAGCCGCTGCGGGGAAGCTTCATCGTGCCGCCATCGCCGTCGGCCGCGACGGCGACGCCTTCTTCGAAGGCGATCGTGGTGGCGGCGCCGAAGGCGACGTCGACACCGCTCGAGTCGGACACGGTCGGCAGGTTGCCGCCGGTGCTGGCGGATGCGCCGGAGAAGACGAGGCCGTGGGATCCGGTGTAGCCGGTCGCAAGATTGCCGTAGGCGTCCTGGGCGGTGATCGTGAGGTTGTCGTCGGCACCGGCCGCGGGCGCGGCGCTCGCCGCGGCGAGCAGGTATTTCGAGGTCGCGGCGTGGCTGACGGTCAGGGCCAGTGGCGTCGGCGTCGTCACCGAGCCCTCGCTGGCCACGATGTTGGCGGCTCCCACTTTGTAGATTTTCAAGACGCCGTTTTTGGTCGTGCTGACGGTGGCGACTCCGGACGTGAAGGTGAGTGCGGTGGCGCTGCCGAAGTTGACCGCGGAACCGGAGCTGTTCGCCACCGTGGGGGCGTTGCCGGCCGGGCTGGATGAGGCGCCGGAGAAGACCAGGCTGTGCGCACCGGTGTAGGTCGTGACGGTGCTGTTGTTGACGTCTTTGGCGGTGATCGTGAGATTTACCGCGCCGCCCGCGACGGGGGTCGCGGTGCTGCCCGAGATCGTGAACTTGGTCGTTTCGCCAACCGTCACGTTGGCCGTTTTGGTCGCTCCCGCAGCGCTCCAGGTCTCCCACAGCGCCGTCACCTTGTAGACGTGCTCGCCGATTGCGAGGCCGGCGTCTTTGCAGGTGACCACGGTCGTCGAAGCCGCCGCGGTCGGGCAGGTGCCGGCGGGATTGCCGCCGTCGCGGGTGACGTAGTAGGTGACCGACCCGGCGCCCGGAGGCGTCACGGCTCCCCAGGTCAGGGTGACGGTGCCGCCCGCCGCGGCGGTTGCGGCGCTGATCGTCGGCGCATTCAGTTTCGTCACCGCCGCCGAGGCGGTGCCGCTCCCGGTGCTGGAGAAATAGGCAAGGGCACTGCCGCCGATGGCGGCGAGGAGGGTCGCCAACAGGGTTGCCGCGAGGCCGGCTCTGCAGAGGCGCTTCATCCGCCTGCCTCACCCGCGAAGGCGAGGGGGATGTCGACACCGCGGCAGGAGTCCTGGTTGACCGGAAGGTTGAGCATGGCGATCGTCGGGGCCGCGACGGTGGCCGTCGGCAGGCTGACCGAGTCGTTCGCCGGCACCGTGATCGGGGTTGCCGCGGATGCGCTCGAAGGGCTCAGCGAGAAGTTCTCGGCGCCGCATTCCGGCGGCTCGCCGGCGATGGCGACGGCGAGGCTCGTGACCTCGATCGGAACGGCGTTCGGATTCGTGATCAGGACCGGCAGCTCCTGCGCGGGATCGCCTGGATGCAGCTCCTCGAGCTGGCCGCCGAGCTCGACCGAGAACGGCTTCGGGTCCACCTCGACACTCGGGCCGACCTCGTCATTCCGGTCCACTCCACCATCGCGGGTCTCGGGCTCGACCCGCTGCCAGGAGTAGCTGATCACCGGTCCGGGCAGGTCGCCGCGATTGAGGGCACGGACCGCGAAGGTATGGCCGCCGGGGGAGAGGCGGTCGAGGCGGTGGGGAGATTCGCAGGCCGTCCACCTGCTGCCGTCGAGCCTGCACTGGAAGGGCCGTGGTTGCGTCGGGGCCGCCGCTCCGGGTTGTGGCGGGCCCGGCTGCGCCGCACGCCGCGACGGCACGTGGAAACGGAACTGGGTCTCGGTCTCGGCCGAGACCGCCTCTGGATATTCGATGAAGCGGGGCTGCAGCAACGGTTCGTCCTTCTTGTTCCGTGGTCCGTCGCTCCCCTGCTGGGGCGCGACCTCGACCGGCTTGCTTCCCCCCAGGGCGGGCGCCGGATGCGTGGGACGGGTGGCCGCGTACGCGGCTGCCCCGAAGCAGGCGGAGAGCGCGATCAGGGCGAGGATCGCCCTGATCGCGCTTGCGCGGCTGATCGCCTTGCGGCCAGGAGACATGGCCGGTCAGCGGCCTGACGCGCTAGTTGTTTTTCAGGGTCAGCGTCAGGGTTGCGCCCTGGCAGGCGTCCTGGTTGACCCCGGTGTCGTTCATCGCCAGCGTCCCGCTGGGCGTCACGGCCTGGTTGTTGCCGGTCGCGTACGTTTTGTTGACGACGACGTCGGCCATCGTGAAGTCCGGGTTGCCGCCGGTGGTGACGACGCTGCAGCTCGCGTGGCCGGCGTCAGCGGTGATTTTTTCCAGCGAGATCGTGCCCACGCGCTGTTTCCCCGCGGACGGGTTGTCGACCGTCAGCGTGACCGGCGAGGACGACCCGGGATAGAGGTTCCCGGCGATGGTCCCTTTCAAAGTCACGGCAGAGCTGGTGCCTACGGTGGCGGTCGCCGTGCCCGAGCCGGTGGTCGTGAAGTACGCGTAAGCGCCGGCGGCGATGGCGAGGACGCAAACGCCGGCAAGAGCAGTCAGGGCACCTCGTTTGGTAACTAAATTCATACTTTTGTCTCCTTTTTAAAGATTGACGCCGGGAACTCGATCCCGGCTAAGTCCTCCCATCGGCGCCATCCAGGGCCAACTTGAGGGAACGAAAAGGCAAGGCTGCTTGTCGCTTTTTGGACGAATTGCAGTAAAGGAGGCCTGCGCATTCATACGCAGGTCCTACGCAAGCGAGGGTCAATGGCCCTCGTCCGGTCCCGCCAGGCGCGCAGTGCTCAGCCCGAGCAGCGCCAGCCAGGCGCCGAGCAGGAGCTGGCCGCCGCGCTGGAACAGGCCCTTGGCCGCGCCGACGTCGCCGACCAGGTAGCCGATCCCGGCCAGCGCCATCAGCAGCAGCCAGAGGGCGCCGATCGTCAGCGTCGTCCGGCTCAGCCTCGGCTGGGCGCGCGCCAGGCCGATCCCGACCAGGGCGAAGGCCGCCGCCAGGGCGACGACTTCGAGCAGGTTGGCGACGGTGTGGAGCAGGTCGAAGGGGTCGTAGCTGAGGTCGCAGGTCCGTTCCAGGGCTTCGGCGCAGTTGAGCGGGGCAACGCCTCCGAGCGCGGCGAGGGCCCCGGCGGCGAGCAGGGCGAGGAGGCCGCGGCGCAGCAGCTGCGTGTCGCCCGCGCCCGCGGGCCGGCCTCCCGCCCCCCGCAGCAACAGCGCCGCGAAGCCGGCGATCGCCAGCCCGGCGGCGACTTCGAGCAGCTGGAAGCGCCAGCCGTAGGCCTGCGAGCGCGCCGCCAGGTCGCTGATCCAGGCCCCCGAGAGGTCGTTGCGCTTGGCCAGCAGCCCTTCCAGCACCCAGAAGTTGCAGAGCAGCGCCGCGGCGAGGCCGGCGATCGTGGTCGGCAGCTGGGAACTCGGGCGCTCGGCGGTCATCGGGTCGGACCCTAATCGCGCCGGTCCCCGTGGCAGGATCACGGCCGATGAGCGACCCCGGGCCGGATCGCGGCAACCTCGACGCGATCCTGGCGACGGCCGAGCACGACCGCACCCGGCTCAACTCCACCGCCCTCGGCGCCTTCAGCCTCACCCTGCTCGGCGTCGCCAGCGTCGTCGGCGCCGGGATCTTCGTCGTCACCGGCGACGCCGCCGCCCACTACGCGGGGCCGGCGGTGCTGATCTCCTTCGTCCTCGCCGGCATAGTCGCCGGGCTGACCGCCCTCTGTTACGCGGAGCTGGCCTCGATGATCCCGGCCGCCGGCAGCACCTACTCCTATGCCTTCGCCGCCTTCGGCTCCTTCGTCGGCTGGTTCATCGGCTGGGACCTGCTGCTCGAGTACCTGTTCGCCGCCTCGACCGTGGCGGTCGGCTGGTCGGGCTACTTCGTCAGCCTGCTCGACTCGTTCGGGGTCCACCTCCCGCACGCCCTCGTCACCGCCCCGTTCGGCGACGACCCCGGGATCATCAACCTGCCGGCAATGGCGATCATGTTCCTCACCTCGGGGGCGCTCTGGCTCGGCACCCGCGAGTCGGCGGTCGCCAACAACTCGATGGTCCTGCTGAAGCTCTCGATCCTGCTGCTGGTCGTCGTGGTCGGCATCTTCTACGTCTCCTCCTCCAACCTGAAGCCGTTCCTGCCGGCGGCGGAGGGGGGGTTCGGCGACTTCGGCTGGAGCGGCGTCTTCCGTGGCGCCGGCATCGTCTTCTTCGCCTACATCGGCTTCGACGCCGTCTCCACCGCCGCGGCCGAGGCCCGCAACCCTCGCCGCACCGTCCCGATCGGGCTGCTCGGCACGGTGATCATCGCCACCGTCGTCTACATCGCCGTCGGCTTCGTCCTCACCGGCATGGTCGACTACCGCGACCTCGGCGTCGCCGATCCGATCGCGGTCGCGCTCCAGGCCGGCGGCCGCGATCTCGACTGGCTGCTGAAGCTGACCGACTTCGCCGCCGTCGTCGGCCTCGCCTCGACCGTGCTGGTCACCCTCTACGGCCAGACCCGGATCTTCATGCGGATGTCGGAGGACGGGATGCTGCCGCCGGCCTTCGGCAAGGTCAGCGGCCGCACCAAGACGCCCCAGTTCTCGATCGTCCTCTGCGGGATCGTCGGCGGCATCGTCGCCGGCCTGGTGCCGCTCTCGGTGCTCGGCGAACTGATCTCGATCGGGACCCTGCTCGCCTTCATCATCGTCTCCGCCGGCGTCCTCACCCTGCGCCGCCGCTATCCCGACCTGCCGCGGCCCTTCCGGGTGCCGGCGCTGCCGCTGGTCGCCGGCACCGCGATCGTCTCCTCGCTGGCGCTGATGGCGACGCTCCCCGGCGACACCTGGATCCGGCTCGCGGTCTGGGCCGCGATCGGCCTCTGCGTCTACTTCTTCTACGCCCGCGCCCACAGCAGCAAGAAGATGGCGACGATCGCCGCCGGCATCACCAGCCGGCCGGAACCGGCTCCGGAGGAGAGCGGCGCGTGAACGTCCACCTGCTGCAGCGGGCGCCGCGCAACGCCAACCTCGGGGCGCTCCACCTCACCTTCTTCGTCACCGCGATCGCCACCGAGCTCTGCATCCGCACCCAGCTCTACCTGACCCACTACCCGCAGCTCGGTGGCCACGGCCTGCACATCGCCCACCTGCTCTGGGGCGGCCTCTTCATGGTCGTCGCGCTGGCGATCCTGCTCAGCTTCCTCGGCCGCCGCGCCCGCCAGGTAGCGGCCCTGGTCGCCGGCGTCGGCTTCGGCTTCTTCATCGACGAGCTCGGCAAGTTCATCACCGCCGACAACGACTACTTCTACAAGCCGGCGGCGGGGATCATCTACCTGATCTTCATCGGCCTCTACCTCGGCTCGCGCGCCTTCCAGCGCCACCGTGGCCTCGACGACGCCGAGAAGGTGCGCAACGCGGTCGAGCTGATCGGCGAGGCGACCCGCGGCCCCTTCAAGGTCGAATACCGCGACCAGGCGCTGGCGCTGCTGCGCGAGGTCCCGGCGACGCAGCCGCTGCGCGACCCGCTGCTGGGCGTCGCCGAGCAGATCGACACCACGCCCAACCCGAACCCGCCCTGGTACCGGCGCTTCGCCGACGCCGTCGCCGCCCGTTACGGGCGCTGGTCCGAACGGCGCTGGTTCCACCGCCTCGTGATCGCCGTCTTCGCCCTCTGGGCCCTGGCCTCGGTCGCCGCGATCCTCGGCCTCGTCCTCTCCTTCGGCTTCGCCGGCGACGCCGCCCGCGCCGGCTTCGAGGAGGACTCGGTCTCCCACCTCAACTTCATCAACTGGGCGACCCTGGCCTCGACCGCCGTCTCCGCCACCCTGGTCGTCGTCGGCCTCGAGCGGCTGCTGCGCGGCGACCGCCTCGATGCCTACGCCTGGCTCAGCCGGGCGCTGCTGGTCTCGATCTTCGTCACCCGCGTCTTCACCTTCGTCGAGTCCCAGTTCGGCGCCGTGTTCGGCCTCGCGGTCGACGTCCTGCTGCTGATCTCGGTGCGGCTGATGGCCAGGCAGGAGCGCCGCCGCCTCCCGGACTGAGCGGCGCGGCGCTCAGTGCTTGCCGGTCGGCTTTTCGCCGGCCGCGACCTGTTCGGCCCGCTGCCGCACTTCCGCGGTCGCCTCGCGGGTCGCCGCGATCGCCTCGTCGCGCGCCGCGTCCAGGCCCTCGCTGGGCTTGCCGCCGACGACGTCGCGGAAGGCGTTCTTGAAGCGCTCCGTGCGCCGATCCGGCCGGAACCGGGCTTCGGCCTTCGCCTGCTTCTTCGGCCGCCGCGCGCCGTAGCGGCGCCGCGCCCAGGCCGAGTTGGGCTTGCCGATCCGGCAGGTCGCGTAGATCGCCACCGGAACGAAGAAGAAGCCGATTACGCCGTGCAGGATCCTGCCCTTGAGCAGGCTGGCGGCGACGCAGGCGAAGACGATCGCGGCGCTGGCGATCGTGCCGATCACGGCTGAGGCGGAGCCGGTCTCGATCGCCAGCGGGCTCGCGCCGACCAGCATCAGCATCATCGCCGCCGCCGCGATCACGGTCGCGTCGATCGAGCTGCGCCCCTCCTCGGCCCAGTAGACGTCGTCGAGGTGGACCCAGAGGGCGAACTCGTCGATCGTCAGCCCGGCGCCGACCCCGAAGCCGAGCGCGGCGATCTCGGTCAGCGGCGTTTCGCCGAGGGCGAAGGCGAGCAGCACCCCGGAGACCATCATCGTGACGATCCCGAAGACCAGGTGGTGGAGGTGGACGCCGCTGTCGCTTTCGATGTTCCCCGGCCACCAGGAGACGCTTTCGCTGCGGATGATCCGCGTGCTCATGCGGATGAAGGCGAAGGAGAGGATGAAGCCGACGAGGACCAGGAACAGGCCCTGCTCGTGGTGCTGCTCGAGGTTCTCCCAGAAGTCGGCGAGGATGCGCTCAGGTTACTTCGCGGCGTCGACCCGCTGGCGGATCGGCGGCTCCAGCACACGGCTCAGCACCGGCACCTCGAGGAAGCCCTCGACGCTGGCGTAGAGCATCGCCAGCCGCGGCAGGTCGGAGGCGTCGTCGATCACGACCGAGCGCGGCACCCATTCGGGGCCGAACTTCTGGTTGAAGTCGCGCAGGCTCTGGATCTGGAAGAACGGGTTCAGGCCTTTCGCCATCAGCCGCTGCAGGCGGCCGGAGAGGCCGGCGTCCTCGGCGCTGTCGAGCAGCCGCCCCCAGGCGGCGAAGTTGAGCGAGAGCCGCTTGAAGCCGCGCGCGCCCAGGGCCAGCGCCGCCTCGGCGATCAGGTACTCGGTGAGGCCGTTGGCGCAGTCGGGCCGGCGCCGCATCAGGTCCAGCGAGTAGCCGGGTTCGTCGCCGTAGACGGGGACGAAGCGGAGGAAGCCGGCGACGCGGCCGCCCTGCCGCTCGCGCGCGATGGCGATCACGAAGTCGGGCTGCGCACCCTCGACGTCCTCGCCCAGCTCCATCGTGAAGCCGCGCTCGGGTGCCCCTTCGCGCCACTCGGCGCTGATCTCGTTCAGCTCGGCGATCAGCTCCGGGCTCGCCTCGGGCTCGGCGATCAGCTCGAAGGAGTGGTCCTTGCCGACGTGCTTGACCGCGGTCCGGACCGCCTTCATGCCGGCGCCGTCGAGGCTGAACTCGTCGCAGCGCAGGATCGCCTCGTCGCCGAGGTAGATCACGCGCATCCCGCGCGCCCGGTAGAGGTCGGCGTCGGCCTCGCGCACGGCGAAGAAGGCGACCCGCCAGCCGCGCCCGGCGCAGAAGGCGAGGAACTCGTCGATCGTCCGGCCCTCGTCCCCCGGCGGCCCGATCGGGTCGGCGGCGACCATCGCCGTGCCGCGCACGTAGAGGTAGGCGATCAGCGACTGGCCGTCGGCGGAGAAGAAGTAGTTCTTGTCGCGCCGCAGCGCGAAGTAGTCGAGCGTGTCGTCCCCCCAACGGCGCACGATCTCCTCCGCCTGCTGCCGGCGCTCGGCGCTCGGCGGCTCGGACTGGACGAAGGTGCGCAGGACCAGGTAGAGGAGGATCAGCAGCCCGGCGACCCCGAGCACGAGCAACGAGATTTCGAAGAAGTCGGCGAAGACCTCGCGCCCGTAGCTGTAGGGCCCGTCGAGCCCGACCATCCCCTTATAAGCGGTCTCGAAGATTCCGCCGAAGGTCAGCCCGGGGGAGACGTGATCGCGCTCCGCGAACAGGGTGATCCAGGTGAACAGGAACACCCCGGCCAGGTAGGCGGGCACGAACAGGATTGCCTGCTGGATCGACCCCGGATCCCCCTGCGCCCGGAAGTCATGCCGAAACCAGATCAGCGCCACCAACATCGCCACCGACAGCACCACCGTGATCGGGTCGGGCCCATGGATCAGGTGATCGATCGCGGCCAACGCGAACAAGCCCGTCGCAATCACCCAGGCCCGCCGCTTCCCGCGGCTCAGCCCCCGGGCCACCGCAATCAGGCCGAGGCCGATAGCCACCGAAGCGATCAACCCTGCTGACCGCCCGCCGCCGGCAATGAAGCTGAGATGCCCAAGCGAGAACCGCACGCTCGTCGCAGTTGGCAACAGCGACAGCAGCCCGACCAAAACACTGAGCCACGCCAGCGTCCGCAACGCCCTCGGTCGCCTGGTAGGCGCCTGGGCCGGAGCCGGTGGAGCCTCCGAACGTTTTGCGGAGGAGGAGAGCTCCGGCTCGGGCGCCAGCTTCTCAGCGCCGATCGACGAGGTACCGAGTGAGGAGGCTCCACCGGCTCCGGCCCCGTCCCTCCCATCGTCCCCCTCGGGCCTCAGCGTCGGAAACAGGATCACGTCCCTGATCGCCTCGGCCCCCGAAATCAGCATCACCAGCCGATCCATGCCGATGCCTAGGCCGCCGGTGGGTGGTAGCCCGTACTCGAGGGCTTTGACGTAGTCGTCGTCGACGGGTTCGGCCTCGTCGTCGCCCCCGGCTTGGAGGCGGGCCTCCGCCTGGAAGCGTTCCGCCTGGTCGACCGGGTCGTTGAGCTCGCTGTAGGCGTTGGCCAGCTCGCGGCCGGCGACTACGAGCTCGAAGCGCTCGGTCAGCTCCGGGTCGTCGCGGTGGGCGCGGGCCAGGGGGGAGACCTCGCGGGGGTGATCCATCACGAAAGTCGGCTCGATCAACTTCGACTCGGAGCTGTCGTCGTAGACCTCGGCCATGATTTTCCCCGAGCCCCAGGCATCGAGGTACTCGACACCGCGATCGTCGGCGATCTTTCGCGCCTCCCCGACCGGCATCGAGGGGTGCATCGCCACGCCGGCGTTCTCCTCAATCAGCTCCGCCATCGTCGCCCGACGGAAGGGGGGCTTGAGGTCCACGTCGCGCCCGGCGATCTGCACCACCGTGGTCCCGATCGCCTCTGCGCAGGAGGTGGCGATGATCGCCTCGGTCAGGTCCATCATGTCGTGGTAGTCGCCGAACGCCTGGTAGGCCTCGAGCAGGGTGAACTCGGGGTTGTGGCGGGTGTCGAGGCCCTCGTTGCGGAAGACGCGGCCGATCTCGAAGACGCGGTTCATGCCGCCGACGATCAGCCGCTTCAGCGGCAGCTCCAGCGCCACCCGCAGGGTCATGTCGATGTTCAGCGCGTTGTGGTGGGTGACGAACGGCTTCGCCGCGGCGCCGCCGGCCTGGCCGAGCAGGACCGGCGTCTCGACCTCGCTGAAGCCCTTCTCGGTGAGCACGCGGCGGGTGCTGGCAATCACCGCGGAGCGGATCCTGAAGACGCGCCGCGAGTCCTCGTCCAGGGTCAGGTCGAGGTAGCGCTGGCGGTACCGCGTCTCCGCGTCGGCGACCCCGTGGCGGACGTCGGGCAGCGCCCGCAGACTCTTCGAGAGCAGCTCGTACCTGTCGACCTTGACGGTCAGCTCGCCGTGGTTGGAGACGATCACCGTGCCCTCGACGCCGACCCAGTCGCCGAGGTCGAGGTCGGAGAACTCGTGCAGCTCGTCGGCACCGACCGCCTCGCGCGTCGCCATCAGCTGAATCCGGCCGGTCTCGTCCTGGAGGTCCGCGAAGTCGAGGCCGCCGTGGCGGCGCTCGCCGAGGATGCGCCCGGCCAGCCGCACGACCCTGCCGGTGTCGGCGCCGGCGGCGAGCTCGCCGAACTCGTCCCGCAGCGCCGCCGCGGTGGCGTCGCGGTCGAAGCGCACCGGGTAGGGCTCGACCCCGCGCTCGCGCAGCTTCTCCAGCTTCTGCAGCCGGTGCGCGCGCGTCTCCCCCTGGAAGTCGTCGAGGCTCATCGCCGCGATCCTAGGCAGCGGCCGGGACGGGATTGGCCTGCGACTGCGAACGCGCCAGGATCGCCATCCCGGCCAGCGCCGCGGCCAGCGCCAGCGCCGTGCCCACCGCCTCCAGCGGCGTCGTGTGCAGCGACTCGTCGAGCAGGAAGACGCCGAGGACGACGCTGGCGATCGGGTCGAAGGCGAGGCTGGTCGCCACCGCCGGCGCCAGCGAGCCGGTGTTGAGCGCCAGCTGGTTCAGGGTCATCGAGGCATAGCCGACGACGATCAGCGCGTAGAGGTGCCAGTCGACGAAGATCCCGAGGACGCCGTCGTCGAATTCGTCGGCGACCACCTTGGTCAGGGCCGCGGAGAGGGCGAAGAGGACCCCGGTCGCGGTGCCCAGCAGCGCCGCCCGCCGCGGGGCCGAGCCGAAGCGGCCGAGCACGACCAGCGGCACGCAGACGAGGCCGCAGGCCCCGAAGGCGATCAGCCACTGGTCGAGCGGCGCGTCGTCGCGCCCCCCGGACGGTTCGGAGATCGTCAGGAAGGCGATCAGGGCGCCGACGACGAGGGCCGCGGCGAGGACGTCGAGCCGGCGGATCCGCTGGCCGGTGAAGCGGGCGCCGAGCGGCAGCGCGAAGACCACGGTGGAGACGAGCAGCGGCTGCACCACCGCCAGCCGGCCGATCGCCAGCGCCACCGCCTGGGCGATGAAGCCGAGCGCGTCGGCGGCGATCCCGGCCAGCCAGACCGGCCGCTTCGCCATCCGCAGCAGCAGGCTCGCGCCCGCCCCCTCGGACGGCTTTTCCAGTCCGGCGCGCTGCTGCAGGACCGTCCCGAAGGCGAAGAAGAGGGCGGCGACGAGGGCG
Source organism: uncultured Solirubrobacterales bacterium (assembly GCA_963719435.1). Classification (GTDB taxonomy): domain Bacteria; phylum Actinomycetota; class Thermoleophilia; order Solirubrobacterales; family 70-9; genus VAYN01. Next base: position 2,620,575 of record OY970384.1, on the reverse strand, counting down.
AGGACGACGTCCACGCGCCCATCCTCTCAGGCGTCTCGCCGGAAACCTTTGAGCGCGACTGCGCCGTCTGCTTCAATTTTCAGACCAGAGAAAGGAGGTGGTCCTAATTTTGAGTCACATGCTTGAGGGGACTCTGGAGGTGCAGGGCCGCTAGGCGCCGCACTGGTTCGGGCGTCCGGCGGAATCCACCCCGGGCACCGGCGAGCCGAAGAAGACCGGGCGTTGTCCCACCCGGCCGCAGTTTCCACGCTCGTTTCCATGCACCAGCGCAAGGGCCGCCTTCGGGCGGCCCTTGCTCGTTCTCTAGCCGGGACCGGATCCGCCGCCGCTCCCGCCGGATTCCTCCAGCCGTTCCTCGCGCGCCTCTTCGCGTTCCTCGGCCCGGTCCTCCCGGGCCTTCGAGCGCTCCTTGACTATGTCCTCGCGCGCCTCGAGCTTGGCCGTGCTGGTCGGCCCGAAGTGGGCCGTGACCACGGCGATGGCGATTGCCGCGATCGCCAGCGCCGCCAGCAGCGAGCCGAGCAGCTGGATCGCCTGCGGCGGGCGCTTCATCAGCCGACCCCGAGGAAGTCGCCGGCGGAGGTGAGCCAGGTGAGGCCGAACAGGGCGAGGACGGAGACGCCGAGCAGCGGCAGCAGCCGCGAGAGCCGGCCGCCGACCCGGACGACCAGCACCTTGAGGGCGATCGCGCCGAGCAGGACGCAGCCGAAGACCGCGTGGGCGCCACCCTCCTCGAAGCCGTAGAAGGAGATGCAGGCGGTCGCCACCAGGACCGTGAGGACGACGATCGCGTCGCCGCTGGCCCGGTGCGTCCACGACGCCGTCGCCGCCGCAAGGAAGGGCAGCCGCAGCCGGCCGTAGGCGACCGCCGCCAGCAGCAGCTGGTAGGCCGCCAGGGCCAGGATCACCGACGCCAGCACGACCTTGACCTCGGTCACGTTGCCCCGCGTCAGGTCCTCGATCAGCTGCTCCACGCCCGACTCCTTCCCGGCCGGCGCCGCCGCCTAACTTCGGGACGACGCGGGGCGGGCGCGATTTAATGCCAGCAATGGCCGCCGAGGAACGATATGTGTCGGCCGCGGGGCTGCCGGTCCTCACCCGCTTCTACGACTCGATCGTCGGCCTGACCATGCGCGAGCAGCTGTTCCGCGGCAGGCTCGCGGGCCAGGTCCTGGCCGGGCTGCCCGACGGCGCCCGCATCGCCGACGTCGGCGCCGGCACCGGGACCTTTGCGATCGCGCTCGCCGCCGCCGCGCCCGGGGTGGAGGTGGTCGGCGTCGACGGCGACCCGCGGGCGCTGGAGATCGCCGCCGCCAAGCGGGGCGCCACCGCGGTCGCCTGGAAGCGCGGCCTCGCCGCCGAGCTGCCGCTCCCCGACGGCAGCTGCGACCGGGTGACGATGTCGCTGCTCCTGCACCACCTCGACGCCGCCGGCAAGCATGCCGCCCTGGCCGAGGCGCACCGGGTGCTGCGCGACGGCGGCAGCATCCACATCGCCGACTGGGGACGGCCGCAGGACCCGCTGATGCGCGCCGGTCTCTTCACCCTGGCGATCTTCGACGGCTTCGACGGCATCCGCGACCATGCCGCCGGGCGCCTCCCGGCCTTCGTCGAAGCGGCCGGTTTCGGCCCGGTCCGGCGCCACGACCGCCTCCGCACCGCCTGGGGCAGCCTCGAGCTGCTCGCGGCCACCCGGGCCGGATGACCGAATCGAATCCGCCTGGCGTGGGTAGTTGGAAGACGATGCGCCGCGCGCTGGGGGGCTTCGCGCTCACTTTCTTTCTGTTGCTCTGCCTGCCCGCGGGCGGGGCGGCCGCTGCCGCCCCCGAGCCGGCGCCGAGCTGCGCCGAGGGCCCGGAGACCGTCGCCGGCACCACCTACGGCACCCCCTGCGACGACCTCATCGTCGTGCCGCCGGGGGTCAGCGCGGTCGCGGCTGGCGCCGGCAACGACGTGATCGTGCCCGGCCCGGTCACCGCGGCCAGCGCCCCCTGTCCCAGCGGCTGCTTCCTCGGTGTCGGCAGTCAGACCTACGAAGGCGGTCCCGGCGACGACGTCGTCTACGGCCAGCGCGGCAACGACACCCTGCGCGGCGGCGAAGGCAACGACCAGCTCTTCGGCGGCATCGGCGACGACCTGCTCCAGGGCGGCCCCGGCGACGACCGCCTCGCCGGCGGCTTCGGCGCCGACGCGATCGACGGCGAAAGCGGCGACGACTACGTCCACGGCGACGGCACCATCGACCGCATCCGCGACAGCGGTGGCGGCTTCGACACGCTCAGCTACGCGAGCGGGGTCACTCCCGGCTTCGGGGCCGGGATCGACACCGGCGAGCCGGCCTTCCCGCCCACTTCCGAAGGGCGCGGCGTCTACCTCGACCTCGGCGCCGGCGGCCTCAACGGCAACAACGGCGTCGCCCCCTTCGGCGGCGGCGTCGACGAAGTCGCCGGGCAGGACTTCGAGAGCATCGTCGGCACCGCCTTCTCCGACTACATCGTCGGCAGCAGCGTCGCCCAGACGGTCCACGGCGGCGGCGGCGCCGACGTGCTGGCCGGCAGCGGCAGCCTCGACGGCGGTCCCGACGGCGACAACGTCGACGGTGCAGGCGGCTTCGATCCGCCCGACCCGGCGAAAGTCAGCGTCGGGCTGATGACCGTCGGCGGCCCCTACTCGCAGGTCTACCTGACCGGCAGCGACGCCGCCGATGCCGCCACCGCCACCTACTCGCCCGGCGCGGTCAGCTTCACGCTCGTCGGCGCCAGCTTCGACCCGGCCGCCGCGAGCGCCGCCGGCTGCACCGCGACCGCGACCCAGGCCAGCTGCCCGACCCCGGCCCCGCTCGACTCGATCGTCCTCGCCGGGATGGGCGGCAACGACGCGCTCAGCGCCAACGGCTTCCCCAACTCGACCACGGTGGTCCTGCTCGGCGGCGAGGGCGGCGACTCGCTCAGCGGCGGCGACGGCAGCGAAGACGTGCTGGTCGACGGGCCCGACAGCAAAGGCGGCGGCGGCGACGTCCTCAACGCGCTGGCCGGCGACGACGCCCTGCTCCACAACGCCGGCCCCGACCAGCTCTTCGGCGGCTCCGGCAGCGACCTCTTCCTCTCCAACTCGGTCTGCGACGGCAACTCGCTGAACGGCGGGCCCGACCGCGACAACGCCTCCTGGGCCCGCTTCGACGAGGGCGTCGAGGCGAACCTCGGCAGCGGCCTCGCCGGCCGACCCGGCAGCGGCGAGACGCCGACCTGTGCCGGCGGGCTCGACTCGCTGCGCGAAATCGAGGACCTCGAGGGCAGCAACTCGGCCGACGTCTTCTACGGCGACGGCGGCCCCAACCAGCTGCTCGGCCACTTCGGCCCCGACGTCTACCACGCCGCCGCCGGCGCCGACACGGTCCTCGCCAACTCCGGCGACGCCGACCCGGTAATCGACTGCGGTGCCGACATCGACCGCGCCCTCGTCGACCACCCCGAGTACGGTGACGCGACGCCGATCGAATGCGAGGCGGTGAGCGAGGCGGACCCCAACAGCTTCCAGATCCTGCCCGACTTCCCGCTGCCGATCCCACCGCCGCCGGTCATCGTGCCGGCGCCGGACCGCAAGCCGCCGCGGACCAAGATCCTTTCCCGCCCGAAGGCGCTGCTGCGCACGACCAAGCCGCTGCGCCGGGTCGTCTTCCGCTTCAGCTCCAGCGAGAGCGGCTCCCGCTTCCGCTGCAAGCTCGACCGCCAGCCCTACCGCGCCTGCGTCTCGCCCCGCGTCTACCTGCTGAAGGCCGGCAAGCACGCGGTCCGGATCGTCGCCATCGACCGCGCCGGCAACACCGACCCGACCCCGGCCTTGTTCAAGCTGCGGGTTCTGCGGCGACGCTAGCCCTCTACAGTTGAGCGATGGCGAAGGCGCTCTACACCGCCGAGGCGCACGTCACCGGCGGCCGCGTCGCCGGCCACGGCCGCACCTCCGATGGCGCCCTCGAGGTCGAGATCCGCATCCCGACCGAGCTGGGTGGGGAGGGGGGCGGCACCAATCCCGAGCAGCTCTTCGCGGTCGGCTACGCCGCCTGCTTCGAGAGCGCCCTGGAAACCGTCGCCCGGCGCCGCAAGCTCGACGTGGGTGAGGTCGGGATCGACGCCAAGGTGATGCTGACGACCGGCGAGGACCGCAGCTTCACGATCGCCGCCGAGCTGCACGTGACCCTGCCCTTGGTCGCCGACACCGAGGCGGTCGAGCTGGTCCGCGCCGCGCACCGGGTCTGCCCCTACTCGAACGCGACCCGGGGCAACATCGAGGTCGTCCTCAGCGCCAACGGCACCGCCGTCGAGGACTGAGTCAGGCCGACTCGGCCTCGACGAAGCGCTGCAGCTTCTCCGGCATGGTGTCGACCAGCTGCCCCCGCAGGACCCCGACCAGGGGGCCGCGGATCACCATCCCCAGCATCCGCCCGAGGTCGACCTCGAGCTGGTAGGTGACGCGGGTGCGGCCGTCGCCGAGGTCCTCCAGCTCCCAGCTGCCCTCGACCGACTTCAGGTCGCCCTCCTCCTGGGACCAGGAGATCAGGGTCGGGGCCTCGTAGCTGAAGCGCATCTCGGCGCCGAGGGTGCGGACCTTGGCGTCGGTCTCCATGTGGACCAGCACCTGCTCCCCGCCGTCGCGCTCGATGCATTCGGCGACCTTGATCTCCGGCTGCCAGCGCGGCGAGCCCTCGACGTCGGCGGCGACGGCGAAGACCTGCTCGATCGGCGCCGCGATCTCGGCGCTGGCTGATCCGTCGATCGTTCCCATCGCCTCAGCCTACGCTCCCTCGCTTAGCCCTGGCCCGACCCGGGTAGAGTCGCCTCCATGCCCGCCTGGATCGCCGCCCGCGCCGCCCCCGCGATCTGGAAGCGGATCCCCTGGAAGATGGTCTGGGCGGTCGTCGTCTGGCTCGGCAACAAGGGCCGCGAGCGGGTCGAACAGAACCTCACCCAGAAGGATCAGCGCGAGTTCTGGACCCTGCTGAAGAAGTCGAAGGGCAAACCGAACAACCTCTCCCCGCGCGACCGCACCCGGATCAAGAACATCGCCGGCAAGGCGATCCGCGGCAGCTAGAGCCACCGTGTCCCGCCTCTTCCGTTCCCGCCTCGCGCTCGTCCTCGCCCTGGCTGCGGCCCTCGCCCTCGGGGCCGTCCTGCCCGGCGCCTTCGCCGCGACCGCGGCGGCGCCGACGGTGGTCCGCAACGCGCTCGCCCAGTCGAGTCAGGTCCAGGGGGCGCCGCAGCGGACGATGGTGCTGAGCCGGGTCGAAGTGAAGCCGGGCGCGCAGCTGGCCCCGCACCACCACCTCGGGACCCAGATATCGCACGTCGAGGCCGGGACCCTGACCTACACCGTGCGCCAGGGCTCGGCGGTCGTCCGCGAAGGCGAGTCCGACCAGCAGCCGCGCCTCGTGCGCACGATCGCGGCCGGCCAGACCGCCCGCATCAAGGCCGGCCAGTGGTTGGTCGAGCAGCCCTCGGACATCCACGAAGCCGCCAACCGCGGCTCCACTCCGGTCGTCATCTACCTGGCGACCCTGCTGAAGACCGGGGCCCCGCCTGCGACTCCGGTCACGCTTCCCTAAAATCCTCCTGACCTGCCCAGGTAGCTCAGTTGGTAGAGCACATCCATGGTAAGGATGGGGTCACGAGTTCGAGTCTCGTCCTGGGCTTAGCGTCTCGCTCGCAGGAAGGTGGAGATCAGCCGCAGCTCCGGGCCCGAGGCGGCGAGCAGTCGCTCCCTCACCGCGGCGGCGACGGGATCCCGGGCACCGACGGCCGCGAGGTAGTAGGCGACGATCCCGGTGAGGATCGCCGCGTGCTGTCGGCGGTGGCGCAGGTGCTCCACCGACCCCTTGGCGATTCCCAGGATCAGCGCCAGGCGGTCCGCCGCCTCCGCGGGTGAGTAGCGGTCCATGTAGTTGTGCTCGCCCGTTCCGGCGTCCTCGCCGCGATCGACGAGGTCGTCGAGGAGAACGGTCAGGGCGCCGATCGCCGGGAAATAGGCAGCATCGATCGCCTCGGCCTCGCCCGCCCCGGTATGCGGATCGCCGGCGGCGCCGATCAGGGCATGCGCCGCGACCGAGGAGCTGGCGCCGGCGGTGACCTCCCATGGGCTGTAGATCGCCGGCGCCCCCAGGGTCGATGCCCAGGCGTCCAGGCGCTCGGTCGAGCCGGTGGCCGCGGCCGCGTGGGTGTGACTCTGGCCCTCGCCGCAGCGAACCGCCGCCCGGCGGGCGATTGGGAGTACGCCCGGCTGGGCGGGCAGGGTTGCGACCTCGGCCTGACAGGAGGCGACCAGGCGATCGAGGTAGCCGCCGTCCTCGCCGCTTGGGTAGCGGGAGTACCAGGGAGCGGGTTCCGCGCCCGGGGTGAAGCAGGCGCCGAGCGCGCGGTGCAGCTGCAGGCCGCTCTCGAGCGGCTCCGCGGTCGGCTGCTCTCCGAGCGTGTCGAGGTAGTCGATTGCGACCTGCAGCGAGACGATCGCCCGGATCGCGGCCGCCCGAGACCGCCGCGGCGCCAGCAGTGCGAAGACCGCGGTCGCCTCGACGTTCGCGGCCTTCTCGGTCAGCGCCTCCTCCGCGAAGCGCCGCAGGGAGGGGTCTGGGATCCCCTCCGCGGCTCCTCGCCAGCGCTCGACCTCGACCCCGACCGCCGGCAAAATCCTCACCCGGTATTGGAACAGTGCGGCGAGTATTCCTAGCGCTTCTTTGCCCGTTGCCAGCACCGGCCATGCACAGTACTCGGAGGCCGGCTACCCGATCGCCGTCCTCTTGTCCTTGAAGTGGTCGTAGGAAATCAGAGATATTCCAAATTCTGGAATATGGAATGAAACTTCGCTAACCTCGTCTCATGCTCAAGTCACAGGACATCGTGGTGCTGATGAAGTTGGTCGGAGAGGAGCCGGGCTGGACCTTCGAGAAGCTTGCGGGGGAGATCGACCTGAGTCCGTCGGTTGTTCACCGGAGCCTCACTCGTGCCCAGGGCTCAGGGCTCTACGACGCTCGGCGCAAGAGAGTTAACAGCGCCGCGTTGTTCGACTTTCTCGTCCACGGGGCTCGATACGTGTTCCCCGTGACGAGGAGCGGGGAGGCCAGGGGCATTCCCACTGCGTGGGCGGCCCCTCCGCTGGTCGACCGGTTGTCTGCCTCGGGCGAGAACATCCCGGTATGGCCATACGCCCTTGGCAAAGCTCGCGGAATCGCACTCGAGCCTTTGCATCCGGTGGTTCCTGGCGCGGCTTTGCGCGACCCCAAGTTCGCCGAGCTCTTGGCGCTGTTCGACGCGATCAGGGTGGGCAATGTCCGTGAGCGAGGGCTTGCCATCGAAGAGCTCGGACAGCGCCTGGGCGTAGAGAGCCCTCCCTCGTGAATCTCGAAAACGTCCGCATGCTCGAGCTTGCGGCCGAGCAGCTCGGGGAGCTGCTCGAGGAGGTCGTCTTCGTGGGCGGCGCCAACCGACGACATCGACGTGGTCGTCGAGATCACGACCGCCAGGGACTATCACCGCTTTGAGAAGCGAGTCAGAGAAGCTGGTTTCGAACATGATCTAGAGCGGCGTGATCTGTCGCTTCAAGGAGCCCGGGTCGGGCCTCCTGCTTGATGTCATGCCTACGGAGGCAGCGATCCTCGGCTTCGAGAATCGCTGGCAGGCCGAGGCGTTTCCACATGCCGTCGAGAGCTTGCTGCCATCGGGTCGAGCAATCGCGACTATTCCTCCGCCATTTCTCCTGGCGACCAAGCTCGAGGCGTTCGGGACCCGCGGCAAGCGCGATTTCTATGGCAGCCGTGATTTCGGCGATGTCGTTGTCCTGATCGATGGCCGCGAGGAACTCGCAGACGAGGTTGAACGTGCTCCTGAGACGTTGCGAGAGTACGTCGCAGATCAGATCGAGGAGCTATCGCGACATCTCTCTTCGACAACGGGATTGAGGGGGCACTTGCAGGCCCCGAGGCGTATGAACGGCTTGAGCTGGTCGTGCGGCCGAGGATCGCGGAAATCATCGCCTCGAGGCCATAGGTAGCTGCCGCGTCACCAGGTCAGCGTCGCTGTCCGGCATCCCCCGCGGCAACCTCTCGGTGCTCAGGCGTCGACAAGAACGCGGCCCTCACGCAGTCGGCCTCGAGGAACGGCGCCAAGGTGACGTAGACCAGCGTCGGCACCAGGTCGGGCAGCGTCTCCGGGCCCTTCCTGTTGACGTGGTCGTAGAGCAGTGAGTAGAGGGCGCCGCCAATTGCCTCGGCGGCGATCGGCGGGGTGTCCGGTTTGAGCTCGTAGCCGGGGGCGAGCAGGCCCTCCATGCCTTCGGTCACCACCTCGCGCTGGTCCAGCGCCCGCTTGCCCGCCGCGTACATCTCGACCCCGCCCAGGCGCGCGTACTCCGGCTCTTCGGCGCCGAAGGCGAACATCGCCTCCTGGGTGTCGTGGACGGCATGCGGCCAGTCGGGGGCGCGGCGGAAGGCGGGCAGGGCGGCGGCGAGCATGTGGGCGGAGCCGCTGTCGAGCGCCGCCACGATCGCGTCCTCCTTGTTCTTGAAGTGTTCGTAGAAGGTGCGCTGCGAGGTCGAGGCGCGTTCGACGATCTCGGCCACGGTCGTGTCCGGGTAGCCCTTCTCGGAGACCACCGCGGCCAGCGCCCGCAGCAACCGCTCGGGACGGCTGTTAAGTTTTATGGTTAAAAAACTTGACACATCTGCCGGCATGTACTTATCCTTTGCTCGTGGGACACGACGCGAGAGAACCGCATGCCAAGAGACCAAAGCCGAGCGCGGCCGCCACCGCGCGCGATCGAGTCGCGCGCGGTAAGGCCGACTATTGGCGGCACTCCGACTTCGCCGACCTCCCTGCCTCGGCCGTCGCAATGACCCTCTCTCGCATGGCTCGAGAGGGAGCGCTGCGGCGAGTCGGCAAGGGCGTCTACTACCGCCCGCATCAGACTTCGCTAGGTCCCAGCCGCCCAGTGGCGAGCGCCGCTGCCGCCCAGACCCTGCGAGCGCCGGTTCATCCCGCCGGTCTCAACGCCGCCAACGTCCTCGGGCTCAGCACCCAGAATCCCCGTCGGGCCGAGTACGCGACCCCTGCTGCGGGACCGCCGCAGGCGCTGAGCGATGCCGTGGTCCACACCGGCCGGCCGGCCGGTCGCGTCAGCCTGTCGGCCGAAGACGGGGCGATCCTCGAGACCCTCCGCGATCGTGCCCGCTACAGCGACCTCTCGCCACAGCGGACCGTCGGTCGCCTGCGCCGACTGCTCAGCGGTGAGGATCGCTTCGGGGCGCTGGCAGCTGCGGCGCTCGAGGAGCCGCCACGGGTGCGGGCGATGCTCGGCGCCCTCGGCCAGGAGCTGGGAATGCCTGAGAGCACGCTCGCGCCCCTGCGCGAGAGTCTGAATCCGCTCAGCCGCTTCGACTTCGGGGCGCTGAGTTCGCTGCGCTTTGCCAAGCAGTGGCAGGCGCGGTGAAGCTCTTCGAACACCCGGACTTTGAGCAGGCGATGCTGCGGGCGGCCGAGCACCACGGCCTCAGCGAACAGTTCATCGAGAAGGATTACTACATCACCGAGATCCTGCGGATCGTGGTCGGCGAGCTGGGGGAGAAGGTGGTCTTCAAGGGCGGAACCAGCCTCTCCAAGGGCTGGGGCTTGATCACGCGCTTCTCCGAGGACGTTGACCTCTTTGTCAACCCCGCGCTGTTCGATCCGCGGCCGGGGAAAAACAAGATCAACAAGCTCCTCAAGAGTCTGACCGAATCGGTGGCGCAATACCCACCGCTCGACTGGAAGCGAGACGAGGGCGAAACCATCAAGGGGCTGGGTCGAAACGACGTTCTCGCCTACCAGACCCGTTTCGCCGACCTGCCTGGATTGCGAGCCGCGATCCGTCTTGAGCCGGGCATCCAGAGCGGCAGCTTCCCGACGAGCGAGGAGCCGGTCACCTCGCTCCTGGCTCAGTACCTCCAAGAAGAGGCCGTCGGGGAGTTCGTCGAGCTCGACGACATCCAGGGGTTCGACATGCACCTCCTTCACTTCCGCCGCACCTTCGTTGAGAAGATGTTCGCACTGCACGGCAAGGTCGAGCGCCTGCTGGTCGAAGACCATCCGTTGGGCCGCGATGCTCGCCACTACTCTGACCTGCATGCGCTCGCCGGCCAGCACGAGGTGCGGTCGATGCTCGCCTCACCAGAGTTCGAGGAGATAAGGATCGACTACGACGAGCGCAGCCGTCTGTTCTTCCCCAGGGCCTATCGGCCGCCCCCGGATCTCTCGTTCAAGAACAGCCCGGCGCTGTTTCCCGACGCCAATCTGCGGGCGCTTCTAGAGCCCGAATACGAAGCCGAATGTGCCTTGCTCTTCTCCGATCAGAACTACCCGAGCTTCGACGAGGTCCTCGCCGCTTTCATCGAGATTCGCGCACTTCTCTGAGCCTGCGCTCGGTGTTGCCTCACTCGATCGCCCTCACCCGATCGCCACCTCATACGCCTCCTCGGCCTCGAGGAACGGCGCCAAGGTGACGTAGACCAGCGTCGGCACCAGGTCGGGCAGCGTCTCCGGGCCCTTCCTGTTGACGTGGTCGTAGAGCAGTGAGTAGAGGGCGCCGCCAATTGCCTCGGCGGCGATCGGCGGGGTGTCCGGTTTGAGCTCGTAGCCGGGGGCGAGCAGGCCCTCCATGCCTTCGGTCACCACCTCGCGCTGGTCCAGCGCCCGCTTGCCCGCCGCGTACATCTCGACCCCGCCCAGGCGCGCGTACTCCGGCTCTTCGGCGCCGAAGGCGAACATCGCCTCCTGGGTGTCGTGGACGGCATGCGGCCAGTCGGGGGCGCGGCGGAAGGCGGGCAGGGCGGCGGCGAGCATGTGGGCGGAGCCGCTGTCGAGCGCCGCCACGATCGCGTCCTCCTTGTTCTTGAAGTGTTCGTAGAAGGTGCGCTGCGAGGTCGAGGCGCGTTCGACGATCTCGGCCACGGTCGTGTCCGGGTAGCCCTTCTCGGAGACCACCGCGGCCAGCGCCCGCAGCAACCGCTCAGGTGGGCTGGACTGCGCCTGGCGCTCGGCGAACGGCACCGCCTTGACGGTGCGCCGCCGCGTCGCCTTCAGCGGGCCGGGGGGGACGGGGTAGGAGAAGAGCCAGTCCCACAGCTGCGGCGCCAGCTCCAGCAGTTCCGCCTCCTGGCCGCGGTAGAGGCGCTTGTGGATCGTCTTCTGGATGCCGCCGACCAGCGCCCGCACCAGCTCCCCCGGCAGGCCCTCGCGCTCGGGCACCTGCTCCAGCAGTTGCGCCGCCAGCGCCGTCGCCGAGTCCATCGAGCGGTCGACCAGCGCCGCCCCCTCGGGGCCGGCGGCGTAGACCTCGACGATGCACATCTTCGCCGCCGCCGGTTGGTCGACGATCAGCTCGATCAGCGCCTGGAACGCCTGCCGCGCCCGCTCGATGCCCGGCGGCGCGCTCTCGTCGCCGCCGAGTTTGCGCAGGGTCGGCTCGACCATCGTCTCGACCGCGGCCAGGAAGCAGGCCTGCTTGTCGTCGAAGTGCTTGTAGAAGGCGCTGCGTGAGACCCCGGAGAGCTTGACCAGGTCAGCCACCGTCGCCGCCTCGTAGCCCTTCTCGTCGACCGTCGCCACCATCGCCGCGAACAGCCGCTCGCGCTGGTTGCGCTCGGCCTCCTCGCGCGGCGTGCCACGCCCCGGTCGGAGCCTTTTGTCCCGCAATTCAGTGGCGTCCCCCCACGGCGTTCGCGCCATCGCCGGGGGACGATATCCCGGTGCCCCCAGGCTGCTCACCGTGACCATCTAAAAAGTCTCAAGTGGTACGCAGGCGGCCTGATATGCCGATTGTAGTGCCCGCTCACGAATTGGCAAATATCCATTTGTAGAGCGGAATAGCTCCCACTTGTCCATTCTGTCCCAAGGATCTGGGACCTCGGCCCTTGACAATATGGTCCGTGTCTGTTCTTATTTCGCCAGCGCCCCGCGGATCGATGTATCGCGGGGCACGGGAGAGTAAAACGGCCGCCATCTCGGTCAGGGGATCCGCGCGAAAGCCGGATCGGGACAGAGATGAAGGCCACGGGACAAGGAGAGAGCTACGTGAGAAGCCACGGGAGTGCAGCTACCGCGGGATCGACCCAGCGCCGAGGCGGCAGCTTCGGCGACTTCCTCCGTGGAGCCCTTGCCACCCGTGCTTCCTCGAGCCGCGCCGATGGGAGTGGTGCGTCCGCGGCAGGTCGCAGCGGCCACAGCTCTAGGCGTCGCCTTGGGTTCCTGCTTGCGCCCTTGGTCGCCCTCGCAGTCCTCGCCGCTTTCGTTTCAACTGCCGACGCGGCGACCCAACGCCTCTTCAAAGAAGAGTTCGGCCCTGCGGAGAAGCCGTCCTTCTCGTGGGCCAGGATTGTGGCGGTCGACCCCGGCACGAACGATGTGCTCATCGCCGACTACGACAAAAAGGTGATACGTCGCTTCCATGCCGATGGTACGCCGGCTCCCTTCTCCGCCCTGGGCGGCAACGCCATCGACGGCCAGGAAGCCAATGGGAAACCTTGCGTCGAAGAACCGGCTTCGTGCGACATGACGCCGCAGAACGGCCTCGAAATCGTTGGGGAGGAAGCGCAGCAGATTACGGTCGACAACTCGGGCGGGCCCACCGATGGAAACATCTACCTGACTCAGCCCGGCAGCTCCACCGGGCCTACGTTGGTGGACATCTTCGGCTCCGATGGCAAGTACTTGGGCCAGCTCACTGCTGCTGGGACGGTGAATTACCAAGGCCTCGGATGTGGCGTAGCTGTCGATTCGACTGGTGTCGTGTACACGGCGATTGGGGGAGATGTCCTCAAGTACGTACCAACCTCCAACGTACCTGTAAATAGTGACTACGTTTCGACTTTCTTGCCAGGATTCGGCCTTGAGGTCTGCAATATCGCAATGGGCAGCGGCGCGTCTGCTGGATCGCTTTTCGGCACCGGCGGCACCGGCACAGGCGACCGGTTTGCATTCAAGTTCGATAAGGAAACCGGTGAACTCGAATACACTTTTGCCGCGGAATCCCTCGCGGCCCCGCTCGCGGTTGATCCTGCCACCGGCCGCGTGTTCATCAGGACGGGTAACGACGAATTGAGCGAATTCGACGCGTCCGGCGACTCGGCTGTACGGGTGGGCCGCGTTCTCGGCGCCCCAGGGCACCCCATCAGGTATGGCTTTGCCGTCAGCCCTTCAGGTGACGAAGTCTATGCCGCGAGCAATATAGGCGAGCCGATCTCGGTTTTCGGCGCACCCGGCATCATCCCTACCGTCACGACGGATGCCGCCAGTGAAGTCACCGGCAGCAAAGCGCTCTTGACCGGTGCCGTTGATCCCGAAGGCGTTGAAGTGACCAAATGCTTCTTTGAATACGGTGAAAATAAAAATGTGGGAGAAAACACCGTGCCCTGCGAAGGGGCGATTCCGACGGATTCCGCGCCGCATGCGGTTCGGGCCAAACTCGCCAACTTGCTCCCCAACGGGCACACCTACGGGTATCGACTCGTTGCCGAAAACGCCAATGGCCGCGAAGAAACCCCCATCCAGACCTTCATAACGTCCGGCACCGTGGTCACCGAAGCACCGAATCCGGTTGGCACCACCACGGCCACCTTGCGGGGCGCGGTCCGCCCGGAAGGCAGCGAATACAGCGCTTGTGTCTTCGAATACGGTCTCGCCAGTAGCGACAGTCCCGAAAAAACCGTACCTTGCACGCCCAGCGCCGCCGCGATTGAGCCGGACCTCGTGCCCCATCAGGTCAGCGCGGCGATCAGTGGCCTGCAAGCCGGGGTGAGCTACCGCTTCGTCCTCGTCGCCACCAACGCAGAAGGCACCCTCAAAGGCGAAGAAGTGACGTTCACGACTCTCGGCAAGCCGCAGATCGGGGAGATTCGCGCCCGAAACGCCGATCAGAGCTCGGTAACGATCGAAGCAAAGGTGAATCCGAGCGGGTTCGGAACCTCCTACCACTTCGAGTGGGGCCCAACCGACGCATACGGCAATGACATCCCGGTCGACATCGAACCTTTCATCGGCTCCGGAACCGAACCGGTACGCGTCGCGGCGAAGGTCTCTGGTTTGTTGACAGGGGCCACCTATCACTACCAGGTCATCGCCACGAACAGTGCTGGCACGACCGCGAGCTCTGATCAGACCTTCGAGACCCTCAATTCCTGCGGCCTGCCCAGGCAGCGCTGCTTCGAACTCGTCTCGCCTCGCGATCCGGGACCCGTCGCCGCGCCGGGACGAACCCCCGCCGCTACCGACTTTAGTTTTCAGGCAGCCCTGAATCCCGGCGGGCTTGCCTACGTCGTCGAAACCGGCTTCCCGAATTCCACCAATGGCGGCGCAGTGCTCTACCGAGGAACGCGCGAGCCGGCCGGCTGGAGTTCCGTGCAGATCGGTACGCCGATTCTCGCTACCGGCGAAACCAAAACCACGAATAGCCAGACGTCAGAAACCCTGGCTTTATCGCCGGATCTGTCGTGCGGGGTCCAGGTCAGCAGCCAGCCGCTCACTTCGGATGCGACCACCCGCCCGATCGTGGAAGCGGGTGGAAGCAACCTCTATCGGCAAAACCCGGATGGCTCCTACGTGGCAATCTCGAAGCTGACCCCGACCGATTTCGAAAATGTCGCCGAGCTTCTCTCGGCCGAATACAAGCTGAGTGGTATGTCGGAAAACTGCGGCAAGGTCGTGTTTGGAACCTCACATGCGTACCCCGGCGTGCCGGGCGTAAGGGAAGTCGTCGGGGGGATCCCCCTCGGGACCTTCCTCTACGAATGGGACGAAGGCGACCTCCGCAGCGTCGGCTCGGTGCCGGGCCCCAGCGGTGAAGAAGTAATGGTCCCTGCAATCGCCGGAACCAATACGAACCATTCGAATGTTGTCTCGGAGGATGGGAGTCGCGTCTTTTTCAGCGCTAAACGGCAGAGCAGTCCCAACCCTGCTGAGATCGGCCAAAACGCCGTTTTCCTGCGCGAAGGCGGGATCACTCGAGACATCTCGCTGTCCGAGACTTCGACGCCGGATACGGGGGCTACTTACCAGTACGCGACCGCAGACGGCTCGCGCATCTTCTTCACCGCCAACGCTGGTCTGACCGAGGAGTCCAGTGTCGAAGGCACTGACCTTTACGAATATAATCTCGAAACGGAAGACCTGACGAATCTGTCCGTCGAGAGTGACCCCGGCGGCGCCGATGTCAGCGGCTTCATCGGCGCTTCGGATGATGGGACGCATGTCTACTTCGTGGCAAGAGGACAGCTGGTGCCCGGAAAGGGCAAGACCTTTGCCCAGAATCAGAGCGCCGATACTTACTCGATATACGGCGCGGCCGGCGGCCAGGTGGAATTTGCCGGTACGGCAGCTGCTGGCCCAAACCCCGACCGGGTGGAGGATGGACTTACGTTAAATGTCCAGGAGTACATGAGTTCACGTGTGAGTCGGGACGGCAGATACCTTCTCTTCGAAACGATGGCGAATGTGACGGGCTATGACAGCGGTGGCGTAGGCCAAGTGTATCTGTACAGCGCCTCCGACAAGAGCACGACTTGTGTCTCCTGTCGCCCGGACGGGCAGCCGTCGCTCTCGTCGCGCCCCGCGCTGAATAGCGGAAGCACCATCGCGAATCCCCTGCATCAAATCGCGAACTTGGTAATGGTGGATAGCGAACCCAGCGTCTTCTTCATTTCCCGCAATCAGCTTGCGGGGGGTGGAGCGGAAGGCCGCTACAACCTGTACGAATGGTCGCATGGTCAGGTTTTTACTATCGACACCGAAGCGCCCGGCTTGACGGTCCCCGCAGCACCCTTGCCGAACCTGACGTTCGCTGGTGCGAGCGCGGACGGGTCGGACCTCTACCTTGCGACCGCGAACACCCTGACCTGGGAAGACGGCGACGACCGGTCTTCTGTCTACGACGCCCGAATCGGAGGCGGTCATCCAGAACCCCCGCCTCCGCCGATCCCGTGCGAGCCGACCAGGGAAGGGTCATGCCAGGGTTCCTCTACGCCGCCGCCAGCGATCCTGGGCACGGCCAGTGCCACGTTTAGGGGTTCGGGAAACGCAAAGCCTGGAAAAGCTCAGAAACGTCACAAAAAACACCATAAAAAGAAGAAACACCAGAAGAATCAGAGCAAACAGAAAAGCGGAGCCAACGGCAATCGGAGGGCAGGAAAATGAGGACCGCGAAGAACATGCGGCGGCGACTGCGAAAGGCGACGCTGGGACTGGCGCTCCTGCTGATCGGTATTTGCGCGCTCTCAGGCGCCGCCGAAGCGGCACCGAAACCCGCCTGGAAGGTACTCGCGGTCACCGGCCCAACCAACCTCCCGCCCAAGCAGTCCGAGATTCAGAGGATCGCTGTAGAAGGCGAAGGCGGGACCTTCACGTTGTCGGTCCCGGGAACCGCTGCGGGGGAAGGGATCTTTACGTCTCGTATTGCAGCCACCGAAACCACCGAAGGAAGCAGCACCTTTCAGCTGTTCTTTGCCGAAAAACCGTTCAACATCGGCGAACAGGTGGCGGCCCCGGCGTTCCCTGCGGGCACGAAGATCACCGGCGTTTCGGGCCCGGCTGAACAACCGATTCTCGAAGTCTCGAATCCAGCAGTGAAATCGGAATTCGAAATTTTGACGATCAGTTCGAATCAAGTTACGGGCGTCACCGTCTCGAAAGGCGCCTTTCAGGTTGGTGACGAGATCAGGGCCAGCATCCTTCCCCCCGGCACGAAGGTAGTTGCCATGGGAACTGAAACTCTGACGCTTTCCGGCTTTCCGACTGAACCTCTGTTCGAAGAAGGTCCGCTCCCAATATTCGGGAGTCAGGTGACCGCCCCGATCGCATTCAATGCGACTGCCTCCACCGTCCAAGCGGGCCTGGAAGGACTGCCGGGCATCGGGTCGGGCGGGGTGAGCGTGGGGGGTGGACCCGGCGGCGACGCCCAGCACGCTTTCTTCGTCACCTTCGGCGGCTCACTCGCGAATAAAGGTGTCGACCAACTTGGCTCGGACGCCAGCGAGCTTGTCGGCGACCATGCGGCGGTCAATATCTTCACCACTGTTCCCGGCGGCGCCGGAACCGGTGAAATCGCGATCCACCCCGCCAATGTCGGCGGTGGCGGGACCTCTGGTGAGTACACGGTGACGCTCGGTCCCCTGCCGGCTGGAATCGTTACTGCCGGCCCCGGCAGCGGGATAGAATGGGAATGTCCGGACGGTGCTGGAGGGAGCACGATCACCTGTACCTCGACTGCCCCGGTAGTTGGCAGCGACACGGCAAACAACGTCGTGATCCCGATCGAAGTCGCGTCGGAAACCGAGATGACCGCGACCGCGCCGGTGACCATCTCGGGTGGCGGCGCCGGTACCGCTAGCTTCGACCTGCAGGTCGTTGTTTCCAAGCAGCCGGCGGTCAACCGCGCTCAGGCCTTCTGGGCAAGCGCCTTCGACGAAGAAGGCAATGAAGAGACCGCGGCCGGCGGCCATCCTTTCAGCGCCCAGAGCTATTTCATCCTGACTACTAAACGCTCAGGAAGCGGCAAGATCGTCCCCCTCGGCGATCCTAAGGAGGTGATAGTCGACCTGCCGCCTGGTTTTGCCGGCAACCCGATGGTGACTCCACGGTGTCCGCAAAACATGATCACGGCACCTCCGGGGTTTGAAGTCCCCGTATGCAATGGAGAAATGGCGATTGGCAGATTCGCGCCAGTCCTTGGGGGGTTTGGTTTTGTGGGAACTAAGAGCTCAATCCAGAACAACGTGCCCGCCCGTGGCTACGCGGCCCAGTTCACCGTCCAGATCGCCCTTTTCCGTCAGGGCCTGCTCGGCTCTGTGCGTGCCGACGATGACTTCGGTGTGCGGATCACCGCTCCCAATAACCCCAACATCAACAAGATCTACGGCGCTTACGCGGCGATCCAAGGCTTCCCGGTGGGTGCCAAAGGCAAGGCTTTCCTGAGGAATTCGACCAATTGCGCGGAAACGGCGCTCAGCCCTCCCGTCGTGCGGACGAAATCCTCGATGTGGTTGGAACCTGACAACTACTCGGTCACGGCGACTCAGGAGGTACCGCCGGTCACCGGTTGCGACAAGCTGGCGTTCGAGCCGAGCTTCAGCTTCCAGCCGAGCAGCACCCAGGGCTCGTCGCCCGTGGGAGCTACCGCCCACCTGCACATCCCCCAGGATGGGCTCAGCGACGCAAGCAAACTGGGGACGCCCGACTTGAAACGGGCCGTGGTCAGCCTGCCGCAGGGGCTCGTGCTGAACCCCTCTTCGGCTAACGGGTTGGAAGGTTGCTCGGAGGCCCAGATCGGCTACCGGGGCAATAATTTCTCCCTGCCGAACCCGATCCGCTTCAGCGATGAGTCGCCGAGCTGCCCAGACGGCGCGAAGCTGGGCACGGTAACGGTCGACTCGCCGCTGCTGGAACAGAATCTGGTCGGCACGATTTACCTCGCCAATCAGGAAGAAAACCCGTTCCGTTCGCTGCTCGCAATCTACCTCGTGATCGACGACGCGCGCAGTGGCATCGTCCTTAAGCTTCCCGGTGAAATACGGCCCGATCCGAACACGGGTCAGCTGACGGCGACCTTCGACTACAACCCGCAGCTGCCGTTCGAAGACATGACGCTGAATTTCCGCGGCGGTGGCCCGCGATCGCAGCTGGCGACGCCGGAAGTCTGCGGCCACTACGAGACCAAGAGCTCGTGGACCCCTTGGTCGGCGCCCGAATCGGGACCGCCGGCGGAGACGACGGACGCCTTCACGGTCAGCGGCAACTGCGCCTCCTCGCCCGGCGCCCGGCCCTTCGCGCCGACGCTCGAAGCCGGCACCGCCGACCCGATCGCCGGTGCCTACAGCCCGCTGACGATCAAGGTCGGGCGCAAGGACGGCGAGCAGGAACTATCTCGTTTCGAATTCAGCCTGCCGCCGGGTCTCTCCGGCAAGCTCGCCGGCATTCCCTATTGCCCGGAGGCGGCGATTGCAGGTGCCGCCTCGAGGACGGGCAAGGAGGAGCTGGCCGGCCCGAGCTGCCCCGCGGCGAGCCGCCTCGGCCGGGTCGACACCGCGGCCGGTTTTGGCTCCGAGCCGTTCCACGTCGGCGGCAACGTATACCTCGCCGGCCCGTACAAGGGCGCGCCGGTGAGTACCGTCGTGATCACTCCCGCTATGGCGGGCCCCTTCGACCTCGGCAACGTAGTCGTGCGGGCGCCGGTCTACGTCGATCCAGAGACGGCGCGGCTGACGGTCAAATCCGACTCGATTCCGACGATCCTCAAGGGCCTGCCCCTGAAGGTGCGCTCGGTGGCGATCGCGATCGACCGCTCTGGCTTTTCGATTAATCCGACCAGCTGCGAAGAGATGTCGATCGGGGCATCGATCTACAGCTCCGATGGAGCGACGGCGATCCCGTCCAATCGCTTCCAGGTAGGCAACTGCGACGCCCTCAAGTTCGCGCCGAAGCTGAAGATCTCCCTCAAGGGGGGCATGAAGCGGAACGGCAACCCGGCGCTGACGGCAACGCTCACCAATCCTCCCGGCCAGGCCAACGTTGGCCGGGTCTCGGTCGCGCTGCCGCACTCCGAGTTCCTCGACCAGGCGCACATACGAACGATTTGCACTCGAGTGCAGTTCGCCGCGAAGCAGTGCCCGAAAGGCTCGATCTATGGCACTGCTGAAGCGACGAGCCCGCTGCTCGACGCGAAGCTGACCGGGCCGGCCTACCTGCGTTCCTCCAGTAACAAGCTGCCGGATCTCGTCATCGCTCTGAGAGGGCCTGATAGCCAGCCGGTGGAAATTGTTCTGGTCGGCCGGATCGATTCTGTCAACGGCGGCATCCGCAACAGCTTCGAACTGGTGCCCGATGCGCCGGTCTCCAAGTTCGTCTTGCGGATGCAGGGCGGCAAAAAGGGCCTCCTCGTCAACTCGACCGACATCTGCCGCGGGAAACACCAGGCACGGGTGGAAATGACCGGACAGAACGGAAAGGAACACAACTTCCGTTCGCCGCTGAAGGCCCAGTGCAAGAAGGCGACGAAGAGCAAGCGGCGGAAGGGCTGAAGCCTTCACAAGCGTCTGCGGGAGGCACCCGCATGCGAGTAATGAAAACCGGCCCGACCGGCTGCAAACTTGACTCTGCGCGCCGGCCGGACCCGCAACGAAAAGGATAACCGATGAGATCAATCAAGAAGATTGCACTGCTGGTTGCCGCGGCGGCTGCCGTGGTTGCGGTTGTTGCACCGGCGGCCAATGCCACCGTGTTGCAAAACTCTAAAGGCGAAACGCTGCCCAAAGGTTCCAAATTCTCCATGACCAGCAACGGTGCGTGGACTTTCGAAACCTCGTGGGGCAAATTGAACTGCAAACAAGTGTCGTTGCCGAGTGAATTGAACGCACCCGTTGGAGAAACCCTGAAAGCGGTAGGAGTTGGCCCCGGGTCGGCGAGCACCTGTAATTTCGGCAGCGGCAATTTTACTCTCGAACCGGAACTCCGAGGCATGTCCTTGACTTCCCCCCTGTCGGGGACGATGGACCTCAAAATGACCGCCTGGTACCCGGGGTTCATTAACCCTTGTGTCTACGAAAACACCGCCACGCCAGTCACCTACACCTCGGGCGGCAGCGTGCTCAGGATTAGTGGGGTCTACATGAAAGCTAACGGGGCCTGTGGGCCGTTCCGCGTCACGGGTGAACTGACGCTCAAAGACTCCGTGGGCAATCTGCTGTTCCTGAAATAGCGCCTGGATTTGAGCCATCGAGTGCCTCTGAGCCTGAGGCATCCGCGAGCGGTACTGGGGGCGGCGATCATCACGATCGCCGCCCTCGGTGTCTTGGGGAGCGGGGTCGAGTCCCGGCTCACTCCCACCTCGCTCTCGGTCCCTGGCACCCCGTCCGCAAAGGGCGAATCCCTGCTGCGGGACCACTTCGGCGACTCGGCGCCGTTCGCGGTCCTGCTGCGCGGGCCTGCGCCGACGATCGAACGGCAGGGCCCGGCGCTGATCCGCGCCCTGCGCCGGGACCCAAAGGTGACGACGCTCTCGCCCTGGGACGGGCGGACGCTCGCGCGCCTTCGCCCATCGCCACGCAAGGCGCTCGTCCTCGTCGACTTCCACACCTCGACCGCCGCGGCGGTCGATGACGTCGTCCCGCATCTGAACGAGACGCTCGGGCGGGTGATCCACCCGCCGGTGCGGGCCAACCAGACCGGCCTCGCCTCGCTCTCGCGGGCGATCCAGGAGGAGTCGATCTCCTCGACCGAGCGGGCGGAGCTGATCGCGCTGCCCTTCCTGCTGCTCGTCCTGCTGGCGGTCTTCCGCTCGCCGCTGGGGGCGCTGATCCCGCTCGCCTTCGGCGCGATCACGGTGCTCGCCTCGCGCGGCCTCCTCTACCTCGCCGCCGGCGCGATCGAGATCGACGCCTTCGCGCTGACCGTGGCGACGATGATGGGGCTCGCCCTCGGCGTCGACTACGCGCTGCTGATCGTCTCGCGCTTCCGCGAGGAGCTGGGCAAGGGGAGCGATCCGCACGAGGCTGCTCGGGAGGCCAGGCGGACCGCCGGCCGGACCACGCTCTTCGCCGGCTCGACCCTGTTCGTCTCGATGGTCGTCTGCGTCTTCGTCCTGCCCGGCTCGTTGCTGCTCTCGCTCGCGGGCACCGCGATCCTGGTCACCGCGATCAGTGTCGTCGTTGCCGTCTACCTCGCTCCCGCCCTGCTGGTCCTGCTCGGTCCCAACATCGACCGCTTGCGCATCGGGCGTCCCAGCGACGGCGAGCACACGCTCCTGCACCGCGGCCTCAGCACCGCCTTGCGGCGGCCGGCACCGATCGCGATCGCGATCTCGGGCGGGCTGCTGCTCCTCGCCGCGCCGGCCCTGGCGATCAAGACGGGACCGCCCAGCGCCGCCCAGCTGCCGGCCTCCGACCCCGCCCGCCGCGACTCCGAGCTGATCGCCCGCCAGATCGGGGCCGGCTGGAACGCCCCCTACGTCGTCGTCGCCGCGACCGGGTCCGGCCCGATCACCTCCCGAGCGGACCTGCGCAACCTCGCCCGCTTCCAGTCGCTGCTCGGGCGTCAGCCCGGAGTCCAGGCGGTGATCGGCCCCGGCCAGCTGGTCAGGCGGACGGCGCCGCTGCGGGAGCGAGGGCAGGATCTGATGGGACCCAGCGGAGCGCGGCAGGTCGCCCAGCTGCGCAAGCTCGGCCCCAGGCTCGCCGCCGCCGGCAACGGCGTCGGGCGACTGCGCACCGGCCTCTCCCGCGCCGCGGCCGGCGCCGGGCTGCTCGGCGAGGGCTCGAACCGCGCTCGGGAAGGCGCCGAGCAGCTCGCCGCCGGTCTCGGACGAGCGGCCGGCGGCGGCGACAGGGCGATCGCTGGAATCGGCCGCCTCGCCGACGGCGCCGGCAAGCTCGCCGAGGGGCAGGAAACGGCCAAGGCCGGGACTCTCTCGCTCTCGCTCGGCCTGCACGACCTGCTGCCGCAGATGCGCAAGGGCTCGCTGGCGCGGGCACGCAGGATCCGGGCGCGGCTGGACGCCACCGCCGCCTCCGACCCGGCCCTGAGGGCCGCCGCCGCAGAAGCGACCGCCCTGGTCACGGCGCTGGCGGGTCAGCGCGACGAACTGCGCAGGCTGCGCGCCACCGCGATGCGCCTTCACGGCGGCAGCGCCCGCCTCGCCGCCGGGCAGCAGAAGCTCGCCGCCGGTACGAACCGCCTCGCGGGCGCCGCTGGCACCCTCGGTGGCGGCCTGCATCGTCTGGCTGGCGGCGCCGACGCTCTCTCCGCTGGCCTCGCGCGCCTCGCCGATGGCACCGAGCACCTTGCCTCCGGCCTCTCCGCGGGCTACGCCCGCTCGGCCCCGCTGCAGGGGGGCCTGGAGCGGGCGGGGACCAGGGTCGCGGCCCAGGGCGACGCGGTCGCGCGGCAGCGAAGCGCGCTGGCCGCCGCCTCACCGCACCTCTTCGACTCCGGCTACTTCGTGCTCTCGGCGCTCGACGGGGCCAGGCCCGGCGTGCGCGAGCAGGTGGCGCAGACGGTGGACCTCGAGGGCAGCGGCCAGGCGGCGGCGATGCTCGTCGTCCCCGACGCCGACTTCAACACCCCGGGCTCGGAAGCTCTCGACGCTCGGCTCAATCACCTCGCCGCCGCCTTCGGCTCGAAGGCGGGCCTGACGACGGGGGTGACCGGTGGGCCGGCCCAGCTCACCGATTACAACCACGTCACCCGGGCCCGGGTGCCGCTGGTGATCCTGGCGATGACCCTCGTCACCTTCCTCGCCCTGGTGGCGATCCTGCGGGCGCCGATCCTGGCGGCGATCGCGGTCCTGCTCAACCTGATGACCGTCGGCGTCGCCTTCGGCGTCCTCGTCCTCCTCTTCCACGTTCCGGCGGGCTGGCCGCTGGGCGGGCACGACTACATCGACGCGATCGGCGCGGCGGCGATCTTCGGCATCGTCTTCGGGCTCTCGGTCGACTACGCCGTCTTCCTGCTGGCGCGGATGCGCGAGAGCTACGAGGCGACGGGAGACCATCGACAGGCGGTCTCTTTCGGGCTCGAGCGGACCGCGCGGGTGATCACCGGCGCCGCCGCGATCATGATGACCGTCTTCCTCTGCTTCGCGGTGGCGGACATCTCCACCGTCTCCCAGCTCGGCGTCGGGTTGGCGGTGGCGGTCGCGCTCGACGCCACGGTCGTGCGGATCCTCCTTCTCCCGGCGCTGATGCTGCTGATCGGCGAGCGCGTCTGGTGGCTGCCGCGGCCGCTGCAGCGTGTGCTGCCCCGAAGCGGGCCGCATCCGGCAGGAACGAATCCTTGACAAACGACAAAGGGGTAATGCGATGAGGAGAACGATCTCGACGGCGATGGCAGCGGCGGCGCTGCTCTGCGTGCCGCTGGCCGGCGCCGCCGAACTGACCCGCGATGAATACGTCGCCCGGGTCGAGCCGATCTGCAAGCGCAACACCGAAGCCAACAGGCGCATCTTCGCCGGCGCCAAGGAGCAGGTGCAAAACGACCAGCTGAAGGCCGCCTCGACCCACTTCACGCGCGCCGTCGGGGCTTTCGAAAAGACGATCGGCCAGCTCGAGGCGGTCCCTCGGCCCAGCGCCGACGAAGCCAAGCTCGGCAAGTGGATCGGCTACCTGGAAGTCGAGAGCTCCTACCTGGGCAGGATCGGCAGGGCGCTCGCTCGGGGCGACAAGGGCAAGGCCCAGACCCTCTCGGTGCGGCTCAACCGCAACTCCAACCTTGCCAACAACACGGTCCTCGCCTTCGGCTTCTCCTACTGCAAGATCGACCCGGGGAGGTTCAGCTGAGATGCGGGCCCGCCGCTCGCTGATCCCCGCGATCGTCATCGCGCTCTGCCTGGCGATCCCGGCCCAGGCGGAGATCTCCCAGCAGGGCAGCTTGATCACCACCTTCGAAAGCGACCTGATGCCAAAGAAGCTGCCGAGGAGGACGCCGGCGCCGGTCGCGGTGCGTGTGGCAGGAGATTTCAAGACCGCCGAAGGCGCACAGCTCCCGCAGCTGCGCACGATCTCGGTTGCGATCAACAGAGCCGGTCTCCTATACGACAAGGGCCTGCCGACCTGTCGCCTGGCGACGATCGAACCGGCCACCGAAGAGGCGGCCCAGAGGCTCTGCGGCCAGGCGATCGTCGGCAGCGGTCACGTCACCGTCGGCGTCCATCTCGAAAACCAGGCCGTCTTCGAGGTCGAGGCCAAGCTCCTGGCCTTCAACGGTCCCAGAGAGCACGGCCACAAGCTGATTCTGGCCCAGGTCTATGCCAAAGCCCCGCCGGGTGCCTTCGTCCTCAGCTTCCGGCTGAAGAGAGGGCCAGGGCTCTTCGGCACCGTGATGAGCACCCAGCTGCCGCCCTCGGCCCGGGGCTGGGCCTATCTCAGCCACTTCGACATGACCCTCGACCGCCGATACCGCTACCGCGGCAAGGCGCGCTCATATGTATCCGCCGCCTGCAGCGCTCCGGCGGGGTTTCCGGGCGCGGTCTTCCCACTGGCCAAGGCGAAATACGGCTTCGCCAACGGGCAGACCCTGAAGACGACGGTGGTGCGCAGCTGCCGGGTCAGCGGCGGATGAGGAGATGGCGGGGCGCTAAGGTCAGTGTCAGTGCGATCGCGCTTGGGAACGCTGGCCGTCCTGGTGGCACTGGCCGCGATATTGATGCCTGGCTTCGCTCGCGGCGAACGCAGCCAGAGCGGCAACCTGATCGTCGCCCTGAACGGGGGCGTCGACCCACTCAAGCTGCCGCGCCAGCGCCCGGCACCGGTGGCCGTGCGCCTGGAAGGGAAGATCGGCACCGCGGACGGCTCGCCGCTGCCTCAGGTCAAGCAGGTCAAGCTCGAGCTCGCCGGCCCGGGCCTGCTGTTCACTCGCGGGCTCGCCGTCTGCCCGCAGCCGCGGCTGCACAACGCCAACAATCGGCAGGCGCTGACCCGCTGCGGGCCGGCGCTGGTGGGCCGGGGGTCGCTCGGCGCCGAGGTCGTCATCCCGCATCAGACTCCTTTCGCGATCCGGGCGAACCTGCTGGCCTTCAATGGCCGCACTGCCGCCGGCCGTCCCGCGATCTGGGTGCACGCCTTCTCGTCCGACCCGCCGATCTCGCTGGTCCTGCCCTTCGTCATCCACCCCGGAGGGAAAGGCTTCGCGACGGTCCTGGTCGCGAGGGTGCCGCACTCGGTGGGCCCGTTGCCGCGCCTCGCGGTCTTCCGGCTCAACCTCTTCCGGCGCTTCTCTTACCGCGGTCAACGGCACAGCTACATCAGCGCCACCTGCCCGGTCCCACCCAGTTTCACGGCCGGTTTCCTCTCCTTTGCCCGCGCCACCTACAGCTTCGGGGGGAATCGCCAGGTCCAGATCGAGTCAGTGCGCAGTTGCCGGGCGAGCGACTAAGTTTGGAGACACTCACGTACCATCAACGGTCTGACGTTGACCTACACTCTCCCTGTAATGGGGGGTATTTTGGGTAGGTGATGGACCGGCGACTCCTCGGGGGTCTTATTGCCGTCCTTTTGGGCTGCGCGGTCCTCGGCGCGATCGGGTTGAGCGTCGAGGGCAAGCTGGCGCCTCTGTCGTTGACGGTGCCCGGAACCGCGGCGGCCGAAGGAGAAGACTTGGCCAGCAGCCACTTCGGCGATTCATCCCCGTTCGCGCTGCTGTTGCAGGGTCCGGCCGGCGCAGTCGATCGGCAGGGAGCCAAGCTGGTCGCGGCGTTGCGGCGAGACCCGAGCGCGACCGTGATCTCGCCCTGGGACCAGGGGTCGGTGACGGCCCTGCGGCCGGGTCCGGGCAAGGCCCTGGTTTTAGTTGACTTCCACGTACCATTAGCCGAGGCGATGCGGGAGACCGTGCCCGCCTTGGAACGCACGCTCGAGGCCGCGGTGCGACCGCCGGTCGCCGCCACGCAGTCGAGCTTCGCCTCCGTCTCCCGCGCCTTGCAGGAGGAATCGCTGAGCTCGACCGAGCGGGCGGAGCTGCTGGCGGCGCCGCTGCTGATCCTGGTGTTGCTGCTGGTCTTCCGCTCCGTGGTCGCCGCGGCGATCCCGCTGCTTTTCGGGGCGCTGACGGTCTTCGCGGGGCGCGGCGTGCTCGCTCTGCTGAGCTCGGCGATGACGATCGACGCGCTGGCGCTCGTCGTCTGCACGATGATGGGCCTGGCCCTGGGGGTCGACTATTCGCTGCTGATCGTCTCCCGCTTCCGCGAGGAGCTGGAGGGGGGGCGCGATCCATGGGACGCCGCCGCCGCGACGCGGGGCAGCGCCGGGCGCACGACCTTCTTCGCCGGCACGACGCTGATCGTCGCCCTCGTCTTCTCGGCCTTCCTGCAGCCCGGCTCGCTGCTGCTCTCGCTGGCGACGGCGACGGCGGTGGTGACGGTGATCAGCGTCGTCGTCTCCACCCTGGCGGTGCCGCCGCTGCTGGCCCTCCTGGGCGAGCGGATCAACGCGGGACGGATCGGCCGCCGACCAGCGGTCCGTGGTTCCTTTGGGAGCTCTGGCGTCCCAAAGGAACCACGGAAGCGATGGACCGTCGCTGGCGCCGCTACCGCGGCGCTCCGCAACCCGGCGCTCGCCACGGCGCTGGTGGCGGTGCCGCTGGTCCTGCTGATCCTGCCGACCCTCGCCTTCACCACCGGCGCCCCCGGGATCGACGAGCTGCCGACCTCCAACCAGGCCCGCAAGGACGCGGAGACGATCGACCGCGCCGTCGGCCCCGGCTGGGAGGCGCCCTTCGTGCTCGTCGCCGCCACCGAACGCGGCCCGATCACGAGCAAGCGCGACCTGGCGCTGCTGACCCGGTGGCAACGGCGGATCGCTGCCGAGCCGGGGGTGCGGGCGGTGATCGGCCCGGGCCCGGTCGCCCGCCGCGCCGCGCCGCTGCGCTCCCTGGGCTCGAAGCTGACCGCCGAGGGTGCGGAGGGCCTGGATCGGCTGGACCGCCTCGGCCCCGGCCTGCGCCGCGCCGCCCGCGCCGTCGAGCAGCTCCGCGGCGGGATCGCGGCAGGGGCGGAGGGGAGCGGCCTGCTCGAGGCAGGCTCGGCTCGTGCCGCAGCCGGTGCTGGGCTGATTGCGAAAGAGCTCGGCGGCGCCGCCGAGCGCGGCGAAGCGGCGACGGCGGCGATCGAGCGCCTGCGGGCGGGCAGCGAGCAGCTCGCCGACGGCCAGCGCAGGGCCTCGGTCGGCAGTCTGACCCTGACCCTGGGGCTGCGCTCGCTGCTGCCGCGACTGAACGGCGGCGAGCTGGCGCGGGCGCGCCGGCTCGCGCGCCAGCTGGAAGTGGCGGCCGCGGCGGACCCCGCGCTGCGGGCAGCTGCCGCCCAGGCTCGTGTCCTGGCCCGGACGATCGCCTCCAACCGCGACGAAGTGCGGCGCCTTCGCAGCGTCGCCCAGGCCGTCAACGGCGGCCTCAACCGGCTGGTCCCCGGTGGCAAGCGGCTCGAAGACGGGGTGGGCGAGCTGTCGGAGGCCGCCGGCGGCCTCAGCAGCGGGCTGCAGCGGCTCGGCGGGGGTGCCGAACGGCTTTCGAGCGGGCTGATCGAACTGCAGGGCGGCGCCGGCGCGCTGCAGAGCGGCCTCGCCGCTGGTTTCAAGCGCTCCTACCCGTTGCAGGCGAACCTGCGGCGCGCCGGCGTCCGCGTCTCCGCGGTAGCCGCGCCGCTGACCGTTGGGGCGCGCCAGCTCGAACGCGACTCACCCCACCTCTTCGACTCCGGCTACTTCGTGCTCTCGGCGCTCGATGGCGCCCCGCCCCAGGATCGCGCCGCCGCCGCCGAGGCGGTCAGCGTCGACCGCGGCGGTCAGGCGGCGCGGATGCTGGTCGTGTCCACCCACCCCTTCAACACCGAGGGGTCGCGCCGGGTCGGCGAGCGCCTGCGGGCCGACGCCGAGCAGCTCGGCCGGGAGGGCGGGCTGCGCACCGGCCTCACCGGCGGCGCCGCGACCCTCAACACCTACGGCGAGGCGACCCAGGAACGGCTGCCACTGGTGATCGGCGCCTTCGTCCTCTTCACCCTGCTGGCCCTGGTCTTCGTCCTGCGCGCGCCGTTGCTCGCCCTGCTGACCGTCTGCCTCAACCTCGCCTCGGTGGCGGCGGCGATCGGGGTGATGAGCTTGGTCTGCAGGATCCCCGAGGGCTATCCGCTCGGCGGCCACCCCTACATCGACACGGTCGGCGCCGGGGCGATCTTCGGCGTCACCTTCGGGCTCTCGATCGATTACGCGGTCTTCCTGATCGCGCGCATGCGGGAGCGCTACGACGTCGACGGCGACAACCGCGCGGCGATCGAGTTCGGGCTGGAGCGGACGGCGGGGGTGATCACCGGCGCCGCCGCGATCATGGCCGCCGTCTTCGTCTCCTTCGCCACCGCCCCGATCGCCACCGTCAGCCAGATGGGGGTGGGATTGACGGTGGCGATCCTGCTCGACGCGACGGTGGTGCGGATCGTTCTGCTGCCGGCGCTGATGCTGCTGCTGGGCGACCGCGTCTGGCGCGTCCCGCCGCTGCTCGACCGCATCCTTCCGCGCCGCAACGTGCTTAGTCCACGGGCGGGCGCAACCGAGGCATAGACCCCGAAACGCCAGGAGGAACTCGAACCAATGCAACCCGAAGACAGGAGCCGGCGCCGCTCGAGCGGCCGCTGCGGCCGGCTCGTGCTGGCGGCGATCGGCATCGCGCTGTGCGCCGCGACCTCCGCCGGCGCCGCCGAAGCGCCGACCCGCGACGAATACGTGGAGCGGCTGGAGACCGTCTGCAAGCCGGACGCGGAAGCGACGCAGCGGGCGATGAAGGGCGCCCGCGCCGACGTCAGCGCGGAACGGCTCGCGGCCGCCGCCGCGAAGTTCGCCCAGGCCACGGCGATCTTCGGCGGCACGGTGAAGGAGATCGGCGTCGTGCCCCGGCCGGCCGCCGACGCGACCAAGCTGGGTAAGTGGTTCGGCTACCTGAAGGCGCAGGAGTCCTACCTGCGCCAGATCACCGCGCAGCTGCGGGCGGACCACGCGATCCAGGCGCAGCGGCTGACCGCGCGCTTCATCCACAACGGCAATCTCGCCAACAACGCCGTCCTCGCCTTCGGCTTCGAATACTGCAGCTTCAAGTTCTCCAGGTACGGGTGAGCGAAAAACTCCTCCATCTGGTCTGTTAGTGTTCTTAATTCCAGAACACGTCAGGGCGAGGGGATGTGACGGGGGCAAACGGGGAAGCCGACGGTGGCGGCGATGGGGGGTACCGGCGCGGGAGCGGCGAGTTTCCGATCGCGCTGGCCGGCCTGGAGACCGCGGTCCTCGGCGCCTGTGCGGTTGAAAAGGAGTGGCCGGCGCAGGTCGCGGCGGGGATCTACGCTGGGGTCGACTTCGCCATCGCCAACCCCACGGTGGCGCGGGCGCTGACACTCGATGCGGCCGCGGAAGCCGACTGCATGCGCCGTTACGAGCGGGTGATCGGGCGTCTCGCCGGCTTCATCCAGATCAAAGCGCCGGTCGGAACCCGTCTTCCCGGCTCCACGGACGAGGCACTGGTAGCCGGCATCGTCGGCCTCGTCGGCGATCACATCCGCATCGGCCGGCTCGACCGGCTGGCCGAGCTGCGGCCGGAGCTGGTGCTGTTGACCCTGCTCCCCTATCTCGGCTTCGCCGAGGCGCAGGAGTGGGCGAATCGGGTGGCGCAGGCGAAGGCCGGCGAGGCTTGACACCTTGGTCCGTGTATGTTCTTATATTCAAGCCGCCCCGGCTTTTCCCACATCGCCGGTTTGCGGAACCTGGTGCCAGGCTCGGACCGTCCCGCTCTTCCCTGGGCGGCCACGGTCTATGCATGACGCAGACATCATGGCCCGGGGGAGCTCCCTGCTCCTCCGGGTCGTTTGCGTGGAACGACTAGGCTGCCGCTCGTGGACTTCGCCCTCAGCGATGAGCAGAGCGACTTCGTCGATGCCATTCGCGACTTCTGCGACCGCGAGTGCGGCACGCAGGACCAGCGCGAGCGGCTGACCGACGGCTACAAGGAGCACCACAGCTTCGACCTCTACAGGCAGATGGCGGAGCTGGGCTGGCTCGGGGTGACGATCCCCGAGCAGTACGGCGGCTCCGGCGGCTCGATGCTCGACGCCTGCCTGTTCATGGAAGAGAGCTCGCGCGGGCTGGCCCCGATCGGCGGCTACGCGACCACCCTGATCGTTGCCGGCGCGACCCAGCGCTTCGGCACCGAGGAGCAGAAGCAGGAGATCCTCGGCGGCATCGCCTCCGGCTCGGTCGAGGCGATCGCGATGACCGAGCCCGAGGCCGGCTCCGACGTCGGCGCGCTGACCACCAAGGCCGAGCGCACCGACGACGGCTTCGTCATCAACGGCCAGAAGGTCTTTATCTCCAACGCCCACATCGCCGACCACGTGCTCGTCGTCTGCCGCACGACCAAGGGCGAGTCCAAGCACGAGGGGCTGACGATGATCTGGGTCCCGCGCGAGGTCGAGGGCATGGAGATCGTCCCGATCGAGACGATGGGCGGCCGCGAGACCAACACCCTCTACTTCAGCGACTGCTTCGCGCCGGCCAGCGCCGTGCTCGGCCAGGTCGACCAGGGCTGGACGCAGCTGATGGCGGGGCTCAACGTCGAGCGCCTGATCCTCGCCGCGACGATGCTGGGGATCGCCCAGCGCGCCTTCGACGATGCCCTCGCCTACGCCAAGGAGCGCAAGCAGTTCGGCCGCCCGATCGGCTCCTTCCAGGCGCTCCAGCACCGCTTCGCCGACCTCGCCACCGACCTCGAAGCGGCCCGCCTGATGACCCGCTGGGTCGCCACCATGACCGACGAGGACCCGAACCGGATGCTGCCCAAGGAGGCCTCGATGGTGAAGCTCTTCGTCACCGAGGTCGCCAAGCGCACGACGCTCGAGGGGATGCAGATGATGGGCGGCTACGGCTACTCCGCCGAGTACGACATGGAGCGTCTGGTCCGCACCTCGCTGGTCTCGACGATCTACGGCGGCACCTCCGAGATCCAGCGCGGCATCATCGCCAAGACGCTGGGCCTCTGAGCCGCCCCGCCCGGGCTTTGGTGGGGCGCTATTCTTTGCTCAGCCTCGCGCCCTGGGCCCGAGGCTTTTGTCTGTAACGACCGTCCTCAGGAACCGAGGGAGAAGCATGGCTCGCGGAGATGTCCGCATTGCGGTGACTTTGGCTTGCGAAGACTGCAAGCGCAGGAATTACCAGACCAACAAGTCTCGGCGCAACTCGCCGGACCGAATCGAGATGCGGAAGTTCTGCCGTTGGTGCGGCCACCACACGGCCCACAAGGAGACCCGGTAGTTCCCGATGGCCAAGACCCGCGCACAGCGCAAGGCCGAGCGCCGGGCTCGGGAAGCTGAGGAGCGGAAACGCTCCGACGGCGGGCGCGCGGAGTCGCGCGCCCAGCACGACACCCAGGTACCGATCTCCGGCGACATCGCCGAGATCGAGGCGGTTGAGGCCGGGATAGCCGCCGGCGCCTCCGAGGCGCAGCTCGAGACCCCGGACGCGCCGAAGCCGCGCTCGGCCCGCCGGGCCGAAGCGAAGGCGCAGAAGGAAGCCGAGAAGCGCCAGCGCGACGAGCAGAAGCGGCGCGAGAGCGAGCAGCTCGCCAAGAAACAGAAACAGGCCAAGGGCGAACGGGGGCGCAGCGGCGTCCTCGGTTTCCTGATTTCCTGCTGGCAAGAGTTGAAGAAAGTGCAGTGGCCGGATCGCGAGACGCTGATCCAGGCGACCGCGGTCACCATCCTCTTCGTCGCTGTCGCGGCCGTCTACCTGGGCGCCCTCGACACTTTCTTCGACTTCCTCATCAAGCAGATCCTGTAGCTACGGGATCCCCTAGACAAAGGCTTCCGATTTGTATCGCTGGTACGTGATCAACACTTACTCCGGGCACGAGAACAAGGTCAAGCACAACCTCGAGCACCGGGTTCAGACGATGAGCCAGAACCGCAACGTGCGGCAGGTCGTCGTCCCGACCGAGCAGGTCTCCGAGATGAAGGACGGGCAGAAAGTCCAGACCGAGAAACGGACGATGCCCGGCTACGTCCTGGTCAACATGGAGATGACCGACGACGCCTGGGGCCTGGTCAAGAACACGCCCGGCGTGACCGGCTTCGTCGGCTCCCGCAACAAGCCGGTGCCGCTCTCCAAACCCGAGGTCGACCGCCTGCTGCACCGCGAGACCGCGGAGCGCCCGCGCACCCAGGCCCAGTTCTCGATCGGCGAATCGGTCAAAGTCATCTCCGGCCCGCTCTCCGACTTCTCCGGCGAGATCGCCGAGATCAACGAGGACGCGGCGAAACTCAAGGTGCTGGTCTCGATCTTCGGGCGTGAGACGCCGGTCGAGGTCGGCTACGACCAGGTCAAGAAGATCTAGCGCGGCGAAGACCGCTACGCTGCCCAACCGCTCATGGCCAAGAAAGTCCTCACCCTCATCAAGCTGCAGATCCAGGCCGGCAACGCCAATCCGGCGCCGCCGGTCGGCCCTGCCCTGGGCCAGCACGGCGTCAACATCATGGACTTCTGCAAAGCGTTCAACGCGCAGACCCAGTCCGAAGGCGGGACGATCATCCCGGTCGAAATCACGGTCTACGAGGACCGCTCCTTCACCTTCATCACCAAGACGCCGCCGGCCGCGATCCTGATCAAGGAGGCGATCCGGATCCCGAAGGGCTCCGGCGAGCCGCACGTCAACAAAGTCGGGACGATCTCCCAGGACCAGATCCGCGAGATCGCCGAACGCAAGATGCCCGACCTCAACGCCAACGACATCGACGCCGCCTCGAAGATCATCGCTGGCACCGCCCGCTCGATGGGCGTCGACGTCAAATAGGAGATTTCGGTGGCCCACGGCAAGCGATACCGCCAGCAGTACGACAAGGTCGAGCGCGACCGCGCCTACCCGCCGGACGAGGCGATCGCCCTGGTCAAGGAGACCGCCAACACCAAATTCGACGAGACGATCGAGGTCCACATCCTGCTCGGCGTCAACGTCCGCCACGCCGACGAGCAGCTGCGCGGGACCCTGGCGCTGCCGCACGGCCTCGGCAAGGACGTCACCATCGCCGTCTTCGCCCAGGGCCAGCAGGCGCGTGACGCCGAGGCCGCCGGAGCCGACTTCGTCGGCGGCGACGACCTGGCGAAGAAAGTGGAAGAGGGCTGGACCGACTTCGACGTCGCCATCGCCACCCCGGACATGATGCCGACGGTCGGCAAACTCGGCCGTGTCCTCGGGCCCCAGGGCAAGATGCCGAATCCCAAGGTCGGCACCGTCACCGACGACGTCGAGAAGGCCGTCGGCGACTCCAAGTCCGGCAAGGTCGAATACCGCACCGATCGCCAGGCGATCGTGCACATGACCGTCGGCAAGGCCAGCTTCGAGGAGAGCAAACTGCTCGACAACTTCACCGCGGTGCTCGACGAGATCGTCCGCGCCAAGCCCGCTTCGGCAAAGGGCAAATACATCGTCTCCTGCACCCTGGCGAGCTCCATGGGGCCCGGCATCCGGGTTGACGCCGGCAAGGTCGGCGACCGCGAGCTGGTCGGCGCCACCGCTGGCGCCTCCGAGGGCGAGACCGCAGAGGAGCCGGCGAGCGCCTAGACTGCGTCGCCGCTAACCCGAGACCATCGGTGGGGCGCAGGCCCGTAAAGCCCGATGCAGGTGAGTAAATGAACCGCGAGGAAAAGTCCGCAACCATCCAAGAGATTGCCGCCCAGATCGAGGGATCTGAAGCGATCTTCGCTGTCGACTACCGCGGTATCAGCGTTCCCCAGGCGGCCGAGCTGCGCTCGCAACTGCGCGAGGCCGATGCCAGCTTCCGCATCGTCAAGAACCGGCTGACGAAACTCGCCGCCGACCAAGCCGGCGAGCAGCGCCTGGCGGAGCTGCTGCAGGGCCCGACCGCCCTCGCCTTCGTCCGCGGCGACACCGCCGCCGCCGCGAAAGCGATCTCGACCTTCAACAAAGAGCACGAGGTCCTCACCTACAAGGGTGGCTTCATGGGCGAGACCTCGCTCGATGCAGACGGCTTCCAGGCGATCGCCCGCCTGCCCACCCGCGAAGTCCTGATCGGCCAGTTCGCCGGCATCGTCGCCAGCCCGATCACCGGCATCGTGCGCGGCCTCAACGCGCTGATCCAGGGCCTCGCCACCCAGCTCGGCCAGATCGCCGAGCAGGGGCTCGTCACGGGCGAGTCCTCGCCGGCGGGTCCTGTCGAGGAGGAGCCGTCCGAGAAAGAGACTTCAAGCGACGACAGCAGTGAGTCGTCGGAGAACGATGAGACTTCAGATTCGAACGAGGAAGAGGGGTAACACGCATGGCAACCAAAACTTCAACTGAGGACTGGATCGAGGAGCTGAAAAGCATCTCCGTCCTGGAGCTCTCCGAGCGGATCAAAGCGCTCGAGGAGGAGTTCGGCGTCTCCGCGACCGCGGTTGCGGCAGCAGCTCCCGCCGCGGCGGGCGGTGGCGGTGGCGACGAGGGCGGTGGCGCCGAAGAGTCGTCAACCGTGGACGTCGTCCTCGCCGAGGTCGGCGGTCAGAAAGTGCCGGTGATCAAGGTGGTCCGCTCGGCGACCGGGCTCGGCCTCAAAGAGGCCAAGGCGCTCGTCGACGAGGCCCCGAAAGCGATCAAAGAGGGCGTCGACCGTGAGGAGGCCGACAAGCTCAAAGCTGAACTCGAGGAGGCCGGCGCCACGGTCGAGCTCAAATAGAGCCGCCCGTCTCGCCGGCGCGGATCCCAGGCTGGGAGCCAAGCTCGAGGGCGCGCATCGCCGTGTGTTATTTTTTGCGGTCGCGCGCTATTTGAGTTTTCCTGCCCCGATCTGCGCTTTATCTCCGTCCCTCTGACCGCCCGAGGAGTCGCCGACTTGGCACGTTCGAACGCTGCCCCCGTAACCCGTAGGAACTTTTCCCGCCTAGAGAACCCCCTTGAAGTCCCACATCTGATCGATATCCAGCGACGTTCCTTCGAGGAACTGACGGATCCGAAGAGCGGTGGGCTGCGAGAGACGATCAACGACATATCCCCGATCGAGGACTACACGGGGAATCTCCAGATCGTCTTTGGAGAGTTCAAATTCGAGGATCCGCCGCACTCGATCGAGGAGTGCCGCGAGAAGGACATGACGTACTCACGGCCGCTGACCGCGACCGTCGCCTTCCAGAACAAGGAGACGGGAGAGATCCGCGAGCAGGCCGTCTTCATGGGCGACTTCCCGTGGATGACCGAGCGCGGCACCTTCATCATCAACGGCACCGAGCGCGTCGTCGTCACCCAGCTGGTGCGTTCGCCGGGCGCCTACGTGATGGCCCCGAAGGATCCCGAAAAGCAGGTCTTCATCGCCAACCTGATGCCGGCCCGCGGCTCCTGGCTGGAGCTCGAAGTCGACAAAAAAGGCAAAGTCTTCGTTCGCATCGACCGCAAGCGCAAACTGCCGGTCACGGTGCTGCTGCGCGCGATGGGCTACGTCGAGGACCAGCAGCTGCTGGACATGTTCGACAACTCGATCTACCTGCGGCACACGATCGAGGCCGACACCGAGGCGACCCGGACCGAAGAGGGCGCCCTGATCGAGCTGTTCAAAAAGCAGCGCCCGGGCGAGCCGCCGTCAGTCGACGCCGCCAAAGGCCTGCTCGAGCAGCTCTTCTTCGACCCCAAGCGCTACGACCTCACCCGGGTCGGTCGCTACAAGCTCAACGCCCGTCTCGACCTCGACATCGATCTCGAGACGCGGGTGCTCACCCACGACGACATCATCGCCCTGGTCAAGGAGCTGGTCTCCCTGCCGAAGCTGCTCGGGATCCCCGAGGAGATCGATGAGGAGAACCCGATCAAAGACTATGCCGCGGAGGCGATCACCTACCCGCGCGAGCCGGTCTACGAGCACCTCGACGAGTACGAGCACTTCGGCAACCGCCGTCTGCGCACGGTCGGCGAGCTGATCCAGGAGGCCTTCCGGATCGGCCTCTACCGGATGGAGCGCGTGGTCCGCGAGCGCCTCACCACCGAGGACTCCGACGCGATCACCCCGCAGACGATCATCAACATCCGCCCGGTCGTGGCGGCGATGAAGGAGTTCTTCGGCTCCTCGCAGCTGTCGCAGTTCATGGGCCAGACCAACAGCCTCGACGGGCTCACCCACAGGCGCCGTCTCTCGGCGCTCGGCGCCGGCGGTCTGACTCGTGAGCGCGCCCCGATCGAGGTCCGCGACGTGCACCCGACCCATTACGGCCGGATGTGCCCGATCGAGACCCCGGAGGGACCGAACATCGGCCTGATCGGCTCGCTGGCCTCCTACGCCCAGGTGTCCGAGCACGGTTTCGTCACGACCCCCTACCGGCCGGTCGTCGACGGTGTCGTCAGCGAGGAGATCCTCCACCTCGACGCGACTCAGGAGGAGGACAAAGTGATCGCCCAGGCGAACTCCGAGTTCGATCCCAAGACGCGCAAGCTGAAGGGCCCGCAGGTGCTGGTCCGCGCCGGCGAGCAGGAGTACGCCACGGCGACTCCCAAGGAAGTCCACCTGATGGACGTCTCGCCGTCGCAGATCTGGTCGGTGGCAACCTCGCTGATCCCGTTCCTCGAGCACGACGACGCCAACCGCGCCCTGATGGGCTCCAACATGCAGCGCCAGGCGGTGCCGCTTTTGAAACCGGATCCGCCCCTGATCGGCACCGGCATGGAGCGCCGTGCCGCGACCGACAGCGGCGACGTCGTCCTCGCCAAGAGCGACGGCGAAGTCAGCCACGTCGATGCCGAGCGCATCGTCGTCAGCAGCAGCTCGACCAAAGACGAGTACAAGCTGCAGAAGTTCATGCGCTCCAACCAGGGAACGATCATCCACCAGCGGCCGATCGTCAAGACCGGCCAGCAGGTGAAGGAGGGCGACGTGCTCGCCGACGGCTCCTCCACCGGTGGCGGCGAGATCGCCCTGGGCAAGAACTGCCTGGTCGCCTTCATGTCCTGGGAGGGCTACAACTTCGAGGACGCGATCATCCTCTCCGAGCGCCTGGTCAAGGACGACGAACTCACCTCGATCCACATCGAGGAGTACGAGATCGACGCCCGCACGACCAAGCTCGGCGACGAGGAGATCACCCGCGACATCCCCAACCGCTCCGAGGAGAGCCTGCGCAATCTGGACGAGCGCGGGATCGTCCGGGTCGGGGCCGAGGTCGTCTCCGGCGACCTCCTGGTCGGCAAGGTCACGCCCAAGGGCGAGACCGAGCTGACCGCCGAGGAGAAGCTGATCCGCGCGATCTTCAAGGAGAAGGCACGCGAGGTCCGCGACACCTCGCTCAAGGTCCCGCACGGCGAGGGCGGGGTCGTCATCGACGTCCTCACCTTCAGCCGCGACGAGGGCGACGACCTCGCCCCCGGCGTCAACGACCTGGTCCGCGTCTTCGTTGCGACCAAGCGCAAGATCGCCGAGGGCGACAAGCTCGCCGGCCGCCACGGGAACAAGGGTGTGATCTCCAAGATCGTGCCCGAGGAGGACATGCCCCACCTCGCCGACGGCACCCCCGTCGACGTCATCCTCAATCCGCTCGGCGTGCCGAGCCGGATGAACATCGGCCAGATCCTCGAGACCCACCTCGGGTGGGTCGCGGCGAACGGCTGGTACGACGACGGCTCCGAGGCCTACAAGCAGGCCCATTCCGACGAGGGCGACGGCCGCGTCTACGTGGCGACCCAGGTCTTCGACGGAGCCACCGTCGAGGACGTCGACACCGCCCTGGTCAAATGGTCGGAGGAGAACGCCGAGCGCGGCATCGACCTCGGCATCGACATGGACGAGCGCGCCGGCGCCAAGGCGTCGGGCACGGCCCAGCTCTACAACGGCCGCACCGGCGAGCCCTACGAGGGCAAGGTCACGATCGGCTACATGTACATCCTCAAGCTGCTGCACCTGGTCGACGACAAGATCCACGCTCGCTCGACCGGCCCCTACTCGCTCGTCACCCAGCAGCCGCTGGGCGGCAAGGCGCAGTTCGGCGGTCAGCGCTTCGGCGAGATGGAGGTCTGGGCCCTCGAGGCCTACGGCGCCGCCTACACGTTGCAGGAGATGCTCACGGTCAAGTCCGACGACACGGTCGGCCGGGTCAAGGCCTACGAGGCGATCGTCAAGGGGGAGAACATCCCCGAGCCGTCGATCCCGGAGTCCTTCAAAGTGCTGTTGAAGGAGATCCAGAGCCTCTCGCTCGACGCCAACGTGGTCTCCGAGGGGACCGACGTCGAAATCTCCGACGAGGAGGACGACCTGCTGAAAGCGGCCGAGGAGCTGGGGATGGACCTGACCGGCGTGCGCGCCGACGGCAACAACGGTGCCGCGGACGAGCAGGAGGAGCAGGTCGTCGCCGAGGGCGAGGCTGGAACTGATGGTGCCGGAAAAGCTGAAGAGGCCACGCCGGCCGAGGTGGAGGACTGATGATCGACATCAACAATTTCGACGCGATCGAGATCGGGCTCGCGTCCTCGAAGAAAATCCGCAGCTGGAGCTGGGGCGAGGTAACGAAGCCGGAGACGATCAACTACCGCACCCTGAAGCCGGAGAAAGACGGCCTCTTCTGCGAGCGCATCTTCGGTCCGACCAAGGATTGGGAGTGCTACTGCGGCAAGTACAAGCGGGTCCGCTACAAGGGCATCGTCTGCGAGCGCTGCGGCGTCGAGGTGACCCGCTCCAAGGTCCGCCGCGAGCGTATGGGTCACGTCGACCTCGCCTCGCCGGTCTCCCACATCTGGTTCTTCAAGGGCGTTCCGAGCCGGATCGGCTACCTGATCGACATGGCTCCGAAAGAGCTGGAGAAGGTCCTCTACTTCGCCGCCTCGATGGTCACTTGGGTCGATGTCGAGGCCCGCGAAAAGGACGTCGGGAAACTCGAGAAAGAGGTCAAAAAAGTCGTCGACTCCTATGAGTCGGAACGGCAGAAGCGCACCCAGGAGCTGAGCGAGTCCCTGGAGCGACGGATCAAGTACCTCGAGGACGGCGCCCAGGAGAAGTTCGACGACGAAGACCACATCTGGGCCGACTCGCTGAAACTGACGGCTGCGCAGCTGCGCAAGCTGAAGGACGACGAGCGCACGAAAATGATCAAAGAACTGCGCAAACAGTTCGACGCCGAGATCTCCGACACCGAGGCCTACCTCGAAGAGGCGGTCGAGCGGATGAACGAAGTCTGGAAGATCTTCACCGAGATGAAGCCGAAGGACGTCGTCAACGACGAGACCGTCTTCCGCGAGCTCAAAGACCGCTTCGGCTCACCGTTCGGATGGGGCGAGTACTTCCGCGGCGGCATGGGCGCCGAAGCGGTGCGCGACCTGCTCGAGCAGGTCGATCTGGCCGCCGACTGCGAGGAACTCGAGCTGATCATCAACAGCTCCAAAGGCCAGAAACAGGCCCGCGCGGTCAAGCGGCTGAAAGTCGCCTCCGCCTTCCTCAACTCCGACAATCAGCCGGGCTGGATGGTCCTCGACGCGGTGCCGGTGATCCCGCCGGAGCTGCGCCCGATGGTCCAGCTCGACGGCGGCCGCTTCGCCACCTCGGACCTCAACGACCTCTACCGCCGCGTGATCAACCGCAACAACCGGTTGAAAAGGCTGCTCGACCTCGGTGCTCCCGAGATCATCGTCAACAACGAGAAGCGGATGCTGCAGGAGGCGGTCGACGCGCTGTTCGACAACGGCCGTCGCGGGCGCCCGGTCACGGGCCCCGGCAACCGGCCGCTGAAGTCGCTCTCGGACATGCTCAAGGGCAAGCAGGGCCGCTTCCGCCAGAACCTGCTCGGCAAGCGCGTCGACTACTCCGGCCGTTCGGTGATCGTCTCCGGGCCGAGCCTGCGCCTGCAGCAGTGCGGCCTGCCGAAGCTCATGGCGCTGGAGCTGTTCAAGCCGTTCATCATGGCCCAGCTCGTCGAGCGCAAAGCCGTCCAGAACATCAAGGCGGCGAAGAAGATGGTGGAGTCGATGATCCCGGAGGTCTGGGATGTGCTCGAGGAAGTCATCCACGAGCACCCGGTCCTGCTCAACCGGGCGCCGACCCTGCACCGCCTCGGCATCCAGGCCTTCGAGCCGGTGCTGGTCGAGGGCAAGGCGATCCAGGTCCACCCGCTGGTCTGCCACGCTTTCAACGCCGATTTCGACGGCGACCAGATGGCGGTCCACGTGCCGCTCTCCGCCGAGGCCCAGGCCGAGGCGCGGATCCTGATGCTGTCGGCGAACAACATCCTCTCGCCGGCACACGGGGCGCCGCTGGCGACCCCGACCCAGGACATGGTGCTCGGCATCTACTACCTGACCTACGGTCCCGACGAGGCCGAGTTGCAGAAGGTCGATGAGGAGCTGAAGGCCGGCAAGGGCAGCAACGGCGCCGGCACCGCGGTGAAGGTGTTCCGCTCCTCGCAGGAGGCCGAGCTCGTCTACGAGAACGGCGGCTGCAAACTGCACGACCAGGCCGAGTACCGGCGGGCCGGGCGTGGCCACTTCCTGACCACGGTCGGGCGGATCATCTTCAACGAGCGGATCGAGCGTGCCCTCGCCGACGCCCTCCAGGAGGACTTCGACCCGGAGCAGTTCGAGTTCGTCAACTTCTCGCTGAAGAAGAAGGACGTCAACGAGATGGTCTCCGACCTGGTCAAGGCCTACGGCGCGCCGCCGGTCTCGCAGGTGCTCGACGCCTTCAAGGACCTCGGCTTCGAATACGCCAGCAAAGCCGGGATCACGGTCGCCAAGAACAACGTCGTCTCGCCGCCCGAGAAGGCGGAAATCCTCGAGCGCTACGAGAAGGAGACCGAAGCGATCCAGGGCCAGTACGACGACGGCTACATCACCGCCGAGGAGCGCCACGAGGCGGTCACGGCGCACTGGAACCGGGCCACCGACGAGGTCGCGCAGGCGATGGAGGACAACCTCGATGAGCTGAACCCCATCTTCATGATGGCCAACTCAGGCGCTCGCGGCTCCTTCAAACAGATCCGTCAGCTGGCGGGGATGCGCGGTCTCATGGCAAACCCGAAAGGCGAGATCATCGAGCGGCCGATCAAGGCCAACTTCATGGAGGGCCTCTCGGTCCTGGAGTACTTCATCTCCACCCACGGTGCCCGAAAGGGGCTCGCGGACACGGCGCTGCGTACGGCCGACTCCGGCTACCTGACCCGGCGTCTTGTCGACGTCGCCCAGGACGTGATCGTGCGGGACGAGGACTGCAAGACCAAAGACCACATCGAGATGGTCCTGCGCAAGGACGACGGCTCGCTCAACGACAACCTGCTGGGACGTCTGGCGGCGAAAAAGCTCGAGACCAAACGCGGTCGCGAGCTGCTCAAGCGCAACCACGAGATCACCCTGCCGGACGTCGAAGCGATCGCCGAGGCCTTCGGCGACGAAGAGATCAGGATCCCGGTCCGCTCCGCCCTCAAGTGCGAGGCGGAGTCCGGTGTGTGTCGCTCTTGCTACGGCATCGCCCCGGCGACCGGGTTCACGGTCAACATCGGCGACGCGGTCGGCATCATCGCCGCCCAGTCGATCGGCGAGCCCGGCACCCAGCTGACCATGCGCACCTTCCACACCGGTGGTGTCGCGGGCCAGGACATCACCCAGGGTCTGCCGCGCATCGTCGAGCTCTTCGAGGCGCGTAAACCGAAGGGCCTGGCGCAGATGGCCGAGGCCGACGGCAAGGTCTCGATCGACGAGACCGACAAAGCGCTGAAAGTCAACGTCACCGAGCCCAGCGGCGAGGAGCACTCCTACAGCTTCCCGCTGCGGACCCGCCTGCACGTCGCCGACGGCGACAAGGTCGAGGCCGGCCAGCAGCTCAACGAGGGCTCGCTCTACCCGGCGGACCTGCTGGCGATCCGCGGTCGCACCGACGTCGAGGTCTATCTGGTCCAGGAGGTTCAGAAGGTCTACCGGGCCCAGGGCGTCGACATCAACGACAAGCACATCGAGATCATCGCCCGCCAGATGCTGAAGAAGGTGCGGATCGAGTCGAAGGGCTCGACCAGCCTGCTCCCGGGCCAGCTCGAGGACCGCGGCAACCTCAAACGCCTGAACAAGAAGACCAAGGAAGAGGGCGGCACGCCGGCCAAAGGCGAGGAGGTCATCCTCGGGATCACCAAGGCCTCGCTGGCGACCGAGTCCTTCCTCTCCGCGGCCTCCTTCCAGGAGACGACCAAGGTGCTCACCGACGCTGCCCTCGAGGGCAAACGCGATCGCTTGGTCGGCCTGAAGGAGAACGTGATCATCGGCAAGCTGATCCCGGCCGCAACCGGCCTCAAGCACTACCGCACGGTTGCGATCGAGCCCGCGGTGGCGATCGAGCCGCCGAGCGACGACGACCTGCTCGACGAAGACGAGCTGGCCGCGGAGCTGGGCGTCGACGGGGTCGAGACGCCGGTCGAGGGGTTTGGGCCTTCGTTCGCGGAGGAGCTCGAGGAGCTCGCGAACGAGATCGAGTCGACCTCGGACGAGTCGAAATAGGTTGGGGGAGAGGGGCCGGGTGCCCCTCTCCACTTAACTTTTTCGCGGATCGCCGCTGGCTGTCGCTCGGAGCACAGCCGCGAAAAAGTACAAGACGTTCCGAGGGGCACCCGGCCCCTCTCCCGCGAAACGCTTGCGTCGAGGTCGACTCGACTCGGGCCTCGCAGGGTCCTAGGTTTCACGCGTCTGCATTTGTACGTCCTATAGACGTGTAGGAGCAGACACGTGGATTGGCTGGGCAGCCAGGTTCGGTAGATTGGCCCGCATGCCTGCTGAGAAAGTCTGTGTGATCGGGGCCGGGTCGTCGGGGATCGTGGCGGCGCAGGTGCTGCAGGCGCGCGGGATTCCGTTCGACTGCTTCGAGAAGGGGTCGCTGGTCGGCGGCAACTGGCGCTACGAGAACGACAACGGGATGTCGTCGGCATACCGGTCGCTGCACATCAATACGTCGCGGCGGGTGATGGCCTTCAAGACGCTGCCGATGCCGGATCACTTTCCGGACTACCCGAACCACTTCCAGATGGCCGAGTACTTCGACGAATACGTCGACCACTTCGGGCTGCGGGAGAAGATTCGCTTCCGCACCGAGGTGAAGCAGGTCGAGCCGGTGGACGGGGAGTGGGAGGTCACGGTCGAGGACGCCGACGGTGGGACCGAGACCAACCGCTACCGCGCCGTGCTGGTCGCCAACGGACACCACTGGGACCCGCGCTGGCCGGAGCCGGGCTTCCCGGGCGCCGACGAGTACACGGGCGAGCAGATCCACGTCCACCACTACCGCGAGCCCGACGTCCTGCCGGGGAAGCGGGTGCTGGTCCTGGGGATCGGCAACTCCGCGGTCGACGTCGCCGTCGAGTCCTCCCGGATCGCCGACGCGACCTTCCTGGCGATGCGGCGGGGCGCCTACGTGCTGCCCAAGTACATCAACGGCAAACCGATCGACGAGGTCTCCAACCCGCTGATGTCGGCGCTGCCGATGCCGGTGCAGCGCTTCTTCGTCAACCGCGCCCTCGCCATCGCGGCCGCGGGGGACCCCACCGTCTACGGGCTGCCGAAGCCCGACCACAAGCTGTTCGAGGCGCACCCCACGGTCTCCTCGGAGCTGCTGCCGCGGCTCGGCCACGGCGACATCCAGGTCAAGCCCAACATCGACCGCTTCCTCGGGGATCGCACGGTCCGCTTCGTCGACGGCAGCGAGGAGGAGATCGACCTCGTCGTCTACTGCACGGGCTACAAGATGACCTTCCCGTTCTTCCGGCCGGAGGTGCTCTCC
Organism: uncultured Solirubrobacterales bacterium; assembly: GCA_963719435.1. Classification (GTDB taxonomy): domain Bacteria; phylum Actinomycetota; class Thermoleophilia; order Solirubrobacterales; family 70-9; genus VAYN01. Next base: position 2,576,295 of record OY970384.1, on the reverse strand, counting down.
GCCCCCGACAACCGCCTGCCGTTGTACCGCCGGGTGGTCTCGGTCGACCGCCCCGGCCTCTACATGATCGGCTTCATCCAGCCGCTGGGGCCGATCATGCCGCTGGCCGAGGCCCAGTGCGAATGGATCGCCGACCTGGTCGGCGGCCGGGCGGCGCTACCGACGCCGGCGGAGATGCGGGGGGAGATCGAGGAGGAGGAACGGAAGATGCGGAAGCGCTTCGTCGCCTCTAAGCGTCATACGGTCGAGGTCGACTTCTATCCCTACCTGCGCGAGATCCGGCGCGAGCGAAAGCGGGTTGCTCAGCCGGCCTGACCGTCCTGGTCCGCCCGCCGGGCGGACAGTCGGGCAGCGCAGCGCCGCCGCCATGCGGTCCCCGGCGCGGGCCTCGCGGCAGGCGCGGCCGCGGCCGGCGCTTGAAGCCGCCGTCCGAGTCCTCGGCGGCGCCCTCGGGCTCGGGCGCCTGCTGGCTCGCCCACCAGACGAGCCAGATCGATCCCAGCACCGGGATCTTCAGCACCACCAGGAGAAAGAAAATAGGCCAGAAACCCGTCACTGCGCCTCAGTGTAGACAGTCGCTCAGGAGGCCTGGAGACCTTCGCGCTGGAGGCCGCGAGCCCAGGCCGCCAGCGCTTCGGTCTGCGCCTCCTCCAGGCCCAGGTGCGCCTCGGTGGGGATCAGCAGCGTCGGCTCGCTGCGCTCCCGCGCCCACTCGTAACAGCTCTCGTCGAAGTTGTCGTCGATCCAGGCCATCGCCCGCCCCTTGCAGTACTCGTCGAGCGGTCCCAGCTTCCAGTGGGCGGAGCCGAAGCGGGCGGCGCCGTTGAAGGTCAGGTGGGGGAGATGCGGCAGCCCGAGGATGTTGGGCAGGTAGTCGTTGGCCCGGTCCTCCCAGCCCGTCGCCCAGACCATCTCGTAGTACTCCGCCAGGCGCAGCAGCCGCTTGCCGGCCAGCAGGGAGATGCAGTGCACCATCCCGTCGACCAGCTCGAACTTGGCCTCGTCCTTGTCCGGCGGCTGCTCGAAGCCGAATAAGGAGATGACCCCATCGACGTCGATGGCGAGAATCGGGCGGTTCATGCGCCCAGACTAGATGAGGGCCGAGACGAGCCGGCTACCAGCGGTAATGGGCAAATGCTTTGTTCGCCTGGGCCATGCGGTAGATGTCGTCCTTCCGCTTCCAGGCACTGCCCTGCTGCTGGTTGGCGTCGAGGATCTCGCTGGCGAGACGCTCGGCCATCGAGTACTCGCGGCGGGCGCGGGCGAACTGGACCAGCCAACGGACCGCGAGGGTGCGGGCGCGCCGGGCTGGGACCTCGACCGGGACCTGGTAGGTCGCACCGCCGACGCGGCGGGAGCGGACCTCGAGGACGGGGGTGAGGGATTTGATCGCCGACTCCAGCGTCTCGACCGGGTCCTCGCCGCTGCGCTCGCCGACGATGGCGAGGCTGTCGTAGACGATGCGCTCGGCCAGGGACTTCTTGCCGTCGCTCATCACCTTGTTGATCAGCTGCTGGACGAGCCGGTTGCGATGCCTGGCGTCGGGCTCTACGGGCCGGATCGTGGCTGCGGAACGGCGCGGCATTAGGAAGCTTTGACTCCGTACCGGGAGCGGGCCTGTTTGCGATCGGAGACGCCGGCGGCGTCGAGGGTGCCGCGGACGACCTTGTAGCGGACGCCAGGCAGGTCCTTGACGCGACCGCCGCGGATCAGCACGACCGAGTGCTCCTGGAGGTTGTGCCCCTCGCCGGGGATGTAGGTGGTGACCTCCATCCCGTTGGTCAGCCGCACACGGGCGATCTTGCGCAGCGCCGAGTTCGGCTTCTTCGGGGTGACCGTCGCCACGCGGGTGCAGACGCCGCGCCGCTGCGGTGCGGCTACGCCCTTCTTGCGACCCTGGCCCGACTTGAGGCCCGGCGTCGTGGTCTTCTTCTTCGGGCGCTTGCGGCCCTTCCTGACGAGTTGATTCGTATTCGGCACGGCCGCGCATAGTAGAGCAGTCCGGCGAGAACCAGCCCCGAGGCTGCCGCGAGCTCGGCGAAGAAGCCGTCCTCGAGCACCGCCTTCGCCCCCGCGAAACGGGCCGCCTGGGCGCCCTCGTCGAGTCCGGCGGGGAGGTCGATGAGGAGGATCACGGCGATCCCGACCAGGCCCAGCCCGGCCACGGTCAGGCCCAGCCGGCGCCGGTCGCGGGCGGCCGCAAGGAGGCCGAGCAGGGCGGCGAGCGCCCCCAGCGGGACGAGCAGGTAGGCATGGGCCTCCCCGGCGTGCCGGACCGCTTCGGTCGGCGGCTCCACCACGTTCGGCAGGCCGGCGTAGCCGGGCTGGCCGATCTCCACCGCCCGGTAGTCGACGAACTGGGAGACGACGAGACAGACGCCGGCGGCGAAGATCGCGGCGCCGATCGCCCGCTGGGGGGTGAGCACGGCACTCGCCCGGGTCGCGGCGCGGACGGCGGCCGCGGCGCCGGCGCGGACCCAGCGCTCGCCGAGGGCGATCGCCCGGAAGAGCCAGGCACCCATCGGGCGCAGCCAGGGTCCGGTCCAGGCCGCCACCTGCTTCGCTCCGAGGCGAGCCCCGCGTCCGGCCCGGACCAGCGCCGGATGGGCCCGCTCGAGGGCGCGGTTGCCGGCGCGGTCGAGGCTGCGACTCCAGCGCCCGGGCCGCTTCAGCAGCCGCGAAAACACGGGGCCGATGCGCCGCCGCCTCGCTGCTATCATCGCCCGTCGCTCAGGCAGTTTTTTCGCAGCACGCTTCGCCGGGCCCGCTGGGGCCTTTTTTTTGCGCTGAGGCCGGCTGCGCCGATCCTGCCTGGTGTCGGTTCGTTTCCGCTCCACTCAAAACCCAAACTTCGAGAGACACTCACCAGACCAATGCCACGAGCTTTCCCCCTAGAGAAAACCCGCAACATCGGGATCATGGCGCACATCGACGCCGGTAAGACGACGACGACCGAGCGCATCCTCTACTACACGGGCCGCACCCACAAGATGGGCGAGGTCCACGAGGGCGCCGCGGTGATGGACTGGATGGAACAGGAGCAGGAGCGCGGGATCACGATCACCTCCGCCGCCACCGCCTGTGAGTGGAAGGGCAACCGGATCAACATCATCGACACGCCCGGCCACGTCGACTTCACGGTCGAGGTCGAGCGCAGCCTGCGCGTGCTCGACGGCGCGATCGCGGTCTTCGACGCCGTCGCCGGCGTCGAGCCGCAGTCGGAGACCGTCTGGCGCCAGGCCGACAAGTACGGCGTGCCGCGCTTCGCCTACATCAACAAGATGGACCGCACCGGCGCCGACTTCTTCAACTCGGTGCAGACGATGAAGGACCGGCTCGGCGCCAACCCGCTGCCGATCCAGCTGCCGATCGGGGCGGAGGAGAACTTTCAGGGCGTCGTCGACCTGGTCCAGATGAAGGGGCTGATCTGGACCGACGAGCTCGGCGCCGCCTACGAGACGGTCGACATTCCCGCCGACCTGCAAGACCAGGCCGAGGAATACCGCACCCAGCTGATCGAAGCCTGCGCCGACTACGACGAAGAGCTGATGGAAGCCTTCCTCGGCGAGGAAGAGATCGCCGAAGACAAGCTGATCGCCTCGCTGCACGACGCCTGCCTCTCGACCGACGTCACCCCGGTCCTCTGCGGCACCTCTTTCAAGAACAAGGGTGTGCAGCCGCTGCTCGACGCGATCATCTCGCTGCTGCCCTCGCCGCTTGAGGTGCCGCCGGTCACCGGCGTCATCGCCGCTGGCAAAGGCCAGTCCGAGGACAGCGAGGGCGAGCGCCCGGCCGACGACAGCGGCCCCTTCGCGGCGCTGGCCTTCAAGGTCATGACCGACCCCTACGTCGGCAAGCTCACCTACTTCCGCGTCTACTCGGGCAAGCTCGAGAAAGGCGGCCGGGTCCTCAACATAAAAACCGGCAAGACCGAGCGCATCGGCCGGCTGCTGATGATGCACGCCAACAGCCGCGAGGAGATCGAGGAGGTCTACTCCGGCGACATCGCCGCCGGAGTCGGCCTCAAGGAAACCGGCACCGGCGACACCCTTGCCGCCCCCGACGCGCCGATCGCGCTCGAGAGCATCGAATTCCCGGAGACGGTGATCGCGGTCGCGATCGAGCCGAAAACCAAAGCCGACCAGGAGAAGATGGGCAACGCCCTGCAGCGCCTGGGCGAGGAGGACCCGACCTTCCGGATCGAAAGCGACGAGGAAACCGGGCAGACGCTGATCCACGGCATGGGCGAGCTCCACCTCGAGGTGATCGTCGACCGCATGCTGCGCGAGTTCAAAGTCGACGCCAACGTCGGCAAGCCGCAGGTTGCCTACCGCGAGACGGTCCGCAAGCGGGTCGAGAAGGTCGTCGCCCGCTTCGTCCGTCAGACCGGTGGCCGCGGCCAGTTCGGCCACGTCGTCATCAACCTCGAGCCGGCTCCCGAGGAGGGCTTCGAGTTCGTCAACAAAATCAAGGGCGGCGTCATCCCCGGCGAATTCATCGGCCCGGCCGAACAGGGGATGCGCGAGGCGTTGGAGAACGGCGTCAAGGCGGGCTACCCGATGGTCGACGTCCGCGCCGAACTCGTCGACGGCTCCTTCCACGACGTCGACTCCTCGGAGATGGCCTTCAAAATCGCAGGCTCGATGGCGATCCAGGAGGCGGCCCGCAAGGCCAACCCGGTTCTGCTCGAGCCGGTGATGTCGGTCGAGGTCGTCACCCCCGAGGACTTCCTCGGCGACGTCATCGGCGACCTCTCGCGCCGCCGCGGCAAAGTCCAGGGGCAGGAGCAGCGCGGCAACGCGCTCGCGGTCCAGGCCTTCGTCCCGCTCGGCGAAATGTTCGGCTACGCCACCGACCTTCGATCCTCGACTCAGGGACGCGCCAGCTACACGATGCAGTTCGAGCGCTACGAAGAGGTCCCCGGGAACATCGCCGACGAAATCGTCGAACACCGCTCTGGAGAGCCAGTCGGAGCCAGCTCTTAGACCCAACCGCGACCGAGCGCGACATCTGGCTATATTTCCCAGGTTCGCCCGCAGGCAGGGAGAAGCTCCCTGCCAAGCAGTTTCCTCAGAACTCAAGCAGCCAAACCAGACAGAACAACGACTTCGAAAGGTAGAACGGAGAGAGATGTCAAAGGAGAAGTTCGAGCGCGATAAGCCGCATGTGAACGTCGGCACGATTGGTCACATCGACCACGGAAAGACGACGCTAACGGCCGCGATCACCCAGACGCTCTCCACCGTGGGCGGGGCGGAAGCACACAGCTTCGCCGAGATCGACAACGCTCCGGAGGAGAAGGAGCGTGGGATCACGATCGCGACCTCGCACGTCGAGTACGAGACCGACAACCGGCACTACGCCCACGTCGACTGCCCCGGTCACGCCGACTACGTCAAGAACATGATCACCGGCGCCGCCCAGATGGACGGCGCGATCCTGGTCGTCTCGGCCGCCGACGGCGTCATGCCGCAGACGCGCGAGCACATCCTGCTCGCCCGCCAGGTCAACGTCCCGCACGTGGTCGTCTTCCTCAACAAGATCGATCAGGTCGACGACGACGAACTGGTCGAGCTGGTCGAGGAGGAGGTCAAGGAACTTCTCGACGAGTACGACTTCCCGGGCGAGGAGACCCCGATCATCAAGGGCTCCGCGCTGAAGGCGCTGGAAGGCGACGAGGAGGCCCAGAAAGCCGTCTTCGAGCTGGCCGCGGCCCTCGACTCCTACATTCCGGAGCCGGTCCGCGAGCTCGACAAGCCCTTCCTGATGCCGATCGAGGACATCTTCTCGATCACCGGCCGCGGCACCGTCGCCACCGGCCGCGTCGAGCAGGGGATCGTCAACACCGGCGACGAGGTCGAGATCGTCGGCATCACCGACACGACCAAAACCGTCGTCACCGGCGTCGAGATGTTCCGCAAGATCCTCGACGAGGGTCAGGCCGGCGACAACATCGGCGCCCTCCTGCGCGGTACCAAGCGCGAGGAGATCGAGCGCGGCCAGGTGCTTTGCAAGCCCGGCTCGATCACGCCGCACACCAAGTTCAAAGCCGAGGTCTACTGCCTGAAGAAGGAGGAGGGTGGTCGCCACACTCCGTTCTTCTCCGGCTACCGGCCTCAGTTCTATTTCCGCACCACCGACGTGACCGGGATCGCCAACCTCCCCGAGGGGACGGAGATGGTGATGCCGGGAGACAACGTCGAGATGACGATCGAGCTGATCCAGCCGATCGCGATGGATCCGGGTCTGCGGTTCGCCATCCGCGAGGGTGGCCGCACCGTCGGTTCGGGAGTCGTCGCCGAGGTCATCGAGTAGCGACTCCAAGGGGCGGCAGGTCCGCCCCGTCCTCGCCCGCCGGGCGAGGAGACAACTGCAAGGACATACGACCGGGGCGGCGCCCCACCCAAGGGGCCCCGCCCTTATTGCGCGGTAAGAGCGTGAGCAAGAAACAGCAACAGCACCTAGAGAGAGACGCAGAAAAGTGGCAGCGATAGCAGCACAGAAAATTCGAATCCGACTGAAGGCGTACGACCATGACGCCATCGATCGGGCTGCCCGCGAGATCGTCGAGACCGCGGAGCGCACCGGCGCCAGCGTCTCCGGCCCGGTGCCGCTGCCGACCGAGAAAAACGTCTACTGCGTGATCCGCTCGCCGTTCAAGGACAAGGACTCGCGCGAGCACTTCGAGATTCGCACCCACAAGCGGCTGATCGACATCCTCCAGCCTTCGCCGAAAACGGTCGACTCGCTGCAGCGCCTGGACTCGCTGCCCGCCGGCGTCGACATCGAGATCCGCCTCTAGGACCATGGCCGCGATCCTGGGCAAGAAGCTGGGCATGACGCAGGTCTTCCGCGAGGACGGCTCGGTCGTGCCGGTGACGGTGATCGAGGCGGGTCCCTGCAAAGTGACCGCCGTGCGCGAGTCCGACCGCGATGGCTACGCCGCCGTGCAGCTGGCCTTCGGCGAGGTCAAGCAGGGCAAGCTGACCAAGGCCGAGGAAGGCCACCTGAAGAAGGCCAGTGCGCCGCCGATGCGCCACCTGGTCGAGTTCCGCGACGAGGATCTCGGCGCTGAGGAGGGTCCGAAGATCGGCGACGACGTGACCGTCGCGGGCTTCGAGGCCGGCCAGAAGGTGAAGGTCTCGGGGATCTCGATCGGCAAGGGTTTCCAAGGCGGGATCAAGCGCCACAACTTCAGCCGTGGGCCGGTCAGCCACGGCTCGCACAACGTCCGCGCCCCCGGCTCGATCGGCGCCAGCGCCTTCCCCGCCCGCGTCTTCAAAGGGATGCGGATGCCGGGCCAGATGGGCAACAAGCGCGTCACCCAGAAGGGCTTGGAGATCGCCGACGTCGACACCGACCGCAACCTGCTGCTGATCAAGGGCTCGGTGCCCGGCTCGCGCAACGCGATCGTCGAGGTGAGGACCGATGTCTAAAGCTCCCGTGCTCGGCAAATCGGCCAAAGCCGACCTGCCCAAAGAGCTCTTCGCCGAGCCCTTCCACCAGTCGCTGGTCTACGAGGCCGCGCGCGCCGACCTGGCCTCGCGCCGTCGCGGCACCGCCTCGACCCTGACCCGCGGCGAGGTCTCCTTCACCACCGCCAAGGCCTGGCGCCAGAAGGGCACCGGCCGCGCCCGGGTCGGCGCCCTCGGCGTCTCCAGTCGCTTCGGCGGCGGCGTCACCTTCGGCCCCAAGCCGCGCCACTACACCGTCAAGGTCAACCGCAAAGCGCGCCGCCGGGCGCTGCGCTCGGCCCTCTCGGTCCACGCCGAGCGCGGCAGCGTCGCCGTCCTCGACGCCGCCGCCTTCGAGACTCCGTCGACCAAGCAGGCCGCCGGGGCGCTGGCCAAATGGGGCGAGCAGAGCCCGACCCTGATCGTCCTCACCGCCGAGGAGACCGGCGCGATGAAGAGCTTCCGCAACATCCCCCGCACGACCGTGCTCGAGGTCGGCGCGACCGGGGTCGCCGACGTGATCGGCGCCGCCGCCCTCGTGATTTCCGAGGCGGCGTTGACGACGCTGCAGGAGAGGCTGGGCTGATGGACGCGCGCAGCATTCTCATCCGCCCGGTGATCTCGGAGAAGAGCTACGCCCTGATCGCCGAGGGCAAGTACACCTTCCGGGTCGACGATCGCGCCCACAAGACGCAGATCGCCCAGGCGGTGCACGAGGTCTTCGGCGTCGAGGTCGCGCAGGTGCGGACGGCGAAGGTGCGTTCGAAGCCGAAGCGCCGCGGCCTCACCAAAGGCCGCACCCGGGCCTGGAAGAAGGCGATCGTCCAGCTCGCGCCGGGCGAGCGGATCGAGCTGTTCGAGGGCGCGGAGACCGCGTAAAGGGAGTCTGAGAGATGCCGAACCGCAAAACCAAACCGACCAGCCCCGGGCGCCGCTTTGCGACCTACCCCCTGCGCGAGCAGCTGACCGCCTCGGAGCCGGAAAAGAAGCTGACCGAGGGCCTGCGCAAGTCCGGTGGCCGCAACTCCAACGGCCGCGTCACCGCCCGCCACCGCGGCGGCGGTGCCAAGCGGCGCTATCGCAAGATCGACTTCAAGCGGCTCAAGGACGGCGTGCCGGCGAAGGTGGCGACGATCGAGTACGACCCGAATCGCAGCTGTTACATCGCCCTTCTGCACTACGCCGACGGCTACAAGGACTACATCCTCGCCCCCGCGCAGCTGGCGGTCGGCGACGAGGTCAAGTCCGGCCCCGAGGCCGACATCAAACCGGGCCACGCCCTGGCGCTGGGCGCGATGCCGACCGGCACCATCGTCCACAACGTCGAGCTGACCGCCGGTCAGGGCGGCAAGCTCGGGCGCGCTGCCGGCACCGCCATCCAGCTGGTGGCGAAGGAGGGCGAGATGGTGACCCTGCGGCTGCCGTCCTCGGAGATGCGGATGGTCCGGGCCGAGTGCCGCGCCACCGTCGGAACCCTTTCCAACGCCGAGCACCAGAACATGAAGATCGGCAAGGCCGGCCGCAACCGCCACAAGGGCAAGCGCCCGCAGAGCCGTGGCGTGGCGATGAACCCGGTCGACCACCCGCACGGCGGCGGCGAGGCTCACCACACGCCCGGTGGGCACCCGGTCACCCCCTGGGGCAAGCCGACGCTCGGCTACCGCACCCGCAAGAAGGGCAAGCAGTCCGATCGCTACATCGTGCGCGGCAGACGCCGCGGCAAGAAGAAGGGTCGTTAGCAATGGGTCGCTCGACGAAAAAGGGCCCGTGGGTCGAAGAGCGCCTGATGGGGCGCATCGTCGCCATGAACGAGGCCGGCAAAAAACAGATGGTCAAAACCTGGTCGCGGACCTCGACCGTGTTCCCGGAGATGGTCGGGCACACGATTGCCGTCCACGACGGCAAAAAACACGTCCCGGTCTTCATCTCCGAGTCGATGGTCGGTCACAAGCTCGGCGAGTTCGCCCCGACCCGCACCTTCCGCTCACACACCGGCACCGGCAGAGGCGACTAGTCATGGCTGACGAGAACCCAGATAAGAAAAAAAGCAAAAAAGTGGCAAAAAAAGCCACTGAGAAAAAAGCCGCAAAAGCGCCGGCGAAAAAAGCTGCTGCGAAAAAGGAGAGCGCGCCGAAAAAAGCGGCGAAAAAAGCCGACGACAAAAAAGTCTCGGCAAAAAAAGACGCTTCGAAAAAAGCCGCGAAAGCGAAAAAAGAGCCGGCCAAGAAAGCCGCGCCGAAAGCTCCGGTCGCGCCGCCGGTCATTCGCGCCAGCGCCCGCTACGTGCGGATCGCTCCGCGCAAGGCGCGCTTGATCGCCGACCAGGTTCGCGGCCTGCACATCGAAAAGGCGCGGGCGCTGCTGCAGTTCTCGCCGCGCGGTGCCGCCGAGGACATCCACAAGCTGCTCAATTCCGCTGCTGCCAACGCGGAGAACAACCACGACCTGATCGCCGACGAGATGCGCATCTCGTCGATCACGGTCGACGAGGGCCCGACCTTGAAGCGCTACCGACCGCGGGCGCAGGGACGTGCGACCCCGATCAACAAGCGAACCAGCCACATCGCTGTGGCGCTAACTCCGGCGGAGGACTAGGTCATGGGACAGAAGATCCACCCCGAGGGTTTCCGGGTCGGTTACATCCACGACTGGAAGTCGACCTGGTTCGAGGAGAAGAACTTCGCCGACGTGCTCCAGGAAGACCTGCAGATCCGCGATCACATCGTCGGCAAGCTCTCGCATGCGGGGCTCTCGAACATCACGATCGAGCGCCGCGGCGAGGTCGCCGTCGACATCCACACCGCGCGGCCCGGCATCGTCATCGGCAAGTCCGGCAGCGAAGTCGACGCCCTGCGCAAGGAGCTGCACAAGCTCACCGGCAGCCCGGTGAAAGTGAACATCCGCGAGGTCAAGCGGCCCGAGCTCGACGCCAAGCTGGTCGCCCAGTCGATCGCCGAGCAGCTGCAGAATCGCGTCGCCTTCCGGCGGGCGATGAAACGCGCCCTGACCTCGGCGATGCGCTCCGGCGCCAAGGGCGTCAAGGTCCAGGTCTCCGGCCGTCTTGGCGGGGCCGAGATGGCGCGGACCGAAAGCTACGCCGACGGGCGGGTGCCGCTGCACACGCTGCGCGCGGACATCGACTACGGCTTCTTCGAGGCACGGACCACGACCGGCCGGATCGGCGTCAAATGCTGGATCAACAAGGGCGAAGTCATGCCCGAGGGCTTCCGCTCCGATCTCGCCTCGGCCGACGACGAGCCGCAGGGCCAAGCTGGGCGCGGCGGCGGACGTGACCGCGGCGGACGTGGCCCCGGTGGCGATCGCGGACCCGGTGGGCGCTCCGGCGGTGGCCGTGGGCCCGGCGGCGGGCGTGGCCCGGGCGGCGGCGGACGCGGTGGCGATCGCGGCGGTCAGCGCGGCGGAGGTGGTCGCTGATGCTGATGCCGAAACGGGTCAAGCACCGCAAACAGTTCCGCGGCCGCATGCGCGGCAACACCAAGGGCGGCAGCACCGTCGCCTTCGGCGAGTACGGGCTGAAGTCGATGGAGCGCGGCTGGATCACCAACCGCCAGATCGAGGCCGCTCGCGTGGCGATGACCCGCAAGATCAAACGCGGCGGCAAGGTCTGGATCAACGTCTTCCCGGACAAGCCGTACACGAAGAAGCCGGCCGAGACCCGGATGGGCTCCGGCAAGGGCAACCCCGAGGGCTGGGTCGCCGTGGTCAAGCCCGGCAAGGTGATGTTCGAGCTGGCCGGCGTCCCCGAGGAGCTGGCGCGGGAAGCGCTGCGCCTGGCCGGACACAAGCTTCCGGTGAAAACCAAATTCGTCGTCCGCGAGGGGGCCGAGGGCTGATGAAATCTGCCGAGGTCCATAACCTGAAGGACGACGAGCTGGTGGCGAAACTGATCGACGCCAAGCAGGAGGCCTTCAACCTGCGTTTCCGTCACGCGACCGGCGAGCTCGAGAACACCGCGCGGCTGGGAACGGCCAAGCGCGACATCGCGCGGCTGCTGACCGTGGCGCGCAGCCGAGGCATCGATGTAGAGAAAGAGACGAAGCGGATATGAGCGACGACGAGACGAAAAAAGATTCAGTAGACGAGCCTCAGGACGAGACGCAGCAGGACGCGGGTCCTGTCGCGGAGGACTCGGGCGAGTCCACGCCGGCGGGTCCTGTCGTGGAGGACGACTCCTCGTCCTCGCAAGCTGCGGGCGAGGAGCCATCCTCCACGCCACCCGCCGGTGAGGCCCCGGCAGAGGAAGCGGAGGAGGCTCCGGCCGCCGAGGCTGAGTCCGCCGACGCTCCTGCCGAGGAGGCGGAGGCGCCTGCCGCGGAGGAGGCTCCGGTTGTCGAGGAGGCTCCTGCCGAGCCGAATCCCGAGGACGATCTTCCTTGGAAGGAGCGGCGTCGGCTGCAGCGCTCGCGGAGGCCCAGCGAGGCGAAGCCGGCGCAGACTGCGGAGGAGCGCGTTGCCGCGCGGGCCGAGGCCCGCAAGAAGAAGGCCGCGGAACGGCGCAAGGAACGAGGGGCCGCAAAGGCCAAGCGGACCCCGGGCACCGGGACGCCGGCGGCTGAGCGCGATTCCAACGCGGCCAAGGTCCGCCAGGGCATCGTCGTCTCCAACAAAGGCGAGAAATCGATCACGGTCCGGATCGACTTCGCCCGTCGCCACCCGACTTACGAGAAGATCGTTCGCCGCTCGCGCACGCTGCACGCGCACGACGAGCGCAACGAGGCCGGCGAGGGCGACGTCGTTCGCATCGTCGAGACCCGTCCCCTGTCCAAGACCAAGCGCTGGCGCCTGGTCGACGTCGTCGAGAAGGCAAGGTAGGCGCAAGTGATCCAGCAGGAGTCGAGACTGAAGGTTGCCGACAACTCGGGCGCGCGCGAGATCCTCTGCATCAGGGTCAAGGGCGGCTCCCACCGCCGCTACGCCAGCGTCGGCGACGTGATCACCGCCACCGTCAAACAGGCGAGCCCGCAGGGCGGCGTCCGCAAGGGCGAGGTCGTCCAGGCCGTCGTCGTGCGCACGCGCAAGCCGTTGGGCCGCCCCGACGGCACCTACATCTCCTTCGACGAGAACGCCGCGGTGCTGATCGACCCGGCCAACAACAACCCGCGCGGCACCCGCATCTTCGGCCCGGTGGCGCGCGAACTGCGCGACCGCAACTTCATGAAAATCATCTCGCTGGCCCCAGAGGTCCTCTAGTGAAGTCGATGCGCGTCAAGACCGACGACCAGGTGGTCGTGATCAGCGGCAAGGACGCCGGCAAGACCGGTCGCGTCGTGCGCACCGATCCGCAGCGCCGCCGCGTCTTCGTCGAGGGCCTGAACATGATCAAGCGCCACGAACGACCGCGCTCCCAGGGCGACCTCAAAAACGCCCAGGCCGGCGGCATCGTCGAAAAGGAGGGGCCGATCCACGTCTCCAACGTGATGCTGCTCGATCCCAAAGGCAACAAAGGGACCCGGGTCGGCATGCGCCGCGACGAGGGTGGCAAGCGGGTTCGCTACGCGAAGAGCAGCGGGACGGCGATCGACTGATGGAGGCCACCGTGACCCCGACTTCGCAAGCTGCACCGCCGCCGCGCCTGCGCGAGCGCTACGAGCAGGAGATCCTGCCCGAGCTGACCAAGAAATTCGGCTACTCGACGCCGATGCAGGCGCCGCGCCTGCTCAAGATCACCCTCAACATGGGCCTCGGCACCGAGAAACAGGACAAGAAGTCCTTCGAATCCGCCCAGGAACAGCTGGCGCTGATCGCCGGTCAGCACCCGAACGTGCGCCGCGCCCGCAAATCGATCGCCTCCTTCAAGCTGCGCGAGGGGATGCCGGTCGGCGTCTCGGCGACGCTGCGGCGGGCGCGCATGTGGGAGTTCCTCGACCGCCTGACTTCGATCGCGGTGCCGCGGATCCGCGACTTCCGCGGCCTCAACCCACGCTCCTTCGACGGCCGCGGCAACTACTCGATGGGCGTCAAAGAGCAGCTGATCTTCCCCGAAATCGACTACGACTCGGTCGACGTGGTGCGCGGTCTCGACATCACGATCACCACCTCGGCGGCGACCGACCTCGAGGCCTTCGAGCTGCTGCTGGGCCTGGGGATGCCGTTCGCCCAGGAGGGGCGTCCGGGCCAGGAGGCCCGCGAAGCGGCCAAAGCCGAGGAAGAAGAGGAGCAGCGCAAGGAGGAGGCTCGGCTCAAGGCCGAGGTCGAGCAGGAAGCGCTGGAGAAACTCAAGGAGGAGAACCCGGAGGCCTACGCCAAGCCCGAGAGCGACGAGGGCGAGAGCGAGGACGAGGGCGGCGCCGAGGGCGGAAACGACGAGGCCGACCAGAGTGGGGCCGACGAGGAGAGTTCAGATGGCTAAGACTTCGCAGAAGGTCCGTCAGGGCCGCAAATCCAAGTTCAAATCCCGCGACTACAACCGCTGTCGGCGCTGCGGGCGCCCGCGCGCCTACTACCGCAAGTTCGGCCTCTGCCGGATCTGCCTGCGCGAGGCGGCACACGAGGGGTACATCCCCGGCATGACCAAGTCGAGCTGGTAGGACAACGATGCTGACCGACCCGATAGCCGATTACCTGACCCGGATTCGCAACGCCATCCGCGCTGGCCACGACGAGGTGGACATTCCCGCCTCCGGTCTGAAGATGGAGATGTCGCGCATCCTCAAGGAGCAGGGCTACATCAAGGACTTCCACCGCAAGCCGGCCACGGTCGGCGAGGCGATCGAGGTCAGCCTCAAGTACACCGAGGATCGCCAGCCTGTCATCCTGGGAATCGAACGCGTTTCCCGGCCCGGCCGGCGCCGCTACGTCGACCACAAACACGTACCGCGGGTGCATGGCGGCACCGGGACCGCGATCGTCAGCACCTCGGTCGGAGTGATGACCGGCCACGAAGCCCGTGCCAAGGGCGTCGGTGGCGAGGTCGTCGCCTACGTCTGGTGATCCCATGAGCCGAATCGGAAGAAAACCTGTCCCCGTCCCCGAGGCCGTCACGGTCGAGATCGCCCCTGGCAGCATCGCCGTCAAGGGCCCCAAGGGAGAGCTGAACCAGGTCTACCCGCAGGAGATGGCGGTCGAGCAGGGCGAGGGTGTCGTCACCGTCGCCCGCCCGACCGATCGCGGCGAGCATCGCGCCCTGCACGGGCTCACCCGCAGCTTGATCGCCAACATGGTCGAGGGCGTCACCGACGGCTTCGAGAAGCGGCTGGAGATCCAGGGCGTCGGCTACCGCGCCGCGCTCAAAGGCAAGAACTTGGAGCTGGCGCTCGGCTACTCGCACCCGGTCTCGATCGAGGCTCCCGAGGGGATCACCTTCGAGGTTCCGCAGCCGACCGAGGTGATCGTCAGCGGCATCGACAAGCAGCTGGTCGGCCAGGTCGCCGCGGACATCCGCAAGCGCCGCCCGCCGGAGCCCTACAAGGGCAAGGGCATCCGCTACAAAGGCGAGCAGGTATTGCGAAAGGTGGGTAAGCGCGCATGACCGTCGTCACCAAGGGCCAGCGCCGCCTGCGTCGCCGCCGCCGCGTCCGTGCCCGGATCACCGGCACCGTGGAGCGTCCGCGCCTCTCCGTCTTCCGCTCCAACCGCGGCATCTTCGCCCAGCTCATCGACGACCGGGCCGGCCACACCCTGGCCGCGGTCAACTGGATCGAGCCGGAGCTGCGCAAGCTCACCGCCACCGAGCAGGCGACGAAGGCGGGCGAACTGCTGGCCGAGCGGGCCAAGGCGGCCGGGGTCGAGACCTGCGTCTTCGATCGCGGCGGCTACCAGTACCACGGCCGCGTCAAGGCGCTGGCCGACGGAGCGCGCGAGGGGGGGTTGGCCTTCTAGATGACCGCTTTCGCTACGGTGGGCCGCTTGCGATGAAGGGAATGGATACGAACAACGTCGAGACGGTGAGCCCGCGCGGGCTCGATCTGCAGGAGCGCGTGATCGAGATCAACCGCGTCGCCAAGGTGGTCAAGGGCGGTCGCCGCTTCTCCTTCACCGCGCTCGTCGCCGTCGGCGACGAGGAGGGTGTCGTCGGGATCGGTTACGGCAAGGCCCGCGAGGTCCCGCTGGCGATCCAGAAGGGCGTCGAGGACGCCCGCAAGAACTTGATCCGCGTACCCAAATACGGGCAGACGATCACCCACAGGATCATCGGCCGCTTCGGCGCCGGCCACGTCGTCCTGCGCCCGGCCAGCCCCGGTACCGGCGTCATCGCCGGCGGTGGCGTTCGCGCCGTGCTCGAGCTCGGCGGCGTCCGCGACGTGCTGACCAAGAGCATCGGCACCCAGAACCCGATCAACCTCGTCAAGGCGACGATGGACGGGCTGATCCGGCTGCGCCGGCCCGAGGAGGTCGCCGAGCTGCGCGGGCTGACGGTCAAGCAGGTGCTCGGGCTGGACATGAACGGAACTTCTTCCACCAACGGGGAGCATCTGGACGCGGGTCCTGTCGCGCAGTCAGACGACTCGTCCTCGCAAGCTGCGGGCGAGTCGCCCGACTCCACGCCACCCGCGTCAGACGCCACGCCGTCGGACGCAGAGGCTCCGGCCGCTGAGGCTGCCGAGGTAGCGGTTGAGGAGACTGCGCCGGCCGAGGAGCCGAAGGCTGAGGAGACTCCGGCCGCTGAGGAGACGCCGTCGTGAGTGCGGTGAAGATCTCGCAGGTGAGGTCGGCGGCGGGGACCAATCCGAGCCAGAAAGCGACCCTGAGGGCGCTGGGTCTGGGGCGGATCGGCAAAGCCGTGGAGCGCGAGGACTCGCCGCAGCTGCAGGGGCAGCTGCGCGTCGTCTCGCACCTGGTCGAGGTGAAGAGCTGATGGCCGACAAACCGCGCTCCGAGCAGATCGGCCTGCACAACCTGAAGCCGAAGCCCGGCTCGACCCGGCCGCGCAAGCGGATCGGTCGCGGTGAGGGCAGCGGGCTGGGCAAGACCTCGGGCCGCGGCCACAAGGGCGCCGGCTCGCGCGCCGGTGCCAAGCAGAAGGCCAACTACGAGGGCGGCCAGAACCCGATCCACATGCGGATGCGAAAGCTTCGCGGGCCGCACAAAAAGCAGTCGATGCCGTTCGAGAACTTCCGCACCAAGACCCAGCCGGTCAACCTCGCCGACCTCGAGGAGCGCTTCGACGCCGGCGCCGAGGTCAACCCGGCCTCGCTCAAGGAGAAGGGTCTGGCGAAGCGCTCGGACCCGGTCAAGATCCTCGCCCGCGGCGAGATCAAGAAGAAGCTTGACGTTCACGCGCACGCCTTCAGTGCCGCGGCCAAGGAGCAGATCGAGGCCGCCGGCGGTTCCTGTCACACTCTGGAGCCGTAATGCTCAAAACTATTCTCAACGCGTTCAGCGTTGCGGAGATCCGCAAGAAGCTCGCCTTCACCGCGGCGATCCTCGCGCTCTACCGTCTCGGTGCCTACATTCCGGCGCCGGGCGTCGACGTCAACGCCGTCAAAGAAATCCAGGACAACTTCGGTGGCTCCGGAATCCTCGGCTTCCTCAACACCTTCTCCGGCGGCAGCCTCTCGCGCCTCTCGCTGTTCGCGCTGGGGATCATGCCCTACATCACGGCCTCGATCATCCTGCAGCTGCTGACCGTGGTCGTGCCCTCGCTCGAGCGCCTGCAGAAAGAGGGTGAGGTCGGGCAGCAGAAGATCACCCAGTACACGCGCTACCTCACGGTCGGCCTCGCCTTCGGCCAGTCGCTCGGCTACGTCTTCCTCTTCCGCTCCTTCGGCAACGAAGCCGGCACCAGCGTGGTCGGCCAGCTCACCTTCGCCAAGACCCTGCTGATCGTGATCGCCCTCACCGCCGGCTGCACCCTGCTGATGTGGATGGGCGAGCTGATCACCCAGCGGGGGATCGGCAACGGCATCTCGCTGATGATCTTCGCCTCGATCGCCTCCTCGATCCCGAGCGGCATCAGCAAGTGGTGGAACAGCCCGGACCAGGTCTTCGTCGTGATGATGCCCTTCATCGCCCTCGCCGTGATCGTGGCGATCGTCTTCGTCCAGGAGGGCCAGCGCCGGATCCCGGTCCAGTACGCGAAACGCGTGGTCGGGCGGAAAATGACCTCCGGCGGCTCGACCTATCTGCCGCTGCGGGTCAACATGGCCGGCGTCATCCCGGTCATCTTCGCCGCCTCGATCATGGCCTTCCCGCCGACCATCGGCCAGCTCCTCAACACCCCGGCCGCGCTCGATTTTGCCGCCTTCTTCAGCCCCAACAGCTGGGCCTACGTGGTCGGCGAGATCTTCTTCATCATCGTCTTCACCTATTTCTACACCGCGGTCACCTTCAACCCGGTCGACCAGGCGGACAACCTGAAGAAATATGGAGGCTTCATCCCCGGCGTGCGCCCAGGGCGACCGACCGCGGAGTACCTCGACCGCATCCTTTCCCGCCTCACCTTCCCCGGCGCGCTCTACCTCGGCGCCGTCGCGGCTTTGCCGACGATCCTGATCAGCCAGACGTCGGCGAACTTCTACTTCGGCGGCACCTCGATCCTGATCGTCATCGGCGTCGCGCTCGACACGGTCAAGCAGCTCGAGGCGCAGCTGATGATGAGAAATTACGAGGGGTTCCTCAAATAGGCTGAGGACGCTGCAAACCGGCGCATCTCGGGGTCTTCGGTCGGCTTCCTCGGGTTACGCACTAAAGTGCGCTCCCCTCGTCGTCCTCCCTGCATCCCCCGACCTGCTTGGTTTTCGCGCCCTCAGGCCGGGGACAATCAAATTCATGACTGAGCTAAACCTCGTACTTCTAGGGCCCCCCGGGTCGGGCAAGGGCACCCAGGGCGAGCGCCTCCAGGAAGATGTGCGCCTGCCGTACTACGCAACCGGCGACATCCTCCGTGGCGCCGTGCGGGACCAGACGGAGCTGGGCCGGACGGCCAAGGAGTACATGGACCGCGGCGACCTCGTGCCCGACGAGGTGATCGTCGGCGTGATCGCCGAGCGGATCGACTCCGAGGAGGCGCGCGACGGCTTCCTCCTCGACGGCTTCCCGCGGACGATGCCGCAGGCGGAGGCGCTCGACGCGAAGCTGGCGGAGCTGGGGCGGGGGGTGACCGCGGTGCTGCTGATCGACGTCGCCGACGACGAGGTCGTGCGCCGGCTCGGCGGCCGCCGCACCTGCGCCGAGAACGGCCACGTCTTCCACGTCGAGTTCAACCCGCCCCGCGCGGAGGGCGTCTGCGACCTCGACGGCAGCGAGCTGATCGTCCGCGACGACGACAAGCCCGATGTGATCCGCAAGCGGCTGGAGACCTACCACGCCAAGACCGAGCCCCTGGTCGACTACTACGACCAGCGCAGCGTGCTGCGGCGGATCGCGGGCACGGCGTCGCCGGACGAGGTCGCGGAGGAGATCCGCCGCACCCTGGCGACGATGCGCCTGGAGCAGGACGAGGCCGTCTAGCGGGCCGCGTCGAGGGGCTAGCGTGTACAACCGGATGATCGTCCGCAAGACCCCCGAGCAGGTCGAACAGATGGCCCTCGCCGGGGACATCCTCGTGCGCTGCCTGAAGATGCTCGAGTCGAAGGCGCGGGCCGGGGTCACCACCGGCGAGCTCGATGCGGCGGCGGAGAAATTCATCCGCTCCCAGGGCGCCGAGCCGGCCTTCAAGGGCTACCGCGGCTTCCCCGGATCGATCTGCGCCTCGCCCAACTCGATGGTCGTCCACGGCATCCCCGGTCCCTACGAGCTGGAGCGCGGCGACGTGCTCTCGATCGACGTCGGCGTGATCAAGGACGGCTGGGTCGCCGACGCGGCGATGACCGTCCCGGTCGGCCAGGTCGCGCCCGAGGCGGAGAAGCTGCTCGCGGTGACCAAGGCCTCGCTCTTCTCCGGGGTCGAGCAGATGCGCCCCGGCAACCACCTCGGCGACGTCTCGGCGGCGATTCAGCGCACGGTCGAGGCGGAGGGGATGTCGATCATCCGCACCCTGGTCGGCCACGGCATCGGCCGCGAGATGCACGAGGAGCCGCAGGTCCCCAACTACGGCGAGCCCGGCAAGGGCCCGGCCCTGGAGGAGGGGATGGTGCTGGCGATCGAGCCGATGGTCAACGTCGGCGGGCCGCTGGTGCGGATGGACGAGCACGACGGCTGGTCGGTCTACTCCGACGACGGCTCGCTCGCCGCCCACTTCGAGTTCACGGTCGCCGTCACCGCCGACGGGCCGCGCATCCTCACCCCCTGGCACGAAGCCGAGTAGCGCCACCCGTCAGACTGGCGGCATGGACCAGGAGACCTTCGCTGCCGTCGACGCCTTCGTCGAGGAGACGCTGGTCGAGCACGACGAGGCGCTGCAGGCGGCCCTCGACGCGGCCGCGGCGGCCGGCTTGCCGCAGATCCAGGTCTCGCCGCCGCAGGGCAAGCTGCTGCAGATCCTCGCCCGGCTGGTCGGAGCGAAAACGGTGCTGGAGTTCGGCACCCTCGGCGGCTACAGCGCGATCCTGCTGGCGCGGGCGCTGCCCGCGGACGGCCGCCTGGTCACCCTCGAGTCGAACGCCGACTACGCGAAGGTGGCGGGGGAGAGCATCGAGTGGGCGGGCCTGGCCGACCTCGTCGACCTCCGTGTCGGCCCCGCCCTGGAGACCCTGACCGCGCTCGAGGACGAGGGCGCCGGCCCCTTCGACCTCGTCTTCATCGACGCCGACAAGGTCAACACCCCCAACTACTTCGCCTGGGGGCTCGACCACTCCCGCCCCGGCACCCTGATCGTCGCCGACAACGTCGTCCGCGGCGGCACCCTCGCCGAGAGCGCCAGCGACGATCCCGCCACCCAGGCCCAGCGGCGACTGCACGAGATGCTGGCAGACGAGCCGCGGGTATCGGCCACCACCATCCAGACGGTTGGCGGCAAGGGCTACGACGGCTTCACGGTTGGGCTGGTCGGGGACGGCTGAGGGACGGGGCGAGGGTGCTGGTGCTCCTCGGCGGAATTGACTCGCGCGTCCCCTATGGGGACGCGGCTCGGATGTTGGTGCGCGGCCTACGGCCGCGCGGATGACAGATTGCATATCGCCGCTGCGCGACATTCCGCCGAGGAGCACCAGCACCCTCGCCCGCTTTCAACGGGACCGACCAGGCCGAAGGTAAGCGTCTACTAGGAGTGCGGCATGGGATGGGAGGCTGGAATCACTCGGGGAGTGCTGCTGGGATGCGGAGAGGTCTTGCCTTGTTCAGCATTCGCAGTGGGTGTGGCGCTCGTGGGGGAGGGGCGGGTGGACGCTTGGGGGAATGTCGCGCAGCGGCGGAAATGCAATCCGGTTCCTGCCCGCCATAGGCGGGCACCCTTACCTGGAGCCGCCCGCGATAGCGGGCGCGACTAAATTCCCCCAAGCGTCCACCCGCCCCTTCCTCGCCGGGCTCCGTCTAACGGCGCCCCCCTGCTATCTTTCTCCGTCGGTCCACTGGGCCGGGTTGTCGCCTGCCGTCCGACTCATGGGGCGTGCGGGAATCCTGTTTTCGATACGAGACCGGAGCAATGAAGGTTCGAGCTTCCGTAAAGCCGATGTGCGAGAAGTGCAAGGTCATCCGCCGCAATGGGGCGGTCCTTGTCATTTGTCAGAACCCACGCCACAAGCAGAGGCAGGGCTAGCGCATGGCGCGTATCGCCGGGGTCAACATCCCCGTCAACAAACGGATCGAGATCGGTCTCACCTACATCTTCGGGATCGGTCACTCGACCGCGCTGAAGATCCTCGAGGAGACGAAGATCGACGCCGGCACCCAGGGCAAGGACCTGACCGAGGAAGAGGTCATCAAACTGCGCGAGGCGGTCGAGAACCGCGAGGTCGAGGGCGACCTGCGCCGCGAACGCTCGCAGAACGTCAAACGGCTGATGGAGATCGGCGCCTACCGGGGCCTGCGCCACCGCCGTGGCCTGCCGGTCCGTGGTCAGCGCACGAAGACCAACGCGCGTGGCCGCAAGGGCCCGCGGCGCCTCAGCGTCGCCGGTAAGCGCAAGGTATAGGGACAGAGGATGGCTGAGAAGAAACCCGCCAAGGGGCGCACCCGTCGCCGCGTCAAAAAGAACGTCACCTACGGGCAGGCGCACATCAAGACTTCGTTCAACAACACGATCGTCACCCTGAGCGACACCGAAGGCAACGTGATCGCCTGGGAGTCCGCCGGGTCGGTCGGCTTCAAAGGCTCCCGCAAGTCGACGCCGTTCGCCGCCCAGGTGACCGCCGACGCCGCCGCCAAAAAGGGCATGGAACACGGCCTGGAGCGGGTCGAGGTCTTCGCCAAGGGCGCCGGCTCGGGCCGCGAGACGGCGATTCGCTCGCTGCAGGCCGCCGGCCTCGACGTGACCACGGTCAAGGACGTCTCGCCGCAGGCCCACAACGGCTGCCGGCCGAAGAAGCGGAGGCGCGTCTAAATGGCCCGCGACACCTCCCCGCAGTGCAAGCAGTGCCGCCGCGAGGGCCAGAAGCTCTTCCTCAAGGGTGAGCGCTGCTTCACCGACAAGTGCGGTGTCGAGCGTCGCTCCTACCCGCCCGGCGAGCACGGCCGCGGTCGCCTGCGCCAGTCCGAGTACCGCCTGCAGCTGCGCGAGAAACAGAAGACGCGCCGCTATTACCAGGTGCTGGAGAAACAGTTCCGCGCCTACTACGACAAGGCCTCGCGCCAGGACGGCGTCACCGGCGAGAACCTGCTGCGACTGCTCGAGTCGCGCTTCGACAACGTCCTCGTCCGGCTCGGCTTCGCCGCCTCGCGCCGCCAGGCCCGCCAGCTGATCAACCACGGTCACTGGATGATCAACGGCCGCCGCGTCGACATCCCCTCCTACCAAGTACGTCCCGAGGACATCATCTCGATCAAGGCCGGATCGTCGGCCACCGACACGATCCAGCGCGCGACCGAACTCGTCTCCACCGTGCCGGCCTGGTTGCAGGCCGACCACGATGCCCTCACCGCCAAGATCCTGCGCTATCCCGAGCGCTCCGAGATCTCGGCGCCGGTCCAGGAGCAGCTGATCGTCGAGCTGTACTCCAAGTAGCCCGGAACCCCCGAAATTTCTGAACACGCATACGCAAGGAACTCATGACCACTGATTTCCAGGTCCCCCGCATCACCTCCGAGAAGGTCGACGACCGTCGCGGCACCTTCACCATCGAGCCGCTCGACAAGGGCTTCGGCTACACCTTCGGCAACAGCCTCCGTCGCGTCCTGCTGTCCTCGCTGGGCGGCGCCGCGATCACCAGCGTCCGCATCGAGGGCGTCGCGCACGAGTTCTCGACCGTGCCCGGCGTCAAAGAGGACGTCACCGACATCGTCCTCAACCTCAAGGACCTGGTCGTCCGCATGCACACCGACGCCGACGAGGTCGAGGCGCCGCTGGTCGCCACCGGCCCCGGCGAGATCAAGGCCAAGGACATCGACCTGCCCTCCGGCGTCGAGATCCTCAACCCTGAGGCGCCGATCGCCACGCTCGAGAAGAAAACGAAACTCGAGGTCTACCTGACGATCGGCCGCGGCCGCGGCTACTCGCCGGCGGAAGAGAACAAGTCCGACGAGCAGCCGATCGGCGTGATCCCGATCGACTCGATCTTCTCGCCGATTCGCCGCGCCTCCTACGCCGTCGCCGCCGCCCGCGTCGGCCAGCGCACCGATTTCGACAAACTCACCCTCGACCTCGAGACCGACGGCTCGATCGAGCCCGGGGCCGCGCTGCGCGAGGCCTCCGAGATCCTGATCAAGAGCCTGGCGATCTTCACCGACGCCGACCGCGTCGAGGAGCTGACCGCGCGTGAACCGGTCCAGGCGATGCCGGCCGACTCGCTCTCCTCGCCGGCAGGCGACGGGATCGGCAGCAACAACGGCCTCGACGAGATCCTGATCGAGGAGCTCGAACTCGGCGTCCGCTCCTACAACTGCCTCAAGCGCGCCGGCGTCCAGACCGTCGGCGACCTGGTTCGCAAGTCGCGCGGCGAACTGAACGCGATCCCCAACTTCGGCTCGAAGTCGATCGAGGAAGTGATCGAGACCCTGCACGCCCGCGGCCTCGATCTCCAGCAGGACTAGAGGAACCACGAGAGCGAGCGGAGAACACTGTGCGCCATCGCAAGAAGCGGAACAAGCTCAGCCGTGACTCCGCGCACCGTGAGGCGCTGCTCTCGAACCTCTCGAAGCAGCTGATCGAGCACGAGCGGATCGAGACCAGCCAGGCCAAGGCCAAGGCGGTCAAGCCCGAGGTCGAGAAGCTGATCACGCTGGCCAAACGGGGCGACCTGCACGCCCGCCGGCAGGCGCTCTCGACGCTGCACAACGACAAGTTCATCGTCCACAAGCTGTTCGACGAGGTGGCGCCGCGCTACGCGACCCGCCCTGGCGGCTACACCCGCATCGTCAAGCTCGGCCCGCGCCGCTCGGATTCCACCGAGATGGTGTACCTCGAGCTGGTTTGAGCGCCGGCTCCTTCCGCCTCGATATCGAATACGACGGCTCCGGCTTCTCCGGCTGGGCCGCCCAGCCGGGCCAGCGAACCGTCCAGGCTGAGCTGGAGACGGCGCTGGAGACGATCCTGCGCGAGCCGGTCGAGCTGACCGTGGCCGGGCGCACCGACGCCGGCGTCCACGCCTGGGGGCAGGTGGCGAGCTTCCGCACCGCCGCCGCGGTGCCCGGTGACTTCCTGCGCCGGCTCAACGGCCTCACGCCCGACGACGTCGCCGTCACCGCCGCGGGTCCCGCCGCAGACGGCTTCGACGCGCGCGGAGACGCGACCTCGCGCAGCTACTGCTACCGGCTCCTCGCCCGTTCGGCCTCGAACCCGTTCGAGCGCGGGCGGGCACTCTGGTGGCCGCACCGGATCGACCGCGCGGGGCTGGATGCCTGCGCTGCGGCTCTGCTGGGCACGCACGACTTCACCGCCTTCACCCCGACCCAGACCGACCACGTGCGCTTCGAGCGCGACGTCCTCTCCGCCTCCTGGGAGTCTCGACCGGGCGACATCCTCGCCTTTCGGGTCAGCGCCGACGCCTTCATGCGCAGCATGGTCCGGGTCCTGGTCGGGACCATGCTCGAGGTCGCCTCCGGGCGGCGCGGCGTCGAGAGCTTCGCCGCGCTCCTGGCCGGTGCGCCGCGAACCGAGGCGGGGGACACGGCTCCCGCGCACGGTCTCTACCTGGAGTCCGTCGGCTACTCCTAGAATCGTCGGCGTGCGCATCCTCCTCACCAACGACGACGGGATCTCCGCCCCCGGCCTGCAGGCGCTGCGGCGGGCCCTGCGTGGGCTCGACGACGTCCAGGTCGACGTGATCGCCCCCGACTCCAACCGCAGCGCCACCGCCCGCAGCATCACCACCCGCTCCCCCCTCAGCATCGAGGAGGTCGAGTTCGGCGACGGCGACCGCGGCTATGCGACCGACGGCACTCCGGTCGACTGCGTCCGCTTCGCCGAGCTGGGCCTGGTCGGCGGCCGCCCCGACCTGATCGTCTCCGGGATCAACCACGGCGCCAACCTCGGCGACGACATCACCTACTCGGGCACGGTGGCGGCGGCGCTGGAGGGAATCGTCCTCGGCATCCCCGCCGTCGCCTTCTCGCAGCAGTCCTCGGGCGGGGGCATGGGCTACGTCAGCGGCCGCTTCGACTTCGCCTTCGGCGCGGCCTTCGCGGCGCAGCTGGTCGAGCGCCTGGTGGGGGAGACGATGCCGGAGGCGACGCTGATCAACGTCAACTGCCCCGCCGGCGAGCCGCGCGGGGTCGAGGTGACCAAGCTCGGCAAACGCATCTACAACGACGAGCTGAAGCTGGTCGGCGAGGAGGCGGAGGGGCGCAAGCGCTACGAGATCTACGGCTGGCAGCCCGGCTACGAGGAGATCGAGGGAACCGACCTCTACGCCGTCGCCGAGGGCCGGATCTCGGTCACGCCGATCCACTTCGACCTCACCGACCATGGCGGCCTCGAGCGCCTGCGCGGCTGGGGCTTCGAGGAGATGCTGGCCGCGAGCGCGCCGACGGCGTGAGCGGCGCCGACGCTCAGCGGGCGGCGGAGCTGCGGCAGGAGCTGGAGCGCCACAACCGGCTCTATTACGTCCTCGACGAACCGGAGGTCGGCGACGACGTCTACGACGGGCTGCTCGACGAGCTGCGGGCGATCGAGGCCGACAACCCGGACCTGCGTACGCCCGATTCCCCGACCCAGCGGGTCGGGGCGGCGCCGCTCGATCGCTTCGACCCGGTCGAGCATCACGAGGCGATGCTCTCGCTCGGCAACGCCCGCAACGAGGAGGAGCTGCGCGCCTGGGAGACGCGGTTGGCCAACTACCTGAAGCGGCTCGACATCACCGCCTCCCAGTTCAGCTACACGAGCGAGCCGAAGATCGACGGCCTGGCGATCACCCTCACCTACGAGGACGGGGTCCTGGTCCGCGGTGCCACCCGGGGCGACGGCCGGGTCGGCGAGGACGTGACCCAGAACCTGCGCACGATCGGCTCGGTGCCGCTGCGGATCCCCGACGCGCCGGAGCTGATCGAAGTGCGCGGCGAGGCCTACCTGCCGATCGCCGCCTTCAAAGCCCTCAACGAGCGCCGGGCCGAAGCGGAGGAACCGACCTTCGCCAATCCCCGCAACTCCGCCGCCGGCTCGATCCGCCAGCTCGATCCGGCGTTGGCCGCCGAACGGCCGCTCTCGACCTGGATCTACGGGATCGGCGCCGTCCGCGGGCTCGACCTCGCCACGCACATGGACGAGGTCGAATGGCTGAACGACCGCGGCTTCAAGGTCAATCCCGACACCGCCCACCACGAGGGTGTCGAGGGTGTGGTCGAGCGCTGTCACTGGTGGGAGGGGCGGCGCGAGTCGCTCGACTACGAGATCGACGGCGTCGTCGTCAAGGTCGACGAGCGGGCGCTGTGGCGGGAGCTGGGCGTGGTCGGGCGCGAGCCGCGCTGGGCGATCGCCTGGAAGTTCCCGCCGACGACGGCGATGACGACCATGCGCGACGTCGTCTGGAACGTCGGCCGCACCGGCCATCTGGTCCCGTTCGCAATGCTGGAGCCGGTCCACGTCGGTGGGGTCACCGTCAGTACCGCCACCCTCCACAACGAGGAGGACCTGGCCCGCAAGGACGTGCGCAACGGCGACGAGGTGGTGGTGATGCGGGCCGGCGACGTGATCCCCCAGGTCGTCTCGCCCAAACTGCCGCGCAAGAACAAGAGCGCCCGCAGGCCGAAGCCGCCGAAGAAATGCCCGGCCTGCGGGACCGAGACGGTCAAGCCCGAGGGCGCCGTGTTCACGATCTGCCCCAACCGCGCCGGCTGCCCCGGGCAGTCCTTCCAGCACGTCAAGAACTTCGTCAGCAAGGGGGCGATGGACATCGACGGCTTCGGCGAGAAGCAGGCGATGCGCTTCCTCGAAGACGGGCTGATCGCCGACGTCGCCGACATCTACGAGCTCGACGAGGAGCAGCTGATCGGGATGGACCGCTTCGCCGAGACCTCCGCCCGCAACCTGATCGCGGCGATCGAGGGGTCGAAGCAGCGTCCCTTCAAGCGCGTCCTCTACGCGCTGGGCCTCCCGGGCGTCGGCTACGTCACCGCGGAGGCCCTGGCCGACCACTTCGGCTCGATCGACGCCCTGCACGAGGCCGACCCGGAGCTGATCGAGGAGGTCGAGGGGGTGGGGCCGATCATGGCCGTGCAGATCGCCGAGGCGCTCGGCGACGACCTCACCTGGGCACTGATCGAGAAGCTGAAGCAGAAGGGCCTGCGACTGGAGGCCGACGAGTCCGAACGGCGGGTCAGCGGCGGCCCGTTGGAAGGCAGGACCGTCGTCCTCACCGGGACCCTGCCGGAGCTGACCCGCGAGGAGGCGGCGGCCCTGGTCAAGTCCGCCGGCGGCAAGGTCGTCAACTCGGTCTCGAAGAAAACCGACTTCGTCGTCGCCGGCGAGAGCCCGGGCTCGAAGCTGGCCAAGGCCGAATCGCTCGGCACCGAGGTGCTGGACGAAGCCGCCCTGCTGGCGTTGCTCGGGTAGGCACGAAGTCGGCACATCGCGCGCGCCACGCGTGCGGGCGTCGCCGCGAGGATCGGCGGATGGTGCTTTCTGGGGTCGGTCCGGTGACCAGCGTGGTCGAGGTTGTGGCCACCGCGGTCGCCGCCGGCACCCTGCTTGGCACGTTCACGATCGGGACCTTGGCTCTGCTGGCGGGGAGATCCCGAGAGGTGCTTGCCGCCAGGGCCCTGAGCGACGGGTATGTCGGTGGCCTATTTGGATGCCTGGCGGTGCTCATAGACCTGGGCGTGCGCTACATTTTCTGAAATGTTTTGTCTGAAACAGGAGGCAATGGGATGGGTGGTCTGAAGTACGCTCACATCGGCTTGGCGGTAGGGGGAACGGTCCTCCTCCTGGGTGCCGTTCTCCTCAAGGACGCGGGGGAAGGTGCTCTCCAGGCGCTGACGGTCGTCGCATTCATCCTGACCTTCGGCGTCTACCACGGTCTCGACGAGCGCGACAAACGTCGCCGGCGCCGCGATCAGTAGCCGGCGACGAGGCCGGCGATGCGGTCCTGTTCGAGGTGGGCGAGGCTGAGGTTGCCGACGCCGTTCATCAGGATCGAGAAGACCATGATCCGACCGCTCTTGTTGAAGCAGTAGCCGGAGAGGTTGCTGACGCCGCTGATCGTGCCGGTCTTGGTGCGGCAGCGGGCGTAGGCGGCGGTTCCGTGCATGCGGTCGTCGACGGTGCCCTCCTTGCCGGCCAGGGCGAGGTCCTGGATGAAGTCCTCGCCGGCCGGGTCGTCGCGCATCGCCGCCAGGAGGTCGACGACCTGGCGTGGGGAGGCGCGGTTGGAGCGGGTGAGGCCGGAGCCGTCGACCGCGTGCACGCCGGAGCCGAGTTCGCTGGCGAAGTCCTCGACGACGTTCGCCCCGGCGGCGGTGGTGCCACCGCCGCCGAGACGCGCGCCCAGCAGCTTGATCAGGGTCTCGGCGAAGAAGTTGTCTGAGTAGACGTCGGTGACGTTGACGATCTCGCTGAGGCTGGGCGAGCGCACGATCGCCACCCGTTCGGCGTCGAGTGGGGTGGGGGCCAGCGCCACCTGGGGCGGCACCGAGACGCCGGCGGAGTTGAGCGCCCGCGCCAGCTTCGTCGTCGCCAGCTTGGCCGGGTCGGAGGAGAAGCCGCTGCTGCTGGTGGAGCCGCTGAACCCCGAGTTGAAAGCGAGGCCGGAGAGCGGGCCGATGTAGGGGCTGGTCCCGTAGCCGGAGTCGGCGACGCCGCGGCGGCGGTCGAAGATCGTGTCGTCGCCGTAGACGCGGCCGGTGATTGCGCGGATCCCGGCGGCACGGATCTGCGGCACCAGCGAGAACAGGTTGGTTCCGAGCCCCGCCAGGTAGCCGTTGTAGAAGGTCGGCGTGCCCAGCGCGGGGTCGCCGCCCCCCTGCAGGTAGAGGCTGCCGTGGAGGATGCCGCCGGAGTCGACGCGCCCGTCGCTGAAGACCTTGGTGGGGATGCGGGAGTCCGGGTCGAGCCGCGAGAGCGCGGCCGCGGTCGTGTACAGCTTCATGTTCGAGGCCAGCATCCGCTGCTGGCCCGGCGACTTGGCGCAGACGACGTCGCCGCTTTCGCTCTCGATCACCAGCAGGCCGCTGGACGAGCCGCCGCCCCGGGTCAGCATCGCCCGCATCTGGTCGCAGGCCTGGCTCGCCTGGGCCGCGCTGGACAGCAGAAAGACGGCTGCGCAGGCCGCGGCCACCAGGATCGAAACCCGTCTCATCGCCCCTTCCAACACGATCGAGCGGCAGGGTAGCGGCCGGACCAGCCGGTCACCCTGAGATAATCACGTTTTATATGGGGAAAGTCGTCGACATCGAGTCCAAGCCCCGCCGTAAAGCGCGCGGTCGCAAAAAGCCCTCGAAGACGGCTCTGGTCCTCGGCGGCGGCGGTTTCACCGGCGGCGTCTACGAGATCGGCGCCCTGCGCGCGCTCGACCTGCTCGCGGTCAACAGCACCGTCAACAACTTCGACGTCTACGTCGGCACCAGCGCCGGGTCCTTCGTCGCCGGGATGCTGGCCAACGGCATCACCCCGGACGAGATGATGCAGGTGCTCAACTCGCGGGTCCCCTCCGAGCTCGAGGACCTCGACCTCAACCGGGTGCTCAAACCGAACTACCTCGGCTTCCTCTCCAAAGCCGTCGGCCTGCCGCTGCGGACGCTGGAGCTGGTGCGCCAGCTGGCGCGTATCGGCGAGCTCTCGGCGATCGACATCGGCGTCGGCCTGGCCGAGGCGCTGCCGACCGGGCTCTATTCCGGCGCCGGCCTCGCCGACTACGTCGAGGAGGCGCTGGCCGACACCGGCGGCGTCAACGACTTCCGCCTGCTCGACCGCGAGCTGTACCTGACCGCGACCGACCTCGACACCTGCGAGCGGATCGTCTTCGGCGAGGAGGACTGGTCCGACGTGCCGATCTCGAAGGCGATCCAGTGCTCGACCTGCCTGCCGATCGTCTACAAGCCGGTCGACCTCAAGGGCCGCCAGCTGGTCGACGGCGGCATTCGCTCGACCACCAACGTCGACATCGCGGTCGAGAAGGGCGCCAAGTTCATCGTCGTCGTCAACCCGCTGGTCCCCTACGTCAACGACTTCGAGAAGACGATCCCGACGGTGACCGGCAGCCGCGTGCGCAGGGTCTCCGACATGGGTCTGCCGGCGATCGCCAACCAGACCTTCCGCCTGATCGCCCACCAGCGGCTGCACCAGGCGGTGGGGATGTGGCAGGAGAAATATCCCGGCGTCGACATCGTCCTGGTCGAGCCCGACCCCAACGACGAGCTGATGTTCGGCACCCCGATCATGGACTACACGCGGCGCCTGCGGATCGCCCGTCACGGCTTCGAATCCGTCACCGCCACGCTGGCCAAGGACTACGACCGCTTCGAGGAGATCGCCGGTCGCCACGGCCTCGAAATCTCCGGGCGCCGCGTCCGCCGCGTGGTCGAGCGGGCCTCCGAGGAAGAGCCGGAGCAGACTTCGGCTTGGCGGCGGGTGCTCGAGCAGACGACGTCGGTGTTGCTGCGGCAGTCGGGCGAGGCTTCCTGAAGTACGCGTAGGGCCCGGGAGGCGGTCGGGTGGGGTCTCTCACTGCACCTCGGAGGGAGGGTCGCTTACGGCTGTCGCCACGAGGGTTGCCGGCCCTCCTCATGCTGATACGTTCGAGACCCCACCCGACCGCCTCCCGGGCTACGGAAGCTTCACCAAGCTCAGGGGACTACCGCAGCACCACCACCGCTGAGTAGGAGGTCTCACTGCCAAGCGCGCTGCTCGAAGTGAACTGGCGCTGGCGCGTTGCCACCTGCGCGGGAACCCCGTCCCATCTACGCGATCCGAGCTCTACGCGGCCTAACCGAGCGCGTGCGAGGGTGGGAGTGGGTGCCCCCTTCGAACGTATCAGCATGAGGAGGGCCGCCAGCCACCGCGGCGTCAGCCCTCAGTGGAACCACCCGACGAGGTGCAGTGAGAAGGGGGCACCCACTCCCACCCTCTAACCACCACCGTCTAGGCCGCGTACAACTCCTCGATCTCGCCCTCGTGCTTCGCGGTGACCACCGCCCGCTTCACCTTCAGCGTCGGCGTCAGCTCGCCGCTCTCCTGGGAGAGATCGTGGGGGAGGATCGAGATCTTCTTCACCTGCTCGACCCGGGCGTAGTTCTTGTTGATCTCCTCGACGTGGGCCTCGATCGAAGCTTTGACGTCGGCGTTGGCGGCGAGCTGGGCGGGATCCTCGGGCAGGCCGTTCTCCTTGGCGTAGGCGACCGCCTCTTCGGGGTCGAGGGTGACCAGGGCGACCAGGTAGGGGCGACGGTCGCCGACGACCACGCACTGGGAGACCAGCGGGTGCTGCTTGATGTCGGCCTCGAGGTTGGCCGGGGTGATGTTCTTGCCCCCGGCGGTGATGATGATGTCCTTTTTGCGGCCGGTGATCTTGATGAAGCCCTCGGAGTCGATCTCGCCGATGTCGCCGGTGTGCAGCCAGCCGTCGACGATCGTCTCCTTCGTCGCCTCTTCGTTCTTGTGGTAGCCCTGGAAGACGTTGGGGCCCTTGACGAGGATCTCGCCGTCGTCGGCGATCCTCACCTCGCAGCCGGGGAACGGTTTGCCGATCGTGCCGACCTTGAAGTCGTCGGGCGAGGAGATCGTCGCCGCGGTCGAGGTCTCGGTCATCCCCCAGCCCTCGAGCACGAGCACGCCGGCGGCGTCGAAGAAGCGCAGGATCTCAGGGTTGATCGGGGCGGCGCCGGAGACGGCGAGGCGCAGCTGGCCGCCGAACAGGTTGCGGATTTTCGAGAGGACCTTCTCGTCGGCGAACTTGTACTGGCGGGCGAGCAGGAAGCCGGGCTTGCGACCGCTGCGCTCGACCTCGCGCATCTTCGCGCCGACGCCGATCGCCCAGTGGAAGATCGCCTTTTTCAGGCCGCCCTCTTTTTCCATGCCGCTGTTGGCGGCGGTGTAGATCTTCTCGAAGATGCGCGGCACCGAGGGGAAGTAGGTCGGTTTCAGCTCCGCCAGGTTGGGCATGATCTTCAGCGGGTCGCGCTCCCAGTAGGCGATGGTGGCGCCGAGGTCGAAGCTGCCGAGCTGGATCAGCAGGGCGAAGGAATGGGCCAGCGGCAGGTAGAGGTAGGTGACGTCTTCGCCCTCGATGACGCTGGTCTCGTTGACCATGTCGAGCATCGAGCGGTAGTTGCCGTGGCTGATGATGCAGCCCTTCGGCGGGCCGGTGGTGCCCGAGGTGTAGATGAAGGTGCAGATGTCGG
Organism: uncultured Solirubrobacterales bacterium; assembly: GCA_963719435.1. Classification (GTDB taxonomy): domain Bacteria; phylum Actinomycetota; class Thermoleophilia; order Solirubrobacterales; family 70-9; genus VAYN01. Next base: position 2,544,082 of record OY970384.1, on the reverse strand, counting down.
CCGGGGTCACCGCCGAGTAGAGCGACTGCCACTGGGCGTCGTCACCGCCGGCGCCTTTGGCCGTCAGGTCCTCGGTCGAGAGGGCATCGTCGCTGGAACCGGTCATCCGCACGACGTGCTGGAGCTGCGGCAGCTGGTCGCGGACCTGGCGGATCTTCTCCATCTGCTCGTCGTCCTCGACGACGACGACCTTCGCGTCGGAGTTCTCCAGCACGTAGCGGCACTCCTCCGGCGAGTTGGTCTGGTAGATCGGCACCACGGTGGCGCCGATCGAGAGCGCCGCGAAGTCGAAGTAGGTCCACTCGGGACGAGTGTTGCCGAGGATCGAGACGCGGTCGCCCTTGGCGACTCCCAGCTCGGCCAGGCCCAGCGCCAGCGGCCGGACGATCTCGACCACCTGGTTGAAGCTGCGGTCGACCCACTGCTCGCCGTCCTTGTAGCGGACGGCCGGCGCGTCGCCGTAGACCTGCGCCGCCAGCGGCAGCAGGTCAGCGAGAGTCTTGGACTTGGTGCCCCGCCCCGTTCCCATAGCGGGGAAGTCTAGTTAAGCGTCAATTCGTTGCGGTACTACGGGGTCGATGCTGGGGCGAGAGGCTGCGCAGCGAACTCTCGAAGAGGGTGCGGTCGATGCGCCCGTGAAAGATCGGGACGCCCATCTCCACGCACTTTCCGATCACCTCCTGCCGCTTCATCTGCAGCTGGTCGGCGAGCTCGCTGGGCGTCAGGTGATGGGCCATGAATGACCTCCCATGTCGTTGAAAGTGGGTACGTCCATAGTTATCGCTTTCGGCGGACGTGTCAATCGCCCGTTCGCACCTTGCGGCTTCCCGAACCGGCCGGTCGGGATAATGGGCACGGATGTCGGAAGTCGCCGTCAAACCGCTGCCGCGCAGGGGCCGGCTCTGGGTGATCCTGATGCTGGCGCTCGGCCTGTTCGGGCTCGGCTACCTGGTGGTCGAAGCCGCGACGATCGAGCCCGGCGACCCGGTCGTCCACGTCGAGGGCATCACCGACGCCCAGCGCCTGTTCGGCGGCGTGCCGCAGGAAGGCGACCGGCTCGGCTCCGCCGACGCCCCGGTGGCGATCCAGATCTTCAACGACATGCAGTGCGCCAGCTGCCGGGAGGACTTCCTCAGCACGATCCCGACCCTGACCGAAGACTACGCCCGCCCCGGCGACGTGAAGCTGCTCTACCGCCACTACTCGAACAGCGAGAACGTCGAGCAGCTCGGCTTCTTCGGCGCCGAGGCGGCGGCCGAACAGGGCTACGGCTGGCAGTACACCTACCTCTTCTTCCGCAACCAGGCCGAAGCCGGCCATTTCGGCGTCGACCAGGATTTCCTCGACTCGATCGCCGGCGGCATCGAGGAACTGAACTACCCGGAATGGAAGGAAGACCTCGAAGAGAACGGCGGCCCGGACGGGCCGATCGCCGAGCGTCTCGCCGGCTACGAGGAACTTGGCTCCGACCTCGGCATCCGCGTCCGCCAGGCGGCGATCGTCACCGGCCCCAACGGCACCGAGACGCTGCAGGACGGGCCCTCGCTGGGTGAAATCGAGCGGGCGATCGCAGCGGTCGGCTGAGCGCGGGCCCGCCGCGGCGCTAGTCGCGGCAGGTGTCTGCCTGCTGCTGCTCGGGCTCGCTAGCAGCGCCTCCGCGGCGCGGTCGACGATCGGGCACTCGGTCCAGGGCCGGCCGATCGTGGCCCTGCAGCGAGGCCCGGCGAGCGCGCCGCTCATGGTCGTCGTCTTCGGCTGCGTTCACGGCGACGAGACGGCGGGGATGCGGATCACGCGCCGGCTGCTCGTCGGCGCCCTGCCGAGCGGTGCCGCCTTCTGGGTTGTGCCGACCCTGAACCCCGACGGCGTCGCCGCCGGGACCCGCGGCAACGCGCACGGGGTCGACCTCAACCGCAACTTCCCCTTCGCCTGGCGCTCGCTGGGCGGGCTCGAATATTCTGGCCCGCGCGCCCTCTCCGAGCCGGAGTCCCAGGCGGCGCGGCGGCTGCTCGAGCGGGTCGAACCCGACCTGACGATCTGGTTCCACCAGCCGTTCGGCCTGATCGACCGCTCCGGCGGCGACCCGCTGGTCGAGCGCCGCTTCGCGCAGCTGTCCGGCTTGCCCCTGGTGCGCCTGCGCCGCTATCCCGGCAGCGCCACCAGCTGGCAGAACCACGCCCTTCCCGGCACCGCCTTCGTCGGCGAGCTGCCGGCAACCGTGCCCGGCCACCTGGTCAGGCGCGCCACCGCGGCGGTGCGCTCGCTGGCAGCCGAGCTCGCCAGCCCAGGCGTCGGCGGCGCGAAGGAACGTTGACCACCGTACGAGCACCGAACTGTCGTGTTGTGGACTAGCCTCGTCACAGGGTGCGGCGAACGGGAGTGCGATTGCTGGCAGTGGCGATCGGGGCTTTTAGCCTCGCTGCGCAGCCTGCCGGCGTGATCGCCGAGGACGTTCAGGCGCCCGGACCCTCACCGCTGGTCTCGAGCGTCGGCGTCTCACCGAAAGCGCTTCCGCGCAAAGTGCCGGCCCCCGTCGCGGTTGCGATCAGAGGCCGGGTCCTGAGCCTCGATGGGGGCGTCGAGCCGACCCTGCGGACGTTGGAACTCGAAGCCGACCGGCACATCAAGCTCGATGTGACCGGCCTTCCCGCCTGTGGGTACCGGCGCCTGAGCATGCTGGACACGCAGCGCCTCGAAACGGTCTGTGGACCGTCGATCGTGGGCAGCGGCCCCGGGCAAGTGCTCTTCGCCTATCCGGAAAATTCGCCGATCCTGGCCGCCAGTGAGTTCATCGTCTTCAACGGTGGATCCCGCGGTGGCGTCACCACCTTCTACGTCCGCGGAGTCTTCACCTTGCCCGTTCCCAAGGTGGCTCTCGGGATCGTTCGAATCGAGGAGATCGACCGGGGTCGCTACGGCTTGAGAGTCGACGTGGAGATGCCCGTGCTGGGTGACGGCTATGGGTTGACCATCGCCTTCGATCTGGTCATCGGACGGAGGTACTCCGACGCGGGAATGCGCCGCAGCGTCCTCAGCGCGACCTGCGCCGGCGGTCGATTCCTGTTCCGGGGGAAGGCAGTGTTCGAGGGGAACGGCGCCGGCTCGCGTTTGGAGGTACCGAACTCCGTGACGCGGACCTGCGTTGCTGCCGGCGTGCGGTGAGCTGAGCGCTGCTTCATCGGGGCGGCAGGATTTGAACCTGCGACCTCACCGTCCCGAACGGTGCGCGCTACCAGGCTGCGCCACGCCCCGAGAGCGGCGATTATCTCAAAGCGGCGCGGGAAAGCTCGTCCGCCATCCGGACCTGGCCGCTACTTTGCCCGCTCGCCCTGTTCCATCAAGACGATGACCCGCAAGATCCTGCCGATCCTGGTGCTGGCGCTGATGGCGATTTCGCCGGCGGCCGCGCACGCCTACCTGCCGCCGGGCTTCATCGGGGTCTCGCCGCAGAGCTACGCCAACGCCAAGGACTTCGAGCTGATGGAGGAGGCGGGGGTCGACAGCGTGCGGCTGCCGCTCTACTGGACGGTCGTGCAGGCGAAGCCGCCGCTCGTCTCCGAGCCGGACTGGTCCGGCTTCGACCGCGAGGTGGGGCTGGCGGCGGAAGCGGGGATCCGGGTCATGCCCTTCGTCTGGGGCTCACCGGAGTGGGTGGCGCCGGAGCTGAGCGACCTGCCCGTGCGGACCTCCTGGCAGCGCTGGGCCTGGACCAAGCTGCTGCGCGAAACGGCCGAACGCTACGGGCCCGACGGCGACTTCTGGGAGGAGAACCCCGAAGTCCCCTTCCTGCCGATCCACCGCTGGGAGATCTGGAACGAGCAGAACATCGTCACCTTCGCCAGCGAGCCGGACCCGGAGGAGTTCGCCACGCTGATCCGGATCTCCGGCCGCGTCCTGCACCGGATCGACCCCGACTCGCAGGTGATCCTCGGCGGCTTCTTCGGGCGGCCGCTGCAGGTGCCGCCGAACGTCGCCTCGGGCGACTACCTGCAGCGCTTCTACCGGGCCCGGAACGTGAAGCGCTACTTCGACGGCGTCGCCCTGCACCCCTACGTCGCGCGGGCGCAGGCGATGGGCGCCCAGATCGCCAACCTGAGGCGGATCATGCGCGTCCACAACGACGCCGCGACGCCGATCTACGTGACCGAGCTGGGCTGGGGCAGCCGCAGCGGGCCGACCCGCTGGGAGCGCGGGCTCTACGGGCAGGCGAACCAGCTCTCCCGCGCCTTCGCAATGCTCTCCACCCACCGCCTCGAGTGGCGCATCGGCGGCGCCTGGTGGTTCACCTGGACCGACGAAGGCGGCAGCTGCGCCTTCTGCCGCTCGGCCGGCCTGCTGACCGAAAACCGGCAGGCGAAGCCCTCCTGGTACCGCTTCAACGCCTGGACCGGGGGGGACCCGGACACGGTGCCGCGGGCGAAGTTCGACGGTGGCGTGCAGACCGAGGAGGAAGCGCCGCCGCTAGGCTCCGAGGAACCAGTTTCGAACTAACCGAGGAGCCTTCAGATGCCTTTCTCAGTTCCCGATCTTCCCTACGCCTACGACGCGCTCGAGCCGCACATCGACGAGGCGACGATGCGCGTCCACCACGACAAGCATCACCAGGCCTACGTCGACAAAGCGAACGCCGCGCTCGAGGGCACGGAGTGGGCCGACCGCGACGTCGAGGACGTGCTGAAGAACCTCTCCAGCCTGCCCGCCGACAAGCAGGGCCCGGTCCGCAACAACGCCGGCGGCCACTACAACCACTCGCTTTTCTGGCAGATGCTGAGCCCCGACGGCGGCGGTGAGCCCGGCGGCGACCTCGGCGCCGCGATCGCCGAGAAGTTCGGCTCCTTCGACGCTTTCAAGGACGAGTTCAAAGCGGCAGGTATCGGTCAGTTCGGCTCCGGCTGGGCCTGGCTGGTGCACGACGGCTCCGGCATCGCCGTGGCCAAAACCCCGAATCAGGACTCGCCGATCTCCGACGGCCAGACCGCGCTGCTGGGCTGCGACGTCTGGGAGCACGCCTACTACCTCAAGTACCAGAACAAACGGCCCGACTACATCGACGCCTTCTGGAACGTCGTCAACTGGGACTACGTCGCCCAGCGCCTCGCCGACGCCGGCTGAGCGCTAGCGAGCGACAGGAGCTGCAGGCCGCGCCGCCTCTGGGAGGTGGCGCGGCTCCGCTCCCGCCTTCGGCGGGACCAGGCTCATCGCGTGCTCGGCCTTGGCGGTGATCGTCAGGCTCGGGTTGACGCCGGGGTTGGCGGGGATCGAGGCCCCGTCGGTGACCAGCAGGTTCTCGTAGCCGTAGGCGCGGTTGCCGCCGTCGACGACGCCGCTCTCGGGCCCGGCGCCGATCACCGCGCCGCCGAGGATGTGGGCGGTGGTGGGGGTGTTGCGGAGCGACTCGGTGAAGGCGCTCTGGGCCATGCCGCCGGTCCGCTGCGCGAACCAGCGCGCCACCTGCTCGGCGGCGGGGATGAAGGTCGGGTTGGGGCGGTCCGGGTCCTGTTCGGTCTGCAGGCGGACGCCGCGGCCGAACAGCTTGCGCTTCGGCTGCAGGTGCATCGCCGCATCCACGGTCTGCATCACCAGCAGGATCACGGTCCGCTGCGACCACTTGAACGGGCTCAGACTGCGCAGGGTCCGCAGGGGGTGGCCCAGCGTCTCCCGCAGCCACATCAGCGGCCGGGTCAGCTTCGTGCCGGCGCCGGTCATCGCCGTGAAGGTGCCGCTCATCGCGTCGCCCGCCTGGCCGTAGGTGACGACCTCGATGTGGGTGTCGGGGTCGGGGTAGATGCTGGAGGTGATGGCGACCGAGCGGCTGAAGTCGCGCTCGTCGTCGGGAGCGGTGACCGCCTGGATCGACTCCGAGTTGGTGCGGATGACGGCGCCGACCTGGTCGGAGAGTCGCGGCAGCGCGCCAGCGTGCTTGCAGTTGGCCAGCAGCTGGTTGGTGCCGAGGGCGCCGGCGGCGATCACGATGCCCTTCGCGCGCAGCGTCCGCTGCTCGCTGTGGAACCAGGAGCCGGAGCGCTCGGCGGTCACGGCGTAGCCGTCGGAGCCGTCGGCCGCGCTGAGCGGGCGGACCTCGGTCACCTGGCGTTCGGGAAAGATCCGGACGCCGAGCTTCTCGGCGAACCAGAGGTAGTTCTTGACCAGGGTGTTCTTGGCGCCGTGGCGGCAGCCGACCATGCAGCTGCCGCAGCGCATGCAGCCGGTCCGGTCCGGACCCTCGCCTTCGAAGTAGGGGTCGGGCACCTGCTTGCCCGGCTGGTCGAAGAAGACGCCGACCCGGGTGTTGGTGAAGGTCTCGCCGACGCCGATCTCCTCGCCGTATTCCTGCAGCAGCTTGTCGGCCGGGCCGATGCCTTCGTACTCGGCGACGCCCAGCATCCGTTCGGCGGTGTCGTAGTGGGGGGCCATGGCCAGCTCCCAGTTGTCGAGCTCAGCCCACTGCGGGTCCTCGAAGAAGGCCGGGCGGGCGCGGTAGAGGGTGTTGGCGTAGCCGAGGCTGCCGCCGCCGACGCCGCTGCCGGAGACGACGAAGACGTCCTTGAAGAAGGTCATCCGCAGCACCCCGCGCATCCCCAACTTGGGGGAGAAGAAGTAGCGGCGCGGTTCGCGCAGCGTCGACTCGGCGAAGTCGTCGTCCTCGAAGCGGCTGCCGCACTCCAGTACGGCCACGGAATAGCCCTTCTCGGCCAGCCGCAGCGCCGCCACGGACCCCCCGAACCCCGACCCCACCACGACCCAGTCGTAGTCGTAGCTGCCCGTCGAACCCGGACGGGGTGAAGCGTCTTGTGTTTTTTCGTCACCGGCCATCGCGGTCAGTCGTCCTCGATCTCGAAAAAACTAAGCGAAACCCCGTCCGGGTTCGACGGGCCCTAGGCCTCGCCCGGCTCGAGCGGCCGGAAGTCGGACGTCCGCGCGCCGCAGACCGGGCAGAACCAGTCCTTGGGGATGTCCTCGAAGGCGGTTCCCGGGGGAATGCCGCCGTCGGGGTCGCCGATCGCCGGGTCGTAGATGAACCCGCAGCTGTCGCAGATCCAGAGGGTGATGTCCTGAGTCGCGGTCATCGAGCCAATTCTAGAAGCTCTATTTGGTGCCGAAGTCGACCGCGACCGGCTCGCGCTCGGCGTCGGCGATCTCGAAGTACTCGCGTTTGGTGAAGTCGCCGGCGTTGGCGACGATCGAGCCCGGGAACTGTTCGATGTCGGTGTTGTAGGTCTGGACGTTGGAGTTGTAGATCCGACGCGAGGCCTGGATCTCGTCCTCGAGCTCGGAGAGGTTGCGGCTGAGCTGCTGGAAGTTCTCGGTCGCCCGCAGGGTCGGGTAGTTCTCGGCCACCGCTTTGAGGTCGGCCAGGGCCTGGGTCAGTTTCTGCTCGGCCTGGGCCGTTTCCCCGACGCTCTGCGCCTGCATCGCGGCGGCGCGCGCCTGGGTGGTTTTCTCGAAGGTCGAGCTCTCGTGCTCGGCGTAGCCCTTGACCGTCTCGACCAGGTTGGGGACGAGGTCGTGGCGCCGTTTGAGCTGCACGTCGATCCCGCTCCAGGACTCGTCGACCCGGTTGCGCTGGGCGATGATCGAGTTGCGCTTGACGATGAAGTAGAGGACCGCGATGACGATGATCGCGGCGACGACGATGAGGGCGATGGTCATGAAAGCTCCTGTGGTCGACCGGGGTGAGGGTCAATCCTAGTGCCGGAGCGGACGCCCGCATAGGATCGGCGCCGAATGGGCGCCAAGCAGGAAGCAGAGGAGTGGGCCGAGATCGTCCGCCGCTACGGCGAGCGCGGCGGGCTCACCTACGAGGAGGTCGGCGGGATCAACCCCGTGGACGGCCCGGTGGCGCTCTGCGTCGGCGGCGTCAACCGCCTCACCGGCCAGCTGGTCGAGGGCTTCTGGGGCGCCTGCTGCGACGCTGACGAAAAGGAGCTCGGCAGGCTCTTCGACAAGGCGGTGCTGCCGACGGCGCTGCTCGCCAAGGCCCACATGCCGGACCTGGCCCAGGTCGTGCCGGCCTTCAACGTCGAGTCGATCGAGGGCCACGAGGCGGTCGCCCAGCGCTTCTCGCGCAAGGTCGAGTTCGAGTCGCTCGACTTCAACAGGCGCTTCTGGGCGACGGTGCCGAAGGAGCACGACCCGGTGGCGCTGCGGGAGCTGTTCAGCCCCGGCTTCCTCAGCTGGGTGACGACGATGACCGGGGAGATCGACTTCGGCGTCAACGACCGCCAGCTCTGGTTCCTCTGGCGGCTGCGCGAGCGCAGCGAGCATGAGCTGAAGGAGGCCCTGAAGAACGCCGGCCAGCTGTTCAAACGGCTGCAGGGGGAGATGGACGAGAGTGGCATCCACACCTACCCGCCCGGGCCCTGGCACGCCGGCCTGGAGCCGTTTCCGGCCAGCTAGGCGGCGTTCAGGCGGGGTAGTCGGGATCGCCGGGCATGACCACCCGGTGGTTCTCGCGGTCGCCGACGACGACCGGCAGGATCGGCTCGACCGGGCGCTCGCGGTGGGCGCTGAGCGCCTCGTCGGAGGTGCGGAACTCGAGCAGCGACCGCAGCTGGCTGATCGTCGGGAAGGCGAGCACGATCTCCCCCTCGGCCTGGGCCTCCAGGGCCGCGGCGGGGCGGAACCAGCGCGCCTCGGTGGTCTCGACCCCGTCCGGCTGCGGCGGCGTGTGGGCGGGGGCGAGGGCGAGGAAGAACCAGGCGTCGAAGCGGGTCGAGATCACCGCCGGGGTGATCCAGCGCGAGAACAGCACCAGCTCCTCGTCCGCCGCCAGCTCGATCCCGGCCTCCTCGGCCAGCTCGCGCACCGCGCAGGCGCGGTAGCCGGCCTCGTCGGCGCCGTCGGCGGCATCGACCGAGCCGCCGGGGAAGACCCAGACGTTGGGCATGAACTTGGCCTCGCCGCTGCGTTTCAGCAGCAGCACCTCGAGCTCGCGGTCGCCGTGCTTGCCGCCTCGACGTAGGAGCACGACCGAGGCCGCGGCCCGCGGCTCGGAGGGCGTGCCGAGGTTCGGGGCCTCGGCGGGCCCGCGCTGTCTCTCCTCCATCCGTCCACCCTATCCGGGGCGTCCGCGGGTCAGGCGAGGGTGCGCTCGCGGGCGCGGCGGACGAGGGCGCGGCTGGCGAGCCAGGCGAGGAGGGCGATCAGGGCGATCGGGGCGAGGACGGCGAAGCCGACGATGGCGACGGCGGCGGCGACCGTGAGCAGGTGACCGGCGTCGCCGAGCGCGTCGTCGACTCCCCAGCCTCCACCGGAACCGCTCGAGGGGGAGGGGTCGCCGGTCTCGATCCGCAGCGAGACCCGCGAGAGGTCGGCGCGCCGCTGCAGGTTCGCGCGCCGCGCGCGCAGCTGGGCGTTGCGGCGGCGCTCGCCGCGCAGCTCGGCTTCGGCGGCGCCGCGCTCGGCCTCGGTGTCGGCGGCCGCGAGCTGGGCCAGGAGGCTGTCGATCCGGGCGCGCGAGTCGCGCAGCAGCTCGCCGCTGCGAACGGTCGGCGCGGTGATGTCGGCGGTGGCCTCGTGACGGGAGAGGACGGCGTCGATTGCGGCGAAGGAGGCGAGCGCGTCGCCGAGCTTGGCGGAGGGGATCAGCAGCTCGAAGCTGGCGCCCGCTTCGCCTCCCTCGCCGCCGCTGACCGAGGAGCTGAGGACGATCCCGTCGACCGCGTGGACGGCGTCGAAGACCGCGGCCGCGTCGTCGGCGACTGCGCCCGGCTCGGCGCCGAGGACCATCTCGGCCGAGCGTTCGATCTGGCGCTGCTGCGTCCCGGCGGCGGCGCTGGGCGCGGCCGCGCCGGCGGAGAGGAGGCCCTGCTCGGCGGAAGACGCGCTGTCCGCGGGGACGGGCGTCTCCGCGGAGAGGAAGCGGCCGGTCGCGCCGGAGTCGGTTCCGGGCTCCCGGGCGGAGATCACGACCGTGGCGACCAGGACCGTGGCCAGGGCGGCGCCGGCCGCCGAGAGGGCCAGGCGGCGGCGGGGAAGGGTGCGCAGCCGGGCGCGCAGCCGCGAAAGGGGGTGGCCGGCGGCAGCCGCGGGTGCCCGCCGCGGGAAGCCCGCGGCGGCGCGCTCGTCGAGCTCGGCGGCGAAGCTCGGGCTCGGCTCGGGCCGCAGCGCCCGCAGCTCCGCGGTCAGCTCGGTCTCGTTCTCAAAGGGCTCCATCGCATGCCTCCCTCAGCTTGGTCACGGCTCGGTGCAGCCTGGTGCCGGCGTTGGACTCGCTGACGCCGATCACGGCGGCGATCTCGGCGTTGCCGAGCCCGGCGAAGAACTTGAGCGCGATCAGCTCGCGCTCGCGCGGCTCGAGGCCGGCGAGGGCGGCGTTGAGGGCGAGGCGGCGCTCGCTCGCCTCGGCGCTCTCGTGCGCGGGCACCGCCGCCAGGTCGGCCGGCTCGGCGGCCAGCTCCGCCTGGCGGCCGCGGCGCCGCAGCTCGTCGAGGGCGGCGTTGCGGGCGATCCCGAACAGCCAGGCCCTTTGCTCGCCGCGCCGGGGGTCGAAGCGCGAGCGCTTGCGGTAGGCGCGCTCGAAGGCGGTCGCGGTCACGTCCTCGGCCGCGGCGCGGTCGCGGACCAGGCTGGCGACGTAGGCGTAGACGTCGTCGCGGCTGGCGCGGTAGAGGCGGTCGAAGGCGAGGTCGGCCTCGCGCGGCGCCTGCTTGGCGGTTGCGACCAGGGTTCCGTTCACGCCACTACTACGCGCGGGGCGCGGATTCATCACACGATTGTGCTCAGGCGGCCACGGGCAACGCAACCGCGGCCGCGATCGACTCGGCGACGATTGCCAGCAGCTCTTCGAGCTCCTCGGCGGAGATCGAGAGCGGCGGCACCAGGACGACGGTGTCGCCGAGCGGCCGCACCAGGGCGCCGCGCCGGCGCGCCTCCAGGGTCACCCGGTGGCCCATCCGCAGGCCCGGGTCGTGCGCGCCGAGGTCGATCCCGACCATGAAGCCGCGCTGGCGCACCTCGGCGACCTCGGGCATCGCCGCGATCTCCTCCAGCCGCGCTTCCAGCAGGCGGATCTTCGGCTGCAGCCGCTCGATCGTGCGCTCGGACTCGAAGACGTCGAGGTTGGCGAGCGCGGCGGCGACGGCGAGCGGGTTGCCGGTGTAGGTGTGGCCGTGGAAGAAGGTGCGCTGCTCCTCGGGGGCGCCGAGGAAGCCCTCGTAGATCGCCTCCGTGGTCAGCGTCGCCGCCAGCGGCAGGTAGCCGCCGGTGATCCCCTTGGCGAGGCAGAGCAGGTCCGGGGAGACGTCCTCCTGCTCGCAGGCGAACATCGTCCCGGTGCGGCCGAAGCCGGTGGCGACCTCGTCGCAGATCAGCAGCGCCCCGTGCCGGTCGCAGAGCTCCCGCACCGCCCGCAGGTAGCCGCGCGGCTGCACCAGGATCCCCGCCGCGCCCTGGACCAGGGGCTCGACGATCACCGCCGCGACCTCCTCGCCATGCCTGTCCAGGACGCGGGCGAGGTCGTCGGCGTCGCCGGGCTCGGCCGCATGCGTGTCGAACAGCAGCGGGCCATAGGCGGCGTGGAAGAGGTCGATGCCGCCGACCGAGACGGAGCCGATCGTGTCCCCGTGGTAGGCCTCGCGCAGGCGCACGAAGGAGCTGCGGCGGGCATGCTCGCCGCCCCGCTGCTGCTGGTACTGGAAGGCCATCTTCAGGGCGATCTCGGCCGCGGTCGAGCCGGAGTCCGAGTAGAAGACGCGGGAGAGCCCGGCGGGGGCGATCGCCACCAGCCGCGCCGCCAGCTCGGCGGCGCCGGAGTGGGAGAGGCCGAGCATGGTCGAGTGCGCGACCCGGTCCAGCTGCTCGTGCACGGCGCGGTCGATGGCCGGATGGCGATGGCCGTGGACGTTGCACCAGAGCGAGGAGGTGCCGTCGATGTAGCGGCGCCCGTCGCGGTCGAAGAGGTGGCTGCCCTCGCCGCGCTCGATCAGCAGGGGCGCTTCCTCCGACCAGCCCTGCTGCTGGGTAAAGGGGTGCCAGAGGTGGTCGTGATCGAGCTGGGCGGGACCCGGAGCCATCGCCAATCGACGTTAGACGTGAGACCGGCCGGAATCCGGGTAGAGGAACCTCTGTGATTACACCCACAGATGTTACATGGATTTATGTCATGATCGGTCGGGATGGCTGAGCGAGGAGCGATACCGAAGGTCCCGGCCCTTCAGCGCCGCGCCCTCCACGCCGTGCGCTCGCTGTTCAGCCCGCTGCTACCGGACGACTACCTGGAACTGATCAACCCGCTCTGGTCGACGCAGGAACTGCGCGGCCGGATCGAGCGGATCGAACCGGAGACCGAGGAGGCGGCGACCGTGCTGATCCGCCCCGGCTACGAGTGGGGGAGCCACCGGCCGGGCCAGTACCTGCGGATCGGGGTCGTCGTCGACGGGATCCACCACTGGCGCGCCTACTCGATCACCTCCGACCCCGGCCGCGCCGACGGCTGCATCGCGATCACGCCGAAACTGGTCGAGGCCGGCAAGGTCTCGCCCTACCTGGTGCGCCGCGCCCGTCCCGGCGAGATCGTCCGCCTCGGCGGCGTCGAAGGCACCTTCGTGCTGCCCGACCCCGCGCCGGAGAAGCTGCTCTTCATCAGCGCCGGCAGCGGCATCACCCCGATCGCCAGCATGCTGCGCAGCCTCGTCCGCGCCGACGCGGTCGGCGACGTCGTCCACATCCACTCGGCGCGCACGGTCGAGTCGGTGATCTTCGGCAAGCGGATGCAGGAGCTCGTCGCCGCCCAGCCCGCCTACGACCTGCACCTGCGGCTGACCGGCGAGCACGGCCGCGTCACCCCGGCCGACCTCGACACGCTCTGCCCCGACTGGCGCGAGCGCCACGCCTTCGCCTCCGGCCCGGGCGAGATGCTCGACGACCTCAGCCGCCACTGGCAGGCCGAGGGCGACCCCGAGCTGCTGGCGATGGAGCGCTTCCAGCCGCTGATCGGCGGCGAGCCCGGCGGCGGCGAGGGCGGCACCGTGCGCTTCGCCAAGAGCCGGGTCGAGGCCGCGTGCGACGGCGCCACGCCGATCCTCGCCGCCGGCGAGGAGGCCGGTGCGACCCTGCCCTACGGCTGCCGGATGGGGATCTGCCACACCTGCGTCGGCGAGCTGCGCCGCGGTCAGGTGCGGGACCTGCGCACCGGCGAGGTCCACGGGACCGAGGGAGAGATGGTCAGAACTTGCGTCAACGCCCCCGAGGGGCCGATCGAGATCGCACTTTGAGACAACCGAGAGGAAACCGATGACCGCCACCACCGAGTCCGGCAGCGCCACGATCGAGAGCCCGCTGGCACGGCTCACGCCCGAGCAGATCGACCAGCTCGCGGTCGAGTTCGACGCGATCCGCGACCGCGTCCGCGCCGACCTCGGCGAACGCGACCGCCGCTACATCGAGAGCATGATCGCGATGCACCGCCGCCTCGGCACGCTCTCGCGGGTGCTGCTGCTCGCCTCCAACAACCTGCCCGCCCGCGCCGCCGGCACCGCCGCGCTCTCGGCGGCGAAGATCCTCGAGAACATGGAGATCGGCCACAACGTCCTGCACGGGCAGTGGGACTGGATGAACGACCCCCGCATCCACTCGACCACCTGGGACTGGGACACCGCCTCGACCGCCGAGGCCTGGAAGCACTCCCACAACTACGTCCACCACACCTTCACCAACATCCGCGGCAAGGACAAGGACCTCGGCTACGAGATCATGCGGATCGACCCGGAGCAGAAGTGGAGCCCGGTCTACCTGTTCCAGCCGCTCTACAACCTGCTGCTGATGGCCTTCTTCGAGTGGGGCGTCGCCCTGCACGACATGGACTACGAGGCGATCCGCAAGGGCGAGAAGTCCAAGGCCGAGGTCCAGCGCCAGGTCAAGGGCATCGTCGGCAAGGCGAAAAGCCAGGTGGTCAAGGACTACGTCGCCTGGCCGCTGCTGAGCGGACTGGCGACGGCGGCGGTGGAGCTGGGGCTGGAGACGGTCGCCGATCGCCGCGAGCCGGGGCGCCGGCGCCGGCGCGGCGGCCTCGCCGGCAACCTGCGGCGGGCGCTGGACAAGGGCGCCCGGGCGGCGGGCAAGACCGCGAAAGCCAATGCCACCGCCAACGTGGCCCGCAACGTCTGGGCCTACGCGATCATCTTCTGCGGCCACTTCCCGGACCAGACCTACACCTTCAGCGAGCAGGAGGTCGAGAACGAGACCCCGGGCGGCTGGTACGTGCGCCAGCTCTCCGGCTCGGCCAACATCGAGGGCGGGCCGTTCTTCCACGTCGCCAGCGGCAACCTCGGCTTCCAGGTCGAGCACCATCTCTTCCCGGACCTGCCGAGCACCCGCTACGCCGAGATCGCCCCCCAGGTCAAGGACATCTGCGAGCGCTACGGGCTGCCGTACAACAGTGGCCCCTTCATGCAGCAGCTGGGGATGGTCCAGCGGACGATCCTGCGGCTGGCGCTGCCGGGCGGCCAGCCGCGCCCGAAGCCCGGCCCGTACCGGGGGGAGCGCAAAGGGGAGCCGGTCCAGGTCTGAGTCGCCCCTCTCTGTGATGTAGGTCACAGGAACAACTATTGCGGTTGAGGAATAGTTGCTCTTGTGCAACTATTCCTCGCATGCAAGCGAGCGACGTAAGGGCAGTTGCCGAGAAGGCCGCCTCAGAAGCCGGGCCCGAGGCCCAGGAGACGGCGGCGCGACTGACCGCCCTCTTCCGCCACCTCTTCCTCTACGACCGCGGCAACCAGCTGCGGGTGATGGAGGAGTCGGGGCTGTCGATGACCCAGTGCAAGGCGCTGCTGGAGCTGGGCGGGCTGGGGCAGACCGAGGAGACCTGGCAGGTCAGCGACCTGGCCGAGGTCTTCCGCGTCTCGGTGCCGTCGATGAGCAGGGCGGTCGACGCCCTGGTCAAGAAGCGCCTGGCGACGCGGGTCGAGGACCGTGACGACCGGCGCGTGCGCCGGGTGCAGATCACGGCCAAGGGCAAGGTCCTGGTCGAGACCCTGGTCGCCGTTCGCCAGTCCGGATTCGAGGCCTTCGCCTCGACCCTCGACGCCTCCCAGCGCCGCAAGCTCGACGCCGCCGTCGACTCGCTGATGGACCGCGAGGACATCGCCCAGACCTATGAGCACCTGAAGGGAAGTGGAGCAGCTTGACCCGTTACCGCCACCTGATCACCGACGACAACCGCAAGTGGTGGACGCTCGGAGCGATGTGCTTCGCGCTGTTCATGATCATGCTCGACAACACCGTCGTCAACGTCGCCCTGCCGTCGATCCAGAAAGACCTCGACGCCTCGATCTCGGGGCTGGAGTGGACGATCAACGGCTACACCCTCTCCTTCGCGGTGCTGCTGGCAACCGGCGGGCGGCTGGGGGACATCTTCGGCCGCCGCCGCATGTTCCTCTTCGGCGTCGTCATCTTCACCCTCTCCTCGGCGACCGCCGGCTTCGCGCCGGACGCGACCGCGCTGGTCGTCAGCCGCATCGTCCAGGGCGTCGGCGCGGCGCTGATGATGCCGGCGACGCTCTCGATCATCACCGACGCCTTCCCGGCCTCTGAGCGCGGCAAGGCGATGGGGATGTGGGCGGGAGTGTCGGCCCTGGCCCTGGCCGTGGGCCCGGTGCTGGGCGGCTTCCTCACCGAGCACGTCAGCTGGCGGGCGATCTTCTACCTCAACATCCCGGTTGCGATCGGCGCCGTCACCGCGGCCCTGTTCGCGGTGCGCGAGTCGCGCGACACCAGCGTCGGCCGCGAGGTCGACTACGCCGGCGTCGCCGCCCTGACCATCGGCCTGACGGCTCTGATCCTGGCCCTGGTCGAGGGCAACAGCTGGGGCTGGGGCTCGCCCGAAATCATCGCCCTGATCGCCGCTGCCGTGCTCGGCCTGGCCGCCTTCGTGGCGATCGAGCGGCGGGTCAAGGTGCCGATGGTCGACTTCAGCCTGCTCTCCGACCGCAACTTCCTCGGCTCGGTCGTGGTCGCCCTGATCGTCTCCTTCTCGATGCTGGGGGTGTTCTTCTTCCTCGCCCTCTACATGCAGAACATCCTCGGCTACTCGCCGCTGGAGGCGGGGGTGCGGTTCCTGCCCTCGACCCTGATGATCGTCGGCGTCGCCCCGGTCGCGGGCCGGCTCTCGGACCGCTTCGGGCCGCGCTGGCTGATCGCCGGCGGGCTCGCGGTCGTCGCCGCCTCGCTCTACAGCTTCAGCGGCATCGCCGTCGACTCCGGCTACCTCGACCTGCTGCCCGGGTTCATGCTGCTCGGCATCGGCATCGCCATGACGATGTCGCCGATGACCAGCGCCGCGATGAACGCGGTGCCGGTGCAGAAAGCCGGGATCGCCTCGGGCGTGCTCTCGATGTTCCGCATGGTCGGCGGCAGCCTCGGCGTCGCCGTCACCGGCGCGATCTTCCAGGCCCGCGTCGGCGCCAGCTTCGAGACCGCCTCGCCGCAGCAGTTCGTCGACGCGCTCGGCTTCGCGATGACGGTCTGCGCCGGAGTGGCGCTGCTCGGTGCCGCGGTCGGGGCGGTGGCGATCCGCGCCAAGAAGAACAACGGCGAGCACCGGCTGACGGTTGAGGCGGCCGAGGCCAACGTCAACCCCGGCGGCTCCGCGGTCGCCGCCCGCGAGGCGGAGCTGGAGACGGTCTAGATCGGCGAGGATTGGCGCCATGCTGATCCTGCTGCCGCCCTCCGAGGGCAAGGACGTTCCGCCCGAGGGCGAGCCGGTCGACCTCGACTCGCTCGCCTTCGCGGCGCAGTTGGGTGAGCGGCGCGAGGTCCTGCTGGATGCGCTCGAGCGCCTGGTCGAGCTGCAGACGGCGCGGGCGGTGAAGCAGCTCGGCATCTCCAAGGGCCAGGCGGGGGAGGTCGTGGTCGACGCCGAACTGCGCTCGGCCCCGGCGGCACCGGCGGCGGCGGTCTACTCCGGCGTCCTCTATGACCGCCTGCGCCTGCCGGAGCTGCCGGCGAAGGCGCGGCGGCGGGTGCTGATCGCCAGCGCCCTCTGGGGCGTGGTCGGGCCCGAGGACCGGATCCCCTACTACCGCTTCTCGGCCAAAGCGCGGCTGACGAGGATCGGGCCGCCGGCCGCCTTCTGGCGCGAAGCGCTGGCGGCGGCGCTGCCGGACGAGCCGGGCGGGCTGATCGTCGACATGCGCTCCGGTGCCTACGTCGCCGCCTGGAAGCCGAAGCGGGCGACGCTGCTGGCGGTGCGGGCTTTCAGCGAGCAGGGGGGCAAGCGCAAGGCCGTCTCACACATGGCGAAGGCGGTGCGCGGCGACGTCGCGCGGGCGCTGCTGGTGGCCAAGAAGGTGCCGCAGGACGCCGAGAGCGCGGCGGCGATCGTCGCCGCGGCCGGGTTCGAGGTCGAGCTCGGCGCCGGCAGCCTCGACGTGATCGTCAGCGACTGAGCGCCGGCCGGCTCGACGTCAGCAGCGCAGCGCCGGTCAGTTCGACATCGCGCAGCTGAGCGCCGGCCAGCTTGGCGGGTCGGTCAGGTCGAGGTGGGGGAGGGTCTGCACCTCGACCGCGCCCAGCGCGGCGATCGTCTCGCGGTTCGACTCCTCGACCCTGCTCGGCTCCGCCGGCCAGGGGGTGAGGACGACGCTGGCGACCTCGAGCCCGGCGGCGCGGGCCACCTCGAGCGTCAGCAGCGTGTGGTTGATCGTCCCTAACCCTGGCGCGGCGACGACCACGAGCGGATAGCCGAGATCCATCGCCAGGTCGCGGACCAGGTAAGGCGGGTCGCCTTTGTCCCGCATAGCGGGCGAAACGCGCCCCGCCAGCGGGACCAGCAGGCCACCGACGCCCTCGCAGACGAGAACGTCGGCGCCGGCGGCAGCCGCGCGGGCCGCCGTGCGCAGGCGCTCCGGCTCGATCTCCTCGCCGGCCAACGCCGCCGCCAGGTGCGGCGAGGCCGGCGGGCGGTAGCGGTAGGGGGCGATCTGCTCGTCGCTTTGGCCGGAGCCGGACGCCCGGCGCAGCAGCTCGTGGTCGGCCTCGCCCTCCTCCTCGAGGCCGGTGACGACGGGCTTGAAGACCGCGACCCGCCTGCCTTCGTCGGCGAGGGTGCGGGCGAGGGCGGCGGCGACCACGGTCTTGCCGACCTCGGTGCCGGTGCCGGTGACGAAGATCCCCGCGGGCGGCGCCACGGTCAGGCGGCGAGCGGCGCAGCCGTGGCCAGGCCCAGCTCCCGCGCCGCCGCGCCGACCTGCTGCGCCGCCCGGTCCAGGTCCTCCGCGCTGTGGGTCGCCATCGCCGTGAAGCGCAGGCGCGAGGAGCCGGCCGGGACGGTCGGCGGGCGGATCCCCTGGGCGAAGACGCCGTGCTCGAGGATGCGCTCGCAGAGCGCCATCGTCGGCTCCGCGGCGCCGACCTCGAGCGGCACGATCTGGGTCTGCGAGCGGCCGGGGTCGAGGCCCGCGGCGGCGAGCGCGGCGCGGAAGCGGGCGGCGTTGGCCTGCAGGGCGGCGACGCGGTCCTCGTCGACCAACTCCAGCGCCGCCGCCGCGGCGGCCACGGAGGGCGGCGGCGGCGCCGTCGAGAAGATGAAGGGGCGGGCGGTGTTGACCAGCAGGTCGACGGTCTCGGCCCCGGCGCAGACGTAGGCGCCGTAGGAGCCGAGGGCCTTGCCGAGGGTGCCGACGACGACGTCGACCTCGCCGCTGAGGCCGGCCGCGGCGACCGATCCGCGCCCGCCCGGGCCGAGCGCCCCGGTCGCGTGCGCCTCGTCGACCAGCAGCCGGCAGCCGTGGCGGCGGGCCAGCTCCAGCAGCTCCGGCAGCGGCGCCACGTCGCCGTCCATCGAGAAGATGCCGTCGGTGACGATCAGGGCGCCGCGCCCGCCGGCCCCCTCCAGGCCCCAGGCCAGGTGCTCGAGGTCGCCGTGGCGGTAGACGAAGGTCTCGGCCCGCGAGAGCCGGCAGCCGTCGACGATGCTGGCGTGGTTGAGCTGGTCGGAGAAGACGACCTCGCCGGCGCCGGCGAGAGCGGCGACGGCGCCGGTGTTGGCGAGGTAGCCGGAGCCGAACAGCAGCGCCGCCTCGTAGCCCTTGAAGGCCGCCAGCCGCACCTCCAGCTGCCGGTGCGGCTCCATGTTGCCGCAGACCAGGCGCGAGGCGCCGGCGCCGGCGCCCCAGCGCAGCGCCGCCTCCGCCGCCGCCTCGCGCACCCGCGGGTGGTCGGCGAGGCCGAGGTAGTTGTTGGAGCAGAGCAGCAGCACCCGCTTGCCGTCGAGCAGGACCTGGGGCCCCTGGGGGCCCTCGATCAGCCGCAGGCGGCGGTAGAGCCCGCGGTCGCGCAGCTCCTGCAGCCGCTCCGCGACGTCGGTCATGCCCTGGCGGCGGGGTACGGCGGTGGCTTCTTCGCCTTCTTGATCACCCGCAG
The DNA here is from genome assembly GCA_963719435.1 of uncultured Solirubrobacterales bacterium. Lineage (GTDB taxonomy): Bacteria > Actinomycetota > Thermoleophilia > Solirubrobacterales > 70-9 > VAYN01. Next base: position 2,524,723 of record OY970384.1, on the reverse strand, counting down.
CTGGGTCGAGGGGTCCCAGAAGTTGGCTTCGTCCTGGCGGTCGATCAGCTCGTCGATCGGCGTCTCCGGCGTCTCGCCCTCGAGCCAGCCGGAGCGGTTGTCGGGCCGCGGATTGGCGCCGTTGTCGGGCTGGCGGGCGACGTTCAGCCCCAGCTCCTCGAACATCGCCCGGTCGTCCTCGGGCTCGGCGCCGAGGGTGGTGAGGAAGTTGCCCATCATCACCCCGTTGAGCCCGGCTTTGACCGCCAGCGGCTGCAGGTCGCCGAGGTTCTCGACGCGGCCGCCGCAGAGGCGGAAGAGGGCGCCGGGGATGATCAGGCGGAAGATCGCCACCCACTGCACGACCTCCCAGGCGTCCATCAGCTCGCGGTCGCCGAACTTGGTCCCCTCGCGCGGGTTGAGCAGGTTGATCGGGACCGAGGTCGGGTTGATCTCGGTCAGCTCGAAGGCCATCTCGACCCGCTGTTCGAGGCTCTCGCCGAGGTTGAGGATGCCGCCGACGCAGGTCTCCAGGCCGGCCTCCTTGACCGCCTGGACCGTCCGCAGCCGGCCCTCGTAGCGGACCGTGCTCGAGACCTCGGGGTAGTAGGAGCGGGCGGACTCGACGTTGTGGTGGACGCGCTGCACCCCCGCCTCCTTCAGCGCCTTCGCCCGTTCCGCCGACATGTGGCCGATCGAGGCGCAGCGCTTGAGGTTGGTCTGCTCGGCGACCAGGCGGGTCCCTTCGAGGATCTTCTGGAAGTCCCGTTTGGAGAGGCCCTGGCCCTGGGTGACCATGCAGAAGCGGTGGGCGCCGGCCGCCTCGGCCGCCTTCGCGTGCTCGAGGATCTGCTCCGGCTCCAGCATCGCGTGCATCGGCGTGTCGGCCTCGGCGTAGCGCGACTGGGCGCAGAAGCCGCAGTCCTCGGCGCAGCCGCCGGACTTGGCGTTGACCAGGGAGCACATGTCGGTCGAGTCGCCGAAGTTCTCGCGGCGAACCTCCCAGGCGCGCTCGACCAGGGCGCCGATCTCGTCGTGGTCACGCAGCCGTCCGTACTCGAGGGCTTCGTCGAAGGTGATCAGAGAAGGCATGGGGGCTCTTTTCCGGGTGGATTCCGGGGGTGGATTGCCGGCAAGGCTAGGCGCCGGCCCGGACGCCGGACGCAGCCCGCGGCCCCGCGCAGCCAGGCGCGCTAGCGTCGACTCCATGGCAGCAGCGAAAGTGCGCAGGCGCCGCGCGGCACTGCTCGTCCTGGTCGTCGTCGCGGCAGCCGCCTTCGTGCTCGGCGCCTCGCTGGGCGACTCCACGGCGCCGCGGGTCGAGGTGGCGGAGACGCTGCCGACCCGGCAGCTGGCCGGCCAGCGCCTGATCGCCGGCCTCGACGGGACCGAGCTGACGCCGCGACTGCGGGCGGCGATCGGCAGTGGCCGGCTGGCCGGGGTGGTCCTCTTCGCCGACAACTTCCCCACTCGGGAGCAGGGACGGCGCCTGATCGCGCGGCTGCAGGCGATCCGCCGGCCGCCGCCGCTGCGTGACCCGCTGCTGATCATGGTCGACCAGGAGGGCGGCCTGGTGAAGCGGTTCGACGGCGCCCCGACCGCCTCGGCGGCGGCGATGGGGGCGCGCGGGGCGGACTTCAGCCACGGGCAGGGACGGCGCACGGCGGCCAACCTGCGCCGGCTCGGGGTCAACGTCGACCTCGCGCCGGTGCTCGACGTGGCCCGGCCCGGCGGCACGATTGCCGCCACCGAACGCGGCTTCGGCGCGACCCCGGAGCGGGTGGAGGCGACCGCGATCCCGTTCGCGGTCGGTCTGCAGGAGGGCGGCGTCGCGGCGACCGCGAAGCACTTCCCCGGCCTCGGGGCGGCGCCGGAGAACACCGACTTCGCCGTGCAGCGCCTCGACCTCCCGGCCCCGACCCTGCGCGCGGTCGACCATGCTCCCTACCGCGCCTTTGCCGCCGCCGGGGGCGACCTGGTGATGCTCAGCACCGCGATCTACCCGGCGCTCTCGCCGCGCCCGGCCGCCTTCTCCCGGGCGATCGCCGAGGGCGAGCTGCGCACCCGGATCGGCTTCGCGGGCGTCGCCGTCACCGACGCGCTCGACAGCGTCGCCGTGCGCGCCTTCGGCGGTCCGGCGCAGGCGGGGGTGGCGGCGGCGCGGGCGGGATCCGACCTGCTGCTCTACACCGAGCCGGGGCCGGCCGAACGGGCCTGGCGGGCGCTGCTGGCGCAGCTCCGCTCCGGCGCCCTCGAGCGCCCGCGATTCGAGCGCTCGGCGCAGCGGGTGCTCGACCTGCGCCGCGAGCTGGCGCCCTAACCCGGGCCGGGAGCCTCGTCGCGGACGGCGACGGGGTCGAAGACGCGGACCCCGTCGCGGCCGCCGTCCTTGGCCGCGTACATCGCCGCGTCGGCCTCGGAGACGACCGAGGAGATGCTGGTCCGCGGGTGGTCGCCGAAGATCGCCACGCCGACGCTGGCGGTCAGCGGTTCGACGCCCTCGCCTGCGGGTTGGTGTCCGCGGATCGAGGCCGCGATCGCCTCGGCGACGACCCGCGCCTCGGTCGGGCTGCAGCGGGGGAGGACGACCGCGAACTCGTCGCCGCCGAGCCGCGCGAGCGAGTCGCTGGCGCGGCTGCGCTGCCGCAGCACCGCGGCGATCTCGCGGATCAGCTGGTCGCCGGCGGGGTGGCCGTGGTTGTCGTTGACCTCCTTGAAGTGGTCGAGGTCGAGCATCAGCATCGCCCCCGTGGTGCCCTCGCGGCGGGCGCGGGCCATCGCCTGGCGCAGGTCTTCCTCGAAGCGGCGGCGGTTCTTCAGCCCGGTCAGCGGGTCCTCGCCCGCCTCGCGCTCCAGCTCCTGCATCTCTTCGTTGCGGCTCCAGATCAGGATCAGCGCCCCCAGCAGCGCCGCCAGCGAGATTCCGATCACCGCCAGCAGCAGCGGCAGGCTGGCGTCGGGTCGGTTGGGGTTGCGGACGACCAGCAGCCAGGTGCGGTCGGCGATGTGGATCGGGGCGCTGGCCGCGTCCTCGAACTCGCCCTGGTGCCCGACCGTGGTCTCGCGGTCGACCCGCAGCTGCACGTCGGTGGCGTCGGCGACGGTCCCGATCGCCACCGCCGCGAGGTCGTCGACGCGGAAGGCGCCGCCGGCGAAGCCGATCAGCGCCGCCCGCCGCTCCGCCACGGTGCCGGTCGGGGCGCCGTCGCGGTAGACCGGCCAGTAGACGTTGATGCCGACGCCGCCGATCAGCAGCTTCACCGGCGGCGTCGCCACCGGCTTGCCGCGGTCGCCGGCGCGCAGCAGGAAGGGCCCCCGCTGGGGATCGCTGGCGAGGTCGTAGCCGATCGGGGAGGCGGAGCCGAGGCCGCTGACCGCGTAGACGATCGGGTAGTAGACCGGCCGCTCCCGCGCCGGGTGCAGGCCGTCGTCGCGGCGTTCGAAGATCTTGGCCCCGTGGCGCTGTTCGAAGGCGGCGCGCTCGGAGCGGGGGACCCGCTGGACGAAGGCGGTCCCGCTCAGCGCCCCCTGGTCGAGCAGCGGCTCGGCGACGACGTCGAACTCGTGCTGGGTAAAGCTGCCCTCGGCCTGGAAGAAGGCGGCGGCGCTGGCCAGCTGGCCGATCGAGAGGGCCGCGACCGACTCGGCCTGGTGGGCCGCCCGGATTGCCTCCTCGCGCTGGCTGGCGTGGAAGTCGGCGTCGTCGTCGGCGTGGACGATCAGCGCCGCCGCCACCGAGCCGGCGGCGATCAGCAGGACTGCGGCGAGTCCGATCCAGAAGCGAAGGCGCATGCCTGCATTGTCGGCAAACTGCGCTCAGTCTGGAATCGCGGCCAGCGACTCCCACAGGTAGAGGCCGGCGAGGCTGCGGTGAGGACTCCAGCGTTCGCCGATCTCGACCACCTGCTGCGGCGTCGGCATCTGCTCCAGGCCGTACTCGATCTGGATCGCTTTGCGGATCCCGAGGTCGCCGCCGGAGAGTACGTCGGGCCGCTCCAGGTGGAAGATCAGGAACATCTCCGCGGTCCAGCGGCCGAGCCCGCGCACGGCGACGATCTCCTCGATCGCCTCCTCGTCGCCCAGCTCGCCCAGGCGGTCCAGCTCCAGCTCGCCGCTGAGCACGTGCGAGGCGAGGTCGCGTACGTACTCGACCTTGCGCCCGGAGAGACCGGCCCCGCGCAGGCCGGCTTCGCTCGCTTCCAGCAGCTGCTCCGGCGAGGGCGTGGTGCCGCCGAAGAGGTCCAGCACCCGCAGGTAGATCGTCCGCGCCGCTTTGGTCGACAGCTGCTGGCCGACGATCGCCCGCAGCAGCGCCCCGTAGGCGTCGGCGGGGCGCTCTTCGCTGCGGCGCGCCAGCCGCTTCGCCAGGTCGATCTTGCCGACCCGCTCGATCAGGGCCGCCATCGTCGGGTCCGACTTGGCCAGCGCCGCTCGCGCCTTCGCGCTCACCGCCCTGTCCAGCGCGGCGGGCGCTTCTCGCCGAAGGCGCGCACGCCCTCGCGCAGGTCCTCGGAGGCGAAGCTGGACTCGCGCAGGGCGACCAGGCCCCTCTCCTGCTGCTCGGTCAGCGCCGGGCTGGCGTTGAGCAGGTCGATCGCGTGCTTGTTGCCGCGCACCGAGAGCGGCGCGTTGGCGGCGATCGCGCTCGCCAGCTCCAGCGCCTCCCCCTCGAAGCGGGCGTCGCTGACCACCTCGTTGACGAGGCCGAAGCGCTCGGCCCGGGTCGCCTCGTAGTTGCGCCCGGTCATGAACAGCTCCTTGGTCCGGGCCAGGCCGATCGTGTCGAGGAAGCGGCGCAGGCCGGTGTGGCCGTAGATCAGGCCGAGCTTGGCCGGCGGCATCCCCACTGTCGCCCCGGCGGCGCAGAGCCGCAGGTCGCAGGTGATCGCCAGCTCGAGGCCGCCGCCGAGGCAGTGGCCGTTGATCGCCGCCACGGTCGGCCAGGGGTGCTTGGCGATCTTCTCCATCGCCGCGTGGAAGGGGTGGGCGACCAGCGCCTCGGCGTCGCGTTCGAAGGTCGCGTCGGGGATCGTGGCGATGTCGTAGCCGGCCGAGAAGACCGGCGGGGCGCCGGTGATGAGGACGCAGCGGATCTCGATCCCGCGGTCGAGCCGGGGCAGGATCTCGGCGATCGCGTCGAGGATCTCGTGGTCGAGCGCGTTGCGGCGCTCGGGGTTGTCGATGGTGAGCCGGGCGACCGCCTCGGCGGGCCGGTCGAGGACGAGCTTGCCGCTCGCCAGCCGCTCCTCCACGGGAGCTACTCCAGCACCACGAGGACGTCGCCTTCGCTCACGGCTTGGCCCTCCTCGCAGCGAATCTCCTTGACGGTGCCGTCGTCCTCGGCCTCGACCGGGATCTCCATCTTCATTGACTCGAGGATGACGACGGTGTCGCCGTCGGAGATCTCGTCGCCGACCGCGACCTCGATTTTCCACACGTTGCCGGTGATGTGAGCCTCTATATCTGGCATGGCCGGGGACAATAGCCGCCGTGGATGACTCGCTCGCAGTGATAGTGGCCGCCCGCAACGAGGCGGACCGGCTGGGGGAGACCGTGGCGGCGCTGCGGGCGCAGTTCCCAAAGGCGACCGTCTGGGTCGCCGACGACGCCTCCACCGACGGCAGCGCCGAGGTCGCCCTGGCGGCGGGCGCGCAGGTGGTCAGCCGCGGCCGCCCCCACGGCAAGGGCGCCAACGTCACCGCCGCGGTCGAGGCGGCCCTCAGCGCCGGTCCGGAGCCGCAGCTGGTCCTGCTCTGCGACGGCGACCTCGGCGCCTCGGCGGCGCGGCTGGCGCCGCTGGTCGAGGCGGTCGAGCGCGGCGAGTGCGACCTCGCCGTCGCCGCCTTCTCCCGCCGCGTCGGCGGCGGCTTCGGGCTCGCGCTCGGCTTCGCCCACTGGGCGATCCGGCGGCTCTGCGGGGCGGAGACGACGGCGCCGATCTCCGGCCAGCGGGCGCTGCGGATCGAGGCGCTGCGCCCGGCCCTGCCCTTCGCGGCCGGCTTCGGGATGGAGATCGGGATGACCGTCGACGTCGTCCGCGCCGGCTACCGCCTGCGCGAGTACGAGCTCGAGCTCGAGCACCGCGCCACCGGCCGCTCGCTCGGCGGCTTCCTCCACCGCGCCGGCCAGCTGCGGGATTTCGCCCGCGTATACCTGGCGCGGCGCCGGGTAGTCTGCGCAGGAGATGCGGCATAAATCGAGGAGGCTTGCGGTAATCGTGGGGGTGGTCGGGATCGTCCTCCTCGGCGCCTCCCTGGCCCGGGCCGAGCTGATCGAGCACGGCGACCTCTTCGTCAAGTTCGAGGGCGGCATCGCCCCCAACGCGCTGCCGCGCGAGGCGCGGGCGCCGATCTCGGTCAGCGTCGGCGGCACCGTCAAGACCCTCTCCGGCCAGCGTCCGCCGGGACTGCGGCGGATCGGCATCGCGATCAACCGCGGCGGCCACCTCGACACCCACGGGCTGCCGGTCTGCAAGCGCAGTCAGATCGACCCCTCGACCACCGAGGAGGCGCTCGGCGAGTGCCGCCAGGCGCTGGTCGGGCACGGCAGCTACGTCGGCGCCGTCGCTTTGCCTGAACAGTCGGCCTTCCCGGCGCGGGGGCGGATCCTCGCCTTCAACACGGTGATCGACGGGCAGCACGCGATCCTCGCCCACGTCTACGGCGGCACCCCGATCCCCAACACGCGGATCATCGTCTTCCACATCCGCGAACGCGGCGGCACCTACGGCACCGTGTTCAGCGGCACCCTGCCGGCCCGGCTCAACCGCTACGGCTACGTCAAACGCATCAGCCTCAGCCTCTTCCGCAAGTACACCTACCGCGGCCAGCAGCGCAGCTACCTCAGCGCCGCCTGCTCCGCCCCGCCCGGCTTCCCGGGCGCGTCCTTCCCCTTCGCCCGCACCTCGATGACCTTCGCCGACGGGCGCAAGCTCGCCTCCACCCTGACGCGCAGCTGCAAGGTCCGGGGTTAGCCTGCCCCGGGGATGATCCTTGCCATAGACCAGGGGACCACCGGCAGCACCTGCCTCGTCTTCGACGGCGAGGGGCGGATCGCCGGCCGGGCCTACTCGGAGTTCGAGCAGCACTTCCCGCGGCCGGGCTGGGTCGAGCACGACGCGGCCGAGATCTGGGAGGTGACGCGGCGGGTCGCCGCCGAGGCGATCGCCGCCGCCGGGATCGAGGGCGGCGAGCTGGACGGGATCGGGATCACCAACCAGCGCGAGACCGTGGTCGCCTGGGACCCGGCGAGCGGCGAGCCGCTGCACCGCGCGCTCGTCTGGCAGGACCGCCGCACCGCCGGGCGCTGCGAGGAGCTGCGGGCGGCGGGGCAGGAGCCGCTGGTCCGCGAGCGCACCGGGCTGACCATCGACCCCTACTTCTCCGCGACCAAGATCGAGTGGCTGCTGGCCAACGCCGAGGGGATCGAGCGGGCGGTCTTCGGCACGATCGACTCCTGGCTGCTGTTCAAGCTGACCGGCCGCCACGTCACCGACTACTCCAACGCCTCGCGGACGATGCTGTTCGACATCCGCCGCCTGCGCTGGGACCCGGAGCTGTGCGGGCTGCTGGGGATCGATGCGGGGCGGCTGCCGGAGCCGCTGCCCTCCGCCCATGTCTACGGGACCACGAGCGAGTTCGGCGGCGAGGTGCCGGTGGCCGGCATCGCCGGCGACCAGCAGGCGGCGCTGTTCGGCCAGGCCTGCCACGCGCCGGGGATGGCGAAGAACACCTACGGCACCGGCAGCTTCGTCCTCCTCAACGCCGGCGCCGAGGCGCCGCGCCCGCCCGACGGGCTGCTGGCAACCGTCGCCTGGGGGCTGGAGGACGAGGTCGTCTATGCGCTCGAGGCCTCGATCTTCGTCACCGGCGCCGCCGTGCAGTGGCTGCGCGACGGCCTCGGGATCGTCGAGGAGGCGGGGGAGAGCGAGGCGCTGGCCGCCTCGCTCGAGTGCAACGACGGGGTCTACTTCGTCCCCGCCCTGACCGGGCTCGGCTCCCCCCACTGGGACCCCTACGCGCGCGGCACGATCGTCGGCCTCACCCGCGGCAGCGGCCGCGCCCACCTGGCGCGGGCGGCGCTGGAGGCGATCGCCTACCAGACGGTCGACGCGGTGCGGGCGCAGGAGGCGGCCAGCGGCCGCTCGCTGGAGGTGCTCAAGGCCGACGGCGGCGCCGTCGCCAACGCCTGGCTGATGCAGTTCCAGGCCGACGTGCTCGGAGTGCCGGTGGTGGTGCCGGAGATCGCCGAGACGACCGCGCTCGGCGCCGCCTACCTGGCCGGGATCGCCACCGGACGCTGGAGCCGCGAGCAGGTGGGGGAGATGTGGCGGCAGGCCGCCCGCTACGAGCCGCGGATGGCCGCCGCCGAGCGCGAGCGGCTGCTGGGGGAGTGGCGGCGGGCGCTCGCTCGCTCGCGCGACTGGGCCCGCCCCGGGGCTTCGGACTAGGCGCGTAACCGGCGCCGTCGCCGAGGGTAGGAAAGGCGCGGCCGTCGGCCGCGCCACCCATGTCAGAGATGAGGCCCCAGACCTATAAGGACCCGCGCCCGGCGGAGTACTTCGACCAGTTCCACGCCGCGGCGCGCAAGGGCGTCGGCTGGACCTACGCGCTCGGCCGCATCGTCCTCACCCTGCCGACGCTGCTGCTCTACAGGGTGCGCAAGATCGGGCTCGAGAACGTGCCGCGCAAGGGAGCGCTGATCCTCGCCCCCAACCACTTCAGCCAGATGGATCACTTCTTCATCGGCGTCTACCTGCGGCGGAAGATCCGCTTCATGGCGAAATCGCAGATGTTCGGCCCGCCGGTCCTCACCTACGTCTACAAGCACGGTGGCGTCTTCCCGGTCCGCCGCGGCCACCACGACGAGGAGGCGATCGAGACCGCGCGCGAGATCCTGCGCCAGGAGGAGATGCTGCTGATCTACGCCGAGGGCGGGCGCTCGCGCTCGCAGGAGATGGGCGAGCCGAAACCGGGGATCGGCCGCGTCGCGCTGGAATCCGGCGCCCCGGTCGTCCCGGTGGCGATCTACGGCTCGGCCCGGGTGCGCGGCTGGAAGCGGCTGCGCTTTCCCAAGGTGACGGTCCAGTTCGGCGAGCCGATGGCCTTCGAGGTCGAGCCGGCGCCGGACCACGAGCGCCAGCTCGAGGCGGCGACCGAGATCTTCGAGCGGGTGCGGGAGATGTACGAGGGGCTGGCTACTCGAAGCGAGAGCCGAGCTGCGCGTAGAACTCGGGATCGTGCCCCGGCGTGATCGTCGCGCCCGGGAACTGGGAGTGGAACAGCCGCAGCTCCTGCAGCGAGCGGCGGAAGTTGTGGGCGTCGAAGGGGCGCGGCGGCAGCGGTGCCTCGCCCTCGAGCTGAGCCAGCACGTACATCGCGTCGCCGCCGATCACGAAGTCGTCCCGCTCGAGGCGGCAGATCACCGACATGTGGCCGGCGCTGTGGCCGGGGGTGAAGGCGAGGTGGATCGAGCCGTCGCCGAAGAGGTCGAAGGTGCGGCCGAAGCTGGCGTAGGAGTCGATGTTGGCGCGGTCGAAGTCGACGGTGCGGTAGTCGAAGGCGTAGTCGAAGTGCTGGCGGCGGTAGCCGTTGAGGGTGGGGCGGGGGCCGGTGGCGGCGTCCTTCCACTCGCTCTCGCTGACCACGAAGGTGGAGTTGGGGAACTCGGAGATCGCCGAGGTGTGGTCGCTGTGCATGTGGGTCATCACCACGATCGGGACCTCGCCCGGGTCCAGGCCGCGTTTGCGCAGCTGCTCGGGGACGGATTCGCCGCTCCGCAGCTGCGGCTTGCCGAAGCGCTCGCCGAGCCGGCCGAAGTTCTCGCGGGCGTCGGTGGCGATCGAGGGGTGCAGGCCGGTGTCGACCAGGATCGCGCCGGCGCTGGGGTGGCGGATCAGGAAGGCCGGGATCGGGATCGTCCGCGGCGGCTTGCCGGTCAGCAGGGCGCGCAGCAGCTTGATCGTGAGGAAGCGCCCGCCCGGGCTCTCCATCATCGTCACCGGGAAGTCGCAGTGGCCGGCCACCATCGGTTCGACGACGACGGTCGCTCCCGGCGTGCCCCCGGCGAGCGGCTCGTGCAGGGGCTGCGCCTCCACCTGAACCTTCATCGTCAGTGACATTACCGCCGTTCGGGTCACCTATAGGCTTGCCCGTCGATGGCTGAACGCTCGCATTCGCAGGTGTTTCGGGACGGATTGCTCGAGGGTCAGGTCTGTGTCGTCTCCGGCGCCGGCAGCGGGCTGGGGCGTGAGACGGCGCTGGAGCTGGCCCGTCTCGGCGCCACCGTGGTCGCCTGCGGGCGCCGCGAGGAGCCGCTGGCGGAGACCGCCGAGCTTGCCGCCGGCCTCTCCGGCGCCTACGAGCACGAGACCCTCGACATCCGCGAGGAGGAGCCGGTCGGGCGCTTCTTCGACGGCCTGCTGGAGCGCCACGGACGCCTCGACGTGCTCGTCAACAACGCCGGCGGCCAGTTCCTCAGCCCGGCCGAGGCGATCAGCCCCAAAGGCTTCCGCACCGTGATCGACCTCAACGTCCAGGGCACCTGGCTGATGACCCACGCCGCCGCGACCAAGGCCTTCATCCCCCAGGGTGGCGGCAAGGTGCTGAGCGTCACCCTCTCGCCCCACAACGGGATGCCGGGGATGGTCCACTCCGGCGCCGCCCGGGCCGCGGTCGAGAACATGATGCGCACCCTGGCGGTGGAGTGGGCGCGGTTCGGGATCAAGACCTGCGCCCTCGCCGCCGGCCAGTTCGCCACCGAGACGCTGCTGACCAAGTATCCGCAGGTGGTGGTCGACAACCTCGAGCGCTCGATCCCGATCGGCCGCGCCGGCCGGCCCGAGGAGATGGCCTGGCTGGTCGCCTACCTCGCCTCGTCCGCCGGCGACTTCTTCTCCGGCACGACGATCACGCTCGACGGCGCCCGCGACAACTGGGCCGGCCCCTGGCCGCCCGAGGCGATTGCCACCGACGCCGGCGACCCCGTGGCCGAGGAGCGACGCCCGAAGGGGTGAGCATCGAGCTTCTGTCGAGTTGATGACCCTATAGACGTACTAACTCGACAGAACCGCGGATCTCACCGCGGCTCGAGCACGACCAGCGGGATCTCGCGGCCTTTGCTGCGCACGGCGTAGTCCTCGTAGCCGTGGTACGCCTCGACCGCCAGCGCCCAGAGGCGGTCGCGCTCCTCCGGCTTCGCCACGCGGGCGTGGACGGGGACGTGGTGGGAGCCGACCTGGACCGTGGTGTCGGGGTTGGCCTTGAGGTTGTGGAACCAGGCCGGGTTCTTGGGGAAGCCGCCTTTGGAGGCGACGATGACGAGGTCCTCGCCATCCTTCACGTAGAGCAGCGGCGAGGTGCGTTTGGTGCCGCTCTTGGCGCCGACGTGGTCGAGCAGCAGCATCTTGCCCTGCACGCCGGGGATCGTGTGGCCGATGCGCCCGCCGGTCCGCTGGTAGAGGAACGTGTGGGCGCCCATGAAGCGGCGGGTGGCAGGCCAGATCCGGTCCGCTACGTCGAGGTAGCGGGGCGGGCGCCTGCCTCCCGTCGCTTCGGTGCTCATCTCAGGTGTACATCCCGCCGAACATGCCGCCGGTCACGTTGAGGACCTGGCCGTGCACGTAGTTGGCGAGCGGCGAGGCGAGGAAGAGGACCGGGCCCGAGGCCTCCTCCGGCGAGGCGGGGCGGCCGACCGGGATGATCGCCGAGGCCATCGCCCGCATCTGCTCGGGGATGCCGAGCTCGATCTTCTCGCCACCGGGAGCGGTCATCTCGCCGCCCTCCTCCTTGGCCGCGGTGAGGCGGGTGTCGACGAAGCCGAAGGCGACCGCGTTGACGTTGATCTTGAACTGGCCCCACTCCTTGGCGAGGGTTTTGGTCAGCCCGACCACGCCCATCTTCGCCGCCGAGTAGTTGACCTGGCCGGCGTTGCCCATCGTGCCGGAGGTCGAGGAGACGTTGATCAGCTTGCGGAAGACCTCTTTGTCTTCGCCGCGCTCGGCCTTGGCCGCCTCGCGCCAGTGCGGGGCGAGCGCGCGGGCGACGCGGAAGGGGGCGACGGTGTGGATGTCGAGCATCGCCTGGAACTGCTCGTCGCTCATCTTGTGGGCGACGCCGTCCCAGGTGTAGCCGGCGTTGTTGACGGCGATGTCGACCGCGCCGAAGGCGTCGATGGCGGCGGCGACGAGCTCGTCGGCGGCGCCCTCCTTGGTCAGGTCGCCGGCGTGGACCGCGGTCTCGCCGTTGATTTCACCGGCCGTCTGCTGGGCGACGTCGGCGTCGAGGTCGTTGATCAGGACCTTGGCGCCCTCGGCCGCGAACAGCTCGGCGGTCGCCCGTCCGATTCCGCGCGCCGATCCGGTGACGATCGCCGCTTTCCCATCGAGAAGTCCCATCAGTTTTCGCTCCCTTGTAGTTCGTGAAGTCGGCGCGGAGGCTACAGGGAACCCGGCGATCCTGGTCAGCCGGCCAGTTTTTCTCCGGCGCGCTCAGGAGAGCCTGACGCCGCCGTCCTCGGTCAGCTCCCAGTGCGGGTTGTGGGCGACCTCCCAGGGGTGGCCGTCGGGGTCGAGGAAGACGCCGCTGTAGCCGCCCCGGAAGGTCTCGGCCGGCTCGCGGCCGATCGCCGCGCCGGCGGCGCGGGCCTCCTCGATCGCCGCGTCGACCTCGGCCGGGGAGCCGAGGTTGAGCGCGAGGGTGACGCCGCCCCAGCCGGGCGCGTCCTCGACGCAGCTGTCCGCGGCGAGGCGGGCGCGGTCCCAGAGCGCCAGGACCATGTCGCCGGCCTGGAAGAAGACGACGTCGTCGCCGGGCTCCGCGCCGGTGGTCCAGCCGAGGGCCTCGTAGAAGGCGCGGGCGCGGCCGAGGTCGGAGACGCTGAGGGTGATCAGGCTGACTCGCTGCTTCACGGGACCGATTGTGGCGTAAGAATGGCCGCGTGGGCGACCTCGGGAGCATCTTCGTGCTGGCGCTGTTCGCCATGTTCACTCCGACGTTGCTGGCCGCGGTGACGGTGATGATGCTGCTGCCGAACCCGAAGCGGCTGATGCTGGGCTACCTGCTCGGGGCGCTCCTCACCAGCATCACCGCCGGCCTGCTGGTCGTCTTCTCGCTGCACGGATCGGACAGCGCCAGCACCGCCAAGCACACGCTGGGCCCGGGCGAGGACATCGTCGTCGGCCTGATCGCGCTGCTGGTCGCCTTCGTGCTCGGGACCGGGCGCGACGCGCCGTTGCGGCAGCGGCGCCAGCGCAAGCGCGAGGCCAAGGAGGCGAAGCCGGCGAAGGAGTCCTGGCCGGAACGGATGCTCGGTCGCGGCTCCGCCCGGGTCACCTTTGCGGTCGGCGTCGTCCTCACCTTCCCGGGGGTCTCCTACCTGACCGCTCTCGATCGCATGGCGAAGCTCGATGCGAGCTCGGCTGAGCTGGTGCTGCTCGTCGTCGGCTTCTGCCTGATCCAGCAGCTGCTGCTGGAGGTGCCGCTGCTCGGCTATGCCTTCGCGCCCGAGAGCACCCAGGACAGGGTCACCCGCTTCCGCGCCTGGCTCGGGCGCAACGGGCGCCGCGGCGGGATCTGGGTGGCGGCGGTGATCGGGGTGCTGCTGGTGGTGCGCGGCCTCGTCACGCTGATCGCGTAAACCGCGCGCAGGCTCAGAGCTTGCCGACGCTCTCCAGATACCGGTCCAGCTTGCTGCTCTCTTCGGTGTCCTCGTAGACCTCGTATTCGCGCAGCAGGCCCCAGGAGATCCGCCCCCAGATCACGTAGCGGTTCTCGTAGACCCGCTCGCCCTCGGGGCTGTCGAAGTAGGAGATGCCGCGGGCGCAGATCGTCTGCTTCCAGGGGAAGCCCTTCAGCACGACCTCGTCGGCGCCGATCTGGATCCCGACGTCGGCGAAGCGCTGCAGCCACTGCTCGAGCCTGTCCTTGCCCTGCAGCTCCGTCGCCCAGGAGTTCTCGCCGGGGAAGCGGAACCTGACGTCGGCGGCGTCCATTTTCAGCAGCGGCGCGATGTCGCCGGCGCTGGCGGCCCGCATGTTGCGGTCGATCATCTTCTTGCCCAGCCAAGACAGCATTGGTGCCTCCTCTAGTCGTGGTCTGCGATCGCGGCGAGGTCGCCCGGTCGCAGCAGTGCCAGCAGGGTGGAGCCGTCGACGATCGCCAGCCCGCCCTTGCGCAGCTTGGCGTTGGCGCCGGTGAGGCGGCCGACCTCGGCCGAGAAGTCGGGCTCGTGGCCGACCAGGAGGACGTCGCCGCGGCCGGCGGTCAGCGCCAGGGCGTCGAAGCGGCCGCCGCGCAGCTCGGTCGCGGTCTCCGGCTCGATCCCCAGCGCCTCGCAGGCGAGCGTCGCGGTCTGGGCCGCGCGCACCTTCGGGCTGGCGAGGCAGGCGTCGATCCCGGCGCCGAGGGCGAGGAGCGCCCGGCCGGCGGCGCGGGCCTGATCTTCGCCCTTCGGCGTCAGCCGCCGTGCGTCGTCGTCGCCATCGCCGCTCTCGGCGTCGCCGTGTCGAAGTAGGTAGAACACCACCTCGATCCTACGCGTGCAATTTCCGTCTTTTTGGATTGAGATCCTTTTCGAAAGCCGGTTGCCCGACCCTCCGGGTCTCTAGGATGCGCCGCTGATGTTTTCTCGCGCTCACAAAACTCACAAGCTGCTCATCGCCGGCCTGGCCGCGATCGCCCTGCTCGCGCTGCCGGGCGAGGCATCGCCCGCGGGCAGGATCGTCGTCTTCGGCACCGCCTCCGGCTCGCACCTGACGGTGGCCGAGAACGGCGCCAACATCGTCGTCAAGGGGACGATGGCCTCGGCCCGGCCGCAGGGCTGCCATCTCACCGCCGGCCGCCGCGTCGCCGTCTGCCCGCTCGATGGCGCCACCGGGATCGAACTCGACATGGGCGCCAGCAACGACTTCGTCGAGGTGCTGAACCCGCTGCCCTTCGCGCTCACCGTCCACCTCGGCGACGGCGAAGACAAGTTCATCGGCAGCGCCGAGAAGGACGTCTGCTTCCCCGAGGGCTCGCGCCGCAACCGCTGCATCGGCGAAGGCGGCGACGACGTCTGCATCACCGGCTCCCGCAACAGCGACTGCGTCGGCGGGCCGGGCGACGACTACTGCCGCACCAGCACCGGCAGCGACGGCTGCTGGGGCGGTCCCGGCGACGACGTCTGTTACATGGGCCCCGGCCAGGACGGCTGCCACGGCGAAGCCGGCAACGACCGCCTCTTCGGCGAACACGACCCCGACCAGCTGTACGGCGGCGAGGGCTTCGATTACTGCGACGGCGGCCCCGGCTTCGGTTACTCGCGCGAGTGCGAGGCCGGTCCGCGCCACTGACCGGCGTCATCGATCGTCCAGGTCGGGCGGCGACTCGGTAGCGTCTCGCGCGTGCTGAGAAACCGGCTGTTCCTCCTCGTCCTGTCCTGCGCCCTTGTTGTGCCGACCGCCGCTCGGGCATCGGTGACCCTCGGGCCCGTCGACCCAAACCCGACTCCTGACCTGTCGCAGGCGATCAACTGGCCGTCGAACTCTCTCCTCTTCACCGCCGTGGCACCGCCCGGGGTCCAGTTGACGGCGCCGACCGACGGAGTGATCACCAGCTGGCTGCTCTACACCGACGACGTCGGCCCGGGGGCGACGGCCCAGCTCCGCACCCTGACGCCGATGGGGTCGAAAAGCTACGCCGTGATTGGCGCCGGCGCGGTTGAGCCGCTGACTCCGGTCACCCCCTCGGAAGGGCAGCACAACCGGATCCTGCACAGCTTCAGCGCCAGCCTGCCAATCACCGCGGGGCAGATCGTCGGGGTGGGTCTCACGCGCGCCGCCGGCAGCTTCGTGCTGCCCGTCCTTCCCGTGCAGAAAGGCTGGGAATACGGCTGCCTCGGCCCGGGAGGCTGCATCTCCGAAGTGCCGACCGACAGCACCCCGGTCACCGCCAGGCACCTCCCTGAACAGTGGCTGGCGATGAACGCCCAACTCGAGCCCGACGTCGACCACGACGGGCTCGGGGACGAGACGCAGGACCCCTGCGTGGGCATCTGCCCGTCCACGACCCAGGGGACCACTCCACCCGCGCAAGCCCCGGCTCCGGTTGCGACCCCGACGCCTAAGAAGAAGAAATGCGCGAAAGGCAAGAAGCGCAACAAACGCGGCAACTGCGTCCGGAAGCACCGGAAAAAGCACCGGCGCTAGAGGTTGCGGACCCGTCGGCCGATCTTGTGATCCAGCGGGTAACCGGCCGACTCCCAGAATCCCCCCGCCGCCTCGTCATCAAAGGCGACCAGCGCCGTCACGCGAGTGGCGCCACGCTGGCGTAGGCACTCCTCGCCAGCCCGCGTCAGCGCGAGGCCGATGCCCTCCCGCCGATGTCCCTCGCGTACGGCGAGCCGATACATGTTCCCGCGCCACCCGTCCCAGGCGGCGATCAGCGCGCCGACGATCTCCCCATCCCGCTCGGCGACCAGGAGCGCCGCCGGAGAATCCGCAACCAAGCGCTCGACGTCGCCCGGGCGGTCGGGCGTGCTCGCATGTCCACTGCGAGCCTCTGCCCAGAGGTCGAGCACCGCGGGCACGTCGGGCCGACGACAGCGGCGAATTTCGATGCTCGCGCCAGTCAAGCGCGGAGCATAGATAACGCTGTGGCTGCGGCCGATG
Source organism: uncultured Solirubrobacterales bacterium (assembly GCA_963719435.1). Lineage (GTDB taxonomy): Bacteria > Actinomycetota > Thermoleophilia > Solirubrobacterales > 70-9 > VAYN01. Next base: position 2,508,096 of record OY970384.1, on the reverse strand, counting down.
CGGTCCTAAAGCCCCATCGTCTTGCCGAGGATCTCCTTCATGATCTCGTCGGTGCCGCCGCCGATCGGGCCGAGGCGGGCGTCGCGGACGGCGCGCTCGATGCCGTACTCGCGCATGTAGCCGTAGCCGCCGTGGATCTGCAGGGAGGTGTCGGCGATCTCGAGCACGGCGCGCTGGGTGACGAGCTTGGCCATGCTGACGTCGCGGATGCAGTCGTGGCCCTCGTGGAAGAGGCGCAGGGCGTTGTAGGTGAGGGCGCGGGAGGCCTCGGCCTTGGTCGCCATCTCGGCGACGTGGTGGCGGATCGCCTGGAACTTGCCGATCGGGCGGCCGAAGGCTTCGCGCTCCTTGGCGTAGGCGACGGTGACGTCGATCAGGCGCTGCATCGCGCCGACGGCGCCGATCGCCATCAGCAGCCGCTCCCAGGCGAAGTTGGCCATGATCAGTTTGAAGCCGCCGTTCTCCTCGCCGAGCAGGTTCTCCGCCGGCACCTCGACGTCGGTGAAGGCCAGCTCGCCCGTGTCGGAGGAGTGCCAGCCCATCTTCTCCAGCTTCGCCGCCACCTCGTAGCCGGGCATCTCGCGCTCCAGTACGAGGAAGGAGATGCCGCCGTGGCCGCCCTCCTCGGTCGTCTTGCAGGCGCAGACGAGGAAGTCGGCGCGGACGCCGTTGGTGATGAAGGTCTTGGCGCCGTTGACCAGGTAGCCGCCGTCGATCCTCTTTGCCGTGGTGGTGAGTCCGGCGACGTCGGAGCCGGCGCCGGGCTCGGTGATGCCGAGGGCGCCGACCTTCTGGCCGGCGATCCCCGGCACCAGCCAGCGCTGCTTCTGCTCCTCGGTGCCGAAGTTGAAGATCGGCGGCATGGCGATCGAGGCGTGGGCGTTGAGCCCGGCGGCGACGCCGCCGGAGCCGCCGGAGCGGGCCAGCTCCTCGACCCAGATCGCGTCGTGCAGGTGGGTTCCGCCCTGGCCCCCGTACTGCTCCGGGAACTTGAGCCCGAGGAAGCCGAGCTCGGCACAGCGGCCGTAGAGCTCACGGGGGAATTCCCGCGCCGCCTCCCACGCGTCGACGTTGGGCGCGATCTCCTTGACGACGAAGCGCTGGACGGTCTCCCGCAGCTCCTCGTGCTCCTCCTCGAAGGGCGGCAGGGTGCTGCGCGAACCCGTGTCTTTGATGACCGTCATTTGTTAGGAACGAGGTGTATTGTCTGCGCCCTGAACAACTAGCGTCGCGGGAATGGAGCGGACGGTGTGGAGCGACGAGCGACTGGATGACAGATTCGATCGCCTGGATAGCGATATCCGCGACCTGCGAACGGACATGAGGGACCTCCGCACCCTGATGTTCCAACTCTGGGGCACCAACATGCTGGCGATCCTCGTCACCCTCGTCGCGGTGATCGTGACGAACGCCTGATCAGAGCCCGTAGCTCTTGCCGATCACGTCGAGCATGACCTCGTCGGTGCCGGCGCCGATCCGGTTGAGTCGGACGTCGCGGTAGGCGCGCTCGATCTCGTACTCCTTCATGTAGCCGTAGCCGCCGAGGATCTGGATGCACTCGTCGGCGACCTCGCAGGCGATCCGCGAGGAGAAGAGCTTGGCCATGGTGATCTCGCGCACCGGGTACTCGCCGTTGCCGAAGCGCCAAGCGGTCGCGTAGGTGAACTGCTTCGCCGCCTCGGTCTTGGTCGCCATCTCGGCGAACTTGTGGCGGATCGCCTGGAACTTGCCGATCGGGCGGCCGAAGGCTTCGCGCTCTTTGGCGTACTCGAGGGTCTTCTCGATCATCCGTTCGCAGCCGGCGTGGGAGCCGGCGGCTGCCACCAGGCGCTCGCCCTGGAGCTCCCAGGCGATGTGGTAGAAGCCTTTGCCGACCTCGCCGAGCACGGCGCTGGCCGGGACGCGAACGTCGTCGAAGGCGAGTTCGCCGGTGTCGGAGGCGTGCATGCCCATCTTCTCCAGCTCGGCGGAGACGGTGAAGCCCGGCACCTTCTCGCCGTTCTCGTCGCGCAGGTCGACGACGAAGAGGGTGATGCCGGCGTGGCGCTCGTCGGGGTCGGTCTTGCAGACGAGGACGATGAAGTCCGCCCGCGGGCCGTTGGTGATGAAGGTCTTGGAGCCGTTGATGACGTATTCGTCGCCGTCGAGGAGCGCCGTGGTGCGGATGCCGGCGACGTCGGAGCCGGCGCCCGGCTCGGTGATCCCGAGGCTGCCGACCTTTTCGCCCTTGAGGCCCGGTTCGAGGTACTTCTTCTTCTGCTCCTCGGTGCCGAGCAGGTGGATCGGGGGCAGGACCATGTCGGTCTGGACCGCGAAGCCCATGTTGGTGCCGCCGGAGCCGGAGTAGCTCATGCACTCGGCGCGGACCAGCGAGTAGAAGTAGTCGCCGCCCTGGCCGCCGTACTCCTCCGGGAAGCAGAGGCCGAGGTAGCCGAGGTCGCCGGCGCGTTTCATCTTCTCGGTCGGCCAGTAGGTGTCCTCCCACTCGTTGCGGTGGGGCCACATCTCCTTTTTCACCCACGCCTCCATCGACTCGCGCAGGTCTTCGTGCTCCTGGCTGAAGATGAAGTGCTTGCGCCCGGCTGCGTGGTCGGGCTTGATGACGCTGCTGGAGCCGTTGGTCGCGGTCGCCACTGGTCTCTCTCCTCGCTCGTGGGTTCGGTGGCGGCGCGGGCCGCCAGAAGCGAGTAGACAGTAGCACTTCCCACTTTCAGCGAAGTCGGCTATGGTCCCGGCCGATGAGCGAGGAGAGCTACGAGCTGGTCGCCTACGAGGTCGCCGACGGCGTCGCCACGGTGACCCTGAACAACCCGGAGAAGCGCAACATGCTCTCCGGGCAGATGCTGGCCGAGCTGGTCGACGCGATGAAGCGCGCGAAAGCCGCCGACGAGGTCCGCGCCGTCGTCCTTACCGGGGCCGGCGACAAGGTCTTCTGCGCCGGCGCAGATCTCGGTGGGTTCGCCGCCGACGCGCCGCTGGTCGCCAAACACTTCGCCTCCGACCTCTTCCTCGAGTTCTTCCGGCTGATGCCGCGACTCGGCAAGCCCTCGCTCTGCGCCGCCAACGGCCACGTGCTGGCGGGGGGGATGGGGCTGGCCCTCTCCTGTGACCTGGTGATCGCCAAAGAGGGCGCCAGCTTCGGCACGCCGGAGATCAACGTCGGCGCCTTCCCCTACATGATCATGTCGATCATCTACCGTAACGTCCCGCGCAAGAAGGTCAACGAGATGATGCTGCTGGGCGAGAGGCTCAGCGCCGAGCAGGCGGTGGAGTACGGGCTCGCCAACAAAGTCGTCCCAGCCGCCGAGTTCGACGCCGCGGTCGCCGAGTGGGCGACCAAGCTGGCCTCCAAGAGCCCGGTGCTGATGCGGCTTGGCCACGACGCGATGTACCGCCAGCAGGACATGGCGATCGACGACGCGCTGGAGTTCCTGCGCTCGCAGCTCTCGCTCACCTTCACCACCGAGGACATCGTCGAGGGCGTCACCGCATTCTTCGAGAAACGCGATCCGCAATGGAAGGGACGGTAGGGGTGGCGAGCACCGATCAGACGCAGGACGAGAGCAACCTCCTTCCGGGCACCGCCCCGCTGGCGGAGCTGAACGAGCAGCTGCACGCGCGCCGCGCCAAGGCGAAGCTGGGCGGCGGCGAGGAGAAGATCGCCAAGCAGCACGAGCGCGGCAAGCTGACCGCCCGCGAGCGTCTCGACCTCCTGGTCGACGAGGGCACCTTCGTCGAGATGGGCATCCACGGCCGCCCGCACTTCGCCCAGCGGGCGATGGACGGGGTCGAGGCGCCGGCCGACGGCGTCATCACCGGCTGGGGCGACGTCGACGGCCGCCCCACCTGCATCGCCGCCTACGACTTCACCGTGATGGCCGGCTCGATGGGGATGACCGGGGAGCTCAAGGTCACCCGCCTGCGCGAGATGGCGCTCTCCAAGCGGATGCCGTTCGTCTGGCTGCTCGACTCGGCCGGCGCCCGCATCCAGGAGGCGACCGGCTCGCTCTTCGCCGGCTCCGGCTTCCTCTTCCGCGAGGAGGTCGAAATGTCAGGCGTGATCCCGATGGTGGCGGCGATGATGGGACCCTGCGCGGCCGGGACCGCCTACATCCCGGCCTTGGCCGACTTCGTGCCGATGGTCTCCGGCCAGGGGGCGATGGCGCTGGCCGGCCCGCACCTGGTCAAAGCCGTGACCGGCGAGGAGATCTCGATGGAGGACCTCGGCGGCGCCAAGGTCCACTGCCGCAAGTCGGGGGTGGGGGACCTGGAGGTGAAGGACGACGCCGAGTGCATCGAGGCGATCAAGACGTACCTCTCCTTCTTCCCGACCGACTGCGAGGCGAAGCCGCCGGTGATCGAGACCGACGACCTCGACGACCGCCTCTCCGAGAAGCTGCTGGAGATCGTCCCCGACTCGCCGCGCCAGCCCTACGACATGTACGACGTGATCCGCGAGATCGTCGACGACGGCGAGTGGTTCGACCTGAAGCCGAAGTTCGCCAAGACCCTGATCACCTGCTTCGCCCGCTTCGGCGGCCAACCGGTGGGGATCGTCGCCAACCAGCCCAAGCAGCTGGCCGGCATCCTCGACAACGATTCCGCCGACAAGGCGGCGCGCTTCATCAACCTCTGCGACGCCTTCAACATCCCACTCGTCTTCCTCCAGGACGTGCCCGGATTCATGGTCGGCTCCAAGGTCGAGCACGCCGGGATCATCCGCCACGGGGCGAAGATGCTCTACGCGGTCAGCCGCGCCACCGTGCCGAAGGTGACGGTCGTCGTCCGCAAGGCCTACGGCGCTGGCTACTACGTGATGTGCGGCAAGGCCTATGAGCCGGACCTGATCGTCGCCTGGCCCGGGGCCGAGATCTCGGTCATGGGCGCCGAGGGCGCGGTCGAAATCATCGGCCGCTCGGCGATCGAGGCTTCTGACAATCCCGAGGAGACGCGCGAGGCGATGCTGAACGCGGTGCGCCAGCAGATCGACCCCTACATCGCCGCCGGCAACGCCGTGATCGACGACATCATCGATCCCCGCGAGACCCGCCCGACGATCGTCAGGGCCCTGCGCATGGCCCGCAACAAACAGGTCCAGAAGCCGAAGAAACGCCACGGGGTGATGCCGGTATGAGCCGCTTCGACGACCCGGTGGTGATCAGCTGCTCGATCAGCGGCGTGATCGCCAACCGCGACCAGTGCCCGGCGATCCCCTACACGCCGGAGGAGTACGCGGCGGAGGCGCGGCGCGCGGTCGACGAGGGCGCCTCGCAGATCCACATCCACGCCCGCACCCCGGACGGCACGCCCTCGTACGAGATCGAGGACTTCGAGGCGATCACCGCGGCGATCCTGGCCGAGGTCGGCGACGTCATCGTCAACTACTCGACCGGGGCGATCGGGATCCCGATCGAGAAGCGGCTCGAGTACCTGCGCGCCTGCAGGCCCGACGTGGCGGCGCTGAACATGTCCTCGATGAACTACGCCAAGTACTCCAAACGGCGCAAGGACTTCGTCTTCAAAGCCGTCTTCGAGAACAGCTTCGACACGATCGTCGAGTTCCTGACCGAGATGAAAGCGCTGGGGATCAAGCCCGAGCACGAGTGCTTCGACTCCGGCCACGTCGCCAACCTCGACCCGCTGATCGACATGGGGCTGCTGGAGCCGCCGCTGCAGATCTCGCTGGTGATGGGGGTGACCGGCGGCATCCGCCCGACCCCGCGCAACGTCACCCTGATGTCGGACCAGATCCCGGGTGGGCCGGAAGGTCAGAACCAGTGGCAGACGATCGGCATCTCCCGCGACCAGTGGAAGCTGCTGGCCGCGGCCCTGGTCCTCGGCGGCAACGTCCGCGCCGGGGTCGAGGACAACCTCTACCTGCCGAACGGCGAGATGTGCCGCTCCAACGGCGACCTGATCGCCAAGGCGCGGCAGATGGCCGAGGACATCGGCCGCCGCGCCGCCACCGTCGCCGAGGCGCGCGAGCTGCTGGGGATCCCCAAACGTGAGCGCCCTGCCGCTTAGCGACGTCAGGGTCCTCGACCTGACCCGGCTGCTGCCGGGGGGCTTCTGCTCGCTGCTGCTGGCCGACCTCGGCGCCGAGGTGCTGAAGGTCGAGGACACCGGCATGGGCGACTACATCCGCTGGGCGCCTCCTTATTACGGGGGCGACGAGCAGCTGGCGCTCGGCACCCGCTCCTCGCTCTACCTCTCGCTCAACCGCGGCAAGCGCTCGGTCCGGCTCGACCTCAAGAGCGAGGCCGGGCGGGAGGCGCTGCTGCGCCTGGTCGAGTCCTACGACGTCGTCCTCGACGGCTTCCGCCCCGGCGTGCTCGACCGCCTCGGGGTCGGCTACGAGCGCATGCGCGAGGCCAACCCGGCGATCGTCTTCTGCGCGATCACCGGCTACGGCCAGGACGGCCCCTACGCGCAGCGCGCCGGCCACGACATGAACTACCTCGGCCTGGTCGGGCTGCTCGGCCTGACCGGCGCCAAGGACGGGCCGCCGGTGCAGTCGGCCGGCCAGATCGCCGACCTCGGCGGCGGCGGGCTGATGGCCGCCTTCGCGGTGATGGCCGCCCTGCACGAGCGCCGCCGCTCCGGCGAGGGCCAGATGGTCGACGTCTCGATGGCCGACGGCGCCCTCTCCTGGCTGGCGATGGTCGCCGGCCGCTACTTCTGTGACGGCGAGGTGCCGCGCCGCGGCGAGCAGCAGCTCGCCGGGGGGCTCATCTGTTACCTGCCCTACGAGGCCGCCGACGGCTGGGTCAGCTGTGGCGCCCTGGAGCCGAAGTTCTGGGCCGCCTTCTGCAACGGGGTCGAGCGCCCCGACCTGATCGAGGTGCAGTTCGAGGCGCCGGGCTCCGACGCCTGGCGCGAGGTCGCCGCCGTCTTCCGCTCGCGCACGCGGGACGAGTGGCTTGCCTTCAACGACGAGCACGACTGCTGCATCGAGCCGGTTCACGACCTCGACGAGGCGCTCGACTCGGAGCTGGTCCGCGCCCGCGAGATGGTGGTCGAGCTGGAGCAGCCCGGGCTGGGCACGGTGCGCCAGCTCGGCGTCCCGGTGAAGCTGAGCCGCACGCCCGGCGACCCGAGCCGCCCGGCGCCCGCCTTCGGCGAGCACACCGAGGCGGTTCTGCGCGAGGCCGGCTACTCGGCCGAGGAGGTCGCGGCGATGCTCGAGTCCGGCGCCGCCGCCGGCCCGGCCACCGCCGCCAAGCCGACCGAGTTCCGCGCGTGAGCACCAAGAGCCCGGAGCTGCTGCGGATGGGCGAGCTGGCCGAGGCCTCGGGCGTGCCGGCGCCGACGATCAAGCACTACCTGCGGGAGGGACTGCTGCCGGAGCCGGTCAAGACCAGCCGCAACATGGCCTACTACCCGCCCGAGTTCGTCGACCGGATCAAGCTGATCAAGCGCCTGCAGGAGGAGCGCTACATGCCGCTGAAGGCGATCAAGTCGGTGCTCGACGAGGACCCCGAGCGGGCCGGCGCCCTGCTCGAGCTGGAGGACCGGATCCTCGACCGCGCCCTGGCCGGGGAGCGGGCGCGGACCAGCGCCGCCGAGGTGCGCAAGCGCTACGGCGTCCCCAAGGAGGTGCTCGACCGCCTCGCCGAGCTCGAGGTCCTGACCCCGAACAGCCGCGGCTACTCGCCCTCCGACATCACCATCATCGAGGCGATCTCGCGCTTCCGCGCCGGCGGCTACGACGAGCAGATCGGCTTCACCGTCTACGACACCCTGCGCTACAAGACCGCGCTGGAAGCGCTGGTCCAGCAGGAGGTGGAGATGGTGATGGGACGGCTCGCCGGCGAGGTCTCGCCCGAGCGCGTGGTCGAGATGCTGGAAGCCGGCGCCGAGCCGCTGAAGGACCTGATCGCCGCCCTGCACACGAAGCTGCTGGTCGCCGAGCTCGAGCGCCAGCGCTCCGCGCGCTAGGACGACGCGAAAGATCCAGGCCGCATCTAAGGCCGGCGGTAGCTGCGGTCGAGACAGTCGCATGCTCTTCTCGAGGCAGAACCTCGCATCGCCGCTCCGACCGACCCTCGTCCTGGCCGCGTTCCTCGCCCTTGTCTTGATGCTCTCGGCAGCGCCCGCGGCCGAGGCGAAGACGATCTACGCCTGCGCCCAGAAGCACGGCAGCACCGCCCACCGGGCCAAAGCCGCGATGCGGCTGGTCCGCAAGTCGGTGGCCTGCCTGCCCTGGGAGCGGCGCCTCAGCTGGGTGTCCGGCGCCGGCTCCGGCCAGCCGACCGGCTCCGCCGCCAGCTCCGAGCCGCCCGGGGCACGTGGCCCCGCCGGCGCTCCCGGAGAAGCGGGTGCCGCCGGCGAAGCCGGTGCGCCGGGTGTGGCTGGGACTTCTGGCACTCAAGGCGAGGCCGGGACCCGCGGCGAGGCGGGCCCCTCGGGCGCCGCCGGCCTGGTCGGCCCGCCCGGCCCGATCGGACCAGTCGGTCCCGTTGGTCCGCAAGGCCCCGAAGGACCCCCCGGCCCGTTCGGCCCGATCGGCTTGGAAGGCCCCGCCGGCCCAGTCGGCCCCGAAGGCGACGAAGGTCTGATGGGCCCCCCGGGGCCGGAAGGACCTGTGGGACCTCCCGGTCCGGAAGGGCCAAAAGGCGAAACGGGTCAAGCCGGCAAACCCGGCCCCGAAGGATCGCAAGGCCCGGCAGGTCCCGAAGGTCCCCAGGGACCGATCGGCGAAACCGGTCCCGAAGGACCCCCTGGAGCCGGCGGCATCGGTGCCGTCATCGTGATCACCGCGCACGCCGCCGCCGGCGAGCCGGCCGACGCCGTCTGCCCGAAAGAGGCGTCACTGGCGATCGGCGGCGGCGGTTCCGCCGAAAAGGGCGGCCTGCTCGAGATCTCCGCTCCCCTCAGCGCCGGCAAGCTGTCCGGCGACGGACAGAAGCCGACCGGCTGGAGGGTCGTCTCGGGGGCCGGCAGCTACACCGCCTACGCGATCTGCACCGGCGTCGCCAAGACGGAAGCGTCCGAAGGCGAAGAAAAGGAAGCGGCCGAGATCAAGGAAGCGGCGGGGAAGTAGTCCCGGGCCGAGCGGCGATCCCGCTCAGGCCCGCCCGCCAGCGCGCGCCGTCAGTCGCTCGCGTTCGACCCCGATGTCATTCAGCAGGCTCAGCGCCTTGGTCTGGCGCGCGACCCTTTCGCCCTCCGCCAGGGCCTCGAAGACCCCGTCGTCGCGCCCGCTGGCGACGAGCGCCCGGGCCAGGGCGAGGTTGGCGATCGGGTAGGCCCAGAGCATCCCGCGCTCGCCCGACATCTCCACCGCGCTTTCGGCGACCGCGATCGCCTCCTCGCTGCGACCGGCGCCGGTCAGCGCCTGCGCCCGCATCTGCGCCCGCCACGCCTCCATCTCGCCGCCGTTGTCCATCGCCTCGCGGTAGAGGCGCTCGGCCTCTTCGATCGAGGCCAGCGCCTCCTCGTAGCGTTCGCCGGCGAGCTCCGCCCAGGCGAGGTTGGCCAGCGCCAGGCTGCGCGAGAAGACGTCGCCCAGCCGCTCGGTCAGCTCGCAGTTGCGGCGGGCGAGCGCCAGCGCGCCGTCGACGTCGCCGCGGACCGCCCGCAGCCCGGCCTGGTTGCTGCGCACCCAGCTCGCCGTCTCCGGGTCGTCCTCCTCGATCGTCAGCCGCAGCGCCCGCTCGAACAGCTCTTCGGCCTCGTCGAACTGGGCGCGCTCGCGGCGGACCATGCCCTTGCCCATCACCGCCCAGGCGGTGGGGCTGCCGAGGATGACCCCGGCGCCGACCGTGCGGTCCCCCTGCGCCAGCTCCAGCACTTCGTCGAGCATCGCCTCGTAGCCGTCGAAGTCGGCGGTGCAGAGGTAGGCGTAGGCGCCGGCGGCGCGGACCGCCACCTGCAGATGCGGGTCGCCGGCCTCGTCGGCCAGCGCGACCGTCTCCCGCACCGCCGCCAGCCAGGCGTCCGCCCGGTGCGGCAGCCCGGGGCGGACCGAGGTCGCCACCCGCAGCAGGGCGCGCGAGTGCAGGTCGTTGTGCCGGGTGGCGATCCCCTCGACCTCGGCGGCCAGCCGCGCCTGCTCTTCGGCGCTCATCCCGACCCGCCAGGCGTACTGCAGCTGCAGCAGCCGCGAGTTGATCGCCAGCGCCACCGTCTCGTCGTCCTCCTCCAGCTCCGCCGCCAGCTCGCTCACCGCCTGCCAGAGGCGCAGCGAGTCACGCGGCCGGCTGTGGCCGGCCCAGTAGGCGGCGCGGGCCGACCAGCGGGCCGCCTCGCGTGTCTCGCCGCCCTCGCGCAGGTGCTCGGCGATCAGCGCCGCCAGCTCGTCGTGGCGGTCGGGGTCGAGCTCGATCATCGCCCGCGCCGCGGCCGCGTGGGTGGCGGCGCGGCCGTCGGCCAGCTGGGTGCCGTAGGCGACCTCGCGGGTCAGCGGGTGGCGGAAGGCCAGCACCCGCTCCGGGTACAGCTCCGCCTCGTAGAGGAAGCCGGCCTCGATCAGCTCGTGCAGGACCGGGTCGAGCCGGTCGGAGTCGATACCGGCGGTCATCCCCAGCGCCTGCCCGCGGACCTCCTTGCCGACTACCGAGGCGACCTGCAGCAGGTGCTTCGAAGCCGGGTCGAGGCGGTCGATCCGGGCCGCCAGCACGGCCTGCACGGTCACCGGCACGCCGGCGTCCTCGATCGGCCGCGCCAGGCGGTAGGCGCCGCGCGCGCCGACCAGGTAGCCGGCCTCGGCCAGCTCGCGCACGATCTCCTCGATGAAGAAGGGGTTGCCCTGGGTGCGCTCGTGGATCGGCTCGTCGAGCCCGTCCAGCGAGGGGTCCTCGCCGGCCAGGTCGCGCAGCAGCTCGCGCGTGTGCTCGCCGCCGAGCGGCTCTAGGGAGAGCCCGTGGTAGGCGCTGGAACCGCGCCAGGGCGGCGTGTACTCGGGGCGGAAGTTGACCACCGCCAGGGTGTTGGTGCCCGCGATCGAGCCGACCAGGTCGGCCAGCATCACGCTGCTGCCCTCGTCGATCCAGTGCAGGTCCTCGATCAGCAGGACCAGCGTCTTGCGCCGGGCCGGGGCGTTGACCAGCCGGCAGACGATCTCTCCCAGCGCCCGCTGGCGCGCGTCCGGGCTCATCTGCGCCACCGGCCGGTCCGGGTCGGGCACGCCGAGGAAGTCGAACAGCAGCGGCAGGTCCTCGGCGAAGGACGGGTCCAGCAGCAGGGCGCGGCCGGCGATCTTCTCGCGCGAGGTCTGCTCCGGTTCGCGCTCGCCGATCCCGAAGAAGGCGCGCAGCATCTGCAGCACCGGCATGAACGGGATCGAGGTCCCGTGCGCCTGGGCCTGCGCCTCGAACACCTCCAGCCCCTCGGCCCGGCAGTGCTGGACGAACTCGTGGCAGAGCCGGCTCTTGCCGATGCCGGGTTCGGCGACGAGGCCGACGATGCCGCCGCGCCCGGCCTCCGCCTCCGCCAGCGCCGCCCGCAGCGTCCCCATCTCCTCGTCGCGGCCGACGAAGCTGGTGAAGCCGCGTGCCCGCGAGAGGTCCAAGCGCGAGCGCGCCTGGCCCACCCCGGCCAGCTCGAAGACCCGCACCGGCTGGCTCGCCCCCTTGATCTCGAACTCGCCGAGGTCGTCGAGGTCGAGGAAGCCGGCGGCGAGCTCGGCCGTGTGCTCGGTCACGTAGGCACGCCCGGGCTCGGCCAGCGCCTCCATCCGCTGCGCCAGGCCGACCGTGTGTCCGATCGCCGTGTACTCGCCCTCGCCGCCCTGGCCGATCGCGCCGGCAACCACCTCGCCGGAGTTGATCCCGATTCGGGTGGAGAAGTTGAGGCCCGGCCCGCGCCGCAGCTCGGCGGCGTAGTCGGCGACCTCGTCGAGCATCTGCAGGGCCGCGTAGCAGGCGCGCCGCGCGTGGTCCTCGTGCGCGATCGGGGCGCCGAAGACGGCCATGATCCCGTCGCCGGTGAACTTGTCGACCGTGCCTTCGAACTTGGTCACGGCGTTGGCCAGCAGCGAGAAGAAGCGCTGCATGATCTTGCGCCACTCCTCCGGGTCCTGCTGCTCGGCCAGGTCCATCGAGCCGCTGACGTCGGCGAACAGCACCGTCACCTGCTTGCGCTCGGCGTCGTCCCTCGTCGTGGTCACCGCTCACAAGGTTACGCCCGCGCTCCGCTCGGGTGCGGCAGTCCTTTGTACCCCTATGCGTCACAAAGGACTGCCGCAGTAGCCTGAGCCCATGCCCTCCGTCCTGGTCACGGGAGCATCCACCGGCATCGGCCGGGCCACGGTGCTGCGCCTCGACGCCGCCGGCTGGAGGGTCTTCGCCGGGGTTCGCAAGCAGGAGGACGCCGAGGCGCTGCGGGCCGCCGGCTCCGACCGCCTCGAGCCGCTGATCCTCGACGTCACCGTTCCCGAGCAGATCGCCGCCGCGGCCGAGCGGATCGGCGGCGCCACGGGCGGGACGCTCGACGGCCTCGTCAACAACGCCGGAGTCGCCATCCCGAGCCCGCTGGAGACGATCCCGCTGGAGGAATTCCGCCGCCAGATCGAGGTCAACCTGACCGGCCAGGTCGCCGTCACCCAGGCCCTGCTCCCGGCGCTGAGGGAGTCCCGCGGCCGCCTCGTCTTCCTCAGCTCGATCGGCGGCCGCCAGGCCTTCCCCTTCACCGGCGCCTACCACGCCGCCAAGTTCGGGATCGAGGCGGTCGGCGACGTCTTCCGCCAGGAGCTGCGGCCCTGGGGCATCGCCGTCTCGATCGTCGAGCCGGGCTCGATCGACACCCCGATCTGGGAGCGCGGCGAACGGACGGTCGACGACATCGGCGGCTCCGAGCAGCGCGAAGCGCTCTACGGCCGCGCGATCGACGGCTACCGCCGGGCGATCAAGGACCTCGCCGACCGCGGCATCCCGCCCGAGAAGGTGGCCAAGGTGATCGAGCACGCGCTCAGCGCCGGGCGCCCCCGAACCCGGTACCTGGTCGGACTCGACGCCCAGCTGCAGGTGCGCCTGAAGCCGCTGATCCCGACCCGGCTGTTCGACCGGATCGTCGCTCGCATGATGCATCTCTAGGCGGCAACCGGTCAGAAAAATCCCGGCGGGCCCTCCTATACTGAGGCCGATTGACTGGTCAATCAGCCAGTGCGACGGACTCGGAGGGAACGTGCGTGTAGCCGCGGTACAGCTCAACTCGAACGGCGACAAGGACCGCAATCTCGCCGCGGCCGAGCGGCTGGTGCGCGCGGCGGCGGCTGACGGCGCCGAGCTGGTCGCGCTGCCGGAGAAGTGGAACCTGCTGGCGCCGGGGGAGGAGCTCGTCGCCGGTGCCGAGACCCTCGACGGGCCCAGCCTCAGCGCCGCCCGCGGCTGGGCGCGGGAGCTCGGCATCCACCTGCTCGCCGGCAGCATCGCCGAGCGCGGGGAGGGGGAGAAGGTCGCCAACACCTCGGTCCTGATCGCCCCCGACGGCGAGGACCTGGCCGCCTACCGCAAGGTCCACATGTTCGACGTCGATGCCGGCGGCGTCTCCTACCGCGAGTCCGAGCACGAGCAGCCCGGCTCCGAGCTGGTCACCGGCCCGGTGGGCGAGCTCGTTCTCGGCCTCAGCGTCTGTTACGACCTGCGCTTCCCGGAGCTGTTCCGGATCCTCGCCCTGCGCGGCGCCCGCCTGCTCGTCGTCCCCTCCGCCTTCACCGCCGCAACTGGGCGCGACCACTGGGAGGTGCTGCTGCGGGCGCGGGCGATCGAGAACCAGGCCTTCGTCCTCGCCCCCAACCAGGTCGGCACCGCGGCGCCGCACTTCGACTCCTGGGGCCACTCGGCGATCGTCGACCCCTGGGGCCGGCTGCTGGCCAGCGCCCCCGACGGGGAGGGCTTCGCCGCCGCCGAGCTCGACCTCGCCGCCCAGGACGAGGTCCGCGAGTCCCTGCCCGCCCTCGCCAACCGCCGCCCCCGGGCCTATGCCTGGCCGCAGCTGACGGAGGCGCGCGCCTGATGGCCAAAGCCCCGCCGGTCGACAAGCGCCGCCAGATCCTCGACGCGGCGATCCGCGTCTTCGCCCGCCAGGGCTTCCACGCCACCCGCGTCTCCGACATCGCCGACGAGGCGGGGGTCGCCTACGGGCTCGTCTACCACTACTTCCGCTCCAAGGACGAGGTCCTCGGCGAGCTCTTCGTCGAGCGCTGGTCGCTGCTGCTGAGCGCGATCGAGGAGACCGACCGCACCGGGGCCACGCCGCGGCAGAAGCTGGCCGCGGTCGCCGCCTTCATCGTCGACTCCTATCGCCACGACCCGGAGCTGATGAAGGTGATCATCGTCGAGGTCACCCGCGCCGCCAACTCCTTCGGCCGCACCCACCTGGAGGAGATCCGCCGCGCCTACCAGTCGATCGCCAAGATCGTCGAGGACGGCCAGAAGGAGGGCGCCTTCCGCGACGACGTGGCGCCGATGTTCGCCTCGATGTCCTTCTACGGAGCGATCGAGCAGCTGCTCTCCGGCTGGATCTTCGACGTCATCCCGGCCTCCGAAACCGATTTCGATCAGGCCAAGGAACTTGTGGTGACGACGATCTGCGACGGCCTCGAGCCACGATAGGTAAGGTCGCAAACGGGTATGGACAACGAGATGGTCAGAAGATTGCTCTGGAGCGGTGTGCTCGCTGCCAGCAGCGCCCTCGCCAGCATCGCCGCGGCGCGCATCGCCGCGATCGTCTGGCGCCGCGTCTTCGACGAAGACCCCCCCGAGTAGGAGATCTCGATGCCCGACCCGACCCAGACGCCACCGGATTCGACCCCGCCGCCCCTGACCCCACCGCAAGCGCCGCCGCCGGGTGGCGGAACGGCGCCGAAGAAATCCGTCGCCGACCTCGTCTTCGACGTCTCGCAGGGGACCTCGGCGCTGGTCCGCGAGGAGTTCGAACTCGCCAAGGCCGAGGTCAGCGAGAAGGCCGCGAAGCTGGCACGCGGCTCGGTCGTCGGCATCGCCGCCGGCGTCTTCGCCTTCCTCGCCCTGATCCTGGTCATGGAGGGGATCGCCTGGCTGCTGAACGAAGAGGTCTTCGACGGCAAGGCCTGGCCCGGCTTCTTCATCGAGGCCGCCGTCTTCCTGCTGGTCGCCGCGCTCGCCGGCTTCATCGCCTACCGCGCTGTTCGCGCCGGCTCGCCGCCGGTGCCGACGCAGGCGATCGAGGAGGCGAAGCTGACCCGGACGATGTTCGAAGGCGAGGCTGAGCGCACCGCCGAGGGCATCGAGCACAGCGTCGTCAAAGGAGGCGGCAAATGAGCGCCGACCCGACTCGTCCCCCGTCCGCCGGCGCGCCGGCTCGCACCGCGGCCGAGATTCGCCGCGACATCGACATCCAGCGTCGCCAGCTGGGCGGCTCGGTCGAGGCCCTGCGCGGGCGGGTCACCGAGCTGACCGACTGGCGCCGCCAGGTCGACGAGCACCGCGGCCAGCTGATCGCCGCCGCCGCCGTGGTCGGCTTTGCGATCGGCGTCCGCGCGATGCTGCGCCGCCGCCGCTAAGCGGCCGGTACGACCAGCTCGGTCGGCACGCTGCCGATCCCCAGCAGGCCGGGACCGACGTGGGCGCCGAGCACGGCGCCGATCTCGGAGATGAAGACCGGCTCGCAGCCGAAGATTTCGCGGGCGTCGTCGGCCAGGGCCGAAGCCGTCTCGTCGTCCTGGATGTGCTGGACGACCCAGCCGTCGGCGCCCTGCTCGTGGCGCTGGCGGGCGTAGTCGCGCAGCCGCTCCACCGAGCGGGCGCGGGTGCGGACCCGCTCGACCGGGGTGATCTCCTCCTCCAGGGTGAGGATCGGCTTGATCTTCAGGGCGCCGCCGATCCAGGCGCGGGCGCCGCCGATCCGACCGCCGCGCCGCAGGTACTCGAGGGTGTCGATCGCGAACCACATCTTCAGCTCGTCGCGGGTCCTCTCGGCTTGGGCGCGGACCGCGACGGCGTCCTCGCCGCGCCCCGCCGCAACCGAGGCGCCGAGCACCGCCAGCCCCATCCCGCCGGCGGCCGAGCGCGAGTCCATGACCACGATCCGCTCGCCCCCCTTGTCCTCGTCGATCAGCCGCTGGCGCGCCTGGTTGGCGGCCTCGAAGGTGCCGGAGATGCCGGCGGAGATGTGGATCGAGACGATCTCCCTGCCGGCGTCGAGCAGCGGTTCGTAGACGGAGATGAAGTCGCCGATCGAGGGCTGCGAGGTGGTGGCGCCGCTCTCGGAAGCGCGCAGCCGCTCGTAGAAGGCGGCGTAGTCGGTGACGTCGAGCTCGCGCTCCTGGTGCCCGTCGACGGAGACGTAGAGGCTGATCGTCTCGATGCCCCTCGCCTTGACCAGGTCACAGGGGAGATAGGCAGTCGTGTCGCAGACGACGGCGGTCGGGGTGCTCGCGTTCAACCCGGCGATTCTCGCAGACGCGTTGCAGCGCGGAGCTGCCGCCGGTCCATCGCTACACTTTGTGAAGTGACCGACACCGATACGCCCCAAGCCGCGATCACCCTCACCGACAAAGCCGCCGAGAAGATCGGCGAGCTGCTCGGGGGACAGGCCGAGGCCGACCAGCAGGCGCTGCGGGTTGCCGTCCGCGGCGGCGGTTGTTCGGGCTTCCAGTACGCGCTCGCCTTCGACAAGGCCAAGGAGGACGACCACGTCTTCGAGGTCGACGGGGTCGCCGTCGTCGTCGACAAGGTCAGCATGCAGTTCGTCTTCGGCTCCGAGGTCGACTACATCGAAGGGCTACAGGGCGCCGGGTTCCAGGTCAACAACCCGAACGTCGTCGCCGCCTGTGGCTGCGGATCCTCCTTCCAGGTGAAAGAGGACGCCCCCGAGCAGGCAGCTGCCGTCTAGCGACGGCAGCTATTCGATCTGTAGAGGCGGAGACTGGGCCGGGGGGCCGGTCTCCGGGACTGCTGCCGTCTCCGGCTGCTCGACGCCGAGCGCTTCGGCCAGTTCGCCGGACTCGAACATCTCCTCGACGATGTCGGCACCGCCGAGCAGCTCGCCGTTGACGTAGAGCTGGGGGAAGGTCTGCCAGTCGGCGATCTCGGCGGTGACTTCGCGCAGAGGCTGCAGCGCCGGCAGCACGTCGATCGCGCCGTACTCGACGTCGACCTGATCGAGCACCTGCACAACCCGCATCGAGAAGCCGCAGCGGGGTGCCTCGGGCGTGCCTTTCATGAACAGCAGCACCGGGTTGGCGGCGATCAGTTCCTGGACTTTGGACTTCAGCTCTGGGTCGGCCATGCGCTCATTCTAGGGAGGCGAGTCGCTCGGCAGCCGCGGCGAGGTCAGAGCCGGGTGACGATCAAGCCGGCCAGGGCGATGAACCCCGTGAACATCGCCACCATTAGGGCGATGAAGCCCTGGACCATCGTCTGCTGGAGGCCGTCGACCCGGGAGCTCAGCCCATCGACCCTGGCACTCAGCTCGCTGATCCGGGTGTTGAGGGCATCGAGGCGCGAATCGACCCCGGCTTTGAAATCGTCGAGACGTGAATCGGTCCAGGTCGATCGCATTGACTCCATGCTCCGAAAGGCTAGGGAAACAGGGCGCGCGTATGGCGAACCAAAGTGTAACTTCTTGTCTGCGGACGAGCGGAGTCGCCGTGCAGGGCGTTCAGCCTGGAACCGAGGTCTTGACCGAGAGCGCATGGACGGTGCCGTCGTCGAAGCGCGGTTTGATGGCGGCCTTGACCAGGCGGTGCTGATCGATCCGGGAGAGGCCCTCGAACTGCGGGGCGCTGACGATCGCCTTCAGGTGCTGGCCGCCGCCGTCTTCGTCCAAGACCTCGACGGCGGCACCGGGCAGCGCCGACTCGATCATCGCCTTCAGCTCGGCCAGGTCGACCGCCATCGGGATCTAGCTGCCGACGCTCTCGCCGAGGGTCGAGAGCATCTCCTCGACCCTGACGAACTTGACCCGGGGGCGGCCGTGGGGCTCGCCGCGGCCGACCTCGGCCTGGTCGATCGCCTGCCAGTCCTCGAAGCTGACGAAGCGGGTGCCCCGCTCGGCGAGCAGCGCCTCGATCGCCGCCGGGTCCGGGTTCTCCGGCGCCAGCAGCGTCTGCGACTCGACGTCGGCGAGCAGGTGTTGGACCGTCTCCAGGGCGTCTTTCTTGTTGGTGCCGATGACGCCGGAGGGCCCACGCTTGATCCAGCCGGCGGTGTAGTGGCCGACTTTGTGGCCGGAGTCGTGCGAGTCGAGCACGCGCCCGCCCTCGTTGAGGATCAGGCCGCGCTTCTCGTCGAAGGGAACGCCCTCGATCGGGATGCCCGTGTAGCCGACCGAGCGCAGGATCAGGCCGCACTCGAGCTCTTCGCGCTCGCCGGTGTCCTTGGCCCGCAATGCGCCGCCTTCCTCGACCAGCTCGTTGCGGCCGATGACGATGCTTTCGACCTTGCCGTCGCCTGTGATCTCGATCGGCGAGGCGAGGAAGCGAAGGACGATGCGCTGGTGCTTGCCCTCGGGGGTGCGCTGTGAGAACTCGCGCAGGGTCTCGACGTTGACGCGGGTCGTCTTGTCGACCTCGTCGGACTCGAGGAAGGCGGCGCTGGCCGGGTCGAGCTCGACGTCGGCGGGGTCGACGATCACGTCGGCGTCCTCCATCTCGCCCAGCTCCTTGATCTCCGGGTTGGTGAAGGCCGCCTGCACCGGCCCGCGCCGGCCGAGCACGACGATCTCGCGGATCTTCTTCGCGTCGAGCATCTCGATCGCGTGGTCGGCGGTGTCGGTCTGGCGCAGCTCGTGGTCGGTCAGCGCCAGCATCCGGGCGACGTCCATCGCCACGTTGCCGTTGCCGATCACCACCGCTCGCTCGCTGGAGAGGTCGAAGTCGTGGTCGGCGTAGTCGGGGTGGGCGTTGTACCAGCCGACGAAGGCGGTGGCGGCGGCGCTGCCGGGCAGGTCCTCGCCGGGAACCCCGAGCTGGCGGTCGGTCTCGCAGCCGACCGTGAAGACGATCGCGTGGTAGAGCCGTTCCAGGTCCTCGACCTCGATGTCATGGCTGATCTTGACGTTGCCGAAGAAGCGGAAACCCTCGCGGGCCGCCGTTTTTTCGTACACCCGGGTGACCGACTTGATCTTCGGGTGGTCGGGGGCGACGCCGCCGCGGACGAGGCCGAAGGGAGTGGGGAGGCGGTCGAAGAGGTCGACCTGGGCGTGCAGGTCCTCGCCCTTGAGGATGTGCTCGGCGGCGTAGAAGCCAGACGGGCCGGCGCCGACGATGGCGACTCGAAGGGGGTTCTCTGGGCTGCCGATCTTGCTCATTGGACGCGGAAGAATAGGGAAGCGCGGCGGCCGGCGTTTCAGCCGAGCGCCGGGGCGTCGGCGGGCACCGCACCGGGCGTTCCGTCGAGCGCGTCGAGCGCCTTCGCGACCGACATCGCCACGCAGGTGAAGATCGGCGTCTCGCGCTCGGTGTACTCGCTCGACTCGGTCGGGCGCAGCTCGTTGACCAGGTCGAGGAATTCGCCCGGGTCGTCGCCCTCGAAGCAGACGACGAACTCCTGGTCGTCGAGGCCGTAGGAGTAGGTCGTGTTGATCGTGATCTCGGGATAGCGGCGACCGACCTCGATGTGGCTTTTCATGATCCGCCCCCGCTCCTCCGGCGCCAGCCCGTACCAGCGGCGCTGCTTGACCATCGGGTAGAGGAAGAGGTACTTGCGCTCGGAGGTGCAGATCTCGGGCCGCGCCTGCTCCTCGGAGTAGGGCGAGCGTTTGGTCATCGAGAGGAAGGAGTGGGGGGTCTCGGTCCATTTCGCCAGCCCGCTCTGGCCGAGGACGACGTGGAAGGTGTGGAGCTCGTCGAGGTTGGCGCTCTGGCTGAGCAGGACCAGGTCGACGTCGCCACGCGTGCCTATGGTTGAGTAGGCGCGCAGCGAGCGGTCGACGCCGAAGTCCTCGCAGGCGGCGAGGAACTCCTGCTTGTCGGCGGCGCGGAGCTCGGGATCTCGACGGCGCCAGGCTGGATCAACCTTGAAAAACGTGAACTTGGCGAACGTGCGGTCGGGCATCGGGGTGACGATAGCGCTCGTTGTGCTGGGGGTTGGGGCGGGGTCCGTGGGTGGGGTTTCGCTTAACTTTTTTGTCGAGCCGACGCCGGCTGTCGCCTCGGAAGCCGCCAGCAAAAAAGTACAAGACGCTTCACCCCACCCACGAACCCCGCCAAGCTCCAGCGCAGGCGGCTCTACGGTCAGCTTCGAATTCCGGGCAAGTGGGCCGAGGGTCACGTTGGTCTGGCTTCCGCCAGGTTCAGGGGTGCGGGAGCTGGCGAGGCTCGGGATGTCGCCGGGGCTGCTCAGCGCAGGGCTCGGCTCGGTGTCGGCGCAGCAGACCTACCTCGACGTCTCCCAGGGAAACCGCGTCTTCAACTCCCTCTACGACACCGGGCTTCCGACTTTCGCGGGGGACTGCCCGAGCTGGTGGTCCGCTGCAATCGACCGAGCGGAATCCGCCCCCGCCGAAATCGTCCCAGGCCTCCTCACCTCAACCCTCGAAGACGCCGGTGAGGGCGTGTCGGCCAGGGGTGAAGCGTCTTGTACTTTTTCGCGGCACACCACCTCGGACGGCCCCCCCGCGACCTCGAAAAAGTTAAGCGGAACCCCTGGCCGACACGCCCTTCCGGATGCCTTCGATGTCCGAGACGGATCCCTGAGCGACCTTGCGTCCCTGGTGCGAGTTTCCGCCGATGGCGACCTGCTGATCGCAATCGAAAGGCCGCCACCGGGGAAGAACCGGGCGCTGGCGGTCGGGGTTGCGGGGAAGGGGTTCGACGGGAACCTGACTTCGGACAGCACTCGGACCGATGGCTACGTGCTCTCGACCGACGTGGCGCCGACGGTTCTCGACTGGTTCGGGATCGATGTGCCGAAGGAGATGTCGGGGGAGGCGATCCGGAGCGAGGGGGAGGTCGATCCGGCTGCGGTGGAACGGCTCGGCGAGCGGATGGCGGTGATCTCGGAGCGGCGGGGTCCGGTGATCGGGCTCAGCCTGCTGGTCTGGCTGGTCGTGCTTGGGCTGGTCGCGGCGATCGCGCGCGGTGCGACCGCTCGGGTCGCGGTGAGGATGACCGGGCTGGCCGTGATCTTCTTGCCGTTGACCCTGCTCGCCGCCGCCGCGTTCGAGCCGGGGCAGACGCTGGAAACGCTGATCGTGATGTTGGGGGCGCCGCTGTTGGCGGCCGCGACGCTCGCCCTTTTCGGCGGCTACCGGGCGCTGGCGCTGGCTGCCGGGTTAACGGTCCTCGCCTACGCGATCGACGTCGCCACCGGCTCGCCGCTGACCTCGCTCTCGCCGCTCGGACCCAATCCTGGGCTGGGGGTCCGGTTCTTCGGGATCGGCAACGAGCTCGAGGCGCTGCTGGCGGTCCTGGTGGTGGCCGGAACCGGGGCGGGGCTGACCGGGTTCGCGCCGCGGCTGTCGCGGCGCGGTTGCGCCGTCGCCTTCCTCGCACTCGGCCTCATCGCGGCCCTCGTCTTCGCGGCCGGCCGCTTCGGCGCCGACGTCGGCGCCGCGATCGTCCTTCCCCTGGGGGCGGCCGTCGCCGCGGCGACGATCGCCGCGACCCGGCGGCGATCCGCCCTGCTCGTCGTCGCGCTGCCGTTCGCGGTGCTGGCACTGATCGCCCTCGCGGACCTCCTCTCCGGCGCCAACGCCCACTTCACCCGCTCGGTCCTCGACGCCGGTGGCCTCGGCGACCTCGGCGACGTCGCCCAGCGCCGGCTCCAGCTCTCCGCCCGCAGCTTCACGCGGCCGATCGTCTTCGTCTTCCTGCCGCTGATCCTCGTCCTGGCCGCGTTCGCGGTCGTGCGCCGCGACCGGCTCGGGGCCTGGCTCAGGGGTCGCCCGGCGATGCGGGCGGGGCTGATCGGCGCCGTCGCCGCGACCGTCGTCGGCACCCTCGCCAACGATTCAGGCGCGCTGCTGCTGGAGATCGGCGCCGCCTACCTGCTCGTCTTCGCCGGCTACGCCTGGGCCGAGGCCGGCAGCCCCGGGGCGCGTGCCGGGCGATGATCTACCCTTAGTCGTTCGTGCGCATAGCTCTCGTCTCGCCATATTCCTGGTCCTACCAGGGCGGCGTGAACCGGCACGTGGAGGCGCTTGCCGAGGAGTTCCTCGGGCGTGGCCACGACGTTCGCGTGCTTGCCCCCTTTGACCCGCCCGGGCGGGTCAGTCGCGTCCTGCACCGGGCCGCGGCCGAACCGCGCGAGCTGCCGGACTACCTGACGCCGTTGGGGCGGACGATGGGCTTCGGCGCCAACGGCTCGGTCTCCAACCTCGCCCCGTTCCCGGCCGGGGGAGTGGTGGCGCCGCGCCGCGAGGTGCGCCGGGGCGAGTTCGACGTGATCCACGTCCACGAGCCGCTGGTGCCGCTGGTCGGCTGGAACGCGACCCTGGCCGCGAAGACGCCGGTCGTCGGCACCTTCCACACCTACTCGACCAAGGCGCTGCCGAACTACGTCGCCAACGCGGTCGGCGCCCGCCGCCTCTTCAACCGCCTCTCGGCCCGCATCGCCGTCTCCGAGGCGGCGGCCTGGACCGGGCGGCGCTGGTACGGCGGCGACTACACGATCATCCCCAACGGGGTCGACGTCGAGGCGCCCCCGAGCGCGCCGCCGACCAGCGCCGAGGAGCTGCGGATCCTCTTCGTCGGCCGCCCCGAGGAGCGCAAGGGGCTGCCGATCCTGCTCACCGCCTTCGGGGCGCTGGTCGAGCACGTTCCCTGCCGCCTGACCGTGATCGGCGCCGACCGCGAGGACGTCCTCCGCTACGTCGCCGACCCCGAGCTGCTGCGCTGGATCGACATCCGCGGCCGCGTCTCCGGCGAGAGCCTCTGGGCCGAGCTGCACAGCGCCGACCTGCTCTGCGCGCCGTCGCTGGCGGGCGAGAGCTTCGGCATGGTCCTGACCGAGGCGTTCGCCGCCGGCACGCCGGTGATCGCCTCCAACATCGCCGGCTACAGCGACGTCGTCACCGACGGCGTCGACGGGCTGCTGGTGCCCCCCGGCGACCCGCAGCGCCTGGCCGAGGAGCTGCAGCGGGTCCACCACGAGCGCGAGCGCCTGCGGGCGATGGGAGAGGCGGCCCGCGATAGCGCCCAGCGCTACGCCTGGCCGCGGGTCGCGGACCAGGTCACGGCCGTCTACGAGCGGGCGATCGCCGCCCCGAGGCCGGTCGGCGCCGGTCAGCGCATGGCCCACTGGGCGGGGCTGCGGCCCGCCGACGGCGAACCCAGTCGGCCCGCTCAGAAGCTGCCCTCGCTCGACCCGGCGCCGGCCGCGAGCGGGAACCGGGGGCGGATGGTCGCCCGCCGCCTCGGCCTGGTCGTGGCCGGCGCGCTCGGGATCGGCCTGACCGTCCTCGCCGCGCAGAAGATCGGCGTCGACAACGTGGTCGAGAGCATCGTCCGCTCGAACCTGACCTGGGTCCTGATCGCCTGCGCGCTGATGGCCTCCTCGCTCTTCTTCCGCGCCGCCTCCTGGTACTGGATCGCCCGCGCGGCCCTGCCCAACCGCTCGGTCCGCCGCCGCGACGTCACCTCGGCGACGATGATCGGGGTGCTGATGTCGGCGACCCTGCCGGCGCGCCTGGGCGAGCCGGCGCGCGCCCTCACCCTCGCCCGCCGCACCGGGCGCATGCGGGAAACCTTCCCAGTCCTGCTCGGGACCCTGGTCTCGCAGACGATGCTCAACCTGGTGGCGCTGGCGCTGCTCGGGGTGATCATCGTCTCCTCGACGCCGCTGTTCCACTCCGGCACCCAGAAGCTGTTCGTCTTCAGCCTCGTGCCGCTGCTGCTCCTGCTCGTCGTCCTCGTCGCGCCGGTACTGATGCGGCGCAACGGCAACGGCCGCCTCGCGCGGCTCGGCGCCGCCCTGCACCGGGCGCTGATCCAGGTCCGCGCCGGCCTCGCCGTCTTCCGCGACCCGCGCCGCGGCGCCGCCGCCGCGGCGGCCCAGCTCGGCGCCTGGGCGATTCAGCTCGCCTCCTGCTGGGCGCTGCTCTACGCGCTCGGCCTCGACGGCCAGGCGGGCATCGGCGCCGCCGCCGCGGTGCTGTTCGCGGTCAACGTCACCGCCGTCGTCCCGGCGACGCCTTCCAACATCGGCGTCTTCCAGCTGGCCGTGATCAGCGTCCTCCACAGCGGCTTCGACATCGGCACCGCCGACGCGCTCGCCTACGGGGTGATCCTGCAGGCGGTGGAGATCGCCACCGCGGTCGCCCTCGGCCTGCCGGCACTGGTCCGCGAGGGCCTGACCTGGAGCGACCTGCGCGTGCAGGCGCTCTCGACGGCGCCGGTTCAGCTCGATCCGAAGCCGCGCGAGCGGACCCCGGCGCGACGCGGGGGCGCGGCCTAGCCCGCTCGCAGCTCTCGCAGGCCCGTTTTACACGGGAGTTTCTTGACAAGTGGGAATCACTGCTCTTAAGGTCCAGGGAAGTCAGGTGTGGGAAAAGGGCCATGAAGAGGCCATATCTAGGGCGGGTTCGATGCGATACGACACGGCTGTCTTGGAGCGGGTCGCGCAGCAGTTCCGGCGCGATATGTGGAAGTCGGTGGTGCCCGAAGCGATCACCGAATCGGGCGTCGAGATGAAGTGCTTCGGACCGGTCCAGGCCACTGCCTTCGGCGACCTGCCGGAGATCTACAGCCTCAACCAGATCCAGGGCGCGGCCGAGCCCGGCGCGGTCGAGGACGGGTACCTGGCCGAGGCGATCGAATGGATGCGGGCGCGCGAAGTCGACTACCGGGTGCCGGTGGCGGAGAGCCGCCCCGGTGCCGCCAGCGCCGCCGCCTGGCTCAGCGAGCGCGGCTACGAGCGCGGCGGTGGCTGGATCAAGCTCGTGCGCGACGCGGAGCCACCCGATATCCCCGAGGACCCAAACGTGAAGATCTTCGAGCTGGGGGAAAACGAAGCCGACGGCGAAGGGCTGAGCACGATCGTCGCCGAGATGCTCGACCTGCCGGTCACCGCCGGCACCCTCTTCTTCGGCCTGCCGCAGGAAGACCACTGGCGCTGCTACACGGCGGCGCTGGCGCCGGAGGAAGAGGTCGTAGCCACCGGCTCGATGCTGATCCAGGACGGAGTGGCCCAGCTCGGGCCCGGCACCACGCTGGAGCACGGACGCGGTCGCGGCTGCAACACGCAGCTGCTGCGCCGCCGCCTGCTCGACGCCTACGAGGCGGGCTGCGACACGGTCTTCGTCGAGCTCGGGGAAGTCGATCCCGACCGCATCTCCGTCGCCCACCGGAACCTCTGCCGCGCCGGCTTCGAGGAGGCCTACAAGAGCCACAACTGGCAGCGGCCGGCGCTGCACCCGGCGCGCGTCAGCTGAGGGCGCTCAGCGGCTGAGCTCGGGAGCGGCGGCGGGCTCGCCGCCGGCCTCCTCGGGATCCGACTCCGGCGGCAGCTCGCCGCCGCGGTCGGTGCCGGCGATCAGCTCGTCGGGAGCCTTCTCCGTCGGCACGAAGCCGGACTTCATGCCGAAGTAGACGGCCTGGGGGTGGTGGGCGACGATCGCCACGGTCGACTGCTCCGGCATCACCGCGTAGCCGTCGGAGAGGGTCATGCCGATCTCCTCGAGGCCGAGCAGCCGCCAGACCTTCTCGTGCTCGGACTGGTCCGGGCAGGCGGGGTACCCCCACGAGTAGCGGCGACCCTGGTCGGCGTCGATCTCCAGCTGGCGGCGGATGTCGGAGTGCAGCCACTCGGCCAGGCCCTCGGCCGACTGCACGCCGAGCCCGTGCACGAAGAGCTGTTCGGCGAACTCGCCGTCGCGCTCCAGCTTCTCGATCAGCTCGGTCACCTCGGGCCCGACGGTCACGCCCTGGAGGGCGACGACGTCGCGTTCCCCGGAGTCGAGCGGGCGGTAGAAGTCGGCCAGGCAGATGCGGTCGTGCTTGGGCTGGCGCGGGAAGACCAGGCGCTCGATCTCGCGCTCGCGGTCCTCGGGGTCGAAGATCACCAGCTCGTTGCCGTCGGCGTTGCAGGGGAAGTAGCCGAGCCGCGCCCGTGGGTGCAGGTAGTCCTGCTCGGCCCACATCCGCTCCAGCCGCGGCGCGAAGCCCTCCTCCTCGTCGGTCCCCTCGACCAGCTCCCGCCAGGCCTCGCCCTTGACCCCGCGGCCGCCCCAGTGCAGCTTGAACAGCACGTGGCGGTCGAGGTAGGGGTAGACGTCGTCGAGGTCGATCGGGATCTCGCGCGCGCCCCAGTAGGGAGGGGTGGGGATCTCGACGTCGGTGCGGGTGGCGGAGCGGACGCTGGCGTCGGTCACCGGCGGCGAGTCGTCGACCACGACCGGCTTCTCGCGCAGCTCCTTCGCCTCGGCCCGGATCCGCTCGACCAGCGCCGCGCGCGCCGGCTCGTCGACCAGGGCGTCCATCGTGTCGAGGCCCTGGAAGGCGTCCTTGCAGTAGAAGACGCCGGGCTCGTAGATGTCGTCGGATTCGCGGCCCTTGGGGTAGAGCGTGCGGCGGCCGAAGTCGCGGTTGATCGCGGCGCCGCCGATCAGCACCGGGAACCCGAGCCCGCGCTGGTGCAGCTCCTGGATGCAGGCCGGCATCTGCTTCGAGGTCGAGACCAGCAGCGCCGAGAGGCCGATCGCGTCGGCCTCGTTCTCGACCGCGGCCTCGATGATCGTGTCGATCGGGACCTGCTTGCCGAGGTCGATCACGGTGTAGCCGTTGTTGGTGAGGATCGTGTTGACGAGCGACTTGCCGATGTCGTGGACGTCGCCGAAGACGGTCGCGATCACGACCTTGCCCTTGGTGTGGCCGTCGATCCGGTCCAGGTGGTTCTCCAGCTGGGCGACGGCGCGCTTCATCACTTCGGCCGACTGCAGGACGAAGGGCAGGATCAGTTCGCCGGCGCCGAATTTGTCGCCGACCTCCTTCATCGCCGGCAGCAGCACCTCGTTCAGGGTCGGGACGGCGCCGATCTTCGTGACCGAGAGCTCGATCTGGTCCTCGACCCCGTCCTTCTTGCGGCGCAGGATGTGCCAGTGCAGCGCCTCCTCCGGCTCCATCCCGGCGGTCGGGTCGGCGACCTCTGCCTCGGCCTCCTCGCCCTGGGACTCGAAGTGGGAGATGAACTTCTCCAGCGCGTCCTCGCGGCGGTTGAAGACGAGGTCGTTGGTCAGCTCGCGCTCCTGCTCGGAGATCTCGCTGTACGGGGTGATGTGGTTCGGGTTGACCATCGCCAGGTCGAGCCCGGCCTCGACGCAGTGGTGGAGGAAGACCGAGTTGAGGATCGCCCGCGGCCGCGGCGAGATGCCGAAGGAGACGTTGGAGACGCCGAGCGAGGTCTTGACCCCGGGGATCTCGGCCTTGATCCGGCGGATCCCCTCGATCGTCTCCACCGCCGAGGGCTTCCACTCGTCGTCGCCGGTGGTCAGGGTGAAGGTCAGGGCGTCGAAGATCAGCGCCTCGGGTTCGAGGCCGTGCTCCTCGCAGGCGATCTCCTTGATCCGCTGGGCGATCTCGACCTTGCGCTCCGCCGTCTTCGCCATCCCGACCTCGTCGATCGTCAGCGCGATCAGCGCCGCTCCGTGGGCCTTCGCCAGCGGGATCACCCTGTCGGCCTTCTCGCGCCCGGCCTCGAGGTTGATCGAGTTGACGATCGCCCGGCCGGGGATCGTCTCCAGCGCCGCCTTCAGCACCTCCGGCTCGGTCGAGTCGACCTGGATCGGCGTCGGCTGGGTCAGCGAGACCCGCTTGGCGACGGCGCTCATCTGCTCGTCCTCGTCCTGGCGCTCGGTCAGGGCGACGCAGAGGTCGAGCACGTGGGCGCCGCCTTCGACCTGGTCTTCGGCGACCTGGACGAGGCCGTCGTAGTCGTCGGCGAGCAAGAGCTCCTTGGCTTTGCGCGAGCCCTGCGAGTTGACCCGCTCGCCGACCAGGGTCGGGCGCGGCTCCTGGACCAGCGCCGTCGAGGTCATCATCGAGGAGACCTCGATCGGCCCCGGCGCCGGGCGCTCGCCGGGAACGCGGCCCTTGACCTGCGCGGCGATCGCGGCGATGTGCTCGGGCGTGGTCCCGCAGCAGCCGCCGACCAGGCCGACGCCGTAGCGCTCGACGAACTCGCCCAGCGTCGCCGCCAGCGGCCCCGGCTCTTCGGGGAAGATCGTCTCGCCGTCGGGGCCCTGCAGCGGCAGGCCGGCGTTGGGGATGCAGTGGACCGGCAGCGGGCTGGTCTCGCCGAGGAAGCGGATCGCGTCGCGCATGTCCTCGGGGCCGGTCGAGCAGTTGAGCCCGATCACGTCGACGTCGAGCGCGGTCAGCGTCGTCAGCACCGCCTGGACGTCGGTCCCCAGCAGCATCTTGCCGCCGTTGGGGAGGAGCGAGACGCTGGTTTGGATCGGCAGCGTGCGGCCGCTCTTGGCGAACGCCTCGCGGGCGCCGAAGATCGCCGCCTTGACCTCGAGGATGTCCTGCGCGGTCTCGATGATGATCAGGTCGGCGCCGCCCGCGACCAGGCCCTCGGCCTGTTCGGCGAAGACCTCGACCAGCTTGGCGAAGGAGATGTCGCCCAGGGTCGGGTCGGTCGAGGCCGGCAGGAAGCCGGTCGGCCCGATCGAGCCGGCGACGAAGCGCTCCTCGCCGGCCGCCCTGCGGGCGATTTCGGCGGCCTTGGTGTTGATCTCCAGCGTGTGCTCGCCCAGTCCCCACTCTTCGAGCTTCAGCCGCGAGCCCTGGAAGGTGTCGGTCTCGACCACCTCGGCCCCGGCCTCGAGCATCGAGCTGTGGACGCCCTCGATCACGTCGGGGCGGTTCAGGACCAGCGCCTCGTGGCATTTGCCCTCGAGCCCGCCGTAGTCGGCCTGGGTCAGCTCGAACTGCTCCAGGGTCGCGCCCATGCCGCCGTCGAAGACGACGACGCGCTGCTTGGTTGCGGCTATGAAATCGCGCTCGGCCATGAATCCAGAGAGGCTACCGACCGCTCGGCGCCCGACCCCTAGCGGCGCAGGCCGAAGCGGCCGCGGAAGCCGCGGCCGTTGATCGCGCGGATCAGCCAGCCGCCGACCATGGTGCGGCCCTTGGTGTACGGGTACCAGTTGGGCTCGCGCTTGGCGCCGAAGCGGGTGATCACCACCGACTCGGTGCGGCAGTACTTCTTGATCCCGGGTTCGCCGTGGCGGTAGCCGATCCCGGACTCCTTCCAGCCGCCCATCGGCACGTCGGTGGCGATGTAGTTGACCAGCACGTCGTTGACGTTGACGGCGCCGCACTCGACCCGGCGGGCGATCTGCTCGGCCCGCTGCTTCTCGCCGAAGACCGAGCCGGAGAGGCCGTAGCGGCTGTCGTTGGCGAGCCGCAGCGCCTCCTCGGCGTCGCGCACCTTCATCACCCCGACCACGGGGCCGAAGGTCTCGTCGCGCATCACCTTCATCGAGTGGTCGACGTCGACCAGCACGGTCGGTTCGAAGTAGTCGCCGGGGCCCTCGACCCGCTTGCCGCCGGTCGTCGCCCGGGCGCCGCTGGCGAGCGCGTCGTCGACGTGGTCGGCGACGATCGCCGCCTGGTTGGGCGAGGTCATGGCGCCGACGTCCTTGGGGTTGCGGGCGTCGTCGGCGCCCTGGCGCAGCTTGCCGACGGACTTCGTCAGCTTGGCGACGAATTCGTCGTAGATCGGCTCCTCGACGTAGATCCGCTCGACCGACATGCAGATCTGGCCGGAGTTCATCATCCCGCCGTAGGTGGCGGCGTTGGCGGCGCGGTCGACGTCGGCGTCGGCGAGCACGATCATCGGGTCCTTGCCGCCGAGCTCGAGGCTGACCGGGGTCAGCGTCTCCGCCGCCCGCGCCATCACCTTGCGGCCGGTGCGGTCGGAGCCGGTGAACTGGATGAAGTCGACGTTGTCGACCAGGGCGCCGCCGGTCTCGCCGATTCCCTGCACGCAGTCGAAGACGTCGGGGGCGCCGATCTCGTTCTTCCATGCCTCGACCACTTCGGCCAGGCCGAGGGGGGTGAACTCGGAGGGCTTGATCACCACGGCCGCACCCGCCTGCAGGGCCGGGACCGCGTCGCCGAGGGCGAGGATCAGCGGGAAGTTCCAGGGGCTGATGATGCCGACGACCGGGTGCGGCCGGTACTGCACCCGCAGCTTCTTGCTGGCCAGCAGCGGCGAGTGTGGGCGCACGCTCTCTTCGCCGATGAACTTGGCCGCGCGGGTGCCGTAGAAGTTGATCAGGTCGGCCAGGTAGGCGGGCTCGTTGCCGGCGTCGGCGCGCACCTTGCCGGTCTCCCGCTGCATCGTGTCGAGGACCCGATCCTGGTTGTCGAGCAGCCAGTCGCGCAGCTTGCCGAGCCAGTGGTAGCGACCCTCGATCCCGATCGCCTCCCACTCGGCCTGGTTGGCGCGAACGCGGGCGACCGTCGCCGCGACGACCTCGGGCGAGTCGACGGTGACCGTGGAGACGACGTCTCCGGTGGCGGGATTGAGGACGTCGAAGGTCTCGGCTGCCGGCGCCGAGGCGCCGTTCACCGCCCCGTTCGTACCGGTGCCGGTCTCGGCGGTGCCGCTCTCCACTCGGTGCTCCCTTCGTCGACCTTGGCTGGTCAGCCAAGGGTACCCGGTGCTGTCCGGCCCGTGGGCTCGGGTGCGGCTCTAGCGGGGGACGAGCCGGTAGACCGGCCCCTCCAGGGAGCTGACGTAGAGGTGGTGGGCGTCGTCTTCGCCGAACGAGGTCGGGCTGGTCACCGCGAGCCCGAGCCTGCGCTCGCCGCTCGCCTTGCCCAGGTGCGGGACGAGGCTGCGCAGCTGGCCCTCGCAGAGGTCGGCGTAGACGTAGCGCTTGTAGAGCGAGCGCAGGCTGCGGTCGGCGACCACGTAGCCGCCGATGATCGAGCAGCTGCCGCCGCGGCTGTGCGGGTAGGCGAAGATCGGCTTGACCGTGCCGCCGGGGTCGGCGGTGCCGCTGTTCTCGTCGCGGTAGGGGGAGAAGCCCTCGAAGGCGTCCCAGCCGAAGTTGGCGCCGCTGGCGGCGGCGACGCTGGTGTAGTCGAGCTCCTCGACCTGGTTCTGGCCGACGTCGCCGATCGCCAGCCGCGGCTGCGCGGCGCTGACGGTGTCGAAGCTGAAGCGGAATGGGTTGCGCAGGCCGTAGCTGTAGATCTCGTCGCGCCCGGGCTTGCCGACGAACGGGTTCGAGGGCGGCACCGAGTAGGGCTGGCCGCCGGCGGGGCGCGGGTCGATTCGCAGCAGCTTGCCCAGCAGCACGTCCTTGTTCTGGGCGTTGTTGGGCGGGTCGCCGCCGGAGCCGCCGTCGCCGGTGCCGAAGTAGAGGAGGTCGTCGAGGAACTGCAGCTGACCGCCGTTGTGGTTGGACTGCCCCGGGTGCGGGATCTCGATCACCCGGCGCTGCGAGCCGGCGGCGGCGCGGGTCGCGCTGCGGCGCTTGAATTCGTCGACGCGGATGTTGCCAGCCCGGTCGGTGTAATAGACGTAGAAGCGCCTGCTGGCGGGGTAGTCGTCGGGGAAGGCGACCGAGAGCAGGCCGCGCTCGCCGCCGAAGCCGACCTGGGAGCGCAGGTCGAGGAAGGTGCCGGCGCTGCGCCCGTTCTTGGCGACGACCACCCGGCCCGGCTGCTCGACCACGAACAGCAGCTTCGGGTAGCCGGGCGCCCCGGTCACGTAGACCGGGTCGTCGAACTCGCCGACCTTCTTCAGGCCGACGCCGCCCTTGCTGGACCGCGCCGTGGGGTCGTCCTGGCTGGCCGAGCCGCAGGCCGGCAGGAGCAGGGCCAGCAGCGTGGCGATCAGGGCGATCGTGTTCAGCCGGCGCATGAGGACCACGCTACCCGCGGGGCGACCCGGCTATTCGCCGGGCTGGCTGCGCTGGCGCTGCTGCGCCTTTTCCACGACCTCGCCGCTGTCGGTCACTTCGGTGTCCGGCGTCACGGCGGAGATCTCGGTGACGAAGGAGCCACCGGGGGCGACGCCGCCGGTGGTCTTCGCCTTCGCATCGCCGCCGAGGCCGGCCGCGATGCGGTAGCGGAGGGTGTACTTCCCGGCCCTGACCGCGCTCAGCTTCCAGACCGCCGTCGTCGTCTTGCCGGGCTTCAGCGGCCCGAAGGAGAAGGTCTTGGCGTTGGAGGTGGAGGCGCCGCCGGCGTCGGAGGACCCCTGCAGGCGCGGGTAGGTCGAGGCCAGCACCCATACCGGGCGGTCGGGCTGGGCAAGTCCTTCCTGGCGGTCGCTGACGCCGAACGGCAGCGCCGACTCCTCGCCTTCCTCGCCGGCGATCGAGATCGTCACCGCCAGCGTCGGCAGGGTCTTGTCGCCGCTGTTGCGGACTCCCAGCGTCAGCAGCGAGGTCTGCCCGAGGCGCTGCTCGGTCGGGAAGCTGGCTTCGGTCACCTTGACGTCGTAGGTGCCCGCGGCCTCGTTTGCGTCCGAGGATGATTCCCCGCCGCAGGCGGCCAGCAGCACCGCCACGGCCAACACGGCAACCCCAGTCGCGGTGGCTCGGAGGCGGGAACGCCGGGAATGTCTTCCGGTCCCCCGCAAAGCGGCCGCAACATAGCACGGGGTTTCCCCGCATCCATGCGCTTTCGCGGTCACCCGAAAGCGTTAGTCGGATCTCAACACTCGGGTGGGCGTTGGGGCTGACCCATCCCATAGACTCAGCTTTCGAGTGGGGCACCGCGTGCGTGCGGCGCAACTCGTCGGAGGAGCAGATGGTCGGATCCGCGGTCAACAGGGCTTTCTTGCCCGCCAAGTCGCTGTTCGAAGTGGTCGGGGACATGATGATCCTCACCGCGCGTACGCTCGTTTCCGCGGTCAAGCCGCCGTACCCCTACGGCGAGGAGTTCATCGGCCAGTTCCTCTTCGCCCTGCAGCTCTGCTGGTTCCCGCTGTTGGTCTCGACCGTGGCCTTCGGCTTCGGTGCCCCCGGCCTGCAGGCCGCCAACTTCCTCTCGCTGTTCGGCGCCCTCGACCGGCTTGGCGGCTTCTTCGTGCTCGCCTCGATCCGCGAGTTCGCCCCCTTCGTCACCGCGGTCGTCGTCGCCGGCGTCGCCGGCACCGCGATCACCGCCGACCTCGGCGCCCGCAAGATCCGCGAGGAGCTCGACGCCCTGCAGGTGCTCGGCGTCGACCCGATCAAGAACCTGGTCGTGCCGCGCTTCCTGGCGCTGATGCTGATCACCGGCCTGCTCGACATCTACGCCCTGGTCTTCGGGATCAGCGGCGGCATCCTCACCGAGATGCTCTACAACCAGCCGCTCGGCGGCTTCTTCGCCACCCTCTTCTCCAACGCCTCGATCACCGACCTCTGGGGCTCGGTGATCAAGTGCACCCTGTTCGGCGCCCTGATCGCCGTCGTCTGCTCCTACAAAGGGATGACCGCGTCCGGCGGCGCCGCCGGCGTCGGCCGTGCCGTCAACGAGGCCGTGGTGATCTCGTTCATGGGCGTCTTCGCCTTCAACTACGTCTTCACCCAGACCCTGCTCGCCACCAACCCCGAGCTGCAGACGATCCGATGAACCCCTGGCTCGAGGTCCCGCGCGGCTGGCTCGACTCCTTCGGGGAGATCGCCCGCTTCGGCTCCCGCGTCGCCGGCCTCGTCTACTCCGGCCGCGTCTTCCGCTTCTTCGGCGAGAGCCTGCGCCAGGCCGGCATCCTCATCCTCGGCTCCGCCCTGATCATCTGGGGCCTGGTCTTCACCCTCGGCCTGCAGTGCGGGATCGAGGGCGCCTACCTGCTGCGCGCCCAGGGCGCCCCTGCCTACGCGGGCGTCTTCTCGGCCTGGTGCGACCTGCGCGAGATCATGCCCTACGCCTTCGGCTACATGCTGGCGGCCAAGGTCGGGACCGGGATCGTCGCCGAGCTCGGGGCGATGCGGATCTCCGACGAGATCGACGCGCTCGAGGTGATGGGGGTGCCGCCGGTCACCTTCCTCTGCGCCACCCGCCTGCTCGCCGCCTGGATCTCCTTCCCGTTCATGTACCTGGTCGGGATCGGGATCATGTACCTGGCCAGCTACCTGGCCGTGGTCGAGCAGATCGGCGACGTCTCCTCGGGTGGCTACTTCCTGATCTTCTGGATGTTCCAGAATCCTCCCGATCTGATCTTCAGCCTGATCAAGGGCATGGTGATGGCGACCGCGATCGTCATGGTCGGCTGTTACTACGGCTACACCGCCTCTGGCGGGCCGGTCGGGGTGGGGACCGCGACCGCGAAGTCGATGGTCCTCAACATCGTCTTAGTGCACATCATCGGGATGCTTGGAACCCTTGTCTTCTGGGGAGCCAACCCGCGAGCGCCAATAGGAGGCTGACGCGTGATCGACGACGAGAATCGCAGCGAAGACGAGCTCCGCGAAGAAGCCGAGCTGCAGGACGAGGCGGCTGCGAGCACCGAAGAGGAGCCGCAGATCGGCGAGCAGGTCGCGCCCGTCGCCCACGTCGCCGAGCCGCGCCCGGTCAACACCGAGGGCGGCCCCTACGTCAGCGAGGACGGGTCGGTGATGGGACGCGACTTCGTCATCCCCGGCGTCGACCCGCGCGAGCACGACCCCTACCGCTTCCACACCGGCCGCAAGCAGGACCACGGCGGCGAGGACGCGATCGAGATCATCGACCTGGTCAAACAGTTCGGCCGGGCGCGGATCCTCAACGGCCTCAACCTCGGCCTGCCCGAGGACCAGGTCTCGATGGTGCTGGGACCGTCGGGCACCGGCAAGAGCGTGCTGATCAAGCACATCGTCGGCCTGCTCTACCCGGACTCGGGCGACGTGCTGGTGCACGGCGAGTCGATCCCCAACATGACCGACGACGAACTCTTCGACGTGCGCAAAAAGTTCGGCCTGCTGTTCCAGGACGGCGCCCTCTTCGGCTCGATGAACATCTACGACAACACCGCCTTCCCGCTGCGCCAGCACACCGACAAAGGCGAGGAGGAGATCGGCGAGATCGTCAACCGCCGACTCCGCGAGGTGGGCCTGACCGAGGCCACCTACAAGATGCCGAACGAGCTCTCGGGCGGGATGCGCAAGCGCGCCGGCTTCGCCCGGGCGCTGGTGCTGGAACCGGCGATCGTCATGTTCGACGAGCCCGACTCCGGGCTCGACCCGGTCCGCACGGCGCTGCTCTGCGAGCTGATCCGCGAGGTCCACGCCGAGAACGGCGGCTGCTACCTGGTGATCAGCCACGACCTCGGCACCGCCCGCCGCATCGCCGACTTCATCGCCGTGCTGTGGAGCGGCAAGATCGTCGAGTCGGGACCGAAAGAGGAACTGTTCGACTCCTCGAACCCGTTCGTCAACCAGTTCCTCAACGCGGACATCACCGGCCCGCTCTCGATGGATTGATTTGAAGGCGGGGCCGTGGTTCGGCCGCGTCGCGGCGTGGGCCGCCGCCCACGCCCGGGCGGTGCTGGCGGTCTCGCTGCTGCTGGCGGTCGTCGCCGGAGTGGGGGCGACCCGGATCCCCACCGACGCCGGCGTGGGGACGCTGGCCGACACCGACACCGCGACCTACCGGGCGACCGAGCGGGTCCGCGAGGCCTTCGGTGAAGAACCGGTGGTGGTGCTGGCCCGGGGCGACCTGCAGGAGCTGATCCTCAGCGCCAACGTCTTCCGGCTGCTGCGGCTGGAGGGCTGCCTCTCGGGCCGGGTGCCGGAGGGGGCGAAGCCGATCCCCGGTCCCTGCGCGGAGCTGGCCGCGCTCGACCCGGTCGAGTTCGTCTCCGGCCCGGCGACCTTCCTCAACGAGGCGGTGGTCCAGATCGACCGCCAGCTGCGGCGCCTGGCCCAGCACGTGCCGCCGGAGAAATTCCGCGAATTCCTGCTGACGATCGCCACCCGCTACGGCATCACCACGGTCCCGACCCTCGACAACCCCGACTTCGTCGCCACCGTCGTCTTCGACCTCAGCCGCGCCCGCGGCACCCCGAAGTCGCGCCTCGCCTACCTCTTCCCGAACAGCCGCTCGGCCCAGATCGTCGTTCGCCTGAGGCCGGACCTGAGCGAGTCCGAACGCCACCGGGCGATCGAGCTGATCGACGCGGCGGTCGACGACACGACGCCGCGCGAGGCCTGCGCGGAGGGGGGCAAGCCGGCCCCCTGCTTTGAGCTGAAGGGCGGCAGCTTCGTCGTCTCCGGCGCCCCGGTCGTCGTCGACGGCCTCGCCCGGGCATTGAAGGACGCCCTGCTGGTCCTCTTCGCGGTCTCCCTGGCGCTGATGTCGCTGACCCTGCTGCTGGTCTTCCGCTCGCGCCTGCGCCTGCTGCCCCTGGCGCTCGCCCTCGCCTCGACGGCCCTCGTCTTCGGCCTCCTCGCCCTCACCGGCGGCGCCCTGACCATGGCCTCGATCGCCGTCCTCCCAATCCTGATCGGCCTCGCCGTCGACTACGCCATCCAACTCCAGTCCCGCTTCGACGAGGCGGAAGAGGAAGGCCTGACGGGAATCGAAGCCGCCAGCTCGGCAGCCACCAGCGGCGGCCCCACGATCGCCGCCGCCTGCTTCGCAACGGCCGCCGGCTTCCTCGCCCTCCAACTCTCCCCGACCCCCATGGTCCGCAGCTTCGGCCTCCTCCTGATCGCCGGCGTAGCGATCGCCTTCGCCCTTGCCCTGGTTGCGGGCTCCGCGGCCCTCACCCTGCGGCGCCAGAGCCCTGGGGACAAAGCGCCCCCCGCGCGGGTGCCACCGGGGGAGGGTCCGAGAACGGAGGCCCCGCCCCCGCCCGCAGGACCCTCCCCCGGTGGCAGGCCCCGCGCGCCGGAGGCCCTTCTGTCCCTAGCCCTAAACCACCCAGCCCCAGTCCTCGCCGTCGGCCTAGCCCTGTCCCTCGTCGGCTGGGGACTGGGAACCCAGATCGAAACCACCGCGGACGTCCGCGCCCTCGCCCCCCAGGACCTCGCGGCAGTCAGCGACCTGAACGAGCTCCAGGAAGCCACCGGCGTCTCCGGCGAGCTCGACGTCAGCGTCGAAGCCCCCGACCTGGCCGACCCGGCGACGATCGAGTGGATGGCGGCGTTCAAGCAGCGGGTCCTGCGCGCCGGTGGCTACGGCGGGGAAAACCCGAGCTGCCTCGAGGCCGACATCTGCCCCGGGCCGGCCCTGTCGGACTTCTTCACCCGTGGTGGCGCCACGCCGACCCGGCGGGGGATCGAGGAAACGCTGGCCGCGCTCTCGCCCTACGCGCTGCGCCAGGTCGCCCCGATCGACGCGGAGACCGGGGAGCTGGGCCACGAGGCGCTGCTCTCCTTCGGCATCCGCGCCCAGTCGCTCGCGGACCAGCAGGCGCTGATCGACCGCGTGCGGGGCGAGATCGGCGAGCCGGGCTCGCGCGGCGGGCCTCCCGCCGGCGTCGAGGTCCAGCTGGCGGGCCTGCCGGTGATCGCCGCCGAATCGGCGACCGCGATCTCCGCCAGCCGCTACTGGCTGACCCTGGCCGGCCTGGCCGCGGTCGCGCTCGCCCTGCTCGCCATCTACCGCTCGCCGCGGCGCGCCCTGCTGCCGCTGCTGCCGACCCTGCTGGCCACCGGCTGGGCCTCGGCGATCCTCTGGCTGACCGGCATCCCGCTGAACCCGATGTCGGCGGCGCTGGGGGCGCTGACGATCGCCATCGCCACCCAGTTCGGGGTGATCCTCAACGGCCGCTTCGAGCAGGAGCGGCGCAAGGGGGACGGGGTGGAGGCGGCCCTGCGGCGGGCCTACGCGCGCACCGGGGCCGCCGTCCTCGCCTCCGGGGTGACCGCGATCGCCGGCTTCGCCGTGCTCGTCGCCAGCGACGTGCAGATGCTGCGGGACTTCGGCCTCGTCACCGTGATCGATCTCGGCGTCGCCCTGCTCGGGGTGATGCTGATCCTGCCCGCGGCGCTGATCTGGGGCGAGGGACGATGAGGGACCGCTACTCGGTGGCCGTCGGCCTGCTCTTCCTCGCGGTGATCGTCGTGGCGACGATCCAGACGCTCGGCGGGGGGGGCGGTGGCGAAGGCACGCTCGGGCTCGACCGCCAGCCGATGCACTGGCCGCTGCCGGAGTTCGCCGTGCCGATCGCCGCCGGCCAGCTCGAAGGCGACGCCAACGTCGCCCAGGACGACTGCGAAAGCTCCGCCGTGCCCTGTCCCGGGGACGCCCGCCGCGTCTCCGCCTGCGGCATCCGCACGCCGGAAGCGCTGCGCATCTGCGACTTCTTCGACCGCCCGCTGGTGCTCTCGTTCTGGTTCACCAAGGGCGGCGACTGCGCCGACCAGCAGGACGTCGTCGAGCGCGTCTACGCCCGTTACCGTGGACGGGTGAACTTCCTCTCGCTCGACGTCCGCGACGACCGCGACGCCGTGCGCGAGCTGGTTCGCCAGCACCGCTGGAAGATGCCGGTCGGCTACGACCGCGACGGTGCCGTCGCCAGTCTCTACAAGGTCGGCGGCTGCCCGACCGTCGCCTACGCCTTCCCCGGCGGCACGCTGGAGAGCGCCAGCATCGGCGACCTCACCGTCGCTCAGCTCTCCGACCGCGTCGAGCGGCTGCTGGCGGCGACCAGGGCCGCGGAAGGGCGTTCGTGAGCGCCGGCGTGGAGTCGCGGATCGACTGGGAGCCGGCGCCGGAGCAGGGCTGGGTGGCGCCGCACATCGCCGCCGAGTTCCCCGGCCTCGGGATCGCCTGGGTGGAGGTCGACGCCCGCCCCGGCCGCAGCCCCGAGCCCGTCCGCCGGCGCCTGCGCGACCTCTCCGACCGCTTCTACGGCGCCCAGGCGATCCACATGCGCGAACGGCCGATCCCCTGGGCCTACCGGGTCTTCTTCCGCCAGATCGGCCTCGACCCCGACCGCACCCGCACGCCGATCGAGCAGCTCGTCTTCGAGCGCCTCCGCGACGGCGGCTTCAAGAGCCAGGATCTGCCCACCGACGCCCTCAGCATCGCCACCGTCGAGACCGGGATCGCCATGCGCGCCTTCGACGCCGATCGCCTCCAGGGCCGCCTCTGCATCCGCGACTCGGCCCCCGGCGAGTCGCTGCCGGGGCTGCCGGGGGAGCTGTCGCAGGGGACGCTGACGATCGCCGACGAGCGCACCCCGGTCGGGCTGCTGTTCGGGGAGACCGGCGCCGGCTTCGGGGTGGAGCCGGAGAGCCGCCGGCTCGCCCTGGTCGCGATCCAGGTCAAGGGGGTGCCCCAGATCAGCGTCGAGGAGGCGCTCTGGATGGCGGCGGCGACGTTGCGGTGATCTACACTCGGAGGAGGCCGATGCAGGATCTGCTCTCAAGAGATCGCTCGATGGCGCTTGACGTCGCGGTCGACGAGCGCCTCGCCCGGACCGAGCTGCGCCGTCAGATCGGCCGCCTCGAGCGCGAGCTGGCCGGCCTCCTGGCGGAGGCCTTCGGCCGGGTCGAGATCGACCACCGCGTCGACGCCCCCGCCGGGCCGCCGCGGATCCTCGATCTCGGCGAGCTGGAGCGGCTGCGCGACGAGCTGGCCGAGCGGGTGGCCGACGCGCGCCTGCGGCTGCGCGAGCGCGCCCGGGTCGAGACCGCCAACCGCGAGCTGCTGCGCCGGATGCTGGCCGCGCCGGCCGAGTTCAAGTGGGTCCGGATCAGCCGCGACGACCTCGGCGAGCCCGGCTGCGGCCACTGGCACTCGCGCCCCCGCCTCGGCCTGGTCGGGATGCTGATGGGCTGGTGGCGGGTCAAGGTCTCCTCGGGATGCCCGTTACCCGGGCGGCTTACGGCCGTTGAGCGCAAAGCGGAAGGGCAAGAAGCGGAAGCGAGCGACCCCGGCCCCGGCTGCGCCGGTTCCGACCGCGACCAAACCCGCGGCGGCGGCGAAGTCCGCCCGCCGCGTCGGCGCCCCTGACGAGCGCCCGCCGGCGCCCTGGGGCAACTTCCCGCTGGCCGAGCTGGTCATCCTCGCCGGCATCGTCGCGCTGGCGATCGGCGTCATCGGCGGCAACCCGACCGCGATCGGGATCGGCGTCGCCTGTGCCGGGCTCGGCGGCCTCGAGGTCGCCCTGCGCGAGCACCTGGCCGGTTACCGCTCCCACACGACCCTGCTTGCGGGAGCGGTCTTCGTCTTCACCACCGGCGGCATCTTCTACCTCGCCGACCAGGTCCTGGCGGTGGCTCTGGCGATCGGGGCGATTGCCTTCGCGATTGCCTTCTACCTTGCTCGCCGCGCATTCCAGCGCGCCTCCGGAGGCCTCAGCTTCCGGGTCGGCGGAATGCGCGGCTGAGTCCTAGACGGCCAGCGCTTCGCGGCCGCCGGAGCCGCGGGCGGCGAGCTCGGTGGAGAGCAGGCGCCGCTGGCGCGAGGTCAGCGTTCCCAGCTGCTTGTTCTCGTTCAGGGAGAGCGGCAGAAGAAATTTGCGGGCGCGGGTGCGACCCCAGCGGCGCTGGCTGGTCAGCAGCTCGGCGATGGTCATGCTCTCGGTCTCCCAGGGGCACTCCTCCACGACCTGCGATGGGTCTCGGTCTCCGCGAGCGATCTCGCGCTTCAGCTCGGCCCGGGCCAGGCGGACCAGGTTTGCTCGTTCGAGCGCTCGCATGTGCTGCGGGGGCTCCATTGAGGATGCGATCGTCGTTGCGGGTGCCGTTGCGGCAGCGTCCACTGGGACTCCTCCCTTCAAGGAATCGGTTAACTGGTATCTCGCTTCCGACCGGAGACCACTGGTTCGAAAAGCACCGTGGCCTGGGTCGGACCGAGTCTCAAATCGTCCACCCCGCCCGGGGTGTCGGCGAGAAGGCCAAGCTATGCCGTGGGAGTGGGCAGCGTCAACCCGGAGCGGTCGCCCTCGACCCCGGGTCGGTCGCTAAGAGCAACAATTTCGACCCTGGCGAAACCCGGCGTCAGGTCCGACAAGCCTGAAACTACCCCCGACGGGGGATGTCAAGAATCCGTTACCGCCGGATTAGGACCGCGGCAGCTCCGGGAAGTCCTCGATCACCCTGGCGATCGTGCCGAGGGCGCCGTCGAGGTGCTCGCGCTGGTGGGTCGCCATCAGGCTGGTGCGCAGCAGCGCCCCGCCCGGGGGCACGGCCGGGTGGATGGCGACGTTGGTGTAGACGCCGGCCTCGAACAGGGCCTTCCAGAGCAGCACCGCCTGCCAGTCGTCGCCGACCACGACCGGGACCACCGGGGTCGTCGCCACGGTGCCGTCGGGCAGGGTGCCGGGCTCGATCACCTTCAGCCCGAGGTGGCGCAGGCCCTCGCGCAGGTACTCGGAGTTGGCGAGCAGCGCCTCGAACAGCCGCGGCCCGTCCGCGCGGATCACCCGCAGGGCGGCCAGGGCGGCGCCGACCGCGGCGGGGACGGCGGAGGCGCTGAAGACGAACGAGCGCGAGCTGATCCGCAGGTACTCGATCACGTCGGCCGGGCCGGCGATGAAGCCGCCGCAGGAGGCGAGGCTCTTGGAGAAGGTGCCCATCCGCAGGTCGACCCGGTCCTCGAGCCCGAACAGCTCGCAGGCGCCGGCGCCGCGGGCGCCGAGCACGCCGGCGCCGTGCGCCTCGTCGACCATCAGCCGGGCGCCGTAGGCCTCGCAGAGCTCGACGATCCGCGGCAGGTCGC
Organism: uncultured Solirubrobacterales bacterium; assembly: GCA_963719435.1. Classification (GTDB taxonomy): domain Bacteria; phylum Actinomycetota; class Thermoleophilia; order Solirubrobacterales; family 70-9; genus VAYN01. Next base: position 2,466,632 of record OY970384.1, on the reverse strand, counting down.
AGACGTCGCCCTCCATCGAGAAGACGCCGTCGACGATGACGAGCACGCCGCCGCCGTCGGTGGCCGCCCGCTGCAGCATCTTCTCCAGCTTGTCCATGCGGTTGTGGCGGAAGGGGCGCAGCTTGGCGCCGGAGAGGCGACAGCCGTCGAGGATCGAGGCGTGGTCGCCGGAGTCGCAGATCACCGTGTCGCCGGGGCCGAGGATGGTGCCGATGCAGCCGACGTTGGACTGGTAGCCGGTGGTGAAGACGATCGCGTCCTCGGTCCGCATCCACTCGGCCAGCTCGCGCTCGAGGTCGAGGTGCAGCGGCGTCGTCCCGTTCAGCAGGCGCGAGCCGGTGACGCCGGTGCCGAAGGTCTCGAGCGCGTCGCGGGCGCCCTGCTTGACCCGCTCGTCGCCGGTCAGGCCCAGGTAGTTGTTGGAGCCGAGCATGATCGTCTCCCGGCCCTCCATCTCCACCACCGGGCCGGCCTGCGAGGTCAGCAGGCGGAAGTAGGGGAGGAGGTCGTGCTCTTTGGCCGCTTCGAGCTGCTCCAGCCGATCGTGGCTGCGGGCCTTCTCGAAGACGTCGACCGGGGCCTTCGCGGTCTCGCTCATCTGACGAGAGTGTAGGTTGCGCCCCCCATGGCAAGCGTGTCGATACGGCCGGTGAAGACGCGGCGCGAGCTGAAGCGCTTCGTCAAGGTCCCGTTCCGGCTCCACCGCGACAGCCCGCAGTGGGTGGCGCCGCTGATCTTCGAGCGCATGGGGTTCCTCGACCGCAGGAAGAACCCCTACTTCGAGCACGCCGAGGCCGAGTACTTCCTGGCCGAGCGCGACGGCGAGCCGGTGGGCCGGATCACGGCCCAGATCGACGGCCGCTGGGACGAGTTCCAGGGCGGCAAAGACGCGATGTTCGGCTTCTTCGAGGCGGTCGAGGACCGCGAGGTCGTCGCCGCGCTGCTCGGCGCCGCGACCGAGTGGGCCGCCGGCAGGGGCCGCGAACGGATCCTCGGGCCGATGGACTTCACCACCAACGAGGAGATCGGGATCCTGATCGACGGCTTCGAGCGGCGGCCGATGATCCTCGAGCCCTGGCACCCGCCCTACTACCAGCGGCTGATCGAGGCCGAGGGCTTCGCCAAGGCGATGGACGTGCTGATGTGGGAGCTGCAGTTCGGCTCGCTGAGGCAGGGCGAGAGCTTCGACCCCTCGATCCACGCCGCCGCCAGGAAGGGGCTGGAGGAGGAAGGGATCGTCATCCGCAACCTGCGCAAAAGCGAAATGGCGGCCGAGGTGCGGCGCTTCACCGACGTCTACAACGAGGCCTGGGGCCACAACTGGGGCTTCGTCCCGATCACCGACGCCGAGGTCGAGTTCCAGGCCAAGAACCTGAAGCAGGTGATCGACGAGAAGTGGGCCTTCATGGCCGAAAAAGACGGCGAGGTCGTCGGCGCGGCGCTGACCCTGCCCGACATCAACCAGGTGATGGCGAAGCTGAACGGCCGCCTGCTGCCCTTCGGCTGGGCGAAGTTCCTGCTCGGCAAGGGCAGGATCGACCAGTGCCGGGTGCTGGCGCTCGGGGTCAAGCACGACTACCGCCACAGCGGCGTCGCCGCCGGCCTCTACCTGCGCCACCTCGAGGAGGCGGCGGTCCCCGGCGGCATCGTCGGCGGCGAGATGGGCTGGATCCTCGAGACCAACGAGGCGATGAACCGGGCGATGGAGGGGATGGGCGGGACCGTGGTCAAGAAGTACCGGCTGTACGAGCGGGCGCTGTAGCGCGGGGCTTGCGGGGGCGGAGATGGGTGTCCCTTTCGCTTGCTGGGATTTTCGCCGGGAGCCTCGCCTCTCTCGCCGAGTCGCCGGGGCGAAAATCAGGACGCCGCGCGCTCCAGGGACACCCATCTCCTCCTCACGGGAACCTCTCTCAACGTCCGCTATTTGCGGCGAGAGTGGGGGAGGTGACCTGGGGTCTCGCTAGAGTCGCTGCGGTGAGCGATCCCAGCGATCTGCAGCTGGACGGCGAAATAGTCGCCGAGGAAGACGCCGAGCCGGCGGAGGCGGAGCCGGTGCGGGCGCTGCCGCTTCCCTATGAGGAGCCGGCCTCGCCGGTGCTGAGCACCGAGGTTCGCAGCGCCGCCCTCGCCGCCGCCGGTGGCGTGCTCGCCGGGGCCGCGACCGTCGCCGCCGTGCGGGCGGTCAGCGCCGTCGGCTCCAAGAGCCGTTCCCCCCGCCGTCTCGGCCGTCGCCGCGACCGCCGCGAGGTCGTCGCCAGCCGCTCCTTCCTCGTGGACGTGCACCTGCTCGGCAGGTGAACCCCGCGCTCGAGCTCGAGGTCCGTCCCCGCGCGCCCTACCGGCTGCCGCGCGGCAGCGACGACCGCACCCTGCGGATCGTCGGCGGGGTGGCGACGCGGCTGCTGGCGGTCGAGGGCAGGCCGGTGCTGGCGCGGGCCTGGCAGGCCGCCCCGGGGCGGATCCGCTTCCGCGCCGAGACCGTCGACCCGGCCCTGGTGCGGCTGCCGGCCTGCGCCGACCGTGAGCTGGCTCCGGCGGGCGCGGACGAGCTGGCGCTGGCGACCGAGCGGATGCGCTTCGTGCTCGGCGTCGACCTCGACCTCGGCGAGTTCCACCGCCGCTTCCGCCGCGACCCGCTGGTCGGGCCGCTGATCCGCCGCCTGCCGAGCTTCCGGCCGCGTCTGCGCGTCTGGCCCTGGGAGGCGCTGGCGGCGGCCGTGGTCGGGCAGCTGATCGAGGCCCAGCGCGCGGTGACGATCGAGCGCCGCATCGTCGGCCGCTGGGGGCCCCGGATCGGCGAGGGCCGCGACGCTCTGCGCGACGTCCCGGCGGCGGCGACGATCGCCGGCCGCGCCCCGGCCGAACTGGCGGCGATGGACCTGGCGCCGAACCGGGCGGCGGCGCTGCGGCGGGTCGCCCGGGTGGTCGCCGGCGGCCGCTGCCGGCTCGACTCGGCGAGCGCCGACCGGCGCCTGCTGGCGATCCCCCAGATCGGCCCCTGGACCGTGCGGTGCCTGCGGCTGTTCGGGCGCGGCGAGATGGACGCGCTGCCGGCCGGCGACCTCGGCTACATCAAGCTGGTCGGCCGCCTCGCCGGCCTCGGCCGCCGCGCCAGCGTCGCCGAGGTGGAGGAGTTCTACGCGCCCTACGAGCCGTACCGCGGCATGGTCGGGACGATCACCCTGGCCGGCCTGCACCGGGTCGTCGCGCAGGGGCCGCCGCTGCGCATCGCCGCCTGAGCGCGGCTCCGCCTCGTCGAGATCGTCTCCCGTGCACGAGTTCGTGCCTGGACGGACGTGCAGTCAAGCGGGTGGATCATCTGTCGATAACGACGGCGATGCCGCCGCAAGGGGACAGGAACTGGCCCGACCACGAGGTCCACGAATTCCTCGACCAGATCACCGCCGGCGGCCAGGACTACCGGCGCCTGGTCGAGCGCCTGCCGGTGATCGTCTACACCTCGGAGATGGGCGAGCACGGCGAGTGGTACTACGTCAGCCCCCAGGTCGAGGAGATCCTCGGCTACACCGCCGAGGAGTTCAAGGCCGACAAGGGCCTCTGGTCGCGGCTGCTGCACCCCGACGACCGCGAGGCGGCGCTGGAGAACGAAACCGAGATCTATCTCGGCGACCGCTCCACGCGCCCGGTCGAGTACCGGCTCTGCACCCGCAAGGGGGGCGTCGTCTGGATGCTCGACGAAGCGGTGCTCGAGGCCGACGACGAGGGGGTCCCGGTCTGGCACGGCGTCCTCTACGACATCACCGAGCGCAAACGGACCGAGGCCGAGCTGCAGCGGGCGCTCTCGCAGCAGGCGGTGGTGGCGAAACTCGGCGAACGGGCGCTGCAGGCCGGCGACCCGGAGTCGCTGATGAAGGCCGCGGCCGAGCTGATCGGCGCGGTCGAGGGAGTCCACAGCGCCTGCATCTGGGAGCTCGGCCGCGACGGCCGCCGGCTCAACCTCCACGCCGGGCTCGAGGGCGAGGTGGTCGGCGCCGGCCGCCGCGTCTCCGCCGCCCGCGACTCGCACGCCGGCGCCGCGCTCGACTCCGGCACGCCGGCGATCGTCGCCGACTGGTCGAGCGAGGAGCGCTTCACGATGCCGCCGGTGCTGCGCGTGGTCGGCGCCGCCAGCAGCCTGGCGGTGGTGATCGACGGCAAGGACCGGCCCTTCGGCGTGCTCGACGTCCACGCCGTCGAGCCCCACCGCTTCAGCGACAAAGACGTGCCCTTCCTGCAGGCCGCGGCCAACGTCCTCGCCGACGCGATCGAGCGCCACGCGGCCGATCAGGCGCTGCGCCACCGCGTCCTCCACGACTCGCTGACCGGCCTGCCGAACCGACTCAGCTTCATCGACGCGCTCAACGACTCCCTGACCCGGGCCACCGCCTCGGGCTCGCCGGTCGGGATCCTCTTCCTCGACCTCGACCACTTCAAGCTGATCAACGACAGCCTCGGCCACCACGCCGGCGACGCGCTGCTGCGGGCGGTGGCGCCGCGGCTGCGCGCCCACCTGCGGCCCGGCGACGTCGTCGCCCGCTTCGGCGGCGACGAGTTCGGGATCCTGATCGACCGCCTCGCCGACGAGGAGGAGGCGGTTGCGATCGCCGATCGCGTCGCCGCCGCCTTCGCCCAGCCGTTCTCGATCGACGGCGTCGAGCACTTCGTCACCGCCAGCGTCGGCATCGCCGTCGCCCGGCCCACCGGTCAGCGCAGCGCCAGTGCCGAGCTGCTGATCCGCGACGCCGACGCGGCGATGTACCGGGCCAAGGAAGGCGGCCGCGCCCGCTGCGTGCTGTTCGACGCCGAGATGCGGGCCACCGCGATGCGCCGGCTCGAGGTCGAACGCGAGCTGCGGCACGCGCTCGACCGCGACGAGCTGGCGCTGCACTACCAGCCGGTCGTCAACCTCCGCTCCGGCGAGATCAGCGGCCTCGAGGCGCTGGTCCGCTGGCAGCACCCCGAGCGCGGCCTGCTCGACCCGGCCGAGTTCGTCTCGATCGCCGAGGACAGCGGCCTGATCGAGCCGATCGGCCGCTGGGTCCAGGAGCGCGCCTGCCTGCAGATCCTCGAGTGGCACCGGCAGCGCCCCGACGCTCGCCCCTTCGACGTCGCCGTCAACCTCTCCGCCCGCCAGGTGGCCCACCGCGACCTGCCGGCGACGATCGAAGAGATCATCGCCCGCACCGGTCTCGACCCGGTCCACCTGCGGCTGGAGATCACCGAGAGCGTCCTGGTCGAGGAGTCGGCGGCGGCGATCGCCTCGCTGGAGGCGCTGAACGAGATCGGCGTCCGCCTCGTCCTCGACGACTTCGGCACCGGCTACTCCTCGCTCGCCTACCTCAACCGCTTCCCCTTCCACGCTCTGAAGATCGACCGCTCCTTCGTCGACGCGCTCGGGATCGAGCAGGAGCGGACGGCGATCGTCGAGGCGATCATCGGCATGGCCCGGGCGCTGTCGCTGGAGGTGATCGCCGAGGGGGTGGAGAGCGAGGTGCAGCTGGCCGAGCTGCGCCGCCTCGGCTGCGACTACGCCCAGGGGCACCTCTTCCACGCAGCGATGCCGGGCGCCGAGGTCAGCCGGCTGCTCAGCGAAGGAACACTGGACTATTCCGGGATCTCGCCCGAGAGGTAGTCGTTGCTGAGCAGTTCGCCCGGCTCCGGCAGCGAGTCGATCAGGCCGTTGTCCCGCATCCAGCCGGCGAAGGTGCGCCACTCGGCCGGGTCCATGTAGCCGTAGGGCTGCTTGCCGGTGCGGGCCGCCAGCAGCGGCAGGGTGGCCTTCACCTCGGCCTCGGTCAGTTTCGCGTCGAGGTCGTCGTTGGCCTCGAGCACCGCTTTGGTCGCCGCGCCCGGCTGGGCGACGGCGGCGTCGGTGCCGCGCTGCAGGGCGGCGACGAAGAGGCGGAACTTTTCCGGGTCGGCTTCCAGCGACTTGCGGTTGGCGACCAGGACCAGCTCGTCGTAGGTCGGCACCCCGAGCTGGTCGACCGGCGTGATCACCGGGTCTTTGCCGCGCTGGGCGAGGTCGACGCCCTCGACGTTGCTGTAGCCGCCGAGCATCGCTTCGGCGCTGCCGCCGAGCAGCGCCGGCAGCAGGCCGAAGCCGACGTTGACCGCCTTGACCGCGTCCGGCGACAGCTTGGCGCGGGCGAGGATCGTCTTCAGAAAGGCGTCCTGATAGGGGATGCCGGCGGTGGCGACCGTCTTGCCCTCGAGGTCGGCGACCCCTTTGATCCCGGATTTGCCGAGCCAGATCAGCGAGGTCAGCGGCCGGTTGACCAGGGCCCCGATGGCGATCACGTCGAGGCCCTGCTCGTGCGCCAGCGCCACCTCGGGCTCGTAGGAGATCGCCAAATCGGTCTGCCCGGCGGCGAGCAGCTTGATCGGCGCCGCCGGGTCCGACGGGGTCTGGATCTCGACGTCGAGCCCGGCTTCCTCGAAGTAGCCGAGCTTCTGCGCCATGTAGATCCCGGCGTGGTCGGCGTTGGGGTAGAAGTCGAGCGTCAGGCTCAGCGGCTGCGCCGCGGTGCTCGAATCCTCCGACTTCTCGCCGCAGGCGGCGAGGCCGAGCGCGAGGGCGAGCAGGGCGAGGGCGGCGGCGATCGCCGGGGTTCGGGGCAACCTCATCCCCTGTGTTCTATCGCCAAGTGACGACGCGTCGCTCGACGAGGGCGATCAGCCCGATCAGGACCAGGGCCGTCGCCGACAGCACCGCCACCGCCGCGAACTCCCGCGCCACCTCCAATCGGGCGTTGTCCTGGAGGATCAGGTGGCCGAGTCCGGAGCTGCCGCCGACCCACTCGCCGAAGACGGCGCCGATCGGCGCCAGCACGACGGCGATCTTGGCGCCGGTGAAGAAGCTCGGCAGCGCCGCCGGCGCCTCGACCCGGCGGAAGATCTGCCAGCGGGAGCCGTCGAGGCTGCGCATCGTCTTGATCGCCTCGGGGTCGGCGGAGCGCAGGCCGTCGAGCGCGTTGACGGTGACCGGGAAGAAGCAGATCAGCGCCACGACGACCACCTTCGGGCCGATTCCGAAGCCGAGCCAGACCAGCAGGATCGGGGCGACGACGACGATCGGGATCGTCTGCGAGGCGACGATCAGCGGGTAGGCGGCGTCGCGCAGGGTCCGCGAGAGATGCATCAGGACCGCGAAGCCGACCCCGGCCACGAGGGCGCAGCCGAGCCCGAGCAGGATCTCCCGCAGGGTCACCCAGGCGTTTTCGGCCAGCAGCGAGCGGTTCTGCCAGAGCGAGCTGGCGATTTCGGCCGGCGAGGGGACGAGGAAGGATTCGAGCCCGAGTAGATCCGCCATTGCCCCGGTCGAGGCGGCCAGCTGCCAGGCGCCGATCAGTGCCGCCAGCAGCAGGGTCGGCGCCAGCCAGCGCCTCATGCCGGCACCGGCTGGCGCAGGGCGTGCAGCGCCCGCTCGCGGCTGGCGACGAAGGCGGGGTCGGTGACGGCGGCGTCGCGGTCGGCGGCGCGCGGGGAGGGGGCCTGCAGCTCGGCGACGATCCGAGCCGGGCGGGGGGAGAGGACGACGACGCGGTCGCAGAGGTAGAGCGCCTCCTCAACGTCGTGGGTGACGAGGACGACGGTGCGGGGGTCGGCGCCCAGCGCCGCCGCCAGCCACTCCTGCATCTCCGCCCGGGTGATCGCGTCGAGCGCGGCGAAGGGCTCGTCCAGGGCCAGCAGCGACTTGCCGGCGACCAGCGTGCGCAGGAAGGCGACCCGCTGCCGCATCCCGCCCGAGAGCTGGGCCGGCGCCGCGGTCTCGAAGCCGGCGAGGCCGAAGCGCTCGAACAGCACCGCCACCTGCCGGCGGGCCGCCGTCCTGCCGAGGCCGCGGTTGCGCAGGGCCAGGGCGGCGTTGTCGAGGGCCGAGTACCAGGGCAGCAGCGCGTCGCGCTGGGGCATGTAGGCGCAGTGGCCGAGCCGCCCGCTCGCGCTCTCGGCCCCGTCGACCGCGATCGTCCCGGCGCCCTGCTCCTGCAGCCCGCAGACCAGCTCCAGCAGGGTCGACTTGCCGCAGCCCGAGGGCCCGACCAGCCCCAAGACCTCGTGTTCGGCGACCTCGAGGTCGAGCCGCGCGATCGTTCGCAGCTCGCCGTAGGAGTGGCCGAGGCCGCGAATCGAGACGGACATCCCTGGTATCCTGCCGCACACCGTGCTCCTGACCAAAGAGGTCAGGAAAGTCGATAAGCACCTCGCGCGGAGCGGCAGGATTCACTATGGACCCGGCAATAGTCCTCTTCGGCTTCGGTATCGGAGCGATGGTCGGTATGACCGGCATGGGTGGCGGCACCCTGATGACGCCGCTGCTGATCTTCTTCTTCGGGGTCAAGCCGGTGACCGCGATCGGCACCGACATCTTCTATGCGGCGGTGACCAAGACCGTCGGCGGCTGGCGCCACCTGCGGATGGGCACGGTCAACATGAGCCTGGCCCTCTGGCTGGCGGCCGGCAGCGTGCCCGCCGCGGTGACCGGGGTGTGGGCAATCTCGGTCCTCCAGGGCAAGGTCGGAGAAGAGCGCCTCGACTCGATCGTCTACGCGCTGCTCGGCGGCACCCTGCTGATGGTCGGGATCATCACCCTGGCGCGGGCGCTGATCCTCAGCAAGCTGATCGAAGAGCGCGACGACTTCGAGCTGAAGCGGCGGCACAAACTTGCGGCGGTCGCGATCGGGGTCACGACCGGCTTCGTGATCGGGATCACCTCGGCGGGCTCGGGCACGGTGATCGCGATCCTGCTGATCTCCGTCTACCGCCTCACCCCGCGCAAAGTCGTCGGCACCGACGTCTTCCACGCCGCGATCCTGCTCTGGGCGGCGGGCATTGCCCACTGGGTCGGCGGCAACGTCGACTTCGTGCTCGCCGGCAACATCCTGCTCGGCTCGGTGCCGGGGGTGATCGTCGGCGCTCACTATGCGGCGCGAGCGCCGGTGTCGTTCCTGCGTACCGCGCTCGGCGTCGTCCTGATCGCCTCCGGGATCGTCACCGTCCAGAAGGGCGATCCGGTCGTCTGGCCGATCGCCGCCGTGGTCGCCGGCGTCGGTCTCGGCCTGCTGATCTGGTTCCCGCGCTGGTGGAACGAGCGCCGGGAGAGGCGCGAAGCCGAGGAGCAAGCTCGCGACCGCTCCGACGACCTCACCCCTGACGTGGTCGGCTGATTGGTTTACTAGACGTATGCGTGTCTCAGCCAAGGCTGACTACGCGGTGCGGGCCGCCGTCGAGCTCGCCGCCGCGGACGAGGGCCCGGTCAAGGGCGAGCGCCTGGCCACCGCCCAGGACATCCCCCTGCAGTTCCTCGAGCACATCCTGCTGGAGCTGAAGCACCACGGGATCGTCCGCGCCCGCCGCGGCGCCAAGGGCGGCTACTGGCTGGCCCGCCCGGCCGACGAGGTGACGATCGCCGACGTCGTCCGCGCCGTCGAGGGGCCGATCGCCGATGTCCAATCGACCCCCCCGGAGGCGATTCAGTACAGCGGCAACTCCGAGAGCCTGCGCGACGTCTGGGTCGCGGTCCGCGCCAGCCTGCGCTCGGTGCTGGAGACGGTGACGCTCGCCGACCTCGTCTCCGGCCAGCTGCCCCCGATCGTCGCCGAGCTGACCGCCTCGCCCGACGCCTGGCACTCCAGCGCCTCGACCAAGGAAATGACCGCCAAAGGCAGCTAGGCCCTGGCCGGCACCAGGTCGAAGTCGGTTCCCAGCCGCAATTCGCTGTAGCGCCGTACCCAGTCGTCGTTGATCTCGTCCGACTGCCGCTTCATCCGCGGTTCGAACTCGAAATCGTCGGGCGGGGAGAGGTCGAGGCGGTTGAGCAGGTTGAGGGTGCTGTTCTCGTAGTCGGCGGCGAAGTTCTCGTAGAGGACCAGCACCGGCTTGATCCCGGTGTGCTCGAAGAAGGCGTCCCAGCTCGCCTCCTCGACCAGCAGCTGATCGAGCAGGTGGGCGATCGCCCGGTAATGGAAGCGCAGCTGCGGGCGGTGCTCCTCGATGAAGCTGCGGTAGGGAGGGGAGCCGTCGTCCTCGACCGAGGAGGCCGCCTTGGCGCTGGCCTGGTCCTCGCGCCAGGTCGCGGTCTGCACCGCCTTCCACAGCGAGACCGCCTGGCGCAGCTTGTTGGCGCGGACGACGCGGACGAAGGTGAGGTCGGGGAAGACGGCCGGCAGCAGCTCGGCGAGGCTGAGGTCGCGGTACTCGGGGACGTTGCGCAGGAGGCTGACGAAGTCGCCGATGTAGCCCCACATCAGCTTCGCGCCGAAGACGCCGTTGGCGGTCGTGCCGGCCTCGAAGGCCCACTCCAGGTAGCGGTCGTAAGCGGCCCGGCTCCAGAGCGGGGAGCGCGGCGGCGGCTCGCTGCCGACCGCCCGCTCGCCGAGGTGGTCGCGGATCGAGGGGTCCTCGACGCCGAGGAAGTATTCCTCCGGGCGGCGGGGGCGACCGGAGTGCCGCAGCGCCTCGAAGTACTCCTCGGGCCGCCCGGCGACGCCGGTTTCCGCCAGCGCGTGGCAGACCAGCGTGCTGCCGCTGCGGGGCGTCGCACAGACCAGGTAGGAGCGTTGCGGCTGCATGGGCTAGAGCGTGTCTTCGCTGTGAGGGTGCATCTTGTCGATTAAGTTAATCAACAAACCAGAAAAAGTTCCCGGACCGCTAGTCTGAGTTCTCTACCCGGCAGGAGGAGGAATACCCATCAGCGCACCGCCGAACATCCTCTATATCCACTCTCACGACACCGGCCGCTACGTGCAGCCCTACGGCTTCCAGGTGCCGACGCCCAACATCCAGATGCTCGCCGACCAGGGGGTGCTGTTCCGCGAGGCGTTCTGCGCGGCGCCGACCTGTTCCGGCAGCCGCGCCAGCCTGCTGACCGGGCGCTACTGCCACAACAACGGCATGCTCGGCCTCGCCCACCGCGGCTGGGAGCTGCACGACTACGAGCAGCACTGGATCCACCCGCTGCGCGCCGCCGGCTACCGCTCGACGATGATCGGCGAGCAGCACATCTCCGTCGACCCCGGGGTGATCGGCTACGACGAGGTGCTGCCGGTCGGCTCCACCCGCGCCCAGGACGTGGCGCCGCTGACGATCGAGGCGCTGCGCAAGGCTCCGGCCGACCGTCCCTGGTTCATGTCGGTCGGCTTCTTCGAGACCCACCGCGACTTCTCCGCCCCGACCTCGGTCCGCGACACGCTCTACTCGCTGCCCCCGGCCAACCTCCCGGACGTCGTCGCCACCCGCCGCGACGTCGCCGCCTTCAAGGCCAGCGCCCGCTCGCTCGACCAGGGGATCGGCGCGGTCCTCCACGCCCTGCACGACTTCGGCCTGGTCGAGGACACGCTGGTGATCTGCACCACCGACCACGGCGTCGCCTTCCCCGGCTCCAAGGCGACCCTCTCGGACCGCGGCATCGGGGTGATGATGATCGTCCGCGGCCCCGGCGGGTTCTCCGCCGGCAAGGTGATCGACGCCCCGGTCAGCCACCTCGACGTCTACCCGACCCTCTGCGAGCTGGCGGGGGTCGAGCAGCCGGCCGGGCTGCAGGGCGTCTCGCTGATGCCGCTGGTGCGGGGCGAGGTCGAGCGCCTGCACGACGCGATCTTCGCCGAGGTCACCTTCCACGCCGCCTACGAGCCGCAGCGGGCGATCCGCACCGAGCGCTGGAAGTACATCCGCCGCTTCGACGACTACCGCTACCCGGTGCTGGCCAACTGCGACGACAGCGAGAGCAAGCAGCTCTGGATCGAGGCCGGATGGGGGCAGCGGACGGTGCCGCGGGAGCGGCTCTACGACCTCGTCCTCGACCCGGCCGAGGGAGACAACCTGGCCGCCGACCCCGACTTCCGCGAACAGCTCGACGAGCTGCGCAGCCGGCTGCAGAGCTGGATGCGGGAGACCGACGACCCGCTGCTCGATGGCCCGGTTGCGCCCCCTCCCGGCGCCCGGGTCAACGAGCAGTGGCAGGTCTCCGCCGACGAGGCTCCGCGCGTGGTCACGGCGGATCCCACGGGCGCTGCATCCAGCTGAGGCAGGTCCAGCCCGGCACCTCGTTGCCGGCCGGGTCGCGGGACTCGCCGTGGGCGAAGGCGCTGAGCCCGCAGTTGTGCGAGCCGAGGTTCCAGATCCCCGCCGCCATCGGCGCTTCGAAGCGGTCGCCGAGGACCGAGTCGAGCAGGAAGAAGCGGAAGAAGATGCCGTGGCCGACGACCAGGGGGAGCTCGCCGGGGTCGAGCGCCTCCAGCCCCGCCTTCAGCTCCCGCACCCGGTCGACCAGCGCCTCGAAGCGCTCGCCGGCGGCCAGCTCGTGCAGGTACGGGAGGGTTGCCGGCTCGAGGCCGAGCGCGGCACCTATCGCCGCCGCCGTTTCCCGCGTGCGCCGCAGCTCGCTGCTCCAGATCCGGGTGATGCCCTGGCCGCCGAGCGCGGCGCCGGCGGCGCTCGCCTGCTCGCGCCCGCGCGCGGTCAGGCGGTCGCCCGCGGCGTCGGCCAGCGCCTCGGCGCCGGTGTGGGCGTTGTGGGCGGACTCGCCGTGGCGCAGGAACAGCGCCCGGCTCATTCGGCCGCGGGGACGCCGCCGGCGACGACGTTGACGAAGTTCTCCAGGTGGCGGGTGGTCCAGCACTCGAAGGCGCCGTCGCAGTAGCGCTCGTAGGCGGCCATCACCGAGTCGCCGTAGTTCCAGTAGAGCTTCGGCTCCGGGTTGAGCCAGAAGAGGCGGCCGGCCCGCTCGGAGACCTGGGCGAAGACCTCGGCGTGGGGCTCGCGGCCGTTGGTGCGGGCGTCGCCGAGCACGATCACGGTCGAGCGCGGGTCGAGCTCGTCGGAGATCTCGGTCAGGAACTCGAGCCAGACGCGGCCGTAGTCGGTGTAGCCGGAGACGTCGGCGACGCCGCCCTCGCTGGAGATCTTCTGGGCGACGACGGCGAAGTCGCGCTCGTGCTCGAAGACGTCGGTGACCTCGGAGATCCGCTCGATGAAGACGAAGCTGCGCAGTTTGCGGAACGAGTCGTGCAGGGCGTGCAGGACCGAGAGGAAGAAGACGCTGGCCGAGGTGACCGAGGTGGAGACGTCGCAGAGCACGTAGATCTCCGGCCGCCGCGGGCGCTTCGGCTTGTATTTGAGCCGCAGCGGCACGCCGCCGGTCTCCAGCGAGGCCCGCATCGTCCGCCGCACGTCGACCATCGACGCCTTGCGGTGGCCGCGCTGCTCGTGGCCGAGGGTCGCCAGCCGCCGCTTCATCTGCGAGACCGCCCGGTGGACCGCCGCCAGGTCCTGAGTCGGGTTGGTCGGCAGGGCGCGGTCGAGCTCGGCCAGGGGACGGGAGGGGGGCAGCGTTTCGGTGCGCTCGATCAGGTCGCGCTCGAGCTCGCGCCGCAGGTGGCGCTCGAAGCCGGTCAGCTGGGCGCGGTCGATCGGCGGCCGCTCGGCGCCGTCCTCGGTCGGCGGCTGCGCCCCGGCCGTGAGCCCGAGCGTGCGGCGGATCCGCTGCACGTCGACGCCGACCACGCCGGAGCCCTCGCCGCGGCCGAAGGCGGCGATCGCCAGCCGTGCCAGGTCCCGCATCCGGTCCTCGTCGCCGTCCACGATCGCCTCGCGGATCTGCTCGCGCAGCTCGTCCATGTCGATCCGCTCGGCCCCTTCGCCGCCCTCGCCTTCGCCGCCGCCCTCGCCGGCGCCGTTCTCGGTGATCTCGCGCTGCACCGCCTCGGCCTCGGCGGCGCGGAAGAAGTAGCGGTCGAACAGCAGCTCGAAGACGCGGCGGTCGTCCTGGGACTTGGCGATCGTCGCCGCCAGCGCCTCGCGGAAGTCCGCCTGCGAGGTCCACTCGACCATCTCCAGGGCGGCGAAGGCGTCGAGGATCTCCGAGGTGCCGACCGCGACGCCCTCGCCGCGCAGCTCCTCGCAGAAGCCGAGCAGCTTCGCCGCCAGGCCCGGCGGTCCCGGATCGGCCTGCGGCCCGTAGGGCGAGCCGGCCACCGCGCTCAGCCCGCCGGGGTCGGCGGTCCGGCCAGTTTCATCCCGACCCGCTCCGCGACCAGGTCGATGTCGGTGCGGTGCTTGACGATGATCGACATCGACTGGTTGAAGGTCTCGCGGTCGATGTCCTCGGCGCCCATCAGCAGCAGGGTCCGCGCCCAGTCGATCGACTCGGCGATCGAGGGCGGCTTCTTCAGGTCCAGCGCCCGCACCATCTCGATCACCTCGACCATCCGCCGCGCCAGCGACTCGTCCAGCTCCGGCACGTGCAGGCGCACGATCTCCATCTCGCGCTCGACGCCGGGGTAGTCGAGCCAGAGGTAGAGGCAGCGCCGCTTCAGCGCCTCGGTCAGCTCGCGCGAGTCGTTCGAGGTGAGGACGACGATCGGCATCGTCGTCGCCGCCACCTGGCCCAGCTCCGGGATCGTGATCTGGAAGTCGGAGAGCAGCTCGAGCAGCATCGCCTCGAACTCCTGGTCGGTCTTGTCGATCTCGTCGATCAGCAGGACCACCGGCTCGGGGCTGGAGATCGCCTGCATCAGCGGTCGCGTCAGCAGGAACTCGTTGCTGAAGATGTCCTCCTGCACGTCGTCCCAGCCGCCCTCGCCGCCGGCCTGGATCCGCAACAGCTGCTTGCGGTAGTTCCACTCGTACATCGCCTTCGCCTCGTCGAGGCCCTCGTAGCACTGCAGCCGCACCAGCTCGCGGCCGGTCGCGCGTGAGAGCGCCTTCGCCAGCTCGGTCTTGCCGACCCCCGCCGGGCCCTCGACCAGGACCGGCTTGCCGAGCTTCTGGGCGAGGAAGGAGACCAGCGCCGCGGGCTCGTCGGCCAGGTAGCCGACCTGCGCCAGCGCGTCCTTCACCTCTGCCACGGAGCCGTCGGCCATGGCGGCGATGATAATCACCGGTCCGTGCCCGACCTCGCGCTGCCCCTCGCCGACCTGCTCCCGCACAGCCCCGGGCCCTACATCGCGCTGATGCTGGCCGGCTTCGTGATCGGCATCCTCGGCCACGTCTTCCGGGTCAAGGCGATGATCGCCGCCGGCATCGCGCTGATCTTCCTCGGTGCCCTGCTGTTCCCGTTCCTGGCCAACGTCACCACCGAGAACCGTCCAGCGCCGATCGAGGAATCTCGCGGCGATTCCGGCCCTTAGGTCTACGATCGGCGCATGGGGCACCTCGACGAGGTCGATCTCACCCTCGCGCTCAGCCGCAAAGAGGAGGAGCGGGAGCTGAAGGACGCCTGGCGGCGGCTGGCGCAGCTGCGCCTGACGCTCGGCGGCCTGATCGGCCCGCAGGAGCTGGGGCCGCCGCTGATCGTCGTCTTCGAGGGTTGGGACGCGAGCGGCAAGGGCGGGGCGATCAAACGCCTGGTCTCGCCGCTGGACCCGCGCCACGTCCGCGTCGCCCAGTTCGCGGCGCCGAGCGCCGACGAGAAGCGCCACCACTTCCTCCACCGCTTCTGGCCGGCGCTGCCGGGCTGGGGCGGGATGGCGGTCTTCGACCGCTCCTGGTACGGCCGCGTGCTGGTCGAGCGGGTCGAGGGCTTCGCCGGCGAGGGCGAGTGGCGGCGCGCCTACGAGGAGATCGTCGGCTTCGAGGGGGCGCTCGCCGAGGAGGGGGCGACCATCGTCAAGTTCTGGCTCCACATCTCCCCGAAGGAGCAGCTGAAGCGCTTCAAGGCCCGCGAAGAGGACCCGCTGCGGACCTGGAAGCTGACCGCCGAAGACTGGGAGAACCGCGCCAAGCGGGCCGAGTACAAGGAGGCGGTGGAGGAGATGCTCGACCGCACCGACCGCCGCCGCGCCCGCTGGCGCCTGATCGCGGCCGAGTCCAAGCGCCACGCCAGGGTCCAGGTCGTGCGCACCGTCAACGAGGAAATCGAAGCGGGGATGCGGCGCTGGGGGCAGGAGCCACCGCCCTCGCCCTAGAATCCCGCTGGAGCCCGTCTTCGACCACGAGGAGCATTAAGCCTTGAGCCGTCTTCGCATCCTTGCCCTGCTGGCCGTCCTGACCGCACTCGCCACCGCCTTCGCCGCCTGTGGCGGGAGCAGCGACAAGAGCAGCGAGAACCCGCAGGAGGTGCTCGACGAAGCCACCCTGGCCGGGGTCGACAGCGGCAACATCGAGCTGACGCTGGGGATCGACTCCGAGGGCAAGGAAGGCGGCAACATCGACGTCCGCCTGTCCGGGCCGTTCCAGGCCGGCGCCAGCAAGGGCGACCTGCCCGAACTGGAGATGACGGCGAGCGCCAAAGGCACGGCCGAGGGCGACGACATCGACTTCGAGGGCGGCGTCACGCTGCTCGGCGACCACGGCTACGTCAACTACGAAGGCACCGACTACGAAATCGACCCGACCACCTTCGGGTTCGTCAAGTCGGGCTTCGAACAAGCCCAGCAGGGCGGCTCCGAAGAAGCCAACCCGGCCGACGTGACCGCCTGCCAGACGGCGGCGGAAGGCTTCAAGGTCGGCGACTTCGCCGACGAGCTGGTCAACGACGGCAGCGCCGACGTCGACGGCACCGCCACGACCAAGGTCAGCGGCGAACTCGACGTCGGCGGCGCGATCGACGCGATCATCAAACTGGCCGAAGACCCGGCCTGCGCCAGCCAGCTGGAAGCGGCCGGCTCGCTGCCGATCGTCGAACTCGAAGAAGCGAAGGGCGAACTCTCCAGTGCCGTCAAGAAAGCCCAGATCGACGTCTACGTCGGCGACGACGACATCATCCGCCGGCTCGCCGCCGAACTGACGATCGAACCGAAGGACGCGAAGGGCGAAAAGGTCGAAGTCGAACTCGACCTCACGCTCAGCGGCGTCAACGAGGAACAGAAGTTCAGCGAGCCGGCCAACGCGAAGCCGCTCGAAGGCCTGTTCCAGAAGCTCGACGTCAATCCGATCGAACTGCTCGAACTCAGCAGCGGTGAAGGCATCGCCAACCTGCTGGAAGGCATCACCGGCAGCGAACCGTTCGGCGACCTCACCGAAGGCTCGGACGGTTCCGGCAACGGTGGCGGTTCCGGCGGGTCTGCCGGGTCGGGCAGCGGCGATCCGCAGGCCTACCTCAACTGCCTCAAAGAAGCTGAGACGCCGGTGGATCTGCAGCGCTGCGCGAGCATGATCCAGTAGGGGTGGAGGGTTCCGGGCAGCCGCGCCTGAACGCGGCATTCCTGCGTACGCCGCTCGGCTGGCCCTACCTGCTGACGCCGCTGATCCCGATCGCGGTCGTGCTGGAGCTGATCGGGGCGCCGGCGACCGTGGTCTTTGCCGCCTCGGCGCTCGGGATCATCCCCACGGCGGCGCTGATGGGCCGCGCCACCGAGGAGCTGGCGGCGCGCTCGGGGCCGGGGATCGGCGGCCTGCTCAACGTCACCTTCGGCAACGCGCCGGAGCTGATCATCGCCCTCTTCGCCCTCGGTCAGGGCCTGCAGGAGGTGGTCAAGGCCTCGATCGTCGGCTCGATCATCGGCAACATCCTGCTGGTCCTCGGCGCGGCGATGCTGGCGGGCGGGATCGGCCGCGAAAAGCAGACCTTCAGCCGCACCAGCGCCAGCATCCAGACCTCGATGCTGATGCTGGCGGCGGCGGCGCTGGTCATGCCGGCGATCTTCGAGCTGGTCGAGGGCAAGGGGCTGCCGGCGCCGGGCGCCGAGGCGATCCACTACGGCGGCACCGTCGAGCACCTCTCGCTGGCGGTGGCGATCGTCCTCATCGCCACCTACGTGATCGGCCTCTTCTTCTCGCTCAGGACCCACCGCGACCTCTTCAACCCCGAGTACGAGGACGAGGACAGCTGGGGCTGGTCGACGCGGACCTCGGTGGCGGCGCTGGCGATCGCCGGCGTCCTGGTCGGGGTGATGTCGGAGGTCCTGGTCGGCTCGATCACCGAGGCCTCGCACTCGATCGGCCTCTCGGAGTTCTTCATCGGCGTGATCGTCGTCGCCATCGTCGGCAACGCCGCCGAGCACTGGGTCGCGGTCCTGGTGGCGATGAAAAACAAGATGGACCTGGCGGTCAACATCGCCATCGGCTCCAGCGGCCAGGTGGCCCTCTTCGTCGCCCCGGTCTTGGTCCTCGCCTCCTTCTTCATCGGCCCCTATCCGCTCGCCCTGGTCTTCAACGGCTTCGAGCTGGGCGCGATCCTGCTGGCGATCCTGATCGCCAACCAGGTAACCCAGGACGGGGAGTCGAACTGGTTCGAGGGCGTGCAGCTGCTGGCGGTCTACTTCGTCTTTGGACTGGCCTTCTACTTCGCCTGACCCCGACCAATAGCCTGCGGGGATGGAAGAAGCCCTCCTGCTTGCACTGAGTTTCGCGGTGGTCCTGGCCGGGGCTTTGCTGTTCACCAATGCGGTCGAGTGGGCGGGGCACAAGCTGAAGCTGGGGGAGGGGGCGGTCGGCAGCCTGCTGGCCGCGGTCGGGACGGCGATGCCGGAGACGCTGATCGCCATCGTCGCCCTGCTCAGCGTCAACGAGGGCTCCGAAGACATCGCCATCGGGGCGATCGTCGGCGCGCCCTTCCTGCTCGCCACCCTGGCGATGGGCCTGGTCGGCCTCTTCGCCTACCTCTACCGCGACAAACGCGAGCAGGGAATGAAGCTGGAGGTCCATCGCCCCACCCTGGAGCGCGACCTCGTCTTCTTCCTCGTCCTCTTCGCGCTCGGCGGCCTGCTCGCCTGGGGCCCGCCGCCGGCGGTGCGGGTCCCGGTCGGGATCGGCTTCCTCATCGCCTACGTCTTCTACATCCGCCTCACCCTGCGCGGCAGCGGCGAGGTCCAGGAGGAGGAGACGCTCAACCCGCTGATCTTCGAGCGCCGCTCCGAGCGCCGCGAAGACCCGGCGCTGGCGCTCTGCGTGCTGCAGCTCCTGGTCGGCCTCGGGGCGATGGTCGCCGGTGCCCACCTCTTCGTCGAGCAGCTGCTGCACATCGCCGAGAGCCTCGGCGTCGAGGCCCTGATCCTGGCGCTGATCCTGGCGCCGCTGGCGACCGAGCTGCCGGAGAAGGTCAACAGCTTCTTCTGGGTGCGCGAAGGCAAGGACGCGCTGGCGCTCGGCAACATCACCGGGGCGATGGTCTTCCAGTCGATGATCCCGGTCGGGATCGGCCTGATCTTCACCGACTGGGCGCTGAGCGGGAACGCGATCCTCTCGATCGCCCTCGGCCTCGCCGGCGGCGTGCTCGCCTACGAGAGCCTGCACCTCTCGCGCCGCTTCAAGCTCCCCGCCGTGATCGGCTGGTTCGCCCTCTACTCGGCGTTCCTGGTCGTCGTCGTGCTCGGCGCCTGAACGCGGCTCAGCCGGCGGCCAGCTCGGCGAGCGCCTCGAGCACGAGCCCGTCGTGCTTTTTCGGCTGCACCTTGGGGAACACGGCGGCGATCTTGCCCTTGGGGTCGACGATGAAGGTCGAGCGCAGCATGCCCATGTACTTCTTGCCGTACATCGACTTCTCGCCCCAGGCGCCGTACTTGTCGGCAACCTCGTGGTCGGGATCGGACAGCAGGGTGAAGTCGAGCTTCTGGTTGTCGGTGAACTTGCGCAGCGCCTGCGGCTCGTCGGGTGAGATCCCCAGCACCCGGGCGCCCAGCTCGCGGTACTCGTCGCCGCGGTCGCGGATGCCGCAGGCCTGCGTGGTGCAGCCCGGGGTTTCGGCCCGCGGGTAGAAGTAGACGACGACCGCCTCCCCTTTGAGGTCGGTCAACTTGACCTTGTTGCCGTCCTGGTCGGACAGCGTGAAGGCAGGCGCCCTGTCTCCTGGCTCGAGCATCGGCGGCAGGCTAATCGACCGGCGGGGGCGCCAGATCCTCGCGGCCGGGGTCCTGGCCGTCCTCGCCCTCGTCGATCTCGTCGTCGCCCTGTTCCAGCGCCGTCTCGGAGACCGATCCGGTCGAGCCCGGGTGGTAGTGGGTCTGGAAGGTCTCGAGCAGGCGGTCGCGGCCGTCTTCGTCGATCGGCGTCTCCTCGGAGATCCGCACCCAGTCGGCCCCCTCGTACGCCTCCATGTTGAAGACCTCCTGGTCGATCGAGGCGGAGTCGTCGACCACGACCACGACCTCGGTCTGAGGGTTGAAATAGGTCCCGGGCTGGACCAGCAGCTCCTCGACCTCGTAGAGATTCTCGTCGGCTCCCGCCATCAGCGCGATCCTATGAGATCGGCGAGCTGCCGTTCGGTCTCGGCCTCGACATCGAGCGGCTCCAGGCCCTTGCGCAGCCGCCGTTCGTTGCGGGCGACGACGAGCTGGCGCACCTCGACCCGCAGTGTCGCGTCGCCGGAGGCGGCCGCCGCGGCCGCCTCGCCGGCGGCGCCGAGCAGGCGCGCGGCCTCGCGCTCGACGTCGAGCGGCCCCTCGCCGCGGCGCTGGCGGCGCGCCGACTTGGCCTCGAGCATCTGCCGCACCTCGGCCGCCTGGATCGCCGGGTCGACCGGGGCAGCCGGCTGGGCGGAGTGGCGCGACGCCGACAGCTCCTGTTCGATCGCCAGCGCGCCCTTGCCGAGCGAGTCCCAGCCACCGGCGACGCGGCGGAAGACCAGGCCCGCCAGGGGTGCCGCGACGGCGGTCAGGAGCAGCACCGCCAGGCACTTCTCGGTCGGCGACATGGCCAGCGGAAAATCCACGTTTCAAAGGGTAAACCGCCCATGGGGGCGGGGTCATTCGCTAACCTTCGCCTTGGTTGACTGACCAGTCAATCGGCGGCGCGCTCGTCCCATGGCGGCGCTCCCGGACAAGACTTGACGGACTGACGAAAAGGAGCACCGAGTGGCGGTTGACTTCACCCTGACCGACGAACAGAAGGACCTGCAGGAGCTGGCGCACAGCTTCGCCGAGAAAGACATGCGCAATGTCGCCTGGGAGTACGACGTGGACGGCACCTGGCCGCAGGACGTGATCGACAAGGCCTGGGAGGTGGGGTTGATGAACACCCACATCCCCGAGGCCTACGGCGGTCCCGGCCTCGACTACCTCTCCGGCTGCCTGATCGAGGAGGAGTTCGGCTGGGGCTGCTCCGGCATCGGCACCTCGCTGGCCGCCAACGGCCTCGCCTCCGCCCCGATCACCCTCGGCGGCTCCGAGGAGACGAAGAAGAAGTACCTGGGGATGCTGACCGAAGCCCCGAAGCTGGCCTCCTTCGGCCTGACCGAGCCGGATGCCGGATCCGACGTCTCCGGGATGAAAACGAAGGCCGTGAAGAAGGGTGACAAGTACGTCATCAGCGGCTCCAAGTGCTTCATCACCAACGGCACCTACGCGGACTACTTCACCGTCTTCGCCAAGACCGACCCTGAGGCCGGTCACCGCGGGATCAGCGCCTTCGTCGTCGATGCCGACCTCCCCGGGGTCAGCGTCGACAAGAAGGAGGACAAGATGGGCCAGCGGGCGTCCAACACCGCGACCATCTCCTTCGACGAAGTCGAGATCCCGGCCGAGAACCTGCTGGCCGAGGAAAACAAGGGATTCAAGCTGGCGATGATGACCCTCGACCGGACCCGTCCCGGCGTCTCCGCGATGGCCGTCGGCATCGGCCGCGCGGCGCTCGAGTACGCCTCGGACTACTCCAAGGAAAGGGTCCAGTTCGGCGTGCCGATCGCCATGCACCAGGCGATCCAGTTCATGATCGCCGACATGGCGACCAAGGTCGAAGCGGGCCGCCTGCTGGTCTGGAACTCCGCGTTCCTGCTCGACCAGGGCATCCGCAACAGCCGCGTCTCCTCGATGGCCAAGCGCTTCGCCGCCGACTCGGCGATGGAGATCACCACCGACGCCGTCCAGGTCTACGGCGGCTACGGCTTCATCAAGGAGTACCCGGTCGAGAAACTGATGCGCGACGCGAAGATCATGCAGCTCTACGAGGGGACCAGCCAGATCCAGCGCCTGGTCATCGCCAAAGAAGTGCTGATCCCGCGCCAGGCCGAAGACGCTCCCGCGCCGGACGCCAAGGCGCAGGCCTCAGAGCAGAGCCAGTCCGAGCAGGCAGCCGCTACGGTCTAGGCATGGACGTCTCCGAGCGCGCCGCAGCAGGAAAGGCGGCGCGCTCGGCGGCGAGCCGTTCCTCCCACGCCGCCTGGGAGCCGCCGGCGGGGCGGGCCGACCCGGTGGCGATCCTCGAGCGCCAGGCGACGACCCGGGTGCCCGAGCTGGTGCCGATCCGCCACGGGCGGATGGCGCTCTCTCCCTTCGCCTTCTTCCGCGGCGCCGCCGCGGTGATGGCCGCCGACCTCGCCACCACCCCGGTCTCCGGGCTGCGGGTCCAGGCCTGCGGCGACGCCCACCTCTCCAACTTCGGCGCCTTCGCCGCGCCCGACCGGCGCCTCGTCTTCGACCTCAACGACTTCGACGAGTCGCTGCCGGGGCCGTGGGAGTGGGACGTCAAGCGGCTCGGCGCCAGCTTCGCCATCGCCGGCCGCGAAAACGGCTTCAAGCGCAGGCAGCGGGCGCCCGCGGTGCTGACGGCGGCGCGCTCCTACCGCGAGGCGATGCGCGAGTTCGCCGGCCAGCGCAACCTCGACCTCTGGTACGCGCGGCTCGACGTCGAGTCGGTGATGGGGGAGATCGAGGCCGAACCGAAGCTGACCAAACAGGTCCGGCGCGGCGTCGCCAAGGCCCTGGCCAAGGACAGCACGCGGGCGCTGGCGAAGCTGACCGGCGTCGTCGACGGGGAGCTCCGCATCCTCGCCGACCCGCCCCTGATCGTCCCGGCCGAGGAGCTGATGCCGGCGGACGAGAGCCGTGACCTCGAGCAGGTGCTGCTCCAGGTGCTCGACTCCTACCGCGCCAGCTTGCCGGGCGATCGCCAGCACCTGCTCGACGGCTACCGCTTCCGCCACCTGGCCCGCAAGGTCGTCGGGGTCGGCAGCGTCGGCACCCGCGCCTGGATCGTCCTCCTCACCGGCGCCGACGACGCCGACCCGCTGTTCCTGCAGGCGAAGGAGGCCGAGGCCTCGGTGCTGGAGCCCTACGCGGGCGCCAGCCGCTTCGACAATCACGGCCAGCGGGTGGTCGAGGGGCAGCGGCTGATGCAGGCGGCCAGCGACATCTTCCTCGGCTGGTGCCCGGCGCTCGGCTTCGACGGCCGCCAGCGCGACTTCTACGTGCGCCAGCTCTGGGACTGGAAGCGCTCGGTCGAGATCGAGCGCCTGTCCCCGCACGGGCTGGAGCTCTACGCGCGGATGTGCGGCTGGACCCTGGCCCGCGCCCACGCCCGCTCCGGCGACCGGGTGGCGATCGCCGCCTACCTCGGGGCCGGCGACGCCTTCGACACGGCGATCGCCGAGTTCTCCGAGCGCTACGCCGACCAGAGCGAGCGCGACCACGCCGCCCTGGTCGCGGCGATCGACGCCGGGCGCGTCGAGGCCGAGCAGGCCTGAGTGGCACGCAAAGCGAGTGCCGGCGCCGCCGGCCTGATCCTCTTCACCCTCTGCGTCGGGCAGTTCCTGATGATGCTCGACAGCTCGGTGATGAACGTCTCGATCGCCACCGTCGCCAAGGACGTCGGCACGACCGTGACCGGGATCCAGACCGCGATCACCCTCTACACGCTGGTGATGGCCTCGTTCATGATCACCGGCGGCAAGATCGGCCAGATCATCGGCCGCAAACGGGCCTTCGTGATCGGCTGCGTGGTCTACGGCTGCGGCTCGCTGGTCACCTCCCTGGCCCCGAACCTGCCGGTGCTGCTGATCGGCTGGTCGTGCCTGGAGGGACTGGGGGCGGCGCTGATCCTGCCCGCGATCGTCGCCCTCGTCGCCGCCAACTTCGGCCCCGGCGAAAGGCCCCGCGCCTACGGGCTGGTGACCGCCGCCTCGGCGATCGCGGTGGCGGTCGGCCCGATCGTCGGCGGTCTCTTCACCACCTATCTCTCCTGGCGCTACGTGTTCGCCGGCGAGGTCCTGCTGGTGGCCATGATCCTCGTCCTCGCCCGCCGCATCGAGGCCGGCGAGGCGGAGCGCAAGGTGCGGCTGGACCTGGTCGGCACCGCCCTCTCGGCGACCGGGCTGGGCCTGATCGTCTTCGGCATCCTCCGCTCCGGGACCTGGGGCTTCGTCAGCGCCAAGCCGGAGGCGCCGGAATGGCTCGGGCTCTCCCCGGTGATCTGGATGATGCTCGGAGGCGCCGGCGTGCTGGCGCTCTTCCTGGCCTGGGAGAGCCGCCTCGTCACCCGTGGCAAGGAGCCGCTGGTCGACCCGGCGATCCTGCGGGTCCCGGTCCTGCGGGCCGGCCTGACCTCGTTCTTCTTCCAGTACTTCCTCCAGGGCGGGATGTTCTTCGCCATGCCGCTCTTCCTCTCGATCGCCCTCGGGCTCTCGGCGATCGAAACGGGCGTGCGCCTGCTGCCGCTCTCCTTCGCCCTGATCCTCGCCGCGGCCGGGATCCCGAAAGCCTTCCCCGACGTTTCGCCGCGCCGGGTGGTGCGGCTGGGGTTCCTGGCGATGTTCGCCGGCCTGGTGGTGATGGTCGCCGCGCTCGAGGCCGGCGCGGGGGCGGAGATCGTCACCTGGCCGCTGCTCCTGGCCGGCCTGGGGATGGGCGCGCTCGCCTCCCAGCTCGGCAGCGTCACCGTCTCCTCGGTCCCCGATGAGCAGAGCGGCGAGGTCGGCGGCCTGCAGAACACGGTCACCAACCTCGGCATCTCCGTCGGCACGGCGCTGACCGGCGCGATCGTCATCGCCGCCCTCAGCTCCTCCTTCCTCAGCGGGGTCGAAGAGAACCGCGCCGTGCCGGCGCCGGTCAAGGCGAAGGCCTCGACCGAGCTCTCCGGCGGCGTCCCCTTCCTCTCCGACGACGAACTCGAAGCGGCGCTCGGCGAAGCGCGGGTGGGCCCGCGAGCCACCGACGCGATCGTCGACGAAAACGAAACCGCGCGCCTGGTCGGCCTCCGCACGGCCCTGGCCGTCCTCGCCCTGCTGGCCCTGGTCGGCCTCGCCCTCACCGGCCGCATCCCGACTCGGCAGCCGGCGGCGGCTCTTCAGGAGGCGTAGCGGGGGAGGGAGGTCGGTACTCCCCCATGGGAATTGAGTCGCGCACCCTTCGGGTGCTGCTCCAGATGTTGGTGCGCGCCTAAGGCGCGCAGATATCGGATTGCATTTCCGCCGCTGCGCGACATTCCCATGGGGGAGTACCGACCTCCCTCCAACGGAACGCGCTCTCGCGGACGCTCAGGTCACGGAACCTCTAAGAGAAGGGTTCCGGACCTGGGCGGTCCCAGAAGTGCGTGTCGTTGAGCCGGGTCTGATTGTCCCCTGGGCGAATGTCGCGCAGCGGCGAAATGCAATCTGTCATCTGCCCGCCATAGGCGGGCACCAACCCCTGGAGCTGCGCCCGCAGGGCGCGCGACTGAATTCGCCCAGGGGACAATCAGACCCGGCCCCTCGGCGACGCCTTCGCAGTACTAAGCCATGCGCGGCGCGGCGTCGCCGCGCTTCGCCGCCTTCAGCCGCTGGACTTTGTCCAGCACGAGCTTGCGCAGGCGCACCGACTCGGGGGTGATTTCGACGCACTCGTCGTCGCGCAGGAACTCCAGCGAGCCTTCGAGGCTGAGTCGGGTCGCCGGCGCCAGGCGGACGAGGATGTCGGCGCTGGCGGCGCGGACGTTGGTCTGCTGCTTGGCCTTGGTCGGGTTGACGTCGAGGTCGTCGGAGCGGGCGTTCTCGCCGACGATCATCCCTTCGTAGACCTCCTCGCCGGAGCCGACGAAGAGGGTGCCGCGGTCCTGCAGGCTGAACAGCGAGTAGCTCGCGGTGTTGCCGCGGCGGTCGGAGACCAGGGAGCCGGTCTGGCGGGTGCGCAGCTCGCCCGCCCAGGGCTCCCAGCGGTCGAAGACGTGGTGGAGGATGCCGGTGCCGCGGGTCTCGGTGAGGAACTCGGTGCGGAAGCCGATCAGGCCGCGGGCGGGGACCAGGTAGTCCATCCGCACCCAGCCGGTCGAGTGGTTGACCATCTGCTCCATCCGTCCCTTGCGGGCGGCGAGCATCTGGGTGACGGCGCCGACGTGCTCCTCGGGGACGTCGATCGCCAGCCGCTCCACCGGCTCGTGCACTTCGCCTTCGATCTCGCGGGTGACGACGCGCGGTTGGCCGGCGGTCAGCTCGAAGCCCTCGCGCCGCATCAGCTCCAGCAGCACGACCAGCTGCAGCTCGCCGCGCCCCTGCACCTCCCAGGCGTCGGGACGCTCGGTGTCCTTGACCCGGATCGAGACGTTGCCGATCAGCTCGGCGTCGAGCCGGTCGCGGATCTGGCGCGCGGTCAGCTTGCTGCCCTCTTTGCCGGCCAGCGGCGAGGTGTTGATGCCGAGGACGATCGAGAGCGAGGGCTCGTCGACCTCGATCACCGGCAGCGGCCGCGGGTTCTCGGGGTCGGCCAGGGTCTCGCCGATCGTCACCTCTTCGAGGCCGGCGACGGCGATGATTTCGCCCGGGCCGGCCTCTTTGGCGCTGACCCGCTCCAGGCCCTCGGTGATGTAGAGCTCGGAGACGGCGGCGCGCTGGACGCTGCCGTCGGCGCGGCACCAGGCGATCTGCTGGCCGGAGCGGATCGTGCCGTTGTGGACGCGGCAGAGGGCGAGGCGGCCGACGTAGGGGGAGGCGTCGAGGTTGGTCACGTGCGCCTGCAGCGGCGCCTCGGAGTCGTAGCGCGGCGCCGGGATCCGCTCCAGCATCAGGTCCATCAGCGGGTCGAGGTCGGTGCCCTCGACGCCCTCCTCCATCGCGGCCCAGCCGGCTTTGGCGTTGGTGTAGACGATCGGGAACTCGATCTGGTCGGAGTCGGCGTCGAGGTCGAGGAAGAGCTCGTAGACCTCGTCGACGACCTCGGCGATGCGGGCGTCGGGCCGGTCGACCTTGTTGACGACGAGGATCACCGGCAGCTTCGACTCCAGCGCCTTGCGCAGGACGAAGCGGGTCTGCGGCAGCGGTCCCTCGGAGGCGTCGACCAGCAGCAGCACCCCGTCGACCATCGTCAGCGCCCGCTCGACCTCGCCGCCGAAGTCGGCGTGCCCGGGGGTGTCGACGATGTTGAACTTGACCTCGCCGCGGGTGACGGCGGTGTTCTTGGCGAGGATCGTGATCCCCTTCTCCTTCTCCAGGTCCATCGAGTCCATCACCCGCTCGGCGACGTCCTGGCCCTTGCGGAAGGTCCCGGTCTGCCACAGCATCGCGTCGACCAGCGTCGTCTTGCCGTGGTCGACGTGGGCGATGATGGCGATGTTGCGGAGGTCGTCTCGGGTCGAGTTCATGGTCCTTGCAGGGTAGGGAAGGGGTCCCAGCAAGACGAAGCCCGCCGAGAGGCGGGCTTCGCAGACTGGTTTAAGCGTGGTTCGTCGCTACGAAGTCTGTTGGACGCTCGCGGCGGCCGGGCCCTTCGGGCCTTCTTCGGACTCGTAACTCACTTTCGAACCCTCGGTCAGGGACTTGAAGCCCTCGCCGAGGATCGCGCTGTGATGGACGAAGACGTCCTTCGAGCCGTCGTCGGGCGTGATGAACCCGTAGCCCTTGTCGTCGCTGAACCACTTGACAGTTCCAGTAGGCATGCATTGCCTCCACGTAGTGTGCTGCGAACGCGGAGAATGCGGTGAAGCAACGACGCGAGCGCTAGACACAAACTTTTGCCGGTAGGTACCGGCCCTAACGATGTGGACCGTAGCAGGATCGGCGGCTCCCGCGCCGCAATTTCGGGCCCTGCGGCGTCCGGGTCCGGATCTAGCTTTGATCCGGCATGCGCTTCCTCGACGGCATCGACCGTGACGCGATCGCCGGCCTGCTCGAGCGCGACGAGTACTTCTGGCTCGATCTCACCGACCCCGGCGGCGACGAAGTCGCGGCGCTGGAGGAGGTCTTCGGGTTCCACCCGCTGGCGCTGGAGGACCTGAGCAAGCGCGGGCAGCGACCGAAGCTGGACGACTTCGGCGAGTACATGTTCCTCGTCTACTACGGGGCGCGGGAGGGCGAGGGCGGGAGGATCGAGCTGGAAGAGGTGCACGCCTTCCTCAGCGGCGGCTACGTGGTCACCTCGCACCAACGCCCCTGCACCGTGCTCGAGGAAGCGCGGCAGCGGCTCGACGCCCGGGAGCCGAGCTCCGAGCAGTTCGTCGTCTACCGCGTGCTCGACGGCCTCACCGACTCCTTCTTCCCGATCCTCGAGCGCCTCGACGACCGCATGGAGCAGCTCGACGGCGAGATCTTCGAGCGCCCCGACCCCGCCCAGCTGGAGGAGATCACCGACCTGCGCCGGCGCCTGGTCGAGCTGCGCCGGGTGGTGACGCCGCAGCGCGACCTGCTCGCCCGCGGCATCGACGACATCCTCGAAATCCCCGGGCTCGAAGCCGACTCGCGCAACTACTTCCGCGACGTCTACGACCACGCGATCCGGATCTCCGACCAGATCGACTCCTACCGCGACCTGCTCGCGGGCAGCCGCGACGCCTACCTCTCGGTCGTCTCCAACCGGCTCAACCAGATCACCAAGCAGCTGACCGTGGTGGCGACGATCTTCCTGCCGCTCTCCTTCGTCGTCGGCTTCTTCGGCCAGAACTTCCGCTGGCTGGTGATCAACGTCGACACTCCCGAGGCCTTCTTCGTCTTCGGGGTCGGCAGCCTGGTGCTCTCGCTGATCGGGCTGCTGATCTGGTTCCGGCGCGGCTCCTACATCTGAGCGGCGCTCGGAATCGTGTTCAGGCGTGTTTCAAGGGATGCCCAGCCGTGTCGATAACTCGCTCCAGATGAACCGTGGGACCAACTCGAGCCGCCGCCGGGCGGGGTGGCTGCCCGTTGCGCTGCTGGCGCTCGGCGCGCTCGCGCCCGCCTCGGCGAGCGCGATGTCGGCTCCCGCCGACGCCCCGGCACTCTCGCCGCGGCTGGCGGCGCTGGCGACGCCGGCGCTGCGCTCCGCCTCGCGGGCGCAGCAGGCCGGGCGCCTCAGCCTCGCCGCCGCCGGCGCCGGCAGCCTCCTGCGCGACGGCAACCGCGTCCTCGTCGAGGTTCGCTTCGGCCTCGGGGCCCCGCTCGGCGACGACGACCTGCGCGCCGCCGGGGCCGAGATCATCCACCTCAGCCCGCGCTACCGCACGGTGACCGCCGCGGTGCGACCGGCGGACCTGCGCCGGGTCGGCGACCTGGCCGGCGTCGCCGCCGTGACCGAGGTGCTGACGCCGCTGGTTCGCGCCAGCGACTGCGGCGGTTCCGCCCGCTCCGACGGCGACGCCCAGCTCAACGCTCCCAACGCCCGCACCAGCTTCGGCGTCGACGGCAGCGGCGTCACCGTCGGCATCCTCTCCGACTCCTACAACCGCGCCGCCACCGCCCCGACCCACGCCCCCGAAGACATCGCCGCCGGCGACCTGCCGGGCCCCGGCAGCCCCTGCGGCTCGACCGTCCCGGTCAACGTCCTCGACGACTCCGAAGCCGCCGGCAAGGACGAGGGCCGGGCGATGGCGCAGGTGGTCCACGATCTCGCCCCCGGCGCCGCGATCGCCTTCGCCACCGCCTTCACCGGTGAACTCCAGTTCGCCGCCAACATCAGGGCGCTGGCGGCGGCCGGCGCCAGGGTGATCGCCGACGACGTCACCTACTTCGAAGATCCCTTCTTCCAGGACGGCCCGGTCGCGGTCGCCGCGGGCGAAGCCGCCGCCGCCGGCATCTCCTACTTCTCCGCCGCCGGCAACGACAACCTGATCGACGCCAAAGGCCGCAACATCGCCTCCTGGGAAACGCCCGCCTTCCGCGACTCCGGCGCCTGCCCGGCCGCGATCGTCGCCCTCTCGGCGGAAGTGGAAACGGCGGAAGTCGAAGAAGGGGTGGCGGTGCCGCAGGGGCTGCACCCCGAACACTGCCTCGACTTCCAGCCCGAAGCGGCCAGCGACGACGGCTTCGGGATTACGGTTGAAGCCGGCAGCAAGCTCTCGGTCGACCTGCAGTGGGCGGAATCGTGGAACGCCGTCGGCTCCGACTTCGACGCCTTCCTGCTCGACGAAGCGGGCGAACTGCTCGAATTCGAAGGCGAGCCGGCGGTGGCGGCCGCCGACAATGGCGTCAGCCAGCGCCCCTTCGAGTTCCTCGCCTGGGAAAACGACGGGCCCGAGCGCGAGGTGCAGCTGGTGATCAACCGCTTCGGCGGCGGTGACCCGCGGCTGAAGTTCGCGCTGGTCCAGAACGGCAGCGGCGTCAGCGCCACCGAGTACCCCGAATCGGCCGGCGGCGACGTGGTCGGGCCGACGATCTACGGGCACGCCGGCGCCAGCGCGGCGATCGCCGTCGCCGCGGTCCCCTACAACGACAACTTCAAAGTCGAGCCGTACTCCTCGCGCGGTCCGGTCAAGCACTACTTCGGCCCGGTCTCCGGCACCGCGCCGGCGGCGCCGACCGGCGAGCAGGCGATCGCCAAGCCCGACCTCGCGGCCAGCGACTGCGGCGTGACCAGCTTCTTCCGCCCGGCGACGGTCGGGGCGCCGCCGCCCTACCGCTTCTGCGGCACCTCGGCCGCCGCCCCCCACGCCGCCGCGGTGGCGGCGCTGGTGCGCCAGGCGAACCCGGCCGCCGGCGCCACGCAGGTGCGCGAGGACCTCCGCACCAGCGCCCGCGCGGTCGGCGGCTTCGGCCCCGACGCGGCCGGCGCCGGCCTGATCGACGCCTACGGCGCGGTCCAGGCGCTGGCCCTGCCGCCGACGCTGAAACTCACCAAAGCGCCGGAACCGCTCGGCCGCAACCGCCAGCCGACGATCGAGTTCGTCGCCAACCGGCCGGTCTCGTTCGCCTGTCAGGTCGACGGCGGCGTGCCGCAGCCCTGCGCCTCGCCCTACCGGCTGCCGAACCCGCTGGCCGACGGCACCCACGGGCTGGTCGTCTCCGGGACCGACATCTCCGGCCGCACGGGCACGAGCGAAGTCGCCTACTTCACCGTCGACACCAAGGCGCCGCGGACGCGGATCGCCAAGCACCCGCGCAAGCTGATCCGCACCCGCCAGCGCCGGGTCCGCGCGAACTTCCGCTTCGCCGCCAACGAGCCCGACGTCACCTTCGTCTGCAAGGTCGACCGCGGCCTGCTGCGGTTCTGCGGCCGCAAGTTCTCGCGCCGCTTCGGCCCCGGCCGGCACACGCTCAAGGTCCGCGCCCGCGACAGCGCCGGCAACGTCGACCGCACGCCCGCGGTCTTCCGCTTCCGCGTCGAGCGGCTCGGCTGAGCCTCAGGCGTCGCCGCGCGCGCCCTGCCGGCGCATCACCCGGTGGCCGCCGAACAGCAGCACCAGCAGCGCCAGGGCGGTGCCGATCACCAGCGGGTCGGTCAGCGAGAGGCTCTCCAGCCGGGTGCCGAAGTAGACCGAGATCGCGGTGATCGGCAGGTAGCCGACGGCGGTGGTCCAGACGAAGCGCCAGAGCGGCACCCGGGCGGCGCCGGCGGCGTAACAGACGAGGCTGAAGGGGAAGATCGGGACCAGCCGCATGCCGATCAGCAGGGTCGCGCCGCCGCGCTCGACCGCCGCCTCGATCCGCTCGAAGCGCTCTGCGCCGACCCAGCGGTCGAGCAGCGGGCGCGCCACCGAGCGGCCGACCGCGAAGGCCAGCAGGGCCGAGAGCAGCCAGCCGCTCATCACCAGCAGCAGGGCCGGGAAGAAGCCGTAGGCGAAGCCGGCGGCGGCGTCGACGATCTCGGCCGGGTAGAAGACGACGGCGTGGATCAGGGTCAGGGCGAGGATCAGCAGCGGCCCCCAGGCGCCGAGGTCGTCGATCTCCCGCCGCACCTCGTCGGTGTCGCCGCGGACCGCGGCGCTGAAGGCGTCGCGCAGGTCGGGCACCGCCAGGACCAGCAGCGCCAGCAGGGCGATCCCGGCCACGGTGACCCCGATCTCCATCCAAGGCAGCCGTGGCTTCTCCCGCTCCTTCACGGCGGAAGTATCGCCCGCGGCCGCGCAGGGAGGAGGAGAGTGCTCAGTCGCCGTCGCGCAGCCTCCCGGCCAGTCCCGAGTGGCGCTCGCCGCCGTCGCCGCGCTGCACCGCCGCCGCCAGCGCCGCCGAGTCGCCGACCAGAATGCAGCTGCTGCGGGCGCGGGTGATCGCCGTGTAGAGCAGCGGCCGGGTCAGCATCCGCGAGTGCGAGCGGTGGCAGACGCCGACCACGACCGGGACCTCGCAGCCCTGCGCCTTGTGGACCGAGATCGCGTAGGCCAGCTTCAGCGTCGCCGTCTCGCCGTAGGGGATGACCAGGGAGCCGCCCTCGTCGGTGTTGACCGTGATCGCCTCTTCGTCGGGGTCGTCGGAGCGGAGGAAGACGATCGAGCCGTTCATCAGCCCCAGCTCGTGCGAGTTGCGGGTCTGGATCAGGCGGTCGCCGATCCGGAAGCGGTCCTGCAGGGCCGGCTTGCCGTCGGGGTTGAGGCGCGCCTGCAGGCGCTCGTTGAGGGCGTCGATCCCGACCGCTCCCCGGTACATCGGCGCCAGCACCTGGACTTCGCGGATCGGGTCGACCGCGAACCGCGCCGGGGCCCGCTCGGCGACCACCTCGACCACCGTCTCCAGCGCCCGCTCGGGGCTGGGCCGGTCGATGAAGAAGAAGTCGTGGTCCTGGTCGGCGGCCGGCTCCAGGTGCGGCGGCCGGCCCTGGTTGATCTCGTGGGCGGCGGTGGTGATCATCGACTGCGCCGCCTGGCGGAAGATCTGGCTGAGCCGCACCACCGGCGCCGCGGCCGCGGCGATCAGGTCCTCGAACGGCTTGCCGGCACCGATCGGCGGCAGCTGGTCGGCGTCGCCGACGAAGACCACGTGGGTGGTCTCGGCGAGGCCGCCGAGCAGGACCTCGATCAGGCGCAGGTTCAGCATCGAGGACTCGTCGACGATCGCCAGGTCGACCGGCAGCGGGTGCCCGGGCCGGAAGGCCGGCTCGCGCCCCGGCATCCACTCCAGCAGCCGGTGGATCGTCCGCGCCTCGTGCCCGGTCGTCTCCTCCAGCCGCCGCGCCGCGCGCCCGGTCGGGGCGCAGAGCGCGATCGTCGCGTTGGCCGCTTCCGCCTCGGCCACGATCGCCCGGGTGCAGACCGTCTTGCCGACGCCGGGGCCGCCGGTCAGGACCGAGACGCGGGAGGCGAAGGCGCCCCGCACCGCCGCCCACTGCTCGTCGGTCAACCCGCCCTCCTCGCCGTCCGTGGGCGGCGGCGGCGCCTCGCCCGGGTCGTGGACGAGGTGGGGAGGGGCTTCGAGCCGGGCCCGCAGCGTCTGTGCCACCGCCAGCTCGCTGGCGTGGGTCAGCTCGCGGTAGACGCGGCTCTCGTCGACCAGCAGCCCGCGCGCCTCGGCCAGCACCTCGGGGTCGGGCACCAGCCCGATCAGCCGCGCCGTGCGCCGGGCCAGCTCGTCCAGCGGCAGGAAGCTGTTGCCCTGCTGTTCGGCCTCGACCAGGGCGTAGACGGCGGCCGCCTGGGCGCGGCGGCTCGACTCCGGCGGCACGTCGGCGGCGAGGGCGATCTTGTCGGCGCGGGCGAATCCGACCCCCGCGACCTCGGTCAGCCGGTAGGGGTCCTCGTGCAGGATCGCCATCGAGCGCTCGCCGTAGACGGCGTGGATCGGCGCCGCCAGGTGGGCGAGGCCGTGGGGGGCGAGCTGGACGTGGAGGTCGCGGACGGCGCGGCTGGCGTGCCAGGACTCGGTCGCCGCCGCGGCCTGGTCTTCGCTGATCCCGCGCAGGCCGGCGAAGACCCCGTGCGGGTCGGCGGCGATCGCCCCCAGCACCCCCTCGCCGTGCTCGTCGACCAGCCGTTCCGCCCGGGCCGGGCCGATGTGGCGCAGCGAGGTCAGGTAGGCGACCTGGCCCTCGCGGTCGGCCGGGTCGAGCGGCAGCGCCCCCTGCGCCCGCAGCTGGCGGCCGTAGCGGTTGTGGGTCTGCCAGTCGCCGCTGACTTCGGCCCGGTCGCCGCTGCCGAGGTGGGCCACCGGGCCGACCAGGGCGAAGCCTTCGCCGGACTCGGTGTCGCGGACCTCGAGCACCGCGTAGCCGTCGTCGTCGGCGCAGAAGATCACCCCAAGCACCTCGACGGTGCCGTTGTAGGCAGCCGCATCGGCGTCGAACAGGGTGGCGGTGCCGTTCACCCCTTCAAAGCTAGCCGCCGTCGAGGCGGGAGCCACCGGGCCGAAGCCGCAAATAGCATCGAGTGATGGCCACCGCCGAGCAGCTCCCGTACGTCGACGAGCACTCGCTGGAGATCGCCGCCGGCCGCGAGGCCTGCTGGGCGGCGCTGCTGCGGGTGGTCGAGGCCACGGTCGCCGCCGGCTCCGCCCCGCGCGTGGCGCGGATCCTCGGCTGCGCTGACACCACGGCATCCGGGCCGCGGCCGCTGGCCGCCGGCTCGACCCTTCCCGGCTTCCACGACGCCGCCGCAATCGCACCCGCCGCCGCATCGGCGCCGGCGGAACTCGCCCTCGCTGGCAGCCACCGCTTCTCCAGCTACGCGCTGATCCTCCGCCTCGACGAGCTCGGCGAGGGCCGCACCCGCGCCCGGGCGGAAACCCGGGCCGAGTTCCCGCGGCTGCAGGGCGGCGTCTACCGCGCCCTGGTGATCGGCACCCGCATGCACGTGCTGGTCACCCGCCGCATCCTCGACGGGGTCAAGCGCAATGCCGAGCGTCGCTAGCTCCGGCCGCGGGCTCTGCGACGGCTGCCGCCACCAGCGCCTCGTGCCCAACACCCGCGGCTCGGTCTTCTC
Organism: uncultured Solirubrobacterales bacterium; assembly: GCA_963719435.1. Lineage (GTDB taxonomy): Bacteria > Actinomycetota > Thermoleophilia > Solirubrobacterales > 70-9 > VAYN01. The sequence goes on along the minus strand of OY970384.1, from coordinate 2,431,985 downwards.
ACTCTGCGAGCGCTCGCGCGAGGACCCGGACTACCCGCGCTACCCGCCGCTGCCGGTGCTCAGCTGTAGGGGGTTCGAGCCGGCTCCATCGCCGCCGGCTCCGCCCTCGCCGCCCCGATAGCGGCGCCGATCAGGCCGGCGCCCCAGATCAGCGCCACGAGGCCGACGAGGAAGCCGAGGAAGGGGACGAGCGCGAGCAGGCGCAGGATCGCCAGGCCGGCGAGCAGGGCGAGCAGGCGGTGGCGCGGCGGCCCGAGCAGGCGGCGGCCGAGAGCGTAGGCGGCGACGCTGTAGGCGACGGCGGCGAATGGGGCGAAGGCGAGGCCGAGGCCGAGCGCGAAGGGGATGCCGACGACGGTGATCGCGGCGATCACGGCCAGCAGCGGCAGCACGATCAGGATCGCGATGCCGATCGCCAGCGTCGGCCCGACCCGTTCCCGCGACCTGGCGTAGAGCGAGTCGGCGGCCCGCGGCGCGACCAGCAGCAGCAGGGCGCCGAGGATCAGCAGCGAGAGCGCGATCGCCAGCCGGACGACGAAGCTGCCGATCCAGGCGGTGAGGTCGCCGGCGTCGGGCCAGCCCTCCTTGGTGACGTCGCCGTGGACGCGGGCGTCGAGCGAGACATGCGGGTGCTCGTCGCCGTAGCGGACGTCGCCGCCGACTTCGGCGCTCGGCAGCAGGCTGGCGATGCCGTCGGCGGTGAAGAGGTCGCCGCCGATCCTGCCGGAGACGCGGACGTCGCCGTCGAAGACGACGACGTCGCCCTTGACCTCGCCGGCGATGCGGACGTCGCCGACGGCGACGAAGACGTCGTCGACGGTTTCGCCGCGGGGGACGACGACGTCGCCACTGACGACCACGACCGCGACGTTGGTCCCGCCGTTGCCGCCCGCACCGGCGGTGCTCGCCGCCGCCGGGGCGACGAGCACGAGCGCCGCGAGGAGCGTCGCTACGGTCGGCAGGCCACGGAGCACATCGGCAGCCTAACCCGCCGCCATCGGGTCGGGCTCGCCCAGCTTGGTGATGTCCGCCGGCTCGTAGGCCTGGCCGGGGACGCCGCCGAGGACGACGACGCGGATGCCGTCGGGCCCGGGCCAGAGCTTGCGTTTCGTCTCCGGGCCGACGCTGGCGATGTGATCGGCGTCGAGCGGGAAGCGCTCGCCCTCGATCTCGATCTCGCCGCCGCCGCGCATGACCAGGAAGACCTCCTCCTGGTTGTCGTGCGTGTGGTCGTGCTCGGGGTAGTTCTCGTAGTTCGGGGGCATGTCGATGATCTGCATCCCGAACGACTCGATCCCGAGCTCGGCCCGGGCGCGCTTGAAGGCGCCGCGGTAGATCGCCTCCATCTCGTCGATCTTCTTCACCTGGTAGCTGCTCATGGCTTCTCCCTCTTCAAAGTTGTACGAACGTTCGTGCTTTTATATCCTGAAACGCATGAGCACCGCAACCGCCACCGGCAAGGGGGCCCAGACCCGGGCCGCGATCCTCGAGCGCGCCGTCGACCTCGCCTCGGTCGAGGGTCTGGAGGGCCTCTCGATCGGCCGCCTCGCGGCGGAGCTGCAGATGAGCAAGAGCGGCCTCTTCGCCCACTTCGGCTCCAAGCAGGAGCTGCAGCTGGCGACGGTGGGGGCCGCCGCCGAGCGTTTCCGCAGCGCCGTGCTCGAGCCCGCCAGCTCCGCCCCGGACGGCGCCCCGCGCCTGCGGGCGCTGGGGCAGCGCTATCTCGACCACCTCGACCTCTACTCCGGCGGCTGCTTCTGGGGCGCGACCTCGGCCGAGTACGACGACCGTCCCGGCCCGGTGCGCGACGCGATCGCCGGCGCCCTCGACGCCTGGCTCGGCGAGCTCGAGCGGCAGGCGACGATCGCCGGGGTGGAGGAGCCGCAGCGCTTCGCCTTCGAGCTCTACGCGGTGATCATGGGCGCCAACGCCCGCTACCGGCTGAGCGGCGACGCCAAGGTCTTCGACCACGCCCGCGGCGCCCTCGCCCGGCTCGAAGCCGAGCTGCCGGACTGAGCGGCGGCATCTCCCGCGGCGTTCCTGAGGGAGAATCCGGGCCGTGCCCGACGAGCTGCCGATCCTCCTCTTCGCCACCCCGCCGGACCTCGAGGCCTGGTTGGAGGAGAGCCACGCGGACTCCGCGGGCTTCTGGCTGCAGGTCGCCAAGAAGGGGTCGGGGGAGACCAGCGTCACCTACGGCGAGGCGCTGGAGCTGGCGCTCTGCTTCGGCTGGATCGACAGCCAGAAGCGCGGCCACGACGAGAGGTTCTTCCTGCAGCGGTTCACGCCGCGGCGGCCGCGCGGGCGCTGGTCGCGGATCAACCGCGAGAAGGCGGAAGCGCTGATCGCCGCCGGGGCGATGCGCCCGGCCGGCCTGGCCGAGGTCGAGGCGGCGAAAGCCGACGGACACTGGGACGCCGCCTACGCCGGGCAGCGCACGGCGCAGGTGCCGCCCGACCTGCAGCGCGAGCTCGACGCCAACGAGCCGGCCCGCGAGTTCTTCGCCGCTCTCGACAGCGCCAACCGCTACGCGATCGTCTACCGCCTCGAGGAGGCGAAGAAGCCGGAGACCCGGCAGCGGCGGCTGCGCAAGTTCGTCGCCATGCTCGAGCGCGGCGAGAAGATCCACGCCTGAGTCCCGCCTGATTCGACCCCGCCGGCCGGGGTATTGCCCTCGCTAGGATCATTTCCGAGTCAACTAACGAAGGGATGAGTCAGATGGACGTCGCAATCGGTTTGCCGAACGCCGTGCCGGACACCACGGGGGAGCAGCTGGTCGAGTGGGCACGGCGGGCGGAGGCGCGCGAGTTCTCCAGCCTCGGCACGATCGACCGCATCGTCTACGGCAACTACGAACCGATGCTGGCGCTGGCGGCCGCCGCCGCGGTGACCGAGAAGATCGGGCTCTGCACCAGCGTCCTGCTCGGGCCGCTGCGCGTCAACGCCGCCCTGCTGGCCAAGCAGGCGCTCAGCCTGCAGGCCCTCTCCGGCGGGCGCTTCACGCTCGGCGTCGCGCTCGGCGGCCGTGAGGACGACTACGAGATCAGCCACATCGGCATGGAGGGGCGCGGCGCCTGGCTCGACGACGCGCTCGGGCAGATCAAGGAGATCTGGCGGGGCGGCGAGGTCGGTCCCTCGATCGCCGGCGAGCCCGGCCTGGTGATCGGCGGCTACGTCGACGCCTCGATCGAGCGCGCGGTCGACGCCGCCGACGGCTGGATCGCCGGCGGGATGCCGCCCGACGCCTTCGGCGGGATCGCCGAGAAGCTGGAGCGATCCTGGAGCGAGGCCGGCCGCGACGGCGAGCCGCGCAAGATGGCGCTTGCCTACTTCGCCCTCGGCGAGAACGCGGAGGAGGACGCGCGCGGCTACCTGACCGATTACTACGCCTTTCTCGGCGAGGAGACCGCTGACTTCATCGCCAACGGCGCCGCCAAGGACCCCGAGACCGTGCGCCAGTACGTCTCCGCCTTCGCCGAGGCCGGCTGCGACGAGCTGATCCTCTTCCCCAGCTCCGGTGACCCGGCCCAAGTCGACCTGCTCGCCGACGCGCTGGCCGGTTAGCCCGCGCGCCGGCCGCAGCCCGCCGCCCTCCCATAGCTGTGAGAATCGCCGGCTTGCTCGCCCGCCGCCTTCGCTTCCGCCGCCTCTGTCCCGCCGCAATCGTGGCGATGCTGGCGCTGGCCGGCGCCGCCGTACCGGCCGGCGCGGCTCAGGGTCCGGCGGCGGCCGACCAAGCGCTGGAGCGGGCGATGGGCCAGCTGGTCGAGCGGCCCGGAGGTCCGCCGGGGGTGGCGGTGATCGTCCAGCGCGGCGGCCAGCGCAGCTTCCACACCGCGGGCGTGGCCGACGTCGCCAGCGGCGCCCGTTGGCGCATCGACGACCACATGCGGATCGCCAGCGTCGCCAAGGCGTTCAGCGGCGCCACCGCGATGTCGCTCGTCGGGAGCGGCAAGCTCTCCCTCGGCGAGGGCATCCGCACCTACCTGCCCTGGCTGCCGGCGGCGTGGAGCGGGGTGACGGTCGGCCAGGCGCTGCAGCACACCGGCGGGCTCCCGGACTACACCCAGTCGGCGCCCTTCCAGGAATTCTTCGCCAAGAACCTGCGCGCCTACGTGAAGCCCAGCGCCCTGGTCGAGTTCGTCGCCGACCAGCCGCTCGACTTCGCGCCCGGCTCCGAGTACCGCTACTCCAACACCGACAACATCGTCGTCGGCCTGGTCGCCGCCGCGGTCAGCGGCAGCACCTACAGCCAGGTTCTGCGCCGGCGCGTGCTCGACCCGCTGCGGATGCCGCGGACCAGCCTGCCGAGCGGCTTCCGCCTGCCGGGCCCGCACGTGAACGGCTACGAAGTCTCGCCCTCCGAGCCGCCCGAGGACGTGACCACGCTGCTCAGCATGTCGGGCGCCTGGGCCTCGGGTGGGATCCAGTCGACCGCGGCCGATCTCAACCGCTTCGTCCGCGGCTACGTCGGCCACAGGCTGTTCGACCGCGAGACCCAGGCCCAGCAGCTGCAGTTCGTCCCCGGCCATTCCGAGCCCCCCGGCCCCGGGGTCAACTCCGCCGGGCTGGGGATCTTCCGCTACCGGACCAGCTGCGGCACCGTCTTCGGCCACACCGGCAACCTGCCCGGCTTCACCCAGTTCACCGCCTCCTCGCTCGACGGCGCTCGCTCGGTGACCGTCTCCGTCAACGCCCGGATCGTCCCGGAATCGAAGAGCGCCGCGGTCCGCTCCGCCTTCACCACCCTGCGCCGGGTCGATTCGCTCGCGGTCTGCGCCGCACTCGCCGGTCCCTAAGCTCACAGCGTGGACCGCGCCCTGCTCGAGCAGACCCTCGCCACCGCCGGCGAGCCCTCCTACCGTGCCGCCCAGGTCTGGGAGTGGCTGGCCCGCGGCGCCAGCGGCTACGAGGAGATGACCAACCTGCCGGGCGCCCTGCGGGCCCGGCTGGAGGCGACGGTGCCGCTCTCGACCCTTGCCGTCGAGGCCGAGGCGAAGTCCGACGACGGCACCGTCAAGACCCTCTTCCACACCGCCGACGGCCGCCCGATCGAGGCGGTGCTGATGCGCTACCGCGACGGCCGCCGCTCGGTCTGCGTCTCCTCGCAGTCCGGCTGCCCCCTGACCTGCACCTTCTGCGCCACCGGCCAGATGAAGTTCGGCCGCAACCTCAGCGCCGATGAGATCCTCGACCAGGCGCTGCACTTCCGCCGGATCGAGGACGTCGACCACGTCGTCTTCATGGGGATGGGGGAGCCGACGATGAACATCGACGCCGTGCTCGCCGCCTGCGAGCGCCTGCCCGACCTCGGCGTCAGCCACCGCCGCACCGCGATCTCGACCGTCGGCTGGGTGCCGGGGATCGACCGCCTCGCCGAGTGCGAGCTGCCGGTCGCGCTGGCGCTCTCCCTGCATGCCCCCAACGACGACCTGCGCTCGCAGCTGATGCCGGTCAACGAGCGCTACCCGCTGGCCGAGGTGCTGGCCGCCTGCGACCGCTACCGGGCCAAGCGCCGCCGCAAGATCTTCGTCGAGTACGTGATGCTCGACGGCGTCAACGACCTGCCCGAGCACGCCCACCAGCTGACCACGCTGCTCGACCCTCGCGTCTACAAAGTCAACCTGATTCCCTACAACCCGACCGGGACCTACGACGGCTCCTCGCCGGAGCGGATCGAGCGCTTCCGCGCGATCCTCGCCGAGCACCGCCTGACCGCAACCGTGCGCCTGACCCGCGGCCGCGACATCGACGCCGCCTGCGGCCAGCTCGCCGCCACCGCGTCCAGCTGACGAGACTCGGCCCGTATCCAAGTTTGTCCCCGCCATAGCCAGGACAACTCTGGATACGCGACGAAACTGGCCAGCTGGCCAGTTATGATCGCGCGATGGCGTCTGCCGACACCTCCGTGCCCGTCGCCAAGCCGCCGCAGATGTCGGCCAACCCGCTGCGCCGGGTGGCCGCCGACCTCTACGAGGAGTGGCGCGAGCGCGGCAAGTTCCCGCCGGGGCCGAACGACTTCAGCCTCGCCCGCACCCACCAGATCGCCCACGACCCGCTGCCGCTGCTGCTCGGCGCCTACGAAGAGCACGGGCCGATCTTCAGCATGCGGCTGCTGCACTCGCGGGTGATCTTCATGCTCGGGCCGGAGGCCAACCACTACGTCACCGTCGGCCACCCGGAGAACTTCCACTGGCGCGAGTCCAGCTTCGGCGACCTGATCCCGCTGCTCGGCGACGGCCTGCTGACCGTCGACGAGGACTACCACGACCGCGCCCGGGCGATCATGATGCCGGCCTTCCACCGCCAGCAGATCGCCGCCGCGGTGGCGGCGATGAGGCTGGAGACGGAGGCGGCGATCGCCCGGCTGCCGGTCGGCGGCAGCGCCGACGTCTACGACTGGATGCGCAACCTGGCGATGCGGATCGCCATGCGGGCGCTGCTCGGGCTCGATCCCGACGAGGCCGGCAGGGGCGCCGCCGCGGCCGCGCACTTCGAGCGCGCGCTCGGCTACTACGGGATCGACTTCCAGCTGCGGCTGCTGCGCGGCCCGGGCTCGCCCTGGCGCAAGCTGGTCTCCTCGCGCAAGGTGCTGGACGAGATCGTCTTCGCCGAGATCGGCCGCCGCCGCGCCGACCCCGACCCCAGCCGCCAGGACATCCTCAGCCTCCTGGTCGGCGCCCGCGGCGAGGGGGGAGAGGCGTTCAGCGACCGCGAGGTCCGCGACCAGCTGATGACCCTGATGTTCGCCGGCCACGACACCTCGACCTCGACCGTGACCTTCATGCTGCACGAGCTGGCCCGCCACCCCGACGTCGTCGCCAGGCTGCACGAGGAGCAGGACCGGGTGCTGGGCGGGGCGGCGCCGACGGTCGACCAGCTCGAACGCGAGATGCCCTACCTGGAGATGGTGCTCGACGAGGTCCTGCGGCTCTACCCGCCGGCCTGGATCGGCCCCCGCCGGGCCGTGCGCGAGTTCGAGTTCGGCGGCTACACCGTGCCCCGCGACGCCTACGTCAACTACTGCTCCTGGGCCAGCCACCGCATCCCCGAGGTCTTCCCCGACCCCGAGGCCTTCGTCCCCGAGCGCTTCGTCCGCGAGCGCAAGGCAGCGCTGCCGCGCGGCGCCTACGTCCCCTTCGGCGGCGGCTCGCGGATCTGCATCGGCAAGCGCTTCGGCCAGACCGAGGTGAAGCTGGTGACGACGATGCTGCTGCAGCGCCTGCGCCTCGACGCCCTGCCGGGGCGGACGATGACGATCCGCCAGATGCCGACCCTCTCCCCGGTCGGCGGCCTGCGGATGCGGGTGCACGAGCGCGCAGCCTGAGCCTCCGCCCAGGCTGCGCCTAGACTCGCGCGAGCGATGCGCGCCCTGGTCATCTCCGACACCCATTTCGGCGCCTGGACGGGCCGCGACCTGCTGGCCGAGGAGTTCTTCCTCGAGCGCCTGGCGCCGGCCCTGGACGACGTCGACGAGCTGGTCTTCCTCGGCGACCTCTTCGACTTCCTCTTCGGCGCGGTCGACGACGCCGTCGCCGCCGCCGACGGCCTGCTGCGATTGATCGCCGCGAAGATGGCCGGCGGCCGTCTCGTCTTCCTCGCCGGCAACCACGACCACCACCTCGTCTACCGCGACCAGGAGGACCGGCTGGAGACCAGGCTGGCCAGCGGCCACCGGCCCACCGTCCCGACCGGCCCGGGCTTCTTCCACGAGTTCCTCGAGCGGCGGCTGCCGGGGGTCGAGGTCGAGATCGCCTACCCGATCTACCGAGTCGGCGACGTCCTCTGCACCCACGGCCACTACCTCGACCCGCACGCGCGCCTGACCGGCTCTCGCGGCGACCGCCTGCTGACCCGGACCCTCTGGGCGATCGCTGCCGGCGGGCCGGAGGAACCCAAATGCATCGAGGACTACGAGTCGGTGACGACCCTGCTGACCGAGTGGCTTTACGTCGCCGCGCAGATGCCGCACGGCACCCACGCCCAGCAGAACGTCTTCCGCGCCGCCCAGCGCGCCGGCCGCTTCGCCCAGGCGCTCGGCGCCCCCGTGCGCGGCGCCGAGCGGCTGGCGGCGAAGCTGCGCGACCGCGGCCGCGGCGAGGCGGAGGGGCCCGCGCCCCTGCCCAGCGAGGCGCACTTCGACGCGGTCGTCCGCAGCGAGGCCGAGCGGCAGGCGCGCGAGCAGCCGCTGGCCGGCCCGCCGGCCGCCCGGCCGCTCTACCCGGAGCCGACCGTGGTTGCCCGCAGCGACCCCTCCGAGCACGCGCTCGGGGCCTTCGCCCAGGTCGTTCGCAACCTCGAGTGGGGCCGCGACGTCGACAAGATCGTCTTCGCCCACACCCACCAGCCGCTGGCCGACGTCCGCTGCGCCGGCGACGGCGGCAACCGCTACTGGAACACCGGCTCCTGGATCTACGAGCCCGACCTCGGCTCCCGCCAGGCCTACGCCCGCTACCTCCGCTACGCCTGGCCCGGCACCGCGATCCTGATCGACGACTCCGAGCCGCAGCCCCAGCTGCTGGAGCTGCTGGCCGACCTCAACCCGCTGAACGGCGGCCCCGGACTGCCCTCGCCAACTCCCGAAGCCAAGCAGCCCGGCCTTTACCACTCCCGAACCAAGTAGTCCCGGTTCCGCTGCTTGCCTAGGGCCGGTCCCGGTGGGGGTGAAGCGTCTTGTACTTTTTCGCAGCTTTCCCCCGGGCGACAGCCTCCCGGCGATCCACGAAAAAGTTAAGCGAAACCCCCACCGGGACCGGCCCCCAAGGACCGGCCCCGGCAGCCGGCCCTACTTGATGAACAGCATCTCCTCGTACTTCGGCAGCGGCCAGAAGTCGTCGGCGACGACCCGCTCCAGCTTGTCGGCGGCCTCGCGCACCTTCGCCATCGCCGCCAGCTGCTTGTCGCGGGCGTAGACGGCCCACTGGATCCCCTCCATGTCGGGGTAGTGGTTGGCGTCCTTGAGCTCGCCCAGCGCCGCGACCAGCTCGTCGACCAGCTCGCGGACCTCGCCCTCGAGCGCCGAGACGCCCGCCTCGGAGATCAGCGCCAGCTGCCGCAGGCCCGCCGGCAGCAGCATGGTCTGGGCGATCGCGTAGGTCTCCTCGGCCTCGATGTTGGCCCGGATCGCGTACTGCTCGACCCAGACCTCGTAGCGGGACTCGAGCTCGCGCTTGGAGAGCACGTTGTACTTGTCGAAGGCGGCGACGGTATCGTCGGCCAGCACCTCCGGGAGCGCGTCCGGCGTCGTCTTCAGGTTCTTCAGGCCGCGCTGCTCGGCCTCGGCGTGCCACTCCTCGGAGTAGTTGTCGCCGCTGAAGCAGACCGCTTTGTTGGCGAGGTAGGAGTCTTTGACGATCTCCATCACCGCCTCCGGCATGCCCAGCCCGCCGGAGAGCTTGCCCTCCAGCTTGTCGCCGAGGTCGTCGATCGCCTCGGCCGCGATCGTGTTCAGAACGGTGTTCGGGAAGGCGAGCGACATGCTCGACCCCAGCGCCCGGAACTCGAATTTGTTGCCGGTGAAGGCGAACGGCGAGGTGCGGTTGCGGTCGCCGCCGTCCATCGGCAGCGGCGGCAGCACCGTCGTCCCGAGGTCGAGGAAGGAGGCCGGCGTGTTCGGGTCGCCCTCGCCGCTGGCGATCGCCTCGAACACTTTTTCCAGCTCGGCGCCGAGGAAGATCGAGATGATCGCCGGCGGCGCCTCGTTCGCCCCGAGCCGGTGGTCCTGGCCGATGTTGGCGACCGAGGCCCGCAGCAGTCCCTGGTGCTTGTTGACCGCCTGGATCACCGCCGCGCAGAAGAACAGGAAGTGGATGTTGTCCGCCGGCGTTTCGCCCGGGTTGAGCAGGTTGCCGCCGCCGTCGGTCCCCATCGACCAGTTGTTGTGCTTGCCGGAGCCGTTGACGCCGGCGAACGGCTTCTCGTGCAGGAGGCAGACGAAGCCGTAGCGGCGGGCGACGTTCTCCAGCGTCTGCATCAGCAGCTGCTGGTGGTCGGAGCCGACGTTGGAGCTCTCGAAGATCGGCGCGATCTCGTACTGCGCCGGCGCCACCTCGTTGTGGCGGGTCTTGACCGGGATGCCGAGCTTCCGCATCTCCAGTTCGGACTCCATCATGAAGGCCAGCACCCGCTCCGGGATCGAGCCGAAGTAGTGGTCGTCGAGCTCGTGCCCCTTCGGCGGCTTGGCGCCGAACAGGGTGCGGCCGGTGGCGATCAGGTCGGGCCGCTCGTAGAAGTACTGCTCGTCGATCAGGAAGTACTCCTGCTCGGGGCCGACGGTGGTGAAGACGCGCTGCGTCTCCTCGTCGCCGAGCAGCCGCAGCGCCTTGACGGCGGAGCGGGAGAGCGCGTCCATCGAGCGCAGCAGCGGGATCTTCGCGTCGAGCGCCTCGCCGGTCCAGGAGGCGAAGGCGGTGGGGATGCAGAGCAGGGCCCCGTTCGGGTTCTCGAGGATGAAGGCGGGGCTGGTCGGGTCCCAGGCGGTGTAGCCGCGGGCCTCGAAGGTGGCGCGGATGCCGCCGGTGGGGAAGGAGGAGGCGTCGGGCTCGCCCTGGATCAGCTCCTTGCCGGAGAAGCCGGCCAGGGTGCCGCCCTCGCCGGCGGGCTCGAAGAAGGAGTCGTGCTTCTCGGCGGTCGAACCGGTCAGCGGCTGGAACATGTGGGTGTAGTGGGTGGCGCCCTTCTCCAGCGCCCACTCCTTCATCGCCTCGGCGACGGCGTCGGCGAGCGTGGCGTCGAGAGGCTCCCCGTCCCGGAGGGTCGCCTGCAGCTTCTCGAAGACGTCGCCCGGCAGCCGTTCGCGCTGCACGGCGACGGAGAAGACGTTGGCGCCGAAGAGGTTGTTCTCGGGCTGGGTCAGGTCGAGCGCGCCGAGAGCCTCCCCGTTGGAGCTCCACTGCGCGGCGGTCACGTTCTGCTGGCGGATACGAGTCATCGCTTAGGTAGTCCCTCTTTTGGCGCGCGCCCACTGCCGGGCGCGGTCGGTTACCGGTCTTAACTCCCTTGAGAAGAGCCAAAAAAGCCTAATGGCAGAGCGAAGACCGCGCCTTTGTACCTGCGTACAGCGTTGCCCGCTGGCGCTTGTCCCTGTTGTCAGGACGGTCCTGTTGTCCCTTGTCACCCAGAGGGTTGCAAAGGACAATCGCCGCTAGGAGAGCGGCGTCGCATGTTCGAGCCCGAGCGGGTGGCGCAGGCGGAAGCCGCCGGTGGGGCGCATGACTTCGCTCCAGCCGGGGCCGGTGCGGTCGCCGTCTTCGCTGTAGGAGGTGTCCCAGCGCAGGCCGGCGATCACGGCGAAGACGTGGTCGCGGTTGGCGTAGATCCGGACCCAGCCGCCACCCCCGCCGCCGCCCCAGCGCATGAACCCGGTCGAGTCGAGCGGGGATTCGAGCAGGCCGGCGGCGTGCATCACGTAGCTGACCGAGCCGGAGCAGTCGTAGCCGGCCGAGTTCCAGCTGCGGTGGCCGCCGCCCCAGCGGTAGGGCCGGTGGCGGATCCGGTTCGCCGCTTCGATCATCGCCTCGACCGCGGGCGGGGCGGAGGCAGGCGCGATCGCCCGCCCGCCCGGCGTCAGCGTCGCCTGCGGCACCGCGGCGGAGGCGGTGGCGCCAACTCCGCCGAGCGACGCGGCCAGGCTCAGCGCCACGGCCGCGAGCAAGAACTTCGATTCCCTGCGCATGAAAGGCCCCTATCGGCGCCCGGCCACCCTTCCTTTAGCCGTGGTCGAGGTTTGTCCCCTCCTGGAGGGACAAAGTTCGACCACCCGGGGTTGGATAGCCTGCGGCTCGCGTGGTATTCGCCGCGCTGCAAAGCCAAACTTCCGGAGGAATCCACTCGCATGTTCGTTTCCAAGGCCGCCGTCGTCGGCGGAGGCACGATGGGCGGCGAGATCGCCCAGGCGATCGCCGCCGCCGATATCCCTGTCGTCGTCAAGGACATCGACCAGAAGTTCGTCGATGCCGCGGTCGAGAAGGCCCGCGCGGTCACCGAGGGCCAGCTCGCCCGCCTGGTCAAGAAGGAGAAGCTGACCCAGGAGCAGGCCGACGCCCGCCTGGCCGAGGTCATGGGCCAGATCACCGGCACCACCAGCTACGCCGAGTTCGGCGACGTCGACTTCGTGATCGAGGCGGTGCCGGAGAAGATGGCGATCAAGCAGGCGGTCTTCGCCGAGATCGACGCTGCCACCCCCGGCCACGCGATCCTCTCCTCCAACACCTCCTCGCTCTCGATCACCGAGATCGGCGAATCGACCCTGCGCGCCGACAAGGTCGTCGGCTTCCACTTCTTCTACCCGGCCTCGGTGATGCCGCTGGTCGAGGTGATCGTCGGCGAGGACACCTCTCAGGAGACCGCCACCGCCGCCTACAACTTCGCCCAGGCGATCAAGAAGCAGCCGATCGTCTGCGGTGAGGTCCCCGGCTTCGTCGTCAACAAGATCCTGATGGCGACGATCGGCGAGATCTGGCGCGCGCAGGAGGACCACGGGCTCTCGCTGGCCCAGATCGACCAGGCGATCGCCGAGGCCAAGGTCGCCCCGATGGGGCCGTTCTTCCTCACCGACCTGCTCGGGCTCGACACCGTCCTCCACGTCGCCGAGCACCTCAACGACTCCTACGGGGAGACGTTCTACGTCCACGAGGGCCTGAAGCAGCTGGTCGCCGACGGCAAGCTCGGCGCCAAGAGCGGCGGCGAGGGCTTCTTCAAGGACGGCGAGCAGACGATCCCGGGCGACGCCGCCCCGGACGCGGAGGAACTGGTGGCGATGTTCACCGGCCGCGCCCTGGTCGAGTCGCTGCTGCTGGTCGAGGAAGGCGTCTGCTCGGTCCGCGACATCGACCTCGGGATGATGGCCGGCGCCGGCCTCGACCCGCGCCGCGGGCTGCTGCCGCCGTTCTGGAAAGCCGACGTCGAAGGCCTCGACAAGGTCCTGGAGCAGCTCGAGCAGCTGCAGGAGAAGCACGGCGACCGCTTCGCTCCGCCGGTCACCCTCAGGCGCCTGGTCGCCCAGGGCCGGCTCGGCCTCGCCGCCGGCCAGGGCTTCTACCCCTACCCGCAGCCCGACGAGGGCGAGCAGGCGGAGACGGTGAAGCTGGAGACCCGCGACGGCGTGGCGATCGCCTGGCTCGCCAACCTGCCGATGAACGCCGTCTCGCCGGACGTGATCCGCGACCTCGGCATCGTCTGGGAGCGGGTCAAGGCCGCCGACGGCGTCGGCGCGATGGTGATCGCCTCCTCGGTCCCGGTCGTCTTCTCGGCCGGCGCCGACATCAAGGCCTTCACGCAGATGGACGAGGGCACCGGCGAGGAGCTGATCCACAGTGCGCACGCGCTGCTGCGTGAGTTCGGGACCGAGCGGGTGGCGACGATCGCCGCCGTCAACTCGATCGCCTTCGGCGGCGGCTGCGAGGTGGCGATGGCCTGCGACGTGCGGATCGCCGCCGAGGCGGCCGTCTTCGGCCAGCCCGAGATCAAGCTGGGGATCATCCCCGGCTTCGGCGGCACCCAGCGCCTGGCCCGCCTCGTCGGTCCCAGCAAGGCCCTGGAGATGAACCTGGTCGGCGACGCGGTGCTCTCCGAGGAGGCGCTGGAAATCGGCCTCGTCAACCGCGTCGTGCCGGACCACGAGCTGTTCGAGACGGCGCTGATGTGGGGTCGCAAGCTGGCCGCCCAGGCGCCGGTCGCGGTCGGCCTGATCAAGTCGGTCTCCCACAAGGGCGAAATCGACGCCGGCATCGAGGCCGAGAAGCAGGGCTTCGCCACCGCCTTCGGCAGCGAGGACGCGAAGGAGGGCATCGGCGCCTTCCTCGGCAAGCGCACCCCGAAGTGGAGCGGCAAGTAGGAATCCTGGGCCGGCGCGGCGGGGCGTCCAGGTGACGGACGTCCCCGGCCCGTCGGCGCTGGCGGAGCTGATCCGCGAGTCGAGCTGCACCGTGGTCCTGACCGGGGCCGGAGTCTCGGTCCCCTCGGGGATCCCCGACTTCCGCACGCCCGAGACCGGGCTCTGGGCGAACGTCGACCCGATGGAGGTCGCCCACATCGACGTCTTCGAGCGCGACCCGGCCCGCTTCTGGTCCTACTACCGACCGCGCTTCCAGTCGCTCGGCGACAAACGCCCCAACCCCGCCCACGAGGCGCTGGCGGAGCTCGAGCGCCGCGGCCTGGTCGAGGGCGTGATCACCCAGAACATCGACCGCCTGCACCGCGCCGGCGGCTCCCGCAACGTGGTCGAGGTGCACGGCTCGATCGAGACCTCCTCCTGCCGGCGCTGCGCGACCTCGTTCGAGATCGAGCAGGTCGAGGAGCTGTTCGACGGCGACGGGGTGGCGATCTGCTCCGCCTGCGGCGGCGCGGTCAAACCCGACGTCGTCCTCTTCGGCGAGCTGCTGCCGGAGAGCGCGATGGTGCGGGCGCGCGACCTCGCCGAACGGGCCGAGCTGATGATCTGCGTCGGCTCCTCGCTGGCCGTCTACCCGGTCGCCGGCCTGCCGCAGCTGACGCTCGAGCGCGGCGGTCGCCTGGCGATCGTCACCAAGGGCGAGACCCCGTACGACGGCGACGCCACCCTGAAGCTCGGCGGCGAGGTGGTCGAGGAGCTGACCGCCGTCGTCGCCGCCCTCGACTAGAGGCGCGGCCAGCCGAGGCCGGAGCGCTTGACGACGAGGATCACCGCGGTCACCTCGGGATCGCGCCGCTCGATCCGCTCGGCCGCCTTCGCCCACGACATCTCCCGCAGGTGGCGGCCGCCCCGCAGCTCCTTCAGCGCCATCTCGATCGAGTCGGCTTCGACCACCGCCGCGGTTTGGCCGGGGGCGCTCGCCTCGGCCGCTTCCAGCAGCTGGCGGGTGACGTCCTCGGCGCTGCGCACGGCGCTCTCCCAGTCGCCGTCGTTCCCGGTCTCCATCGCCGGGCCCTCGAGGATCGTCAGCCGGCTCTCGCGCGGCTCCCACTCGACCGCGCCGAACTCGAAGGGCAGGCCCGCGACCCACGGTCCCAGCACCGTTCCGCTCAGCACCTCGGCGTCGACGTTGAGCACCCGGGCCCGATCGACCGGTGAGGAAATTTCGACGTGGTAGGGCACCCCGCGAACTTAGCCGGTCCGCGATGATGCGGCCATGGCATCCGCCCTCCCGGCAGCCGTCGTCTTCGACAACGACGGACTTTTGTTGGATACGGAGTCGGTCTGGACCCGGGCGGAGCAGGATCTGTTCGAGCGCCGCGGCACCGAGTTCACCCCCGCCGACAAGCGCGTGCTGGTCGGCACCTCGGCCGAGATCGCCGGCGGCGTGCTCGAACGCCGGCTCGAGGAGCCCGGACGCGCCGCGGAGCTGATCGAGGAGCTGAACGTGCTCGTCGTCGCCGAGCTCGAGCACGGGGTGGAGGCGATGATCGGAGCCCGCGAGCTGCTGCAGAGCCTGCGGCGGCGCGGCACCCCGATCGGCCTCGTCTCCAACTCGCCGCTGGCCTTCGTCGTCCGCTCGCTGCAGCTGGTCGGTTTCGAGGAGAGCTTCGACGTCGTCCTCAGCGCCCACGAAGTGGCGGCGCCGAAGCCGGCTCCCGATCCCTATATAGAGGCCTGCCGCCGGCTCGGGGTCGAGCCCGGCCCGGACGTGGTCGCACTCGAGGACTCGCCCACCGGCGTCGCCGCGGCGCGGGCGGCGGGGCTGACTGTGATCGGCGTGCCCTCGATCGAGGGAGTGGCGCTGGAGGAGGCCCACCATCTCGCCGAGTCGCTCTTGGACGACGTGGTCGCCCACCGCCTCGCTCTCTGAGTCAAGCTGCCTCAGGCAAACGTATTCCAGGGCACCGCCCCCGGCATAGCCGCAGGTCAGTAACACTAACCCTAAGCTTGAGGGTTAGCTTTATCCGATTGCGCGGTCAGCCGCGCAGCACGCGGCGCCGGCGCAGCACCCGCTCGCAGATCTCCAGCAGTTCCTGCACCTGCTGGGCTTCGCTCGTTCCCAGCTCGCCCTTCAGCGCGGCATTGGCCGCCTCGCCGGCCTCGGCGCGGCGGGCGCTGAGCAGGCCCATGTCCTCGCCGTGGCCGGGATCGTCGAGGGCGCCCTGGAGCTCGACCAGCAGCGCCTCGAGGCCGACCCGCAGCTGCAGCGTCGCCTCCCGGGTCCTGCCGGCGTCGAGGTCGGCGCGGGCCCGCAGCAGCAGCGTCTCGCAGGCGTCGGCCCGTTCACGGCCGCCGAGCACCGCCGCGGTTCGTTCCTGCGGCCGCAGGTCGTCCTGGCGCCGTTTCCGGCGCGAGGCGCCGCTGGCCCAGACGTCGACCTCGCGGGCGTCGGCGAACTGGCTGTCGGCGGTCTCCTCGCCGCTGCCGTAGCCGATCCGCACCGCCACCGCCCGCTCCGGCGTCAGCGAGCTTCCGTGGGGGTCGGCGGCGGCCACCGCCTGCGCGTGCAGGGCGCGGTTGAGCAGCTCGATCCCTTCGCCGACGAGGACGTCGGCCGTGTCCTCGGCCTCGGTCGCCTGGTCGAGCCAGCGCGCCGCCTCCTCCTCGCCGGCAAAGGGGGCGAAGGCGCGGATCGCGGTGACCCGGGTCAGCGACAGGGGGGAGGGCTCGGCATCCAGCTCTGACTTTCGCGCCCGGCGCCGCCGGCGCCCCGGGGGCGCCGGCGCCCCCAGCGTCAGCACCACCAGCACGCTCTCGGCCCCGCCGCCCTCGCTCCGAGCCAGGTAGCGGCCGTCCGCGAGGGGGAGAGGTCCGGCGAAATCGAGTTGGGCGAATCCGAAAAGGGGCAGAGCCGGGATTCTCCCGGTCTGCGCGGGGCGGTGCGGTGGGGGAGGCCGTCAGCCCTCTGGGCGAATTGGCTCGCGCGTCCCCTATGGGGACGCGGCTCGAGTGTTGGAGCGCGACCTGAAGGTCGCGCAGAAGACAGATTGCATATCGCCGCTGCGCGACATTCGCCCAGAGGGCTGACGGCCTCCCACGACAGCAGCGCGCATGACGGGAGGGACACCGGCGGGATTGCACCCTCGCAGCAACACTCCGCCAAGCGTTCCGTGGGAGGGGTGGGGATCTCCTTCGGCGGAATGTCGCGCAGCGGCGGAAATGCAATCCGATTCCTGCGCGCCATAGGCGCGCACCGATATCCGGAGCCGCCCGCTTCGCGGGCGCGACTAAATTCCGCCGAAGGAGATCCCCACCCCTCCCGACCGAGGCCCGAGCCCTACTCCCCGCTGCGAGTACCGCCGTCGCCCTTGTCGGGCTTGTCCGGCAACGAGTACTCGCGAAGGCTCCACCGGGACCTCGGGGTTTTCGATCTGGCCGAGGCGGCCGATCAGGCGCTGCCACTGGTCCGGCTTCAACAGGGCCGAGAACTGGGCTTCCAGCGGGTTGCCTTCCAGCGGGTGGTAGCCGACGTGGACGTGGTCGGCGTGGTCGGCCATGGCGATGCTGGTTTCGCCGGGCAGGTCCTCGAGCGAGATCACCTGGTGCGGGTGCATCGTGCCCTGCAGCTGCAGGACGTCGCGGATCAGCGCGTCGGTCATCGTGCCGGGTCCCTGGTTGCCGCTCACCGGGGTGCCGTTGATGACGGCGATGTCGACCGCGTCGCCGGTGCTGTGCTCGGAGACGTTGCCGGAGGTGGTGAGGAAGCCGTGGCCGCACTGGAGCGAGGTGATCGTCAGCTCGAAGCCTTTCGAGCGCAGGAACTCGAGCATCGCCAGGATGCGGCGGTCGATCCGGCCAGTGGCGATGTCTTCGCGGCCGCAGGTGTAGATCGAGAGGCCTTCGTCCGCCAGCACCCGCTTCTGCAGCGCCTCCTTGGAGAGCAGCAGCACGCCGGCCCCGCTGAGCTGGGCGGTGAAGGGGTTCTTGCCCTTGGCACGGTAGATCGCGGTCGCCTCGAGCAGCTTCCAGCCGTCGAGGATCGGCTTCGGGTCGATCCGCGGGGCGCCTTTGCCGGCGGGGCGGATGGCGAAGTTGATGTGGGAGTCGACCCCGTCGTCGCCGGCGGCGACCCGGGCGAGGACGGTGCCGGCGATCACTTTCGAGCCGACCCGCAGGGTGCCGTCGGTCGAGGTCACCTGGGCGCTCTCGGTGGCGGCGCTGGGACGCTCGCCCTCGGCGCGCCCAGGCAGCGCCCGCAGCCGCGGCCGCAGGTCCTGGCTTTCGAGCGGGACCCGTTTCTCCTTGCCGCTCGGCATCACGACCAGGCGCCGGTCGCGGACCATCTCGCCCAGCTTGGCGTAGGTGTAGCGGTTGCCGTAGGTGTCTTCGAGGACGACGAACTTGCCCAGCTTCGGCGAGCTGCCGAGCTTGCGGATGATCCCGTCGTTGACGGCGACCACCGGCGCGCCCTCGCGGGAGAAGATGTTGATGCCGCGGCGGGTCGGCGAGGAGGAGATGACGTCGGCCGCGTTGCCGCTGACCCGGGCATCCGTGGTCGAGTTCTTCAGCGCCGCCCGGGCGGAGATGTCGTCGGCGTAGCGGGCGTCGGCGGCGACCGGGAAGTGGGCGCCCTCGGTGAGGCCGGTCAGCGAGCCGACCAGGTCGGAGGGCAGTTTGCCGTAGGCGCGGGCATAGAGCAGCACCTCCTGCACGTACCAGTCGGCGTGGTTGTAGGCGAAGATCGCGCCGTAGAGGTCCTTGTTGCCGCCGGCCGCCTTGAGGTAGTTGGCCGCGGCGCAGATCGCGTCGACCGGGTTGTAGGGGTCTTTGCGCCCGTCGCCGTTGGCGTCGACCCCGTACATCTCCCAGCTCGAAGGCAGGAACTGCATCCAGCCGACGGCGCCGGCGCTGGAGACGTTGAGGTTGGTGCCGAAAGCGGTCTCGATTTTGTTGATCGAGGCGAGGACCTCCCAGGGGATTCCGTATTCGGTTCCGCAAGCCTGGTAGATCGGCAGCAGGAAGGGCGGGATTTCGAAGGAGTCGATGACGAAGTTGGGGACGCCGATCGGGGCCGGGCCGAAGGGGGCGATGGTCATCGTCGGGTTGGCCGTGGTCGGGCTGCCGCCGTCGGCGAACTGGGCGCCGCCGTCGGTCCCGTCGGCCAGGGGCTGGTCGCCGCCGCCGGTGGCGCTGGGTGCCTTGACGCCGCCCGCGGCGCTGCCGCCGCCACTGGAATCGCCGAGGTCGTCGTTGCGGGCGACGCCGGTGCCGGTCGCTGCGCCGGCGCTGCCGTCGATCGCGCTGCCCTGCTTGACGCCGCCGTCGGTCTTGGCGGGGGCGCTCGGGGTGGAGGCTTCGGGGGCCGGCACCGGGCTGGCCGCGGCGGGCGCGGGGCTGGCCGCCGGCGCGGGGGCCTCGCTGGTCCCGATCGCTTCGGTGCAGTCCGGGTCGGCGAGGTCGGCCAGGCCGTCGCCGTCGTCGTCGAGGCCGTTGGCGCAGGCGGGCGCTTGCAAAGAGGGGATCGCGGTCGTGGTCGTCGCGGCGGCGGGATCGGCCGGGGCGCTTTCGGCCAGCGGGTCTGCACCGGCAAGGCCGGCGCCAAGGGCCGACAGCGCCAGGAAGCTGGCGAGTACGACGATCAGTGCGATCTTGGCTCTCATCCCAATACGCCTCGGTGGCCGCTGCCGAGAACTGTAGAAACGGGTCGAATTTGACCCGCATCCTCCCTGTGCCACAGGCGAGCGCAGGCTACTTGCTCGCAAACTGCGGCGCAACGGCAGCAGGCGTCCCCCAACAAGGCCTTAATCATCATTGTTCCCATTCAGCATCAACTTAATCAAGATTGGCCGATTCCCGCATTCAGCAGGGTTTCAACCGCCTCGGACACGCTCGTTAAGCTGCTGTCAACGAATGGCGAAAGGCGGAGGAGCGATGTACGAGCAGGATGAGCAGGACGGTTTGCGGGCGCGCAGCGAGCAGGCGATCGGCGAGATCGCCCAGGCGCTGATCGACAACCCCACCCTCCACAACGCGATCTCCGCCGCTTTCGGGGCCCGCGAGAAGGCGATCGAGGCCCAGCACGCGGCGATGGGGGCGCTCAACCTCTCCTCGGCGACCGACCTGGAACGACTCGAGCGCCGCCTGCGCTCCTTTTCGCAGCGCCTGGAGGACGTCGAGGAGCAGCTCGACGACCTCAGCCGCGAGATCGGCGCCCTGCGTCGTCAGAACTCGAAAAAACCCGCTAAAAAAGGCAAAGACTAAGCCTCAACTTGAGCTTGAGAGTACGGCAGCGGCGGCGACTCCCGCCCGCCGGGCGGCCGCCTCTTCCGCCTCGCCGTCGAGCGCCCGGCCCGCGGCCGTCTCGGCGACGACCAGCACCGCCGCCATCGCCACCCCCAGCTCGGCGCCGCGGCTGAACAGGGTCGCCGTCTGCATGTCGGCGACGTCGCCGGCCTCGACCGGCGCCGGCGCCCCACCCCCGTGCAGGGTGTCGAGGCTGGCGACCGTCGCCGCCTCCGCCTCCTTCGCCAGCTCTCGCTGCAGCGCCTCCGCCAGGTCCCGGTTCGGCAGCATCGCCGCGCCGGCACCGCCGCCGCCCCAGGCGTGGGCCTCGTCGATCGTCACCAGCTGGCCGGCGGCGAGCGCCGGGTCGAGCCCGGTGCAGGTGCCGACCCGGATCGCCCGCCGCACGCCCAGCTCGGCCAGGTCGGCGAGCACCACGGCGGCGCTGGGCCCGCCCATCCCCGTCGCCTGCAGGGTCAGCTGCCGTCCCTCCGCGGTCAGGCCCGTATAGCCCCACAGCCCGCGGGCGTGGTTGCTCATCTTCGGCTCCTGCAGCACCGCCTGCGCCAGCATCAGCGCGCGCCCGGGGTCGCCGACGAGCACGGCGTCGGCGGCGATCGGGGCGGTCGGGCGCAGGCGGGCCGGCATCGCCAGGCGAGCCTAGCCACTTGTGAGAAACGAGCCGGCGGGATTTGCTCCAGCCGTCTAAACACAGCTTCCCGAGCCGAATTTACGGTCCCCTCTGGAATCGCCAAACCCGCGACCGCCGGAGCCCGCTCCGGCGGGCTAGGAGGAATTTCGATGAGAAAGAAGATGGGGATCGCCGTCGCGTTGACGGCGTTTGCCGCGCTGGTGCTGCCTGCGGCAGCCTCGGCGGAAACGGTGGCGGAAACGGTGGCCGCCAAGGCAAGCGAGCTGGACATGGTCTGGGTCGCCGTCGCCTGTGTCCTGGTGTTCCTGATGCAGGCCGGCTTCATGTTCCTGGAGATCGGCTTCTCGCGCCAGAAGAACGTCGGCACGGGTGTCGCCAAGATCCTCGTCAACTTCGCGATCGTCACGATTGCCTGGTGGGCACTCGGTTACGGCGTGGCCGAAGGAGGCGGCAACGACTTCTTCGGGACCAGTGGCTTCTTCTTCCACTTCAACCAGACGATCGGTCAGGGTGAAGAAGCGTTCAACGTAGCCGGCTCCGACGCGATGCTGATGCTCTACGGCCTGGCCTTCTGCGCGGTCTCGCTGGCGATCGTCTGGGGCACGACCCTGGAGCGGATCAAGTTCGGCGCCTACGTGATCTACGCGATCGTCTTCGGCGCCGTGATCTACCCGCTGATCGCGCATGCGGTCTGGGGCGGTGGCCTGCTCTCCGACATCGGCGGCAAGCCGGTGATGGACTTCGCCGGCTCCTCGGTGGTTCACCTCACCGGTGCGGTCGGGGCTTTGGCGGCGCTGCTGTTGCTCGGCCCGCGCATCGGCAAGTACGACGCCAACGGCAAGCCGCGGGCGATTCCCGGCCACTCGATGCCGCTGGTCGGCCTCGGCGTGATCATCCTCTGGATCGGCTGGTTCGGCTTCAACGGAGGCTCGACCTTCGAAACGGCCGGATCGTTCTTCGGCGAGGTCATGCTGAACACGCAGCTGGCGGCCGCGGCCGGAGTCATCGGTGCCTCGCTCGCCGTCTGGCTGAAGAGCAGGACGCTCGACGTCGGTATGGCCGGCAACGGCGCGATCGCCGGCCTCGTCGGCATCACCGCTCCCTCGGGCTTCGTCGAGTACTGGGCGGCGCCGATCATCGGCCTCGTCGCCGGTCTGATCGTCGTCTACGCGGTGCTGGCGATCGACAAGCTCCTCGACGACCCGGTCGGCGCCCTCTCGGCGCACGGTCTGGCCGGCATCTGGGGCACCCTCGCGGTCGGCATCTTCGCCTCGCCGCGGTTGATCGTCGAAGGCGCCGGACCGGGCATCTGGTACGGGATCTTCGGCGACGCCTCCTTCAGCTCGGCGATCGGCCAGCTGGGGGTCCAGGGTCTGGCGGTGGCGTTCACGTTCGTGGTCGTCTTTGCGATCTCGATAGCCACCTTCGCCCTGATCAAGGCGACCATCGGCCTCAGGGTCAGTCCCGAGGAAGAGGACGCGGGGATCGACATCTCCGAGCACGGGATGTACGGATACCCGGAGGTCTTCATCCCGCAGCCGGAGTATTCGACCGGCCTGGAGTTCGGCCAAGGGGGACCGCCCCCGGCCGCGGCACCCACGCCGGCCACTGTCAGCCCGATGACCACTACCGAGTCATAGGAGGCTTGGACGCATGAAAAAGATAGAGGCGTTCATCCGCCACGAGGCGTTCGAGCCGATCCGGGCCGAGCTGCTCGACAAGGGGTTCCCATCCCTGTCGATCATCGAGGCCAAGGGCTCGGGCCGCCAGAAAGGCATCGTCGAGCGGTACCGCGGCTCGACGCTCACGGTCAACGTCCGGCCGAAGGTGAAGCTGGAGATCGTGGTCGAGGACAAAGACAAGCCAGTGGTCGTCGAGACGATCCTCAAACACGCCCGCACGGGTGAGGTCGGCGACGGCAAGATCTTCGTGATCCCGGTGGAGGAAGCGATTCGCATCCGCACCGGCGAGGGCGGAGAGCCGGTGCTCCAGCTGCACGAGGGGTCGGAGATCCCGGGGTAGTCGAAGACAGGTATGGAGTGCGAGCGGGGCGGCCAGACGGTCGCCCCGTTTGCTTTGTGCGGAGGGTGAGGGTGTGGACACCCCTCTGCGAAAGCCGTCGCGCAGCTGTATCGCTCGCTGCGATTCGAGACCACTGTCCTTGAGCTTTCGCAGAGGGGTGTCCACACCCTCACCCGCAGTACGTACTTCAGGGGGCGACCGTCTGACCGCCAGGAACACTCGAGTGAGTCTTCGACCATCCCGCTCGTCGACAGTGGGCGCCCCCCGACCTCTCGGCTAGCTTCTGCGGGATGGCCGACGAGCGCATATCGCTGAGCGAGGCAGCGCGCCGGTCGGGCGTTCCCGCCAGCACGCTCAAACGCTGGGCCGAGGAGAAGATCGTGCCGGTGCGGCGGGGGCGCTGGACGGCGACGGCGGCGGCGCAGGCGCGGGTGGTGGCGCGGATGCGGGAGCGCGGCTACTCGCTCGAGGACCTGCGCGACGCCGGGCGCGAGGGCCGGCTGGCCTTCGGCTTCGCCGAGGAGCTCTTCCAGGGCGCCGAGGGCGGCGCCTCGATCGAGGCGGTGGCGGCGGAGACCGGGCTCGAGCCGGAGCTGATCGAGCGCATCCTCGTCATCCTCGGCACCCCGAAAGGGCACGAGCGCGATCTCAGTACCGAAGACGTCGCGGCGCTGCGCCACTGCTCGCGCGTGCTCGCCGCCGGCTTCCCGCTGGTCGCCTTCCTGCAGCTGGTCCGCGTCTACGTGCAGTCGATGCGGCGCATCGCCGACGCCGAGGTCCGCCTCTTCCACCTCTACGTGCACGAACCGCTGATCCGCGACGCCGTGCCGGAGCTGGAGATGGCGGCGGAGATGGGCGACCTCGCCGCCGACATCCTGCCGCTGGCGGCACCCCTGACCGAGTACCTGCACAACCGCTACCTGCGCTTCTTCCTCGAGCAGGACGTGGTCGGCCACATGGAGTCGGGGCTGGGGATGGACACCGCCGAAATCGAGCTCGGCCAGGTGCTGATGGCCCTCTGCTTCATCGACCTCTCCGGCTTCACCCGCTACACCGAGGAGGAGGGCGACATCGAGGCGCTGGACGTGGTCGAGCGCTTCGTCGAGACGGTCGAGGCGACGCTGCCGCCGGAGGCGGCGATCGTCAAGACGATCGGCGACGAGGTGATGGTCGTCTCGCCCGACGCCGCCGCCCTGACCAGCTGGGCGGTCGGGTTCCTCGCGCGCTTCCCGGAGCGCCCGCGGCCGCGGGTCGGGATCCACAGCGGCGAAGCCGTCTACCGCGACGGCGACTACTTCGGCAGCCAGGTCAACCTCGCCCACCGCGTCGTCAACCGGGCCCAGGCCGGCGAGGTGCTGGTCACCGACCGGGTGGCCGCCGCGGTCGTCTCCCGCGGCGACCTCAGCCTCGAGCCGATCGGCCAGGTCAGCCTCAAGGGCTTCCCGGTCCCGACCGAGCTGTTCCTCGTCCGCGCCCCCGGCTGAGGCGCCGCTCCTAGACTCAGCCCGTGGACGCCGACCCGATCCTCGAGCGGGTGCGTGCCGAGGGCTCCGTCGTCCCCGGCGGCGCGATCGTGGCGCTGCTCTCGGGCGGGCGCGACTCGGTCTGCATGCTCGACCTCGCCGCCCGCGCCGCCGGCCCGGAGGCGGTGACGGCCCTGCACGTCAACTACGGCATGCGCGACGACGCCGACGCCGACGAGCGCCACTGCGCCGAGCTCTGCGAGTCGCTCGGGGTCGCGCTCGCGGTCGAGCGGCCGCGGCGGCCGGAGGGCCCCGGCAACCTCCAGGCCTGGGCCCGCGACACGCGCTACGCGGCCGCGGCCGGCATCGCCGAGGAGCGCGACGCGCTGATCGTCACCGGCCACACCGCCGACGACCAGGTGGAGACGATCCTCTACCGGCTCGCCTCCTCGCCCAGCCGCCGCGCCCTGCTGGGGATGAAGCCGCGCGACGGCCGCCTCGCCCGCCCCCTGCTCGGCACCACCCGGGCCGAGACCACCGCCTACTGCGAGCGCCGCGGCTTCGCCTGGCGCGACGACAGCAGCAACGCCGAGCCCGCCTTCGCCCGCAACCGCGTCCGCCACGGCCTGCTGCCGGCGCTGGAGAAGATCCACCCGGCCGCGGCCCGCAACGTGCTGCGCACGGCGGCGCTGCTGCGCGACGAGGCGGAGGTCCTCGACGCCCTCGTCGACGCCGAGCTCGACCGCTCCGGCGACTCGGCCCGGGCGCGGATCACGCTCGAGCGCCTCGGCCAGCTGCCGCCGGCGCTGCAGCGACTGGTCCTGCAGCGCCTCGCCGACGGCGCCGCCGGCCGCCCGGTCCCCGGCGCCGCCCGCTTCGCTGCCCAGGTCGCCGGCCTGCGCCGTAGCGGCACCGCGATGCTGGACCTCGGCGGCGGCGTCCGCGCCGTGGTCGAGGCCGGCGTCCTCCGCGCCGAGCGCGACTAGCAATCGGCGATAAAGCGCGGGCGCCGGGATCGTGGACGTTTTCGGCCCTTCGGCAGATGCCCCCTATATCTAGACTGCGCGGCGTGAGCGACCCCGCGATCGGCGAGACCCTCGTCGCCAGAGAGGACCTGCAGCGCCGGGTCGCCGAGCTCGGCGCCGAGGTCAGCCGCGACTACGAGGGCCGCGAGCTGTTCATGGTCGGTGTGCTCAAGGGGGCGGTGCTGTTCCTCGCCGACCTGATGCGCTCGATCGACGTCCCCTGCGAGATCGACTTCATGGCCGTCTCCAGCTACGGCTCCCAGACCGACTCCTCCGGCGTCGTCCGCATCCTCAAGGACCTCGACGCGCCGATCGAAGGCCGCCACGTGCTGATCGTCGAGGACATCATCGACTCCGGCCTCACCCTGCACTACCTGATGCGCAACCTGCGCGCCCGCAACCCGGCCTCGCTCGAGGTCTGCTCGCTGCTGACCAAGCCGGAACGGCTGCGCGTAGACCTCTCTCCCCGCTACGTCGGCTTCGAGATCCCCAACCGCTTCGCGATCGGCTACGGCCTCGACCACGCGCAGCAGTACCGCAACCTGGATTACGTCGCCGCTCTCGGCGAGTAAGCAGGGAAAACGGCCCTGGTACGCTGATTTCTCCCTTGAGGCGTTTCTTCAAAAGCGCGGCGTTCCCGATCCTGCTGGTGGTCATCTTGGCCTTCGTGGCCCAGAAAGTCATCACCAACGACTCCGGCAGCAAGGCGCCCGCCTACAACGAACTGGTCAAACCCGAGACCGGGCTGATCGCCAAGGGCCAGATCGAAGAGGTCTCGATCAACGTCAAGGACAGCACCCTCGACGTCAAGAAGAAGAACGGCGAAAGCTTCTCCACCGGTTACCCGCCGAACACCGAAGAACGGCTGATCGCGCTGCTCGAAAAGAGCAAGACGACGAGCACCGTCGTCCACGGCACCGGCGGCTCCAGCATCCTCTCGCTGCTCACCTACATCCTGCCCTTCATCCTCTTCTTCGGCTTCTGGATCTTCCTCATGAACCAGATGCAGGGCGGCGGTTCGCGGGTGATGAACTTCGGCAAATCGAAAGCGAAGCGGATGTCCGTGGACGCGCCGAAAATCACCTTCCGCGACGTCGCCGGGGTCGACGAGGCGGTGCAGGAGCTGGAGGAGATCAAGGAATTCCTCGAGAACCCGAAGAAGTTCCAGGCGCTCGGCGCCCGGATCCCCAAGGGCGTCCTGCTCTACGGACCGCCCGGCACCGGCAAGACCCTGCTGGCCCGCGCCGTCGCCGGCGAGGCCGGCGTCCCCTTCTTCTCGATCTCCGGCTCGGACTTCGTCGAGATGTTCGTCGGCGTCGGCGCCAGCCGCGTCCGCGACCTCTTCGAGCAGGCCAAACAGAACTCCCCCTGCATCATCTTCATGGACGAGATCGACGCCGTCGGCCGCCACCGCGGCGCCGGCATGGGCGGCGGTCACGACGAGCGCGAGCAGACGCTGAACCAGCTGCTGGTCGAGATGGACGGCTTCGAAATGAAGGACAACATCATCTTGATCGCGGCCACCAACCGGCCCGACATCCTCGACCCGGCGCTGCTGCGGCCCGGCCGCTTCGACCGCCAGGTCGTCGTCGACCGCCCCGACCGCAAGGGCCGCAAGCACATCCTCGAGGTCCACACCCGCGGCAAGCCGCTGGCCCGCGAAATCGAGCTCGACACGCTGGCCGGCCAGACCCCCGGCTTCACCGGCGCCGACCTCGCCAACCTGATCAACGAGGCGGCCCTGCTGACCGCCCGCACCGGCAGTCGCGAGATCTCGATGAAGGAGCTCGAGGAGGGGATCATGCGCGTGATCGCCGGCCCCGAGAAGAAGACCCGGGTGATGAGCGAGAAGGAGCGCCTGATCACCGCCTTCCACGAGGTCGGGCACGCGATCGTCGGCGAGCTGCTGCCCAACTGCGACCCGGTCCACAAGATCTCGATCATCAGCCGTGGCCAGGCGCTCGGCTACACGATCAGCCTGCCGACCGAGGACAAGTTCCTCACCACCCGGGCCGAGCTGACCGACACGATGGCGATGACCCTGGGCGGCCGCGCCGCCGAGGAGATCGTCTTCGGCGAGATCACCACCGGCGCCTCCAACGACCTCGAAAAGGTGACCGAGACGGCGAAGCAGATGGTGATGCGCTTCGGCATGTCCGAGCGCCTCGGCCCCCGCGTCTTCGGCCACGATCGCGGCCAGCCCTTCCTCGGCCGCGAGTTTTCTTCCGAGCCCGACTACTCCGACGAGATCGCCCGTGAGATCGACGACGAGATCCGCCGCATCGTCGAGAGCGCCCACCAGACCGCCAAGGGCCTGCTGAACGAGCGCCGCGCCGACCTCGACCAGATCTCCAACCTGCTGCTGGAGCGGGAGACGATCGACGCCAAGCAGTTCGGGGCGCTGCTGAAAGGCAAGTCGCCGGACGAGGTCTTCGCCGACGACGAGGAGTCCTCGCCGCCGCCCGAGCCGGCTCCCGAGCCGGAAAGGGCGCAGCGCGAGGGGGCCCGGCCCAACCCGCGCCCCCGCCCGGGTTTCGCCGGCGGCGACGCCAGCTAACGACCCCGCCATGAAGTTGATGGGGGTGGTCAACGTGACCCCCGACTCGTTCTCCGACGGCGGTCTCTACCTCGACCCCCGGGCGGCGATCGAGCACGGCCGGGAACTAGAGGCCTCTGGCGCGGCGATTCTCGACATCGGTGGGGAATCGACCCGGCCGGGAGCCGAGCCGGTGGACGAGACCGAGGAGCTCGCTCGGGTCGTTCCCGTGATCGAGGGCCTGGCCGACGGCGAGGCGGCGATCTCGGTCGACACCTCGAAGGCGGCCGTCGCCGCCGCGGCGCTCGACGCCGGCGCCGCGATCGTCAACGACGTCACCGCCCTGCGCGGCGACCCCGAGATGGGGGCACTCTGCGCCGAGCGCGGTGCGACCGTGGTCCTGATGCACATGCTCGGCGACCCGCGCACGATGCAGGACGAACCGCGCTACGGCGACGTCGTCGCCGAGGTCAGGGGCTTCCTCGCCGGCCGCCTCGAGGCGGCGCTCGCGGCCGGGGTGGAGGAGGAGCGGATCTGGCTCGACCCCGGGGTCGGCTTCGGCAAGACGGCGGCGCACAACCTGGAGCTGCTGCGCCGACTCGGCGAGCTGCGCGAGCTCGGCCGGCCGCTGGTCGTCGGCACCTCGCGCAAGAGCTTCGTCGGCAGGGTCGACGGCTCCGACGCCGGCCACCGGCTCGGCGGCACGATCGCCTCCTCCGTCCTCGCCGCCGCCGAGGGCGCCGACGTGCTCCGCGTCCACGACGTCGCCGAGGTCGGCCAGGCGATGGCCGTGGCGACGGCGATCCTCGGGTAGCTTCTGGGCATGGAGTCACACGGGAACGGGATCGAGTCGAGCGCCGAAGTCGAGCTGCGCGGGCTCTCGATCTACACCCACCACGGCGTCAGCGAAGCCGAGCAGGAGGTCGGGCAGCGGCTCGAGTTCGACATCTCCTTCGACGTCCCCGACTGCGACGCGGTCCTCACCGACCGGCTGGAGGACACCGTCGACTACGCCCAGGTCTGCGACATCGTCGCCCTGGCCGCGACCGAGCGCAGCTACAAAACCCTCGAGCGCCTGGCCCAGGTGGTCGGGCAGCGGCTGATGGAGCGCTACGGCTGCGAGTCGGTGCGGGTGCGGGCGGCGAAGCCGGAGCCGCCGCTGCCCCTGGCGATCCAGGAGGTCGCGGTCGAGGTGACCCAGGAACGCGTCGGCGACGAGGACGAGGCCGAAGCGCCGGAGGCGTAGGCCCGGTGCGCACGGGCTACCTCGGCCTCGGCTCCAACGTCGGCGACTCCGCCGCCCACCTGCGGGCGGCGATCGCGCTGCTCGAAGCCGAGGGCGTCGCGGTCGAGGCGGTCTCCTCGGCCTACGTGACCGAGCCGGTCGGCGAGGTCCTCGACCAGCCCGACTTCCTCAACGCCGCGATCCGGATCCGCACCGCGCTCGAGCCCGAGGCGCTGCTCGACCTCTGCAAGGCGGTCGAGGCCGAGCGCGGCCGTGCCTTCGACCTCCCCCGCCACAGCCCGCGCCCGCTCGACGTCGATTTGCTGCTCCTGGGCGACCTGGTGCTCCGGACCGAGCGCCTGACCCTGCCGCACCCCGAGGTGACGACCCGCCGCTTCGTCCTCGCCCCGCTGCTGGAGTTGGACCCGGACCTGGCGCTCCCCGACGGCACCCGCCTCGCCGCCGCGCTCGACGAGCTCCCCCCGGGCCAGCGGGTCGAGCGCTCCGGGCCGCTTCAAGCTCGGTAGCGGCGCGCCGATAAGCGCTGCATGGAGCTGCTGAAGGGGTTGGCGACGCTGGGCTTGCTCGAGATCTGGGTCGGTGGGCTCTGTCAGCTGTTCGGGATGCCGGTCGCCTGGCTGCGGCTGCGGCGGAGCGGGGCCTGGGCCGAGCGCGCCCCCGACCTCTCCCGCCTCTCGCTGCTCGCCGCCTACATGCGGCCGGTCACCGAGCTGGCGATCCTCTGGTCGTTGCTCTGGGGCATCGGCCTGGTCCTGGCCGCCGCCGCCTTCGGCTGGGAGCAGGACGACGGAGCGCTGGTAATCGCCGCCCTGCTCTTCGTCTTCGGCATCCCGCTCGCGGCCACCCCCTGGGCGGTCGCCCGGCTCGATCCGTCCCGCGCCGGCGTGGTCGATCGGTACCGGGTCCGGCGGGAAGGCGCCGGCTAAGCGGAGGCGGTCTCGCCGCGCAGCGGCTCGAGCCAGGCGGCGGGGAGGATCGGCGGCGTGTGGCCCGGGTAGTCCGGGACGACGCGCTTGGCCAGCGCTCCCGCCGGCCGGTTCTCGATCGCCGGCCGCAGGTCGGCCAGGGTCATCGCCAGGCCGATGCTGGGGGCGATCTGGAAATCGGCGGCGTTCAGCTGCTCGCCGTCGAGGACGCCGGCGGCGATGAAGTCGTCGACCTTGTCGAGCAGCGCCGGCAGCGCCGCCAGGTCGCGTTTGACGTTCTCGTCGTCAGCCTCGTTGAAGCGGGCCGAGAGGGCGACGATCGGCGCCGCGGTCTTCATCGCCAGGCCGAGCGGGAGGCCGATCTTGGCGCCCTCGGAGTAGCTGCGCAGCGGCGCCTTGTCCTGCTTGATCCCCCACCAGAGGATCTGGCGGATCGGGTGCTGCAGCTCCTCGTCGCCGAAGCGCTCGGCCTCCTCGACCGCGGCCCGCTGCGCCGGGTCGGTGGGGAAGAGGGGTGGGTCGGGGCGCAGCCGCTCCAGCTCGCGGGCGATCTGGCGCGAGCCCTGGACCTTGGCTCCGTCGATCTTCAGCGCCGGCACGGTGACGCCGGAAAAGCCGACCGCCCGCAGGGCGCCCTTGGAGATCACCGGCAGCAGGTCGGTGCGCTTGAAGGCGATCCCCTTGTGCCGCAGCATCAGTTCGCTGGTGATGCTCGGGTGCGAGGCGGGGATGATGAAGAGGCGGGCGCTCATCGAGGCGATCCTATGCACACCGGCACCGGTTTGGCTACCTGGCCAGTCGCGGGCCGCGATAATCCCCCGATGCTCCTCGCCGCCGACGTCGGGAACACGCAGACGCACCTCGGCGTCTTCGAGGGCGAGAGCTTGGTCGAGCACTGGCGCTTCCAGACCCGCTCGGGGGCGACCGGTGACGAGCTGGCCGAGCGCATCGCCGGCCTCTTCTCGCTCTGCGAGATGTCCTTCGGCGACGTCGACGCCGTCTGCGTCTCCTCGGTCGTGCCGCCGCTCGGCAGCCAGTTCGAACAGCTCTCCGCGCGCTACCTCGAGGCCGAGTGCCTGACGATCGGCCCCGGGGTGAAGACGGGGATGCCGATCCGGATCGAGAACCCGCTCGAGGTCGGCGCCGACCGCCTCGTCAACGCGATCGCCGCCTACGAGCGCTTCGGCGAGGCCTGCGTCTCGGTCGACTTCGGCACCGGCATCAACATCGACGCCGTCTCGGCCGACGGCGAGTACCTCGGCGGCGCGATCGGCCCTGGCCTCGCGCCCTCGCTCAGCGCCCTGATCGAACGGGCGGCCCGGATCACCCGGATCGACCTGGAAGAGCCGCAGGAAGCGATCGGCCGCTCGACCCGCGCGGCGATCCACTCCGGCTTCATCTTCGGCTTCGCCGGCCTGATCGACGGCATCGTCAGGCGGATCGAAGAGGAACTGCCGAACCCGCGGCTGCTGGCCACCGGTGGCTACGCCGCGACCGTCGTCCCCTTCACCGAGACGATCGAGGAGGTCGACGACCTGCTTACCCTGAAGGGGCTGCGCCTGATCCATGAACGCAACGCGCCCACAGCTGACTGATCCGTTCCGGATCGCCGACGTCGAGATCTCCAACCGGGTCCTGCTGGCGCCGCTGGCCGGCATCGGCAACTGGTTCGTGCGCCTGCAGGCCAAACGCCACGGCGCCGGGCTCGCGGTCTCGGAGATGGTCTCCAGCTTCGCCCTGCACTACCGCAACGAGCGCACCCTGCGCGAGCTGATGCGGATCCACCCCGACGAGCACCCGGTCTCGATCCAGCTGTTCGGGCACGACGCCGAGGTGATGCGCTCGGGGGCCGAGATCGCCGCCGAGGCGGGCGCCGACCTGATCGACATCAACATGGGCTGCCCGGTGCCGAAGGTGCGCCGCACCGGCGCCGGCGCGCAGCTGCTGCGCGACCCCGAGCTGGCCCTGGCCCTGGCCCGCGGCGCGATCGCGGGCGGGGGAGGGGTGCCGGTCACGGTCAAGCTCCGCTCCGGGATCGAGGCCGGCGACCGCTCCGGCTTCGACCTGGCGATCCGCCTCGTCGAGGAGGCGGGGGTGGCGGCGATCGCCTTCCACCCGCGGGCGGCGACGAAGGGCCACAAGGGCAAGCCCGACTACGAGCTGACCCGGGAGCTGAGCGAGCGGCTGGAGGTGCCGGTGATCGTCTCCGGCGGCCTCTCCAGCGCCGAGGCCGCCCGCCGCGCCTACGAGGAGTCGGGCGCCGACGCGGTGATGATCGCCCGCGGCTCGCTCGGCAACCCCTGGCTGTTCGAGGAGCTGACCGGACTGCGCCGCCAGCCGCCGGCCCGGGCCGAGGTGGCGACCGAGCTGCTCTGGGTCCTCGACCGCGCCGAGGAGCACCTCGGGGCCGAGCGCGCCGAGCGCTACCTGCGCAAGTTCTACCCCTGGTACCTGGAGCGCCTGGAGGCTCCGGTCGAGGTCGTCGAGGAGCTCCAGCGCAGCGCTGATCTGGCCCGCGCGCGGGAGTTGATCGGGGCCTTTGCCGAGCCCGCCGCGGTTGCTTAAAAGCCCCTTGATTGCCGGGTTCCGACCCTCGCTATAATCCCGCGACTCTGTGCCCAGGTGTGGCGTTGCAGGCCGCCGCATCAGGGCGTTTTTTTCGGTCTGGGAGTCGTATTTCGCGGCTCTCCCTACAGTCAAAGCGAGGAGTTCAAGTGAGTCGTCAGGCGGTCATCACCTCGGAAGGTCTCGAGAAGCTGAAAGAGGAGATCGAGTACCTATCGACGACCAAACGTCGTGAGGTGGCCGCTCGCATCAAGGAGGCGCGCGAATTCGGCGACATCTCCGAGAACGCCGAATACGACGACGCCAAGAACGAACAGGCCCTGCTCGAGGGGCGGATCGCCCAGCTCGAAGAGAAACTCCGCCGCGCCACCGTGATCGACGAGAAGTCGCTCAGCACCGACGAGGTCGGCTTCGGCTCGATCGTCCACGTCAAAGACCAGAAAACGGGCGACTCGCAGAAATTCCAGATCGTCGGCTCGACCGAGGCCAACCCGGTCGAACACAAGCTCTCCAACGAGTCGCCGATCGGCAAAGCCCTGGTCGGCCGCAAGCGCAACGACGTGGTCACCGTCGAGGTCCCGCGCGGGCCGAAGAAGAAACTCAAAATCACCAAGATCGAGAAGGCCTGATTCCAGTCGGGGTCGGCGCGCGATGAGCGAGCCAGCCGAGCCCAAGCTCTCCGACGTCCTCCGCGACCGGCGCCGGAAGCTGGAGCGGATCCGCGATGCGGGGATCGAGCCGTTTCCGCATGAGTTCTCCGAACGGGAGGACGTCGCCGAGGTGCGGGCCGCGCACGAGGGGCTGGCGGCGGGGATGGAGACCGACTCGCGGCACCGGGTGGCGGGGCGCATCGTCGCCCGCCGCGGCCACGGCAAGGTCTGCTTCCTCGACCTCCGCGACGGCAGCGGCCAGATCCAGCTGCACGCCCGCGAGGACCTGCTCGGCGCGGAGGCCTTCGCGCTGCTGGTCGACCTCGACCTCGGCGACATCGTCGGCGTCGAGGGCACGGCGCTGGCGACCAAGCGCGGCGGCGAGCTCTCGCTGGCGATCGACCACTGGCGCCTCCTGGCCAAGAGCCTGCGGCCGCCGCCCGACAAGTTCCACGGCCTCGAGGACACCGAGACGCGCTTCCGCCGCCGCGAGCTCGACCTGATCGCCAACGAGGGCAGCCGCCGCATCTTCAGGGTCCGCGCCCGCACGGTCAGCGAGCTGCGGCGCTGGCTCGACGAACACGGCTACGTCGAGGTCGAGACGCCGGTCCTGCAGCCGCTCTACGGCGGCGCCCTGGCGCGGCCCTTCACCACCCACCACAACGCCCTCGACCGCGACCTCTACCTGCGGATCGCCACCGAGCTCTACCTCAAGCGGCTCGTCGTCGGCGGCATCGACCGCGTCTACGAGCTCGGCAAGGACTTCCGCAACGAGGGGGTCTCGCACAAGCACAACCCCGAGTTCACGATGCTCGAGTGGTACGAGGCCTACGCCGACTACGAGAAGACCGCGCACGACCTCGAGCTGCTGGTCGCCGAGGTGGCGGAGCGGACGCTGGGGACGACGACCGTGCGCCGCGGCGAGGTCGAGATCGACCTGGCGCCGCCCTGGCGGCGGATCACGATGCGCGAGGCGATCCTCGAGCGGGCCGGGATCGACATCGCCGAGCACCCCACCCGCGAGGCGCTGGCGGCGGCGATGGGAGTCGAGCCCGACCCGGCCGAGGGCTGGGGCAAGCTGGTCGACGGCCTCTTCGCGCGCGAGGTCGAGCCGGGGCTGATCCAGCCGACCTTCGTCCTCGACTACCCGGTCGAGCTCTCGCCCTTCGCCAAGGCCCACCGCAGCCAGCCCGGCCTGGTCGAGCGCTGGGAGGCCTTCCTCGGCGGCGTCGAGATCGCCAACTCCTTCAGCGAGCTCAACGACCCCGACGAGCAGCGCCGCCGCTTCGAGCAGCAGCGCGCCGAGCAGGAGCGGGGGGACGAGGAGGCGCAGCCCTACGACGAGATCTTCATCGAAGCACTGGAGCAGGGGATGCCGCCGACCGGGGGCGTCGGCCTCGGCGTCGACCGCCTGGTGATGATGCTGAGCGGCGCCGCCAGCATCCGCGAGGTGCTGCTGTTCCCGGCGATGAAAGCCTGATTCGACGCCGGGAAGGCCAAAATTCGGCCTGTATATGCGTCTCGCACGCTGAAATCCCGCTCTTACCGCAATCGCGGGGCCCCGGGCCGGACTGACGCTCTCGGTAGAGTTACGGGACACATGGATGCCTGCCGATATCGATAGGGCGTCTACCGGTACTAACCCGGGGCAACCGGGTTCGACCAGAAGAGGATTTCTTTGTTCGAGCGATTCACCGAGCGAGCCCGACAGGTCGTCGTCCTAGCCCAGGAGGAGGCCCGCACGCTCAAGCACAATTACATCGGCACCGAGCACATCCTGCTCGGCCTGCTCCGCGAGGAGGAGGGCCTGGCCGCGCGGGTGCTCGAGTCGCTCGACATCACCGTCGAACGGGTGCGCTCGCAGGTCGTCCGCATCGTCGGCTCCGGCGAGGAGGTCACCTCCGGCCAGATCCCGTTCACGCCGCGCGCCAAGAAGGTTCTCGAGCTGGCGCTGCGCGAGGCGCTCTCGCTCGGCCACAACTACATCGGCACCGAGCACATCCTGCTCGGCTTGGTGCGTGAGAACGAGGGCGTCGCCGCCCGCATCCTGCTCGACTTCGACGCCGACTCCGACAAGATCCGCAACGAGGTGATCCGGATGCTGTCCGGCCCCGGCGGCCGCCGTCAGGGCGGCGGCAGCGGCGGCGCCGCCGGCGGCGAGGGCAAAAAGTCTTCGAAACTGCTCGACCAGTTCGGCCGCAACCTCACCCGCCTCGCCGAGGAGGGCAAGCTCGACCCGGTGATCGGCCGCGAAACCGAGATCGAGCGGATCATGCAGATCCTCTCGCGCCGGACCAAGAACAACCCGGTGCTGCTGGGCGAGCCCGGGGTCGGCAAGACCGCCGTGGTCGAGGGCCTCGCGGCCAAGATCAACAGCGGCGAGGTCCCCGAGCTGCTGAAGAACAAACAGATCTACACGCTCGACCTGGCCGCCCTCGTCGCCGGCTCCAAGTACCGCGGCGAGTTCGAGGAGCGCCTGAAGAAGGTGATGAAGGAGATCACCCAGCGCGGCGACATCATCCTCTTCATCGACGAGCTCCACAACCTGGTCGGCGCCGGCGCCGCCGAGGGCGCGATCGACGCCGCCTCGATCCTGAAGCCGGCCCTGGCCCGCGGCGAGCTGCAGACGATCGGCGCGACCACGCTCGACGAGTACCGCAAGTACCTCGAGCGCGACTCGGCGCTGGAGCGCCGCTTCGCCCAGATCAAGGTCGACCAGCCCTCGCCCGAGGACACGGTGAAGATCCTCGAGGGCCTGCGCGAGCGCTACGAACAGCACCACCGGGTGACGATCAACGACGAAGCCCTGGCCGCCGCCGCCGAGCTCGCCGACCGCTACATCTCCGACCGCTTCCTGCCTGACAAGGCGATCGACCTGATCGACGAGGCCGGCTCGCGGATGCGCATCAAGAGCATGTCGACGCCCCCCGTCTACCGCGACCTCGAGGAGGAAATCGAGACGACGCGGCGCGAGAAGGAGGCGGCGATCGAGGCCCAGGAGTTCGAAAAGGCCGCCAACCTGCGCGACACCGAGCGCCAGCTGACCACCCGCAAGCGCCAGCTCGAAGACGAGTGGGCCGAGGGCGAGAACGGCGAGCGCCCGGTCGTCGGCGAAGAGGAGATCGCCGACATCGTCTCGATGTGGACCGGCATCCCGGTCTTCAAACTGACCGAGGCCGAGACCAAGAAGCTGATCCGCATGGAGGAGGAACTGCACAAACGCGTGATCGGCCAGGAGGTCGCGATCACCGCCGTCTCCAAAGCGATCCGCCGCTCCCGCGCCGGGATCAAGGACCCCAAGCGCCCAGCCGGCTCCTTCATCTTCCTCGGCCCCTCCGGGGTCGGCAAGACCGAGCTCGCCCGCACCCTCGCCGACTTCCTCTTCGGCGACGAGGAGGCGATGATCCGGATCGACATGTCCGAGTACATGGAGAAGCACGCGGTCAGCCGCCTGGTCGGCTCGCCCCCCGGCTACATCGGCTACGACGAGGGCGGTCAGCTGACCGAGGCCGTGCGTCGCAAGCCCTACTCGGTGCTGCTGCTGGACGAGATCGAGAAGGCCCACCCGGACGTCTTCAACATCCTCCTGCAGATCCTCGAGGACGGCCGCCTGACCGACTCCCAGGGTCGCACCGTGGACTTCCGCAACGCGATCGTGATCATGACCTCGAACATCGGCGCCGGCGAGATTTCGAAGAACACCTCGATCGGGTTCACCGTCTCCGACGAGACCGGCATGTCCTACGGCGACATGAAGAACCGGATCATGAGCGACCTGAAAAAAGTCTTCCGGCCCGAGTTCCTCAACCGGATCGACGAGGTGATCGTCTTCCACAAGCTCGCCAAGGACGAGGTCAAGGAGATCGTCGACCTGATGATCAGCCGCGTCCGCGTCCAGGTCGCCGAGCACGAACTGCAGCTCGAGCTGACCGACGAGGCCAAGGACCTGCTGGTCGAGAAGGGCTGGGACCCGTCGATGGGGGCGCGACCGCTGCGCCGCGCGATCCAGCGCTACATCGAGGACCCGCTGGCCGACGAAGTCCTGCGCCAGGGCGAAATGACCCCCGGCTCGACGGTGATGGTCGCCCGCGACGCCGCCGGCGACGAGGAGGACAAGCCGCTCAGCCTGACGATCATCGCTCCGAAGAAACCGCGCAAGAAGCCGCCGCAGAAGCCGGAGCCGGAGACGGTCGGCGTCGGCGCCAAGAAGAGCGACGGCGAGCACGGGTCGGACGAGGGCGCCGAGCCCGCGCACGGCGACGCCGCGTCCTGAGCCACCCGCGGTGAGCGAGCCCGGCCGCAGCGCGATCGGCACCTGGAGCGGCGGCCGCTTCCTCCACTTCGGCGAGGCGATCGACGAGGACCGCCTGGTCGCGCTGCTGCGCCCGGGGGGCGGCATCGACACCGTGCTCAGCGCCGATACCTACGGCCGGGGCGAGGCCGACCGGGTCCTCGGCCGCGCGCTCGAGGGCGTGGCGCGCGAGGACTACTGCCTGGTCGGGGCGGTCGGCCACGACTTCTACGAGGGCGAGCGCAACGGGCCCAAGGGCTTCCCGCGCTTCACCGACCCGGCACTGCGCGGGCCCGGCGACTACGCCGGTTACCTGCGGATGGCGACGGAGGCCAGCCTGGAGCGCCTCGGCGCCTCCTCCTTCGACCTGCTGCTGCTGCACAACCCCGACCGCACCGGCTACACGAGCGAGGCGGTCTGGGACGGGATGGCGGCGCTGCGCGAGGCCGGCCTGGCCACCCGCATCGGCGTCGCCCCGGGCCCGGCGAACGGCTTCACCCTCGACCTGATCGACTGCCTGGAGCGCTTCGGCGACCGCATCGACTGGGCGATGGTGATCCTCAACCCGCTCGAGCCCTGGCCGGGGGAGCTCTGCCTCGGCGCCGCCGCGGACGCCGGCGTCAAGGTCCTGACCCGGGTCGTCGACTACGGCGGCCTCTTCTGGGGCGACCTGCAGCCGGGCGCGGAGCTGGGGCGGACCGACCACCGCTCCTTCCGCCCGGCCGGCTGGATCGAGGCCGGGAGCGAGAAGATCAAGCGCCTGCGCCCGTTCGCCGACGAGGCGGATCTGACCCTGATGCAGCTCGCCTGCCAGTGGAACCTCGCCCACCCCGCGGTCGAGTGCGTCGCCCCGACCCTGATCCAGGAGGTCGGCCCCGGGGCGCGCCCGATCGAGGACAAGCGCGCCGAGCTGGCGGCGCTGCCGGCCGAGCAGCGCCTCTCCGAAGATGACGTGGCCGCGATCCGCGCGATCGGCGACAACACCGGCAGCATGGTCCTGAAGGGCGCCAACCCGGGACACGAGGGCGACGAGCAGCCCGACCGCTGGCGACTCAGCGCCGACCTGGTCGCCGCCGGCGACCGCTGGGGCATCGACCCCGAGCGCGACCTCGTCGCCAGCGCCTAGCGACCGGTAGAGGGTCTCCGATCCCTCCGCGCCTGCCGCTAGGTTCGGCGCCGTGGATCGAAAGTGGTGGACGCTGGCGGGGGCTTGCGCGGGACTGTTCCTGCTGATGCTGGACTCCACCGTCGTCGCCCTGGCGCTGTCGGAGATCCGCGGCGACGTCGGCGCCAGCAGCGAGGGGCTGCAGTGGGTGATGAACGGCTACCTGCTGACGATCGCGGTGCTGGTGGTCACCGCCGGCCGGCTCGGCGACATGTTCGGCCGCAAGCGGGTGTTCGTGGCCGGGATGGTCGTCTTCGCCGCCGGCTCGGTCCTCTCCGGCGCCGCCGGCGACCAGACGACGCTGATCCTCGGCCGGATCCTGCAGGGCGCCGGCGCCGCGCCGATGCTCTCGCTCTCGCTGGCCCTCGTCTGCAACGTCTTCCCGGCCGAGGAGCAGCCGCGGGCGCTGGGGATCTGGGCCGCGGTCTCGGCGGTGGCGCTGGCGATCGGGCCGCTGGCCGGCGGACTGCTGATCGAAGTCGACTGGCGGGTGATCTTCTGGATGAACCTGCCGGTGGCGGCGCTCGGGATCGCGATCGTCGTCGCCGCGGCGCCAGAGTCGACCGACCCCGGGGCGGGGGAGGGGATCGACTGGCCGGGCCTGGCCACGCTCAGCGTCGGCGTCACCGCGGTGGTCCTGGCGCTGGTCCAGTCGCGGAGCTGGAGTGCCGGGACCACGGTCGCGCTGGCGGCGCTGGGCGTCGCCGCCCTGCTCGCCTTCTGGCGGATCGAGCACCGCTCGCGCAACCCGATCGTCGACTTCGCCCTCTTCCGCAACGGCCCCTACTTCGGCGCCAGCGCCGCCGCCTTCGCTCTCGTCGGCGCCTACTGGGCGGTGATGTTCTTCCAGCCCCAGTACCTGCAGGACGTGCGCGGCCACTCGCCGATCGCCGCCGGCCTGCTGATCCTGCCGGTCACCGCGCCGATGATCTTCGTCTCGCCCTTCTCCGGAC
This sequence comes from uncultured Solirubrobacterales bacterium, assembly GCA_963719435.1. GTDB lineage: Bacteria > Actinomycetota > Thermoleophilia > Solirubrobacterales > 70-9 > VAYN01. Next base: position 2,392,375 of record OY970384.1, on the reverse strand, counting down.
GGCTGATCGGGCGCTTCGGCGCCCGCCGCCTGATGACCGTGGGGATGGCCTTCGGCGTCGCCGGCATGCTGCTGCTGACCCGGGTCGGCGCCGACAGCTCCTTCGGGCTGGTCCTCGCCGCCTACCTGCTGTTCGGGATCGCGCTCGGCCTCGTCTACGCGCCGATGTCGACCGCGGCGATGGCGGCGATGCCAGGGGAGAAGGTCGGCATCGCCGCCGGGGTGCTGGCCATGGACCGGGTCCTGGCCGGCGCAATCTCGCTGGCGGTGACCGGCGCCGTCTTCCACGCCCTGCTCGGCGACGGCCACTCCTTCGCCGGCTCGATCGCCGGCTCGGCCTGGGTCCCGGCGGCCCTCTGCGCGGTCGGCGTCGGCCTCACCTGGGCCTTCGTGCGCGATCCCGAGCGGCCGGGACCGGACCCCGCGGTTGCCGGCGATCCGCCGCCGGAGCAGCTCCAGCACCATCGGCACCATCGCCGCTTTCATCTCTGAGGCGGCTTTGGCGGTCTCTGCGGCTCAGCGCCGCGGAGCCTCGAAACCGCCCCTGGCGCGAGATCTGAGACTCAACCATTCTTGAGTGATCGATCCAGTTGACAATTCGAAGTCCGAGCTTTCCACTCGGGTATTGCCAGACCGCATTCCAGAGCGCTTTTTGCCATCCTAATGGGGATGGCTTCAATGTCCGGGGATGAGCTTCACGAGCTTTCAGAACGTCAAGATCCCCGGCTACTCAGGGCCCTCGACGTTGTCGCCCCGGGCGGTGCTCTGCGCGAGGGTATCGACAACATCGTCCACTCGCGGACCGGCGGCCTGATCGTCGTCGGCGATCTCGACGACATCTCCCACCTGCTTTCCGGCGGCATCAAGCTCGACGTCGACTACACGCCGGCGATGCTCTACCAGGTGGCGAAGATGGACGGGGCGATCGTGCTCAACGGCGAGGCGACGACGATCGCCTGGGCCAACGTGCAGCTGATGCCCGACCCGACGATCCTCTCCTCGGAGACGGGCACCCGCCACCGCACCGCCGAGCGCGTCTCCAAACAGACCGAGGCGCTGGTCGTCGCCATCTCCCAGCGCCGCGACGTCGTCTCGCTCTACGTCGAGGGGACCAAGTACATCCTCCAGGACATCCCCGCGGTGCTGGCCAAGGCCAACCAGGGCCTGGCGACGCTGGAGAAGTACCGCGAGCGCCTCGACCAGGTCTCGGCCCGCCTGACCCGCCTCGAGTTCCAGGGCGGCGCCGTCCTCCACGACGCGCTCGCCGTCCTGCAGCGGGCCGAGCTGGTGACGCGGATGGCGGTCGAGGTCGAGCGCTACATCGTCGAGCTCGGCACCGAGGGCCGGCTGATCGAGATGCAGCTGGAGGAGACGATGGTCGGCGTCGCCGCCGACAAGACCGCGCTGATCCGCGACTACTCGATGGAAGACACCGAGGGCAGCCTGGCCGCGACCCTGCAGGCGCTGGGGCGGATGCCGCATCAGGACGTGCTCGACTTCGGCCGCCTCGCCGAGCTGCTCGGCTACGACCGCAAGCTCAACACCCTCGACTTCCCGGTGGCCACGCGCGGCTATCGCGCCCTGGGCCGGGTCCCCCGCATTCCCAAACTTGTCGTCCAGAAGATCATCCACGAGCTGGGCGGGTTGGAGGAGGTCCTGGCGGCCTCCGATGCCGACCTCGCCGCCGTCGACGGAGTCGGCCCCACCCGGGCCAAGGACATCCGCGAGGGCCTGCGCCGGCTCCAGGAGGTCGATCTGGTCGACCGGTACTTGCACAGCTGACGGCGAGAAGGCGCCGTCGCAAACGAAAGGAGCCACCGATTCCTGAGCTAGATGAGGCCATCGAGGCAGTCTTCGAGGAGGACATTGAGTACGTCTGTGACTTCGAGGAGGGCGACAAGGTCGTCTATCCCCACCACGGGGCTGGCCTGGTGCTGAAGAAAGAGACGCGGGAGCTGATGGGGAGCGAGCGTGAATACCTCACGATCAAGATCCTCCACAACGAGCTCACGGTGATGGTCCCCTGCGAAAACGCGGGAGTGGCCGGTCTGCGCCGCGTCATCGACGAGGAAGAAATCAAGAAGGTCACACAGGTCCTCACCGACGACGTCTCGGAGATGCCGAAGAACTGGAATCGCCGTTTCAAGTTCAACCGCGAGAAGATCAAGACCGGCGACGTCTTCGAGCTGGCCGAGGTGGTGCGCAACTTGGCGCTCCGCGAGATGGAGAAGGGCCTCTCCACCGGCGAGAAGCAGATGTACACGCGGGCCAAGAAGATCCTCGCGTCGGAGTTCATGTACGCCCTCGACAAAGACGAGGACGGCGCTGAGGAATACCTGGACGGGCTGCTGGAGGATCGCTTCGCAGCAGCGACCGCCTAGAGCGCCTGCGGTAACCGCAGTCATCGCGGCCGCCGGCTCCGGAGAGCGCCTCGGAGCCGGCGGCCCGAAGGCTTTCGTGCCCTTGGCAGGGAGGCCGATGGTCGAGTGGTCCCTCGACGCCCTGCGGGCGAGCGAGCCCGTGAGCGCGATCGTGGTCGCGGCCCCGCCGGGGCACGAGCACGGGCTCGAGGGGGACGACCTCACCGTCGTCGACGGCGGCGCCACCCGCGCCCAGTCCGTCGCCAACGCCCTGGCGGCGACCGCGACCGAGCTGGTGGCGATCCACGACGCCGCCCGCCCCCTGCTTACCCCCGAGCTGGTCGAAGCGCTGGTCGCCTCCCTCGCCTCCGACCCCGAGGCGAGCGCCGTCATCGCCGCCACCCCGATCACCGACACGGTCAAGCGCGCCCCCGAGGGCGCGAAGAGTGCATTCGACCCGGATAGCGGGGCGAATGCACGTCTCGTCGTGGAGCAGACGCTGGATCGGGCGCGGTTGTGGGGAGCACAGACGCCGCAGGTGTTTCGGGCCGAGGCGCTGCGCGAGGCGCTGGGCGTGGACGAGGAGATGCGGGACGCGGCGACCGACGAGGCGATGCTGGTCGAGGCGGCGGGAGGAAGGGTCCTGATCCACCCGGTCTCCGAGCCGAACCTCAAGGTGACGACCGCGCTTGATCTGCGAGTCGCGGAGCTCTTGCTTGGCGATCGCTCCCGGTAGGGGTTCCGCTTAACTTTTTCGAGGGTCGCCTGGAGCCGTCCGAGGAGGCGCGGCGGCGAAAAAGTACAAGACGCTCCACCCCTACCGGGAGCGATCGCCGGGCAAGAGCAGAATCCAGACCAGCGTCGTGGCGAAGCAGAGTTGGCCGATTCCGAGGGCGACACCGAGGCTGGCTGCGCCGAGTAGGCCGGCGAGCGCCGTGCCGAGGGCGAAGGCGAGCAGGAGCAGCAGCAGTTGACGGGTCATCGAGCGGCAGTCTAGGCGGGCCCTTGGCTAGGCTCGGTGGCGTGCTCACCGATTATCACCTGCATCTGCGCCCCGACGAGGAGGGGACGACAGCGGAGCGCTACTTCACCGCCGAGAACGTCGAGCGCTACCTCGCCGCCGCCAGCGCGGCCGGGGTCGAGGAGCTCGGCGTCTCCGAGCACGTCTACCGCTTCCGGCAGGCGCTCGCGCTCTGGGACCACCCGCTCTGGCAGAGCAACGGCACCGACGACCTCGACGCCTACTGCGAGTTCGTCCGCGGTACGCCGCTGAAGCTCGGCATCGAGTGCGACTTCGTCCCCGGAGCCGAGGACCGCACCGCCACGCTGCTGGAGGCGCGCGACTTCGACTACGTCGTCGGCTCGGTCCACTTCATCGGCGACGAGGCGGTCGACCACCCCGGCTGGGACGTCTGGGAGGGCAGCAACGACCCCGACGAGGTCTGGCGCCGCTACTTCGAGACGCTCGCCGAGTGCGCCCGCTCCGGCCTCTTCGACATCCTCGCCCACCCCGACCTGGTCAAGGTCTGGGGCGGGACCCGGCCGCTGCCCGAGCGCGACCTGCGCTTCTTCTACGAGCCGGCGGTGGCGGCTATCGCCGAGAGCGGGGTCGCGGTCGAGCTCTCGACCGCCGGCCTGCGCAAGCCGGTCGCCGAGCTCTACCCGGCCCGCGGCTTCGCCGAGATGTGCGTCGAGGCCGGGGCGCCCTTCGCGCTCTCCTCCGACGCTCACCTGCCCGAGCAGGTCGGCTTCGCCTACGACCGCGCGATCGAGTTCCTCGACGAGCTCGGGGTGGGGGAGATATGCGTATTCGAGCAGCGCCGGCGGAACCTGGTCCCGCTCGGCAGCCGCGTCGGGTGATGGTCGGCATCGGCTACGACAGCCATCGCTTCGCCGCGGGGCGCCGCCTCGTCCTCGGCGGGGTCGAGGTCGACCATCCGCTCGGCCTCGACGGACACTCCGACGCCGACGTCCTCACCCACGCGGTGATCGACGCGATCCTCGGCGCCGCCGGCGGCGGCGACATCGGCACCCTCTTCCCCGACGACGACGAGCAGTGGCAGGGGGCCGACTCGATCGACCTGCTGCGCACCGTGGTCGGCACCGTTGCCGGCCCGATCGTCAACGTCGACGCGACCCTGATCTGCGAGCAGCCGCGCCTCGGCCCCTACAAGGCGGAGATGGAGCGGACGATCGCCGAGGCGACCTCGGCCCGGGTCAGCGTCAAGGCGACCAGCAACGAGGGCATGGGCTGGATCGGCCGCGGCGAGGGCATCGCCTGCATCGCCGTCGCCTCGGTCGATAGCGAATAGTCTTCGGGGCGATGGGGATCCTCAGCGACAGCGCCGCCAAGCTGCGTGCTTCCGCCGCCGACTCGCTGTTCGAGCTGAAGGTGCTGCACGAGGCCGGGGTGGTCGAGCCGCTGCGCCCGGACAAGGCGCTGAAGATCGGCACCACCTTCCTGCGCTGGGGCGCCTCGCCGGCGACCGGCGTCGCCACCGCGGCGATCCACCACCCGCACGAGATCGCCATCGTCGACGAGCGTGGCTCGCTCAGCTTCGAGCGCCTGCAGCGCCGCACCAACGCCCTCGCCCACTCCTTCGCGGCGATCGGGATCGGCCCGGGCGACGGCGTCGGGGTCATGTGCCGCAACCACCGCGGCTTCGTCGAGGCGACCCTGGCCGCGGCCAAGCTCGGCGCCAGCGCCCTCTACCTGAACACGATGTTCGCCGGCCCGCAGCTGGTCGAGGTGACCCGCCGCGAGGCGCCGAAGGCGCTCGTCTACGACGAAGAGTTCGCCACCCTGCTGGAGGGCGTCGACGACTCGGTCCACCGGATCGTCGCCTGGACCGACACGGAGGAGACCGCGGAGACGACCCTGGAGCAGCTGATCGCGGCCGGCTCGGAGTCGGACCTGAGCCCGCCGCCGGACAAGCCGAAATTCGTCATCCTCACCTCGGGCACCACCGGCACCCCGAAGGGCGCCCAGCGCTCCAGCCCCGACGGGCTGCTGTCGATCGCGGCGCTGCTCGACAAGATCCCCTTCCGCAGCCGCGAGACGATGATGATCGCGGCGCCGCTCTTCCACTCCTGGGGCTTCTTCCACTTCATCATGAGCCTGCCGACCGCCTCGACGATGGTGCTGCGGCGCCGCTTCGACCCGGAGGGGACGCTGCAGGCCGTGCAGGAAAGCCGCGCCGACGTGCTGGCGGCGGTGCCGGTGATGATCCAGCGCATCGTCGGGCTGCCCGAGGAGACGCTCTCGCGCTACGATCTCTCCTCGCTGCGGATCACCTCGCTCTCCGGCTCGGCCCTGCCGGGCGAGCTGGCGATCGAGTGGATGGACCGCTTCGGCGACAGCGTCTACAACCTCTACGGCTCGACCGAGGTCGCCTACGCGACCGTGGCGACGCCGGAGGACCTCCGCGCCGCGCCCGGCACGGCCGGCAAGCCGCCGCGCGGGACCACGGTCAGGATCCTCGACGAGAACTGCCGCGAGGTTCCCCAGGGCGAGGTCGGCCGCATCTTCGTCGGCAACGAAATGTCCTTCGAGGGCTACACCGGCGGCGGCGGCAAGGAGGTCGTCGACGGCCTGCTCAGCAGCGGCGACGTCGGCCACATCGACGCCGCCGGCCGCCTCTTCATCGACGGCCGCGACGACGAGATGATCGTCTCCGGTGGCGAGAACGTCTTCCCGCGCGAGGTCGAGGACCTGCTGGCCGACCACGAGCACGTGGTCGAGGTCGCCGTGATCGGCGTCGAGGACACCGAGTTCGGCCAGCGGCTGAAAGCCTTCGTCGTCGCCAAGGACGGCGTCGAGCTCGGCGAAGACGAGCTCAAGGCGCACGTCAAGGCCAACCTCGCCGGCTACAAGACGCCGCGTGAGATCGAGTTCCTCGAGGAGCTGCCGCGCAACGCCACCGGCAAGGTCCTGAAGCGCGATCTGCACGCGCGCGAGACGCAGCAGTCGGCCTGATCCGTCGCTGACGCAAATTGCGGCCAACGCGGCCGCGCACGCCCCGGTTTGCCTCCGGTGCCCATAGTAGGTTGCGTTGAGATGAGCGATCCCGCGAGGCAGCTGCGAGCCGTCGGTGAGGCGACCGAGACGATGCACGGCGTCGCCACCCAGGCGCTGGAGTGGGTCCGCGTCAGCGAGGAGCGCACCGCCAGGGCCGAGGCCCGCGCCGAGCGGATCGGCGCCGAGCTGAAGGAGCGGGCGATGGAGACTCTGCGCGGCGTCGCCGCCGAGGCCCGCGAGCGGGTCGCCGCCGAGCGCAAGGCCAGGCAGGCGGCCGAGTCCAAGGTGGCTGCCGCCGAGGCCGCGCGCGATCGCGCCGAGCACGCCTTCGAGGAGCTGCAGCAGCGCACCCGGGGCGAGAGCGAAGCCGTCGCCGCCCAGGTCGCGCGGGCGCGGGCCGAGGCGGAGGGCTCGATCGCCGAGGCGGCGCGCAGCCTCGAGGCCGAGATCGAGCAGCGGGTGATCGCGGCCCGCAAGGAGATCGACGCCGAGGCCGGCCGCCGCGTCGCCGCCGCCGAGCAGCGCGCCGCCGACGCCGAAGCCTCGGCGGCCGAGTCGCACGAGACCGCGGTGCGGCTGGAGACCGAGATCGAGCAGCGGGTGATGGACGGCACCAAGGAGGTCCGCCGCGAAGCCGAGGAGAGCGTCCGCAACCTGGTCGAGAAAGTCGAGCGCGAGGCGGAGGAGGCGGCCCGGGCCCGCGCCGAGGATCAGCTGAAGCTCGAGTCCGACCGGATCCGGGTCCAGGCGGAGAAGCGCGAAGAGCGCGTCCGCGAGGTCACCGAGGACGAAATCAAGGCCAGCGCCAAGAAGGCCAAACGCGAGGCCCAGGCGGCCGCCGAGGAGTCGGCGCCGGTCTGGCTGCGCGGCGAGTCGAACGCCTCGACCGCCGGCTACCGCACCTTCTAGATAGGCGGCGCCGGCCCGGCGGCCGGCTCGCGGTCGATCATCTAGCCTCCCGCGCATGCGCGAGGTGACGATCAGGGACACGCTCAGCGGTGAGCCGCGGGCGCTCGACCCCGCCGGCGAGGTGGGGATCTACGCCTGCGGGCCGACCGTCTACAGCCGCATCCACATCGGCAACGCCCGCCCCTTCGTCGTCTTCTCGCTGTTCGCCCGCTTCCTGCACTCCGAGGGCTACCGGGCGCGCCTGGTCGTCAACGTCACCGACGTCAACGACAAGATCTACGTCGCCGCCGGGGCGGCGGGGGAGCCCTCGGGCGAGTTCGCGGAGCGGATGGCGCGGGCCTACTTCGAGGACACCGACCGGCTCGGGCTCGGCCGCCCCGACGCCGAGCCGCTGGCGACCGAGACGATCGCCGGCATCGTCGCCCTGATCGCCGAGCTGGTCGAGTCCGGCCACGCGTATGAGTCCGGCGGCGACGTCTACTTCCGCGTGCGCAGCTTCGACGCCTACGGCAAGCTCTCCAACCGCCGCCCGGAGGACATGGACCAGGGCGAGGAGGCGGGCACCGCCTCGCTGAAGGAGAACCCGCTCGACTTCGCCCTCTGGAAGGCCCACAAGCCCGGCGAGGACACCAGATGGGACTCGCCCTGGGGCCCGGGGCGGCCCGGCTGGCACATCGAGTGCTCGGCGATGGCCGAGGCCGAGCTGGGCGCCTCGTTCGCGATCCACGGCGGCGGCTCCGACCTCGTCTTCCCCCACCACGAGAACGAGATCGCCCAGTCCGAGGCGGCCGGCCGCCCGTTCGCCCAGATCTGGATGCACAACGGAATGATCGAGACCGGGGCCGAGAAGATGTCGAAATCCGACGGCAACATCTTCCAGCTGTCGGAGGCGCTCGATCGCTACGGGCGCGAGGCGGTCGTCGCGTACCTGATCTCGGGGCATTACCGGCAGCCGCTGGCGTTCGGCGAGCAGCAGATGGAGCAGGCGGCGGCCGGCGTCGAGCGGCTGCGGAACTTCTTTCGGGAGCAGGTGGGAGACGACCTAGGGACGGGTGGCGGGGGGGAGTCGGGGGAGGGCTCTGCCGAGCAACAGCGGGGAGGCTCGTCAGAGCCCTCCCCCGACTCCCCGTGCGCCGCGCGCGTTGGTGCGTTCCGCGACGCGCTGGCAGATGACTTCAATACCCCTCGGGCGATGGCGCAGGTCTTTGAGCTCGTCGGCGAAGCGAATCGGGGTGAGGTTCAGGGTTCTGACGCGGTCGCGGCTCTCTCCGAGATGCTGGGGCTCGTCGGTCTCAGCTCCCTCACCCAGCCGGAAGAGGGAGCTGAGACCGACGCGGATGCAGAACGTCTTCTCGCGGAGCGGGAGGCGGCTCGCGCCGCCAAGGACTTTGCGCGGGCGGATGCGATTCGGGACGAGCTGGCGGCGCTTGGGTGGGAGGTGCGCGACTCGGCCGAGGGCGCGCGCCTCGTGCCCAGGGGCTAGGCCGGCAGCCGCATGGCCAACCAGATCATCTACGGGCGCCAGCCGGTCACCGAGGCGGAGCGGGGGAGGCGGCGCGTGCACCGGGTCTGGCGGGCGCCGGGAACGGTCGCGCTCGAGCTGGAGCGCCTCTGCGGCTCGCCCGACCACCAGGGCGTCGTCGCCGAGGTCGATCCCTATCCCTACGCCGACCCGCGCGGGCTGCTGCGGGGCGAGGACCGGCTGCTGGTCGCCCTCGACCAAGTCCAGGACCCGCGCAACCTCGGCGCCGTCTGCCGCTCGGCCGAGTTCGCCGGCGCCGCCGGGGTGGTGGTCCCCGAGCGCCGCTCAGCCGCCGTCACCGCCGCCACCTGCAAGGCCTCGGCCGGCGCCGTCGAGCACCTGCAGATCGCCCACGTGCGCAACCTCGCCGACTGGCTCGGCGACGCCAAGGCGGCCGGCTTCTGGATCTGGGGCGCCGATGCCGAGGCGAGCTCGGCGGCCTGGGACACGGACCTCAAGGGCCCGACGGTGATCGTCCTCGGCGGCGAGGGCAAGGGCCTGCGGCCGCGCGTGGCCGCCGCCTGCGACGACCTGATCGCGCTCCCGCGGCGAGGTCAGGTCGACTCGCTCAACGTCTCCGCGGCGGCGACGGCGCTGCTGTTCGAGGCGCTGCGCCAGCGCTCATAACCTGCAACGCCGATTGCATCCGCGCAAATTGGGGGTTGACAGAACTCTGCGCGCACGTAAACTAGCGGGCGCAACAAGGGTGAACCTCAGCTTGAGTGTGAGCCCGTCGATAAGAGGCGCCCCTCGGGGGAGGTAAGCGGCGCCACGACCCTTCAGCAAGGAGAAGGATCTGTGGCTCTATCTATGCCTACGCAAGCGCTGCCAGCGGCAGCCGTCGGTCAGCGCAGCGGTTCGGTTCGTCCCCCTCAAGCTAACCCTCAAGCTGAGCTTGATGATCACTATCTCGTCGCTCTGGCCAAGGAAGGCCGGCCCGACGCCTATGACGCGATCGTCCGCCGCTACCGCGGCTTCGTCCGCCTCAAGGCCTCTTCCTACTTCCTGCTCGGCGGCGAGTCCGACGACCTCATCCAGGAGGGCCTGCTCGGCCTCTACAAGGCGATCCGCGACTACCGCACCGACCGCGAGTCGAGCTTCCGCAACTTCGCCGAGCTCTGCATCACCCGCCAGATCATCACCGCGGTGAAGACGGCGACCCGCAACAAGCACACGCCGCTGAACCAGTACGTCTCCTTCAGCCAGACCCCGGCGGCGGCGGGCGACTCCGACACCACCCTGGACGAGATCCTGCCCGGGCCGAGCGTCCACGACCCGGTCAACCAGGTGATCGCCTCCGAAGAGCTGACCAGCCTCGTCGCCTGTCTCTCCGGCGTCTCCGGCGTCCTCTCCGACCTCGAGAGCCGGGTGCTCTCGCTCTACCTCGACGGCCACTCCTACGAGGCGATCGCGGAGAAGCTGGAGTGCGACACCAAGACCGTCGACAACGCCCTGCAGCGGGTCAAGCGCAAGGTGGGGACCCACCTCGCCTCCCGCGAGGTCGCCGCCTAGCTACTAGCCCTGCGGCAGGTCGGCGAGCACGTACTCGAGCAGCTCGCGCCCGTGGTCCGAGGCGACGGCGATGTCGTCGGCCTTGACTCGGACCCGGTGCAGCGACTGCATCCGCAGCACGTCGCCGTCGCAGCGGTGGTTGGGGAAGATGCCGGCGTAGGAGACGCCGAGCCGCTCGAGGTCGTCGGCGACCAGCGCCGTCGCCGGCTGCTCCAGCGGCAGGTCGACGTAGACGGCGTCGAGGCAGCGGCGGTGGAAGAGGTGGTGACGCTCGGCCGCGATCGCCGTCTCCAGGTCCGCCCCCGGCGTCCGCACCGTGATCAGCGCCAGGTTGTGGTCCTCGTCGACCTCGACCCCCAGCTCGGTCCGCGGCGCCAGCTCGGTCTCGGGCGCGGGCTTGCTCAGAGTCCCGCGCAGCTCGCACAGGGCCAGCGTCTGGCCGACGATCTCGTGGTGGCGCTCGGGCGCGTAGACGCGCCGCTCGTGGCCGTCGTTGAGCTTGGTGTAGAAGAGCGCCGCCGACTGCCGGCGCGGCGCCTCGGCGGCGGCCGCGTCGTTGTCGACAGAGGCCGGGATCCAGCCCAGCAGGAAGCCGGTCTCGTGCGCCCCCAGCTCGATGTTGGCGCGCTGGCTGTAGGGGTGGGCCGCGGTCGCCTCGCTGAACATCCCGGCCAGGCCCTGCTCCCGCGCCCAGTCCATGAGGAAGCGCTTGGTGCGGGTGAAGAGGTGCTGGCCGCGGGCGGCGGCCAGCGTCACCGCCTGGCCCGAGTGGGCGACCGCGTCGCCGGCGGCCGCCAGGCTCATGCCCATGTGGCAGAGCAGCCCGCCGTCCTCGGACTCGGCGACGCAGGAGACGTAGCGACCGTCGGCGAGACGGGCCGAAACCTCCGCCGCGTCGTATACCCAACGGACGTCGTAAGTCGTCCCGTAAGCTGCTTCTATGGCCTCGGTCAGGACGCCACCCTCTTCCGGGCCGAGAAACCTGAACGTCACATCCATCTAGCCACCATCGCCACCTGCCCGCCTAGCTCAACCTGGGAGAGCACCTGATTTGTAATCAGGAGGTTGCCGGTTCGAACCCGGCGGCGGGCTTCGGGCTCACGCGCCTCCGCCGTTCTCGCCCAGCAGGCGGGACTTCTCGGCGGCGAACTCCGCGTCGGTGAGGATGCCCTTGTCGCGCAGCGACCCGAGCCGCTCCAGCCGCTGCAGCCTCGCGTCCTCGTCGTCGAGCGCGGCCACCGCGGTCGCGGCCTCGGCGCCGCCGCCCTCCGCCGCCGGGCGGCGCAGCTTCGAGGCCTGCTCGCCGACCCGCTCGCCGATGTTGGCGTCCTTGACGGCGCTGACCATCCGCTCCTTGGTGCGGCCGAAGACCTCGCCGTAGCTGGCGTCCGGGAACTCCTCGGCGGTCTGCTTGCGCAGCTCGTGGATGCCGAAGGCGGCCATCCCGGCGACGATCAGGGTGGTGACGAGGGAGCGCAGGCCCTGGGTCGGGCCGGAGAGGAAGTAGATCGCCACCAGGACCGCGAGGCCGGTGTAGATCACGGCGGCGTACTCGCGCAGCGCCGGCGCGATCGCCTGGCGCACGCTGCGCGCGGCGCCGGTCGGCGAGGCCAGCCAGCCGGCGGCGGCGAAGAGGACGCCGACGACGATCAGGGTGGTGGCGATGCTGGTCATCAGCGAGGTGGCGATCGACCAGGCGGCTTCGCCCGCCGGCTTCGCGCTTTCGACCGTGACCAGCTGGTCGACGACGATGCCGCCGGCGATGTGGCGGGCGACGATCACCGCGAAGCCGGCGGCGACCAGGCCGATGCCGCAGAACAGCACGGTCACCCAGCGGCCGTCGCGGGAGAGGTAGATCGCGGCGCCGAAGGCGACGAAGGTGAGGATCGAGAGCAGCAGCGCCAGGCCCTTGATCGCGATCGTCACGTTCTGGGCCGTCTTCAGCTCGTCGGAGTGGAGGATCTGTACCTGGCCCGCGTCCGGCGGCAGCTTTTCCGCCAGGTCCTGGCCGATCCCGACCTGTCCCGCGAGGTTGGTCAGGAGGCTGCCGAGGTTGAGTTCGACGTTCCCTTCCGAGGTCGAGACCGCATCGCCCTTGTCTTCGAGCACGGCGACGAGCTGTTCGTGGGCGGAGCGGTTGGCGTCCTGCCAGAGGTCCTGCGCGGTCGAGGTTTCCAGCACCCGTTCGGCGCCGTCGCCGGCGACCTGGCGCAGTCCGCCGGCGGCCGGCCCGGCCAGGTCCTTGGTGTCGCCGGGGAGGATTTCCTTCAGTTCCTTCTCGACGTCGACGTTTTCGTAGAGCTGGTCGACCAGGTAGTCGCCGACCGCGGCGCGGATCGTCTGGTTCTGGATCAGCCGGCCGCTGGTCGAGACCCAGTCGTCGGTGTTGAGCGCCTGGCGCTCGATCCAGATGGCGAAGACGCTGAGGAAGGCGAGGACCGAGCCGAGGATCACGAGCCCTTTGACAGTGCGTCTGCGTGCGCGGCTCATCGAAGCGGGATGGTATACGTGAACGATGAAGCTAGAGGGCATCCACCACATAACCGCGATCACCGAGGACGCTCAGCGCAACGTCGATTTCTACGCGGGGGTGCTGGGCCTGCGGCTGGTCAAGAAAACCGTCAACCAGGACAACCCGAGCGTCTACCACCTCTTCTTCGCCGATGAGGGCGGCGACCCGGGCTCCGACCTGACCTTCTTCGAGTACCCGGGCGCGGCGCCCGGTCGGGCCGGCGCCGGCATGGTGCACCGGATCGTCTGGCGCGTCGCCTCCGAGGACTCGCTCGCCTTCTGGGCCGAGCGGCTGGGGGCGAACGGGACCGAGTCCGCCCGCGAGGGCGGCGGGCTCGTCTTCGCCGACCCGGAGGGGCTGGAGCACGAGCTGCTGGTGGTCGAGGTCCCGGACCCGCCGCTGATCGCCGATCACCCCGAGGTCCCGGCCGAGCTGGCCCTGCAGGGCTTCCACGCCGTCCGCGCCTACAGCGCCGCCCCCGAGGCCAGTGCCGCCCTGCTCGAGGCGCTCGAGTTCGAGCGGGTCGACGGCGCCTGGGAAGCCCGCGGCGAGAACCGCGGCGGCCGCTACCTCTTCGACGAGCCGCCGCCCGAGCGCGGCGTCCAGGGGGCCGGCAGCGTCCATCACGTCGCCTGGGCCTCATCGCCGGAGGAGCACATGGAGTGGCGCCAGCGGGCGATCTCCGCCGGGGCCCAGCCGACCCCGGAGATCGACCGCTTCTACTTCAAGTCGATCTACTTCCGCGAGCCCAGCGGCGTGCTCTTCGAGATCGCCACCACCGGGCCCGGCTTCACCGTCGACGAGCCGATCGAGCACCTCGGCGAGAAGCTCTCGCTGCCGCCCGACTACGAGCACCTGCGCGACGAGGTCGAACCCAACCTGAGGCCAGTCCACAACCCTCGTGGCTGAGGAGCCACCCCCGGCGGTGGCGCCCGATTCCTTCATCTGGCGGGACGCGGGGCGCACCGTCGCCTTCCGCCGCAACGGCATCGCCCAGGCGCCGCAGCTGCTGCGCGAGCACGGCTTCGAGCCGTTCGAGCTGCTCGTCACCGCCCGTGGCCTGGCCGAGGCGACCGAGCTGGCGGCGGCGGCCGAGGCGGTCCACGTCGTCCCCGCCGGCCAGGTCCCCGACCTGGCGGCGACCCTGGTCGAGACGGCGACGGCGGGATCTCTCGTCGCCCTCGGCGGCGGCCGCACGATCGACGTCGCCAAGGCCGTCGCCGCGGTCAGCGGCGCCAGGGTGGCGGCGATCCCGACGACGATGTCCGGGGCGGAGATGACCGGCATCCACCGGCTCCCGGCCGGGGCCGAGTCGCGGGCCTCGGCGATGGTGCGGCCGAGCCTGGTGATCGCCGCGCCGGAGGCGATGGCCAGTCAGCCGGAGGCGGCGCTGCGGGCCAGCTCGATGAACGCCCTCGCCCACGGCGCCGACTCGCTCTACACGCCCTTCGCCAACCCGGTCTCGGAGATGACGGCGCTGCGCGGCGCGGAGCTGATCGCCACCGCCCTCGACCACGACCGCGAGCAGCGCAACCCGGCCCAGCTGGCGCTCGGCTCGCTGCTCTGCGGCTACGCGATCGACTCCGGCAGCTTCGGCCTCCACCACGTGGTCTGCCAGACCCTGGTGCGGATCTGCGGCGGGACCCACGCCGGCACCAACGCGGCGATCCTGCCGCGGGCGCTGGCCTTCCTCGTCCCTCGCGCCCCCGACCGGCTGGCGGCCCTCGCCGCCGCGATCGAGACCGATCCGGAAGACGTCGAGGCCCGCGTCCTCGAGCTCGGCGGCGATCCTCCCGGGCTCGGCGAGCTCGGCGCCGACCGCGCCAGGCTCGACCAGGCGCTGGACTCGATGCTGGTGCGGCCGGAGCTGGCCTTCACCCCCGGGCCGCCGCCCTCGCGCGAGGAGCTGGCGGAGCTGATCGAACGCGCCTGGTAACCGCGGCGCCTCCGCCGTGTAGCGCTCTGCGTGAACGCTGAGCGGCTCGACCGTTACCACGCCTACACGCGCAGGCACAGCGTCAACTGGCCCCTCTATCTGCTGGCGAGGGTGTTCATGACGCCGTTCTTCCTCGTCTACTTCCGCTACGCGCGGACCGGGCGAGAGTACGCCCGGGTCAAGGGCGGTCTGATCGTCGCCTCCAACCACCGCAGCTTCCTCGACCCCTTCGCGGTCGGCGGCTGCCTGCCCTGGCGGCGGCCGATGAACTACGTCGCCAAGGTCGAGCTGTTCGAGCGCCGCTGGCAGGGTTGGGTGCTCTCGCGGCTCGGCGCCTTCCCGATCCGCCGCGGCGAGTCCGACGAGGAGGCGATGGAGACGGCGCGCCAGATCGTCGAACGCGGTGGGGCCGTCTGCATCTTCCCCGAGGGCACCCGGATCCGCCGCGGCACCCTCGGTCACCCCAAGCGCGGGGTCGGCCGCCTCGCCCTGCAGACCGGGGCGCCGGTGATCCCGACCGCGGTGCTGGGGACCGAACACGTGCGCCGCGGCTGGCGCATCCGCCCGCGCAAGGTCAAGGTCCGGCTCGGCCGGGCGATGACCTTCCCCCGCGCCGAGGAGCCCTCGAAGGCGCTGGCGGAAACCGTCACCTCGCGGATCTGGCCGAACGTGCTGCTGCAGTGGGAAGACCTCGGCGGCCTGCCGCCGATGCGCCGCGCCGCGGTGATCGGCGCCGGCAGCTGGGGCACCGCGGTCGCGGTGCTGCTCGCCCGCGGCGGGCTCGAGGTCCAGCTCGGCGCCCGCAACGCCGAGCGCGCGGCGGAGATGATCGAGGCGGGGGAGAACCGGCGCTACCTGCCGGACGTGCCGCTGCCGGAGGCGATCGACGTCCGCCCGGCCTCGGAGATCGAGCTCGCCGGGCTCGACCTGATCTGCCTGGCGATCCCCTCGAAGTCGCTGCCGCAGGCGGTCGGGGCGATCGCCGACCGGGTCGGCGACCGCTCCGCGGTGCTGCTGCTGACCAAGGGCCTGATTGCGCCGCAGGGGCAGCTGCCGGCCGAGTACGTCGGCGAACGGGTGCGGGCGCGGGCGATCGCCTGCCTCGGCGGCCCCGCCCACGCGCGCGAGGCGGTCTCCGGCTCGGCGGCGCTGGTGCTCGGCTCCGCCGACCTCGACCTGCGGGTGCAGATGGGCGAGGTCTTCGACCGCGCCGGCCTGGTCTGCGAGCGCTCGCGCGACATCACCGGGGTGGAGATGGCCGGCGCCGCCAAGAACGCCGCCGCGCTGGCCGCCGCGGCGGCCGAGCCGCACGGCCTCAACGCCGCCGGCATCGCCACCGCCGAGATCTGGCGCGAGTGCATCGACTACGCGATCGCGCGTGGGGCGGAGCTGGAGACCTTCTCCGGCCTCGCCGGGGTCGGCGACCTGACGGCGACGATCATGGCCCCGACCGGGCGCAACCGCCGCGCCGGCGAGCTGCTCGGCACCGGCACACCGGCGGCCGAGATCCCGGCCCAGATCGGGCAGGCCTCGGAGGGACTCGACACGACGCCGCTGCTGGCCGAAGCGGTCGCCGCCTCCGGCGCCCCGGCCGATGCCCTGAACGGGCTGGCGGCGCTGATCCGCGGCGAGATCGGCGCCGAGGACTGGATCGCCGGCCTGCGCCGGGTCGAGCGCTCGCGGCGGGCCGCCTGATGCCCGCTCGCGTCCGGGGTCTAGGCTTGGCCGGTGAGCGGCCCCAAGGAGAACGTCGAGCCCGGCGAGCTCGGGCCGGCGGCGAAGGCGGAGCTGGACCGCGCCTTCGAGGACTTCTACCGCGCCCACCTGCGCGACGTCTACTCCTACGCCTACTACCGGATCGGCAACCACCACGACGCCGAGGACCTGACCGAGCAGGCCTTCCTCCAGGCCTACCGGCACTTCGACCGGGCGCGGCGCGAGTCCGACGGGCGGCCGCTGCGCCCCTGGGTGATCCGGATCGCCCACAACCTCGCCTCGAACTACTACCGCGACCGCTCGCGGCGGCCGCAGACGCCGCTGGAGAGCACCGAGCCGATCGCCGCCCGCCACGACACCGTGGCGATTGCCGAGGGCCGCGAGGAGCTGCGCCAGGTGATGGCCAGCCTCGAGCATCTGCCGGACGACCGCCGCGAGGCGCTGATCATGCGCTTCGCGCTGGGCATGGACAACCGCGAGATCGCCCGTGCCCTGGGCCGCTCCGACGGGGCGACCAAGGTCCTGATCCATCGCGCGATCAAGCAGCTGCAGGAGGAGATGAGCGATGACTGACTCGAGCGAGACGCTGAGCGGCAGCACCTGGGACGTCGAGCAGCTGCTGACCGACGCGCTGCGCCCGATCGAGCCGCCCGAGCGGCTGACCGGCCGGCTCGAGGACACGCTCTCCGCCGTCACCCAGGCGGCCGCCGAGGAGCTCTCCGACTGGGCCGAGGAGCTCTCCGAGAGCGAGCTGCGGGCGCTGCGCGACCCGCGCAACTGGGTGCGGCCGGTGGTCGCGGTCGGCGCCGGCGGCGTCGCCACCGGGGCGCTGGTCCTGATGGAGCTGCGCCGCCGCAGCAAGAACAAAGGCGAGAGCGGTCTACGCGCTCTTTCCGGCGGCCTGCGCTCGCGGCTTTAACGAACCACGCCGCGTCCCCGCGTAGGCGGCGAGGCCGAGCAGGCCGATCGCCAGGTGCAGCCAGCCGGCGTCGGCGAAGCTGAAGATCGCCAGGCCGGTGTAGGCGAGGCCGCCGCCGAGGGCGAAGGCGCGCGGCGCCGCCCCGGCCAGGAGCAGCCCCAGGGCGCCGCTGCCGAGGTAGAGGAAGTTGAGCCAGTCGAGGCTGGAGAAGAAGCCGGCGAGGCCGAGCACGAAGAGCGCGGCGGCGACCAGCGTCGCGTAGAGGCGGGCTGGGCTGGGGGGCGCCATCGCCGCGATTGTAGGCTGCCCATCCCGATGGCCCAGACCTGTTACCGCCACCCCGACCGCGAGACCGGCGTCTCCTGCTCCTCCTGCGGGCGGCCGATCTGCCCCGACTGCATGACCCCGACCCCGGTCGGGATGCGCTGCCCCGAGTGCGCGAGCCAGCGGACCAAGGTGGTGCAGGGGGTGGGGGGCAACGCCACCGGCTTCGCCCACTCGCCGGCGACCTTCGTCCTGATCGGGATCAACGTCGTCGCCTTCCTGATCGAGATCGCGGTCGGCGGCGGCGGGCTCGGGATCGGCACCGGCAACTCGATCGTCATCGACTACGGGCTGTACGGGCCGCTGGTCGGCGAAGGCGAGTGGTACCGGCTGGTCACCGGCGGCTTCCTCCACGCCAGCCTGATCCACATCGGCTTCAACATGCTGCTGCTGTATTTCCTCGGGCGCCTGCTGGAGCCGGCGCTGGGGACGCCGCGGTTCCTCGTCCTCTACTTCGCCTCGCTGCTGGCGGGCTCGTTCGGGGCCCTGCTGCTGGACCCCAACGCCCTTACCGTCGGCGCCTCGGGAGCGGTCTTCGGCCTCGCCGGCGCCACCTTCGTGATCGCCCGCGGTCGCGGCATGGACGCGATCGCCTCGGAGATCGGGTTCCTGATCGTGATCAACCTGGTCTTCACCTTCACGATGAGCAACATCAGCGCCGGCGGGCACCTCGGCGGTCTCGCCGGGGGCGTGATCTGCGCGCTGGCGATCGTCGCCGGCGAGCGCGGGATGCTCGGGCGCAACCACCGGCTCGCGGAGTTCGCAGTGATGACCGCGGTCGCGGCCGTCTCCCTCGTCGGCGCCTTTGCGATCGCCTGAGCGTCAGTTGCCCTGCGAGGGCCGCGGGGCCGGTGCTTTGAGCTCGAGGAAAGGCGTGTTGCCGGGCGGGTCGATCAGCTCCGGGTGCAGCAGGTGGCCGAGCAGCTCGACCCCGTCGACCAGGCGCGGACCGGGGTCGGCGAAGGTCGCCGAGGCGTCGACGGCGAAGGCCCGGCCGGCCCCCAGCGAGGAGATCCGGTCCCAGTGCTTCATCGCCTCGCCGTGGGCGTCGACCACGGAGCCGTACATGACGATCACGACCTCGGCGTTGAGGCTTTCCAGCTCGCCCCAGCCGACGTCGGCTGGGTTCAGCCCCGGGTCGCCGGCGACGTCGACGCCGCCGGCGATCGAGATCATCTCCGGGATCCAGAAGCCACCGACCCGCGGCGGGTCCAGCCGCTCCAGGGCGATCACCCGCGGGCTCGAGGCTCCGGAGAGCGCCGCGCGGACCGTCGCCAGACGTCCCTCGAGTTCGCCGCGCAGCTCGTGCGCGTGCGCTTCCATGCCGGTCGCCTCGCCCAGGCGAACGACCTCTTCGAGCATCTCGCTGAGCGTGGCGACGCGCATTATTTGCCCAATATCGCATTTATCGAAAAAGCTGCGTGGGCGGCCAGCTATATTCCGTTCGCCGAATGGCCGAGGACGTCCCAGCCCGAAGTACCGGGCCGCGTAGCTGATGAGCGTCCTCCTGCTCGTCCTCCTGCTGCTGTTGATCGCCATCAACGGCTTCTTCGTCGCCGCCGAGTTCGCGCTGGTGCGCAGCCGCCGCGGCAAAATCGAACAGCTGGCGGAGGAAGGCGAATCCGGCGCCGAGGCGGTGGTCGAGCAGCTCGACAAGATCGACGAATCCCTCTCCGCCTGCCAGATCGGGATCACGATCGCCTCGATCGGGATCGGCTTCCTCGGCGAGCCCTCGCTCTCGAAGCTGATCGAGCCGATCTTCGGCAGCCTCTCGCACGGGGTCGCCGCCGGGCTCTCGCTGGCGCTGGCCTTCATCCTCGTCACCGCGCTCCACATCAGCGTCGGCGAGCAGGTGCCGAAGATGCTGGCGATCGCCAACGCCGAGAGCACGGCGCGCCGGGTCTCGCGGCCGCTGAACTGGTTCCGCGTCGCCACCGCGCCGGTGACGATGGCGCTGAGCTGGTTCTCGAACGCGATCGTCCGCCTCTTCGGCGTCAACCCGAGCGACCTCGAACAGCACCACACCGCCGAGGACCTGAAGCAGATCATCGACAGCTCCCGGCTCGGCGGCCACCTCGACCCCGGCGAGGCGGGAATGCTCGGCGGCGTCTTCCATCTGCACGAGCAGGAGGCGCGCGAGGTGATGACGCCGATCCCGGCCGTGATCACGGTCGATACCTCCGACACGGTCGAGGCGGCGCTGCGGCGCTGCGTCACCTCCGGTCACACCCGCCTGGTCGTGATCGAGGACGACAACGCCGATCGCGTCAAGGGGATCGTCCACAACAACAGCCTCGCCCGCCTCTACATGAGCGACGGCCCCGACTCGGCGATCGACACGGTCATCCGCGACGCCCTGATCGTGCCGGAGACGCGCCCGCTCGACGACCTCCTGCACGACCTGCAGGTGCAGCGCACCTCGCTCTCGGTCGTCGTCGACGAGTACGGCCGCACGGTCGGGATCGTCACCGTCGAGGACATCCTCGAGGAGGTGGTGGGGGAGATCGAGGATGAGACCGACCCCCGCGCGGCGGCCCTGCGCCAGCTCACCAATGGCGACTGGTTCGTGCGCGGACACGTCTCGCTCGGCGACCTCAGCGACGCCGGGATCGAGCTGCCGGTCGACAGCGACGCCTACAACTCGGTCGGCGGCTACGTCTTCGGCGAGCTCGGCCGGCTGCCCAAGCGCGGCGACTCGGTCAAGGTCGACGGCTACACGATCCGGGTCGAGGCGGTGCGGGAGAACCGCATCGAGGCCGTCCGGATCAGCGGTTCCGTCCGTCCCGCCGCTTAGCTTCTCCGGGCAACCCGCGCCCCCCGAACGCAGTGGAGGTACCGCATGTGGGTTGTTCGCCTGACTGACAAGCAGCTCGAGGTCCTGAGAGCGCTGCTGCGCTCGGAGGAGCACCTCGGCCCGGCCCTGCGCGGCTCGATCGAGGCTCTCGACCTGGCCCGCTGGGACGACCTGCCCGAGGCCGAGCTCCCCTGGGAGAAGATCGAGATCATCGCCCGCCGGCAGGGCATCTCGGAAGCCGACGTGCTCTGGGACCTGGCCGGCAAGCACCGCGCTGCCAACGCGGAGTAGATGATTCCCGCCCGAGCTCTCCCAGGGGGAGAGTTTCGGGCCGCTGCACACTTGGGGCCGCATGCAGCCAGCCCTCGCGCTCCCAGCCCCCGCCTTTACTATCGCTAAGATCGGTAAAGGCATGGCGAAGCTCTCCAGCAAGAATCAGGTGACGATCCCCGTCGATGTGCTGCGTGAAGCAGGCTTGGGCGCCGGTGACGTCGTCCTCGTACGCGCGTTGGGCCAGGGCAAGGTCGAGGTGAGGCTGCGCGACGATGTGCTCGATGAATTCGCCGGCACGCTCAGCTACCCACCCGGTTACCTCGACGAGCTGCGGGACGAGTGGGAGCGGTAGCGCTCGACGCGAGCGTGGCGATCGCCCTCTTCTCGGCGACCGACGCGCACCACCAGCGAGCCCGCGCCGAGCTCGATGCGGTGCTCGCCCGCGGCGATTCGCTGATCCTGCCGGCCAGCGCCTACTCGGAGATCATGGTTCACGCCCTGCGCAACGAGCGCGGGGAGCTGATCGACCGCTTCGTCGATCGGTTGCGGGTGAAGGTGGTGCCGGCCGACCGCGAGGTGAGCCGGCGCGCGGCCGAGCTACGGGCCGCGCATCGGTCCTTGCGGCTCCCCGACGCCCTGGTCGTGGCCACCGCGCAGCTGCGCGGTGCCGAGCTGCTGACCTTCGACGAGCGCCTTCTCCGTCTCTAGCGCTCAGTCGTACGTGTAGAAGCCGGCGCCGCTCTTGCGGCCGAGCTTGCCTTCGCCGACCAGTTCGACCAGCATGCCCGGCGGCTGGCTGGCCGCCTCGCCGTTCTCGGCGTAGAGGGCGTCGCCGATCGCCTGGGAGACGTCGAGCCCGACGAAGTCGAGCAGGGCCAGCGGCCCCATCGGGTGGCCGGCGCCGAGCTTCATGCAGGTGTCGACCTCGCCGGCCTCCATGCCGGTCCGCTCGATCAGCCGCACCGCTTCGAAGAGGTAGGGGAAGAGCAGGCGGTTGACGACGAAGCCCGCCTGGTCGGGGACCTCGACCGCGGTCTTGCCCATCGCCGCGCACCAGGCCAGCGCCTTCTCGCGGGCGCCGGCGGCACCGTCGGGGAAGCAGACCTCGACCAGCTTCATCCGCGGCACCGGGTTGAAGACGTGGAGGCCGTAGAGCTTGTCGGTGCCGGCCGCGGCGGCGATCGCGCCGATGCTCAGCGAGGAGGTGGTCGTCGCCAGGTCGGAGTTGGGGCAGGCCTCGGCGATGGTCTTCAGGAGCTCGCCCTTCGGCCCGACCTCCTCGACGATCGCCTCGACGATCACGTCGCAGTCGGCGAGGTCCTTGGGGTCCGTGGTGACCCGCAGCCGCGAGGGCTCGGCGCCCTCGATCTTGGCGCAGGCGGCGACCACTTTCTCCTCCGCGCGCCAGGCCGAGGCCTCGCTGCGGGCGAGCAGGATGGTGTCTCCCGTCATCGTCGAGATGGCGGCCAGACCGGTGGCAATTGCCCCGCTCCCCGCGATCCCCGGACTTTCGTACCCCTGATTAGCGCTCATAGGGGCGGGTTCCTATCAGGCGGCACGGGACGGGCGTCGGGTGCCCCTCCTCACTCAACTTTTTCGCAGGGTCGCCTCAGCCGTCCGTCGATCCCTCAGCAGCGAAAAAGTACAAGCCGTTCGGAGGGGCACCCGACGCCCGTCTCAGCCCTGGCTGACTGACCAGTCAGTCGGATACTCTGGAGTGACACGACTGAGAAACGGAGAGCGGAAATGGCTGAGAACGGGAGCGGGAAGTTCGGCGGGCGCGAAGTGGTCATCGTCGAGGCGGCGCGGACGCCGATCGGGCGTGGCCACGCGGAGAAGGGCTACTACAAGGACAAGCACGCCTCCAACCTGCTGGCCAAGGTCTACGGCGAGCTGTTCGAGCGCGCCGGCGTCGACCCCGCCGAGACCGGCGACGTGATCGCCGGCTGCGCCCAGCAGTTCGGCGAGCAGGGCGTCAACATCGGCCGCAACGCCTGGCTCGAGGCCGGGCTGCCGATCGAGACCCCGGCGACGACGATCGACCGCCAGTGCGGCTCCGCCCAGCAGGCGGTCAACTTCGCCGCCGCCCAGATCGCCAGCGGCGTCCACGACGTCGTCGTCGGCGGCGGGGTCGAGCACATGGGCCACATCTCCTTCGCCGACGGCTACGAGGTGATGAAAGAGCACGGCTCGCCTTTCTCGCCCGAGCTGATGGACCGCTACGGCCTGATCCCGCAGGGCCTCTCGGCCGAGATGATCGCCGACAAATGGGAGATCGCCCGGGCCGAGCTGGACGAGTTCGGCCTGCGCTCCCAGCAGCTTGCCGCCAAGGCGACCGAGGAGGGCCGCTTCGAGCGCGAGACGATCCCCTTCGCCGTCAACGGCGACACCTACATGACCGACCAGGGCCTGCGCGAGACCACGCTCGAGGCGCTGGCCGGGCTCAAGCCCGCCTTCAAGGAGGACGGCAAGATCACCGCCGGCAACTCCTCGCAGGTCTCCGACGGCGCCGCCGGTGTGCTGCTGATGGCGCGCGAGAAGGCCGACGCCCTCGGGCTGACGCCGCGGGCGCGGATCTACGACCAGACCACGGTCGGGGTCGATCCGGTGATCATGCTGACCGGCCCGATCCCGGCGACCCGGAAGCTGCTCGAGCGCAACGGGATGACGATGGACGACATCGACCTGGTCGAGATCAACGAGGCCTTCGCCTCGGTCGTCGTCGCCTGGCAGCGCGAGCTGAATCCGGACATGGACCGGGTCAACGTCAACGGCGGCGCGATCGCCCTCGGCCACCCGCTCGGCTCGACCGGCGCTCGCCTGATCACCACCCTGCTGCACGAGATGGAGCGCAGCGACAAGTCGATGGGCCTGGTGACGATGTGCTGCGGCGGCGGCCTCGGGACCGGGACGCTGATCGAGCGGATCTGAGGCGGATCTGACGGGGCCGGCCGGTAGCTTGCCGGCCCTCGTCCAACCACCCCAGAGGGAGACCACAAGTGAGCAAGCGACTCCTGGTCCTGCTTGCCGGCATCGTGGCGACCGCCGCCATCTTCGCCGGCTGCGGCAGCAGCGATGACGACAGCAGCGACACCGTCGACGTCAGCGTGACCGTGACCAAAGCCCAGCTGATCAAGCAGGGCGATGCGATCTGCAAGCAGGGCAACGAAGAAATCGAAGCGGGCTTCGAAAAGTACGCGGAGGAAAACAACATCCCCGACGGCAAGGAACCGAGCGACGAGCAGGGCGTGGAGATCGTCGAAACGGTGATCGTCCCCAACCTCAAGACCCAGTCGGAACTGATCCGCGGCGTCGGGACGCCGGAGGGCGACGAGGAGCAGGTCGGGGAAATGCTCGACTCGCTCGACGCGGCGATCGAAGAAGCGGAAGACGATCCGGAATCCCTCTTCAACGAAGACACCGACCCGTTCGGCGATGCCAACGAAAAGGCGCAGGAGTACGGCTTCTCGGAGTGCGGAGAAGGCTGACCTAGACGGCTTCGAGCAGGTGCTCCGCCGGGTCGAACCGGCGGGTCGCCTGCCGGAAGCTCCATGAGGTGCCCGGCCACAGCGTCGTGTTGCGGCCATGGCGGTCGACGTACCAGCTGGAGCAGCCGCCGTCGACCCAGACGGTGCCGCGCATGCGGCGCTGGACCCCGTCGTTGAAGGCCGCCTGCGCCGCCTGCCTGGTGTCGACCACGGTCGCGCCGCGGGCGTCCATCGTCCGCAGCGCGTCCATCACGTAGGCCAGCTGCGACTCGATGATGAAGACGACCGAGTTGTGCCCAAGCAGGGTGTTCGGGCCGATCAGCAGGAAGAGATTGGGGAAGCCCGCGACCGTGGTCCCGCGCAGCGCCTGCATCCCACCCTCGTCCCAAGCCTCGGCCAACAGACGGCCGTCGCGTCCGCGGAAGCGCGCTCCCGCCTCCATCTCGGTGGCGCGGAAGCCGGTGCCCCAGACGATCGTGTCGACCTCGTGCTCGCGGCCGTCGGCGGTGACCACGGCACGCGGGCGGATCGCCGTCACCGGGTTGGCGACCAGCTCCACGTTGGGCTGCTGCAGCGCCGGGAAGTAGTCGCTCGAGAGCAGGATCCGCTTGCAGCCGATCTCGTAGTCGGGGGTG
This sequence comes from uncultured Solirubrobacterales bacterium, assembly GCA_963719435.1. GTDB lineage: Bacteria > Actinomycetota > Thermoleophilia > Solirubrobacterales > 70-9 > VAYN01. The sequence continues at coordinate 2,367,458 of OY970384.1, read as the reverse complement.
AGGGCGCGGCGCAGCTCCGGGTCCGGGACCTGGTCGTCGAGGTGCCTGAGCGCGACCTGCCGCGGCACCCGGCTGAGCCGGTGCCGTTTGAAGCCGAGCATGAAGGTCTCGCGGCCCCAGTAGACGGCGCCGCGCACCGCCCGCTGGAGCGCCGGCAGGAGCCTGTACAGCCGCCGCTCGCGCGGGCGCACGGGCCGGCCGGGGTGGGGCAGGATCCAGGGCGGGGTGCGCTGGAAGACGGTCAGCCGCTCGACCTCGGGCTGGATCCGCGGCACCACCTGGACCGCGGAGGCGCCGGTGCCGATCACCGCCACGCGACGGCCGCGCAGGTTGTGCTCCTCGTCCCAGCGGGCGGTGTGGAAGGCGGTGCCCTCGAAGCTCTCGAGCCCGGGCAGGTCGGGAATCGAAGGCGTGCTGAGGCCGCCCATGCCGGCGACCACGACCCGCGCCGTCATCGCGCCGTGCGAGGTCTGCAGCCGCCAGAGCCCGGCGTCCTCGTCCCAGCTCGCCAGCTCCAGCTCGCAGCCGAGTCGCAGGTGGCCGCGCAGCCCGAACTCGTCGGCGACGCCGCGCAGGTAGCTCCAGATCTCCGGCTGCAGGGCGAAGGTCTGGCTCCAGTCGGGCTTCGGCGCGAACGAGAACGAGTAGAGGTTCGAGGGCACGTCGCACTGGCAGCCGGGGTAGGTGTTGGCCTCCCAGGTGCCGCCGACCTCCGCCGCCTTCTCCAGCACGACGAAGTCGTGGCGGCCGGCCTGGCGCAGCTTGATCGCCGTTCCCAGCCCGGCGAAGCCGGCGCCGATCACGGCGACGTCGGCGTGGGCGGGGAGCGCGGCGGGCGGGTCGTTTCGGTCAGGCGAAGTCATCTTTTGCGGCCGGTAGGTTGCCACGTCCCGTTCACCCCATCAGAGGAGACCCGCTTGAGTAAGCGACTGATCGTGCTGTTCGCCGCAGTTTTGGCGCTGGCCATCGCCGCCGGCTGCGGCAGCAGCGACGACAACAGCGACAGCACCGCCGCCGCGGCGCCGACCAAGGCCGAGTTCATCAAGCAGGGCGACGCGATCTGCGAAAAGGGCAGCAAGGCGATCGAAGACGGCGCCGAAGAGTTCGCCGAGGAAAACGACGTCGACACCGAAAAGCCGACCAAGGCCCAGCAGGAAGAAGTAATCGTCGACGTGGTCGCGCCGGGGGTCCGGGAACAGGCCGAAGGAATCGACGAGCTCGGCGCCCCCAGCGGCGACGAGGAGGAAGTCGAAGCGATCGTCGCCGCGGTCAAGGGCGGGGCGGAAGAACTGGAAGACGAGCCGGGGCTGCTGCTGGAAGAAGAGAACCCGCTCGAAAAGGGCGCGAAGCTGGCCGGCAAGTACGGCTTCAAGGCCTGCGGCCAGGGCTAGTCGGGTTCGTTTTGGAGGTCTCCTGGCCACGCGGCCAGGAGACCTCTATATGCTCGCTGCCGATGGACCTGACGCTGTCGCCATCGGAGGAGGAGTTCCGCGACGAGGTTCGCACCTGGCTGGAAGCGAACCATCCGGGTCCCGAGCCCGAGGCCGGCCTCGACGAGGTGATGGCCTTCCGCCGCGAGTGGCAGTTGAAGCTGCACGCCGCCGGCTGGGCCGGGATCTCCTGGCCCAAGGAGTACGGCGGCCGCGGCTCGACGATGATCGAGCAGGCGATCTTCGTCGGCGAGGCGGCGCGCCTGGAGGCGCCCAGCCCCGCCAACGTGCTCGGCCTGGCGATGGGCGGCCCGGTCGTCATCGCCCACGGCACCGACGCGCAGAAGCAGCGTTACCTGGAGCCGATCCTGACCGGCGAGGAGATCTGGTGCCAGGGCTTCTCGGAGCCCGAGTCCGGCTCCGACCTCGCCTCGCTGAAGACGCGCGCGGTCAAGGACGGCGACGAATGGGTGGTCAGCGGGCAGAAGGTCTGGACCACGTTCGCCCAGTACGCGAAGTGGTGCATGCTCGTCGCCCGCACCGACGCCGACGCGCCCAAGCACCAGGGGCTCACCTACTTCCTGATGGACATGGAGCAGGAGGGGGTCGAAACCAAACCGCTGGTCCAGATCACCGGCGAGGGCGAGTTCAACGAGGTCTTCATGGACGAAGCGCGGATCCCCGAGGCGAACATCGTCGGTGAGGTCGGCGCCGGCTGGGGCGTGGCGATCACGACCCTGATGAACGAGCGCGCCGGGCTCGCCTTCGGGGCGATCGCCCAGATCCAGAACAGCCTCGGGCGGCTCGCCCGGCTGGCCCAGGAGGTTCGCGTCAACGGTGGCACCGCCGCCGACGACACCTACTACCGGCAGCGGATCGCCCAGCTCCACATCGAGGCCGAGACGATGCGGCTCAACGCCTACCGCGGCCTGACCAAGACGATGCAGTCCGGGATCCCCGGGCCCGAGGGCTCGCTCGGCAAGTGGCAGTGGGCCGACATCAACCAGGACCTGACCGAGCTGGCGCTGGAGATCGAGGGCGCCTACGCGCCGCTCGCCCGCGGCTCGGAGAACGCGATCGCGGGCGGGGCCTGGCAGTACGGCTTCCTGCGCTCGCGCGCCAACTCGATCGAGGGCGGAACGACCGACATCCTCAAGAACATCATCGCCGAGCGCGTGCTCGGCCTGCCGAGGCTGCGCTAGGGAGGCCCGACCATGTACTTCGACCTCACCGACGAGCAGCAGGCGATCAAGTCGACCGCCCACGATTTCCTCGCTTCGCGCTTCAAATCGGAGCGGATGCGGGAGATCGCCGCCAGCGAGGATGGCACCGACCCTGACGGCTGGAAGCAGATGGCCGAGCTCGGCTGGACCGGCCTGGCGCTGCCGGAGGAGTGGGGCGGACAGGGGCTCGGCATCGTCGACCTCGCCGTCCTCTTCGAGGAGATGGGCTACGCGCTCGCTCCCTCGCCGCTGCTCTCGAACACGGTCGCCGGCCTGGCGCTCAGCCTCTGCGGCTCCGACGACCAGCGCGAGCGCTACCTGCGGCCGCTGGCCGAGGGCACGCTGCGCGGCACCCCGGCGCTCTGGGACGCCGGCTCGCCGGCACCGATCGGCGACTTCGAGATGGAGGCCAGGGCGGACGGCGACGGCGTCGTCCTCGACGGCGAGAAGACCCTGGTGATGGACGCCGCCGGCGTCGACTTCTTCCTCGTCGCCACCAGCGACGGCAAGCGCCACCTGGTCGACAGCGGCGCCGACGGCGTCAGCGTCGTCCCGGAGATCGGGATCGACCCGACCCGGCGCTTCTCCGCGGTCCGCTTCGACGGCGTTCGCGTTGCCGCCGCCGACACTCTTCCCGGCGAGGGGGCGGACTACTACCCGGTCTTCCACCGCATCTGCGTTGCCCTCGCCGCCGAGTCGACCGGGATCGCCCAGCGGACTCTGGAGATGGCGGTCGAGTACGCCAAAGACCGGCAGCAGTTCGGCCGCCCGATCGGCGCCTACCAGGCGGTCTCGCACCGCTGCGCGCAGATGCTGCTGGAGACCGAGAACGCCCGCTCCGCCGTCTACGGCGCCGCCTGGGCCGCCGACGCCGAGCCGGAGTCGCTGCCGCTGGCCGCCTCGACGGCCAAGGCCTACGCCTCCGACGCCGGCTGGCGCGTCCCCGACGCCTCGATCCAGGTCCACGGCGGCATCGGCTTCACCTGGGAGCACGACCTCCACTTCTTCCTCAAGCGCGGCCGCTCCAACGCGGCGATCTTCGGCGACTCGAAGTGGCACCGCGAACGGGTCGCCGACGCGGTGCTGGCCGGCGCGAGCGCGCCGGCGGCCGCCTGAGCCCGGCGATGTCCGCGCTCGACCGCATCTCCGTCGCCGCGATCGGCACCTCGGTCGCCGACCTCGAGGCGGAGACGCTGCGGGCCGAGGCGGCCGGGGTCGAGTGCGTCTGGGCGCCGGAGCTGTTCCGCAGCGCCGCCACCCAGGCCGCTTACCTGGCGGCGAAGACGACCAAGATCGACGTCGCCACCGGGATCGTCTGGGCCTTCACCCGCAGCCCCTTCATCCACGCGGTCAGCGCCCTCGACATCGACGAGATGTCCGGCGGCCGCTTCCGCCTCGGCATGGGCGCCGGGGTCAAACGGCTGAACGAGACCTGGCACAACGCCGACTACGGCAAACCGGCGCCGCACCTGCGCGAGGCGATCGAGGCGACGCGGCTGATCATGCAGCAGGCGGGCGCCGGTGAGCCGATCCGCTACCAGGGCGAGTACTACGACATCGACATCAAGGGCTGGATCCGGCCGCACCCGGCGCCGCGCGAGTCCGTGCCGATCTACACCGCCGCGGTCCAGGCGGGGATGGCACGGATGGCCGGCGACGTCGCCGACGGGCTGATCGGGCACCCGATCCAGAGCCTGCGCTGGATCGACGAGGTCGTCGTCGACGCCTTCGAGACCGGGCTGCAGCGCTCCGGCCGCGAGCGCAAGGACTTCGACTACCTGCCGACCGTCTGCTGCGCGATCGACGACGACGAGGGCCGCGCGATCGAGATGGCCCGCCGCACGATCTCCTTCTACGCCACGGTCAAGACCTACATGCCGCTCTGGGAGCTGCATGGCTTCGCCGACAACGCCGTCGCCGCCGGCGACGCCTTCCGCCGCGGCGACCTGGCGGCGGTCCCCGCCGCGATCAGCGACGAGATGGTCGAGGCCTACTGCGCCGCCGGTCCGCTCGCCAAGGTCCGGGCCCGGGTCGAGGCAACGGCCGAGCGCGCCGACGGTCTCTTCCTCACCCCGCCCACCTACTTCATCTCGCCGGAGGAGCTGAGCGAGTTCCAGAACCGGATCATCGACGCCTTCGGGCCGGCTGCCGGCGGCTGAGCCGCCGCTCGCGCGGTGTCCGGGGAGGCGGGCGACCGCGAACTGGAAGTGCTGGAGCGGGTGCGGGCGATCCCCGAGGGCTTCGTCGCCACCTACGGCGACGTCTCGCCGGGCGCGCCGCGTTTCGCCGGCACCGTCCTCTTCGCCGTCGACGAGCCCGACCTGCCCTGGTGGCGGGTCGTCCGCGCCGACGGCTCGCTCGCCAAGGGCACCCGCCAGCGCCGGCTCCTGGTTGCCGAGGGCGTGCCGTTCAAGGGCGAGAGGGTGGATATGGGCAGAGCCCGGGGCTAGTGCCACAAAGTTTCACTTCTGCCACAATTACTCCTTGATGGCAGAGATAAAGCTTGGTAGACAGGGTCGCATCGTGATTCCGGCAACGCTACGAGAGGAGCTGGGCCTCCACGAGGGGGACCGGCTCAGCGCTCGCGCCGAGGGCAACCGCCTGATCCTGGAGACGCCGCTCGCCGTCCTCGGACGGCTGCAAAGGCAGTTCCGGGAGGCCGCGGGGATCGCGATCTGGCCGCCGAGCTGATCGGCGAGAGGCGAGTCGAAGCCCGTCGAGAAGATGAAGAGCTCGAGCGTCGTTCTTGACGCCTCGGCCGTGCTCGCCTTCCTGCTGGGAGAGCGAGGCGGCGCCGATCTGCTGCGGGAGATGCGGGGCTCGCTGATCACGGCCGTCAACTGGACGGAGGTGGTCGAGAAGACGATCTCCGTGGGGATCCCCGACCAGGCGCTTCGCGCCGACTTCGAAGACGTCGGCGTCGGCATCGTCGCGGTCGACGCCGGCCAGGCAGAGCACGCGGCTCGCCTCCGTCAGCCGACCCGGGCGCTCGGGCTCTCGCTGGCCGACCGCATCTGCCTTGCCCTCGCCGCCCGTGAAGCGGCCCCGGTGCTCACGGCCGACCGGGCCTGGGCGGACCTCGACGTCGGCGTCGAGGTCCGCTTGATCCGCTGAGCGGTCCCCCTACGGGCAGACGACGATCAGGTGGAAGTCGGCGTCCTCGTTGGCGCCGGCTTTGTCACGGGTGTGGACTTCGACCGCGTTGGCGTTGGCGGGCGAGACGTTGGTCTGCGCGTAGCCGGCGTTGGGCACCGTGGTGCCGGCGTTGTCGCGCCCGGCGACGTTGGCGCAGCCGCTGATGTCGACCGGGAACACGACGTTGACGGCGCCGCCGCCCTCGACCGCGGTGATGCCGGCGTCGCTGGCCCGGGCCAGCGACGCGTTGCCGGGGCTGGCCGGGTTGTTGACGACCGCCCAGTAGGTGTGGCTGGCGCGGATCGCGCTCTTCGCGGTGGGCACGGTGCCGAGCTTGTTGACGTTGATCTGGTACCCGGTCAGGGTCTTCTGCTTCAGCTTGCCGCCGCCGATCGTCTGCTTCTTGATCGCGCCGCCGTTGATCGTCTGCGCCGCGTAGGCGCTGCCGGCGAGGGCGACGACCAGGGCGATGACCGCGACCACCATGGCCGGCGACGGGCGCCTCTCCTTGAGCTTGCTCATGCTGGACTCCCTCCAGGTAGCTGAAATTAGGTAACCCCTCAACTCCTTACGAGCTGCGGTCCGATTTCCCTACCCGGTCGGGCGGCGCCGCTCCCAGGCGGGCGGAGCTATGCAGGCAGGGCGGCGACGAAGCGCTCGAAGGCGCCGATGTCGCTCACGGCGGGGCCGTGGCCGGGGAGGATCAGGGTGGGCTCGAGCGCGGCCAGCTTCTGGATCGAGCGGCGGTTCTCGGCAATGTCGTAGGTGAAGATCGGCGGTGGCTCCTTGATCCCGGGGAGGCCGGTGGCGTAGCTCATGTTGCGGATCACGTCGCCGCAGATCGCCACCCGGTCGGAGTCGCGGAAGAAGATCACCTCGCCGCGGGCGTGCCCCGGGGCGTGGACGACGCGGAAGCCGGCGACCTCGTCCCCCTCCTGCAGGACCCGCTCGACCTCGTACGGAGGGCCCTGCCAAATCGCCCGGATCACGCGGTTGACCGGGTTGCCGGCCGCGGCCTCCTGCATCGAGCGCTTGCCTTCCATCGCCTCGACGTCGTCGGCGTGGCAGGCGAGCGGCACGCCGCGCGACTCGCAGACGTCCTTGGCGACGCCCTGGTGGTCGGGATGGGCGTGGGTCAGCGCCACCATCGAGATCTCGCGGCCCTCGAGCTCGGCGAAGATCCGCCGCCGGTCCCAGCGGCGGCCGGCGTCGACGAGGACGTCCTCGGCCAGGTAGACGTTGACGCTGGGGGCCGGGAACTCCTTCAGGCGCCAGACGCCGGGGGCCATGTGCTTCATCTCAGTGGCCGATCCCGAGGGTCCCGCGCGGGTCGCCGCTGTTCTCGGCGAGCTCCTCCAGCTTGGCGATCTTGCGCTCGCCTTCGAGCCGGGCCGGGTGCTCGGCCGGCAGCGGCTCGATCAGGCGGCGGATGCGGTTGCGGACCTGCAGCGCGAAGTGGGGGGTGGAGGCGCCGGCCAGGGCGCGGATGTCCTCCGGCGTGACCTCGCCGGCCTGACTCAGCAGCTCCGGGTTCTCGGACTCGCTCATTCGCCACCGCCGATCTTGGCCAGCTCGGCCAGTTCGTTTACCTCGGCCTGCTGGTTCACGTCGATCGCCTCCTGGTCGCCGATCACCCACACGTGGTTGTAGAAGGCGCGGGTCGGGTTGGTCGTGTAGCCGGGCTTCACGTCGAGGAAGTATTCCCGCAACGGCGCCGGCAGGGCGCTGGCGCTGTCGCTGAGCAGCAGCGGTCCCCAGGTACCGGAGGCCGAGAGCGGCGCCGCGGCGGCGGCGTCGAGCGGCGCCTCGTCGCGGACGAGGACGAAGCCGTGGCCCGGGTCGTTGACGTTCCAGCCGAAGCCGTCGTCGGCGTAGCGGGCGAAGGCGATCGCGTTGGCGACCGGGTCCTCGCCGGAGACGCGGTGGACCTCGTTGCCGATCTTGGCGACCGCCCGCACCGCCTTGGACGAGATCGCCGAGGAGGGGCCGAGGACGTAGACCGGCACTCCTTTGTGGCGCTTCAGCAGCTTCGCCGTCGGTTGCGGCAGCGAGTCGCCGGCGGCGAACAGGACCGGGTCGCCGGAGCGGGCCGCCCAGGCAGCGGCCGGCATCGCCAGCGCCGGCTGGTTGGAGGGGGCGAGGACGATGTGGGCCGGGGCGGAGCCGGAGAGGCGCTCGCGCAGCGCCGCGATCGCCGCCGCCTCGCTCGCCGCCTCGCCGGCTTTCACCGCGGTCTCCTCGCCGCCGCCGGCCGTGGCGACGTCGCCGATCGTGAACAGCGCCGCCCCGCCGGTCTCCTTCGCCCCCTGCGGGTCGAGCGCGTCCAGTGCCTCCTCGGTTGCGTCCGGTACCTCGTCGCTGCCGGAGATCAGGATCGGGGCGCGGATCGGGGCCGCCATCAGGACCGCTGCGGCGATCCCCCCGGCCCAGTCGTCTGCGCCGACCAGGGTCACCGCGGCGGGCCGCTGCGCCTCCTCGGTCGAGGGGAAGGTGGCGAGGGCGACGCTGGCGGCGTTGGCGGCGGGGTCGGAGCCGCCGACCCGGGTCGTGTTGCCGGTGGCGAAGGCCGGATAGCCGAGCTCTTCGGCGCCGGTGTCGCTGGCCGTGTCCGCCGCCTCGGTGTCGCCGGCAGGCGCCGTCGCCGGTGCCGGGCCGGCGCTCTCCGGCTCGCTCGTGGAGCCGCCGCTGCCGCCGACCACGGCGGCGACGATGAAGACGATCGCCACCGCGACCAGCGCCGCGATCCCCTTCAGCGCGCCGGGGATCGGCCGCCGCCCGCGGCGCTTCGGCGGCGGGGGAGGGGCGGCCGCGGGCTCTGCCTTCGGCGTCGCCGGCGCGGGCTTCGCCGCCGGCTCCGGCGCGGCTGGCCGCGGTTTCGCCGCCGCCGGCTTCGGCTCCTCCCGCGTGGCCGCCTCGGGCTCGCCGTTGACCGGCACGTCGGCGTTGATCGGGCGATCGGCGCTCACGGGCCGCAACGCTACATGGGGTCGGAAGCACGGCCCTTCCGGCTTGGCTGGCTGGCCGTTCAGTTAAAGTTCCCGGAGACTGGCTGACTGACCAGTCAATCGGTCCACGGCGAGGAAGGAACCAATGGATTTCGCACTCAACGACGAGCAGCTCGCGTACAAGGAGAAATGCCGGACTTTCGCCCGCGAGGTGATCCGCCCGGCGGCCGCCAAGCACGACCGCGAGGAGAGCATTCCCTGGGAGGTCATCAAAGAGGCTCGTAAGCAGGGCTTCGGCGGCCTCGAGGGCATCCAGCGCTCCGCCGCCGACGAGCAGGGCCAGATGCAGGTGATCTCGGCCGAAGAGTTCCACTGGGGCTGCGCCGGCACCGCGCTGGCGATCTCCGGCTCCGGGCTCGCCGCCGCCGGCATCGCCTCCTCCGGCACCCCCGAGCAGATCATGCGCTGGGTACCCGAGTGCTTCGGCGACGACGAGCAGATCAAGCTCGGCGCCTACGCGGTGACCGAGCCGCAGGCCGGCTCCGACGTCAAGAGCCTGAAGACGACCGCCAAGCGCGACGGCGACGAGTGGGTCCTGAACGGGACCAAGGTCTTCATCACCAACGGCGGCATCGCCGACGTCCACGTCGTCGTCGCCACCGTCGACCCGGCGCTCGGCACCCGCGGCCAGGCCTCGTTCGTGATCGGCAAGGACACCCCCGGCCTCTCCCAGGGCAAGAAGGAGACCAAGCTCGGGATCCGCGCCTCGCACACGGCCGAGATTGTGCTCGAGGACTGCCGGATCCCGATCGAGAACCTGCTCGGCGGCGAGGAGAAGCTGGAGAAGAAGCTGCAGCGCGGGCGCGAAGGCAAGAAATCGAGCGGCGCCGACGCGCTGGCGACCTTCGAGGTGACGCGGCCGCTGGTCGGCGCCTCGGCGCTCGGCATCGGCCAGGCCGCGTATGAGTGGACGCTCGAATACCTCGACGGCCAGTCCGAAGCCGGCACGCCGCTGCTGCAGACCCAGCGGGTGCAGCAGACGCTGGCCGACGTCGCCACCGAGCTCGAAGCGGCGCGGCTGCTGGTCCAGCGCGCCGCCTGGATGGGCCGCAACGGGATGCCGATGACCGGCGGCCAGGGCTCGATGTCGAAGCTCAAGGCCGGGGACGTGACGATGTGGGCGACGACCACCCTGATGGACCTGGTCGGCCCCGACGCCTGGAACACCGACTACCCGCTGGAGAAGTTCTTCCGCGACGCCAAGATCTACCAGCTGTTCGAGGGCACGGCGGAGATCCAGCGCATGGTCATCTCCCGCATGCAGGCCCGCGATTACGCCGAGCGCCTCGGCTTCGGGGCCGAAGTCGCGGCGGCGGCGATGAAGCCGGACGAGAAGAAGGAGGCGGTCCCGGCGTAAGCTCGGGACCGTGCACGGACCGCACGGCCATTCGCACGCGCTGGACGCCCGCCGCGAGGACAGCAGGCGGCGGATGTGGATCGCCCTGGCGATCAACGTCGGCCTGCTCCTCGCCGAGGCGGTCGGCGGCATCGTCACCGGCTCGCTGGCACTGCTGGCCGACGCCGGCCACCTGCTCTCCGACGTCGGCGCGATCGTCCTCGCCCTGATCGCCGCCCGGCTGGCGGCGCTGCCGGCGGTGGGGCGGCGCACCTTCGGCTACCAGCGCTCGGAGGTGCTGGCGGCGCTGGTCAACGGCCTGCTGCTGGTCGCGGTCAGCATCGCCATCGCCGTCGCCGCGATCGGCCGCTTCTCCGACCCGCCGTCGATCGAGGGGGTCGGGGTGCTGGTGCTGGGCCTGCTCGGCCTCGCCGGCAACCTCGCCGCGACCTGGGTCCTGGCCCGCGGCCAGCGCGAGGACATCAACCTCGAGGGCGTCCTCCGCCACAGCGTCGCCGACGCGCTCGGCTCGGTCGGCGTCGTCTTCGCCGGCGCCTTCGTCCTGCTCGGCGGCTCGCCGGTGGTCGACCCGATCGTCGGCCTGCTGATCGCCGCCCTCGTCCTCGCCTCCTCCTGGCGGCTGATCAAGGAGCCGTTCGACGTGCTGATGGAGGCCGCCCCGGCCGACCTCGACGTCGACGCGCTGGGGGCGGCGCTCTGCGGCGAGCGGGGGGTGCGCTCGGTCCACGACCTGCACGCCTGGACCGTCACCTCCGGCTTCGGCGCCGTCGCCGCCCACGTCGTCGTCGCCCGCGACTGCGACCGCGACCTGGTCCGCCAGCGGCTGGAGCTGACCCTGCGCGAGCGCTTCGGGATCGAGCACACGACGCTGCAGATGGAGGAGGAGGCCGACCAGGGCCTGCTGCGCGTCGAGAACGCCCCCACGCACGGCTAGCGCAAGCCCGGTTGCAGGTGTGACCAACGTCTCAGGGCGGATTTGGCGCTTGGCTAGCCTCGCTCGGATGCGACGCAACCGATTCGTCGCGGTGGCGCTTGCCGTTGCCGCCGCGGCGCTCTGCTCACTGCTGATCGCGGGCCCGGCCTCGGCCGAGGACCTGCAGTCGAAGCTGGAAGCGAAGCAGTCGAAGCTGGAAGACGTGCAGGAGCAGAAGGGCGTCCTCACCTCGACGATCACCCATTACAAGGACGAAATCGAAGAGCTGACCTCCGAGGTTGCCATGATCCGCACCCGCGAGGCCGCGGTCGAGGCCCGGCTCGCCGCCAAGCAGGCCGAGCTGGACCGGGCGGTGGCCGAACTGGACACCGCCAAGGACAGGCTGGAGGCGCTGCGGGCACGGCTCAAACGCGCCCTGGTCGCCCTGCGCGAGCGCCTGGTCGCCATGTACGAAAGCGGCAGCCCCGACATCCTCAGCGTCATCGTCAGCGCCGACGGGGTCGACGACCTCGCCGCCCGCGCCGAATACATCGACCGCCTGCACGGGATGGACGAGGCCGTGGTCGACCGCGTGCGCGACCTGCGCAACGAAGTCCAGCGCATCGTCGACCGCCTGCGCAGCGCCAAGAACCGGATCGAATCCGCCCGCGACGCGATTGCCGCCGAAGAGCAGGCGCTGGCCAGCGCCCGGGCCTCGCTGCAGTCCCACCAGCAGGAGCTGGTCGCCGCTCGCGGCAAGCGCGAAGCGGCGCTGGCCAGCATCGGCGTCCACGAAGAGAAGCTGCATGACGACGTCGCCGACATCCAGGGCGAGATCGCCGCGACGCTGGCGGCGACCGGTTCGGCGCCGCTGCCGGCGGGGCCGATCGTCGGTGGCAGCGGTGGCCTGATCTGGCCGGTCAGCGGTGCCGTGGTCTCCGGCTTCGGCCCGCGCTGGGGCTCGATGCACGAGGGCGTCGACATCGCCGTGCCGGAAATGACGCCGATCCGGGCCGCGGCCACGGGCTCGGTGGTCCTGCTGCAGTCGGAAGCCGAAAGCGGCGGCTACGGCAACTTCACCTGCCTCGACCATGGCGGCGGGCTCTCCACCTGCTACGCCCACCAGAGCTCCTTCGCGGTCGCCGCCGGGCAGTCGGTTTCGCAGGGCGACGTCATCGGGTACACGGGTTGCACCGGCCACTGCCTCGGGCCGCACCTGCATTTCGAGGTTCGTATAAACGGCTCCCCTACTGACCCGATGGGTTACCTTTAGCAATCAAGTAGGCCTCCCCAATGATTCGCCAGGCGCACACCTATCTCGTTGGGGCGATGGGAGGGGCGACCTTGATCGCCATCGCCATCGCCGTGTTCGTCATGCTCGTTTCCGCCCAGGTCTTCACCGACTGGCCGCTGGCGGCGCTCGGCGGCGAGGACAAGGCAGCCGTCTCGGAGGCGCAGCCCGCCTCTGATTCTGGTTCCGGGGTGACGGTGCAGGCGGCGGCGACGGGAGCGGCAGCGGCCAAAGCCCGTGGAGGCGACGATCGCGCCAACGCGGTCGGCGCCCGCGACGGCGCCTCGCTGGCCGCCAACGGCGGCGTCGACGGCGCCGGGGCGGAGTCGGTGACGACCGGCCAGCGCGGCGATGGCGGTGGCAATCCGGCCCAGGGCGGTGGCGGTGCCGGCAGCGCGCCGGGCGATCCCGGTCAGGGCGCCAGCGCGCCGGCCTCCGGCGACAGCGGCAATGCCAGCGGCGGCGGTGGCGGCAACGGTGGCGCGGTCAGCTCCGGCGGCGGCAAAAGCACTGCCGGAACGGGTGGTGGCGGCAGCAGCGGCGGCTCGACCACGACCACCGGGCAGGTCACCGAAACCGTCAACAACACGGTCAACCAGGTCGACGAAACGGCGCTCGGCGGGACCCTGAACGAAACCGGCGTGACCGAAGTCACCGAAGGCGTTGTCAACGGTGTCGTCGGCCCGGAATCGACCGTCGGCAAAGTCGTCGACGAAACGGTCGGCGCCGTCGGCGGCCTCCTGCGCGGCAACCGCTGACCGGGCTTCGCGCCCAACCGTCAGAATGCCGGTCCGATGGCGGAGCGAGAACAGGCGGGGTCGGTCGTTGGCGGCGACCCGATCGAAGGTTCGGCGGTCTACCCGGCGGGAAGCCGGGTCAACGAGCGCGGCCACCTCGAGGTCGCCGGCTGCGACGTGGTCGAGCTGGCCGAAGAGTTCGGCACTCCCGCCTACGTCTACGCCGAGGACGAGCTGCGCGCCCGCGCCCGCGCCTACCGCGAGGCCTTCGAGCGCCGCACCGGTGACTTCGAGGTCGTCTTCGCCAGCAAGTCCTTCCCCTGCACCGCCGCCTACCGGCTCTTCGCCGACGAGGGACTCTCGGTCGACGTCGCCTCCGGCGGCGAGCTGCACATGGCGCTGCGGGCGGGCTTCGACCCCGACCGCATCCACATGCACGGCAACAACAAGAGCGACGAGGAGATCCTCTTCGCCGCCCGCGCCGGCATCCGCCACCTAATCCTCGACTCCTTCGACGAGATCGAGCGCTGCGAGCGGCTGCTGGACTCGCCGCAGCGGGTGCTGGTCCGGGTGACCCCGGGGATCAAGCCCTCGACCCACGACTACATCACCACCGGCCAGCTCGACTCCAAGTTCGGCTTCGGGCTCGAGGATGGGCTGGCGGCGCGGGCGGTGGAGCGGGTGCTGGCCTCCGAGAAGCTGGAGCTGGTCGGGCTGCACGCCCACATCGGCTCGCAGATCTTCGAGCTCGAGCCCTACACGCTGGCGATCCGGGCGCTCGGCGAGCTGGCCGGCGAGTGGTGCCGGGTGGTCAACGTCGGCGGCGGGCTCGGGGTCGCCTACACGGCGGAGGACGAGCCGCCGGCGATCGACTCCTACGTCGACGTCAAGGTCCGCGGCGTCGCCGAGGTCTTCGGCGAGGGCGTGCGGATCCTGGTCGAGCCGGGCCGCTCGCTGGTCGCCAACGCCGGCCTCACCGCCTACCGCGTCGGCACCGTCAAGGAGATCCCCGGCATCCGCACCTACGTCGCCGTCGACGGCGGCATGTCGGACAACCTGCGGCCGATGCTCTACGGCTCGCGCTACGAGGCGCTGATCGCCGATCGCGCCGCCGCCGCGCCGGAGACACTGGTGACGGTCGCCGGCATGCACTGCGAGTCCGGTGACATCCTCGTCCGCGACGCGCTGCTGGCCGAGCCCGCGGTCGGCGACGTCCTGGTGACGCCGGCCACCGGCGCCTACGGGCACGCGATGGCGAGCAACTACAACGGCGTCCCGCGGCCGCCGGTCGTCTTCTGCCGCGACGGCGAGGCCCGGGTCGTGGTCCGGCGCGAGACCTACGAGGACCTGACCGGGCGCGATGTCTAGCGAGGGCTCCAAAGCCGTCCGCATCGGGCTGCTCGGGCGCGGCACCGTCGGCGCCGCCTTCGCCGAGCTGCTGGCCGAGCGCGCCGACGCGGTCGAGGCCGCGACCGGGCGGCGGCCGGAGATCTCCGGCGTCCTCACCCGCTCGGAGGGCGACTTCGGCGCGATCCTCGAGCGCTCGGACTTGATCGTCGAGCTGATGGGCGGGACCGACCCGGCCCGCAAGTTCGTGCTCGACGCGATGCGGGCCGGTCGCCCGGTCGTCACCGCGAACAAGCAGCTGCTGGCCCAGTACGGCGACGAGCTCTTCGCCGTCGCCCGCGAGGCCGGCGTGCAGCTGCGCTTCGAGGCCGCGGTCGCGGCGGTGATCCCGATCGTCCGCACGATCCAGGAGAGCTTCGGCGTGACCGAGATCTCGAAGGTGTTCGGGATCGTCAACGGCACCACCAACTTCATCCTCAGCGAGATGGCGTCGACCGGGGCCGGCTACGACGAGGTGCTGGCGCGGGCCCAGGAGCTGGGCTACGCCGAGGCCGACCCCAGCGACGACGTCAACGGGGCCGACGCGGCGGCGAAGATGGCGATCCTCGCCCGCCTCGCCTTCCACACCCCGGTGACGCTCTCGGAGGTCTCCTACGAGGGGATCGAGGCGATCCAGCCCGACGACCTCGCCTACGCCAAAGAGCTCGGCCTCTCGCTGAAGCTGCTCGGCGTCGCCGAACGCCGCGACGGCGGCATCAGCGCCCGCGTGTTCCCCTGCTTCCTCTACTCCGGCCACCCGCTGGCGCCGATCGAAGGCCCGTTCAACGCGGTCATGGTCGAGGCGCCGGCGATCACCGAGGTGACGATGTCCGGCCCCGGCGCCGGCGGCCTGCAGACCGCCTCGGCGGTGCTCGGCGACGTCGTCTCGATCCTCGCCGGCGACGCGCCCGTGCACGAGACCCGGACCGAGCTGCCGATCGTCGCCGACGTCACCTCCTCCTTCTACCTCTACCTCGAGGTCGCCGACCAGCCGGGGGTGCTGGCGACGGTGGCGACGGTGCTGGGCGACCACGACGTCTCGGTCAAGAGCGTCGTCCAGCGGGGCGCCGGCGACGACGCGCGCTTGGTGATGGTCGTCCACGAGTGCCTGGAGTCGCGCTTCGCGGCCGCGGTCGAGGCGCTCGGCGCGCTCGGCGAGCTGCGGGCGCCGCCGCGCTCGATCCGCGTGATCGAGGAGGAGTTCTAGTGACGGTGCCGCTGATCGAGCGCTACCGCGACCGGCTCTCGCTCGAGCCCGGCGACCCGGTGGTGACCCTGAACGAGGGCTCGACCCCGCTGATCGAGGCGCCGCGGCTCTCGGAGCGGATCGGCGCCCGCGCCTACCTCAAGTTCGACGGCGCCAACCCGACCGGGTCGTTCAAGGACCGGGGGATGACGGTGGCGGTCTCGCGCGCCAAGGGGCGCGGGGCGGAGGCGGTGATCTGCGCCTCGACCGGCAACACGGCGGCCAGCGCCGCCGCCTACGCGGCCCGGGCCGGCCTGCGCGGGGCGGTGATCGTGCCCGAGGGCAAGATCGCCATCGGCAAGCTGGCGCAGGCGCTGATGCACGGCGCCCGCGTCGTCGCCCTGCAGGGCAACTTCGACGATGCCCTGACGATCGTCCGCGAGCTCTCCCAGAAGCACCCGATCGAGCTCGTCAACTCGGTCAACCCGCACCGGATCGAAGGCCAGAAGACGGCGGCCTTCGAGGTCGTCGAGGAGCTGGGGGAGATGCCCGGCGCGCTGGCGATCCCGGTCGGCAACGCCGGCAACGTCACCGCCTACTGGCGCGGCTTCCGCGAGCTGGCCGACGGCGACGGGGCGAGCGAGGGCGCCGGCCTGGGCCCGCTGCCCGTCCTCTACGGCTTCCAGGCCGAGGGCGCGTCGCCGCTGGTCAGCGGCGAGCCGGTCGCCAACCCCGAGACGGTCGCCTCGGCGATCCGGATCGGCAACCCGGCGCGCTGGGAGGAGGCGATGACCGCCTTCACCGGGTCCCGCGGCCGCGTCGCCGCCGTCTCCGACGAGAAGATCCTCGACGCCTACCACTGGCTCGCCGACACCGAAGGCGTCTTCTGCGAGCCCGCCTCGGCCGCCTCGGTCGCCGGCCTGCTCGCCCACGGCCTCCCGGTCGTCGAGGGCGCCGAGCCACCCGCCTCGGTCGTCTGCGTACTCACCGGCCACGGCCTCAAGGACCCCGACACCGCGCTCGGCAAAGCCCCCGCAGTGATCAACTGCGACAACGACCTCAGCGCCGTCGAGCGAGCCGTCTTCGATTGACCGCGCGCCACCGACTCGTCCGCGTTCCCGCCTCCTCGGCCAACCTCGGCCCCGGCTACGACGCGATGGCGGCGGCGGTGTCGCTGCATCTCGATCTGGAGGTCGAAGAGACCGGGGAGTTCTCGCTCGACCCCGGCGGGCTCGAGGTCTCGACCGGGCGCGACAACCTCGTCGTCCGCGCCTTCGAGAGCCTGCACTCCGCCGACGGCATCGCCTTCCGGCTGCGCAGCGAGGTGCCGCTGGCGCGTGGGCTCGGTTCCAGCGCCGCGGCGATCGTCGCCGGTCTCTTCGCCGCCGATCACCTCTTCGAGCTGGCCCTCTCCAAGGAGGAGATGCTGGTGCGGGCGACCGAGCTGGAGGGCCACCCCGACAACGTCGCCGCGGCGATCTACGGCGGTTTCGTCGTCTGCGACCGGGACAGCGACGGGACGCCGCGGGCGGCACGCTTCGACCCGCCCGAGGGGTTGGAGGGGATCGTGGTGATCCCGCCCGAGGAGGTCTCGACCAAGCTCGCCCGCGCGGCGATCCCGGCCGAGGTGCCGCTCGCCGACGCGGTCGCCAACGCGTCCGCGGCCGCGCTGCTCGTACTCGGCCTGCGCAGCGCCGACCTCGACCTCGTTTCCCGCGGGCTCGCCGACAGCATCCACCAGCCGCGCCGGCGTGACCTCTACCCGCGCTCGATGGAGATCGTCGATGCCGCGGCCGAGCTGGGCGCTCTGGGGGCGACGATCTCCGGCGCCGGCCCGACCGTCCTCGTCTGGACCACCTGGCAGGACGCCGGCAACGTCGTCGCGGCGCTGGAGCGGCGCTGCGCGGGCTGGGCCGACGTGCGGCGCCTGCCCTTCAGCCCCCTCGGCGCCGACGTCCCCGAGCTGTAGATGGACTGGGTCGTCCAGATCGGTCTGATCGAGCTGGCGCTGGGCGGGCTGCTGGGCTGGGCGATGGTGATCCGGGCTGAGAAATCGGAGTGGCTGACCCGGATCGGCGTCGTCGCCCCGCAGCGGATCCGCCAGGTCCACCTCGACTACGTGATGATGGGCCTGATCCTGATCGGGGTCGGCCTCGCGGTGCCGGACCTGCCTTGTGCGATCGCTGCCGCGCTGGTCTTCGGCACTCTCGTCAACCCCTTCCTCTTCGTGCCGCTGGCCTTCGACCCCGACGCCGAGCAGCGGCTCTGGTACCGCGCCCTCGCGGTCGTCTCCTTCATCGGCGTCAGCGGCGGCCTCGTCGCCGCCGCGATCGTCGGGCCAAGCTAGCGCGCGTCTGCACTTGTACGTCTCATGGACGTATAGGAGCAGACGCGCGAACGCCGATTCCGCGACTAGGATCGCCGCCATGCCAAGCCTGCCGAAGTCCAAACTGCTCGCGGCGCTGGTCGCCGTAACCGCGCTGCTCGCGCTTCCGGCCGCCGCCCAGGCGACGCTGGCCTACGTCAAGAACCCGTTCAAGCCCGTCGTCTTCGCCGCCAACGACAACGGCGGCGGCGCCTTCAAGATCGGGGCCGGGTCGAACCCGAAGGTCTCGCCCGACGGCGACGTGATCGCCTACCAGCACGAAGGACCCGGTCACGCCCAGGAACTGAAGCTGGCCGCGGCCGACGGCGGCGGCTCGGCGACGGTCCTGACCGGCCTGCGGGACAGCACTTACGTCACCTTCTCGCCGGATTCGAAGCTGGTCGCGGCGCTGCGTGGCCCGGAACTCGGCAAGCGCAAGCTGGTCCTGATCGACGTCGTCAGCGGCACCCTCCTGCGCACGGTCGCCAGCGGCTACTTCGGTGGCATCAGCTTCTCGCCGGACGGGACCGAACTCGTCTACTCGGTGGCGAACAGCGAAAACTTCCCGCCCCACAGCGACGTCTTCACCGCTCCGGTCGGCGGCGGCAAGCCGAACCAGATCACCAAGGGCGGCAACTCGCTCGATCCGCTCTGGGGCCCGGCCGGCAAGATCGTCTTCGTCAAGCAGCTCGGCGCCAAGAACCGCAAGTACGGGCCGAAGAACGAGCTCTTCCTGATGAACCCCGACGGCAGCGCCCAGAAGCGGCTGACCAACACCAAGGTCGACCCGCTGCTGCTGGGCCTGACCCCGACCGCCTGGTCGGCCAGCGGCAAGCAGCTGCTGGCCGAGTTCGTCGGCCAGGACACCAGCTATGCGGTCGCCGTCAATCCCCAGACCGGCGCCCAGAAGCCGCTCGAAAAGAGCGGCAACGGCGAGCAGGGCTTCGTCGGCACCGCGCTCTCCAAGGACGGGACCACGGTGCTCGGCTTCACCGGCGGCTTCGAACCCGGCCCCGACCACGCCGTGGCGTCGATCCCCTACGGCGGCGGCAAGGCGAAGACCCTGGTCAAGGGCGGCTACGAACCCGACTGGAGCCGCTGAGCGGATTGTCGCGTTTGTGTCGGTAGGCGATGCAAACGCGACACGGCCTAGTCGAGCAGTCCGACCTGACGCAGGATCGAGACGCTGTCGGAGTAGACGTCCTTGCGCTTGACCAGGCCGTCCTCGAAGGGGATCGAGTCGATGCCGTCCCACTCGATGCGCCGGCCGGTCGGCTCGGCGACGAGATCGCCGCGGCGCATCGTCTGGGTGTGGGTCGCGGCGGCGGTCCACTCCTGCACGACCAGTCCGGGACGCACGTAGAGGCGGCGGGTCGTGAACTCGAGGTCGGGCCAGGTGGCGAAGATCGAGCCGATGTGGGCGCGCACCTCCTCGCCGCTCGCCGACTCGCTGGCGGTGTGGTTGGCGAAGACCATGTCCGGCGCGTGCATCGCCACGATCGCCGCGAGGTCGTGGGCGTTCCAGGCCTCGTTGTAGCAGCCGATCGCCGCCGTCAGCGCCTGCTCTGAGTCCTTTCCCGGATCCGTCATCGGGCCTCCTTTTCGCTTGCCAGGGCGGGTGTATGGTCGCACGAGAATCCCCGAGCGAACGGAGGCAGTCGATGGCCGGCGACTATGCGATCAAGCACCGCGACGAGTTCGAGTCGATGGAGGGCTCCGGCGACTGCACCTGGAAGCTCGCCCGCAAGGCCCTCGGCACCTCCGCCTTCGGCTTCAACCTGGTCGAGATCGCGCCCGGCGGCCAGATCCCCGAGCACGACGAGAACGAGAGCGGCCAGGTCGAGCTCTACGCGATCCTCGAGGGCGAGGCGGTGCTGCGGATCGGGGGAGAGGACCACCCGGCCCCGGCCGGCACCTTCGCCTCGATCGAGCCGCCCGCCAGCCGCACCATCCTCAACCGCTCCGACGCACCCGTCACCGCGCTGCTGATCGGCGTCCAGCCCGAGGGCGGCTACGAGCCGATGTCCTGGGCTTGATCAGGCGCTCGCGGCCGCGGCGTCTTCCGCAACCGGCTCGATGAATGCGGCGGACGGCGTGAGCTGTCCGAGCCCGCACGCTCGCAGGCTGTCCGCGACAGCAGCGACCATCTTCTCCGCCGCCGCGTCCTGGTTTGGTCCAGGCGCGCTGAGGACTACCCGGGTGGCGTCTCCGTCGTCGGTCCAGCCCATCACCGGGCCAAGATCCAGGTGCCGCTCGAGCAGTGCGCGAAACAGGCGCTCATGCTCAGCCTCACTCGAATATGGAAGGCCAGGCACCTCGATCCACGCCCTGTAATCCATGGTCATCGACGATACCCCTTTCGCCGCATTTCAGCCAAAAAGTTTCGCAGCGAGCTCTGGCTGGACGGCGTGCCAGCAATCTTGGCGGGAGGCGTCTTGCCGCCCGGCGGGAAGAGCAGCCAGAACTCCTTGCGCTTCTCAACGCGCCAGCCTTGTTCTCTGGCCTGTCTGACGACCTTCCTCAGGTCTCCCCGATAGCTCATCGGCGAGCATGGTCTTTGCTGCGGAAATACGTGTGGTGCGGGAAAAAGCACGGATTTCACGCCGAATTGGGTCAACTTTCGGTCTTTGCATTTTCCGCAGGGCTTCCCCCTGCCCCTATAATTTCCGAGCCCGTCAACCCGTCGCGCGCCCGCTCGAAGAAGGCGTGGAACCCGGGAGGTCATATGTCGAAGCACCAGTCCGCCGGCGCGAGCGTCAAGCGCTACTCGCCCGAGCTGCCCTACAAGCCACTGGTTTCGCCGCCCAGCGTCGAGGACAAGGACGCCTGCGCGATCTACGCATCCGTGCGCAAGGACGCGACTCCGAGTCACCGGCCGATCGAGCTGGCGATCCCCGCCCTGCAGAAGATGCTCCACCGCGCCGGCAACGTCGACGGCGAGGGGGACGGCTGCGGCTTGATGCTCGACCTGCCGCGCAAGATCTGGGCCGAGGAGGTGCGCTCCGGCGGCCACGATCCCTCACTGACCCTCGACGACGCCTTCGCCGTCGCCCACATCTTCGTCGAGCGCTCCCAGGACCTCGACAAGATCCAGCACGACGCCCGCGAGCTGCTGGCCGAAGGCGGCTTCCGCGTCCTCTCCGAGCGGATCGGCGTCGTCGACTCGCCCGCGCTGGGCCCGACCGCGCGCGAGGAGGAGCCCCACTTCTGGCAGCTGGCCGGCCTCGTCCCCGATGCCGCCAAGCGCGACCGCGTGCTGTTCGAGCTGATGATCGAACTCGAGCACCGGCTCGGCGTCCACGTCCCCTCCTTCTCCGCCACCACCTGCGTCTACAAGGTGATGGGCGCTCCCAAGGTGCTCGGCGAGTACTACCCGGACCTGCGTGACGAGCGCTTCGAGACGATCGGCAGCTTCGGCCACAACCGCTACTCGACCAACACCTGGCCCTCGTTCAAGCGCGTGCAGCCGTTCTCGGCGCTCGGCCACAACGGCGAGATCAACACGATCGAACAGCTGCGCCAGGAGGCGAAGATGCTGTCGGTGCCGGTCCGCCCCGGCGCCTCGGACTCGCAGGACCTGAACCTGACGATCGACACCCTGGTCAGCCGCGAGGGCCTCAGCCTGGCCGAAGCGATGGAGATGGTGGTGCCGCCGATCGTCGAGGAGATCCGCCACCTGCCGGAGGAGCTGCGCGGCTTCTACATGTACCTGCGCCAGGCGATGGGGCCGTTCGCCCAGGGCCCGGTGGCGCTGATCGCCCGCCACGGCGACGAGTGCGTGTTCTCCTCCGACGCCCTCGGCCTGCGGCCGCTGTGGCAGGTCGAGACCGAGGACGACTACGTCTTCAGCTCCGAGCCGGGCGTCGTCTCCGTGCACAGCATGGTCTCCGAGCCGAAGCCGCTGGCGCCGGGCGAGAAGGCGATGGTCCTGATCGACCGCGACAAGCGCCGCTCGACCCTGCACGCGCACGACGCGATGCTGCGGATCGTCCGCGACAGCTGGCTGCGGCGCAACGGGATCGACCACGTCGCCGCCTACGAGCGCGCGATCGAGGCCGGCGGCCCGCTCGAGGGCGAGGACGTCCCGGGCTACTCCGACGCCGGCCCCGAGGAGCCGGTCAAGGTCTCCGACCGCGTCCTCGCCGGCTTCGGCTGGCAGCGCGACGACGTCAAACTGGTCCAGCAGATGGCCTCCAACGGAGCCGAGCCGGTCGGCTCGCTCGGCTACGACGGGCCGCTGGCGGCGCTCTCGCCCGAGCGCCAGAACCTGGCCGACTACTTCAAGGAGACGGTCGCCGTCGTCACCAACCCGGCGATCGACCGCGAGCGCGAGATGGAGCACTTCTCGACCCGCTCCGTCTTCGGCCGGCGGCCCTCGATCGACGACGCCAGCCTCGACACCGGCACCGTCGAAACCGCCTTCCCGGTGATCCTCGGTGGTCACCACGGCTTGGCGCCGCTCTCCGACAAGACCTACCGGGCGATCGCCCGCAAGCACCGCACCTACCTGCTCGAGGACCTCTGGGAGGAGTTCCGCGGCCGCGCCTCCGCGGTCGACATCTCGCTGCTGGAGTCGGAGACGACCAGCGGCGCGATCGAGCGGATCAAGCAGGAAGCGGTGAAGAAGGTCCGCAACGGGGCCGAGCTGCTGATCCTCACCGACCGCACCGTCTACGACGGCGAGCGCCGCTACCTCGACCCGCACCTGGCGACCTCCGCGGTTGACCAGGCGCTGAAGCAGTTCAAGGTCGACCGCGGCGAAGAGAACCTGCGGCGGCGCTGCGGCATCGTCCTGCGCTCGGCCGCGATCCGCAACGTCCACGACACGATGCTGGCCCTCGGGCTCGGCGCCAACGGCGTCTGCCCGTACACGATGGTCGAGGTGATCTGCGTCGAGGACTACGAGTCCGACGTCAGCAACCTCTGCGCCGCCCTGACCAAAGGGATCGAGAAAGTGATCTCGACGATCGGCATCCACGAGGTGCGCGGCTACGCCCGCCAGTTCTCCTCGATCGGGATCAAGCCGGAGCTGGCCGAGATCTTCCAGACCGAGGCCTTCGCCTCCTCGGCCGCCGGCGGCACCGGCTTCGCCGAGCTCGACGAGGACACCAACGCCCGCGCCCGCGCCCTCAGCGGCGACGACGAGGCGGCCAAACCGGCGAAGACGTTCCGCTTCTACCCGAAGGTCTACAAGGCGGCGATCGCCACCGCCAACGGCACCGGCTCCTACGAGGAGTACTCGGAGAAAGTCCGCGACCTGGAGAAGCAGAACCCGATCTCGATGCGCCACATCATGGGGCTGAAGGGAGACCGCGAGCCGCTCGCCGACGCCTCCTCGGTCGACGCCGGCATCGGCCACCACGACTACCCGATCGTGATCTCCTCGATGAGCTTCGGCTCGCAGTCCGAGCCGGCCTTCCGCGCCTATGCGGAGGCGGCCAAGGCGACCAACATCCTCTGCGTCAACGGCGAGGGTGGCGAGATCCGCGACATGTACGGGAAATACCGCAAATGGCGTGGCCAGCAGGTCGCCTCCGGACGCTTCGGCGTCTCCGCGGAGATGCTCAACTCCTCCTACGTCGCCGAGATCAAGATCGGCCAGGGCGCCAAGCCCGGCGAGGGCGGCCACCTGCCCGGCAAGAAGGTCTCCGAGAAGGTCGCCGCGGCCCGTAACGCGGCCCCCGGCACCGACCTGATCTCGCCCTCCAACAACCACGACCTCTACTCGATCGAGGACCTGGCCGAGCTGATCGACGAGCTCAAGACCGTGAACCCGGACGTGCGCGTCTCGGTCAAGGTGCCGGTGGTGCCGAACATCGGCACGATCGGGCTCGGGATCGCCAAGGCGGGGGCGGACATCATCACCCTCTCCGGCTTCGAGGGCGGCACCGGCGCCGCCCGCCAGCACGCCCTGCGCCACGTCGGCCTGCCGAGCGACATCGGCACCCGTGCCGTGCACCGGGCGCTGATGGAGGCCGGCCTGCGCAACCGGGTCGAGATCTGGGCCGACGGCGGCTACCGCACCGGCCACGACATCGTCAAATTGCACTGCCTCGGGGCGAACCGGGTCGGCTTTGGCACCCTGGCGATGGTCAGCCTCGGCTGCACGATCTGCCGCGGCTGCCAGCTCGACACCTGCCACGTCGGCATCGCCACCCAGATCGAGACGACCGAGGAAGCCGACGCCCACGGGCTGAAGAAGTTCACCCCGCAGGAGGTCGACGTCGCCGCCGAGAGCTGCGCCCGCTTCTTCTCCGCGATGGGGGAGGAGGTCAAGCAGGTGGTCGCCTCGCTCGGCTACGACCGCGCCCAGGACCTGGTCGGCCGCTACGACCTGCTGGAGCAGGTGGCGCACCAGGACAGCATCGACCTGACGCCGCTGATCCAGCCGCTCGACGAGTTCCTCGACCTCGAGCCGATCGACCTGCCGGTCGCCGGGGGCGAAGACGTGCGTGCCGAGGCCGGCCTCGTCGTCGCCCGGCCGATCCGCATGGAGGAGAAGCAGGCCTCGACCCAGATCGCGGCCCTGGCCGGCGACATCTGCCCCGGCCGCACGATCCGCAGCGAGT
This sequence comes from uncultured Solirubrobacterales bacterium, assembly GCA_963719435.1. Classification (GTDB taxonomy): domain Bacteria; phylum Actinomycetota; class Thermoleophilia; order Solirubrobacterales; family 70-9; genus VAYN01. The sequence goes on along the minus strand of OY970384.1, from coordinate 2,342,861 downwards.
TCCCCCGCGCCACCGACGCCGACGACCGCGTCCTCGGCACCGAGCTGGCCGGGGCGATCGCCCGCTCGCGGATCTTCGAAGACGGCCCCGAGTCCAACGACGAAGTGCTGGCCAGCCTCGAGTTCAACGGCGGCTCCGTCGCCGGTCAGGGCCTCGGCGCCTTCAACGCCTACGGCGTCTCGATCCGGATCGAGGGCGGCGCCCAGGACGGTGTCGGCAAGACGATGCTGGGCGGCTCGATCGCGATCCTCAAGGGCAAGGGGGCGAAGGGCAAGCGCCTCAACGGCTCCGTCGGCAAGTCCTTCGCCTACGGTGCCCAGCGCGGTCGCCTCTACGTCCAGGGCTCGGCCGACTCGCGCTTCTGCATCCGCCTCTCCGGCGCCGACGTGGTGCTGGCGGGGGAGCCCGAAGAGGCGATCGACGACGGCCGCGGCTGCATCGTCGACCGCGCCAACGCCAAGGGCTTCGCCTTCGAGTACATGACCTCAGGGCGAGCGATCGTCTTCGGCGACCTCGGCCCCTGGGCCTGCGCCGGCATGACCGGCGGCCGCGTCTACGTCCGCCACAACGCCTTCGGCATCGACCGCGAGGCGATCCAGAGCCGTCTCGGCGAGGGCGCCAAAGTCATGCTCAAGGACCTCGACGCCGAGGGCCTGCTCGACATCGACGACCTGATCAACCACTACGCGAAAGAACTGCGCGCCACCGACCAGAACGAGGAGGCCGACCGCGTCCTCAACCTGGCCGCCGACGCGACCAGCAACTTCCTGATGATCGTCCCGGAGAAGGTCCAGGCTGACCCGAGCATCTCGACCGAGTGAGGCGAGCGCTGGGAGCCAGTGGGCTGGCACTGCTGCTGGCGGCCTGCGTCCTGGTTCCCGGCTCTGCCTCGGCCTGCGCCTGCGGCGAATTCGACGGGCCGGTGGTCGCGCACGGGACCAGCCCGGCGGGGGCGCCGTGGTGGGTCAAGGCGATCGGGCTCGATCCCGAGCACGGGCCTGAACGCGCCGCCACCTTCGAGTTCTCCTATGGGCCGGCCCGGGCCGGGGGCGACGGCACCGGCGGCTTCTCCGGCCTGCCGCTGGCGCTCCGCCGGCACCCCTTCATCACCGCGACCCGCGGCGGCGAAGTCGGCCCCTACGCGGAGTACGACGTCAGCGGAGTCGTCCAGGCGCGAGCGACGCGGTTGGTTGTGCGGTTCGCCGCCGGCGAACCGATCGAAGCCGAACCGCAGCTTCCGCCGCGGGCGCTGCGTGACCGCCTCCACTGGCTGCGCGGCTTCCGCTTCTACGACGTCTTCTTCCCGGAGGAGGCCGAACCGATCCGGATTCAGGCCTTCGACCGCGACGGGGCTTTGATCGCCGGCCTGGGGCTGTCCCGACCCGATTAGCGCCAGCCTGCCGAAGACGAAAAAAGGTCAGTTTGCGCGGGTTTTCCCGTGTAAACGAAGAAAGTCGAGTACCGTGCCGCCGGGTGAGCGGGCTTCGGGTCTCAGCGGCAGTGCTTGCCTTGGCTCTGGTCTATGCCACCTCGCTGCTCGGCGCTGAGACGGCCACCGCCAAACTCGCGCCGATCGCGATCGACAAGCGCGCGACCGAGTTCGAGAAGGCCGGCTCCGGTTGGGTCGTGAAGGTCGGCTTCACCAACCTGACCGACGAACGCATAGATCTCGACGCGCCCCCGGTCGGCAGCGGCGGCAAGTGCGACCCGACGCTCGACAACGAAGCGAAGCTGCCAAAGCAAGAACACCGCGAGTTCAAGGTCACGCTTCCGGCCGGCTGCGAAATCGGCGAGCAGAAGGCGTTCGTGTTCAGGATCGAGGCGTCGGTTCCCGATACAACGGCGCCGATCGCCTTCGCGGTGACGGCGGAAGCGGGGAAGGCGGGGGCGGAGACCGAATGGGATGCCCTGTACTGGTTCCTGTATGCGTTCGGCCTGCTCCTGCTCGTCGCCGCGGGCTGCCTTGCGTATCTCTGGCGGAGGAAGGAAAAGGCACCACCCTGGACCCCGCTCAAGGGGCTCGGAGGCGCCTACAGCTTCAAGGAAAGCTGGATCAGCAACGTCACCGTCGGGGCCGGCCTGCTGACCGGGGTGCTGGGTTCCTCCGGTGTCGTCGATGCGCTGCTTGGCAAGGATTCCAAGGACGCGATCGCGCTGGCGACGGTCGGGGCGGCGATCGCGGTGGCGATGATCGCCGCGGCGCCACTGGTGCTGGAAGCGACCCGCGTCAAGGACCGGTCGAAACCGGCCGGCGGGGGGGCGCAGAAACCGAATGAGAGCGCGACGGAGATGCCGAAGGATTACTACAGCCTTGGCGGAATGGTTCTGGCCTCGGTCGTGCCGCTCGCGGCTGCCTTCGGCGAGCTCTGGGTCGTCTATCGCTCGGGTCGGGGTCTCGACCTGGGCGGGGTCGAGCAAGATCTGTGGATCTTTTTCGCGCTCGGAGCGATCCTGCTTGCCACCTACGCGTTTCGTGTGCTGCCGCGTACGGTCAGGACTGGCCTGATCGACCCGCCGCCACCGAAACCCTCGGACACGATCGCGGCCGCGAACCTGATCATCGAGCAGATGAAGGCCAGTTTCAAAGTCACCGTCGGGGAGGCGCAGGCCGCCAAGGTGCAGGAGATCGTCGAGGAAGCCAGGGAGGAGTTGGGCGAGGAGGGGGCTGCCCCGGAGCCGGCTCCGCCTCCCGAAGCTCCAGCGGCGCTGCCCTAGCCGGTTTTGCGCTCAGCTCGGCCCGTTGAGCAAATCCGCAATCGACCGCACCTCTTGCAGCAACCCGTCGAGCATCTGCTCGGTGTCGTTGTGGATGCGGGCCTCGGCGGCTTGGCGGTCGGCCTCTACTTGGTCGACGCGGTGCTCGAGGGCCTGGGTGCGGGCGTCGACCTTGTCGATCGAGCGCTGCAGTTTCTTCTCCGTCTTGCGGACGCGCTTCTTGACGTAGAGGCGGGTTTCCTCGCGGATCGAGTCGAGTTCGCGGCGCAGGTCGAGGTCGAGGGGCTGGCTCTGCTCGGTGAGCATCTCTTCGACGCCTTCGCGGACGCGCTCGATCTCGGCGTGGAGCTCGGCGCGGGCGCGGTCGGCGGCGGCGGAGATTCCCGACACCCCTGTGGACAGGGAGGGGTCGGCCGGGTTGGGTGCGGCGTTCACGGACGGCATCCTAGGGACGGCGGTGGCCGGAAAGTGCGGCTTCAGCGCTCCAGCACGTAGAGGTGGTAGCGGCCGACCGTGACCTCGTCGCCGTCGTGCAGCGGCGCCCACTCGACCACCTCGCCGTTGAGCAGGAGGCCGTTGAGGCTGCGGTCGTCGAGGATCCGCAGCGGTTTGCCGGGCTCGGCGACGACCAGGGCATGGCGGCGGGAGACGCTGGGGTCGTCGAGGCGCAGGTCGGCGGTGGGGCTGCGGCCGATCCGGGTCCAGCCGCGTTCGATCTCGAAGCTGACGATCTCGTTCTCGTCGTCGCGCAGGACGAGGCAGGTGCCGATGGCCGGGCGCTGCTCGCGCGCCTGCTGCAGCCAGTCGGGCGGGCCGCCGGCGCCGGGCGCCGGGAATTCGCTGGTCGTCCCGCCGTGGTCCTGGTGGGCGGTGAAGATCGAGTCGCGGCGGAAGCTGGAGCCGCCGCAACCGTCGCAGGCGGGGAGCTCGTCGGTCTCCTCCATCGACAGCTGCGAGCCGCAGATCAAGCAGAAGAAGGTGCCCTCGCCCGGTGTGGAGCCGGTCTCGTAGCGGTCATCGAGCGGGCTGCTGCTGACGCTGTCGAACATGGGGGTCTCCTCTCTGCGTCCCTGTGTCGATCCTACCTCGCATGCGGCCTCCCGTCACTCAATTTTGACGATGTGGTCATAACAGGCTTGGCTCGGGGCGGTGCGTTTCGGCCGTGGGCCCTGGCGACGAATAGAATCGCGCCGCGATGGGCCCGATCAGCGCCGAAACCGAGATCGACCTCCCGCGTGAGCGGGTCTTCGAGTTCCTCTGCGACCTCGCCGCCCGCCCCTCCTTCACCGACCACTTCCTCAGCGATTTCCACCTCACCCGGATCGACTCGACCGGGATCGGCGCCGGCGCCCGCTTCCGCGTCCAGGCGCCGCTGCGCAAGGTCTGGATGGACACGACGATCGTCGAGCTGGAGGAGCCGTTCCAGATCGTCGAGCGCGGCCAGGGCGGTCGTGTCAACCGGATCCCGACCCGCACGGTCTGGGAGCTGACCGAGGGGCCGGGCTCGCTGACGGCGGTGCGGCTCTCGCACTGGACCGAGCCCGGGAACCCGATCGACCGCGGCCTGGAGGTCCTCTCGGCCGGCTCGATCTGGCAGGAGCGGGGCTGGCGCGAGGCCCTGAAGCGGCTCCGCGACGGGCTCGAGGCCGGCACTCTGGGGCGCGAGCGGATCGCCGTCGCCGGGGGCAACAGATACGCGACCGGCATCCCTTAGAACCCGCTTTGGAATTCCCCGTGTGCGGCTGGCGAGCGCCGGACCGAGCGGGTCAAGGACGCAAGGAGGCCTAATGGCGGCGCCATTTGGCCGACTGAGGACGCCGCCCCGCGAAGTGTGTCCGCCGCCGCCAGGCGTGCGCGAGGAATTCCGAAGCGGGTTCCTAATAGACTCTCGCGCCGATGTTCCCGATCCGCCGACTCGTCCTGCCGCTGCTCGCCGCCCTGGCCCTCACCGCCCTCGTGGTCGGCGTCTCCGCCTGCGGCTACGAGAGTCACGAGAAAGAGGTGGTCGAGGGTGAGCCGGTCGAGCTGGGCGAGCTCTCCTTCAACGTCACCTTCTCGCGCTACCTGAACCCGGCCGACAACGAGGACTCCGCCTACCTGGTCGGGCAGAAGGAAGCGCCGGAGGGCTACACCTACTTCGGCATCTTCTTCGAGGTCCAGAACGAAAGCGACGAGCCGCAGACGCTGCCCTCGACGCTGACGATCAGCGACGCCGACCACAACGAGTTCGAGGTGCTGCCGAGCGAAAGCCTCTACGCGCTCGAGTTCGGCGGCGAAGTCGAACCGCAGGAACAGGTGCCGGTGCTCGACTCGACCCCGGACCTCGGCCCGATCGAGGGCTCGGTGGCGATCTTCCTGCTGCCCGACGAGGCCTCCGAGGCGCGGCCGCTGACGCTGCACATCCCCGGCGTCGACGGCGAGAACGGCGAGGTCACGCTCGACCTCTAGCGAGGCGGGCCGGCTCGGCTAGAGCCCGGCGGAGAGGACCTGGGCCGCGGCCGGCGCGGCGACGTCGCCGCCGGCGGCTTCGGCTTCGATCAACAGCACCCCGACCGCCAGCCGCGCCTTTTCGGCCGGGGCGAAGGCGGCGAACCAGGCGTCCTTGATCTGGATCGGGTTGTCCGATTCCTCCTGGCCGGGCTTCGGCCCGAGCTCGGCGGTGCCGGTCTTGCCCGCGACCTGGGCCTCGGGGATGGCGCCGGCGGTGCCGGTGCCTTCGGTGACGACGCCGGTCATCAGTTCGGTCATCTCCGCCGCCAGCTCCTTCGACATCACCCGCACCGGCTCTGCGTCCGGGCGCAGCTTCTTGTTGGCGACGACCGAGGTCGGCATGCGGAGGCCGCCGTTGGCGATCGTCTGCGCCACGCTCGCCATCTGCAGCGGCGTCGCCAGCACTTCTCCCTGGCCGATCGCGGAGACGCCGAGGTCGATTTCTTCGCCGATCTCGGTCGGGATCGTCGACTCCGGCGGCTCGACTTCGCGCACGATCTCCGGCGCGTAGAGGGTTGGAGGCGAGTTGAAGCCGAAGCTTTCCGCCGCTTCGACCAGTTCGTCGTTGCCGATCTTCGGGCCGAGCGGGGCGAAGTCGGCGTTGCAGGACTCGGCGAAGGCTTCGCGGAAGGTGCCGCCGCAGTACTCGCCGTTGGCGTTGTTGAGGAAGCGGCCGCCGACGTTGACGCCGTTGGTGATTTCGAATTCGTCGTCGAGCGAGACCACGCCCTTCTCCAGCGCGGCGACCGAGGTGATCATCTTGAAGGTGGAGCCCGGGGGCTGGGGGGCGGAGAAGGCCTGGCCGGCGAGGGCGCGGACGTCGCCGCTGCGACTGTCGAGCACGGCGATGCCGCCGGAGCGTCCGGCCAGGGCCGAGACCGCCGATTCCTGCAGCTCGGGGTCGATCGTCGTCTTCACCGGCGCGCCGGCCTTGGGCTTGGCCTCGGCGATCGTGCGCGGCGTCCCGCCGGTTTCGCTCATCGCCAGCAGCTTGCCGCCGGGGCGGCCGGCGAGCCGCGAGTTGAAGGCCTGCTCGAGGCCGCTGATCCCGACCGGGGTGTCGGCGCCGAAGCCCTTGCGGGCGAGCTTCGGCAGGTCTTCTTCGCTCGGTTCGCCGATTTCGCCGGCGACGTCGATCGCGGCGCTGCCGAGCGGGTGTTCGCGTTCGGCCGCCGCGCCCTCGGCCAGCGGGGTCCCGTCGCGGGCGAGGATCGGCGCCCGCGGCGCCAGCTCGATCTCGTTTTCGAGGCGCTCGCCGCTGCGCAGGCCCGGCATCACCAGGCTCGGGTCCCAGTCGATGCCGCCGTCGGAGTAGGGGAGTTCGACCTCGTCCTCGAAGCGGCCGAAGGCGACGGTGGAGACCGTGACCGGGACCGGGACCACGGCGCCGCCGCTGCCCGAGCCGGGATCGTGGGCGGAGCCGGCCGCGAGCGAGCGCAGCGTCGCCACCTGCTCGGCGTCGCGGTAGGCGAGGACGAAGTCGTTGATCTCGATCGCGGCCTGCGAGGCCGGGTTCAGCTCCCCGTACATGGCCGCGAAATCGTCTTCGGCCCAGGCGCTGGTGAAGCGGTCGGCGGCTTCCTTTTCGGGCGAGCCGGGGGCGCCGATCGCGGCGCCGACGACGAAGGCGACGACCGCGATGATCGCGAGCGGAAGCGTGCGGGTAACGAGGCGACGCCGCCGCTCCACCTCGGGTGACAACTTACTCACTGAGTGAAAGGTAATAGAGCGGTCCCCTGCGTGCTTCTATTCAGTGGTGACCGTCCTCGACTGGGCCATCGTCGCCTTCACGCTCGCCCTCGCCCTCTGGGGCTACAGGCAGGGCCTGATCGTCGGTGCGATGACCCTGCTGGGCTTCGGCGCCGGCGCCTTCATCGGCAGCCGCCTGGGGCCGTTGGTGCTCGCCAAGGGCTCCGCCTCGCCCTACGCGCCGCTCTGCGCGGCACTGGGGGCGCTGCTGGCGGGGGCGCTGGTCGCGGTCGCCATCGAGAGCATCGCCCTCGGCCTGAAAGCGAAGCTGATCCGGCGGCCGGTGCTGCACCTGGCCGACGGGGCCGGCGGGGCGGCGCTGATCGCCTCGGTGGCGCTCGGGCTCGCCTGGGTCTTCGGCGCGGTGGCGCTGCACGCCCCGGGCACCGCGCGGCTGCGCGCCGACGTCCAGGAGTCGGTGATCCTGCGCAGCCTCAACGAAGTCCTGCCGCCTTCCGGCCCGGTCCTCAACGCGCTCGACCGCGTCGACCCGGCGCCCTCGGTGACCGGCCCGGCGGCACCGGTGGCGGCGCCCGACGAGCGAATCGCCACCGACCCCGAGGTGCTCGCCGCCGGCGGCGGCGTGGTGCGGGTCCTGGGGACCGCCTGCGGGCTCGGGATCGAGGGCTCCGGTTGGGCGGTGCGGCCGGACCTCGTCGTCACCAACGCCCACGTCCTCGCCGGCTCCGAGGACACCACGGTCTCGACCGCGGGCGGGACCGAGCTGGAGGCGACCCCGGTCTACTACGACCCGAGCGACGACCTCGCCCTGCTCCGAGTTGGGGCGAGGCTGCCGACCCTGCCGATCTCCGACCGGCGCGAGACCGGCTCCGTCGCCGCGGTCCTCGGCTACCCCGAAAACGGGCCCTACGACGTCGCCCCCGCCCGCCTCGGCGAGACGCGGCCGACGATCAGCGAGGACTCCTACGGCAACGGCCCGATCGAGCGCACGATCGTCGCCCTGCGCGGGGCGGTGCGCAGCGGCAACTCGGGCGGGCCGCTGGTCGACGGGCGCGGGCACGTCGTCGGCACCGTCTTCGCCGCCACCACCTCCGGCAAGCCGGGCGGGTTCGCGATCCCGGCCGAGGACGTGCGCGCCGCGCTCGCCCGGGTTTCGCACCCGGTCCCGACCGGCCCCTGCACGCGCTGATCGAAAGCCCATCACTTACGTTCAGTAAGCTCGATTGCCGTGGAACCGGTCAGCTCGACGACTCAGGTCCCAGCTGCCGGTCCGGCCGCTCCCGGCGCCGTCTGCCCGCACTTCCACGCGGCGATCGAGCTGATCGGCAAACGCTGGACGGGGGCGATCGTCAGCGCCCTGACCGAGCGGCCGATGCGCTTCGGCGAGCTGGTCCGGGCGATCCCCGGGCTCTCCGACCGCCTGCTCTCCCAGCGCCTGCGCGAGCTGGAGGGAGAGGGCCTGGTGCAGCGCGAGGTCGAAGCCGGCACGCCGGTGCGCGTGACCTACTCGCTGACCGCGATCGGCACCGAGCTCGGCCCCTCGATCCGCGAGCTGCGGACCTGGGCCAAGCGCTGGAAAAGCACCGGCTGAGCGGTGATTTAGCCTGAGCGGCGTGGAGCAAGGCGAGATCGAGCTCGGCGAGGCGATCCCGCAGGCGGGGCCGAACCTGCCCGGGCCCTTCCCGGTCGGTCGCTACGCGCAGAAACTTCAGGGCTGGATGCGCGCGCGGGCGCGGGTGCAGCTGATCGGCGAGGTGACCGGGGTCGGACGCAGCAAGGTCCAGGCCTACTTCGAGCTGCGCGACGGCCAGGGGGCGGTGCCCTGCGCGATCTGGCTCAACGACCTCGAGAAGGCCGGGTTGCCGGAGGGGGCACTGCGCGACGGCGCCGAACTCGTGATCTCCGGCGGTCCCGACTACTACCCCGGCGGCGGCCAGGCCTCGCCCAGCTTCAGCTTCCGCGCCACCCACGTGCGGCTGGCCGGCGAGGGCGATCTGCTGGCACGGTTGGAGGCGCTGCGCAAGCAGCTGCGGGCCGAGGGCCTGTTCGAGCTGCAGAAGCAGCTGGCGCGGCCGCTGCTGCCGAAGACGATCGGGGTGGTGACGGCGGAATCCGGCGCCGCCCGCCGTGACCTGCTCGCCGGCCTCGCCCGCCGCGGCTGGGGCGGCACCGTCGTCTGGGCCTTCGCCCCGGTCCAGGACCGCCACGCGGCGCCGGCGATCACCGCCGCGATTCAGGGCCTGGCGACGCGGCCCGAGGTCGAGGCGATCGTCGTCACCCGCGGCGGCGGCAGCCTCGCCGACCTCTGGGCCTTCTGCGACGAGACGCTCTGCCGCACGGTGGCGATGCTGCGGGTGCCGGTGGTCAGCGCGGTCGGCCACGAGCGCGACTCGACCCTGGTCGACGACGTCGCCGCCGTCGCCTGCTCGACCCCGACCCACGCCGCCGAGGCGGCGGTGCCGCTCGACTGCGGCGCCGCCCGCCGCGAGCTCGAGCGCGGCACCGCGGCGCTGCGGCGGGCGGGGGAGGGCGCGATCGGCGCCCGTGCCCGTCACCTGGCGGCGCTGGCCCGCGGCCCGGCCCGGGCGCTGCAGCGCCAGCGCAGCTCCCTCAACCAGAAGATCCGCGAGATCCGCGCCTCCTCCGAACGCGGCCTGGGCGAACGCGGTGGCTTCCAGCGGCGGATCGCCACCGTGGTCCTGGCCCGGGCGCAGCGGCGGGGGATCGAGCGCACGGCCGTCGCCGCGGCCGCGGAGAACCGCCGTGGCGCCAGCGTCGAGCGGGCGGCGACGCGGGCGCTGGAGCGCCGCCGCGAGGCTCTGCGCAAAGCCGCGGTGACCCTTCGCGCCCACGACCCGGAGCGGACCCTGGAGCGCGGCTACGCGCTGGCCGAGACCGCCGCGGGCGAGCCGATCGGCAGCGCCGACGCCGCTGTCGCCGCCGCGACCGTAAGACTGCGGTTCGCGGACGGACGGGTCAAAGCCGAGATCGAGGGAGACGTTGAGCGAGAAGCCTGAGAGCTACGAGGTCGCGGTGGAGCGGCTGGAGGAGATCATCGACCGGCTCGACTCCGGCCAGGCCGGCCTGCGCGAGACGCTCGACCTCTGCCGCGAGGGACGGGAGCTGGTCACCTACTGCGCCGCCGAGCTCGACGCCGTCGGCGAGGGCCTGAAGGAGCTGAAGCTCGACGAGCTCGCCGCCCGCCTGGACTCTCAGGCGGCCTGACCGGCGCATCTCTGCGTCCTCGGTCGCTTGTGTGCAGAGCACACGGCGTTCCCTGCGTCCTTGACCTGCTTGGTCAGGCGGCCTGGGGGCCCGAGCACAGCCCGCGTAGGGCCGGGCAGCCGCGGCAGAGGTCCCAGCTGCGCTCCTCGACGGCGGCGACCGGGAACTCGCCGGCGCCGATCTGGGCGATCGCCGTCGCCAGGCGCTCGCGCCCGGCCTCCAGCTCGGCGGGCCCGAGCCGGGTCAGGGCCGGCTGCTCGGGCCGCTCGAGGAAGACGTAGGCGACCTCGACCTCGGGCGCCCGCAGGGACTCGGCCACGGCGAGGGCGTAGATCGAGCGCTGGGTCTCGTAGCGGGCGGCGTGGGCCTCGGGCTTGGCGTCGCCGAGGCGGTCGGTCTTGTAGTCGACGACCAGCGGCGGCTTGCCCTCGCGCTCGACCAGGAGGTCGATCGAGCCGCGCAGGACGGTGTCGCCGACGCCGAGCAGGATCGGCACCTCGGCCCGCACCCGCCTCGCCCCGGCCCCGATCCGCTGCCGCAGCGGCGAGCCCAGCCACTCGCGGACGGGCGCCAGCAGCGTCTCCGTCCCGCTCGCACCGGGGTCGAAGCCGGCGGCGACCGCGTGGCGCCGCGCCAGCTCCGCGCCCGGCTCCGCCCAGTCGTTGGCCTGGCTCCACTCCAGCAGCGCGTGCACGGCGGCCCCGCGAGCGCTCCGTTCCTCCCGGGCCGAGGGCGAGCCATCGCCTGGGTCGGCGCCGGTGGTCGAACTTTGTCTGGATATCCGCGACAAAGTTCGACCACCCTCGTCGTCGCTGAGGCCGAGCACGCGCTCCATGTAGAAGCGGTAGGGGCATTCGGCGTAGGCGGCGATCGCGGTGTAGGAGAGGGGACGGCTGGGGACGATCGGCGGCCGGCGCTCGACCAGCGGTGGCGGACCGTCGCCGAGCGGGCGCTCTGCCGCCGCGTCGCGGCGCAGGCGGCGCAACTCGGCGGCGCGCTCGGGCGAGGGCAGGTTGACCCGCACCGCAAGCTGCGAGGGCGCGAAGCTGGCCGCCAGGCCCAGACGCGGCTCGGGCGCCGGCACCACGACGTCCGCGTCCGCGTCGCGCTCGACCCCGAGCGCCGCGATCAGGCGCTCGACCACCGGCGTGCTCGGCTTGGTCTCGCGGCCGGGCTCGGGTTTGACGACGCCGCTGAGGATCAGCCGCTGCCGCGCCCGGGTGGCGGCGACGTGGAACAGGCGCAGCCCCTCCTCGGAGTCGCGCTCGCGCGACTCGTCCAGCAGCTCGCCGTAGTCGAAGAGGTTGATCGAGCCGCTGCCGAGCCGCCGCAGCTGCATCCCCACCCGCGGTGGCTGCTCGCGCCCGAGGACGACCAGCGGCGGCCGCGCCCCGGCCAGCAGGCTGCGCGAGAGGTCGGGCACGGCGACGACGTCGAACTCGAGCCCCTTGGCGTTGTGGACGGTCATGATCCGCACCCCGTCGTGGCCCTCGGCCGCGGTCGCCGCCTGGGCCTCGGCGTCGCTCTCGGCGCGGGCGGAGAGGAAGTCGAGCAGACCGCGCAGGTCGCGGCCCTCGCGCGCCTCGAACTCGGCGGCGAGCCGCATCAGCTTGCGCACGTTGGCGAAGCGCGCCTCGCCCGCCGGCCGCATCAGCACCGCCAGGTCGTAGCCGGTGGCGGTCGTCGCCGCCTCGATCAGCCCGGCCAGCGAGAGCCGCGGGCCGCGCCGGCGCAGCTCCCCGATCGTCGCCACGAAGCGCCGCAGCAGCTCCAGCTCGGCGGCCGGAATCTGCTCCAGCCGCTCGGGCTCGTCCAGCTCCGCCTCGCCGTCCCCGGCCGCCCGCTCCAGCGCCGGCCAGACGTGGCGGCGCTTGCCGGCGGCGGCCCGCAGCAGCCAGAGCGTGTCCGGCGCGGCGCCGCAGGCGGGTGAGGCGAGGGCGCCGAACAGGGCCTGGTCATCGAGCGGGTTGGCGATCGTCGCCAGCAGCGCGCAGACGTCGGCGACCTGCTGCTGGGACCAGTAGCCGCGGCCGCCGACCACGTAGGGGCGCAGCCCGGCCCGCTCCAGCGAGTCCTCGTAGGCGTCGAGGTGGGTGAAGGCGCGCAGCAGCACCACCATCTCGCCGCGGCCGACGCCGGCGTCGGCCAGCTCGCGCAGGCGGGCGGCGACCGCGCGCGCCTCGGCCAGACAGTTGAGCGGGGTGCGGCCGTCGATCGCCGGCTCCAGCTCGATCCCCTCCTCGTCCCAGCCGTCGCGGGCGGTCAGCAGCAGCTCGACCGGTGGCCCCGCGCCCGGCTCCGGCTCCCCCGGGGGCGGCGCCCCGACCCGCAGCGGCCGGTAGGAGGCACCGAGCAGGTGCTCGCCGAAGAGGTTGACGGCCGCGATCAGCTCCGGGCGCGAGCGGAAGTTGCCGCTCAGCTCCATCAGCTCGGCGTCGGCGCGCTCGGCGATTCGCTGACGCTGCTGGCGGAAGACGTCGAGGTCGGCGTGGCGGAAGCCGTAGATCGACTGGAACTCGTCGCCGACCACGACCAGCTCGCCGCGCGGGCCCCGCAGCGCCTCGATCAGCCGCAGCTGCAGGCGGTTGGTGTCCTGGAACTCGTCGACCAACAGGTGGCTGAAGCGACTGCGGTAGGCCTCGCCGATCTCGGCCCGCTCCAGCAGCTGCGCCGCCAGCACCTGCAGGTCCTCGAAGTCGATCCCGGCGCGACGTTCCTTGGCCGCCTCGAAGCGGGCCGAGAACAGCTCCAGCAGCTCGCCCAGGTGGCGGTATGCGTCGCCCCCCTCGCCGGCCTCGGCGCAGCTGGAGATCGCGGCCTCGATCGCCTCCCGATAGGGCGCGACCGCCTTCGCCCTGCTCTCGGTGCGCAGCGCCCGCAGCTCGTCGAGGCTCGGCGGCGGCCCGGGATCGCTCAGCCGCGCCAGCGCCCGCTCGACCAGCTCGCGCTTGGGGTCGCTCTCCTTCATCTCCTCCCACGCCTCCCCGGCGGCTTCGATCGTCCTGGCGATCGCCTCGACCGGGTCGCTGGGCGGCGCCTGCGGCAGTCGCGGCTGCGCCTCGCCGCGGCTGCGCAGCTCCGCGTGGACGCCGGCGACGATCGCCCGCAGCCCGTCGATCTCGAAGGCGGCGACGAGTTCCTCGCGCGAGTCGCCGGGCGTGGCGAGGAACTCGCGCAGGGCCTCGTCGAAGGCCTCGCCGGCGGCACGGACGGTCTCCGGGGCGTCGAGGACGCGGAAGCCGGGGTCGATCCCGGCGGCGACCGGGTGGCCGGAGAGGAGCCGGTTGCAGAAGCCGTGGATCGTCGTCACCCAGGCGCCGCCGATCGCCGCCAGCAGCTCCCGCGCCCGCTCCGAGCCGGCCTCGGCCCGCCGCGCCAGCTCGGCCCGGATCCGCTGCCGCAGCTCTGCCGCCGCCTTGTCGGTGAAGGTGAAGGCGAGGATCGCGTCGGGGGCGACGCCCTTGTCGCAGACCAGGCGGCAGTAGCGGTCGACCATCACCCCGGTCTTGCCGGTGCCGGCGCCGGCCTCGAGCAGGACGTCGCTGCCGCCGATCTCGATCGCCGCCGCCTGCTCGGGGGTGGGCGTGCGCTCGCTCATCGCTCCTCCACCTCGAGGTCCTCCTCGTACTGGGGAGCGCGGTCGCGGCGGCAGATCGGGGCGAAGGTGCAGAAGGTCGGGCAGACGTCATGCCCGCGCAGGCCGGGGCGCGGGCCCGGGTCGCGGCGGATCGCGCCGCTGCGCATGCGGGCGACGATCTCCCCGGCCCGCTGGCGCGAGTCGGCCAGCAGCCGCTCCCAGCCCTCGGCGTCGACGAGGTCGCGGTCGTAGAGCCCGTAGCCGGCCAGGTCGCCGGCGGCGTCGGCGAGGACGGCGCCGCGCGGGCGCCGCACCGAGGTCCCGCGCAGGGCGTGGTAGAGGCCGCCGACCGGTTCGGCGCCCCAGTGCTCGGCCACCGCCAGCAGGTAGAGCTGCAGCTGCAGTTTGGCCCGCTCCTCGAACTTCTCCAGCGGCGTCACCGAGCCCGAGAGCTTGTAGTCGATGACCACGGCGCGGCCGTCGGCGGCGCGGTCGACGCGGTCTATCGCCCCGTGCAGCCCCCAGCCGCCGAGGTCGAGGGCGGGACGCTCGCTGTCGGCCTCGCGGGCGCCGAAGGTCGCCTCCAGCAGCCAGGGCTCGAAGCCGCCGGTGTCGCGCCCGGCCTCCTCGGCGAGGAAGCGTTCCAGCAGCCGCCCGACCCGCCGCGCCATCGCCCGCTCGGCCGGGTGCGAGCCGAGCTCGCGCTCGGCGACGGTCTCGGCCAGCAGCTGATGCCCGCGCGCGGTCCAGGCGGCGAGGGAGGCGGGGCGGGGGAGGGGGTCGCCGCCAGGGCGCTCTTTGTAAAGGCGGTCGAGAGTGGCGTGCATCAGCCCGCCTTGGACCAGCGGGTCGGGTGCGGGCTCCAGCGCCTGCGGGTCGAGCTCGTGGCCGGCGAACCAGCGGTAGGAGCAGCTGTCGAACAGCTCCAGGGTGGTGCCGCCGTAGGCGGGGACGGCGGCGAGGGACTCGAGCACCGCCGGGTTGGTCAGCGGCCCCGGTGCGCGGGCGGCCGCCTCGGCCGTGCGCGCCGTCGCCAGGCGGGCCGCGATCCGCTCGGCGCGGGCGCCGTCGACCCCGACCGCGGCCAGCAGCTGCTCGCCGTCCACAGTCGGCCCATGCGCGGCGGCGGCCCGCGCCAGCTCGTTCTCGGAGGGCGCCTCGGCCAGCGGGTGGACGACCCGGGCGAGGTCGCGGCTGCGGGTGATCGCCTCCTCGACCGGGTCGGGCTGGGCGCCGTCCGGCGCCGGCGCCAGCAGCGCCCGCACCTCGTCCAGCAGCGGCGAGCGCGCCTCGGCACCGCCGTTCTCGTCGCTGTCGCGGTAGGAGAGGAAGAGGCGCCGGCGCGGCAGCGCCAGGCAGACGGCGAACAGGTAGCGCTCCTCGGCCTCGCTGTCGCGGCGCGGGTCGAGCTCCAGCGCCCCCCGCTGGGCTTCGGCCAGGAAGGGATCGCCGCCGCGGTCGCGGCGCGGGAACTCGCCGTCCTGGAGCGAGGCGACGAAGACGTGGTCGAAGCGGCCGGCTCGCAGCCGGTAGGGGCTGGCGATCCGCACCCGTCCCTCGACCGGCCCGCTCCAGACGCGGAACTCGAGCTCGGCCACGGTCGCCGCCAGCTCCTCCGGCCCGGGGGCCATGGGCCCGAGCTCGGCCAGCTCCGCCAGCGCGTCGGCGACCGCGCCCGCCGCCCGCAGCTCCAGCCCGTCGCCGGGCCCCAGCGCCGGGCCGTCGCCCTCGCCGCGCAGCGGCCGCGAGGCCATCGTCGCCGCCAGCCGGCCGACCGCGGCGGACAGCGCCGCGCCCGACCCCGCCGCCGCCTCGCGCAGGCGCACGAGGTCCCACGGCAGATCGCGTCCTTCGCCCTGCCAGAGCTCTAGGGCGGTCGGTGCATCTTCGACCCGAGCCCGCCGCAGCGCCCGCTCTAACCAATCCACCTGGCCCGGCGTGAAGCCCGAGGGACCGCGCAGGTAGCGCAGCAGGTCCTCGGCCCGGCCGGCGCCGAACTCGGCCTCGAGCAGCGCCACCAGGGCGCCGCCGACCGCGGTTCCCGCGACCGCCAGCTCCGCCTCCAGCGCCGCGGCGACGCCGTTGGCCTCCAGCGCCGCCGCGATCGCCGGCCCGCGCCGGGCGGGGTCGCGGACGGCGATGGCGATCTCGGTCGGCTCGGCGCCGCCGGCGATCAGCCGCGAGACCTCGCCGGCGATCGCCTCCGCCTCGCCCCGCTCGCCGGCCGAGCGCAGCAGCACCAGGTCCTCGCCGGCCGGCTGCGGCTCGGGCCGCGCGGCGCCGAAGCTCCGCGCCAGGTGGAAGAGCAGGGGGCTGTCGGTGTTGGCGGGATCGGCCTCGGTCTCGCTGACCTCGGCCGCGCCGATCCGCTGCTCCAGCTCGCCCAGCAGCCGCGCCCGCGCGGCCAGGGCGGCGTTGCCGGCCTCGAACGGGACCGCGACGGTCACCTCCGTCCGCGCCGCCAGCGCCTGCACGAGGTCGAGCTGGTTGCGGGTGAGGTCGTCGAGCCCGTAGAGGAAGACCGGCCGCTCGCCCCAAAAGCCGCCGTCGTGGCGCAGCAGCGCGATCGCCTCGCGGGCGATCTGGTGGGAGTCGACGCGGCCGCTGCGCTCGCGCGCCTCGGCGTAGCCGCTGTAGAGGGCGGCGAGGTCGCTGAGGTAGGCCGACCCCTCCAGGGTGGCGGCGCTGGCCTCGACCGCGGCGGGCTCGACCCCGGCGGCCTGGAGCTCGTCGAGCAGGCGCGCGAAGGCGCGGGCGAAGCCGGGCCGCGCGGCCGAGCGGCGCAGCGGGCCGAGTCGCCCGCGTCGCGCCTCCACCGCCACCGCGATCGTCCGCAGCCGCTGGGCGGGGGAGAGCTCCGCCCCCGGCGGCACCCCGCCAGCGGTGGCGACGGTGCGAAAGAAGGCGCCGAAGGTCATCGCCGCCCCGCCCAGCTGCGCCCCCTCGGCGCAGAGCTCGCGCTCGAAGGCGAAGACGTCGTCGACGTTGGGCACGACCAGGACCGGGTCGCGCTCGAGGACGGCAGCGAAACGACGCCGGATCAGGCCGGCGCGACCGGAATTCGGGGGTCCCTGGATCAGCTTCAGCGGCATAGCGGCAAGCGACCCAGCATAGGTCGGCCTCCGGCGTGCTCCCGGGGCGCCCCAGACCGCGTCGCAAAGCCGCAAAGCGGGCGTTTCCGGCGACCGTTTTGCCGTCTACCGCCCCCTCTAGATTGCGAGCCAGATCATGTCCCTCTGTTTCGTAGACCCCGCCGACGCAGTCCGCGTCATCGCCGACTCGGTCGGCCGCGAGGCCCGGCGCCAGCTGCTCGGCGAGGCGGTCCGCGCCTGGGTCGACGAGATCCCCGACACCGAGCTCGAGGTCCACTACGCGAAGGCGATCTCCGAGCTCGACGAACACGACCTCTCGATGCTCGCCGCCTGGCACGGCTCGCTCGAGGTCGGCCACCCGGTCCCCAACCGCGACTTCCTCATGGGCGCCTTCGGCTCACTCGGCGAGAACCGCCGCGAGGCGCTCAAGCTCGCCGCCGGCTTCCGCGGCGAGGAGGCCGTCGACGCCGGGGTCACCGAGGAGGACGCGCTGGAGCTGGTCCTCAGCCTGCTCTCGCCGCCGCGCCTGATGCAGCTCACGGTCGAGGCCGTCGAGCTGTACATCTGGGACCGCGCCGGTTCCGACAACTAGCGCCGCGCCAGTTAACCCGGAGTCGCAAAGGCGCTTCCGGAGCGCCTGCGAACCTACTGAGAAACTCTGGTGTTCCTTGACAGCTACGAATCTGTTCCGGTAAATTATGCCATCCCGTTCTGGGTTTACGGGCATGGGAAAGCTGTTGACAGGGATCGCGGACCAGGGAATTGGCCCGCTTTCGGATTGGCCGAGAGGACAACGTGGTTCGTTCCCCCAGTCCTGGCGTCGTGCCAGGTGTGAACCAAGTCAGGGAGCTGCGCGGGCAGGGAGCCGAGGCTGTCGCGGAACGATGCGGCCGCGAGGGGAGAGCGAGCCGACAGATCATTCAGGCATAACCCGGTTTTCGCAGTTGCCCCACGAGTTCCGCTCGATCGACGAGACGGTCTGGAAACTGACTTTAGGTAGGCACTTGGCGCCAGTCGGAGCGCCGGTCCTTCACCGTCTCGCCGTTCGCGCACGACGCGACCGCCACGCTGGAACGGAGAGAGATGCCGCACCGCCTCATCGTCTACGAAGCCAAACGCCTCCACTCCTGGAAGCGGCCGCGGGGAACGCTCTTGTGAGCGCCGGCACCGCCAAACGCAAGCGTGGCAAACGAGCCCCCGCGCAATCGCGCGGCCTCGTTCCGCAGTCGCTCAAAGGCGGTGCTGGCAACAACGGCGAGGTTCTCGATCTCCTGACCCGGATCTCGGCCCTCTGGTACCCGGGGGTCGACAACCTCGAGCAGCTCGATCCGAAAGAGCAGAAGCTCTGGATCCGCTTCCGCGAGGCGGCGATACGGGGGCACCACAGCCTCGCCGAACTGATGAAGACCCTCAACGAGGCGATCCGCCTCCAGGTCGAGGCCGAACGCGAGGACCTGAAGGAGCGCCGCGAGGCCCATCACGAAAATCAGAAGGAGCGCCGCCGGGCCGAGCTGGAGGAAAAGAAAGACCGCCTCGCGGACGATCTCGAGGACCGCCGGCAGCGCCGCGAGGAACGGGGGACAAGGCTCGAGCAGGAGATCAAGGAGCGCAAGCTGGTCATGGCGATGACCGCGACCAGCTTCCTCGTAACGATCCTCCTCGTCGTCATCGGAGTGGTCGCCGACCTCAACGTGGCACTCGGCTTCTCGGGCCTCACTGGTCTCGGCTCGGTCGCCGGCGCCTACCGCCTCTTCGTCTTCGCCCCCACCAAATCGGGCGATGATTAACAACAGGTAGCGCTGCGCCGAACTGCTTCGTTTCCCCTCCACCGGGCCTTAGCTTGATCGGAAGGTGAAGCAGCCGAAAGCCGACTACGACGCGGTGATCGTCGGCGCCAGCCTGGCCGGGTGCACGGCGGCGATCCTGCTCGGCAGGGCGGGTGTCCGGGTCGCCCTGGTCGAGCGCCAGCCGGGGATCGAGGGCTTCAAGCGCATGTGCTCGCACGCGATCCAGCCGTCGGCGATCCCGACCTTGGAACGCCTCGGTCTGCTCGACCCGATCATGACCGCCGGTGCGGTCCGCGGCCGGGTCCGGACCAGGACTCCCTGGGGCTGGATCATCGCCCCGGCGGAGACCGCCATCGCTGCCGTCAACCTGCGGCGCGAGCTGCTCGACCCGATCGTGCGCAGCGCCGCCGCCGCGACCCCGGGCGTCGACCTCCTGCTCGGTCGCACGGCCGTCCGCGTCGTCCGCGACGGGCAGGCCGCCGCCGGGATCCTCATCCGCGATCGCGCGATGAAGGAGGCCGTGCTCCGCACCCCGCTGGTCGTCGCCGCCGATGGCCGCGACTCGCCGGTCGCCGCACTCGCCGGCGTCGCCACGAGGACGCGTCCCAACGGCCGCTTTGCCTACGCGGCCTATTTCGAGGGCGCCTCCCCTGCCGGCGCCCCCGACTACTCGCTCTGGCTGATGGACCCACAGTGCGCGGGGGCCATCCCCACCGACGGCGGCCTCGTCCTCTATGCCGCGTTGCCGACCAAGGACCGCCTTCCCGACTTCCGGGCCGACCCCGAGGCGGCGCTCGTCTCATTCCTGGCGGGGCTCCCGGATGCGCCGCCGATCCGCGAGGGGCGCCAAGTCGGCCCGACCCTCGGCAAGCTCGACATGACCAACCGCATCCGCGGTCCGGTGGCACCGGGCCTTGCGCTCGTCGGCGACGCCGCGCTCGCCACCGACCCCCTCTTCGGCGTCGGCTGTGGCTGGGCGCTGCAGTCGGGCGAATGGCTCGCCGACAGCATTGCCCCGGCCCTGCGCGGAGCCGAGCCCTTGCAGGTGGGCCTCGGCCGCTACCGGCGCCGGCACCGCCGCGAGCTTCGCGCGCACGCCCTCCTCATCCACGACTACTCCCGCGGCCGCCGGATGCGGCCGGGCGAACGGGCCACGATGGCCGCCGCGACGCGTGATCCCAGGGTTGCCGCCACCTTCGAGGCGTACGCGACCAGGCGCATCAAGACCGCCCGCATGCTCGCCGGGGTGATGCCGCGCTCGCTCGCGGTCGACACCCGCCACGCGCTACACCGGCGCAGCGGCGGCGCCGGCTAGGCGATCAGTCGGCGGATCTCGGCGATCGCCTGCTCGTTGTCGACGAAGTGGACCGCCTGCATCCCCGCCTTGCGGGCGCCTTCGCAGTTGACCTCGATGTCGTCGACGAACAGGCAGCCCCCGGCGGGCAGGCCGAGACGCTCCAGGGTCATCTCGTAGATCCGCGCTTCCGGCTTGCGGCAGCCGACGAAGCCGGAGTCGACCACGGTCTCGAAGATCTCGTCGACCGGCAGCATCGGCCGCCACAGCGGCTCCCACTCGCGGACGTTGTTGGTCAGCATCGCCATCCGCCTGCCGGAGCGCTTCAGCTCCCGCATCAGCTCGATCATCTCGTGGTTCGGGTGCAGCGCCTCGAAATAGATCTCGCGGAAGCGGTGCAGGTGCGGGCGGTGGCCCAGCAGCGGCTCCAGGCCGCCAGCCAGCTGCTCGAGGAAGGCGGTCTCGGCGAGTTCGCCGCGCTCCAGCTCGAACAGCGGGTTCTCGCCGTCGTTCTCCGCGGTGATCGTCCGCATCGCCTTGCCGAGGTCCTCCGCGCTGATCCCGATCTCGTCCTGGACCGCCATGAACGAGGCCAGCAGCGGCGTCGTCAGGACGCCGCCGAAGTCGGAGACGATCGCCTCGATCTCAGGCATCGGGGCGGGCGACCTCGTAGGTGCCCAGGCCCTCGCGGCCCTCGACCGACCAGCGGAAGAAGGCGATCTCGGCGTTGAGGCCGGGCCGCTGCACCGAGGTCGAGCTGATCAGCGTGCCGGCGCCGCGCATCGGCCGCCCGTCCTCGGCGTCGGGCCACAGCTCGAGACTGACCCGCCGTTGCACTCCGTCCTCGCCGTACTCGGTCGAGAGCAGCGCTTCGTCGAAGGTGACCGGGCCGGCGTCGGGGTCGCAGAGGACCGCCGCGACCTCCTCCTCGCCGTGCTCGCGGGCGCCGGCGGGGAGGGCGGAGGTGAGCGCCAGCAGCCCGCCGTCGGCGAAGACGATGCCGATCGACCGGCGCAGGATCAGGCCCGAGTTGCTCACGGGCCGGCAGCCTATTGGCGCGAAAAGCGCCGTGCGGTCTGGCGCTAGATTGCCGCGATGGCCACGCTCGAGATCCGCGATGCCGACCCGGGGCGGGACGCCGCCGCCTGCGCCTCGATCTACGCGCCCTACGTCGAGGGCGG
The DNA here is from genome assembly GCA_963719435.1 of uncultured Solirubrobacterales bacterium. Lineage (GTDB taxonomy): Bacteria > Actinomycetota > Thermoleophilia > Solirubrobacterales > 70-9 > VAYN01. Next base: position 2,321,790 of record OY970384.1, on the reverse strand, counting down.
TCCCATCTCCTTCGAGGAGCAGGCGCCCGGCGCCGCCGAGATGGCCGCCCGCATCGAGCGCTACGCCGCCACCCACCCGTGGCTGGTCGCCGTCGACGGGGGAGAGGTCGTCGGTTATGCGTACGGCTGCCGCCACCAGGAGCGCGCCGCCTACCGCTGGGTCGCCGACGTCTCCGTCTACGTGGCGGGAGAGAGGCGCGGCGAGGGCCTCGGCCGCGGCCTCTACGAAGCCCTGTTCGAACGCCTGCGCCGCCAGGGCTTCCAGGTCGTCTGCGCCGGCATCACCCTGCCCAACGTGGCGAGCGTCGGCCTGCACGAACGCCTCGGCTTCCTCCAGGTCGGCCTCAGCCCGCGGATCGGCTGGAAGCTGGGGCGCTGGCACGACGTCAGCTGGTGGCAGCTGGAGCTGCTGCCCGAGGACGCCGGGCAGCCCCCGGAGCCGCTGCCGCCCGGGTAGCCGCCGGCACCCGGCTACCATTGTCCGATGCCCGAAGAGCCAGCAGCCACCCAGCCAGCCGCCCCCGCGGGAGACGCCGAAGCCCTCACCGAGGAGGACGTCTACGAGGCGCTCGAAGAGGTCATCGACCCCGAGCTCGGCCTCGACTTCGTCTCCCTCGGCCTCGTCTACGACGTCGCCTTCGAGGGCGAAGAGGTCTACGTCACCTTCACCCTGACCACCCCGGCCTGCCCGATCGGCCCCCAGGTCTCCGAACAGATGAAAGAGTTCGTCGGCGACCTCCCCGGCGTCTCCGCCGTCCACCCGAAGATGGTCTTCGACCCCGCCTGGTCACCGGAAATGATGACCGACGACGCCAAGTTCGCGCTGGGCTTCTAGCACGGATTCGGGGGTTCGGAATTCAATGAGCGCCCTGATCCCATTCGCAGCAGGCCTTGGTGGTGTCATTCTCGGTGGCCTACTCGCGCGACGCAATGAAAAGAAGGCACAGGGTGAGCGGCTGCTGGTGGAAGCGCTCAATGATGCAATCACCGCGATCGCCGAGGTGGCCGGCGGCGAGGGGCCGCCCGCACAAAACCGCTATGCCTCAGCTATATCCAGGATTGCAATGCACGCATCCCCCAACGTTGTCATCAAGTTTCGGGAATTTCAGGATGACGCGACCACTGTCACCCCTGATGGACGCGAACGCTTGATTGCTGCGGTGCAAGAGGCTCGTCGAGAGCTGGGGCACGGCCCTGTTGACGACGACGATCTGAATGTCTTGTTGTTCGGTGCGCGGCACCCCGACAAACGCTTCGCCGCCCATTGCAACACGTGGGCGGAGGCACCCTTCCCATTGATCAGGCAGCCGTCGGTTTTGGAGAAAGTCGCCGAGCGCGAAATCCAGTCCTCTCTGGAAACGATGAAGGGGAGCCATCGGAATGGGAGGTGATTACAAATGATGATTCGCATCGCGGCCCCGACCATCCCTAGTGTGCAAGTCACCAAGCACGGCTAATGAAAGTCGAAAAGAAACCCAATTCTTGCGAGTTACATGGTTCATAAGGCTGGCTAGCATTTGGAATGGGTGTGGCTGCCAACCGCTTGAGGCGCTAGTCCCGCGGCAGCTGGCGCTCGCCGTCCTCATGGACCGGCACCTCTTCCGCCGTTGCGTCGTAGTCGTAGGGGCGACCCGCGCCCGTTGACCCAGGTCCCGGCCCGCCGCCGCCCGGCATCCCCACGACCACGAAGCGCCCGATCGTGAAACGGCGCAGGATGCTGCGGACGATTGCCCGCGTTGGTGGGATCAGCAGGAGCAGGCCGACGATGTCGGTGAGGAAGCCCGGGGCCAGCAGCAGGGTGCCGCCGACCACGATCAGGAGGCCGTCGACCACCTCCTTGCCGGGGAAGCGGCGCTGTGCCAGGGCTTCGTTGAAGCGAAGCCAGGCGCCGCGGCCCTGGTGTTTGAGCAGGAAGGAGCCGAGCAGGGCGTCGGCCAGGAGCAGCGCCAGGGTCGGCCAGATGCCGATCGCCTGGCCGACCTGGATGATCACGTAGAGCTCGGCGATCGGGACGACGATGAAGAGGGCGACGAGGAGGAAGGGCACGACTCAAGCGTAGTGAGTCGCTCTCGCAAGGTTGAGGACTTACTGGGGCTGGGGCACCACTAAGTCATCGACTTCGGCGGGGCGCTCCCGCCCTGGGCTCAAGCAGCGGCGGTGGCGGCGCCGGCCGCCTGCTCCAGCTCGGCCAGCGACTCGTTGATCCCCTCCGAGATCATTTCCACGTCCTCCATCGAGTCGTAGTCGGCCAGCAGGCCGAAGCCGACTTTGCCGTTGTAGCTCATGATCGCCACCGCCATCGCGTGGTTTTGCGGCAGGAAGGCAACCGGGAAGACCTCCTCCAGTTCCCGCCCCAGCACGTAGAGCGGCAACTGCGGCCCGGGCACGTTGGTGACGATCAGGTTGAAGAGGCGGGTCGAGAAGTTGATCCGCGAGGCCTGGGCCAGCAGGGTCGGCGGCGCGAAGTCGTTGAAGCGGGAGATCACTTCGGCGCCGAGCGCCTGTTTGGAGCGCTTCAGGCCCTCCATCTCGTGGGAGATCGTGCGCAGTCGCCGCACCGGATCCTCGACGTAGACCGGCAGCGGCCCGCGCATCAGCGCGATCCGGTTGCCGAGGTTGCCGCGCTCGTCCTCGCCGCGGATCGAGACCGGCACCAGCGCCCGCAGCTCCAGCCCCTCGGTGCGGATGCTGCGGTGGTGCAGCCAGTTGCGGACCGAGCCGGTGACGACGGCGAGGACGACGTCGTTGACGGTTCCCCCGAGCGCGTCCTTGATTCGTTTGAAGGTCGCCAGCTCCGAGCGCGCCCAGACGTAGCGCCGGTGCGGCCCGATCGGCTGGTTCAGCGGCACGTCCGGCGCCGGGTCGGCGAAGGCGGTGACGATCTCGGAGATCCCCTCCAGCGCCTCGACCGCTTTGCGCGCGGTCGTCTCCGGGTTGCGCACCGCGTCGACCGCGCGCTCGGCGAGCTTGACCGGGGTGGCGACGAGGTCGCTGACGCCGCGGGCGACCAGCTCGGTCGTCCCCGGTTCCGGCTGCGGCACCCAGTCGTCTTCGACCGGCGCCGGCTGCGGCACCGGCTCGAGGTCGAACAGCACGGTGCCGATGTCGACGCCGGAGATCCCGTCGACCATCGCGTGGTGGGTCTTGGTCAGGATGGCGAAGCGGTCGCGCTCCAGCCCCTGCGCCAGCCACAGCTCCCAGAGCGGCTTCGAGCGGTCCAGCTGCTGCGAGAAGACGCGCCCCGCCAGCTGCTTCAGCTGCTCCTCGCCGCCCGGCTCGGGCAGCGCGGTGTGGCGGATGTGGTAGGTCAGGTTGAAGTTGACGTCGTCTGCCCACAGCGGCCGGCCCGCCTCCAGCGGCGGCACCACCAGTTTCTGGCGGAAGCGCGGCACCTGCTTCAGCCGCCCCCGCACGTGCTCGACCAGGTCGACGTATTTAGGCGGCGGCCCCTCGAAGATCAGGATCGCGCCCACGTGCATGTGGCTGTTGGAGCTCTCGTTGGTGAGGAACGAGGCGTCGACCGCGGTCAGGCGGTCGAGATGGCGTCCTTCGGTGCTCATCCTCCAAGGCTAGCTTCGCCCGCCGCCCGGGGCTGTCCCGCCCCCGCGGCCGCAACCGCGCCACCGGTACCCTGAAGGCATGGCTACCACCGCGAACGCGGCCCCGAAGAAGGTTCTGCTCGCCGCCCCGCGCGGCTACTGCGCCGGCGTCGACCGCGCCGTGCAGGCGGTCGAACACGCGCTCGAGCTCTACGGCGCCCCCGTCTACGTGCGCAAGGAGATCGTCCACAACAAGCACGTGGTCGAGGAGCTGGCCAAGCGCGGCGCGATCTTCGTCGACCAGGAGACCGAGGTGCCGGAGGGGGAGATGGTCGTCTTCTCCGCCCACGGCGTCGCCCCCGCGGTCCACGACAACGCCGCCGCCCGCAACCTGCGCACGATCGACGCCACCTGCCCGCTGGTGACCAAGGTCCACGTCTCCGCCCGCCGCTTCGCCGCCCAGGGCTACACGATCGTGATGATCGGTCACGACGGCCACGAGGAGGTCGAAGGGACCACCGGCGAGGCCCCCGGCAGCATCGTCCTGATCGAAACCGCGGACGAGGTCGACTCGCTCCAGGTCCCCGACCCCGACAAAGTCGCCTTCATCACCCAGACCACGCTCTCGGTCGACGAGACCGCCGAGGTGATCGCCGCCCTGCGCGCCAAGTTCCCGGCGATCGTCAGCTCCAAGTCAGACGACATCTGTTACGCGACGACCAACCGCCAGATCGCCGTCAAGCAGCTCGCCCGCGAGTGCGACCTGGTCCTGGTGATCGGCTCCACCAACTCCTCCAACTCCAACCGCCTGGTCGAGGTCGCGCGCGAACACGGCGCTGGCTCGCACCTGATCGACAACCACACCCAGGTCGAGGAGGAGTGGCTGCAGGGAGTGGAGACGGTCGGCATCACCTCCGGCGCCAGCGCCCCCGAGGAGCTGGTCGAGAGCCTGGTCGACTTCTTCCGCGAGCGCGGCGCCGACGACGTCGCCGAGCTGCGCACCGTCCACGAGGACGTCCGCTTCATGCTGCCGAAGGAGATCCGCGACGAGGTTTCCGCCCGCGCTTAGCCCTGCGCGCAGGGCGCTGTCGACCTTTGGGTCGTATAGCGCTACAAAGGGCGACAGCGCCCTCGTCCCATTAGTCGGCGTAGCGGTGGTGCAGCATCAGGTCGTTGCCGTCGGGGTCGCAGAACAGGGCCATGTGGCAGACGCCGGTGTCGAAGGTGTCGCCGTTGAACTCGACGCCCTTGGCCTCCAGCTCGGCCCGGGCGGCGGCGACGTCGTCGACGTGCAGGGCTGGGTGGCCGTTTTTCGACGGCGCGAACTCCATCCCCTGCTTGGCCGGTTCCCAGATGCCGAAGCAGGTCTCGCCGACCCAGAACTCGTACTGGCTGTTCTCGTCCGGGCGCAGGCCGAGCGTGTCGACGTAGAAGGCGCGCGAGCGGTCGGCGTCGGTCGACGGGACGCCGACGAAGTCGAGCTTGGTGATCATCGTTCCTCCTGGTTCAGGGTGTACCGGCGGCGAAGCTGAGCGACCAGACTCGCAGACCGGCGGTGGGGCGCAGTGTCAGCGCGTGCGCCTCGTGGCTGCCGTGCCTGGCCAGCCGGTAGATGCCGGGGTCGGCGGTGGCGACGATCCCCGCCGGCTCGCCGTCGAGCTCGACGGCGATCGCGCCCGCCCCCTCGACCGTCGCGTAGGCGCCGCCGGCGGCGTAGTCGAGGACCAGCTCCTCGCCGTCCTCGCCCGCCACCCAGGGGCGCTCCCAGGAGCCGCCGGGGAAGATCTCGGGAGTGGGGGCCATCACCCGGGCGCCGGGGGCGTCGGTCGGGCGCAGCGGCGCCATCGGCTCCGGCAGCGGCTGCAGGGCGTCGATCTCGCGCAGCTCCCCCTGGATGGCGATCTCGGTCTCCAGGTATTCCCCCTCGCCGAAGTGGACCCAGGCGAGGGCGCCGCCGAGGCTCCAGAGGAAGAGGCTGGGCCAGCCCTCGCAGCCGTAGGCCGCCCAGAGGTCGTGCTCGGCGTCGATCGCCACCGGGAACTCGATCCCCAGCACCGCCAGGCTGCGGGCGATCGTCCCGGCGTCGGCGCCGAAGGGGAAGCGGGGGGACTGGACGCCGATCACGCTCAGCCCGGCCTCGCGGTAGCGGCGCGACCACTCGTTCAGGTAGGGGAGCGTGCGGACGCTGTTGAGCTGGGCGAAGTCGATGAAATGGACCAGCGCCGGCCCGCCTGCGGTCAGCGCCGGCATCGACTCCGGCTCGGTCCCCACCCATGGGATCCCCTCGGGCAGGTCGGGGGCGGCGATGTTGTCGCGTCCGGGGCGCACTCCCGGACGTTATCCTGGGCCGCCGTGGCTGAGCTTGGCGCCTTCCTCCTGCCCGCGGTACCGCTGCTGGCACTGCTGTTCTGTCTGCTGCTGGGGCGCTACCCCGGCTGCGAGGCGATCGTCCGCCTCTCCGAGCGGATCGCCGCCCGCCGCCGCCGGCCCGCCGCCCAGCGCCGCCGCCCGCCACTGCGCCCGCGCTCCTTCGCCCCCGGGGGCGGGCTCCTGCTCGCCCTCTCGCTCTCCGGTCGCGCGCCGCCCGCTCGCGCCTAGACCCGAACTTCGGCGCCTGGCGCCGCCGCGCCGGCATCGCCCGGTCCCGCGCGGCTGCGGGCGCAGCTAACGATTGGAGAAGAATCGATGAGACACCGGAACAAGGTGGCCACGGCGCTGGTCGCAGCGCTCGCCACCGCGGCGCTTGCCGCCTGTGGCAGCAGTAACGACGAGAGCAAGAGCGAGGTGGTCAGCGGTCAGTTCGAGTTGGTCTCCGGCGCCCCCGCCGACTACCAGTCGCTGGCCGGGGAGGCGAGCCTGGAACGTGCCGACGGCGGCACCACCACCTCGCTGAAGGTGACCGGCCTGGAGCCGAAGACCGCCTACGTCGCCCACCTGCACACGCAGGGCTGCGACCAGGCCGATCCCGGCGGGCCGCACTTCAGGTTCGAACCCAGCGGTTCCGAGGAGCCGCCGAACGAGATCCACCTCGAGTTCAGCTCCGACGCCGCCGGCAGCGGTAAGGCCAAGGCCTCGAGCGATCTCGAAGTGCCGCTCGGCGAGGCCGGCTCGGTCGTCCTCCACGAAGCCGAGGAGCACGACGCGCACACCACCGCCGCCGCGGCTGGCGACAGCGGCGAAACCGTGTTCGTCCACGAAGGCCACCATCACGACGAAGGCCCGGCCGGCGGCGAGGAGCACAGCGCACCCGCCCAGATCGCCTGCGCCGAGCTCGAAGGCAGCAGCGGCGCTGCCAGCGCCTCCGTGCCGACCGTCGTCGTCCGCAACGGCGAACCGGTGGGCGGCGTCAAGGAGCTCGACTACAACGCCGGCGACGAGGTCCGTTTCGAAGTCGAATCCGACGTTGCCGACGAGGTCCACGTCCACGGCTACGACCTGATGGAGGACGTGCCGGCCGGCGGCACCGTCAGCTTCGACTTCCCGGCCGACATCGAAGGCATCTTCGAGGTCGAGCTGGAGGGTCGCAAGGAGCAGATCGCGGAGCTGCGGGTCAACCCGTGAGCTGGCTGCCGTTGGCGCACGCGCTGGCCGCCAGGCAGGATCTGCCGATCCCCGCCTGGCTGTTCGCCTGGGGAGCGTCGATCGTCCTGATCGCCTCCTTCTTCGCGCTCTCGGCAGCCTGGCGCCGTCCCCGCTTCGAGCAGACGCACTGGCGTCCGCTCGGAGCGGGGGGAGCGTCCCGTGCCCTGACCGGCCTGCCCGCGCAGGTCCTCTGCGGGCTGGTCGGGGTCTTCCTCTTCGGCGTCGCCGTCTACGCCGGCCTGCGCGGCACCGAAGCGCCGGACCGCAACTTCGCCCTCACCTTCCTCTTCATCACCACCTGGCTTGGCTTCCCCTTCTTCTCAGCCCTGCTCGGCGACATCTTCCGGCCGTTCAACCCCTGGCGCGCGGTCGGCCGCGCCGCCGGCGCTGGCTTCCACGCGATCGCCGGGCAGCGCCCGGCCCACCTCTCCTACCCCGAGTTCCTCGGCCGCTGGCCGGCGGCGATCGGCCTGCTCGCCTTCGTCTGGCTGGAGGTGATCTACGGCGGCAGCGGCGGCGTCGCCGTCGGCCTCGATCCCGCCGTCGCCGCCCGCGCGGCGCTCTTCTACAGCGCCTACACGCTGGCGATGATGGCCCTGTTCGGGGTCGAGGAGTGGTGCGAACGGGGGGAGGTCTTCTCCGTCTACTTCGGGATGTTCTCCCAGCTCGGCTGCTTCGGGGTCGAGGACGGGAAGCTCGGGGTGCGCCGACCGCTGGCCGCCGCGAGCCACTGGGCGACCCTGCCCGGCTCCGCCGCGGTGGTGATCGCCTCGATCGCCTCGACCAGCTTCGACGGCGCCCAGGAGGGCGCCTTCAAGGCGGCGATCGAAAGCGTCTACGACTGGGTGGTCGACCGCGGCGTCGGCCTGCTCGCCGCCCAGCGCCTCACCGACACCCTCTTCATGCTCGCCTGCTTCGCCGGCGTCGCCCTCGTCTACATGCTCGGGGTGCGGGGGATGCGGACCGTGCGCGGGGCGCCCTCGCTGGCCAAGCTGCGGATCGGCTTCGCCCACACGCTGATCCCGATCGCGCTCGCCTACCTGCTCGCCCACTACTTCAGCTACTTCGTCTTCCAGGAGCAGGCGCAGTTCACCTACCTGCTCTCCGACCCGCTCGGGACCGCCCACACCGACCTCTTCGGCACCGCCTCGGCCGGGGTCGACTACACCGTCCTCAGCGCCAACGCGATCTGGTACGTCCAGGTCGCCGCGCTCGTCGCCGGCCACGTCCTCGGCCTCACCCTCGCTCACGATCGCGCCCTGGTCTACTGGTCCAACTACCGCCAGGCCGCCCGCTCCCAGTACTGGATGCTGGCGGTGATGGTCGCCTTCACCTGCTTCGGCCTGTACCTGCTCTCGGTCTCCAACGGGTGAGCGGGGCGCCTATCCTCGCCTCGATGCTTCCTCTGGCCCACGTAGGCCACTACCTCTGGGTCCTTTACCTGCTCCCGGTCGTCTTCGTAGCTCTCGGCATCCTCAAGACGGTGCTCGGAGAACGCCGCGGGGGGGGAGGCGCTCCTCCGGAGGGTGGCACGGGGGAGGGTCCGAGAACGGACCCACCGGACCGCCCGCAGGACCCTCCCCCGTGACAGGCCCCGCCGGCCGGGTGCTTCGTCCCTAGAGGATCTCGGCCAGGCGCCGCTCGAGCGCGGCGGAGATCTCGTCCCGCACCGGGCCCGCGGCCAGGCGTTCGACCAGCGACTCGAGGAAGCCTTCGATGATCAGCGACTTCGCCCCCGCCGGATCGAGTCCGCGCGAGGTCAGGTAGAAGAGCTGCTCCTTGTCGACCTGGGCGATCGCCGCCGCGTGGGTGCAGCGGACGTCGTCGGCGAGGATCTCGAGTCCGGGGATCGCGTCGGCGTGGGCGTCGGTGGAGAGCAGCAGGTTACGGCTCTCCTGGAAGGCGTCGGTCTGCTGGGCACCGGGGTCGACCTTGATCATCCCGCGCCAGACCGCGGTCGAGCCGGCGGCGAGGACGCCGCGGAAGGCGAGGTCGGAGTTGGTGTTCGGCGCCGCGTGCTCCTGCAGGGTGTCGAAGTCGAGGTGCTGCCCGGGACCGCCGGCGTAGCCGCCGGTGACGCGGGCTTCGGAGCCGGGACCGGCGAGCTTGGTCTCCATCCGCACCTTGCCGCGGGCCGAGCCGAAGCCGAGCGCGGCCCAGTCGAGGTGACCGTCGCGCTCGACCTGGGCGCGCTGGGTGGCGAAGATCCAGGCCTGCTCGGAGATGTCCTGGGTGTTGACGTAGCGCAGCGTGGCCGCCTGGCCGACGCTCAGCTCGACCACCGAGTTGAGCAGGCCGTCGACCTCGTCGCCGGGCGAGGACCAGTGCTCCCAGACCTCGGCTTCGGCGCCCTCCTCGAGCACGATCAGGGTGCGCCAGGCGACGGCGGCGCCGTCGCGGTCGACCGGGATCTCGACCCGGATCGGCTCGGCGACCTTGACCCCGCGTGGGACGTGGATCAGCACGCCGTCGCGCCAGCTCGCCTCGTTGCGGGCCACGAAGGGGTCGGCGACCGGGACGAGGGAGCCGAGGTGCTGCTGCAGCAGGTCGGCGTGGGAGGAGAGGGCGTCGGCTAGGGGCAGCACCGCGGCTCCCTCGGCGCCGCTGATCTCGGCATCGGCGGCGGTCGCCTCGTAGGCGTCGAGATCGAGCCCGGAGAGGTCGGTGAATTCCCAGCCCTTCGCCTTGTGGTCGGGCAGTGGCAGGCTCTCCGCCAGAGAGGCGCCCTGACGGCGCCTCTCCTCGAGCCAAGCGGGTTCGGTCGCCAGCTCAGCCAATTGAGCCCTCCATCTGCAGCTCGATCAGCCGGTTCAGCTCGACCGCGTACTCCATCGGCAGCTCTTTGGTCACCGGCTCGATGAAGCCGTTGACGATCATCTTCGAGGCCTCCTCCTCGTCGAGGCCGCGGCTCTGCAGGTAGAAGAGCTGCTCGTCGCCGATTTTGGAGACGGTCGCCTCGTGGCCGACGTCGGCGTCGTTCTCGTCGATGCGGATCGTCGGGTAGGTGTCCGAGCGCGAGTCCTCGTCGAGCAGCAGCGCGTCGCAGACGACCTTGGAGCGGGCCTCGCTCGCCCCGTCGGCGATTTCGAGCAGGCCGCGGTAGGTCGCCCGGCCGCCGTCCTTGGAGATCGACTTGGAGAAGATCGAGGACGAGGTGCGCGGCGCGGCGTGGATGATCTTGCCGCCGGCGTCCTGATGCTGGCCGTTGCCGGCGAAGGCGATCGAGAGGATCTCGCCGTGGGCTTCGGGGCCGAGCAGGTAGATCGACGGGTACTTCATCGTCAGTTTCGAGCCGAGGTTGCAGTCGACCCACTCCATCGTCGCCTTCTCGTGCGCGACCGCGCGCTTGGTGACGAGGTTGAAGACGTTCTGCGACCAGTTCTGGACGGTCGTGTAGCGGACCCGGGAGCTCTTCTTGGCGACGATCTCGACCACCGCGGAGTGCAGCGAGTCGCTGGAGTAGACCGGCGCCGTGCAGCCCTCGATGTAGTGGACGTCGGCCCCCTCCTCGCAGATGATCAGGGTGCGCTCGAACTGGCCCATGTTCTCGGTGTTGATCCGGAAGTAGGCCTGCAGCGGCATCTCGACTTTGACCCCGGCCGGCACGTAGACGAAGGAGCCGCCCGACCAGACGGCCGAGTTGAGCGCCGCCAGTTTGTTGTCGTTGGGCGGGATGATCGTCGCCCAGTGCTCGCGCACCAGGTCCTCGTGCTCGCGCAGCGCGGTGTCCATGTCGGTGAAGATCACGCCCTGGGCCTCGAGTTTCTCGTTGACCTGGTGGTAGACCACCTCGGACTCGTACTGGGCGCCGACGCCGGAGAGGAATTTGCGCTCCGCCTCGGGGATGCCGAGCCGGTCGAAGGTGTTTTTGATGTCGTCCGGGACCTCGCTCCAGTCGCGGCTGTTCTTGTCGGAGGCGCGGACGAAGTAGTGGATGTCTTCGAAGTCGATCTGGTCGAGGTCGCCGCCCCATTGCGGGGTCGGGCGCTGTTCGAAGTGCTCCAGCGCCTTCAGCCGGAAGTCGCGCATCCACTGCGGCTCCTGCTTGAAGTCGGAGATCGTTTCGACGATCTCGCGCGAGAGGCCCTTCGGGGCTTTGTAGGCGTAGCCCGACTCGGGGTCGTTGAAGCCGAACTTCTCCTTGTAGTCGGCGTTGAGGCCGGCCAGTTCTCTTTTCTCTGCGACTACCTCGGGCGTTGCCATGTCAGGAGACCTCCAGGGTGATGGTGTCGTCCTCGACGGCTATCGGGAACGTTTGCACCGGGCGGAAAGCTGGGAGGGTCTTCGGCCTGCCGGTGGTCAGGTCGAAGAGGGAGCCGTGGCGGGGGCATTCGACCGTGCAGGTCGCCTGGTCGAACTCGCCCTCGGCCAGCGGCCCATCGTCGTGGGAGCAGCGATCCTCGATCGCGTAGAGCGTGCCCTCGCAGTTGAAGACGCCGATCTTGACCCCGTCGTGCTCGACCAGCCGCATCTGTCCGGGCGTGAGCTCGGCGACAGGGCAGACGGCGATAGTGGTTCCCGCGGTGTCGGTCAAGAGGGTGTTGCTCCTCGGTGCGCTCTGGGCACCGTTCGTGCGGATCGAGACGTAATCCTACTTCCAGGGTCGGATTTTAGCGGTCGGGGTCGATGGGCCGACTGATTGGCACGCGGGCTTCACGAGATCGCGATGACTTTCCGCCTGTGGCGTGGTCTCATGTCCGTAAGCCACCTTCGAGGAGAGGACACAGCATGAGCGAGAGGACCAGCTACGCCCCCGGCACCCCCTGCTGGGTGGAACTGAGCGGCACCCCGGACATCGAGGCCAGTGAGAGCTTCTATCGCGGACTGTTCGGCTGGGAGATGCCCGAGCAGCCGAACTCGGCCGAACTCGGCGGCTACCGCCGGGCCAAACTGGGCGGCAGGGACGTCGCCGGCGTCTCGCCGCGGATGCAGCCCGGCCAGCCGACCGTCTGGGCGACCTACGTCTCGGTCGACGACATGGCGGCGACCCTGGAGAAGGTCAAGGAGGCGGGCGGCGAGCCGGTGATGGAGCCGCAGGACGTGATGGGGCTCGGCACCATGCTCGTCTTCACCGACCCGACCGGGGCCGTCTGCGGCGCCTGGCAACCGGGCACCTTCATCGGCTCCGAGCTGGTCAACGAGGCCGGGGCCTTCAGCTGGAACGAGCTCGGCACCCGCGACCCCGCCGGCGCCAAGGAGTTCTATGGCTCCGTCTTCGGTTGGGGCACCCGTGACAACGACATGGGTGAGATGGGCACCTACACCGAGTGGCTCAACGGCGAGGACTCGATCGGCGGCATGATGGACGTCAGCGGCCGCCTGCCCGACGAGATACCGGCACACTGGATGGTCTACTTCGCGGTCGAGAACACCGACGCCGCCGTCGAGACCATCGAGTCTTCGGGTGGCGACGTCTCCTTCGGTCCGATCGATATCCCGGCCGGCCGCTTCGCCATTGCCACCGATCCTCATGGCGCCGCCTTTGCCGTGATTCAGATCGCCGACGAAGCGGCGCGGCGCTAGCTCTAGCCGAGGTCGGCGACCGCTTCCGCCGGGTCGCCGGCCTCGCCCTCGTCCTCCCATTCGGCGGGCTGGCCGAGGCTGGCGCTCTTGACGATCTTCAGGCCCAGCATCGCGCACTTCATCCGCGTCGCCGAGATCTCGATCCCCAGCAGCTCCAGCACGTACTCCTTCGGCAGCCGCAACAGCTCCTCGCGGGTCTTGCCGACCAGCTCGTCGGTCAGCAGCGAGGTCGCCGCGGTGGAGATCGCGCAGCCTTTGCCGTCGAAGGCGATCTCCGCCACCCGGTCCTCCTCGTCGAGGCGGATCGTCACGTGCTGTTCGTCGCCGCAGAAGGGGTTGGTGTCCTCGAACTCGAGGTCGGGGTCGCCGACCCGGCCGAAGTTGTGCGGTCGCTTGTAGTGCTCGAGGATCTGGTCGCGGTAGAGCTCGTCCATGCCTTCGAGGCTAGCGCAGCCGTTCCGTGGTTCCTTTGGGGCGACATGCGTCCCCAACGAACCGCGGACCTGGCATCCGGGCGAACGAGAGAGTTAAAGTGGCGCAGCAAACTTCGAGTGGGAGGGGTCCATGTTCGTTCGTCGCCGTGCGCTGTTCGCCGTGCTTGTCGCCCTGGTTGCCGTAGCTCTGGTGCCTGCTACCGCCTCGAGCGCCGGAAAGAACTCGACCAAGATCGTCGTCAGCGTCAAATTCCCCGCCTTCCACGGCACCCTGACCTCGCCCCGCTCGGCCTGTCTCGGCAGCCGCAGCCTGAAGATGTACCGCGAGCGCAACGGCAAGAAAAAGCTGCTGGGCAGCGACAAGAGCGAGGACAACGGCAAGTGGTCGATCCCGGTCGGGAAAAACCTCACCTCCGGCGCCTACTACGCCACGGTCGCCAAGCGCGGCAAATGCAAGGCCGCCAAATCGCAGGTGCTGACGATCGACTAGAGGTCGAAGACGCGGCGCGCGTCTTCGAGGCCGTCGACCAGGCGGTCGATCTCCTCGGGCGTCGTGTAGACGCCGAAGCTGGCGCGCGCCGTGGCGGCGACGCCGAGCCGGTCCATCAGGATCTGGGCGCAGTGGTGGCCGGCGCGGACGGCGACGCCGTGGCGGTCGAGGATCTCGGAGACGTCGTGGGCGTGGACCCCCTCGAGCTCGAAGGAGACCGGGCCGATCCGTTCCGCGCTCCGCGGCGGGCCGAAGATCCGCAGCCCGGGCACCTGCGGCAGCCGCTCCAGCGCGCAGTCGGCGATCGCCCGCTCGTGCTCCAGCACTGATTCCATCCCGAGGCCGTCGAGCCAGCGCAGGGCCGAGGCCATGCCGATCGCCTGCGCGATCGCCGGCGTGCCCGCCTCGAAGCGGGCCGGCACGTCGGCGTAGGTGGTGCCCTCGCGGCCGACCTTGCGGATCATCGAGCCGCCGCCGAGGAAGGGCGGCATCTCCCGCAGCAGCTCCAACCGCCCCCAGAGCGCCCCGATCCCGGTCGGCGCGTAGAGCTTGTGGCCGGTGATCGCGTAGAAGTCGATGCCCAGCTCGGCGACGTCCACGGGCAGCTTCGGCGCCGCCTGGGCGCCGTCGGCGAGCACCAGCGCGCCGGCCGCGTGGGCGAGGCGGGCGATCTCCGCCAGCGGGTTCTCGGTCCCGAGCACGTTGGAGACGTGGGTGACGGCGACCAGCTTCGGCCCGCGCTCGAGCAGCGCCGCGAGGGCCTCCATGTCGAGCAGCCCCTCGTCGTCGATCGGCGCCCACTCGATCTCCGCTCCGACCCGCTCCGCCAGCTGCTGCCAGGGAACGATGTTGGAGTGGTGCTCCATCTCGGTCAGGACGATGCGGTCGCCGGCGCCGACGTTGGCGTCGCCCCAGGCGCGGGCGACGAGGTTGATCGCCTCAGTCGCGTTGCGGACGAAGAGCACCTCGCGGCGGTCGCCGGCGCCGAGGTGGTCGGCGACCGTGGCCCGCGCCCCCTCGTAGGCTTCGGTCGCCTCGGCCGAGAGCGTATGGGAGCCGCGGTGGACGTTGGAGTGGTGGCGGCGCTCGTAGCGGTCGACCGCCTGGATCGAGGCCAGCACCCGCTGGGCGCTGGCGCCGCTGTCGAGGTAGGCGACCGGCTGGCCGTTGACCTCGCGCTCCAGCGCCGGGAAGGCGGCGCGGACCTTTTCGATCGGGAACGCCGCGGCGGGGGAGGGGCTCTTCGCGGTGGCCGGCTCCATGTCGCCCGGGAGGCTAGGCAGCTGCGCCCGCCTCCACCTCCTCGCGGATCCAGCCGTAGCCCTTCTCCTCCAGCAGGCCGACCAGCTCGGGGCCGCCTTCCTTGACGATCCGGCCCTCGAACATGACGTGGACCGAGTCGGGCTTGACCATGTGCAGGATGCGCTGGTAGTGGGTGATGATCAGCACGCCCATGTCGGGGCCGGCGAACTTGTTGACGCCCTCGGCGACGGTGCGCAGGGCGTCGATGTCGAGGCCGGAGTCGGTCTCGTCGAGGACCGCGATCTCCGGCTTCAGCAGCGCCAGCTGCAGCAGCTCCATGCGCTTCTTCTCGCCGCCGGAGAAGCCGTCGTTGAGGTAGCGGCTGGAGAAGTCTTTGGGGATGTTCGCCAGCGCCATCGCCTCCTGCGCGGTCTTGGCGAAGTCTTTGATCTTGATCTGGTCTTCGCCGCGCGCCTCGCGCTGGGCGTTGATGATCATCCGCAGGTACTTGCTGACGGAGACGCCGGGGATCGCCACCGGGTACTGGAAGGCCATGAAGAGGCCGGCCTGGGAGCGCACGTCGGGATCGGCCTCGGTGATGTCCTCGCCCTTGAAGACGATCGAGCCCTCGGTCACCTCGAGCGCCGGGTGGCCCATGATCACGTTGGCGAGCGTCGACTTGCCGGAGCCGTTGGGGCCCATCAGCGCGTGGACCTTGCCCTTCTCGACGTCGAGGTCGAGGCCCTTGAGGATCTGCTTCTCCTCGACCTTCACGTGCAGGTTGCGAATCTCCAGCTCAGCCAATGTCGCTACTCCGTTTCTAGGTGTGTTGGGAAGTTCGGTGGATCAGGCGGCGCGGACGATCGCGGCCTCGCTGCGCCCGCCGGGCCGCGAGAACTCGACCAGCTCGGCCAGCGTCGTGCCCGCCAGCGCCTTGGTCACGCCGCCCTGCACGCGCGTCCACAGCAGCTTGGTCGAACAGGCGCGGTCGCCGTCGTCCTCGTGCGAGCAGAGCACTTTGCCCTCCGGGGTCTCGTGGAAGCACTCCATCGGCGCGATCTGCCCTTCCAGCGCCTCGACCACCGAGTCCATCGTGATCTCCTCGGCCGCCTTCGCCAGGCGGTAGCCGCCGTGGGCGCCGCGGGTCGAGGTGACCAGACCGGCCTTGCGCAGTTTCGCCACCAGGTGCTCGAGGTAGGAGAGCGGCAGGCGCTCCGCCTCGGCGACTGTGTTGAGCGAGATCGGGGTCGAACCGGGCTGACGGCCCAGCTCGACCATCAGGCGCACCCCGTACTCGGCTTTGGTCGAGAACAGCATCGACTAAATCCTACCGAAGGGGTCGGTTATGCCTCCGCGCCCTCGGTTTCGGCGCGGCCGATTTCGACGTGGGCGCGGCTGTCGCTGCCCTTGATCAGGACCAGGGTGAGGACGAACCCGACCGCGGCGATCGCGGCGCCGCCGAGGAAGGCGGCCTGGAAGCCGTCGGTCAGCGCCTGCTGCAGCCCGCCGCCGTTCAGCCCGCTTCCGCTACTGGCGAAAGAGTCGGCGGTGCGCGAGGTGGCGATCGAGGACAGCACCGCCAGCCCGAGCGCGCCGCCGATCTGCTGCGAGGTGTTGATCAGGCCGCTGGCCAGGCCCGCTTCCTTTTCCTCGACCCCGGAGACGGCGGCGATCGTCGTCGTCACGAAGGAGAAGCCGAGGCCGGCCGCGGCCAGCAGCGAGGGCCCGAGGATGTCGGTGCTGAAGCCGCCGCCGACCGAGATCCGGCTGAACCAGGTGAGCCCGGCGACGATGAAGAGCAGGCCGACGGCGAGGATCGGCTTGTAGCCGAACCTGGTCACCATCCCCGAGGCGATCCCGGCCGAGGCCATGATCGTCAGCGCCAGCGGCAGGTAGGAGAGGCCCGCGTGGATCGCGCTGTAGCCGAGCACCTGCTGCATGTACAGCGAGATGAAATAGAACATCGAGAAGAGCGAGGCGCCGACCAGCAGCCCGACCACGTTGGCCCCGGTCAGGGTGCGGATGCGGAAGATCGAGAACGGGACCAGCGGCTTGCGCGCCCGCAGCTCGATCGCCACGAAGGCGGCGAGCAGCACGGCGGCGAGCGCCAGCAGGCCGATCGTCTTGCTCGAGCCCCAGCCGGCGCTCTCCGCGTCGACCACCGCGTAGACGAGGATCGAGAGCGCCGCGGTGACGGTGACGGCGCCGGCGACGTCGAAGGCGCGGGCCTCGCCGCTGGCGCGGCTTTCGGCGATCAGCCGCGGCGTCAGCGCGAAGGCGACCAGCGCCACCGGCACGTTCACCCACAGCACCCACTCCCAGCCGAGGCCGTCGGTGAGGATGCCGCCGAGCAGCACCCCGGCGGCGCCGCCGGAGCCGGCGACCGCGCCCCAGACCCCGAGCGCCTTGTTGCGCTCGGCGCCGTCGCTGAAGATCGTGGTGACGATCGAGAGCGCGGCGGGGGAGATGATCGCGGCCCCCAGGCCCTGCGCCGCGCGGGCGGCGATCAGCTGCGCTTCGGTCGCGGCGAAGCCGGCGGCGAGCGAGGCGACCGCGACCAGCATCAGCCCGCCCATGAAGACGCGGCGCCGCCCCAGCAGGTCGGCGGTGCGGCCGCCGAGCAGGAGGAAGCCGCCGAAGGTGAGCACGTAGGCGTTGACGATCCAGGACAGGTTCTCCTGCGAGAAGTCGAGCGCCGTGCCGATCGAGGGGAGGGCGACGTTGACGATCGAGGCGTCGAGGACGACGACGAACTGGGCGGCGCTGAGCAGGACCAGGGCCAGCCAGCGTTTCTCCTGGAAGTCGTTCATGGCTCTATCAATCCCCGGCGAATGGCATATCGAACCAGCTCGACCCGGTCGCGCATGCCGAGCTTGCGCATCGCGTTGGCGCGGTGGTTCTCGACCGTCTTCTCGGAGAGGTGGAGGAGCTCGGCGATCTGCCTGGTCGTGTGCGCCTCGGCGACCAGCTTGACGATCTCCTCCTCGCGCGGGGTCAGCTCCTCCTCGCCGCTGGAGCCGCGCTCGAGCACGTCCTTGATCAGGGTCCGCTGCGCCTCCGGGGTGAGGAACGGCTCGCCGCGCTCGACCGCGCGGATCGCCGCCAGCAGGTCGGTGTCCGCCTGTGCCTTCAGCACGTAGCCGGAGGCGCCCGCTTTCAGCGCCTCGAACAGGTAGCGCTCGTCGTCGTGCATGGAGAGGATCAGGACCGAGACCTCGGGCGCCTGGCGCTTGATCTCCCGCGTCGCCTGCAGCCCGGTCAACTTCGGCATCTTTACGTCGAGGATCGCCAGGTCGGGGCGCTCGCGCACCGCCAGCTCGCGCGCCTCGGCACCGTCGGCGGCCTCGCCCACGACCTCGATGTCCGGCTGGCGCTCCAGCAGGAGCCGGATCCCGGAGCGGACGATGCCGTGGTCGTCGGCGATCAAGACCCTCATCGGTCCGATTCTCCCGGCACCGTCAGCCGCACCGTGGTGCCGCGGCCCGGCCGCGACTCGATCGTCAGCTCGCCGCCGATCAAGAGCGCCCGCTCGCGCATGCCGCCGATCCCGAGCCCGCCCTCGGACTCGTCGAAGGCGAAGCCGCGGCCGTCGTCGGCCACGGTCAGCTCGACGCCGCCGTCGAGCCGGCGCAGCCGCACCTCGATCCGCGTCGCCTCGGCGTGGCGGCCGGCGTTGGAGAGCGCCTCCTGGGCGACCCGGTAGACGACCAGCTGGGCGTCGTCGCCGAGCTCGGAGAAGTCGCCCTCGGCGCTGAACTCGGCCTCGATCTCGCCCCGCGCCAGCTGCTCGACCTGGCCGGCGATCGCCGCCGCCAGGCCGAGGTCGTCGAGCGCCGTCGGCCGCAGCTGGCGGGCCAGCGAGAGCAGCTCCCGCATCGCCTGGTTGGCCAGCGCCTTGGTCTCGTCCAGCTCGGCTTCCAGCTCCGGCGGCGCCGCCTCGCGCGCCGCCTCGAGCCGCAGCAGCAGCCCGGTCAGCGACTGGTTGACCTCGTCGTGGAGGTCGCGGGCGACCCGCGCCCGCTCCTCCTCCTGGGCCTGCAGCGCCGCCGAGCCGGCGCGCCGGCGCTCGGCTTCGAGGCGGCGGATCATGCGCAGGAAGGCGAGCTCGATCCGCTCCACCTCCTCGGTCTCGCCGACGCCGTCGATCGAGCGCGGCAGCAGCGGGCCGGGCCGGTTCAGGTCGACCTTCTCCATTTCCTCGATCAGGCTCTCCAGCGGCGCGAAGCGGCGCCGGTAGCCGGCCAGGGCGGTGGCGAGGACGACCACGGCGAGGCCCAGGACGACGATCGCAGCCACGGTCATCGACCAAGCCTAGGTGCCGGCGGCGGTCCGGCAAGCGCCCTGGGTGGCGCAGGCGACGCAATAGGGGGTGGCCCCTATGGGCAATCTCCGCTGCCGCCGCAATACTGGGGCGGCAAGCAACCGAGGAGCCACGACGCATGAAGACCACCAAGCAGTCCACTTTCGGCGCCACCCTGAGGACGACGATCCTGCTCGCCTCGCTGTCCGGCCTGCTGGTCGTCATCGGCGCCCTGATCGGCGGCCCCAGCACCGCCGCCATCTTCCTCGGGATCGCCCTGCTGATCAACCTCGGCTCCTACTTCTTCAGCGACAAACTGGCGCTGAAAATGAGCCGGGCGCAGCCGATCGAGGAGTCGGAAAATCCGCGCCTCTACCAGATCGTGCGCGAACTGACGACCCGTGCCGACCTGCCGATGCCGCGCCTCTACATGATCCCCCAGGACCAGCCCAACGCCTTCGCCACCGGCCGCAACCCGAAGCACTCCGCGGTCGCGGTAACCCAGGGCATCACCAAGCTGCTCTCCGAGGACGAGCTGCGTGGAGTGCTCGCGCACGAGCTCACCCACATCCGCAACCGCGACATCCTGATCCAGTCGGTCGCCTCGGCGATCGGCGCCGCGATCACCTACCTCGCCTACATGTTCATGTGGTTCGGCAGCGACGACGAGTCGCCGCTGAGCCTGGTCGCCTCGCTGGCGATGGTCCTGCTGGCGCCGATCGCGGCGAGCATCATCCAGCTCTCGATCTCGCGCCAACGCGAGTACGCGGCCGACGCCGGCGGCGCCGAAATCTGCGGCAACCCGGAGTCGCTGGCGAGCGCGCTGCTGCGCCTCGAGCAGGGGGCGCAGGCGATGCCGATGCAGGTCAACCAGGCGGCCGAGCCGCTGTACATCGTCAAGCCGTTCTCCGGTAAGGGCATCGCCGGGCTGTTCTCGACCCACCCCCCGATCGAGGAGCGGGTCAAGCGGCTGCGCCAGATGCGCCCGAGCTTCGACTAGATGAAGGGCGCGGTACTGAGATTCGGCGAGGACTACGCCCTCTGGGTCAGACAGACCCCGGCGGAGGTCGAGGCCGCGATCGCGGAGGCAGCAGCGGCGGGAACGCCGCTGCTGCACTTCACGCTGAACAACGGCACCGAGATCGCGGTCAACCCCGGCCAGATCTGGATCGTCGCCGAACAGCCCTAGCGTGACGGGAGCCGGGTGCGCCCCGGTCTAGAGCAGGGCCTCGCAGGCGATGCCGTCGTCGTCGCCGTCGAGCCGGTGCGGGTCGTACCGCGGACCGCCGTGCTTCTTGTAGAAGTTCTGCGCCTGTCGCCAGGTGCTGAAGTCGGCGCAGTCCTTGTCGGCCGCGGCGGCGGGGGCGGCGGCGAAAGCGAGGGCGACGGCGGCGGTCAATGCGGCTAGGGATGCTCGGTGTCTCACGGCTCTCCTGACGGTCGTACTGTCTAAAAACCGAAACCGTATCCAAATACTCAGAAGCACTTGGGAGTGCTCTTGCAATGGCTCGCTATACTTTTTGAAGTAAAGCTGATCCGGATTTAGGAGATTTACGATGGCAACCCCCGCTGGGATCCAGACGATCGAGGAGATCGAACCGTTCGAGGCCGCTGAGGAGATCGAGAGCGGCGACGTCGTCCTGGTCGACACCCGCGAGCCGCACGAGTACCAGGAGGCCCATCTCGAGAACGGCAAGCTGGTGCCGCCGGGGCTGCTCGGCGACCAGATCGCCGAAGCCGCGCCCGACAAGTCGGCGCGGACGATCCTCTACTGCCGCTCCGGCAACCGCTCGGCGATCGCCGCCGCGCAGCTGCAGGAGCTCGGCTACGACAACGTCGCCTCGATGGCGGGCGGAATCCTCGCCTGGCAGGAGCAGGGGCTGCCAGTCGTCTCCGCCAGCGGCATGAGCGCCGAGCAGCGCGAGCGCTACTCGCGCCACACGCTGCTGCCCGAGGTCGGGGTCGACGGCCAGGTGAAGCTGCTGAACGCGAAGGTGCTGCTGCTCGGCGCCGGCGGGCTCGGCGCCCCCACGGCGCTCTACCTCGCGGCTGCGGGGGTCGGCACGATCGGCCTCGTCGACGACGACGTCGTCGACGCCTCCAACCTGCAGCGCCAGGTGATCCACAACACCGAACGGATCGGGATGCCGAAGACCGAGTCGGCCCGCATCTTCATCGAAGCCCTCAACCCCGACGTCAAGGTGGTCGAGCACAACGGCCGGCTCGACGCCGGCAACATCCTCGACGTCATCTCCGACTACGACATCGTCGTCGACGGCGCCGACAACTTCCCCACCCGCTACCTGCTCAACGATGCCTCGGTGCGCCTGCGCAAGCCGGTCGTCTCGGCCTCGATCCTCGGCTTCGACGGGCAGATCTCGACCTTCGCCCCGTACGAGGGCCCCTGCTACCGCTGCCTCTACCCGACCCCGCCGCCGGCCGAGCTGGCGCCGAGCTGCTCCGCCAACGGGGTGCTCGGGGTGATGGCCGGGACGATGGGGACGCTGCAGGCCAACGAGGTGATCAAGCTGGTGCTCGGCGCCGGCCAGCCGCTGATCGGCCGCCTGCTCCTCTACGACGCGCTCGGCACCACGTTCACGGAGCTGAAAGTCCGCCGCGACCCCGAGTGCCCGATCTGCGGCGAGAACGCGCCCGAGATCCCCGAGTCGGAGATGGGCCAGTTCCCCGACTACGACCTCTTCTGCGCCGGCGCCGGCGGAGACCGCTAGCGGGCTTCGGCTCCACTAGGATCACCGCTCGATGGCGACCGTTCGCATCCCCCCAGTCCTGCGGCCGAAAACCGGCGGCCAGTCCGAGGTCGAGGCGGCCGGCGGCAACGTCGGCGAGGTCCTGCGGGCACTGACCAGCGCCCACCCCGACACCGAGGCGCAGCTGTTCGGCGAGGACGGCGACCTCAACCGCTACGTCAACGTCTACCTCAACGACGAGGACGTGCGGGTCCTGGACGGGCTCGAGACCGCGGTCAAAGACGGCGACACCGTCGTCATCCTGCCGGCCATGGCCGGCGGCGCCTCCTAGCGCTCCAGCACCAGCCCGAGGAACTGCTTCGTCCGCTCCTCGCGGGGGTCGTCGAGCACCTCGGCGGGCTTGCCCCGCTCGACGATCACGCCGCCGTCCATGAACACCACCTGGTCGCCGACCTCGCGGGCGAAGCCCATCTCGTGGGTGACGACGAGCATCGTCATCCCTTCCGAGGCGAGTTCGCGCATCGTGTCCAGCACCTCCTTGACCAGCTCGGGGTCGAGGGCGCTGGTCACCTCGTCGAACAGCATCACGTGCGGTTCCATCGCCAGCGCCCGGGCGATCGCCACCCGCTGCTGCTGACCGCCGGAAAGCCGTTCGGGGTACTGGTTCAGCTTGTCGGCGAGGCCGACCCGTTCCAGTAGGTCCTTCGCTTTCGCCTCGCACTCCTGGCGCGGTTTGCCGAGCACCTGCCGCGGCGCCAGGGTGACGTTCTCCAGCGCCGTCTTGTGCGGGAAGAGGTTGAACTGCTGGAAGACCATCCCGACCCGCTGGCGGACGAAGTCGAGCTCCCAGCTCTGCTCGCCGGTCCCCGAGTCGGGGCCCTTGCAGATGTCATGGCCTTCGAGGAAGATCTCGCCCTCCTCGGGCGGCTCCAGCAGGTTGACGCAACGCAGCAGCGTGCTCTTGCCGGAACCGCTGGGGCCGAGGATGCAGACGACTTCGCCTTTGGCGACGTCGAGGTCGACGCCGCGCAGCACCTCGAGCTCGCCGAAGCGCTTGTGGATCCCGGTCAATCTGACCATCGCCTCGGGCATCGGCTAGGCGACCTCGATGTGGGAGCCGCGCGCCACTTTGCCCTGGTTGCGCTTGATCAGGTAGTCGACCAAGCGGGCGAGCGGCAGGGTGATCAGCAGGAACATGAAGCCGGCGAGGATGTAGGCCGAGGCATTGAAGGATTCGGCCTGGATTTCGCGGCCGATCAGGACCGACTCGCCGAGCGCGATCACCCCGACCAGGGTGGTGTCCTTGAGCAGCGAGATCAATTCGTTCAGCATCGGCGCCGGGATCTTCGTCACCGCCTGGGGAACGACCACGTGTCGCATCGCCTGCCAGTGACTCATCCCCAGCGATCGCGCCGCCTCGACCTGGCCTCGCGGCACCGCTTCGATGCCGGCGCGGTAGACCTCGGCCATGTAGGCGCCGTAGACGATGGTCAGGGCGAGGACGCCGTACCAGTAAGGGTCCGGCTGACCGAGCCATTGGGGGATGCGGATCTCTTTGGGGATGAACTGGATGTAGGGGATCCCGCCCGAGATCAGCAGGATGATGATCAGGATCGGGATCGCCCGGAAGACGTCGATGTAGGCGATCGTGAGGCCGCGGACCGGCATGAATTTCTTCCCCGGCAGCTGGCGCAGCAGGGCGAGGACGAGGCCCCAGGCGAGCGCCAGGGCGCCGGCGACGGCGAAGACCAGGAGGTTTTTCACGAACCCGTCCAGCACTTCGCCGAAGTGGTCTCCCATGACCGTGAAGTCGAAGTACTGGTTGAAGAATTCGCTCATCTGGACCTCCTATGTTCCCTGCAACGTGAAGGGGCGCCAACTTGGCGCCCCTTCGAAACCCGAAATCGAGTGTGGCACCGATGCTCCGGCTAGCCGACGATCTCCTGCGGCGGTTCGAGCTTGAACCACTTTTCGTAGATCGTCGTGTAGGTGCCGTCGTCGATCACTTCTTTCAGCCCCTGGTTGATTTCGTCGAGCAGCTCGGTGTTGTCTTTGGCGAGAGCGATCCCGTACGTTTCTTCGGTCGGGACTTTTTCGGCGATTTCGATGCCACCGCTTTCTTCGACCGCGTTCTGCGCCACCGGGGCGTCGATGATCACGGCTTCGACGGTGCCGGATTTGAGCGCGTTGACGGCGTCGGGCCCTTCCGGGTAGGGCCGGAGTTCGCCGGCGTCGGCTTTTTCTTTGCCGAGTTCGAGGCCGGTCGTGCCCTGCTGGGCGCCGACGGTCTTGCCCGAGAGGTCGGAGAGGCCAGTGATGTCACTGCCTTCTTTAACCAGGATCGCCTGTTCGGAGAGGTAGTAGGGATCGGAGAAAGCGACCGCCTTTTCCCGTTCCGGGGTGATCGTCGCGGCCGAGATCACCGCTTCGAACTTGCCCTGGGAGACGTCGCGGAAGATCGTTTCGAACGAGGTGTCCTGGAACTCCGCCGTGCGATCGAGCTTCGCGGCGATCGCTTCCATCAGTTCGATGTCGAAGCCGGTGTAGCTGCCGGCTTTGCCCTGCTCGAAGGGGGGATACGGGATGTCGGAGCCGACCGTGAGCGTTGCGCCACCACCTCCGCCGCCGCCAGTGGTGTCGTCGTCGCTGCTGCCGCAGCCTGCCGCGAAGACCGCGACGGCAGCTACCGCCAAGGCCGCGAGCAGGATGGAAAGGGGGGTCTTGGTCATCGACTCGTCCTCCGATTGAGAAATGTTTACCGGGGTCGCACTACCCACAGGCGAGCGAAACTACTCGCGTATCCGGCGTCGCGCAAGGCCTGGCCGGAGCCGGCGATCCCTGGCTATACTTTTTGAAGTAAGGGAGAGCGATTGTGCGCGACGAGCTACTAAACAGGCCCTGCGGGGGACGCTTCGGCAACATCGTCGAGTCGATCGGCAATACGCCCCTGGTCGAGCTGCCACGGCTCTCGCCCAAGCCCGACGTCCGCATCTACGCCAAGCTCGAGGGCCACAACCCGACCGGCTCGGTCAAGGACCGCGTCGCCAAATCGATGATCGAGGCGGCCGAGGCCGAGGGCGCGATCGAACCCGGCCAGACGATCCTCGAGCCGACCTCCGGCAACACCGGCATCGCCCTGGCGATGATCTGCCGCCGCAAGGGCTACCCGCTGAAGGTGGTGATGCCCGACAACGTCACCGAGGAGCGCACCCAGCTGCTGAAGATGTACGGGGCGGAGATCGTCTACTCCGAGGGCGCCAAGGGCTCCAACGGGGCCGTCGAGGTGGCGCTGGAGCTGGCCGAGCAGCCCGGCTTCTACATGCCCTACCAGTACGGCAACGAGGCCAACCCGCTGGCCCACTACAACGGCACCGCGGTGGAGATCCTCGACGAGCTCGACGAGGTGACCGCCTTCGTCGGCGGCCTCGGCACCGGCGGCACCCTGATGGGCAACGGCCGCCGGCTCAAGGAGGCCAACCCCGAGACCCTGATCGTCGCCGCCGAGCCGATGCAGGGCGAGCTGGTCGACGGCCTGCGCTCGCTCGACGACGGCTTCATCCCGCCGATCATCGACATCTCCCTGCTCGACCGCAAGATCATGGTCTCCAACCGCGACGCGATCGTCTGGACGCGGAAGCTGCTCGACGAGGAGGGTGTCTTCGCCGGGGTCTCCGCCGGCGCGATCGCCCGCATCGCCAACCGCATCGCCGGCGAGCTCGACGGCGGCAACGTCGTCTTCCTGATCCCCGATGACGGCTGGAAGTACCTCTCCTCCGGCGTCTACACCAAACCACTCGAGGAGATCGAGAACCTCGACTCCACTGTCTGGTGGTAGGGCGCTCGTCCCGGTTGCCTCGCTAGCTCTCCTCCCGTGAAGATCTCCCAACAGTTGATCGACGAGATGGTCGCGCACGCGCGCGAGGACCTGCCGAACGAGTGCTGCGGGATGATCGGCGGCAACGGCGACGAGGCGAAGACGGTGCACCGGGTCGTCAACGCCGCCGCCACTCCACTGCGCTACGAAATGGACTCCCGCGGCCAGATCGCCGCCTACAACGCGATAGGGGATGCCGGGGAAGAGCTGCTGGGCATCTACCATTCCCACACCAAGAGCGCCGCGTATCCATCGCAGACCGACGTCAACCAGGCTGTCGCCTGGCCCGACCAGGTGTACGTGATCGTCTCGCTCGCCGACCCGGAGGTGCCCGACGTGAAGGCCTACCTGCTCAAGGACTTGAAGATCGCCGATGTCGAAATCGTCAACTCATAGCCGCGGCGCGCACTCGCGCGGCGCCCACCACAGCGGTGGCGGCGGTGGCTCCCACGACGGCGGTGACGGTGGGGGAGGCGGTGGCGGTGGCGGCGGCAAGCTGATCAAAGTCGCCTTCGCCCGCAACCAGGCCGAAGCGGAAATGCTGCAGGGGCTGCTCTCGGAGGCCGGCATCCCGAGCGTGCTCAAGCGCAGTGGCGGCTTCGACGCCCCCGAGTTCCTCGCCTCCGGCCCGCGCGACGTGATGGTCGACTCCGACCTCGCCCAGAAGGCCCGCGGCCTGCTCGCCGACACCCTGGTCGAGAGCGAGGACGAAGAGCGGGCCGAGCTGAACGAGGCCTCGCATCTGCGCCGCGACGGCACCGAACCGTCGCCCTACCGGCTCGCCCTCTGGGTCGGCGTCGCCGCGCTCGGCGCGGTGATCCTCGTCTGGCTGCTCTACCAGCTCAGCTGACGCCGCTGGGGCGGGCCATGCCGCGCAGGTGGTCGCGCCAGACGTCCTCGATGTCGCGGAAGCGGGCGTCGAAGGCGTCTTCGATCGTCGGCACCGGCCCGCCCGGCTTCAGTTCGTGGACCAGGCGCTCGCAGGCCTCGGGGCCGCGCTCGTTCTCGAGCAGGTCGAAGATCGTGCCGCCGAGGATCACCGCGTCGCGGCGCGAGGGCGGGAACGAGGGCCGGGCGCTCTCGCGCAGGCGGCGGATCACCGCGGCGCGGTAGAGGCCGACCTGGCGGGCGAAGTACTGGGCGCCGCCTTCGACCAGCCAGGCCCAGCGCAGGTAGCGGGCGAAGCGGCGCGGGGTCCAGGAGGGGGGAAGGGCGGTGTTGTTGGCGGCGATCACCAGCTGCGCGTAGAGGCGCTCGGCGGTGCCGCGCAGCGCCTCCAGCGAGTCGTCGCCGGCGGCCCGGCGTTCCATGTGCGGGTCGTTGAGCACGTGCAGCTCGGTCGCCATCGCCCATCCGGCCAGATAGCGGCGCCCGGCCGGGGCCGCCGACCAGCGCGCCGCGGGCAGGAAGGGGTGGGCCATGGTCAGCCAGGCGGGGTTGGTGTGGATCACCACCGTGACCTCGCCCGGGACCTTCCCGAAGCGGTCTTCCAGCCGCAGCCGCAGATCCTCCATCCGGTCCAGCGTGCGCTCGGCGAAGGCCGAGTCTTCACTGTCGTGCCGCGCGGTAAACGACAGCGACTCGGTCTCAATCCACGACATGGATCGAGACTAGCGAGCGCTGCTGAGGCTCAAACGAGGGCGGGCTCAGGGGAACCGCAGACGGAGCGGATCTCTTGGTGCGCGCGGTCGAACTCTTCGTCGGCCATCACCGGGGTGCCCTCGAAGGGCAGGTCGCGGTCGATCTCGACCCAGGAGCGGCAGCCGTGGTACTCGTCGCGGACGCGGACGGTCACCGGGCGCGGGATGCGGTGGACCCGCAGCAGCAGCACGTGCAGCGGGTGACGCCGCTTCCAGCTCAGCCGCTTCTCGGCGTAGTCCGGGGTCCAGATGTAATACGGCGAAAGGCTGTCGAGCGTGCGGCGGTCGTTGATCGTCACGTGGTCGATCACTTCCGCCCAGGCGCGCAGGCGCACCCGGTCGGGCTGCGGGATGCCGCCGTCCTGGAGCAGCGCCTTCGGCGGCGGCTCCTCGTCGGGCCAGACACCCTCCTCGAGCGCACGGCTCAGCTCCGGGTGGTGCGACTGGCGGACCAGGTCGTTCCGCTGGTGGTCGAAGGTGGGGTAGAGGAAGAAGCGCTCGTGCTCGAGTTCGAAGTGCTTGTTCTCCTCGCGGATGCCGCCCTTGCGCAGGGTCAGCAGCTGCTCACCCTCGGCGAGAGCGCGAACGGTTACTGCCCATTCCTTAAAAGCGATCGGCATGTCAAATCCAGTCCTACGAAGGTGAGTGAATCAGGAGGCGGGCTGCGCCTTGAGGCCGTGAAACAGCCATTCCGCCTGCCCGCGGTCGCGCATTCTAGACGAGCGGGCCGAAATAGCAAAATTAACGGGCCTTAATTCGTACCCCCGCCCCCGGGAGTCTCGATTCTGAGCCGATCGCCGGGCTCCAGATCGCCCTCCGCCTTGCTCGCGATCGGCTCTCCGTTGAGCAGATTCAGCCCCAGTTTGCCGTCCTCGCCGCCCCCGCGTCCGCGGGGCGGGTGCCGGCGCCGCTCGCTGAGCAGGGTGAAGCGCATCGGCGCCAGCGCTTCCAGCTCCCGCACCAGCCCGTCGCCGCCGCGGTGCGCGCCCTCGCCGCCGCTGTCCGCGCGGACGGAGAGCTCCCGCACCCGCAGGGGGAACTCGGTCTCCAGCGCCTCGACCGGGGTGTTGAGGGTGTTCGACATCGCCACGTGGATCGCGCTCGGCCCGTCGGCGTCGGGGCAGGCGCCCTGGCCGCCGCCGAGCGTCTCGTAGTAGGTGAACCCGTCGTTGGCCAGGGTCAGGTTGTTCATCGTCCCCTGGCCCTGGGCCGGCACCGGCCGGGCGCCGCCGAGCGCGGCGACGACCAGGTCGGCGACCCGGCTCGAGGTCTCGACGTTGCCGGCGGCGACGGCGGCGGGGAAGCGGGCATTGAGCAGGCAGCCGGGCGGCGCCACCACCTCGATCGGCCGGTGGGCCCCGGCCGAGGGCGGCGCCTCGGGATCGGTCAGGGCGCGCACGGCGAAGAAGGCCGCCGACTTGGTCACCGAGAGCGGGCAGTTGAGGTTGCCGGGGGACTGCGGGTCGGTGCCGGCGAAGTCGAGCCGCAGGCGGTCGCCGGCGATCGTCGCCGTGACCCGCAGGACGACGTCGTGCGTGGAGCCGGCGCGGTCGTCTTCGAGCACGTCCTCGGCCCGGTAGACGCCGTCGGGGAGCTCGAGCAGGGCGGCGCGGGTACGGCGCTCGGCGTAGGCGAGGATCTCCTCCATCCCCTGCCGCAGCAGCGCCGTGCCGTGGCGCGAGGCCAGCTCCAGCAGGCGGGTCGCGCCGACCCGGTTGGCCGCCTGCTGCGCCCGCAGGTCGGCCAGCCGCTGGCGCGGCGAGCGCATCAGTCCGGCCAGTCGCCGCAGCTCGGCCTCCTCCGCCCGGGTCGGCGGGATCACCACCCCCTCCTCTTCGAGGCTGCGGGAGAAGGCCGGCATCCCGCCTGGCGTCGGCCCACCGATGTCGGCGTGGTGGGCGCGGCTGGCGGCGAAGCCGAGCAGCTCGTCGGCCGCGAAGACCGGGGTGATCAGGGTCACGTCCGGCAGGTGGGTGCCGCCGCGGTAGGGGTCGTTGAGGATCCAGCTGACCCCGGGGGTCTGGTCCTCCTCCAGCACCGCGGCGACCGCGTCGGGCATCGAGCCGAGGTGGACGGGGATGTGCTCGGCCTGCATCACCAGCTCGCCGCCAGCGTCGAAGAGCGCGGTCGAGCAGTCGTGGCGCTCCTTGATGTTGGCCGAGTAGGCGGAGCGG
Organism: uncultured Solirubrobacterales bacterium; assembly: GCA_963719435.1. Taxonomy (GTDB): domain Bacteria; phylum Actinomycetota; class Thermoleophilia; order Solirubrobacterales; family 70-9; genus VAYN01. Next base: position 2,292,284 of record OY970384.1, on the reverse strand, counting down.
ATCAGCGTCGCGCCCATCTCGTCGCAGGCGGCGCGGAGGGCGCCGATCAGGACCTGGAGGGCGATCGGGTCGAGTCCGGTCATCGCCCGCTTCCCCCGCCGGCGCCGCGGCCGGCCTCGAAGCGCGCGACGATCGTGCCGGCCGCGTCGACCGTGGCGCTCCAGCCTGGCGGCAGGACCAGGGTCGCCTCCGGCAGCTCGAACACGACGGGCCCGTGCGCCGCCTCGCCGGCGCCGGGCTCGCCCCGCAGCACCCGCGCCTCCACCCACTCGCCGTCCATGTACAGCCGCCGGCTCGTCTCGCTCAGCTGGCCCGCCCTAGCCGCGGCCGGGCGCGGCTCCGGGCCGTCGACCACCATGGCCAGGCGGATGTCGACGAGGACCACCTCGCCCTCGGGGTCGCGGTGGCCGTAGCGCTGCTCGTGCAGGTCCTCGAAGCGGCGCCGCAGGTCCTCGGGGTCGGGCTCGGCCGGGCCGGGGACCGGCAGCTCGAAGGCCTGGCCCGCGTAGCGCATCTCGTAGACCAGCTCGGGCCGCGCCCCTTCCAGGTCCGCCCCGGTGGCGGCGATCAGGTCGGCGACGGCGGCGGCGATGCGCTCGCCGCCGAGCTCCGGCCCGCTCAGCATCACCGTGCGGGCGGTGTCGCGGCGGCGCTCGGAGGCGCAGAGGCCGAGCGCGGAGAGGACGCCGCTGGCCCGCGGGCAGAGGATCGTCTCGACTCCCAGCTCGGCGGCGATCGCCGCCGCGTGCATCGGTCCGGCGCCGCCGAACGGCAGCAGCGCGAAGCCGCGAGGGTCGATGCCGCGCTCGACGGTGACCACCCGCAGCGCCCGCACCATCTCCTGGTTGGCGACGCGGACGATCCCGGCCGCGGTCTCCAGGGGGCCGAGGCCGAGCGTCCCCGCAAGGTGGCCGACCGCCGCCTCGGCGGCGGCGAGGTCGAGGGCGACGCCGCCGGCCAGGCGCGAGTCGGCGGCGAGGTGGCCGAGCAGGAGGTTGGCGTCGGTGACGGTCGGCTCCTTGCCGCCGCGGCCGTAACAGGCCGGTCCCGGCTCGGCGCCGGCCGAGCGCGGGCCCACCCGCAGGGCGCCGCCGGAGTCGCGCCAGCCGATCGAGCCGCCGCCGGCGCCGACGGTGTGGACGTCGACCATCGGCAGCTGGATCGTGCGGCCGCCGATCCGGCGCGAGTCGGTGCGCCGCACCTCCCCCTGCTCGACCACGCAGACGTCGCAGGAGGTGCCGCCCATGTCGAAGCCGAGGGCGTTGCCGTCGCCGCTGACCCGCGCCAGCAGGCCGGCCCCGACCGCCCCGCCGGCCGGCCCCGAGAGCACGCTCCAGGCGCCGGCCCGGGCCGCCTCCGCCGCCGGGGCGACGCCGCCGGAGGACTGCATCACCAGCGGCGCCGGCAGCCCGGCCGCGCCGGCGGCCTCGCCGAGGCGCCCGAGGTAGCGGCCGAGCAGCGGGCTCAGGTAGGCGTCGATCGTCGTCGTCGAGCAGCGCTCGTACTCGCGGAAGCGCGGCAGCACCTCGTGCGAGGCGGAGACGTGGACGCCGGGCAGCTCGCTGCGCAGGTGGGCGGCGATCCGTCGCTCGTGCGAGGGGTCGAGGTAGGAGAAGAGCAGGCAGACGGCCACCGTTTCGGCGCCCTCCTCGCGCAGCAGCGCCGCCAGCCGCTCCGGCTCGTCCGCGCCCAGCGGCGTCACCACCCCCGCGGGGGCGATCCGCTCATCCGCCTCCAGGCGCAGGGCCGGCTCGACCAGCGGCGCCGGCTTCGGGGCGCAGAGACGGTAGAGGTGTGGCCGGTCCTGGCGGCCGATCTCGAGCAGGTCGGCGAAGCCGCGGGTGGCGATCAGCGCCGTGCGCGCGCCCCGTTCCTCGAGCAGGGCGTTGGTCCCGACCGTCATCCCGTGGGCGAAGGCGGTGACCTCGGCGGCCTCGGCCCCGGCCCGGGCGAGCACCGCCTCGACCGCGTTCATCACCCCGAGCGACTCCTCGCCCGGCACGGTCGGGGTCTTCGCGGTGTGGACTTCGCCGTCGACGACCAGGGCGGCGTCGGTGAAGGTCCCGCCGACGTCGACTCCGAGCAGCATGGGGTGACGCTACCGCCACTCCTCGCGGCGGACCTCGCCGTCGGGCGCGAGCACGAAGTGGACCCCGTCGAGGTCGGCATCGGTCTGCGGGCAGTCGGTCCGCAGGTGGCCGCCGCGCGACTCGGCGCGCTGCAGGGCGCAGCGGGCGATCGCCGTCGCCAGCGGGTAGGGGTCGGAGACCAGGGCCGCGAGGTCGTCGGGGTTGCGCTTCGGCCCGGCGCGGCGCCAGACCGCCTCCCGGGTTGCCTGGGTCGGTGGCTCGAAAGCCCACTCGGGCAGCGCCGGGCCGGCGCCGGCACCGGGCTCCTCGACCGCGGCGGCGGCGGCGCGGCTGCCGAAGACGAAGCACTCGCTGAGCGAGTTGGAGGCGAGCCGGTTGGCGCCGTGGAGGCCGGTGCAGGAGCACTCGCCGACGGCGTAAAGCCCCGGCAGCGAGGAGCGGCCGTCGAGGTCGACCGCGATCCCGCCCATCGTGTAGTGCGCCGCGGGCGCCACCGGGACAGGCTCCGCCCGCGGGTCGAGGCCGGCCTCGGCGAGCGAGGCGAAGACGTTGGGGAAGCGGGCCGGGTCGATCTCGCGCAGGTCGAGCCTCATGCAGGGCACGTCGTCGCTTCGCATCCGCTCGAGGATCGCCGCGGTGACCGCGTCGCGCGGGGCCAGCTCGTCGGTGAAGCGCTCGCCCGCGGCGTCGAGCAGTTGCGCGCCCTCGCCCCGGATCGCCTCGGTGATCAGGACCCCGTCGAAGCGCGAGCCGGGCAGGGAGAGCGCGGTCGGGTGGAACTGGCAGAACTCGAGGTCGGCGAGGTCGGCCCCGGCCGCCGCCGCCAGCACCGGCCCGGCGCCGATCGCCCCGCGCGGGTTGGTGGTCCGGCTCCACAGCGCCGCCGCGCCGCCGGTCGCCAGCACGGTCGCCGCCGCCGCGATCGGGCCGCCGTCGCTGACGACGCCGTGGCAGCGCTCCCCGTCGCTCCACAGGGCCCGCGCCGAGGTCTTCTCCCGCACCTCGATCCGCGGCTCGGCGGCGACCATCGCCGCCAGCTTCGAGGTCAGCTCGTGCCCGGTCTGGCTGCCGCCGGAGTGGACGATGCGCCGGCTCGCGTGGCCTCCCTCCAGCCCCAGCGCCAGCCGCCCCTCGTGGTCGAGGTCGAAGACGACCCCGCGCGCCAGCAGCTCCCTGACCGCGGCGGGCGCCTCCTCGACCAGCACCCGCACCGCGGCGGGGCGGCAGAGGCCGCGGCCGGCGACGATCGTGTCGGCGGCGTGGCTGTCGGGCGAGTCGTCGGGTTCGAGCGCCGCCGCCAAGCCGCCCTGGGCCCAGAAGCTGGCGCTCTGGGAGAGCGGCGTGCGGGAGACGAGGCAGACGCTGCCGCCCTGCTCGGCCGCGCGCAGCGCCGTCCAGAGTCCGGCGGCGCCGCCGCCGACGACGGCGACGTCGAACTCGCCGGTGGGAGCGGCTATCGCCTCTCAGCCTCTCGGCGGATCGAGTTCAGCTGCTCGCGCAGCCAGGCGGCGGCGCCCTCGCGGGCCCGCGCCTTCTCGTCGTCCACGGCCCGCTCGGCCTGCTCCGCCCGGCGCTCGGCTTCCTCGACGCGCTTCTCCGCGGCCGCGGTCTGCGCCTCGATCTCGCCCAGGCGCTCGGCCGCGGCGGCGATCGCCCGCTCCTTCGCCTCGCGCTCGCGCTGCAGCTCTTCCTCGTGCGCCAGCCGCAGCTGCTCGAGCTGCTGCTCGGCGTTGGCCCGCTCGCGCTCCAGGTCGGCCTCCAGGGCCTCGATCTCGGCGCTGGCGCGGCGCTCGGCGGCGCTGGCGACGTCGGCCGCCGCCCGCAGCTTGCGCTTGGCCTCCTCGACCTGGGCGCTGAGGCCCTCGCCGCCTGCTCGATCCGCGCTCATGCGCTCAATCTAATACCGGCTTGCGGGTGACGTCGCGGTAGGCCTCGATCACGCGCTCCGCCATCCGCGCCGCGGAGAGGGTCGCGGCGCGCTCGGCGCCGGCCACTCGCGGCTCGTCCAGCTCCAGATGGGGGCGGGCGACGGCGCTCCAGGCGGCCGCGTTGAAGGGGGCGCAGAGGCAGCCGGCGATCCCTCGCAGCGCGTAGGGGGCGACCCCGACCGGGGTGGAGAGGACCGGCACCTCGCAGGAGAGAGCCTCGATCGCGGCCATCCCGAACCCCTCGTAGTCGGAGGTGACGACGACGGCGTTGGCGGCGTTGATCCAGAGCGGCATCCGCTCCGGCTCGATCGAGCCGCCGCTGAGCAGCTCGGCGCCGCAGGCGGCGCCGAGCTCGGCCGCGCGATCGTGGCGCTTCTCCGGCCGGGCCGGGTTGGCGGGAAAGAAGAGGAAGCGGCCGTCGGGGTCGAGGCCGAGCTCGGCCCGGGCTTGCGCCCGTGGCATCGCCTGGAAGCGCTCGAGGTCGGGCCCGCAGGGGAGCACGGCGGAGCCCGGGACCGGCGGCAGCCCGGGCCGCCCGTCCTCCTCTTCGAACAGGCCCCGCGAGACCGCGGAGGCGAGGTCGACCCGCCAGGCGAGCCGGCGCGAGAGCGGCCCGACGACTCCGTGGCGGACGTCGGTGCCGTGGAAGGTGACGATCAGCGGCCGCGCCTCGGCCAGCTGCGCGCACCAGCCCGGCAGGCCGTAGTGGGCGTGGACGAGGTCGAAGCGCTGGCGCCGCAGCAGCGCCCGCAGCCGCCGGGTGGCGGGGAGGTACTCGTTGCGGCCGGGGGGGAAGCTGAAGACGTCGACCTCGATCCCGGCCCGCCGTACCTGGTCGATCTGGTCGCGCACCCAGCGCCCGCGTTGCGGCGCCGAGTCGTCGGGCTCGAAGTTGGTGACGACGAGGACGCGCACCCGGGTCAGGGTATCCGCGCCGCGAACGGAAGCGCGGGCGCCACGAACTTGGCGCGGGGACGTTGCGAACTCGTCGCACTCGGGTCTGGATCGGTGCGCGGCGGCCTCCGAGCATTGGCCTCCAAACCGAAAAGGAGGCTTCGATGTTCTACGCAGCGATGGGGTACCTGCATGCCACGGTCGAGCGGCGGCTTCGCCGCATCAGGCTGCTGGCCGAGGAGACGGGCCAGGGCACGGTCGAGTACGTCGGCCTGATCCTGCTCGTCTCCCTGTTGATGGTCGGGATGGTGGCGGCGATGAAGGGGTTCAACGGGAAACAGGGGACCGAGCTCGCCGACGTGATCGTCAACAAGATCAAGGAGGCAGTGGACAAGGTCGCGTTCAAATGACGACCGCCCAGGCGCCCTTGGCGCCGATTCCGTCCGGCCTGCGCCGTATGCTGTATGACAGCATGAAGCATCGGACCCAGCTATACCTCGACGACGCCCAGCACCGCTGGCTGCGCCAGCGCGCCGGCAAGTCGGGCAGCATCGCCGCCGTCGTGCGGGAGCTGATCGACGCCGAGCGCGCGCGCCGGCCGGACCTCGCCGCCGACCCCCTGCTCCGCTACCTGGTGGACGAGTCCCCCGGTTGCGGGCAGGAGGGGACCAGCGTCACCACGCTGGACCGCGACCTCTACGGCCGATGAGGTCGGTCTTCGTCGACACCAGCGCCTTCGTCGCCCTGCGCAACGGGGCGGAGGCCGAGCACGAGCGGGCACGGGCGACGCTCTCGGGGCTGATCTCCGAGGGCGCCGCCCTGTTCACCTCCAACTACGTCTACGCCGAGACCTATACGGCGCTGCTGGTCCGGGTCGGCCGCGCCGAGGCGATCGAGTGGGGGCGGCGCTTCCGCGGGAGCGAGGCAATCGAGCTGGTGCGGCTCGACCAGAAGGTCGAGGACGCCGCCTGGGAGATCCTCGAGCGCCACGGCGACAAGCAGTGGAGCTACGTCGACGCCACCTCGTTCGCCCTGATCGACCGCGACGGGGGTGGCGAGGCGTTTGCCTTCGACGCCCATTTCGGCCAGCGCGGCCTCCGCGTCCACCCGGATCGCTGAGCGCCGCGGCGCGCGTTCGCGTGAAAGACTCGCCCGATGCCCGCGTCCCGCAGCTATGACCGCGCTCCCGCCGACATCCGGCCGGTGACGATCGACCCCGGCTTCGTCGGCAGCGCCGACGGATCGGCGTTGATCTCGCTCGGCAAAACGCGGGTGATCTGCACCGCCTCGGTCAACGAGACCGTGCCGCGCTGGATGCAGGGCCGCGGCAAGGGCTGGGTCACCGCCGAGTACGCGATGTTGCCGGCCTCGACCGGGGACCGCAAGCAGCGCGACATCTCCAAGGGCAAGCAGGACGGCCGCGGGGTCGAGATCCAGCGCCTGATCGGCCGCTCGCTGCGGGTCGTCGTCGACTTCAAGGCGATGGGCGAACGCAGCGTCTACGTCGACTGCGACGTGCTCGAAGCCGACGGCGGCACCCGCTGCGCGGCGATCACCGGCGGCTACGTCGCCCTGCGCCAGGCCTTTCAGAAGCTGATCGACAAGAAAGCGCTGGAGACGATGCCGCTGAACGGCTCGGTCGCCGCGGTCAGCGTCGGCATGGTCAACGGTCGCGCCGTCTGCGACCTCGACTACGGCGAGGACTCCAACGCCGAAGTCGACGCCAACGTGGTCATGACCGGCGACGGCGGCCTGGTCGAGGTGCAGGCGACGGCCGAGCGGATGCCGCTCTCGCGCGCCTCGCTGGACGAGCTGCTGGCACTCGCGGAGGGCGGCATCGCCCGCCTGCGGGAGGTGCAGGAGCGGGTCGCTTGATCCTCGCCACCGGCAATCGGCACAAGCTGGCGGAGATGGAGGAACTGCTGCCGACGATCGCGCTGAAGCGGTTGCCGGAGGGGTTCGAGATGCCGCCGGAGGACGGCGACAGCTTCGAGGCCAACGCCCTGATCAAGGCGCGGGCCGTGCACGCGGCAACGGGCGAGACGACGATCGCCGACGACTCCGGCATCGCCGCCGAGGACCTCGGCGGGGCGCCGGGCATCTACTCCGCCCGCTACGCCGGCGAGGGCGCCGGCGACGAGGTCAACCTCGACAAGCTCCTGCGCGAAGTCGACGCCGCCGGCGGCAACCGTCGCGCCGCCTACGTCTGCGCGATCGCCCTGATCGACGAGGCCGGGGCCGAGCACGTCTTCGAAGCGCGCTGCGAGGGACGGCTGCTGGCCGAGCGCCGCGGCAGCGGCGGCTTCGGCTACGACCCCGCCTTCGTCCCCGACGACACCGGGGACGCCGACGAACGCACCTACGCGGAGCTGAGCGCCGACGAGAAGAACGCGATCAGCCACCGCGGCCGGGCGGTGCGCCAGTTGGCGCGGCACCTCGGCCTCGCCACCGCCGGGTCGCCGTGATCCGCAGCAAAAGCGGAGCCGCGGCACTCTCGATCGCCTCCAACGCGCTGCTGATCGCGCTCAAGCTCGCGGCCGGCGCGATCACCGGCTCGATCGCCATCCTCACCGAGGCGGTCCACTCGCTGATCGACCTGGTCGCCTCCGTCATCGCCTTCGTCTCGGTCCGCAAAGCCGACGAGCCGGCCGACGCCGAGCACCCCTACGGGCACGAGAAGGTGGAGAGCCTGGCGGCGACGATCGAGGGGATGCTGATCCTGGTCGGGGCCGGGATCATCGTCTACGAGGCGACCCACCGGCTGGTCATCGGCTCCGAGGTCGAGTCGCTCGGCGTCGGCATCGCCGTGATGGGCTTCTCGGTGGTCGCCAACCTCGCCGTCTCGACCGTCCTCTACCGCCGCGCCAAGGCGCTCGAATCGCCCGCGCTAGAGGGCGACGCGGCGCACCTGCGGACCGACGCGATGACCTCGGCCGGCGTCCTCGTCGGCCTCGCCCTGGTCGAGATCACCGGCATCGCCGCCTTCGACTCGATCACGGCGCTGGTGGTGGCGATGGCGATCGTCGGCGCCGGGATCGCGATCATCCGTCGCTCCTCCGGCGTGCTCGTCGACGAAACCCTGCCCGAGGCCGAGCTCGACCGGATCGAGCTGGCGATCGCCAGCGCCCGCACCGCCGAGGTCGCCGGGTACCACAAGCTGCGCGCCCGCCGCGCCGGCGCCCGCCGCCACATCGACCTCCACGTCCAATATCGCTCCGGCACCAGCCTCGAGCTCGCGCACGAGCTGGCGCACCGGATGCGCGACTCGATCGAGGCCGAGATCCCGAACTCGGAGGTGCTGATCCACGTCGAGCCCGAGACCTCCTTCCGCGAGCCCGACGACAGCCGCTCGGGACCGTTCCGGTCGGGTTAGAGGGCCTTAGGGAGGCGGCAGCAGGTTGACCGCGGCGGCGAGGCCGACCGCGACCAGGGTGATCGTGTAGCCGGTGTAGCCGCTGATCGCGAAGAGGACCGCGGCGACCGCGCAGGCGACGATGACGGTGATCCAGGAAGCTCGGGCAAGGGACACGGTCGCTATTTTCACTTACATGGCCGACGCTGCCGCCACCGAGGTCGCGCCCGGCGACGCCGCCGAGGCGGCGCTGGCCTTCCTCGCCGAGATGTCACCCGACCTGCGGGGGGCGGCGATCCTCGATTCCGACGGTGCCGTGCTCGCCGCCAACGGCGAGCGCGATCGCTGGCGTGAGGACGTCGCCGAGCTGCTCGCGGTGGCGGACCGGGCCGGGGCCGAGCCGGCCGAGCAGATCCACGTCGCCACCGAGCAGGGCGAGGTCTTCGCCCTGCGCCACGCCGGCCTCGTCGCCGTCGCCGTGACCGACCGCCTGGCGCTCGCCTCGCTGCTCTTCTTCGACCTGCGCTCGACCCTGCGCGACCTCGCCCGCGGTGCGCGGGTGGGGGAGGAGGGCTGATGCCCCCGAAGCCGCACCGGATCCTGCTCGACCGCGTCTCCGGCTACGCCGACGAGGCCGCCGCCTACATGCGCCGCCGCCGCGTCTCCCGCCGTCCCTTCGCCCGCCTCTACTACCCGAACGGCCGCAGCAGCGACCAGGCCGAAGACTCGACCGCCGGGGCGGAGCTGTTCGTCGCCTCGGGCCGGCTGATCGAGCTTGCGGGAAAGCGGCCGAAGGGATGAGCGAGCTGCTCGAGCCCGCGGTCGCCGAACGCGTGCTGGCGCGGGCGCTCGCCAACGGCGGCCGCTTCGCCGAGGTCTTCGCCGAACGCCGGCACGGGCTCTCGATGTCGATCGACGAGTCGCGGATCGAGGCGGTCCAGTCCGGCGCCGAGCAGGGGGCCGGGGTGCGCGTGGTCGAGGGCGGCACCACCTACTTCGCCCACGTCGACGGGCTCGATCCCGGCGACCTCGAACGCGCCGCCGACGAGGCCGCGGCGGCGCTGCGCGGCGAGCGCCGCGAGCCGCGGGCGCTGAGCGCGGTACCCACCACGCCGCTGCCGATCGAGCGCCGTCCCGAAGACGTCCCCGCCGCGCGCAAGGCGGCGCTGCTGCGCGAGCTCGACGAGCGGGCCCGCGGCGCGGGCGGCGAGGTCGCCCAGTTCACTGCCTCCTACGCCGAGGCGCGGCGCCAGGTCGCGGTCGCCAATTCCGAGGGGCTGCTGAGCGGCGACGACCGCACCCGCACCCGGATCGGCGCCCAGGCCGTCGCCCGCCGCGGCGACTCGGTCGAGACCGGGGCCGAGACGCTCGGCGCCCACCGCGGCTTCGAGCTGCTCGAAGACGACCCCGGGCTGATCGCCGAGCAGGCCGCGGGCAAGGCGCTGACCCTGCTCGACGCCGGCCCGGCCCCCTCGGGCTCGATGCCGGTCGTCGTCGGCGGCGGCTTCGGCGGCGTCCTCTTCCACGAGATGACCGGCCACGGCCTCGAGGCCGACCACATCCACAAGCAGGCCAGCGTCTACGTCGGCAAGCTCGGCCGGCAGGTGGCACAGCCGCTGCTCAACGCCTACGACGACGGCCGCCTGCCGAGCGAGTGGGGGAGCGACGCGATCGACGACGAGGGGACGCCGACCCAGAAGACCCAGGTGATCGAGGACGGCCGCCTCACCGCCTACCTCTACGACCGGCTCAGCGCCGAGCGCGACGGCGTCGCCTCGACCGGCAACGGCCGCCGCGAGAGCTTCCGCGAGCTGCCGATACCGCGCATGACCAACACCTACATCGCCCCCGGCGACGCCACCCCGGAGGCGATGATCGCCGAGATCGAGAGGGGCTTCTACGCGGTCTCCTTCGCCGGCGGCCAGGTCGAGCCGGCGACCGGCGACTTCGTCTTCGGCGTCTCCGAGGGCTACCTGATCGAGGGCGGCAAGGTGACCAGGCCCTGCCGCGGCGCCACCCTGATCGGCAACTGCCTGGAGGCGCTGATGGCGATCGACGCGGTCGGCGACGACTTCTTCATGAAGACCGGGATCTGCGGCAAGGGCGGCCAGAAAGTCCCGGTCGGGACCGGCCAGGGCCACGTCCGGGTGGGGGCGATGACGGTCGGCGGGACCGAGCTGTGACCGAGCTGAGCGCGACCGCGGGTCGCGCGGTCGAGGCGGCGCTGGCGGCGGGCGCCGGCGCGGCCGAGGCCTACGCCTCGCGCGACGGCGGCCGCGAGGTGCGGGTCCACGGCGGCGAGGTCGAGAGCCTCACCGCCGCCACCCAGAGCGGCATCGGCGTGCGCGCCTGGATCGGGCAGCGGGTCGGCTACGCCTACGGCACCGATCTCTCCGGCGCGGGGGTGGAGGCGATCGCCGCCCGCGCCGCGGAGGCGGCCGCGGTCGCCGACGAGGACGAGTTCGCCGCCCCGCCCGAGCCGGCGCCGATCGAGGCGCTTCCGGGCCTCGACGACGCCTCGGTCGCCGACTGGGACAGCGGCCGGGTGGCGGAGCTGGCGCTGGCGGTCGAGCGCACCGCGCTCGCCGCCGACCCGCGCGTGGCCGGCGTCGAGCAGGTGGTCTACGGCGACTCCGCCGAGCAGGTCGCGGTCGCCTCATCGACCGGGGTCGCCGGCGAGTACGGGGCCTCCAACTGCTTCGCCTACCTGCAGGCGATGGCGGAGGGCGACGACGGCCGCGAGACCGGCCTCGGCTTCGGCCTCGCCCGCGGCCCGGCCGAGCTCGACCCGGAGGCGATCGGGGCCGAGGCGGCGGAGCGGGCGCTGGCGATGATCGGCGCCTCGAAGCCGAGCTCGCGCTCCTGCCCAGTCGTCCTCGACCCGACCGTCGCCGCCAGCTTCGCCGGCCTGATCGGCGGCGCCCTCGCCGCCTCGGCGGTCCAGCGCGGCCGCTCCCCCTTCGCCGAGCATCTCGGCGAGGAGCTGGCCAGCGAGGCGCTCGTCCTGCACGACGACGGGCGCGACCCCGAGGGCTCAGGCTCGGCCCCGTTCGACGGCGAGGGACTGCCGCGCCGCCGCACCGCCCTGATCGAGGACGGCCGCCTGTGCGCCTTCCTCTACGACACCTACACCGCGAACCGGGTCGGGGCGACCTCGACCGGCAGCGCCTCGCGCCACGGCTACCGCTCGCTGCCCTCGGTCTCGGCCTCGAACCTGGTCGTCGCCAGCGGCTCGCTTTCCTTCCCCGAGCTGCTCGCCGCCGCCGGCGGCGGCGTCTACGTCACCGACATCGCCGGCCTGCACTCGGGCGTCAACCCGGTCACCGGCGTCTTCTCCGTCGGCGCTTCGGGGCAGGCGATCCGCGACGGCGCCCTGGCCGAGCCGCTGCGCGAGTTCACGATCGCCGGCGACCTGCTGACCCTGCTGGGAGCGGTCGAGGCGGTGGGCGCGGAGGCCCGCTGGGTCCCCTTCGGCGGCTCCGTGCGCACGCCGCCGCTGCTGATCGGCGCCCTGGCCGTCAGCGGCTCCTGACCCCCGGGCACGGTCTTACGCCGAGCCCGCTGTTAGATTGGCGCCCGTCTTCAACCCCCGAGGAGGATTTCCGACGTGACCAAGGCTGAGTTTCTGGATCAACTGGCAGGCGACGACCGGCTCGGCAGCAAGAAAGCTGCCAGCGACGCCGTCGACGCCGTGCTCGACGCGATCACCGACACCCTGAGTTCCGGTGGCGAGGTCAGCTTCACCGGCTTCGGCAAATTCCACGTCGCCGAGCGTGGCCCCCGTCAGGGCGTGAACCCGCGCACCGGCGAGCGGATCACGATTCCCGGCGGCAAGGTTCCGCGCTTCTCGGCCGGCTCGGCCCTGAAGACCAAAGTCAAGGGCGGCTGAGAGAGCCCTGACGCTGTTCGCCGATCGGCTCGCGGCGCTCGTCGAAGAGCGCCGCAGCCAGATCTGCCTCGGCCTCGACCCCGACCCGGCGCAACTGGCCGGGGAGGGGGAGATGGCTGCCGGCCCCGGGGTCCTGGCCGCTGAGCTGGCCGCCGCCGCCGTGGTCACCCACTGCCGCTCGCTGATCGAGCGCGCGGGGCCCGCCTGTGTCGCGGTCAAGCCGCAGCTGGCCTGCTTCGAGCGTCTCGGCGCCCCCGGCTGGGCGGCCCTCACCCAGGTCTGCGAGGCCGCCCGCGAAGCCGGCCTGCTGGTCATCGCCGACGGCAAGCGCGGCGACGTTCCGGTTACCGCCGCCGCCTACGCGCAGGCGCTGGTCGGGGAGACGCCGACGCCGTGGGGACCGGTCGCCGGCCTCGGCGCCGACGCCTTCACCGCCAACCCCCTGCTCGGCCTCGACGCCCTGGAGCCGCTGGTCGCGGCCGCGGCCGAGGCCGGCGCGGGCGTCTTCGCGCTGGTCCGGACCAGCAACCCCGGCGCCGCCGACGTCCAGGACCTGCCGGCGCCCGAGCAGCCGCTGCACGAGCACCTGGCGGAGCTGGTGGACGGCCTCTCCCGGCGCCTGCAGAGCAGGGGCGGGCTGAGCGGGATGGGAGCCGTGGTCGGCGCCACCGAGCCCCAGCACATCGCCCGCATGCGGGAGCTGATGCCGCGCTCGATCTTCCTCATCCCCGGCGTGGGCGCCCAGGGGGGCCAGCCGGAGCTGCTCGGCGCCGCCTTCGGCCCCGGTCGGGCGGCGGCCCTGGTCGCGGCCTCGCGCGGAATCGCCGCCGATCGCGATCCCGCCGCCGCCGCCGAGCGCCTGCGCGCGACCGTTTGGGACATTTCGACCATATAAAGACGCCCGCAGGGGGCATTACGATCCCCGGCTCGCCGTCCGATACACCCTCCAGTCCCATGGAAAAACGCACCAGCGCCTTTGCCCGGATCTTCGCCATGATCGCCCTGGTCGGCGCGGTCGTGCTGATCGTCGCCGTCGTCTCGAGCTCGCTCGGCGACTCCGACTCCTCCGACAAGTCGCGCTCGACCGGCGGCCAGACCACCCACAAGCCGAAGACCAAGGCGGCCACCTACGTGGTCAAGAGCGGCGACACGCTGGTCTCGATCTCCCACCGCACCGGGATCCCGGTCGGGCACATCCTCGCGCTCAACCCCGAAGTCGATCCCCAGATCCTGATCGCCGGCCAGACGCTGAAGCTGCGATGAGCCGGCGGCGCCTCGGCGTCGCGCTGGCGGCGGCGCTGCTGGCGGCGCTCTGCCTGGCGACCGCCGCCCGCGCGGCCTCCGAGCCGCAGCCGCTGGCCCGCGCCTGGACCCTGATCGACGCCCGCACCGGCGCCGTCCTCGACTCCCACGCCGCCGCCGAGCGGCTGCCGATCGCCAGCACGACCAAGCTGATGACCGCCTACGTGGCGCTGCGGGAGCTGCCGCTCGACAAGGTCGTGCGGGCGGCGCCCTACGACGCGATCTACGGCGAGTCGCTGCTGGAACTGCGGGCCGGCCAGCAGGTCAGCGTGCGCGACCTGCTCTATGGGCTGATCCTGCGCAGCGGCAACGACGCCGCCTACGACCTCGCCCTCGCCGCTGCCGGCTCGGAGGCGCGCTTCGTCGCCGAGATGAACCGCCGCGCCGCCGCCCTCGGCCTTGCCGACACCCACTACGCGAACCCGATCGGGCTCGATCAGCGCGGCAACTACTCGAGCGCCCGCGACCTGGCGACCCTGAGCCAGCGGCTGATGCGGATCCCCGCCTTCGCCCGGATCGCCGACGCCCGCAGCGCCGAGCTGCGCAGCCTGCGGCCGCCGCGGCGGATCACGACGATCAACGAACTGCTGCTGATGGCGCCCTGGGCGACCGGGATCAAGACCGGCCACACCTTCGACGCCGGCTACGTCCTCGTCGGCTCCGGCCGCCGCAAGGGGGTGGACCTGATCTCCGTGGCGATCGGGGCGCCGACCGACGAAGCCCGCTACAGCGACAACCTCGAACTGCTCGAATACGGCTTCTCCCAGTACCGCCGCCGGCAGCCGATCCACCGCGGCCAGGACCTCGCCGATCCCGAGATCCGCTGGTCCGGCGGCGAACTGCCGCTGCGGGCCGCGCGCGGCGTCGCCGTCGGCCTGCGCAGGGGGCAGCGGCTGCGGCTCGAGGTCCGCGCCCCGGCCGAGGTCGAGGGCCCGATCCACCGCGGCGCCGTGCTCGGCCGCGCCACCGTCTTCGTCAACGGCCGGCCGGCCGGCAGGGTCCCGCTGCGGGCCGGTCGCTCGATCCCCGAGGCGAGCGCCTTCGACCGCGTGCGCGGCTTCCTCGGAGACCGCTCGATCCCTATCGCGGTCGCGGTGTTCGTGATACTGATTGGCGGAGTACTGCTCTACCGCCGTCTATCCGGCCGAAACGACTGACGGGAGCGAAACCGGGGTGAAAACGGCGTGATCCTCACCGTGACTCTGAACGCGGCCATCGACCGCACCGTCGCCGTGCCGAATTTCCGCCTCGGCCGCCGCCACCGCGCGGTCGAGAGCCGCACCGTGGCCGGCGGCAAGGGCATCAACGTGGCCCGGGCGCTGAGCCTGCTCGGCCGCCCGGTGATCGCCGCCGGCTTCGTCGGCGGCCCGACCGGGACCCGGGTCCTGGAAGGCCTGCGCGAAGAGTCGGTGCTGACCGACTTCACCCGGATCGCGGCGGAGACGCGGATCAACCTGGCCGTGATCGACCCGACCTCAGGCGAGCAGACCGAGATCAACGAGCGCGGCCCCGCGGTCAGCCCGGAGGAGACGAAGAAGCTGTTCGAGCGGATCGGCTACCTCGCCGGCGGCGCCAAGATCTGCGTCCTCGCCGGCTCGCTGCCGCCGGGCGCCGGCGACGACCTCTACGCCCGCCTGATCGCCGACCTCGGCCGCCGCGGCGTCCCGGTCGTGCTCGACGCCGAGGGCGAGGCGATGCTGGCCGGGGTCCGCGCCGGCGCCTCGATGGTGACGCCGAACGAGCGCGAGGCGGAGGAGCTGGTCGGGCAGGAGTTCGCCGACGGCAGCGACCTCGCCCAGGGCCTGCACGAGCTGGTCCGCCTCGGCGCCGCCGAGGCGGCGATCACCCGGCCCGAAGGCTGCGTCGCCGCGGTCGGCGAGGGGGCGGAGCGGCGCCTGCTCGAAGTCCACACCGAGCCGCTGGAGGCGGTCTCCACCGTCGGCTCCGGGGACGCCTTCCTGGCCGGCTACGTCGCCGCTCGCTACGAGAACCGCACCCCCGAGGAATGCCTCGCCTACGGGGTCGCCTGCGGCGCGGAGTCGACCCAGCACTTCGGCGCCGGCAGCGTCGACCGCAACCAGGTCGAGCGCCTGCTCGGCGAGGTCGCGGTGCACGACTTGGAGGTCCCGGCCGAAGTGTAGTCTGGCTGTTTCAACGTCAGCCCTGGAGGAATCACTTGGAAATCGAAATCGGCCGCGGCAAGAAGGGCCGCCGCGCTTACGGATTCGACGACATCGCCATCGTCCCTTCTCGCCGGACGCGCGATCCCGACGACATCGACATCAGCTGGACCCTCGGTCCCTATCGCTTCGAACTGCCCCTCGTCGCCTCGGCGATGGACGGGGTGGTCAGCCCGGACACCGCCGTCCTGGTCAACGAGCTCGGTGGGCTCGGGGTTCTGAACCTGGAGGGCATCTGGACCCGCTTCGAGGACGCCGAGGAGCGCCTCGAGCAGATCGCCGCCGCCCCCAAGCACGTGGCGACGCGGCTGATGCAGGAGATCTACACGGAGCCGGTCAAGTCGGAGCTGATCGGCAAGCGCGTGGCCGAGATCAAGGCCCGCGGCGCCGTCGCCTGCGCCTCGCTGACCCCGCAGAAGGTGCGCGAGCACTACGAGGTGGCGGTCGAGGCCGGCCTCGACATCCTCGTCATCCAGGGCACGGTGATCTCGGCCGAACACGTCTCGACCACGGTCGCGCCGCTGAACCTGAAGGAGTTCATCGCCGAGGTCCCGGTCCCGACCGTGGTCGGGGGCTGCGCCTCCTACTCGACCGGGCTGCACCTGATGCGGACCGGCGCGGTCGGCGTCCTCGTCGGCGTCGGTCCCGGCGCCGCCTGCACCACCCGCGGCGTGCTCGGCATCGGCGTCCCGCAGGCGACCGCGATCGCCGACGTCGCCGCCGCCCGCTCCCAGCACATGCTGGAGACCGGCGAGTACGTCAACGTGATCGCCGACGGCGGCATGCGCACCGGCGGCGACATCTCCAAGGCGATCGCCTGCGGCGCCGACTCGGTGATGGTCGGCTCGCCCCTGGCCCGCGCCAAGGAGGCGCCCGGTCGCGGCTTCCACTGGGGGATGGCGACGTTCCACTCCTCGCTGCCGCGCGGCACCCGCGTTTCGACCAAGCAGGACGGGACGATGGAAGAGATCCTGCTCGGCCCGGCCCAGGAGAACGACGGCACCTTCAACCTGATGGGGGCGCTGAAAACCTCGATGGCCACCTGTGGCTACGAGGACATCCGCTCCTTCCAGCGGGCCGAGGTGATGGTCGCGCCGGCGTTGATGAGCGAGGGCAAGAAGCTCCAGAACGAGCAGTCGGTGGGGATGGGGTCGAACGGGCGGGCCGCGGTGTCCGCGGGGGTTGCCGTAAGCGATGACTGAGCAGGTCGTCGGCACCGCGCCCGAGTTGCCGGCCGACGACGTGCGAGCGCTGGAGGAGGTGCTGGTCCTCGACTTCGGGGGCCAGTACTCCCAGCTCATAGCCCGCCGCATCCGCGAATGCGGCGTCTTCGCCGAGCTGCTGCCGGCGACCGTCGCGGTCGAGAAGATCCGCGAGCGGGCGCCGAAGGCGCTGGTCCTCTCCGGTGGGCCGGCCTCGGTCTACGAGGAGGGGGCGCCGCCGTTCCCGACCCAGCTGCTCGATCTCGAGATCCCGATGTTGGGCATCTGTTACGGGATGCAGGCGATGGTCCTGGCCCTCGGCGGCCGGGTCGAGACGGCCGAGTCGGGCGAGTTCGGCCGCACCGACCTCGTCCTCCGCGACGGCGGCGGCCGCCTGCTCGGCGGCCTGCCGGAGGAGCAGAGCTGCTGGATGAGCCACCGCGACGCCGTCTTCGAGGCGCCGGAGGGGTTCGCCGCGCTCGCCTCCAGCCCGAGCTCCCCGGTTGCCGCCTGCGAGCTGCCCGACCGCGGCCTCTACGGCATCCAGTTCCACCCCGAGGTCGTGCACACGCCCTACGGGACCGAGATCCTCACCCGCTTCCTGCGCGACGTCGCCGGCTGCGAGCAGCAGTGGTCGCCGCAGTCGGTGATCGCCGAGCAGGTCGAGAAGATCCAGGACCAGGTCGGCGAGGGACGGGTGATCTGCGGCCTCTCCGGCGGCGTCGACTCCTCGGTCGCGGCGCTGCTGGTCCACAAGGCGGTGGGGGAGCGGCTGACCTGCGTCTTCGTCGACCACGGCCTGATGCGCCTGAACGAGGCCGAGCAGGTGGTCGAGGCCTTCGAGCAGTTCGGCATCCCCCTGGTCCACGTCGACGCCGAAGAGCGCTTCCTCGCCAAGCTCGCGGGGCAGGACGATCCCGAGCGCAAGCGCAAGATCATCGGCGAGGAGTTCATCCGCGTCTTCGAGGAGGAGGCGCGCAAGCTCGACGACGTCGGCTACCTGGTCCAGGGCACGCTCTACTCGGACGTGATCGAGTCCGGCGGCTCCGACCACGCGGCGACGATCAAGTCCCACCACAACGTCGGCGGCCTCCCGGACGAGTTCGACTTCGACCTGGTCGAGCCGCTGCGGATGCTGTTCAAGGATGAGGTCCGCGCCGTCGGCGCCGAGCTGGGGATGCCGGAGCGGATGGTCTGGCGCCAGCCCTTCCCGGGGCCCGGGCTGGGGATCCGCATCGTCGGCGGCGAGGTCAACAAAGAGCGGCTGGACATCCTCCGCGCCGCCGACGCGATCCTGCAGGAGGAGATCCGTGCGGCGGAGCTGTACCGCCAGCTCTGGCAGTCGTTCTGCGTGCTGCCGGTGGTGCGCTCGGTCGGCGTCCAGGGCGACGGCCGCACCTACGCCTACCCGATCGTGATCCGCGCCGTCACCTCCGACGACGCGATGACCGCCGATTGGGCGCGGCTTCCCTACGACCTGCTGGAGCGGGTCTCGAACCGGATCATCAACGAGATCCGCGACGTCAACCGCGTCGCCCTCGACGTCTCCTCGAAGCCGCCCGCCACGATCGAGTGGGAGTAGTCCGCCGCGCCTAGATGACCTCTTCGCGCCCGTGCGGGGTCTCGAAGCTGGCGACGCCGACGATCGCCGAGAGCGCGCCACGACCCTTGCTGCGGTCGAGGCGGTGGCGGCTTTCTTCCTGGATCGCAAGGACCTTGTCGACGGTTTCTTCCATCGTCGCCGTCACCTGGCGCCAGCCCTGCTCGTCGAGGCGGACCGGCATCCAGTAGAGCGTGGTGTCCTCGCGTTTGTCGATCGTGCCCGCCTCGAGCGCGGCGACGGCGCGGTCCATGAAGCTCTGCAGGGTCGCGCCGGAGACGCCCCCGAGCAGGGCCCGCGGCACCCGTCGCCAGATCCGGTCGCCGATGAACGAGTGCGGCGACGCCTTGTAGAAGTGCTCGGTGGCACCGCGGCGCTGCGCCGTGTCGACCAGGTCCAGGCAGCCGCACTTGTCGAGCGCGCGCGTGTGGTAGGCGACGTGGCTGAGGCCGGTTTCGAGGTCGTCGGAGATCCGGTTGGGGCTGGCCACCCGTTCGGTCAGGATCTCCAGGATCTTGATTCGCAGCGGGTGGGCCAGCGCCCGCACCAGGCGTTGGTCAATTACTTCTGGCCGAGTTCTCTTCACTGGGGGGCTCCTTGAATGGGGTGGCATTGGACTGCGTAAATCTCTTTGTTAGTCGAATGTGTGTTGATTATTCGTATAGATCACAAGCGAACCCCGCAATTTGCAAAATAGTCAGGGGGCGCTCAGGCGCCGCCGGTCGGCGACGCACCGGTTCGCAGGCGATGGAAGAGCTAGATGCCGGCGACGCGGGTGATGGCGAAGATCAGCACGAATCCGGACGCGGTCAGTGCCACCCGCGCCCAGGAGGCGTGGGCGTGGGCCTCGGGCAGGAGGTCGGTCGCGCCCATGTAGAGGAAGAAGCCGCTGTAGATGCAGAGGATGTAGCCGAGCGTCTGGTCGGAGACGGTCACGAAGGAGCCGACGATCGCGCCCAGCAGCGGCGCGATCGCGTCGATCCGCAGCCATTTCTCGGCGCTGCGGCGGTCGCCGGACTGGCTCAGCACGAAGCTGACGGTGTTGAGGCCGTCGGCGAAGTCGTGGCTGATCACGGCGATGAAGACGAGGAAGCCGGTGGCGCTGTCGAGTCCGAAGGCGAGCCCGATCCCGAGCCCGTCGATGAAGCTGTGGATCGAGAGCCCCAGCGCCCCCAGCACGCCGACGCGGTGGTGGGAACGGGCATCGACCGGGTCGTCGCGGTGGTGCAGGACCAGCGCCCGCTCGGCGAAGAAGAAGGCGAGGAAGCCAACCGCAACCAGCGCCGTCGCCTTGTTGGTGTCCCCGAGCAGCTCGATTCCCTCCGGCAGCACGTCGAAGAGGGCGACGGCGACGACGATGCCGCCGGTCAGCGCGATCACGGTCGGCAGCGTGTGCGAGAGGCGCAGCGCGATCCGCCCCCCGAGCATGGTTGCCACCACGGTCAGGCAGGCGAGTGGGATGGCGACGAGGGGCATCGGGCGGCCGTCAGTTCAGGTCCGGCGCCTGGCAGCGCGGGCAGCGGCCGCGGAGGACGACGTCGTGGCTGTCGACCTCGAACTCGGCCGCCCGGCTGATCGTCTCGATCGCCCGCTCCAGCGCCGGGTCGGCGAAGGGCGCGAGCAGGCCGCACTGGCGGCAGACGAGGTGATGGTGATGACCGCTGGAGTCGAGCCGCTCGTAGCCCGCCGCCTCGCCGCCGACGTCGATCCGCTGGATCAGCTGCAGCTGCTCGAGCTGCTCCAGGGTCCGGTAGATGCTCGCCCGGCCGGCGTCCAGGCGCTTGTCCATCTCCAGCGCGGTGAGGGCGCAGTGCTCCTCCGCCAGCAGCTCGATCACCTGCCGGCGGGCGCCGCCGCTGCGGTAGCCGGCGTCGTCCAACTTCTCTTCTGCTCGCCGCGACCAGGTCACGACGGGGACGCTATCAGAGAATGAGATCCATTCTCATTTACCTCACTTCAGCTGTAGGCGTCCCACTTCTGCAGATCGGCGAGCGGGTCGAAGGGGCTGCCGCCCTCGTACCAGCCGGGAGCGCCCCAGATCTCGAAGTGCAGGTGGCAGGCGCTGGCGTCGCCGGTGTCGCCGACGATCCCGATCGGCTGGCCGGTGCGGACGGTTTCGCCCGCCTGCAGCGGCGACGGTTCCGCCAGGTGCGCGTACATGAAGTCGTTGGGCGTGCCCTTGCCGTCGACGACGACGTAGTAGCCGGCGTTGGCCTCGTACTCGGAGTACTGGACGAGGCCGCCGCGGGCGGCGACGAGCGGGGTTCCGCAGTCGGCCATCACGTCCTGGCCTTGATGGGTGTGGCCCGACCGGGCGGCGCCGAAGCGGCCGCCGCTGAGGCTGAATTCGTGCGCGCCGAGGATCGGGAAGGCGTAGCCGTAGAAGGCGAAGCTGAGGCTGAGCGCGGTCGACTGGGTCGCCCGTCGCGCCGCCGGCGCTTCCGCGGTCTGGG
This sequence comes from uncultured Solirubrobacterales bacterium, assembly GCA_963719435.1. GTDB lineage: Bacteria > Actinomycetota > Thermoleophilia > Solirubrobacterales > 70-9 > VAYN01. The sequence goes on along the minus strand of OY970384.1, from coordinate 2,271,394 downwards.
GGCCGATGCGGAAGCTGTACTGGCCGTTGCGGGCCGGTTTGCCTTCGTTCGTCGTCCCGTCCCAGCGCAGCGCGTTGGCGACGTTGGGGGCGACGTCGTTGCGGTAGAAGGTCTTGACGACATCGCCGGCGATGTTGACCACGTCGATCCGCAGGTCGTTCTGTTCCTGGCCGCTGCCGATCGTGTAGCTGAGGCGGGGGAAGCGGAAGCCGAAGTAGAAGGACTTGCGCGGCGTCGTTTCGCCGGCGACGAGGGTGAGGGTGCCGGCGCTGGGCGCGGTGGTCGGGGCGCCGGCGGGGCTGCTGGGCGGCGGTGGGCTGCCGCCGGGGGTGGGCGCGCCGCCGGTCGTCGCCGTGGCGCTGCCGGCGCCGGTCGTCAGCAGCGCCAGGGCCGCGATGACGATGATCTTTGCCATCTGGCCCCTGCGGGCCATCTGCTTGTCGCGCACCAACCAGCCTCTCTTTCGGTCGCCTACGGAGTTAGCTGTCGGGCTCGCGCTGAAAGAGATGCGCTACGGACCGTTTTCGTCCGATTCGCCCCTGAGACCTGCTTGGCCTCTGCGGTTCCTCCGCCCCCGTTCGGATGCCCGGACGGGATTCGGCATTGCTGGCGCGGCAGTATAGACAGCGGGATGGCTATGATCCCCCGGCCGCGTGGCTCGTCCGCGCGGTTTTTGCGCGATGAAGACCTACGTAGCCAAATCCACTGACCGCCAGCGCGACTGGTACGTCGTCGACGCCGAGGGCAAGACCCTGGGCCGGCTCGCGACCCAGATCGCCGACGCTCTGCGCGGCAAGCGCAAGCCCGAGTACACGCCCCATGTCGACACCGGCGACTTCATCATCGTCGTCAACGCGGAGAAGATCCGCGTCACCGGCAAGAAGATGGAGCAGAAGACCTACTGGCGCCACAGCGGTTACCCGGGTGGGATCAAGTCGCGCACGCTGGCCGAGATGCTCGACCGCCGACCGGAGGAAGTGATCCGCAAGGCCGTCAAGGGCATGCTGCCGCGCAACCGCTTGGCGCGCCAGCAACTGACCAAGCTGAAGGTGTACGCCGGGCCGGATCATCCGCATGCCGCCCAGCAGCCCAAAACGATGGAGACGATTTGATGGCAGACGACGAGACGCAGCGCGACGACGAGACCACCGAGGGCCAGGAGGATCAGGCCGCGGGTCCTGTCGCGGGGGACGACTCGTCGTCCTCGCAAGCTGCGGGCGACGAGCCGACCCCCACGCCACCCCCGGCAGATACGCCTGAGGAGCCGGTGGCCGAGGCGCCGAAGGCTGAGGTCGAGTCGTCTGAGGAGGCCGCTCCTGAGAGTGAGGAGCCGTCCGAGGAGGCTGCGCCTGAGGCCGAGGAGGCTCCGGCGGAGGAGGCTGCGCCTGAGGCCGAGGCTCCCGCTGAGGAGCCGAAGGCGGAGGAGAAGAAGAAAGACGTCATTCCCGGTGCCGACCTGGAGCCGATCGCGGTCGAGCCGGAGAAGCAGCTGAGCGCCGAGGAGAAAGCCCGGCTCGAAGCCGAGGAGGAGGAGAAAGCGCGCCGCGAGGCAGCGCTGGCCGATTCCGACGACACCGATTCCGAGGCCGCCAGCCGGGCGCCGGCGAAGATGGAGAGCGGTGCCCGCTTCCTCGCCACCGGCAAACGCAAGCGCTCGATCGCCCGCGTCACCCTGCTTCCCGGCGACGGCAAGATCGAAGTCAACAAGCGCAGCCTCGAGGAGTTCTTCCCGCGCCCGCTGCACCAGACGATGGCGGTCCAGCCGCTCACCGTCTCCGGCTACGAGGGCAACGTCGATGTCCGCGTCCGCGTCCACGGCGGCGGCATCAGCGGCCAGGCCGGCGCGGTCCGCCACGGCATCGCCCGGGCGCTGACCGAGATCGACCCCGAGCTGCGCGGCGATCTCAAGCGGCGTGGCTTCCTCACCCGCGACGCCCGGGTCAAGGAGCGCCGCAAGGCGGGCTTCAAGAAGGCCCGCAAGAAGCCTCAGTTCAGCAAGCGCTGACGGGGGTTTGGTGAGCGCCGAGCGCAAGCTCTTCGGAACCGACGGGGTCCGAGGGGAGGCTGGGACGTTCCTCACGGCGGAGTTGGCCACGGCCCTGGGCCGGGCGACCACCGCCTCGCTCGAGGCCGAGCGGCCGCAGGTGCTGATCGTCCGCGACACGCGCGAGTCGGGGCCGATGCTGGAGGCGGCCCTGGCCGCCGGGGTCGCCGCGGCCGGCGGCGACGCCCTGCTCGGCGGCGTCCTGCCGACGCCGGCCGCCGCGATCCTGGTCAAGAAGCTGGGGCTCGACCTCGCCGCCGTCGTCTCCGCCTCGCACAACCCCTACCGCGACAACGGGATCAAGTTCTTCTCCGCCCAGGGGACCAAGCTCGGCGACGAGATCGAGGCCCGGATCGAGTCGCTGCTCGATGCGGCGCCCGCCGCCGCCGAGCCGGGCCGGGTGCGCGAGCTGAACGGCGGCCTCGAGGACTACCTGCGGGAGCTGGAGGCGGCCTTCCCGCTCGATCTCTCCGGGCACCGGGTCGTGCTCGACTGCGCCAACGGCGCCACCCACCGGGCGGCGCCGGCGATCTTCGAGCGGCTCGGGGCCGAGGTCGAGCTGATCGGGGTCGAGCCGGACGGGCGCAACATCAACGACGGCTGCGGCTCCACCCACCTCGAGCCCCTGGCCGAGCGGGTCGCCGGCGGCGCGGCGGAGATCGGCTTCGGCTTCGACGGCGACGGCGACCGGATGCTGGCGGTCGACGGCGAGGGCCGGGTCCACGACGGCGACGAGCTGATCGCCCTCGCCGCCCGCGGTCGCGCCGCCCGCGGCGAGCTCGGCGGCGGCGTCGTCGTCACCGTGATGACCAACTTCGGCTTCCACCGGGCGATGGAGGCGGAGGGGATCGAGGTCGCGGTGACCCAGGTCGGCGACCGCTACGTGATCGACGAGATGCTGCGCCGCGGCTGGTCGCTGGGGGGCGAGCAGTCCGGCCACATCATCGCCTCCGACTTCGTCGCCACCGGCGACGGCATCGCCGCGGCGCTGATGACGATGCGGGAGCTCGGGGGGGACCGCCTGGCCGACGCCGTGCCGATGGAGAAGCTGCCGCAGCTCCTGGTCAACGTCGAGGTCGCCGAGCGCGAGGCGATCGCCGGCGCCGCCGCGGTCTGGGCGGCGGTCGAGCGCGAGAGCGAGGCCCTCGAGGGCCGCGGCCGCGTGCTCCTGCGACCCTCCGGCACCGAGCCGCTGGTGCGGGTGATGGTCGAGGCGCCGAGCGCCGAGGAGGCCGAGGCGATCTGCAATCGCCTGGTCGCCGTCGTGCGCGAAGAGCTGGCCTGAGCGCCCGCGCCCTCTACCCTTACTCGCCTTCTATGTGTGGAATCGTCGGATACGTGGGCGGTCGCCCCTGCGAGGAGCTGCTGCTCTCGGGGCTGGAAAAGCTCGAATACCGCGGCTATGACTCGGCCGGACTCTCCGTGATCGAGGACGGCGAGGTCGACAGCGCCCACGCGGTCGGCAACATCGCCAACCTGCGCGCCGCGGTCGAGGAGCGGGCCAACGGCGCCGGCGCCCTGCCCGTGTCCCACACCGGGATCGCCCACACCCGCTGGGCCACCCACGGTCGCGTCACCGAGGAGAACGCGCACCCGCACGACGACAGCTCCGGCAAGGTCCACATCGTCCTCAACGGGATCGTCGAGAACCACGCCGGCCTGCGCCGGCGGCTGCAGGCCGAGGGGGAGGAGTTCACCTCCGAGACCGACGCTGAGGTCGTCGCCCACCTGATCGCCGCCCACTACGACGGCGACCTCGCCGCCGCCGTCCGCGCCGCCTACGCCGAGCTGCGCGGCCACTACGCCTTCGTCGCCATGCACGCCGACGAGCCCGGGCGCCTGGTCGGTGCCCGCAAGGAGTGTCCGCTGGTCGCCGGCGTCGGTGAGGGGGAGACCTTCCTCGCCTCGGCGATCCCGGCCTTCCTCGCCGACACGCGGATCGCGGTGCCGATCGAAAACGGCGAGATCGTCGAGATCGAAGCCGGCGGCGTGCGGGTCACCGACACCGACGGCAACCCGATCGAGCGCGCCTCCGAAGAGGTGACCTGGGACGCCGACGCGGCCGAGAAGGGCGGCTACGAGACCTTCATGCTGAAGGAGATCCACGAACAGGCCGACGCCGTCGCCGAGACGCTGGCCGACCGCCTGCCCGGCGACGAGGGGGTCGACCTCTCCGACGTCGAGCTCGACGACGAGTTCCTGCGCGGCCTGCGGCGGATCGTCATCGTCGCCTGCGGCACCTCCTACCACGCCGGTCTGATCGGCCGCTACGCGATCGAGGAGTGGGCGCGGGTCCCGGTCGAGATGGACATCGCCTCCGAGTACCGCTACCGCAACCCGGTGGTCGGGCCCGGCGACCTCGTCGTCGGCATCACCCAGTCGGGCGAGACCGCCGACACCCTGGCGGCGATGCGGCTGGCCCGCGAGGCCGGGGCCAAGGTGCTGGCGGTGACCAACATCATGGGCAGCCAGGCGACCCGCGACTCCGATGCGGTCCTCTACACCCGCGCCGGGCTCGAGATCGGCGTCGCCGCGACCAAGACCTTCCTCGCCCAGGTGGCGGCGATGTACCTGCTGGGGCTGCGGCTGGCCGAGCTGCGGGGGTCGCTGCCGGCGGCGCGGATCGCCGAGCTGGTCGCCGGGCTGAAGTCGCTGCCGTCGAAGATCGAAGAGACCCTGGCCGCGGTCGAGGAGCCGATCCGCGCCGTCGCCGCCGCCCACAGCGACCAGGACTTCTTCCTCTACCTCGGCCGCCACATCGGCCTGCCGGTCTGCCTCGAGGGGGCGCTGAAGCTGAAGGAGGTCTCCTATATCCCGACCGACGCCTACGCCGCGGGGGAGATGAAGCACGGCCCGATCGCCCTGCTCGACGAGTCGACCCCGGTGGTCTGCATCGCCACCGTCAGCCCGGTGCTGGAGAAGGTGCTCTCCAACGTCGAGGAGGTCCGCGCCCGCGGCGCCCAGACGATCGCCATCGCCACCGCCGGCGAGGAGCGCGCGGGAGAAGTCGCCGACGAGACGGTCGAGGTGGCGGCGACCGACTGGATCCTGCAGCCGATCGTGGCGATCCTGCCGCTGCAGCTGCTCGCCTACGACATCGCCCGCGCCCGCGGCCTCAACGTCGACCAGCCCCGCAATTTGGCCAAGACCGTCACGGTCGAGTGATCTCGTGCAATCGCATCGCTAGGATGCGCCGTCCTGTGAAGGCCCGTCCCGTCCTCATGGTCGCCGCCGCGACCGCCGCCATCGCTTTCTCCGTCGCCGGCTGCGGTGGCGACAGTGGCGGCTCCGGGGGCGACCCGGCCACCCTGGCGCCGCCGAAAGCGCCGCTCTACATCGAAGCGGCGGTGCAGCCGGAAGGCGAGCTGAAGACCAACGTCGAATCGCTGGCCGCGAGCATCGGCGGCGTCGACGACCTCGGCGGCCTGATCGTCTCCGAACTGGAAAGCTCGGCCAGCGACGACGGCGAAGAGTTCGACTACGCCAAGGAAGTGGAACCGTGGCTGGGCGAAAAGGGCGGCCTCTTCTTCCAGGAATACGACGGCGACGACTTCACCGGCTACGGCTTCGCGGTCCAGAGCACCGACACCGGCGCCACCCAGGACTTCATCGACAAGCAGAGCGAGTCGGGTGACGAACCGACCGAGGAGGGCTCCTACGAGGGCGTCGACTTCGAGATCGACAGCGACGACGGCACCGCGGTCGGCGTGATCGGCGACTTCATCGCCCTGGCCGAAGACGAAGCGACCTTCAAGCAGATGGTCGACGCCTCCAGCGGCGAATCGCTCGCCGACGGCGAGGAGTTCGCGGAAACGGTCGACGCCGCCCCCGAGGGCAGCTTCGCCGACGTCTTCGTCGACATCGGCGGCCTGATCGAGAAATCCGGCGGCACGATCGACCCCGAAGCGCAGCAGTTCCTCGACAGCGCCGGCATCGATCCCGAGGAAGCGACCGCGGTCGCCAGCCTGATCCCCGGCTCCGACCAGGTCGAGATCGACTTCAGCAGCAACTTCAGCGGCGAGAACCCGCCCAGCGGCGACGCCTCCGAGCTGCTCGGCTCGCTGCCCGGCGACTCGGTCGCCGCCATCGCCTCCGCCGACTTCGGCAAGCGGCTGACCGAAGCGGTCGACGAACTCGACGCCAAAGGCGTCCCCGGCGAGATCCCGCCCGACGAATTCAAGAGCGGCCTGAAGGAAGCCGGGATCGACGTCGAAGAGATCGCCGCCTCGGTCGGAGACCTCGGCGTCTTCGCCACCGGCAACACCGAAAGCAGCCTCGGCGGCGCCGCGGTCCTGACCACCAAGGACGCCCAGCAGGCGAGCAACACGGTCGCCAACATCGGCCTCTTCCTCCGCGCCGCGAACGTCTCGGGAGTCACCGTGCTCTCCGACGACCTCGACGGCTTCTCGGTTCGCGGCGAGGACCTCGGCCCAAAGCCGCTGGTCGTCGCCGCCAAGGGCGAGAAGATCGCCATCGCCTACGGCCTGCCGGCGGCGACCCAGGCGCTTGCGGCCGGCTCCGGCCAGACCCTGGCCGACAGCGCCGCCTACGAGGAAGCGGTCAGCGCCCTCGGCAGCACGCCGATCAGCGGCTTCGTCGACGGCCCGGCGGCGCTGAAGCTGGCCTCGGCGCTGATCCCGGCGGACGAAAAGGAAGGCTTCCTCGAGGCGAAGCCCTATCTGAACAAGATCGACTACCTGGCGATCGGCGGCGGTTCCGAGGGCGAGCTGTCGACGGCGAAGCTGATCGCCGGCATCGGCAAGTAGCCGCCCCGGTCGTGGCCGGCGTCGGCATCGACCTGCTCGAGATCGACCGCCTGGAGCGCGCCCTGCAGCGCCACCCGCGCCTGGCCGAGCGCGTCTTCACCGCCGCCGAGCGCGAGTACGCGGCCGCCCGGGCCCGGCCCGGGCGGCACCTGGCGGCGCGCTTCGCCGCCAAGGAGGCGGTGGTCAAGGCGCTGGGGATGAGCGGCTTCGGGCTGGGGGAGATCGAGGTGCTCGCCGGAGAGCCGCCGACGGTGCGGCTCTCCGGGCGCGCCGCCGCGGCTGCCGCCGGACGGCGGATCGCGATCTCGCTCACCCACTCGCGCGACAACGCCGCCGCGGTGGCGATCGCCGAGCCGCGCTAGCCCGGAGTTAGGCTGGGCGAATGGAGTCCTGGCTCGACCCGCTCTACGACGCCGAGGGGATTCGCGCGGTCGACAGCTGGGCGATCGAGGAGCAGGGGATCCCCTCGCCGCAGCTGATGGAGAGCGCCGGCACGGCGCTGGCCGAGGCGGTCGCCGGCCTGGCGCCGCAGGGCCCGCTGCGGATCGTCTGCGGCAAGGGCAACAACGGCGGCGACGGCCAAGTCGCCGCCCGGCAGCTGCGGAGGATGGGGTTCGAGGTCGAGGCGGTCGACCTCTGGTCCGGCGAGGTGCCTCCCGATCTCGACGCCTGGCTCGCCGGCGCCGGCGCGGTCGTCGACGCGATCTTCGGCACCGGCTTCGCCGGCGCCCCGCGCGAGCCGGCGGCCGCGGCGATCGAGGCGATCAACCGCTGCGGGGCCCCGGTCGTCGCCTGCGACATCGCCTCCGGTGTCGACGCCTCCAGTGGCGAGGTCGAGGGCGCCGCGGTCGAGGCCGACCTCACCGTCAGCTTCCACGCCGCCAAGCTGGGGCAGCGGATCGCCCCCGGCAAGTGGCACAGCGGCGAGCTGCGGGTGGTGCCGATCGGGATCCCGGCCGGGGCTCCCGGCGAGCCCGCCGGGGGCAGCATCGACCCGGCGGTCCTCGCCCTGGCGCCGCGCCGCGGACCGCGCTCGACCAAGTTCAGCTCCGGCCAGGTGGCGATCGCCGGTGGCTCGCGCGGGCTGACCGGGGCGGTGCGGATGTCCTCGCTGGCGGCGATCAGGGCCGGGGCGGGCTATGCCACCGTTGCGGTGCCGGCGGATCTCGAGCCGGTCTTCGAAGCGGGCGAGCCGGAGGTGATGTCGGTCGGCTGCCCCGGCGGCGACGGCCGCCTCATGCCGGCCTCGGCCAAGGCGCTCCTGCGCAGCTTCGAGCCCGCGGCCGCCGGCGTGCTCGGGCCCGGGATGGGCCGCGACCCCGGCAGCGTCGAGCTGGCGCGCGAGGTCGTGGCCGCGATCGCGGTGCCGCTGGTGGTCGACGCCGACGGGCTCAACGCCTTCGCCGGCGAGCTGGAACGGATCGCCGCCCGCACGGCGCCGACGATCCTCACTCCGCACGCGGGCGAGCTGGGCCGCCTGCTCGGGCGCGATTCCGGGGAGATCGCCGCCCACCGGCTTGCCAGCGCCCGGGAGGCGGCGCGGGCGACGGGCGCGGTCGTCGTGCTCAAGGGCGACGACACGATCGTCAGCGACGGCGAGCGGGTCGCGGTCAACGTCCTCGCGGCGCCGGCGCTGGCGACCGCCGGCAGCGGCGACGTTCTCTCGGGGATGACCGCGGCGCTGCTCGCCCGTGGCCTCGAGCCCTTCGCGGCGGCCTGCGCCGCCGTCCTCGCCCACGCCCGCGCCGGGCGCGCGGCGGCGGCCCGGGTGGGCGCCGCCGAGTCGGTGATCGCCAGCGACGTGATCGATGCGATCGCGGTGGGCCTGCGTCCCGACCAGCCGGTCGAATAATGTCGGCCGCGTGAAGACCGCCGCCGACATCATGAACACCGAGGTGCCGTCCGTCGGCCCGGAGGACGACGCCCGTCGGGCGATCGACCTGCTGGCGAAGACGGACATGGGCGCGGTCCCGGTCGTCGACGAGGACCGCAAGGTGATCGGCATCGTCAGCGAGTCGGACCTGATCCTCAGCGACGAGGAGTCCGACCTGCACCTGCCGCACTACCTCAACATCATGGGCGGGATCGTCTTCGTCGGCTCGATGAAGGGCTTCGAGAAGCGGCTCGACAAGGCCTTCGCCACCAAGGTCTCGGAGCTGATGACGGCGGACCCGATCGTCGCCCGCGACTTCGAGGCGGCCGACCGGGTGGCGAAGAAGATCGCCGACAAGCACCACAATCATCTTCCTGTGGTCGACGCCGACGGGCGCCTGGCGGGCATGGTCACGCGGGCCGACGCCCTCGCCGCGCTGGTCGACGACGAGTAGCCCGATGGAGCGGGCTGTCGCCCGGGTCGACTTCGAGGCGATCCGGGCCAACTGCAGCCGGCTCGCGGCGGAGCTGCGCGACGGGGCCGAGCTCTGCGCCGTGGTCAAGGCCGACGGCTACGGCCACGGGGCCGACGGCTGCGCCAACGCGGCCCTGGCCGGCGGTGCGACGCGGCTGGCGGTGGCGACCGCGATCGAGGCCGAACAGATCGGCCGCCGCCTCCAGCACATCCCCCTGCTGACGATGGGGGCGCTGACCGCCGCGGACGTCGACATCGTCCTCTCGGCCGGCTCGGAGCTGGCCGTCTGGCGCCAGGGCTTCCTGCGCCTGCTCGCCGATCGCGCCCGCGCCCAGGGCCGGCCGGCGCGGGTCCACGTCAAGTTCGACAGCGGCATGGGCCGGCTCGGCAATCCCGACCCGGACGAGGTGCTGGCGCTGGCCCGCGCCTGCGACGCCGAGCCCAGCCTCGAGCTGGCCGGGGTCTGGACCCACTTCGCCACCGCGGACGAACCGGAGTCGGATTTCTTCGAGGAGCAGCTGCGCCGTTTCGAGCAGGTCGCGGCCGCGGTCAAGGCCGAGTTCCCGGGGGCGATCGCCCATGCCGCCAACAGCGCCGCCGTCTTCCGCGAGCCGCGCTCGCACTTCGACATGGCCCGCTGCGGCGTCGCCGTCTACGGGCTCGACCCCTTCCAGGGCGACCCGGCCGAGCGCGGTCTGGCGCCGGCGCTCTCGCTGCGCTCCTACGTCGCCGACGTCAAGCGCTTCGCCCCCGGCGCCAGCGCCGGCTACGGGCAGCGCTGGCGGGCGCAGGAGGAGACCTGGGTCGGGGTGATCCCGCTCGGCTACGGCGACGGCGTCCGGCGCGGGCTCAGCAACAACGCCGAGGTGCTCGTCCGCGGCCGCCGCCACCCGCTGGTCGGCACCGTCTCGATGGACAACGTGACGATCGACCTCGGTCCCGAGACCGCGGTCGAGCCGGGTGACGAGGCGGTCCTGATCGGGCCGCAGGGGGACGACGCGATCCTCGCCGAGGAGGTCGCGGCCCGCCTCGACACGATCAACTACGAGGTCACCTGCGGGATCTCGGCCCGGGTGCCGCGGCGCGCGGCGTGATTGGCGCCTTTGTAGCCCTATGAGCGACAAAGGCGCCAACCTCTCCGACCGCCTGCTCGATTCGCCGCTGGTCGCGGCGGCGCGGCGGGCGCTCGGCGACGCCGAGGGTGTCTGGGTCGTCGGCGGCGCCGTCCGCGACGCCGCCCTCGGCCAGGAGGTCGGCGACCTCGACCTCGCCGTCGCCGGCGATCCCGGCGCGGTCGCCAAGGCGGTTGCGGCCGAGCTCGGCGAGCACGCCTTCGAGCTCTCGGCCGAGTTCGGCACCTGGCGCGTCGCTTCCTCCGGCCCCGGCTGGCAGGTCGACGTCACCGTGCTGCGGGGCGAGGGGATCGAGGCCGACCTGGCCGAGCGCGACTTCACGATCGGCGCCGTCGCCGTGCCGCTCGCCGGCGGCGCCGCGATCGACCCCTTCGCCGGCCTCGCCGACCTCGAGCGCGGGCGGCTGCGGGCGGTCGGCGAGCGGAGCTTCGTCGAGGACCCGCTGCGGCTGCTGCGGGCGGCCCGGCTCGCCGCCGAGCTCGGGCTCGAGATCGACCCCGAGACCGCCGCTCTGGCCCGCGCCGCCGCCGCGCGCGCCGCCGACCCGGCGGGGGAGCGGCAGCTGGCCGAGCTGCGCCAGCTGCTCGGCGGCCCCGACCCGCTGCGCGGGCTCACCCTGCTCGACGAGCTGCAGCTGACCGCCGTGGTCCTGCCCGAGGTCGAGAACCTGCGCGGGGTCGAACAGGGGCCCAACCACCACCTCGACGTCCACGGCCATACCCTGGCGGTGCTCGAGCACACGCTGGAGGTGGAGGCCGACCTCGACCGCTTCGCCGGCGAGCGCGCCGCCGAGGTGGCGGCGCTGCTGGCCGAACCGCTGGCCGACGAGATCAGCCGCGGCACGGCACTTCGCTTCGGCGCCCTCTTCCACGACATCGCCAAGCCCGCGACCCGGGCCGAGCGCGACGGCTTCGTCGGCTTCCGCGGCCACGACAGCGTCGGCGTCGAGGTGATCGGCGATATCTGCGCCCGCCTGCGCGCCAGCCGCCGGCTCACCCGCCACCTGCAGGGCCTGACCCTGCACCACCTGCGGCTCGGCTTCCTGATCCCGGAGATGCCGCTGCCGCCGCGGCGCGTCCACGAGTACCTGCGGGCGACCGAGCCGGTCGGGGTCGACGTCACCCTGCTCACCGTCGCCGACCGCCTCTCCGCCCGTGGCGCCGGCCCGCTGGCCAGCCCGGAGATGGTCGAGGCCCACCTCACCCTCGCCCGGCAGATGATCGCCGCCGCCCTCGACTGGCGCCGCGACGGCCCGCCGGCGCCGCTGCTGGATGGCGGCGAGCTGGCGCGGGAGCTCGGCATCGAGCCCGGTCCGCGGCTGGGCGAGCTGCTGGCCGAGCTGGAGGCGGCGCAGTACGCGGGCGAGGTGCGCGACCGGGCCGGAGCCCTGAAACACGCTCGTCAGGTACGCTCGACGCCGCATGGCTGAGGAAAAGATCGAAATGGAGGGGGAGATCACCGAGGCCCTCCCCAACACCATGTTCCGGGTCAAACTGGACAACGGTCACGACGTTCTCGGCCACATCTCGGGAAAGATGCGCCGCCACTACATCCGCATCCTCCCCGGCGACCGCGTCAAGATCGAGCTCTCGCCTTACGACCTCGATAGAGGTCGCATCACCTACCGCTACAAATAGCTCGCCTTCGCGCCCTCGTCGGGCGCCGCCAGCTCGGCGATCAGGGCTGACCAGGCGAAGTCGACGGCGCCCAGGCCCTTGCCCGTGCGCGGGTCGTAGTACTCGCGCAGGCCTTCGCGGGCGACGGTGGCGATGAGGCTGTCGGCGAGGCGCTGCGCCTCTGCCTCGTAGCCCAGCCGCCGCAGCCCCAGCCAGGCCATCCAGGCCGAGTTGACCCAGGTCGGGCCGCGCCAGTAGCGGCGGATCGGGCCGCGGCCGCCGTCCGGCTCGTAGCTGGGCTCCGCGACCGAGACCGAGGGCGGCGCCACGGGGGTGAGGAACTCGCGCTCGTTCAGCAGGTGCTCCTCGACCAGCCGCCGGCCGATCTCCTCCGGCAGGTCCGGCAGCGCCAGCGGCGCGAAGGCGGTCCAGGTGACGACGCCGGGGCGGATCGAGCCGGGCTGCCCCTCGTCGACGAAGAGCCCGCGGCGCTCGTCCCAGAGCCGCTCGACCAGGGCCGGCGTCGCCGAGGGCCGGCCCAGCGCCTGCAGCGAGAGCGACCACATCGTGTTGACCAGCGTCTCGCAGAGCAGCGGCAGGCCGCGCTGGCGCAGCCGCCGCGCGTCGAAGCCGAGCTTGCGATTGCGCCGCACCAGCAGCGGGAAGCCGATCCGCCCGTTGGCGCGCCAGCCCCAGACCGGCTCGAACTTGGGCGAGGCGTCGAGGCCGGACTCGTCCGGCTGCAGGATCCAGAGCAGCCCGTCGCCCTCGAGGTCGCGTTTGGCGGCAAGCCAGTCCATCTGGGCGCCGATCCGCGGCTCCGCGGCGGGGTCGCCGACGGCGATCTTCCAGGCCCAGGCCAGCAGCGGCGGCTGGATCGTCCCGGTCTGGAAGGAGCTGCGCGAGGCGACGTTGTAGAAGAGCAGGCGCGGCAGCTCGACCGGGCGGTCCCAGAAGATCGTGTGGCCGATGAAGCCGTCGGGGCGCTGGGCGGCCAGCAGGCTCTCCAGCTCGGCCCGCGCCCGCGCCGGCTCGAAGCGGCGCCAGACGATCGCCGCGAAGCAGGAGTCCCAGTACCACTGCCACGGGTAGCGCCCGGGGCTCGGCTGCGTGTAGCGGTAGCGGGTGCCGTCGCGCTCCCCCTCGAGCCAGCCCTGGCGCAGCACCCGCTCGGCCAGGCCGAGCGGCGAGGGGTCGAGCAGCGGCTGGCCCTGGCCGCCGCCGCTCACAGCGCGGTGCGACGCATCTGGCGCAGGGCGAGAGCGCCGAGGACGAGCAGGAGGCCCGCCAGCGCGAGCAGGCCTGGCCAGGTTTCGGCCCAGGTGACGCTGCCGACGAACCCCTGGCGCGCCGCTTCGACCACCTGCGTCACCGGGTTGACCCGGGCGATGTCTTGGAGCCAGCCCTGCAGCAGCGCCAGCGGCGCGTAGGCGGTGGTGGTGAGGATCAGCGCCATCATCCCCGCCTGCATCAGCGGCGCCGCTGACTGGCTCTTGAAGCGCAGGGCGAGGAAGGAGCCCCAGCAGGCGGCGACCGCGGCCATCGCCGCGACCATGAAGAAGGTGACCAGGAGCCCGTCGACGCCGGGCCAGCCGGCGCCCAGCGCCAGCGCGATCGCCAGCACGAAGCTGGCGGGGATCAGCGCCCGGGCGCTGGCCGCGAGCACCGTCCCCGCCAGCAGCACCCAGCGCGGGGCGGGGGAGACCAGCAGCCGGTCCAGCCAGCCCTGTTCGATGTCGCGGGCGAGGTTGACCCCGGCGGCGGCGCCGGTGAAGCCGGCCCCCTGCAGCATGCTGACCGGGACGATGAAGCTCTCGTAGGTGCCGGTTTCGAAGCCGTTCAGCTGGGTCAGGGCGCCGAAGACGCCGTTGAGGCCGAGGAAGAAGATGGTCGGCGCCAGCACGCCCGGGATCGCCGCCCCCGGCACCCGCAGCAGCTCGTTCTTGGCCCGCGCCATCAGCGCCGCGATCGTCGCCAGGTTGGCGCGCCAGGCGGGGATGGGGAGGGCGGCTTCCATCAGCCCACCCGCAGCCGGTGGCGCAGGGCGCGGGCGCTGAGCACGAGCCCGAGGACGACGATGCCGAGGATCGCCAGCACCGCGTAGAGGGTGTCGGCGGCGTCGATCCCGGAGATCATCGGCTCGCGCACGCCTTCGGCGATGAAGCTGAGCGGGTTGTACTGGGCGATCGTCTTCGCCGGCTCGATCATCAGTTCCTGGGGGAAGAAGGCGGAGGAGATGAAGAGGACGACGAGGACCAGCGGGAACAGCCCCTGGACGACGCTGGCGCTGCCGGTCCGCAGCGCGATCGCGGCGCCGATGCCGCCGACCGCCATCGCCGCGGCGGTGACCAGGACGATCGCCAGCAGCGCCCCCGGGACGCCGCTCTCGATCTCGGCCCCGAAGACCAGCCCGATCGCCAGGAACCAGAGCGCCCCGAAGAGGCCCAGCGCCGCCGTGCCGGCGAGACGGCCGAGGACGATCGCGAAGCGCGGGATCGGGGCCGAGAAGAGGCGGTCGGTGAAGCCCATCTCGATGTCGACGGCGAGGGCGATGCCGCCGCTGTTGCCGGCCAGCATCAGCGACTGCATCATCGCCCCGGCGAGCATGAACTGGAGGAAGCTCTGGACCGGCGGGAAGCCGGGCAGTTCAACCGCTCCCCCCGCGCCGCCGGTCTGGATCGCCAGCAGGATGGTTGGGAAGACGATGATCGGCGCGATCAGCTGCGGCCGGCGGAAGGTCTGGCGGATCGAGCGCATCCCCAGCGCCCGCACCACCCGCGCGTTGACGGCGAGGGCGCTCATGCCTCGACCGGCGCCTGCTCGGCGTTCTCCTCGCTCTCGTCCTCGAGGTGGTAGCCGGTCTTCTCGACGAAGACGTCGTCCAGCGTCGGTTTGACCAGCTCCAGGGCCTCGACCGCGATCCCGGCCTCGTCCAGCGCCCGCACCACGCGGGGGATGTCGGCGGCGCCGTTCTCGACCTCGACCAGGACCGCGCGGCCGTCCTTCGGTGGCAGCAGCTTGCCGAGCTCGCCGCAGACCCGCTCCGCCTCGGCGACCGAGCCGCCGGCGATCTGCAGCTGGATGTGCGGGTTGCCGATTTCCGCCTTCAGCGACTCCGGCGTGCCTTCGGCGACGATCCGGCCGCTGTCGATGATGCCGACGTTGTCGGCGAGCTGGTCGGCCTCCTCCAGGTACTGGGTGGTGAGGAAGACGGTGGTGCCGTCGTCGTTGAGCGCCCGCACCTCCTCCCAGATCGTCTTGCGGCTGACCGGGTCGAGGCCGGTGGTCGGCTCGTCGAGGAAGAGCACGCGCGGTTCGTGGACCAGCGCCGCGGCCAGGTCGAGCCGGCGTTGCATCCCGCCCGAGTAGGTGCCGACGCGGCGGTCGGCGGCGGCGACCAGGTCGACCCGCTCGAGCAGGTCGTCGGCGCGGCGGCGGCCCTCGGCGGTGGGCAGGCCCTGCAGCGTCGCCTGCAGGCGGATCAGCTCGCGCCCGGTCATCAGCGGGTCCAGGGCCGCTTCCTGCAGGGCGACGCCGATCGAGGCCCGCACCGCCCGCGCTTCCTTGATCACGTCGTGGCCGGCGACGGTGGCGCGGCCGCCGGTCGGCAGCAGCAGCGTCGTCAGCATCCGCACCGTGGTCGTCTTGCCGGCCCCGTTGGGGCCGAGGAAGCCGAAGATTTCGCCCTCGGCGACGGCGATGTCGATGCCCTGCACCGCCAGCACCTCGCCGAAGGAGCGCTCCAGCCCCTCCACCGCTATCGCCGGCGGGCTGTCGCGCGGCGTCGGGCTGGGGGAGTTCACGGCTGGCAACCCTACCGAGCCCGGATGGCCGGGATCGTGCAAGCCGGGTGCCCCGGCGGCATTCCCCGGGCGCGCGAGGCAGAATCGAGCCGCAACCGGGGTCCCGACCCCGTGTTTGTCCAAATTCATGCCCACGACCGAGAACACGACCCGGAACGGCCGCGCCTGGGTGGCGCTGGCGGCGACCGCCTGCCTGCTGGTCGGCCTGGTCGCGGCGCTCTACCCCGGCGAGGCCGACTCGGCGCCGCTGCGGGTGGTGGTGCTGGGGCAGACCGCGGAAACCCCGCCGGCCTCCTGTCCCGGGAAAATCGTCAACAACGTCGAGATCACCCCCTGTCGCGTCGAGGGTCACGTGACCGGCTTCCAGGCGATCGCCGGCGGCGTCGCCCGTCCCTACGAGGCGCCCTTCGAAGGCAAGATCGTCGCCTGGTCGATCACCCTGGCCAAGCCCTCGACGGTGGAATCGGACACCACCTCCAATGAGGTCGCCTTCTTCGACGAATTCCTCGGCCAGCCCTCGCAGGCGCGGATCGGCATCCTGCGCCCGGTCGAGGGCTCGAAGCCGCCCCAGTACACGCTCGTGCGCCAGAGCCCGCTGGAGGTCCTCAACCCCTACTTCGGCAGCACCCCCGTCTTCGCCCTCGATCACCCGCTGACCGTGCTCAAAGGCCAGGTCGTCGCGCTCACCGTCCCCACCTGGGCGCCGATGTTCGCCTTCAACGTCGACGCCGACAACACCTGGCGCGGCAGTCGCCTGCCCGAGCACTGCGCCTCCAAGGAAGACATCCAGGGCGGCCACCCCCAACAGGGCGTCGGCAAAACCAAGACCTACGGCTGCTACTACTCGAACGCCCGCCTGCTCTACACGGCGACGCTGGTCCAGAAACCGTAAGTAAGCCGCCCACGCGCAGGCGTCGGGTGTCCCTCCTCACTCGGTACCTCGTCGGCCGTAGCCCCGTGGGCTGTCGCCCGGTCGAGCCCTGCTCCTCCTCCGCAAAACGTTCGGAGGGACACCCGACGCCTGCGCGACGAGGTCTTTCACCGAGGTCCGAAGTACGGACGCGGAAGCGGGAGATGCGTGCGTCTCCCCATCTGACGTCCGCGACAGGTGGATCAGACGCGGTGGGTTGGCCGGCTTCCTGCTCGGCGTCCTTATCTATCTCGTCCTGCTGGCCACCCAGCTATGCTTCTCGTCGTGAAACGCATTGTCTGCAAAGAACTCGGTTTCAGCGCTTTCCTAGTCGTGGTGGTTCTCGCGGTGGCTTCGCTTACGCATCCAGCCACCGAAGAAGACTTGGTGCTGGTCGGGACTCCCGTCCTGGCGATCGGCTTGCTCTGGCGGTACCGTCGCGGGTGGATCTAGGCTTGCCCGCTCGGGCTAAAGCGCTGACTGACGCAAGCCGCAGTACGGGCAGTCGCTGACGTCCAGCCCGATCAGCTGGTCGCAGCGGCGGCAGGCGCGGAGGTTCGCCGGGGTGCGGGGCAGCGCCGAGGCGGAGGGGGCGAGCGGCAGCACCATCGCCACCGGCTCCATCTCCTCGCCGGTCTCGCGGTCGACGTAGATCTGGCCGGGCTCGGCGTGGGCCAGGGCCTCGCGGCCGGAGGCCGGGGCGCGCATCCTGTAGAGCTGCTTCTCGTTCATCGCCGGGAAGACTATTAGCTTGGGCGGCAGCGATGCGCGTTCTCCTCTTCCACGGCTACATGCTGCGCGGCACCGGCAGCAACATCTACAACGTCAACCTGGCGCGGGCGCTGGCCCGGCTCGGTCACGAGGTCCATCTGCTCTGCCAGGACCGCGAGGTGAAGATCGAGGGAGTCGAGATTCACAACCCCGACATCCACGGCCTGCTCCCCGTCTACGTCAAAGACCCCTACGAGGGCTTCGAGGTCAAGGCGTTCCCGGAGCTGACCGAGGCCGAGCTGGAGCGCTACATCGACTCCAACGTCGCCGCCGTGCGCGAAATCTCTGACCAGGTCGGGGGCTTCGACGCCGCGCTCGCCAACCACCTGGTGATGGGTCCCGCGATCCTCGCCCGCTCCGAAATCGGCCCCTTCGCCGCCAAGATCCACGGCTCCGCCCTCGAGTACACGGTCAAACCGCATCCGCGGTTCCTGCCCTATGCCGAAGAGGGCATGCGCGCCGCCGCCGGCGTCCTCGTCGGCTCGGGTCACACTGCCCACTCCCTCTGGGCGGCGCTGCCAGAGGTCGCGGAGCTGCGGGAGAAGACCCGGCTTGGTCCGCCTGGGGTCGATGTCGAGGAGTTCCGACTCCGAAGTTCAAGAGGCCGGCGAGAGCCGGATGGGGAGGGTCCTGCGGGCGGGGTGTCCGTTCTCGGACCCTCCCCATCCGGCTCCAACGAGGGGCCGCTGGTGGTCTTCGTCGGGAAGTTGATCGTTTCCAAGGGAGTCGATCTGCTGATTGCAGCGTGGCCGCTGGTCCGGGCTGAGC
Source organism: uncultured Solirubrobacterales bacterium (assembly GCA_963719435.1). Taxonomy (GTDB): domain Bacteria; phylum Actinomycetota; class Thermoleophilia; order Solirubrobacterales; family 70-9; genus VAYN01. Next base: position 2,253,236 of record OY970384.1, on the reverse strand, counting down.
ATCCGGAGGCGCGGTTGCAGATCGTGGGCTACGGGGAGTTCGAGGAGGGGTTGCGCCGGTTGTTGGCGGCGTTGGATCGCGGCGATCTCGAGGATGCGCGGGAGGTTGCGCGATTCGGGTGGGGGCTCGAGGGCGGGGAGGAGAGGGCGCTGCCGATTCTCTCGGCGTTTTTGGCGGACCCGCCGGCTGGATATGCGGACGCCGCCCGAGGCATAGCTGACTCGATCGAGTTCGTCGGTCGTCTCGAGCACGACGAGGTGGCGGGGCTGTTGCCGCGGGCGGAGGTATTGGTGATGCCGAGCACGTTTCCGGAGGCGTTCGGGATGGTCGCGGTGGAGGCCGCGGCGTGCGGGGCGCTGCCGGTCTCGGCGGGGCACTCGGGGATGCTGGAGGTGTCGCGCCAGCTGGCGGCGGCGCTGCCCGCGGAGGTCGGTCGCCTCACCTCCTTCCCGGTCGAGCCCGGCGCCGTCGCGGAGCTGGCGGACCGGTTGACGGCCTGGCTCGACCTCCCGGAGGCCGAGCGGCGGCGCAGCCGCGAGGCGCTGGTGGCGACGGTCGGCCGGCTCTGGAGCTGGGAGGGAGTGGCTCGCGGCGTGCTCGCGGCGTCGGCCGGGGAGCTGGCGGAGCTGCCCCGACCCGCCTAGCTCGTGCCAAGCGTCATTTGAGGCAGAAATCCTCCCGCCGCCGCTTCAATAGAATGCCCGCCGCCTCATGTACGGCCGCCTCCCGATAGTGAAGATGCTCGTCGCCACCCTCGTGGCGACGGTTGCGATTTCCGCTGTGATGGTCCCGATCAACTGGGACGGCCAGCAGGCTTCGACCGCGGCGCCGAAGATCGACGACCTCCTCAACGTGATGATCGTCCTCTCGGCCTTCGTCTTCTCGCTGGTCATGGTGATGCTCTTCTACGCGCTGTGGAAATTCAAAGCGAAGCCCGGCGACGAATCCGACGGCGAGCCGATCCACGGCAACACCCGGCTCGAGGTCGCCTGGACCCTGATCCCGACCGTGATCGTCCTCTTCGCCGGCGGCTACAGCTGGTCGGTGCTGAACGACATCGAAGAGAAGGCGGACAACCCGCTGACGGTCGACGTCTTCTCCCAGCAGTACGCCTGGAGCTTCGCCTATCCGGGCAAAGGCTATCTCTGGTCCGAGGGCGAATTCCACGTCCCAGTCAACCGCCAGATCCAGTTCAAAATGCACGCCCAGGACGTGATCCACTCGTTCTGGGTGCCGGAGTGGCGGATCAAGAAAGACAACGTGCCCGGCATCACGACGACGGCGATCGTCACTCCCGACAAGATCGGGACCTACCAGCTGATCTGCACCGAGCTCTGCGGCTTCGGCCACGCCTCGATGCGGGCCAAGGTGGTCGTCGAGTCGCCGGCCAAATTCCGCGAATGGGTTGCCGGCCTGAAACAGAAAGTCCCACCGCCGCTGATGGAGTCCGTGGTCCAGGACACCGAGGTCAACCCGGTCGAGCTCGGGGCGGGCGGGGCATAATGGAGGGGAACGAATGACGGCTGCGATCAAGCAACCGGGATGGATTCGAGGCGCTCTCGGCGCGCTCGCGGCAGCGGCATTCGGCTTCGGCCTGGTGATCGCCCTGCGGGCCATCTCCGACCTGCCGCTCTACCAGACCGAACAGACCGGCTACCCGCACCTGATCGTGCCGCTGATCCTGGCGCCGCTCGGCTTCCTCGCCGGCTTCGGCTGCTTCGACTACTGGCTGCGCTGGGCCGCCGGCCTGCCGACGATCCCCGAGGACCACTCCCAGCACGGGGCCAAGAGCTGGAAGGACTACTTCCGCTTCAACACCGATCACAAGGTGATCGGCATCCAGTACATCTGCACCACCTTCTTCTTCTTCTTCATCGGCGGCCTGATGGCGATGCTGATCCGGGCCGAGCTGGCCCAGCCCGGCACCCAGATCGTCGACGCGGCGACCTACAACAGCCTCTTCTCCACCCATGCGGTGCTGATGATCTTCGTCTTCGTGATCCCGGTCTTCGCCGGCATCGCCAACTACGTGCTGCCGCTGATGATCGGCGCCCCGGACATGGCCTTCCCGCGCCTCAACGCGCTCAGCTTCTGGATGCTGCCGCTGGCCGGGCTGCTCTTCATCGGCAGCTTCCTCGCCCCGGGCGGCGCCTTCGACGCCGGCTGGACCGGCTACGCGCCGCTCTCCACCGGGGCCCCGCTGGGGCAGTCGTTCTTCAACCTCGGCGTCCAGTTCGCCGGCGCCTCCTCGATCGCCACCGCGCTCAACTTCCTGGTCACGATCATCACCATGCGTGCGCCCGGGATGACCTTCTGGCGGATGCCGCTGCTGGTCTGGGCAAACCTCTCGACCTCGCTGCTGGTCGTCGCCGCGACCCCGTTCATCGCCGGCGCCCAGTTCATGGTCCTCTTCGACCGCATCCTCCACACCAACTTCTTCGACTTCGCCGCCGGCGGCGACGTCATCAGCTACCAGCACATCTTCTGGTTCTACTCGCACCCGGCCGTCTACATCATGATGTTGCCCGGCTTCGGGATCATCAGCGAGGTCATCTCGACCCACGCCCGCAAGCCGATCTTCGGCTACCGCCTGATGGCCCTGGCGCTGATCGGGATCGTCGTCCTCAGCTACTCGGTCTGGGCCCACCACATGTTCGTCGCCGGCATGTTCTCCTGGCTGCGGGTGCCGATGATGATCACCACCCTGCTGATCGCGGTGCCGACCGGGATCAAGATCTTCTCCTGGTTGGGCACGCTCTATTTCGGCAAGATCCACACCTATTCGACGGCGATGCTGTTCGCGCTCGCCTTCATCGTCACCTTCACGATCGGCGGCATCAGCGGCGTCATGCTCGGCATGGTGCCGATCGACATCCACGTCTCCGACACCTACTTCATCGTCGCCCACATCCATTTCGTCCTCTTCGGCGGCTCCGTGTTCACGATCTTCGCCGGGATCTACCACTGGTTCCCGAAGATGACCGGGCGCATGTACGACGAGAAGCTCGGCCGGGTCCACTTCTGGGGCACCCTGGTCGGCACCTGGGGCACCTTCATCCCGATGCACTGGGTGGGAATGGACGGGATGCCGCGACGGGTCGCCGACTACGCGACCCAGTTCGGCGAGTGGAACCTGCTGATCAGCTGCTTCGCCTTCATGCTCGGCGCCGCCCAGCTGGTCTTCCTCTACAACATGATCGTCAGCTGGCGCTTCGGGCCGCGCGCCGAGGCCAACCCCTGGCGCGCCAACTCGATCGAGTGGCAGGTCTCCTCGCCGCCGCCGATCTTCAACTTCCCCGAGATCCCGCGCGTGGTCGGCGGTCCCTACGAGTTCGGCGTCCCCGGCGCCAAACACGCGATCATGCCCGGCGAAGCCGCCGAGGTCCCGGACAAGGAGCCGAGCGTGGTGGGCACCTCGTGAGCGCCGCCCCCGAGCAGCGGCCGCTGCTGGTCTTCCTCAACGAGGTCGCGGGCGGCCGCAAGCTGCTGCAGGCGGTGCGCGAGCGCCAGGACCAGGTCTCCGGCGTCGTCGTCGCGGCGCCCCAGAACCAGCCCGCGGTGGGCCAGCTGATCGACGCCGGCGAGCTGCGCGAGGCCGCGCGCGCCCGGGTCGAGGTGACGATGTCGGTGCTGGCCGAGTTCGGCATCGACTCGGTCGGCGAGGTGATGGACCCGGAGCCGTCGCTGGCGCTCTACGACGCGGTGCGCGCCCACGAGCCCGGTGAGGTCCTGCTCTCCTGCCTCTACGACACCCGCTTCGGCTTCACCCGCAAAGACCTGGTCGAGTGGGCACGGGCCCGGGTCGAACCGGACACGAAGCTGACCCACATCCCGGTGCGGATCGAAGACGACGCGATCCGCTGGGACCTGATCCACACGCTCGTCGTCGCCACCAAGACCGTGGCGACCCCGGACTTGGTCGACCGCCTCAAGGAGCGCGCCGCCGACCGCCCCCACCGCTACACGATCATCTGCCCCACGGCCGACGACGTCAGCGAGGCGGAGATCGTCCGCGACCTGGCCTCGACCCTGGCCGCGCTCTACCGCGCCGACGTCGACGCGACCGGCCAGCCGATGAGCCCCGACCCCTTCCTCGCCGTCAAGAACGCGATCGAGCACTACCGGATCGACGAGGTTCTGATCTCGACCTTCGCCGGCGAGGGCTCGCGCTGGCTCGAGGAGGACCTGATCGGCCGCGTGCGTGAGATCACCGAGAAGCAGGTCGAGCACATCGAGGTCGGCCGCCCGGCGAGCGCCGTCGCCGCCGCCGTGGCAGAGGGAGGAGAGGCCTGATGGAGAGCGCGACCGTCGCCCTGGGACATGCGGAGGAGCACGAGCACCACGGGCCGCCAGAGGCCAACGAGAGTTCCCGCATCGACAAACAGACGCTCGGGATCCTCCTCTTCATCGTCTCCGAGATCATGCTGTTCGGCGCCTTCTTCGCGTCGTACTTCTTCCTCCGCGTCGTCGTCGATCCGCCGACCTGGCCGCCGCACCCGTACGAGCTGCCGGTCGCCGTCGCCGGGATCAACACCGCGATCCTGGTCTCCTCGAGCTTTACGATCCACTACGCGCTGGAGGCGATCCGCCGCGGCAACAAGGCCGGCCTCAAACTGGGCCTGCTGCTGACCTGGATGCTGGGCGCGACCTTCCTCTTCATCCAGGTCAACGAGTACGTGCACCTCGGCTTCAGCGCCCGCGACCTCGGCTTCGGCTCGATCTTCTACAGCCTCACCGGCCTCCACGGCGCCCACGTCTTCGTCGGGCTGCTGCTGCTCAGCTTCGCCACGATCCGCGCCTTCCGCGGACACTTCGGCCCCGAGGCGAAAGACCACCTCGGCGTCGAGGTGCCGGGCATCTACTGGCACTTCGTCGACGTGATGTGGATCATTGTCTTCGTGACCGTCTACATCCTCTGAGGCGGCTGCAAATCGGCGTCTGGGGGTGTCCTCGGTCGTTCGGCTTCGGGTCACGCACGGGAGTGCGCTCCCCTCGTCTCTCTCCCTGCGTCCTACCCAGACTTGATTTTCGCCGCCTCAAGGCGCTGGTGGCAGGATGAAGATCTCCGAGGAGGCCGTTTTCAGGTGGGTCGTGATCGTCGGGGTCGCGGCGGCCTCGGTGATCGCGCTGACGCTGCTGACGCGGCCGTTGGTGGGGGCGCTCTGGGGGCTGGCGCTGGTCGTCGCGGCGACGGTGCACGCGGGGCGCTGGGTTCAGGGCAAGCGGCGCGAGGGTGGATCCGAGGAGGGTTGACCTGAAGCGGGGCCGATCAGCTCCAGGGTCAGCAGGGTGAGGGCGATCGGGACCGTCGCCGGCAGTTGGTCGACGGCGAAGAAGAGCAGGTCGAAGGCGGGGCAGAGGATCGCGGCGAGGGCGGCGCCGGTCAGCTGCAGGCGACGGTCGTGGGCGAGCAGGGCGCCGAGGGTGGCGGCGAGGAAGACGTCACCGAAGCCCATCACGGCGGAGCCGAAGGAGGCGAGCTGCAGGCGCGGCAGGCCGCCGGGGGAGGCGGCGTTGAGGATCGCGTTGGGCTCCTGCAGGAGGCTGCTGCCGACCAGGTAGGCGTCGATCGCCGCCATCGCGTAGATCCCCAGCTTCAGCCAGCGCGCCGGGACGACGGCGACGAGCAGGCAGCCGAGGCTGACGCAGGCCAGGGCGGAGAGGGCCAGGGCCGCGGTCTCACCGCCGACCGAGCCGCGGGCGGCCCAGGCGAGGGCGAAGAGCGGGATCGTCAGCAGCGCCAGCGGCGGCCGCCCGCCGCGCACCAGCCCGGCCAGCGCCAGCGCCGCCAGCGGCGGCACCGCGATCAGGGCCAGGTAGGTGAGGAAGTCCGCCGCCGCCGACTCGAGCGCGATCGCGGCGACCACGACGACGATCGAGAGCGGCGGCAGCAGCGCCCAGCCGCGGCCGCGGAGGCCGGTGAGGAAGGGGCTGGAGATCGTGCGCGGGGCGGCGATGAGCGCCGCCTGGACCAGGCTGAGAACGCCGATCGAGAGCCAGAAGGGCAGCACTCGGCGGCGCCGGCCCTAGACGGTCCCGGCGGCGGCGCGCTGCGGCTCGCCCGGCTGCGGCCCGGCCTGCGCCTGCCGGCGCGGCTCCAGGCGCCCGGCGGCGGCCACGGTCCACAGCATCGCCAGCCAGTTCAGGGTGGCGATGGCGACGTGAACCCAGACCATCTCGCTGGGCAGCTCCAGGGCCCACTGCAGGCCGCCTATGGCGCCCTGGAGGGCTAGGAGGCCCAGGACCACGGTCAGGGGCTTGACGGCCCTCCTGTCGCCTTCTGGGCGCCGCAGGAGGAACCAGACGCCGATCGCGGCGAAGCCGTAGACAGTCGCCAGCACCGCGTGCCGCTGCACCACCCATTCCAGGGTCTGCGCGCCCTCGAAGGTGAAGCGGTGGACCAGCTGGCCTTCGTGGGCGCCGGCGTGGGGGCCGGAGGCGGTGGCGATCGTGCCGGCGAGGATCGTCAGCTGCCCGAGCGGGATCAGCGCCCGCACCGACCAGACGCCGAGGCGGTCGCTGGAGCGCCGCCGCTCCCAGGGCTCGTAGCGCGAGCACCAGGCGAGCGCGAAGGCGGCGTCGAGCAGCATCATCGAGAGGATGAAGTGGGACATCACCAGGCCCGGCGCCAGGTGGTACTTGACGACGAGGGCGCCGAGGATCGCCTGCCCGACCACGCCCAGCGGCAGCAGGGCGCCGAACAGCGCCAGGTGCCAGCGGTAGGGGCGGCGGAAGAAGGCGAGGACGCTGGCGGCGATCACGGCGAACCCGACGAACCCGGTCAGCAGCCGGTTGCCGTACTCGATCACCGCGTGCGATTCCAGCGGCGGCGTCGTGCCGCCGTAGCATTTGGGCCAGTCCGGACAGCCCAGGCCGGAGCCGGTGAGGCGCACGGCGGCACCGGTGAGGACGATCAGCGCCAGGGCGCCGAGCGCGACGGCGGTGACCTGGGCGTAGCGCTGGGGGGAGATCTCGAGGCGGTCTCGGAGGCGTTGCCGCATCTGCAGGGGATGATCGCAGCGGCCGCGGGCCGCCGAGGCTCAGCCTTTGGAGCTGGAGCCGCCGGCCGCGCCTTTGCCGCCGGAGGTTTCTTCGAGCAGGTACTGGACGAGGTCGTCGAGTTCTTTCGAAGTCAGCGTTTCCTCGTAGTTCTGCGGCATCACGTTGGGCGGGTAGCCCTTGGCGATGACCTTGTTCGGGTCGGCGATGTCCTCGTGGATCTCCGCCAGGCTCTGGCCCGGCAGGACTTCGTCCAGGTTGGGGCCGGTGACGCCGCCGGATTGGGCGGCGGCGAGGGTGTGGCAGCCGCCACAGCCGTTGTTGGCGAAGACCTGGGCGCCGGGGCCGCCGGGGACTTTCGGGGGCGCCGCGCCGGGCACGCCCGCGTACAGGCCGAGGTAGGCGGCGACGTCGTCGAGATCCTGGCCGGTGACGATCTCCGCCGGCATCGAGACGGCCGGGTTTCCGTTGTTGGGCCGTGGGTACTCGACCTGCGCCTTGACGATTCCTTCGATCGTGTCGCTGTTCTGGCCGGATTCGCGCGCGGAGGCGAAGGCGTCGTCGAGGTCGGGACCGACTTCGGCCGTGGTGCCCGCCTGCGCGAGCTTGTGGCAGGTGCCGCACTTCTGGATGAAGAGGGTGCGTCCGCGGGTCTCGTCGGCGCTGGTCGTGCCGCAGCCGGAAGCGGCCACGACGACGGCCGCCAAGGCGGCGAGGGCGAGCAGCGGGCGGATGAGTTGCGAAGGGCTGGTCATACGGCTGGCGGCGCGCAGGAGTCTATATGTCGCGGCCGCCTGAAAGCGTCTTGTCGAGGGTCCCGAGTGGGGTACTCTTGAGTCGATCCGCACTAACTCGGAAGCTGGGAGAAAGGGGCCGCAGATGCAGGTGAAGGATGGGATGTCGGAGGTGTCGCTGACGGTTGGGCCGACGCACACGCTGCGCGAGGCGGCGCGGATGATGGTCGAGAAGGGAACCGGCGCGGCCCTGGTCAACGACGCCGACTCGCCGACCCCCGGGATCGTCACCGAGCGCGATCTGCTGATCTCAATTGGCGGCGGCGAAGATCCCGACGTCGAGCTGGTCGGCGAGCACATGAGCGAGAGCGTGATCGCCGCCGCGCCGGACTGGAGCCTGGAGCGGGCCGCGGCGGAGATGTCGCGCCGCGGCGTCCGTCACCTGGTCGTCTTCGAGGAGGGCGAGCTGGTCGGCATCCTCTCGATGCGCGACATCGTCCGCGTCTGGACTTCGGAAGGCGCGACCTCGGAAATGACCCTCTGAACGACTGCTTCCGGCGCATCTCGGCGTCCTCGGTCGCTTGCGTGCAGAGCACGCGGCGCTCCCTGCGTCCGCCGAGCTGCTTGGAATCAGTCGTTCAGCGTGATCTGTTCGACCGGCAGAGCGCCGCCGCGAGTGTGCTGTCTGCGGGGCAGGCGGTAGTAGTCGCGGATCGCGCCGCGGACGAGGTTGCGGAAGGCGGCGAGGACGAAGACGGCGCCGACGATCGCGTAGATGAAGGGCGAGAAGATGAAGCCGGCGGCGTAGGTGCCGGCGACCAGGCCGAGCACGCCGAAGGCGAAGAAGACCGGCGCCCAGGAGGGCTTCGGCGTGTAGACCATCTCGCCCGGCTCGCTGACGTGTCGATGCTCGCTCATCGGCTACTGGGCGATGTAGAGGAAGGCGGCGACGAAGCAGAGGGCGAAGATCCCGGCGGCGAAGCCACCGGCGAGGAGGCCGGCGCTCATGTTCTTGCGTGCGGTCTCGCGGTCCACGGGGGGATTTCTATCAACTGGCGGGGAGGGTCGGGTAGTGGGCGTGGGGTCCGGGTGCGGTGCCACTCTCCGGAAAGCCGTCGCGCAGCTGGAGCCAGTCCCGAGGGCGCCATTGTCTGCGCTTGAGCTTTCCGGAGAGTGGCACCGCACCCCGGACCTCTCAGGCGCTACGCGTTGCTCCCCGCAGAAGATGCCTCCCCAAGCGTCCGAGCTTCGCAAGGTCTTCAGCGGACTGGAGCGCTTCGCAAGCTCTTCAGCGAGCTGAGTGCTTCGGACGCTCTCCGCCGACACTGCTGCGCCTGAAATCCTCTGGGCATCGGATCCGGCGTTCCGTGAGGTCCCATTGGTGACCCTCTCCTGAAAGCTCAAGCGGGACTCGATTGAAACCCTGGGGGGCGACTCAGCTGCGCGACGGCTTTCAGGAGAGGGTCACCAATGGGACCCCCGCCAACCCCGAACCGTCCTCTAGACGTTCGCCGCGATCGCTATGGAGAGGAACAGCAGGGCCAGGTAGGCCAGTGAGAAGAGGTACGTGCGGAGGGCCCAGCGGCGGTCCTTGGAGCGCAGCAGCTTGGTCGAGAAGCCGATGAAGACGGCGCCGAGGAGCATCGAGGGGATCAGGTAGGCGACGCCGAGGCCGCCGGCGCAGAAGGGGAGCTGGGTGACCGCGTAGAGGAGCACGGTGTAGAGCAGGATCTGGCGCCGGGTCTCGTCCTCGCCGCGGACCACCGGCAGCATCGGCACGCCGACCTTGGCGTACTCGTCCTTCATCAGCAGTGAGAGCGCCCAGAAGTGGGGCGGGGTCCAGAAGAAGACGATGGCGAAGAGGTAGAAGGCCATGCCGCTGAGCTCGCCGGTGACCGCCGCCCAGGCGACCAGGGGGGGCACGGCTCCGGCGGCGCCGCCGATGACGATGTTCTGCGGCGTCGTGCGCTTGAGCCAGAGCGTGTAGACGAAGACGTAGCCGAGCAGGCCGGAGAGCGAGAGCGCCGCCGCCAGCGGGTTCACGGTCAGGGACAAAAGGGCGAAGGAGGCGCAGCCGAGGAGGACGCCGAAGGCGATCGCCGCCTGCGGGGAGATCCGGCCGGAGGCCACCGGGCGGTCGGCGGTGCGGGCCATCAGTCGGTCGATGTCGCGGTCGACGGCGTGGTTGATCGCGCCGGCGCCGCCGGCCGAGAGGGCGCCGCCGAGGCAGGTGAGCAGGATCAGGCCCAGCGAGGGGGAGCCGGCGACGTACATCGTCGTCACCGTCGTGAACAGCAGCAGCGACTGGACCTTCGGCTTGGTCAGCGTCAGGTAGTCGCGCAGGAGGGATGGCGCCACCTGGGGCTGCGCCACCGTCGCAGTCTGGGCACCGCTCATGCGGGGCTCAGGCTACCGGCTGCGACTCGCGGGCCGGCGCCTCGGTGGCGGCGGTGCGGTGGGCGATCGCGTCGCGGATGTCGCGCATCGGCCGGGCGCTGCGGACGTCCGGGAGCACGTCGAAGTTGTGCGGCTCCGGCGGCGAGAGCGTGAACCACTCGAGCGACTCGCCGCCCCACGGGTCATGCCCGGCCTCGGGGCCGTTGACGCGGCTGGAGATCGCGTTGACCAGGGTCATGACGATCCCGGCGGCGAGGATCAGCGAGCCGATCGAGGCGACCAGGTTGTAGCCGTCGACGCCGGTGCCGGAGAAGAACTTGTAGGCGTCGATCACCTGGCCCTCCTCGCCACCGGCGAGGAAGAGCGGCACGAAGGCGAGCAGGATGCCGACGACCATCGTCCAGAAGGAGATGCGGGCGAGGCTCTCGCCCATGGTGCGGCCGGTCATCTTCGGGAACCAGTAGTAGAGCGCCGCGAAGCCGCCGAAGACGGCGCCGCCGACCAGCGCGAAGTGGGTGGCGGCGGTCGAGTCGGTGGTGTTCTTCAACTGCCAGGCGGCGGCGACCATCGAGTGGTCGAGCTCGGCCGCGAGCCCGATCGAGATCATCGAGATCGCGCCCAGCGCGAACAGCAGCGGCGCCCGCATCCGCAGCGCGCCGCCGAGCATCGTGGCGATCAGGTTGAAGACGATCAGGCCGAAGGGGACGATCAGCGCCAGCGACATCAGCATGGCGAAGTACATCCAGCCGATGCCGATCGGCGCGGTCAGCATGTTCTGCATCCAGGCCAGGGTGCCGAGCACGGCGATCGCGGCCAGCGAGCCCATGACGACGCCGCGGTTGAAGAGCGGCCTGGCGGCGAAGGCGGAGACGATTTCGGCGATCGCGGCGAAGGCGAAGATGAGGATCAGCATGTAGCTGCCGGAGTAGAAGATCCAGCTCAGGTGCTGCCAGAGCAGCGGCGCGCCGCCGGAGCCGTCGGCGAAGAAGATGCCGTCGTAGTTGCGGTCGATCATCAGCATCGTCAGCGCCGCCAGCAGCACCGGGCCGATAACCAGGGTCAGCCAGCAGGAGACGGTGGCGGCCCAGGCGAAGACCGGCACCCGGCGCCAGGCCATGCCCGGCGCCCGCATCGCCCGCAGCGTGGTCAGCAGGTCGATGGCGATGAGGACGAAGCCGAGGGTGGCGAGCCCGGTCGCGGTCGCCCAGGCGTCGACGCCGTTGTTGGCGAGGAAGGCGAGCTCGGTCAGCGGGGCCAGCGGGTTGACCCCGGCCTCGGAGGGAGTGAAGAGGAAGCCGGCGTAGAGCACGGTCGCGCCGGCGACCCAGAGGCCGACGCCGATCTGGCCGAGGCGCGGCAGGGCGGTGCCGCGGGCGCCGATCTGCAGCGGCGCCACGTAGTAGAAGAGGCCGATCGCCAGCGGCAGCGCGAAGAGGAAGACGGCGGAGGCGCCGTAGAGGGAGAGCATGCGGTTGAAGGCGACGGGGGAGAGGAAGGTGTTCTCCGGGATCGCCAGCTGCAGCCGCATCAGCAGCAGCTCGACCAGAGCGATGAAGAGGAAGCCGAAGGCGCCGGCGATCAGGATCCGGCCCAGGTCCTTGTGGTCGGCGCTGGTCGCCAGCTCCACCCAGCGCGGGCGCGGCTTGCCTGGGAGACCGTCGATCACCAGCTCGGGACGTGGTTTCTCGCTCATGGCACGTCCCCGCTTTCGATCAGGCCGACGACGCGATCCTGGGCCGCCTGGATGTCGGCGCTCTGCTGTTTGACGAAGGCTTCGTAGGCCTGCGGGGAGACGACCTCGACCTCGGTCCGCATCGAGGCGTAGGCCTGGCCCGAGAGGGTCGCCGAGTCGCCGCCGAAGGTGCCTTCCTCGTCGGCGCGGAAGACGACCTTGTTGGTCTTGCCGGGGACGGCGTCGCGCTTGCCGGAGAGGTCGGGGACGTTCCAGGTGTGGACGACGTCGGTCGAGAGCAGTTCCAGCTTGACCGCGGTGTCGACCGGGACCACCAGCTTGTAATAGGAGAAGGCCCCGTTGGGGTAGTCGTAGCGCCACAGCCACTGCTGGCCGGTCGCCTTGATCGTCAGCGGCGCGCTCTTGGCGGCGGCCAGTCCGGCGTCGCCGGAGGCCGGCGTCTCGCGCGCCTTGTCGGTGAAGACGATGCTGAGGACGAAGATCGCGGCGGCGAAGACGGTGAGCACGGCGCCGACCCGGAGCTGCAGGCGGCGGCCGCCGCTGAGCTCGCGCGGGGCGCTGCCTCGCCGGGCCCTGTTCTTGCGCACGGCGTAGAACAGCGCGACGTTGATCGCGACGATCACGATTGCCGCGGCGACGAAGCCGATGGCGAGCAGGGAGTCGATCTGGTCGGTGCCAGGGGAGTGAGGCGTCAAAGCGCGGCCATTCTAATCACGCAGGGGGGCGCCCCGGCTGCTGCCATCCCCGCGGCGCCTACCTATACTCGCCCGCTGATGAGGAGGGGCCGCCAGCCATCGCCAGCGCTGCGACTCGCAGTGCGGGCTGGGGCCACCGGCGCGGTCGCCGCCGCCTTCGCCGTGCCGCTGCTGCGCCGTCGGCTGCGGATCCCGCCGCCGCTGACGATCGCCGCCTGCGCCAGCGGGCCGCTCGCGCTCGCCGTCCTCTTCCCGCGCTCGAAGAAGCGCGACGTCGCCCTCTACGCGCTGCAGATGTGGGGCTTCATCATGGTCCACGAGATTCCCTTCGACGATCCCGAGCGCCTGCGCGCGCGCCTGCGCAGCCGCTACCCGGTCGTCTCCGACCGCGCGCTCGGCGGCGGCCGGCTGCCCAACACCCGCCTCCAGCAGGCCCTCGCCGGGCGGCCGGGGGTCGGCGTCCTCAACCGCGCCCTCACCTGGACCCACTGGCTCTGGTTCTTCGAGCCCTACGTGGCCCTGGCCCTGATCCTGGCCCGCCGCGACCAGCGCTTCCCGCGCGCCGCCCGGCAGATGGCGGCGGTCTTCGACGTCGGCTGCGCCGTCTACTTCGCGCTGCCGACGGCGCCGCCCTGGTGGGCGGCCGAGAACGGGGTGACCGACGGCGAAGAGGTGCGCCGGATCATGGTCGAGGTCGGCGAAGACACCTGGGGCTCGGCCTGGCCGAAGATGTACGACGCACTCGGCGGCAACCCCTGGGCGGCGATGCCATCGCTGCACTTCGCCACCTCGGTCGCGGCGGCGCTGGCGCTGGCGGAGGCGGGCAAGGTGGAGGGGGTGCTCGGCTGGGGATACGCCGGCACGCTCGGCTTCGCCCTCGTCTACCTCGGCGAGCACTACGTCACCGACCTGCTCGCCGGGGCCGCCCTGGTGGTCCTGGTCCGGCGCGGCGAGGCCTACGCCGAACCGCTCGTGCACGGCGTCACCCGTGGCCTGCGCCGGTTGGAGCGCCTGGCGAACGGGTAGCGTCCCGGGGGTGTCTGGAGAGGACTCGGCTAACGGCAATGGGCCCGTCGAGATGCCGCTTCTCACCACGCGGCGCCTGGTGCAGACGGGTCTGCTCGTCCTCCTGCTCCTGGTCGGCATCTACTTCCTCTTCCCGAAGCTGGCCGGTCTCAGCGGCGGGCTGAGCAAACTCGGCGATGCCGATCCGCTCTGGATCGGCGTGGCGATCGGCTTCAACGTCCTCGCCTACGCCACCTACATCGCCCTCTTCAAGGCGGTGGTCGGGGGCGATGCCCTGCGCCTGAAGTGGATGGAGACCTACGAGATCAACATGGCCGGGGTGGCGGCGACGCTGCTGTTCTCGGCCGGCGGCGCCGGCGGCATCGCCATCACCTACTGGGCCCTGCGCAAGGCCGGGATGGGGCGGCGCGACGTCGCCCGGCGCATGGTCGCCTTCATCTCCCTGCACTACGCCTTCTACCCGATCGCCCTGATCGTCTTCGGGATCCTGCTGCGGACCGGCGTCCTCCACGGCAAGAGCTCGGTCGAGCTGACGATCATCCCGGCGGCGGTGGCGGGGCTGCTGATCGTGATCGGGGTCCTGATCGCGCTGATCCCGGCCGACCTCGAACGCCGGCTGGCTCCCTACGCCCACGGCGAGCGCGCCCGGGCCTGGCTGAAGAGCGCCGCCAAGGTGCCGGCGACGATCGGCGAGGGGTTCCGCTTCGCCATCGGCCTCTTCGCCCACCCCTCGCGCGGCGGCCTGGCGGTGCTGGGCGCGGCCGGCTTCTGGGCGGCCAGCATCGGCGTGCTCTGGGCCTCCTTCCACGCCTTCGGCCTGCACGTGCCGCTGGCGGTCGTCGTCCAGGGCTTCTTCCTCGGCATGGTCGCCAACCTCTTTCCGCTGGCCCCGGCCGGGGTCGGGGCGGTCGACGCCGGCATGATCGGCGCCTTCGTCCTCTTCGGCATCCCCGAGGGGACCGTCTTCCCGGCGATCCTGGTCTTCCGCCTGGTCGCCTTCTGGATGCCGATCCCAGTCGGCATAATCGCCTTCTTCCAACTGCGCACGAGGGTCCACCACTGGGAAACCGAAGGGCTGCCGATCGAACGCGGGGGCACGGCCGAATCGGACCTCGAGCCGGCGATCGGTGGATTTGCGATGAGCCGCCGGGGGGACTACTATAAAAAGTAAAGTAATAGATTCCAGGCGGAGAAACCATGGCTGAGAAGAAGAAGATCGAGGACGTAATCATCATCGGCGGCGGGCCCGCCGGCTACACGGCGGCGCTCTACACGGCGCGGGCCAACCTCGAGCCGCTCGTCTTCGAGGGCTTCCAGTGGGGCGGCCAGCTGCAGAACACGACCGACGTCGAGAACTACCCCGGCTACCCCGAGGGGATCATGGGGCCGGAGATGATGAGCCAGTTCCGCGCCCAGGCCGAGCGCTTCGGGACCCGCTTCGTCACCGACGACGTCGACCGCGTCGAGCTCTCCGACGGCGGCGTCCACAAGGTCTTCCTCGGCGACGAGGAGCACCGGGCCAAGACCGTGATCCTGGCGATGGGGGCGGAGCCGAAACGGCTCGGCGTCCCCGGTGAGATGGAGCTGGCCGGCCGCGGCGTCTCCACCTGCGGCGTCTGCGACGGCGCCTTCTTCAAGGGCCACGACGTGATCGTGATCGGCGGCGGCGACTCGGCGATGGAGGACTCGATCTTCATCTCCAAGTACGCCCAGAACCTGACGATCATCGGGCGCCGCGACGAGTTCCGCGCCTCGAAGATCATGTTCGACCGCGCCAAGGAGAAGGAGAACATCTCGCTCAAGACCCCGTTCATCCCGGAGGAGTTCGTCGCCGGCGAGGACGGCAAACTGGAGAAGATCCGCCTTCGCCACGCCGAGACCGGCGAGCAGGAGGAGGTTGTCGCCACCGGCGCCTTCGTGGCGATCGGCCACATCCCCCGCTCCGAGGTGGTCAAGGACCAGGTCGAGGTCGACGAGGACGGCTACATCGTCACCGAGGCGGGCTCGACCCGGACCAACCTCGGCGGCGTCTTCGCCGTCGGCGACGTCGTCGACCACACCTACCGCCAGGCCGTAACCGCCGCCGGCACCGGCTGCATGGGGGCGCTCGACGCCGAGCGCTTCCTGCGCGACAGCCCGCCGCCGGTCGAGGCCCACTGGTTCCCCGGCGGCGAGCCCGCCGAGATCGCCACCGGCTCCTAGTCGGCCCCGCGGGCTAGGGTGGGGCGATGGGCGACCGTCTCTCCGCGTACTTCCCGTTCATCCTCGCGGTCCTGTTCCCGCCGGTCGGGGTCCTGCTCGGCGCCGTCGAGTACTCCAAGGACCGGGAGCTCAGCATCCGCCTGATCGCCGTCTCCCTGCTGGCCGCCGTCGTCTGGGCTCTACTCTTCCTCCTCTGATGTCCGAGTGCACGCATCTCGATTCGGTCGCGCTGGTCGACCTGCCGGACCCGGTCGACGGCTGCGAGGAGTGCCTGGCGCAGGGGATGCGCTGGGTCCACCTGCGGATGTGCCAGAGCTGCGGCCACATCGGCTGCTGCGACAACTCGGTCGGCAAACACGCGACCGGGCACTACGAGGCGACCAGGCACCCGATCATCCGCTCGGCCGAGCCCGGCGAGACCTGGAGCTGGTGCTACCCCGACGAATTGATGTTCGAGCTGGGCGTCGAGTAGCCGCGGTCAGCGCTCTGGGGTGACGATGGCGAAGCCGGGGTCGGGCTCGTCGAGCAGGCCGAGCAGCTCGCCCAGCTTCATCCCGTCGCCCTCGACCCGGAGGCGGCCGCTCTGGGCGAGCTCGCCGAGGTCGGCGGTTTTTTCCAGCATCTCGTTCAGCGCCAGGCGCTCGATGATCAGGGTCGCGTCGGCCTCGGGGTGGCGGCGGTCGGCGCGGTGGTTGAGGACGCCGTTCTCGAGTTCCAGCAGGTGGCTCTCGTCGGGATCGGTGGTCTGCCAGTTGATCGTCAGCTTCTTGTCCCACGCCCGGGGGCCGTCGAGCCGGATCGCCATCGCGTCGAGGATCTGCTCGACCGAGAGCTGGGCGAGGATGTCCGGCGCGGCGGTGTCGGTCGGGGTGCCGGAGATGCCCTCGCGCAGCTCCTTGGCCCCCATCAGGAAGAAGTTGCGCCAGGTCGCGTTCTCGGCTCCGTAGCCGAGCTGCTCCAGCGCGTCCGCCTGCAGCTCCTTCGCCGCGGCGTTCTCGGGCTCGGCGAAGACGACGTGGTTGACGACCTCGGCGACCCAGCGGTAGTCGCCCTGCGCGAACGCCTCCCTGGCCCGCTCCAGGACCGCCTCGGCACCGCCCATGTACTCGACGTGGCGGCGCGCCGACTCGACCGGCGGGTGCTCCCAGAGGTGGGCCGGGTTGCCGTCGAACCAGCCCATGTAGCGCTGGTAGACCGCCTTGACGTTGTGGCTGACCGAGCCGTAGTAGCCGCGGCAGTGCCACTCGGCGGCGAGACTTGGCGGCAGCTCCAGCGTCTCCGCGATCTCGGGGCCGGTCAGGCCCTTGTTGATCAGCCGCAGGGTTTGGTCGTGCAGGTAGGCGTAGAGGTCGCGCTGCTTCTTCAGGTAGTCGACGATGCGCGCGCTGCCCCAGCGCGGCCAGTGGTGGCCGGCGAACAGGACGTCGGAGTCCTCGCCGAAGAGCTCGATCGACTCGTTCAGGTAGTGCGCCCAGACGTGGGGGTCGCGGACCAGCGCCCCGCGCAGGGTCAGCGTGTTGTGCATCGTGTGGGTGGCGTTCTCGGCGATGCAGAGGACGCGCTGGTCGGGGAAGTGGAAGTTCATCTCCGACGGTGCCTCGGTGCCGGGGGTGAGCTGGAAGACCATCCGCACCCCGTCGATCGTCTCCTCCTGGCCGGTCGCGCTGACCTCGAGGTTGGGCGGGATCAGCGTCACCGTGCCGAGCGAGGTCGTCTGCCCGAGCCCGGCGCCGACCTGGCCGTCGGGGCCGCGCTCCAGCTTCGCCCCGTACATGTAGCCGGCGCGGCGGCCCATCGCGGTGCCGGCGAAGACGTTCTCGGCGATCGCGTGGTGGAGGAAGCCGCTGGGGGCGAGGACGGGGATCTCGCGCTCGGCCACCTCGGCGGCGGAGACGATGCCTTTGGCGCCGCCGAAGTGGTCGATGTGGCTGTGGGTGTAGATCAGGCCGGTGACCGGGCGCTCGCCGCGGTGCTCGCGGTAGAAGGCCAGCGCCGCGGCCGCGGTCTCGGCCGAGATCAGCGGGTCGATGACGACGATCCCCCGCTCGCCCTCGACCACGTGCATGTTGGAGAGGTCGAAGCCGCGCAGCTGGTAGAAGCCCGGCGCGAGCTCGAACAGGCCGGCGATCCGGTTCAGCCGGCTCTGGCGCCAGAGGCTGGGGTGAACCGTGTCCGGCGGCTCGCCCGCGAGGAAGTCGTAGGACTCGAGGTCCCAGACGGTGCGGCCGTCCGCGCCGCTGACGGTCGCCGGCTCGAAGCGGGCGACGAGGCCGCGGACCGCCTCCTCGAAGTCCTCCTCGTCGGCCAGCGGCAGCGCGGCGGCGGCCTCGCGGTTGCGCCGGACGATCGTCTCCGAGGCCGGCTTGCGCCCGCTGCTCACAGGCCGCCGCCGGCTTCCGCGGCCGCGCGCAGGCGCGGGGCCGGGCGATACGCCTCGCCGTGCGTCGCCTCCAGGCCCTCGAGGATCTCGAGCGCGCGCCCGGCGCCGATCCTCGCCGTCAGCTCGATCGGTCCCAGCGGCCAGTTGAAGCCGAGCCGCATCGCCGTGTCCATGTCGACCGGCGAGGCGACCTCCTCTTCGCGGGCGAAGGCGGCCTCGTTGGCGATCTGGGCGCAAAGGCGGGGGAGAATCTCGGGGGCGGCGGGGTCGATCTCCCGCAGCTCGTCGGGGTCGAGCGTGGGCACGTTCGCCGGCCCCTGCTCCGTTGCGGTGGTCCTTTTCCCCACCATGCGGTGATTAGGACCACCGGAACCGCCGTCGTCGTAGGGGTAGTAGCCCCGGCCGCTCTTGCGGCCGAGCTTGCCTTCCTCGACCAGCCGTTCCTGGATCGGGCTCGGGCGCCAGCGCTCGACCCCGCGTCCCTGGGCGAAGAAGGAGCGGGCGATCGTCAGGTTGACGTCGAGTCCGATCAGGTCGAGCAGCTCGAACGGGCCCATGCGGAAGCCGCCGCCGAGGCGGACGACGCGGTCGATCGTGGCCACGTCGGCGATGCCGTCGCCGAGGATCCGCAGCGACTCGAGCGAGAACGGGCGGGCGAGGCGGTTGGCGACGAAGCCGGGACTGTCCTTGGCCCGGATCGGCGTCCGGCCCATCGTTTCGGCGACCGCGGTGGCAGTCGCCAGCGCCTGCTTGGAGGAGTGCTCGGTGGCGACCACCTCGACCAGCTTCATCAGCACCGGCGGGTTGAAGAAATGCATCCCGACCAGGCGCGCGGGCTGCGGCACCCCGGCGGCGATGTCGGTCACCCGCAGCGAGGAGGTGTTGGTGGCGAGCACGGTCTCCGGGCCGCAGGCCTCCATCGCTTCGGCGAACAGCTTCTGCTTCAGCTCCAGCTCCTCGGGTGCCGCCTCGATCAGCAGCTCGCAGCCGGCCAGCTGGCCGATCTCCAGCGCCGGGCCGATCCGGTTCGAGGCCGTGTCGGCCGCGTCCTCGCTCCAGCGCCCGCGCGAGGCGCCTTTGACCAGCGCCTCGCGGATCTTCACGGCGGCCGCTTCGGCTGCCTCCGGGAAGGCGTCGTAGAGCCGGGTCTCGTAGCCGCCCAGGGCGGCGACCTGGGCGATTCCCCGGCCCATCGTGCCGGCGCCGAGGATGCCGATGCGGGAGACCGTCACCGGCCCCTGAAGTCCGGCTCGCGCTTCTCCAGGAAGGCCTGCATGCCCTCGACCCGGTCCTCGGTCGCCATCGCCTGCTCGAACAGGCCGCGCTCGCGGGTGAGGCCGTCGGCGAGGCCGGACTCCTGGGCGGTGAGGACGGCTTGTTTGGCGAGGCGGGTGGCGACCGGCGGCCGCTCGGCGATCGTGCGGGCGAGCGCGATCGCCTCCTCGGCCGCCTTGCCGGCCTTGACGACCTTGTTGACCAGTCCCCAGGAGGCGGCTACCTCGGCATCGAAGACGCGGCCGGTGAGGATGTACTCCATCGCCCGCTGCTTGCCGATCGCGCGGGTCAGGCGCTGGGTGCCGCCGCCGCCGGGGATGATCCCGAGCGTGATCTCCGGCTGGCCGAAGCGGGACTTCTGGTCGGCGACGATCATGTCGCAGGCCAGCGCCAGCTCGCAGCCGCCGCCGAGCGCGTAGCCGGTTACGGCGGCGACGATCGGCGTCTGCACGGCGGCGATTCGGCGCCAGAACTCGGCGCCGCTGGCGTCGGCGGGCTCGCCCAGGGCGCGCGCGGCCAGGGCCCGGATGTCGGCCCCGGAGGCAAAGATCTTGTCGGAGCCGGTGAGGACGACGCAGCGGACCTCCGGGTCGGCGTCGAAGCGCTCCAGCCCGGCGAGGATTCCCTCGCGCATGTCGTGCGAGAGCGAGTTGCGGGTCTCGGGATGGTTGAGCCGCAGCAGGCCGACGTGGAACTCGTCGACGGTGGCCTCGACGATCCCGGCCAAGTCAGCTCTCCTCGAATGGCAGCATCGCGTTGATCCCGGTCGCGGCGCGGCCGATGATCAGCTTCTGGATCTGCGAGGTCCCCTCGTAGAGCGTCGTGACGCGGGCGTCGCGCAGGTAGCGCTCGACCGGGTAGTCGTCGACGTAGCCGGCGCCGCCGTGGACCTGGATCGCCAGGTTGGCGCACTCGACCGCCGACTCGGTCGCGTAGAGCTTCGCCACCGAGGTCTCCAGCGTGTTCGGCACCCCTTCGTCCTTTAATGCACCGGCGCGGTAGACCAGCATCCGGCTGGCGTCGCGCTTGAGGATCATGTCGGCGATCATCTCCTGGACCAGCTGGAAGCGGGCCAGGGGGACGCCGAACTGCTTGCGCTCCTTGGCGTACTGGACCGAGGCTTCGACGCAGCCGTCGCAGATGCCGACGCAGCCGGCGGCGACGCTGTAGCGGCCGTTGTCGAGGGCGCTCATCGCCACCTTGAAGCCGTCGCCGATCTCGCCCAGCATCGCGTCCTCGCCGACCTCGACCGCGTCGAGCGAGATCTCGCCGGTGTCGGAGGAGCGGAGGCCGAGCTTGCCGTGGATCTCCTGCGTGGTGAAGCCCTCAGAGGCGGTGGGGACGAGGAAGCAGGCGAGCCCCTTGTGCTTCTTCTCGGGGTCGGTCTGGGCGAAGATCAGCGCCACCTCGGAGAAGTTGGCGAGGGAGATCCACATCTTCTGGCCGCTGATCGACCAGCCGCCGTCGGTCTTGGTCGCGCGGGTGCGCAGGTTGGCGGCGTCGGAGCCGGTGTCGGGCTCGGTCAGGCCGAAGCAGCCGAGCGACTCGCCCGAGCACAGTTTCGGCAGCCACTTCTGCTTCTGCTCCTCGCTGCCCCACTTCTCGATCGAGCCGGCCACGAGCGAGGTCTGCACGGAGACGACGGTGCGGGCGGAGGAATCGCCGCGGCCGACCTGCTCGACGATCAGCCCGTAGCCGATGTAGTCGAGGCCGCGGCCGCCGTACTCTTCGCTGACCGGGGCGCCGAGGTAGCCGACCTCGCCCAGCTTGCTTGCCAGCTCGCGGTCGAAGCGGCAGGCGCGGTCGCTCTCCTTGACCCGGGGGATGATCTCCTTGTCGGCGAATTCACGCGCCGTTTCGGAGATCAGTCGCTGCTCGTCGCTCAGCTGGAAGTCCATCTCGCCCCTATCTCATCGAGTGCTGTCGTCTTTTGGTGCGCATAGCGCTACAAAGGACTACAGCAACCCTTGGTTATCGCAGTTCTCGTAGCTCTTGGCCCAGGGTCTCGGCGAAGGCGCGCTGCGCCTCCTCGGTGCGGGGGCCGGGCGCAGCCGGAAGCGGGTTGCCGTCGATCGCGGCGACGGCCTGGACCTCGCGCGTGGTCGAGGCGAGGAAGGCCTCGCTGGCGCCGCGCAGGTCGTCGACCTCCCAGCTGCCCTCGGCCACGTCGATGACCTTGATCAGGCGGTCGCGGGTGATCGACTCCAGGACCCCGTCGGTCAGCGCCGGCGTTCGCAGCTCGCCCCCGGCGGCGACCCAGAAGATCGCCGAGGTGGGGGGCTCGAGCACGATCCCGTCGGGGCGGACCAGGACCGCCTCGTCGGCGCCGCGTGCCTTGGCGAGGCGGGTCGCCTGCATGTTGGCGGCGTAGGAGAGCGACTTGACGCCGTTGAGGATCACGGTCGGCGAGTAGGTCACGGTCGCCACAGCGAGGGTCTCCGGATGGGCCGGGATCGGCTCGGTGGCGGCGATGCGGCGGCCGCCGCGGGTGACGATCAGCCGCAGCTGCCCGTCGAGCGCGCCGGCCTGCGCCAGCAGCGCCTCGATCTCCCGCTCCAGCGTGGCGCGGTCGAACTCGAGCTCGATCGCCGCCGCGGAGCGGCCCAGTCGGTCGAGGTGGTCGACCAGTGCGAAGGGCTTGCCCTCGTAGAGCCGGATCACCTCGAAGGCGCCGTCGCCCCGGTAGAGGCCGTCGTCCTTCATCGGCACCATCGCCTCGCCGGTCGGGGTCACCGTCCCGTCGACACTGGCCAGCTCTGTGAAGCCCGAAGTCACCGCTGGCGAGGCTACCTCAGAGCGCCATCGTCCCGTTTGGGAACGTCGAAGTATGCTCCGCGACGATGTGGAGGCGCCTGGGAATCTTCGTTTTTTCGAGCCTCTTGTCGATCCTTGTCGCGGGTTCGACCGCTGCGCTGGCCGGATCCCCGGTGCGCTATTCGAAGAGCTGTGCTGACGCGGGCTACAAGCCAACTCAGATAGCGATCACCTGCGCGGACGCAAAGGTGATCTTCGAAGCCACGGAATGGATTCGTTGGGATTCCGACCGTGCCGAAGCGATCGGTGAACTGACCTATCCAGACTGCCCTCCCAAGGTGCCGTTGTATCGCTGTGCTCACTACGCGCACGACGAGGCGACGGTCAAGCTCTCCCGGGTGCGCTATTGCCCGCAGCGACAGCATCGCTATTTCACCCGCTTGCTCCTGCTGGATCCGCAGGCCTCCGATCCCTACCTAAAGCGGCTCTCGCTGGAGAGCAGATGCGCCTACGTGAAGTGAGGAAATCGTTCGGGGTTTTTGCGCTGCTGATCGTTGCAATCGCGGCGATCTGCGGGCTGACGGCCTCCGGCGCCTCGGCTGGGTATTGGCGGCATTGCGGCAACCAGCATGAGATGGGCGCGGGTTGGTACGCCCTGCGGGCGCACAATCTGCACTGCGATAGGGCCAGGTCCGTTGCCAATGGGTTCAGCTTCGGCACCAATCTCCACCCTCATGGCTTCTCGTGCCAGATCAACTCTCGGGGGATTGAGTTGGGCGTCGCTCGATGCCGCAGAGATGCTGGGCGAGTCCAAAAGGTGCAGTTTCAGTACGGCGCCTGACTAGACGGCTTCGAAGATCGTCGCCAGGCCCTGGCCGACGCCGACGCACATGGTGGCGATGCCGTACTTGCCGTCGCGGCGGCGCAGCTCGCGGGCAAGGGTGCCGGCGAGGCGGGCGCCGGAGCAGCCGAGCGGGTGGCCGAGGGCGATCGCGCCGCCGTTGACGTTGAGGATCTCCTCGTCGATGCCGAGCTCGCGGGCGCTGGCGAGGACCTGGGAGGCGAAGGCCTCGTTCAGCTCGATCAGGTCGATGTCGTCGATCGTCAGGCCGGCGGCGGCGAGTGCCTTGGGCACGGCGCCGACCGGGCCGATGCCCATGTAGGCGGGGTCGACGCCGGCGACGCCGAACGAGACGACCCGGGCCAGCGGCTCGAGGCCGAGCTCGCTCGCTGCCCGCTCGGAGCCGACCAGCAGGCAGGCGGCGCCGTCGTTGAGGGTGGAGGCGTTGCCGGCGGTGACCGTGCCGCCCTCGCGGAAGACGGGGCGCAGCCCGGCCAGCTTCTCGGCGGAGGCGTCGGGGCGGGGCCCCTCGTCGGCCTCGACCAGGACGGTCTCGCGGCCCTTGGGCGCCTCGATCGGGGCGATCTCCTCGGCCAGCTTGCCCGCCTCGGCAGCGGCGACTGCGCGCTGGTGGCTGCGCAGGGCGAAGGCGTCCTGGTCCTCGCGGCTGACGCCGTAGCGCGCGGCGACGTTCTCGCCGGTCTCGCCCATCGACTCGGTCGAGAGGCCGAGCTCGGCCATGCGCGGGTTGATCATCCGCCAGCCCAGGGTCGTGTCGTGCATCGTCTGCGGGCCGCGGGGGAGGGGGCGCTCGGGCTTCTCGACCACCCACGGCGCCCGGCTCATCGACTCGACCCCGCCGGCCAGGTAGTAGTCGCCCTCGCCGAGCTTGACCGCGCGGGCGGCGGCGTTGACCGCCTCCAGGCCGGAGGCGCAGAGGCGGTTGACGGTGGCGCCGGGGACGCTGTGGGGAAGGCCGGCCAGCAGCGCCGCCATGCGGGCGACGTCGCGGTTGTCCTCGCCCGACTGGTTGGCGGCGCCGAAGTAGACGTCGACGATCCGCTCCGGGTCGACTCCGGTGCGCGCCACCACGGCGGCGATCGTGTGCGCCGCCAGGTCGTCGGGGCGGACTCCGGAGAGAGCGCCGCGGTAGGCGCCCATCGGGGTGCGGACAGCGTCCAGGAGGTAGGCGTCGGGCATCGGCTGGAACCGTATCCTTGTTCGGTGCTGGTGATCCTGGGGACTGTTGGAGTGGTGGCGTTCATGGTCGGCGTCCTGGTCGTGGTCGGGTACTTCTACCCCGGCAGCGACGCCGACCTGATCGACTGGAAGCCGACCCGTTCGCCCGAGGTCGAGGCCCAGAACGAAATCGACGACATCCGCCAGATGATGGAGGCGCAGAACGAGATGCGGCGACGCCGCGGCGCCCCCGAGCTGACCGAGGCCGAGCTGAACGAGAAGGTCGCCGAAGACGAGCGCCTGCGGCTGCGCGGCCGCGGCCCGTTCGAAGCGATGTAGCCGGGTGGCGCGGGCGCTGATAGTCGGCTGCGGCTGTCGCGGCAGGGAGCTGGGGCAGGCGCTGCTGGCCGCGGGCTGGGCGGTGCGGGGGACCAGCCGCGGCGAGGAGGGGCTGGCGGCGATCGAGGCGGCGGGGATCGAGCCGGCGCTGGCCGACCTCGACCGGGTGGGGACGGTGCTGGAGCACGTCGGCGACGTCGCCGTCGTCTACCTGCTGCTGGGCTCGGCCGCGGGGGAGCCCGAGGCGCTGGCGGCGATCCACGGCCATCGGCTGGAGCGGCTGCTGGAGAAGCTGGTCGACACGCCGGTGCGGGGGGTCGTCTACGAGGCGACGGGGAGCGTCGAGCCGCAGCTGCTGGCGGCGGGGGCGGAGATCGTCCGGGCCGCCTCGCGGACCTGGCACATCCCTGTGGCGGTCGTCGAGGAGGCACCGGCCGATCCCGCCGAGTGGACCCAGACGATGAAGGATTTGGCTCTGCAACTGCTTTCCCCGGGCCGCGCAGCCTAGACAGCGGAGACCGGTCGGGGGGCCGATCACCTCGAATCGGGCGCTGCGCTCAGGCGAGCCGGTCGAGGAAGCTGCCGAGGATTCGCGCGGTGGCTCCCCAGATCATCTGCCCCTCGACCTCGAAGGTCGGGGTGTGGATGGGGATGCCGCTGCGGAGCAGGCGGCGCATCGCGTAGCCCTCGCGCAGCAGCTCGAGCGAGTAGGTGAGGACGGTCTCGACCTCGGCCGGGTTCGGCTCCAGCGCCAGCTCGCGGGGGTGGGCGACCTGGCCGACGAAGGGGTGGACGCGGTAGCCGGTGACGAAGGTCGCCACCGGCGGCAGCGCCCCGACCAGCTCGACCGCGGCCGGCGCCAGGGCGATCTCCTCCTCGGCCTCGCGCAGCGCCGCGGCCGCGAGGTCAGCGTCGGTCTCGTCGAGGCGGCCGCCGGGGAAGGAGACCTCGCCGGCGTGGCGGCGCAGGTCGCTGCGGCGCTCGGTGAAGATCAGCCCCGGCTCCTCGGGCCAGCCGTAGAGCGCCAGCAGGACGGCGGCGTCGGTGTGGCCGTGGACCTCGAACGCGGCCGCTTCCTCGGCGGTGATCAGTCGGCGCGAGAGGTCGTCCACGGCGGGATCATCCTCGACCGGCCGGTCAGGAGCCACGGGCCCGCAGCAGCGCCGGCGCGGCGCAGGCGGTGACCAGGAGGCCGCCGCCGCCGGCGACGAGGAGGGCGACGCGGGGCGAGGCGGCGTCGACGATCAGGCCGCCGGCGACCATGGCGATGCCGGAGCCGATCGCCACCGCGGTCGAGGTGAGGCCGTAGACGCGCCCCAGCAGGTGGCGGGGGACGTGGCGCTGGAAGATCGTCTCGCTGGAGACGATCTCGATCCCGTTGCCGGCGCCGGCGACCAGCTGCGTCAACCCGACCAGCGCGATCGTCGGGGCGACCCCGGTGAGCAGGGTGCCGACCGAGCTGAGCAGCAGCGCGAGCAGGTAGAGCAGGGCCGGGGCGGAGCGGGTGACTCGCAGGATGCCGAGCGAGCCGAGCAGCATCCCGGCGCCGAAGATCGCCGAGACGACGCCGTAGTCGGCGGCGCTGCCGTCGAGCGTTTCGCGGACGAGGAAGACGAGGGCGACGTTGTCGATCGCCAGGAAGGCGAACATGAACAGCAGGGCGAGGGTGACGACGCGGGTGACGCGGTTGGCGAGCGCGTGGCGCAGGCCGGTCCGGGTCGAGGCCAGCAGCGACTCGCGCTCACGACCTTCGTCGCGGTCGGTCGAGGGCAGCGGCGGCAGCGTCCTGGTCAGCAGCCCCGAGGCGAGGAAGGTGACGGCGTTGAACAGCAGTGCCACGCCGGCGCCGCCGGCGGCGAAGAGCAGGCCGCCGACCAGCGGCCCGATCGCCACGTAGAGGTTGGTGGCGATGCCGGTGAGGCTGTTGGCGACCAGCAGCTCCTCGTCGGCGACCAGGGCCGGCACCGCGGTGGTTTTGGCCGGGGCGTAGGTCGTCTCCAGGCAGGCGGTCAGCGCCGCCAGGGCGAGGATCGCCGGGAACGGCGGCAGCAGCGCCAGCAGGGCGAAGATCGCCGCCTGGCCGACGTCGGCGCCGATCATCAGCTGCCGCAGGTCGACCCGGTCGGCGACGCTCCCGGCCAGCGGCCCGAGCAGGCGCGGGACCGTCGCCGCGACCAGCAGCGCCGCGACCGCGGTGCCGGTGCCCCGGGTCTGCTGGACGTAGAGCGTGAGCGCGGTCAGCGCCGCGCCCGAGCCGGTGTAGGAGAGGGCCAGCGCCCCCCAGAGGGCGCGGAACTGGGGCCGGTCGCGCAGCAGCGCGAGTGCGCCTCTCATCAGACGATTACTTGGACGGTGCCTCCGTCGACCGACCAGGCGGCGCCGGCCACGTAGGAGGCGCGCTCGGAGCAGAGGAAGACGATCGCGCTGGCGATCTCGGCCGGGTCGGCGAGGCGCCCGATCGGACGCTTGGCGCCGGCTTCGGCCAGCGCCGCCTCGCGGCTCTCGGCGCCACCCAGCGCCTGCGACTGGTCGAGCAGGCCGCCCGGGTCCATCCACATCTCCGATTCGGTCGGGCCGGGGCAGATCGCGTTGACGAGGACGCCGGACTTGGCGTAGCGGTCGGCGAACAGGCGCGAGAGCGAGAGCTCGGCCGCCTTCGCCACCGAGTACTCCGGCATCGCCGCCGAGGGGCGCTTGCCGGCGGTCGAGCAGACGTTGACGACGCGGCCCCAGCCGCGCGCGGCCATCGCCGGGGCGGCGGCGCGCATCGCCCGCAGCGGCGCCATCACGTTGAGCTCGTACTGGGCGCGCCAGTCCTCGTCGGGGACGTCGTCGAGATCGCGCCACTGGGCGGAGCCGGCGTTGTTGACGAGCACGTCGAGGCCGCCGAAGTACTCCTCGGCGACAGCCAGGATCCGCTCGCCCGCCTCCGCCGCGGTGACGTCGAGGGCGAGCACCGCGGCGCGGCCGCCGGCCTCGGCGCCGGCGCCGACGGCCTCTTCCTGGACCTCGCGCAGCCGCACCTCGTCGCGGGCGACGAGGAGGACGTTGGCGCCCTCGGCGCAGAGCTGGACCGCGGTCTCGCGCCCGATCCCGCGGCTGGCGCCGGTGACGGCGCAGGCGCGCCCGGCGAGGCCGAGGTTCATCAGAGCGCCTCGAGCCGCTCGGAGACGGTGACCGAGGCCTCGCCGATCAGCACTTTGTGGACCGGGCACTTGGCGGCGATCACCAGCAGCCGGCGCCGCTGCTCGTCGTCCAGCTCCCCCGGCAGCTTCAGCGCCACCGCATAGGTGGAGGGGACGGTGCCGTCGTAGGCGACGTCGACGTCCACCTCGACTTGGCCGACGTCCCAGCCCTTGCGCTCGGCGTACATCTCGACCGTGATCGCGGTGCAGCCGGCGAGGCTGGCGGCGAGCAGCTGGGTCGGGCGCGGGCCGGTGTCGGTGCCGCCGCGGTCGGGCGGCTCGTCGACGACCAGCGTGTGACCGCCCTCGAGCTCGACCTCGTGGGCCATGCCCTCGACCCGGCGGGCGACGACCCTCATGCTCAGGTCCGGGAGCGGCCCTCGAACAGGACCGGGTCGTCGACGTCGGCGTAGCGCGCCATCGCGAAGGCGAGGTCGGAGGCGCGGTTGACGAAGTGGATCACGATCTCGCTGGCCAGCTCCCCGGCCTCGGCGAGGGCGGAGATGCGGCGCTCGGCGCGGCGGATCGTGGTGCGGGCGACGTCGAGCTGGGCGGAGAGCTGGTTGCCGCCGGGGATGACGAACTGCGGCGGCAGCTCGACCTCGGACATGTAGCGGTCGATCAGCCGCTCCAGCTCGGCGACCATCGGCTCGGTCGTGCGGCTGATCCCGTCTTCGAGCCGCTCCGACGCCTCCGGCGCGGTCGCCAGCTCGGCGCCGGCGATGAAGAGGTCGTCCTGGAGGCGGAGGATGTCGGCCGCCAGCTCCGCCTGGTCGGGGCCGCAGAGGGCTCGGGCGAGGCCGAGCGCGGAGCAGGCTTCGTCGAGGGCGCCGTAGGCCTCGGTGCGTCCGTGGTGCTTGGGGACGCGGCCGCCGTACCAGAGCGAGGTGGTCCCGTCGTCGCCCTTCTTGGTGTAGATCTTGACCATCGCCCGATCCTACGCCGCCCTCAGGCGACCGGGCTGAAGGCGAAGCCGGTCATCACCTTGGGGAAGAAGTAGGTCGACTTCGGCGGCATGTTGGCGTCGGTCGCGGCGACGGCGCGGACCTGCTCGACCGGGACCCCGCGCTGGATGAAGGCGACGTCGTGGGAACCGTCCTCGACCCGGGCCACGGCCTCCTCGACGCTCTTCGCGTATTCGAGGCCCCGGCGCTCGTCGATGTCCTCGTCGCTCATCCCCGCCAGGTCCTTGAGGACCAGGGTCTCGAGGATCGCCGAGTCGAGCCGGCGGTAGGGCTCCGGCTTGCCCTCGAGCCGGCGGTCGAGCGCGTCGAGGTCCCTGAGGCGCAGGCGGAAGGCCTGCTTGTGGAAGCCGTCGTAGAGGCCGAAGACGCCGACCCCGTCCGCGCCGGCCGGGTCGATCGCGTCGCGGCCGACCTCCTCGACCTCGAACAGCTCGCGCAGGCCGGCGCCGAGGCGGCGCTGGCGCTCGGGGTCGGCGGCGAAGCCGGAGAGCAGGCGGTGGGTGGGGAAGACGGTGAGGCCGGGGTCGTCGAGCCCGGTCAGCGCCATCAGCGTGTAGTTGTGCGGCCCCTCGCCGCCGACCTCGTCGCGGTAGGCGCGGGCGGTCTCGTAGCGATGGTGGCCGTCGGCGATCAGCAGTTCGGCGCCGGCGAGGCGCTCGCTGACGGCGGCGTGGACAGCGGGGTCGGTGACCTGCCAGACGCGGTTGACCGTGCCGCTTTCGTCAGTTGCTTCGCCCCAGGGCTCCGTGGCGAGCGCGGGCTCCACCAGCGGCCAGGGGTCCTCGGTGCTGAGCGAGAAGATCGGCGAGAGGTTGTAGCCCGTGGCGCGGGTGAGGTCGAGCCGGTCCTGCAGCGGGCCGGGGTGGGTGCGCTCGTGCGGGCGCACGCCTTCGTCGTAGTCGACGACGCGGACCCGGGCGAGGATGCCGTTGCGGCTGTGCCGGGAGCCGTCGGGGGCGGTGTAGTCCTGGGTCATCGCCCAGATCGAGGGCTGCTCGTCCTGGACCAGGGCGCCCGCCTGGCGCCAGGCGGCGATCCTCTCGGCCGCCTCCGCGTATGGGTCGCCGCTCGGGTTGCTGTCCGGGTCGGCGGGGTCGAACGGCTTCGGCAGGTCGATCGCCACCGCGTTGTAGGGGGAGCGAGCCAGCAGCGCCGCGCGGCCGGCGGCGTCGATCACGTCGTAGGGCGGAGCGGCGACAGCGTCCAGGGAGCCGACCTTGCCGAGGTCGTAATGCAGGGCCTCGAACGGTTGGACGTCGGCCATCGGGCTCACTCTAGACTGCTCGCATCGGGGAGTAGCGCAGCCTGGTAGCGCGCCGCCTTTGGGTGGCGGAGGTCGCAGGTTCAAATCCTGTCTCCCCGATTCAGGGCTCTCCGGGCGAGTTTTGGAGAGGGTTTGTCAAGCGTCTCCAGAATGCTGTGTGGACATTTGTCCGGTGGGGTAGCTACAGATTTATGCCGATAGGGCGGCGTAGATGAACGAAGGCTTCAACAGAGCGGCGACGATGAACGAGGGCCTCAGGGAGAGCGAAAACATCGAGCGGCGCGTCGAGCGTGCCGTCTTCGAAACCGACCGTCACTTGGTCGTCGGCGACGTCACTCTGCCGCCAGCCGGCTACCAGAGCCGTTTCTCGGACTCGCTCAACCGCGGCGACCTGGCCTTCGTGCCGCTGACCAACGTCGAAATCACCACGCTGGTGGACGGCAAGGTGATCGAGCGGCCGTTCGTCGTGCTCGCCAAGCAGCACGTGATCCTCTCCTACCCGATCGGGCGCTGAGGCGGGGCGGCCTGCCCGCCGTCGAGGAGCGTCAGCTGGCGCGCCGTGCCCGGTCCCGGCTCGCGTAGGAGCCGAGGTCGATGGCGAAGGCGAGGATGACGATGAACCACTCGAAGCCGGAGACGCGATCGGAGCTGCTCCACATCGCCGCGTAGGCGAGCGTCGTCCAGGGCAGCAGGAAGAAGCCGAGCAGGGGGACGAACCAGCTGTCGAAGGCGCGGCTGAGGAGGTCGCTGAACAGCCACAGCGCGAACAGCGCCAGCCGTGGCGAGATGAAGGCGAAGAGGACGACGAAGCAACCGATGCGAGGACCGTATCGATTAGCGTGGCCGCCGGTGGCGGGGGAGGCGAACAAGGAGCTGGTGCGGCGCTTCTACCGGGAGGCGATCGTCGAGCGCGACTCCTCCGCTTGCGAGCGGCTGCTGAGCGTCGACTTCGTCCACAACGGCGAGCCGCGAGGGCGGGCCGGGCAGCGCCAGGAGGTCGATTACTTCCTCGCCGCCTTCCCCGACCTCGAGCACGAGATCGAGCTGCTGTTCGGCGAGGAAGACCTGGTCGCCGCGCACCAGCGCTGGGCCGGGACCCACGGCGGCGAGTTCCTCGGCGCCGCCGCCAGCGGCAACCGGGTCGAGTTCACCTCGACCGCGGTGCTGCGGATCCGCGACGGGCTGATCGCCGAGGCCTGGGACGAGCTCGACAGCGGCGCGATCCTCGCCCAGCTGGGCTGAGCGCCTGTTCACAGCCTCGTTAGATCGCTGCCGTAACGTCTACGGCAGGAGGAAACGACATGAACAGACTCGGAAAGCTGATGACGATGCTGAACCCTGAGAAGACCCGGATGCCGGCGCCGGACGAGGCATTGCCCGGTCGCAGCGAGCCCGCCTTCGAGGTTCCCGACACCCACGCGGTGCTGGGGACGTCGATGAAGCCGCCGTTTCCGGCGGGGATCGCGGTCGCCTACTTCGCGCTCGGCTGCTTCTGGGGGGCGGAGCGCCTGTTCTGGGGGCTCGACGGCGTCTACACGACGGCGGTCGGCTACATGAACGGGACCACCCCGAATCCCACCTACGACGAGGTCTGCTCGGCGCGGACCGGCCACGCCGAGGCGGTGCTGGTCGCCTATGACCCGGAGAAGATCTCCTACGCCGACCTGCTCAAGGTGTTCTTCGAGGAGCACGACCCGACCCAGGGGATGCGGCAGGGCAACGACGTCGGGACCCAGTACCGGTCGGGCATCTTCACGACCAGTGACGCGCAGGTGGCGACGGCGGAGATGGCGCGGGACGCCTACGACGCCGACCTCAGGGCCGCCGGCAAGGAGTCGGTCACGACCGAGATCGAGCCGGCGGGGCGGTTCTACTACGCCGAGGAGTACCACCAGCAGTACCTGCACAAGGTGCCGAACGGCTACTGCGGCCTGGCCGGGACGGGCGTCTCCTGCCGGATCCCGGCGGCGGCTTCCTAGCGGCGCTCGGGCGCGGCGCCCCCGCGAGGGGCGTCGCCGCTCAGGTGGCCGGGGCGAGCGCGTGCTCGCGCAGCAGCTCGGCGGTGCGCTCGGGCTGCTCCCACCAGAACATGTGGCCGACGTCCTCGTAGGTCTCCAACCGGGCGCCGGGGATGAGCGAGGCGATCAGCGGCCCGTTCGGGTAGCCGAGCACGCGGTCGACGGTGCCGTGGACGACCAGGGTCGGCAGCTCGATGCCGGCCAGGCGGTCGTGGGTGTCGTGGGCCATGATCGCCTGTAGCTGCAGGCCGATCGTCTCGCGCGGGGCGGGCAGCGCCGCCGCCATCTCCGTGAAGTCGCCGAAGCGGCTCTCCTCGGCGCGGAAGCCGGGGGAGAGGTTGAGCTCGTACATCGCCCGGAAGACCCGGTCCTGGTCGCCGGAGCCCATCGCTTCGACCAGGCCCTGGAAGTCGGCGGGGTCCATCAGCCGCGAGCCCTCGCCGCCGCAGTAGCTGCAGCCGATCGCCAGCGAGCGCAGGCGGTCGGGGTGGGCGAGCGCCAGCTCCTGGGCGATCATCCCGCCCATCGAGATGCCGAAGACGTGGGCGCGCTCGATCTCCAGCGCGTCGAGCAGGGCGGCGGTGTCGGCGGCCATCTCGGCGATCGAGAAGCCCTCCGTGACCGGCCGCGAGAGCCCCATGCCGCGGTTGTCGAAGGAGATGACGTCGAAGCTGCGCTCGAGCAGCGAGGCGAAGGGCCGGCCCCAGGCCCTGTGGTTGGCCGTCATCCCCTGGATCAGCAGCAGCGGCTCGCCCGCGCCGGCGCGCTCGTAGTTCAGCTCCGTCCCCGGTACCTCGACCTTCGGCATGCGGCGATGCTAGGCGATCGGCATCCGTCAGCCGCCCGCGGCGAAGACGGTGAAGGAGATCGCGTCGGAGGGGGCCGGGACCGGTTCGGCTTCTTTCGGCAGGTTGGAGGTGTGGACCTCGAGCGTGCCCGCTTTGCAGGTGGAGACGGCGCCCGCCAGCGGTTCGACGAAGAGACCGACGCCGGCCGAGTCGAACCAGTTGGCAGCGGCGACAGGGTGCGAGACGTCGAGCCCGTTGGTCGGGGTCAGGCAGTAGATGCCGAGTGCCGCCCTTTCGACCGCGACGAAGCCGGGGTGGG
This sequence comes from uncultured Solirubrobacterales bacterium, assembly GCA_963719435.1. GTDB lineage: Bacteria > Actinomycetota > Thermoleophilia > Solirubrobacterales > 70-9 > VAYN01. The sequence goes on along the minus strand of OY970384.1, from coordinate 2,220,183 downwards.
TGCCCTTGAATCCGACCGCCGGCTGGACCAGCACCGTCGCGTAGGCACCGGGGGCGCCGGCCGGGCCGACCGGCCCGGTGGCCCCGGTCGGGCCGCGCGCTCCCGTCTCTCCCCGGGCGCCCGTCGCGCCTTTCGCCCCGGTGGCGCCTTTGGCCCCTTTCGGACCTTTCTGGCCCTGCAGCGTCGAGATCGCCAGCTGCGTCAGCTTGGTCGCTTCGATGCTCGCCCGTTTGATCTTCGGCCCGGTGACCGCCGCGTTCCTGAGCTGTTTCGTGCCGACGCTGTTCGGCCCCAGCTGGCCGGCCGCGAAGGCAGCGCCACCGCCGAGCACCAGGAACAGGCACAGGGTCGAGATCACGTTGGCGTAGGTCAGCTTGCTGCGCAGGGCTCGCATCGGTCCTCCCGGTAGACGTCCATCCAAGAACACGGGAGCATGACTGCCGTTGCGGCCGTCAAACTAGGTCGCCGAGCCCCCGTAGCTCAGCTGGATAGAGCGCCGGCCTTCTAAGCCGGATGTCGCAGGTTCGAATCCTGCCGGGGGTGTGAGGGCGCCGGAGACTTGCCTGGCGCATTGCTTCCAGAAAGCAGACGACCCGCCGGAGCGGGTCGAGGGCTGTTGAAGCGGGAACCACCCCGCAAGCAGTTGACACCCGTCACTCAGACTAACACGACGGTCTGCTCCAGCACCCCGATTTCCACTCCGGCGTGAGTACCTGCGGAGGGCACCGGACTCGAACCGGATCCCGCTGGTAATGCGGGACAGTGCAGGTGTCAACTGCATGCAGCACCCCGGCTGCTTCAACCCTCCGGCGAGCGATCCTAGGCTCGGTTTTGGTGTTCTGACCGGACTTGGGACTTAATTCACGGAGTTGACACTGATCTGTGACGAAGCGTCGCTAATAGCCCGGCGGGTGGCGGACTACGAAGGCGCTGGTGTCGGTCGAGGCGAGGTGCCAGCGGGGGCCGGTGCCGTTCTCGTCGCCGACCGTGTCCCAGCGCAGGCCGGCGATCTCGGCGAAGGTGTGGCCGGCGTTGGCGTAGACGGTGATCCACTTGCCGGGCCCGGGGGCGCCCCAGCCCTCGAGCTCGCTGGAGGTGAGGGGGCGGGGGATGAGGCCGCCGCCGAAGAGGGCGAAGCTGACCGCGCCGGAGCAGTCGTAGGAGTTGGAGTAGAAGGAGGCGTGGCCGCCGCCCCATACATAGGGGCGGCCGACGATCAGGTTGGCGTTGTTGACCACGTCCTTGACCGCCTGCGGCGCGTCGGGCGGGGGCAGGGCGATGCCGGTGAGCAGGATCGAGGTCGAGCCGTCGTGGCTGGCGCGGCTGTTGGCGAAGATCTTCTGGCGGTCGGCGGCGCTGTGGCGGGGGATCGTGGTGCCGTTGGAGCCGGCCGAGGCGGGCGGCATGGTCGAGGGGTCGCCGGGGACGATCTCGGTGGCCGGCGGCGCTTCGGCGTAGGCCTTGGCGACGGCCTCGGCCTCAGCTTCGATTCGCTCCTGCGTTTCCATCAGCGCCATGCCGCTGCCGAGCTCGGTCAGCGCCTCGTCGGCGTTGGTGCCGGAGGCGAGGGCGACCAGGACGGTGCGGCCCAGGGCCCCGAGGGCGTCGCCGGTCGTCGACTCGGCCGCGTCGCCGCCCGCCGGCGCGGCGACGGCACCCCCACATAGCGCCAGCGCTAGCGCGAACGTCGCCCCGCAGAGCAGCGCCCCGCGGCGCGCGAAGGCGCGGATCGACTGTCCCGTGCGGCGGCCCACCGCGGAAACCTTAGAGACCGCCGCCCGTGCGCTTGTTACGTGTTCTGGTACAGCGGGCCGTCGCCGCCCTCGGGCGGGGTCAGGCGGCCGCCCTTGGCGGTGATCGCGCCGCATTGGACGCAGTTGGTGTAGTTGACGATCACGTCGACCTCGCCGCTCTCGGGCGCGTCCTCGGGGATCTCGTAGACGCCGGCCGGGCACATCCAGGCCCAGGTCTCGGCGACCTCCCGCGGCACCCGCTTCTGCACGCGGATGTGGTTGGGCGCGTCGTCGCGGGTGACGTTGCCGCTGATGAAGACGCTGGAGAGCTTGTCGAAGGTGTACTTGCCGTCGGGCTGCGGATAGCTGTCCTTGGTCTTGCCGACGAACATCGGCTGGGCGTCGTTGCGGTGGATCTTCCAGCGGCCGCCGGGGAAGCGCCCCTTGGTGGCGATCATCAGGTTGACCAGCGGTCCGCCTTTGATCAGCCCCTTCTGGAAGGGCTGGCGCGTGTTGCGCTGTTCGTAGAGTTCCTTGCCGATGGCCGAGTCCTCGATCGCCCCCTCGTAGGCGGAGAAGTCGTTGCTCCCCTCCTTCAGCGCGGCGTAGATCGACTCCGCCGCGAGCATCCCGGACTTGATCGCCATGTGGACGCCCTTCAGCGCCGCCAGGTTGACCATGCCGGCGGCGTCGCCGGTCAGGACCGCGCCCGGGGCCGACAGTTTCGGCATCGCCCAGTGGCCGCCCGCGGGGATCGCCTTGGCGCCCCAGCCGACCCGCTCGCCGCCGTCGAGGATGTCGCGGACCAGCGGATGGGTCTTGAACTGCTGCAGCAGGTCGTGGGCGGAGCTGGTCGCGTCGGCGTAGTCGAGGTCGAGCACGAAGCCGATCGAGACCAGGTCCTCGCCGGTCTTCTCGTCTTTCATCGGGTAGATCCAGGAGCCGCCGATCTGGTGGTACTTGGCGGAGATCTTCAGCGGCCAGCCGGCGAGGGTGTGGATCACCCGGTCCAGCGGCTTGGTCACCTTCCAGACCTCTTTGACCCCGAGCTCCCAGACCTGCGGCTCGCGGCCCTCGTCGAGCTCGAACTCGCGCACGGCGGCGTCGGTCAGGTGGCCCCAGCAGCCCTCGGCGAGCACGGTCGCCTTGGCGGCGATGTCGGTGCCGGGCTCGAAGTTGCCGAGCTCCTCACCCTCTTTGCCACGGCCTTTGTCGCCGGAGCGGACGCCGACCACGGCGCCGTCCTCGACGATCAGCTGCGAGGCCGAGGTCTCGGTCAGCAGGTAGGCGCCGGCCTCCTCGGCCTGGGCCTGCATGTAGCGGCAGAGGGCGGCGACCGAGATCACCTCGTTGCCGTGGTTCTTCTGCGGCGGCGGGGGCGGGATGCGGAGCTTGCGCTTGCCGTTGGGGAGGAGGTAGATCGCCTCCTTCTCGACCTCGCCGAAGGCGAAGCCCTCTTGGCGCCACTGCTCGCGGGAGAGATCGGGGAAGAGCTCCTCGAGCGGGCCGGGGCGCATCACCGCGCCGGAGAGGTTGTGGCCGCCGCAGGTCTTCGCCTTCTCGATCACCGCGACCGGGACCTCGCCCAGCTTCTCCATCGTCTCCGGGTCGTCGGCCAGCAGCTGCAGCAGGCGGTTGGCGCAGGCGAGCCCGGCGGTGCCGCCGCCGACGATGGCGACGCCGATCTCGATCCGGTCGTCCTCGCCGTCGAGACCGCGCTTGACGAACTCCTTGTCGACGTCGACGGGGGGCGGGAAGTCGGCCGGGGAGACCTTGCCGCTGCTGGAAGCCATGTGACAGCCTTTCGTGTCGATTGACTCGTCAGTCAATCCTACCGAGCGCCTCTCCCGGACGGGCGCAGCGGCGGCACCCGGGGCCGAAGCGTCGAGACGTGCATTCGGCCCGCATACCGTGCCCAATGCACGTCTCGTGCTCGGGCCGCGCTTAACGGTTCGCTTAGGCGGGGGGAGGAGAATCGCGCTGGCGTGAAATTCCTCTTTGTCCCGATCGCCATCGTCGCCTTCGTGCTCTTCCTCCTGCTGCTGGGCGCGATCGGGCTGGCGGTCTCGATGGCGGTGCTTGGGACGGTCGGGAGGATCTGGCGCTTCCTCTCCGGCGCCGACCGGCGCGAGCGGCGGGCGCGCTAGCAGGCGTGAACGGCGGCGGCGCTCTTGACGACCTCGAAGGCGCTGCCGGGGATCCGCTTCAGCTGGTTGAGGTTGTCGTCGTCCCAGCGGCGGTCGCTGCTGCCGCTGAAGTACCAGTTGGAGCCGTTGTCGGCGACGATCAGGCCGTAGCGCTTCATCGCTTCGGCGACGGCGCGGGCGGGGCCGCTGAAGCCGCCGAGCCCGTAGCCGGCTTTGAGCCGCAGGCGCAGGCCCATCGGCGGCGCGGCGGTGCTGTCGCTGTCGCCGGCGCAGTGGACGGCGGGGTGGACGTAGGCGTCGCGGGTGCTCTCGAAGGTGACGCGGATCGCGTGCTCGATCCGGCCGGAGGCGGCCTCGTCGTAGCGGACCAGGCCGGGGAAGATCGGCAGGCCGGCGGCGTCGGCGGAGGTCCAGCCCTCGGGGCGGAGCGCCGTTGAGTCGAGGTCCCAGGCGGCGCCGGAGTCGGCGTTCCAGTGGGGCTTGGGCGTCGCATCCGGGAAGGCGCGGTAGAGCTCGTAGAGCTTGCACTCGCTGGCGTCGACCGCGAGCACGTGGCGGTCGCCGTCGCTGCCGTTGCCGCCCTCGACGGGGGCGCGGGCCGGGACCGGGAAGGGGCCGGGGTCGCTCTCGTCGCCGTAGGCGGTGTAGTGGATTGGGAGCTTGGGCTGGCTCGGGCCGACGACCGAGTAGGGGAAGCCGTAGGGACGAGGGGAGCCGAAGTCCGGGTGCAGATGGTCGCCGCCCTGAGTGTTGATGTAGGAGACGATGGCGGCCGAGCGGGGGTCGCGCGGCGCCTTCGAGACGTCCTGGTTCCAGGCGGCCTGGGTGGGCAGCGAGGGCGCGTTCGCCGGCAGCGATTCAGGCGGGGCGGGGAAGAGCCGACACTTGCCGAGGTCCGGGTAGGGGCCGACGGCGCCGGCGGGCGAGGCGAGCAGCCAAGCCGCGCCGAGCATCACCACCGCCAGCGCGGCGAGAACGCCTCGTTCCCAGCTTTGTCCCTGCCCCAGCGGGGACAACCTGGGGAACGAGCGAGGGTCAGGCATCGTTTGGGGGGAGGGAGGACTCGCGGACTTTGAGCTTGCCGACCTCGAGCTCCTCGATCTCGACCCGGCCGAACTTCGCCCGGCCGACCGAGAGGCGGCCGACGCTGAGCCGCCCGATCGCAAAGGCGCCGATTGCGGTGGCGCCGACGGCGAGCGCGGCGATCGCCAGCGGCGCCCGCGCCGTCGGTCCGACCACCTGGGCTCCGGTCACCGTCGCCGGTCGGGCCTCGGGCTTGCATCGGGTGAACGGACCAGCTGCCATCGCTAGCCGCCCTTATGGATCGATGACGCCGGAAAGATCCTGGTTGCGACGGTGATCTCCATGCCCGCAGGCTAGCCTGACGCCCAGATGAGCCTGGACGAGCGTCCAACCCTGCTGGCGATCCAGCACGTCCCCTGGGAGGGGCCGCACCGGATCCTCGACGCCTGCGGCGCCCTCCATGTGCAGACCGTGAAACCGCTGGCGGGACAGCCGCTGCCGGCGCACGCCGAGGTCGCCGGCGCCGTGGTCATGGGCGGGCCGATGAACGTCGACGAGGTCGGGCGCTTCCCGGCGCTGGCGGCGGAGCGCGAGTGGCTGGCCGAGGCGATGCGGCTGGGGATGCCGGTGCTGGGGATCTGCCTTGGGGCGCAGCTGCTGGCGCGGGCGCTGGGGGCGGAGGTGAGGCCGGGGGAGGGGCCGGAGATCGGCTTCGCGCCGGTCGCGGTCAGCGACCCCGACGACCCGGTGCTCGGCGGGCTCGCGCCCAGCACCGAGGTCCTGCACTGGCACGGCGAAGTCTTCGACCTGCCCGACGGGGCGCAGTCGCTGGCCTCCTCGGAGCGGACCGAGCACCAGGCCTTCCGCCTCGGCAACGCCTGGGGCGCGCTCTTCCATCCCGAGGCCGACTTCGCCCTGGTCGAGGCCTGGCTGGCGGTGCCGGAGATGAGCGAGGAGGCGCGGCTGGCGCTCGGCGACGCCGGCGCCCACGCGCTGCCGGAGCGGGCGAGCGAGCTGGAGCCGGCGCTGGTCGAGCGCACCGCGCCCGGCTTCGCGGCGTTCGCTGAAATCGTCGCCAGCGGGTAGGAGGGCCGCATGGAGATCTGCCTGATGATCGAGGGCCAGGAGGACGTGACCTGGGAGGACTGGCGGGCGATCGCCGCCGCCTGCGAGGAGCACGGGGTGGGGACGCTGTTCCGCTCCGACCACTACCTCTCGGTCGACGACCGCCGCGAGCGCGGCTCGCTCGACGCCTGGCTGACGATCGCGGCGCTGGCGGCGATCACCGAGGAGCTGCGCCTGGGCACGATGGTCTCGCCGGCGACCTTCCGCCACCCGGCGGTGCTGGCGAAGTCGGTGGTGACCGCCGACCACGTCAGCGGCGGCCGGGTCGAGCTGGGGATCGGCGCCGGCTGGTGGGAGCGCGAGCACGAGGCCTATGGCTTCGACCTGCCGCAGATCGGCCCCCGCATGGACGCCCTCGAGGAGCAGATGGAAGTGATCCGCCGCCACTGGGAAGAGGGCCCCTTCAACTACCAGGGGCGCTTCTACCGCGCCGAGAACCTCGACGCCCTGCCGAAGCCGGTCCAGCAGCCGCGCCCGCCGCTGATCCTCGGCGGCAAAGGCGGCCCGCGCAGTCTCCGCCTCGCCGCCGCCCTGGCCGACGAGTACAACACGGTGATGTCGACGGCGGCGGAGATCCTCGACCTGCGCCAGCGCCTCGACGAGGCCTGCGAAGCCGTCGACCGCGACCCGGCGACCCTGCCGCTGTCGATGATGACCGGCTGGCTGGTCGGCGCCGACCGCGACGACCTCCGCAACCGCGCCGCCCGCCTCTCGCGCTGGAAAGGCGAGGGCGACAGCGGCGCCGACTACCTCGCGGGGATCAGGGAGAGCACCATCGCCGGCACCGTCCCCGAGGCGGTCGAGCAGCTGCAGGCCCTGAAGGAAGCCGGCCTCACCCGCCTGATGGGCCAGCATCTCCTCCACCGCGACCTCGACGCGATCGAGCTGATGGGCCGCGAGGTAATCCCCGCCCTGGCCTCGCTAGATTGAGGGCTGCGTGGTGGCAGTAGCTCAGTTGGTAGAGCTCCGGCTTGTGGTGCCGGCGGTCGCGGGTTCGAATCCCGTCTGCCACCCTTGAAACGGCTGCGTCGGCGCTTCGCGGATCGCGCCCGGCTCTCGACGGATCGCGGCGCGGAATGTACGGTTTCACCGTGTCCCAGCCGGTCCTACTCGCGGTCGACAGCGACGAGGGTTCGCTGCGCGCGGTCGAGCGCGAGCTGGTCGATCGCTACGAGCGCAGCTATCGCATCGTCTGCGTCGGCTCGGCGGCCGCGGCGGAGGCGGAGCTGGCCCAGGCGGCCGCCGCGGGCGAGGACGTCGCGCTCGTCCTTGCCGGCGAATCGCTGGACGGGGCGCCGGGGAGCGAGTTCCTGGCCAGGGTGCGGAAGCACCACCCGCATGCGCAGCGCGGGCTCCTGATCGACTACGACAGCTGGGGCACCGGGCCCACCGGCGAGGCGATCTTCGGGGCGATGGCTCTGCGGCGGATCGACTACTACCTGATCCGCCCCGTTCGCCCTCCCGACGAGCTCTTCCACGAGGGGGTGACGACGTTCCTGTCCGAGTGGGCACACGCCCGCCGGGTTTCGGCCCACACCGCTCACATCGTCGGCGAGTCGTGGTCGGGGCGGGCGCACGAGCTGCGCGAGGTGCTCGGGCGCTGCGCGCTTCCCCACACGTTCTGCCTTGCCGACTCGTCGCAGGGGCGCGACCTCGTCGCCGAGCACGGGGACGGGAAGCCGCTGCCGCTGGTGGTCTTCCCGAACGGCGAGGTCCTCGCCGATCCCAGCAACGCCGAGCTGACGATCGCGGCCGGCGGGACGATCGACCCCCACGGCCGCGACTTCGATCTCGTCATCGTCGGCGCCGGGCCGGCCGGGCTCTCGGCCGCCGTCTACGGTGCCTCCGAAGGGCTGAGCACCCTGGTCATCGACTCGGGCGGGATCGGCGGGCAGGCGACGCTGAGCTCGCTGATCCGCAACTACCTCGGCTTCCCGCGCGGGATCAGCGGCCGGCGGCTCGCCGAGGAGGCCTACGAGCAGGCGTGGGTGTTCGGGGCTCGGTTCGCCTTCATGCAGGAGGTGACCGGCCTCCGCGCCGACGGGGACCGGATCGCGGTCGCCCTCTCCGACTTCCCCGAGGTCAGCGCCCGCGCCGTGATCCTCGCGGCCGGCGCCGCCTACCGGCGGCTCGAGGTCGAGCAGCTCGAGCGGCTGGCCGCCGGCGGGGCCGGGGTCTTCTACGGCGGCCCCGCCACGGAGGCGCCGGCGATGGTGGATCGCCACGTCTTCGTCGTCGGTGGCGCCAACTCGGCCGGGCAGGCCGCCCTCAACCTGGCCGACTATGCGCGCCGGGTGACGATCGTCGTCCGCGCCGACTCGCTCGGCGCGGGCATGTCGCACTACCTGGTGGAGCAGATCGAGGCGTCCCCGAACGTCGAGGTCCGGCTCGGGACCGAGGTCGTCGGCGGCGAGGGGGAGGGCTGGCTGGAGAGGCTCGAGCTGCGGGACCGCGACAGCGGCGCGGTCGAGACCGTCGACGCCCACGCGCTCTTCCTGATGATCGGCGCCCGTCCCAACACCGGCTGGCTGCCGCCGGAGGTGCTGCGCGACGCCGACGGCTTCCTGCCCACCGGAGCCGATCTGGAGGAGACGTCCGCCTGGCCTCTCGACCGCGCGCCGTTGTCGCTCGAGACCAGCATGCCCGGCGTCTTCGCCGTCGGCGACGTTCGCGGCGGCTCGCCCAACCGCGTCGCCTCGGCGGTCGGGGAGGGCTCGATCGCGGTCCGCCACGTCCACGACCTGTTCGCGGTCGAGCCGAGGATGTCCGAGCAGGCGGGCTAGCGAGCCTGCGACCGGCGCCCGGACCGGCGCTCCGGGCTCAGGCGAGCGCCCCGCGCAGCGCCGGGGCGAGATCGCCTTTGCGCCCCACCGAGACGCCGCCGAGGTCGAGCCAGGCGCTGAGCAGGCGCAGCTCGTCGGCGAGCTCCGCGGCGACCTGGGCGGTGTCGGCGCCCGGCTCGGCGAAGGCGCCGCGGACGCGCAGCACGCCGGCCTGCCGGTCGCTCTTGAGGTCGACCCGGGCGACCAGGCGGTCGCCGAGCAGGAAGGGGAGGACGTAGTAGCCGTGGACGCGTTTCGGCGCCGGCACGTAGATCTCGATCCGGTAGCGGAAGCCGAAGATCCGCTCGGTCCGCTCGCGCGCCCAGACGAGGGAGTCGAAGGGGGTCAGGAGGGCTCGCGCCGCGGCGGCTCGGCGCAGGCCGGTGGGCCGCTCGGTCGCCAGGTAGGCGGGCTGGCGCCAGCCCTCGACCCGGACCGGGACCAGGCCGCCGGCCTCGGCCAGCTCGGCGACGCGGGCCTTCGACTCGGCGCGGGGGAGGCGGAAGTAGTCGCCGAGGTCGGGCTCGGTCGCCACTCCCAGGCGCTTCGCCGCGATCAGGATCAGCTGCCGCTGCGCCTCCTCCTGGGAAGGGGTGGGCGCGTCGAGGACCTGGCGCGGCAGCACCCGCTCGGGCAGGTCGTAGAGGCGCTCGAAGTTGACCCGGCGCGCCGCGCACACCCGCCCGGCAAAGAAGAGGTACTCCAGCGCGGTCTTCTCTTCGCTCCAGCTCCACATCTCGCCCGGCTCGCGCCGGCGCCCCTTCGGCGCCAGGTCCGAGGCCCGGATCGGCCCGCGCTGCCGCACCACGTCGAGCACGAACTCGAGCAGCTCGGGCTGCTCGGCCGCCACCCGCGCCACGCTCTTCCACGCCAGCCCGTCCGCCCGCGCCATCCGCCAGCGCAGCAGCGGCTGCAGCTCGACCGGCAGCAGCGAGGCCTCGTGGCCCCAGTACTCGATCAGGTCCCGCTGCCCCGCCCGCCGGCTCCTCCCGCCCGGGTTCTCGTGCCAGGCCAGCCGGTCCAGGGCCTGGCGCGGATAGGGGCCGAGCCGCGAGAAGACCGGCATGTAGTGGGAGCGGCAGAAGACGTTGACGGAGTCGAGCTGGAGGAGGCCGACGTCGTCGATCGCCCGCCGCAGGTGCCTGGCGTCGACCCGCCCGGTCGGCCGCGGGCGCCCGAATCCCTGCGCGGCGAGCGCCAGGCGCCGGGCCTCGTTCGCGCTGAGGTCGAACTCGGAGTGGGAGGGCATCGGGGCGATTCTTCAGCAGGCGGACGAATGCCGGCATGGCGCTGCGGCCAATACGGCAGTTCTGCCGTTGTTCGGCGGCCTCCTGGGGTGCAGGCTCGGTCCATCAAGGAAATCCGTTGCCCCCCAGGGGCACGATCGAGAGGAGCACCGATGGAGCTGTTTGTGATTCGACGTCGCAGTAACTGGGCCGATGCGGGTGAGCTGGAGACGACCGCCGCCAAATCCTCGGCCGAGGGGGAGAAGATGAGCGACGAGGTGCGGTGGATCCGCAGCTATGTCGTCGAGGAGCCGGATGGGAAGCTGGGGACGAGCTGCATCTATGAGGCCACCAGTGCGGAGGCGATTCGGCGGCATGCGGACAACACCGGCATGTCGGCCGACGAGATCACCAAGGTCGCCGACACGGTCGTGGTCCGTGAGGATCCGGTCACGGCCTGAGCGGCGGCCAGGTCTACACTCGCGGCGATGGGCGCCGGTGACCTGATCGGGCGTGATTCGGAGCGGGCTCGCCTCGGTGAGCTGCTGGATCGTGCGGCGCTCGGTGAAGGGTCACTGGTGCTCCTCGCCGGCGAGGCCGGGGTCGGCAAGACCCGGTTGATGGACGAGCTCGTGGCCTCGGCCAAGACGCCGGTGCTGATCGGCGCCGCCGGGCACGACTCGACGCCGGCCTACGGTCCGGTCGTCGCGGCGCTGCGCTCGCACCTGCGCGCCGACCCCGACGCCTTCGACGACTGCGGTCCGCTCGGCGCCCACCTGGGACTGCTGCTGCCCGAGCTCGGTCCCGCGCCCGAGGAGGTCGACACCCGGACGCTGCGGGAGGCGGTGCGCTGCGCGCTGGTCGCCGTGGCAGATGAGCGCGGTGCGCTGCTCGTCCTCGACGACCTGCACTGGTCCGACGCGGCGACCCTGGAGCTGCTCGCCGACCTCGCGCCCACGCTCGCCGACACCTCCCTGCTGGTCATTGCCGCCTATCGCTCCGACGAACTGGCGCGCGAACACCCGCTGCGGCGCCTGCGCGGCGACCTGCGCCGCCGCCGAGTCCTCGACGAGATCGCACTGGAGCCGCTCGACGAAGCCGGCACCGCGGCGCTGCTGGCCGAGGTGCTCGGCGACGCGCCCTCGCGCCCGCTGGTGCGCGCCATCCACGACCGCGCCCAGGGGCTGCCGTTCTTCGCCGAGGAGCTGGCCGGGGCGTTGGCCGGCGAGGGGCGCCTGCAGTCCGGTGCGGCCGGGCTGGAGCTGGTCGACGGCCGCGAGGTCGCGGTCCCTGAGACCGTGCGCGACGCAGTGCTGCTGCGCTACGGCGACCTCAGCGGCGAGGGCCGAGCCGCGGCCGAGGTGGCGGCGGTCGCCGGCGAGCGCTTCGAGCTCGAGGTCGTGACTGCGCTGGCCGGCGACGCCGGGGTGGGGGAGCTGCTCGAGGTCGGCCTCGTCCGCGAGAGCGGCGACGGCCGGGCCGCCTTCCGCCACGCGCTCGTCCGCGAAGCGCTGCACCGCGATGTCCCCTGGCTGCGGCGCCGCGAGCTGCACCGCGAGCTCGGCGGGCGCCTGGAGGCGCGCGGCGCCCCGGCGGTCGAGGTCGCCCCGCACTGGCTCGGCGCCCACGACGAGGAGCGGGCGCGGCGCCAGCTGCTGCGCGCCGCCGGTGAGTTCGAGGCGGCGCACGCCTACCGCGACGCCGCCGGCATGGCCCACCAGGCGCTGGAGCTGTGGCCGGCGGACGAGGAGATGGGGGAGCGGCTGGCGGCGCTCGAACGCCACGGGGCCTGGGCCGAGCTGGCCGGCGAGCTGGCCGACGCGGCCCGCAGCTGGCGCGAGGTCTCCACCCTCTGCGCGGAGGACGGGCCGGCGCTGGCGGCCGCGCAGCGACGCCTCGGCCGGATCAGCGCCATGCAGGGCGACCGCGCCGGGGCGATCGAGGCGCTGACCGCGGCCGCCGACGCCTTCGCCGCCAGCGACGACCCGGCCGCCGCGGCGGGGGACCGGATCGCCGCCTCGGACTTCCTCCAGTTCGCCGGCCGCCACGGCGCCTCGCTGGAGCTGAGCCGGCGCGCCGGCGAGGAGGCCCGCGCCGCCGGCCGCGTCGACCTGCAGTCGCGGGCGCTGGCGGCGGAGGGGGTGGTGATGGCCAAGCGCGGCGATTTCGAGCCCGGCATGGAGCTGGTCAAAGCGGCCCTCTCTCTCGCTCTCGACAACAACCTCACCGCCGAGGCGGTCGACGCCTACCAGCGCCTCGGCACCGCCTTCGAGATCGCCGGCGACTACGCCAACGCGCGTGAGGCGCTGACCAGCGCCCTCGACCTCTGCCAGCTGACCGACAACCAAGAGCCCGAGGCCGGCTGCGTCGCCTGTATGACCTACGTCCTGCGCGAGCTGGGGGAGTGGCCGCGCACGGTCGAGCTCTGTCGTGAGCTGATCGCCACCCACGAGGGCGACGGCGTGCGCACGATCGCCGACGGGGTGCTGGGGATGATTCGCGGCATGCGCGGCGAGCTCGGCCCGGCCCGCCGGCAGCTGACGGCGGCGCTGGAGACGGCGCGGCGGCTCGACATCTTCTCGATGCAGGTCGACTGCGCGGCCGCGCTGGCGCTGGTCGCCGATTTCGACAGCAACCCGGAGGAAGCGATGGAGCGCTGCGGCTTCGTGCTCTCGCGCTGGGAGCAGAGCGAGGACCACCACTACGCGGTCTGGGGGCTGCGCCTGGCGGCCTCGCTGTTCGCACAGGCGGGGCGGACCGACGAGGCGCACGCCTGCGCCGAGGGCCTCACCCGGATCGCCACCAGCTCCGGGCACGGCGACGCGCTTGCCGCGCTCGCCCACGCGCTGGGCGAGATCGCGCTCGCGGACGGGGAGCCGGAGCTGGCCGCCGAGCAGCTCGGCCGCGCCGTCGAGCTGCACCGCGAGCTGCGGATCCCGGCCGAGCGGGCGCAGATCCTGCACCGGGCGGGCGTGGCGCTGGCCGCCGCCGGCGAGCGCGAGCTGGCGGTCGAGCGCCAGGCCGAGGCCTACCGCCTGGCCCGCCAGCTGGCCGCGCGCCCGCTGGCCGGCCGGGCGGCGGCGGCGATCGAGGAGCTCGGCGAGTCGGCCGAGCAGCGACTCGGGCGCGGCGCCGCCGACGGCGAGAGCCCGCTGACCCGGCGCGAGCAGGAGGTCGTGCGCCTGGTCGCGGGCGGGCGCACGAACCGCGAGATCGCCGCCGAGCTCTTCCTCAGCCCGCGCACGGTCGACATGCACGTCCGCAACATCCTCGCCAAGCTCGACTGCCGCTCCCGGGTCGAGGCCAGCATCAAGGCCGGCGAGGCCGGCCTGCTGGGCTGAGTCGCTTCATCCGGCGGGGTGCCTCATCACGACCCGGAGCAGTTTCGCTTCGCGCCCGTGGCGATGCCTTCGAGGGCGGCGACGGCGGCGAAGCCGGGGTTCTCGCCCAGCAGTTCGGGGACGATGTCGGTGAGCTCGAGGAAGGCTTCGAGTTCGTCGTGCAGGCACCTGACATAGGCGGGGCTCTTGCCTTTCTCGGCCAGGCCCTCGGTGAATTCGTCGGCCGCGTATTCGGCCAGGGCGGCGGGGCATTTTTCGGCAAGTGGGAGCAGCGCTTCGACGAGGGCGGCCGGGTCGGAGGCGGCGGCACGGTTGATCTCGCGCAGCCGGACGCCGCTCAGCTTGGCCGCCTGCTTGCCGATGCAGGCCTTCATCCGCGAGTTGGAGATCGCGCCCTCGTCGACGGTCTCGATCGCCACCAGGAAGCTGGAGCGGAGGAAGTCGTCGCCGTAGCGGTCGAGCAGCCAGCGATCGCCCTCGCGGACCAGCTCGAGGTGGCCGGCGACCCCATCGAGTTCGCCGCCCTCGACCCTGACCGCGACTTCGGCCCCGGACTCGTCCTCGCCACGGAGCGAGACGGTGGACGCCGTCGCCGTGCCGGGGTCGTCGGCGACCACCGAAGCCTTCTCGCAGGCCGCGACCCCGCCGCCGACGACCTCCTCGATCAGTCGCTCGGAGACCAGCTGCCGGCAGAACGCCTTCGCATCCGTCGTCTCAATCGCCCTTACGGCTGTTTCCCGGGCTTCGTCCTCGGCCGTGGGGCCGGAGGAGCCGCAGGCCGACAGCAGGCAGGCGGCGAGCAGGGCCAATGCGGCGAGGAAGGCCGAGCTGCGCACCGCGTCAGCCCGAGGTCGGCATCGAGGCGATGTCGGCGCGGCCTTTTTCGAGCTTCGCTTCGAGGTAGCCGAGCTGGCTTTCGCGCTTCGTGTTGAGAGTCGTTTTCTTGTTCTCGGCGGCGGCCTTCCAGTGCTTGGCGATCTTGGCGACTTTGGCTTCGGCGGCCGCGGCGATCTGGGTTTCGCGCTCGGCCTGGGCGGCCTGCAGCCCCTGCTTCTGCTCGCGGAAGGCGGCCTTGAGCTCGGCGCGCTTCTGGGTCAGCTCCTGGCGCTTGGCGGTGATCTGGCCGATCAGGGCGGTGATCCGAGCCTGGATCGCGGCTTTCTGCGCGGCGTCGGAGGTCTGGGCCTTCTGGGCGCGGAGGGCGTCGATCTGTTCGTGCAGCCTCGCTTCGAAGGTCTGGCGGCCGCGGGCCACGTTGGCCAGCTTCAGCTGGTAGCTGGCGCTGGCGCGGTCGAGCTTGGCGGCGTAGTCGCTGGCGACGGCTTCCAATTCGTCGTCTTCGACGCCGCGGACGATCGCCGCCTGTTCCTTGAACTTGGCGTCGTATTCGGCTTTCGCTTCCTCGCTCGCCCGCTTGAACAGGGCGTTGGCTTTGTGCGCGGCGGCCGCCCGCTTCGCGGTCAGTTCGGCCTCGTATTTGTCTTTCTGCGCGGCGCTGGTCGGCTGACCGGCGAGGCCGTCGAGCTTTTTTACGTAGTCGACGAACGCCTTGTATTGGGCGGTCGCGGCCAGGGGCGGCGCTTTCGCCGCGTGCGCGTTGACGGCCAGAGTCAGGAGCGCGGCCAGCGCCAAGGCGGCAACCGCTCCAACCGCCGCTCCCCTACGTGGATGACCAGCTCGAGATGCCATGGCGCCCCTTCCTTCGGACTGACACGATCGTCGACTCTCTACCCACTGCCACGCTTCCTACGCGCGGTTTCCCGGAGGAATAGGCGGGCAGGGGGCGGCCGGATCTTGGGCTAAGCTCGCCCGATGCGTTCGTACACGTCGCGGTTCCTCGTCGGCCTTGCTGCGGCCCTGAGCCTGGCCGCCCTGGCCGCCCCGTCGGCGCTGGCGAAACCGAACGAGGTCGCCTATCGCTGCGACGTCGACATCTGCCTGGTCGACCCCGACAACCCGGCGGCGATCACCAACCTGACCGACAACGGGACCAAAACCCTGGACGAGGAACCGGTCTGGTCGCCGAGCGGGGACCGGGTCGCCTTCGTCTCGCAGGAAAAAGGCTTCCAGAACATCTTCGTGATGAATCCCGACGCGCCGGGTCAGACGATCAACGTGGCGACGCAGCTGACCCACTACGTGGAAAGCAGCTCCCTCTTCGAACTGGCCTGGTCGCCGGACGGGACGAGGCTGGCCTACGAGCGCGAACAGGGCGGCTTCCGCCAGATCTTCGTGGTCGCAGCCGACGGCTCAACGCTGACGCCGCTGTCGATCGCCGCCCCCGGCGAGCACCCGTCCTGGGCCCCGGACGGCGGCAAAATCGCCTTCTCGAAAGGGGCCGAACAGGTCTGGACGACGAACGCCGACGGCAGCAACGCGATCGCGCCGGTGCCCAACGCGCTCGGCCACGACCCGGCCTGGTCGCCCGACGGGACCTTCATCGCCTTCGACCAGCGGAATGCCCAGAGCGGCCTCTGGTACGACGTCGCCGTCGCCAACCTGGGCGGTGGGATGCCGACCCTGATCCCGGCCAACTTCGCCCAGTGGACCTTTGCCACCTGGTCGCCGGACGGGTCCAAGCTGGCCTATCGCTCGACCGCCGAAAGCCCGGTCACGCACGAAAACGAAGGCTTCATCCGGATCGTCAACCGCGACGGCAGCGCCAACGTGCCGCTGCCCCCGAAGGACGCCGTCAACGTCTATCACCACGTGCCCTCCTGGTCGCCGGACGGGGCGCGGGTCGCCTTCGAAGGCTTCAGCCACCCGCCGCTGCCGAATGCGACGGAGGTCTACGTCCAGAGCACCAGCGGCGCGAGCCAGATGCAGGCGATCACCAGCGGCGGCAAAAACTTCGAACCCGACTGGCGCCCGGACCCGCTGCGGACCCCGTTCGTGCCCGTCGTGACGCCCTCCCAGGGCAGCGCCGGCCAGCCCCCGGGTGGCCGCAAGCCGAAGCTCGTCTGGTTCACGAAACGGATCCCGATCAGCGGCGGCGGCCCGATCCACATGATGATCGTCGGCTGTGGCGCCCCCGACTGCGGGGCGTCGACGCGGGGCACGGCGCCGAAGAGCGTCGCTCCCGCCGGGCTGCGGCCGCGGCTGGCGACGAGCTCGAAAGCGAAGCCGAAGCGAATCGTCGTCGGCAGCGGCAAGCTGAAGCTGCGCGAAGGGCAGGAAAAGCCGCTGCTGATGTACCTGAACAAAGCCGGCAAGGAACTGCTGCGGCGTCAGGGCAAGATCGACATCCAGGCGACGGTCACGGTCACCTCCACCGGCCAGGCCCCGGTGACCTCGCAGAAGACGATCCACGTCGTCCTCAAGAAGCCGAAGAAACCGAAAAGCACTAGCTGAGGCTCTTGACAAAAACGGTAAACTTAGAGAATTCTGAGTAATCGTAGAGTCAAGTTTGCGCTGATCGTGACCGCGGCACTGGGGGTGCTCGCCGCGGGTCCGTCGCTCGCTTCGGCCGCGGCCAAGTTCGAAGCGGCGGCATATGTCGCAACGATCTCCGGCGAACAGACCGAAACCCAGACGCTGACGCTCGAAGGGGAAGTGAAAGTCAAATGCCCGACCGCCACCTACGCCGGCGAACTGGCGGGGCCCGCGGCGACGCTGAACGTGACGCCGACCTTCTCCTCATGCACCGCGATCGGGGTGGCCGCGACGGTCGTCATGAATGGCTGTCAGCTCAGCTTCGCCGGCAGCTCGGAAGTGGGTGAAAACGAATTCAGTGGCAGCACCGGCATCGCCTGTCCCGCCGGCAAAAGCATCGTCGTCTCCGCTCTCAACTGCGAAGCGAAAGTGGGCAGCCAGAGCGGCGTCTCCAGCACCACCTACACCAGCAACCTCGCCGCCTCGCCACCCAATGTCAAAGTGAAACAGAACCTCAGCGGCATCAAATACACGGTGACCAAAGACGGCTTCGCCTGCCCGTTCGCGGGCACCGGGGAAAAAACCAACGGCGGTCTGGTCGGCAGCTCGGTGCTGAAAGCGAGTCACGGCTTCGAAGCTGTGGGGTTGGCGGTCGCCACGGCGGCGCCGACGCGGCTCTGCGAAGAAGCACCGATGGGCAACTGCCCGGTGGGGAAAACGTTCAAAGTGGGGCTGGCGATCTCCGGGCTGCAGCAGAAACTGCCGCTGCTGACGATCGTCGAAAAAGGCGCCACGACGAACATCGTGTCCTGCGACTTCTCGACCTTCGGCGCCAAAACCGAAAAAGAAGTGGCGAACCCACTCCCCCTCGAAGCGCTCACGGTGACCTTCACCGCCTGCCAGGACACCAAAGCCATCGGCTGCGCGGAACCGAACGTCACCACGACCACGGGGACGCTCGATGCCTCGATGCTGCTGAAAGAAGGGGACGGCCTGCTCGCCTTCCCGATCACGATCGAACTGGACTGCGGGACGGCGATCGAACAGTGCGTCTACGCCACGGCCGCGACGGAGTTCTGGCTGATCGGCGGCGGCCCGGCGACCATCTCGTCGCAGGGGGTCCCGATCAAAAACACGGCCGGCAAAAAAGGCTGCGGCGACACGCTCCAGTGGTTCGGCAGCTACGAAGTCACCGCCCCCAAAGCCGTCTGGGTGAGTCCTTAGACCTGCCGGCCTCGCTTTGCGCGCGGGCGCGGCTCAGCGCAGCTCGTCGAGCGATTTGACCTCGAGGTCGAACGCTTCGTCGGCGGAGCGGCGGCGGCGGTAGGGGGAGACGGTGACGCGGTGGGTTTCGCCGCAGGTGCACGGGACCTCGACCGGGCGCGTGTCGGTGGAGGGGTCGGTGTCGACTTTGAGCCGGCGCAGCTCGCCGGCGTTTTTGCAGCCGAAGGAGATGACCCAGCCGTGGTCCTCGCGTTCGGCTGGTTTTTTCGAGCGGCGGGGCTGCGGCATGCGCCCATCCTCTCGGTTTCCGGCCGCGGCGGTCGTCTCGGGTCAGGCGATAGGCTCGGCCGATGGGCCAGCGCATCGTCGTCCTCGGGGCCGGATTCGGCGGGCTGGAGCTGAGCACGACGCTCTCGGAGGAGCTCGGCGACGCGGTCGAGGTGACGCTGATCGACAAGAACGACGCCTTCGTCTTCGGCTTCGCCAAGCTCGACCTGATGTTCGGCAAGGCGACCGGGGAGAGCGTGCGGATGCCCTACGCCGAGATCGCCAAGCCCGGGGTGCGGGTGCTGCGGGAGACGGTCACCGCGATCGACCCGGAGGCGCGGCGGGTGACCACCGACGCCGGCATCCACGAGGCCGACGTCCTCGTCGTCGCCCTCGGCGCCGACTACGACGTCGCGGCGACGCCCGGCCTGGCCGAGGCCGGCCACGAGTTCTACTCCGTCGCCGGGGCCGAACGGCTGGCCGGGGTCATCCCCGGCTTCTCCGCGGGGAACGCGGTGATCGGCGTCGTCGACGCCCCCTTCAAGTGCCCGCCGGCGCCGAGCGAGTGCGCCCTGCTGCTCGACGAGGAGCTGAAGGCACGGGGAGTGCGCGACGCCTGCCGGATCTCCTTCGTGATCCCCTTCGGCACCCCGGTTCCGCCCTCTCCGGAGACCTCGGCGGCGCTGGAAGCGGAGTTCGCGGCGCGCGAGATCGACCTGATCACCGGCCGCCGCGTCGCCGCGCTCGACCCCGATCGCGGCGTCGTCGTGCTCGACGACGCGAGCGAGCTGCCCTTCGACCTCTTCCTCGGCGTGCCGAAGCACCGCGCCCCCGAGGTGGTGATCGCCAGCGGCCTGACCGAGGACGGCTACGTGCCGGTCGACTCGGCAACCCTGGAGACGCGCTTCCCCGGCGTCTACGCGGTCGGCGACGTCGCCACCGCCGGGGTGCCGAAGGCCGGCGTCTTCGCCGAGGGCGCGGCCCGGATCGTCGCCCAGACGTTGGTCGCCAAGCTGCGCGGGGGAGAGGGCCCGGGTCCCCACCTCGGACAGGGCACCTGTTACATCGAGTTCGGCAGCGGCCGGGTCGGCAGCGTCGACATCGACTTCCTCTCCGGCCCCGAGCGGACCGGCACCTTCAACCCGCCCTCGGCCGCCAAGGTCGCCGAGAAGGAAGCCTTCGGCTCCACCCGCCGCGCCCGCTGGTTCGGCTCCGCCTAGCCGGGAGGGCTCAGGGGTCGCCGGCGCCGGGCTTCGGCGGCATCGACTCGGCGAGGTCGGCGCCGGCCTCGACCCAGCGCCCGAGGTCGGCGGCGTCGTCGACGCCCGCGGCCTCGACCAGGACGAAGCCGCCCATCCGCCGGCCGGTGAACTCCATCGGCCCGACGTGGTCCTCGGCCAGGGCCGCCTCGACCTCGCCGCGCTCCAGCCGCACCAGCAGGTCGTCGCCGATCACCCCGCAGGCCATGTTGCCGTTCAGCATCCAGGCGACGCCGCCGAACATCTTGCGCTCGACCAGGGCGGGCCGGCTCTCGAGCTCCGCGCGCACTCGCTCCGCCAGCTCCTCGGAGTAGGGCATCGCCCGAGTCTAGGAGGAGGGGCGCCGGCCGCGATCCCGACTCAGCCCGGTCGCCTCCCAAGTGCCACGCGCGCCCCGAGCGCTCCCAGCAGGGCGCCGCCGACGGCGTCGATCACGATCAGCGCCGGCGGGAACTCGCCGAGGTCGACCTTGGCGTCGGTCCCGGCGATCTCGTGGGCGACGAGGACGCCGAGCCCGAAGCAGGCGCCGCCGACGAGGCCGCGGAGGACGCCGTCGCGGGCGCTCTCGTGCTCGAACCCGACCAGGAAGCCGCCGATCGCGGCCACCACCGAGAGCCCCCAGTAGCCGGCGGCGGCGATGCCGAGCACGACGCCGAGGACGGCGCCGAAGGCGAAGGGGACGAGGACCGCGAGCAGCACCTGGACCGGCCGTGAATGCTCGTGAAACGGGACCGGAAACCGCATCGGCTCCTCCGCGTCGGGGACGGGCCGAGCGTACCCGGTGTCCCGCAATGCGGGCGGGGTGGTCGACGACGATGCGATCCGCTCGCTGGCGATCTCGCAGAACCTGCTCGGGACCGAGGAGATCGTCCTCATCCACCACACCGAGGCGGACGTCCGCGCTGGGATCGAGAAGATCAAGGCCAGTCCCTTCATTCCGCGGACCGGTAGCGTCAGGGGCTTCGTATACGAGGTCGAGTCAGGATCCCTGCGCGAGGTCTCGTGAACACCGACTTCAAACCCACCGGAGGAGCAAGATGACGCTGCAGCTCAACCAGACGGCCCCCGACTTCGAGGCGGAGACGACCGAGGGGCCGATCTCCTTCCATGACTGGATCGGCGACTCGTGGGCGATCCTCTTCTCACACCCGAAGGACTTCACCCCGGTCTGCACGACCGAGCTCGGCTACATGGCGAAGATCGAGCCGGACTTCAAGAGCCGCAACGTGAAGGTGATCGGCCTCTCGGTCGATCCGCTCGACAAACACGGCGACTGGGTCGACGACATCGAGGCGACCCAGGGCGCGCGGCCGAACTACCCGATCATCAGCGACGCCGACTTCAAGGTCTCCAAGCTCTACGACATGCTGCCCGCCGATGTCTCCGGCGACCCCGGCGAGCGCACCCCGGCCGACAATCAGACGGTCCGCAACGTCTTCGTCATCGGCCCCGACAAGAAGATCAAACTGATCCTCGTCTACCCGATGACGACCGGGCGCAACTTCGACGAGGTGCTGCGGGTGATCGACTCGCTGCAGCTGACCGCCAATCACAAAGTGGCGACCCCGGCCAACTGGCAGGACGGCGACGACGTGATCATCGCCGGCTCGGTCTCCAACGACCAGGCGAAAGAGATCTACCCGGACGGCTGGGAGGAGCCCCGCCCCTACATCCGGATCGTGCCGCAGCCGAAGAAGTAGCGACTCCCGGCCCGGTTGGCCGACGAGCGCTACGTTTGCCCTCTCTGGGATGGAAAACGTAGCGCTCGTCTTGCGCCTGCAGCCAAAGGGATCTCGTCCGCACCCCGAATAAGGGCAGATGCAAACTAATTCGGCGCTTCGCGCCCTCCGCGGGCGCTTGGCGCCGGCGCTGCTGCTCCTGGCCCTCCTCGTCCTCGCCGTCCCGGCGACCGCGGGTGCCGCAGCGCCCTCTGTCCTCACCTTCAAGACGATGGAGGTGGGCGCTCCCGGCAATCCGGCCGTGGGGATCGTCCCCTTCACCGACGCGATCTACCGTTCCTGCGCCGAAGTGGTGAAGCCGGAAAACCCGCGGGCGCCGGTCTGCCAGGAAGTCGGCGACGTCGGCTACGGCTACGGCCTCGGCAAGCTCGAGGTGACGGTCGGCCAGTGGGTCAAGTTCCTCAACACCGTCGACCCTGCGGGTCGCAATACGCGCCGTCTCTACAGCGAAACCGAGAGCGGGGCCGCCTGGCCCCGCTTCGGCCAGATCGACTTCTCCTCCGGCGCTCCCAAGGGCCGTCACTACACCGCGGCGGCACCGGAATGGCTGGACAAGCCCTACGGCTTCGCCAACTTCCTGCGCTCCGCCCGCTTCGTCAACTCGCTCTACAACGGCAAGCTGATCGCCAAGACCAGCGGCGTCGAAGGCGCGTTCAAATACACCACTTACAAGGTGCGGCTCTCGCGCCAGACCGAGCGCGGGATGTACGACATGCGCAAGCGGGCGATGACCCGGGCGCACGGGACCGGCTTCGTCGTCCCCAGCCAGGACGAGTGGATCAAGTCCGCCTATTACGATCCCAGCGGCGGCGGCACCTACTCCTACTGGAAGTACCCGACCAACGCCGGCGTCTTCGGCGACAACACCGCGACGGCGCCGGTGCAGGCGACGCTCGACCCCTCCGACGGTGACGTCACCAACGCCGCCAGCCAGCCGCTCTCCATCTACCACGCGATGGAAACGCCGCAGCTGTACTGGTGCCCGTCGAACCAGACCACCGACGACTGCGACACGGTCAACCCCTTCGGCTTCCCCGAAAGCGTCTACGCGAAGGGCTACCAGGCCAGCCTCGGCACGGTCGGCCAGGCCAAGACCACCTCGCCGTGGGGCACGCTCGACCAGGGCGGCAACGTGGTCGAGTGGACCGACACGATCACCGCGCCCC
Organism: uncultured Solirubrobacterales bacterium; assembly: GCA_963719435.1. Lineage (GTDB taxonomy): Bacteria > Actinomycetota > Thermoleophilia > Solirubrobacterales > 70-9 > VAYN01. Next base: position 2,197,739 of record OY970384.1, on the reverse strand, counting down.
CGTTCGGGGTCAAGGGCAAACGGGTCTGGCGACGGCTGCACGGCGGCATCGCCAACGCGCCCGTATACCAGTTGTGGCTCTCGGCGGTTGGCCTCAACCCGCAGGACAACGCCGCCTTCACCGCCACCTACCCGTGGCTGGGGCTGCGGGTCGGCGTGGTCGGCGATCTGAAGCTGGGCAAGGGCTGAGCAGGGGGCGGGCGCTCCGCTGGCCATCGTGGCCGGTGGGGCGTCCGCCCTCACGCCTAGGTTTGGCCCCGTGAGCTCGCCCGGCAGCCGATCAGCAGCAGTGACGTCTGCCCTCGTCGTGCTGGCGCTGCTGGCGTTCGCGGCGGGCGCCGCGGCGGCGCAGCCGGGGACGCTGACCCAGCTGAAGGGGACGAAGGGCTGCCTGGTCGACCGCTCGCAGCCGTCGAACGGCTGCGCCAAGGCGCGGGCGCTGAAGGGCCCGGGCCCGTTCATGGGCTCGCGCGCGGTCGCGGTCAGCCCCGACGGCAAGAACGTCTACGTCGCCGCCTCCAGCAGCGACGCGATCGCCGTCTTCGGCCGCGATCGCCGCAGCGGCGCGCTGACGCAGGCCGCCGGCAGCGCCGGCTGCATCGCCGCCAAAGGCGCCGGGGGGTGCGCCACCGCGATCGGCCTCGACGAACCGAACTCGGTCGCCATCAGTCCCGACGGCCGCAGCGTCTACGCGACCTCGCGCGCCGGCAACTCCGTCTCCAGCTTCGTCCGCAACCGCAAGACCGGGGCGCTGCGCCAGCTGCCGCCGCCGCTCTCGGGCTGCATCTCCGGGGTGTCGATCCCGGGCTGCGCCGCCGGCCTGGCCCTGCTCGCCCCCGACGTCGTCGTCGTCAGCCCCGACGGCAACAACGTCTACGTCGGCTCCTTCTTCGGCAACTCGGTCGCCGCCTTCGCCCGCAACCCGACCAACGGCGCGCTCTCGCAGCTGGCCGGCTCCGCCGCCTGCATCGCCGAGGCGACCGGCGGCTGCGCCACCGGGATCGCGCTGAAGTCGGTCGAGGGGCTGGCGATCAGCGGCGACGGCGCCAGCGTCTACGCCGCCACCGCGCTCTCCAACGCGGTCGTCGAGCTGGTCCGCAATCCCAGCACCGGCGCCCTCGCGCAGGCGACCGACGGCAGCGGCTGCATCGTCGACGCGACCCTGAACGGGTGCACGACCGGCGTCCAGCTGGCCGGCGCCAACGCGGTCGCGGTCAGCCCCGACGACGACGACGTCTACGTCACCTCGCTGTTCGCCAACAGCGTCACCTCCTTCAACAAGGCCCCGTCCAGCGGCGTCCTCAGCCAGAAGGTCGGGACCGCCGGCTGCCTGGTCTGGCTGCGCGCGGTCGGCTGCTCGTTCGGGCAGGCGCTCAGCGCTCCCGAGGGCCTGGCCGTCTCGCCCGACGGCGAGTACCTCTACGTCACCGCCTTCGAGACCGGCGCCCTCGTCGTCCTCGGCCGCAACGAATCCGGCCAGGTCGAACAGGAGCCCGGCGCGGCCGGCTGCGTCGCCGCCCGCTCGGTCCCCGGCTGCACCCGCGGGCGGGCGCTGAAAGGCGCCAGCTCGGTCGCGGTCAGCCCCGACGGGCGCTTCGTCTACGCCACCGCCTTCAACAGCAACGCAGTCGACGTCTTCCGGAGGAATAGATGAGCGAGTCGGACGAGCGCAGGAACGGGCTGACCCGCAAGCAGCTGCTGGGCTCCGGCGCCAGCGCCGCCGCGGCGGCCATGCTGGCTCAGGGGGCGGGGGTGGAGCGGGCGCTGGCCGCGGCCAAGGGCGGGCGCCGCGACGTCTCCGGGATGAACGTCATCCTCTTCCTCACCGACCAGGAACGGGCGATCCAGCACTTCCCGCCGAACTGGCTGCGCCAGAACCTGCCGGGGATGCGGCGGTTGCGGCGCCACGGCCTCAGCTTCGAGCGCGCCTTCACCAACGCCTGCATGTGCTCGCCCGCGCGCTCGACCCTGATGAGCGGCTACTTTCCCGCCCAGCACGGGGTCAAGTACACGCTGGAGGAAGACATGTCGGCGGAAAAGGGCTACCCGCAGGTGGAACTGCCGACCGACCTGAAGAACCTGGCGACGGTGATGAAAGCCGCCGGCTACCACGTCGTCTACAAGGGCAAGTGGCACTGCTCGAAGCCGGCCGAAGAAGGGCACGCGACCCAGGCCGACCTCGAAAAGTACGGCTTCCAGCGCTGGAACCCGCCGGACGCGGGCGCCAACCAGACGGTGCCCGAGGCGGGCGGCGGCTTCGTCGACAACGACGGTCGCTTCGTCGACTCGGTCGGCCAGGGCGAAGACGAGGGCGTGCTGCAGTACCTCGGCTCGGTGGCGGCCAAACAGCAGCCGTTCTTCATGGTGATCTCACTGGTCAACCCGCACGACGTCCTCTTCTACCCGAGCAAGACCTTCGAAGAAGCGGGCTACGACAAGTCCTGGCTCGAGGGCGACATGCAGCCGCCGCCGACCTACGGCGAGGACCTCTCGACCAAGCCCAGCGTGCAGGAAGAATTCCTCAGGATCTTCAACCTCACCGGCAAGCCGGAAAACGAAGAACAGGTGCGCAACTACCTGAACTACTACGGCAACCTGATGCGCTCCTCCGACAGCTACCTGGTCAACGTCCTCGACAAACTCGAAGAGAACGGGCTGTTCGACGACACCCTGATCGTCCGCACCGCCGACCACGGGGAGATGGGCCTCGCCCACGGCGGCCTGCGGCAGAAGAACTTCAACTTCTACGAGGAGGCGATCCGGGTCCCGCTCGTCTACTCGAACCCGACGCTGTTCCCGAAGCCGCTGGAAAGCGACGCGCTCGTCTCCCACGTCGACTTCCTGCCGACGCTGGCCAGCCTGGCGGCGGCGCCGAAGGCGGCACGGGCGCCCTGGCAGGGGGTCGACTACTCCAAGCTGGTGCTCGAGCCGCGGACCGCGCAGCCGCCGCAGGACTACATCGTCTTCACCTACGACGATTTCCAGTCGGGCCAGAACACGCCGCCCTACCCGAAACCGCCGAACCACATCGTCAGCATCCGCGAAGGCCGCTGGAAGCTCGCCAAATACCACGACGTGCCGAACCAGAAGCGCAAAAAGAAGCCGCCGCAGTGGGAGATGTACGACCTCAAGAAAGACCCGGAAGAGACGACCAACCTCGCCCACAAAGGCTACGAACGCAGCGAGCTGCAGGAGCGTGAATTCCAGCGCCTGAAACGGAAGCTGGCGCGGGTCGAAAAGACGCGCCTGCACCCGCCGGCCAAGGCCGCGAGCTGAGGCCCTGCCTCCGGCAGGAGGTGTCACACCCGGTGCTACACTGCGCCGATGCCGACCAAGCATCGCCGCCGTGCCATCACCGAAACCCCTTCCGTGAAAGCGGCCCTCGAGGAGCTGCAGGCTGCCCTGGGGGGCGACCGCATCGAGCTGGGGGAGCTGGTCGTGCTCGGTGCCGATGCCAAGCTGGCGGCGCTGCGTGCCGAAGGGGAGCACGGCAAGGCGCTGCGGCGGCGCTTGGCCGATCGTGTCCGTTCGCGCCAGCTGCCGGTGAGCCGAGAGGCTGCTGAGGAGGTTCGCTCCAGCGGCTGGACGCGTCCATGAGTATCGAGCTCCTGCTCGACAACTCCGCGTGGGCGAGGCTGGGGGACGCGGCGGTTCCGGCTCGGCGCGGCGAGGAGATCGCGGTCCTCTTCGAAGGCGGTCAGGTGGCGACCTGCCTTCCCTTCCTCCTCGAGGCCGGTTATTCCGCCCGCAGCGCCTCCGATCACGACGAGCTGGTCGAGGAGCTGCTGGCCCTTCCCAGCCTGCCCATCGACGAGGGGATCGAACGCCGTGTGATCGACGCGCAGCGTCAACTCGCTCACGTTGGGCACCATCGATTGCCGCCGGTCGACCTCATCCTCGCCGCGATCGCCGACCGGCACGGCATCGGCGTCCTGCACTACGACGGCGACTTCGACCTGATCCGTGCCAAGACCGACCTGAGCTTCGAAAGCGTCTGGCTGGTTCCGCGCGGCAAGCTCTGAGCCCTCAGCGCTGCTCCGCACCGATCGACTGGAGGCGCGGGTGCTCGGGCCTGGCGCCGCTGAAGGCGAGGAACCAAACCTGGGCGACGCCGGCGGGGCCGGGGTCGACGGCTGGTGATCCAGAACGGGTGGGGTGCGACGTTCACGGTGCGCCGGCCTCGGCCAGGGATCGCGCGGCGCTGCGCTACTCATCCCCTGGCGACTCTTTCACCAGGTAGCGCTTGGATCTACGGCCGCGGTTCGCGTCCCAATGAGCCAGAAGGCAGAGCATGCCCATCGCAGCCAAGCTGACGGCCGTGATCAACAGCTCCGATGGTTGGATCGCCGCACCCTCAGAAAGAGTCAAGGACGTGACCAAGGTGGCAGCGGCGCAGCTGAGAAGCGCAAAGGCAGCGGCTAGCCAAGCCGTTGATGGCTCGGGCTGCTCGCGTTTTTCCATCTGCCGGAACTCGCTTCTATCGACGGACAGCAACTTGGACATGGCCTCCCCTTGAACGAGCAGAGCAAGAACCTCTTGGCTTCATCGGACCGACTATCGGACGCGCTTAGATGATCGCTCGTTCCCGAGATTGATACCGCTAGTTGCCCTGTGGATTCTTGGCGTTTCTGCCACCGTCCACGCCTAAGCGAGCGGATTTATGACTGTGGATTAAGTCTGGCAACTCGTTTATTCATGCCATTGCGCGCTATTTCCCGCCTGTGGAAAAGACTTGCCATGGCGGCCGCTTCAGATAGAGACCCCAGCAGGGGGAATTGCATGTGCTCGGAGACGCACACCTCAAAGGGGGACTTGATCGCCGGTTGATTGGAGGCACGAGAGTTGGAGCGAGCAGAAGGATCCCTGTGGTGATTGCAAAGAGAGCGGGGCGGATCGTGTCCTTCTGGCGGATCTGACCGTTGCGACCCGGATCCTGCACCTTCCATCCGCCTAGTGGGGCGGCCGGCGCGCACCCGCCGGCTGCTCGCGGGCGGGGACCGGGTCGGGGGTCTGCGTGGCGTCGCGGGGGACGGCGAAGTGGCCGACCCTGGAGGCGTCGAGGTCGCGGCGGACGAGGCGGCGGAGGAAGAAGCGGCAGGCGACGACGTGGATGCGCGCCTGGGTGTTGGCGTAGAAGCGGCGCGAGAGGCCGGTCAGCCGCGGGTAGTAGTTCGCCACCTCGACCTCGACGTGGAGGCGGACCTTGTCCCAGTCCTCGTAGTCGTGGCGCTCGACGTCGAGCTCGAGGTAGCCCTCGCCGTCGCGGCCGCGCCTGGACACCAGGAACCCGCGGTCGATGCGCCAGCGGACGATCCCGCGGCACGGTTCCAGCTCGTATTCGGGGGCGCGGAAGGTGAGCAGGCGCAGCTGCGGGACGAGCAGGACCACGGCGCGCTCGGTCTCGGTGTAGTGGACCCGCATCAGGCCGAGGGTGAAGCGCCGCAGGGAGCTCCAGTAGGTGCGGGCGGCGCGCTCCAGGTGCGCGGGGTCCCAGAGCGCGTCGATCTCGTCGGCGGGGAGGAGGATGTCGGCGCCCTGCTTGGAGGTGACCGCCCCGGTCTCGGGGTCGAGGACCGTCTCGTCGGTCGGCGTCAGCAGGACCGCGCCGGCGACCGCCTTCGCCTTCCTGCGCCGCATCGAGGCGAATCTGGCCATGAGGCCATGCTAGCCACGCCCGATCGCGCGTATCCGACATCGACCACAGGGGGGTGGGGTCGAAGTCGGAAGCGCTCCGATCTCGGCTAGCGCTGCCGGATCACGTGGGCGGCGAGGTCGGCGGGGGCGCCCTTGGCGCGGAAGCGACGGCTCCTGGCGCTGACGGCATCGGGGTCGAGGGCGGCGAGGGTGGGGTCCGAGACGAGGATCTCGCCGGGCTTGGCGGCGTCGGCGAGGCGGGCGGCGATGTTGACGTCGACGCCGAAGTAGTCGCCGCCGAGCTTGCGGGGACGGCCGAGGTGGATGCCGGTGCGCAGCCGCGGGCGGTAGCCGCCGACCTCGATCGCGGCGATCCGCTGGTGGGCAGCGAAGGCGGCGGCGCTGGCGCCGCCGGCGTCCCAGAAGGCGGCCATGACGCCGTCGCCGAGGCGCTTGACGACCTCGCCCCGCTGCTCCAGCACCGGCGGCTCGACCCCATCCGTGAACTCGCGCAGCAGCTCGACCGCCAGCTCGTCGCCGGCCTCCAGCGCCCAGCTGGAGAAGCCGACCAGGTCGGTGAAGAGGATCGCCACCTCGACCTTGCCGCGGCCGCGGTCCTGGGACTCCGAGAGGCGCTGCCAGGCCTGCAGGGCGGTCAGCCCGAGCTCGCCGAGGACGCCGTGCTCGGCGCCGCGGTAGGCGATCAGCTGGCGCGCCGCGCGGTCGGCGGGGCGGCCGCGGGCGGTGGCGAGGAGGTCGACGAACTCGTCGTCGCCCAGCGTCCGCTCGCGCGTCTGCCGGGCCGAGGCGACCAGGCGCGGGTGGCGGTTGAGCCGGCGCGCGGCCCTGGCGAAGCGCCTGGCGGCGGGTTCCTTGGCGGGCTCGTCCACGGGCTCAGCCTAGGTCGCTCTCACGGATTCGCCGGTCGAGGCGTTTGTATTGATGAAGGACGCAACCCCGGAGAGGAGCCCCCGCGATGCCCAGGACCCACACCAGGATCGATTCGCCGATCGGCGAGCTGACGCTCGTCAACGCCGACGGCACCCTCGCCGGCCTCTACTTCCCCGGCCACTGGCACATGCCCGCGCCCGGCGCCTTCGGGACCCGATCCGAGCGCGACTTCGAGCGGGCCGAAGCGGAGCTGGCCGAGTACTTCGCCGGCGAACGGACCGAGTTCGAGCTGGGGACGAGCGCCGGCGGCGACGAGTTCCAGCGCCGGGTCTGGGCGCTGATCGACCGCATCCCCTTCGGCGAGACCACCACCTACGGCGAGATGGCGACGGAGCTGGGCGACCCCGTGCTGGCCCGCAAGGTCGGCGGCGCGGTCGGCCGCAACCCGCTCTCTCTGATCACGCCCTGTCACCGCGTGGTCGGCAAGGACGGCAAGCTCACCGGCTACGCCGGCGGGCTCGAGCGCAAGCGCTTTCTGCTCGAGCTGGAGGGAGCGAGTGTGGTCGCGGTGGCCGAGCAAAGCCTGTTCTGATCACTTCTTGCCTTTGCGCCGTTCGAGCACTTCGCCGAACGCCTTCTCGACTTCCTCGGTGAGGATCAGGCGGAAGGTGGCGACGAGGGCGTCGACCGCCAGCGGCCGCAGGCGCTCGATCGAGGCGATGATCTGCGGCCAGTCCTCGTCGGGCCGGCCGGCCTGGTCGAACGGCTTCCAGAGTTCGTCGAGGAAGAGGTCGACGAAGGTGCGCGCCGCCGAGTGCGAGTTGCGGTTCAGCTTCTCGATCGCGTTCAGCGCCGCCGGCAGCGCGATGCCCATCTTCAGCACGTCCTCGGCCGCCTGCAGCAGGGCCGGGCTCGGCGCTTCGTAGCGCTCCTCGCCGATCGGCACCAGCAGGCCGAGCTTCTGGGCCTTGGTCAGCAGGCGGTCGTCGTCGACCTCGAAGCGCTCGATCAGCTCCTCGCGGGTCAGCACTTCCGGGGACTCGTCGGCGAAGGGGGCGGTGACCGCTTGGCGCAGGCCGACGAAGCGGTCGGCATCGGCGCCGTGCTCGCCGATCAGGCGCGAGATCGCGCTCAGCTTGAAGCCCTCCGACTGCATCTCCTGGATCAGCCGCAGGCGGGCGACGTGCTCGGGGCCGTAGTAGCCGGTGCGGGCGCGGACCTCGGGGGGAGGGAGGAGCCCGCGCGACTGGTGGTTGCGGATGTTGCGCACCGACATCCCGGTCTCGTAGGCGAGCTGCTCGACGGTCAGGCCCGCCTCGGGGTCCGGCTTCTCGCGGCGCAGCGCGGTCTCGTCGGCCATCGGTGGCGATCGTACCTCAAAGCATGTAACCTCGTTTGAGGTAACACCGTATGAGGTAACAGAAGTCCAACCTCCGACCCGAAAGGGATCGCATGAACCTCAGCCTCCTGCCGCTCCTGGCAGCCGCCCCGCCCGCGGGTGGCGCCGAGCTCGGCCAGATCGTCATCGCCACCTTTGCCGCGACGCTGCTCACCGCCGCCCTGCTCTATCTCGGCTTCGGCCACCGCTCGGGCCGGGTCAAGGTCCTCGCCCGCGCCGCCGCCTGGGCCGAAGCGCGGGCCGGGATGCCGGGCTGGACGGCGCTGCCGGCGGGCATCGCCACCGCCTCGCTGCTGACCGCGCTGTTCGGCATGTACTGGGACATCTCCCTGCATATCGACAACGGCCGCGACGCCGGCCCGCTCGCCAACCCCGCCCACTACTTCATCCTCGCCGGCCTCTTCGGCATCTTCACCGCCGGCTTCATCGCCATGGTGCTGCCGCTCGAGCGGCCCAGCGCCGCCGCCGTCCGCATCGGCCGCGACTGGTGGGCGCCGCTCGGAGGCGTCCTGATCTGCGCCTGCGGCGCCTTCTCGCTGATCGGCTTCCCGCTCGACGACGTCTGGCACCGGCTGTTCGGGCAGGACGTGACCCTCTGGGGCCCGACCCACCTGATGCTGATCGGCGGCGCCGCGATGACCCTGGTCGGGATCGCGGTGCTGACGGTCGAGGGCCTGCGCGCCAACGCCGCCCTCGAGACGCCGCGGACCGAGTCGCAGATGACGCGGACCGCCCGCGCGGTGGCGCTGACCGGCGGCCTGATGCTCGGCCTCTCGACCTTCCAGGCCGAGTTCGACTTCGGCGTGCCGCAGTTCCAGCTCGTCTTCCAGCCGCTGCTGACGATGCTCGCCGCCGGCGTCGGGCTGGTCCTGGCGCGGATCTACGGCGGCCGCGGCTCGGCCCTCGGCGCCGTCGCCTTCTTCATCCTCATGCGCGGGCTGCTGGCGCTGGCGATCGGGCCGGTGCTGGGCCAGACGACGCCGCACTTCCCGCTCTACGTCGCCGAGGCGCTGGTGGTCGAGGCGATCGCGCTGCGGGTCTCGACCGCCTCGCCGCTGCGCTTCGGGTTCTGGTCCGGCCTGGGGATCGGCACCGTCGGCCTCGCCGCCGAGTGGCTCTGGTCGCACCTGTGGATGCCGCTGCCCTGGCCGGCGGCCCTGTTCCCGGAGGGAGCGATCGTCGGTTTCCTGGCCGCGATGGCGGGGGCGCTGCTCGGCGCCTGGATCGGGGCGCACCTGGTGGTCGGCCGCGGCATCCGCCGCCCGCAGCTGCGGGCGGCCGCGGTCTGCGCCGCCGTCGTCCTGGCGGCCCTGGTCGTCTTCGGCCTCTACACCCAGCCCGAGCGTGGGGTCAGTGCCCGCGTCGCCCTCACCGAGGTCGACCACGGCCCGGGCCGCTGGGCGCGGGCGACGATCGAGGTCAGCCCGGCCGACGGGGCCACCGACGCCGAGTGGTTCGACGTCACCGCCTGGCAGGGCGGCGGGCTGGTGGTCGACCGGCTGCGCGAGGTCGGCCCGGGCCGCTACCGGACCACCGAGCCGATCCCGATCAGCGGCAACTGGAAGACGATGGTGCGCCTGCACGAGGGCAACTCGCTGACCGCGCTGCCGCTCTACCTGCCCCGCGACGCCGCGATCCCGGTCGGCGAAATCCCGGCGCGGGAGAGCTTCGTACGCGAGTTCCGCAGCGAGCGCAAGCTGCTGCAACGCGAGCAGACCGGCGGCAGCCCCGCGGTCGTCGCCCTCGCCTACGCCACCGTCGCCGGCATCGCCCTCTCGCTGCTGGCCCTGCTGGCCTGGGCGCTGCACCACCTCGCCTTCGGCGGCAGGGTGGAGGACCGGCGCCGCGCCGCGCGACGAGCCCGGCTCGACCTGCGCGAGCAGCCGGGGGCGGGCACGTGATCCTCCCCCTCGCCCACCACGCCGCGGTCGCGGCACTGCCGGTCTTCGCCCCCGCCGTCCTGATCTGCCTGGTCCTGGCGATCCACCACCTGCGCGAGCGCCGGCACTGGGACGAGGAGGAGGACGGGCTCTAAGTGGGGGGATCAGCCAACCGCTGCGAGCTGGTTGGCGATCCGGTCTTTAGTGCTCGGCCACTCGGAGCGAAGGACCGAGTAGTAGATGCTGTCGCCCCAGCTGCCGTCTCGTCGCAGGACCTCGTGGCGGTGCACTCCCTCTTTGATGCCCCCGAGCTTCTCGGTGGCTCGCTGGGAGCGCTCGTTCAGGTTGTCGGCGCGGATGACAACCCGCTCGAGCGAGAGGACATCGAAGGCGTGCGCCATCAGCAGCAGCTTCGCCTCGGCGTTGCACCCCATCCCCCACATCGAGCGGCTGAACCAGGTCGAGCCGATCTCGACGTGGGCGTTGTGAGGATCGAAGTCGCGGTACGAGGTGGAGCCGATCACCGATTCGTCTGCGGTGTTGAGGACGACGAAGGGAACGCGGCGGTCGGCGCGACGTTCGGCGAGAGCCTTGTCGATCCAGGATTGCGCCTGGCCGAGATCGTCGAATCGCGGAAATGAGAGCCAGGTGAATACCTCCTCCGAATCCGCAGCGGCCAGCAGACCGGGCGCGTGTTCGGGGCGCAGTGGCCTGATCGTCACCCGATCGCCGCGCAGCTCGGCCGGCTCAACGGCAGGCATCGAGCCACGCGGGTATCAGCGCGTACTGAAGTAAGAATCTTCTAGTATTCCAACCGCATGTCAGCGGTTTGGGATAACTAGGAATTATCGCCAGATGGCTGACCTCTGGAAGACGCTTGGGTACGACCAGATTGCCGTGGAGATCGCCAAGGGTCTGAGCGAGACGGCGGACATCAACGTCATCCAGGGCCCGCCGGGTGTTGGCAAGTCATGGCTGGCAAAAGGTGTGGGCGCGATGTGGGAGGCGGCCGGCGGAGGGGTCGTTGTCGCCGAAGGAGACTCCATGAGGAGCGAGGTCTCCCTCTATCCGTTTCGCATCGCCATGGGGGATCTGAGCGGAGGCTCCGAATCGCTGGCCCCGGCAGCCGCCACGCTCGCCAGGGCAGGCGAGGTTCTGCTCGGCACCGGAGGGCTCCTGACCAGCTCCGTAGAGGCTTTGGCAAGCCTTCAGGCAAGGTCGCAGCGTGAGCGTGCAGTCCTGCTCGACAAGACGGAGCAGGATGTCCTCTTCAGGCTTTCGAAGCTGGCTCGGAAGCGGCCGTTACTCGTGATCGCCGACAACCTTCACTGGTGGGACTCCGCATCGCTCGAGTTCCTGAGCCGACTCCGCGACGCTCGCATCGGTGAAGGGTTCCCGTTTCTCGCGGAGATGCGTGTGCTGGCCGTCGAAACCATTGAGCCCTACCAGAGTGTTGCCCACCCAAAAGCGCGCGACGCTTTGCTGCTCCCCCAAACCACCACTTCGTTTGCTCTCGATCCAATTCCTCGAGAAGGCTTCGAGGAGGTTGTCCTCGCGCTCGGAGCTCCTCAGCGGCCAAGCACCGAGACGGCTGACCTGATCTACAAATTCTCGGGTGGGCATCTTGTTCTCGCCCACCGCTGCGCCGCTCGCCTCAAGGAGGGAGACGCCGACGGCTTTCTCGCTGCCGCGGATGCCCAGGACTTCGTCCAGAAATTGCTGAGCGAAAGGCTGCGCTCGCTGGGTATGACCGGTGAAGAAGCGGTCACGATGCTGCAAATCGCGGCGGTCTCCGGGCTGACGTTTCGCCGCGACGAACTCGTCTGCGCCGCAGGCATCGACGAAACCGAAACGCTCCGCCTGCTTCGCTATTGCCGCAAGGAAGGCCTGCTCGAACTCCAGTATGGAATCGGCAGGTTCGTCCATGACCTCTATCGCCAGTACTTTCTCGACGCAATCGGAGAAGAGCGGCTGACGATCCACGAAACGCTCGGTGACTGTCTGCGAAAGCTCAGTCCCGGCGACTACGAATCGCGCTGCATCAACGCCGTGGAGGCTGAATGCGAGGAGGATGCCGCCGCCTGGGCCGTCCAAGCCGCCCTGCAGCGACAGCGAGAGGGGTTGCCATGGCGAGATCTCTCGAGCGTCGTCTTGGAGGCTATGGAGAAAGGTGGGTTGACGAGGGTCGCCGAGTGCTTCGAGGTGGCAATCGAACACACCAAAAACTTCCGGACCGCTGACGCCCTGCAGGCGCTGGCGGAGTTGCACCACGATCTGCCGAGATGCCTGATGGCGGAGGCGGACTACCTCCGTGCGGCGAGCCTGATGACGACTCGCAGCGAGAAAGACAGAACCGACGCCCAGGCGCTCCTGGAGTCCTGGTCGGACTATGTGGAGGAGGAGGTCGAGCTTGGCCTTCGACTCATGCAACTGAGGCTCTATGACATGGCGATGCAGATCGACAAGGGACCGGGCCTGAAGCTGGAAGGCGAAATCAGGCAAATCCTCCGTAAGCGCTCGAACTTCGATCCAGCGGCAAAGGACGTGCTGTACACGTTGGACCGATGCGCCGGGATCATCCATGTGCCCAATCGAGCGATCGATATGTACCGGCGTTCAGTGGAGTACTTCGGGCCCGCCGAGGGCCAGGCCGTTCTCCGTCGCCCAGTGGAGTACTACTTGTGCCTTGTCAACTTCGGCGCGAATCTGCTTTCGAACGGTTGCCACGAGGAAGCCTGCGAGATCCATCACAAGATCGACGATCTGGTAGAGGGTTACGAGCCAGGAGTCTTCCCCCGGCTCGACTACCCCCGGATCAATGCGCTCCTGACCGAGTATCGGATGGGGGCGGCAGACATCGCCGAAGTGGTGAGCCGTCAGCGCGAGATCGTCGCGGCTCACAAGGTTCCCAACGATCCGTTTCATGTTGAGAACGCTCTGGCGTGTTATCTCGCGCTGGCGGGTGCCAACGAAGAGGCCCTCCCGATCTTCGATCGACTCCTAACCCAGTTGAGCAGTCGACGGGATCCGGAGCCGAGCATGGTCTATTTGATCCGGGCCAATCGCTGCGCCGCCCGCTTCGTCTCTGGAGAGATCGACGAGGCCCAGGCCGAGTGGGCCGCGCTTACGCCCATCGCGCTCGAGATCCCTTACGTCACCCGGCCCGCGTTGATCCGCCGGCACGAACTGCTGGCAGAGGTGATGTCGGAGGGCCGATCCATGGCCGCCCGCGACTTCGACAGGTGTCTCCTCGCCGACGAGCCACCCGAGTTCAGTCCTTTTTGGACGCATCACGGCAGAGGGTTCCGGATGCCGGCGATTCAGTGGTGGCGTTAAGTAAACTGAGTAGTGAGGCTTTTATATGCGAAAGCCTTCACCGTGAGGTCCGACCGACTGTGCGCAGATCACTGGCGATAATTCCTAGTTATCGAACCCGCACGAACCTCCCGAGGACGTCGGCGGATGAGACGACCTGGCGCAAGGCGCGATCGGAGACGTGGGTGTAGATCTCCGTGGTGCTGAGGCTGGCGTGCCCGAGCAGTCTCTGGATGTAGCGGATGTCGACCCCCGCTTCGATCAGCTGTGTCGCGGCGGTGTGGCGGAGCATGTGCGGTGTGACCCGGGAGTCGAGGCCGGCGGCGCGGGCGGCTTTGGCCAGACGCGAGCGCATCGCGGGCGGGGTGAGGGGGTCGAGGCGGAGGTTGAACAGGAGCCGGGGGTGCTGGATGCCGAGGCCGGCTCGGGCCTCGATGTAGGCCGCGGTCAGGCCGGTGATCCAGTCGTTGGTGAGGAAGACCTGGCGTTCGCGGCGTCCCTTCCCGACCAGCCGCATGGTTCTGCCGGGGAGGTCGATCTCGTCGCATTCGATGCCGACCACCTCGTTGACCCGCACACCGGTGGCGACCATCAACGTGACCGCTAGGAGGGTCGTCGACTCGTGTGGGCGCTCGCGGATCAGGTCGGCGATTCTGCTCTCGTCGGAGTCGACCCCGGAGGCGAGCCGCAGAAAGCCGATGAGGCGATCGAGCTCGTGTGCCGGCAGGACCCGTGGCAGCTTTCGGGACCGTCCGGCGGCAACGCTCGCGCCAACCCAGGGGTCGACCGTGAGCAGGTCGTTCGCCCGCATCCAGCGGCAGAAGCCGCGCAGGGCGGAGGCACGACGTCGCAGCGAGGCGGGGGAAAGCCCCGCGCCCTTCTGCTCCTCTATGAACGAGACGAGCTGCTCCCGGTCGATCCGGTCGACCGTCGCGCGGGCTCCGAGGTAGCGCTCGAAGGTCGCCAGATCGCCGTCGTAGGCGCGAATCGTGTGCGGCGACAGGTCTCTCGTCACGTGCAGCCATCGCACGTACCGTTCGCGGGCTTTGCTGGTCTGCACTCGTATCCCCTGGCCATGGCCATCAACAAACTGGCCCGTTTACAGAGTCGGACGAGGCGGGTCGCGGCTGAATCCGCGGGACAACTCCTGCAGCCCGGGTCTCTAACTTCCGCGAATGGACCGGGAGGGACAGAGGAGCGAGGCGACGGGGCGGGATGCGCGCGCCGCCCGCACCGGGGCGGCGATGGCGGTCGGCTCGATCGTCTCGGTCCAGTGCGGGGCGGCGCTGGCGACGACGCTGTTCGACTCGGTCGGGTCGCACGGGGCCGTCTTCCTGCGCTCGCTGTTCGGCGCCCTGGTGCTGCTGGCGCTGGCCCGGGGAAGCCTGCCGCGCCTGCGCGGGGCAGAGCTGCGCGACGTGGTCCTGTTCGGGCTCGCCCTGGCTGGGATCAACCTCTGCTTCTACGCGGCGCTGGAGCGGCTGCCGCTCGGGGTCGCGGTCACGCTCGAGTTCGTCGGCCCGCTCGGAGTGGCGGTCTTCGGTTCGCGGCGGGGGCGGGACGTGATCTGGGCGCTGCTGGCCGCGGTCGGGATCGTGCTCCTGTCCGACGGCGCCGGCAGCGGCATCGACGCCTTGGGGGCGGCGCTGGCGCTGACCGCCGGCGCCTTCTGGGCCGCCTACATCCTGCTCAGCGCCCGGATCGGGCAGAGCCACCCGGGGCTGGGCGCCCTGGCACTGGCGGCGTCGATCTCAGCCCTCGTCGTCGCTCCGCTCGGGATCGCGCAGGGGGGAGGCGAGCTGCTGGTCCTATCCACCCTCGCGGTCGGGCTCGCCGTCGGCCTGCTCAGCTCCGCGATCCCCTTCGCACTGGAGCTGGAAGCGCTGCGGCGGCTGCCGAACGCGGTCTTCGGGGTGCTGATGAGCCTGGAGCCGGCGGTCGCCGCCGCGGTCGGCTTCATCGCCCTCTCCCAGGACCTGGCCGCGGTCGAACTCGTGGCCATCGCCCTGGTCGTCGTCGCCTGCGCCGGAGCGCTGCGCTCGGCGACGACGCCGGCGCCGCGCGACGGCTGAGGCCGCCTACGCCTGGTCGTCCCCCTCGGCCTCCAGCAGCCGCTCGGTCGCGGGGTCGGCCTCGCCGCCGTAGTACCGCTCCAGCACCAGCGGGAACTGTGGCGCGTCCGGGTCGGCGCGGGCGAAGAGGGTCATCGAGGAGCGCAGCTTGACCGCGTCGATCTCGCCGAGGATCTCGCGGGCGGAGCGGTCCTCGTGCAGGAGCATGGTGTCGGCGCACTCGCGCAGGCGGGTCCCAAGCAGCGGGTGGTCGAGGGTAGGCGCGTGCTTCGGCCAGGGACTCGATCGCGTACTCCTGCGCCGTCGGGCTGCGGCCGAGGCCGGCGAGCTGGGGGAAGACGAACCAGATCCAGTGGCTGGTCTTGCGGCCCGCCCGCAGCTCCGCCAGCGCCCGCTCGTAGGTGCCCGCCCGTTCCTGGGCGTCGACGAAGCGCTGCAGGCGGTCGCCGTGGCCATCCATGCGGTGGACGCTACCCGCGTGCGCGGGTGGGCGGCGCGGGCTCCGCGGGTAGCGTTCCCCGGGTGACCCCGACCCGCAAATCCACGCCGAAGGACGGCGCGGCCGTCCGAGCCACCGTGCGCGGCACGGTCCAGGGCGTCGGCTTCCGCGAAGCGACGGTGCGGCGGGCCGGGGAGCTGGGTGTGCTCGGCTGGGTCCGCAACGGCGAGGACGGCAGCGTCCTCGTCCACGCCGAGGGCGCGGAGGCGGCGGTCGATGAGCTGGTCGCCTTCCTCCACCGGGGGCCGCGCGGCGCCGACGTCGATGCGGTCGAGGTCGAGGCGGTCAAGGTCGAGGGGCACGAGCAGTTCGCCGTGCGCGGCGTCAGCGCCGGCGTCTTCGTCGTCCAGGAGCACGCCGCCACCGCCCATCACTTCGATCTGCGGCTCGAGGTCGAGGGCGCGATGCGCTCCTGGGCGGTGCCGAAAGGACCGTCGCTGGACCCCGCCGTGAAGCGCTTCGCCATCCAGGTCGAGGACCACTCGCTCGCCCACAACGAGTTCGAGGGCAGGACCGACAACGGCGGCGTCATCGTCTGGGACCGCGGCAGCTACGAGCAGGGCGGGCGCGTGCCCTGGCCCGAGGCGCTGGAGCGCGGCCACGCCGTCTTCGTCCTCCACGGCGAGAAGCTCAGCGGCGGCTTCGCCCTGCAGCGCACCCGCGGCGGCGAGAAGCCGCAGTGGCTGCTGATCAAGCGCCGCGACGAGGAGGCCCGCCCCGGCGGCGACGTCGTCGCCGAGCAGCCGCGCTCGGTCCTCAGCGACCGCACGCTCGAGCGGTTACTGGCCGACGGCTGAGCCGCGGGCCTCGCTCCGCGGCGGTCACGGCCGCGCCCCGTGTTTGTGCGAACGCCTTCCCGGGGACCAAGGCCGTCATGCCCGACTCCGAAGAGCTGCTCGACGAGGCGAAGGCGATCGAGCTGCTGAACGCGGCCCTCAGCCAGCAGTACCGCTCCGCCCTGCAGTACTCGCTGGTCGCCGCCAGCCTGACCGGGCTGGAGACGCAGGGCCTCGGCGCCAAGCTGACCAGCTACGGCGACGAAGAGCTGAGCGGCGCCCGCCAGCTGGTCGAGAAGGTCGTCTCCTTCGGCGGCGAGCCGACCACCGCGGTCGCGGAGCTGCGCTTCGAGGCCGGTCCGCGCGACGCGCTCGGCTGGCTCCTGAAGTGCGAGGAAGAGGTGATCGACGACCTGCAGGCGGCGATCGAGCCGACCGGCCGCGAGGGCCGCTCGGAGGCGCTGGAGCACATGCTCGAGCACCAGATCATGCGCAAGCAGGAACAGGTCGACTTCCTTCAGCGGGCGCTGGCGACCTAGTCGCGGCGACTTCGGCACGCCCTTCTGGGCGAGCCTCCCTACGATGCGCCGATGCAGATCGACGGCAACCTGCTGGAGCGGCCGGCGCCGCCGCTGGACGAGCTGCTGCGGGCCGGTCTCGAGGCCGGCCCCGATGACATCGCGCTGGTCTCGGCCACGCGCTCGCTGAGCTGGCGCCAGCTGGAGGAGGAGAGCGCCCGGCTCGCCGGCGGCTATCTCGGTCTGGGACTGGAGCCCGGCGACCGGCTGGCCTCGCTGATGCCGAACCGGATCGACCTCGTCGTCCACTACCTCGCCTGCTTCAAGGCGGGGCTGGTCGCCACCCCGCTCAACTACCGCTACACCGCCCGCGAGATCGACCACGCGCTCGCGGTCAGCGGCGCCCGCGCCCTGCTCGCCCACGTCGAGCGGGCCGAGGACGTCGGCGCCAGCGAGCTGGCCACCGGCCTCGCACTGGGCACGATCGCCTACGGCGCGGCCGAGCTGGACGGCGCCCCGGGGTGCGCGTGGGAGCACGACTTCGAGGCCCTGCTGGCGGCCGAGCCGCCGGGCGGCGAGCCCGCGCTCGATCCCTCCGCGCCGGCGGCGATCTTCTTCACCTCGGGCAGCACCGGGCCGGCCAAGGGCGTCACCCACACCCGCGAGTCGCTGCGCTGGATGATCGCCAGCGCCGCCGCCGCCTTCGAGCTCGACCCCGCCGACGCCTTCCTGCCCGGCTCCTCGATGTCGCACATCGGCTCCTTCCTCTGGGCGCTCAGCATGCTCTCGGTCGGCGGCCGCGTCGTCGTCGCCCGCACCACCGACAGCCACGAGCTGCTGCCGCTGCTGCGCGAGCACCAGCCGAGCGTGATGGCGATGATCCCGGCGGCGCTGCTGGCGCTGGTCCGCGACCACGACCTGCAGCCCGGCGACCTCGCCTGCCTGCGAATCTGCCGCTCCGGCTCCGACAAGGTCTCGACCGAGCTGCTGACCGAGTTCGCCGCCGCCGCCGGCTTCCCGATCGTCGAGGGCTACGGGATGACCGAGGTCGGCCTGGCGACCCTGAACCCGCCCTCGGGCGAGATCAAGCAGGGCTCGATCGGGCCGCCGATCGGCGGCTACAGCGTCGCCCTGCGCGGCGAGGACGGGGAGCCGGTCGCGGCCGAGACCGTCGGCCGGATCTGGATCCGCACCCGCAGCCGCATGGCCGGCTACTGGGAGGCGCCCGACGCGACCGCGGAGGTGCTGCGCGAGGAGTGGCTCGACTCCGGCGACCTTGCCCGCGCCGACGCCGACGGCTACCTCTGGTTCTTCGGGCGCAAGAAGCAGGTGATCGTCCACGACGGCTCCAACATCAGCCCGCTCGAGGTCGAGTCGGCGCTGGACGAGCACCCGGCGGTCGCCGAGGCCGGCGTCGTCGGCATCCACGACAGCGTTCACGGCGAGAACGTGCGCGCCTATGTGACCCTGCGCGAGGGCGCCGAGCGCCCCTCCAGCGCCGACCTGATCGTCTTCGCCCGCGACCGCGTCGGCTACAAGGCGCCGGAGGAGGTCGTCTTCCTCGAGCGGATGCCGCTCAACCCGACCGGCAAGATCGACCGCGTCGGCCTCAAGCGGATGGCCGAGGACCACCTGCACCCGCACGGGCTCTAGCGGTCAGGTCAGAGCGGCGTGCTATCGGAGCGGCTCGCCTGGAAGGCGGCGGCGCCGAGGATCACGCTCATCGCGTTAGCTTCGCTGCTCCGTTTGAGCCGCCGACGGCTCGCCCGTTCGGCCTGATCGACCCGGCCGAGGGCCTCGCGCAGGACCTCGGTCACCTCGTCCAGGCCGCGGCCGTCCAGGGTCATCATCCGGCCTGTGAAGACGCTGTTCTCGTCGCCGGCGATCTGGCCGGAGGAGAGGGCGGCGATCGAGGCGTCGGTGAAGGCCAGCAGCCCCGCCCCCTTGAGCCAGTCGAGCAGGTGGGGGGGCAGCCGGTCCCAGTCGGCGCTTTCGAGCGAGACGGGGGCGATGCGGAAGAACTTCTCGATCGCCCCCCGCGCCGGCCGGGTCCGCGCCAGCTCGATCAGCTGGCACTCGTTGAAGAGGACGCGGACGTGGTACGCCGAGTCGGAGAGGCCGTAGCCCGTCTTCTGCGAGAAGGTATTGGCGCTGGCGACGCCGTCCATCGCCAGGGTTTCGAGGAAGGCGACCCGGATCGGGTGGCCAAGGGCGCGGGTAACCCGCTCGACTATGTCCTGCCTGGGGATGGCCGCGCAGTCGCTACGGGCCATCGCCGCTTTCCCCGTTGGGCTGGAACCTCGCGCCGCGCGCTTCCAGGTCGTCCAGGACCCGGCCCAGCCTGATGCCTGTGTCGGTCGAGGCGAACCAGACCGCGCCGCGCTCGCTCGGCGGCCTGCCCGACACGGCCAGCCCGGCTTCCTCGAGCCGGAAGGCGTGGTACTGGACCCGGGCGACTTCGAGGTCGAAGCGTGTGGCGATGTCGCTCGGGCTGAGCCCCACCGTGCTTGCGTTCAGGGTCCGCAGGATCAGGCGCCGGACGGGGTGAGCGAGCCCGTCCTGCTGCACGTGGGTGAGAGTCGAAGGGAAGATGTCGCCGTCTCGCAGGATCGGAGTTGATCAGTAACCCTGTCCACCCCCATTTCGCCACATCACCCGAGGGGTTTCGACTATTCAGAGGGGGACGTAGCGAGTCTTTCGGAGCCCCTGGCGACTGTCAAACCGACCGGTTCGGGGATGCCCTAACCAGGTTCGCCGGGCGGTGCGGCGGGATGGATGATCGTCGCCGTCTTGATCGCCGTCCCGGATTTCTTCTCCTCGATCAGCCTGGCGGCGCTTTCGGCGGCGATCCGATCCAGGTTGGCCAGATGGCGAAGTGCCGACTCGTCCGCATCGGCAAAGCCCTGCTCGTCGACGACCATCGGTTTTTGAAACAGAACCCGCCGCGGGTGCGAATCGAAGGCACCGGTTCTGACCGCGGCGGCAGCCTCGTCGAAGATGACCCCCAGGGTTGCGACGCTTCCGGTTTCCCTGACCAGCTTCGGCAGTTCAGTCCATTCCCCCGCATCGAACAACGGGCGGGTCGAGGCTTTGTAGATGTGCTGGGTGCCGCCCCGGCGCCGGTCTTCTTCGACCAGCTCGATCACCCCGGCCTCACGCAGGATGCGGATGTGTTCGCAGACGCGGTGGAAGGGCTCCTCGAGCAGTTCCGAGAGTTCCTTCGGACTTGCCTCGACTTCTCCGAGGACCATCATCAGCCGGTACCGCAGCGGGTGGGAGAGAGCCTTGTAAAGGGCGGCGTTGAGCCGCGCTGCATGCTTTTGCTTTCTTAGCTTCGACTTCCCAGACATTTAGACCATCCGATAACTCAACGCACGTTGCGCCAAGAAAGATAGCGCCACCAGTCGGGCGCGCCCCCAAAAGGCATCTACAGGTGGTGAGGGTTTCTCCTAACCACCTGGGAGGGGGTGAGATTGTGATCCTGTTCAAGCAAGACAGTCTGTTGCCACCCGCATCTACCAAGAGCGGCTGACGTGCTGCCGGGCCGGTGTGCTTGGGACGCCGGCCCGGCGTCTCTCCGGAGTGAGCTACGCCCTTCCGGCGATGTAGATCGTCTTGTGATCTCGCTGCTCGTCCAGTGGCTCGACCAGGACGACTCTGCCGTCGACCTCCTGTTGTCCCAGGACCGCACGCAGATCCAACCCGGTGACCTCGACTGCCGCTCGCACCTGCTCCGGGGTCCAGTGTCGCTCGCGGTGGACGTGGGCTGGGATCTCTCCGCCCGAGAGCCGCGCTTCGAAGGTCCCGCCCGGCTCGACCCGCTCGGACTGGCCGACCCAGCGCCAATCGCCGACGCTCATCCCCTTGTCGTCGCCGCTGGCGAAGCTCGACTCGAACAGCGAGAGGGTGTTGGCGTCGAAGAGGATCAGGCCGCCCGGGGCGAGGTTGGCGGCCATGCCGGTCAGTGCCCGCTCCAGGTCGCCGTCCTCGAGCAGGTAGTTGACGACGTCGTTGAGGGCGAGGACCAGCTCGAACTTGCCGAAGACCGGCAGCTCGCGGATGTCGGCCACCTCGAGGGGGACGGCGTCGCCAAATTTCCGCCGCGCCTCGGCCAGCATCGCCGGGGTCAGGTCGCAGCCGACGATCTCCCAGCCCCGCCGCAGCATCGGCTCGAAGGCACGGCCGGTGCCGCAGCCCACATCTAGCAGGCGACCCTGCTTCAGACCGTGCTTCTCCAGCTCCGGCAGCAGCACTTCGCCGAGCCACATCTCGTAGTCGTTGAGGTGGTTGAAGTCGTCGTAGACCGAAGCAAAGGCTTCATAGGCCTGGGCTGCGTCTTCCGTCACATCCCCGACCCTACCGCCGGGTGGGTCCAGCGGAAAGATCGATCCGCCACTCCTCTTCTGTCGAGTTCATGACTCCCTGGGGTCCATAACTCGACAGAAGGTGGTGAACCCGGCGGTCGAATGGGCGGACCGCGCCGCAACGGTCCTTTTCGGACGGCTCTGCGCCTATACTGCAAATTTCTCTGAGCAAACACCGAGAGGCAGCTCGATGCCGAGGACCGAGATCAACCAGGACAAGGCGGCTCGCGCCACGCGGGCCGAGCTCGTCGCCCGCCTGCGGGCCCGGTTCCCGGAGATCGAAGCGGCGATCTTCGCCCACATCAGGGGGGTCTCGGAGCCGGTTGCGGACGCGGACTCCGCCTACGTGGCCGGGCTGCGGGCGGCGGTCGCGGCGGCGATCGACTACGGCCTCAAATGCATCGAGGGCGAGGACTGGGCGGTGCCGGTGCCGCCGGAGACCGCGCGCCAGGCCCGGCTCGCGGCCCGCGACGGGGTCCGGCTCGACACCGTCCTGCGCCGCTACGTGGCCGGCAGCAACCTGCTGGAGGAGTTCATCGTCGTCGAGGCCGAGGACCTGCCGAGCGAAGTGCTGCGCCAGGTGATCGGCGAACGCGGTCCCCAGCTCGACCGCCTCATGGAGGCGATGTCGAGCGAGTACATCGAGGAGCTGGAGCGGGCCAAGCGCTCCTCGGCCGAGCGCCAGGCCGACCGCGTGCTGCACCTGCTCGAGGGCAACGGCCTCGCCAGCCCGGCCGAGATCGACTACGACTTCGAAACCTGGCACGTCGGCATGATCCTGCGCGGCGCCAACGCCCAGGTGACGGCGCGGGTGCTGGCCGAACGGCTCGGCTCGCGCCTGCTCGACGTGCCGCGCGACCCGGAGACCGTCTGGGCCTGGCTCGGCAGCCTGCGCCGGCCGGCGGCAATGAACTTGAAGCAGTTCGTCGCCGGCAGCACCCCGGCCGAGGTCTCGGTGGCGATCGGCGAGCCGCGCCAGGGCCTCGGCGGCTGGCGCCTCACCCACCGCGAAGCGCAGATGGCGCTGGGGGTGATGCTGCGCCGCCCGCGCAAGCTGCTGCGCGGCCGCGACGTGATCCTGTTGGCCGGGATCATGCGCGACGAGACGCTGGTGCGGGCGCTGCTCGACACCTACCTCGGGCCGCTGCGCGGCGAGGGCCCGGCCGGCACGGTGCTGATCGAGACCCTGCGCTCCTACTTCTCCGTCGGCGGCAACGCCGCCGCCGCCGCGGTCAACCTCGGCGTCACCCGCCACACCGTGCAGCGCCGGATCAGGACCGTCGAGCGCAAGCTCGGGCAGCTGCTCCACACCTGCCAGGCGGAGCTCCAGGTCGCCCTCCAGGTAGACGAAATTCAGTAGCCATCGACCGTTCGGTGTGCGCCGCGCACCGGGGCGGACCACATGGATGACCGCGCGCCGCCGCCGCGCTGGTTTGCTAGGCGGTGGGAGAAAGCAACCGATGGCAACCGTGGCGACAAGCGAGCGATCACACCCCGAGCCGGCCGGCGAGGCACCGGCGAGCGCTCCGATCGGCTGGTCCCCCGGACGCGAGCTCGACGCCCGCGACTGGGCCTCCGCCGGCCGTCGCCTCGGTGCCGTCGGGCGCTGCATCCAGTGGCTGATCGGCGACTGGATCGCCTACGGCAACGAGCGCTTCGGCGAGCGCTACGCGCGCGCCTCGAAGATCACCGGCTACGACACCCAGACGCTGATGAACATGGTCTACGTCGCCTCCCGCTTCCCGATCTCCCGACGTCGGGAGAACCTCTCCTGGAGCCACCACGAGACCCTTGCCGCACTCGAGTTCGAGCAGCAGGACCGCTGGCTCGACGACGCCGCGGTGCAGCGCTGGTCGGTCTCCGACCTGCGGATGATGCTGCGGATCTCCCGCCGCGAAGGGGAAGAGGGCGAGGGGCACGACGAGTCCTCGCCCCGCGCCGTCACCTGTCCCCGCTGCGGTGAGCAGGTCCCGCTGGCCGGGGCGCGGGGGTGAGCGGGTGAGCGCGCTGATGAACGGCAGCCGGCCGGCGGCGGTCGACCACGAACTGGAGATCGCCCTCGGCTCGCTCGCCGCCGACAGCCCGCTGCGGGCGAGCTGCGACTACATCGTCTCCAACCCCGGCAAGCGCTTCCGCGCCTCGGCCCTGGAAAGCGCCGCGCGCTACGGCGACCGGCCCGACGACCCGCTGGTCAAACGCGCGGCGGTGGCGATCGAGCTCTTCCACGCCGCGACCCTGGCCCACGACGACGTCGTCGACGACGGCCAGCTGCGCCGCGGCAAGGCGACGATCGGCGCCCACGCCGGCAACCTCGCCGCCAGCCTCGCCGGCGGCTGGCTGTTCGCCCGGGCCGGCGAGCTGATCGCCGAGGTCGACGGCGTCGCCGTCGCCCGCTTCGCCGAAGCGACCTCGATCGTCTGCGAGGGCGAGATGCTGGAGAGCCGCGACCTCTACGACGTCGACCGCAGCCGCGAGCGCTACCTGGAGGCGATCGAGGCGAAGACGGCGCGGCTGATCGCCTTCGCCACCTGGCTCGGGGCCAGGGTCGGCGGCGCCCCGCCGCCGATCGCACGGCGGCTCGAGCGCTACGGCGAGGCGGTCGGGATGGCCTTCCAGATCGTCGACGACATCCTCGACCTGGTCGCCGACCCGGCGGTAACCGGCAAGACCGAAGGCAGCGACCTGCGCAACGGCGTCTACACGCTGCCGACGATCCTCGCCCTGGCTGTCGACCCGGAGCTGCGCGAGCCCCTGATCGAGGGCCCGGAGGAGGCCGACCTGCCGGAGCTGGTGGCCCGCATCCGCGCCACCGGCGCGGTCGAGGCGGCGCTGGAAGAGGGAATCGGCTGGATCGAAGAGGCGCTGCAGGCGCTGCCCCAGCACGAGCCGGCCGGCGAGCACGAACAGCGGCTGCTGTCGCTGGCGCAGGCGCTGGAGTCGCGCGCCAAGGAGGCCGCCTAGCCGTGGCCGGCCCGGCCACGATCGACGAGGCGGAGATCGCCGTCGTCGGTGCCGGCCCCGCCGGCTGCACCACCGCCGCCTTCCTGGCCGAGCGCGGCCACGACGTGCTGCTGCTGGACAAGGACGAGTTCCCGCGCGAGAAGCCCTGCGGCGACGGCCTTGCCCACCCGGCCGTCGCGGCCGCCCAGCGGCTCGGCCTCGGGGCGCTGATCGAGGCCAACCCGGAGATCTCGACGACGCGGGTGGTCATGGGCCACCGCCGCCAGACCGCGATCGACTTCGTCAAGGCGGCGGGCCGGCCGCTGCCGCGCTGCATCGCCCGCGAGGAGTTCGACGCCGCGCTGCTGGGCGCGGCCAGGGAGCGCGGGGCGCGCTTCCGCCGCGCCCGCGTCGACTCCTTCGTGGCCGGGGCGGGCGCCCAGCTGCTGCGGGCCGAGGACGGTGAGGGCCCGGTCGAGGTGCGGGCGGCGACGGTGGTCGCCGCCGACGGCGCCACCTCGCGGATCCGTCGCCTGACCAGGGAGGGCACCGACAAGCCGACCGCCTACGCGATCCGCCAGTACTTCCGCTGCGAGCTGCCGCTCGACCCGGTCTTCCACATCGACATCCCGCTCGAATTCGAGGGCCGGATCCTCTACGGCTACGGCTGGGTCTTCCCGCTCGACGAGCACACCGCCAACGTCGGCATCGGCCTCGCCCGCGAGCCGCACCGGCGCGTGCCCTCGCTGCGCGCCGTGCTCGACTCCTACCTGGCCGAACTCGGGACCAAGTCCGGCCGCCGCTTCGGCGACCTCGAGCCGATCGGGGAGCCGATCGGCTCCCCGGTCTCGATCCGCCCGCGGATCGCGCTCGCCGGCATCCCCGGCCTGACCCTGGTCGGCGACGCCGCCGGCACCGTCCACCCGGTCACCGGCGAGGGCATCTCCTTCGCCATGCGGGCCGGCGAGGAGCTGGCGGCGGCGCTCCACGCCCGCTCCCGGCGCAGCAAACGGCCGCCGCCGCCGGGCCCGGCGGACGGCGAAGTCTGGCGCTCCTTCCCCCAGGTCGGGATCGACGCCTCGATCGTGGTCCGCTCGGCGATGCAGAAGCTGAACCGGTCGCCGAGCGCGGCCGAATCGGTGCGCTCGGTGACCGAGCCGTTCCTGCGCACGGTCTGGCGGATCGCCCCCGAATCCGCCTATGAGACCGGCGTCGCCGGGACCCCGGCCTGGGCCGCGCTCGCGGCCAGCGACCCGGAGCTGGGGCGGGCGCTGGAGCGGTCCAACGACCTCCTGCTGGAGCGCCTCTCGCACCGGATGCCGTTCGTCACCGAGGTGATCCACGGCTCGATCAAGGCCCACCTGGGGCCGATCTACGCGGCGGTGGTGCTGGCGACGTCCGGGGCGGGGCCGGTGCCGGAGGCGGCCTACGAGGCCGGCGTCTCGGCCGAGACCGTCGGGGTGCTGCCGAAGCTGCTCTCGATGCTGGTCGACCGCGCCCGCTCCAAGCAGCTGAAAGTCAACAACGCGCTGGCGGTGCTGACCGGCGACTTCGCCGCGACCCGCTCGCTGACCGCGGCGGCGCGGCTCGGGCCGGAGGCGGTGACGGCGCTCTCGCGCGCCTGCATGGGCGGCTGCGTCGGCGGCATGCGCGACGCCAGCGCCCGCTTCGCCGCCGACCGCACCGCCGCCAGCTGGCTCCAGGCGGCGCGCGAGACCGAGGGCGCGGCGGCGGTGCTGGCGACCGAGTTCGGGGCCCTGGTCCGCGGCGAGGAGGTGGCGGCGGCCGCGCCGCTGCGCCAGTTCGGGCTCGAACTGGGGGTGGCGATCCGGCTCGCCGAGGAGATCGTCGACCTCACCGTCGGCGACGGCCTGCACCCGGGCGAGGAGGGGTCGGACCTCGGGCTCGGCATCTACCCGCTGCCGCTGCTCTACGCGATCGAGGCCGAACCAGCGCTGCCGCGGCTGCTGGCCCAGCACGGCGCCGGCCACAACGGCGCCGCCGAGGTGATCGCGGTGGTCCGCGAGTGCGGCGCCCTCGACCGCGCGATCGCCGAGTGCGCCAACCGCGCCGCGGCGGCGCGGGCGATGGCGGCGGCCTGGGAGGGCGGGGACGGCAGCGCCCTGCAGGCGCTGGCCGCGGTGCCGGCCGGCTACGTCGCCGCCCGCGTGCCGGCCGCTGCGCCCGGGGCATGTTGATTGCCGCCGCGAAGGCCGCCGATCGGGGCGCGCCGCCCGCGGCTGACGATCGCCGCCGCGCTCGTCGTCCTGCTCGTCCTCGGCCTGCTCGGGATCGGCGTCGAGGGCAAGCTCAAGGCGACCTCGCTCGACGTCCCCGGCACCGAGTCGAGCCGCGGCGCGGCGCTGCTGCGCGCCCACTTCGGCGACTCCGCCCCCTTCGCCGTCCTGCTGCGGGGCCCGGCCGCCTCCCTGGACCGGCAGGGGCCGCGCCTGGTCGCGGCGCTGCGCCGCGATAGCCCGCGCGTAACCACGGTCTCGCCCTGGGATCCCGGCGCCGGCCTCGGGCCGCTGCGCCCGGGCCCGCGCTCGGCCCTGGTGCTGGTCGACTTCCACGTCGACGGCGATACCGCGATGAGGACGACCGCGCCGCACCTGGAGCGGCTGCTCGAGCGCCAGGTCGCGGCCCCGGTGCGGGCGCGCGGCGCCGGCTTCGCCACGGTGGCGCGGGCGATCCGCGAAGAGTCGGTGGAGGTGACGCGGCGGGGGGAGCTGATCCTGGCGCCGATCCTGCTGGTCGTCCTACTGCTGGTCTTCCGCTCGCCGGTGGCGGCGGCGATCCCGCTGGTCTTCGGCGCGATCACGATCGTCGGCGCCCGCGGCCTGGTCTCGATCGTCGCCGACTTCGTCGACGTCAACGGCTTCGCGCTCAGCATCGCCACGATGATCGGGCTGGCGATCGGCGTCGACTACGCGCTGCTGATCGTCTCCCGCTTCCGCGAAGAGCTCGACCGCGGCGCCGACCCGGTCGCGGCGGCGGCGGTGACGCGGATGACCGCCGGCCGCACCACCGCCTTCGCCGGCGGCATCCTGCTGATGGCGGTGGCGATCGCGGTCGCGCTGGTGCCCGGCGACCTGCTGCTCTCGCTCTGCGCGACCGTGGCGCCGGCGATCGTCGTCGCCGTCGCCGGGCCCTGGGTGGTCGGGCCGGCGGTCCTGGTCCTGGTCGGCCACGACGTCGACCGCTGGCGGATCGGCCGGGCCGGGCCGGTGCGGACCCGCTGGCTGGCGATCAGCCGCGCCGCCCTGCGCCGTCCCGGCGCCGCCGCGGCGGCGATCGGCCTGCTCCTGCTGCTGGTCGCCGCCCCCGCCGCCTCGCTGGCCACCGGCCCGGTGACGATCGAAGAGCTGAGCCGCGACGACCCGGTCCGCCGCGACGTCGAAGCGATCAAAGCCGCGGTCGGCGGCGGCTGGATCTCGCCGACCGTCGTCGTCGCGGTCAGCGAGGACGGCCCGGTCACGGCGCCGCGGCGGCTGGCGGCGCTGGACCGCTGGCAGGCGCGGGTCGCGCGGGAGCCCGGGATCGAGGCGGTGATCGGGCCGGGGCCGCTGGTCGAGCGGATCGAGCCGCTGCAGCGCGCCGGCCGCCGCTTCCTCGCCGACGGCGGCGCGGACGGCGAGGGCATGACCGCGCGGCTGCGGCGCGCCGGCGACGGCCTCGCCCGCCTGCGCCGCGGCCTCGGCGTCGCCAGCGCCGGGGCGCAGACGCTGGCGCTCGGCAGCGGCCGGGCGGAGAGCGGCGCCAGCCTGATCGCCAACGGGCTCTCGATCGCCGCCGCCGGCAGCGGCCGGGCGCGGCGGGCGCTGGACCGCTTCCGCCGCGGCTCGCACCTGCTGGTCGACGGCCATCGCAGCACCGCGCTCGGGGTCTCCCTGCTCGGCTTCGGGATCGAAGAACTGGGCGACGAAGTCGGCCGCCGGGCGCTGCCGCGGGCGCGCGAGCTCGAAGCCGGGCTGAGCGCCGCCGGCGAGGATCTGCCGACCGCGGAAACGGCGGCGACGGCGACCCTGGCGCAGCTGGAAGCGGCCTGGCGCGAACTGGGCGCGCTCGGCGCCGACCCCGCCGACCCCCACTACCAGGCGCTGAGCGCGGCGCTGCGCGAGGCGCTGACCGCGGCGGGCGGCGTCGACCCGGTCAGCGGCGCCGCCTACGCGCCCGGCTACGAGGGCCTGCCGCGGGCGCTGGCCGGGCTCGGCGAGGCGCAGCGCCAGAGCCTGGCCGAGGCGCGCCGGCTGACTCACGAACTGGAGGGGATCGAGGAAGCGATCGGCTTCCAGCAGCGGCTGGTGCAGCGGCTGCGGGACGCCGTCGCCAAGCTCGAAGCCGGCAGCGAGCGCCTCGCCGGCGGCTCGGACCGGATCGTCAGCGGCTCCGCCCGGCTCGGCGCCGGCCTCGGCCGCCTCGCCGACGGGGCGCAGCGGCTCAGCAGCGGCCTCGCCCGCCTGCGCGACGGCAACGCCCACCTCTCCCGCGGGCTCTCCTCCGGCTTCCAGCGGACGCGGCCGCTGGTCGGCGGCGCCCGCCGGGCGGAGATCCGGGTCCGCTCCGCCCACGACCGCCTCGACCGCAGCTCGCCGCACATCTTCGACTCCGGCTACTTCGCCCTCTCGGCGCTCGACGGCGCGCGGGCGCCGCAGCGCGAGCTGAGCGGGCAGGCGATCGACCTCGACGGCGGCGGCCGGGCGACCAAGGTCCTCGTCGTCGACGCCGACCGCAACGAGAACCGGCTGGAGATGGGCGGCCTCAACGACCGCCTCCGCGCCAACGCCGAGCAGCTCGCGGCCGCCAGCGGCATGCAGGTGGCGGTGACCGGCGGCATCGCCCAGAGCGTCGACTACGTGCGCGCGACCAGCTCGCGGCTGCTGCCGCTGGTGGTGGCGATCACCCTGGTCACCTTCCTGCTGATGCTGATGATCCTGCGGGCGCTGCCGCTGGCGGCGCTGGCGATCGCGCTCAACCTGGTCGCCGTCGCCGCCGCCTTCGGCGTGCTGGAGCTGCTGACCCTGCTGCCGTCGAGCTGGCCCTTCGGCGGCACCCGGCACATCGACCCGGTCTCCGCCGCCGGCATCTTCGGCGTCGTCTTCGGGCTCTCGATCGACTACGCCGTCTTCCTGCTGATGCGGATGCGCGAAGGCTGGGAGCGCGACGGCGACAACGAGGCGGCGATCGCCTACGGGCTGGAGCGGACCGCGAGCGTGATCACCGGCGCGGCGACGATCATGGCCTGCGTCTTCGTCGTCCTCTCGACCGCGCCGATCCAGAGCGTCGCCCAGTTCGGGATCAGCCTCACCGTCGCCGTCGTCCTCGACGCCACCGCGATCCGGCTGATGCTGGTGCCGGCGCTGATGAAGCTGATCGGCCCCCGCGTCTGGTGGCTGCCCGGCTGGCTGGAGCGCCACCTGCCGCGGCTCAACGTCCACGGCGAGCGGGTCGCGCTGTAGCTCTCAGCGGTTGCGGCCGCCGCCCTTGCGGCAGTCGCCTTCGAGCAGCGGGTGCAGGATCGCCACCTTGCCGTTCTGGCCTTCCATCTCGATCCGGCCGTGTTCGGGGTGGGCGCAGACGTCGACCGAGTTCTGCAGCAGGCCGCGGCTCTCGCCGCGCACGGTGAGCACGAATTTGCGCACGGGGACGTCGGGCAGGCCCTTGATCGCGGCGCCGATGCCGCCGTGGTCGGAGTTGATGCGGCCGGCGACCGCGAGGCGGAATTCGCCGTCGAGGTCGGCGACCAGCTCCGGCAGCCCGCGCTGCGAGGAGCGCATGTAGAGGGGGCCGGCGAGCGGTTTGTCGAGCAGCGGGCTCCAGGCCTTGGCCTGGCCGTAGACCGAGTTCGCCGGGCAGGCCCGCTGGCTGAACTGGGCGCGGGTGCAGATGCCGCGGATGTTGTTGTTGTCGAGGAACAGGGTCGGCGGCATCGCCACGCCGACGCGGCCGATGTTGGCGCTGCCCTTCGGCATCGTCACCACCGCCCGCAGACCGGGGTGGGCGCGGCGCTGGGTCTTGCCCAGCAGCCGCAGGCGCACCTTCGGGTCGAAGCCGAGCTTGCGGCAGCGCTCGAGCTGGAAGGGGGAGCTGAGCTGGGCCGAGCGGCCGGCCAGGGAGGTCGCCGTCGCCGTCGTCTGGTCGGGCCTGCAGCTGGTCGGGTTGACCGTGAAGCCGCGCCGGTCGAGCTTGACTTCGATCGAGCGCACGTCGAGCTGGACGCCCTCGAGGATGGTCGGCAGCGGGTCGGTCTCGACCCCGACCTGGCCGCTTTCGAGGTCGATCCGCAGCGGCGAGCGGACGACCACGGTGCCGAGGTCGAAGGGACCGGCGACGACCGGGACGACGACCGCGATCGAGAGCGAGGCGCCCTTGTAGGGACCGCCGACGTAGACCTTGCCGTCGGCGTAGAAGGGCGCCGGTCCGGCGCCGGCCCCGACCACGACCGAGCCGACCTGGGAGCTGGCCGGGCAGGACGGGCTCGCCTTCTCGGCGCTGCCGCTGCGGTGGGCGGCGGCGTCGATCGCCGTCTCCGCGCAGCGGGGGATGCCGGCGAGGCGACCGAGCAGGCCGGGCGGCGGGCTGACCGCGAGGTCGGCGATCTGCTGGCTGCCGTCCTCGCGCTGGAGCCGGATCACGAAGGGCGAGTAGGCGCCGGCCCGGGGGCTGACCGTGCCGGCGCGGAAGGTCGGCTGGTGCGGCGCGTCGGCTTCGCGGCCGACGCAGGCGCCGCCGTTCGGCGCCGCCTCGATCTTGTAGGAGTCGGTCGGGTGCGCCGGCGGCCCCGACTGCGGCGCCGACCACGGGCTCAGGCTCGACTCGGTGACGTAGGTGCCGCAGGCGAGCGGCGTCCGCAGCACCGCCCGCGGGCCGCCGAAGAAGTCGAGCTTGAAGTCTTCGATCGGCAGCTGCGGGTTGTCGGAGAAGGAGGCGGTCAGCTGGCCGTCGCCGGCGTCGGCCTTGATCTCGCCGGCGAGCTTGACGCTGACCCCGCTCTTGCCGTCGTTGACGGTGAGGTAGATGGCGAACATCGAGTCGAACGGGTTGTCGTGCGGCTGCGCCATGTAGATGCCGCCGAGCAGCGGGTGGTCGAGCAGCGAGGTGACGATTTCGACCCGGCCGATCTTCGAGCCCTCCGGGCAGCGCGAGGGCGTTTCCTCGTGCAGCCCCATCTGCGCCGCGCTGCAGCCGACCAGGCCGGCGGCGCCGGGCGGGTTGAAGATCAGGCCCTTGGCCGGGTTCATGCGGACGTCGTCGAGGTCGGCGTTGGCGAGCTCGTCGGGCTCGACGTTCTGCGGCACGTGGATGTCGACCTTCAGCCCGCTCGGCGAGTCGGCGACGCCGGTGCTCGGCCGCCACTCGATCGAGGGGTCGAACTCGAGCTTGTCGCAGCCGGTCGTCGCCGGCAGCGGCGCCGTCGCGCTCGCGTAGCGGCTCGGGTCCTGCCAGGTGTTGACCCGCAGGCGCGCCGTCTGCGGTCCCAGGCAGGCGGTCGGGTTGCGCAGGATCGCCGCTTTCGTCGCCCCGGCGACGTGGTCGGCCGGGACGCCCCACAGGGAGACGGTCAGGCCGACCACCTTCGCTTCCTCGCTGAGGCCGCGGCCGTTGGAGGTGGGGCCGTAGTCGGAGCCGGTGCGAACGCTGGTGTCGGAGGCGGTGAAGGGGTCGAGGGTGGCGTAGCGGTTGGCGACGCCGTCGGGGGTGACGATGTCGTAGAGGCCCTTGGTGGTCGTGGTGACGCCGCCGCCTTCGATGTATTCGACCGTGGCTTCGCCGACCTGGCTCTCCGGCCCGCAGGCGTTTTCCTCGGCTTTGTAGCCGGGGCACTTCTTCGCCGCTTCGCTGCGGATCCCCGACTGGCCCGCCGGCTGTTCGGTCAGCACGTCCTTGACGAAGGCGTCGAGGCTGGTGCCGTTGTTCACCACGGTGTGGTTGAAGCGGTAGCGGAAGATCTTTTCGTAGGGGTGGCCGCCGGCCTGGGTGTAGTCGTTGCCTTCTTCGTCGAGGACTTCCATCTCGAACGATTCGATCCCGAAGGTGGAGAAGGTCTGGTCGGCGCCGACCGCGCTGCCGCTCTGGTTCGTCGCCACGAAGCGGAAGTGGTATTCGGTGTCGAACTGCAGGCCCTCCAGCTGCGCCCGGGCAATCGTCTCGGCGCTGCCGACGAGGGGAGCGGCGCAGGGGGCGGTGGCGGCGCTGGCGTAGCCGCCGGCTTCGAACCCGGCCTGGTCGACGTACTGCACGTGGCAGGAGGTGTCGAAGCCGATCGGGTTGATCTTCGCTTCCGCGGTGGCGCTGTAGAGGCGCGCGTAGGCCCACTGCTGGGGGATCTCCGCCACGGCCCGGGTGGTGAAGGTCGCGCCCGGGCCGGCGCCTTTGCCGCGGACGTTGGTCGCCACCGCGCGGAAGTGGTAGGTGGTGTCGAGGGCGAGCCCGCCGACGCCCTGGCTGACCGCCAGCGCTTTGCCGCCGTCGCCGATCTGCGAGAGCGCGGTCGATTTCGTCGCCGGGCCGGCGAAGCCGCCCTGTTCCTGGAAGTGGGCGTCGTCGACGTACTCGAAGCGGAATTCGGTCTCGAACCCGTGCGGGTTGACCTGCGCCGCCAGCGTCGCCGCCGTGCGTTCGATCCCGCTCGCTGTCTCGTCGGCGACCGTCGGCGGCCCGAAGGTGGCGAAGGTCGCGTCCTCGCCACGGGCGCGGACCGCCCTGGTGTAAGGCGGCAGCGGGCCGTTGGCCGCGGCGACCCGGAAGTGGTACGTGGTCGAGGGATCGAGGCCGGTGAGGTCGGCGGAGACGGCGGTCCCGCTTTCGTAGGGCGGCCCGGGCGAGCAGGGCACGGACTGGTGGTAGTAGAGGTCGGTCCCGTATTCGAAGCGGCAGGAGAGGACTTTGCCGCCCGCGGGGTCGGGGCTGACCTCGCCGTGCACCGTCGCGGTCGTTTCTTCGACCGCTGTCGCGGCCCCGGTGACGACGTCGGGGACGATCGTGTCGGGGCTGTAGCGGTCGATGCTGGAGCGCGGCGGTTCGGCGAAGTCGAAGCGGCTGGCGTAGAGGCGGCCGGTGGCGGCGCCGACCGCGAGCGAGAGGTGGAAGGCTTCGCCGGCGGTCGGGATCGTCTCCAGCAGGTTGCCGGCGGCGTCGTACTCCTCGATGCCCCCTTCGAAGCCGAGGGCGACGTAGACGTGGTCGTTGGCGGGGTCGACGGTGAGGGTGAACATTTCCCCGGCGAAGGTCGAGATGAAGTTGCCGGCGGCGTCGAACTTGAGCGCCGATTCGTGGAAGATGAAGCTCTGGTTGAGGACGTAGAGCGCCCCGGTCGAGTCGATGTCGACCACCGAGGGCCGTTCCAGATGGGGGTCGACGATCTGCCCGATGTAGGCGCCGGCCGAGTTGAACATGTAGATCGCCTCGTGTTCGGGGTCGGCCACGTAGAGGGTGCCGGTGGCGGGGCTGACCTCGATCCCGAGCGGGACGATTTCCCCTTCCGGGGTGGCGCTGCCCCCCAGCCCGTTGCACTCGCTCGCCGAGGGCGTCGCCCGGCCGGTGATCTGGCAGACGAAGTTGCCGTCCTCGTCGAAGCGGTCGATCACTTTGTGTTCGCCGTCGGCG
The DNA here is from genome assembly GCA_963719435.1 of uncultured Solirubrobacterales bacterium. Lineage (GTDB taxonomy): Bacteria > Actinomycetota > Thermoleophilia > Solirubrobacterales > 70-9 > VAYN01. The sequence goes on along the minus strand of OY970384.1, from coordinate 2,163,846 downwards.
ACGTAGAGGTCGCCGTTGTTCGGCCCGGCGGAGTCGTCGACCGCGAGCCCGTCGCCCGAGAGGCCGGCGCCGTTGAAGGAGAACGACCCGTCGGGGGTGTCGCTGCCGTCGATGGTGAGGCCGTCGTAGACCCCTTCCTCGTCGAACCTGTGGACGGTCGTGGTCGCCAGTTCGCCTTCGACCAGTTCCACGTCGGCGACATAGACGTTGCCGTCGCCGGGTCCGCCGGAGTTGTCGGCGGCGAGACCGAAGGCCAGCCCGAAGGGGCCACCCGGGGCGTCGGCGCCGTCGAAGCCCCCTTCGGGGCTGTGGTTGACGTGCGCGGCCAGGGCGCTGGAGCCGCCCAGCGCCAACCAGCAGCCGAGGACGGCGGCGAGCAGCGCGCAGATCCGGGCCGCCCGCGTCATCGCTTCCCCTTGCCCTTCTTGCAGGGCCGGTGCTTGTGCGCCGCCGCCGAAGCGCGAGCGCCCTTGCGCCGCTTGGCCCGGTGGCGGCGGCAGGGCTTCGGCTTCGGCTTGGTCTGGCCGCGGCCGACGCTCGGCGGCAGCGGCGCCGGCACCGCCGCCAGCGGCGGCCGGCAGGCCTCGCCGTCGCAGCCCGGCGCCGGCGGGGCCGGTTCGGCGAAGCCGCCGCCGACCCGGGCGTCGTAGACGTTGACGCTTTCCTGGTCGCGGTCGCGCCCGACCAGGCCCTGGCCGGTGCGGAAGAAGACGTCGGTCCCGTCCGGGCTGGCGTCGAGGAACTGGGCGCGCAGCGGCAGGTTGCCGGGCGAGATCAGGTCGAGGACGCCGCCGCGATAGCGGTAGACGTCTTCGCGTTCGTTGACGTCGGCGCCGAGCAGGGCGTCGGTGGTGCTGAAGAGGACGCTGCCGTCGTCGAGCACGGCGTTGGTCATCCAGCTCGGGGTGCTGCCGCTGGAGCCGTAGTTGTCGGCCGAGCGCAGGGTCTGGCTCGGGTTCAGGGGGACCCCGGGCGGGCAGGAAACGCAGCTGAGCTGGCCGGCACCGCCGTTGGCGGCGGCGTCGTAGAGGAAGATCTCCGGGTAGCGGCTTTCCCCGTCGGGGCCGGTGTTGTCATAGCCGGTCAGGCTCTCGCGTGAGAGGAAGGCGAGGTAGCGGCCGCTCGGCGAGGCGTTGGCGCCCCAGCTGCCGGACTTGCCGAGCGGGCTGGCGCTGTCGTAGGTCTCGCCCCAGACCTCGCGTTCGTTGCTGGAGAGCCGGCCGAGGAAGTCGAGCGCGCCGTCGTGCAGCGCGTAGAGGTTGCAGTGGCCGGCGACTTCCGAGGCTCCGGGGCAGTCGCCCGGCGTCGCCCCCGGCGCCAGCGCCGCGTTGGCGGCGAAGTAGACCGTGTTGCCGTCGGCGGCGATCCCGGCGACGCCGCGGACGTCGGCTGCTTCGCCGGCATCGACCGTGAGGTCGGAGAGCTCGCCGCTCTCGACGTCGTAGCGATAGAGGTCGGCCTTGCCGGCGACGGCGGTGGAGTCCGCGGTCAGCTGGGCGGCGGCGGTGAAGAAGACCGTGGAGCCGTCCGGGGTGGCGCGCCAGAAGACGCCGCCGCCGCTGGCGCCGGGTCCCTGGGAGGCGTCGACCTGGACGCTGCAGGCCAGCGCCGGCTCGGTGCAGACGCCGCCGACCACCGGGCTCTGGGCCCGGTCGGGGTTCCGGCGCAGGTAGAGGGCGCCGCCGGCGTAGAAGAAGGCGCGGCTGCCGTCGCTCGAGAGGGCCCCGGTGACCGGGGCGAAGCCGGTGCGGGGGAGGGTGCCGTGGCTGGTCGATTCGACCAGTTCGCCGCTCACCGGGGTCCCGTCCGGGAGCACCGTGAGCGGGCGCAGGACGCCGTCGCTCCAGACGTAGAAGACGTAGCCGGCGGGGGCGTCGGCGGTGAGTTTCGCTTCCTCGGCGAAGACGATGCGGCTGAAGTCGTCGGCGGCGTCCTGGAAGCGGGCGTTGGCCGGCGTCGTCCCGGCCGGGGTGAGGTTGAGCAGGCGGTAGGAGTCGCTTGCGACCTCGTGCAGGAAGACGTTGCGGTAGGGGTCGGGTTCGCCGGGGACGATCGCCAGCGGGCGCTTGCAGCGCGCCGCTTCGGCCGATTCGAACCAGCCGGCTTCGAGGATGTTGCGGCTCAGGTCGGGGGAGAAGAAGACGCTCTGTTCGCAGATGCCTTCGAACTGGGCGCCGGCGGCCGGCTGGGCGCCGACGCTGGCGTAGGACCAGCCGTCGGTTCCGCGCCGCGCGAGGTAGAAGAAGCCGCTGTTGGTCGCCCCGGGCGCCGGGTGCTTGGTGTAGTAGGTGATCGCACCGCCGCCGCTGGCGGTGCGGGCCGGGCGGCCGTCGAAGCCGACCAGCGCCCCCGGCGTGACCAGCTCGTAGGCGCGGCAGTCCGGCAGGCCGAGCGCGCCCTGTTCGGCCCGGCGCGCTTCGTTCGCGCAGGGCGCCGCGACCGCGGGGCCGGCCTCCGCCGCCGCCAGGGCGGCGAGCAGCGCCAGCGCCGCCAGCAGCGGCAGCAGCCGCGCGCCCCGGCGCCGGGGCGCGCTCACCGTCCCACCTTGCAGGAGCCGACCACCGGGATCCTGCTCTCGGTCCCGTCGGCGAAGCTCAGGGTCGCCAGCACGAAGGGGGAGATCGCGGCCGAGAAGCCCTGCGGCGCCGGGCAGCTGGCGTTGAGGAAGCTGCGGCGCTGGCCGTGGTAGCTGTAGCTGCGGTCGAGCACCAGCCTGAAGTCGGTGATGCTGGACCAGCGGCCGATCCGCACGTGGGTCGAGAGCACGGTGCGGTAGCGCCCGGGCCGCTGGGAGATCGTCAGCGGGAAGACGAACGAGGTGCGCAGGACCTCGTTGAAGACGTGCAGCAGGACCGCCGGCCGGCCGTCTTCGAGGCGGCCGTTGAAGATGGTGACGCGGCCGTTGAAGTGGAAGTCGCGGGTGCCGGGGAAGTCGGACTCGGCCCGGATCCGGCCGTAGCCGATCTGCGCCCCGGGGCAGGCCGCCTGGGCCTGGACGGTGCTGGCGGGGTCGATCCGGGCGACGTCGCAGACCGGCAGGCCGCGGTCGAAGAGGCCGGCGGCCTTGTGGATCCCCAGCTCGAGCCCGGTCAGCGCCGCCGGTTCGCGCTGCTTGCGCGCTTTCAGGTGGCCCTCGATCTCGATCCCGACCGGGGCCGTCGCGTTGCGCGGCAGCACCCGCGGGAAGATCCTGCTGTCGAAGCTGATGATCGTGTCGTGGGTGGCCGTCACTTCGGCGCGGGCGCCGACCGCGGCGAGCAGCCCGGCCAGCAGCGCCGCGAGCGCCAGCGTGGAGAGGGCGCGCCTAGACAAAACGGGCCGGACTCACCCGGCAGTACTCGAATTCGAAGCCGACCACGGTCGCGTTGGCGCGCTTGGTTTCGCGCAGGATGCGGTTGCCGAGGCGCTGCACCTGGTCGCGGTCGCCGCGCCCGAGCTCGGCGCCCAGCTGCCGCAGCAGCTCGTTGCCGGTGGCGGCGAAGGCGAGCCAGCGGGTGATCCGGGCCGCGTCGGCGGGCGGCCGCGGCACCGCGGCGATCCGCTTCGTCACCGCCTCCAGGGCGTCCGCGGCCCGCAGCACCCGCGGCGCCGCCCGCTTCAGCTCGTCGTGGCGGACCATCGCTTCGACTCCCTGCAGGACGCTGCCGTGCGCCTGCGTTTCCGCCTTGCAGATCGGCTCCACCCGTTCGACGTATTCGCTTCGCTTCAGCTCCGCCGCGCGCGGCGCGGGGGCGGCGATGAGGAGGACGGTGAGCGGCAGCAGCGCGGCCGCGCTCGTCCTCCATCGACCCCGAGCACGCAGCAGATTCAGTCCCCTAGCCAGCACGCGGACGAGGATAGGCAGGAACTTCTGAGCGGCCCAAATCCCCGTTTGCGGCCGCGGCCGGCTCAGAGACGGGCGAGGACCGCCTGGATCAGGTCGGTCTTGGCGGCGCTGTAGCGGGCGCGGTCGCCGCCGAGGCGCTCGGCGAGGTCGCGCTTCATCCCCGCGTAGCCGATCGCCACCTGCAGGTCGGAACGCAGCAGTTCGCGGAAGGCCAGCATCTCGGCGAAGCGCGGCGCCGTCGCCGGAACCAGGTGCAGGTCGTAGGCGCGGCGCTGCGGGTCCGGCTTGCAGAACAGGTGCATCTGCGCGTCGCCGTGCTCGAGCGCGTAGCCGAGCCCGGCCAGCGGCGCGAAGCAGGCGCGCGAGGCGGTCTCGTCGGTGGTGCCGACGAGGATGTCGATCACCGGCTCGGCGTGGACGCCGGCGATCGCGGTGCTGCCGATGTGGTGGATGCCGCCGCCGGCCCGGGCGCCGAGCGCGACTTCCAGCGTCGCTCGCTCCTCCTCGTAGAGGCCGGCCCAGGCGGGGTCGTGGGCGCTGATCCGGATCGTCTGCATCGACCGCATCTTGGCGCGAGCGTCGGCGCGCGGCGAGTTACGGTTGGGAGCGTGGACTTGACTGTCGACGAGCTGACCGTGTCCGACCGGCCCGCGGCCTGGGCCGCGGTCGGGTTCGCGCTCGACGGCGACACCTGCGTGCTCGGCGACGTCCGCGTCCGCCTGGCCGGCGAGGAGGCCGGCCGCGGCCTCGTCGGCTGGTCGCTGCGCGGGGTCGCGGCGACCGACCTCGACGGGCTGGCGACGGCGAGCTCCGAGCGCCCGCCCCCGGCCGCGGCGCCGGCGCATGCCAACGGCGTCGCCGGCCTCGACCACGTCGTCGTCATCTCACCCGACCTCGACCGCACCGTGGCGGCGCTGACCGCGGCCGGCCTCGACCTGCGGCGGCTGCGCGGGGAGCCGACCCCGGCCGGCGCGCCGCGGCAGGCCTTCTTCCGCCTCGGCGCGACGATCCTCGAGGTCGTGCAGGAGCCGGAGGAGGCGACCGCCCGCGCCGGCGGCGACCGACCCGCCTTCTTCTGGGGGCTGGCGCTCTCGGCCCCCGACCTCGAGGCGACCGTGGCCGGCCTCGGCGACCGCGTCAGCGAGATCCGCCCGGCGGTCCAGCCCGGGCGCCGCATCGCCACCCTGCGCCGCGCCGCCGGTCTGGCGCTGCCGGTGGCGCTGATCACCCCGCCCGGTTAGGCGCCGCTCGGCTCAGCCTCCAGCATGGGGCTGGGATGGATGGGCTCGACCTCGACTTCGACTTCGGCTGGATGCCGCTCGACGGCGCCGACCCGCTGCTCGTGCTCGACTCGCTCGACGACGCCGAGGCGCGGCTGCGGCGACGGACACGCGACGGCGACGACGACGAGCTGCTGCTGCGGGCACTGCAGCTCGCCGCCGCCGGCCACTACGCGAACGGGCGGATCGAGCCCTGCGACCTGGCGCTGGCCGGCGCCGGCGAGGTCGCCGCCCGGCTCGAGCCGCCGGTCCCGACCTGGGAAATCGACCTCGGCCGCGGCCTGCGCCGCTTCGACCGCGGCGACCGGGCCGGGGGAGAGGCGCTGGTGCGCCGCGCCGGGGCGGCGGCGAGGCTGCTCCGCCCCGACCTCCACGTCGCCGTGGAGATGGTCGGCCTGGTGGTCGCGGAATGGATCTTCGACGGCGATACGCGGGTCGGCCGGCTCGCCTTCGAGGCGACGCAGCGGGCGATGCCGCGCGGCTTCGCCGCCGCCTTCGTCGTCTTCGCCGCGGCCTTCGAGGGCGACCGCGAGTTCGCAACAGCCGAGCTCGAGGCGATGCTCGCCGGCGGCATCCAGCCGCTGCGCAGCCCCGACAGCTGCCTGCCGGTGGGGCTCTGGGCGCTGGCCCTGGCGGCGACCCGGCTCGGCGACCGCGCCGCCGGCGACCGCCTGCGGCCGTGGTTCGAGCCGCTGCGCCGGCGGATCATCGCGCCGGTGCCGGTGGTCGGCTTCGGCCATCCCGGCGAATGGCACGTCGGCCGGCTGGAAATGCTGGCCGGGCGCCTCGACGCCGCCGTCGCGGCGCTGCGCGCGGCTGCCGCCCAGGCCGAGGCCTGCGGGCTCGTCTGGGCCCGCGGGCAGGCGCTGGTCGACCTCGCCCGCGCCCAGCACCGCCAGGGCGACGCGGCGGGCGCCGCCGAGGCGCTGGCCGCGGCGCGGGCGATCGGCCGCCGCTTCGGGCTCGGCTGGACCCTGCTTGCCGCCGCCGAGGCGCGAGCCGAGATCGAGGGGCACGAGCCGCCCGCGCGGGTGGCGGCGAGCGCGGGCGTGAGCCGCCTCCGCGCCCTCGCTGCCCGCGGCGGCCGCCGGGTGCTGGCGGCGATGGTGGAGGGCCTCGACGACGTCGCGCTCGAGCGCCGCTTCGCCGCCCCGGGCAGCCAGCGCAACCTGCTGCGGGCGATGACGCAGACCTTCCAGCCGGTGCGCGCCTGCGGCTTCAGCGGCCTGGTCGCCTACGAGCTGGAGCCGCGCGCGGTCGCGGCGGACGGCGACGCCCCGCGGCGCTGGGCGATGGAGCTCGACGCCGAGGCCGGCGAGGCGCGGCTGCTCGAGCCGGCGCCGGCGCGGGTCGACGTGACGATCCGCGCCGGCCTGGCGGAGTGGGTGCGAATCGTGGCCGGCGTCGAAGACGCCCTGACCGCGATGGTCGCCGGCCGCTGCAGCGTCGAGGGCGACGTCGTCCTCGCCGTGCGCCTGGAAGCGATGTTCGGCGCCGCCTAGCCGGGGCGCAGGTGCTCGACCGCGAAGCCCCAGTCGCGCTGCAGCCGCGCCGCGACCAGCGAGCGGTGGCAGGCCTCCGGGTCGCGCTCGACGCAGAGCAGCGCCGCCCGCTGGGACCCGACCCAGCGCACGATCGGCTCCAGCTCCGCCCGGTCGAGGATCTCCTCGGCGTAGCGGCGGGCGTACTCCGGCGAGAGCACGGTGCGGGAGCGCTTGCCCTCGCCGCGGCGCTCGTCCTCGCGGTACTGCGCCTCGCGCAGCTCCGTGGTCGGCGCCAGCTCCTTCAGGTGGGTGTAGCCGACGCCCGCTGCGGCCAGCGCCGCCTGCAGGCGCTGCGCGTTGGCCCAGGCGTACTCGCTGCCGCGCACCCCGCGCCGCTGGCGCAGGTCGAGCACGAGGTCGACCTCGGCCGCCGCCAGGGCGGCGAGGAAGGAGTCGCGGTCGAAGCCGTAGACGCCGATCGTGGCCAGCGCGGGCACGCGCCCATCCTCCCGGTCGCGCTGGGGCTCAGCCGACCTGCTCGGTCGGGCGGATCAGGATCTCGTTGACGGAGACGTGCCAGGGCCGGGTCACCGCGTAGGCGATCGCGTCGGCAATGTCCTCGGACTGCAGCGACTTGATCTCGGCGAAGCGCTCGCGCGTGCGCTCGCGGATCCCGTCGCGGAGATGGTCGGTCAGCTCGGTGTCGACGGCGCCCGGCTCGACGATCGTCGTCCGCAGCTTGCGTTGGGCGAACTCCTGGCGGAAGGACTCGCTGAAGGCGCCGACCCCGTGCTTGGTCAGGTTGTAGACGCCGGAGCCGCTGCGGGCGATGCGGCCGGCGACCGAGCTGATGTTGACCAGGTCGGCGCAGCCGCGCGGCGAGTCGACGGCGGCGGCGAGCAGGTGGGGGAGGGCGGCGTGGGTGGTGTTGATCAGCCCCTTGAGGTTGAGGTCGATCATCCGGTCCCACTCCTCCGTCGGCGCGTCCTCGATCGGCCCCAGCAGCATCTGGCCGGCGTTGTTGACGACGATGTCGAGCCGGCCGAGGGCGTCGACGGTGCGGTCGACGGCGGCGATCGCCTGCTCCTGCTGAGTGATGTCGGACTCGATCGCCAGCGCCGTGTGGCCGCCGCCGCCGATCTCCTCGGCCAGGCGCTCCAGCCGTTCCAGTCGCCGCGCCGACAGCGCCACCTTGGCGCCGTTGGCCGCCAGTGCCCGCGCGGTCGCCTCGCCGATGCCGCTGCTGGCCCCGGTGACCAGCGCCACGGTGCCCTCGAGTGCGTTCGCCATCGTGCTCCCTTCGCTCGTTGCGGATCCGGATCTGTGCCCGGCTCACGTGCCCAACGCTCCTGTTCCCGTTTTCGCCGCGATTCGAACGACGCGCTTCGGGTAGGTGGTGCCGGAACTCAAATCGCCTCCAGGGAAGCGTCGGCGCAGCCGCCTTCACGGGCACTGACACAAAGGAGACACATGGCTGATTTGACGACGATCGAGGAGAAGCTGGCCGAGGTCACGGGCCTCGCCGGGGCCGCGCAGGAGGCGACGAAGAAAGTCGAGTCGCTGCTTGACGGCGGCTCCCTCGCCGACTCGCTGCGGCAGATGCGCGAGGAGGCGGAGGAGACCGAAAGCCGCTGCATCGACGTCGCCGACCGCCGCGACGGCAAGAAGACGGCGATCCTCGAGAAGGCCCAGGAGACCAAGAACGAGGCAACCGAGATGATGCGGACCTACCTCGGCGAGGACTCCGACGAGCTCGACGGCTTCGAGTTCCTGACCATGGCCGAGGCCGGCGAGGTCGGACACTGGGCGATCCTCGGCAAGCTCAACGAGCGCGCCGGCGAGGACGGCATCCAGGAGCTGGTCGACTGGGCGCTGCCGATCCAGGAGCGGCACCTGCAGGACGTCCGCGACGGCTCGCTCGAGCTGGCGGCGGAGGAGGACCCGAACGCATGAGCCGCGGCGGCCGCGACCTCGCCTCGCCGGCGGGCGGGCTGACGGTGGCGATGCTCTCGTTCCGCATCGCCTACGGGGCGGCCCTGGTGGCCGTCCCGGCCAAGGTCGCCGGCAACCGCTGGCTCGGCCCCGGGGCCAGGGCCGCGGCCGCCCAGGTCTCGCTGCGCGGCCTCGGCGCCCGCGAGGTGGGGCTGCACGGGCTGGCCCTGGCGGCCTACCTGCGCGGCGCCCCGGTGCGGCCGCTGCTGGCGGCCAGCATCGCCGGCGACCTCACCGACATCGCCTCCACCGCCCACGCCCGCGAGGGGCTGCCGGAGAACAGCGCCATCGCCACCGCCGCCGTTGCCGGCGGCTCCGCCCTGCTGACCGCGCTCGCCGCCCGCCTCGCCGACGCCTGACGTTGACATGTGACCAATGGGTCACGTATAGTCGCCGGCGTGGACGAGGTGTTCAAGGCCCTGGCCGACCCGACCCGGCGGCAGCTGCTCGATCTCCTCTTCGAGGAGGACGGGCAGACGCTGACCGAGCTGGAGCGGCAGCTGCCGATGTCCCGCTTCGGCGCGATGAAGCACCTCAAGGTGCTCGAGGGGGCGGGGCTGGTGACGACGAGGCGGCGCGGCCGCGAGAAGCTGCACTTCCTCAACCCGGTCCCGATCCGGCTCGTCCACGACCGCTGGGTCAGCAAGTACTCGGAGCCCTGGGCCTCGGCGCTCAGCGAGCTCAAGAAAGAGATCGAGGAGGACGAACCATGAACGACGAGCGGCTGTACACGGTGATCGGCGGGCGCGGTGCGATGACCGTGTTCGAGATCTACATCAAGACCACGCCGGAGCGCCTCTGGGAGGCGATCACCGACGGCGAGATGCGCAGGAAGTACAGCTTCGGGGTGGGGACCGAGTCCGACTGGACCCCGGGCTCCGGCTACCTCTCGGCGGTGCCGGGAGTGGTCGACATCGCCTCCGGCGAGAACGTCGAGGTCGATCCGCCGCGGCGCCTGGTCCAGACCTTCACCGCGCTCTGGAGCGAGGACGTGAAGGGCGAAGGCGCCTCACGGGTGACCTGGGAGATCGAACCGGTCGGCGACTCCTGCCGGCTCGCGGTCACCCACGACCAGCTCGGCGCCGACGCCAACTCGGAACTGTGGGGCGGCTGGCCGATGATCCTCTCCGGCCTCAAGACCCTGCTGGAGACCGGCGAGCTGCTCGACACCCCTGGCTCCCTGCGGTATTCGGGCGGCTGATACCGTCGCGGCGGTGTCTGGGACGAAGCCGCTTGCCTTCCTGATCGCGCTCAGCGCCGCGCTCTGCCTCTGGGCTTCCCCGGCGAGCGCGGCGATCACGGTCACCGAGGGCAACGACACCGTCGTCACCCCGAAGTTCGAATGGGACTTCGGCAACCAGGGCTTCGACGTCGAGTGGGTCGAAGGCGTGAAATGGAAAGGCGCCGCCAGCGGCACCTTCGGTCCCAACCTGGCGGCCTCATCGGGCGTCGCCGGCGGTGGCTGCGGCGGCGCCCCGGGCGAGTTCTGGGGTCAGTCCTACGGCAACGCCGACGGCCAGGGCCCCGGCCCGGTGATCGCCGCCAACCGCGGCGCCTGGGACCCGCGCGGGCAGCGCACGGTGGAGATCAGCACGCTGGCGCCGGAGGCCTGCTCGGGCGACACGCCGCCGATCCCGGTCCGCACCCGCTACACCTTCTTCGACGAAGGCGCCTCGGCCAACACGGTGCGGATGGAACGCCGCTGGACCTTCTCGCCGCTGCAGGAGCCCTACTCGGTGCAGGGCATGCGCGCCTACGTGCCGCGCCTCCCGGTCGGCACCTACAACCAGCAGATCTACCCCAAAGACGACGGCGCCCTGGTCACCGAAGGGATCTGCAACGTCTGCATCCGCACCGGCAGCCTTGTCAACGACTGGGACCAGAGCTGGGTGGCGATCAACTCCTCGGCGACCAACGCCGGCCTGCTGATCCTGCGCGGCGCCGGCAACGCCAGCGCGGCCAGCGTCACCTTCGACTACGACAGTGCCTCCGGCTCCAACAACACCGGCGTCAGCCTCGACCGGCCGCTGCCGAGCGGCTGGACGGCGCCGCTGACCGAGACCGAGTACCTCTGCTTCTACGACGCCATCAGCTGGCCGGTCGCCGAGCGCAGCGCCACCCGCCTGCCCGACGGCTGCGCCCCGGCGGTGGTCCCCGTCAACACCCAGCCGCCGGCGCTCTCGGCCGGCGCCGGCAACCCGCGCGCCGGCGAAAGCTTCTTCGCCTCGCCGGGCAAATGGGAGAACGCCACCGGCGCCTTCGCCTACCAGTGGTCGCGCTGCCTCGAGGACGCCTGCACGCCGATCGCCGCCGCGACCGGGACCTCCTACGTCGCCACCGGCGCCGACGCGGGGCACTCGCTCAAGGTCGCCGTTACCGCGACCGCGCCGGGCGGCGAGACCGACGTCGCCGAGAGCAACGTCGCCGGCTCCGTCAGCGGCCGGGTCTACGAAGGCAGCAGGACCGGCCCGACCGTCGCCGGGGCCGCGGTCCAGGTCTGCCGCCGCAGCGGCAGCCCCTGCCGCTCGACCGTCACCGACGGCACCGGCTTCTACCGCGTGCAGGCCCCGCTGGTCGGCAAGTACCGGGTCACCGCCTTCCCGCCGGCGGGCTCCAACGCGATCTCCCGCACCCGCGCGACGATCACCCGGGTCAAGGCCGAAACCGAGAAGACCGGCCAGGACGTCGTCCTCGGCGCCGTCAAGCCGCCGCCGCCGCAGGTCAGCTTCGGCGGCTCCGGCGTGCGCGGCAAAAGCGCCGAAGGGGTGCCGGTCGTGCACTGGCAGGAACCGTTCGTCATCGACTACGAAACCGACATCGACAACGAAGTCGAAGCGCGGGTCGAATTCGCCGACGGCAAGGTGCTGCGGCTCGACCCCCTGCAGCCGGTCCTGCCGAGCCCGAAAGACCCTGAAAACGGGATCTTCAAGTTCGCCATCGAACCGCTCTTCCCCAACCACGGCGCCGCCCGGGTGACGATCGTCGTCCACGGCCAGCGCAGCCAGGTCGAAATCGAAGCCGAAGAACAGGAAGCGGAAGAAGAAGAAGGCGAAGAAGAAGAAGAAGAAGAAGAAGAAGAAGAAGAAGAAGAAGAAGAAGAAGAAGAAGAAGAAGAAGAAGAAGAAGAAGAAGAAAAAGAAGAAGAAGAATCGGAAGAAGAAGAAGACGAAGAAACCGAAGAAGACGAAGAAGAAGAACAGGAAGAAGACGAAGAAGAAGAAAACGAAGAAGAAGAAACGACCTTCCCCATTTACATCGACCCCAGCGGCTACGTCCGCAACGTCGACGGCAGCCCCCTCCCGGGCGCCAAAGTGACCCTCTTCCAGTCCCAGCTCAAGTCCGGCCCGTTCACGGTGGTGCCGAACGGCTCCGCGGTGATGTCGCCAATGAACCGGGTCAACCCCGACCTCAGCGAAGCCGACGGCCACTTTGGCTGGGACGTGATCGCCGGCTTCTACAAGGTGAAGGTCGAGAGGGACGGCTGCCACGCCCCCGGCGAAGCCGGCCGGGCGGCGGTCGAAACCGAAGTGATGACGATCCCGCCGCCGGTCACCAACCTCGATCTGCGCATGCAGTGCCAGCCCGTGTCGGGCGGCGGCGGTGGCGCGTCCGGCTCGGGCTCCGGGCCCGGCTCGCCGACCCCGAACCCGGCGCTGGGCGTGAAGATCGCGTTGCCGCAGGGGGCGGCGATCAAGGTCGCCAAGGACGGCCGCTTCACGCTGAAGACGGCGAGCGTCGACTGTCCCGCCGCCAGCGCCGCTCCCTGCAGCGCCGACCTCGTGGTCAGCGCCCCGCCGCCGAAGAAGAAAGCGGCCAAGAGCAGCAAGACGAAGGCGCCGCTGCGGATCGGTGGCGGCACGCTCAGCGTCGCCGCCGGCAAGGTCACCACGCTTGCGGGCAAGCTGACCGGCAAAGGCCTGAGCTGGCTGAAGCGAGTGCGACGGCTGAAGGCGACGATCGCGGTCAGCGCCACGGTGCCGGGCGGAAGCGGCGACAGCCGCAGCGCCTCCGCGACCCTGCTGGCGCCGCCGAAGCCGCCGCGGCGCTGACGAGGGTCCGGCCTGCGGACCTCGCCAACGGTGACGGCACCCCGAGCCGTCGCTGTCCTCCTCGCGGCAGTGCTGCTGCTCCCGGTCGCGGGCTGCGGCTCCGGCGCTGGCGACGCTGAGCCGTCTACGGCGACGCGCGAGCGCCCGCCGCCCCCGGATTCGCCGCGGGAGGCCGACGACCGCGCCGCGACCGTCGGCCGCGCCCGCTGTCCCGCCGGCCACCCCAGTTGCCGCAGTGCCACCGGCCGCATCGTCTACGTCGAGCGGGTCGATCCCGACGGCGACGGCGACGCCCACTTCGTGATCGCCGACCGGCAGGGGATCACGCTCCCCGGCCTGACCGCGATCGACGTCCGCAAGGGGCTGCGCCCCGATCCGTTGCCCGGTCCGGGGGACCTCGTCAGCGCCGCGGGTCCGGTCCAGACCGGCTCCTTCGGGCAGAGCCAGATCCATGCCCTGACGCTGCACGTCGCCGAAAAATAGACACTCAGTACAAAGTTATTGACTAGAGTGATCTCTTCTGTCCATTAGCGGTCGGCCGCCTCGCGCGCGCCGGCCGGATCAGTGATGAACGAAAGGGAATTGGGAGAGATGAAGACCCATAAGCGTTTGCTGCTCGCCGGCATGGCGGCGGTCGTGCTGCTCGTAACCGTGGCCGCGGTGGCCTCGGCGGCAGTCTGGAAAGACAAAGGCGTCAACGTGGCCAAAGCGATTTCGATCGGCCTCACCGGCGGCGAAAACTTCGAAATCGAAGGCAAAAACGGGATGAATTGCGAAATCCACGCGACGCTGACGACCGAAGGCGGCAGCACCGGCAAAATCACCGCCTGGGAAATCAAAAAATGCACCGGCTTCGGGACCTATCTGACCTGTGAAGCCAACGTCAAAGAAGCCAAAGGCCTGCCCTGGACGGTCGACGTCAACACCACCGACCTGACGATCACAAACATGAAAGTCAAACGCAGCTTCAAAGTCTGCGCGCAAGCCGAATTCGAAAAAACGGTCGCCAGCAGCACAGTGACCCTGAGCACCCCCACCGAAATCGCTTCGATGGAATTCGAGGGTACAAACGGCACCTTCAAACAGTTCGGTTCGTTCACCGTCGACTCGCCGAACTCCGGTACATACGGGATCGGCTGAGCAGGAGGGCGTAACGAGGACGGCGCAGCCGCAGCGTCGGCTGTGCCGTCCTCATCCTCGATGCACCCGCTGATAGCAAATCAACGAAGGGAGCCGAAGATGAAGACCCACAAGCGTTTGCTGCTCGCCAGCCTGGCAGCGGTCATGCTGCTCGTGACCGTGGCCGCGGTCGCCTCGGCGGCGGTTTGGAAAGACAAAGGCGTCAACGTGACCCAATTTGTTTCGATCGGCCTGACCGGAGGCGAAACCTTTGAAATCGACAGCAAACACGGGATGAGCTGCGAAATCCATGCGACGCTGACGACCTCAGGCGGCAGCACCGGGAAAATCACCGCCTGGGAAATCAAAAAATGCACCGGCTTTGGGGACTACGCGACCTGCGCAATCAATGTCAAGGATGCCGTGGGCCTGCCCTGGACGGTTGACCTCAATGCGACCGATTTGACGATCACAGACCTGAAAATCAAACGCACGTTCACCAACTGCCTCCAGGGAACGCTTGAAAAAACACTCAGCAGCACGACAGTGACGCTGAACACCCCGGGCGCGATCACCGAAATGGAATTCGAGGGCACAACCGGGACCTACAAACAGTTCGGCTCGTTCAAAGTCGATTCGCCGAACTCCGGCACATACGGAATCGGCTGAGCAGGAGCGCTGAGGGGGACGGTGCAGCGCACTCGCTGCACCGTTGCCCGCGCTGGAGTGCCGGGACCTCGCCTCAGTGGCGGGCGAGCTCGCGGTCGATGATCGCCCCGAGGGCGTCGTCCACGCTCTCGGCCGGCACGCTCGAGATCTCCGCGGCCGCGGCGACGCGGCGGACGTTTTCGGCCGCGCGCAGGGCGTGCCAGTGGGAGTCGAAGGACTCGCCGGAGCTGGCGACGGTGCGGCCGTCGTTGCCGAGCAGGCGCCAGCGCCACTTGCCAACCAGGTCTTCGAATGCGTCGAACTGCGGCATTTTCAGTCTCCTCTATCGTAGGGGAACATATGTTCGCATCCAACTCGGACGCAATAACCGGACAGAGGCAGGCAGGCCTGGGCCTGGATTTCGCTCACTTGTGGGAAAATCTATGGACTCGGAGACGGTTTGCGCCTTGGCTAGTCAGGGATGGCGCTGGCGCGTGACCCGCAACCTGTTCTTGGTGAAGCGATCCGGCGGATCCGCCAGCGCGCGGGCGTCAGTCAGGAAGGCTTGGCGCATAAAGCCGAATTGCACCCCACCGGCCTTTCGAAGATCGAGCGGGGTCGCAGCAACCCGGCATGGGGGACCGTGTGCCGGATCGCCGCCGCGCTCGACGTCACCCTGGTCGAGTTGGTGGCCGTCGTTGAGCGAATAGAACTTGAGTAATTGTCTATAGTCAGAGTGCGATAGTCCTCCTCCATCCGGAGGGCCTTGCACCCCGCTTATGAAGGACCGGCGAGTACCCGCCGGTCCTTCATTTGCCCACCGTGGCTTACGATCCCGGCGTGGGCGAGTTCGAATACGAGGGGCACCGGATCGAGTACGACTCCTACGGCGAGGGAGACCGCGTCGTCGTGCTCGTCCATGGCCTCCTGATGAACAGGCGCATGTTCGACCGCCTCGCGCCGGAGCTGGCCGATCGCGGCAACCGCGTGGTCTGCGTCGACATGCTCGGCCACGGCGGTTCCGACCGCCCCGAGGACCTGCGCCTCTACTCGATGCCGCTTTTCTCGCGCCAGGTGGCGGCGCTGCTCGACCACCTCGAGCAGCCGACGGCGGTCGTCGGCGGCACCTCGCTGGGGGCCAACATCGCGCTCGAGCTGGCGACGCGGCGGCCCGAGCGGGTCAGCGGCCTCTTCGTCGAGATGCCGGTCCTCGACAACGCCCTGCCGGGCGTCGCCGCGACCTTCGCCCCGGTCCTGCTCGGCCTGCGCCTGGGGCGGCCGCTGTTCGAGGCGGTCTCGCTCTTCACCTCGATCGTCCCCCGCACCAACTACCTGGTCGACATCGGCCTCGACTGGGTGCGCCAGCGCCCGGGCCCCTCGGGCGCGGTGCTGGAGGGCCTGCTGCTCGGGGAGACGGCGCCGCACCGCGAGGAGCGATTGAAGATCGAGCAGCCGACCCTGATCGTCGGCCACCCGCGCGACCCGCTGCACCCCTTCAGCGACTCCGGGATGCTGGCCGAAGAGCTGGCGAACGCGCGCCTGATCGAGGCCAACTCGATCTTCGAGTGGCGCTTCAGCCCCGATCGGCTCAACGCCGAGCTGGCGGCCTTCCTGACCGAGGTCTGGGCTGGCCTCGAGTCGACCCCCGTCGCTGCCTGAGCTCGGCCGCCAGGAGGGCTAGAGGAGGTCGTCGGCGGGTAGAGAACTAAGGACCGCCGCGGCGAGAGCCGGGAACACCACCACGAGCTCCACACTGCTTTCGTCTCGGCGGTCCTAAGCCATTTCAGCAGTTGACTGGCTCACCTGCCTGAATACGGCACTGGGCCGAAAGGCGCAGACCCCCACATCGGTTTATCCATCTCGTCCAGTGGGTAATCCTGATGCTGTAAGCATCAATCTTGGGAGCAGGAGGGGAAATATGTTCGAGTGCGATCGCTGTGGCAGCAGCTACAGCTCGAGCCATGTCGGGGTGGAGCACTGCCCACGCTGTCAGCTGCTCGACCGGGTGACAGCGCCGCTGGCGTTCAAAGTGTTCCCGCGCGCCGAGCGCTCGGCGCCGCCGGGGCCCTACTCCGCCTCCGGCCTTTCCTCGCCGGGCCAGGCGCCGGTGGCGTTGGCGAAGGCGCGGCGGGCGCCGTGATCGGTTAGCCCTTTCACCAGGCGGAAGATCGCGCCCTCGACCACCAGCGCCGCGACCAGCTTCGGCCAGGAGACTTCTCGGTGCTCGGAGCTCGGCGGCTCCTGGTCGTCGACCAGGCTCCAGATCTTTTCGAAGACCTTGGTGCCGACGATCCCGGCCAGCAGACCGAGGGCGATGCTGAACGGCGTGAAGACGAACTTCATTCGATGCTCCTTCGGTCGGCTCGGCGGCTGCGGTACTTCCTCTTCCCGTAATTGGACCATGTCAATCGCTGGTACGGTCGCCGGGAGGGTGACTTGAACGGGGCGGACGCACAAGCGAGGACGGTTCTGGTCAGCGGCGGCTCGGGATTTCTCGGCGGCTGGTGCCTGGTCGAGCTGCTGCGCCGCGGCCACACGGTGCGGACCACGGTGCGCGACGCCGCCCGCGAGGCCGAGGTCCGCGCCCGCGTCGGCCGCGAGGTCGAGGCCGGCGACCGGCTCTCCTTCCACCTCGCCGACCTCGGCGCCGACGAGGGCTGGGCCGAGGCGGTGGCGGGCTGCGACTACGTCCTCCACGTCGCCTCGCCGTTCCCCTCGCAGCAGCCGAAGGACCCCGACGAGCTGATCGTGCCGGCCCGCGAGGGGACGCTGAGGGTTCTGCGCGCCGCCCTCGACGCCGGCGTCCGGCGGGTCGTCGTCACCTCCTCGGTGGCGGCGGTGCGGGGCGGGGTCGAGAGCTCGCCGGCGCCGCTGACCGAGGCCGACTGGACCGACGGCGACAACACCCGGCTGGAGCCCTACACGCGCTCGAAGGCGCTGGCCGAGCGCGCGGCCTGGGACCTGGTCGAGGAGCGCGGCGAGCGCGAGAAGCTGGCCGCTGTCAACCCGGGCGCGATCCTCGGCCCGGTGCTGGGGGAGGAGCGCTCCTTCTCGCTGCAGATGGTCGAGCGCCTGCTGAAGGGGGTGCCGGGGACGCCCCGGATCGGCTTCAGCGTGGTCGACGTGCGCGACGTCGCCGACCTGCAGATCAGGGCGATGACCGCGCCCGAGGCTGGTGGCCAGCGCTACATCGCCGTCGCCCGCTTCCAGTGGATGGCCGACGTCGCCGCGGTCCTGCGCGAGCGCCTCGGCCCGGCCGCCGCCAAGGTGCCGAAGCGCTCGATCCCCGACTTCCTCGTGCGGGCGATGGGGATCTTCGACCCCAGCGTGCGCTCGGTCTCGCGTCAGCTCGGCCAGCGGGTCGAGCTCTCCAGCGAGAAGGCCAGGACCGAGCTCGGCTGGTCGCCGCGCCCGGTCGACGAGACGATCGCCGATTGCGCCCGGAGCCTGATCGGTGAGAAGGTGGGATGACGATGGCAACCGTGCTCTGCGTGCTCTACGACGACCCGGTCGACGGCTACCCGCCGGCCTACGCCCGCGACTCGGTGCCGAGGATCGAGCGCTACCACGACGGCCAGACCGCGCCGACCCCGGCGGCGCTCGACTTCACCCCGGGTGAGCTGGTCGGCAGCGTCTCCGGCGAGCTCGGCCTGCGCGAGTACCTCGAGCGCGGCGGGCACCGGCTGGTGGTGACCGCCGACAAGGACGGGCCCGACTCGGTCTTCGAGCGCGAGCTGCCCGAGGCCGAGGTGGTGATCTCGCAGCCGTTCTGGCCGGCCTACCTGACCGCCGAGCGGATCGCCAAGGCGCCCAACTTGAAACTGGCGCTAACTGCCGGCATCGGCTCCGACCACGTCGACCTGCAGGCGGCGATCGCGCGCGGGCTGACCGTCGCCGAGGTCACCTACTCCAACAGCATCAGCGTCGCCGAGCACGTGGTGATGCTGATCCTGGGCCTGGTCCGCAACTACATCCCGTCCTACCAGCAGGTGGTCGACGGCGGCTGGAACATCGCCGACTGCGCCTCCCGCTCCTACGACCTGGAGGGGATGCAGGTGGGCACGGTCGCGGCCGGGCGGATCGGCTCGGCGGTGCTGCGGCGGTTGCAGCCGTTCGAGGTCGGCCTCCACTACACCGACCGCCACCGCCTGCCGGAGGAGGTCGAGCGCGAGCTGGGTGTGACCTTCCACCCCGACGTCGAGTCGATGGTCGAGGTCTGCGACGTGGTGACGATCAACGCGCCGCTGCACCCCGAGACCGAGAACCTCTTCGACGCCGAGCTGCTGGCGAAGATGAAGCGCGGCTCCTACCTGATCAACACCGCCCGCGGCAAGATCTGCGACCGCGACGCGGTCGCCCGCGCCTGCGAGAGCGGCCAGCTGGCCGGCTACGCCGGCGACGTCTGGTTCCCGCAGCCGGCGCCGCGCGACCACCCCTGGCGCTCGATGCCCCACCACGGCATGACCCCGCACACCTCCGGCACCAGCCTCTCCGCCCAGGCGCGCTACGCGGCGGGGACGCGGGAGATCCTCGAGTGCTGGTTCGAGGGACGGCCGATCCGCGACGAGTACCTGATCGTCGACGGCGGCACCCTGGCCGGGACCGGGGCGCACTCCTACAGCGAGGGCAACGCGACCGGCGGCTCCGACGAGGCCGCCCGCTTCACGAGCGAGTGACGGTGCGGCGATGAAGATGCGGGCCGCGGTCCTGGAGCAGTTCGGCGCGCCGCTGGCGGTGCAGGAGGTCGAGCTGGCCGAGCCCCGCGCCGGTGAGGTCCTGGTCCGCCTGGTCGCCTGCGGCGTCTGCCACACCGACCTCTACACCGCCTCCGGCGCCGACCCCTCCGGCTACGCGCCGGCGGTGCTCGGCCACGAGGGGGCGGGGGTGGTGGAGAGGGTCGGCGCCGACGTCACCTCGCTGGCGCCGGGCGACCACGTCGTCACCCTCTTCTCGCCCCAGTGCGGCGAGTGCGTCCACTGCGTCGACCCGCGGACCAACCTCTGCATGGCGATCCGCGAGCAGCAGAACCAGGGCTTCCTGCCCGACGGCAGCACCCGGATCTCCCGCGAGGGCGACGAGGTCCGTCACTTCATGGGCTGCTCGACCTTCGCCGAGTACACGGTGATGCCGGAGATCGCCCTGGCCAAGGTGAACCCGGAGGCGCCCTTCGAGCACGTCTGCCTCTTTGCCTGCGGGCTCTCGACCGGACTCGGGGCGGCGATCAACACCGCCGCGGTCACGGCGGGCAGCACCTGCGTCGTCTTCGGAGCGGGCATGGTCGGCCTCGGAGCGGTCGCCGGGTGCCGCCTGCAGGGGGCGGAGCGAATCGTCTGCGTCGACCTCTCGCCCGAGCGCTTGCAGCTGGCCCGCGGCCAGGGCGCCACCGACCTGCTCCAGGGTGGGGAGGACGCCGTCGAGGCGATCCTGGAGATGACCGGCGGCTTCGGCGCCGACTACACCTTCGAGGCGACCGGCAACGTCAAGGTGATGCGCCAGGCGGTCGAAGCCGCTCGCATGGCCTGGGGCCTCTGCACCGTCGCCGGCGTCGCCGGCAAGGGCGAGACCCTCGACGTCGTCCCCCGCTTCCTGATCACCGGCCGCCGCATCGCCGGCTCCTCCTTCGGCGGCGTCAAGGGCCGCGACCAGGTCCCCGTCCTAGTCGAGCGCGCCATGGCCGGCGAGATCGACGTCACCCCCTTCATCTCCCACCGCATCACCCTCGACGAAGTCAACCGCGGCTTCGAGCTGATGGAGGCCCAGGACGGCATCCGCAGCGTGATCGAGTTCGGCTGAGACTCCGTCTGATCGACGACAAGTCGGGTGGCTGAGCCGATTCGCCGCGCTCCTGTGTGCCACCCAGACGTAAGTGCTGACTATTCAATGAGATTATGGGTATAAGCCTTTTTGGATAGGTGCCACGCCCACTTACGGAAAGTGCTGCCAGGTGGGCTTTCGAGGGGAGAGATAGATGGCCACGGTGTCTCAGCTGAGAAGCGTCGTCAGGTCAAACCCAAAGCAGTCACGTGATGGTGCTCGCCGCTTGCGCCGGTGCGTCTTCCTGGCCCTACTGGTCGCCGGTGCCGTCACGCTCGGCAACGTCACCAGTGCAGCCGCGCTGCCGTCGAAGTTCTACGGCTTTCAGTTTCCCTACGAGAAGAGCCCGAAGAACATGAAGATCGTCGGGCGCTCCGGCGCCGAGTATTTCCGCGTCAACTTCTCGCCTTCGATGTCCCACGCGGAGATCGAAGGGATCTTCGACCTGGCCTGGCAGAACGGGATCACGATCCTGCCGGATGTCTACGGCGGAAGCGAGCCCGTTTCGAACGCCTGCGCCGTGGGGGGAAATGGATGGCGCGAACTGGTGCAATACCTGGCGAGCTTCTATGGCCCAGGGGGCCATTTTTGGTTGACAAGGCCGTCTAACCCCAGGCCGGTCGAAGCGATCGAGATCTGGAACGAGCCCAATCGGGGCCTGAACGGAGCGGACGGGATCAAAGCGATGCCGGGGGAAACCGCGTATTTCGTAAATAGATGCGCCGAAGCCATTCACGCGGTGGCTCCCAGCACCAAGGTGATCATGGGCGGGCTGCTCACCGTGGGAAGCACGGGCTGGGTAACCGATGAAGACGGGAAATCGCGTTACAACTACACGGTCCACGACTTCCTCCAAGCCGCCTTGAACCTGGAACCGGCGGTCAAATACGACGGCGTAGGACTGCATCCATATGCATTCCAGCCGAAAGGGGGAGAAGCGATTTACGAACGCGTCGGTAAAAACATCACCGCCGGACGCGAAGCCGTCAGCGCATTCATCTCGAGCGGGATGCCGATCTGGATCACCGAGTTGGGCTGGCCCTCCTGGGGCTCGGATGCGAATCACGCGACCGTGGTCGAGCCGGAACGGTCATACGTTCTCAACGACACGTTCACCTGGATTGAGAATCATCAGGCGTCGTACGGGATCCAGTCGCTGGTCTATTACAACTATCGGGATTTTGGACCTGGTACCTCGTGGGATCAGCGATGTGGCTTGCTATGGCAGCAGCCATCCAACAGAGGTGTCGACGACAACGGCAACGTGCTGGAACTGCCCTTCTCGGGAGCGCTCTTCTCCCCTTCTTGGGCGACCTTCAAGAATCACGCCGGCGGCGACCCCTTCTATCCATCCGTCCCTAACGCAACGTCCAACGGCGCCAGCTTCGTCACGGCGAACGGCGCCCGCCTGCTGGGGTACTACAACCCACGTGGACTGCAGAGCGAATACCAGTTCGAATGGGGGCCGACTACCTCTTATGGGAACTTCACGCCGAGGCGAAATGCCGGCTTCGGAGACTCGGGCAAAGACGTCGTTCTCCCGGGCGAAGAAAAATGGGGACAACCGATCTCCGGGCTGAGCCCCAACACGACCTATCACTTCAGGATCGTAGTCCGCAACGAAAACGGCGAAACCGCTTATGGCGCCGACCAAGCCTTCACGACCAAAGAACCTCCCGTCGTGACCACCAAACCGGCCACCAACGTCAACCAACTCGATGCCGTCCTGAACGCGACGGTCAATCCCAAAGAAGAGGTAACCGACTACTACTTCGAATACGGGACCAGCACTGCGTATGGGTCAAACACGCCGGTGACGAGGGCTGGCTATGAAAACGTGCCGGTCGAAGTCCATGACGAAATCGCCGGCCTTCAATATGGCGTCACCTACCATTTCAGGGTCGTCGCAACCAGCTATCTCGGGACGTCCAAAGGCGAAGACAAAACGTTTACGACTCCATACAAAGGACCGGCGCCTGCGGTGAGCACGAGGCCAGCGTCTCAAGTCGGTGATACCGGCGCCACCCTAAACGGCTACGTGGGCCCTAACGGGTCGGAAACGAAAATCTATTTCGAGTACGGACCGACCGCCGCCTACGGATCGAAAACCTCTGAAGTGAGCGTCGGTTCCGGCTCCGCAACGCTGTCCAAATCGGCCGCGGTCACGAAACTCAACCCCAATGTCGTGCACCACTACCGGATCGTTGCTGTCAATGGCTCTGGGACCACCCTTGGCGCTGACCGCACCTTCCTGCCGGGTTGGACGATTCAGCCCTCGTCGAAAGCCGCTGGCATCCTCGAAGACGTCTCCTGTGTCTCGGCCACTGATTGCACGGCTGTCGGGGGCGCCGGCAAATGGGCGGTCGCCCAGCATTGGGACGGATCGGCATGGAGCGAACAGGCGGTGGCCAAACCTGCGGGGGCGACGTCGACGACTCTTTTGGGGATCTCGTGCACGAGTTCCTCGGCCTGCTCCGCAGTTGGCAGTTACGTAGATGCGTCTTCGAAAACGGTGACGCTGGCGGAGAGGTGGGATGGGTCCGAATGGAAAGTCCAGAGCGCCAAAAGCCCATCCGCTGCAGTTGCGGTGCTCGAAGACGTCTCCTGTGCCGGCGTGAGCGAATGCGTCGCAGTGGGGAGTTACAACGCGTCGTCGGTCGAAAAAACGCTGATCGAGCGCTGGAACGGCACCGAATGGGCAATCCAGACGAGCAAAGACCCCTCGGCTTCCTACAGTCGGCTCACGTCGGTGTCCTGTCCGTCCTCGAGCTTCTGCATGGCCGTAGGCTTCTACGAAGGTCCGGGTAGTTCCTGGACGCCGCTTACTGAGAGTTGGAGCAGTGGTGGCGCATGGACGCAGCGCACCTTCGAAGTGCCAGCGGGCGCGACGAAGGCGTGGCTCTACGGAGTGTCTTGCGTCTCCGCGACTGTGTGCACTGCCGTGGGTGACAAGGAGGTGTACTCGGGGGAAACGCGATCAGAACAAACGGTCGCCGAGCGCTGGGACGGAAGCGCCTGGCTTGTCCAGTCCACCCCCAATCCCGCATCCAACTCCCTCGATATCGCCGACGTCTCATGCACGAAGAGCACCGCCTGTACGGCAGTTGGCTCCTACTGGGAAGCCCCGGGTGTCGAGCGCCCGATGGCGATGGGGTGGGACGGGACGGTCTGGACGATGCAGTCTCCTCCATCGACCGCCAGCGACAGGAAGGACCGCCTGCACGCGGTCTCGTGCGTGATCTCTCGAGGCTGTGAGGCGGTGGGCTTCCGTATCACGGCTAGCGAAGAAATCCTCACGTTCGCCGAGGGCTACTGGCGCAGCGCGCCGCCGACGGTGACCACCAATGCCGCGTTGTCGATCGGGGACAACGGGGCCACGCTCAACGCATCCGTGAACCCGAACGGCTCCGAAACGAAATATCTCTTCGAATACGGGACGACGAGCTCCTACGGCTCTAAAACGAGCGAAGAATCGGCTGGATCGGGCACGGGTTCCGTCGAAAAAGGACAGGCGATCGGCGGGCTTGCCCCCAACACCACCTATCACTACCGAGTGGTGGCGACGAATGAAAACCCTGATCCCGCATACGGGGCCGATCAGACCTTCCGATCCACCGGTCCGCCGACGCCCGCGATCGGGGCCGGGGTGCCCGATCCAGCCACCGGAAAAGGCGCAACGCTCAACGCGACGATCAACCCAAATGGGCACAGCACGACCTATCAGTTCGAATACGGCACGGCCTCCGGTGCCTACACGACGACCGTCCCGGCGGCACCGGCCTCTGCCGGCAGTGGCACCAGCGGCGTGCCGGTGAGCTATGGGATCACTGGTCTCAATCGGAACACGAAATACTATTTCCGTGTATCGGCGACGAGTTCTTCGGGCAAAGTCGCCAGCTCGGAGGGCTCATTCACCACCCAGGATGCGCCTGGCGCCGAAACGAAACCGGCCTTCGAAGTCACCAGTACCGGGGCCAAGCTATCGGCGCTCGTCACTACCCACGGCGAGGCGACCAAATACTGGTTCGAATACGGAGCCACGACTTCCTATGGAACGAAAGTCCCGACTCTGCCGAAATCGCTCAGCGCCGAACAGGCATCGGCGTCGGTCGAACAGGCGGTGACCGGGTTGCTGGGCACGACCGTCTACCACTATCGGGTCGTAGCTGAAAATCCGCTCGGGACGGCATTCGGCAGCGACGTTGCGTTTACGACTTCGAACCCGGTCGGCACCCTCAAAGCCGAACAGTATCCCGCAGCTCTGACAGGCTCTCAGACCGTCAACAGCGTGCTCAAAATTACAGCTGGTTCATCGGATTGCACGACGACAAATATGACTGGGACAGTGTCGGGAGATACCCAGGAATGGGCTGTGACTCCTTCCTACTCCGGCTGCACCTGTATAGGGGTTGCCTGTACGGTCGACCCCAATGGTTGCACCTACAAATTGAAAATTACGTCTGAAACGACCGGAACCGTGGATATCTCTTGTCCCGGGTCCAATACGATCACGTTTACAAATTCGAAGTGCGTGATTCATCTAGGTTCGCAGACCGGTATCGGAACCGTGACGTATAGCAACAGTGGGTCGGGAACGACACGTGAAGTGAACTTCGCATTCAATTTGAGTGGGCTGAAATACATCCACACAGCCGGAACGGGAATCGGCAAATGCTCGACGGGCAGCGGAATGGCTGGCACGCTGAGTGGTACCTGGCGCATGACAGGCGAGTCCGATCCAGGCAGTAGCCACGTCGGCCTCTTCGTTCAGTAGGCGGAATCGGCAGTCCAACGAAACTTCGAAAGAGAGAGAGAGTTCATCGCTCCCCGGGGTCGGCGCTAAGCACCGGCTTGAGGTCGAGGATCGGGGTGCCGTCGAGGGCCTCGAGCGCGCGCACCTTCAGGCGCGAGCCGTCAGTCTTCGCCACCTGGACTCGGTGCAGGCCGATCGGGTTCGGCCGGTCGGGTGAGCGGGTGGCAAAGATGCCCTGAACCGGGCGCGAGGCGTCGCCGCGGGGGTGGACGGCGAGCGTGTCGCGCGAGGCGCGGTCGAGCCAGGTGAGGACCAGCAGCTCGTCGCCGGCCTCGACCCCGTCGAGCGCCGGGGCGAACTCCGGGGCGATCGCCAGCCAGGCCTCGGGCGCCCCCTCGTCGCCCTGCTTCGGCGCCGTCGCGGCGTCGGTCAGCGGCGACTCGACCCGGCCGATCGGCCTCAGATCCAGGTGCTCGTCGTTCATCCGTCGAGCTTAGCCGTGGCCTGGTCGAGGCCGATGCTTCGCGTTATCGCGCGCGTGCTGATGGGCGCGCGCGCTCTTTTCGTCGGCACTGGATCGCGGCATTCGGGCCGCGCGGAGCCGGGTCCGGACCGTAAAAACCCGAATCGCTTGATCGGCGGGCCTCCGCGCCGTATCGAATGGCTTCCACGAAAAAGACACGGAGGTCATGCGATGTTCAACTTGAAAGCCCTGGGAGCGATCGCTGCATCGACGCTCTCCCTCTGCGCCGCCATGGCAGTCCCGGCTTCGGCCGAAGTCGAAGCGGAAGGCAACGCGACCATCACTCTGTCCGGAACTCAGGCGGTCACGAATGTGCTGAAAACCACAGCGGGAGCGAGCGAATGCAAAAAAGCGAACTTTGCCGCCACAGCCAAAACTCCCTCGTCAAGCGTCACAGTCACCCCGACTTATAGTGAGTGCGTGTGCGGCGGGTTTGCCTGCACGGTCACAGTCAACGGGTGCGATTACCTGCTGCACGGAGGCGGGACCACAACCGGAACCGTGGATCTCGTCTGCCCGGCGGGAAAAGACATCACAGTCGAGAGCGCAAAGTGCATAATCCATTTTGGGCCTCAGACCGGCCTCGGGACCATCACCTACTCGAATACCGGATCGGGGACGACAAGGGAAGTAATAGCGAGCTTTAGCCTTTCCGGGATCAAATACGTACACACAAAAGGCGAAGGCGTCGGTGCCTGCACCGGCGGAAGCAGCACCTCGGGAACTCTGACCGGGACCGTGATGACCACAGCGGTCCAGGACGGTGGAAGCACCCACATCGGAATCTTCGTGAACTAGCGGGAGGCGCTGGCCGCCAAGTGCTCGTGTACGAAGCGCACGACCATCGCGCCCTCGCCGACCGCGGTCGCGCAGCGCTTGATCGAGCCGGCGCGGACGTCGCCGGCGGCGTAGACGCCGGGGACGCTGGTCTCGAGCAGGCCGTGGACCCCGGCGTCGGCGCCGGTGAGGACGAAGCCCTTCTCGTCGCGGGCGACGACGTCGCCGAGCCAGTCGGTGCAGGGCGCGGCGCCGAGGAAGAGGAAGAGGAAGGAGAAGGGGAGGCGCTCGCCGTCGGTCAGGGTCACCGCCTCGAGCTGGCCGTCCTCGCCGTGCAGCGCGGCGATTTCGCTGCGGTCGCGGACGGCGACGCCGTAGCGCTCGAGCTCCTCGATCAGGTAGTTGGACATCGTCTCGGCGAGCTTGGCGCGGCGGTGCAGGAGGGTGACCAGGGCGCCGCCGCGGGCCAGCCAGACGGCGGCCTGGGCGGCCGAGTTGCCGCCGCCGACGACGGCGACGCGCTGGGCGCCGCAGAGCTGCGCCTCCGGCGGGCCGGCGGCGTAGAAGACGCTGAAGCCCTCGTACCGATCGAGGTCGGCGACCGGCAGGCGGCGGTATTCGGCCCCGGTCGAGAGCACGACCGCGCGGGCGGAGACCTCGACGCCGTCGTCGAGCCGGACCAGGTGGCGGCCGTCGCCGTTGGCCGGCAGCAGCGCCTCGGCCCGGTAGGGGGTCGCGGTCCGGGCCCGGAACTTGCGCGCCTGCGAGACCGCGCGGCTGGTCAGCTCCGAGCCGCTGATCCCTGCCGGGAAGCCGAGGTAGTTCTCGATCCGGCGCGAGGTCCCGGCCTGGCCGCCGAGCACGGTGCTCTCGATCACCAGCGTGTCGAGACCCTCGGAGGCGCCGTAGACGGCGGCGCCGAGCCCGGCCGGGCCGCCGCCGAGGACGAGCAGGTCGACCTCCTCGCCGGGACCGAGCTCGAGCCCGATGCCCAGCGCCCGCGAGAGCTCGCCGTTGCTGGGGCGCCGCAGCTCGGCCCCGCCCGGCAGCCGCACCAGCGGCAGCTCCGCGGGGTCGATCGCGGCGATCGCGGCCGCGGCCTCGGCGCTGTGCTCGGGCTCGACCCAGGAGTAGGGGGTGCGCATGCGGCGGGCGTAGTCGACCAGGCGCCGGGTCTCGGCCGAGTCGCGCGGGCCGAGGATCTCGACCCCGATGCCCTGCCGCTGCTGCAGCATCTCGCGGCGCTGGACGAAGGCGGAGAGCAGCAGGTCGGAGAGGGTGGGATCCTCGAACAGCAGCTGCCGCAGCGCTTCGCGCTCGACCGCGATGTAGCGCATCGGCTCGGTGACGACGGCGGTGAGGAAGACCGTCTGCCCGGAGAGCAGGTTCATCTCGCCGAGGAAGCCGGAGGCGCCGTGGCGGACGATCTCCTGCCCGGCGGCGTCGATCACCTTCGCCTCGCCCTCGAGGATGGCGATGAACGGGTAGGTCGCGTCGCCGATCTCGAACAGCTTCTCGCCGGCCGCGGCGGTCCGTTCCTCGCCGAACTCAGCCAGGGTCGTCAGCTGGGTCGAGGAGAGCACGCGGGCGGTCGGACCAGGCACGCCTACAGGGTACGGACCGGCAGTCGCCGGCCCGGGCGCCTCAGGAGGAGGGGCCCCAGCACCGAAAAGCACCCGGCTGACCGGGTGCTTTTCGGATGACACGCAAACTTACGAAAGGAAGCGAATACGCGACCCCGGTCAGACCCGGGCGTTGCTTCCCCGGCCCGCGCTTATTCGCGGCCAGATCAGCAACACGAGGCCGATCAGTATGCAAACGATTCCGATTGCATAGTGCACCAGGATGGCGACGATGATTCCGATCACGATGAGTAGCAGTGCTAATGGCATGCGACTCAATTACCCCCGCCGGCCACCGCCAAACCAGAAATTCGCACCAATGGCCAGGCGGATCGCTGCCTACTGCTGCTGGGCGCCGAACGCCCGCACCGCCGCTGCCAGCCGCAGCGCCTCGACCCGCTCGCGCTGGCTGGCGGCGCGATCGCCCAGCTGCTCGAAGTCGAAGCCCTCGACGCTGTCGAGGCTGCGCTCGAGCGCCCGCCACAGCTGCAGCTTGCCGCCGATCCCCAGCGCCAGCCCTTCCAGCTCGACGACGCGGCTGAGCGGCGAGTAGCCGTGCAGCTGTCCGTTGAGCTTGAGCCGGCCCAGCTTCTCGCCGACCCAGGCGAGCGCCGGCTTGGCCGGGTCGCGGCGGACCCCGAGCTGCTTCATCAGCTGCTCCAGCGTCTCGCGGTCGGCTTCGATCTCCCCGCAGACCGCTGCCAGGGGAGGGCCGAACTCCGGCTCGTCCTCGTTGCTCGCCCGCAGTCGCCGCGCCAGCGCCACGCCGGCGCTGGAGCCGGCGAGGTGGTCGTTGAGGTAGATGGCGAGCAGTCGATCGGGCATGGTCCCAGCGCCGCTCTACCCGCCCGATCGTTTCCGTACGCTGGGCGCCGGGTAGCCCGGTCCGATCCCAAACGAGAAGGATGGTTGAAAAGACAAGATGGCGGATATGAACGAGCGCGACGCAAAGCTGGTCCAGTACCTGAGTGAGGCCTTCGGCAAGGAGAAGGAACTGGAGACGGCGCTGGAGGCGCACATTGCCATGACCACCAAGGCGCCCTACAAAAAACGCCTCAAACAGCATCTGAAAGAGACCAAAGGCCACTCCAAACAGCTGCAGCGGCGGATCAAGCAGCTCGGCGGCGGCACCCAGACGGTGCAGTCGGTGGTCGGCAAAGTGACCGCGGCGGCAAAGGGCCCACTGCACGCGGTTCGCGGCTCCGGCGAGCAGGAGAAGATGCTGAAGAACGCCAAGACCGAGTACTTCAACGAGCACGAGGAGATCGCCACCTACCTGGCGATCGAGACCCTGGCCGCGAAGGTCGGCGACCGCGAGACGGCGCAGCTGGCGAAGGCTATTCGCCGCGAGGAGGAGCGGATGGCGAAGTTCCTCGAGGGTCAGATCAAGTCGCTGACCGGCGCCGTGGCCAGCGAGGAGATCCCCGCCGCCCAGCGGCGCCGCGGCTCTGCGCGGAAACGGCCCACCCGGAAACCGGCGCGGAAATCGGCTACGCGGAAAGCGACGACGCGGAAACCCGCGGCGCGGAAATCGGCGGCGACCAAACGCGCAGCGAAAAAACCGGCGGCCAAAGCCAAACGCGCCCCCAAACGGGCTCGAAAAGCAGCCCGGTCCTAGTCGTCCAGGCCGGGAATCGGCTCGACCGGCAGCTCGCCGTGCAGTGCCTCCAGCTCGCTCAGGTCGAGACGATCTTGGGGGCGGCCGGCGAGCCGCTTGAAGCCGACGATGCTCGGTAGGGCCGCGAAGCGGATCGTCTGCCCGTGCCACTCGACCGTCTCGGCCAGACCCGAGACGGTCTCGTAGTCGAGCGGCGGGGCGCCGCCACGGAGGAAATCGATGATGCCGTGGCGGCTGTTGACGCGCAGGTGCTCCCTGTCGACGATGTCGTCTTCGACAACCGGTCGGTCGTCCCGGAGCCGCCGTGCCTCGATCCGCTGGAGAAAGCGCATGATCGCGGCGTCGGCCTCGGGCCCGTCGGGCACCAGGAAGTCCGAGTCCTTGGTCGCCCGCACGTAGCCGTGGAAGATGACGCTGAAGCCGCCGATGACGACGTACTGCATCTGCGCGGCGTCGGCGTCGGCGACGGCGCCGGCGAGGTCAGGACCAGAGAGCTCGTCTGGGCGCATGGCCGGCCTTGACGGAGGCGACGAGGAGGGAGACCGCCTGCTGGGAGAGTCGCTGACCCAGCTCGAGTCGCTGGATCGGGGTGAGCGCCAGGTTCGAGGCGCGCAGCTGCCCAGCCTCTTCGCGGTTGATGTGCGCCCACTCGGCTTCGCTGCCGGGGGCCAGCAAGCGCTTGGTCGCTGACTTGGCCATGTGCGTACATGGTACGCCTGCCGCGGTCATGAGCGGTATCGCCGACGATTGTGGCGCCCCGCTTGCGGGAAGATCCTGACGGTGGCGAAGGCGCGCAAGGACAGCAAGGACAAGCTCGGCGAGTACGAGCGCAAGCGCGACTTCGCGGCCACGCCCGAGCCCGCCTCGGGCGAGGCCCGCAAGGGTGCGAGGGGCTGGAAGGAGGCCACCGCCGCGCCCCGCTTCGTCGTCCAGGAACACAGCGCCCGGCGCCTGCACTGGGATCTGCGGCTGGAGCACGAGGGCGTCGCGGTCTCCTGGGCGATCCCCAACGGGATCCCGCCGGACCCGAGCGAGAACCGCAAGGCGGTCCACACCGAGGACCACCCGCTCGAGTACCTCGAGTTCGAGGGGGAGATCCCGGCCGGCGAGTACGGCGCCGGGACGATGACGGTCTGGGACCGCGGCACCTACGAGCTGCACGAGTGGGAGCCGGGCAAGGTCGTCCTCAGCTTCGCCGGCGAGCGCCTGCACGGGCGCTACGCGCTGTTCCGCGCCGGCAAGAGCGAGAAGGACTGGATGATTCACCGCGTCGACCCGCCCGAGCGCGAGCGCGACCCCTTCCCCGCGGACGTGGTGCCGATGCTGGCCAAGCTGGCGCAGCTGCCGGCCAGGGACGACGGCTGGGCGGTCGAGGTCAAGTGGGACGGGGTGCGGGCGCTCGCCTACTGTCGCCCGGGGCGCCTCGAGCTGCAGACCCGCAACCTCAACCCGGTCACCGCCCAGTACCCCGAGGTGCGCCGGCTCGCGCGCCAGCTCGGCTCGCTCGACGCGGTCCTCGACGGCGAGCTGGTCGCCTTCGACGCCGAGGGCCGGCCCAGCTTCGAGCGCCTGCAGCAGCGCATCCACCAGACCGAGGAGAGCGTCGTGCGGCGGCGGATGCAGTCGCACCCGGTCACCTACGTGATCTTCGACCTGCTCTACCTCGACGGGTATGACCTGACGGGGCAGCCCTACGAGCAGCGCCGGCGGCTGCTGGAGCGGCTCGAGCTCGAGGGCGAGAGCTGGCAGACGCCCGCCTACTCGGTCGGCCGGGCGCAGGAGTTGCTGGCGGCGAGCGCCGAGCACGGCCTCGAGGGCATCGTGCTCAAGCGACTCGACAGCGCCTACGCGCCGGGCAGGCGCAACGGCGCCTGGCTGAAGGTGAAGAACCTCGGCCGCCAGGAGTTCGTGATCGGCGGCTGGCAGCCGGGGGAGGGGCGCCGCCACTCCCGGCTCGGCTCGCTCCTGCTCGGCTGGTTCGACGCCGACGGGAAGCTGCGCTACGCCGGCAAAGTCGGCACCGGCTTCTCCGACCGCGACCTCGACCGGCTGCTGGCCCGGCTGCGGCCGCTGGCCCGGCAGGCAAACCCCTTTGGCCGCCGCGGCCCGCGCAACGCCAACTACGTCGAGCCGGAGCTGGTCGCCGAGATCGAGTTCCGCGAGCTGACGGCCGAGGGGATGATCCGGCACGGCTCCTTCAAGGGCCTGAGGGAGGACAAGCCGGCGCGCGAGGTCGGCCCCGAGCGCCTCCCGTAGGCACGGCCGCAAACCCGGACGTTTAGCGATCGGATGGTCTGGGAACCCAGAGTGGTGTGAACGCAGCCGACCAGAGGGGGCTCGTAAAAGCCCGCTCGAGCCTCCCCTCGGCCGGCCCCCTCAGCGCCTTGATCGGCGGCCTGCTCGCCACCACTCCCGGCGGCGCCGTCGAGCCTGCTGAACTCGAGCGAAGCGTCATCGCGCTGGTCGACCGGATCGAGGATCCGCTCGGCGACGACGACCTGCAGCTGGCGCTCTACCTCTGTTACGAGCTTCACTACCGCTCCTTCCCCGGTGTCCATCCGGCCTGGGAGTGGAACCCGGCGCTGCTCGCCGCCCGCGCGGCGCTGGAGACAGCGTTCTTCGGCCGCGTCGACGAGGAGGTCCCGCGCGAGCCGGTCGCGCCGGAGGAGGTGGGCGACCTGCTTTTCCGACTGGAAGCGGACGAGCAGTGGACCGCGCTCTCGAAGCGGCTCGAGGGGAGGGCTGAGCAGGAGGAATTCCGCGAGCTGATGGTGCTCCGCTCCTTCTACCGGCTGAAGGAGGCGGACCCCCACAGCTGGGCGATCCCACGCCTCTCGGGGCCGGCCCAGGCGGCGCTGACGAAGGTGCTGGCGGAGGAGTACGGCAACGGCCGCAGCGAGCTCATGCACGCCGGCCTCTTCGCCCGGACGATGCGGACGCTCGACCTCGACGACCGCGAGAACGCCTATCTGGGCAACGCGACCGGTGCCGCGCTGGCGACCGTCAACCTGATCTCCGGCTTCGGCCTGCACCGCAGCCGCCGCGGCGCGGTGGTCGGGCACATGGCGATGCTGGAGCTGGTCTCGGCGCAGATCAGCCGCCGCTACGTCACCGGCCTGCGCCGGCTCGGCTTCGACCCCGAGACGACTCGCGTCTACGACGAGCACGTCGAGGAAGGCGCCGTGCACGAGCGCTTCGCCGCCCACGAACTGGCCGGCGGCCTGGCGCGGCAGGAGCCGGCGCTCTCGGAGGACATCGTCTTCGGCGCCCGCGCCCTGCTCCACCTCGAGGACCGCCTGGCGCGGCGGATCCTGGAGAGCTGGGAGGGCGGCCGGACCTCGCTGCGCCAGCCGCTGTCGCTGCGCCAACCGCTGTAGGGCGTGCGTCGCCGGGAGGTTGCGCGGGGATCGCCCCCGTGCTGCTGTAATGCGCCCAAGTGCCGAACGCCCTCTCCAATACCGCTCGCGTCGCCTGGGTCTGCGCGACGGCGCTGACGGTCTTCCTGGTCTGGGTGCTGACCGCCAGCACCGCCAACACGGGCATCGGCTTCTTCTACGCGGTTCCGGTCGGGCTGGCGGCCTGGTGGCTGGGGCCGCGGGCCGCGACGGTTGCCGTCGCCGCCTGCGCCAGTCTCTACATCCTCGGCGACCTGATCCACCCGGTGATGAACTTCGGGCCGTCGCTCGCGGTGCGGCTGTTCGCCTTCGTCGTCGTCGCGGTCGTCGTCGCGGTCCTGCGCGAACGGATCCTGAAGCTCGAGCACTCGGCCGAGGAACTCGAGGCGATCCGGGCGGCGCTGACCCCGTCGACCCTGCCTGAGCTGCCCGACGTCGACGCCGCCGCTGCCTTCGTGCCCTCCGAGTACGGGGTCTCGGGCGACTTCTACCTGCTGACCAACGGCCCCGACGGCTCGACCGTGGCGATCGTCGGCGACGTCGTCGGCCACGGGCCCGACGCGGCCCGCCTCGCCACCTTCGTCCGCGCCCGCTTCGCCGCCTTCGCCGCCAACACCAGCGACCCGGCGGAGCTGCTGACCCTCGCCAACGGCGCCCTGGTCGATCGGCCGGGGCGGGAGCGGGAGCTGGTCAGCGCCGTCTGCATGCGCTTTCGCGCCGCCGAGTCAAGCCTCTCCTGGGCCGTCGCCGGGCACCCGCTGCCGCTGCGGCTGCCCGACCTGCGCGAGCTCAGCGCCAGCGGCGAGACCTACCTGCTCGGCGCCGACGCCGGCCTCACCCTCCGCAACACCGAGACCGCCCTGCGGCGCGGCGACGGCATCGTCATCTACACCGACGGCGCCACCGACGTGCGCCGCGCGGGGGCGCTGCTCGGGGTCGGCGGCCTCACGCGCCTGCTGGAGCCGCTGGCGGGGCTGCCCGCGCACGCGATCGTCAGCCGGGTCGAGGGGGCGATCCTGGAGTGGGCGGACGGGCCGATCCGCGACGATCTCTGCCTGCTGGTGTTGAAACCGGAGCAAAGCGGTACTTAGGTCGAAGCGATGAGCAAACGACTGGGCTTCCGACACGAGGCGGTCATCTACCGGGACTCCGACGGCTTCCTGGCGGCGACGGTGCCCTTCCTGCGCGGCGCCCTCGAGGCCGGCGAGCCCGCCCTGGTCGCGGTTCGGCGCTCCAACGCGGCCCTGCTGAAGGGCGAGCTGGGGCGGGATGGCGAGCGCATCGAGTTCGCCGAGATCGAGGTCCTGGGCCACAACCCGGCGCGGCTCATTCCCTACTGGCGCGACTTCCTCGATGGGCACGGCGGCGCCCCGGTCCGGGGCATCGGCGAACCGGTCTGGCCCGGCCGGGGGGCGGCCGAGATCGACGAGTGCCAGCGCCACGAGGCGCTGCTCGACGGCGCCTTCGCCGCCCGCCCCGCGTGGTCGCTGCTCTGCTCCTACGACGCCGGCGCGCTCGACGACGAGGTGCTGAGCGCCGTCGGTCACTCCCACCGCGCGGTCGCGGGGGAGGGGGCCGACGAGTGGGAGGCCGGCTACGTCGAGGACGCCGACTGCTTCGCCGGCGCCTTCCCGCAGCGCGGCGGCGACGACGACGAGGGCTTCGAGTTCGACCGCACCGGGCTGTTCGACGTCAGGCAGCAGGTGACATGGGCGGCCAAGAGCGCCGACCTGTCCGAGCAGGCGAGGACAGACCTGGTCGTCGCCGCCAGCGAGCTGGCGGCGAACAGCATCGTCCACGGCGGCGGCACCGGCAGCCTGCGCGTCTGGCGCGAGGGCGGGCGGCTGCTGGTCGAGGTCCGCGACCACGGCACGATCGCCGATCCGCTGGTCGGCCGGGTCAGGCCGGCGCCGGATGCGGTCGGCGGCCGCGGCCTCTGGCTCGCCAACCAGCTCTGCGACCTGGTGCAGATCCGCTCCGGCGCGACCGGCACCGCGGTGCGGCTGCAGATGGCGGTCGGCTGAGGCTCAGCCGGCGACCAGCGGCAGGCGCTGGTCGATCCCGGTCAGCTGCAGCACCCGCAGCACGCCCTCGCTGCGGCTGGGGACGAAGGAGAGCCGCCCCTCGTCTCCGTTCTGGGTCAGGCTGGCGACCAGCAGGGCGATTCCGGTCGAGTCGATGAAGGTCAGCTCCGCCATGTCGACGACCACCGCGCCGCAGTCGCCGCCGAGCGCCGCCTCCAGCTCGGTCTCGAGTGTGGGGGCGTTGGCGAGGTCGAGCTCGCCAACGAGCGCGATCGTGCGGGTGCCACCCTCGTCGGCGACGTTCAGGGTGAGCATCCCGGCCCGAATTTCACGCTGATCTGCAGACATCCGCTTCATCCCTTCGACCTGCCCGTCGTGCCGATTGGCAACGACGATCTAACCCGTCCTGATGCTACACCTTGAACAGCGTGAGTTTGCCCGCGTCGAGGCGAGGGAACCTGCTGTTCATGCGCTACTTCCACCTCTGCGCCCACGAGCAGTTCCCGCCCGAGGATCTCCTGCGCCAGGCCGAGGCCGCGGCGTCCGCCGGCTTCGACGGGATCGGCTGCAGCGACCACGTCCAGCCCTGGTGGGAGGGGGGCGAGTCGGGCAACGCCTGGGTCTGGCTCGGCGCCGCCGCGCAGGCGACCGAGAAGGTCGCCTTCGGGACCGCGGTGACGCCGCCGGGGCCGCGCTACCACCCGCTGCTGATCGCCCAGGCCTGGGCGACGCTGGAGCGGATGTACCCCGGCCGTCCCTACCTCGGCTTCGGCTCCGGCGAGTCCCTGAACGAGTCGCCGCTGGGGGCCGAGTGGCCGCCGGTGGGCGAGCAGGTCGAGCGCATGGAGGAGGCGCTGGAGCTGATCCACGCCCTCTTCGAGGGCAAGCGGGTGAGCGAGCGCGGCAAGCACTTCGCCACCGACGGCGCCTTCCTGCACTCGCGCTCGGAGCGGCGGCCGCCGATCTACGTCTCCGCCTTCGGCCCGCGGGCGGCGCGCGTCGCCGGCCGGCTCGGCGACGGGCTCTGGACCCTGGCCGACCCCGAGGCGGCGCCGGGGCTGATCGACGCCTACCGCGGTGCCGCCGAGGACGCCGGCCGCGAGCCCGGCGAGATCGTCCTCCAGGCCGGCTTCTCCTGGGCCGCCGACGAGGAGGCGGCGCTGGAGGGTGCCCGCGTCTGGAAGGGCGCGCAGCCGGACGAGTTCTACGTCGAGGACTGGCACGACCCGAAGGCGATGCACGAGCACGGCAGCGAGCAGGTCTCCGACGCGGAGCTGCGCAAGGCCCTGATCGTCTCCGCCGACCCCGAGGAGCACCTCGCGCGGATCCGCGAGATCGAAGCGCTCGGCGCGACCACGGTGGCGCTGATGAACAACTCCGGCGCCGACCCGCTGGCCGCGATCGAGACCTACGCGAGCGCCGTCCTGCCGCGGCTGGCACGGAGTTGAGCCCGCCCGGCGGGCGGCTGCGGCGCTCCGACTGCGCGGCCCAGGGGATCCAGCGGCGCCGGCGCGGCAGCGGCTTCTCCTTCCTCGACGCCGACGGGCGGCGGATCGACGACGAGGAGACGCTGGAGCGGATCCGCGGCCTCGGCATTCCGCCGGCCTGGCGCGACGTCTGGATCTGTCCCGACCCGGTCGGCCACATCCAGGCCACCGGTTTCGACGAAGCCGGCCGCAAGCAGTACCTCTACCACGACCGCTGGCAGCGCCGGCAGGCGGAGCGCAAGTTCGAGTCGATGCGCGAGTTCGCGGCGATGCTGCCGAAGCTGCGCAAACGGGTGCGGCGCGACATCGGCCTCGAGGGGATGCCGCGCGAGCGTGCCCTGGCCTGCGCGGTGCGCCTGCTCGACCTCGGCTTCTTCCGCATCGGCGGCGAGGAGTACGCCGACAGCAACGAGAGCTTCGGGGTGGCGACGCTGCGGCGCGAGCACGTGACCGTCTCCGACGAAGAGGTCGTCTTCGACTTCCCCGCCAAGAGCGGCCAGCGCCGGGTCCAGTCGATCCGCGACGACGCCGTGCTGGCGACGATCGAGGCGATGCGCCGGCGCCGCAGCGGCCCCGACGACCTGCTCGCCTTCAAACAGGGTGGGCGCTGGCGCGACGTCCGCTCCGACGAGATCAACGAGTACATCCAGGGGCTGATCGGCGAGGAGTTCTCGGCCAAGGACTTCCGCACCTGGCACGGGACGGTGCTGGCCGCGGTCGAGCTGGCCGCCGGCCCGGAGCCGGGGTCCCCCGCCGGCGACAAGCGGGCGATTGCCGCCGCGGTCAAACGGGTCGCCGAGCGGCTCGGCAACACGCCGGCGGTCTGCCGCAGCTCCTATATCGACCCGCGCGTGCTCGACCGCTTCCGCGACGGGGTGACGATCGACGTCTCCGGCTCCGGCGCCGCCCGCATCGGCGAGCGCACGCGGGTGCGGCTGGAGCGCGAAGTGCTGGACCTGGTCAGCTGAGCGCGGCGGCGATCGCCGCCACCGCCTGGCGCAGCTCGCGCTCGCTCGGCAGGCCGTAGCCGAGCACCAGGCTCGGCGGCTGGGCGTGGCTGCGGGTGAAGCTGGCGAGGCCCTGGACGTGGACGCCGGCCGCGCGGGCGCGGGCGACGACCTCCTCCTCGGCTGCTCCCGCCGGCAGCTCGAGCACCGCGTGCAGGCCGGCGGCGATCCCGCGCACGCGGGCGTCGGGCAGCGTGGTCGCCAGGGCCTCGAGCAGGACCGCCCGCTTCGCCCGGTAGCGCTGGCGGGCGGCGCGGACGTGGGCGTCGAAGCCGCCGCTGGCGATCAGCTCGGCCAGCGCTCGTTCGTCGATCCGCGGCCCGCCGCCGTCGGCCATCGTGCGGGCGGTGATCGCCAGCGGCACCAGCTCGGCGGGCAGCAGCAGCCAGCCCAGGCGCAGGGCCGGCGCCAGGGTCTTGGAGACGGTGCCGGCGAGCACGACCACGTCGGGGGCGAGGCCCTGCAGGGTCCCGGCCGGGCCGCGGTCGTAGCGCAGCTCCGCGTCGTAGTCGTCCTCGAGCACGAGGGCGCCTCGCTGGCGCGCCCAGGCGACCAGTTGCCGGCGCCGGTCAGCGGCCAGCACCGAGCCCAGCGGCAGCGCGTGGGCCGGGGTGACGACGACCGCGTCGGCCGCGCTGGCGCCCAGTGCCTCGACCTCGATGCCGTCGTCGTCGATCGGCACCGGCACCAGCTCCAGGCGCTCGGATTCGATCGTCCAGCCGGCGACCGGGTAGCCGGGGTCCTCGACCGCGATGCGGCGCCCGCCGCGCGCCCGCACCAGCTGGCAGAAGATGCGCAGGCCCTGCTGGTAGCCGGCGCTGACCACGACCCGCTCCGGGCTCGCCGCCGCGGCGCGGACCCGGCCGAGGTGCTCGGCCAGCGCCACCCGCAGCTCGGTGGTGCCGGCGAACTCGCCGTAGCCGAGGCGCGAGTCCGGCAGCTCGGCGAGAGCGCGGCGCAGGGCCCGCGCCCAGGCGCGGCGGGGGAAGAGCGAGAGGTCGGGGGCGCCGGGGAAGAGGTCGATGCCCGCTACCGGGACCGGCACCGGCGGCGGGTCCGCGGGGGCGCCGTCGCCGGATTGGGCCCGGGGCGCCACCCGGGTGCCGGAGCCGCGGCGGGCGAGCAGGTATCCCTCGGCGGCGAGCTGCTCGTAGGCCTCGACCACGAGCCGGCGCGAGACCCCGAGCTCGGCCGCCAGCGCCCGCGAGGAGGGGAGGCGGGACTCCGGCCGCAGCCGCCCGGTCCGGATCGCCCCGCGCAGGCCGGCTTCCAGCTGCGCCCGCCGCGGCAGCGCCGGGTCCCAGTCGGGCAGCAGCAGCTCGGAGCCGGACGCGGTGGGCCGCGGGGGTGCGGGGGGCCGCGATGAAGTGGACCCTCGATTGGCCATCGAAGTGGACCTTAACCTGGTGCCACATCGCCACTAGCCTGCGTCGCCCCCCACTTCCAGAAGGAGGACGCCGATGTCCAGGATCGAACCGCGCCAGGGAGTCTTCGCCCGTCTCGTCGGCCGTGGCAGCCGCGTCGCCTACGGTCGCGAGCTGAAGTCGGCCGGCGTCTACGCCCAGCACCCGCGGCTGATGTTCGACTTCATGCGCTTCAACCGCGCCGCCGAACGCGGCAAGCGGGTGCCGAAGGCGCTCAGCGAGCTGGCGGTGCTGCGGGCGGCGACGCTGGTCGGCTGTGAGTTCTGCATCGACATCGGCTCCGAGTACGCGCGCCGCTGCGGCCTCCGCGACGAGCAGCTGCTGGCCCTGCACGAGGCGCACGAGTCTGGCCTGTTCGACGCCGACCAGCTCCTGGTGATCGACCTGGCGACGGGGATGACCGTGACCCCGGGCGCGGTCGGCGACGAGCTGATGGCCCGGGTCCGCGAGCGTTTCGGCGTCAAGGGCACGCTCGAGCTGGTCCACCTGGTCGCCTGGGAGAACGCCCGGGCGCGGCTCAACGTCGCCCTCGACATCGGTGCCGAGGGCTTCTCCGAGGGCAAGGTCTGCGCCCTGCCGGGCACGGCCGTGGCTCCGACCGAAGCGACGGCGGTCTAGCCCTCGTCGTCGGCCGGATCCTCGCGCCGCATCGACCCCTGGATCGCGGCGACCAGGATCGCCACCACTCCCGCCGCCATCGAGCCGGCGATGATGTCCGCGTGGCCGGGGTCGTCGGTGGCGAGGTCGACCAGGGCGTAGACCTCGCCGGCGAGCAGGATCCCAACCGTCATCAGGCTGAGGATCCAGTTGACCGGCCGCTGGCGCCAGCGGATCGCGCCGGCCTCGATCACGTAGCCGACCAGCAGCACGAGGATGATCTGGCTTGCCTGTTCCTGGAAGCGCAGCGAGTCCGAGGAGGCCTGCGGCAGCGGCCAGGTGACGGCGACGAAGACGAGGACGGGGGCCGCGAAGGAGATCTGCGGCGCCGCCCAGACCGCGAAGCGGGCGACGAAGTCGGTCAGCTCCCGCAGCCAGGCGAGCGAGGCCCGCGGCGGCGGGAAGCGCGGCGCCCCCACTCCGGCCGCGAGCCGGTAGGCGGCGAGGGCAACCAGGGCGGCGATCGCCAGCGGCGCCGCCAGCACCCCCAGCAGCGCGGTGCCGACCGCGGCCAGCAGCGAGAGCGCCGCGAGCAGAGCTGAGAAGAGGGGGCTGCGACCCCCTTTGCGCACCGGCCTGCTCGTCGTCTCGCTCACCCACCGCGCAGCCTAGAGCGCGGCGAAGTCGCCGCTGGCGGGCACCATTTGCGGACATCAAAGTACTGACGCGCCGATTTCGCGTATATATCCCTAATTAATTGAGAAAAATCAATCGTTGGGGGAGAGATGGCCAAGGCATTCAGCGTCGCCTCGTGGAACTGCGAACACTGGGGCGACGACGACAAACGCAACGCCGACCGGATCGATTTCATCGTCAAGCAGAAGCCCGACGTGCTGGCGCTCTACGAGGTCGAGGGGAAGGAGGTATGGCGCGACGTCATGGACGGCCTCCCCGGCTACTCCTTCTTCATCACCGAGGGCCAGAACACGCAGGAGATCCTCGTCGGCATCGCCCCCGGCACCACCGGCTTCCTCACCCAGAAGATCGAGTTCCAGGCCCGCGACTCCTACATGCGCCCCGGCGCCCTGCTCACCGTGCGCGCCGCCGGGGTCGACTACTCGCTGCTGTTCATGCACGTGGCGAGCATGACCGACCCCCGCGGCTTCGGCCTGCGCACCGACATGATCGACAAGGCGCTCGCCTTCAAGGAATACCTCGACAAAGCCGCCGGCGGCAAAGCGAACTTCCTCTTCCTCGGCGACCTCAACTCGATGGGCCTCGACTACGTCCGCGGCAAGGAGCCGCCGCCGGGGAAAAACCTGCTGCACAACCGGGTCAGCGAGGAGGAGGAGATCGAGCGCCTCGGCTACGCCGCCGGCAAGCTCGGGATGCGGGTGCTCTTGAAGACCGCCGCCAACACCTGGGGCAAGGCGAGCGGCTCGCGCAGCAACCTCGACCACGTCGTCGCCAGCGACCAGCTGCGGTTCGAGGACTTCGGCGGCAAAGAGGTCGAGGTCCGCGGCTGGCCGCAGCTGCCGGAGGCCGAGCAGGCGGACTGGATCACACGCTATTCCGATCACGGCATGCTCTATTTCGAGGTGCAGAGGCTCTAGCCGGGCGGCCCGACCGGCGCCGGTCGGTACGTTCATAGCCATGGTGGCTTTGACCTGTCCCAAGTGCCAGGCGCCGATGCGCAAGCACAAGCGCAACGGGGTGACGATCGAGCAGTGCACGAAATGCCACGGCATCTTCCTCGACCGCGGCGAGCTCGAGCAGCTGATCGGCGCCGAGAGCTCCTTCCTCGGCCGCGACGTGCGCCTGGCCGAGATCGACCCGGAGCAGCCGTGAAGACGCTGATCGAGTTCCCCGCCGACGACGCCGACCGCGCCCTGCGCTTCTGGCGCGGCGTGCTCGGGGCGGAGCTGTCGCTGCGGGGCGGCGAGGCCGGGGTCGGCTGGGTCTGCGAAAGCGGCGACCTGCGACTCGGCGTGCACCAGCGCGGCACCGGTCCCGGCGACACCAACTCGCTGCCCTACTTCCCGGTGGCGGAGATGGAGCCGGCGCTGGCGCGGGTGCGCGAGTTCGGCGGCTCGATCGTCCACCCGGGCGAGCGCTGGTCGATCTGCCGCGACTCCGAGGGCAGCCCCTTCGCGCTCGAGCTCGCGCCCGGCTAGGGACCCGCTAGGCGGGGCCGGCGCCGAGCGCCGGCTCGACCCGGAAGGCCGAGCGCGCCGGGTGCTGGGGCTTGAAGAAGGTGGCGGTCTGGTTCTGCAGGCGCCAGGGGGCGGGCAGCGGGCCGCCGGCCCCGAGGAAGCGGGTGAAGAGGACCGAGGCGCGGTTGCAGCTGATCCCCGAGCGCGGCGGGATGTAGAGCAGGTAGGAGCCCCTGGGGAAGGTGAGCGGCCCGACGATCGCGTTGGAGTTGACCGTGAAGGTGCCGTTGCAGAGCTGGCCGACCGGCGAGCCGCCGCCTTCTTCGCCGCCGCTGCGGGCAACCGAGAAGCCGGCCCGGTCGCCCTGGTTGAAGGCGGCTTTGCCACTGCCCTGGGCGACCACCCGCCAGGGCTGGGGCAGCACCCCGTCGTA
Organism: uncultured Solirubrobacterales bacterium; assembly: GCA_963719435.1. Classification (GTDB taxonomy): domain Bacteria; phylum Actinomycetota; class Thermoleophilia; order Solirubrobacterales; family 70-9; genus VAYN01. Next base: position 2,121,821 of record OY970384.1, on the reverse strand, counting down.
GTCCGCGAGGAAGCGGGTGAACAGCCTCGAGGCGGCGGCGCAGGTGAGGTTGGCGGTGGGGGCGACGGTGACCACGTAGTTGCCCGCCGGCAGCAGCGCCGGGCCGATGCGGTCGTTGTGGAGGACGCGGAAGCTGGGGCAGGAGACCGGCGTGATCGCCGGCGCCGGCGCCGCGGCGAGGCCGAGCAGGGCGATCGCGGCGGCACTCAGGGCCGAGGCGAGGCCGAGTCGCTTGCGGGGGCGAGTCACGCCGGCCAACCTAGAGCGCCTGGCGGACGCTTGCGGTGGTCCTTTTCCTCGCATAGCGGTGATAAGGACCACCGCAGCTCAGTGGCGCTGCGTCGGGGCGATGCGGTCGAGCTCGGCGAGGTCCTCGGCGCTGGGCTGCCAGCGCAGGGCGGCGACGTTGGCGGCGACCTGCTCCGGCCGGGTCGCGCCGGCGATCACCGAGCCGACGGCCGGCTGGGCGGCGAGGCCGGCGACGGCGACGTCGAGGAGGCCGATCCCGCGCTCGGCCGCGAACGCTTCCAGGCGCGCGACCGTCTCGAACTGCTCCTCGCTGCCGGCCTCCTGGCCGGCCAGCCGCGTGCCCTGCGGCCCGGCCTCGCCGCGCCGGTACTTGCCGGTCAGCAGCCCCTTGGCCAGCGGGTAGAAGGGCAGGATCGAGATCCCGAGGCGCTCGCAGGCGGGGGAGACGACCAGCTCGATCCCGCGCTGCAGCAGGCTGTACTCGTTCTGGACGGTGACGAAGCGCGCCAAGCCGCGCTCGCGCGCCACCCGCTCGGCCTCTTCGATTTCGGCCACGCTGACGTTGGAGCAGCCGATCGCCCGCACGACCCCTTCCCGCACCAGCTCGTCCAGCGCCGCCAGGGTCTCGGCCAGCGGCGTCACCGCGTCGGGGTGGTGGTACTGGTAGAGGTCGATGCGGTCGACTCGCAGCCGCCGCAGCGAGCCCTCGACCGCCCAGCGGATGTACTCGCGGGAGCCGCGCGGGGCGTCGGGCACGTCGTCGGGCGCGCCCTCCATCTCCCAGCCGAACTTGGTGGCGATCAGGAACTCCTCGCGGCGCCCCTCCAGCACCTCGCCGAGCAGGCGCTCGCTGGCGCCGGCGCCGCCGTAGACGTCGGCGGTGTCGAAGAAGGTGATGCCGGCGGCGAGCGCCGCCTCGACCACGGCGGCGGTGCCCTCGGCGTCGAGCCGGCCGCCGAAGTTGTTGCAGCCGAGACCGACCGCGGAGACCTCCAGCGCGGAATCGCCGAGGCGGCGCGTGGAGAGTGGGGTGGCGGGGGAGATGGCGGTCATGCTGAGCGCCCTCAGGCGGTCTTCGGCGGGTCCGGCTCGATCCGCGGCTCCAGCTGGATCTCGCGCTCGGCCCGCGGCACCCCTTCTTCGAGCTCGAGGGTGCGCTCGCGCTCGGCGTTGAGCTGGTGGCCGAAGAGGATCGCCAGGTTGCTGATCCAGAACCAGATCAGCAGCGCGACGAGGCCGCCGAGGGTGCCGTAGGTCTTGTCGTAGGAGCTGAAGTTGGCGACGTAGAAGGCGAAGCCGGCCGAGGCGGCGGCCCAGGCGACGAGGGCGACGACGGCGCCGGGGGTGACCCAGCTGAAGCCGCGCAGCTTCGCGTTCGGCGCGGCGTAGTAGAGGAGGTCGACCATCAGCACGAAGACGGTCACCATCACCGGCCACTTGGCGACGTTCCAGACGTCGACCGCGGTCTCGCCGATGCCGAGCGGCCCCGCCACCGCTTCCACCACCGGCCCGGTCAGGACCAGGGCCAGCGCCAGCAGCGCCATCGCCACGACCATGATCAGCGTCACCAGCAGCTGCAGCGGCCGCAGCTTCCAGAAGGGCCGGCCCTCGTCGGTCTCGTAGATGATGTTGGAGGCGCGGATGAAGGCGCCGATATAGCCCGAGGCCGACCACAGCGCCAGCGCCAGGCCGAGGAAGAAGGCGAAGCCGGCGGCGCTCTGGTCCGAGGCGATCGATTCGATCGGGCCGGAGAAGGTGTCGGCCGCCGACTGCGGCCCGATTTCGGTGACGATCTCGGTCAGGCTCTCGGTCGTGCTCTCGGGGTCGCCGACCAGGCCGATCACCGAGACCACGGCGATCAGCGCCGGGAAGAGCGAGAGCAGACCGTAGTAGGTGAGGGCCGCCGCCCAGTCGGTGAGGTTGTCCTCCATGAACTCGCTGGCGGTGCGCTTCAGGGTTGCGAGCAGGCCGGTCCCGGTGGCGGCGTTCATGCGCCGTGTGTACCCGTCAGGCCGGAGACGAACCGTCGATCTCGACCGGCTCCAGCTCGTCGGCCGGCTCGAAACCGAGGATGCGCCCGTAGAAGTAGAGCTCGGCTTCGAGGCAGCGGACCTCGGTCTCGGCCCGGCGGAAGCCGTGCGCCTCGCCGGCGAAGGCGAGGTAGGCGTGGGGGACCCCGTTGCGCTTCAGCGCCGCCACCATCGTCTCCGCCTGGCTCGGCGGCACCACCTCGTCCTCGAGCCCCTGGAAGAGGATCACCGGCGCCCGCAGCCGCTCGACGAAGTGGATCGGGGAGCGCTCCCGGTAGAGGTCCTTGCGCTGCGGGTAGGGCCCGATCAACTCGTCCAGGTAGCGCGACTCGAACTTGTGGGTGTCGGTCGCCAGCGTCTCGGTGTCGGCGACCCCGTAGTAGCTGGCGCCGGCGGCGAAGTCGTCGTGGAAGACCAGCGCGCAGAGGGTGGCGTAGCCGCCGGCGCTGCCGCCGCGGATCGTCAGCCGCTCGCCGTCGGCCTCGCCGCTCTCGGCCAGGTACCGGGCGGCGGCGACGCAGTCGTCGCTGTCGACCACGCCCCAGGCGCCCTGCAGGCGCTGACGGTACTCGCGGCCGTAGCCGCTGGAGCCGCGGTAGTTGACGTCGACGACGCCGAAGCCGCGGCTGGTCCAGAACAGGTACTCGCGGTCGAGGAACGGGGTGGCGTGGGAGGTCGGCCCGCCGTGGCTCTGCACGACCAGCGGCGGCAGCTCGCCCGCCGGGCCCTCGAACTCTGCGTTGGCCGGCGGGTAGTAGAAGCCGTGGGCGACGGTGTCGCCGCTGGTCGGGAAGGCGATCGGCCGCGGGCTGGAGACGTAAGCGGGGTCGATCGACTCCTCGCTGGCCGCCCGCACCAGCTCGGGCTCGCCGCCGGCCAGGTCGAGCAGGACGATCGCCGTCTCGCTCTGCGGCGAGGCGGCGGCGAAGGCGAGCTCGCTGCCGCGGGCCGAGAGCGAGGGGAAGCCGAACGAGGTGTAGGGGAGGCCGAGGTCGTGCAGCCGCGCCGCCCCGGGGTCGAGCACCGCCAGCCGTTCCTCGCCGCGCTCGGTGCGGACGAAGGCGACCGAGCCGTCCTCGAGAAAGGCGTAGGTGGAGCCGCCGAACAGCCACTGCGGGTGGCCGAGGTCGGCCTCTTCGGCGGTGATCTGCTCGGTCGCTCCGTCCGCCGCCCCTTCGCCCGCGACGCGATAGAGGTTCCACCAGCCGTCGCGGTCGGAGACGAAGTGCAGCCGGCCCTCGCCGTCCCACTCGGGCTGGAAGACCGACTCGGCCGGGCCGCCGGCGAGCAGGCGCGCGTCGGCGGGGTCGTCGAGGGGCGACAGCCACAGCTCGGTCCCGTCCCACGGCATCTGCGGGTGGTCCCAGCAGGTCCAGGCGAGCCAGGCGCCGTCGGGGCTGACCCGGGGGAAGGAGTAGAAGTCGCGGCCGCGGGCCAGCACCGCCGGCTCGCCGGAACCGTCGAGCGCCAGGGCGACGACCTGGTTCTCGGGTTCGCCCTCGCCGTGCACCTCGCGTACGCAGACCAGCGTGCGCCCGTCGGGGCAGAGCCGCAGGTCGGCGTAGCGCAGCCCGGCCGCCGCCTCCGGCTCGGGGGTGATCGCCACCGCCTCCTCGCCCAGCCGCTGCCGGTGGAGCCGCTGGTCGGCGAAGTCGACGAAGACGACCGTGTCGGTGCCGGCCAGGGTCCAGGCGCCGCCGCCGTACTCGTGCACGCGGGTGCGGACGTTGACCCCGTCCGCGGTCACCTGCTCGGGCGCGCCGCCACGCGGGCGCCGCATCAGCGCCACCCGGCCGCCCTCGGCCGCCCGCCCCTCGGCCCACCAGACGGCGGCGTCCTCCGCCAGCGCCGGAGCCCCGAGCCGCCGTCCCCCGGCGGCGACCACCGCCGGCGCGATCGGCGAGCGCCAGGAGCCGTGAGGGGCGACGGTGGGCATCGGCGCAGTCTAGGCAGGCGGCGCCTCAGGCTCGTCCATAGACTGCCGCCGCGATGACCAACACTTACGAAGTCCCCCAAGAGTCCCGTGACCTCCGCGACATGGTGCGCCAGCTGGCGCAGGAGAAGATCGCCCCGCGCGCCGGCGACATCGACCGCGAAGGCAAGTACCCCTGGGACGTGCGCAAGCTGCTGGCCGAGCACGACATCCTCGGCCTCCCCTTCGCCGAGGCCTACGGCGGGACCGGCACCGGCACCCTGGTCCTGCAGATGGCGGTCGAGGAGATCGCCAAGGCCTGCGCCTCCTCGGCCCTGATCCTGATGATCCAGGAGCTCGGCACGCTGCCGATTCAGCTGTTCGGCTCCGAGGAGCTCAAACAACGTTTCCTGCCGGACTGCGCCAGCGGCGAGTGGTCGCCCGCCTTCGCCCTCTCCGAGCCCGAGGCCGGCAGCGACCCCGCCTCGATGCGGACCACCGCCGTCCGCGACGGCGACGAGTGGGTGATCAACGGCCAGAAGAACTGGATCACCAACGCCTCCGTCGCCGACTTCTACGTCGTCTTCGCGGTCACCGACCGCGAGAACAAGCGGATGAGCGCCTTCGTGGTCGAGAAGGAGCGCGAGGGCTTCGACCCCGGCAAGCTCGAGCACAAGCTCGGGATCAAGGGCTCGCCGACCGGCTCGCCGACCTTCACCGACGTCCGCGTCCCGCACGAGAACATGGTTGGGACCGAGGGCAAAGGCCTCAGCGTCGCCCTCGGCACGCTCGAGGGCACCCGCCTCGGCGCTGCCGCCCAGGCGGTCGGGATCGCCCAGGGGGCGACCGACTACGCAAACGAGTACGCGAAGGAGCGGATCGCCTTCGGCAAGCCGATCAACGCCCTGCAGGGGATCCAGTTCAAGCTCGCCGACATGGAGACCGGCACCGCCGCCGCCCGCGAGCTGCTCTACAAAGCCTGCTCGATGGCCGACCTGGCCGCGCGCCCGGCCGACCTCGGCAAGTGGACCTCGATGGCGAAGCTGTTCGCCTCCGACAACGCGATGAGGGTCACGGTCGAGGCGATCCAGGTGCTCGGCGGCTACGGCTACGTCAACGAGTACCCGGTCGAGCGCATGCTGCGCGACGCCAAGATCACCCAGATCTACGAGGGCACGAACGAGATCCAGCGCGTCGTCATCGCCCGCGCGATGGGCAGCTAGTCGGCGGTCTCGATCTCGCGCAGCGCGTGCGTCTCGACGTCGTAGACGAAGCCGCGGACCGCGTCGCGGTGGGGGATGAAGGGGGAGTGGCGAACCCGGCGCAGCGACTCGCGGAGGCTGTCCTCGACCCGGTCGAAGGCCTCGATCGGGAATTCGGGGACGATCCCGGTCGCCTCCTCCAGCTCGACCCGGAAGCCCTCGTCGCTGAGCTTTTCCATGCCGCAGTCGGTGTGGTGGATCAGCATCACCTCGCGCGTCCCCAGCCGCCGCTGTGAGATCGCCAGCGAGCGGATCACGTCGTCGCTGACGACGCCGCCGGCGTTGCGCAGCACGTGCGCCTCGCCGGGCTTCAGCCCCAGCGCGGCGCCGAGGTCGATGCGGCAGTCCATGCAGGTGACGATCGCCAGCTGACGGGTCGGTTCCATGGCGCGGCAGATTAAAGCCCGATTGCCCGGGCCGGCATCCGGGTAGCCAGGCGTTCGATGCCGACGCTCCGCCCGACCGCCCTCCTCGCCGCCACCGTCCACGGCGCGTCCGGGGTCGTCCGCGGCTCCCTGCAGCTGGCGGCCGGCGCGCTCGGGCTGGTCCGGGACCGGCTCGGCGACAGTGCCAAGACTCCGATGCCGCCGCCTCCGCCCGGCCCAGCTCCACGCGCCGACGTCCCCACCCCGAAAGCCGACCCGGTGGTCAAAGCCGCCCCGGCGAAACCGAAACCCAAAGCTCGGGCCAAATCGAAACCCAAAAGCGTCGCCAAAGCCAAAGCGAAAGCGAAACCCAGCGCGCCCGCGGCATCCGACGGGCAGCCGGTCCAGGCACCCCCTGGGGAGCCGGCGCCCGGCTTCCCGGAGCCGCCCGGCAAGGACCCGGGCGACATCTCCAAAGACCGCGAGCCCCACCACGCGCTCAACAGCCCGGTCGTGGACGACCCCGACCCGACCGAGTGGCCGGACCCTTACGAGCACCGCGAGGACCCCCGCGACCCACCCGATCCGGACGAGCGGCCGTTCGGCGCCGAGCCGCATCCGCCCACGGGCAGCACCAGCACCAGCGAGCCGCACCCGTCCCAGGATCCCGAGGCCGGCGATCTTCTGGAGAGCGTGAAGCGCGACAAGCTCGACGACTGACGCCGATTCGTCCCGGCCCTGGCTGGGTATCGGAACCTCGACAGCCAAGCGATCAAGGAGCGAGCGGCGATGGAGACGAACAGCCTCGACAAAGGAATTCTCGGCGGTGACAGCTCGGGCACCCGTGACGAGATCGTCGAGTCGTTGACCAAGGCCTACTGGATGGAGATCGAGACGGTGATGAGCTACCTCGCCGCCTCGGTCAACCTCGACGGCGTCAGGGCGATGGAGATCAAAGAGTCCTTGGCCACCGAGGTCGAAGACGAGCTCGGCCACGCCAAGCAGTTCGCCGACCGCATCAAGGAGCTGTACGGAATCGTCCCCGGGTCCGAAGGGTTCCGGCCCGAGCAGAGCTTCCTGCAGCCGCCCGAGCACCAGACCGACGTCGTCCACGTGATCCGCGGCGTGATCAAGGCCGAGACCGGAGCGATCGAGCACTACACCCAGATCGTCGACGCGACCGACCAGGTCGATCCCGTGACCCAGGACATGGTGATCGCGATCCTGCGCGACGAGCAGGGACATCGACGGCTCTTCGAGGGCTTCCTGCGCGAGTACGAATTCGAAGGCAAGGCCTGACCGCATAGCCTGGCCGCGTGCAGATCCGCCCTGCCACCGAAGCCGACGTCGAGCTCCTCTTCGGCCTGATCCTCGAGCTCGCCTCCTACGAGAAACTCAGCGACGCGGTGAGCGGCGACGTCGAGGTGCTGCGCCGCACCCTGTTCGAGCAGCGGGCGGCGGAGGCGCTGCTGATCGAGGACGGGAGCGAGGCGATCGGCTACGCGATCTTCTTCACCACCTTCTCCAGCTTCGAGTGCCGCTCGGGGATCTGGCTCGAGGACGTCTACGTCCGGCCCGAGCACCGTCGCGGCGGGATCGGGCGGGCGCTGATGGAGCACCTGGCGGCGCTGGCACTGGAGCGCGGCCATGTCCGGCTCGACTGGTGCGCCCTGGACTGGAACGAGCCGGCACTCGAGTTCTACGAGCAGCTCGGCGCGACCCGGCTCGAGGAGTGGCGAATGTTCCGGCTTGACCAGACGGGGATGCGCCGGCTCGGCGAACCGCAGCGCGCTCGATAGGCGTTCGTATAACAAGATCTCCTCAGGAGTTGACAAAGTCTCCTGAATAAAGTGAATTTCCTAAGAGGTGTCATTTCGGCCGACAGCCTCGTCTGATGGCGCTCGCAAAGTCCTGTCGATCGGCGGCGCGCAGCGCCGGGCCCTCGAGGCCCTGCTCGGCGATGCCGGAATCCGCCAGATCCAGGCGCGCAGCGGCCGCGCCGGCCTCAAGGCCTTCTACGCCGAGCAGCCCGACCTGGTGCTGCTCGATCTCGCCCTCGAGGCTCCCGGCGGTTTCGAGGTGCTGGCGCGGCTGCGCGAGCTCAGCGACGTTCCGGTGGTGGCGATCAGCGAGCGGGATGACGGCGGCGCCGAGCGGGTGCGGGCGCTGCGGGCGGGAGCCGACGACTGCGTCGGCGGGTCCTGCGGCGACTCCGAGCTGCAGGCGCGGATCGAGGCCCTGCTGCGCCGCTCCCAGGCCAGGCCGGGCCAGAAGGCGGTGCTCGACGACGAGTTCGTCCACATCGACCGGCTCCGCCACCGGGTCGAGGTGCTGGGGGTGGAGGTGGCGCTGACCCCGACCGAGTTCCGCATGCTCTCCACCTTCGCCGAGCACCCCGGGCGCGTGCTCGGCCACGGGCAGCTGCTGGAACTGGTCTGGGGAAACGGCGTGCGTGAGCGCGACGAGGTCAAGCTCTACGTCAGCTACCTGCGGCGCAAGCTCGGTCAGGCGGCGAAGGTGAACCCGGTGGAGACGGTGCGGGGCGTCGGCTACCGCTACCAACCGCGCCGCTTCGACTCCGCCGTCGTCGGCTGAGGCCGGTCGCCCGACTCAGCTGCCGCGCCGCCGCCGCTACTCGTCGCGGGGGACGATGCGGAAGATCGAGACGACCTCCGCCTGGTGCGCCTCGGGGTGGGCGACGTAGGCGCTGGGGCCGCCGCCGAACCAGCCGGCGGCCTCGTTGTTGCCGACGAAGATGCCGGGATGGCGGTTGCCGTCGGCATCCTCGACCCAGACCTTGTCGCCCTCTTTGAACCCCTGCTCGATCGCGTCGCTCATCTGCGGCCGAGTCTAGGCCACCGGCGCCGTCCCGCGTCCCGACCCGGCCGCGCTAGCGGCAGGGCTTCATCCGCGCCAGCCGCTGGCGGTAGACCCGCATCGAGCTGTGCCTCCAGTCGCCGTGCGTCTGCCGCCGCAGGCTCGGCACCAGCTCGTGGTGGTAGGGCGAGGAGAGGCTCTCGTTGTGGCCGATCACGTCGGCGAGGCCGATCCCGAAGCGGCAGCGCAGGTACTGCGTCAACCACAGCGAGGCGCGCAGCTGGCGCGGGTTGCCGAGCACGTCGCCGTCCCCGTAGCCGGCGTGCTCGATCCCGATCGCGGTCCAGTTGAGCCCGACCGTGTGCCGGCAGCGGGTGCGCAGGTTGACCAGCTGGAAGATCCGCCCCGCGGGGGAGACGACGAAGTGGGAGCAGACGTTGGGCAGCTCGCCGAGCTCGACGTCGGGCAGGTCGGGCGCGAAGGTGTTGTAGACGGCGGCGGCGCCGGTGGTCTGCGACATGTGCTCGACGATCACCCGCGGATGGCGCAGCCGCCACTTGTGCTGGGCGTAGTGACGCTCGGAGTAGGCGGCCATCTCGCGCTTGCGTTTGGGCCCGAAGGGGATCAGCCGGGCGAGGATCGGTGGTCGCGCGATGCTCGCCGTCGCCGCCGGCGAGGCCGCCAGCGGCTCGCTCGCGGGGCTCGCCAGGACGGCGAGGAGCAGTGCCAGCGCGGCCGCCGCCGCGACTCCGCCAAGCGATCGCATACGCCGCAGTTTGCCCACCCGGGGCGGCGGGTATCGAGTTGGCCAGGACAAGGACAGCCCGCCGGCCCGGATCCCAGCGGCTTTTCACCGGACCTTGCTCCGGTTCCCGCTCGGGTTACAAGACCAACCGTTCCCCCACGGTGAAGCGTTCGGGCCGGCGGGCGATTCAAGCGGGAAGGGAGGAGCGAGATGCCACCGCGCGGAGTGAAGAAGGGCAGCAAGCGGGATCGCCAGTACGAGGAGGTCAAGAAGAGCGAGAAGGAACAGGGCCGCTCGACCAAACGGGCCGAGGAGATCGCCGCCCGCACCGTGAACAAGGAAAAGGCGCGCGCGGGCGAGTCGAAAACCGCCTCGCGCAGCTCGACCCGCGGCCGTTCCGCCAGCAGTCGTGGCGGCAAGCAGTCCGGCCACGGGCCCGGCGGTCGCACCCGCGAGCAGCTCTACAACGACGCCAAGAAGCTCAGGATCGAGGGTCGTTCGCGGATGAACAAGAAAGAACTTCAGCACGCCGTCGCCGGGGCCAGCTGACCAGCTCGGCGATCGACTCGACGACCTCGGCGGCGCCGGCCTCGCGCAGCTCCGCCTCGGCGAAGCCGCCGGTGAGGACGGCGAGGGTGGGGACGTCGGCGGCGCTGGCCGCCTTCACGTCCCAGGTCGAGTCGCCGATCATCAGCGCCGGTCCGCCGCCGGCCTTTTTCAGCGCCACCTCGACCAGGTCGGCCGCCGGCTTGGTCTCCTCGACGTCGGCCGAGGTCGTCCAGCCGTCGACCAGCTCGCGCGCCTCCAGCAGATCCAGGTAGTGGTCGACCTCCTCCTGCTTGGCGGAGCTGGCGAGGATCACCGCCGAGCCCTCCTCGCGCAGCACCGCGATCAGCTCGCGGGCGCCCGGCATCGGCTCGACTTCGCCGATCAGCTCGCCGTAGGCCTCGGCCTCGGCGGCGCGGATCTCGTCCCCTTCGTCGCGCTCGACCTCGTCGCCGGCCAGGGCGGCGACGATCTTGTCCCCGCCCATGCCGATGTGCCGGTGGACCTGCCACATCTGCGCCCCGTGGCCGCGGCCGTGCAGCGCCCGGTACCAGGCGAGGGCGTGGTGGTAGTTGGTGTCGACCAGGGTTCCGTCGACGTCGAGGATCGCGGTCGTTGCCATCGAGCCCACTTTCTGTTCGCGTGCCGGACGCCCCGTCTACCCACGATTGACGCCCGGGCAAACGGGTATCGGGACCGCATGCCATCGATCAAGAAGTCCCTAGCTCGCAAGGCGGTCAAGTCGACCGCGAAGCACACCGCCCAAGGCACCGCCTCGAAACTGACGCGCGAGCCGGCCCGGGCCGCGACCCTGCTCGGCATCGGTGCCGTGGTCGGCGGTCTGATCGGCTGGATCGTCGGCCGCCCGCACAGCGGAGTCGCTCCGGTCGCCCCCGGAGGCACCGCATGAGCGACGAGCGGGAGATCTCCCCCGAGGAGCGCCAGGCGGAGCTGAAGCGGGTGGAGGAAGAGGCCGAGGCCGCCGCCGAGGAAGCGGGTCGGATCGGCGGCGATGCCCCGGTCGAGAGCGACGACCCCTCCCAGCAGCCGCTGATCGAGGCCGGTCAGGGCGAGTCCGAGGGCTTCGAGCTGGCCGAGGCGAGGCTGCGCGACATTGCCAGCCACGGCGACGAACACCGCTTTCCCGACCGCGACGCGCCGCCGGCCGAGGAGGCGGGCACCGCGATCTCCGGTGAGGCCGACGAACCGATCCCGGCGGATGAGTGAGATGAGCACCGCTCCCCATCGCCTGCTTGCGATCGTCACCGACGCGCTCGAGGGCTCCGAGCCGATCGAGGAGATCCGTCGCGCCGGCAATGGCTCCGGCACCAGCCTCCGCATCGTCGCTCCCGCCATCGAGGCGACGGCCTTCCGCCACACCCTCGGCGACATCGACGAGCCCACGCGCGAAGCCGAAGAGCGGCTGCGCGTCTCGCTCGACCTGCTCGGCCGCGGCGGTCTCGATGCCACCGGCGAGGTCGGCGACCCGGATCCCGTCCAGGCGGCGCAGGACGCGCTGCGCAAAGAACCGGCCGACGAGATCATCATCTTCGAGCGCGAGGCAACCCAGACGCGCTGGTTCGAGGAGGATCTGCTCGAACGAGCGCAGGCTTCCCTGCAACCGCCACTGCGAATGGTCGTGCTGCACACCGGCGACCCCGAGGGGGAGCATGTGGTCGCGGTCGAGGAGTTCGGTCCCGGGACCGAAGAGCCCGCGCCCGGCTCCACCGTCGAGCTGCCGATCTCCGACAACGCGCCGCCGATCGTGCGCGGCGACCTGGCCGGGATCGCCATCGCGGTCATCGGCACGATCGCCGCGATCGTCCTCGCCGCCGCCACCTCGGCCGACTCCAGCACGGAGACCGGCTGGGCGGCTGCCGCGATCCTGATCGCGATCGGCATCTCGCTGATCAACATGGCGCACGTCGTCGGCCTGGTGCTCTTCGAGAGCGTTCGCTATCGCGGCGGTTTCGCCACTCTCTTCCGGCTGCTCTCGCTGGTCGGCACCCCGGCTGCGGTGCTGGCCAACCTGCTGATCCTGTTGTTCGCTTGAGGCGAGCGGGGCGCCCAGCCCTAGCCGCGGCGCCCTCGGGACGCTAGCGTTGGCAATGGAAATGGATTTTCTACCATTCCACCGTGGTGGTTCCGGTTCGCCGATGGTCTGTCTCCACGGCTTCGTCGACACCTGGCGCACCTGGGAGCTGGTGCTGCCCGACCTCGAACGCGAGCACGACGTCCTCGCCCTGACCCTCGCCGGACACGCCGGCGGACCGCCGCTGCCGGAGGAGCTGACTGACACCACCCTCGTCGAGGCGATCGAGGCGGCGATGGACGAGGCCGGGCTCGCCAGCGCCCACCTGGTCGGCTGCTCGCTCGGCGGCTTCGTCGCCCTGCAGCTCGCCGCCCGCGGTCGCGCCGAGTCGGTCGTCGCCCTCGCCCCGGCCGGTGGCTGGGCGCCCGGCGACGAGTCCTTCCGCGAGACGCTCGCCTTCTTCACGACGATGCAGGACCTGCTGAAGCCGGCGGTCCCGCACGCGGAGGCGATCCTCTCCACCCCCGAGGGACTCCACCGCGCGCTCGAATTCGCCACCGTCAACTACGAGCACATCCCGGCCAGCCTGGTGGCGCACCAGATGCGGGGCGCCGCCGCCTGCAAGGCCGCGGTGCCGATGATCGAATACGCCGAGCGCGAAGGCTGGTGCCTCGACGCCGGGCGGATCGAGTGCCCGGTCCGGATCGCCTGGGGAACCGCCGACCGGCTGCTGCCCTGGCCGGCCGCCGCCGTCCGCTTCCGCAACGAGTGGCTGCCGCGGGCCGACTGGGTCGTGCTCGACGACGTCGGCCACGCCCTGCAGATGGACGTGCCGGAGCAGACGGCCGAGCTGATCCTCGAGTTCAGCTCATGAGGGGACGCTGGCCCGCGCCGGCGTCCGCAGCGCCTCCAGCACCTCCTCCGCCAGCTGCGAGCCGTCTTCCGGTCGCAGCGGCGTCGCGTTGACCCGCAGCACGACGCCGTCGCGGTCGACTTCCTCGAGCGAGACGCTGGGGCGGTAGCGGGTCGGCACCGTGATCTCCCGCAGCAGCCGCTGCTCGATCCGCTGCGGGCTGGCGTCGGAGTCGAAGCGGGCGCGGACGTCGACTTTGTCGGGCTCGCGCAGGGGCACGACGACGAGGTTGATCAGGACGCTGTTCGGGACCAGCAGCCGGTCGGCGCCCTGGACCAGGGTCGCGTAGAAGAGTCCGAGCGAGCTGACCGTCCCCTCGATCGAGCCGGCGAGGGCACCGCCGACCAGGCGCACCCGTTCGCCGACTTTGAACGGGCGGGTGCTCTGCAGGACGATGCCGGCGAAGAGGCCGCCCAGGGTCTGCTGGGCGGCGAGGCCGAGCACGATCGCCGTGAAGGCGCCGCCGACCGCCAGCGTCGCCGCGTTGACGCCGGCGATCCGCAGGGCGAGGATCACCACCGCCGCCATGGCGAGGAGCCGGACCAGGAAGCCGAGGGTGCCGGCGGTCGCCGGGTCGAGCCGGCGGTAGAGGGGCGGCGACAGGCCCCGCACCAGCCAGTGGGTCGCGGCCGAGCCGACGATGACGAGGATCGCCACCGTGCCCATCCGCACCCAGGGCCCGTAGCCGGGCAGCAGCTGCTGGCGGTTGTAGTAGACGACCAGCGTCGCCGCCAGGACCAGCACCGCCGCCAGCAGGCCGCCGAGCGCCTTGCGCGACATCCGCGGCGACAGCTCTTCGCCGAGGCCGAGCGAGTGCCAGGCGTGGCTGCGGGTCTCGAACAGCTCACGCGGGAGCTTCGGTCGGCGCGGGGCGGGCATCGAATACCTCTACCCGGGAGCCGCGGGTGTATGCGCGGGAGAGCTAGTCGCGCAGCGCCGCGAGGGCTTCGTCGCGGCTGGAGTGGACCGGGATCGAGAGCTCGAGGCCGGTGATCTCCAGCACCCGGCGCACCTGGTCGTTGCCGCTGCAGATGACGACCCGGCGGCTGCTGCCGTTGCCGCCGGAGCTCTCGTCGAGGCGCTGCCAGGTGCGGACGATCAGGGCGATCCCGGTGGAATCGATGAACTCGCACTCGGAGAGATCGACCAGGACCGAGGCGTCGCCGGCCGCGACGACCTCCTCGAGCGGCTGCTCGAGGTCGGGAGCGGTGCTGAGGTCGAGCTCACCACGAACCGAGACGACGCGAATGCCGTCATCGAGCTGCGCGGCGGATGCCTCGAAGGGAGCCGGATTCACGCGCCGATGCTACCGCAGCCCGAACCCGCAGCCGACCGCGGTTTGCCGGCCGCGGTCGAGGGTAGGAATTGAGCGGCGGCGCGGAAAGCTATGCTCGCCGCGATACCGACGAGAGCGTTCCAGCGCTTGGGGACTGGCAAAAAAGTGTGAATACCACCACCGACGAACGATCGGGGCTTCAGATGTCGCTTCCTGCGAAGGCTGAGAACGTTGCGGTGGTCCGCCACGCCCTGGCCGGCCTGGCCGAGCGGATCGGGATGGACGAACCCGGTCTCGCCGACCTGAAGACGGTCGTCACCGAGGCCTGCATGAACGTCGTCGTCCACGCCTATCCCGGCGAGGAGAAAGGCCCGCTCCTGGTCGACGCCGAACCCGAGCTCGACGGCCTCACCGTCGTCGTCCGCGACTACGGGCAGGGGATCCGGCCCCAGCCGGACGTCGAACGACCCAGCCTGCGCATCGGCCTGACCCTGATCGCCGCGCTTTCCAGCAGCTTCGAAATCAAGGGCGGCGTCGATCGCGGTACCGAGATCCGCATGCACCTCCCACTTCGAGCCCGTACCGACCTGGATCGGGAGGAGCGCACGCGCACGGCCGCGGCTGCGCCCGCGTCCGATGCGACCGAGGTGCGGGTCGGCCCCCCCGAGTTCCTCGGGCCGGTTCTCAGTCGCGCCCTCGGCGCCCTTGCCGCCCGCCGCGACCTCAGCGTCGACCGCCTCTCCGACGCGATGCTGCTCTCCGACGCGATCTCCGCCAAGGCGCCGGAGGGGTTTGCCGACGGGCACGTCAGCCTCACCATCGCCGACCGCTCCGAAGGCGTCGAACTCTCGGTCGGCCCGATGCGGAGCGGCGCCGCCGAGCGCCTGCGCTCGAGCCTCAGCCTGCCCGAGCTGGGAGGTTCGCTGGAGTCGCTGGCCGACGAAGTCAGGGTCGAGGAAGATGGCGAGGGCGAGTTCCTCGTCCTCGCCATCTCGGCGCTGGCGACCTAGCCGCCCGCCTCGCGGTCCTGTTCGGCGACCTCTTCGCGGATTCGCTCCAGGGTGCGGCGGAGGATGCGCGAGACGTGCATCTGCGAGTGGCCGATCCGCTCGGCGATCTGGGACTGGGTGAGGTCGTCGACGAAGCGCAGCTGCAGGACCAGCCGCTCGCGCTCGTCGAGGTGGGGCAGGGCCCCTTCCAGGGCCAGCTTGTCCTCGACCAGCTCGAAGCCGTCGTCCTCGTCGCCGACCCACTCCGAGGCCGGGGACTCTTCCTCGTCGCCGCCGACCGGACGGTCGAGCGAGAGCGGGCGGCGGTTGTGGTTGGCCTCGAGCACCTCGAGCACGTCGCCGGGGTCGACTTCGAGCTTGGCGGCGATCTCGCCGACCGAGGGCGAGCGCTGCAGCTCCACGGTCAGGGACGAGATCGCTTTGTCGACCTCGGCCATGCGGTCGTGCAGCCCGCGCGGCACCCGCACGGTCCAGACCCGGTCGCGGAAGTGGCGCTTCAGCTCGCCGAGGATGGTCGGCGAGGCGAAGGCGGTGAAGGGCGTGCCGCGAGCGGGATCGAAGCGGTCGATCGCGTTGACGAGGCCGAGGCTGGCGACCTGCAGCAGGTCGTCGAAGGACTCGCTGGCGCCGCGGTAGCGCAGCGCCAGGTTCTTGGCGAAGGGGAGATAGCGGCGCACCAGCTCCTCGCGCGTCGCCGGGTCCTGATTCGCCTTGAAGCGCATCCACAGCGCGCGCTCGCTGGCGAGACCGTCTTCGGGTCCCGGGGCGGCCTCTTGGAGTGGTGGGTTCTGTTCCCTTTTCGCTGCCATCACTGCCTTGGGCCGGGTTCTTTCACCGGCGCCGCCCTGAGGGCGTCAAGGCTGAAGCCGTGCAGCGCCCGGCGGCCAACCGGCCCCCGTGGTCACACCATAGCGAGGGAAGGTCTTCACCATCGCGGGCCGCGACGGCTAATCTCGGCACAGCCCGTACCCCGCACTCGCAAGGAGGCCAGATGGGATTCGACCAGTACCACGAGCCACCCCAGGAGCTCTCGGCGGAGACCCGCACCTTCGCCCGCCTCTGCGCCTCGCTGACCGAGGAGGCGGAGGCGATCGGCTGGTACGAGCAGCGGCTCGCGGTCGAGTCCGACGAGGAGGCGAAGGCGATCATGCGCGACGCCCAGGGGGAGGAGTTCAAGCACTTCGCCATGGACCTCGAGTTCCTGCTGCGGCGCAGCCCGCGCTGGCGCCAGATCGCCCAGGGCGTGCTCTTCCAGGACGGCGACATCGTCGAGCACGGCGAGGCCGCCGAGGCCGGTTCGGCCGAGGCGGGAGCCGGCCCCACGACCACGACCGCCGGCTCGCTCGGGGTCGGCAGTCTCAAGGGGGAGGAGCGATGAACCATCTGCTGAGAGAGCTGGCGCCGATCTCGGCCTCGGCCTGGGAGCTGCTCGACGACGAGGCGCGCGAGCGCCTGCACGGGCCGCTCGCCGCCCGTCGCCTGGTCGACTTCAGCGGTCCCCACGGCTGGGAGCGCTCGGCCACCAACCTCGGCCGGGTCGAGAAGATCGAGCCACCGACCGAGGACGGGGTGACCGCATCGCAGCGGCGGGTCCTGCCGCTGGTCGAGCTGCGGGCCGAGTTCCCGGTCCTGCTCGGCGAGCTGCGCGACCACGATCGCGGCGCCGTCGACGCCGACCTCGAGCAGCTGGACGAGGCCGCGCACCGGATCGCTCTGGCCGAGAACGCCGCCGTCTTCCACGGCTGGGCCGAGGCCGGGATCGGCGGCATCGCCGAGATCTCCCCGTTCGAGCCGCGGCCGCTCGGCGCCGCCGCCGACTATCCGCGCTCGGTTGCGGCCGCGGTCGAGCTGCTGCGCGGGGAGGGGGTGGGCGGTCCCTATGGCCTCGCCCTCGGTCCCGAGGAGTACACGCGGGCGATCGAGACCACCGAGCACGGCGGCTACCCGCTGTTCGACCACCTCGCCAAGATCCTTGAGGGGCCGATCGTCTGGGCGCCCGGGGTCAAGGGCGCGGTCGTGCTCAGCCTGCGCGGCGGCGACTTCCTCTTCGAGTCCGGCCAGGACCTCTCGATCGGCTACAGCCATCACGACGGCGACGCCGTCCACCTCTATCTCGAGGAGAGCTTCTCCTTCGTGGTCGCCACGCCGGAGGCCGCGGCGCCGCTCAGCTCCTGAGCGCCGCCGCGGCCTGACGACCGATCGCGTTCGCTACTCGGCCGCGATCGGCGCTGAATCCGCTTTGCTCTCCGCCGCGTTCGCCGCGGGCGACTTGAAGTGGAGGATGTGGACCTTGGAGACGACTCCGGGCTCCTCGCCCTCGGCGATCCGCGCCGAGGCTTCGGCCTGGATCTCCAGCACCCGGTCGAGGGTGTCGCTGAGCAGGCTCGAGACGTCGGCCCAGCCCTGTTTGTCGACGACCATCGGGGTGCGGCTGAGATGGAGGTCGTCGACCTCGTCGAGGGTGCCGCTTTTCGAGGCTTCCTCGAGATCCTCGAAGACCGATTTGAGCATCGCGCCGGCCATGCCGGGACGCAGGCTCTCGGGCATCCGTGCCCATTCGGAGTCGGTCAGGAACTGTCGCCTGGTGGCGCGGTAGAAGTGCTCGGTCGCACCGCGGCGCTGTTTGGTGTCGACCAGCTCGATGCAGTCGTATTTCTCCAGGACGCGTACGTGGTACGCGACCAGGTTGAGGCTCTGATCGAGCTCCTGGGAGAGCAGGTTGGGGCTGGCGACCCGCTCGTTGAGAATGATCAGGATCTGTACACGCAGCGGATGGGCGAAAGCTTTGGCGACGATCTGTTCGACGCCGTCTTTCTTCTTCGTTTTCGGCAAAGCGGCTTCCTTACGTTGAATTCCGGGGTGGCGGCCGATTACAAGACTTTAAAGATCGGAACTCAAGATTTCCACAACGGTTCCGCATTTTTCGTTTATTTATCGTCCTTTGCTGTCGCGCGCTTGATTGATAGAAACATTTAGAGTATTACTTCGCGCTCGGCCGAAATCCGCGGAGGGAGCGGCTTTCGGGAGAGAGGGACACGCGAGGGGAGGTGGTCGAGCGTGAAGATCGAGTTGAAGCAGGTCCGGGTCGCTCCAGTAGCGATCATCAAGGGCTCCTGAGCTCCGCAGTGGGACGGCGGTCGCGCCTGGCAGGCTGTGGTGGTGGCACCATGGAAACTGCCTCTGGTCGTAGCCGCGATCGCCGTCCCGATCGTCGCCGCCTTCTACATCGGCGGGCCCGGGGTCGGGGTCGCCATGGGGGCCCTGGCAGCGGTGGCGATCGTCGTCGTCGCGGTGCGCCAGCCCCCGCGTGGGCCGCTTGGCGAACCGGTGGCCGGCGCCGAGCGCCGTCGCGTCCTGATCGTCCTCGGCCGTGAGCTGGCGGAGCCGGAGGCGGTCGGCGAGTTGGCCGATCTGGTCGCCGCGGCCGACGCAGCCTCGGCCCAGCCGGTCGAGGTGCTGCTCCTCTCGCCGACGCAGATCGGCTTCCTCGACCGCTGGGCGTCCGACCTCGAGGGTGCGCGGCGGCGGGCGCAGCAGCGGCTGGTGATCTCGGTCGCCGCCCTGGCCAAGGCCGGCGTCGCCGCCGAGGCGCGGGTGGGCGACGAGAACCTGGTGCAGGCGGTCGAGGACCAGCTCGGCAGCTTCGCCGCCACCGACGTCGTCCTGGTCGCGGGCGCCGTTGGCGCGGACCCGGCCGACGATGCCGCCGCGGCCGAGCTCGAGCGGCGGCTGCGCTCGCAGTTCCGGCGCCTGGCTCCCAGCGCCTAACGGTCCAGCAGCTCGCTGAAGCGCACCGCGGCGCGCGTCGGCACGACGAAGCCCTCGCGGGTGTGGACGAGGCCGGCGCCGCCGAGGTCGCGCAGGGCGCGTTCGATCGCGTCGCGCTCGGCGAAGCCGGGCGACTCGCCGCCGACCTCGCGCACGAGTTCGGCGGCGGTCACCTGGACCGGGTGAAGGGCGAGCAGCTGCTGCAGGACGGCGGACTCGGTCGCGTCGTCGGCGGCCATGGGCGTGTAGATGTGCTCGGCTTCGTCCATGGCGTCTGCCGGCTAAGTCTCGGGTGCGGGTGGACTCTCCCCGGAGGGATCGCCGCCCGGGTCGAGTCCCAGCACCTGCCGTGCCCAGGGCGCCTCGATCGCGGTGCAGTAGAAGTGCTGCATCGAGCCGCGGACCGGTTTGGTGCTGACCAGGGAGACGGCTGCGCAGTCGGCGAGCACGCGCACGTGGTAGCTGACGTTGCTCAGCGGCTGGTGCAGGGCGGAGGCGAGTTCGCGCGGGCTGATCGCTTTTTTGCCCGCCATTTCGCGCAGGATCTCCCGGCGCAGCGGGTGGCGCAGGGCCAGCAGCAGGTCGTTGTCGTCCGAGCGGTTGAGGTTCGTCATCTTGCCCCGTGCAATATAGAGCAAACGAAAGGTTCTGTCTGTAGAGCTTTTGTCTGCGCAGAGAACCGTGCGCCGGGGCGGGTCGCTACGCGTCCTCGCGGACGCCGCCCATCTCGCTGAAGACGGCGGTGACGCCGCCGTCGTCGCGCTGCTCGTCGGCGATCACGTGCGAGACCGCGTTGATCAGCGCCAGGTGGGTGAAGGCCTGGGGGAAGTTGCCGAGGTGGCGACCGGACTCGGCGTCGAGCTCCTCGGCGAAGAGGTCGAGCCAGCCGGCGGCCTCCAGCAGTCGCTCGCAGAGTTCGCGGGCGCGCTCGCACTCGCCGATCTCCGAGAGCGCCGAGACCAGCCAGAAGGAGCAGATCAGGAAGGTCCCCTCCTTGCCGTGGAGGCCGTCGTCGGTCTCCTCGACCACGTAGCGGAGCACCAGCCCGTGCTCGGTCAGATCGGTGGCGATCGCGTTGACGGTGGCGACCACGCGCTCGTCGCTGGGGGGGAGGAACCGCAGCAGCGGGATCAGCAGCAGCGAGGCGTCGAGCGCGTCGGTCTCGTAGTGCTGGCGGAAGACGCCGTCGCGGACCCCGCGCTCGAGGATCTCGGCCTTGATCTCGTCGGCCTTCGCCCGCCACTCGCCGGCGAGCTCCTCGAAGCCGATGCTGCCGGCGAGGCGGGCGCCGCGGTCGACCGCGACCCAGATCATCAGCTTCGAGGAGACGTAGTGCCGGGGCTCGCCGCGCGACTCCCAGATCCCCTGGTCGGGCTCGTGCCAGGCCTCGATCGCCGCTTCCACCTGGTAGCGGATCAGCTCGCGGTCGGCCTGCGTACCCCGCCCTTTCAGCGCCTTTTCGTGCAGGTAGATCGAGTCGAGCAGGGCGCCCCAGACGTCGTTCTGGCGCTGGTCGTAGGCGCCGTTGCCGATCCGCACCGGCCGCGCGCCGCCGTAGCCGGAGAGGTGGTCGAGGGTGCTCTCGGTCAACTCCTTCTCATGGCCGATCCCGTACATGATCTGTAGGTCGGGGTGGTCCTTGCAGACGTTGACGATGAAGCGCATGAAGTCGCGCGCCTCCTGGTCGAAGCCGAGCGTGTGCATCGCCCAGAGGCTGAAGGTCGAGTCGCGGATCCAGCTGTAGCGGTAGTCCCAGTTGCGTTCGCCGCCGGGGGTCTCCGGCAGCGAGGTGGTGGGGGCGGCGACGATCGCCCCGGTCGGCGTGTAGGTGAGCCCCTTGAGGACCAGGGCGGAGCGCTGCAGGTGGATCCGCCAGGGGTGGTCGGGGAAGTTGCCGTCGCGCAGCCAGTCGCGCCAGAACTCTTCGGTCGAGTCGAGCCGCTCCAGCGCCTCCGGGGCGCTGCGCGGCCCGCCGAGGTGCTCGTTGCCCCAGGTGATGGCGCAGAAGCCGCTCTCGTCCTCGCGCAGGCGCAGTCTGCCGCGCACGGCGCCGCCCTCGATCTCCAGCTCCATGTCGCTGGTCAGGCGCAGCTCGGTGCCGTCCTCGGCGCGGGCGACCGCCTCGCCCAGCTCGCCGCCGCTCCAGCGGGCCGGGTCGAGCCCGTAGCCGAAGCGCGGCAGGCACTCCATCTCCATCTCGACCACGCCGTCGATGCAGGTCATCGTCCGCAGCAGCGAGCGGTCCGACTCGTGGCCGGTGTCGGGGCGGGCGCGCTCGCCGTCGGCGGTCGCCCACTCGGCGATCGTCAGCGCGTCGTGGACGACGGCCCAGCCGGTGTCGGTGACCCAGGTGGTCTCGATCACCAGCGTGCCCGGCTCGTAGCGGCGGCCGATCGGGACGATCACGCCCTTCGGCTTGACCGAGAAGTGGCCGGCGCCGCGGTCGAGCAGGGCGGCGAAGGCGCTGGGCGAGTCGAAGCGGGGAAGGCAGAGCCACTCGACCGAGCCGTCGTAGGAGACCAGGGCGGCGGTGTGGCAGTCGGAGAGGAAGCCGTAGCTGCCGATCGTCGGAAAGCGTTCTTTGCGGGCACCCACGGCCGGGCCAAGCTAGCAGCGCCCGCGGGCGGCGAGCGGCCCGCGACGCGCCGCTACGCTGACTCGCGTGACCCTGCCGATCGCCCACGTGGCCGGCGTCTTCGCCCCGCTGGAGCTGGCGCCGCTGCTGCTGGCCGCCGGCCTCTACGCGAAGCGCGCCTCGACCCTGGCCGCGAAGGGGCGGCCGGTCCCGGTCTGGCGCCAGCTCTGCTTCGCCGCCGGCCTGCTGATGATCGTGGTCGCGCTGCTCTCGCCGATCGGGCACATCTCCGAGGAGCTGGTGATCGCGCACATGGTCGAGCACCTCCTGCTCGGCGACGTCGCCACCCTGCTGTTGGTCCTCGGCCTGACCGGGCCGCTGCTGCAGCCGATCCTGGCGATCCGGATCTTCGATCGGCTGCGGATCCTCGCCCACCCGCTGGTCGCCTTCCCGCTCTGGGTCCTCAACTTCTACCTCTGGCACATCCCGGCTCTCTACGAAGCGGCCTACGGGGCGGCGCCGATGCACGCGCTCGAGCACATGAGCTTCATCTTCTTCGGCTGTCTGATGTGGATGCCGGTGTTCGGGCCGCTGCCGACCCCGCAGTGGTTCACCGCCGCCTGGAAGGTCGTCTACGTGATCGCGGTCCGCTTCGCCGGGGCGATCCTCGGCAACGTGCTGATGTGGTCGGGCACGGTGCTCTACCCGATCTACGCACCGGGGGAGCGCTACTGGAGCATCACCCCGATCGCCGACCAGAGCACCGCCGGCGTGGTGATGATGGTCGAGGGCACCTTTCTCGGCCTCGGCCTGCTCGCCTGGTTCTTCTTCCAGGCGGCGCGGGAGGGGATCGAGAAGCAGCGGCTGCTCGACCTCGCCCAGGAGCGTGGGGTCGAGCTCGACGCCGCCCGCGCCGAGCGGGCGGTCGCCGCCGGCCACGGCGAGCGGCTCGAGCAGCAGCTGATCGCCGCCGGGAGGGATCCTGAGGCCAAGGGCACCTGAGCGGCTGCTGCTGCCGGCGCTGGTCTTCGTCGTCGGCGCCGCCAGCCTCGGGGTCGAGATCGCCGCGGCGCGTCTGCTGGCGCCGTACTTCGGCGCCTCGACGATCGTCTGGGCGAACACGATCGGCGTCGTCCTCGTCGCCCTCTCGGTCGGCTACTGGTTCGGCGGCCGCTACGCCGACCGCCACCCGCACCTGCGCGGCCTCTGCCTGCTGGTCCTCGCCGCGGCGCTGCTGATCGCGGTGGTGCCCTTCGCCGCGCGTCCCTTCCTCGGCTTCTCCGTCGACGCCTTCGACACGGTCTCGGTCGGCGGTTTCGCCGGCTCGCTGTTCGGCGTCCTGATCCTGGTCGCGGTGCCGGTGACCCTGCTCGGCGCCGCCTCCCCCTGGGCGGTGCGGCTGGCCGTGGCGGAGATGGACCGCTCCGGCGAGGTGGTGGGGCGGCTGTACGCGATCTCGACCGCCGGCTCGCTGCTGGGGACGATGCTCTCGGCCCTGCTGCTGATCCCGCTGCTCGGCACCCAGCGCACCTTCTTCGTCTTCGCCCTGGCGCTGGCCCTGGTCGCCAGCGCCGGGATCGGCTGGCGCGCGGCGCTGGTGCCGGCGGCGCTGGCGCTGGGGCTGGCGATCCCGGTGGGGACGATCAAGGCCGCCGACGGCGAGCGCGTCCTCTACGAGACCGAGACCACGCATCAGTACGCGCGGGTGGTCGAACGCGATGACGGCAGCCGCGCGCTGGAGCTGAACGAGGGCCAGGCGGTGCACTCGCTCTGGCGCCCCGGCACCTTCCTGACCGGCGACTACTGGGACGGGCACCTGGTGCTGCCGGCGGCGACCCGGGCGGCGGCGCCGCGGCGGATCGCCATCCTCGGCAACGCCGGCGGCACCGTGGCCCGGGCCTTCGGTCGCTTCTTCCCCGCGACCGCCGTCGACGCGGTCGAGATCGACGCCGAGCTGACCGAGCTGGGCCGCCGCTACCTCGGCCTCGACAACCCGCGGATGCGGACCTTCGCCGAGGACGCCCGGCCCTGGCTGGAGCGCTCCGAGGGCGGTTACGACGCGATTATGGTCGACGCCTATCGCCAGCCCTACATCCCCTTCTACCTGACCACCCGCGAGTTCTTCGAGCTGACCCGGGAGCGCTTGGCGCCCGGGGGGCTGACGATCGTCAACGTCGGCCATCCCGAGGGCAGCGACGAGCTCGAGCGGGTGCTGGGACGGACCATGGCCGCGGCCTTCCCGCGGGTCCTGCGCTACCCGATCGAGCCGACCAACACCCTGCTGGTCGCCGGCGAGGGCGAGTTCTCGGCGGCGCGCCTGCGGGCGGACAGCGCGCGGCTGCCGGCGGCGCTGCGGCCGCTGGCCCGCTCGGCGGCGGCGGCCCTGGCGCCGCGCCTGCCCGGCGGCGAGGTCTTCAGCGACGACCACGCCCCGGTCGAGTGGCTGGTCGACAGCTCCCTGCTGGAATACGCGAATGAGTAGCGGCGGCGGAATCGGCTGGACCGACCGCGCCCGCGCCTGGCTCGTCACCGGGCCGGTCGGGCGCGGCCTCGCCTTCGCCATCGACTTCGGGGTCGCCCTGCGCACCTTCCTCGCCGAGCGCCGGGCTCGCTGACGGCGGCGATCATCTAGGGTCCGGCGCCGATGCAGACCACCCTCCAAGAGCTGCCCGCCTCGCGCGTCAGCGTCGAGGCCGAGGTTCCCGCCGCCGACGTCGAGCGCGCCACCTCCCGCGCGGCGCGCGGGATGGCGAAGGAGATGCGGCTGCCGGGCTTCCGCGAAGGCAAGGCGCCGCCGTCGCTGGTGATCCAGCGGCTCGGCTTCGGCGTCGTGCTGCGGGAGGCGATCCAGGAGGCGCTGCCGGAGTGGTACGAACGCGCCCTGCTCGACGCCGGGGTCAGCCCGATCGGCGACCCCAGCATCGAGATGCTCTCGACTCCCGAGGAGGAGGGCGAGGGCCTCAAGTTCAAGTTCGAGGTCGGGGTACGGCCGGCCGCGAAGCTGGGCGAGTACAAGGGCCTCGAGGTCGGGCGCGAGGAGAAAGAGGTGCCCGACGAAATCGTCGACACCGAGATCGACCGGGTGCGTGAGAGCTTTGCGCGGCTGGAGCCGGTCGAGCGCGAGGCCGCCGACGGCGACGCCCTGCTGATCGACTACGAGGGTCTGCTCGAAGGCACCGCCTTCGAGGGCGGCAAGGCCGAGGACTACCTGCTGGCGCTCGGCTCCGGCTCGTTCATCGAGGGCTTCGAGGCGCAGCTGGTCGGCGCCAAGGCCGGTGAGGAGCGCACGGTCGAGGTCACCTTCCCCGAGGAATACCAAGCCGAGCACCTGAGCGGCAAGGACGTGGTCTTCAACGTCAAGGTGAAAGAGGTGCGGGAAAAAATCCTGCCCGAGCTCGACGACGACTTCGCCGCCGACGCCTCCGAGTTCGACACGCTCGAGGAGCTGCGCGCCGACATCCGCGCGAAAGTCGGCGAGGCGCTGAACAGCCGCGCCGAGGAAGACTTCCGCATCGCCGCGATCGACGCCGCCGTCGACGCCGCCACGGTCGACGTCCCCGAGGACCTGATCGTCGCCCGCGCGACCGAACGCTGGGAGCGGATGGAACGCCAGCTCGCCCAGCGCGGCATGGACCCCAATGCCTTCCTGCAGATGCAGGGGAAAACGAGCGAGGAGCTGATCGAGGAGTCGAAGCCCGACGCCGAGCGCGAGCTCGAACGCGAGGCGGTGGTGACGGCGATCGCCGCGGCCGAGGCCTTCGAGGTCAGCGACGAGGAACTGGTCGAGGCGCTCGCCCACAGCGCCGAGCACGAGCGCACGACGCCCGAGAAGCTGCTGGAGCGCCTGCGCGAGAGCGGCCGCGACGCGCGCCTGATCGAGGACATCAGGGCGCAGAAGGCGATCGAGCTGGTGGTCGAGTCAGCCACCCCGATCCCCCTCGAGCAGGCCGAGGCGCGCGAGCAGATCTGGACGCCGGAGAAAGAGCGGGAGAAAGCCGGCGGGTTGTGGACGCCGGACTCTGAGTAGGTCCTAGGGTCGCTGGGCCGGTCCGGTTGGGGTCGGTGGGGGGAGGGAGTTGTTGCCCCTCTCCTGAAAGCCGTCGCGCAGCTGGATCGCTAGTTGCGCTTCGGGACCCCTGTCCGTGAGCTTTCCGGAGAGGGGCAACAACTCCCTCCTACGACACGCTCAATCAGGACGGCTCAGGGTCGAAGCACTTAGTGAGAGGTCCGGCACCCACGGAACTTTCTCTAGTGGTTCCGTCACCTCGGCGTCTGTGGGTGCGCGTTACGTGGGAGGGAGGTCGGTACCCCGCCGCGTGAATGTCGCGCAGCGGCGGAAATGCAATCCGGTTTCTGCCCGCCATAGGCGGGCTCAACCATCTGGAGCCGCGCCCGCAGGGTGCGCGACTCAATTCACGCGGCGGGGTACCGACCTCCCTCTCGCATAGCCCAGTCCAAGCGACGCTGCAGGCGTCGGACCCGCCTGCCGCCTTCTATAGAGTGCCGCCCATGAGCCCTCTGGTACCGATGGTGGTCGAGCAGACGTCGCGCGGGGAGCGTGCGTTCGACATCTACTCGCGCCTGCTCAGCGAGCGGATCATCTTCCTCGGCACGCCGGTGACGGATGACATCGCCAACTTGATCGTGGCGCAGTTGCTGCACCTCGAGTCGGAGGATCCCGACAAGGACGTCAGCATCTACATCAACTCGCCCGGGGGCTCCGTCTATGCCGGTCTGGCGATCTACGACACGATGCAATTCATCAAACCCGACGTGCAGACGATCTGCTCCGGGGTGGCGATGAGCATGGGGGCGCTGCTGCTCAGCGGCGGCGCCGCCGGCAAGCGGATGGCGCTGCCGAACTCGAAGATCCTGATCCACCAGGTCTCGGCCGGCTTCCAGGGCCAGGCGACCGACATCGAGATCCACGCGAAAGAGATCATCGACGTCCGCCGCCGCCTCGACGAGATCATCGCCCACCACACCGGTCAGCCCTTCGACAAGGTGACCAAAGACACCGACCGCGACTACTTCATGAGCGCCGAGGAGGCGGTCGAGTACAACATCGTCGACCGCGTCATCGAGCACCACTGAAGCGCTCCGGTCCTTCCCTCTCGTCTCTCCGCGTCGCACTCGTCCTGGGCGCTCTGCTTGGGGCTTTGCTGGCAGCGCCCGCCGCCGCGCGTATCGCCAGCCGCGACGGCGGCGTCCCCTTCTACGGCCACGTCTTCCCCGTCCAGGGACCGCACGGCGCGCGCGGCTTCATCGGCGAATTCGGGGCGCCGCGGTCAGGCGGCCGCAGTCACGAGGGCTTCGACGTCGTCGCCGCCTGCGGCACGCCGCTGGTCGCGGTGGCAAACGGGCGGGTGCTGCGGGCGGGCTATGACCCGGTCCTCTACGGCAACTACCTGCTGATCCACGGCGAAGGCGAGGGACGCAGCTACTTCTACGCCCACATGCCGCGGCCGGGCCCGGTCGCTCGCGGCGATCGGGTCTGGGAGGGCGAGCGGGTCGGCGCGGTGGGGGAGACCGGCAACGCGATCAGCGTCGGCTGCCACCTCCACTTCGAGATCCACGTCCACGGCGTCCCCGTCGACCCCTATCCGGCCCTGCGAAGCTGGGACCGCTACAGCTGAGCTCAAGCGGCCCGGCCCGATTGTCGAGAAACTGGGGGCGATGAGCGAGCCGAACTACAGGATCGACGACGAGGGAAACCTGGTCGAGGAGGGCGGCGCGACCGCCCACTCCGTTTCCCGCAACGGGGCGGGGGCCGACGACGAGGCCCCGCCGGTCTCGCCGGAGCAGGCGCGCGGCACGATGAAGGCGCTGATCCTCAGCGAGGTTCTCGGGGTCCTGCTGCTGCTCGGCGGCGCCGTCTACTACGAGGAATACCGCGGCGTGCTGCTGATCGCCGCCGCCGTCTACGCTGTCTTCGCGATCTTCGCCGCCCGCTTCCTGCGCCGCTCGATCTACAAGCGGGTCGAGCGCGACCCGCTGGGCTAGGTGCCGAGCCGGCGTTCGAACCAGCGGTTGGCCTTGGCGTTGCCGTTGTAGTCGGCGACCTCGCCGTAGCCGGCGGCGCGGTAGAGGCCGATCGCGTCGGTCAGGTAGTCGGAGGTGTCGAGGCGGACCGCCTCGCAGCCATGCTCCGCGGCGATCCGCTCGAGCTCGGCCAGCAGCGCCCGCGCCAGCCCGCGACCGCGGAAGGCGGGGGCGAGGTACATGCTCTTGACCTCGGCTACGGCAGTCTCGAGGTGGCGGACGCCGCCGAGGCCGGCGGCGACGCCGCCGACGCGAACGAGCAGCAGGACGCCGCCGGGCGGCACCAGCTCCGGCGGCGGTCCCTTGGCGATCTCCGCCTCGAGGTCGATGCCCAGCGGCCCGTCGGCCTCGCGGATGAAGGCGTCGTAGAGGGGCCCGACCTCGGGGTCGTCGGGGCGCACGGGATCGAAGCTGGCGTCGGTCACGAAGGCGACGCTAACCGGTTTGCAAATTGGCACCAACTGCGCGTAACCGGCGCGTTCGGTCCTGGCAGAATGACGGCATGAGGCGAAGGGGATTGTCTGCACGGCTGGAGCGCCGCCTGGAGCGCGGCGAGGAGGAGATGCGCCTGACCCGCGCCGCCCACGAGCGCAACGTCCAGGCATTCGACCGGATGATGGCTGCCTTCGATCGTTTCGAGAAGAGGAGCGAAGAGCGCGACGAGCGAGCCAAACAGCGCGACGAGCAATTCGGCAAGCGGCTGGAAGAGAACGAACTATTCATGCACGAGCTCAATCGCCGCAGCGAGAAGGCCTTCCTGAAACTCTTCCAGGACAACCGCGAGTTCCTACGGGCGCTGAACGTCAAGATCGACGCCAAGACCGAAGCGCTTCTGGCCGAGATGAAAGAGGTCCGGGAAGAATCGCGGGCCCAGCGCGAAGCGATGCTCGCCCTGATCGACCGCCTGCCGCCAGCGCAGCAGGCCGCCTGAGTCGCACCGGACTCCGCTACAGACCCAGCTCGTACTCGACCCACTCCGAGCGCTCGGCGCCGGTGCTGTCGTAGAGGCGCTGGGCGGTGAGGTTCCCCGGCGCAGTGGCCCACTCGAGGTGGGCGGCGCCGCGTTCGCGGGCGATGGCGGCACTGGCCTCGATCAGGGCGCGGCCGACGCCGTGGCCGCGGGCGGTCTTGGCGACGAAGAGGTCGTTCATCAGCACCGACTCGCGCGCCTGCAGCGAGGAGAAGTGCCAGTAGAGGCAGGCGTAGCCGCGCAGATCGCCGTCCTCGCGGGCGCCGAGCAGCAGCCCGTCCTCGCTGGGGGCGAGGAAGCGGCGGAAGAAGGCGCGGTTGCGCCCCTCGTCGATCTCCTCGACCTCGTAGAAGCGCTGGTAGGCGGCGATCAGCGGCAGCAGCCGCTCGAACTCGGCGGCGCCGATGGGGGAGATTTCGAGCTCGGCGGGCACCGGGACCAACCGTAGCGCCAGCGCGCAAGGCCCGGTTCGCGAGCAGGGACACTCGTGCCCGCGCAGTAAAGCGCTCATACCGGCTTGTGCGCCCGTCTAAGCTGTTGGGGCTGCCGGAGGTCAAGATCGTCCTTTAGGAGGGATTCCACTGGCACGTCCGACAGACTCGAACGAGCAGCTCCTCTGCAGTTTCTGCGGCAAGTCGCAGCGCCAAGTCAAGAAGTTGATCGCCGGTCCCGGCGTCTACATCTGCGACGAGTGCATCGACCTCTGCAACGAGATCATCGACGAGGAGCTGACGGCGCCGCCTGCCTTCGAGCTGGAGAACCTGCCGAAGCCGCAGGAAATCCACGACGTGCTGGAGGAGTACGTGGTCGGCCAGGAGGCCGCCAAGCGCTCCCTCTCCGTCGCCGTCTACAACCACTACAAGCGGGTCCAGATCGCCCAGTCCGAAGAGACGGACGTCGAGCTGCAGAAGTCGAACATCATGATGCTGGGCCCGACCGGCTGCGGCAAGACGCTGCTCGCCCAGACCCTCGCCCGCATCCTCAACGTCCCCTTCGCGATCGCCGACGCGACGGCGCTGACCGAGGCCGGCTACGTCGGCGAGGACGTCGAGAACATCCTTCTGAAGCTGATCCAGGCGGCCGACTACGACGTCAAAAAGGCCGAGACGGGGATCATCTACATCGACGAGATCGACAAGATCGCGCGCAAAGCCGACAACCCGTCGATCACCCGCGACGTCTCCGGCGAAGGCGTGCAGCAGGCGCTGCTGAAGATCCTCGAGGGGACGACAGCTTCGGTGCCGCCGCAGGGTGGGCGCAAGCACCCCCACCAGGAGTTCCTGACGATCGACACCACCAACATCCTCTTCATCTGCGGCGGCTCCTTCGCCGAGCTCGACAAGGTGATCGAGCGGCGGGTGGGCGACCGCGGCGTCGGCTTCGGCGCGGCGATCTCCGCCCGCGAGAAGAAGGACGCCGGCGAGTGGTTCGAGCAGGTGCTGCCCGAGGACCTGATCGAGTACGGCCTGATCCCCGAGTTCATCGGCCGCCTGCCCGTGATCACCGCGATCCACCAGCTCAGCCGCGACGACCTGACCACGATCCTGACTGAGCCCAAGCACGCGCTGACTCGCCAGTTCCAGCGCTTCTTCGAGTTCGATGACATCGAGCTGGTCTTCTCCGAGGACAGCCTCGACGCGATCGCCGACAAGGCGCTGGAGCGCGAGACCGGCGCCCGCGGCCTGCGCTCGATCCTTGAGGAGACCCTGCTCGACGTCCAGTTCGAGCTGCCCTCGCGCCGTGACGTGACCAAGTGCGTGGTGACCAAGGAGACGATCGTCCAGGGCCGCCGGCCGACGCTGGTGACCGAGGCGGCGCATCAGGACATCGGGGCGGCCGACGACGATGGGCTTTCGGAGGAAACCGCTTAGAGAGTTGTGAGGAGGGAGGTAGGGACCCCCTCTCCTGAAAGCCGTCGCGCAGCTGGGGCGCTGGTTGCGCTTCGGGTTGCCTGTCCGTGAGCTTTCCGGAGAGGGGGTCCCTACCTCCCTTCGCGCAGAGCACTATCTAGACTCGCCGCGTGGACGCCGCGCAGCGACAGACGCTTGAGAAGAAGACGCGTTACGACCCCCAGGAGGTCGAGGCGCGGGTCTTTGCGGAATGGATCGACGGGGGGTACTTCCACCCGGAGCCGGAGGGGACGCCGGAGGAGAACTTCTCGGTGGCGATCCCGCCGCCGAACGTGACCGGGGCGCTGCACATGGGGCACGCGCTGAACGGCTCGATGCAGGACGCCTTGGTGCGGCTGAATCGGATGCGGGGGCGCAACTCGCTCTGGATCCTCGGCACCGACCACGCCGGGATCGCCACCCAGTCGGTGGTCGAGAAAGGGCTGCGGGCGGAAGGCAGGACCCGCCAGGAGCTCGGCCGCGAGGAGTTCGTCAAGCGGGTCTGGGAGTGGAAAGAGGAGTACGGCTCGCGGATCGTCGAGCAGTACAAGCGGCTCGGCGCCTCCTGCGACTACGAGCGCGAGCGCTTCACCCTCGACTCCGACTACGTCCGTGCCGTCTACAGGGTCTTCAAGCAGCTCTACGACAAGGGCTACATCTACCGCGACAACTACATGGTCAACTGGGACCCGGGCTCGCGCTCGGCGATCTCCGACCTCGAGGTCGAGAACCGCGAGGTCGAGGACACGCTCTACTCGATCGACTACCCGGTCGAGGGCTCCGACCAGGTGCTCACGGTGGCCACGGTACGGCCGGAGACGATGCTCGGCGACACCGCGGTCGCGGTCAGCCCCGAGGACGAGCGCTACCGCGACCTGGTCGGCCGGTTCTGCCTGCTGCCGCTGGTCGGGCGGCGGCTGCCGATCATCGCCGACGAGCACGTCGACCCCGAGTTCGGCACCGGCGCCCTCAAGATCACCCCCGGCCACGACCCCAACGACTTCGAGATCGGTCGCAAGCACGGGCTCGAGGAGCTGGTCGTGATCGGGCCCGACGGCCGCCTCACCGAGGAGGCCGGGAGCTTCGCCGGGATGAGCGCCGCCGAGGCGCAGGAGGCGGTCGTCGCCGCCCTGCGTGAGGAGGGACGCCTCCGCGCCGAGGAGCCGTACACCCACTCCGTCCCCTTCTCGCACCGCTCCGGCGAGCGGATCGAGCCGCTGATCTCGCTGCAGTGGTTCTGCCGCATGGACGAGCTGGCAAAGCCGGCGATCGAGGCGGTCGAACGCGACGAGGTGCGGATCGCGCCGGAGCAGTGGAAGCGCGTCTACCTGAACTGGATGCGGGAGATCCGCCCCTGGTGTGTCTCCCGCCAGCTCTGGTGGGGGCACCGGATCCCGGTCTGGTACTGCGACGCCTGCGAGGAGACCTTCGTCGCTGAGTCCGAGCCCGAGCGCTGCGGCTCCTGCGGCGGCGAGCTGCGCCAGGAGGAGGACGTGCTCGACACCTGGTTCAGCTCGGCGATCTGGCCCTTCGCCACGCTCGGCTGGCCCGACGACACGCCGGAGCTGCGCGCCTTCTACCCGACCAGCTTCCTCACCACCGCCCGCGAGATCCTCTTCCTCTGGGTGGCGCGGATGGTGATGACCGGGATCGAGTTCGCCGGCGACGTCCCCTTCCGCGACGTCTACGTGCACTCGGTGATCCAGGCCCGCGACGGGCGGCGGATGTCGAAGAGCCTCGGCACCGGGATCGACCCGCTGGAGGAGATCGACGTCCACGGCGCCGACGCGCTGCGCTTCGGGCTGCTGGCGATGTCCTCGACCCAGGACGTGCGCTTCTCCGACGCCAAGGTCGAGCAGGGCCGCGACCTCGCCAACAAGCTCTGGAACGCGAGTCGGCTGATCCTGCTCAACGCCGCCGAGGTCGAGCCGGCGCCGCGGCCGCTGCACGTCGAGGACCGCTGGATCCTCTCGCGGCTGGAGCGGACGATCGCCTCGGTCACCGCCAAGCTGGAGGGCTACGACTTCGCCCACGCCGTGCAGGAGGCCTACTCGTTCTTCTGGCGCGACCTCTGCGACTGGTACCTGGAGATCGTCAAGCCGCGCCTCTACGACGGCGAGGCGGAGGTCTCGGCGACGCTGCTCTATGCGCTGGAACGGGTGCTGGCGTTGCTGCACCCGACGATGCCGTTCGTCAGCGAGGAGATCTGGTCCTTCCACCCGGCCCGCCAGGGGCACCTGGTCGTGCACCCCTTCCCGGTCGCCGACGAGGCGCTGTTCGACGCCGCGGCCGAGGCCGACGTCGAGGGCGGGATCGGCCTGACCCAGCG
Organism: uncultured Solirubrobacterales bacterium; assembly: GCA_963719435.1. Taxonomy (GTDB): domain Bacteria; phylum Actinomycetota; class Thermoleophilia; order Solirubrobacterales; family 70-9; genus VAYN01. The sequence continues at coordinate 2,089,091 of OY970384.1, read as the reverse complement.
GCTGCGCGCCTGGCGGGACCTGGCCGAGGTTCCGGCCGCCGCGATGCTGGTCGCGGTGATCGACGGGGTCGAGCCGCCGGAGTTCGTCGGCCGCCTCTCGCGCTTCGAGTTCGACGGCGTCGGCGCCGACCCAATCGCCTCGATCGGCCCGGTGCGGGTGCTGCCGTCCGAGCAGCTCGACTCGGGCGCCGTCGCCGAGCGCCTGGACAAGCGCCGCGAGGAGCTGCGGGCCGAGGTCGAGCGGGGCGAGCGCAAACTCGGCAACGAGGGATTCGTCGCCAAGGCGCCGGCCGAGGTGGTCGAGGAGGAGCGCGGCAAGCTCGAGCGCTATCGGGCCGAACTCGCCGAGCTGGCTTGAGCTTCGACCCAGACGCCTATCTCGAAGCCCTGGAGCCCTTTGGGTGGCGCCTCGGCCTCGAGCGGATGTACAAGCTGACGACGGCGCTGGGGCTGCCGCAGCACCGCTTCGCCTCGATCCACGTCGTCGGCACCAACGGCAAGTCCTCGGTGACGCGGATGACGGCGGCGCTGTTGGAGGCCCACGGGGTCGGCAGCGGCGCCTGCCTCTCGCCGCACACGGCGCGCTGGTCGGAGCGGACCCTGGTCCACGGCGAGGAGGTGGGCGCCGCGGAGTGGGCGAGCGCGGTCGCGCGGGTCGCCACCGCGGCCGAGGGGGTCAACCGCACCCTGGAGGAGGGCGAGGCGGTGACCCAGTTCGAGGCGGCGACGGCGGCGACCTTCGTCGCCCTCGCCTCGGCGCGGGTGCGGGCGGCGGCGATCGAGGCCGGGCTCGGCGGCCGCCTCGACGCGACCAACACGATCCCCTCACGGGTCACGGTGCTGACCTCGATCGGGCTCGACCACACCGAGTGGCTGGGGGAGAGCGAGCTGGAGATCGCGGCCGAGAAGCTGGCGGTCCTGCGCGACCAGACGACCCTGGTGCTGGGCCGGGTCTCGCCCGCGGTCGCGGAGCTGGCCGAGCGCACGGCGGCCGAGCGCGGCGCCCGCCTGCTGCGGGCGCCGGAGGATCCGGGGCCGGAGCTGCCGCTGCGGGCGCCGGGCGAGTTCCAGCGCCGCAACTTCGCCCTGGCGATGACAGCGGCCGGGGCCTTCCTCGGCGAGCTCGACCCTGACTTGGTGGCGGAGGTGGCGGCGACGCTGACCGTGCCGGGCCGGCTCGAGCGGGTTGCCGAGGATCCGCCGGTCTACCTCGATGCCGCCCACAACCCCGACGGCGCCGCCGCCCTCGCCGAGGCGCTGCCGGCCCTCGCCGCGGGCCGCCGCGTTGTTGCCTGCCTCGCCGTCCTCGCCGACAAGGACGCGGCGGCGATGGTGCGGGCGCTGGCGCCGGCCCTCGACCGCGCCGTCTGCACCGAGCTGCCCCGGTTCGAGGACGAGGAGTGCATTGACCCCCATATGGGCGGCGAATGCACTCCTCGCCTGCCCGCGGCACCGCGACGGGCGGTCCCGGCGGGGGAGCTGGCGGCGATCTGCGCTGAGGCGGGGCTGGCGGCGGAGGCCGAGCCGGGCTTCGGCCAGGCGCTGGATCGGGCCCGGGCATTGGCTGCCAAGACGCCCCCGGCCGTGGTGCTGGTCACCGGCTCCCACTACGCGATCGCCCCCGCCCGCGCCGCCCTCTGAGCCGCGTTTGTCCTTTGTCACCCACAGGGTTACAAAGGACAAACGCTGTGCGAGGATGCGCGCATGAGTAACCGCAGCGCTGGCGCTGAACTGCTCTCGATGATGGGCCTGGTCGCCGCTGTCGTGGCGGTCGTCATCCTCGTCTTCTTCGGGGTCGGCTACCTGTTCGGCCGGCTCTTCCTCTGACGGGCGGGCGCGCCCACGAAGGGCCGACAGGGTTCACGTCGCCTGCGGCGAAGTAGACTGCCCGCTCCCTTTTCCCGGGACCCCCACCCATGGCACTAGCGATCTTCGGCATCACCAACGACGGCCTCAACCTGGTCGCCACCCTCTTTGTCCTGATGCTGGTCGTGCTCTGGCTGGCGCTGATCGTCTACACCTACCTCGACGCCCGCCGCCGCATCTCCGACCCCTTCCTGGTCGCCTGCGCCACCGTCGCCTCCTTCTTCCCCTACATCGGCACCGCCGTCTACGCGATCGTGCGGCCGCCGGAGTTCCTCGAGGATGCGCACGAGCGCGAGCTGGAGATCAAAGCGGCGGAGCTGAAGGTCCGCCAGCTGAAAGAGCAGACCTGCCCCAACTGCGAGTACCCGGTCGAGAAGAACTACCTGCGCTGCCCCAACTGCCAGCGCCGTCTCAAGGACCCCTGCCCGACCTGCAGCAAACCGGTCGACCCGCGCTGGGGCCTCTGTCCCTACTGCGAGACCGCCCTCGCTGGCGGCAGCGACCGTCCGCGCCGTCAGAAAAAACAGGTGCGGCGCAAAAAAACCGCGCCCCCGGCGAAACAAGCTTCCGCGAACGCCGACAGCAGTGAACCGGCTCGCAGCGCCCCGAAAGAGGCGCCCAAGTCCAAATCAGAGCAAAGGAGCCCCCGCCGTGAGCCGGACCCTGATCCTCGTCAAGCCTGACGCGTTCGAACGCGCCCTCAGCGGCGAGGTAATCGCCCGCTTCGAGCGCAAGGGGCTGCGAATCGCCGCCCTGAAGTCGATGCGCGCCACGGAGGAGATCGCCAACCAGCACTACGCCGAGCACAGCGAGAAGCCGTTCTTCGGCGAGCTCGTCTCCTTCATCACCGGCGGCACCCTGGTGGCGATCGTGTTCGAGGGCGCCGACGCGGTGCCGGCGGCTCGCCAGCTGATCGGCGCCACCAACCCGGTCGAGGCGGCGCCTGGCTCGATCCGCGGGGACTTTGCGCTGGAGATGACCTTCAACATGGTGCATGGGTCGGATTCGGATGAGTCGGCCGAGCGCGAGATCGGGATCTGGTTCCCCGAGTTGGCGTCGTAGGCGCGGGTCGGGGTAGGCCTTTCACTTAACTTTTTCGTGGATTGCCTGGTGTCGTCCGAGTTGCGAAGCGCCGAAAAAGTACAAGACGTTCCAGGCCTACCCCGACCCGCGCTATGAGCGTGAGTGGGGGATCCAGCTCGATCTCGAAGCGGGTGGTGTTGGCATCTGGATCTCCTCAGCGGAGTGAGATTCTGCGGAAGCTGGGGGTGGAGTTCGAGGTCGTCGTTTCTGGCGTCGACGAGTTGAGTGGGGGGGACCCTGAGTTCGAGGTGCTGGAGAACGCTCGGCTCAAGGCGCGTGCGGTCGGGGCTGGATCCGACGATCTGGTAATTGCCTGCGACACGGATGTGGCGCTGGATGGGAAGGCGTTGGGGAAGCCTGCCGATGCCGCCGAGGCGCGGCGGTACCTGGATCGCATGTCGGGGCGGGCGCATGAGGTTCTGAGTGGGCTCGTGATCCTCGATGGGGAGGAGGAGCGGTCGGGGTTGGAAAGGACCTCGGTGGTCTTCAAGCAGCTCTCCGAGGCCGAGAAGGAGCGTTATGTGAGCTTCGGGGAGTGGGAAGGGCGCTCCGGGGGGTACGCGATTCAGACGCTGGGGTCGACCCTGGTGGAGCGGGTCGAGGGGAGCGTTTCCAACGTGGTCGGGTTGCCGGTGGGGCTGCTGTTCGAGCTGGCGCCGGAGCTGTTCCCCGCGACCTGAGCGGAAAGACAGGCCGGTTTGGTGCGTTTGGGATGATTTCTGCCTGGAAATCACCACATGGGTCTATTCAGCTACCTGAGACGGTTCGGCGGCCGCGACATGGCCGTCGACCTCGGAACCGCGAATACCCTCGTCTACGTTCGGGGGCGCGGGATCGTGCTCTCGGAGCCCTCGGTGGTGGCGATCGACTCGCGCAACGGCCAGGTCCACGCGGTCGGCGCCGAAGCGAAGCAGATGCTGGGGCGCACCCCGGGCACGATCACCGCGATCCGGCCGCTCAAGGACGGGGTCATCGCCGACTTCGACGTCGCCGAGCAGATGCTGCGGCACTTCATCAAGTCGGTCCACTCCAACCGCTTCGCCCACCCGCGCGTGGTCGTCTGCGTGCCCTCCGGCGTCACCGGGGTCGAGAAGCGGGCGGTCGAGGAGGCCTGCCTCTCCGCCGGCGCCCGCGAGGCCTACCTGATCGAGGAGCCGATGGCGGCGGCGATCGGGGCCGGCCTGCCGGTGGCGGAGCCGGTCGGCTCGATGGTCGTCGACGTCGGCGGCGGCACCACCGAGGTGGCGGTGATCTCGCTCGGCGGGATCGTCGTCTCGCAGTCGATCCGGATCGGCGGCGACGAGCTCGACGAGGCGATCGTCAGCCACTGCAAGCACGCCTACAAACTGGCGATCGGCACCCAGACCGCGGAGCAGGTGAAGCTGGAGGCGGGATCGGCCTCGCCGCTGGCGCGCGAGGTCGAGACCGAGATCCGCGGCCGCGACCTCGTCTCCGGGCTGCCGAAAACGGTCACGCTCGGCTCCGAGGAGGTGCGGGTGGCGCTCGACGAACCGGTCGGGCACATCGTCGAGGCGGTGCGGGAGACGCTCGATCGCACGCCGCCGGAGCTGGCGGGTGACATCATGGAACGCGGCATCACCCTCGCCGGGGGCGGTGCGCTCTTGCAAGGACTGGAGCAGCGCCTGCGCGACGAGTGCCAGATGCCGTGTCAACTGGCAGAGTCGCCGTTGACGTGCGTGGCAGTCGGCTCGGGCATCTCGCTCGAGGAGTTCGAGGCGATCCACCGTGCAAAAAAGCAACGAACTTAGGTCTTCTACGTGTACCGAAAGCAAGTACGCCGCCGCCGGGCGGTGCTCGCGCTGTTGATCGTCGGCTCCTTCGTGCTGCTGACGATCACCTATGGCTCGGGCTCGAACGGCCTGCAGCGCGGTGTCAGCACGATCTTCAGCCCGGTCCAGTCCGTCGCCGACGGGGCGCTGAAGCCCGCCCGCGACCTCGTCAACTGGTTCGACCAGACTTTCGACGCGCGCGGCCGCAACGAGCGCCTGCAGGACGAACTGCGGGACGAACGGCGGCAGGCGGTCGGCGCCGAGGCGGCGCTGGCGGAAAACGCGCAGCTGCGCAAGCTGCTCAAACTCGACCGCAGCGGAGCGATCCCTTCCGGCTACGAACCGGTTACGGGAAGGGTGATCGCGCGCTCCCCGACCGTCTGGTTCTCCGACGTCACGATCGACGCCGGCAGCGGCGACGGCGTCGAGGTCGACGATCCGGTCGTCAACGGCGACGGCCTGGTCGGCACCGTCTCCGCCGTCACCGGCGGCAGCGCCCAGGTGACGCTGATCGCCGACCACTCCAGCGCCGTCTCGGCCAAGGTGGTCCCGGTCGCGGTCCAGGGCGTGATCCGGCCCAACGTCGGCGACCCCACCGACCTCATCCTCGACTTCATCGACTCGACCAAGCACGTCCACAAGGGCCAGGCCGTGGTCACCGCCGGCTGGCGCTCGGAATCGATCGAATCCCGCTTCCCGCCCAACCTCCCGATCGGCGAAGTGACCCGGGCCTCGATCGTCGAGCAGGAGGCCAGCCAGCAGGTGCACGTGCGGCCCTTCGCCGACCTCCGCGACCTCGACCTGGTCCAGGTCCTGACCGGGGGCTCGCGCGGATGATCCTCACCCCGAAGATCCTCGCCCGCCTGGTCGCCATCGTCCTGCTCGGGGTGATCCTGCAGCTCTCCTTCTTCTCGCAGGTGGCGCTCTTCCACGTCAGCCCCGACCTGCTGCCGGTCCTGGTCATCTGCCTCGGGCTGCTCGGCGGCACCATGACCGGCGCCGTCGTCGGCTTCTCGGTCGGCTTCCTGCTCGACTGCCTGCTGGTCGAGCCGCTCGGCGGTGCCTCCCTGGTCCTGATCGCCATCGGCTATCTGGCCGGCCTCTTCCGCGAGCGCTTCGAGATCCACAGCGCCCTGGTGCCGCCGCTGCTCTGCCTCGGCTTGACCGTCCTCGCCGAGCTCGGCTTCGGCGCGATCGAGCTGATGCTCGGGGTCGACACCGCGGTCAGCGGCCTGGTGATCCGCGACATCCTGCTCAAGGGCGTCTTCGCCTTCGTCCTCGGCTGGCCGATCTACCTGGGCCTGAAGCGGGCCCTGCGCCCGGCCCTGGTCGACGAGCACCCGGTGCGGCCGCCGCGCCCACGGCGGCCGCGGGTGATGGGAGCCTAGGAACGACATGTACGAGCGCTCCAGCGACCGACCCGGCGCCAGCAGCCGCCTCTCGCTGCGGATCGCGGTGCTCGGCGGCATCGCCGTCGCCCTCTTCGCGGTGCTCTTCTTCCGCCTCTGGGACCTGCAGGTGCTCTCCGGCGCCGAGTACCTGGCCGAGGCGAAGAACAACCGCACCCGCGAGTACAAGGTGATCGCCCCGCGCGGCGACATCCTCGACCGCCAGGGCAACGTCCTGGTCGACAACCGGACCAGCCTGGCGCTGCAGCTGAACACGCAGAAACTGCCCGAGGACCCGGTCGAAGAACGCGAGGAGCTGAGCCGGCTCGGGCGGCTCGCCCACATGCCGCTGCGCAAGGTGCGGCGGACGATCGAGGAAGGCGAAGAAGTCGCGGCGGGGGCGCCGGTGACGCTGCGCAAGGATGTCGGCTACGACCTCGTCTACTACCTGGAAGAGAACCAGGACCGCTTCCCCGGGGTCACCGTGCAGCGCGTCTTCGTCCGCAGCTACCCGGACGGGACCCGGGCCGCGCACGTGGTCGGCAGCGTCGGCGAGATCAACGAAGAAGAGCTGAAGGAAGCGCCCTACGAAGAGCTCGAACCCGGCGACGAGATCGGCAAGAACGGGGTCGAGTACTCCTACGACCGCTACCTGCGGGGGGAGCCGGGCCTGACCAAGATCCAGGTCAACGCGCTCGGCCAGCCCACCCCGGGTGGCCAGCTGGTCTCCGAGCCGCCGACCCCCGGCGACAACCTGAAGCTGACGATCGACCCCGACGTGCAGGCGGCGGGCGAAAGCGCGCTGGCCGGCTACGGGCTGCCCGGCGCCTTCGTCTCGATGGACGTGCGCGACGGCCAGATCCTCGGCATGGGCTCGTTCCCGACCTTCGACCCCACCGTCTTCACCCGGCCGATGACCCAGTCCCAGGTGGACCAGCTCTACCGCGACCCGGTGCTGGCCCCGCTCACCGACCGCGCCACCGAAAGCTATTACCCGACGGGATCGACCTTCAAGATCATCACCGCCCTGGCGGCGCTGGAAGCGGGGGAGGTTTCGCTGACGGAACCGATCTTCGACGGCGGCTCGATCACGGTCGGCGGCCAGGAGTTCCAGAACGCCGGCGGCGCCGCCTTCGGGTCGGTCGACATGGTCCACGCCCTGCAGGTCTCCTCCGACGTCTACTTCTACACGCTCGGTCTGCGCATGTGGGAGACCAACCAGCTGCAGGACTGGGCCGGCAAGCTGGGGATCGGCGAAGAGTCGGGGCTCGACATCCCCGGCGAGACCGAAGGCCTGGTCCCGAGCAGGAAGTGGCGCAACGAACTCTTCGCCGCGGGCGAAACCGAACGGCCCTGGTCGGCCGGCGACAACATCCAGCTGGCGATCGGCCAGGGAGATCTGCAGACCAACCCGCTGCAGCTGGCGATCGCCTACGCGGCCCTGGCCAACGACGGCACCATCGTCACCCCCCACCTGGGCATGGAAGTCGAGGACGCCGCCGGCCGGGTGCTGAAGGAATTCGACCCGAAGCCGCGCCGCCGGGTCAAGATCGACCCGGCCTACCGGTCGGCGGTGCTGGAGGGCCTGCACCAGGCGGCCCAGGTCAGCGGCGGCACCTCCTACGGCGTCTTCGGCGGCTTCCCGATCCCGGTCGCCGGCAAGACCGGGACGGCGGAACGGCCCGGCCACGGCGACCAGTCCTGGTACGCGGTGATGGCCCCGTACCCCAACCCGCGTATCGTCACCATCGTCACCGTCGAGGAAGGTGGCTTCGGAGCCGAAAGCGCGGCACCGGCCGCGCTGCGGATCCTCGAAGCCTATTTCCACAAGGAGGCGTCTGAAATCGGCGCCGCCAACGGGGGCAGCCCCGGATGATGTACGCCACCCGCACCAGACAAGCCCGCCCCGAGCCGTTCGCGATCCGCGTCGGCATCGGCGAGCGGCTCGGCCTCGCCCACATGGACTGGCCGCTGACGGTCGCCGCCGTCGGCCTCGTCGCCTTCAGCATCTTCACGCTCGCCCAGGCGACCACCCACGACGTCCCCGGCAGCCCCAACTACTTCGTCGATCGCCAGGCGATCTACGCCGTGCTCGGCCTGATCGGGATGCTCGTCCTCACCCGCATCGACTACTCGCGCTTCCGCGAGCTGCGGGTCGGCATCTACACCTTCCTCTGCGCCAGCGTCTCGCTGGTCTTCGTCTTCGGCTTCGCCGCCCGCGGCTCGCGCCGCGCCTTCGAACTTCCCTTCTTCAGCTTCCAGCCGTCGGAGCTGGGCAAGCTCCTGCTCGTTCTGGCGCTTGCCGGGTTCGTCATCGACGGCGCCAGGCGGGGCTCGGCGAGGCAGCGCACGGTGCGTTATCTCTGCCTCGGCCTCGCTCCGGCAGGGCTCGTTTTCCTGCAACCGGACCTCGGCACCTCGATGGTGTTCGCGGTCGCCACCCTCGCCGTGATGTACTTCGGTGGTGTCCCCTGGACCCACTTCGCCGTCATCGGCGCGGCTCTCGTCACTTCGATCGCGCTCGTACTGGTCGTTGCGCCCAAGCTTGGGACGCCGATCCTGCACGGGTATCAGGAGGAAAGACTCACTTCCTTCCTGCATCCCGACGAGCACTCGAGCGGCGCGGGCTATCAGCAAAACCAATCAGTGGTCGCCATCGGCTCCGGTCAGAAGACCGGCCGCGGCGACCGTGCCACCCAGACGCGGCTCGACTTCGTTCCCGAGCGGCACACCGACTTCATCTTCGCGGTGATCGGTGAGCGCTACGGGTTCATGGGCGCCGCGTTCGTCCTATCCCTTTACGCCCTGCTCTTCTGGCGGGCGCTGAAGATAGTGACGCTCTCGAAGAACTCATACGGAACCCTGGTCGCGGGCGGCATCGCCGTCTCGCTGCTGTTCCAGGTCTTCGTCAACGTGGGGATGAACCTCGGCATCATGCCGATCACGGGCATCCCCTTACCGCTGATGAGCTACGGAGGTTCCTCCGTGCTTGCCACCTTCTTGGCGGTCGGAGTGCTTCAGAGCATCAACATCCAGGCGCATCTGAGCCAGAAGGGGAGGTTCGCCTGGTGAGGCCTTGAAAGAGGGCCCCCCGGCCTGCGTACCAACCCGAACTGAGCTGAATTACATATGAAGAAAACCATTCTGGTCTCCGCCGAGCGCGGAGAGACCCGCGTGGCCGTGCTCGAGTCCAAGAGCAAAGGCGGCAAGCGCGACGTCGCCGAGCTCTACATCGAGCGCCGCGGCCGCCGATCGATCGTCGGCAACATCTACAAGGGGAAGGTCGACAACGTCCTTCCCGGCATGGAGGCCGCCTTCGTCGACATCGGCCTCGAGCGCAACGGCTTCCTCCACGTCGACGAGATCGTGCTTCCAGGCGGTGAGCAGGCTCCCAAGCGCGGCCGCGGTTCCGGCCGCCGCATCAACGAGCTGATCAAACCCGGGCAGGAGATCCTGGTCCAGGTGGTCAAGGACCCGCTGAAGTCGAAGGGCGCCCGGCTCTCGATGAACGTCTCGATCGCCGGTCGCTACCTGGTCTTCGCCCCGCAGGGGAGCGGCGTCGGCGTCAGCCGCCGCCTCTCCGACTCCGAGCGCGACCGCCTGCGCAAGATGGTCGACCGCGTCTACAAAGGCCCCGGCGGCCTGATCGTCCGCACCGCCGCCCACGGCGCCAAAAAATCCGACTTCGTGCGGGAGATCGGCTACCTGCAGAAGCTCAGCGAGGTGCTGGAGCGGCGCAGCCAGGAAACCAAGGCCCCGGCGATGGTCTTCCAGGAGGCCGACCTCTCGGTGCGGGTGCTGCGCGACGTCTTCCTCAGCGAGTTCGAGAAGGCGATCATCGATTCCGAGAAGCAGTTCGAGCGGGTCACCAACTTCTTCCAGCGCACGGCGCCGGAGCTGGTCGACGGCGTCGAGCTCTACCAGGGCCAGAAACAGTCGCTGTTCGAAAAATGGAAGATCGACCAGGAGATCGAGTCGACCCTGAACCGGCGGGTCGACCTGCCCTCGGGCGGCTACCTGATCATCGACTACACCGAGGCGCTGACCGTGATCGACGTCAACAGCGGCTCCTTCACCGGGCGCGGCAAAGGCGGGCTCGAGGAGACGATCACCAAAGTCAACACCGAGGCAGCCGACGAGGCGGTGCGGCAGCTGCGGCTGCGCGACATCGGCGGCATCATCGTCATCGACTTCATCGACATGGCCCGGGCCAGCAACCGCGACAAAGTCCTCAAGGTGATGCGCAAAGCACTCGACGCCGACAAGTCGAAGAGCTACGTGGTCGAGGTCTCGCCGCTGGGCCTGGTCGAGATGACGCGCCAGAACGTGACCGACGGGGTGCGTGAGATCCTCACCGCGCCCTGCCCGACCTGCCACGGCGAGGGCGTCGTGCTCTCGGCCGAGACGGTCGCGCTCGAGGGGCTGCGGAAGATGCGCGATATCGCCGCCGACAACGGCGACGCCGATGCCTTCCTGGTCCGGGTCAACCCCAAGGTCGCGCAGGAGCTGACCAAGGAGGACTCGGGGCTCTCCGAGCTCGAGGGCGAGACCGGCAAGCGCTTCCACTTCGAGGGCGGCGACGCCCTCGGGATCGACACCTTCGACCTGATCGAGCAGGGGACGCGGGAGGAGATCGAGGAGCGGGCGCTGCCGTTCAAGGTCGGCGAGGAGGTGCTGGTCAAGATCGACGAGCCGCACATGTACAACGCCAACGACGCCGTCGCCCGGATCGACTCCTACATCGTCAGCGTCACCGGCGGCGGTCCCTTCGTCGGCGAGCGCAAGATGGTGCGGATCGAGGAGGTCGAGCGCTCGGCCGCGATCGCCTCGCTGCTGGGCGTCGATGCCAGCAACGGTGCCGCAGCCGCCAACGGAGATGGCTCCGAGCTAGACTCCTCTGCTTCTTCGCGTAAACGCAGTCGCGGCCGCAGGGGCGGCCGGGGGCGTTCGCGCGCCAAACAAGGCAGCAAGGAAGACTGATAGAGCATGTATGCGGTAGTTGAAACCGGTGGCAAGCAGTACAAGGTCGAGCAGGGCACGTCCCTGCTCGTCGATCGTCTCGACGCCAAGGAGGGCGACAAAGTCAGCCTGCGTCCGGTGATGTTCCGCGACGACGAGGTCGTCGCCGCGCCGAAGGAGCTGGAGAAGGTCAAAGTCGAGGCGAAAGTCGCCGAGCACCTGCGCGGCCCGAAGATCAAAGTCTTCAAATACAAGGCGAAGAAGGGCTATCGCCGTCGCGCCGGCCACCGCTCGGAGCTGACCAGGCTCGAGGTGACCTCGCTCAAACAGGGCAAAGCCGCGGCCAAAAAAGCCGAGAAAAAAGCTCCGGCGAAAGACGCCGAGAAAGAGGAGGCCTAGCGATGGCTCACAAGAAAGGTCTTGGATCCAGCCGCAACGGCCGCGAATCGAACCCGAACATGCTCGGGGTCAAGGTCTTCGCCGGCCAGCAGGTGACCGGCGGCGAGATCATCGTGCGCCAGCGCGGGACCAAGTTCTGGCCCGGCGAGGGCACCGGCCTCGGCCGCGACCACACGATCTTCGCCACCCAGGCCGGCAAGGTCGACTTCTTCACGGCCCGCAAGGGTCGGACGATTCGCGTTCTGGCTGACGACTAAGGGTCGGGAGCGTGGGGAGGGGTCGTGTGCCCCTCCATCGAAAGCCGTCGCGCAGCTGGGTCGCCGCCATGCTTCGAGGTGCGGTTCCTTGAGCTTTCGCTGGAGGGGCACATGACCCCTCCGCGGATCTCGGTGCGGGTCGGCAGCAGGACGCTCCGATCCGTTGCTCCCTTTGACTTTGGTAACCCAGAGGGCGACAAAGGACAAGGGCGCTGTGTCTAGTCTCTGACTTCTTGTGTACGACAAGGCGAAAATCTGGGTCGAGGGCGGTGCTGGGGGGAATGGGAGCATTTCCTTCAGGCGCGAGGCGCACGTGCCGCGTGGGGGGCCCGATGGTGGCGATGGCGGCCACGGCGGGGACGTGGTGCTCGTCTGCGACGACTCGAAGCGTGATCTCGGGGCGCTGAAGGGGAGCAAGCACTTCAGGGCCGAACGGGGGCATCACGGGGAAGGGTCGAATCGGCACGGGGCGCGGGGGGAGGAGCTGGCGATTCCGGTGCCCGCCGGGACCCAGGCGACGACGGTGGACGGCAGCGCGGTCGACCTGGTCGAAGCCGGGCAGCGGGCGGTGGTGGCGCACGGCGGCCGCGGCGGACACGGGAACAAGCGCTTCACCCACTCGACCCGGCAGGCGCCGCGGTTCGCCGAGAAGGGGACGAAGGGCGAGGCGGACTGGATCGAGCTGCGGCTGAAGCTGTTGGCCGACGTCGGTCTGGTCGGCCTGCCCAACGCGGGCAAGTCCTCGCTGCTGGCGCGGCTGACGCGGGCGACGCCGAAGGTCGGCGACTACCCGTTCACGACGCTCTCGCCGGTTCTGGGAACGATCGAAGGCGAGGACCGCCAGGCCGTCGTCGCCGACATTCCCGGGCTGATCGAGGGCGCCGCCGAGGGCGCGGGGCTGGGCCACGAGTTCCTCGCCCACGTCGAGCGCTGCTCGATGCTGGTGCACCTGGTCGACCTGGCGCCGACCGAAGGCACGCCGGAGGAGAACTACGCGACGGTCCGGGCCGAGCTGGGGGCCCACGGCGCCGGCCTCGAGCAGCTGCCGGAGCTGGTCGCGCTGAGCAAGCGGGACCTGCTGCCGGCGGATGAGGTGGAGGCCGCGCTGAGGGAGTGGGAGGAGCGCCTGGGCGAGGGCGGGCTCGGGGTCCTCGCCGTCTCCGCCGCCACCGGCGAGGGCGTCGAGGGACTGCAGCGGCGGATCCTCGACGAGCTGCCGGGGCTGCAACCGGCGCTCGTCGCTCCCAGCGGCGAGCTCGCCAGCGAATTCGAGGCCGAGCACCGCGTCTACCGTCCGGCCGGCGAGGGTGGCTACTGGGTCGAGCGCGAGGACGACGGCGCCTTCCGGATCGGCGGCCGCGGCGTCGAGCTGCTGTTCGAGCGCCACGACACCAAAAACGAGGAAGCGCTCGCCTACCTCGAGCAGCGGCTGGGCGAGATCGGCGTCATCGCCGCCCTCGCCAAGGCCGGCTTCGAGCCCGGCGACGACGTCCGCATCGGCGAGCACGAGTTCGAGCTGCACGTCTAGCGTCGGACGCGTGATCATCAGCCGCGCTACGATCGCAGCCGATGAAATCTTTTGTCCGCAGCGACACCAGAGCTCTCGACTGGCGCCATGGGGGGAGAAAGCGGCCCCGGGCAGACCTCTACGAATGGATGTTTCCACTAGCAGGGCTCTTCTTCGTTGCCGATGTCTTCTCGTTGATCCAGCTACCGACGGTGGTCGAGTACCTGCTGGCAGGTGTCTTGCTGGGTTCGTTCACCGGCAAATCGATCGTCGTCTGGCGCGAGTGGGGAGGACCGGCGCTGGACCCCAACCGGGTCAGGCAGATCGAGCACCTCTGGGCGCTGATCGGCATCGCGGCGATGGTGCTCGCCGTGCTGGTCCAGGTGGCTTGGAACCTGGCCCGGGGCAACGCCGCTTAAGCCAACTGCGAGAGGCCGGCGGCGAGGGCGAAGCCGAGGACCGTGATCAACCCCGCAGTTCGTCCGGCGTCGGTGCGTGCGTCGGGGATCATCGAGTCGATCAGCATCACCAGCAGGGCGCCGGCGGCGAAGCCGTCGATCGCTGCCCTGAAGTCGCCGCTGGCGGCGTCGGCGAGGAGATAACCGGCGACGGTCGCGGCAACGCAGATCGCCGCGACCAGCAGCCACAGGCGCAGGATCGTCGAGCGCGGGGTGCCGTTGCGCCGCATGGCGTCGGCCGAGCCCATCGCCTCCGGCAGGTTGGAGACGAAGATCGCCACCAGCAGCGCCACGCTCACCCCCTCGCCGCTGGCGAGACCGATCCCCAGCACCACCTGCTCCGGGATCCCGTCGAGGAAGGCGCCGAGGGCGAGCGCGATGCCGGCACCCGAGCCCTGCGCCCGGCCCTTGCGGCCGCGACCCGTGGCGGAGCGCCTGGCGAGCAGGCCGTCGAGGCCGTAGTAGGTGAGGGCGCCGACCGCGAGGCCGATCCCGGTGACGCCGGCGCCACCCGTCTCCAGCCCCTCCTGGGCGAGCTCGAAGCTGACGGCGCTGATCAGCGCTCCCGCCCCGAAGGCGAGCACCAGGCCGACCTGCGCGGCGGACCAGCGGCGGGCGAAGCTCAACAGCGCGCCGATGACGAGCGAACTTGCCGCGAGGGCTCCCCAGCCGATAGCCGCTGCCATCTCGGCTACTTTGCTCGCCATGACCCTGGTCGTCAAGCTCGGTTCCTCGATCGTCGCCGCCGACGACGGCGAGCTGCGCACGGACGTGCTCGACACCGTCTGCGCGCAGGTCAGCGCGCTCGAGCGCGGCGGCGAGCGGGTGGTGCTGGTCACCTCGGGGGCGATCGCCCGGGGGATGCGGCTGATGGAGCTGCCGGTGCGCCCGCGGGCGATGGACGAGCTGCAGGCTGCCTCCGCCGTCGGCCAGGGCAACCTCTTCCGCGCCTACGAGAGCCGGCTGGCCGCGGGCGGGACGCGCGCCGCCCAGGTGCTGCTGACCGCGGCCGACATCGCCGCCCGCACCAACTACCTCAACGCCCGCCGCACGCTGCGGCGGCTGGTCGAGTGGGGGGTGGTGCCGGTGATCAACGAGAACGACACCACCGCGACCGACGAGATCACCTTCGGCGACAACGACTTCCTCGCCGCCCAGGTGGCGCTGCTGCTGGAAGCACGCCTGCTGGTCCTGCTGACCAACGTCGACGGGCTCTACGCCCGCGATCCCGACCGCGACCCGCAGCCGGAGCTGATCGAGAGCGTCGCCGACTTCGCCGAGCTGGATGGCCTGGCGATCGGCGACCGCACCTCGGCCTTCGGCTCCGGCGGCATGCGCAGCAAGGTGGCGGCGGCGGAGATGGCCAGCGAGGCCGGGATCCCGGCGGTGATCTGCAACGGGACCGAGCCGGGGACGCTGACCGCGGCCGCGAGCGGCACCGCCACCGGCACCCGTTTCGCCGCCCAGGACGGCAAGGAGTCCAGCTTCAAGCTCTGGCTCAAATACGCGAAGCCGACGCGCGGGCGCCTGCAGGTCGACGCCGGTGCCGCCCGGGTCCTGCGCGAGAGCGGCTCCAGCCTGCTGCCGGTCGGCGTGGCCGAGGTCGCCGGCGTGTTCGACGCCGGCGACGCGGTCGACGTCGCCCACGACGGCGAGCGGATCGGCAAGGGCATCAGCGACTACTCCTCGCGCGAGCTGACCCAGGTGACCGGGATGAAGAGCGCCGAGGTTCGGGGCGTGCTGCCGCACGCCGCCGACGAGGTGATCCACCGCGATCGCTTCGTCCTGCTCTAGGCCTCCAGCTACCCTTCTGCGATGGCTGTGACCACGACCCCAGTCGCCGAGACCTGCGCCGCCGCGAAGCTCGCGGCGCGCGCGCTGGCCAGCGCCCCGACCGCGGCAAAGGATGCCGCCCTGGAGGCGACCGCGCGGCTGCTCGAGCAGCGGACCGCCGAGATCCTCGAGGCCAACGCCGCCGACCTCGCCGACGAGCGCGCCGCCGGGCTGAGCGCGGCTTTGCGCGACCGCCTGACCCTGACCGCCGATCGCGTTGCGGCGATGGCCGCCGGCGTGCGGGTGGTCACCGGCCTCGACGACCCGGTCGGCGAGGAGCTCGAACGCAAAACCCTGGCCAGCGGCCTCGACCTGCGCAAGCTGCGGGTCCCACTCGGCGTCGTCGCGGTCGTCTACGAGGCGCGGCCGAACGTGACGATCGACTGCGCGGCGCTGACCATCAAGAGCGGCAACGCGATCGTCCTGCGCGGCTCCAGCTACGCGGAACGCTCCAACGCCGCCCTCGCCACGGTGGTGCGCGAGGCGCTGGCCGAGGCCGGCCTGCCGGCCGACGCGGTGCTCCTGCTCGAGGGCGGCGGCCGCGAGGGTCTGGCTGAGCTCGCCACCCAGGAGGGCCTGGTCGACCTGCTGATCCCGCGCGGCGGCGAGGGCCTCAAGGCCGCGCTGAAGGACGTCGCCACGGTGCCGGTGATGTACGCGGCGGCGGGCAACTGCCACGTCTACGTCGCCGCCGACGCCGACCTCGAGATGGCGCGGCGGAT
This sequence comes from uncultured Solirubrobacterales bacterium, assembly GCA_963719435.1. Lineage (GTDB taxonomy): Bacteria > Actinomycetota > Thermoleophilia > Solirubrobacterales > 70-9 > VAYN01. The sequence goes on along the minus strand of OY970384.1, from coordinate 2,072,829 downwards.
CGCCGTCAACGCCAAGGTGCAGCGCCCCGGCGTCTGCAACGCCGCCGAGACCCTGCTGGTCGACGCCGCCGTCGCCGAGCGCTTCCTGCCGCTGGTCCTCGCCGACCTGCGCGAGGCGGGGGTCGAGCTGGTCGGCGACGAGCGCGCCCGCTCTCTCGCCGGCGGCATCGAGGTCGGGCCGGCGAGCGAGGAGGACTGGGACTCCGAGTACCTCGACCTGAAGCTGGCGGTGGCGGTGGTCGACTCGGTCGCCGACGCGGTCGAGCACGTCAACGCCCACGGCACCGGTCACTCGGAGGCGATCGTCACCGCTTCCGACGACGCCGCCGAGGAGTTCGCCGCCGGCGTCGACGCGGCCGCGGTCTACATCAACGCCTCGACCCGCTTCACCGACGGCTTCGAGTACGGGATGGGGGCCGAGATCGGCAACTCGACCCAGAAGCTGCACGCCCGCGGGCCGATCGGGATGCGCGAGCTGACGACCTTCAAGTACGTCGCCCGCGGCGACGGCCAAGTGCGTGAGTAGCCCCGGGGGCGGCGGCATCGGGGTGCTCGGGTCGGCCTTCAACCCGCCGCACCTCGGTCACCTGGCGCTGGCGCAGGAGGCGCTCTGGCAGCTCGGCCTCGACGAGGTGATCCTGGTCCCGACCGGCGATGCCCCGCACAAGCGGATCGCCGACGACCCGGGGCGGGAGCTGCGGATGACGATGACCAGGCTGGCCGCCGCCGACGACTCGCGCTTCTCGGTCTCCTCGCTGGAGGTGGACCGGGAGGGACCGTCCTATACGTATGAGACCTTGGAGCTGCTTGCGAGAGAAAGAGGCGAAACGGGGCTGGTGTTCGTGATGGGGGCGGATGCGGCCGTGGGCCTCGAGAGCTGGCGCAACCCCGAGCGCGTGGTCGAGCTGGCCCGGATCGCGGTCGCGCGCCGGGCCGGGATCTCCGAGGCGGAGGTCGCGGCGGTGCTGCGCAGCCTCGGCGCCGAAGGGCGGGCGACGATGCTGGAGATGCCGCAGTTCGGCGTCTCCTCCTCGGCCGTGCGCGAGCGCGCCGCCGCGAGGCGGCCGCTGCGCTACCTGGTGCCGGAGCCGGTCGCCCGCTTCATCGAGGAAAAGGGGCTCTACTCATGAGTGCGCCGCAATCAGAGACGCTGGCCCGCCGCCTGGCGCAGCTGGCCGACTCGAAAAAAGCCGAGGACGTCGTCGTCCTCGACATGCGCGAGCTGGTCGCCTACACCGACTTCCTGACCATCTGCACCGCCCGCAACGAGCGCCAGGCGCGGGCGATCGCCGACGAGGCGCGGCTGCAGATCAAGCAGGACACGGGGCAGCTGCCGGCCGGCGTCGACGGCGCCGGGGCCGACGGCTGGGTCGTCCTCGACTACCTCGACTGCGTCCTCCACGTCTTCACCACCGAGGCGGGCGAGCGTTACCAGCTCGGGGAGCTGTGGCACGAGGCCCCGCGCCTGGAGCTCGACCTCGAAGAGCCCGAGGCTCCCTCCGCCGCCAGCGCCTGAGTTGCCGTCCGAGCCCCTGCGTACGGTGCCGCGCATGGGAAGCTTCAAACGGGCGCTGTGGGGCTACCGCCGCCCCGACGTGGAGGCGGCGATCTCCGCACGGGACGGGCGGATCGGCATCCTCGAGCGGCGCGCCGCCGAGTGCGAGGGCCAGGCGGCGACGATCGCCGAGCTCGAGGGCGAGCTGGCCGGGCTCTCGGGGATGGTGATCGAGCGCGAGCGTGAGATCCGCATCCTCGGCGAGCGCCTGCAGGAGGCCAACGAGCGGCACGACCGCAGCATCGCCTCGCTCGACGCGGTCTCCTCGCGGCTGGAGGAGATCAACACCCAGGCCCGCGGCCAGGCGACCCGGATCCGGATGAAAGCGCTGCGCGAGGCGGTCGAGGTGAGCAAACGCGTGCGCGAGCTCTCCGCGGCGGAAGCCGCCGACGGCGAGGCGCCCGCCCCGCCGAACGGCCAGGTCGACGCCTTCGACGGCATCTTCGAGGGCCTGATCAAGCTCGAGGTCGGCCCGCTCGGCGACTTCTCGCAGCTGGTCGGGCTCGAGGACGCGGTCGGCCAGCTCGGCGCCTCCGAGATCTCGGTCGAGCGCTTCTCCGAGGGACGGGCGACCTTCTCGATGCGGCTGGACCAGCCGGTCGAGCTGCTGCGCGAACTCGACGAGCTCTCCACCCTCGACTTCAAGGTCCGCCACACCGCGCCCGACAACCTCATCCTCGACGTCGACGAGGATGCAGGCGAGCAGCGCGCCGCCTAAGCGGGCGGCACTCTCGATAAACTCGCAAGTCGATCTGGGGCTGTAGCTCAGCTGGAAGAGCGTCGCGCTGGCAGCGCGAAGGTCAGGGGTTCGAGCCCCCTCAGCTCCACTCTCAACGAAGCGCCGGCCGCTGCCGATGAATAGCGGATGAGCGCGGCCAACCAGCACGTGTTCTCGCACGGGATGCAGGACACGCGCGAGACCTTCGAAGCCTGGAACGAGCGTCCCTGGGCGGTCCTGCGCGGCTGGCTGGCGCTGAGCGTGGCGATCGCGTTGGCGCTGTTGGTAGCGACCTGGTTCGTCGCCGGGCTGCTGACGCCGGATCTGACGCCGATCCACCTGCCCGGCCTGACCTCGCCTTCGGAGCCGGACGACCTGCTGCCGATCCTCTGGCGCAACTCGCTGGTCCTGGCCCTGCACGGGACCGCCTGCATCGCCGGCTTCATCGCCGGCGCCTCGATGCCGATCGCCGCCGCGCAGCGGACCGGCTTCTCGCGCTGGGTCCACGTCAAGGCCGGGGAGCTGGCGATTCTCTTCGTCTGCGCCGTCACCCTCTTCTCGCTCGCCACCCAGGCGCTCTACCTCGGCTTCCAGGGCTCGACCCTGGCCTTCCAGCTCGACGTCAGCCGCTTCGAGCTGATCCTCAGCGTCCTGCCGCACGCGCTGCCGGAGCTGACCGCGCTCTTCCTGCCGCTGGCGGCCTGGCTGATCGCCAGCCGTCGCGGCGAGTGGAACCAGCTGCTGGCCGCGACCTTCATCACCGTCGCCCTTGCGATTCCGGTCCTGATCGCCGCCGCGACGATCGAGGTCTACCTCTGGCCGCACATTCTCGAAGCGATCTCGCCCGTGGACCCCAGGCACATCTCGATCGAATACATCGTCGGGCCATAGGCAACGCGCGGCCACGCCCGGCCCTCGTAAGATCGCCGCGTGAGCGGCTACGAACCGAGGGCGATCGAGCGCAGGTGGCAGCAGGTATGGGCCGAGGAGAAGACCTGGGAGGTGGCCAACCCCGGCCAGCCCGGCTTCGACGACTCGAAGCCGAAGGCCTACGTGCTGGAGATGCTCCCGTATCCCTCGGGAGAGCCCCACGTCGGCCATCTCAAGTGCTACGCGGTCGGGGACGCGATCGCCCACTTCCGCCGCCGCCACGGCTTCGAGGTGATCCACCCGATGGGCTACGACTCCTTCGGCCTGCCGGCGGAGAACAACGCGATCAAAACCGGTGAGCCGCCGCGGGCCGCGACCGAGCGCTCGATCGCCTCCTTCCAGCGCCAGTTCCGCGAGTGGGGGATCTCGATCGACTGGTCGCGCGAACTCGCCACCCACACCCCCGAGTACTACCGCTGGACCCAGTGGATCTTCCTGCGCCTGCTCGAGAAGGGGCTCGCCTACCGGACCGAGGCGGCGGTGCAGTGGTGCCCGAAGGACGCGACGGTGCTGGCCAACGAGCAGGTCGTCGACGGCCGCTGCGAGCGCTGCGGCACCGAGGTGATCCAGCGCAAACTCGAGCAGTGGTTCTTCCGCATCACCGACTACGCCGACCGCCTGCTCGCCGACTTCGACCGGCTCGAGACCTGGCCCGAGCACGTGATCACGATGCAGCGCAACTGGATTGGCCGCTCCGAGGGGGCGGAGGTCGTCTTCCGCTGCGAGGAGGTCGACCTCGACTTCCCGGTCTTCACCACCCGGCCCGACACCCTCTTCGGCGCCACCTTCTTCGTGCTCGCGCCCGAGCACCCGGAGCTGGAGCGCTTGGTCGCCGGCACCGCGGCGGAGGAGCCGGTGCGCGAGTACGTCAACCGGATCGCCCGCGAGTCGGCCGAGGAGCGCGGGGCGGAGGACCGCGAGAAGACCGGGGTGCCGCTCGGGCGCAGCGTCGTCAACCCGGTCAACGGCGAGGAGATCCCGATGTTCGTCGCCGACTACGTGCTGATGGAGTACGGCACCGGGGCGATCATGGCGGTGCCCGGCCACGACAGCCGCGACTACGAATTCGCCCGCAAGTTCGACCTGCCGGTCAAGCGGGTGATCGCGGGCGAGGACGCCGAGACGGCCCGCGACGACGAGGGCCTGCCCTATCCCGGCGACGGGCCGATGGTCGGCTCCGGCCGCTTCGACGGCAAGGGCAACCGCGAGGCCTACGCCGAGATCGTCGCCTGGCTGGAGTCGGAGGGGCGCGGCAGGCCCTCGGTCAACTACCGGCTGCGCGACTGGCTGGTCTCGCGCCAGCGCTACTGGGGGGCGCCGATCCCGGTCGTCTACTGCGAGCAGTGCGGCGAGGGCGGCGCGGCGGCGATGGTCCCCGTCCCCGACGAGCAGCTGCCGGTCGAGCTGCCGGAGATCGAGGACTACGCGCCTCAGGGCAAGAGCCCGCTGGCCGCGGCCGAGGACTGGGTCGCCACCGAGTGCCCGCGCTGCGGCGGCCCGGCCCGCCGCGAGACCGACACCATGGACACCTTCGTCGACTCCTCCTGGTATTTCATCCGCTACCTCGATCCCCGCAACGTCGAGGCGGCCTGGGACCGGGCGGCGGCGGAGCACTGGCTGCCGGTCGACCAGTACATAGGCGGGGTCGAGCACGCGATCCTGCACCTGATGTACGCGCGCTTCTTCACCAAGGCGCTGTCCGACGTCGGCGTGCTCGACGTGCAGGAGCCGTTCGCCAACCTCTTCGCCCAGGGGATGATCACCCGCGACGGCGCCAAGATGTCGAAGTCGCGCGGCAACACGGTCAGCCCCGGCGAGTACGTCGAGCGCTACGGCGCCGACACCGCCCGCACCTACGTCTGCTTCATGGGCCCGCCGGAGCGCGGCGGCGACTGGACCGACGAGGGTGTGGAGGGGGTCAACCGCTTCCTCTCGCGGCTCTGGCGCCTCTGCGAGGAGGTTGAGGAGCGAGCGGCACCGGCAGGGCCCGAGGCGGCCGGCGAGGGCGAGGCGCGGGAGCTGCTGGCGAAGGCGCACTGGGCGATCGACAAGGCGACCCGGGACTTCCAGCGCGGCTTCCAGTTCAACACCGCGATCTCGGCGGTGATGGAGCTGGTCAACGACGCCTACCGGCTCAAGGACGGCCTCTACGGCTCGCCCGGGGGGGATGCCGCCCTGCGCTTCGCCACCGCCACCGCCGGCTCGCTGATCTTCCCCTTCGCCCCGCACCTCGGCGCCGAGGTGGTCGAGCGGCTGACCGGGGAGCGGGTCTGGGAGCAGCCCTGGCCCCAGGCCGACCCGGCGCTGCTAAGCAGTGACACGGTGACCCTGATCGTCCAGGTCAACGGCAAGCTGCGCGACCGGATCGAGGCCCCCGCCGACGCTCCCGAGGGGGAGCTGCTGCGGCTGGCGCGGGCGAGCGAGAAGGTGGCGCGCCACCTCGACGGCCAAGAGGTCGTCAAGGAGATCGTCGTGCCTGGCAAGCTCGTCAACCTGGTGGTTCGCTAGCGGCGGCACCCACGCCGACGCTGGCTCTGGTAGAAAGCGCGCCGATGCTCGTAAGGCGTCTGGAGGACGCACCAGTTGAGGAGTGGCACCGGCTGCGCACGCATGTCCTGATGGACGCGGGCGAACTTGGGTCGCGCAACCTCTCGGTCACCTGGCTCTCGGTTCCAGCCGGGGCCAAGCAGACCCTGCGCTCGCACGAAGAGTCCGAGCAGGCCTACGTGGTCGTCCGCGGCGCCGGCACGATGTCGGTCGCGGGGGACACCCAGCAGGTCGGCGAGGGCGACCTGATCCTGGTCCCGCCGGCGACCGAGCACTCGGTGGCCAACGACGGTGAGGCGGAGCTGTCCCTCGTCTCGATCCAGTCGCCGCCCGTAGCCGCAGCCGAGCTGTACAGCGACCAGCTCGCCGAGGTAGCCGGCTACGACGAAGACGACGAACTCGGTTAGCTCGACTTAGCCAAGTCGTTTCTCTTTGCGCGCCACGCGTGCGCGCGTCTGGCCGAGGCTTGGGCGATGCCCGAGCTGAGCCGCACGCAGGTGGTCGTCTACGGCGCGATCGCGATCGCGCTGCTGCTGGTCGGGGCGCGGGCGATCCGCAGCGAGGGCGGGGCGGAGACTTCGTTTGCCGCCGGTGCCGCCTCCGCGTCGTCGTCGGGCGGAGGCGGTGGCTTCAGCCTCAGCGGGCAGGCGTCCGACCTCGTCGTCGACGTCGCCGGCGCGGTCGCGCGGCCGGGCGTCTACCGGCAGCCGGGTCGAGGACGCGGTGCGGCGGGCCGGGGGCGCCGCGCCCGGGGCGCTCTTGGAAGCGATCAACCGCGCCGCCCGGCTGGCCGACGGGCAGCAGGTGGTGGTGCCGCGGCGCGGGCCGGGGGGTGCGACTGCGGTCGGCGTCGGGTCTGAGGAAGAGGGTCCGATCAGCCTCGGCACCGCGACCGTCGAGCAGCTCGACACGATCGACGGCATCGGGCCGGTGACCGCGCAGGACATCGTCGAGTTCCGCGAGGAACAAGGTGGCCTCGCCTCGGTCGACCAGCTCGATCAGGTGAGCGGGATCGGCCCGGCGACGATGGAGTCGCTGCGGGCGCGGCTGCAGCCGTAGGCGTGCGCTCGCCGCGGCTGTCTCCGCCGGTCCTGGTTGCGATCGCGCTGCTGGTGGCGATCGGCCTGGCCCGCAGTGACGAGATCCACGAGCGCGCCGCGGCCGGGCTGGGACGGGGAGTTCCGGCGCGGGAGGCCGAGCTGGCGCGCGGGTTCGTGCTGGGCGAGGACGAGCGAATCGACGAGCGGGTCAAGGAGGATTTCCGCCGCGCCGGGCTCAGTCACCTGCTGGCGGTCTCGGGTCAGAACATCACCCTGCTGGCGCTGCTGGCGATGCCGGTCCTGGCTGCGTTCGGGATCCCGCTGCGGGAGCGGCTGATCTGGATCCTCGGCTTGATCGCGGTCTACGTGCCGCTGGCGGGAGCGGGTCCCTCGATCCAGCGCGCCGGGGTGATGGGTGCGGTCGGGGTGCTGGCGAGCCTGGGGGGACGCCGGCAGTCCCGCCTCTACGCGCTGCTGCTGGCGCTCGGAGTCACCCTGGCGGTCGACCCGGGGGTCGCCGCCGACGACGGCTGGCAGCTCAGCTTCGCCGCCGTGACCGGGATCTTCCTGCTGGCTTCGCCGCTGCGGGCCGCGATCTCGGGCAGGGTCGGCTCGACGGGCTGGCGCCGGGCGCTGGTCGAGGGGGCGGCGGTGACGATCGCGGCGACGCTGGCGACGGCACCGCTGATCGCCTTCCACTTCGAAACTCTCTCGACCACGACCGTCGCCGCCAACCTGCTGGCGCTGCCGGCGGTGGCACCGGCGATGTGGCTGGGGATGGCGAGCGCCGCCGCGGCGCAGGTGCCGGGCTTCCCGCTGGAGGTGCTGAACTGGCCCGCGGCGCTGCTGCTCGCCTACATCGCTCAGGTGGCGGCCTGGTGCGGGCGGCCGCGCTGGGCCGAGGTCCACGTCGAGCTCGGCGGAGCCGGCCTGGCGGGCGCGTACTTCGCGCTCGCCGCTGGGTGCTGGCTCGCCTTCCGCGTCGCTCGCAGTCGTCGCCTGGCAGGGGCCAAGGCGCTGGCGCCAAGCGGGCATGGGGATCGGTCGCCGTCCGGGTATCGCCGACGGGACCTGTCGCGGCGCGCGCGTTCGCGTCCCGCCCTCGTCGGTTTGGCTGGCCTCGCGGTAGCGATCTCTCTGGCACTCCAGGGCGGCACCGGCGCGTCCGGCGCGGGCGCAATCCCCGCCGGCGTCGGCCTGCGGGTCGAGGTCCTCGACGTCGGCCAGGGCGACGCGATCCTGCTGCAGCCCCGCAACGCTCCGGCAGTGCTGGTCGATGGCGGACCGCCCGGCGACGAACTGACGGCCAAGCTCGAGGATGCGGGCGTGGATCGCCTCGGCGCCGCGATCGTCACCCACGACCAGTCCGACCACGACGGCGGGGTATGGGAGCTGCTCGGGCGCGTGCCGGTCGCACGTCTGGTCTACGCGCGGCTGGGTCGTCCCCTCCTGGCTGCTGCCGAAGCGAACGCAGCGGAGCCGGTCCGGGTCGCCGCCGGCGATGTCCTCCATGCCGGCGACCTCCGCCTCGATGTCATCTGGCCGCCGCCGGAGCTGCTGGTCGAGCCCGAGCCCGGGGTGGACCCCAACCAGCTGGCGATCGTCCTCCTCGCCCACTGGCACGAGTTCTCGATGCTGCTGACCGCCGACGCCGAGGCGGAGACGGTCGCGCTCGATCCCGGCCCGGTCGACGTGCTCAAGGTCGCCCACCATGGCAGCGACGACGCCGGCCTGGCGGCGCTGCTCGACCGCACGCGCCCGCGCCTGGCCCTGATCTCGGTCGGCGCCGGCAACCCCTTCGGCCATCCGACCCCGGGCACCCTGGCGACGCTCGCCCGCCACGGCGTGAGAACGCTGCGCAGCGACCGCGACGGCACCGTCACCCTCGACGTCGGCCGCGGGCCGGTCGCGGTCCACAGCGGCGGCTGAGGACGCCGCCAAGGCGTCGCCTAGACTCGGCCGATGGCCGAGGAGATGCGACCGCTCTACCTGATCGCCGGCACCGACGGGGCGAAGATCGATTCGACCCGGGCGCGTCTGCGTGCCCGCGCCGAGCGCGAGGCGGGGAGCGACGCGCTCGAGGTCTTCGAGCCCGGCGAGGGCAAGGGGATGCCCGACCACGAGGCGCTGCTGGCGGCGATCCCGGCGATGTCGCTGATGGAGTCGCGCCGCTACCTGCTGGCGGACGGGGTCGAGCGCTGGCGCGACCGTCAGCTCGAGGCGGTCGCCGCCGCCGTCGCCGAGCTGCCGCCGGACCTGACCCTGGTCCTGATCGCGCGCGCCAAGGCGCCGGCGAAGCTGGCGAAGGCGGTCAAAGCGGCGAAGGGGGAGATCCACGAGTTCGAGGCGCCGAAGGCGCGGGAGATGCCGCGGGTCCTCGTCGCCGAGGCGCAGCGGCTCGGCTTCCGGCTCGATCCGCCGGCCGCCCGCCTGCTCGTCGACCGCATGGGCGCGAGCCCGGTCCGGCTCCAGAACGAGCTGGAGCGGCTGGCGCTGTGGGCGGGCGAGGGGGGAGAGGTCGGCGTCGCCGACCTGGGGGCGATGATCGCCGACACCTCCGAGGCCGCGGTCTGGTCCCTCTCCGACGCCCTGCTCGAAGGCGATGCCGCCGGTGCTCTGCGCATCGGCGAGCGCCTGATCGACCAGGGCGAGAACGTCACCGGCCTGATCTACGGCCTCGCCTCCCGCCTGCGCAGCGCCTGCGTCGTCGCCGCCCAGCTCGAGGAGGGCGTGCCGCCGCGCCAGGTCGAATCGTCGCTGAAGATGCATCCGTACGCGGCCAAGCAGCTGGTCGCCCGCCTGCGCGACGCCGACCAGGCCAGTCTGCGGCTCGCCACGGAGGCATTGGCCGACCTCGAGCTCTGGTGCCGCGGCGGCGCTGACTACGGCGACGAGCTGGCGTTGACGCTCGCGCTGAGGCGGGCGGCGGGGGCTGCGGCCTGACTACTTTGCCGCTGCGGTGGCGATGCGGGCCGCTTTGGCCTTCTTGCGGGCGCCGGTGTTCTTGTGCAGCGCGCCCTTCTGCACGGCCTTGTCGATCTTCGAGACGAGATCGCGCTGCTCGCCCTCGATCGCGCTCGCATCGCCCGCCTCGACCGCGCTTTCGAGGCGGCGGAAGTGGGTCTTGACCGTGCTGGTGAGCAGCCGGTTCTCCGAGCGCTCGCGCTCGCTGCGTAGGATCCGCTTCTTCTGTGAGGCTATGTTGGCCATGAGTCAAGTGCCTGAGCGACGCCGTGCCAGCTCCAGGCGGCCGCCGACTATAGCGACTGACACGTAGATCCAGCTTGGAGACGCCCAAGGCACCCGACACCCCCGATGGCGACGAGCGAGCGGCGACGGACGCCGACGCCGCCCTGCGCGAGGCCGAGGCCTTCGACCCCGGCGAGGAACTGGCCGGCGAGCCGGCCCCCGGTCGGCAGGCGGGCCGGATCGCCCGCTCGACCGCGTTCTTCTCCGTCGCCACCGCCGCCTCCCGCGTCGCCGGCCTCGGCCGCGAAGTCGTCGCCGCCGGCTATTACGGCATCAGCGGCCCGATGTCGGCCTTTACGATCGCCTTCCAGGTGCCGAACCTGATCCGCGCCCTGTTCGCCGACGCCGCCCTGCAGCCGGCCTTCGTCCCGGTCTTCACCGAACTGATCGGCAAGAAGCACTACAAAGAGGCCTTCCGACTCGCCTCGACCCTGCTGCTGCTGGTGACGATGGTGCTGGGGGCGATCACCGCCCTCTTCGTCCTGCTGGCGCCGGTCGTGATGCCGGTCTTCGCCCCCGGCTTCGAGGGCGAGATCCTCGACCTCACGGTCACCCTCTCCCAGGTCATGTTCCCGATCCTGATCCTGCTCGGGATCAGCGGCGTCGTCGTCGGCATCCTCAACAGCTACGACCGCTTCGGCGCCTTTGCGATCTCGCCGCTGTTCTGGAACCTGGCGATCATCCTCGTGCTGGTCCTGATCGAGCCGCTGTTCGAGGGGCAGGATCGGATCTACGCCTACGCGATCGCGATCCTCGTCGGCACCCTGGTGCAGCTGCTGATCCCGACCTGGGACCTGCGCAACACCCCGTTCCGCTTCAGCCTCAGCTTCGACTGGCGCCACCCCGGGGTGCGGCGGGTGCTGGTGCTGATGCTGCCGGTGACGATCAGCCTTGGGCTGATCAACTTCAACCTGCTGATCAACAGCTTCTTCGCCAGCTTCGTCTCCGAGCAGGCGCCGGCGGCGATCGACAAAGCCTTCCGCATCTATCAGCTGCCGCAGGGGATCTTCTCGGTGGCGATCGCCACCGTCCTCTTCCCGACCCTGGCCCGCTTCGCCAACGCCGGTGAGATCGGGAACCTGCGGGCAACGATGGCCAACGGGATGCGGCAGATCCTCTTCGTGCTGCTGCCGGCGGCGGCGGCGATCCTCGCCCTCTCGGACCCGATGATCCGGCTCGTCTACCAGCGCGGCGCCTTCGACTCGGCGGAGACGGCGGTGGTGGGGACGGCGCTCTTCTGGTTCGCCTTCTCGCTGCCGACCAACGGCCTCTACCTGTTGCAGACGCGGACCTTCTTCAGCCTGCAGCGCCCCTGGCAGGCGGTCTCCCTGGCGGCGATCGACCTGGTCGTCTCGGCCGTGGCGGCGCTGCTGCTCTACGAGCCGTACGGGGTCGGCGGCATCGTCGCCGGCACCGGCATCGGCACCACCGCCGCGGTCGTCGCCCAGGCGTTGATCCTGCGCCGCGAGTTCGGCGGTCTCGAGCTCGGCCGCCTGTTCTCGACCGCCGCTCGGATCACGATCGCCTCGGCGGCGCTGGCCGGGGTCGGCTGGCTGGTCTGGGACCTGCTCGACGAGGCCCTCGGCCGCGGCCTGATCGCCCAGATCGTCTCGCTCGGCGCCGGCCTGGCCGCGGGCGGCGCCATCTACCTCGCGGCCGCCAAGCTGCTCCGGGTCGCCGAGCTGGAGCAGATCATGCGCCTGCTCCGCCGCCGCTAGATGCTCGACCTCGGCCGCTACCTCCTGGGCACCGCCGAGCTGACCCTCCTGGTCGGCTTCGCCTGGCTCGGCGCGAGCCGAATGAGAGTGCGCCTGATGCCAACGCTCTCAGGCGCCCCAGCCTACCTCGCCACCGCCGTTCTAGCCCTGGCGCTTCTGCTCTGGGCAGCCGAGCTACTCGGCAGCTTCGGCTGGCTGGAGCCGGTGCCGTACCTCGTCCTCGTGGCTCTGATCGGCAGTGGTCTTTGGTGGTTGCTGCGGCGGCGCACGGAGGGAGATCCCCCGCACCCATACCTGCTGGGTGGGGTGCGGGGGATCTCCCTCCGTGTCACGGGCCGCCGGCGACGGGATTTCGTCCCCACTCTGATAGCTCTGGCCATCGCCGCGGTCGCCCTCGTCCATTTCGCCATGGGGGCAAAGACCCGCCTCTCGACCGGTATGACCGGCTTCGACAGCACCTGGTACCACGGCCCCTTTGCGGCCGGGTTCTTCCAGAGCGGCGACACCTGGGGCCTGCACTTCATCGCGCCGCAGTTCCTCGCCTGGTTCTACCCCGCCAACGGCGAAATCTTCCACGCGGCGGGGATGCTCGCCTTCGGGCGGGACATCCTCTCGCCGCTGCTCAATCTGGGCTGGTTCCTCGGCTGCCTGGTCGCCTGCTGGTGTATCGGCAGGCCTTACCGGGTCGCTCCCTGGTCGTCGTCCCTGGGAGCCGTGGCACTCAGCGTGCCGGCGCTGGCCGATCAGGCGGGGGAGGCGCGCAACGACATCGTCGGCATCTTCTTCCTGCTGGCCGCGGTGGCGATCGCGCTGAATGCCCGGGCGGGAGAACGACGGGGCGGAGGTGAAGGGCGAGACGAAGGCGAAAGGCGAGACGACGGAGCGGCGGGTGGCCTGTCCACCGGGGCCCTTGTCGTCGTCGGCCTCGCCGCCGGCCTCGCCGCCGGAACCAAGCTCAACTTCCTGCTGCCCTGCGCGGTCCTCGTCCTCGGGCTGGTGGCGATCGCACCACGGGGCTGCCGCTGGCGTGCCCTCGCCGCCGCCGGCCTAGCGGCTCTTGCCGGCGGCGGCTACTGGTACCTGCGCAACCTCGCTCACGCCGGCAACCCGCTCCCCTGGGTCCACCACCTGGGGCCGATCTCGTTGCCCTCGCCGGGCCAGAGCCTCGGCGGCCGCGAGGCGCACAGCGTGCTCGGCTACCTGACCGACAGCGCGGTCTGGTCGGACTGGTTCCTGCCCGGTCTGCACAGTGGCCTCTGGATCGTCTGGCCGCTGCTTGGCGCGGCGGCCCTCGCAGGCCTCGTCCTCTGCCTCGATCCCGGTCGGCCCGGATTCCGTGGTTCCTTTGGGACGGATGAGGTCCCAAAGGAACCGCGGGTTGGCAGGAGCGATGCCGGGGACCGGGTCCTGCCGCTCGCCGGCCTGGTCGGTCTCGCCACCGCCCTCGCCTGGCTCGTCGCCCCGACCTCCGCCTCCGGCCCCGACGGCATGCCGCGCGGCTTCGAGTCCGGCCTCCGCTACCTCGCGCCCGCCCTGGTCCTCGGCCTCGCCCTGCTCCCGGCGGCGCCGCTCCTGCGCTCACGCCTCGCCCGCCTCTCCCTCCCCATGACTTTTGTAACCCAGGGGGTGACAAAGGACAAACGGAGCGAGCGATTGTGGTGGGGGTGGGGGCTTGCCATCGCTTTAGCGCTGGTCGTTGCGATCGGCTATCCGGTCCAGCGCCACTATCTGGAGAGCCGGTACTCGGACCCGACCTTCACCACGCCGGGCCTCAACGCCGCCTTCGCCTGGGCGCGCGACGTCTCCGACGCCCGCATCGCCACCACCAGCACCCGCCAGTACCCGCTCTTCGGCACCGATCTCTCCAACCACGTCCAGTTCATCGGCGAGGAGACGTCCCACGGCGGCTTCGTAGCCCTCACCACCTGCCGCGCCTGGCGCGAAGCGCTCGACGCCGGCGACTACGACTACGTAGTCGCCACCCGCGACCGCCTCGAACCCAGCCGCCCCCCGTACCCACCCCAGGCCCGCTGGACCGAAGCCCCCGGAGCAAAGCCGATCCTGAGAAAGCCCCCGACGGTCGTATTCGAGCTCACGAGAAAGCTGGATCCATCGGCGTGTAGGTGAGCGGGATGACGCGTCTCCGGCGGGTGGCGTGGGGGCGGGGGTCCCCCGCGGCGCGGAGGCGCGTAGCGCCGAGCACCGTGGGGGATGCCGCCACGACAGGACCCGCCGGCCGACCGCCTCTGTCCCTCATACTTCCGCACGCCCATGGACCGCATCCGCAACTTCTCGATCATCGCCCACATCGACCACGGCAAGTCGACCCTGGCCGACCGCATCCTCGAGGTCACCGGAGCCGTCGACCCGAAGAAAATGCAGGCGCAGATGCTCGACTCGATGGACCTCGAGCGCGAGCGCGGGATCACGATCAAGGCGCAGGCGGTGCGGGTCGAGTACACGGCCGCCAACGGCGAGACCTTCCACCTGCACCTGATCGACACGCCCGGCCACGTCGACTTCTCCTACGAGGTCTCACGCAGCCTCGCCGCCTGCGAGGGCGCCCTGCTGGTCGTCGACGCCGCCCAGGGGGTCGAGGCGCAGACGGTCGCCAACACCTACCTGGCGATCGACGCCGGGCTGGAGCTGATCCCGGTGATCAACAAGGTCGACCTGCCGGGGGCCGAACCGGAGCGGGTGGCGACCGAAATCGCCGACCTGACCGGTGGCGACCCCGAGGAAGCGCTCTGGATCTCGGCCAAGACCGGGATGGGCGTGCCGGAGGTGCTGGAGGCGATCGTCGAGCGCATCCCCGCTCCCAAGGGTGAGCCCGAGGCGCCGTCGCGGGCGCTGATCTTCGACTCCGAGTTCGACCAGTACCGCGGCGTGATCGCCTACGTGCGGATGGTCGACGGCTCCTTCCGCAAGCACGGACGGATCCTGGCGATGCAGAACGGGACCGAGGCCGAAATCGACGACATCGGCTTCTTCCGGCCGGCGATGACCGCGGTGGAGGGGATGGAGGCGGGCGACGTCGGCTACCTGATCACCGGGATCAAGGACGTGACCAAGCTGCGGGTCGGCGACACGCTGACGACCCAGGAGGGCCCCGCCGCGGAGCCACTCGAGGGCTACCGCGAGGTCCGCCCGATGGTCTTCTGCGGCGTCTTCCCGATCGACACCGACCGCTACGAAGACCTCCGCGACGCGCTCGAGAAGCTGGCCCTCAACGACGCGGCGCTGTCCTGGGAGCCGGAGACCTCGGAGGCGCTCGGCTTCGGCTTCCGCTGCGGCTTCCTCGGCCTCCTGCACATGGAGATCGTGCGCGAGCGGCTGGAACGCGAGTACGGCCTCGACCTGCTCTCGACGACGCCGAACGTGCGCTACGAGGTCCACCTCACCAACGGTGAATCGAAAGAAGTGCGCAGCCCTACGGACCTGCCCGACCCGGGGACGATCGAGTCGGTCGAAGAGCCCTACATCCGCGCCACGATCATCTGCCCGTCCGAGCAGGTGGGCGCCGTGATGGAGCTCTGCCAGCAGCGCCGCGGCACCCACGTCGACATGCACTATCTGAGCCCGCAGCGGGTGCAGATCCGCTACGACATGCCGCTGGCCGAGATCGTCCTCGACTTCTTCGACCTGCTCAAGAGCAGCACCCGCGGCTACGCCTCGCTCGACTACGAGCCGATCGGCAACCGCGCCTCCGACCTGGTCAAGGTCGACATCCTCCTCGCCGGCGACAAGGTCGACGCGCTCTCGATCATCGTCCACCGCGACTTCTCCTACGAGCAGGGCAAGCGGCTGGTAGAGCGGCTGCGCAAGACGATCCCGCGCCAGCTCTTCGACGTCCCGGTGCAGGCGGCGATCGGCTCCAACATCCTCGCCCGCGAGACCGTCAAGGCGCTGCGCAAGGACGTCACCGCGAAGCTCTACGGCGGCGACGTCACCCGCAAGAACAAGCTGCTGAAGAAGCAGAAAGCGGGCAAGAAGCGGATGAAGTCGGTGGGCCGGGTGGAAGTGCCGCAGGAGGCGTTCCTGGCGGTCCTGCAGATTGACGAGTAGCCAGGGGTCGGACACCCCTTCACTTAACTTTCGCTGCGCGAAAGTACAAGACGTTCCGGGGTGTGCCCGACCCCTGGCTGTACGGCCAGTTAGAGTGCCCGCCCATGACGCTAAAGACCGATGCAGTGGGCAAGGAATGGCCCGGGACCACCTACCAGGTGGGTCGGGAGAAGATCAAGGAGTACGCGAACGCGCTGGGGATCGACAACCCCGTGCACTTCGACGTCGAGGCGGCCCGCGCGGCCGGCTTCCGCGACGTCGTCGCGCCGCCGATGTTCGCCGTCGTCTACAGCGGCCCGGCCCTCGGCCCGGTGCTGTTCGACCCCGAGGTGGAGATGAACTTCGCGGCGATGGTCCACGGCGCCCAGGTCTTCGAGTGGGGCGAGCCGGTCTGCTCCGGCGACGAGATCACCACCACCTCGAAGTGCCTCTCGATCGAGGAGAAAGACGGCAAGGGCTTCTACGTCTTCGAGACCGTCTCCAAGAACCAGGACGGCGCCGAGGTCGTGCGCGGGACCTGGACCAACATCGTCAGGGGAGTCTGAGATGGCCGATTTGAACGTGGGGGACGCCGTCCCCGAGCTGAAGGTGACTCCGGACAAGTACCTGCCGCACCGCTACGCGGGCGCCTCCGGCGACTTCAACCCGATCCACATCGACGACGAGTTCGCCAAAGCGGTCGGGCTGCCGCGCAACATCCTCCACGGCCTCTACTCGATGGGGCTCGTCGCCAAGGCCAACGCCGCCCTCGCCGGCGGCGATCCGCGGGCGCTGAAGCGGCTCTCGGTCCAGTTCCGCGGCATGGGCATGCCCGAGCAGGAGATCGCCGTCTCCGGCACGGTCAAGTCGGTCGAGGGGGAGACGGTGGTGGTCGACACCGTCGCCGCCCAGGGCGAGAGCCAGATCATCAAGAACGCCGAAGCCGAAGTCCAGCTCTAGCCGTTCCTACAATGGAGGGCTGATGCTCTCCGGCCGCCAAGAGCTGATCCTGCAGCTGGTCGTCGACGCCTACCTGGCGTCGGCGCGACCGGTGCCGTCGAAGGAGGTCGCCGAGCACCCCCAGGTCGCCTGGGGCGCCTCGACGGTGCGGGCCGAGCTGGCCGCGCTCGAGGCCGCCGGCTACCTCACCCACCCGCACACCTCGGCCGGGCGGGTGCCGACCGACTCCGGCTATCGCCGCTACGTCGACATGCTGATGGCGGCCGGGACCCCGGCCGAGCCCAGCGTCGAGCTGGAGCTGTCGCGGCTGCGGCGCGAGGTCGACGAGGCGATGCGGGAGACGACCGCCGCCCTGGCCCAGGTCACCGACCTGGTGGCGATGGCGACCGCGCCCTCGCCGAGCCTGGCGGCGACGATCCACCGGGTCGAGGTTCTGCGCCTGCAGCCCCGCAAGGTGGTGGTGATCGCGATCGCCTCGACCGGCGACGTCGCCCGCCGCGTCTTCGAGTTCGAGCGGCCGGTCGATCCCGGCCTGGTCGCCTGGGCCTCCAGCTACCTGAACGAGTCGCTGGCCGGGCTCGGCGTCGGCTCGCGGATGATCGCCGGCCGCCTCGCCGACCCCGAGCTGGACCGGATCGAGGCCGAGTTCGTCGGCACCCTCGCCGCCGCCTTCGCCGAGTTCGAGGACGAGGCCGCCACCGGGCTCTACATGGACGGTGCCTCGCGGCTGCTCTCCGAGGCGCACCTCGCCGACCTGCCCCGCGCCGACGAGCTGATGACGGCCCTGGAGCGCCGCGCCGGGGTGCTGCAGATGCTGCGCTCGACGCTCGACGAGCGCTCGGTCTTCCTCTGGATCGGCGAGGAGAACCCGCAGCCGGAGCTGCGCTCGGTCAGCGTGATCGGCGCCAACTACGGGCTCGGACACCGCAACCTCGGCTCGGTCGGCGTGGTCGGGCCGCTGCGGATGGACTACGCGACGGCGATCGCCTCGGTGCGCGGCGCCGCCCGCGAGCTCTCGCGCTACTTCGAGACCGTGTACGACGGCTGAGCCGACGATGCCGCGCGACTACTACGAGGTTCTCGGCGTCGGCCGGGACGCCAGCGAGACCGAGATCAAGAAGGCCTTCCGCGGCCTCGCCCGCGAACTGCACCCCGACGTCAACGACCACGACCCCGAGGCCGAGGAGAAGTTCAAGGCGGCGGCCGAGGCCTACGAGGTCCTCTCCGACGCCGAGCAGCGGCGCACCTACGACGCCTACGGCCACGACGGCCTGCGCTCCGGCGGCTTCGACCCGCGCAGCGCCTCCTTCGGCTCGATCGACGACATCCTCCAGGCCTTCTTCGGCGGCGGTGGCGACGCCTTCGGCTTCGGCGGTGCCGCGGGCGGCGGGCGTGCCGCCGGGGGCGACGTCCTCGTCGGGGTCGAGATCGATCTCGACGAGGTCGCCACCGGGGTGCGGCGGGAGATCTCCTTCGACGCCGTCGTCGCCTGCGAGCACTGCCACGGCAACGGCGCCGAGCCGGGCACCCCGATCACCACCTGCGAGCGCTGCGGCGGCGCCGGGCAGCTGCGCCAGGTCAGCCGCACGCCCTTCGGCCAGATGGTGCGCGGCGTCGCCTGCGATGCCTGCGGCGGCGCCGGCAAGATTCCCGAGCAGCCCTGCGCCGAGTGCCGCGGCGGCGGCCGCAACCGCGGCGAGCGGACCCAGGCGGTGGAAATCCCGGCCGGGATCGAGCACGGCCAGCGCCTGCGGGTCTCCGGCGGCGGCCACGCCGGCGATGCCGGCGCTCCGGCCGGCGACCTCTACGTCGAGGTCGAGGTCAGCGCCGACGAGCGCTTCGAGCGCGACGGCACCGACCTGATCAGCGTCGTCTCGATCCCGGCCACCGAGGCGATGCTCGGGACCACGGTCGTGGTGGCGACGCTGGAGGGTGAGCGCGAGATCGAGCTTGCGGCCGGCACCCAGCCCGGCCACGAAGAGGTCCTGCGCGGCGCCGGCCTGCCGCGCCTGGGCAGCCGCCGGCGCGGCAACCAGCGGGTGCTGCTCGAGGTCGTCGTCCCGACCAACCTCGACGGCGAGCAGCGCGAGGCGGTCGAGCGCCTCGACGAGTCGCTGGGCCCGGACAACCTCGGCCCGCGGCACGGCGAGGGCCTGTTCGGCCGCGTCCGCCGCGCCTTCGGTTGATCCGCCTGGCGGTCCGCTGCGACCCCGCGGCGGCGGACCTGGTTCTGGCCGAGCTCGCCGTCCTGGCGCCGAACGGGGTCGAGGAGGAGCGCGGTCCCGGCTACGTCGAGTACGCGATCTACGGCGGCGAGGGCGAGCTGCCGGAGCTGGGTGAGATCGACGCCGCGGTGGGGGAGGGCCGGATCACGGTCAGCAGCACCGAGATCCCCGACGACTGGGCCGATCGCTGGCGCGACTTCCACAAGCCGCTGCTGGTCGGCGAGCGCCTCTGGCTGCGCCCCTCCTGGGAGCCGCCGCGCGAGGGCGCGGTCGACGTCGTCGTCGATCCCGGCCAGGCCTTCGGCACCGGCGCCCACCCGACCACCCGCCTCTGCCTCGAGTTCCTGCTGAGGCTGGAGGCGGCGGGGGAGGCCGCGGGCCCGCTGACCGACCTCGGCACCGGCTCCGGCGTCCTGGCGATCGCCGCGGCGAAGCTGGGCTGGAGCCCGGTCTCCGCCTACGACCACGAGCCGCCGGCGCTCGAGGCGGCTGCGGTCAATGCCGAGGCCAACGGCGTCGAGCTCGCCCTGGAGCGGATCAACCTCCGCGAACACCTCCCGTCCCTCGCCCCGATCGTCGTCGCCAACATGACCGCCCCGATCCTCGAGGCAGTCGCTGTCCAGCTGGTGGAGCGCGAAGGGAGTCGGGGGAGTGCCCGGGCGAGCCTCCCCGCTGTTGCTCGACCGGGCACTCCCCCGACTCCCACCACCTTCGTCTGCTCGGGCCTCCTGCCGGCCGAGCTGGATGACGTGGCCGCCGCCTTCGCCGCCAGCGGCCTAGTCGAGGTCGAACGCCGCCGTGAGGGCGACTGGGCGGGGCTGCTGCTGCGTCAGGACTGAGAGATAGGGTTGCGGCCGATGCTCCTTGGCTCGATAGTCGACCCCGGCTACAAGATCGCGCTGTTCCTGCACATCCTCGCGGTCGTGCTGGCGTTCGGCCCCACCTTCGGCTACGCCTTCTTCTTCTCCGTGGCCCCGCAGTACCCGCAGGCGACGCCGGCGATCCTCGCCGGCGTGCAGAAGGTCGACAAGTACCTGGTCAACCCGGGCATGGTCGTCCTGCTGCTCGCCGGGATCTGGCTGCTCACGGCCAGCGACGGGGCCTGGGAGACCAGCGACGCCTTCGTCGGCATCGGCATCCTGGCGATCCTCGTCCTCTTCGGGCTCCAGCACGGCTTCTTCCAGCCGCAGGTGCGCAAGGCCAAAGAGGTCGCCGAGCGCGATCTGAAGGCGGGGGACACGCTCAGCCCGGAGTTCGAAGCGATCGGCCAGCGGTTCGGTCAGGTCGGCACGCTCGCTGGCGTAATCGTCATCGTGACGATCTTCTTCATGACGTACAAACCGTTCCTGTAGCGGCGGGCCTGGCGGGTGGAGAAACTCGACCCCGCGCTGCCGGTGGCGATGTTCGACTCCGGCGTAGGCGGCCTCACGGTGCTGCACGAGTGCCTGGTCTCGCTGCCGGAGGAGGACTACGTCTACCTCGGCGACACGGCGGTCTTCCCCTACGGCAGCCGCGATCCGGACCGGCTGCGGGAACGGATCGCCGACATCGCCGAGTTGCTGCTCGGCCGCGGCGCCAAGTTGCTGGTGATCGCCTGCAACACCGCCACCGCGATCGGCGAGGAGGTTGCGCGGGAGGTCGGCGCCAAGAGCGGGGTGGAGGTGGTGCCGGTGGTGGAGCCGCAGGCCGAGATCGCGTCCGCGATCACTGACAACGGCAGGGTCGGCGTGCTGGCGACCCCGAACACGGTCGCCAGCGGCGCCTACCGGCGCGCGCTCGAAGCCGAGGGCCGGCCGCTGCAGGTGACCGAAGTCGAGGCGCCGAAGCTGGCCCCCTTCATCCAGGACGGCTCCCCCTTCGACGAGGAGGTGATGGCGATGGCGCGGGCCTACTGCGAGCCGCTGAAGCGGGCCGAGGTCGACACCCTGATCCTCGGCTGCACCCACTACCCGCTGGTGGCGCCGATGCTGCAGCGCATCCTCGGCCGCGACATCCGCCTCGTCAGCGGCGGCCACGCGGTCGCCGCCGCCGTCCAGCGCACGCTCGAGCGCGGTGGCATCGCCCGCAGCCGCGACGGCGAGGGCGACTACCGCTTCCTCTGCACCGGCGACACCGGCTCCTTCCGCGACCTCGGCACCCGCTTCCTGCAGATGCCCCTGGGCGAGGTCGAGCGGGTGGAGATCGGCTCCAGCGCGGATTCCGCGCTTCTTTAGGCGGCCAATTGGCACGGTCCGCGCAGCACGTGTGCGCGTTCGCCCGCCAGGATCCCGGCCATGCCCGTTCTAACCGCCAGCAATACCGTATATACTCATCCCGTGGCAAAGGTGATGATCTCCATTCCAGACGATCTCCTGACCCGGCTCGACGCCTACGCGAAGTCGGCCGGTCAGACGCGCAGCGGCTTTCTCCAGCGCTTGGCAGAGCAGGAGCTGGGATCGGCCGAAGACGGCCGCCGTCAGGAAGTGGAGCGACTGCTGGACCTGCTGGCGGCCGAGCCGCTGGGCGGCAATGCGGCGCAGATCATCCGCGAAGCCCGTGACTCCCGCTAGCCCGCTTCTCCTCGACGCCGGCGTCTGGGTGGCCGCCGCAGATCCCAGTGAGCGCTTCAGCTCCGACTCCCGGTCGCTGGTCCTCGGCTTCGATCGGCCTCTGGCGGCACTGGACCTGACGCTCTACGAGGTCGCCAACGTGGCCGTCAGGCAGGGAAGACCCGACGCGGCACGCCACCTGGCGCGAACGGTTGTCACCAGATGCGACCCCAGGCTCGTCGCCATCGACGAGGAACTGGTCGCACGGGCGGCCGGCATCGCCTCCGAGTACGGACTCTCCGCTTACGACGCGGCCTATGTGGCCGCGGCCCGAAGCCACGGCTGGCAGCTGGTCAGCACCGACATCCGCGACCTCGTCTCCAAGGGCCTGGCAGTGACGCCTGACGCCGCCGACTACCCTTAGCTCGATGAGCGTTCTAGAGCAGGTGCAGAGCGATGTCCGCACGGCGATGAAGGCCCGCGACCGCGAGCGCGCGGGGGCGCTGCGGCTGATCGTCGACGTGCTGCAGCAGGACGCCAAGCTGGGCAAGGGCGACGAGGTCGCGGTGCTGCAGCGCGAGCGCAAGAAGCGGGTCGAGGCGGCCGAGGCCTACGAGGGCGCCGGGCGCGCCGAGCAGGCCGCCGCGGAGCGCTTCGAGGCGGAGCTGATCGAGGGCTACCTGCCGCAGCAGCTCTCCGACGAGGAGCTGGCGGAGCTGGTCGACGCCGCCGTCGCCGAGACCGGAGCCAGCGAGCGCAGGCAGATGGGCCAGGTGATGTCGGCGCTGATGCCGAAGCTGGGCGGCCGTGCCGACGGCAAGCGGGTCAGCGCCGCCGTGCAGTCGAAGCTGGGTGCCTGAGCGTTGGCGCGCAGGCAGCTGACCCTCGACAACACCGTCGCCGCCGAGCTGGCGGGCTCCGAGGACACCGTGCTGCGCGCCCTGCGCGAGCGTCTCGACTGCGACCTGCACCTGCGCGGCAACGTCCTCACCCTCGACGGCGACTCCGACGACGTGCAGGAGGCGGCGACCGTGGTCGACGAGCTGGTCGAGCTGATCGAGCAGGGGCACGACGTGGCTCCGGGCACGATCCAGGCGGTGACCGGCGCGCTCGAGGCCGACGAGAGCCCGGCCGAGATCCTCGACGACGTCGTCTGGCGCCACCGCAACACCAAGGTCGCGCCGAAGACGCTGAACCAGAAGCGCTACGTCGACTCGATCCGGCGCCACACGATCACCTTCGGGATCGGCCCCGCCGGCACCGGCAAGACCTTCCTCGCGGTGGCGATGGCGGCCGCGGCGCTGACTGAACGCAAGGTGCAGCGGATCATCCTCACCCGGCCCGCGGTCGAGGCGGGGGAGCGGCTCGGCTTCCTGCCCGGCGACATCCAGGCCAAGGTCGATCCCTACCTGCGGCCGTTGTTCGACGCGCTCTACGACATGATCGACCCCGACCGGGTCAACGGCTATTTCGAGCGCGACGTGATCGAGGTGGCGCCGCTGGCCTTCATGCGCGGCCGCACCCTCAACGACTCCTTCGTGATCCTCGACGAGGCACAGAACACCAGTCCCGAGCAGATGAAGATGTTCCTGACCAGGCTCGGCTTCAACTCGCGCATGGTGGTGACCGGCGACATCACCCAGATCGACCTGCCGAGCGACCAGCGCTCCGGCCTGATCGCGGTGCGCGACATCCTCGACCGGGTCCAGGACATCTCCTTCGTCGAGTTCGGCGGCGAGGACGTGGTCCGCCACAAGCTGGTCCAGCGCATCGTCGCCGCCTACGACGAGCACGGGAACAGCGACGGGGCCGTGCGCAGCGAACACGGGCCGACTCCGCGCTCTTGAGCCCCGACCTCGCCGACGTCCCCGCCGATCTGCGCCCCGCGGTAGCGGCGGCCCTCGACGCCGCCGGCGTCGCCGACGGCCACCTCGCGGTCGAGCTGGTCGACGCCGACCGCATCCAGCTGCTCAACCGCGAGCACCGCGGCAAGGACGCCCCGACCGACGTGCTCGCCTTCCCGGTCGACGGCGTCGGGCCGGTGCCCGGTCCGCGCGAGCTCGGCGACGTCGCCATCTGCCCCGAGCACTGCAGCGACGTGACCGAGGCCGCCGTCCACGGCGTCCTCCACCTCTGTGGGCACGACCACGAGGCCGACGGCGGCGAGATGCTCGCCCTGCAGGCCGAGATCCTGGGCTCGCTGCGATGACCCGCTCCGGCTTCATCGGCCTCGCCGGCCGCCCCAACGTCGGCAAGTCGACCCTGGTCAACGCGATCGTCGGCTCCCACGTCGTCGCCGTCTCGGTGCGGCCGCAGACGACGCGGCGGGCGATCCGCGGCGTCGCCACCGACCTCGAGGCCGAGCGCCAGCTGGTCCTCGTCGACCTGCCGGGGGTCCAGCGCCCGCGCGACATCCTCACCGAACGTATGCAGCAGCGGGTCGCCCGCGAGCTGGCCGACTCCGACGTCGCCCTGGTCGTGATCAACGGCGAGGAGGGGGTCGGGGCCGGCGACCGCTTCATCGTCCGCGCCCTGCTCGACGCGGGCGCCAAGCTGCCGGTGATCTGCGCCGTCAACAAGGCGGACCGGCTGGGGCCGAACGAGATGGTGCCGGCGCTGGCCGCGGCGGCCGAGCTCGACGGCGTCGACGAGGTCTTCCCGATCAGCGCCCGCAGCGGCGAGGGCCTCGACGTGCTGGTCGCGCGGCTCGGCGAGCTGGTCCCCGAGGGGCCCTACATGTACCCGCCGGAGGACAGCAGCGACCAGTCGAGCGAGCTGCTGCTGGCGGAGCTGATCCGCGAGCAGGTGCTGAACCGGACCCGGCAGGAGATCCCCCACTCGGTCGAGGTCGCGGTCAAGGAGGTGGTGCCGCGCGAGGACGGCCTGGTCGTCGTGCGGGCCGAGGTCTGGGCCGAGACCGAGTCGCAGAAGGGCATCCTGATCGGCAAGCGCGGGGCCAAGATCGGCGAGATCGGAACCGCCGCCCGGCGCTCGCTCGAGCACGAGCTCGAGGCCCAGGTTCATCTCGACCTCAGCGTCCGCGTGCGCCGCAACTGGCGCCGGGACGAGGACATGCTGGACCGCCTCGGAATCGAGTGACGGCGCAGGCGGCCACTACGATGGGGCCGATGTTCGGGGAAATCGAATTCGACCAGCGTGGGCTCGCGCCCTGCGTCGTCCAGGACTTCGCCAGCGGCGAGATCCTGATGCTCGCCTACGTCAGCGCGGAATCGCTGGAAATGACGCTCGAGACCGGCGATCTGCACTTCCACAGCCGCTCCCGCGACGAACTCTGGAAAAAAGGCGAAAGCTCCGGCAGCTTCATGCACCTGCGCCAGCTCCGCTACGACTGCGACGGCGACGCCCTGGTGGCGATGGTCGACCCCGCCGGGCCCGCTTGCCACACCGGTCAGCGCAGCTGCTTCTACCGCGAGGTGCTGGGCTCGGCCTCGAGTCGTAAGGACGCGCCGCCGGCGCCGGGCGAGCCCGCCCCGGTCACCCACGAAGCGCTCTCGGCGCTGGAGCGCACCCTGCGCAGCCGCGCGGTCGAACGCCCCGACGGCAGCTACACGGTGAAGCTGCTCGATGACCGCACCCTGATCGGCGAGAAGGTCGAGGAGGAGGCCGAGGAGGTGATCCGCGCCGCCCGCGAGGAGTCGGACGAGCGCGTCGCCGAAGAGGCGGCGGACCTGCTCTACCACCTCAGCGTGCTGCTGGTCTCCCGCGGGGTCTCCCAGGCGGCGGTGATGGAAGTGCTGAATGCCCGTAGCCGCTGACTCCGAGCTGCGGCTCGAGCCCAGCCTCGAGCGGGCGCGGGAGCTGGCCCGGGAGGGCAGCGTGGTGCCGGTGCGCGCTCGCTTCGTCGATGACTGCGAGACGCCGGTCTCGGCCTTCCTCAAGCTGCGCGCCGGCGAGCCGGCGGGGTCGCCGGCGTTCCTGCTCGAGTCGGCCGAGCAGGGGCAGGTCGGCCGCTACTCCTTCGTCGGCCTCCGGCCCCGGGCGGTGCTGCGCTGGAGCGACGGGACGCTTTCGGAGTGGAGCGGGGAGGAGGCCGCCGCCGGCGCCGGTCCCAGCAGCAGCGAAGCGGCACCCGACCCCTACGCCGCCGTCGCCGAGCGCCTGGCCGAATTCAAGCCGGCCCCGGTCGAGGGGCTGCCGCCGTTCGCCGGCGGCGCCGTCGGCTTCTTCGGCTACGACCTGGTGCGCACGGTGGAGCCGCTGGGGGAGCCCAACCCCGACCCGCTGGGTCTGCCCGACATGGCGCTGATGATCACCGACGCGATGGTCGTCTTCGACCACCTGCGGCACGAGCTGACCCTGCTCGCCTGCGTCTTCGCCCGCTCCGAGGACGAGGTCGACGCCGCCTACGAGCGGGCCGCGGCGACAATCGCGGAGATGCGCGAGCGCCTGCGCGGCGCCGTGCCGGTCCCGGCGACCCCGTCGGTGACCGAGCCGCCGCAGTTCGTCTCCAACGTCGAGCGCGAGGAGTTCGAAGCCGCGGTCGAACGGATCGTCGAGTACGTCCACGCCGGCGACGCCTTCCAGGTCGTCCCCTCGCAGCGCTTCTCGGCCCCGGCCCCGGTCGAGGCCTTCTCCGTCTACCGCGGCCTGCGCACCGTCAACCCCTCGCCCTACATGTACTTCCTCGAGTTCGGGGATTTCCAGATCGCCGGTGCCTCGCCGGAGCCGCTGGTCAAGGTCACGGGCGACCGGGTGGAGACGCGCCCGATCGCCGGCACCTCGCCGCGCGGGCGCAGCGAGGACGAGGACCGCCGCTTCGCCACCCGCCTGATCAACGACCCCAAGGAGCGGGCCGAGCACGTGATGCTGGTCGACCTCGGCCGCAACGACCTCGGGCGGGTCTGCGAGTACGGCTCGGTCAAGGTCGACGAGCTGATGGCGGTGGAGACCTACTCGCACGTGCTCCACATCGTCAGCCAGGTCTCCGGCAAGCTGCGCGAGGGGGTGAGCGCGATGGACGTGCTGCGCTCGGCGCTCCCGGCCGGGACCCTGTCGGGCGCCCCCAAGGTGCGGGCGATGCAGATCATCGACGAGCTGGAGCAGGTCAAGCGCTGCTCCTACGGCGGCGCCGTCGGCTACCTCTCCTGGGACGGCGACCTCGACACCGCGATCCACATCCGCACCGTCGTCGTCAAGGACGGGCAGCTGCACGTCCAGGCCGGCGGCGGCACCGTCGCCGACGCCAAGCCGGGCTACGAGTACAACGAGTCGGTGAACAAGGCGAAGGCGGTCTTCCGCGCCGTCGAGGTCGCCTGCGAACAGCCGGACTGGGCCTAGGGGCGAATGCGATGACGCGCGTGCTGGTGATCGACAACTACGACTCCTTCACCTACAACCTGGTCCAGTACCTGGGCGAGCTGGGGGCGGAGGTCGAGGTCGTGCGCAACGACCGCGCCGAGGTCGGCGAGCTGCTCGAACGCGGCCACGACCGCCTGGTCGTCTCGCCGGGCCCCTGCACCCCCGCCGAGGCGGGGATCTCCGGCGCCGCGATCCGCGCCTTCGCCGAGGCCGGCACGCCGGTGCTCGGCGTCTGCCTCGGCCACCAGGCGATGGTCGAGGTCTTCGGCGGCCGCGTCGTCCAGGGCGAGCCGGTGCACGGCAAGGACGCCGAGGTCGAGCACGACGGCAAGGCGATCTACGCCGGCCTGCCGAGCCCGCTGGTCGCCGGCCGCTACCACTCGCTGGTCGCCGACCCGGAGCTGCCCGACGAGCTCGAGCTGACCGCCTCGCTGGGCGAGGTGGTGATGGGCGCCCGCCACCGCGAGCTGCCGGCCGAGGGCGTCCAGTTCCACCCCGAGTCCGTCCTCACCCCGCAGGGCAAGCACCTGCTGGCGAACTTCCTCGGGGGTGGTCGAGGTTTGTCTGGGATGGCCAGACAAACCTCGACCACCCATCCAGATGAACGGGAGGGAGGCGGCGATGCCTAACGACGTCGTCAGCCGGGCGATCGACGCGGTCTGCGCCGGCGACCACCTCACCGCCGACCACGCCTCGGCGGTGCTGACCGAGATCATGGAGGGACGGGCCGACCCGGTCCAGACCGGCGCCTTCCTGATCGCCCTGCGCGCCAAGGGCGAGACGGTGCCGGAGCTGGTCGGCCTGGCGCGGACGATGCGGGCGCTGGCGCTGCCGGTCTCCAGCAGTCGCAGCGACCTCGTCGACACCGCCGGCACCGGCGGTGGCCCCTCGACCTTCAACGTCTCCACCACCGCGGCCCTGGTCGCCGCCGGGGCCGGTTGCGCGATCGCCAAGCACGGCAACCGCTCCAACACCAGCAAGTGCGGCTCCGCCGACCTGCTGGAGGCGCTCGGCGTCGACATCGAGCTCGAACCCGAGCAGATCGGCCGCTGCATCGATGAGGTCGGCTTCGGCTTCATGTTCGCCCCCCGTCACCACGCCGCGATGGCCCACGTCATCCCCGCCCGCAAAGCGCTCGGGGTGCGGACGATCTTCAACTTCCTCGGCCCCCTGACCAACCCGGCGGGGGCGAATCGCCAGATCCTCGGCGTCGCCGACCGCCGCTACCAGGAGACGGTCGCCGAGGCGCTGGTCGGGCTCGGCAGCGTGCGGGCCCTGGTGATCGCCGCCGAGGACGGCCTCGACGAGCTCTCGATCTCCTCGCGCACGCGGGTGATCGAGGTAGCCGACGGCGGCACCTCGGAGTGGTTCGCCGAGCCGGGCCAGTTCGGGCTCGCCCCGGCCGAGCTCGACTCGGTCGCGGGGGGGACCCCGGCGGAGAACGCGGAGGCGGTGCGCGGGGTGCTCGCCGGCGAGCCCGGCCCGCGCCGTGACCTCACCCTGCTCAACGCCGCCGCCGCGATCTACGTCGGCGGCCTCGCCGCCGACCTCGGCGAGGGGGTCGTCAAGGCGGCTGAGTCGATCGACAGCGGCGCGGCAGGAAACGTGCTGGAGCGCCTGATCGCGGCGACGGCCGCCGCCGCCGACTAGGCTCTGCAGGGCAAGTGGGCATGATCGAGCAACTGATCGCCGGGGCGCGGCAGGGAGTGGACGCGCGTCGGCGCGAGCTTCCGCAGGCCGATCTCGAGTCGCGGCTTTCCAGCCGCGGCGAGGATCGCCCCTTCAACGAGGCCCTGGTCCGCCCGGGCCTCTCGCTGATCGCCGAGTTCAAGCGCCGCTCGCCCAGCGCCGGCGAGATCGCCGCCGGGGCCGTCGTCGCCGACCAGGTCGGCGCCTACGAGCGCGGCGGTGCGGCGGCGCTGTCGGTGCTGACCGACGAACCCCACTTCGACGGCTCGCTCGACGACCTCCGCGCCGCCCGCGCCGCCTGCGGCCTGCCGATCATCCGCAAGGATTTCATCGTCGATCCGTACCAGCTCTACGAGGCGGCGGTGAACGGCGCCGACGCGGTGCTGCTGATCGTCCGCGCCCTCGGCGACGACGATCTGCGCGCGCTCTACGACGAGGCCCGCGCCCTCGACCTCGACTGCCTGGTCGAGGTCCACGACGGCGACGAGCTGGAGCGGGCGCTGGCGGCCGAGGTCGAGGTGATCGGGATCAACAACCGCGACCTCGACCAGGGCACGATCGACCTGGCCACCACCTTCGAGCTGATGCCCGACGTGCCCGCCGGCAAGACCGTCGTCGCCGAGAGCGGCATCTCCGGCCGGGCCGAGCTGGAAGAGCTGGAGCGGGTCGGGGTCGACGCGGTCCTGATCGGCGGCACCCTGATGACCGCCGCCGATCCCGAGGCGAAGACGCGCGAGCTGACCGGGGCCGACGACGGCACCCGCGAGCACCTCTACTAGCGAATTTAGAAAATCTTTCGAGAGTATTTAGGGATGGCTCAATGCCGACCTGCATCATGGGTTGGGTAATGAGCAAGGCAAGACGCTTCCTCCGCACCCCTTTCGGTTCCGCGCTGCTTGGCGGCGCGATCGTCGCCGCCTTCGGCTGGGTCGCAATCGCGGCCGGTTGGATCCAGTCCGAAGGCGGTTCGACGACCACGGTGGCGGCGCCGCTGGCGGCGCCGATCGTCGACCGCTCCGGCGACGAAGGCGACGCCAACGTCGTCAACCAGATCTACAAGCGCGACGGCGACGGGGTCGGCTTCATCGAATCGGAAATGCCGGCTCAGCAATCCGAATCCCTCTCGCCCTTCGGCGAACCCGAACAGGAAGGCGGCGGCACCGCCACCGGCTCCGGCTTCGTGATCGACACCGAGGGCCACATGCTGACCAACAACCACGTGGTCGAAGGCGCCAATCGGATCCAGGTCAAACTCGGCGACTCCGAAACCAGCTATGACGCCAAGGTGGTCGGCACCGACCCGGCCACCGACCTCGCCCTGCTCGACGTCGAAGCGCCGGAAGGCGAGCTGCACCCGCTGGCGCTCGGCAAGTCCTCCGAGATGGAGGTCGGCGACCCCGTGGTGGCGATCGGCAACCCCTTCGGCCTTGACCGCACGGTCACCAGCGGCATCGTCTCGGCGCTCCAGCGCCAGATCGAAGCCCCCGACGGCTTCTCGATCACCAACGTGATCCAGACCGACGCCGCGATCAACCCCGGCAACTCCGGCGGCCCGCTGATCAACGCGGCCGGCGAGGTGATCGGGATCAACTCCCAGATCGCCACCGGCGGCGGTGGCGGCGGCAACGTCGGCATCGGCTTTGCGATCCCGATCGACACGGTCAAAGCCGAGATCCACCAACTCGAAACCACCGGCGAGGTCGACCACGCCTTCATCGGCATCAGCGGTGGCACCATCACCCCGGACCTGGCCAAGGCGATCAACCTGCCGGTCGAGGAGGGCGTGATCGTCCAGTCCGTCGTCAAGGGCGGGCCGGCCGACAAGGCCGGGATCGAGGGCGGCAGCACCGCGGCGACGATCGACGGCGCCGAAGTCAGCCTCGGCGGCGACATCATCACCGAGGTCGACGGCAAGAAGGTGACGAGCATGGAAGAAATCGTCGAAATCGTCAACGAGATGAAGGCGGGCGAAGAGCTCGAGCTCTCGATCCTCCGCGACGGGTCGACCAAGACCGCCACCGTCACCCTCGGCGACCGTCCCGACTCGATCGAACAGGGCGAACCGCAGGTCGAATAGCGGCCGGCGCCGCGTTGGCGCCCCGTCGATCCGCTCCCGTAGTCTGGAGCCATGCGGGTCAAGTTCTGTGGGATCACCAACCTCGACGACGCGGCGGAGGCCGTGCAGCTCGGCGCCTGGGCGGTCGGGCTGATCCACTTCGACGGCAGCCCGCGCTGCGTCGAGCCGGGCACCGCCGCCGAGATCTCCGCCGCCTTCAAGCGCAAGTGCGAGCTGGTCGGGGTGTTCGTCAACCCGACCCTGGAGGAAGTCGACCGGGCGACCGAGAACGCCGACCTGACGATGGTGCAGCTGAACGGCGCCGAGGGAGCGCAGTTCTGCGCCGAGGTGGCGCGGCGGACCGGCCTCAAGGTGATCAAGGCGATCCACGTCGCCAGCGCCGCCGACATCCACGCGGCCGAGGCCTACCGGACCGACTTCCACCTCTTCGACCGTCGCGGCAAGGGACTCTGGGGCGGCACCGGCGAGAGCTTCGACTGGGAGCTGCTGCGCGGGCATCGCTCCGACATTCCCGACATCCTCGCCGGCGGCCTGCGGCCCGACAACGTCGCCCGCGCCGTGGCGGTCACGCAGCCCTACGCGGTCGACGTCGCCAGCGGCGTCGAGCTCGAGCCCGGGCGCAAGGACCACGCCGCGATGGCGGCCTTCATCGAGGCCGCGCAGCCGGCCGGCATCAGCGCCGGATGAGCGCGGTCGAGGAGCGCTTCGGCCCCTACGGGGGGCGCTACGTGCCGGAGACGCTGATCGGCGCGCTCGACGAGCTGACCGCGGCCTGGGCGGAGGCGCGCGAGGACGCGGACTTCGTCGCCCGGCTCGACCTGCTGCGGCGCGACTTCATCGGCCGCCCGACGCCGCTCTACCTGGCCGAGCGGCTCTCCGAGCGGGTCGGCTCCAGGGTCTACCTGAAGCGCGAGGACCTCGCCCACACCGGCGCCCACAAGATCAACAACGCGGTCGGCCAGGCGCTGCTGGCGGCGCGGATGGGCAAGCCGCGGGTGATCGCCGAGACCGGCGCCGGCCAGCACGGCGTCGCCACCGCCACCGCCTGCGCCCTGCTCGGCCTCGAGTGCATCGTCTACATGGGCACCGAGGACATCCGCCGCCAGGCGCCCAACGTCGAGCGGATGAAGCTGCTCGGTGCCGAGGTGGCGCCGGTCGAGGCCGGCGCCCGCACCCTCAAGGAGGCGGTCAGCGCCGCGATCCGCGACTGGGTCGCCAACGTCGAGACGACCCACTACGTGATCGGCTCCGCCGTCGGCCCGGCGCCCTACCCGGCCCTGGTCCGCGACCTGCAGCGGGTGATCGGCGAGGAGGCGCGCGCGCAGGCCCTGGAGGCCGAGGGGGCGTTGCCCGCGCGGGTGATCGCCTGCGTCGGCGGCGGCTCCAACGCGATCGGCATCTTCAGTCCCTTCGTCGCCGATGCCGAGGTGGCCCTGATCGGGGTTGAGGCGGCCGGCGAGGGGCTCGACACGCGCCGCCACGGCGCTTCGCTCGGCGCCGGCAGCACCGGCGTCCTGCACGGCTCGCTCTCGTCCGTGATCGCCGACGAGGAGGGGCAGATCCTCGAGGCGCACTCGGTCTCGGCCGGGCTCGACTACCCCGGCGTCGGCCCCGAGCACGCCCACCTGCGCGACAGCGGCCGCGCCAGCTACGTGGCGATCACCGACGTGCAGGCGCTGGCGGCCTTCGGCGAGCTCTCGCGGCTGGAGGGGATCATCCCGGCGCTGGAGTCCTCGCACGCGATCGCCTGGCTGCTGGAGAACCCGGCGCCGGACGGGTTCGACGTCCTCTGCCTTTCCGGCCGCGGCGACAAGGACCTGGCCGAGGTGGTGGAGCGGACCAGTCTGTCCCCGGGGCCGGGCTCGGACGACGGGCCGAGCTGATGGGCGGCAATCCCTCCAACCCCGACCTCGGCGAGCCGGAGCTGCTGGCGGCGCCGACCCTGCGCTCGCGCGGCGAGGCCCGGATCGCCACCGCCTTCGAGGCCGCCCGCTCCGAGGGCCGGGCGGCGCTGATGCCGTACATGATGGCCGGCTACCCCGACCGCGAGACCGGCCTCGCGGTCGCCGCCGCATACGCCGACTCGGGCGCCGACCTGATCGAGCTCGGCGTCCCCTTCTCCGACCCACTCGCCGACGGGCCGACGATCCACGCTGCCGCCACCGCCGCGCTCGAAGCCGGGGCGACCTTCGCCACCGCGCTCGAGGTCTGCCGCTCGGTCTCCGCGCAGGTGCCGGTGGTGCTGATGGCCTACGCCAACATGGTCCTCGCCCAGGGCGGCCCGACCGAGTTCGCGCGGATGGCGATCGCCGCCGGCGCCGCCGGCGCGATCGTCCCCGACCTGCCGCTGGGCGAGGCCGAGAACGTGCGCGAGGAGTTCGCCGCCGCCGGTCTGGCTCTGGTGCCGCTGGTGGCGCCGACCACCTCGGCCGAGCGCCGGCAGCGCATCTGCGCCGTCGCCCGCGGCTTCGTCTACGTCGTCTCCACGGTCGGCACCACCGGCGAGCGGGCCGAGATCCCCGCCGCGCTTGCGGACCTGGTCGCGGCGACCAAGGACGATTCCGAGGTCCCGGTCGCGGTCGGGTTCGGGATCGGCAGCCCCGGGCAGGCGGCGGAGGTGGGGAGGATCGCCGACGGCGTCATCATCGGCAGCCGCCTGGTGCGGGCCGCCGGCGAGGGCGGGTCGCCGCAGGGCGCCGCCGACGCGGTCGCCGACTTCCTCAGCCAGACGCGCGTCGCCCTCGCCCGATAGGCTCCCGGCCGCAATGGGAATGGTCGTAACCCTCTTCCTGGCCCTCGCGGCAACGACGGTCTCCTACGCCTTCGGGCAGGGCGGCCCGGTCGCCGGCATGGTCTTCTTCACCGTCTTGCTGATCGGCGCCGCGATCCGCATCCTGGCGCCGAAGCCCTCCTAGCCCGCCACTACGCCCGAGTGGCGATCACCTCGAGGTATTCGGCCTCGAGCACCATCGCCCGGTCGCCGGCCGTGTTCACGTCTTCGAGGAAGCTCCGCAGGTCGTCGGTGAGGTCCTGCTCGCCCTCCGCGCCGACCCGTTCGTAGGCCGTTTTGGTCGGTCCGAAGTAGGTGCGGAAGAACTCGATGTAGTGGTCGGGGGAGCGGAACGGCTGGCGCGAGATCCGACGCTCTGCTCGCAGGTCCGTGATGCCGTCGCCGAACAGCTCGCGCACGCGCTCCTCGGTGCCCCACTGCAGGGGCGAGGGGACGCCGGGGGGCGGCGGCGCGTGCTTGGAGATCGTCTTGAACATCGTCCCCACGGAGCCGTCGGGGCACCAGTTGCCCATCCCGATCCGACCTCCCGGTCTGACCACGCGCAGCAGCTCGTCGGCGGTCTTCTGCTGGTCGGGAGCGAACATCGCGCCGTAGATCGACATCGCCACGTCGAAGCTGCCGTCCTCGAAGGGGAGGTCCTGGGCGTCGGCCTCGACGAACTCGATCTCCAGGCGCTCGGCGGCGGCGCGCTCGCGACCGCGCTCGAGCAGAGCGGGGACGTAGTCGGAGCTGACCACGTTGCCCCAGGTGCGGCGGGCAGCGGCGAGGGCCAGGTTGCCGCTGCCGCTGGCGACGTCGAGGACGCGCTCGTCGGGCACCAGGTCGAGCGCCTCGGCCAGCATCTCGGCCGGGTGGTAGACGATGTTGGCGACCATGGCGAAGTCGCCTTTGGACCAGATCTGCTGCTGGACCTGGGTAACGGCTTTGAGATCGGGTGCGTCGCTCATCTCTCCTCCTCGTCGGGTGCTTCGAACTTACCTCGTAACGTCGCCGCTGGACAGTGCCTAAGCTGAGGCGATGCGGATCGGAGTGCTCACCGGCGGCGGCGATTGCCCCGGCCTCAACGCGGTGATCAGGGCGGTCGTGCGCAAGGGCGCCGGCAACCACGGGCACGAGTTCGTCGGCTACCGCGACGGCTGGCGCGGCCCGCTCGAGGGCGACAGCCAGCCGCTCGGCGTGCCCGAGGTGCGCGGCATCCTGCCCCGCGGCGGCACCATCCTCGGCTCCTCGCGGACCAACCCCTTCGCCGCGGACGACGGCCCCGCGCGGATCGCCGCCAACATGGCGGCGGCCGGCGTCGACGGGCTGATCGCGATCGGCGGCGAGGACACGCTGGGCGCGGCCTCGCGGCTGCACTCCGAGCACGGGGTGGCGGTGGTCGGGGTGCCGAAGACGATCGACAACGACCTCGGGGCGACCGATTACACCTTCGGCTTCGACACCGCGATCAACATCGCCATGGAGGCGATCGACCGCCTCCACACCACCGCCGACAGCCACCACCGCGTCCTCATCGTCGAGGTGATGGGTCGCCACGCCGGCTGGATCGCCTTTCACGCCGGGCTCGCCGGCGGCGCCAACGTGATCCTGATCCCGGAGCGGCAGTTCGACGTCGACGCGGTCTGCGAGCTGGTCGGCCGCCGCTTCGCCAGCCACTTCGCGCCGATCATCGTCGTCGCCGAGGGGGCGCAGCCGGCCGGCGGCGTGCCCAGCGCCGAGGACGACAAGCTCGACGCCTTCGGCCACGTCCGCCTCGGCGGGGTCGGCCACTGGCTCGAGGGCGAGATCGAGCGCCGCACCGGCAAAGAGACGCGGGCGACCGTGCTCGGCCACGTCCAGCGCGGCGGCACCCCGACCGCCTTCGACCGGGTCCTGGCGACCCGCTTCGGCCTGCACGCGATCGACGCCGCCGACGCCGGCAGGTGGGGGACGATGACCGCTCTGCGCGGCACCGAGATCGAGCTGGTGCAGCTGACCGAGGCGGTGGCGCAGCTGAAGACGGTGCCCGAGGAGCTGTACGCGGAGGCCGAGGTCTTCTTTGGCTAGAGGTCGCCGGGCCGGGGCGGCGCTGGCATCCGCCTGCGCCCTGCTCCTGCTCGTGGCCGGCTGCGGCGAGGAGAGTGGGGTGGCCGACGGGGCCACGGTGACCGTCTACGCCGCCGCCTCGCTGTGCGGCGACGCGAAACGAGAGCTGGAAAGCCAGGGCGCACGCGCCGGCGACCTGCGCGTGCGGATCTTCTGCCTCGCCCGCGAGGGGAGCGAGCAGAACCTCGACCTCGCCGCCGTCGGCGCCAACGCCCGCCGCGCCAGCCAGGATTCGACCACGGTCGGCTACATCCAGCCCCCCGGCCGCGCCACCCGCTTCGCCACCCCGATCCTCGAATCCGCCAACATCCCCACGCTCACCACCGGCTCCGGAGAAGAGGGGATGGCCAGCCTGCTGGAGGCGATCGCCGACGCGGACCCGAGCTCCCTGCGCGACTCGGTCCAAGAACAGCTGTAGGAGCGCGCCGAGCGTCAGCGCGGCCGCTCCGAGCGCCGAGGTCTTGTGGGGCGCCGATCGGCGCGCGCGAGATGCTGCGCCACCGCCGGAAGCCAGATCGGAGCTGGCTCGAGTCACACCGGTGAGCAAGCGAGCCCATTCGATTGACGGGCCGTACCTGCTGAGCTATCGATCTAGAGCAGGTCAACGACTGGAGGTGCGCGATGAGGCACGGGTTCGGAGTTCTGGGAGCTGCTTTGTTGACGGCGATGTCGCTGCTCGCGCTTGCCGCGACGCCGGCCGGAGCCGACCAGTTCAAATCGGACGCGAACTTCACCGTCACCTTTTCCGGGACCCAGGAAACGGTCAACGTCCTCAAAACGACAGCCGGTTCGGTGGAATGCAAAACGGCCACCTTCTCCGGGACAAGCACCAGCCCGAGATCCACCGTGATGGTGGTGCCTTCCTACAAAGAATGCACCTGCCTGGGGGTCGCCTGCACGGTCGAACTCAACGGCTGCGTCTACCAGCTGGAACTCGGGGTCCTCACATCGGGATACGGGACTCTGGTCTGCCCGGCCGGCAAAGAAGTGACAATCACCGGCTCCAAGTGCGTCATCCACATCCCGGCTCAGACCACCTACGGCTCCAGCACCCTCTTCTTCCTCAACAGCGGCAGCGGCAGCACAAAGGAAGTCAGGGTCTCGATCGGCCTCCTCAACCTCAAATACAGCCACACAAAAGGGACCGGGATCGGAGCCTGCACGAGCGGCAGCGGGGTCGACGGCAGCCTGTCCGGCTCGGCCAGGGCGACAGGAGTGCTCGACGGCGGCACCGCCCACGTCGGCCTCTTCGTCGAATAGGGCGCGCGAACGCGCGGGCAGCCAACCGGGCTACAGCAGATCTTCCAGCGCCTCGTCCAGGTCCGGGTGCTGGAACTCGTAACCCAGTTCCAGCGTTCGCCTCGGCACCACCCGCTGCCCGCCCCGCAGCACCTTGCCGAACTCGCCGCCGAATTTGAGGTCGAGGACGAGGCCGGGGACGGGGACCACGGCGGGGCGGCCGAGGGCGCGGCCGAGCGCCTTCGAGAAGTCGCGGTTGCTGGCCGGGTTGGGGGCGGTCGCGTTGACGACGCCGGCGACGTTCTCGTCGTCGAGCGCCCAGAGGATCAGGCCGACCTCGTCGTCGCGGTGGATCCAGGAGAGGTACTGCCTGCCGCCGGCGAGCGGGCCGCCGACGCCGAGCTTGAACGGGGTCAGCATCTCGGCCAGCATGCCGCCCCTGGGGTCGAGGATCTGGCCGCTGCGGAGGATCGCCAGCCGCACCCCTGTCGGCTCCACCTCGCGCGCCGCTCGCTCCCACTCGACCACCACCTCGGAGTCGAAGCTCTCGTTGCCCGGGCCGGTCGACTCGTCGACGACGGCGTCGCCGCGGTCGCCGTAGTAGCCGACCGCGGACTGGCTGACCAGGACCTTGGGCCGCTGCTCGAGCCCGGCGATCGTGCCGACCAGGTTGTGGGTCCCGGTGCGCCGCGTCTCCATGATCTTCTGCTTGGCCTCGTCGGTCCAGCGCTGGTCGATCCGCTCGCCGACCAGGTTGACGACCCCGTCGACGCCCTCGAAGGCGGCCGCCGGCGGCCGTTCCAAGGTCGGCTCCCAGCGGTGCCACTCGATGCTGGGCTTGCCCTCGCGGGCGCGGGAGGGGTCGCGGCTGAGCCCGACCACGCGGTCGCCCCGGGCCAGCAACGCGTCACACAGCGCCGAGCCGATCAGGCCGCTGGCTCCGGTGACGAGGACCTTCATCGGCTTGGCGCCGCGCCTCTCACTGGTCGCCGTCCACGGTGGCGAAGGTCCCGGTCTCCTCGTTGAGGCGGGCGATGCCGTCGCGGCGCGCCTCCTCGACCACCGCTTCGGCCACCTTCGGCGCCACTTCGCGGTTGAAGACGCTGGGGATGATGTAGTCCTCGGCCAGGTCCTCCTCGGAGACGGCCATGGCGATGCCCTGGGCGGCGGCCAGCTTCATCTCCTCGGTGATCGAGGGGGCGCCGGCGTCGAGGGCGCCGCGGAAGATGCCGGGGAAGGCGAGCACGTTGTTGATCTGGTTCGGGTAGTCCGAGCGGCCGGTGGCCATGATCCGCACGTAGGGGGCGGCCTCCTCGGGCATCACCTCGGGCGTCGGGTTGGCCATGGCGAAGACGATCGCGTCGTCGTTCATCTTCGCCAGCGACTTCGCTTCGATGATCCCGGGGCCGGAGAGGCCGACGAAGATGTCCATGCCCTCGATTACGTCGTCGGGCTGGCCCTGGATCAGCTCCGGGTTCGAGTTCTCCGCGTACCAGCGCTTGGCCTCGTTCATCGCGCCCGACTCGTAGTCGCCGCGGGCGGTCGAGAGCGCGCCCTTGCGGTCGCAGCCGACGATCTGGGTGATCCCGGAGGCGAGCATCATCTTCGTCACCGCGACCCCGGCGGCGCCGAGCCCGACCACCAGCACCCGCAGCTGCTCGATCGGTTTGCCGGTGATCTTCAGCGCGTTGAACAGGGCTGCCATCGTCACCACCGCGGTGCCGTGCTGGTCGTCGTGGAAGACGGGGATGTCGAGGGTCTCCTTGAGCCGGTCCTCGATCTCGAAGCAGCGCGGGGCGGAGATGTCCTCGAGGTTGACCCCGCCGAAGGTCGGCGCCATCAGTTCCACCGCCTTGATGATCTCCTCGGCGTCCTGGGTGTCGAGGCAG
Source organism: uncultured Solirubrobacterales bacterium (assembly GCA_963719435.1). GTDB lineage: Bacteria > Actinomycetota > Thermoleophilia > Solirubrobacterales > 70-9 > VAYN01. The sequence continues at coordinate 2,034,226 of OY970384.1, read as the reverse complement.
ATCGGGAAGGCGTCGACGCCGGCGAACTCTTTGAACAGCATGCACTTGCCCTCCATCACCGGCATCGCCGCCTCGGGGCCGATGTTGCCCAGCCCGAGCACGGCGCTGCCGTCGGAGACGACCGCGACGGTGTTCTTCTTGATCGTGTACTCGAAGGCTTTGGTGCGGTCCTCGTGGATGTCCATGCAGACCCTGGCGACGCCGGGCGTGTAGGCCATCGAGAGGTCGTCTCGCGTTTTCACCGGGTACTTGTTGTGCATGTCGATCTTGCCGCCGCGGTGCATCTGCATCGTGCGGTCGACGTAGTCGAGTACCCGCGCGCCCCGGGTCGAGCCGATCGCCCGCAGGATCCGCTCCCAGTGGTCGCGGTCGGTGGCGTCGATCGTGAACTCGCGCACCCGCTTGCCCTCGGGGCCGGCGCCGGGGACCAGGTCGACCCCCTGCAGCTGCCCGCCGGCCTCGGCGATCGCCGCGGTCAGCTTGCCCAGCGGCTCCTGCCGCGCGTCGAGCTCGACCCGGATCGTGACGCTGTATTGCGCGCTTACGGCCATCGCCAGCTATCGAATCAGATTCGGCTCGCCGGCCCGGAGGTGGGGCTGCGCGAGGGTCTCAGCGCTGGCTGTATCGAGTACGGTCGAGCGATGCGCTGGGGAGCGGAAGCGGGCCGGAGATCTGCCGTCGCCGCGATCGCCCTGCTCGTCGTCGTGGCTATGGCAACGCTCGCGCCGGGACGTGCCGGTGCGCTCGACTCCGACCTGAAGCACTCCTACGCCTTCAAGTTGGAGGCCAGCAACGGCTACTCGATCCTCGCCTACGCCGGATCCGAACGGGTCGACGGCCGTGGTGAGCTGGTGCTGATCGTCGGGCGCAAGGACGCCGGGGTGTTCTACACGGCGCCGGCGACGGTGACGGGAACGCGGATCGACGCCGACCTCGGCAAGCTCGGCCGGGTGGCGCTCGACGTCACTCCGTCGGGCAAGACGACGCGACTGCGGCCCAGCTGCGAACCGAGGCGGAAGCCGATCTCGTTCGAGCCCCCGACCTACAGCGGCAGCTTCGAATTCCACGGCGAGGAGGGCTATACGAAAGCGGTCTCCTTGCCGGTTGACTTCACTCGCTTCTTCCTCGACTTCGGCTGCACCTCGGTCGGCAGTGGTGAAGGCGGGGGGCCGGACGTGCCCGGCGCGCGGCTGCGGTTGCACGCCCGTCGCGGCTCCACCCGCCTCGAGCTCCAGGTCAACAAGAACCGGCCCGGGGCGCGGACCCGGTTCGAAGTCGGGGTCGACGAAGAGCGTGACGGGATTTCGATCTCCCGCAGTCGCACGCTCTGGGTGGGTGCGGGTGCATTCGACTTCGACTCCAGCCTGCGCACCGCGGTCCTGGCGCCGCCGGCGCCGTTCTCGGGGCGGGCGAGCTTCCACCGCGGCGCGGCTCCGGCCGATCGTTGGGGCGGCGACCTGACCGTGGACATGCCCGGCCGTTCCGATGTTCCGCTCACCGGGCCCGGCATCGAGGCGGCGCTGGCGCCCGCCTGTCGGCACGAAGGCGAAGGCCGCTTTCGGTGCTGAGGCCGGCACTGCCGACGCGAGACGCAAAACTTCTCTTGCTCAAGCCGTTTGTAGGGATATGGCGCGCTACCTTGTGAGCGGATGATCGCCGGGAGAACGAGCAGGCGCGGGGGCGTCCTGTCGATATTGATCGCTGCCCTCTGTCTGGCGGCGCCGGTCGCCGCTGCCGCCGCGGACCCGGCCGAAGGGCTGTACCAGTCGGGACGGGTCGACGTGATCGAACTGGGCCTCGACCCCACCGAACTGGCGAAACTCGAAGCCGAACCTGAGGAGTACGTCAAAGGCACGTTCTCGCTGGCCGAAACCAACGGAACCCCGGGTGGGGTGGGTGCCCCTTCGGCGCCCCGCAACGTCGAAGTCCGGCTCAAGGGCGACGCCTCGTTCAAAGACCTGAGCGGCAAGGCCGCCTTCAAACTCAAATTCAAAGCGGCGGACGCGTTCATGGGCCTGCGCAAGATGACCCTGAACAACATGGTCGAGGACCCCTCGATGACGCACGAGACGCTCGCCTACGCGTCCTTCCGGGCGGCCGGGGTGCCGGCGCCGCGGACGAGCTTCGCCTACGTCTACGTCAACGGAGTCGACTACGGGCTCCACCTCGACATCGAGACGCTCGACAAAGTGGCGCTGGAAAAGCGCTTCGGTGCCTTCGACAAAGAAACCCAGCACCTCTACGAGGGAGAGGCCGGTGACGACGTGCGCCCGGGCGGGGCTGCGGACTTCGAGGTCGACGAGGGCGACGAACTGGACCTCAGCGATCTGGAAGCGCTGATTGCCGCCGTCAACTCCACCGGCTCGACTCCCTGGTCCACCCGCGTTGCCGCCACCGCCGATCTGCAGGAGATGACCGGGATGTGGGCGGTCGAGAAGTACGTCGGCCAGCGCGACGGCTATGCCAGCGGCGCGAGCCCCTTCCAGCCGAACAACTACTACCTCTACAGCGACCCGAGCGGCCGCTTCCAGATGCTCCCCTGGGGCACCGACGAAACCTGGCAGGAGGCCAACCACCTCGACTTCGACCAGGAGCACGGGCTGCTGTTCGCCCACTGCCTCGACGACGCCGACTGCGCCGGGACCTATCGGCAGGCGCTCGCCAGCGCCTGTGGGGCGATCGGCACCGTCGGCCTCGACGCGCTGGCGACCAGCACCGCGAACCTGCTCGCTCCCTGGCAGCAGCTCGAACAGGGCAACGGCAACCGCCACGAGCACAGCCTCGGCGAGATCGCCGATGGGGTCGCCGAGACGCGGGACTTCATCGACTCGCGCGCGGCCGACGCGGTCGACTTCCTCGGCGCGCCCTGCCCGGCCGGTGGCTCCGGTGGTGGCTCGGGCGGGGGTTCCGGGGGCGGGGGGAGCGCGCCGACCGAGGCCCCGCCCGCCGCAGTCACGCCGCCGGAAAGCGCCGCTTTCAGGGTCGGCCGCGTCTCGGCGGCGGACGGGCTCCTGCGCACCGAGATGCACCTGCCGAACGCCGGCACGGTGCGTCAGCGGGTGACGATCGTGACCGTCGCCGGCAGGGTCGTCGTCGGCCGCGCCGAGGCCGAGGTCAAGCAGGCCCGCGATCTGAGCCTGAACTGCCGTCTTTCCCCGGCCCTGCGCCAGCGGTTGCAGAAGCGCTGGCTGGGGATCACCGTTGTGACCGAATTCGTGCCCGCCGGCGGTGAGGCCGAAAGCGACTCGCGGCGGATCGTCCTCAAACGGGCGGCCTGGTGACTCGACGCTCCGGTGCGCCGTGGGTCACGGCGGCGACCCTGTCCCTCGCGGTAACCCTTTTCCTCGCCGCGGCGACGGTCCTCCTCCTCGGCCCGGCGGCGGCGCAGGCGCTGGAACCGAGCGGCGATGCCGCGGCGCCGATGTATCGGCCCGACAACGTAGACGTCGTCTACCTGACCCTTCCGCCCGCCTCCGAAACGGCGCTCAACGCCGATCCCGACGAATACGTAGAGGGCACGTTCTCGCTGGCCGAGACCGACGGCAGCCCCAACGGCGTCGGTCCCGCCTCGGCGCCGCTGACCGTCGGCATCCGCCTCAAGGGCCAGCTCGGCTCGAAACGGAGCCTGGCCCAGAAGGCCGCCTTCAAGATCAAATTCAGCTGGGTCAAAGGCCAGAAGTTCCTCGGCCTGAAGAAGATGACCCTGAACAACATGGTCCAGGACCCCTCCGGCATCCACGAGGCCCTGACCTACGGCGTGTTCCGCGCGGCGGGCGTCGCCGCCTCCCGCACCGGCTATGCCTACGTCTACGTCAACGGGGTCGACTACGGGCTCCATCTCAACCTCGAGAACGTCGACGACGTGGCGACGGAAAAGCGGGTCGGCGACTTCCAGCACGTCTACGAGGGCGCCTACGGCTCCGACGTCGAGACCGGAGCGGCGCCGACGCCGGCCGAGATCACCACGGCCGCGGAGCGGTTCGAGGTGGACGAGGGCGACGAGGACGACCTCGGCGACCTGGAAGCGCTGATCGCCTCGGTCAACAGCTCGGCCGCGGGCGACTGGTCGCAGCGGCTCGAAGCGCTCGCCGACCTGAAGCAGATGACCCGCATGTGGGCGGTCGAGAAATACGTCGGCCACTGGGACGGCTACGCGGGGATCCAGGGCAGCGGCTATCAGCCGAACAACTTCTACCTGCAGAGCGACGGCGCGGGCTGGTTCCGGATGCTGCCCTGGGGCGTCGACCAGACCTGGGCCGACCACCTCGGCTTCGACGGCGCCGCCGGCGTCCTCTTCGACGCCTGCCTCGGCGACGCCAGCTGCGCCGAGATGTACCGGCGCTCGCTGCGCGACGTGCAGGCGGTGACCGCGGCGGGCGCGCTCGACGACCTGGCCACCGAGCTGGCGGCGCTGATCCAGCCCTGGGTCGAAGAGGAACAGGCCAACTCGCGGCATGAGTTCAGCCTCGGCCAGTTCCAGTCCGCGGTCCAGGGCACCCGCAACTTCATCTCCTCCCGACCCGCCGAGCTCGCCTCGTGGCTGGCGGGCCAGCCGCCGCAGGTGCCCGCCACCCAGATCTCGCTGGAGCTGGACCAGTCCTCCGTCGTCGCCGACGGGGTCGCGGTCGTCACCGCAACCGCGACCGTTGCCGACGCCGACGACAACCCGATCCCGGGCGACGACCTCAGCTTCTCCTCGACCGACGCCGGCCATCAGCTCGGGCCGGTCCTCGACAACGACGACGGCACCTACAGCGTCCAGATCAGGTCGTCGGTCAAAGCCGGCGCCGCGACGATCACGGCAACCGACGACTCGACCGCACCGGACCTCGTCGCAACCGCGCCCCTCGCCCAGGTCGCCGGCCCGGCGGCGCAGGTCGCGCTGGCGCTGCAGCCGGCGTCGATCCCCGCCGACGGGAGTTCGATCGCCACCGCCGTCGCCACCGTCAGCGACGCCCACGGGAATCCGCTGGCGGCCGACAGCGTCGGCTTCTCCTCGACCGATCCGGGTCAGGTCCTCGGCGCGGCCACCGTCCACGGCGACGGCACCTACAGCGTGCCGATCGTCGCCTCGACCAGCGCCGGGGCGGTGACCATTACCGCGACCGACAGCTCGGTCTCCCCGGGTGTCTCCGGGGCGGCGACGCTGAACCAGGTCGCGCTCGGGGGGCCGGGCACCCCCACGACCGGTTCCGATGGGTCGGGCGCCGGCGCGGCCGAGCCGGGCCTGATCCCGAGCGCGGTGCTCCTGGCCAAGCCCCGCCACCGCACCCATGACCGCCGCCCGACCTTCCGCTTCGCCTCCTCGGACCCGAGCGCCCACTTCCGCTGCCAGCTCGACGACCAGCGCTACCGCGCCTGCACCTCCCCTCTGACCCTCCCCAAACTCACCTGGGGCCACCACACCCTCCGCGTCAAGGCGATCGGCCCCTCCGGCGAGAGCGCCACCGCCACCACATACGCGTTCACCATCACGCGGCGCCACCCCAACCCGCGCTAGCAGGGGGGACTCTGGGCTGGCCGGGGGAGAACCAGTGGGCGTGTCGCCTTTGTATCGCTATGCGAAGCAAAGGCGACACTGCAGACGTGAGGATCGCCCGGGTTGCTGCTCGCCAGCATGGGGCGATCTCCAGTAGGCAGCTTGCTGAGGCTGGCTTGACGCGAGCCGGCATCGCCCGCCGGGTTCGGGCGGGGCGCCTGCACCCCATGCATCGGGGCGTTTACGCCGTCGGTCATTCGGCGCCGAATGACGAGAGGAGGTGGATGGGGGCCGTGCTCGCCTGTGGGGCGGGCGCCGCGATCAGCCACGCCAGTGCCGCGGCGCTGTGGGGGTTGATGCGATCGCGGCCGGGCGTGATCGACGTCTCGGTGCCGACGACTGCCGGGCGGCGGCGGCAGAGCGGGATCCGCTTGCATCGCTGCCGCTCACTGTCCGGCGAGCCGCTCGCGGAACGGTGCGGGATTCCGGTGACGACGCTGGCGCGGACGATCGCGGATCTGCGGCGGGTCGTTCCCGAGTGGGAGTGGCGGCGGGCGCTGCGGCAGGCGGAGTTCCAGGGCTTTCGAACCGGGCTGAAGACCGACCGGACTCGCAGCGACCTCGAGCGGGACTTCCTTGGGCTCTGTCGTCGGCACGGCCTGCCGGCGCCGACGGTGAACGTGGAGGTCGGGGGCTGGACCGTCGACTTCCTCTGGCGTGAGCAGCAGGTCGCGGTCGAGACCGACTTCTACGGTTACCACCGCGGTCGTATCGCCTTCCAGGACGACCGTGCCCGCGATCTGGCGCTGCGGCGGCGCGGTTTTAGCGTCCATCGCTTCAGCGAACTTCAGGTGAACGAGGAACCGGAGCTGGTCGTGGCGGACCTGCGGGACGCCCTCGGGCTCGCCTCGTAGAGTGGGGCGCCGAATGGCGGCCGAGGCACCAGAGCTCTTCCTGATCGACGGCAACTCGCTGGCCTACCGGGCCTTCTTCGCGCTGCCGGAGTCGATCGGGACCAGCGACGGGCGCCCGACCAACGCGATCTACGGGCTCGCCTCGATGCTGGTCAAAATCATCGACGAGCACCATCCCCAGGGCGTGGTGGTCGCCTGGGACGCGGGGATGTCCGGGCGCGAGGTCACCTACGACCTCTACAAGGCCCAGCGCAAACCGCGCCCGGACCTGCTGCGCGAGCAGTGGCCGCAGCTGATGCCGCTGGTCGAGGCCTTCGGCTACACCAACGTCAAGGTCGACGGCTACGAGGCCGACGACGTGATCGCCTCGCTGACGAAGCAGGCGCGCGAGGAGGGGATCGAGGTGATGGTCGTCACCGGCGACCGCGACGCCTACCAGCTGGTCGGCGAGGGGGTGCGGGTGATGAGCACCTCGCGCGGGATCACCGAGACCAAGATCTACGACCGCGCCGCGGTCGAGGAGCGCTACGGGGTGCCGCCGGAGCTGATCACCGACATGATGGGCCTGCGCGGCGACACCTCCGACAACATCCCCGGGGTGCCGGGGATCGGCGAGAAAACGGCGACCCAGCTGCTGCAGCGGTTCGGCTCGCTGGAGGGGGTGCTGTCGAGCGTCGACGAGATCTCCGGCGCCAAACGCAAGCAGAACCTGACCGAGCACGCCGACGACGCCCGCATGTCGAAGGACCTGGCGACGCTCCAGTACGAGATCGAGACCGGGGTGGACCTGGCGGCGGCGATGGACTCCGAGCCCGACCGCGGCGCCCTGCGCGAGTTCATGCGCGAGTTCGAGCTGCGGGCGGTGCTGGAGCGGCTCGAAGAAGCGCTGCCGGAGGGCGACGCGGTGCCGGGGCGCAAGGTCGAGACCGAGCTGGAGATCGAGGTGGTCGAGGGCGGCCTCGGCGACCTCGGCGCGGGGCCGCTGGCGCTGGCGCTGAGCGAGCACCGCTGGGCCGCCGCCGACCCCGAGCGCACCCTGGTCGGCTCCTCGACCCACGACGAGCTGGCGGTGGCGCTGGGGGAGCGCGGGATCGCCGGCCACGACCTCAAGTCGCTCGGCGGCGGTCGTCACGGCCTGCTCGCCGCCGCCGCCCGCGAGGGCGTGACCCTGGCGCTCGAGCACGACACGATGCTCGCCGCCTACCTGCTGGAGCCGCAGCGCCGCACCTACGACCTGGTCGAGCTCGCCGCCGACGCCGGGATCGGCATCGCCGAGGGCGCCGCCGCCAAGCCCGACGAGGACGACGGCCAGCTGGCCCTGGGCGAGGAGGTCGAGGCCGGCCTCGACCCGTCCGAGGAGGCGCACCTGGTCGCCGCCCTGGCCGAGGCGCAGCGGCCGCGGATCGAGGAGCTGGGCCTGGGGACGCTGCTGCACGAGGTCGAGCTGCCGCTGGTCGAGGTGCTGGCGGCGATGGAACGCGAGGGGCTGAAGCTGGACGCCGAGCGCCTGGCCGAGGTCGGCGCCGGCTTCGGCGAGCGGATCGACACCCTCGAAAGGGAGATCTTCGAGCTGGCCGAGGAGGAGTTCACGATCGGCTCGCCGCAGCAGGTCGGCCGCATCCTCTTCGAGAAGCTGGCGCTGACCCGCAAGCGCCGCGGCAAAACCGGCTTCTCGACCGACGCCCGCGTGCTCGCCCAGATCCGCGACGAGCACCCGATCGTCGAGAAGATCGAGTCCTGGCGCGAGCTGACCAAGCTGAAGAACACCTACCTCGACTCGCTGCCGGACCTGATCGACTCCGACACCGGCCGCGTCCACACCACCTTCAACCAGGCGGCGACCACCACCGGGCGCCTCTCCAGCACCAACCCGAACCTGCAGAACATCCCGATCCGGACCGAGATCGGCCGCCCGGTCCGCGCCTGCTTCATCGCCGAGCCCGGCGCCCAGCTGCTCTCCGCCGACTACAGCCAGGTCGAGCTGCGGGTGCTCGCCCACGTCGCCGACGAGAAAGTGCTGAAAGACGTCTTCCACGCCCGTGAAGACGTCCACGCCGCGACCGCCGCCGAGGTCTTCGAGATCGGCCGCGACGAGGTCGACGTCGGACAACGCTCGAAGGCGAAGATGGTCAACTTCGGGATCGTCTACGGGCTCACCGGCTTCGGGTTGGCGGACCGGCTGAACATCCCCCGCAAGGAGGGCGAGGAATTCGTCGCCCGCTACCTCGAGCGCTTCCCGGACGTGCGTGCCTTCCGCGAGCAGGTGGTCGAGCGGGCGCAGGAGGAGGGCTACGTGACGACCCTGATGGGCCGCCGCCGCCAGATCCCCGAGCTGCGCTCCGGCAACCCCAACACCCGCCGCCTCGGCGAGCGGCTCGCGGTCAACACGGTGATCCAGGGCACCGCCGCCGACATCATCAAGGTGGCGATGGTCCGCTGCCAGAACGCCCTGGCCGCGACCGGGGGGGAGACCCGCCTGGTCCTGCAGATCCACGACGAGCTCCTCTTCGAGGGCCCGCCGGGGGAGATGGACGGCGCCACCGAGCTGGTGCGGCGCGAGATGTGCGCCGCCTACCGGCTCGATCCGCCGCTCGAGGTCGACATCGGCGTCGGCCCCGACTGGCTCACCGCCAAGTAGCTCAGCCCTCGAGCTCGACCTTGGCGTAGAAGGCGCGGCCGTCCTTGAGGATCAGCAGGGCGTCCTCGACCACCGCCCCTACGACCAGGTCGTCGGCACTGCCGCGGGAGCGGTGGTGCCAGCCGTGGTCGTCGCCGTGCTCGGAGCCGTGCAGCTGCTGGCGGCGGCACCAGTCGCCGTGGACCTGACGGCGTCCGCGGCGCTCGTCGCAGCTGTCGTCGCCGGCCTCGATCCAGGTGAAGCGGGTGACCAAGCCGCTGATCGAGCCGCCGTCGGCGAGGTCGACGACCAGCCTGCCGCTGTTGGGGTCGAAGGAGGAGATCGTGCCGGCCGGGTCGTCGCCGACGCCGCTCGCGCCGTGATGGGCGCCGGCGGGCACCGCCAGGGCCAGAACCGCGACTAGCGCGAGGGCAGATGCCGCGAGGGCGATCGGGCTGCGACGGGAGTGGGGCTGGCGTGGCATCGGGGCCTCCTAGTGTCGGTATCCACTCATACTCGAAAGTGAGTACCCCGGTTGGGAGGCGGGACACCTCGGATGTGCCCCGCCTCCGACGAACGTCCAGGTCAGTCGTTCAGCTCGACCTCGTCCCAGACCGCTTTGCCGTCGCGCAGGTCCAGCTCCGCCTCGTGCACGGTGGCACCGACGACGAGGTCGGAGACGGTGCAGTTGGCGCCGCTGCCGTTGTCGTCGTGACCGCTGGGACCGCGGCCGCCATTGTCGTCGCCGGGCTCTTCACCGTGGCCGCCGTTGTCGTCGCCGGCCTCGTTGCCGCGACCGCCGTGGTCGTCGCCGGGCTCGTTCTCACGGGCGCGGACGGAGACGTCGGGGGAGCGCTCGTCCTCGCACCTGATCTTGGTCCGGCGGTTGACCAGGCCGGTGACGGTGTCGCCGCCGCCGCTCAGCTCGATTGCCAGGACGCCGGTGTTGGCGTCGAAGGCGGAGATCGTGCCGGTGTCGGCGCCGTGGCGGTGACGATCGCCATCGTGGCCCCTGGCCATCGCCAGGCTCGATACGGCCAGCACTGCGACAGCGCCGATGGCCGCCGCGAGCACCATCCCACGCCACACTCGGTTGCCATGCGGGCGTTTCATCTCGTCCTCCTAGTTCGGGGTTTGGAACATCTACCCCGTCAACACAGAGGCGCGGCGAAGATCACTAATCGTCGTCGCCGGAGCCGCTGTCGCCCGACCCGGAGCCGCCAGAGCCGTCATCCGACGAGTCGCCTTCGGCCGCAGGGGGCGGCGGTTCGGGGGTGGGAGATGGAGCGATCGCCTCGGCCGCATCGTCGTCCGCGCCGGAGCCTCCGCCACTCGAGCCGGAGCCCCCGCCGCTCGACCCGGAGCCGCCTGAGCCCGAATGGCCGCCGCCTGAGCCGCTGCCCCCCGAGCCGTCGTCGCCGCCGCCCGAACCTCCACGCGAGCCGCTGCCCGAGCCGCCGGAACCTCCCGAGCCCGAGCCGTCGGAGCCGTGGCCGGAATGGCTTCCTCCCGAGACGCCCTCGCCCGAGTGGGAGCGATCTTCGTTCGCATCGTCCCCGCCGTTGGAGTGACCGCTTCGCCCCGAACCGCGACCGCCGTGGCCCGAGTCGTCGCTGGGGCCCGGACCGCCGCCGCGACCGGAGTCGTCGAAGTCGTCATCCGCGCCGCCGCGTCCGTGGCCGCGGTCGTCATCCGACCCGCGCCTGTCGCCGTCGTCGTCCCCCGACCCGCGTCCGTGTCCCTCGCCGTCCTCGCCCGATCCGCTCGCCGGCAACGGGTCCGACCCCGACGAGCCGGACGAGCCCGAGCCGCCACCTCCCGGCAGCACGGCCGCCTCGGCTGCCGCTGGCCCGGAGCGGTCGCCACCGCCGCGGTCGTTCTGCATCGCCACGCCGGCGCCGACGGAGCCCGCCAGCAGGGCCGTCGCCACCCCGACCTTGAGCGCTCCCGCCGCGCCGATCCCGCCCAGCGCCGCGCCGCCGCCCCCGGCCGCGGATGCTGCTCCCGCAGCCGCCGCGGCACCGCCGGCGCCGGCGGCCGCCTCGGCCCCGTGGTCGAACAGCAGGCGCAGCAGCGGCAGCGGCAGCAGCATCCCGAAGCCGTCGCGCAGCGCCGCCCGCGCCCGGTAGATCGCCTGGCGCGCGGCGCCGCCGCTGACCCCGAGCGCCGCCGCGATCTCCTCGTGGCTCAGCCCTTCCAGCTCGCGCATGACGATCGCCGCCCGCTGCGGCTCCGGCAGCGCCCGCAGCCGCTGCATCAGCTCCGCCATCTCCTCGCGGCGCTCCGCCTCGACCGCGGCGCTGCGGCCGGCGGCGATCTCCTCGCCCAGCTGCTCGGCCGCCGGCGGCCGGTCGCGCAGGTCGTTCAGCGCCGTGTTGCGGACGATCCGGTAGAGCCACGGCCGCAGCTCGATCTCCTTCTCGGTGCCGCGCAGCGCCAGCAGCGCCTTCGAGAAGGCGTCCTGGGTGACGTCCTCGGCGCGGTCGCCGACGAAGACCGCGGCGAAGCGGTCGAGCGGCTTGCGGTAGCGCCGCACGATCTCCTCGAAGGCGGTCTCGTAGCCCTCGCGGACGAGGGTGACCAGGCGCCGGTCGGACTGGGTGCGCAGCGCCGGCCCGAGGAAGACCCGGTTGGCGAGGGAGTCTGCTGGCGGTGGGGTCACGGGTTCGGGCTCTCGGTGTCGGTCTGTGTGCCTGCGCGGTTTTGCGGCTGCTGACTGCGGTACTGATATGCGGGCGGGACGGTTCAACCGTTCCGCTGCCCATGCAACACCTACCCGACCGGAAAATCACGCGAACCCAGGATCGCCTGCATGGATAGGGGCCTGGCGGTGGTCCTCACCGCCTGCGCCGGCGGTCTGGTGGCGCTGCAGGCGCCGATCAACGCCGGGCTCGGCAAGGCGACCGGCGGCCTGCCGGCGGCGCTGGTCTCCTTCTCGGTCGGCTCGCTGGCCCTGGCCGCGATCGTCGTCCTCAGCGGCAAGGCCGCGGGCCTGGGCTCGACCTTCGACGTCAGCTGGTACTACCTGCTCGGCGGCCTGCTCGGCGCCGTCTACGTCACCACTGCCCTGCTCGCGGTCGCGGCGATCGGCGCCGGCGGCGTCGCCGCGGCGACCGTGACCGGCCAGCTCACCGCCGCCGTGGTGATCGACCGGCTAGGCCTGTTCGGCCTGGACCAGGTCCCGGTCACCCCGGCCCGCGTGGCCGGCGTCGGCCTGCTGCTGGCCGGGACCTTCCTGATCCTGCGCTGAGTCGGCGAACTCCGGCGGCGCGATCGCCAGGTAGTGCGTGAAGGACCAGTCGACGAACCGTTTCGCCCCCATCAGCCGGATCGCCGGCCCGAGGATCCGCGGCGGGATCCGCGGGATCAGCTTCTGCACCCGCAGCATCCACTTGAATTTCCACTCGTGCGAGTCGTTGAAGCCGGCGTAGGTGGCGGCGGCCTGCTCGCGGCTCTGGCGCCCCTCGACGACGCCGCGCAGCTCGCGGCCGAGGGCGATGCCGAAGTAGAGCGCGGTGCGGATGCCCTCGGCGCTGAGCGGCAGGCAGTGGCCGGCCGAGTCGCCGGCGAAGAAGACTCCGCCCTCGGTTGCCCGCCGCAGCTTGTGCGGGATCCAGTTGCCCTGGTACTCGTTCGGCTCCTTGCCGAGGTCCTCGGTCAGCAGCACGGTCGTGTCCTTGACGTGGAAGCGCGGGTCGAAGGAGCCGATCCCGATCCGCAGCTCGTCGCGGGCGGGGAACGACCAGCCGTAGCCGGCCGGCACGTAGCGGCGGTCGATCCAGATCTCCAGGTCCTCAGCGGCCCCGGCCGGGTGCACCTCGAGCCCGCGCGAGAGCGGCGCTTCCGGCGGCTGGTAGCCGTCGCCGCTGGCCAGGACCCGGCGCCAGCCGAGCGCGTCGACGACGAGCGGGGCGGAGAGCACGCCGCGGTCGGTCTCGACCGCCAGCTGGGCGCCGCCGCCGTTCGCCAGCGGCGCCCGCCCGTTCACCTTGGCGGTCTCGAAGGTCGCGTCGCAGTCGCGCCAGAGCAGCTGGCAGAGCTCGCGGTAGTCGAAGGTGGAGAAGGTCCAGGGGAGCTTGTAGCGGGCGTCGCCGTGGGGGGTGTGCATGACCAGCTCGTCGAAGCGCTGGCGCTCGCTGTCCATCAACCCGAGCTGCCGCAGCCACTCGGTCGGGATCCCGCAGGCGGAGGTCTGGCGCTCGCCGATCTCGTAGCGATCGACGATCATCACGTCGGCGCCGGAGCCCGCAAGCTCGCGTGCAATCGCCAGTCCGGCGAAGCTGGCGCCGCAGATCAGCACGTCGTGGCTGCCGCCGATGGGGGTGCGCTCGTCGCCGCGCTTGGTCGCTCTAACCGGCATCGGCCTCGATTCTGCCATTATTCGCCGCCGTGTCCGCGACCGACGTTTTGACCGCCCCTGCGCCCACCGCCACCCCCGTCGAGGGTTCCGGCGGCCTGCTGCTGCAGATCGACGGCAAGATCGTCCCCAACTACGCGGCGACGATGGTCTCCTTCGACGAGGGCGACGTCGTCAACGGCAAGGTCGTGCGGATCGACAAAGACGAGGTCCTGGTCGACATCGGCTACAAGGCCGAGGGGGTCATCCCCTCCAACGAGCTCTCGATCCGCAAGTCGGTCGATCCGGCCGAGGAGGTCGAGCTCGGCGAGGAGATCGACGCTCTCGTCCTCACCAAGGAGGACGCCGAGGGCCGCCTGATCCTCTCCAAGAAGCGCGCCCGCTTCGAGAAGGCCTGGCGCCGGATCGAGATCGCCGCCGACTCCGGCGAACCGGTCGAAGGCAGCGTCATCGAGGTCGTCAAGGGCGGCCTCATCCTCGACCTCGGGGTGCGCGGCTTCCTGCCCGCCTCGCTGGTCGACATCCGCCGCGTCCACAACCTCGACGAGTTCATGGGCCAGACGCTCGAGTGCAAAGTGATCGAGCTCAACCGCTCCCGCAACAACGTCGTCCTCTCGCGCCGCGCGGTGCTGGAGGAGGAGCGCAAGGAGGTGCGCGAGCAGATCCTCGGCCGCCTCGAGCCCGGCCAGGTGGTGGAAGGCAAGATCTCCAACATCGTCGACTTCGGCGCCTTCGTCGACCTCGACGGGATCGACGGCCTGATCCACATCTCCGAGCTCTCCTGGAGCCACGTCAACCATCCTTCGGAAGTGGTCGCCATCGGCGACACGGTGCGGATCAAAGTGCTCGACATCGACCGCGACCGCCAGCGCATCTCGCTCGGCCTCAAGCAGACTCAGGAGGATCCGTGGCAGCGGGTCATCAGCACCCACCGCCCCGGCGACGTGCTCGAGGGCTCGGTCACCAAGGTGGTCGCCTTCGGCGCCTTCGTCGAAATCCTGCCCGGCGTCGAGGGCCTGGTCCACATCTCCGAGCTTGCCGACCACCACGTCGAGAACCCGAGCGAAGTGGTCGAGCCCGGCAGCACCCTGAACGTGAAGATCCTCGAGATCGACGAAGAGCGCCGGCGCCTCTCGCTGAGCATCAAGCGGGTCGAGGGGCAGAACATGCCGATGGGCGATCTCGGCGAGCAGCTGGCGGCGGCGGACGCTGAGGGCTCAGACGCCTCAGCCGCGGGTCCTGTCGCGGAGGACGATTCCTCGTCCTCGCAAGCTGCGGGCGAGGATTCATCCTCCACGCCACCCGCGGATGAGACGCCTGAGGACTCGGGGACCGAGGTTGTCGAGGAGCCGCAGGCTGAGGCCCCCGCAGCGGAGGAGCCTGTTGCTGAGGAGATTGCTCAGGACGAGGCCCCCGCCGAGGAAGAGACTGCTGAGACGGCCGATCCCGCTCCGGTTGCCGAGGAGAACGGGACCACCGAGGACGATGGCGGCGAGGCGCAAGAGGGGGAAGGGGTCGATGAGCGGCCGGATTCCCCTGATAGCACCGACGAGGCTGCGGGCGAGACGTCCGAGTCTGAGGAAGCCTCCGACTCCTAGGCGTCGATGCCGCTGACGATCGGCCTCACCGGCGGCATCGCGGCCGGGAAGTCCGAGGCGCTGGCGGCCTTTTCGAGATTGGGCGCGGCGACGCTCTCCAGCGACGCGGTCGTCCACGAGCTGCTCGATTCCGAACCGCTGCTGGGCCGCCTGGTCGAGCGCTGGGGGGCCGACGTCGCCCCGGACGGCGCCGTCGACCGCGGCCGGATCGGCGAGATCGTCTTCGCCGACCCCGAGCAGCTGACCTGGCTCGAGGGGCAGATCCACCCCTTGGTCGGGGCGCGGATCGGCGGCTGGCTGACGCAGCTGCCGGCCGAGACCGAGCTGGCCGTGATCGAGGTGCCGCTGCTGTTCGAGTCGGAGATGGAGCCGGCCTTCGACACCACGGTGGCGATCGTCACCGCCGACGAGGTGCGGCGCGAGCGCGCGGCGGCGCGCGGCCACGCCCTGGTCGACGAGCGCGAGGCGCGGCAGCTGACCCAGGACGAGAAGTCGGCGCGAGCCGAGCACGTCGTCGCCAACGACGGCTCGATCGAGGAGCTGGAGCGCTCGCTGTCCGCCCTGATCGAGAAGCTGCGGCGATGAAGCGCAGGGGACGGCGGCGGCGCAGGCTGGCAGTCGGGGCGACCGCGGCGGCAATCGGGCTCGTGGTCGGCGTCATGGTCGCCAGCGGCAAGTTCGACCAGGCGATCCAGGAGCTGACCCTGCCGCTGCGCCACGAGGACATCATCCGCCAGCAGGCCGCGGAAAAGGAAGTCGACGCGGCCCTGATCGCCGCCGTCATCTACTCCGAGTCGAAGTTCTCCGACCAGACCTCCAGCGCCGGCGCCCGCGGGCTGATGCAGATCACCCCGGAAGCGGCGAACGAAATCGAGCGCCTCAGCGGCGGCACCTCGTTCAAGGTCGACGACCTCTCCGACCCGGAAATCAACATCCGCTACGGGACCTTTTTCCTGCGCGAACTGCTGGAGCGCTTCGACGACGACGAGGCCGCCGCCCTCGCCGCCTACAACGCCGGCCCGGCCAACGCCGAAAGGTGGGGGGGCAGCGACCTCACGGTTGCCGAGATCCCCTTCCCGGAAACGCGCGCCTACGTCGAAGAGGTGCTGGAGAAGCGCGGGGCCTACCGCGACGAGTACGGACAGGAGCTGGGCTACTGATGAACGTCGAGGCACCGAAACCGCGGCTGGCGGCGCTGGCGCTCGCCGTCGGCCTCGTCCTCGCCGACTCCTCGATCGTCGTCCTGGCGCTGCCGGACATCTACCGCGAGCTCGACACCACGGTCGCCGGAGTCACCTGGGTGCTGATCTCCTTCAACCTGGTGATGGCGCTGGCGGCGGTGCCGGCGGCGCTGCTGGCGCGGCGCGTCGGCCCCGGCCGGGCGGCGGCGGTCGGGCTCGCGATCTTCGCCGGCGCCGGGCTCGCCTGCGGCATCGCCGACGAGCTCTCCACCCTGATCCTGGCCCGCTGCGTGCAGGCGCTCGGCGGCGCCCTCGCGGTCACCGCCTGCCTCGAGCTGCTGCCGGCCACGGTCGGCTCCGAGCGCCGCGCCGCCGCGGTCTGGGCCAGCGCCGGCGCCACCGGGGCGGCGCTGGGCCCGGCGATCGGCGGTCTGCTGACCGAGCTCGTCTCCTGGCAGTCGATCTTCCTGATCCAGGTCCCGGTCGCGCTCGCCGCCGCGGTGCCGATCCTCGCGGTGGCCAAGCACGAGGCGGCGACCGGCGTCCTCCAGACCGAGGTCCGCCGCACCGGCCGCCCCCATCTGGCCGCCAACGTCGCCCTGGCGATGGTCTCGGCGGCGATCGCCGCCGCCCTCTTCCTGCTGGTCCTGCTGCTGATCGAAGGCTGGCGCCTGACCCCGATCGGGGCCGCGATCGTGGTCACGGCGATGCCGCTGGCGGCACTGCTCGGCAGCCGCCTCGACCCGCTCGTGCCCAGTGCCAAGGCCCGCGCCGCTGCCGGCGCGATCTTCGTCTCCGGCGGCCTCGGCGGCCTCGCCTTCCTGCCCCAGGCGGAGGTGGCGCTGACCCTGCCGCCGCAGCTGCTGGTCGGGATCGGGCTGGCGCTGGTGCTCTCGGCCCTGACCGAGACCGCGCTCGGCGGCCGCGCCCCGCAGGCGATCCACGGCGGCTGGACGATCTCCGCCCGCCACGCCGGCGTCGTCATCGGCCTGCTGGCGCTGACCCCGATCTTCACCGCCGACATCGCCGACCAGCGCCAGGACGCGATCAACGCCGGCACCGCCGTGATCCTCGACTCCAAGGTCAACCCGCTGCTGAAGATCGAGCTGGCGCAGCGGATCGAGGGACAGCTGGAAGGGGAGGACGGCAAGGTGCCGACGATCGGCCCCGCCTTCGAGCCGCTGCCGGAGGATCCCGAGGACCGCGAGGCGGTCATCGGGCTGCGCGACGAACTGCAGGAGCAGCTCAACCGCGGCGCCACCCACGCCTTCAGCCCCTCGTTCCTGCTGGCTGCGCTGCTCGGCCTGCTGGCGCTGATCCCGATCGCCCTGGCGCGGAGGGTGGAGCTGTGAACGCGGGACTGCGGGGACAGCTCCTGGTCGGCGCCGCGATCGTCTCCTCGCTGGTCCTGATCGGCGTCTACCTCGCCGCCGGCGGCTCCTCCTACGCGCCGGAGAAGGTCCAGGACCCGTGCCAGCACCGGGCCTGGACCGACCCCGAAGGCCTCAGCGAAATCGCCAACCAGTTCACGATCTCGGCCCTCGACGGCGCCGCCTGCCAGCTCGGGGTCAGCCGTGAGACCCTGGCCCGGGCGCTGGCTTCGCCCGAGGCGCGCGAGCGCTTCAGCGAGCGTTATGGGATCGACGACGAGAAACTGGCGCGGGCGATCCGCGCCGGCCTGCTGCGGGCGATCGACGACGCCGAAGATGCCGGTGCCCTGAGCCCGCTGCTGGCCGGGCCGCTGCGGAGCACGGTCGAAGAAATCCGGCTCGACCGGGCGATCGAACTGGTCAACAACGCCCGCTCGATCTTCGGCGACCTGCAGACCTTCCTCGGTCCCGCCGGCGATTTATTGGAAGAACTGCTTCCTTAAATCAGGCTCCGTTCGGGTATGTTGCCCCGATGGCGGAGGTCAGAGACGCCGGTGGGGAGGGGGCCCCTGCGCAGTCGCAGGCGACCCTGCCCACTGCCCTGCCCGGAGCGGCGGCCGCGGCCCTGGTCTTCGTCGCCGCCGGCGCGGTCCTGATGCTGGAGATCCTCGCCGTCAGGCTGCTGGCGCCGTACGTCGGCCTCACCCTGGAGACGACGACCGCGGTGATCGGCGCCGCCCTGGCGGGGATCGCCACCGGCGCCGCGCTCGGCGGCTACTTCGCCGACCGCACCGACACCCGCAAGCTGATCGTCGGCCTGCTGATCGGCGGCGGCCTGTTGACCCTGCTGACCGTGCCGGTGGTCCACTGGCTCGGGCCGGGGGCGCGCGGCGAAGGCGACCTGGTCGTGGTCGGGGTCACGCTGATCGCCCTCGTTCCCGCCGCGGCCGTGCTCAGCGCCGTCTCTCCCGCCGTCGCCCATCTGCAGCTGCACGACCTCGAGGTCAGCGGCACCGTGGTCGGCAGCCTCTCCGCCTGGGCCACCGCGGGCGCTCTGCTCGGCACCTTCGGGACCGGCTTCGTCCTGATCCCGCTGATGCCGGTCAGCAGCGCCGTCCTCGTCATCGGCACCGTGCTGGTGCTGGTCGGGATCGTCCTCGGCGCCAGCTCTAGGGCGATGCCGGCGGCCGGCCTGGCGGCGGTCGCGCTCGGGGCCGTCGCCCTCGGGGTGCTCTCGTCGAGCTCGGAGTCGCCCTGTATCACCGAGACCAGGTACCACTGCATTCGCCTGGTCGCTGACACCAACCGCGACAGCGCCTACAACCTGATGCTCGACGACGGCTACCACTCCTACGTCGACCTGAAGGACCCGACCCGCCTCGAGTACGCCTACGTGCAGTGGATCGCCGACGCGATCGACTCGGTCAACCCGCCGCCCCAGCCGCTCGACGCCGTCTTCGTCGGCGGCGGCGGCTTCACGCTGCCGCGCTGGCTGCTGGCGACGCGCCCCGGCTCACACGCCGAGGTGCTCGAGCTCGACGACGGCCTGGTCGAGTTCGCCGAAGAGCGGCTGGGGCTGCGCACCTCGTCCGACCTCGAGGTCTCGACGGGGGACGCCCGCATCGGCATGCTCGATCTGGAGGACGACAGCGCCGACATCGTCGTCGGCGACGCCTTCAGCGGCGACGCGGTGCCCTGGCACCTGGCGACCGGCGAGTGGGTCGACGAAGTCAAGCGCGTGCTCAGGCCGGACGGGATCTACGCGGTCAACGTGATCGACTACCAGCCGCTCGACCTGGCCCGGGCCGAGGCCGCGACCCTGCTCGAGGCCTTTGCCGACGTCCACCTGATCACCTTCCCGACCGCCGCCGGCAACCTGCGCGGCGGCAACGTCGTCCTGCTCGCCTCCGACCGCCGTTTACCGCCGGCAGCCGGCACCCACCCCGGGGGCACCGTCAGCGGCGGCCGGGCCGAAGTCGAGCCGTTCGTCGGCGACGCGGAGCCGCTGCGCGACGACTACGCGCCGGCCGACCAGCTGCTGAGCCAGGAATAGGCGCCGCCGCGCCGCGACTAGTCGCGGGTCGCGCGCCAGACCCAGAGCATCGCCAGCGGCTGCAGCGGCAGCCGCGCCCAGAGCGCCCAGCGCGGGATCCGGTTCAGGTCCAGGCCCTTGATCTGCTCGGGGTTGACCGCCATGTGGACGTTGGCGGGGAAGACGGCGAGCAGCAGCGCCAGCAGCCACCAGCGGGCCAGGGGCCGGGTGCGGGGGTGCAGGACGGCGAGCCCGCCGAGGATCTCGGCGACGCCGCTGACCGCGACCGACTCCTTGGCGGGCACCGGCTCCGGCACCATCGCTTCGTAGCTGCGCGGGATCACGAAATGCAGAACCCCGGTGAGGTTGAAGAAGGCGGCGAGGAGGCGGCGCGACCAGGTCATCGGCGCGCAGTCTTCCATCTCCACGCAATTGCCGGCCCGTTGGGGCGTCTCGCTATGTTCGTAGCCCGTGCCCCAGTTCGAACTCAACCCCGCCTACACGCCGACCGCCGACCAGCCGAAGGCGATCGAGGGGCTGGCCGCGGGGATCGAGGCCGGCGAACGCTTCCAGACCCTGCTGGGCGCGACCGGCACCGGCAAGACCTTCACGATGGCGGCGACGATCGCCGCGGTCCAGCGCCCCTCGCTGGTGATCGCCCACAACAAGACGCTCGCCGCCCAGCTCTGCAACGAGTTCCGCGAGTTCTTCCCCAACAACTCGGTCGAGTACTTCGTCTCCTACTACGACTACTACCAGCCCGAGGCCTACGTTCCCGCGCAGGACCTCTACATCGAGAAGGACTCCTCGATCAACGACGAGATCGACCGCCTGCGCCACGCGGCGACGGCGGCGCTGTTCGCCCGCCGCGACGTGATCATCGTCGCCTCGGTCTCCTGCATCTACGGGATCGGCTCGCCCCAGGTCTACAACGAAAAAATGCAGCTGTTCAAAGTCGGCGCCTCGCT
Source organism: uncultured Solirubrobacterales bacterium (assembly GCA_963719435.1). GTDB lineage: Bacteria > Actinomycetota > Thermoleophilia > Solirubrobacterales > 70-9 > VAYN01. The sequence continues at coordinate 2,013,710 of OY970384.1, read as the reverse complement.
CGACCGCGACGAGGTCCTGCGCAAGCTGGTGAAGATGCAGTACCAGCGCAACGACCAGGTGCTGGGGCGCGGCTCCTTCCGGGTCCGCGGCGAGGTGCTGGAGATCATGCCCGCCTACGCCGAGTCCGCCTACCGGATCTCCCTCTTCGGCGACGAGATCGAGGGCATCCAGCACTTCGACCCGCTGACCGGGGAAATCCTCGACACGATCGACCACGTCTCGGTCTGGCCGGCCTCGCACTACGTGACCAAAGACGAGACGGTCGAGCGCGCGGTCGAGGAGATCCGGGCCGAACTCGAATCCCGCACGGCCGAGCTCGAGGAGGAAGGCAAGCAGCTGGAGGCGCACCGCCTGCGCCAGCGCACCGCCTACGACCTCGAGATGATCAAGGAGGTTGGCTTCACCTCGGGGATCGAGAATTACTCGCGGATCCTCGACGGGCGCCCGGCGGGCAGTCCGCCGCACACGCTGATCGACTACTTCCCCGACGACTTCGTCACCTTCGTCGACGAGTCCCACCAGACGATCCCGCAGATCGGCGGCATGTTCGAGGGCGACCGCTCGCGCAAGTCGACCCTGATCGACTTCGGCTTCCGCCTGCCCTCGGCGATCGACAACCGCCCGCTCAAGTTCGAAGAGTTCCTCGAACGGGTGGACCGGCTGGTGATGGTCTCGGCGACCCCGGGCAACTTCGAGAAAGCCGAATCGACCCGGACCGTCGAGCAGATCGTGCGCCCGACCGGGATCGTCGACCCCTACATCGAGCTGCGCGAGACGAGGAACCAGATCGACGACCTGATGAACGAAGCGCGGCGGGTGGCCGCGACCGGCGACCGCGTCCTCGTCACCACCCTGACCAAGAAGATGGCCGAGGACCTGACCGCCTACCTGCTCGAGTACGGGATCAAGGTCCGCTACCTGCACTCGGAGATCGACACCCTGGAACGGATCCAGATCGTCCGCGACCTGCGGCTCGGCGAGTACGACGTGCTGGTCGGGGTCAACCTCCTGCGCGAGGGGCTCGACCTGCCCGAGGTCTCGCTGGTGGCGATCCTCGACGCCGACAAGGAGGGCTTCCTGCGCGGCGAGACCAGCCTCGTGCAGACGATCGGCCGCGCCGCCCGCAACGTCAACGGGCGGGTGCTGATGTACGCCGACAAGGAGACCGACGCGATGCGGGCGGCGATGAGCGAGACCGACCGCCGCCGCGCGATCCAGCTCGCCTACAACGAGGAGCACGGGATCACCCCGGAGACCGTCCGCAAAGGGATCTCCGAGATGTCGGAGTTCCTGGCGATGGAGGACCGGGCGCCGGCCAAGCGGCGGCGCAAGAGCGGGGGGGACTACGACAGCCCGGAGGAGCTGGAGCGGACGATCGTCGCGCTCGAGGAGGAGATGCTGGCCGCGGCCGACGACCTCCGCTTCGAGGAGGCCGGCCGCATCCGCGACGAGCTCAAGGAGCTGCGCCGCGACCTCGACGGGATGACCGCCGGGACCTAGGCAGGGGTGGCCGGGTTGCGCCGGGCCCAGGCGACGATCTGCTCGGAGCCGCTGACCCACTCGCCGTCGTCGGCCTCCAGCGCCGGCACCCAGTAGCTGCCGGTGTTGCGCTTGACCTTGCGCCGGGCCGGGGTCTGCAGCGGCCCCGGCAGCGGCCCGTAGCTGAGCGCGTACTTGACGTTCGGGTCGTGCCCGGCGTCGCGCAGGGCCTCGTAGGCGAGAGTGCAGGGATGGTCGTGCCGCGGCAGCGGCGGGTCCTTGGTGGTCCAGCAGACGTAGAGGTCCATGCCGCCGACCCTACATCGCGGCCACGCTCGGGTAGTTGAGGCGGGAGCTAGGCCAGGAGCTTCGCCGCCTTGGCGCTGTCGCCGTAGAACTCGCCGCGCACCGCCTTGCCGTCCGCGTCGTACTTGAGCAGGTGCGCGAAGGGCGCCTCGAAGCTGCCCTTGTCGCTGGTCGCGCGCTGGGTGCCGCGCACGATCACCCACTCGCCGGCGTCGATGAACTCCTCCGGCTCGACGCTGAACGAGCTCCAGTAGTTGGGGATCTGGGCGAAGTTCGCCAAGATCGCGTCCCGTCCCCTGGTCTCGCCGCCGAGCGGCAGCTCGTCCGAGGTGACCCAGACCGCGTCCTCGGCGAACGACTCCTGCAGGGTGGCCATGTCGCCGCTGCCGAAGGCGGCGTAGGCGGACTTGGCAGTGTCGAGATTGGACATCTCTCCTCCTCTGTTTGACCCTGCCTGTGTCCAACGTAAACCCGCCCGGCCCGGAGCACAAGGCGGCCCCGGATCGACGCCTGGTTAATCTGCGCCGATGGCCGTTGCCGTAACCGAAGCGACCTTCGACCGCGACGTGGTCGAGCTCTCGAAGCAGACCCCGGTGGTGGTCGACTTCTGGGCCGAGTGGTGCGGCCCCTGCAAAGCGCTGAGCCCGGCCCTGGAAGCGGCCGAGGCGAGCCGCGGCGGCCGCGTCCTCCTGGCCAAGGTCGACGTCGACGCCAACCAGGCGCTGGCCGGGCGTCACGACGTCCAGGGCATCCCCGCGGTCAAGGCCTTCCGCGACGGCGTCGTCGTCGACGAGTTCGTCGGCGCCGTGCCGCCGGCCAGGGTCGAGCAGTTCTTCGACGCGCTGCTGCCCTCGAAGGCCGACGAGCTGCTGGAGCGGGGCGACGAGCTCTCGCTGCGCGAGGCGGCCGAACTGGAGCCGCGCCGGGCCGACATCGCCGTGCGCCTGGGGCAGGCGCGGCTGCAGCGGGGCGCGGTCGAGGAGGCGCTGGAGGCGGTCGAGGGTCATCCCGAGGACTTCGCCGCGGCCGGGCTGGCGGCGCGGGTGCGGCTGGCCCGGGCCGGGATCGGCGCGGAGCCCTTCGAGCGGCTCGACCGCGGCGAGCGCGCGGCGGCGCTCGACGCCCTGCTCGGCGAGCTGGCCGGCGGCGACGGCGCGGCCGCCGAGGGTTCCGCCACACAGACGGGCAAGGCCACATCAAACGAGGGGCTCGACCCGGCCGAGCGCCGCGACCTCCTGCGCCGCGCCGTCGTCGGCATCCTCAGCGAGCTCGACCCGGCCGACCCCGCCGCCCGCGACTACCGTCGCAAGCTCGCCGCCGCGCTCGGCTGAGCGCCATCAACAGTCAAGCTCCTTAGACCGCTCTACAGTCGAGGGATGCAACGGCGGGAGCTGGAGGTGCTGAGTGAGGACGGGCGGCGGGTGCTCGCCGAGGTCGCCGGCCCCGAGGACGGCGGCCTGGTCGTCTTCCACACCGGCACCCCGGGGACCCGTCGCCTCTACCTCGACCACGTGGGGGAGTGCGCCGATCGCGGCCTGCGCCTCGTCTGCATCTCACGGCCCGGCTACGACGGGTCGGATCGCCTGCCTGGCAGGTCGTACGCCGACGGCCCGGCCGACACCGCCGCCGTCGCCGACGCCCTCGGCGCCGAGGGCCTCTACGTGATCGGCCAGTCCGGGGGCGGCGGGCCGGCGCTGGCCGACGCGGCGCTGCTGCCGGGCCGGGTGCGGGCCGTCGCCAGCGTCGCCGCCCTGGCGCCGCGCTCGGCGCCGGGGCTCGACTGGTGGGCGGGCACCGAGCTGGCGAACGGGGAGGAGTTCGCGGCGGTGCTCGCGGGCGACGCCGCGCTCGAGGCCTTTGTCACGCGCCTGGCCGCCCAGATGCGCCAGGTCGAGAGCGGCGACCAGATCCGCGAGGGCTTCATGAGTCTCTTCTCCCAGGTCGACCTCGACGTCCTCGCCGGCTCGCTGCTGGAGTACCAGGTCGAGTGCTACCCACTCGTCGTGCGCGGCGGCACCTGGGGGTGGTTCGACGACGACAAGGCCCTGCTCGGCGACTGGGGCTTCGATCTCGCCCAGATCACCGTCCCGGTCTCGATATGGCAGGGAGGGAGGGACAACATCATCCCCGCCCCCCATGGCCGCTGGCTGGCCGACAACATCCCCGGGGCCAAGCTCCACCTGCTTCCCGACGAGGGCCACATCTCGCTGACCTGCCGCCACTACGGCGCCATCCTCGACGATCTGATCGCCCGCGGCGGCTGACGCACGCAAAGTGCGGAAGTTCGAGGGGAACATCTGTTCGCCTCGCTAGACTCGTGAGGAGTGGCCGCCTCCGATCGCATCGTCATCTCCGGCGCCCGCGAGCACAACCTCAAGGACATCGACCTCGAGCTGCCGCGCGACGCGCTGATCGTCATCACCGGGCTTTCGGGCTCCGGCAAGTCGAGCCTTGCCTTCGACACGATCTACGCCGAGGGGCAGCGCCGCTACGTCGAGTCGCTCTCCGCCTACGCCCGCCAGTTCCTCGGCCTGATGGAGAAGCCCGACGTGGACTCGATCGAGGGACTCTCGCCGGCGATCTCGATCGACCAGAAGACGACCTCGCGCAACCCGCGCTCGACGGTCGGCACCGTGACCGAGATCTACGACTACCTGCGCCTGCTCTGGGCCCGGATCGGGATCCCGCACTGTCCCGAGTGCGGCGAGGAGATCACCGGCCAGACCCAGGAGCAGATCGTCGACCGCCTGATGACCCTGGACGAGGGGGTCAAATTCATGGTCATGGCGCCGATCGTGCGCGGCCGCAAAGGCGAGTACGGGAAGCTGCTGGAGCAGATGCGGCTCGAGGGCTACTCGCGGGTCAAGGTCAACGGCGAGCTGCGCCGGCTCGACGAGGAGATCGTCCTCGACAAGAAGTTCAAACACGACATCTCGGTGGTGGTCGACCGGCTGGTGATGAAGACCGACCTGCGGCGCCGCCTCTCGGAGTCGGTCGAGGCCGCCTCTGGCCTCGCCGCCGGGCTGATCGAAGTCGAGATGGTCGAGGGCGAGGCTGAGCCGCTGCTCTTCTCCGAGCAGTTCGCCTGCCTCAACTGCGGCACCTCGATCCCGGAGCTGGAGCCGCGGATCTTCTCCTTCAACTCGCCCCACGGCGCCTGCGACGGCTGCCACGGGCTCGGCTTCCAGCGCGTGATCGACCCCGAGCTGGTCGTCCCCGACCCGACCCTCTCGCTGGCCGAGGGCGCCCTGCAGCCCTGGAACCGCGGCATCACCGCCTACTGGCGGCGGCTGATCGCCGCTGTCGCCGAGGAGCACGGGGTCGACGCCGACAAGCCCTGGTCGCAGCTGAAGAAATCCGACAAAGAGATCTTCCTCTACGGCACCGGCGAGACCCGCCATCAGGTCACCTACACCAACCGCTTCGGCCGCCGCCGCTCCTACAAGGTCCGCTTCGAGGGGATCGTCAACAACCTCCAGCGCCGCTACGAGGAGACCGACTCGGAGACCAACCGCGAGCGGATCGAGAGCTACATGGCCGAGCAGCCCTGCCCGCAGTGCGGCGGCGCCCGTCTGCGGCCGGAGAGCCTCGCGGTCAAGGTCGGCGGCCTCAGCATCGCCGAGTACAGCGCTCTCTCGGCGCGGGCGGCGGCGCAGTGGATCGCCGAGCTGGAGATGAACCCGACCGAGAAGGCGATCGCGCGGCTGATCGTGCGCGAGATCACCGAACGGCTCGCCTTCCTCGAGAACGTCGGCATCGGCTACCTCTCGCTGGCCCGCTCGGCCCGCTCGCTGTCGGGCGGCGAGGCGCAGCGGATCCGGCTGGCGACCCAGATCGGCTCGCACCTGGTCGGGGTCATGTACGTGCTCGACGAGCCCTCGATCGGCCTCCACCAGCGCGACAACGAGAAGCTGATCGCCACCCTCGACCGCCTCCGCGACCTCGGCAACACGGTGATCGTGGTCGAGCACGACGAGGGCACGATGATGGCCGCCGACCACCTCGTCGACCTCGGCCCCGGCGCCGGCGAACACGGCGGCCACGTGATCGCCGCCGGGACGCCGGCCAAGGTGGCGAAGAACTCCGCCTCGCTGACCGGCCAGTACCTCTCCGGCAAGCGCCGGATCGAGGTACCCGAGGAGCGGCGCCAGCCGCGCGGGGCGCTGCGGGTGCGCGGCGCCCGCGAACACAACCTCAAGGGCGTCGACGTGGCGATCCCACTCGGCGTCCTCTGCTGCGTCACCGGGGTCTCCGGCTCCGGCAAGTCGACCCTGGTCAACGAGACCCTGCACCATGCCGTCGCCAACCGCCTGCACCAGGCGAAACTGCGCCCCGGCGCCCACGACGGCATCGACGGGCTCAGCCAGATCGACAAGATCATCAACATCGACCAGTCGCCGATCGGCCGCACGCCGCGCTCCAACCCGGCCACCTACACCGGCGTCTTCGACCACATCCGCCAGCTCTTCACCCAGACCCAGGAGTCGCGGGCGCGCGGCTACAAGCCGGGCCGCTTCAGCTTCAACGTCAAGGGCGGGCGCTGCGAGGTCTGCAAAGGCGACGGCCAGATCAAGATCGAGATGCACTTCCTGCCCGACGTCTACGTCCCCTGCGAACAGTGCCACGGCAAACGCTACAACCGCGAGACGCTCGAGGTCCGCTTCAAGGGCAAGAGCATCGCCGACGTGCTCGAGATGTCGGTCGAGGAGGGGGTCGAGTTCTTCGAGAACGTGCCGAAGATCCACCGCCGCCTGCGCACCCTGCACGACGTCGGCCTCGACTACATCCGCCTCGGCCAGCCGGCGACGACGCTCTCCGGCGGCGAGGCGCAGCGGATCAAGCTCGCCACCGAGCTCTCCAAAGTCGCCACCGGCGACACCCTCTACATCCTCGACGAGCCGACCACCGGCCTCCACTTCGCCGACGTCCAGCGCCTGCTCGACGTGCTCGGGCGCCTGGTCGACGCCGGCAACAGCATCGTCGTCATCGAGCACAACCTCGACGTGATCAAGACCGCCGACTGGCTGATCGACCTCGGTCCCGAGGGGGGCGAAGAGGGCGGCGAGATCGTCGCCACCGGCACCCCGGAGGAGGTCGCCGCGGTCAAGGCCTCCTACACCGGCCGCTTCCTGGCCGAGCTGGTCGAGCCGGCGAAGCCGAAGCGCGGCGCCCGCCGGCGCGAACCGATCGCGGCTTAGTCGGTTCCCCCGACATCGCTTCAGGCACGGCGTCTAGGACAGCGTGTCCCAACTTTTCGGCCCCGGTGGGCCGGGCTGGCCAGACCTTGCGTTAAATGGGCACGCGCTGGGTATGGTCGGTGGCAGATTTGGGAAACGGGTGCAAATCCCGGCAAAAGGAGGAGACGATGCAAAGTCCTGCCGTCCTGAAGCGGACCTCGTTCGGGTTCGTGGCCTTGCTCGTGATCGCGCTGGTCGCCGCCGGTTGCGGCAGCAGCGACAGCGGCGGGACCAAGATCGCCCTGCTGCTCCCGGAAAACGAGACCCCGCGCTACGAAACCAACGACCGCCCCAACTTCGAAGAATCGGTCGAAGAACTGTGCAGCGACTGCGACGTCATCTACAGCAACGCCGGCGGTGACGCCCAGAAACAGCAGAGCCAGGCCGAAGCGGCGCTGACCCAGGGGGCCGAAGTCCTCGTCGTCGACCCGATGGACTCGAAATCGGCGGCCGCGATCGCCGAAAAGGCGAAGGCCCAGAACGTGCCGGTGGTCAGCTACGACCGCCTGATCGAAAACGGCGAAATCGACGCCTACATCTCCTTCGACAACGAAAAAGTCGGCGAACTCCAGGCCGAAACGCTGGCGAAGAAACTGAAAGAAGACGGCAGCTCCAGCGGCCCGATCATCATGATCAACGGCGACCCCGCCGACCCCAACGCCGCCCTGTTCAAAAAAGGCGCGCACAACGGGTTCGACGCCGCCGGCGTCACCGTCGCCAAGGAGTACGACACCCCCGGCTGGTCCGCCGAAAACGCCCAGCGCGAGGCCCAGCAGGCGATCACCGCCCTTGGCAACAACGGCTTCGCCGGCATCTACGCCGCCAACGACGACACCGGCGGCGGCGCCATCGCGGCACTCAAGGGGGCCGGCCTCAACCCCGAAGAAATTCCCGTCACCGGCCAGGACGCGACCGTGGCCGGGCTGCAGCGGATCCTCGCCGGCCAGCAGTTCATGACGGTCTACAAGGAAATCCCGCCGCAGGCCAAGGTCAGCGCCGAAATCGCCATAGCCCTGGCCGAAGGCGAAGAGGTGCCGCAGGACAAAGTCACCGAAGAAGTCGACAACGGCGCCGGCAAAGTCCCGGCCGTCCTGCTCGACCCGATCGCGGTGACCAAAGACAACGTCAAGTCGACCGTGGTCGCGGACGGGTTCGTCACCGCGTCCGAACTGTGCACCGGCTCCTACGCCGCCGCGTGCAAAGAAGCGGGAATCTCGGGTTGAGATGAGCGACGGAACTCCGCTCCTCGAGCTGGAGGGAGTCAGCAAGCGATTCGGCCCGGTCCAGGCTCTGGACCGGGTCGACTTCGCCGTTCACGCCGGCGAGGTGATCGGCCTCGTCGGCGACAACGGCGCCGGCAAGTCGACGATGGTGAAGACGATCGCCGGCATCCACGCCGCCGACGAGGGCACGATCCGCTTCGAGGGCGAGGCGGTCTCGATCTCCAAACCGCAGGACGCGACCGCGCTGGGGATCGCCACCGTCTACCAGGACCTCGCCCTCTGCGACAACCTCGACGTCGTCGCCAACCTCTTCCTCGGCCGCGAGGAGGTCTCGCCGGGCTTCGGCACCGCCTCGCGCCAGCTCGACGAGGCGCGGATGGAGCACCAGACCGGCGAGCTGCTCTCCAACCTGGCGGTGACGATCCCCAGCCTGCGCAGCGAGGTCGGCACCCTCTCCGGCGGCCAGCGCCAGCAGGTCGCGGTCGCGCGCTCGCTGCTGGGTGAGCCCAGGGTGGTGCTGCTGGACGAGCCGACGGCGGCGCTCGGCGTCGCCCAGACCGCCCAGGTCCTGCAGCTGATCCGGCGCCTGCGCGAGCGCGGTCTCGGCGTGGTCGTCATCAGCCACAACCTGGTCGACGTCTTCGAGGTCGCCGACCGCATCTTCGTCCTGCGGCTGGGCCAGGCGGCCGGTGAGTTCGCCGCCGAATCGACCACCGAGGAGCACGTGGTCTCGGCGATCACCGGGGTCGGCTCCGGCGAGAAGAAGGCGAATGGCGACGCCGGGGCGAGTGCGGGGGAGGAGGAGCGATGAGCGACGCCACCGCCACCACCGCCGACGCCGAGCGCCGGCTGCCGGGCCGCAAGGAGACGATCCGGCGGCTGGTCCAGGGCGACCTCGCCTCGCTGCGGGTGCTGATCGGCCTGGCCCTGATCTGGGCGATCTTCCAGTTCGAGAACGACCGCTTCCTCTCGGCCCAGAACCTGACCAACCTGATGCTGCAGATCGCCGCCACCGGCCTGATCTCGATCGGTGTCGTCTACGTGCTGCTGCTGGGCGAGATCGACCTCTCGGTCGGCGCCGTCAGCGGTCTCGCCGCGGCGGTGATGGCGGTGCTAAACGTCAAGCACGGCTGGAACCCCTATCTGGCGATCGCCGCCGCGGTTGCGGTGGGGATGGCGATCGGCGTGCTGCAGGGCTTCCTCTTCAGCCGCTTCGGAATCCCGTCCTTCGTCGTCACCCTCGCCGGCTTATTGGCCTGGCAAGGGGCGCTCTTACAGGTGCTCGGCTCGACCGGGTCGATCAACCTCACCGACCCCAAGATCACCGGCCTCGCCAACACCTTCTACTCCGACACGGTCGGCTGGATCTTCGCCGCGCTCGTCGTCGCCGGCTACGGAGCCGTGCTCTTCCTCGGTCACCGCCGCCGCGTCGCCGCCGGGCTCGACAGCGAGAGCGTGGCGCGGATGGGGATTCGCTTCGGCGCGGTCGCGGTGGTGACGATCGTCGCGGTGACGATCTTCAACTCCGACCGCGGCGTCCCGCTCGCCGTCCTCATCCTGCTCGCCTTCGTGGTCGGGATGGAGTACGTGGTCAAGCGCACCGGCTTCGGCCGCCACGTCTTCGCCGTCGGCGGCAACTCCGAGGCGGCCCGCCGTGCCGGCATCCGCGTCAACGGCATCCGCGTCGCCGTCTTCGGCATCGCTGGCACGATGGCGGCGATCGGCGGCATCATGGCCGCCTCGCGCCTGCTCGCCGTCAACCAGAACTCCGGCGGCAACGAACTGCTGCTGCTGGCGATCGCCGGCCCGGTGATCGCCGGCACCAGCCTCTTCGGCGGCCGCGGCTCGGTCTGGACGGCGCTGACCGGCGCCCTCGTGATCGGCTCGATCTCCAACGGCATGGACCTGCTGGCGCTCTCCTCGGCGGTCAAGTTCATGGTCACCGGCGGCGTCCTCCTGCTGGCCGTCCTGGTCGACGCGGTCGCGCGCAACCAGCGCTCCCAGACCGGCCGGGTCTGAGGCTCTAGCGGGTGAAGAGGAGGGAGGCGCCGATAGCGCCACCGAGGTCGCCGAGTGCGGCGACCCGTACCGCGGGCGGCTTTTCGTCGAGGAAGAGGTGCTTGCCCATCTCCTTCGTCAGCGGCTCCATGTAGCGGTCGCCGAAGCGCACGCCGAGGCCGCCGCCGATGATCACCGCTTCCGGGTCGAGCAGGTTGACGGCGGAGGCGATCCCGGTCCCGAGCGCCTCGACGGCGCGGTGGATCAGGTCCTCGGCGAGGTGGTCGTTGGCGTCGATCGCGCGCTCCCAGATGCCGCTGGTCAGGCGCGGTTTGCCGTGCTTCTCCATCAGCTTGAAGAGGTCCGTCTTCTGACCCTCCTCGTGCTGGCGCCGCGCCTCGGCTTCCATCGCCGAGCGGCCGGCGTAGGCCTCCATGCAGCCCTTGCGCCCGCAGGGGCACTTGGCGCCGCCGCGCTTGACGACCATGTGGCCGATCTCCCCGGCGGCGCCGCGGCCCAGCCAGGGCCTGCCGTCGAGGACGAGGCCGCCACCGACGCCGGTCCCCCAGAAGACTCCGATCAGGCTCTGGAACTCGCGCCCGGCGCCGAGGTGGAACTCGGCCTCGGTCGCCACCTGGACGTCGTTGCCGACCCGGACCTCGGCCCCCAGGTCTTTCTTCAACGCTGCGGCCAACGGGAAGCTGCCCTCCCAGCCGGGCAGGTTGCGGGCGCCGGAGACGACGCCGGTCTTCTCGTCGGCGTCGCCCGGGGAGCCGACCCCGATGCCTTCGAGGGCGCCGGTCTCGACTCCGGCCTGCTCGGCTGCCTCGCGCAGCGCCGCCGCCATCTCGTCGGCAACGCCCTGCGGCCCGCCGGCGGTCGGCGTCGGCCGCCGCGACTCGCCCTTGACGGCGCCGCCGCCGTCGACGATCACCGTCTGGATCTTGGTGCCGCCGAGGTCGATTCCGCCGCGCAGGTCAGCCACGCGCGCCAGTCTATGGCGGTTAACGTGCCGGGTGATGAGTGACGGCGACCAGCGGGGCTGGCGGATCTGGTGGGCGAAGCGGCGCTGGTACGAGCGCAACCGGCGCTGGCTGCGGCGCCGGCGGATCGACCGCCACGCCGCCCGCGGCGGCTTCTACATCCGCTACCCGGTCGAGGGGGAAGTGCTCGAGGCGCTCGACGACGGCCGCCTGACGATCGGCGCGGGCACGATGCTCGAGCCCGGCTGCTGGCTCACCCTCGGGCCGGAGGCGCGGATCGAGATCGGCGCCGGCTGTTTCCTCAACCGCAACACGATGATCGCCGCCCACGAGCGGGTGACGATCGGCGACCACACGATGTTCGCCAACGGCTGCTTCGTCGGCGACGCCAGTCACCGCTTCGACGATCCCGACAAGCCGATCACCTGGCAGGGCTTCACCTCGAAAGGCCCAGTCGAGATCGGCGACAACTGCTGGTTCGGGGTCAACTGCGCGGTCACCACTGGGGTCAGCGTCGGCGCCCGCTGCGTGGTCGGCGCCAACTCGGTCGTCAACCGCGATCTGCCTAGGGAGACGATTGCGGCGGGGGTGCCGGCGAAGCCGATCCGATCGGTCCGCTGAAGACCCGCGCGAGGACGATGCTGAACTCGTAGAGGAGGATCAGCGGCGCCGTCTCCAGCAGCATCGAGACGGGGTCGACTCCCGGCAGCGCCGCCGCCAGGACCGCGCAGACCAGGTAGGCGTAGCGCCGGTTCTTGGTCAGCTGCTCGAGCTTGACGATCCCCAGCCGGGTGACCGAGAGGATCGCCACCGGCACCTGGAAGACGAGCCCGCAGGCGACCAGGGTCTGGGCGAAGAAGCCGTAGTAGTCCTTGGCCCGCACCTGGATGTTGAACTGGGCGTCGTTGAAGTTGAGCAGGAACTTGGTCGCCGCCGGCAGCACCACGAAGTAGCCGAAGACGACGCCGGCGATGAACAGGGCCGGCATCAGCAGCACCAGCGGCAGGATCGCCCGCTGCTGCTGCTTGCTGAAGGCCGGCAGCAGGTAGGCGAAGAGCTCGTAGAGGATGATCGGCAGCGCCAGGATGATCGCCCCGTAGGCGGCCACCGTCATCGTCGTCGTGAACGGCTCGGTGATCCCGAAGGTGATCAGCCGGTCGTGGTTGGAGGGCAGCGGCCCGTTCGCCAGCTCCAGCAGCAGGTGGTTCTGCCAGAAGCAGAGGGCGAGGGCGACGCCGAAGACCGCGACCGAGACGATGATGCGGGCGCGCAGCTCGTCGAGGTGCTCGACGAGGCTGAGCTCGTCCTCCGGGGCGATCGCCTTGACGCGCCGCATCGTCTGCTCAGACCTGCTTGGCGCCGACGTCGGCGGTCGGGGTCACGGTCGGCTCGGCGGGCGTGGTCACCGGCTGGGCGATCGCGGCCGCGGGCTCGTCGTCCTTGTGCTCACCGCTGATCGAGCCTTTGAACTCGCGCAGGCCCTTGCCGAGCGAGTGGCCCAGCTCCGGCAGCTTTTTCGGCCCGAAGACGATCAGGGCGATGACCAGGACGATTCCTATCTCCAGTGGTCCGATGTTGGGCATGGTGTCTCCAGTCGTTGCGGTTGGGGGCGGAGCCGGCCGTGCGGCCGGCTCCGCTGCGGTCTATACGAGGAAGCCGGTCTTTTCGACGGCCTTGAGGACCTGGGCAGCCGTTTTCGGCTTGTCGAAGGCCCCGTTGGGGGAGATGTTCTTCGGGGTCGGCTTCAGCAGCAGGCCGGCGACCGACGCGTGGCGGGCCTCGATCGACCAGATCGAGAGCGCGGCGGAGATGTAGGCCGGGCTGCTGATGTTCAGGGCCTGGCCCGCGTAGGCGCCGACGCCGGTGTTCTCGAGCGCGACGGCCGTTTCGATGAACGCGTCGTGGTCGGAGGTGGTGCCGCCGAAATCGACTTTCGGGGCGGCGACGGCTTTGCTGCCGAGCGCCTTCTTGAGGAAGGCGACGTGGGCGTTCTCGTCGGCCGTGGTCTGCTGCAGGAACGCTGCCTCGGCCGCACCCTTGATGAATGATTTCCTCTTGTTGTTGGCGGTCGCCTCGTTGTAGAAGGCGGCCTCCAGATACTCGAGCGTGAGGGCGTAGTTGAGGATGCCGATGTCGCCCTTGCCGAATTTGGCGGGCGGACGGCCTTTGCCGGCGGCCATCGAGGCAGCCGGGGTGAGGGCGCTGAGCAGCGCGCCGCCGCCCACCACCGCGCCGCCGGCCAGGCCGGCCTTCTTGAGGAAGCCGAGGCGGGTGTCGCCGTCCAGGGCCTCGGCCGCCTCGTGGGCGGTTTCGCGGATGTCTCCGTTGACGTCGATCTGCTCGATTTTCAGCTCCGAACTCATCGGTCCTGCCTTTCGGTCTGGGGGAAATTTGGTCTAGCTTCTGCCCCCTCCCTGCGACCTTCGGCAGCGCTCGGATCACTCCGGTTGCCTTCTTTTTAAGTTTCGTTTCAGGTTCGTCAGAAAGGGGTACAATTGGCGTCGGCCGTGACCCACCAGGGCATGGACCCATTGACGTGAACTCTCCGATCGGCAACTCCCCCGTTGCGATTTCCGGCGTCCGCGCCCTGCGCTCGAAGCCGGCGCTTCGCTCTGCCCTGGAGCCGTTGCGGCGCGAGGGCCGCACGATCGGGCTGGTGCCGACCATGGGCTGCCTGCACGAGGGGCACCTCTCGCTGCTGCGCGCCGCCCGCGCCGAGTGCGACGTGGTGGTGATGAGCCTCTTCGTCAACCCGGCCCAGTTCGGCCCCAACGAGGACCTCGATCGCTATCCGCGCGACGAGGAGCGCGACCTGCGGCTGGCCGCCGAGGCCGGCGCCGACTTCGTCTACGCGCCGCCGGTCGCCGAGGTCTATCCCGAGGGCTTTGCGACCGCGGTCGCGGTCGGCGGCGGCCTCACCGAGGTGCTCGACGGCGACCCCGGGCGGCGCGGGCCGGAGCACTTCCGCGGCGTCACCACCGTCGTCGCCAAGCTCTTCAACAGCGTCGGCCCCGACGTCGCCTACTTCGGCCAGAAGGACGCCCAGCAGGCGGCCGTCATCCGCAGGATGGTCCGCGACCTCGACTTTCCGCTGCGGATCGAGGTGCTGCCGACCGTGCGCGAGGACGACGGCCTGGCGATGAGCTCGCGCAACGCCTACCTCGACGCGGACGCCCGCCGGCGCGCGGTGGCGCTCTCGCGCGGCCTGCGCGCGGCCGAGCGGATCGCCCGCGAGGACTCCCTGCAGGCCGGCCTCGACGCCGCCCGCCGCGAGCTGGCCGCCGCCGGCATCGAGCCCGAGTACCTGGAGGCGCGCGACGCCGAGTCGCTGGCGCCGGTCGCCGAGCTCGGCGAGCGCAGCGTGCTCGTCGCGGTCGCGGCCCGGGTCGGCGCCGCCCGCCTGATCGACAACGTCTTGATCCACCCCGAGAGCCAAACCCACCACACCTAGAACCGGCAAGGGAGAGCCAAATGCAGAGAAAGATGCTGAAGTCGAAGATCCACCGGGCGACCGTCACCGATTGCGACGTCGACTACATCGGCAGCATCACCATCGACACCGAGCTGATGGCGCAGGCCGACATGATCACCAACGAGCAGGTCCACGTCTGGGACGTCGACAACGGCTCGCGCTTCGTCACCTACGTGATCGACGGCGAGCCCGGCTCGCGCACGATGCAGGTCAACGGCGCCGCCGCGCACCTGGTCGAGCCCGGCCACAAGATCATCGTCGCCACCTTCGGCGCCTACGACGAGGCCGACCTCGAGCGCTACTCGCCGGTCGTCGTCCACGTCGACGACGACAACGAGCCGGTCGCGGTCGACAGCCATCCCGAGGTGCTGCTCAAATGAGCTCCGGCGCCCGCTCCCATACCGCGCCCCCGCCCGCCGGCCGCTCCCCGGTCAACCTCCCGCGCCTGACCGAGATGAAGGCCAACGGCGAGCCGATCGTCATGGTCACCGCCTACGACTACCCCTCGGCGACCGTGGCCGAGGAGGCCGGCGTCGACATCGTCCTGGTCGGCGACTCCGCCGCCAACGTGGTCCTCGGCTATCCCGGCACCGAGCAGGTGACGATGGACGAGATGGTGATGCTCGGCAAGGCCGTCCGCCGCGGCCTGAGGACCCCGCTGATGGTCGGCGACATGCCGATGGGCAGCTACGAGGCGAGCAACGAGATCGCCATCCAGAACGCCCAGCGGCTGGTCAAGGAGACCGGCTGCCAGACGGTCAAGCTCGAGTCCGGCGGCGTCGCCGTCGAGCGCGCCCGGGCGATCGTCCGCGCCGGCATCCCGGTGATGGGCCACCTCGGCCTCACCCCGCAGACGGCGACCGCCCTCGGCGGCTACAAGGCCCAGGGCAAGACCGCCAAGGACGCGATCAAGCTCTGCGAGGACGCCCTCGCGCTGCAGTCGGTCGGCTGCTTCGCCATCGTCTTCGAGGCGGTCCCGGCCGCGATCACCGAAGCGATCGTCGCCAAGCTGGAGATCCCGACGATCGGCATCGGCGCCGGCCCCTCGACCTCGGGCCAGGTCCTCGTCTTCCACGACCTGCTCGGGATCACCACCGGCCACATGGCCAAATTCGTCAAGCAGTACGCCGACGTCCACGGGACGATGGTCGAGGCGCTGGTCGACTACGGCAAAGAGGTCCGCAGCCGCCACTTCCCCGAACCCGACCATGTCTACAGCGTCGAGCCCAGCGAGCTCGACGAGTTCCGCCGCTACCTGGATCAAGAGAGCCTGACCTCCCAGAAGGCCTGGGACTGGGAGCCGCTGCCCTAAGGACGCACGACGAAACGTGCATTGACCACGCTATGCGGGGCGAATGCACGTCTCGTTGCCGCGTACGATGGTCGGGTCGATGCCGATCTATGAGTTTGAGTGCGAGGCGTGTGGGGCTAGGTTCGAGGAGCTGGTGACGGCCGGGACCGGCGCGGTCGCCTGTGCGGAGTGCGATTCGGAGCGGACGCGGCGGCTGATGTCGAGCGTCTCGCCGCCGGGGCGGCAGCCGCGCGGGGCGAAGGTGCGCTCGGGCGAATCGATGCGGCGGGAGCGGGAAGCGGCGCGTCACGACCGCATCGCCGAGTCGCGCAAGAAGCGGGCGGCGGGCGAAAATCCGCACCCGCCGAAGCAGAAGGGGACGAAATGAGCGCGACCGCGGAGGAGCGCCGCGAGCGGCTCGTCGCCCTCTATAAGGAGGTCTCGGACTGCACCAAATGTCCCCTACACGAGACTAGGGCCAAGACCGTCTTCGGGGCCGGCAACGCCGACGCCGAGCTGATGTTCGTCGGCGAGGCGCCGGGGGCCGAAGAGGACCGCCAGGGGCTGCCCTTCGTCGGCCGCGCCGGGCAGCTGCTGAACCAGCTGCTGGAAGAGATCGGGCTCTCACGCGAGGAGGTCTTCATCGCCAACGTGCTCAAGTCGCGGCCGCCGGGGAACCGCGACCCGCAGCCGCTGGAGATCGAAGCCTGCAAGCCCTACCTGTTCGAGCAGGTGCGGCTGATCGAGCCCCGGGTCGTCTGCACCCTCGGCAACTTCGCCACCAAGCTGCTGACCGGCAGCCCGGTCGGGATCACCAAGGTGCGGGGGACGCCGCAGGTGCATGAGCTCGGCGGTCGCACCGTCTTCCTGCTGCCGCTGCTGCACCCGGCCGCCGCCCTGCGCACGCCGGCGATGAAGGAGACGCTGCGCGGCGACCTCGCCACGGTCCCGGAGCTGCTCTCTCGCCCGGCGCCGGAGCCGGCGCCCAGCGCCGAGGAGATCGCCGCCGCCGAAGCCGGCGCGGAGCCGGAGGACACGCCTTCGCCGCCCGCCGACCAGCTGGACATGTTCGGCTGACCGGCGTGGAGCGGCTCGAGACCGATTCCGCTGCGGCGACCGAAGCGCTCGGCGCCCGCGTCGCCGCGCGCCTGCGGCCCGGCGACCTGGTCGTCGTCGCCGGCGAGGTCGGTGCCGGCAAGTCGACCCTGATCCGCGGCGCCTGTCGCGCGCTCGGGGTCGAGGAACCGGTCACCTCGCCGACCTTCACGATCGGCCAGCGCTACGAGGGCGGGCGGATGCCGATATCCCACCTCGACCTCTACCGGCTCGAGAGCCTCGAGGGCGAGGACCCGGCGCTGCTCGACGACTACCTCGGCGCCGATGGCGTCGCCTTCGTCGAGTGGCCGGCCGTCGGCGCCGAGCGGCTCGGCCGGCCGGCGCTGGAGATCCGGCTCGCCCACGCCGGCGGCGAGCGGCGCACGGCGGAAATCGAGTGGTAGCGCCGATCGATTCGCACCCCTGGCCTTGCAGGCGTGTTGGAGGGAGCAGCGAAGACGAACTTGTAGCATCGACGCGGAAATTCGATCCACGAAGGGAAGGACCCCAATGAAGGGACTGAAGGCGCTTTCAGCGGTGTTGGTCGTGTCCGGGCTGCTGGTCAGCGCGGTGCCCGCCACCGCCGGCGCGGCGGCGTACAAGCACTACGTCGGCTGCGGAATCTCCCGCAACGCCAATCCCTCGCACGTCTGCCCCAAGGGCAGCAAAAAGGGTGCTTTCTTCAAAAGCCTCAAAGGCGACGTCGTCTACAGCGTCTGCGTCAAGTTCCCGAGCGGCAAAAACCTCTGCGCCCAGAAACAGGAGGCGACCCAGGGGACGCTCTACGTGAACAAGGTGACCTCGACGATCCCCGGCAAGCACCGCGTGACCTGGTTCGTCGAAGGCAAGAAAGTCGGTTCCTTCGCCTTCAGGGTCAAGAGCTAGCAGCGCCGCCGCCCTGGTCGTCGTCGGCTTCGACACCGCGACCGCCGACACCGCCGCCTGCGCCTGGCGCGACGGCGAGGTCCTGCACGAGTCGCTGCTGGGGGTCTCCGCCGAGGGGAGCCCCCAGCACACCTCGGTCCTGCTCGAGGAGGCGGAGCGCTGCGCCGCCGCGGCCGGCGGCTGGGAGCGGGTCGAGCTGCTCGCGGTCGGGCTCGGCCCCGGCTCCTTCACCGGCCTGCGGATCGGGATCGCCACCGCCCGCGGCCTCGGCGCCAGCCTCGGCACCCCGGTCGCCGGCGTCTGCACGCTCGACGCGCTCGGGCGCGCGATCGCCGAGGGAGCGGAGGGCGGCCAGTGCCTGGCGGTGCTCGACGCCCGCCGCGGCGAGGTCTTCGCCGCCCTCTACGGGCCGGCGGGGGAGCGGGTCTGGGAGCCCTTCGTCTGTCCGCCCGAGCAGCTCGAGCAGCGGCTGGCGGAGTTGCCCGAGCCGCCGCGGGCCGCCGGCTCGGGGGCGGTACGATTCCGGCAAGAGCTGGTTCGGCAAGGCGCCCGCATCGCGGACGATGCCGATCCGGTCCACCGGGTCGCGGCGCGGCACATCTGCGCCCTCGCGGCGGCCGCGGGGGCCGGGGGCCCGCTCGCACCGATCTACCTCAGACCTCCCGACGCGGAGCGGTGGCGTGAGCGAAATCCTTTCCAGAGATCCGAGTAGCGTGGGCCAGGAGGTCCAGGTGCGCCGGCTCGCCTACAGCGACCTGCCGGCGGTGATCGCGATCGAGCGCCGCTCCTTCCCGACCCCGTGGTCGCTGGCGATGTTCGTGCTCGAGCTCTCCAAGCCCTCCGGCCTCTGCCTCGCGGCCACCCGCGGCGAGGAGCTGCTCGGCTACGTGATCTGCTCCCGCTACGACCAGGTCTGGCACCTGATGAACATCGCCGTCGCCCCGGAGCAGCGGCGCGGCGGCGTCGCCGGGGAGCTGCTGCGCCGCCTCTTCGAGGAGGCCGGGGGAGTGCTCCCGTTCACGCTCGAGGTCCGCGTCTCCAACCACCAGGCGATCGGGATGTACGAGCGTTTCGGCTTCCGTTCGGCCGGCGTCCGTCCGCGCTATTACCACGACAACGGCGAGGACGCGCTGATCATGTGGCTGGACTGAGGCGCGCTTGATCCTGGCGATCGAGACCTCCTGCGACGACACCTGCGCCGCCGTCCTCGACGGCCCGCGGATCCTCTCCAACCTGATCTCCTCACAGGCGGCGGCGCACGCCGACTTCGGCGGCGTCGTCCCCGAGGTCGCCTCGCGCCACCACCTCGAACTGGCGGCGCCGGTGATCGCGGCGGCGCTGGACGAGGCGGGAGTGACGCTGGCGGAGATCGAGGCGGTCGCGGTGACCGTCGGCCCGGGCTTGATCGGCGCCCTCCTGGTCGGGGTCAGCACCGCCAAGGCGCTGGCCGCGCCGCGGCGCCTGCCGCTGATCCCGGTCGACCACCTGCAGGGCCACGTCGCCGCCAACTTCCTCGAGCCGGAGCCGCTGGCGCCGCCCTTCCTCTGCCTGGTCGCCAGCGGCGGCCACACGCTGCTGGCCGGCGTCCGCGACCATCACGGGCACGAGGTCCTCGGCCAGACCCTCGACGACGCCGCCGGCGAGGCCTTCGACAAGTCGGCGCGGCTGCTCGGGCTCGGCTACCCGGGCGGGCCGGCGCTGCAGAAGCTGGCGGAGGAGGGGGACCCGGAGGCGTTCGAGATGCCGGTGGCGATGGCCCGCGACCCGAGCCTCAACTTCAGCTTCAGCGGCCTCAAGACGGCGCTGGTCTACCGCTGCCGCGAACTCGGAGAGGAGGGCGTGGCCGCCCGCCGCGCCGACCTCGCCGCCTCCTTCCAGGCGGCCGTGGTCGGGCAGCTGATCGCCAAACTAAAACGGGCGCTGAAGGGTGGCGAGTGGGATGCGGTCGCGCTCGGCGGTGGCGTCGCCGCCAACGGGCCGCTGCGCGCGGCGGTGGCGGCGCTCTGCGAGGAGATGGGCGTGCGCCTGAAGCTGGTGCCGCTGAAGCTCTGCACCGACAACGCGGCGATGATCGGCTCCGCCGCGCTCTACGCGGAGCCGCTCGCCTACCCGGACTACCTCGCCTACGACGCCTTCGCCACGCCGGCTCGCCCCGCCGCCAGGGCGACGTGACCGACGTCGTCGTCTACTCGCGCCCCGGCTGCCACCTCTGCGAGCAGGCGATCGCGGCGATCGTCGCCCTGCACGGCGAGGGCTACCGCTTCGCCCTGCACGAGGTCGACATCGAGAGCGACGAGCTGCTGCTGCGCCGCCATCTGGAGAAGATCCCGGTGGTCGAGGTCGACGGCGTCGTCGCCTCCGAGCTGGTGCTCGACGAAGCGGCGCTGCGGGCAAGGCTCGATACTGTGGGGGCATGGTCGAGGTGATCGAGGAGTTCGAGGCCCCGGGGGGCTTTCCGGTCGAAGGCGACCGTCTCTCGCTGGGCGTGGCCGCTCGCCTCTCGCGCTATCTGCAGGTGCTGACCCAGGCGCGCAAGATGGGGCGCGAGACGATCTCCTCGCAGGAGCTCTCGGAGTACACCCACATCAACCCGACCCAGATCCGCCGCGACCTCTCCGGCTTCGGCAAGTTCGGCAAGCGCGGCGTCGGCTACAACGTCGACTCGCTGGTCGCCGAGATCCGCAAGATCCTCCGCACCTCCGGCCAGCACAGCATCGCCCTCTTCGGCGCCGGCAACCTCGGCCAGGCGATCGCCAGCTCGGCGATCTTCGCCGACCACGGCTTCCAGGTGAAGGCGGTCTTCGACGCCGATCCCAGCGTCGTCGGCACCCAGATCGGCGAGCTGCAGGTGCGCGACCTCGGCGACCTGCAGGAGGTCGTCGCCGAAGAGGAGATCGTCGTCGGCGTCCTCGCCGTTCCCGCCGGCGCCGCCCAGGAGGTCGCCGACCGCCTGGTCAAGGCCGGCGTCAAGATCATCTTCAACTACTCCGAGCAGCTGCTGCAGGTGCCGCCGGAGGTAACGGTCCACACGTCCAGCCCCGCCGTCGACCTGCTCTACGCGCTCTACTTCTACCTGGCCTGAGCACCTTGTCCCTCGATCTCGACCTCGTCCGCGAGAGATTCGAGTCCTCCACCGATTTCACGATCGGGCTCGAGGAGGAGTTCGCGATCCTCGACCCGGACTCGCTGGAGCTGGCCCACCGCTTCGAGGACGTCTACGCCGCCTGCGAGCGCGACGAGATCCTCGCCGAGGCGGCGGCCGGCGAGCTGATCGCCTCCGAGGTCGAGATCCGCTCCGGCCGCTCGGAGAGCTTCGCCGAGGCGACCGAGCGCCAGCGCGAGCGCCGGCGGCGGCTGTTCGGACTGGTCGACGGGATGGGCCTGGCGCTGGGCGCGACCGGCACTCACCCCTGGGCCAACTACCTCGACCAGACGATCATCGACACCCCGCACTACAACCGCCTGCGCGAGGAACTCGGCTGGGTCGCCCAGCGCAACAACACCTGGAGCCTGCACGTGCACATGGGGGTGCGCGGGGCCGACCGCGCGATCGCCGTCTGCGACCGGCTGCGCGAGCTGCTGCCGCTGCTGCTGGCGACCTCGGCCAACTCGCCCTTTCTCGACCGCCACGACACCGGCCTGCACACGGTCCGCACGGAGATCTTCACCCGCACCTTCCCGCGCTGCGGCGTCCCCTCGCCGTTCCGCGACTGGCGTCGCTACGCCGAGTTCATCTCGATGCTGGAGCGCGCCGGCTCGGTGGTCGAGTCGACCCAGCTGTGGTGGAGCGTGCGGCCCCACCACAGCTTCGGCACGGTCGAGGTGCGGATCTGCGACGCCCAGACCCGGGGCGAGGAGTCCTTCGCCCTGGCCGGCCTGATCTCCGCCTGCATCGCCCAGGCCGCGCTCGACTACGACGAGCACGGCTACGAAGGCGCCGGCGCGCCGCTGGCCGACCGCGAGATCGAGGAGAACCTCTGGCGGGCGATCCGCCACGGGCTCAGCGGCAAGCTGATCGACTTCCGGCGCGGGGTCGAGGTGGAGGCGCGTGAGGTGCTCGACTCGATCGTCGCCTGGACCGAGCCGGCCCGCTCCCAGCTTGGGATCGAGATCGATCTGCCGGAGCGAAACGGGGCCCAGCGGGCGCGCGAGGAGCTTGCCTCCGGGGCCTCGATCGAGCAGATCTACCGCGACGCCGTGGCCGAGACCGGGCGCACCTACGCGGGCGCCGGCGAGACCGCAAAAACTGCCTGAACCGGGTCTATAGGCGGAGACGCCGCCTTCGTCTATAGACTCCCGCGCCGCTAAATCCACCGGAGGAACGAAACTTGACCAGCTTCTTGACCGATTACGGGGTAGTCGTCGCGCTCGTATGCGCAGGCGCCGCCGTTGCTTACGGACTCATCGTCACTCAGCGTCTGCTCGCGAAGTCACCGGGCAACGACCGCATGCAGGAAATCTCGGGGGCCGTGCAGGAGGGCGCCCAGGCATACCTGAACCGCCAGTACACGATCATCGCCGCGGTCGCCGTGCCGCTGGCGATCGTGCTGCTGCTGCTCCAGGACTGGAAGACCGCGCTCGGCTTCGTGATCGGCGCCGTGCTCTCGGGTGCCACCGGCTTCATCGGGATGAACGTCTCGGTGCGGGCCAACACGCGCGTCGCCGAGGCCGCCCGCGGCGGCGTGCCGCCGGCGCTCGACGTCGCCTTCAAGGGCGGGTCGGTCACCGGCCTGCTGGTCGTCGGCCTGGCGCTGCTCGGCGTCGCCGGCTACTACGGCGCCCTGGTCATCACCGGCAGCACCGACAAGGAGGCCGTCGACGCGCTGATCGGCCTCGGCTTCGGCGGCTCGCTGATCTCCGTCTTCGCCCGTCTCGGCGGCGGCATCTTCACCAAGGCCGCCGACGTCGGTGCCGACCTGGTCGGCAAGGTCGAGGCCGGGATCCCCGAGGACGATCCCCGCAACCCGGCCGTGATCGCCGACAACGTCGGCGACAACGTCGGCGACTGCGCCGGCATGGCCGCCGATCTGTTCGAGACCTACGCGGTCACCTCGGTCGCCGTGATGCTGCTCGGCGTCCTCACCTTCACCACCGAATACGCCCGTGAGGTGGCGATCTTCCCGCTGGTCATCGGCGGCGTCGCCATCATCGCCTCGATCGTCGGCGCGCTCAGCGTCCGCACCAAGACCGACAAAGTCGAGGGTGCTCTGTACATCGGGATGCTCGTCTCCGGCGTGATCTCGATCGCCGCCTTCTACCCGATCACCGACTGGCTGATGAGCGAGCCGCTGCGGCTCGGTCTGGCCGACGCCGGCGCCGCTGCGATCAGCGTCACCGACCTCTGGCTCTGCGCCGTGATCGGGATCGCCGTGACGGCGCTGCTGTTCGTGATCACCGACTACTACACCTCGACCCGCTTCCGCCCGGTGAAGACGATCGCCAAGGCCTCGGAGACGGGCCACGCGACGAACATCATCCAGGGCCTCGCCCAGGGCTTCCAGGCCACCGCGGCCCCGGCCCTGGTCCTGGCGCTGGCGATCCTCGGAGCCAACGAGCTCGCGGGCATCTACGGCATCGGTATCGCCGTGATGGCTCAGCTCTCGCTCTGCGGACTGATCGTCGCCCTCGACGCCTTCGGGCCGATCACCGACAACGCCGGTGGCATCGCCGAGATGGCGGAGCTGCCGGAGGACGTCCGCAACGTCACCGACCCGCTCGACGCGGTCGGCAACACGACCAAGGCGGTCACCAAGGGTTACGCGATCGGCTCTGCCGCGCTTGCCGCGCTGGTGCTGTTCGCCGCCTTCAAGAGCGAGCTCGCGGACGAGGCCCCGGCCGGCTTCGACCTCAACGGCCTGTTCAACCTCAGCAGTCCCGACGTGCTGATCGGGCTGATCATCGGCGGCATGATGGTCTATCTGTTCTCGGCCCTGGCGATCGAGGCGGTCGGCCGTGCCGGCGGCCAGGTGGTCGAACAGGTCCGCGAGCAGTTCCGCGAACACCCCGGGATCATGGACGGGACCGAAAAACCGGAGTACGGCAAAACGGTCAGCATCGTCACCCTGGCGGCGCAGAAAGAGATGATCGTGCCGTCGCTGATCCCGATCGTCGTCCCGGTCGTCGTCGGCCTGCTCAGCGTCGACGCGCTCGGTGGCCTGCTGATCGGCGTCATCGTCGTCGGCCTCTTCGCCGCGATCAGCATGACCGCCGGTGGCGGTGCCTGGGACAACGCGAAGAAGCTGATCGAGGACGGCGCCCACGGCGGCAAGGGCTCACCGGCCCACGAAGCCTCGGTGACCGGCGACACCGTCGGCGATCCCTACAAGGACACGGCCGGTCCGGCGATCAACCCGATGATCAAGGTGGCGAACATCGTTGCCATCCTGATCATCCCGATCGTTCACTTTTAGGTTGCGGGCGGGAGGGGTCAGGTGCCCCTCCCGCTCAACTTTTTTGGGAATCGCCTAGGCCCGTCCGAGGTGGCCTGCGGCAAAAAAGTACAAGCCGCTTGGAGGGGCACCTGACCCCTCCCGCGCGGGCGCTTGGGTGAGCGAGCGGGATGGTCGGAAGGGGCTCGTTCGCCTGTGGACTGGCGCGGGACGGGGCTAGGCGGCGTCGCTGGGGGACGGTGCGGGTAGGGCGGCGATCAGCTCGGGTGGGAGGTGGGTGCTGGCTTCCCAGATCTCGAAGCCCATCAGGTGGGCGTCTTCGGGACTGCGGTCGATCAGGCCCCAGTCGTGCTCCTCGCTGACCGCGGCGCCGGACTCGAAGACGATCAGGGCTATGTCGACCTCCGGGTCGTAGTGAGCGCGCATCGGGCGAGGGTAGCGCTGAGAGCGGGAACGGATGTTTTCCGCGGCGAGCAGGGCTTTCTCGTCGGCCGACTGCTCTGTAGGCTTTTCGGCAATGAGTTGGGGGAAGAAGGCGGTTGGAGCGTGTGCGGCGCTGTCCGGATGCCTGGCGATCTGGGCGCCGCTGGCGGCGGCGGCTCCGGCGAACGACGATTTCGCCGATGCGCAGGTGTTGAGCGGGGCGCTGCCGATCGTGGGGGTGACCGGGTCGAACTTGGGGGCGACCAGGGAGGCTGGGGAGCCGGGTGGGTCGGTCGTGTTCTCGGTCGAGCCGGCGGGGCACTCGGTCTGGTATCGCTGGGAAGCGCAGAGCTCGGGATGGGTGAGCGTCGACACCTGCGGCAGCGACTTCGACACGATGCTCGACGTGTACGAAGGCTCGCTGCCCGGGCCGGTGAGCGTCGCCAGGGCCAAGGAAGGCCCGCGGACCGACTGTGCGGCCGGGGGCGAGCAGGTCACGTTCCGGGCCGAGGCGGGGACGGTCTACTCGATCAGGGTCGACGGGGATCTCTCGCCGCAACCGCCCGGCGCAACCGAGGGGACGATCGCGCTCGAGCTGGTGCCGACGCCCCTGCCGGCGAACGACGCCTTTGCCTCCGCGCAGGCGGTGACCGCCGAATCGCTCGAAAACGGGGGCTTCTTCCGGGTCGACGTGCCCGGCTTCAACTGGAACGCGACCAAGGAGATCGGCGAGGCGGCACACGGAGGCGATCAGGGCGGGGCATCGGTCTGGTACTCGTGGACCGCCCCGGCCAGCGGCAGGGCCAGCGTGGTCGTCTCGTCCTGGGCCTTCTCGTCTCAGCTCGGCGAGCATGACCGTGGCCTGCTCGGCGTCTACGCCGGCAGCTCCGTCGGCGGCCTGACCCCGGTGGGCGTGCCCGGCTTCTCCGCGCAGGAAGTAAAGCTCGACGTCGTCGCGGGCACCACCTACAAGATCGCTGTCGACGGCCGTCTCGACGCCTCGACCGGACTGCCGAGGATGGGCGGGTTCACCTTTCTCATCTACCTGACCGCTGCGCAGGCAGGTACGGCTGACCCCTTGGTCGATTCGACGCCGCCCGACACGCAGATGGAGCGGCGCAAAGTCAGGCCCGCCAGACGCAGCGCGACCTTCCGCTTCCGCTCGACCGAGACGGGCGCGAGGTTCCGCTGCAAGCTCGACGCGCGCAAACCGGCCGGATGCACCTCGCCCAAGACCTACTCCCGCCTCGCCTCCGGCGCGCACACCTTCCGGGTCTACGCGATCGACCAGGCCGGCAACCCGGACCCGACCCCGCTCGTCGCCCGCTTCTCGATTGCCCGGCGCGGATGAGCTGGAGCGGGAAAGTCGCGGCGGCGCTCGGCTGCGTGGCCCTCTGCCTGCCGGCGTCGGCCGGCGCGGCGACCTTCAGCGACAGCTTCGCCGGGCGCGAACTGGTCAAAGGGGCGCCGGTCGAAGTCACGGGGTCGAACGTGGGGGCGAGCAGGGAGGCCGGAGAGCCGGTGCCGAAACCGGTCTCAGCCGCGGGCCATAGCGTCTGGGTGGAATGGGAATCGGATAAATCGAGCTACTACACCCTCTCGACCTGCGGCAGCGCGATCCCCACGGTGCTCGCGACCTACGTCGGGCCCGCCGTGGACCAGCTGACCGAACACGACAGCGGTGCCAACCCCGGGGGGCCGGAATGCTCCGGCGTCCGCAACGGCGTCACTTTCCTCGCCTTGAACGGGGCCAAAGTCAAAGTCCTGGTCGACGGCAACGGCTTCTTCCTGCCGCCCGCCGCACCCCCGGCCACCGAAGGACCGCTCTCGCTGCGCATCGAGGAGACGCCGCCCCCGGCCAACGACGACTTCGCCGCCGCGGAGCCGGTGGGGGGCACGGTCTACGAAGAACCGGACGGCACCCGTTTCTACTTCTCCAACACCTTCGGCTACAACTGGAACGCCGACAAGGAGACGGGCGAGCCGAAACACGCTGGCGATTCCGGCGGTTCCTCCGTCTGGTACTCGTGGACCGCGCCCGAGTCGGGTCTGGCCCGGGTCAGCGTCTGCTGCTCCCTGGCGGAGCTGCTCGGCGTCTACGCCGGAAACACGCTCGACACGCTGAGCGGGATCCGGTCGGGCAAAGGGTCGGTGGAGGTGCCGGTGTTCGCAGGGACGACCTACCGGATCGCCGTCGACAGCGCATTCAGCTTCTTCCTCGGCGGCACCTTCGACGGCAGCTTCGATTTGAAGGTGGCGATGAACCTCGCGCCCGGTCCGGGTCAACCGAGCGCCGATCCCGCCGATCCGCCGCCTTCGTCCCCGCCGCCGGCGCGCGACACGAGGGCGCCGAGGACGAGCATCTTCAAGACGAGCGTGCGCTCGAAGGCTCGCGCGGCCTCGTTCTTCTTCCGCAGCGGCGAGCCCGGCTCGAGCTTCCGCTGCAAGCTCGACAAACGCAAAGCAGCCGCCTGCGCCTCGCCGAAGGCGTATTCCGGGCTGGCTCCGGGTGCGCACCACTTCAAGGTCTACGCGGTCGACGCCGCCGGAAACGCCGACTCGACCCCGGCGACGGCGCGCTTCGCCATCGTTCCCCCGCAGCACCGCCACCGATAGCCGCCTGCGACTAGGCTCGCGCCCGTGACCGAGGGGCCGATCAACGTCGCCGACTTCGAGCGGCTCGCCGCCGCGAAGCTGGAGCCGGGGGTGCTCGGCTACTTCGCCGGCGGTGCCGGCGACGAGCTGACGCTGCGGGAGAACGTCGAGGCCTGGCAGCGCTGGCGGCTGCGGCCGCGGGTACTGGCCGACGCCGGCGCGGTCTCGACCGCGGTCGAGCTGCTGGGCGGGCCGCTCTCGATGCCGCTGCTGGTGGCGCCGGTCGCCTACCAGCGCCTGGTCGACCCCGAGGGCGAGATCGGGATGGCGCGGGCAGCGGCCGCGGCCGGGACGGCGATCTGCCTCTCGACCCTGGCGACGACCCGGCCCAGCGAGCTGGCGGCCGCGGTGCCGGACGGCCGCCGCTGGTTCCAGCTCTACTGCTTCCGCGACGAGGCGGTGACCCGGGCGCTGATGGAGGAGGCCGTGGAGTC
Source organism: uncultured Solirubrobacterales bacterium (assembly GCA_963719435.1). Taxonomy (GTDB): domain Bacteria; phylum Actinomycetota; class Thermoleophilia; order Solirubrobacterales; family 70-9; genus VAYN01. The sequence goes on along the minus strand of OY970384.1, from coordinate 1,985,839 downwards.
CGGCTTCGAGGCGATCGTCGTCACCGTCGACGCCCCGCCCGGCGGCAACCGCGAGCGCGACCGCCGCACCGGCTTCCAGATCCCCGCCGGCCTCGGCGTGCCCAGCGTCGCCGCGGCGATGGGCGTGGAACGGGCGGTGACGATCGCGGAGACCTTCGCCCTGATGGACCCGGCGCTGAGCTGGCAGACGCTCGGCGAGCTGGCGGCGGAGTCGCCGCTGCCGGTCCTGGTCAAGGGCCTGCTGACCGCCGAGGACGCCGAGCTCGCGGTCGCGCACGGCGTCGCCGGGGTCGTCGTCTCCAACCACGGCGGCCGCCAGCTCGACCGCGCCGTGGCCAGCGGCGACGCCCTGCCGGAGGTGGTCGACGCGGTCGCCGGCCGGGCCACGGTCCTGGTCGACGGCGGCATCCGCCGCGGCGTCGACGTCGCGGTGGCGCTGGCGCTGGGCGCCGACGCGGTCCTGGTCGGGCGGCCGCCGCTGTGGGGCCTGGCGGCGGCCGGGTGGGAGGGCGCCGCGCGGGTGCTGGGGCTGCTGCGCGAGGAACTGGAGCTGGTGCTGGCGCTCTGCGGTTGCGCCTCGCCGGCCGAGCTGGGCCGCTCCCACCTGCGGCAGGCACCGGTCGCGTCCCTATATTCGGTCTGAGTGACAGCTCGCAGCAGCATCTAGATGGCCCAGCGGATCCCCAGAGACGAATCGCTGAGCCGTGTGCACGGCGTCGGGGCGCTGTTCGCCGCCGCCTACGGCAACGTCGGCTCCTCGATCTACTACGCGCTCGGCGTCACCGCCGCCTTCGCCCTCGGGCTGACCCCGGTCGCCTTCGTCATCTCCGGCCTGATCTTCGCCGCCACCGCCGCCACCTACGCCGAGGCGACGGTGATGTACCCGGAGGCGGGCGGCTCCTCCAGCTTCGCCCGCCACGCCTTCAACGAGTTCGTCAGCTTCATCGCCGCCTGGGGGCAGATGCTCAACTACACGATCACGGTCGCCATCTCGGCCTTCTTCGTGCCCCACTACCTGGCCGTCTTCTGGCCCTGGCTGGGCAGCAGCCCGGGCGACATCGTCGGCGGCGCGGCGCTGATCGTCGCCCTCGCCCTGATCAACATCCGCGGCACCGAGGAGTCGGCGAAACTGAACCTGGTCCTCGCCGTCGCCGACCTCGCCACCCAGGTGGTCCTGGTCGGGATCGGGCTCGTGCTCGTCTTCAGCCCCGAGGTGCTCGTCGGCAACGTCCACCTCGGCGTCGCCCCGACCTGGAGCGACTTCGCCCTCGGCATCGCCGTCGGCATGATCGCCTACACCGGGATCGAGACGATCTCGAACATGGCCGAGGAGGCCAAAGAAGCGGCGAAGACGATTCCCCGCAGCGTCGGCCTCGTCGTCGTCGCGGTGCTCGGCCTCTACCTGCTGATCCCGATCGTCGCCCTCTCGGCGATGCCGGTGGTCCAGGACAGCGCCGGCCACTACGTGACCGAGCTCGGCACCACCTTCGCCGACGACCCGATCCTCGGCATCGTCGAGAACCTCGGCCTGACCCACGTGCCGACGGAAATCCTCCGCTACTACGTCGGCGTGCTGGCCGCGGTGATCCTGCTGATCGCCACCAACGCCGGGCTGATCGGCGTCTCCCGCCTCACCTACTCGATGGGGCAGCACCGGCAACTGCCGGAGGCGTTGCGCCAGGTCCACCCGAAGTACCGCACCCCCTACATCGCCATCCTGATCTTCGCCGCGATCGCCATCGTCACCCTGCTGCCGGGCCAGACCGACTTCCTGGCGACGATGTACTCGTTCGGGGCGATGCTCTCGTTCACGATCGCCCACGTCGCGGTGATCCAGCTGCGGCGCACCGAGCGCGACCGCGAGCGGCCCTGGAAGCCGCCGCTGAACATCCGCGCCTTCGGCTTCGAGCTGCCGCTGAGCGCCGTGCTCGGCGGCCTCGGCACCTTCGCCGCCTGGATCGTGGTGATGGCGCTGAACCCGCGCACCCTCTTCGTCGGGCTCGGCTGGATGGCGCTCGGGATCGCCGTCTACGTGCTCTACCGGCGCAACCAGAAGCTGCCGCTGACCGAGACGGTGAAGGTGGTGACGCCGGAGCCGCTGGGGGTCGAGGAGGTCGAGTACCGCAGCGTCCTGGTCGGCCTCGAGGACGAGGAGTCGTTCTCGCCGGAGATGGTGGCGACCGCGGTCAAACTGGCCTCGAAGCGACGCCGCGGGATCCACGTGCACTCGATGCTGACGGTGCCGACCAACCTGCCGCTGAACGCCGAGATGCCCGAGCAGGAAGAGGCGGCGCAGCGGATGATCGAGGAGGCGAAGCTGATCGGCGGCCAGCGGGTCACCGGCCACGTCGCCCGCGTCCGGCCCGGCCAGGCCGGCTACTCGATCTCCGAGGAGGCGGAGCTGATCAAGGCGGCGGCGATCGTCATCGGCCTGCGCTACCGCGGCGGCGTCCCGCTCTACGACAAGACCCTGCAGACGGTGCTGGGGGAGCGGCCCTGCCGGGTCATCGTCGTCTCCGACCCGCCCAGCCCGCCGCCCGCCCCGGCGGCGGCGCTGGCCGAGGTGATCGAGTGATCTACCGCGGGGCGGTGCGGGTCTTCTCGCTGGGCTTCGTCGCCATCGGCCTGGTCGTGCTGGCGGTGACCCTGGCCAACGGCGGCGGGCCGGCCTCGGTCGGGGTGCTGATGGGCGTCGCCTTCGTCGTCGTCGGCGCCGGCCGGCTCTGGATCTCCACACGGATGGAGCGATGAGCGCGCCGGGCGGGCCGGGGGGCGGCCCGAAGCCCCCGCAGCTGCCGGGCCGACGCGAGCGCCTGCTCAAGCGCGGCGTCGGCGTCCCCTGGCTGTTCGCCGCCGCCTACTCGGCGGTCGGCTTCTCGATCTACTTCGCGCTTGGTGTCGTCGCCGACCGCGGCCTCGGCCTGACGCCGCTGATCTTCCTCGCCTCCGGCCTCCTCTTCGGGCTGACCACGCTCAGCTACGTCGAGGGCGGGGCGATGTTCCGCGAGCGCGGCGGCTCCTCGACCTTCGCCCGCCACGCCTTCAACGAGCTGATCGCCTTCATCGCCGGCTGGGCGATCCTGATCGACTACCTGATCGTCATCGCCCTGGCGGCGATCTCGGTCCCGCACTACCTGGAGCCGGTCTGGGGCGGCTTCGCCCGGGAGGGCTGGGAGATCGGCATCGCCGCCGCCGTGATCGCCGCGGTCTGCGTGCTCAACATCCTCAACGTCACCGGCCGCGAGCGCCAGCGCTCACTCGCCTTCCTCGCCCTCGCCGACCTCGGCCTGCAGCTGGCGGTGATCGTCGTCGGCGCCCTCGTCGTCATGCACCCCGAGCGCCTGACCGAGCAGCTGCACCTGTTCAGCGACCCCAGCTTCAAGGACATCGTCTACGCGGCGGTGGTGGCGATGCTGGCCTACGCCGGGATCGAGGCCGCCTCCGACCTGGCGCCCGACATCGACGTCTCCCGCCGCGACCTCAAGCGGATCGCCTCGCTGGGGGCGATCGCGGTGCCGCTCGTCTACGCCGGGATGGCGGCGATCGCGCTGATGGCGGTGCCGGTGGTCGCCGGCCCCGACGGCCCTCAGACCGCGCTCGGCAACCAGTTCGTCGAGGAGCCGGTGCTGGGGGTGGTCTCCGCCTTCCACCCGGGCTGGGTCGCCGACTCGATGCGCTGGATGGTGGCACTGATCGCCGCCCCGGTCCTCTTCTGGGCCGCCAACACCTCGATGCTCGGGGTCTCGCGCCACATCTACACGCTGGCGATCAACCGCCAGATCCCCTCCTGGCTGGGCAAGCTGGAGAAGCGGCGCGCGACCCCCTACGTGGCGATCACGATCTGCGGCGTCATCGCCCTCGGCCTGGTGCTGCCGACCAACGTCAAGCTGCTGGCCGGGATCTACGCCTTCGGCGCCACCCTGGCGATCACGATCGCCCACCTCTCGATCATCCGCCTGCGGATCAAGCAGCCGGACCGCTCGCGCCCCTTCCGGATCCCGCTCGGCATTCCCTGGCGCGGGGCCGAGCTGCCGCTGCCGGCGATCGTCGCCGCCGTCCTCAGCGGCCTCGCCTTCGTCAGCGTCCTCCTCTACCACGACATCGCCCGCCTGGTCGGCGGCGGCTGGATGGTCTTCGGGCTGCTCTTCTACGTCGTCTACCGCAAGGTCTTCGAGGGGACGACGCTGACCAAGCGGGTCTCGGTCCCGGAGCGGGCGCTGACCAAGCAGGTGCCGGAGGTCGAATTCCGCAACATCCTCGTGCCGGTCTTCGGGACCACGCTCGACGACGACATCGTCGCCACCGCCGGTCGCCTCGCCAGCGCCGAGCAGGCGCAGTCCGACACCGACGAGGACGCCCGGGTCGACCTCGTCTACGTGATCGAAGTGCCGCTGACCCTGCCCCTGGACGCGCCGCTGCCGCCCGAGCGCGAGGCCGAGGCGCGCCGCGCCCTGGAGCGTGCCCGCGAGGTCGCCGACGAGTACGAGGACGTCGGCGTCAGCACCGAGGTGATCCGCGCCCGCAAGGTCGGCGCCGGCATCCTCGAGGCGGCGCGGCGCAGCGGCGCCGAGGCGATCGTCATCGGCGGCGAGCCGCCGACCAAGATCCGCGGCGGCGCCACGATCGGCGGAATCGGCGCCGCCAAGCCGGAGGAGATCGGCGCCGCGACCGAGTACGTGCTCAAGAAGGCGCCCTGCCGGGTTCTGCTGACGGCGCCGCCATCGCCCGATTAGCGCTGCCCATCTAGTATCCGGCGCATGCTGATTCTGATCGTCGGTTGCGGCCGCGTCGGCTCCTCGGTGGCGCGGGCGATGCTGCGCGAGGGCCACGAAGTCTCCTGCCTCGACGAGGACCCGGAGTCGCACGCGCGGCTCGAGGTCGGGCTGGAGAAGAGCTGGGAGGACCTCGGCGGCCAGTTCACGGTGGGGGCCGGTCTCGAGACCGAGGCCCTGGTCGCCGCCGGGATCGAGCGCGCCGACGCCTTCATCGCCTCCACCGACGGCGACAACACCAACATCATCATCGCCCAGATCGCCCAGAAACGGTATGAGGTGCCGACCGTGATCGCCCGCGTGCTCGACCCGCTGCGGGCCGAGTGGTACCAGCGCCAGGGCCTCAACACGGTCTGCCCGACCAGCGTCGCCATCGACCTGCTGGAGGGCGCGGTGCGCGACGCGACCCACGGCGACAGCCCACCCGACGGCTCGGCGGAAGCCGCCTAGGGAGGCTGGGAAGCGAGATGTACATCATCGTCGTCGGAGCGGGCAAGGTCGGCTGGAACCTGGCGCGCGAGCTGCTGGAGAAAGACCACGAGGTGACGCTGATCGAGAACGATCGCCGCCGCTACCTGACGGTCGAGCAGGAGCTCGAGCACAACGTCTCCTACGGCGACGCTTCCGAGCTCTGGGTGCTGGAGCGGGCCGGGATCCAGCGCGCCGACATGGTGATCGCGGTGACCGGCGACGACGAGGACAACATGTTGATCTGCCAGGTGGCAAAGGAGAAGTACCTGGTCGGCCAGATCATCGCCCGCGTCAACAACCCGCGCAACCGCCAGCACTTCGACCTGCTCGGGGTCAAACCGTCGGTGTCCGCGACCGACCTGATCCTGCGCCTGCTCGAGCACGAGGTGCCCGAGTACGGGCTGGTCCACCTGCTCGACCTGCAGGAGGAGCAGCTGGAGATCATCGAGATGCTGCTGGGCAGCGACTCCGGCGTCACCGGCCGCCGCGTCGGCGACCTGCAGATGCCCGAGGGCAGCCTGCTGATCTCCGTCCTGCGTGCCGGCAAGGGCTTCGTCCCGACCGCCGACACCGTGCTGGAGGAAGGCGACGAGGTTCTGGCTGTGCTGGATCCGGGTAAAGAGGACGACTTGAAGGTGCTCTTCGGACCCGCGGGCAACGGCAGCGACGGTGGCTGACCGCGAGGTCGACTTTCTCCTGATCGGCGGTGGCCTGGCCTCCGCCTCCTGCGCGGCGGAGCTGCGCAAGCGCGGCGCCGAGGGCTCGATCCTGCTGGTCGGGCGCGAGCCGGAGCCGCCCTACGAACGGCCGCCGATCTCGAAGGAGTACCTGCGCGGCGAGGCCGAGCGCGGCGACGCCCACGTCAACCCGGCCTCCTGGTACGAGGAGAACGGGGTCGAGCTGCTGAGCGGCCGCAACGTGATGTCGCTCGACCTCGAGGCCCGCACGGCGAAGGTCCAGGGCGGGGAGGAGGTGGCCTTCGGCCAGGCGCTGCTCGCCACCGGGGCAAACGTCAACATTCTCCGCGTCGAGGGGGCCGAGAACGAGGGCATCCACTACCTGCGCGCCTTCGGCAACTCCGACGCGATCCGCAAGGAGGCGGCGGAGGCCGAGCACGTGGTCCTGGTCGGCGGCAGCTACATCGGCTGCGAGGTAGCCGCCTCGCTGACCGCCCAGGGCACCAAGTGCTCGATCCTGGCCATGGAGGACGTCGCCCTCTCGCGCACCTTCGGCGAGGAGGCCGGCCGCTGGTTCCAGCGCAAGCTGGAGGAGAACGGGGTCGAGTTCCACGGCGGCGAGGAGCTGGAGGCATTCGAGGGCGACGGCCGCGTCAGCGCCGTCGTCGCCAAGAGCGGCCTCAGCCTCGAGTGCGACCTGGTCGTGGTCGGCGCCGGCGTCCGCCCCGACGCGATGCTGGCCGACCGGGCCGGGATCGAGGTCGACGGCGCGATCGTCTGCGACTCGAAGCTGCGCACCTCGGCCGAGGGCATCTACGCCGCCGGCGACTGCTGCTCCTACGACAGCGTCGTCCACGGCCGCCGCATCCACGTCGAGCACTGGGACGTGGCGATGCAGCAGGGCATCCACGCCGCCAAGAACATGCTCGGCGCGGACGCCGACTACGACGTCGTCCCCTACTTCTTCAGCGACCTCGCCGACTGGGCCAGTCTCGAGTACGTCGGGCCGGCCCAGGACTGGGACGAGGAGGTCTGGCGCGGCGACCGCGACGGCGGCGAGTTCTCGGTCTGGTACCTGAAGGACGGCCGCGTCGCCGGCGCGCTCAGCGTCGAGCGCCCCGAAGACCTGGCCGAGGCCCGGCGCCTGCTCGCCGACGACGTCGACGTCTCCGCCGCCCGCACTGCGATCGCCGATCCGGACGCAGACCTCTCCGCGATCTCCTAGAAGCGGGTGCGGCCAAGGCCGACGAGGAAGCCGGTCCGGCCCGACGCGGCTTCGACGATTTCGATCGGGACCCGGCCGACCTGGCAACGGAAACGCAGGGTGGACACGGAGCGGACCATCTCCGGCATCGCGTAGCTGATCCGCGAGAGACCGCTCTCGGCAGGCTCGATCCGCACGTGCAGCGTGCTGGATCGATCGGTGGTCGTCAAGGGCAGTCCGATCGCGATGCCCGCCGGCGCCGCATTCATCTGCCTGATCGAGAGCACCAGGAACGGGCGCCGCCCGCTCTGCTCACTGCCGACGATGGGGTCGAGGTCAGCCAGGAAGACGTCGCCGCGGCGTGGTGGGGCGGACAATCTCAGGCCTCGTCAAGGAACGGGGGTTGTGCTTCGAGTTCGCGGACCCACTCATCGTCACGAGCGGCGTTGCGAGCCACGATCTCCGGCGGCAGTTCGGCGGCCCGCTGCCAGGCGCGTTCGGCGGACTCGAGCATCTGTGCCTCCTCGAGTAGATCCGCGGCTTCCTCCAAGACCTGAGTCACGCTCTGCCCCGTGAGTTCTGCCTGCTTCTGCAGGCGCTCATGAGTGCCGCGCCTGACCCTGACCGTGGTGGTCTCGACGCTTGCCATGGATCCAGTCTACATTTTTGTCTACACGTTCCCTGCCGGACATAATCGGCCCAAGTCGCCGGCCTGCCGGATCTCTCCCCCGTCCAGCGGATATCCTTCGCTCTGTTCTTTGCGGCCTGGTGTAATGGCAGCACACCTCTCTCTGGAAGAGGCAGTCGGGGTTCGAGTCCCTGGGCCGCAGTTAGCTAGATGAGACCTTCCAAGCTCCTGACCATCACCCTCTCGCTTGCCGCGCTCCTGGCGCTGGTCGCGGCCGGCTGCGGCGGTGGTGGCGACGAGACGACCGACGCGACCGCGGCGACGACGGAAGCGGTGCCGCTGAGCAAAGCCGAGCTGATCTCCCAGGGCGACGCGATCTGCGGTGAGACCAACGCCGCGATCGGTGCCCTCGGCGCCTCCGAAGCCGAAGTGCCGGAACAGATCGAGAAAACCGCCGACCTCTACATCGGCATGGTCGAACGGATCAAGGACCTCGGCGTGCCGGCCGAAGCCGACGGCTACGACGAATTCATCGCCGCCGCCGACGAGCTCTCGACCGTGGAGAGCGAAGCCAAGCTCGCCTCCGAACGCGAAGACACGGAAGCGCTTGGCGCCGCCGCCACCCGCGCGGCGCCGATCCTCGAAGAATTCGCCAGCGTCGCCGGCACCTACGGCTTCGAGCAGTGCAGCGAAGGCCCCAGCGCCCCCGCTCCCACCGGCTCCGGCACCGGCGTCGGCACGCCCGAAGAAGAAGCCGAAGAAGGCGGCGTCGAAGCCGCCCCCGAAGAATTCGAAGAAGAAGCGCCGGTGGAAGAAATCATCCCCGAAGAAGCCGCGCCCGAAACGGGTGGGGCCGGGGGTGGCGCCGAAGCGGCGCCGGAAGCCGGTGGCGGTAGTACCGGGGGCAGCTCAGGGGGCGTCGGACCGGGCTGACGTTTGCGGGGGAGGGGACGGGTACCCCCTTCTCACTGCACCTCGTCGGGTGATTCGCTGAACGGCTGTCGCCGCGATGGCTGCCGGCCCTCCTCATGCTGATACGTTCGAAGGGGGTACCCGTCCCCTCTTCCACAGCTTCTTCCGGCTCGAACCTGCGGATCCACTCAGGCGACCTCCGCTCGGTTGTAGCTGTTTGGGATCTAGCGCTCTCCGGCGAATCCAGTCCTGCTGTCGGAGAGGGAGTTGGTGCCCTCCCGCAGAAGCTCACGGAACCGCGCTCCGCAGCCAGTCAGCGATTCAGCTGCGCGACGGCTTCTGAGGGAGGGCACCAACTCCCTCCTCACTGCCGGCCCCGGAATCAGGCGGCCGAACTCTCGGACCACGCCCCGTACAACCGCGCGTAAGCCCCGCCGGCCGCGATCAGCTCATCGTGCGTCCCCTGCTCGGCGATCTGGCCCCCCTCGAGGACGACGATCTTGCCGGCGCGGCGGATCGTCGAGAGGCGGTGGGCGATGACGATGGCGGTGCGGCCCTGTAGCAGTCTCTCCAGGCCCTTCTCGATCGTCTTCTCGGTGCGGACGTCGACGTTGGAGGTGGCCTCGTCGAGGATCAGGATGCGGGGCTCGGCCAGCAGGGCGCGGGCGAAGGCGACCAGCTGGCGCTGGCCAGCGGAGAGCTGGACGCCGCGCTCTCCCACCTCGGTCTCGATCCCGTCCGGCAGGGCGGCGACGAACTCGGTGGCGCCGACCGTGGCCAGGGCCGACTCGATCTCCTCCAGGCTCGCCTCGGGGCGGCCGAAGGCGACGTTCTCGCGGACGCTGCCGCTGAACAGGAAGCCCTCCTGGGGGACGATCCCGAGCTGGCGCCGCAGCGCCCGCTGCTGCACCCCGCGCAGGTCGTGGCCGTCGACCAGCACCCGCCCCTGCTGCGGGTCGTAGAAGCGGGCGACGAGCTTGGCGAAGGTCGACTTGCCGGCCCCGGTGGCGCCGACCAGGGCCAGGGTCTGCCCCGGCGGCACGTGCAGGTCGACGCCTTCCAGCGCCCACTCGGCGGCGCCGGGCTCCTCGCCCTCGCCGTAGGAGAACCAGACGCCCTCCAGCTCGATCTCTCCGCGCAGGGTGCCGGGGTCGATCGCGTCGGCGGCGTCGACCATGTCCGGCGCCGTGTCGAGCAGGTCGAAGATCTTGTCGAGCGCCGCCATCCCCTGCTGGTAGGTCGTGTACAGCTGGGAGAGCTGCTGGATCGGTTCGAAGAAGGTGGTCAGGTAGCCGACGAAGGCGACGATCACGCCGATCTGGATCGCCCCCTCGATCGCCTGGGTGCCGCCGTAGAGGAGGATCGTCGCCGTCGCCAGCGCCGCCAGCAGTTCGACCGCCGGGAAGTAGGAGGCGTTGAGGTAGACGGTCTTCATGTTGATCGCCCGGTTCTGCTCGTTGAGGTCGGTCATCACGTCGACGTGGCGCGGCTCCTGGCCAAAGCTGCGCACCACCCGCATTCCGCTCAGCGTCTCCTGCAGGTAGCCGGTGATTGCAGCGATGCGCTCGCGGGTCGCCCGGTAGGCGCCCTGGGAGACGATGCGGAAGACGAGGCTGGCGATCAGCAGCAACGGGAAGGTGAGGAAGGTGACCAGGGCCAGTTGCACGTCGAGCACGAGCATGATCACGACCACGCCGAGCAGGGTCAGGGTGCTGGAGAACATCGTCACCACGCCGTCGGTGACGAGCTGGTTGAGCGCCTCGATGTCGTTGGTCATGCGGGAGATCAGGACCCCGGGGCTGCGGCGGGTGAAGAACCCGATCGACATCGACTGCAGGTGGGCGAAGACGCGTTGGCGCAGATCCTGCAGCACCCGCGTCCCGACCCAGCCGACCATGTAGGTCTGCAGGTAGGTGGCGAGCGCGTAGACGACGGCGACGGCGACGAAGGCGAGCACGATCAGGTCGAGCGCCCCGGCGTCGCCGGTGAGGATGCCGGAGTCGATCGCGCGGCCGGCCAGGTAGGGCGGGGCGAGCCCGGCGGCGGTGGCGAAGGCGAGGCCGAGGAACATCAGCGCCACCCGGCCGCGATAGGGGCGCAGCTGCCCGACCAGCCAGCGGACCTTGCGGCCGCGCTGGTCCTCGCCGCGGATCAGCCGCCAGAGCGCCCCGAAGAGCCTGCCGATGTTGCCGAGGTCCCTCACAGCCGCGCCATCTCCTCGCGCTGCTCGAGGTCGCGCTGGAGGAAGACCGAGTCGGCCAGCCCGTGCTCGGCGATCTCGCGGTAGAAGCCGCAGCCCGCCATCAGCTCCTCGTGGGTGCCGCGGTCGACGACGCGGCCGCCGTCGATGACGACGATCTCGTCGGCCAGGGAGACGGTGGAGAGGCGGTGGGCGATGATGAAGGTGGTGCGGCCGGCCATCGCCTCGCCCAGCCCGGACTTGATCGCCGCCTCGGTGGTCGCGTCGACCGAGGAGGTGGCGTCGTCGAGGATCAGGATCCGCGGGTCGGCCAGCAGGGCGCGGGCGATCGCCACCCGCTGGCGCTGGCCGCCGGAGAGGGTGAGGCCGCGCTCGCCGACCCGGGTCTCGTAGCCCTCGGGCAGCTCGCGGATGAAGGCGTCGGCCTGGGCCCGCCGCGCCGCCGCTTCGATCTGCTCCAGCGTCGCCTCCGGGTCGGCGTAGGCGATGTTCTCGGCGACGCTGGCGGTGAAGAGGAAGCTGTCGTCGGCGACGAAGGCGATCTCCGAGCGCAGCGAGGCGACCTCGACCTCGCGCACGTCGACGCCGTCGACCAGGACCGTGCCCGCGGTCGGGTCGTAGAGGCGGGCGATCAGCGCCACCAGGCTGGTCTTGCCCGAGCCCGAGGGCCCGACCAGCGCCACCGTGCGCCCGGCCTCGACCTCCAAGGAGATCTCCTCGAGCGCCGCGGGCACATCTGACCCCAGTGGGGTGGGGTCGACGCTCGCAGAGCCAGCGCCATCGCCATCGGCGGCCGCCCTGGTGTCGGCATAGCTGAGGCTGACGTCGCGCAGCTCGACGCGGCCGCCCCCGGCCGGCAGCGCCGGCGCCCCGGGCGGGCTCTCGATCCGCGGCTGGCGGTCGAGGATTTCGAACAGGCGGTTGCCGGAGGCGATCGCCCGCTGCGCCATCCCCATCGCCACCCCGAGCATCCGCAGCGGCCCGGCCAGCATCACCAGGTAGGTGTAGAAGGCGGTGAAGTTGCCGAGGCTGAGGTTGCCGGCGATCACCTCGCGGCCGCCGATCAGCAGCACCAGGGCGATCCCGAGCTGCGGCAGCAGCCCGATCAGCGGCGAGAAGAAGGCCTGCAGCTTGGTCGAGTAGATGCTCTGGTCGAAGACCCGGGAGACCGCCCGGCTGAAGCGCTGCAGCTGGTATTCCTCGCGGGCGAAGGCCTTGACGATGCGGATCCCGGAGACGTTCTCCTCCGCCTCCGCGGTCAGCTCGGCGAGCCGCTGCTGCACCTCCTGCTGGGCGGGGCGGGAGACGCGGTTGTAGCGGGAGGCGGTGTAGACGATGAACGGGGCGGGGGCGAGGGCGATCAACGCCAGCCAGGGGTTGATGGCGAACATCACGGCGCCGGCGAGCACGATCGTCAGCAGGTTCTGGGTGATGAAGATCAGGCCGTAGCCGAGGAAGAAGCGGATCGCGCCGAGGTCGACCGTCGCCCGCGACATCAGCTGCCCGGTCTGCTGTCCGTCGAAGAAGCCCAGCTCGAGCCGCTGCAGGTGGGCGTAGAACATCTGCCGCAGGTCGAATTCGACCGCCAGCGAGACCTTGCCGGCGACCAGGCGCCTGACCACGGTCAGCCCCAGGCGCAGGATCGCGGCCCCGAAGATCGCCAGCGCCAGCGGCAGCAGGTCAGGCTTGTCGCCGTCCTCGATCGCGTTGACCGCGCGCCCGATCAGCCAGGGGATGAGGACGGTCATCCCCATCGCCGCCCAGGCAAAGATCAGCGAGCCCCACAACTGCGGCCGGTAGGGGCGCAGGAAGCCCATCAAACGGCGATACGTACGCATTGCTACGCACTATACAAAGTGAAGTATTGAGTCCCGCCGCGCTGCGGGCGGTGTCAGCCACTGAGGCGGGCGGCGGCTTTGGCGCTCGGGACTTTGCCCTTGGGGCACGGTTTCGGGCCGTGGCCGGGGCGGGGGAGGATCTGGAAGTTGGTGACGGCGTGGTCCGGCGTGGTCGCGCCGCTGTTCAGCGCCAGGTTGAGGATCAGACGGTAGAAGCCGGGGGGGAGGCCGTGGTAGAAGATCTCCGGCCTGGTCGCCGGCGAGTAGCTGCCGGCGCTGCCGATCCGCTCCGCCAGCACCCCGTTCGGGCCCGAGTAGGGGGGGTAGTCGAAGGAGGCGCCGACGAGGCGGCCGTTGCCGAGGGGGCTGTTGATCGCGTGCAGCAGCTTGACCGGGTCGACGCAGTCCGGCACCCGGTTGAGGCTGAAGCGGATGTGGCCCTCGCCCAGCTGCGGGTCGCGGCCAAACTGGCGCGGCGCCAGCTGGAAGTTTTCGACGATCGCCTTGACCACGACCGCGTGGCTGGTCTGGCGGGCGCCGTTTCTGGGGGAGACGATCTCTACCCTGGGCTGACCCGGCACCGCTGCCGCGCTTGCCTCGGCGTGTTTCGAATCGGAGCCGCCGCCGAAGATCAGGACCAGGGCGAGGACGACGGCAGCCGTCGCCACTGCTGCCAGAGTTGCATTCCTCCTACGCATCGGAGCGGGAACATTACGCACAACGGAAAGATCTCCATGCGACGAGGCGGGACGGCGATCGGCGCCCTGGCGCTCGCCTGCGCGCTGCTCGCCCCGGCGGCGGGCGCGCGTGACCTCTCCAGCCACGTGGCCCTGTTCGCCGGTACCCGCCCGGGCCCCGGCACCTTCGGCGGCGGCCACAACTTCCCCGGTGCCACCCTGCCCTTCGGGATGGTCCAGCTCGGGCCCGACACGACTCCCTCGGCGCCGCACTCGGGCGGCTACGACCACCGCGACAACCACCTCTCCGGCTTCAGCCTCACCCACCTCAGCGGCGCCGGCTGCGCCCTCTACGGCGACTTCCCCCTGCTGCCGACGACCGAGCCGCTCGACTCCTCGCCCGCCGCCCCGGGGGGCGGCCTCGACGGGCGCTTCCAGCCCGGCTTCTCGCACACCGAGGAGGCGGGCCGACCGGGCTTCTACGGGGTCCGGCTCAACCCCGCCCGCGGCGCCGACATCGACGTCGCCCTGAGCGCGACCACGCGCAGCGGCATCGCCCGCTTCCGCTTCCCGCGCAATCCCCACGCCAGCGTCCTGATCGACGCCGGCGGCAGCGCCCAGCCCGACGACCTCGCCGCCGTCGCCGTCGATCCTGGGCGGCGCGAGATTTCCGGTACCGCCTCCAGCGGCCACTTCTGCGGCCAGCGGCCGCGCTACCGGGTCTACTTCGCCGCCGTCTTCGACCGCCGCTTCGACTCCTTCGGCACCTGGGACGGCGGCTCGCTCGAGCGGGGCGGGACGGCGGCGGAAGACACCCAGGCGCCGGCCGCGAACCCGCGCACGACTGCCCAGGCCGGTGCCTATGCGACGTTCGACACCCGCCGCAGCCGTACCGTCGTCGCCCGGGTCGGGGTCTCCTTCGTCAGCGTCGAGGGCGCCCGCGCCAACCTCGCCGCCGAGAGCGCCGGCGCCGGCTTCGGCACGATCGCCGGCCGCGCCCGCCAGCGCTGGAACCGGGCGCTGGGGCGGATCCGCGTCAGCGGCGGGCCCGAGCGGCGGCTCGACACCTTCTACACCGCGCTCTACCACGCGCTGCTGGCGCCGCGGACCTTCAGCGACGTTGGCGGCGCCTACGCCGGCATGGACGGTCAGATCCACCACGCCCGCGGCCGCGTCCAGTACGCCGACTTCTCCGGCTGGGACATCTATCGCAGCCAGGTGCAGCTGCTGGCGCTGCTGGTGCCGCGGCGAGCGAGCGAGATGATGAGCTCGCTGCTGGCCGACGCCGAGCAGAGCGGCTGCCTGCCGCGCTGGTCCTACGCCAACGGCCAGAGCATGACCATGGTCGGCGACTCGGCCGACTCGATCCTCGCCTCGGCAGCGGCCTTCGGCGCCGGCGCCTTCGACCACGGGGCGGCGCTGGAGGCGATGGTCCGCGGTGCCACCGAACCCTGCCGCAGCGCCAACGGCGAATACCTGCAGCGCCAGGGCCTGGAGCAGTACCTGGCGCTCGGCTATGTGCCCTTCGACCTCGACACCAACACCCGCAACGCCAACTCGATCTACGGCGACCCCGACGCGGTCTGGGGCTCGGCCGCGACCAGCCTCGAGTACGCGGTCGACGACTTCGCCATCGCCCAGCTCGCCGGCCGCTCGCTGCGCGACAGCTCCACCTACCGCGCCTTCATCCGCCGCTCCGCCAACTGGCGCCGCCTCTACAACCCGGCCAGCGGCATGGCCGAGCCGCGCTTCGCCGACGGCCGTTTCCCGACCCCCTACGACAACCTCGGTGGCGGCGGCTTCGTCGAGGGCAACTCGGCCCAGTACACCTGGATGGTCCCGCAGGACCCGGCCGGGCTGATCGCCCGCATGGGCGGCCGCCGCCGCGCCGCCGCCCGCCTCGACCATTTCCTGCGCGAGCTCAACGGCGGCCCCGGCGGCACCCACACCGACCACGCCCTGCTCGGCAACGAGCCGACCCTGCACACGCCCTGGCTCTACGACTGGATGGGCCAGCCCCACAAGACCCAGGCGGCGGTGCGGCGCGCCCTGCTCGGCCTCTACGACACGGCGCCCGACGGCTATCCCGGCAACGACGACCTCGGCACGCTCTCGGCCTGGTACGTGTTCGGCGCCCTCGGCATCTACCCGGAGGTGCCGGGAGTGGGGGTGCTGGCACTGGGAAGCCCGCTCTTCCAGCGGGCCGAGATCCGCCTGCCGCACCGCCGCCGGGCGCTGATCCTCGGCCAGGGCCGCGGTCCCTATGTCCAGTCGCTGCGCCTCGACGGCCGCAGCTACGCGAAGCCGTGGACCACCTACTGCGCGCTGGCCCGCGGCGCCACGCTCTCCTTCCAGCTGGGTTCGCGCCCCAACCGCCGCTGGGGGTCCAGCCCGGCAGCCGCCCCGCCGTCGTTCGGTCCCGGCAGTCCAATGCCGAGCAGCGAGTGCGCGCCATGAGCGACGGCGCACCCGGGGAGCGGTCGAGCTTTGTGGCGGATAGCGCGACAAAGCTCGACCACCCACGAAAGGCGGCGCTCGTGCTCTGGGCGCTCGCCGGCCTGACCGCCCTCGGCCTCGCCGTGCGTTTCGCCAGCCTCGGCCTGCAGAGCTACCACCACGACGAGGTGATCACGGCGATGCGGGTGATCCCGGGCAGCTTCGAAGAGATGCTGCACCGGGTGAAGACGAGCGAGTCCAACCCGCCTCTCTATTACGTCCTCGCCTGGGGATGGGCGAAGGCGTTCGGGACCGGCGAGGTCGGACTGCGCTCGCTCACCGCCCTCTTCGGCGCCGCCACGGTCCCGGTCGGCTACCTGCTCGGGCGCCAGCTGGTCGACCGCCGCGCCGGTCTCGTCCTCGCCGCCCTCGTCGCCGTCAACCCGATGCTGATCTGGTACTCGCAGGAGGCCCGCTCCTACGCGCTGCTGGTCTTCTTCGGCGGCCTCGCCCTCTTCTTCTTCGTCCGCGCGCTCGACACCGGCCGGGGCCGCGACCTGGCCTGGTGGGCGCTCGCCTCAGCGCTGGCCCTCTGCAGCCACTACTACGCCGCCTTCGCGGTTGGGATCGAGGCGGTCTGGCTGCTGCTGGCGCTGCGCTCGCGCTGGCGTCAGGTGCTGCCGGCGCTCGCCGCCGTCGGCGCGGTCGGCCTCGCCCTGCTGCCGCTGCTCAACTCCCAGACCAACCCGACCCACATCGGCTGGATCGAGAACAGCCCGCTGCCGGAACGCCTCTGGGAGACCGCGGTCTCCTTCCTGGTCGGCGAAACCGGCCACGTGATCGCCGAGGCCCCGCGCGAGCGCTACGCGCTGATCCCGCTCGCCCTGGTCGCGCTGTCGCTGCTCCTCGTCGCGGTGGCCGGGACGCGCCGCGAGCGGCGCGGAGCCGGGCTCGGCCTGGTCGTGGGGCTGGGCGTCGCCGGCCTCACCGCCGCGGTGGCCCTCCTCGGCAAGGACTACGTGGTCGAGCGCAACCTGCTGCCGGCGCTGATTCCGTTGCTGGCGACGGTTGCGGTCGGCTGCGCCGTCGCCGGCGCCCGCCGGCTGGGACTGGCCGTCGCGGTCGCGCTCTGCGCCTACTGGCTCGCCTTCGACGTCCACGTCACCCAGACCCCGAACCTGCAGCGGCCGGACTTCCGCACCGTCACCGAGGCGCTCGGGCAGCCCGAAAACGGCCGCCGCGCGATCGTCACCTGGAAACTCGCCGCCGACCCGGTCCGCTACTACCTGCACGACGGCTCCGTGCGCATGTACGGTGGGGAGGAAGGAATCAGCGAAATCGCGGTTCTCCGCAAGCCGCTGGCAACCGGACTGCCGGTTATCCTGCCGCCCTCGTTCCACCAGATCGGGCGGGTCCGGGCAGACCGGCTGACCCTGATCACCTACGCCTCCAAGCATCCCGTGAAAATCCCCTACGACACTCTGCGTGCGCTGCCGACCGGCTTCGGCGACGACGCCGTGCTGCTCGATGGTCGGCATTCGCGGCCAGTGGGTAGGGAGAGGGGACGATGAGCGCCTCCGAATTCGCCGATCGCCTCGGTGCCGCCGCCCGGCGGCCGGCCAGCTGGTGGCAGCTGCTCAAGTTCGGCGTCGTCGGCGGCTCCGGCTACCTGATCAACCTCGCCGTCTTCGCGGTCCTCGCCGGCAACCTCGGCGTCCACCACGCGATCGCCGCGATCGGCGCCTTCGGCGTCGCCGTCACCAACAACTTCCTCTGGAACCGCTACTGGACCTTCGGCCCGGGCGACGGCTCGGCCGGCTTCCAGGCGGCGCGCTTCTTCGCGGTCAGCGTCGCCTCGCTGGGGCTGAACCTGGCCGTGCTCGAGGCCCTGGTCGCCGGCGGCACGACCGGCGAGCTAACCGCGCAGGCGATCGCCGTCGCGGTGGCGATGCCGTTCAACTTCCTCGGCAACAAGCTCTGGACCTTCGCTTAGCCCGCCGCGCCCCAGCCACCGCATCAGTTCCGGCAGGCGCTGGCGCAGTTGCGGTTCGGGCGAGGCGAGCTCGGAGCGGGCGACCTGGATCGCCGCCCCCAGCCGCAGTGCCGCCTGGTCGGGCCCGCCGCCGATGTGCGGCTCCAGCAGCTCTCGCGTCTTCCAGTCGGCCTGCAGCCGCCAGAGCCCTTCGCGGGCCTCCTCGGGATCGAGCTCGGCCAGGGCGACGATCGCTTCGACTCCGGCCCGCAGCTGGTCCGGCGCCCGGTCGGCGGCGTCGTAGATCTCGGCGAAGGCGTTGTCGTAGCGATCGTCGGGAACGACGAGTAGGCGTTCTCTACTCTTTCGCACTGTTGGGACCTCCTCTTAGGTCTCGGCCAGGCCCCGGGGTGTCGCAAGCACCGTCGGGGCCGTTTACTTGGCGGACCCGGCGAGACAGGCTCGATTCCGAATCCGGTACTGCAATGACCTCGATTATTCCTCAAGTGGTCGTTCGAAGGCTCGTTCGACCCCTCGGCTAGCCTTGGGTTTGCGATGAACGAGCCCAAGCCCAGCTACGACGCAGGCCGGATCGAGGCCGCCAGACAGGCCGCCTGGGAGCAGCGCGGGGACTACGAGGCGCCGCGCCCGGCGGAGGGCCAGGCCCGCGTCTACGTCAAGCCCTCGAGCCCGTTCACCTCGGGCAACCTGCACATGGGCCACGTCCGCGACTACTCGATCGGCGACGCCTACGCCCGCTTCCGCCGTGCCCGCGGCGACGCCGTCCTGCTCGGCTTCGGCTTCGACGCCTTCGGGCTGCCGGCCGAGCTGGCGGCGATCGAGCGCCAGGTCTTCCCCGCCGACTGGGTCGAGCGCTGCGGCGAGCGCATGCTCGGCCAGATGCGCCGGCTCGGCTTCTCCTTCGACTACGACCGCGTCTTCTACAGCTCCGACGAGCGCCAGTACCGCTGGTCGCAGTGGCTGTTCCTGACCCTGCTCGAGGCGGGGCTGATCTACAGCGAGGACGCCACCGTCGACTGGTGCGACACCTGCCAGACGACCCTGGCCTCGATCCAGGTCGAGGACGGCCGCTGCTGGCGCTGCCACAACGAGGTGCGGCTGATCCGCCGCCCGACCTGGTTCCTGCGCATCACGCCTTACCTCGAGGAGAACGACCGCAACACCGAGCAGCTGCGGAACTGGGACGACCTCTCGCTCTCGACCCAGCGCTACATCCTCGGCCGCAACGACGGGGTGGAGGTCGATCTCGAGGGCGACGGTCGCGCGCTGACCGTCTTCAGCCCGCACCGCCGGGCGCTGGGCCTGGCCAGCTTCGTCCTGGTCTCTCCGCGCCACCCCGAGGTCGACGCCTGGGTGGCCGACGCCGCGGTGCAGGAGGAGCTCGACCAGATGCGCTCGGGCGGCTGGGACCGCAGCGCCCGCGACGCCCGCTCGATCCCCGTCTTCGACACGGGCGCCTCCGTCGCCGGCCCGGGGGGCGACGAGCTGCCGGTCCTGATCTCACCGCTGGTCGACGCCCGCTTCGGCCCGACCGCGGCGCTGGGGATCCCGGCCGTCGACGAGGCCGACCGCGAGATCGCGGCGCGGATCGAGCGCGTCCCCGCCTGGGAGGAGCCCGAGGAGGGGGAAGGCTCGGACGGGGGCGAGGCTGCCAGCGCCGCCCCGGTCGGGGGAGCCCGCGAGGCCAAGCGCTACCGCGCCAACGACTTCTCGATCTCCCGCCAGCGCTCCTGGGGGACGCCGATCCCGGTTATCCACTGCGAGTCCTGCGGCGCCGTGCCGGTGCCGGCCGAGGAGCTGCCGGTGGTGCTGCCGCGCGACATCACCCCGACCGGCGAGGGCAACCCGCTGGCCGAGCGCTCGGACTTCGTCGACGTCGCCTGCCCGCGGTGCGGCGCCGCGGCCAAGCGCGAGACCGACACCCTCGACTGCCACTTCGACGCGCTCTGGCTCTGGGTGCCCGCCGCGGTGCCGCCGGCCGACCGCGACGAGCAGATGTTCACCCACCCCGACCTGCGGCAGTGGCTGCCGGCCGAGCGCCTGGTCGCCGGCGGCGACAGCGGCGGCTTCGTCTTCGACCAGCGGATCGTCACCAAGGCGCTGCGCGACATCGGCCCCTTCGACTTCATGGGCGAGGGCGAGCCCTTCGCCGGCTGCCTCTTCCACGAGATGGTGATCGCCGACGGGCGCAAGATGAGCAAGCACCTCGGCAACGTCGTCAACCCCGACGAGCTGGTCGAGCAGTACGGGGCCGACACGGTGCGGCTGGCCATCCTCTATGCCGCCGGCCCGGCCAAGACCCTGAACTGGAGCGACGGCGCGCTGCGCTTCGCCAACCGCTTTCTGCGCAACCTCTGGACCTACTCGCAGGACCGCTTCGCGGCGCTGGAGGCGACCCAGCACGATCCCGAGGCCGCCGCCGACACCGAGCACATGCGCGACCGCCTGCGCAAATGGTGCGAGAACGGCCTGGCGCGGATCACCGAGGACGTCGAGCAGCTGCAGATGCACAAGGCGGTGCGCAACATCACTCGCCTGTTCGAGCGCATCCAGGACTTCGAGAAGCGAGTGGTCCAGCGCCGCGGCCAGCTCGACCGCGCCGACGCCGAGGCGCAGATCGCGGCGCTGCTGCTGCTGGCCCGGGCCCTGGCTCCGTTTGCGCCCCACGCGGCGGAGGAGCTGCTGCTCTCCTCGGGTCAGTTCGAGGCCGCGGCGCTGCCCGCCGCCTGGCCCGATTCGGCGCCGATCCCGGTTGCCGCCGGGGCTTCCGCACCCGCTGGCTGAGCAGCTACGAGAAAAGTCCGCCGATTAAGCAAACTCGCTTGATTGTTACATGGCGGTGTGTTATGAATTCACCTGCCGGGCGATCAAAACCGGTGAAGGGGGCGGGGCTTCTCGAGATCTGGGAAACCGCCTTGGGGTGGCAAAGGAGGACCAGTCGCTGAGCCAGGACCTTAGGGACCTGGTGACGTCGGCTGTCGCCGACTCGGCCCCGCCTCCCTTCATCGTTTTCTGCCCTGGCTAGTCGCCGGCTCGGGGCGCGCGCTTGACCACGAAGCGCCGCTTCGATGGCTGCCAGGCGACGCCGGCGCAGAGCTCCGCTGGCGTCGTCTCCAGCGCCCCGGCGAGCTTGATCAGGGTCGCCAGGCGCGGTTCGCGGCCGGCCCGCTCGAGCAGCGAGATCTCGGTCCGGTGCAGCTCGCAGCGCTTGCCCAGCTCCTCCTGGGAGATGCCCGCTTTCGTGCGGGCCTGGCGAAGATTTGCGGAGAAGCGCTCTTGGGGGGTCATCGATCGTGATTCTTCCGTGACGAAGGCATGACTCTATACAGACAGAGCATTTCTCCCCACCGGTTCGGCGCCGTTGTTCGCTACCTTGCCTTTGACGATGGCACGCCGGGATCGGGATATTTACGCGAAAAGCGTTGAGCGCCCGTTGCCCATGTGTTATACCCGTGGGACCAATGGACGAGCGCCGATGCGGGCTGGGCCCCGCTGGACGGCGGCAAAGGAGGAGTCATGAGCGACGCGGTCGAGCCGCATCTGGGAGAGGCCGTCGGGCCCCGGACCACCTCCTGCGCGACCGAACTCGTCTGCCGCGATTGCGGCTACCGCACGCCCCTGCTCGACACCGCCTTCAAGTGTCCGGCCTGCGGCGAGGGTCTCGACATCGACTACGACTACGAGCGCGCGAAGGAGCTGATCGCCGCCCGCGGCCTCGGCGACCGCCCCTGGAACATCTGGCGCTTCGAGGAGCTGCTGCCGATCGTCTCCCAGCGGGCACAGGCGAAGGTCGGCCAGTTCTCCGGCCAGACGCCGCTGATCAAGGCCGACCGGCTCGGCGCCGAGATCGGGCTCAAGAACCTCTACCTGAAGGACGACTCGACCAACCGCCCGACCCTCTCCTACAAGGACCGGGTCGTCAGCATGGCGATCGCGCGGATGCTGGCGCTGGGCAAGGACGAGATCGGCTGCGTCTCCACCGGCAACGTCGGCACCGCGGTGGCGGCGCTCGCCGCCAAGGCCGGCGCCACCGCCTACATCTTCTACCCGGGCAACATGGAGAAGGGCAAGGCGAAGGCCTGCCGCGCGCTCGGCGCCCAGGTCTGCCAGCTCGACGGCAACTACGACCAGGCCAACCGCGCCTGCCGCGAGCTCTCGCTGGCCAGCGGCATCGAGTTCGCCAACATCACCCTGCGCCCGTTCTACGCCGAGGGGGCGAAGACGATGGCCTTCGAGGTCGTCGAGCAGCTCAACTGGGCCGCACCGGACCACTTCGTGATCCCGGCGGCGGGGGGAACGCTCTCCTCGCGCGTGCACAAGGGGCTGAACGAGCTGGAGATCGTCGGCCTGGCGGAGACCGCCGGGACCAAGATCAACGTCGCTCAGGCCAGTGGCTGCGGGCCGATCGCCACGGCGATCCTCGACGGCGGCGAGATCGAGCCGCAGACCCCGGACACGGCCGCGCACTCGATCGCCATCGGCGCCCCAGGCGACGGCGCCCTGGTGGTCGACGCGGTGCGCACCCGCGGCGGCTCGGCGGCGACCGTGACCGACGAGGAGATCTTCGGCGGCATCGATCTGCTCGGTGCGACCGAGGGGATCCTCACCGAGCCGGCCGGCGGGACCACCGTCGCGGTCACGGCGAAGCTGGCCGCCGAAGGGAAGATCGGGGCCGATGAGACCGTAGTCGCCGTGATCAGCGGTAACGGGCTGAAGACGCTGCAGGACCATCCCGAGAAGCAGTGGCCGGAAATGGTCGCCTGCGACGTCGAGACGATGGGCGCGCAGCTGGCCGAGTTCCGCGCCATCGCCGCGGCCGCACCGCACTGAGCGCTCGCATAGCCTTGGCGGGGTGACCGCCATGCCCCAGGTCGACGGCGTCAGCCACCGCACGGTGCGGGCGCGCGGGCTCGACTTCCACGTCGCCGAAGCTGGCTCCGGCGGCGACGACGTCGTCCTCTGCCTGCACGGCTGGCCGCAGAACTGGTTCGAGTGGCGGCAGCTGATGCCGGCTCTGGCCGACCGCCACCGGGTCCTGGCCCTGGACCTGCGCGGCTTCGGCTGGTCCGACGCGCCCCGCTCGGGCTATGAGAAGGAGAACCTGGCGACCGACGTGCTTGCCGTCCTCGACGAGCTCGGGCTGGACAAGGTGAAGCTGGTCGGCCACGACTGGGGTGGCTGGGTCGGGTTCCTGCTCTGCCTGCGGGCGCCGCAGCGCTTCGAGCGCTTCCTCGCGCTCAACATCGTCCCGCCCTGGATCGACCTGCGGGCGACGATCGGCCACGCCTGGCGCTTCTGGTACCAGCAGCTGGTGCTGGCGCCCGGGATCGGCTACGGCCTGCACCGGCGCGGCGACTTCGTCAAGCGGGTCCTGGTCGGCGGCTCCGAGGTCAAGGACGCTTGGGACGAGGAGACCCTGGCGGTCTTCGCCGACACCCTGGCCGAGCCGGCGCGGGCGCGGGCGGGGGTGCAGATGTACCGGGTCTTCAACTGGCGCGAGGCCTGGCCGCTGATGCGCGGCCGCTACGCGGGGGCGCACCTGACGGTGCCGACGCAGCTGGTCTTCGGCGTCGACGATTTCGTCCTGCGACCGCAGATGCTGGCGGGGTACCAGCGTCACGCCGACGAGATGCGGATCGAGTTCGTCGAGGGCTGCGGCCACTTCATCGCCGACGAGCGCCCCGAGCTGGTCGCCGACCGCGCCCGCGAGTTCCTCGCACCCTCGACCTGAGCGCCGGGTGCCCGGCGGCGCCCGTCTGGAGTGCCGTAGTCCTTTGTGCCGCTATGCGACCCAAAGGACTACGGCACCCTGCTCAGGCCCTGATCCGCGCCTCCTCGAGGTCGAGGTCGCGCTCGATCTGCCGCATCGTTCCGTTGCGCAGGCGTTCGGCGCCGCGCAGCTCGAGCAGGATCTCGCGCTCGACCCCGATCAGCTCGCGCCGTAGGGCGCCGTAGTCGGCGAGCCGCTGCTCGCGGGCGATCGTCTCCGGATCCTCGCCGCCGAGCACCTGCTGGCACATGCGAAAGCGTGAGCGGTAGAGGTCACGCAGGCGCTGCAGCTGCGAGTCCGCGGCCCGGCCCTCGTCCTCGATCTCTTCGATCCGGTCGAGCGCCGCCTGCGCCGCCTCCATCCGCGCCACCGCCTCTTCGTCGCTCCAGCGCCGCGGCTCCTCCAGGCGCAGCTTGCGGATCACGAACGGCAGCGAGAGGCCCTGGCCGACCAGGGTGACGAGAATCAGCGTGAAGGTGAGGAAGATGATCTGCGGGCGGGCGGGGACGTCGAGCGAGACCGCCAGCGCCGCCGCCAGCGAGACGGCGCCGCGCATCCCGCTCCAGCCGACAGCGAAGCGTTCGCCCAGGGTTTCGCCGGCGTCGGAGCGCATGGCGAAGACGAAGGCGAGCCGGGTGACGATCGAGGCGGCGGCGATCGCCGCCGCCGGGCCGAGCAGCTCGGCGACGCCGGAGGAGCTGGCCTTGAGCGCGTCGACGACCTCCGGCAGCTGCACGCCGAGCAGCACGAACAGGGTCATCTCGAGGCTGAAGATGAGGACGTTCCAGAAGGCGACGGCGCTGAGCCGGGTGTCGGCCTCGACCGCGACCGGCGACTGGTAGCCGCCGTAGAGGCCGGCGACGACGGCGGCGAGGATGCCGGAGACGCCGAGCTCCTCGGCGCCGATGTAGGCGCCGTAGGCGGTCAGCACGGTGAGCACGACGACCAGGCTGGTGTCGGCCTGGCGGCGGATGACGAGGATCGAGAGGTAGCCGACGGCGAGCCCGACCGCGATCCCGCCGAGCGAGATGGCGACGAATTCGAGCGCCGCGTCGCCGAGCGAGAAGGCGCCGCCGGTGGCGACCCCGAGCGCGATCGAGTAGAGGACGAGGGCGGTGCCGTCGTTGATCATCGACTCGCCTTCGACCAGCAGCCGCACCCGCTCGGGACCGCCGATGCGGCGGAAGACGGCAATCGCGGCGACGGCGTCGGTGGGGGCGAGGATGGCGCCGAGGACCGCCGCCTCGGCCCAGCCCAGGGCGGGGACGAGCGCGTGGGCGACCACCGCCACGACCGCGGCGGTGAGGAAGACGAGCCCGACCGCGAGCAGGCCCAGCGGCCGCATCACCGTGCGCAGCTCCCGCGGCGAGGTGCGCCAGCCGGCGGAGAAGACCAGCGGCGGCAGGAAGACGAGGAAGATCGTGTCCGGGTCGAGCTCGATCGTCGGCAGGCCGGGGACGAAGGCGATCGCCAGGCCGCCGAGGACGAGCACGATCGGCGCCGGCACCTTGCCGAACTCGGCCAGGCGCACGAGCAGGGTCGCGGCCAGCATCAGGACCAGGATCGACTCGACGTGGTTCATGGGAGGCATAACATCCTGCCGAGTGGACGACATCCTCACCCCAGCGCTCGATCAGGACGATCACCTTCGCGGCGAGCTGGAGCGGCCTCTGCAGCTGCTGATGTTCGGCGACTTCCAGTGCCCGTTCTGCCTCGGGGCGCAGTCGGTGCTGCGGCGGGTGCGCGATCGCCTCGGCGACCGGCTCGTCTTCTCCTTCCGCCATCTGCCGATCCCCGAGCGCCATCCGCTGGCGCCGCTGGCGGCTGAGGCGAGCGAGGCGGCGGCCGCCCAGGGCCGGTTCTGGGAGTACCACGACGCGCTCTTCCCGCAGCAGCCGAAGCTCTCGCGGGAGACGATGCTGGAGGTCGGCCGCGAGCTCGGCCTCGACGCCGAGCGGATGGCGGCGGAGATCGACTCCGGCGCCCACCGGCCGCGGGTCGAGCGCGACCTCGCCTCGGCCGAGGCCAGCGGCGCCACCGGCACCCCGACCTTCTTCGTCAACGGCGAGCGCTTCTTCGGCGCCTACGACGCCTCCTCGCTGGTCGAGGCGCTGGAGGGGCCCCAGGGTTGAGGGCGCTGGTCCAGCGGGTCAGCCAGGCTGCGGTCGACGTCGAGGGCGAGCGCGTCGCCCAGATCGGGCCGGGGATGCTGATCCTGCTCGGGGTCGGGGTGGGGGACGGCGAGGAGCAGGTCGACCGGCTCGCCGACAAGGTCCGGGCGCTGCGCATCTTCGACGACGCCGAGGGGCGGATGAACGAGCCGCTGGGCGAGCGCGAGCTGCTCTGCGTCAGTCAGTTCACCCTCTACGGCGACGCCCGCAAGGGCAACCGCCCCAGCTACGTCGAGGCGGCCCGGCCCGAGGTCGCGGAGCCGCTCTACGACCGCTTCTGCGAGCGGCTGGGGGCGAAGAAGGGGGTCTTCGGCGCCTGCATGGGCGTGGCCCTGGTCAACGACGGCCCGGTGACGCTGATGCTCGAGGCCGCGCCGGCGGCGCCGTAGTTCGTGCCGATGGAGGGCGGGGCGGAGTGGGCGATCGAGGTCGAGGGGCGGCGCCTCGCCTGGCGCAGCGTCGGCGCGGGGCCGCCACTGCTGCTGGTCAACGGCTACGCGGCGACCGGGAGCGACTGGGACCCGACCTTCCTCGCTGGCCTGGCGGAGGAGTTCGAGGTGATCTGCCCGGACAACCGCGGCGTCGGCGGCTCGGAGCTGGGCGATGCGGAGCTGACGATCGACGGCCTGGCCGCCGACCTCGAAGCCCTGCTGGATGCGATCGGCGTCGAGCGCCTGCCGGTGGTCGGCTGGTCGATGGGCGGCTTCGTGGCTCAGCGGCTGACCGTGCGGGCGCCGGGGCGCGTGTCGGCCCTGGCCCTGCTGGCGACCGATCCCGGTGGGCAGGAGGCGGTGCCGGCAAGCGCTGAGGCCTGGGCGCGGCTGGTCGACCACTCCGGCGCCCCGCGCGAGCAGGCGACCCGCCTGATCTCGCTGCTCTTCCCGCCCGAACTGGCGGCGGAGATCGATCGCCAGTTCGGCAAGGTCGTCGCCGACGCCCGCGCCGGGCTCTCCCCGGCGACGCTGCGCGCCCAGGAGGCGGCGATGGAGGCCTGGCACCGTGAGGAGCCGGCCGAGGGCGGAGCGGCAGGCGTGCCCTCGACCCTGATCCTCCACGGCGGACTCGACGAGGTGACTCCGGTGACGAACGCCGAGCGCCTCGCGGCCCGCTGGCCCGGCGCCCGCGTCGAGATCTTCGCGGGCTGCGGCCACGGCTTGATGGCACAGGAGCCCGAGCGGATAGCCGGGCTGATTCGCACCATGGAAGAACAGGAGTCAGAGAACGTTCACTAATTGACTTTGGCTCAGCAGTGAACGGTAAGGGCCGGGGCAACATCGACTCTGGGGGTTGACGTGCGTATCCGACTGCTTCTCACCGCGTTCATCGCAACCGTTGCCATTTCACTGCTGCCTGCGTCCGCATCCGCCGAAAACCTCTGGTCGATCTCGGGAGCTTCGGGTACGGCCTACATCACCAATGTCGACAATTCCGGCGTGTCGCGTTCGCTGAGCCTGTACCAGACCCTGTACAAGTCGAGTGGCTACACCTGCCGCAAGGTCGAGTACAAGATGTACTTCGGGCCCAACGTTCGGACCGACTGGAAGGGCGGGATCAGCAAATGCCTGAACGGCTATGCCGCAGGAACTTCCAAGGACACGTTCTACTACTCGAATGCGGCGCAGGGCGTGTACGTGCGGCTCTGCATTGACACTCCGGGTCCGTACAACAGCTGCGGATCGTCTGTCTACCTCTCCGCCTATTAGGAGGCTGAATCAGGCTGTCTGGACCGTAAAGGGGGGTAGGCACGGGAGATCCCTGACCTCAGCAAGGATATGGGGCGTCCTGGCGAAGGACACGGTTTCTGATCGCGTGCCAATAGATGGAGGGGAGCACACTCTCGTCGACTGAAACGACAGGACGACAGAGCTTCAGTTTTGACCCAGCACTTCGTATGCATCGCCGCCGTCCGAACTTCTGACAACGAAGCGGTCACCGAGGCGGGCCAGCATCTCCTCTGGAATCACGATGACATTACGTTCGCGGTTGGCCGTCTCGCATAAGGCAGCGGCGTGATTGACGGCATCGCCGACGACCGTGAGTTGCTGGAACTGCGGATGGCCGATCTTCGCTTCGTGCACGATGCCCGGGGCGAGGCCGATTCGGTTGTAGATCGCATCCACTGGCAGGCCCTCGCTGAGCCAGCCGCACTTCAGCCGCTCGAAAAGCGCTTGCATATTGAGTGCGGCTTCGACCGCGCGGATAGCGTGGTCATCGTCGGCGATGCGACGAGGGACGTTGAAGCGAAGCATGGCTCCGTCGCCGAGGTACTTATCCACGGTCGCGCCGAGCCTCATCGCTGCGTCGCATTGCTGCTCCAGATACTCGTTGATGCAGTCGATTGCACTCAACACATTCATCTGCTCGAGCAGTGCCGAAGAAGAAGTCAAATCGCAGAAGGCGATGGTTGCCTCGCGCTCCTCGCTTTGGCTGGCGAGGCCCAGGAGCTCAAAATTCTCGGGACTGTGGGTGAACGCCGCCACCTTGGGGGCCAATAGATCGGCGAATTCGGAGGCTGCGGTTTCATCCGCTGATCCGAAGCCAGCGGCTTTGTTGAGAAATTGGATCACCCCGACCACCTTGCCGTGATAACGCAGCGCGATCGTCAGCATCGCCTGCGTGCGATGCTCAGCCTTCTCGTCAATGCCCATGAAGAAATTAGGATCGCGCTGGGCGTTGACGGTGTTGTGGGGAGTTCCGCTTGCGAAGACTCTTCCGACGATCCCCTGGTCGATTGGCAGCTTGGCACGTCGTAATTTGTCTGCGGCAGGGCCATAGATGGCAAGGAAGACGAAGCGAGAGGAGTTCGGGGGTGGTCCAGGAACGAGAATGGAGCCCTCGGCTACTCCAAGAGCCTCCATCGCTTCTCGGAGGAAAGCTTCAATTTCCTGCTTGAGGGGAATGCTGGTCTTACCGTGCCTGAAGTGGGTGAAGTCGCGTTGCAGGTTTTGGTACCTGCTGTCGAGATCCGTTAAGCGCTCACGCTCACGCTCCAGTCGTTGCTCGATATCTGCCCGGGCGGCTTCGACTTGCGATTTTTCGGCTTCAGCCTTTGCGTTCGCAGCTTCCAGTGGCGCTCTGACTAGAAAGTGGGTCGCGGCCAGGAGGGCGCCGAATATGGCCACAATGCCGGCACCAATCCCGATCCAGGCGTCAGCGGGCATCAGGAATGCGGCCGATGCACGGCCTAATATCGAGTACTCTAAAAGTCATTTGGCGCCGCCAGTTTGTCACGGCGCACGAATACCGCGCAATGCAGGCGGAGCTGAAGCGTTCTGAAGTGAGGCACGCTGAGGCATATGCAGGCCGATGCTCCACCCACTAATAGGCATTCCCTGTTACAGCGGAATGCCGGAGGAGGGACTCGAACCCCCGACACGCGGATTATGATTCCGCTGCTCTAACCAGCTGAGCTACTCCGGCGGGGATGGGCATGGTAGCGATGGGAAGCGGACCTCAATCTCAAGGTTCCGGCTGGGCCGCGATGCGGCCGGTCCTGGTCGCTTTCCTGCTGCTGGTGGACGCGTTTGCGGTGGCGGCGCTGGCGATCGTGCATCCCGAGGGCTGGTTTCCGCCCTTTTTGGCCTTCGGCTCGCTGCTGCTGGGGCTGATCTGGTTCCAGGCTTGGTCGTTGCGTCACCGCCACGATGACGACTGATTTTGCCTTTTGGTGGATTTTGATCTTCTAATCGCGTTACGGCGATAGGGTTGCGCCGGTGAGCGCGGAGCTGGACATGGCTGTGAGGACCGTGGTCCGCGAGTGCATGAGCGTCTCGCCGGGCGAGGAGGTGCTGGTCGTCTGCAACCCGGTGACCGAAGAGATCGGCGCGCTGATGCGGATCGAGGCCCAGGGCGACGGCGCCAGCGCGACCCTGGCGGTGATGTCGGAGCGGGAATCGCCCGCGGCCGAGCCGCCGGACGTGGTCGCCGCCGCGATGCTCGAGGCCGACGTGGTGCTGGCGCCGACGATCCAGTCGATCTCCCACACCGCGGCCCGCCGCAAGGCGACCGAACAGGGCGTCCGCATAGGCAGCCTGCCGGGCGTGACCGAGGACATGCTGACCCGGCTGATGACCAGCGACCTCTCCGAGGTGCGGCGCCGCGGCTGGGCGCTGAGCGGGATCGTCAACGGCGGCTCGGAGGCGCGCATCACCTGTCGCCACGGCAGCGATCTGCGGCTCGGCCTGGAGGAGCGGCTCTCGATCGTCGACGCCGGCGAACTCGGCAATCGCGGCGCCTTCGGCAACCTGCCCTGCGGCGAGACCTTCATCGCCCCGGTCGAGGGCACGGCGGAGGGGACGCTGGTCGTCGACGGCTCGATCGCCGGCGTCGGCCTGCTCGACACGCCCACTTCGCTGACCGTCCGCGGCGGCCACCTGACCGACACCACGGGCGCCGAGGGCGCCGCCCTGATGCAGCTGCTGAGCGAGCACGGCAAGGACGGCACCAACGTCGCCGAGCTCGGGATCGGGACCAACGAAGAGGCGCTGCTGACCGGCAACATCCTCGAGGACGAGAAGATCCTCGGCACCTGCCACGTCGCCTTCGGTGCTTCGGCCGCGATCGGCGGCACTGTCCAGGTTCCGGTCCACCTCGACTGCGTGATCCTCGAACCGACCGTCGAAATCGACGGCGAGACGATCGTCAGCGGCGGCGACCTGCTGATCTGAGGTTCCTGGCGCGCCCGCTGGGCTCCCGCCTGGTGGCTGCCGCCGCCCGCTGCGGCTAGCCTCAGCCGATGCCGCCTCTGCTTGCCGTCCCCAACCTCTCGGAGGGATCCGACCAGGAGCGGCTGGCGCGGCTGCAGACCGCCTTCGGCCGCGGCGTCGCCCTGCTCGACCGCCACTCCGACGCCGACCACGACCGCGCCGTCTTCACCCTTGCCGGTGGCGCCGGGGCACTGACCGAGGCCCTGGTCGCAGGCGCCGAGGAGGCGCTGGAGACGATCGACATGGGCCGCTACCGCGGCGCCCACCCGGCGGTCGGCGCGCTCGACGTCTGCCCGCTGGTCTGGCTCGATCCGGCCGACCGGGAGGCGGCGCGGACCGAGGCGGTGGCCGTCGCGGCGCAGATCGCCGGGCTCGGCGTCCCCGTCTTCCTCTACGGCGAGCTGGCGCGCGATCCCGGCCGCGCCGAGCGCGCCTACTTTCGCAACGGCGGCCTGGCCGAGCTCTGGCTGCGGATGGAGGCGGGGGAGCTGCGGCCGGACTTCGGCCCGGCGCTGCCGCATCCCCGGGCCGGCGCCACCCTGGTCACCGCCCGCCCGCCGCTGGCCGCCTTCAACGTCGAGCTCGACAGCGACGACCTCGAGCTCGCCCGCGCCGTCGCCGCCGGCCTGCGCGAGTCCGGGGGTGGGCTGGGGGGCGTGCGGGCGATCGGCTTGCTGCTGGGCAGTGGCCGCGGCCAGGTCTCGACCAACGTCCACGACCCGCTGGCGGTGCCGCTGGGCGCGGTGGTGGAGCGGGTGCGGGAGCTGGCGGCGCCGCTCGGCGCGCGCCCGCTTGAGGCGGAGCTGGTCGGCCTCGTCCCCGCCGCCGCCCTCGCCGGCTACCCGGCGGACGTGCCGATGCGCGACTTCGACCCCGCCCGCCACGTGATCGAGCGCCGGCTCGAGGCGGCCGGCGGCGGAGTCTGAGCCGCGGGCGATCATCTAGATTCAAGCCATGGCCCAGACCAAGAAGAAGCGCCAGCGCAAGCGTCGTGGCACGCAGGGCGGGCGCATCGACACCAATGCCCGCCGCGCCAAACCGCGGACCCGCGCCGAGGCCCAGAACCGCGCCCGCGCCAAACGCAAGCCGACCGCCCGGGTCGACCTGCCGCCGACCTGGCGCAGCTCGATCACCCGCGGGCTCGTCGCCGCCGTGATCTTCACGGTCCTGCTGCTGCTGATCTTCAAACGCCCGATCGGCGTCTCGCTCGCCCTCGGCGCCTTCATGCTCGCCTTCTACATCCCCGCCGGCTACTTCATCGACATGACCCTGTGGCGGCGGCGCGAGCGGGCCCGGATCCGCGCCAAGGGGGAGTAGTGCCGCTCGACGTCGAGATGCTCGCGGTCGGCTCGATTGCCGAGAACTGCTTCCTGCTGCGCAAGCAGGGCTCCGACCGCGTCCTCGTCGTCGACCCGGGTGAGGAGGCGGAGCGGATCCTCGCCGCCGCGGGCGAGCTGGGCAAGGTCGAGGCGATCCTCCTCACCCACTGCCACTTCGACCACATCGGCGCGGTGGCGCCGGTGGCGGCGGCGACCGGGGCGCCGGTCTACTGCCCGCGGATCGAGGTGCCGGTGCTCGCCGACATCATGGCCTTCGTCCCCTGGGAGGGCTTCGGCCCGTACGAGAGCTACGACGCCGACGAGACCGTGGCGGGCGGGGAGACGCTGGAGCTGGCCGGGCTCGAGCTCGACGTCATCTTCACCCCGGGGCACAGCCCCGGCCACGTCACCTACTCGGTCCGCGGCGAGGACGCGATCTTCTCCGGCGACGTCCTCTTCCAGGGCTCGGTCGGGCGCGTCGACCTGCCCGGCGGCGACGGTCCGACCCTGATCGAGTCGATCGGCCGCCTGCTCGACACCCACCCGGACGAGACCGTCGTCCACCCCGGCCACATGGGCCTGACCACGCTCGGGGCGGAGCGCGCGACCAACCCGTTCCTCGCCTCGCTGGCGCGGTAGGCGCGGCGCAGCGGTCGAATAGGGTCGCCCGACCATGGCCAGCAAGTACCAGGCACCGCGCGGGACCTTCGACGTGCTGCCCGCGGCGGCGCGCGGGCGGGCCCGGATCGAGCGCGCCGCGGCCGAGATCTTCGCCCGCGCCGGCTACGAGCCGATCGCCACGCCGGCCTTCGAGGAGACCGAGCTGTTCGAGCGCGGGGTCGGCAAGTCGACCGACATCGTCCGCAAGGAGATGTTCACGTTCGAGGACAAGGGCGAACGCAGCCTCACCCTGCGGCCGGAGGGGACGGCGCCGATCTGCCGCGCCTACCTCGAGCACGGGATGCACAAACTGGCGCAGCCGGTGAAGCTCTCCTACCTCGGCCCGTTCTTCCGCCACGAGCGGCCGCAGGCCGGCCGCTACCGCCAGTTCCACCAGCTCGGACTGGAGTGCATCGGCAGCGACTCGCCGCTGGCCGACGCCGAGGCGATCATGCTGCTCTCCGACCTGCTCGGGGAGCTGGGCGTGCCGGGAGTGGAGCTGCGGCTCGGCAGCCTCGGCTCGCTCGACGCCCGGCGCGCCTACCTCGAGGACCTGAAGGCACACCTGCACGCCCACGCGGGAGAGCTGTCGGAGGACGTGCGCGAGCGCATCGACATCAACCCGCTGCGCGCCTTCGACTCCGACCACGAGGGCACCCGCGGGGTGATGGCGAGCGCGCCGACGATCGTCGGATCCCTGGAGGGCGAGGACGCGGCCCACTTCGCCGAGGTGCGGGCGCTGCTCGACGCCGCCGGCATCGCCTACACGGTCGACCCGACCCTGGTCCGCGGCCTCGACTACTACACGCGCACGATCTTCTCCTTCGTCTGCGACGCGCTCGGAGCGCAGTCGGAGATCGGCGGCGGCGGCCGCTACGACGGCCTGATCGAGCAGCTCGGCGGCCCGGCGACGCCGGCGGTCGGCTGGGCGGCCGGAATCGAGCGGATCCTGCTGGCGCTGGACGAGGAGGAGGCGGCGCCGGGACGCGACGCCTTCGTGGCGATCGCCGACGACGGGCAGCGGCAGCGGGCGATGGCGCTGGCGGTCGAGCTGCGCCACGCCGGCCTCTCGGCCGAGGTCGACCTCGGCGGCCGCGCGCTCAAGGGGCAGCTCAAACACGCCAACCGGATCGGCGCCCGCCAGCTCGTCATCCTCGAGGCGGACGGGACCGCGCAGCTGCGCGACATGGACAGCGGCGAGCAGCGGCCGGTCGACCCCGGCAATCTTGTCGACGAGATGACCGGAGGAGAGTCATGAGCGAGGCCGATGCGAACGCCGGCGCGACCGGGGCGAGCGCCTCGCCGCTGCGGGCGAACGAGTACCGCGACACCTGGTGCGGCGCGGTGCTGCCGGACCGGGTCGACTCCGAGGCGCGGGTCGCCGGCTGGGTCCACCGCCGCCGCGACCACGGCGGCCTGATCTTCATCGACCTGCGCGACCGCAGCGGCATCGTCCAGCTCGTCTTCCACCCGGACAGCTCCGGCGAGTCGTTCGAGCTGGCCCACCAGCTGCGGGCCGAGGACGTGCTGAGCGCGGCCGGGACCGTGGTCCGGCGCTCGACCGAGACCGTCAACCCGGAGCTGCCGACCGGCGAGGTCGAGCTCCACGTCGCCGGCGCCGCCCGGCTCGCCGACGCGGAGACGCCGCCGTTCCAGATCGAGGGCTTCTCCGGCGAGGTCGGCGAGGACGCGCGGCTGCGCTACCGCTACCTCGACCTGCGCCGGGAGCAGATGCGCGAGGCGCTGATGCTGCGCCACCGGGTGACCGCGGCGATGCGCGAGTTCCTCGACGCCGAGGGCTTCGTCGACGTCGAGACCCCGGTGCTGACGCGCTCGACCCCC
Source organism: uncultured Solirubrobacterales bacterium (assembly GCA_963719435.1). Classification (GTDB taxonomy): domain Bacteria; phylum Actinomycetota; class Thermoleophilia; order Solirubrobacterales; family 70-9; genus VAYN01. The sequence continues at coordinate 1,951,563 of OY970384.1, read as the reverse complement.
GAGGGCGCGCGCGACTTCCTCGTCCCCAGCCGCCAGCAGCAGGGCTCCTTCTACGCGCTGCCGCAGTCGCCGCAGCTGTTCAAGCAGCTGCTGATGGTCGCCGGCCTGGAGCGCTACTACCAGGTGGCGCGCTGCTTCCGCGACGAGGCGACGCGGGCCGACCGCCAGGCCGAGTTCACCCAGCTCGACGTCGAGATGTCCTTCGTCGACGGCGAGGACATCATCGAGGTCAACGAGCGCCTGCTGGCCCACGTCTTCGAGCGCGCCGGCGGTCCCCAGATCGAGCTGCCGATGCAGCGCATGTGTTACGACGAGGCGATGGGGCGGTTCGGCACCGACCGGCCCGACCTGCGCTTCGGCCTCGAGCTGGTCGACCTCGGCGAGGCCCTGAAGGAGACCGAGTTCAAGGTCTTCCGCTCGGTGCTGGAGGGCGGCGGCTCGATCCGCGGCATCAACGCCGGCAAACGTGAGATGCCGCGCTCCGAGCTCGACGGGCTGATCTCGCGCGCCCAGGAGCTGGGGGCGAAGGGTTTGGTCTGGGCCTTCCGCGAGGGCGACGGCTGGCGCTCGCCGACCGCCAAGTTCCTCAGCGCGGCCGAGCTGGCCGATCTGAACGAGCGCCTCGGCGCCGAGGAGGGCGACCTGCTGCTGCTGGTCGCCGACCAGCGCAAGGTCACCGACGCGGTGCTGGGGCAGATGCGGATCGACCTGGCCGAGAAGTTCGGCCTGATCGACGAGAACGAGCACAAGCTGGTCTGGATCGTCGACTGGCCGCTGATGGAGTGGAACGCGGAGGAGCAGCGCTGGGACTCGCTTCACCACCCGTTCACGGCGCCGGCGGGGGAGTTCGACCCCGACGACCCCGGCGCGGCGCGGGCGATCGCCTACGACGTCGTCTGGAACGGCCAGGAGCTGGGCGGCGGCTCGCTGCGTATCCACGACGCCGGGGTCCAGCAGCAGGTCTTCGCCGCGCTCGGCATCGACGCCGAGACGGCCGAGGCGCGCTTCGGCTTCCTGCTCGAGGCGCTGCGCTATGGAGCGCCGCCGCACGGCGGCATCGCCTACGGCATCGACCGCATCGTCCAGCGCCTCAGCGGGGCCGAGACGATCCGCGACGTGATCGCCTTCCCCAAGACCGCCTCCGGCTTCGACCTGATGGTCGGCGCACCGGCCCCGGTCGACAGCGTGCAGCTGCGCGACCTCGGGGTCTCGATCCACCAGCGAAAACTCGCCGGCCACTGATGCGACCGCGGCGACGCAGCAGCGCCCGCTGATGGCTTTCCGGGACTGGCTTCCACGCAGGTGGCGCCCGGCTCCCGGCCCCGGCCAGACGCCGGTCTTCGTCGACGACCCCAGCTTCGACAGCTGGGAGGTGGTGCGCGACTTCGCCGACCTGCGCACGGCCCGCGCCTGGCACCAGGCGCTGATCGAGGCCGACATCACCGCGGTCCTCACCTCCGACTGGCCGATCGACCGCTTCGGCCGCGGCGACATCTCACTCCGCGTCCCGGCCGAGCGCTGGAGCGAAGCCGAGCTCCATCTCTCCAACCTCGATTGGGACGACGAGGACTACTGAGCGGGCAGGCTCGGGGGCGCGCCGGCCTGGGCTGGGCACGCAAGCGAGTCCCGGCGCGCATTCACGCCCGGTGGTACGGTTGACCCAGGCTCGAACCCGTTCGAGAGCCGTCTCACCGTTTGACCCAACACAAACGGCGCGGGAGCCGGAAAGTCTCCTGATCTCTTGGGGTCAGGAGCAGGCACCCACCTTCACTTGAAGGGATCAAAGCCAGAGGCGGCAACGGCGGGTTGGGGCCTTTTTTGTGCCCTCGTAGACGGCATTGGCACGAAGCGCGCGCCCCCGGTGCGCCACGCCTCGGCAGCATCAAGGCGGATGTCGGACGAAGAGTGCATTGAGTACCGTATGCGGGGTCAATGCACGTCTCACGGCTCTCGTCAGGTGGGCGAGGGGAGGCGAGTTGAGATCGACCGCCGGCTCGGCGATCTGGCGGGCCACCAGCACGGCGTCGTCGGCCGCTGGCAGCTGGAGCGGATCGGGATCGGGAAGGGCGCGCTCCAGCGGAGGCTTGATCGTGGACAGCTGCGCGCGGTACATCGAGGCGTGTACGCGGTGGGCTATCGCAGGGATGCCGTCGAGAGCAGGTGGATGACCGCTGTGCTTGCCTGCGGTCCCGACGCGGTGCTGAGCCATCGCTCGGCTGGGCAGCTCTGGGGCGTAGTGCCCCGTGCGGCTGTCGCGCCCGAAGTGACTCGTCCCGGGTTCTTCCGCCCTCGGCCGGGAATCGTCGCTCATCGCTCGGTACTGCTTGCCGATGAGGTTGGAACCCAGCTTGAGATACCCGTTACCTCGCCGTTCAGGACCCTGTTCGATCTCGCGGCGGTCCTGACGCCTCGACAGCTGGAGCGGGCGCTGCACGAGGCGGAAGTGCGGGAAGTGAGGGATCGACTGTCGCTGCGAGAGCTGCTGGAGCGCTATCCGGGGCGGCGGGGCGCGGCGAAGCTGCGCGAGGTGCTCGATTCGAAGGAGCCGGTTGGGGTCACGCAGAACGACTTCGAGGAGGCCTTCGTCGCCTTCCTCGACCGCTTCGGTCTGCCGCGGCCTCGCCTCAACGGGACGCTGCCGCTACGCGGCCGCCTGCTGCGGCCGGACTGCATGTGGGAGCGGCAGCGGCTCATCGCCGAGCTGGACGGTGGCGCCGTGCATGGGACCCACCAAGCCTTTGAGAGCGACCGTCAGCGCGATCGCATACTGCTCGCGGAGGGCTGGCGCTCGATGCGGATCACCTGGCGGCAGCTGCGGGAGGAACCGGAGGCGATCGCGGCCGATCTGCGGGATCTGCTGCGAGCCGGTGCCCCGGCTCCTACTCTGTAGCGATGGATCGAGAGCTGCTCGAGCACTACCTGAGCGACGAGAGCCGGCGCGGGGCGCCGGTCGATGGCACCTTCACCGGTGCCGCCGGCGGCGCGGCCTGCGGCGACCTCGCGCGCCTCTCCTTCACGGTCGAGGACGAGCGGATCGCCACCGTGACCTTCGACGCCGAGGGTTGCGGCGCGACCAAGGCGGCCACCGCCGCCGTCGCCGAGACGATCGACGGCGCCCCCGTGCTCGAGGCCGCCGCTCTCGACGTCGACACCGTCGAAGCCGCAATCGGCGGCCTCACCCCCGCCAAGCGCCACGCCGCCGTCCTCGCCGCCGACGCCCTCCACCGCGCCCTGAGCATGGCCGCCGCCTCGACCCTATCCCTCGCAAACCCTCCAGACTCGGGGCGGGAGCCGGCGACCGCACCCGCTGGAAACGGTCGCCGGCTCCCGCCCCCTTCGGCCTCGTCCGCACCGGCTCCGTCTTCCCCTGGCTCTGAGCGCGTCGCCGTTGCCATGTCCGGCGGCGTCGACAGCGCCGTCGCCGCCCTGCTCGAGCGCGAGCGGGGGGCGGACGTGGTCGCGGTCACGGTCAAGCTCTGGGCCGACCCCGAGACCGACGGGGCCAAGGCCTGCTGCTCGCCGGAGGCCGTGCTCGGCGCTCGCGCGCTCGCGCACTCGCTCGGCATCCCGCACTTCACGCTCGACCTCGAGGAGGAATTCCGCCGCCGCGTCGTCGGTCGCTTCATCGACGGCTACGCGGCCGGGAGCACGCCCAACCCCTGCGTCCTCTGCAACGGCGAGGTGCGGCTGGCGGCGATGATCGACCTCGCCGACCGCCTCGGGGCCGATCGTCTCATCACCGGCCACTACGCCCGCATTGTCGAGGACGAGGAGGGCCCGCTGCTGGCCTCCGGCGTCGACCCGGCCAAGGACCAGAGCTACATGCTGGCGGCGCTGCCGCCACAGCTGCTCGGCCGGCTCTCCTTCCCGCTGACCGCGATGACCAAGCCGGAGGTGCGGGCGGTCGCCGAACGCCACCGGCTCCCGGTCGCGCGCAAGGCGGAGAGCCAGGACCTCTGCTTCCTCGCCGGCCAGGGCAAGCGCGGCTTCCTGCGCCGCCACGGCGGCCTGAGCGACCGCGAGGGCGACGTGCTCGACCGCTCCGGGCGCAAGGTCGGCCGCCACCGCGGCCACCACAACTTCACCGTCGGCCAGCGTCGCGGCATCGGCGTCTCGGCGCCGGAGCCGCTCTACGTGGTCGCCACCGACGCTGCCGCGAACACGGTCACGGTCGGCACCCGCGCCGACATCGAGACCCGCCGCATCCACGTCCGCGACGCGATCCTGCACCGCGACGGCGCCCGCGTCGACGCGGTCCGCCTGCGCTACCACTCGCGGGCGCTGCCCGCCTCGCTCCCGGCCGCCGGTCGTGGCCGCCACCAGGCGCTCGAGCTGGAGCTGGGCGAGGACTTCGCCGGCGCCTCGCCGGGGCAGACCGCGGTGCTGCTCGAGGGCGAGACGATCGTCGGCCACGGCACCATCGCCACCGCCGGCTGACCGTCGCGCCCCGCACGGACCGCCGCTCAGACCCGGCGCCGACCGTTTGTCGACGCAGATATTTAGGCTTGCTCACATGAGGGCGCAGGAGATCCGCGACACCTATCTCTCCTTCTTCGCGGAGCGGGGGCACAAGATCGTGCCCTCGGCCTCGCTCGTGCCCTCCGTCCACGACCCCTCGGTGCTGCTGACCACGGCCGGGATGCAGCCGTTCAAGCCCTACTTCCTCGGCCGCGAGCAGCCGCCGGCCCCGCGCCTCGCCGACGTGCAGAAATGCTTCCGCACCACCGACATCGAGGAGGTCGGCAACACCGCCCGCCACCTCACCTTCTTCGAGATGCTCGGCAACTGGAGCTTCGGCGACTACTTCAAGGAGGAGTCGATCCCCTGGGGCTGGGAGCTCTCGACCGCGGGCTTCGGGATGGACCCGGAGCGGATCTGGGTCACCGTCTTCGGCGGCGACGAGGAGCTCGGGCTCGGTCCCGACGAGGAGGCGATCGAGATCTGGCGGCGCGTCGGCGTCCCCGACGAGCGCATCGTCCGGCTCGGCCGCGAGGACAACTTCTGGCAGGCGGGGCCGACCGGGCCCTGCGGGCCGTGCTCGGAGCTGTACCTGGACCGCGGGCTCGAGTTCGGCGCCGAGGACGACCGCCCCGGCGACGACAGCGACCGCTTCCTCGAGTTCTGGAACCACGTCTTCATGAGCTACGAGCTGGCCGAGGACGGCAGCCTGACCGAGCTGCCGATGCGCAACATCGACACCGGCATGGGCCTGGACCGGATGGCGGCGATCCTCCAGGACGTCCCCTCCGTCTACGAGACCGACCACGTGCGGCCGCTGATCGAGCTCGCCGAGGAGCTCTCCGGCCACCGTTACGACGAGGGCGGCGCGGTGACGCGGGCGATGCGGATCGTCGCCGACCACTCGCGCGGCGCCGCCTTCCTGATCGCCGACGGCGTCGTCCCCTCGAACGAGGATCGCGGCTACATCCTGCGCCGGATCATGCGGCGGGCGATCCAGCAGGGCAACACGCTGGGGCTGGAGGCGCCCTGGCTGGGCCGCTTCGCCGCGCGCACGATCGAGCTGATGGGGGAGGCCTACCCGGAGCTGGTCGCCGAGCGCGCGAACATCGCCCGCTGGGTCGACGACGAGGAGGAGAGCTTCGGCCGCACCCTCGTGCGCGGCACCGAGCTGCTGCGCCAGCTGGTGGTCGAAGCGAAGGACGCCGGGACCTCTTGGATCGACGCCGCCGATGCCTTCAAGCTGCACGACACCTATGGCTTCCCCTACGACCTGACCAAGGAGCTGCTGGCCGACGAGGGCCTCGCCGTCGACGACTCCGGCTTCGAGGAGCTGATGGAGGAGCAGCGCACCCGCGCCCGCAGCGGCGGTGCCGCCACCGCGCACGGCTCCGAGAACAGCCACGAGCGGGTCGCCGCCTTCGCCGCCGCCGCGCCCGCGACCCGCTTCGTCGGCTACGAGACGCTGCAGGCGACGACCGGCCTGGCCGCGGTCGAGGCCGCCGACGGCCGCGCCCTGGTCAAGCTCGAGGAGAGCCCCTTCTACGCCGAGGGCGGCGGCCAGGTCGCCGACTCCGGCGTGCTGCGCTGGGGCGACCACGAGGCGCGGGTCGTCGACGTCTACCGCCTCGGCGAAGACCAGGCGCTGGAGATCGAGGGGAACGGGGTGGAGGCCGGTACCGCGGTCGAGGCCTTGGTCAACCGTGAGGCGCGGCACGCGACGATGCGCAACCACACCGCCACCCACCTCCTGCACGCGGCGCTGCGCGAGCGGCTCGGCACCCACGTGCGCCAGGCCGGCTCCGCCGTGCGCCCCGACAAGCTGCGCTTCGACTTCACCCACGGCCAGGGCCTCAGCCCCGAGGAGCTGACCGCGGTCGAGGACCGGGTCAACGAGTGGGTCAAGGCGAGCCGGCCGGTGCGCTGGCTGAACATGGAGCGGGCCGAGGCGGAGAAGCTGGGGGCGATGGCCCTGTTCGGCGAGAAATACGGCGAGTGGGTGCGGGTGGTCGAGGTCGAGGAGGTCTCGTGTGAGCTCTGCGGCGGCACCCACGTCGCCAACACCGCCGAGGTGGGCATCTTCAAGATCGTCTCCGAGGGCTCCAGCGCCGCCAACGTGCGCCGGGTCGAGGCGATCACCGGGCCCGCCGCGATCGACTTCTTCCGCCAGCGCGAGGGCCAGCTGCGCGAGGCCGGCGAGCTGCTGGGCAACCCGCAGGACCCGCTGGCCGCGGCCCGCCGCGCCGCCGAGCAGCTGCGCGAGGCCGGCGCCGGCGCCGAGCGCGCCGCCGCCGAGGCGCTGGGCCGCGAGGCCGAGGAGCTGGCCGGCGCCGGCGTCGACCTCGCCGCCGAGGGCGACGGCGGACCGCTGGTCCTGGTCGCGGCGAAGTCGGCGGGCGCGACCGACTCCAAGCAGCTGCTCGACCTCGCCAACCGGGTGCAGTCGAAGCTCGGCGGCGAGGCGGTCGTGGTCGCCCTCGGCGGCGACTTCGGCGCCAAAGCCGGCCTCGTCGCGCTCGCCTCCAAGGACCTGGTCGCGCGCGGCGTCTCGGCCGGCGCCCTGGTCAGGGCGGGCGCGCCGGTGATCGGCGGCGGTGGCGGCGGCCGCGACGACATGGCCCAGGCCGGGGGCAAGGACGCCTCGAAGCTCGACGAGGCGCTGCAGGCGATGCGCGCCGCGCTCGTGCAGGGGCTCGGCTGACGACATGCGCGTCCTCGCTCTCGACCACGGCACCGTCCGCATCGGCTGCGCCCTCTCCGACCCCAGCGGCACCCTGGCGACGCCGCTGCCGGTGATCGAACCGCCGGAGGCGCGCGCCGTCGCCGAGCTGGTCGCCGAGCACGAGGTCGAGCGGGTGGTGGTCGGCCTGCCGTTGCACCTGAGCGGCGAGGAGGGCAGCCAAGCCGCGCTCGCTCGCAGTTTCTGCGCCGAACTGGAAGCGATGCTGTCGATCCCGGTCGAGACCTACGACGAGCGGCTGACGACGAAGATGGCCGACGCCTCGCGCCGGGCCGGCGCCTCGGCGCCACGCGACTCGATTGCCGCCGCCCACCTGCTGCAGGCCTATCTCGCCGGCCAGGCCGCGATCGGGGAGGGGGAGTCGTGAGCGACGACTGGATGCCCGACGACCCCTTCGCCAACCCGGAGGACCCGGCCGCGCGCGAGCGCGAGCAGCGCCGGCTCGAGCGCGAGGAGCGCCGCCGCCGGCGCGAGGAGAAGCAGGCGAAGAAGGACGCGCCGAAGCAGGCAAAAGCCGCGCCGCCGACGAAGCGCGCCGCGGTGCCGATCGAGCCCAATGAATCGACACCGTCCGGGCCCCCCGCCGCAGTGCCGGCGAAGCCGGTCCAGCCGCAGCCGCCACCGCGTCCATCCGCGTCCGAGCGTTCATCCGCGTCCGAGCGCCCGCCTGCGCCCCAGTCGCCGCCGGCCACGACGGCGCCGGCGGCGCCCGTGGACCCGCTGGCTCCGCCGCGCACCGACGAGGAGGACTTCTGGGACGAGCCCGGCGCCGCACCTGAGGCACCGGAGGAGGGCCTGCCGCCCGAGCGGACGCCGGCCGCGCCCGGACTCCGCAGCGGCCGCGGCGGCTCGGGCTCCGGTTCCGGCGCCGCCAGCGGCATCCTCGGCCGCGCCCGGCGCCACCCGCTGCTGATCGTCGCCATCGTCATCGCCCTGCTCCTCGTCTGGTTCCTCTGGGCGCTCTTCCAGCCCTTCCACGGCGACGGCTCCGGCCGGGTCGCGGTGACGATCCCCAAAGGCGCCAGCGTCAGCGAAGTCGGCGACCTGCTCGGCGACAAAGGGGTGATCGACAGCTCGACGATGTTCCAGATCCGCGCCACCATCGGCGGCCAGCGCTCGGAGCTGTACCCGGGCCGCTACACCCTGGCCGAGGGCATGTCCTACGGCGCCGCCCTCGACGCCCTGAGCACGCCGCCGGTCAAGCGGGTGCTGACGGTGACGATCCCCGAGGGCTACAGCCGCTCGCAGGCGGCGCAGCTGGTCGAAGAAGACGGCCTCGAGGGCGACTACACGAAGGAGACCGTGCGCTCCAGGTACCTCGACCCCGCTCAGTACGGCGGCAAGGACGCCAAGGACCTCGAGGGCTTCCTCTTCCCCGACACCTTCGAAATGAAGCCGGGCGCGCCCGCGGCCGACCTGGTCCAGCTGCAGCTGCAGGACTTCAAGCGGCGGATCGGGGGCGTCGACATGAAGTACGCCAAGTCGAAGAACCTGACGGTCTTCGACGTCCTCATCATCGCCTCGCTGATCGAGGACGAGGCGGGCATCCCGAGCCAGCGCAAGCTGGTCGCCTCGGTCGTCTACAACCGCCTGCGCGAAGGGATGCCGCTGGGGATCGACGCGACGATCCGCTTCGCGGTCGGCAACTACACCGAGCCGCTGACCGAATCGGAGCTGGCGGTCGACTCGCCCTACAACACCCGCACCAACGCCGGCCTGCCGCCGGGGCCGATCAACAGCCCCGGGATCGAGGCGATCGAGGCCGCCGCGCACCCGGCCAAGAGCGGCTACCTCTTCTACGTGAACAAGCCGAACACGTGCAACGAACTCGCCTTCGCCAAGACCGAAGCCGAATTCGAAGCCAACGTCGCCAAGTACAACGAAGCCCGCGAAGCCAACGGCGGCAACGAGCCGTCGACCTGCGGGGAGTAGCGGTGCCGCGGCTGGCGGTCATCGGCCACCCGGTCGGCCACTCGCGCTCGCCGGCGATGCAGAACGCGGCGCTGGCCGAGCTGGGGCTGGGGGAGGAGTGGAGCTACGAGGCGATCGACCTCGCCCCCGAGGAGTTCGAGGCGGGCGTGCGGAGGATGCCGGGCGAGGGCTTCGCCGGCGCCAACGTGACCGTGCCGCACAAGACGGCGGCCTTCGCGCTCGCCGACGCCTGCAGCGAGGGCGTGGAGAAGATCGGCGCGGCCAACACGCTGGTCTTCGCCGACGGGCAGATCCAGGCCCACAACACCGACGCCGGCGGCCTGATCGCCGCCCTGCCGCGCCCGCCCCGGGGCATGAGGGCGCTCGTGCTCGGCGCCGGCGGCGCTGCCCGGGCCGCGGTCTGGGCGCTGCGAACCGAAGGGGCGATCGTCGACATCTGGAACCGCACCGTCACCCGGGCGCAGCAGATCGACGTCGAGCTGGGCAAGGGGGTCGAGGTGCGCGACACGGTCCAGGTTCAGGACTCGATCCAGATCGAGGTCAGCGACGAGGTCGAGCGCGACGACTCGCTGCAGATCGTCGAGCGCGGGGGCGTGGTCGTCGACTTCGACCAGAGCACCTATGACCTGATCGTCAACACCACTTCCCTGGGCCTGCGGGGGGAGGACCCGTTCGAGCACGTGCGGCCACTGCGCCCGGACGCCTTCTCCCCGCGCCAGGTGATGGTCGATATGGTCTACAGTGCCCAGCCCTCGGCCCTGCTGGAGGCCGCGGCGAGTGCGGGCGCGGCAACGGTGGACGGGATCGAGGTCCTGGTCCAGCAGGGCGCGCTCTCGCTGCAGCTCTGGACCGGGCGCGAACCACCGGTCGAAGTCATGCGTGCCGCCGCCTATAGCCTTGGCGAGCGATGACGACGTTCCGTTTCACCACCGCTGGGGAGTCGCACGGGCCGGGGCTCGTGGCGATCGTCGAGGGCATGCCGGCCGGGCTCGAGCTCGACCGCGAGGCGCTCGACCGCGACATGGCCCGGCGTCAGCTCGGCCACGGCCGCGGCGGGCGCATGCGGATCGAGACCGACACCGCCGACGTCCGCTCCGGCGTCCGCCACGGCCGCACGCTCGGCAGCCCGATCGCCGTGCTCGTCGCCAACCGCGACTACGCCAACTGGGAGGAGCGGATGAACCCCTGGCCGGTCGCGGGGTTCGAGCCGGACCCGGTGCACCTGCCGCGGCCGGGCCACGCCGACCTGGTCGGCGCCCAGAAATACGGCCACGACGACATCCGCAACGTCTTGGAGCGCGCCAGCGCCCGCGAGACCGCCGCCCGCGTCGCCGCCGGCGCCATCGCCCGCGGCTTCCTCAGTGCCCTGGGGGTAGAGATCCGCAGCCACGTCACCCAGATCGCCTCGGTCAAGGCGGCCGAGCGCGACGACCTCACGCCCGCCGACTTCGCCGGGGTCGACGACGACCCGGTGCGCTGCCTCGACCCCGAGGCGAGCAAAGAAATGGTGGCCGAGATCAACCGCCTGCGCAAGGCCAACGAGAGCCTCGGCGGCACCTTCGAGGTGCGCGTCTTCGGCCTCGTGCCCGGGCTCGGCTCCCACATCTCCTGGGAAGACCGGCTCGACGGCCGCCTCGCCGGCGCCGTCGCCTCGATCCAGTCGATCAAGGGGGTCTCGATCGGCGAGGCCTGGGACGTCGCCGGCCGCCCCGGTTCCGAGGCCCACGACGAGATCTTCTGGTCCGAGAAGGACGGCTACTTCCGCGAAAGCAACCACGCCGGCGGCCTCGAGGGCGGGATGACCAACGGCCAGCCGCTCTCGGTGCGGGCGGCGATCAAGCCGATCTCGACCCTGACCAAGCCGCTGCGCTCGGTCGACACCGAGACCAAGCAGCCGGCCCAGGCCCTGCGCGAGCGCACCGACTCGACCGTCGTCCCCGCCGCCGCCGTGGTCGGCGAGGCGATGGTGGCGCTGACCCTGGCCCGCTGCTACCGCGAGAAGTTCGGCGGCGACCACATCGACGACGTCCTCGCCGCCCTCGCCGCCTACGAGCAGCGCATCGATTTCCGGGGGTGAGCGGGTGAGGCCGGCGCTGGTCTTCATCGGCTTCATGGGCGCGGGCAAGAGCACCGCCCTCACAGCCGCCCGCGAGGCCGGCCTGGAGACGGTCGAGATCGACGAGCTGATGGAGCGGGAGCTGGGGATGCCGATCGCCGACGCCTTCGAGCGCGATGGCGAGGAGGCCTTCCGGGCGCGCGAGGCCGAGGTCGTCGGCGCCCTGCTGGAGAACGCCGACGGCGGCGCGATCGCGCTCGGCGGCGGCAGCGTGCTCAGCGAGCGGATCCGCGCCGCGCTCGGGCGCCACGTGGTCGTCTGGCTGCAGGTCGACGCGCGCGAGTCCTGGCGCCGGATCGCCCACAGCAACCGGCCGCTGGCGACCAGCGCCGAGGACGTCGCCCGGCTGATGGAGACGCGCCAGCCGCTCTACGAGCAGCTCGCCGACGCGGTGATCCCGATGGCCGACCGCTCGGTCGTCTCCCGGGCGATGCCGAGCCTCTGCGCCCTGAGCGAGCTGCCCACCGGGACGAAGCTGCTGTGGGCGACCAGCGAGTCGGGCGAGTACCCGGTGCTGGTCGGGCGCGATCTGTTGGCGACAGACTTCTGGCCGCTGCCGGGGCGGCGCTTCTGCGTCACCGACGGCGCGGTCGGCCCGATCTACGGAGAGCGGCTGCAGCCGCTGGAGGCGACGGTCGCCATCGACCCCGGCGAGGAGTCGAAGACGATGGCCGAGGCGGAGCGGGTCCTGCGCGAGCTGGCCCGGGCGGGGATGCGGCGCGGGGACCACGTCGCCGCGCTCGGCGGCGGCGTCGTCGGCGACCTCGCCGGCCTCTGCGCCCACCTCTACCAGCGCGGCGTCCCCGTGGTCCAGGTGCCGACGACCCTGGTCGCCCAGGTCGACTCTGCCTACGGCGGCAAGACCGGCGTCGACCTGCCGGAGGGCAAGAACTACGCCGGCGCCTACCAGCTGCCGGCGGCCGTGCTCGCAGACACCTCGACCCTGGCGACCCTGCCCGCGGCGGAGCTCGCCGCCGGCTTCGTCGAGGTGCTGAAGACCGGCCTGCTGGCCGGGGGCGCTCTCTGGGAGCGGGTCCTGGAGATCGGGGAGATCGAACCCGCCGAGCTCGACGACGTCGTCTTCGCCTGCGCCCGCTACAAGTGCGAGGTCGTCGCCGCCGACGAGCGCGACGGCGGCCTTCGCCACGTCCTCAACCTCGGCCACACCGTCGGCCACGCGATCGAGGCGGCGACCGGCTACCGGCGCTATCGCCACGGCGAGGCGGTCGGGCTGGGGCTGCTGGCGGCGCTGCGGCTCTCCGACGCGCCCTCGCTGCGCGAGGAATGCGAGGCGGCACTCGCCCGCCACCGGCTGCCGACCCGCCTCGAGGCAGACGCGCCCGTCGACGCGATCCTCGACGCCCTCCAGCGCGACAAGAAGCGCACCGCCGAGGGCGTCGGCTTCGTCCTCCTGGCCGAGCCCGGGAAGCCCCGGCCGGGAGAGCTGGTCGACCCCGCTAGGGTCAGGGCCGCCGTCCAGGAGCTGCTGTGACCTCGAAGAGGCTCTCGCCATGACGATCACCCGCAACCGCGTCGCCGTCCTGCACGGGGTCAACTTCGACATCCTCGAGCGCCGCGACCCGGAGTTCTACGGGGGCAAATCGCTCTCCCAGCTGGAGCAGCAGATCGAGGGCTGGGCGCGCGAGCTCGGGCTCGAACCGCTCTTCTTCCAGACCAACCACGAGGGCGAGTTCGTCGAGTACCTGCACCGGCTGCCGGACCTGGCCGACTCGGCCCTGGTCAACGCCGGCGCCTGGACCCACTACAGCCGCGCGATCGCCGACGCGCTCGACGTCGCCCGCCTGCCCGCGGTCGAGGTCCACCTCTCCGATGTCGAGAACCGCGACGACTGGCGCCAGGAGTCGGTCTTCGACGGCCTCGTCCTGGCGAAGATCTCCGGCAAGGGCGCCGACGGCTACCGCGAGGCACTGCAGCTGCTCGCCCGCGAGCTCGGCGCCGCGGGCTGATGCGCGGCCGCAGCGACCGCCTCGAGGAGCTGCTGGCCGAGCGCGAGCTCGACCGGCTGCTGGTCACCGAGCTGACCAACGTTCGCTACCTGACCGGCTTCACGGGGACCAACGGGGCCTGCATCTGCGGGCCCGGCGTGCGCCTCTTCCTCACCGACTTCCGCTACACCGAGCGCGCCGCCGCCGAGGTCGAGGGCTGGGAGTCGCTCACCGTCGCCAACGACTGGCTCGGCGGCATCGCCGAGCACCTCAGCGGCAAGGTCGGGTTCGAGGACGACCACATGGCCGTGCGGCTGCTGGCGAAACTGCAGGAGAAACTGGCCGAGGGGGTCGAGACCGTCGCCGCCGGTGGCCTGGTCGAGCGCCTGCGCCGGGTCAAGGACGAGGAGGAGCTGGCGGCGATCGCAGCCGCCTCCGAGCTGGCTGACGAGGTCTGGCGCTGGAGCGTCGAACGCGGCCTCGCCGGGCGCAGCGAGCGCGACGTCGCCCGCGCCGCCGAAGCGCGGATCCGCGAGCTCGGCGCCGACCCCTCGTTCCCGGCGATCGCCGCCGCCGGCCCCAACGGCGCCCTCCCGCACGCGGAGCCGGGCGAGCGCGAGATCGGCCGCGGCGAGCTGGTCGTCTTCGACATGGGGGCGAAGCTCGACGGCTACTGCTCCGACGGCACCCGCACCTACGCCACCGGCGACCCCGGCGACGAGGGCCGCGCCGTCTACGAGATCGTGCGCGCCGCCCAGCAGGCCTCGCTGGAGGCGATCGCGGCCGGGGTCAAGGGCGAAGACGTCGACAGCGTCGCCCGCGCGGCGATCGACGCCGCCGGCCACGGCGATCACTTCGGCCACGGGCTCGGCCACGGCGTCGGGCTCGAGGTGCACGAGGGCCCGCGGCTCTCGCCCCGCTCCGACGACGTCCTCGCCCCCGGCGAAGTGGTCACGGTCGAGCCCGGGATCTACCTGCCGGGCCGGCTCGGGGTGCGGATCGAGGACCTGGTCGTGGTCACCGAGGACGGCCTCCGCAACCTCAGCAGCCTGCCGAAAGAGCTGACGCTGGTCGAGTAGCGCTCAGCGGCTGAGGTCGACGTCGGCCGTCAGCCGCGCCGCGAACGCGACCAGCAGCTCGACCGTCGCCTCGACGTCGCGCAGGTCGACCATCTCGACCGGCGAGTGCATGTAGCGCAGCGGGATCGAGATCAGCCCGGTGGGGATCCCGGCGCGGGAGATCTGGAGGACGTCGGCGTCGGTGCTGGTGCCGCGGCCGCTGGCGCTGATCGAGTACTCGATCCCCTCCGCCTCGGCGGTCTCGACCAGCAGCTCGAAGACCTTGGGCGAGAGGGTGGAGCCGCGGCCGATCACCGGGCCGGAGCCGAGCGGGCTGGTGCCGAGCTCCTTCTCGTCGACCCCCGGGGCGTCGGTCGCGTGGGTGACGTCGACGGCGATGGCGATGTCGGGGCGGACCTCGAAGGCGGCGGTGCGAGCGCCGAACAGGCCGATCTCCTCCTGCACGGCGGCGACGGCGGCAAACGAGCCGGCCATCTCGCCCGCCTCGTGGGCGCGGCGCAGGCTCTCCAGCGCCGTGTAGGCGCCGAGCCGGTTGTCCATCGCCCGCGAGACCAGGCGCTCGCCGACCACCGGCATCGGCTCGGCCGCGATCACGACCGGGTCGCCGACCCGGATCAGCGCGGCGGCCTCCTCGCGGTCGCCGGCGCCGATGTCGATGTGCAGGCCTTTGAGCTCGACCACCTTCTTGCGCTGGTCGGGCTCGAGCAGGTGGATCGGCTTGCGGCCGACCACGCCCAGCACCTGGCCGTCGCGGCCGCGGATCTCGACCCGCTGGCCGACCAGGATCTGCGGGTCCCAGCCACCGACCGGGGCGAACCAGAGGAAGCCCTTCTCGTCGATGTGGGTGACGATCAGGCCGATCTCGTCGATGTGGCCGACCACCGCCAGCAGCGGCGATGCGTCGCCGACGCGGGCGATCGAGGAGCCGATCCCGTCCGTGCTCAGCTCGGCGAAGGAGGCGGCCTCGCGCCAGACCGCGGCTGCCGGGCCCTCGTATCCGGAGGGAGCGCCGGCGCGAAGCAGGCTGTCGAGTAGTGCGGGCGTCTTGCTCAAGGTTTTGGAGTATGTCGAAATCGAATGTGCATTCGTCGCCTGCCCGGGCGTGCCTAGCCGTGCGAGACCGCGGCTTCGTGGCGCAGCTGGTTGCGGCCCTCGCCGTAGCTGCGGTGCTCGTAGCCGATCATCGTCCAGATCAATACGACGACGACGGCCAGGGAGATCAATGCCGGCACCGCGGTCGCCACCGGGACCAGGATCAGCAGCACGATCGCCAGGCCCAGGCGCTGGCGGTTGACCGTGTGCACGTGCCGGTAGCGGAAGGCGACCAGGCCCAGCAGGTAGATCGCCACGCCGCCCAGCAGGGCGAAGGCGGGAACGTCGTGCAGGTGCTCGTCGGCGTGGGCGATCGTCGTCTTCAGGCCGAAGGCGACGAGCACGATCCCGGCCACCATCGCCAGGTGGATGTAGGAGTAGGAGTCGCGGGCGAGCTCGTTCTGGGCCTTGCCGGCCGCGGTTTCGCCCAGGCGTTTGGCCGAGACCAGGGCGACGACGTCGAAGTAGATCCACCACTGCGCCGCCGCCAGCGCCACCCCCAGCACCGCGACGACGCCGATCCCGAGGTCGAGCTCGCCGGCGGCGCCGACCCCGATGGCGACGATCGACTCGCCGAGGGCGATGATCACGATCAGGCCGTGGCGCTCGGCGAAGTGGCCGGGGACCAGCTTCCAGCCCTCGGAGCCGAAGAAGTAGGGGCCGGCCATGTCGAGGAAGATGGCGAGCGCCCAGAGCGCGCCCTGGGCGAGGCCGTCGAAGAGCGAGGCGGCGGCCAGCAGCGCCACCGCGATCGCGGTGCTGGCGGCCAGCCCGAGGACCGAGTGGCGCAGGGCGTCGTCGTCGGGGCTGGCGAGCATGAAGAGGGCGATGTGGGCGACCCGGAAGACGCCGAAGGCGAGGGCGAAGGTGAGGCCGAGGTGGCCGAACGCCTCCGGCACGCAGAGCGAGACGATCAGCAGCGAGGCCATCGCCCCGAACATGACCAGCCGCACCGCGCCCTCCTCGGGGTCGATGACGCTGGTCAGCCAGGCGTAGCCGACCCAGCCCCACCAGAGGATCCCCAGCACCAGCAGGCCCTGAGCCATGCCCGACCAGGTCGGGTGGTGCGCCATCAGCGCCGTGCACTGGGTGATGGCGAGGACGAAGACGAGGTCGAAGAAGAGCTCCAGCGGCGTCACCCGCTCGCCCTCGCGCCGGGTGGCGCCGAAGTGCGAGCCGCGGGCTGCGGAGGACTCGGGCATGGCGCCATCCTTGCAACTCGCAACGGTCGCCCGGTCGAATACGGTTGCGGCGATGAGCGTCGCGGTGGTCACGGGTGCATCGACGGGGATCGGCGAAGCGACGGCGATCCGGCTGGCGCGTGAGCCGGGGACGGAGCTCGTCCTCGTCGCCCGCCGCGAGGAGCGGCTGCGCCGGCTCGCCGAGTCGCTGCCCTGCCCGGCGACCTGGGTCGCGGTCGACCTCACCACCGCCGAGGCGCCGGGGCGCGTCCGCGCCCACCTCGAGGCCGAGCACGGCGGCCGCCTCGACCTCCTCGTCAACAACGCCGGCGCCGCCTGGCGCGGCGGCTTCGCCGAGAAGGGCCACGCCAACGTCGCCCGCCACATGGAGCTCAACTTCGACGCCGTCGTCCGCCTCACCGAGGCGCTGCTGCCGCTGCTGCGAGCCTCCGCCCCGAGCGCGCTCGTCAACGTCGCCAGCACCGCCGGCCGCGTCGCCCGCGCCCGCACCGGCGCCTACTCGGCCAGCAAGTTCGCCCTGATCGGCTGGACCGACGCTCTCTACGCCGAGGAGCGCCCGCACGGCGTCCACGTCGGCATGGTCCTGCCGGGGTTCGTCGCCACCGAGGGCTTCCCGGCGACCGAGCTGCGGGCCAAAGCCCTGACCCGCTGGATCGTCTCCAAGCCGGAGATCGTCGCCGAGGCGATCTACGAGGTCGGCCCCGGCGGCAAGGCCGAGCGCTACGTACCGCGCCCCTACGCGCTGGCGGCGATCCTGCGGATCCTCGCCCCGAGCCTGGTCCGCCGCGTGCTCGGCGGAGGCGCCGCCGCCGACCTGACCACCAGCACCGCGGGCGACGAAGACCCTGACTCCCAGCCCGCCTGACTCGCTGCGGGCGCGCGCGCAGGCTGGGGCGGAGGTGCTCGGTCGCCACCGCCTGCCGACCTGGCTGCTCGGCGCCCTCGTAGCCCTGCTGGGCTGGAAGGTGGGGATGAACCAGCCCTCGGTCGGGCTCGACTCGAGCTGGAACGGGGGGCTGGCGATGGCGATCCACGACGGCCTGCGCTGGGGCGACGACATCGTCTTCACCTACGGCCCGCTCGGCTTCATGAACGGGCGCGCGGTCTGGTTCGGCGACCTCGGCGCGATCGCCTTCGTCTACGGGGCCAGCCTCTACGTCGGCTTCTGCATCGCCCTGGTCTGGGCGCTGCGGCGGTCGATCACGGCCCTGCCCGCGGTCGCCCTCGCCTTCTTCATCGTCACCGTGCTGCCGCTGATCGAGGAGTCGATCGTGCTCGGGGCGCTGCTGGCGATGGGGGCGCTGGCGCGCGAGCGCTCGCAGCGGGTCGTCTGGGCGCTGGCGGTCGGCGGCGCCGCCTTCGCCGCGGTCGAGGTCCTGATCAAGTTCTCGGCCGGGCCGGTGATCGCCGCCTTCTTCCTGATCGCGCTGATCGGCCTGCGCGCCAGCTGGCAGCAGCTCGCCGCCTACCTGGGCCTGCTGGTGGCCGGGGTGCTGGCGCTGTGGCTGGTCACCGGCCAGAGCCTGGGGCAGATCCCCGACTTCCTCCGCAACACCTACGAGATCGTCTCCGGCTTCAGCCCGGCGATGATCACCTCGACCGACGTCCCCGCCTGGAAGGTGACCGCGGCGACCGCGGCGGCGATCGCGGTCATGCTCGGCCTCGTCGCCGCCAGCTGGCGCGGCGGCTACCGCGACGCGCGGGCGCGCTGGGCCGGCGTCGCCCTGACCGCGCTGGCCGCCTTCACGATCTTCAAGGAGGGTGTGGTCAGGACCGACGCCGGCCACCTCAGCCTGCTCTTCTCCAGCGCCTGCATCCTCTGGATCGCCATCCCCTGGACGCGGGCGCGCTGGTACTGGCTGGCGGCCGGGGTTGCGGCGATCGTGGCCATCGGCTGGCCGGTGCGGCCGGAAGGCCAGATGAACAACACCGACGTCGTCGCCAACGTCAAGCAGGCGGTCGAGCAGGTCCGCAACCTCGCCAGCCCCGCGCGGCGGCAGCGGCTGATCGACGACGGCCGCGGGGCGATGCAGGCGACCTACCAGCTGGAGCCCGAGGCGCTGGCGGCCCTGCGCGGGCACACGGTCGCGGTCGAACCGTGGGAGATCGGCGCCGCCTGGGCCTACGACCTCGACTGGCAGCCGCTGCCGGTGTTCCAGAACTACTCCGCCTACACCGCCCGCCTCGACCGCATCAACAGCGAAGCCGCGGCCAGCCCGGAGGGGCCGGAACGGATCCTGCGCGAGAACGCCGGCCTCGTCTACCCGGAGTTCCCGACCCGCACGATCGACAACCGCTTCCCGGGCTGGGACCCGCCCGAACAGGCGCGCACGGTGCTCTGCCACTTCGCCGTGGTCGCGGCCTCGGCGCGCTGGCAGGTGCTGGCGCGGGTGCCGGACCGCTGCGGTGCCTCACGGCCGCTGGGCGAGGCCGAGGCGAGCCCGGGCGAGGCCGTCGAGGTGCCGGCCCCGGGTCCGAACGAGGTCGTCTGGGCGCGGATCGAGGGCGCCGAAGTGGGCGGGCTGGAGCGGCTCACCGCCTTCCTCGCCCACCCGCGCACCCGTCACGCCGAGCTCGACGGCGATCGCAGCTTCCGCCTGATCGCCGCCACCGCGGAAGACGGCCTGATGCTGCGCAGCAGCCCCGGGATCGGCGGCAAGGGCGCCTTCGCTCAGATCCCGCAGGCGCGCACGCTCGCCGTCACCGGCGCCGGCGAAGACCTGCGCTACGAGTTCTTCGCCATGCCGGTCGGGCCCGCTGCCGCGCCGGCCTCGGCCGAGCCCCGCGGCTCAGTCGAGCCCGCCGGCGTCCGCGGCCAGTAGGTGTCGGCGCAGGAAGGCGAGCTGGTCGGCGACCACCGCCTCGTGCGCCGGGCCGTCATAGACGTCGAAGTGGTCGACGCCGGGGTAGGTGCGCAGCTCGCCCAGCGGCGCCCGCCGCGCCGCCGCGATCGCCGGCCCCGGCCGGGCGACGCGATCGGCCTCGCCGACGCAGAGCAGCCAGGGGCAGTGCAGCCCCGCGGCGTGGCGGGCGGGACGGTAGGGGCGGCCCAGCAGCCAGCGTGAAGAGACGCGGTTGCGCCAGCGCGAGTCCTCGCCGATGGCGACCACGTGGCGCCAGCCCGCCTCGCCGTCGGGGGCGTTGATCAGGGCCGGCTCGTGCGGCTGCCCGACCGCCGGCAGGTGCCGCCCCCGCAGCGCCGCCCACAGCATCCGCGCCGAGACCAGGGGGGAGGAGCGGTGCGCCTGGCGCACGAGGTCGAGGAAGGGGACCTGGCTGATCGCCGCGGCGATGCGCGGGTCCGCGGCCGCGGCGGCGAGGGCGTTGCCGCCGCCCATCGAGGAGCCGAAGGTCGCCACCCGCGCGGGATCGACGCCGGGCAGCGAGCGCGCGTGGGCGATCGCCGCCCGCCAGTCCTCGAGCTGGCGGGCGGGGTCGAACAGGTCGGGCTCGCCGCCGCTGTCGCCGAAGCCACGGTGGTCGAAGACCAGCGCCGCGAACCCGGCCGCGGCGAAGCGCTCCGCGAACGGTCCCAGCCCGTCGCGCCGCGTCCCCGAGAGGCCGTGGGCCATGACCACCGCCGGGCTCTCGCCGGCCCCGCCCGGCGGCGGATAGAGCCAGGCCGCGCAGGGCACGCCGCCGACGTCGAATTCGATTTCCTGACGGTCCACTTTCAAGCAAACGGGATGTCGCTCCAGAACGTGAGACCGGCTACGCTCTTTTCGGTAGTGGACCCCGGGAAGAAGAGGGCATGAGCGGCATCGCAATCGCAGCTTTGGCAGTTGCGGTCCTGGCGCTGCTGGGGCTGATCGGGTTCCTCACCGCCCGTGCGCGTCAGGCCGAGCGCCGCTTCCAGATCCTCTACGACGTCGCTCAGGTCGCGGACGGCGGTCGCTCCCTGGAGGAGACCCTGGAGGCGATCTCCGACATCCTCGTCCCCGCGCTCGGCGACTTCTGCATGATCGACGTGATCGAGGAAGGCAGCATCCGCCGCGCCGCCGTCCGCTTCGCCGGCCCCGATGCGGCGACGGTCGAAAGAGGACTGATGGAGCGCAAACCGGCCCTGCAGGAGGAGCTGGCGAGCGAAGCCTCGGTGACCAGACAGGAGCCGAAATTCTTCGAACGCGTGGTCGAGGCGGACCTGCGCGCCTACGCCGAGAGCGATGAGGACTTCGAGTTCCTGGCGGCGCTGGAGGTGCGCTCCTTCGTCACCGTCGAGCTGCGGGCGCGGGGGCGGCCGACCGGGATCCTCTCGGTCGGGGTCAGCCATTCCGGGCGCCGCTTCCGTCCTGACGACGCCCACTTCGCCAGCATCCTCGCCGGCCGGGTGGCGCTGGCCCTCGACAACGCCGGCCTCTTCTCCGACCTCGAGCGCAGCGAGCGCGAACGCGCCCAGATCGCCGAGACCCTGCAGCGCGGCCTGCTGCCGCCGCCGCTGCCGCACATCCCGGGCTGGTCGGTGGCGGCGATGTACCGGCCGGCGGGGGCCGAAAACGAGATCGGCGGCGACTTCTACGACGCCTTCCGCATCGCCGGCGGCTGGATGGTGGTGATCGGCGACGTCACCGGCCGCGGCGCCCAGGCCGCCTCGGTCACCGCCCTCGCCCGCTACACGCTGCGCACCGCGGCGGCGCTGACCGGCGACCCCGTGATCGCCCTGGAAACCCTCAACCGCGCCCTGCTCGCCCGCCGCGGCGCCTCGCTCTGCAGCGTCGCCGCGATGGCGATCGACGAAGACCCGCGGCGCCCGGTGCGGCTGGCGATCGCCGGCCATCCCTCGCCGCTGCTGGTCGACGGCGACTCGGTCACCGAGGCGACGACCCCGGCGCCGGTGCTCGGCGCCTTCGGCGACGTCAGCTGGCCGGTCGAGCACATCGAGGTGCAGCCGGGTCAGCAGCTGGTGGTCGTCACCGACGGCGTCACCGACTCGCCCGGGGCGGGGGGGCGCTTCGGCGAGCAGCGCCTGCAGGCCGAGCTGGCCGGGGTCGCCAGCCCGGCGATCGCCGCCGCCAAGCTGGAGGCGGCGCTGACCGACTTCACCGCGGGCAACCTCGACGACGACGCCGCGATCCTCGCCGTCGGCCCGACCGGCCCCGAAGCGCCCGCCGCCGCCGGCGAGGACCACGTCCTGATCGAGCGCCTGTACGAAGCCTTCAACCGCCGCGACGAGGCCGAGATCGTCGACCTCTGCAGCGCCGACATGGACTTCTTCCCGGTCGGCACCGCCGAGGCGATCGGCCGCACCGCGCCCTACGTTGGGCCCAGCGGCCTGCACGACTACCTCGACGACGTCGAGCGCGCCTGGGAAGAGCTGCTGGTGACGCCGACCGGGATCGAGCGCCACGGCAACTCGCTGCTGGTCCGCGGCCGCGCCTACGTCCGCAGCCGTGAGCTCGGAATCCGCGACATGCCGATGGCCTGGATCTGGGAAGTGGTCGACGGCAGCGTCACCCGCGGCGAGGTCTTCCCCGACCCCGACCAGGCCGCCCTCCGCCTCGCCGCCTCCGCCTGAGGCCGCCGCGCGGCCCGTTTCCGCGCCCGCCCTCTAGGATTCGCGCCCGTGATCTCCACCAACCAGTTCAAAAACGGCACCCACATCGAGATCGACGGCAAGGTCTGGAAGATCATCGAGTTCCAGCACGTCAAGCCGGGCAAGGGCGGCGCCTTCGTGCGGACCAAGCTGCGCCGGCTCGAGGACGGCTCGGTGATCGACAAAACCTTCCGCGCCGGCGAGAAGTTCCGCCCGGTGCGAACCGAATCGAAGAAGATGCAGTACCTCTACGACTCGGGCGAGGCGGCGGTCTTCATGGACAACCGCGACTACGAGCAGATCGAAATCCCCAGCGAGGCGCTCGGCGACTCGATGCAGTGGGTCCTGCCCAACTCCGAGGTCGAGATCCTCTTCGTCGACGAGCAGCCCAGCGACGTCCAGGTCCCCAGCGCGATCGAGATGAAGGTCACCCAGACCGACCCCGGCCTCAAAGGCGACACCGCCTCCGGCGGCGGCACCAAGCCGGCGACGCTGGAGTCCGGCGTGATCGTGCAGGTGCCGCTGTTCATCGAGGAGGGTGAATCGGTCCGGGTTGACACGCGCAGCGGCGAGTACATGTCCCGCGCCTAGCGTGTTCGCCTACGACCCGGCCGAGTGGAGCGACCTCTTCGTCGCCACGGCCGGCGCCTCGGCGGCGCTGGCGGGCCTCCTCTTCGTCGCCGTCTCGATCAACATCGAGCGCATCCTCAAGTACGAAGGGCTGCCGGAGCGGGCGCTGGAGACGGTCCTGCTGCTGCTCGGGGTCCTGCTGGTCTCGGTGATCGGCCTGATCCCGGGCCAGAGCCACGTCGCGCTCGGTGCCGAGCTGTTCTTCGTCAGCCTCGCCATCGGCATCGTCGTCGCCCGCCTGCCGACGATCCGCTCCGACGGCGTCGCGGAGCCACGGTCCTGGCTCTGGGGGCGCTGGTCGGTGCGGATCGCCGGGACCCTGCCGCTGCTGATCGGCGCGGTCAGCCTCCTCGCCGAATCGGGCGGCGGCCTCTACTGGGTCGTGGGCGGGATCGTCTTTGCGCTGGTGGGCGCGGTGACCAACGCCTGGGTGCTGCTGGTCGAGATCCTGCGCTAGGAGGGTCCGGCCAACCCTCCAGGCACGCGAGCGAGCCCCGGGCCGCCGCCGAAACCGGGAGAATGGGCCGATGCGCCGATCCGATCAACGCCGCGACGCCGTCTTCGCCAGCTACCAGCGCGACGTCACCGGGCGCCCGCTGGAGGAGCTGATCGGCGAGGCCCGGCCGCTGACCCGCGAGCTGGCCGAGGGCGTCGACGCCGAGCGCGAAGACCTCGACGAGACGATCGCCCAGTACGCGAAGGGCTGGACCGTCGACCGGATCGCGCCGCTGGACCTGAACGTGATGCGGGTGGCGCTGTACGAGATCGAACACGACCTCGCTCCCTTCGAGGTGGCGATCGACGAGGCGGTCGAGATCGCCAAGGAGTACTGCGGCGCCGACGCGCCGAAGTTCATCAACGGCATCCTCGGCGCGATCGTGCGCGAGCGGGAGCCGGCCAAATGAGCAACCGCCTGCGGGAGATCGCCGAGCGCCTGCGCCAGATCTCGGCCGAGCTGGAGGCCGAGGGCACCGCCGACGAGCGCGCCGCCGAGCTGGCGACCGAGGCCGCCGACCTCTCCGCCGAGGCGGTCGAGGAGGCGAACCGCCAGGCGCGCGAAGCGGCGAGCGCCGGGTGAGCGCCGCTCCAGCGTCGATGTACCCCGAGGATCTGCGCGCCCTGGTCGACGCCGCCCTCGACGACCTGCGCTTCTCCGAGGCCGGCGCCACCGCCGGCCTGGAGGAGGCGATGCGCTACTCGCTGCTGGCCGGCGGCAAGCGGGTGCGGCCGGTGCTCGCCCTCGCCAGCGCCCGCGCTCTCGGCGCCGACCCCGCCCGCTTCCTCCCGGTCGCCGCGGCGATCGAGCTGGTCCACACCTACTCGCTGATCCACGACGACCTGCCGGCGATGGACGACGACGCGCTGCGGCGCGGCCTGCCGACCTCCCACGTCAAGTACGGCGAGGACGTGGCGATCCTCGCCGGCGACGGCCTCTTCGCCGAGGCCGTGCGGCTGTTCTGCGAGCAGCCCGGCGAGCCGGCCCGGGTGCTGGCGGCGATGCGCGAGCTGGCCGGCGCGACCGGGGTCGACGGCATGGTCGGCGGCCAGTACGTCGACGTCACCGGCCGCGAGGACGACGCCGAGGGCCTGCGCACCCTGCACAGCCTGAAGACGGGCCGCCTGATCGCCGCCAGCGTCGGCGTCGTCCTCGTGCTCGAGGGGTTGCGGGAACCTGAGACAATTCCCTATCGGCGATTTGCCGGTGAGCTGGGCGTTCTCTTCCAGATCGTCGACGACATCCTCGACGTGACCGAGAGCGACGAGCAGCTGGGAAAGCCACATGGAAGCGACGTGCGACATGGAAAACTCACCTACGTCAGCCTCTTCGGCCTCGAGCGGGCCCGCGAGCTGGCAGCCGAGTCCCACGCGAAGGCGACGGCGGCGCTGGCCGAGGCGGCGGGGGACACCGAGGACCTGAGGCGCGTCGCCGACTACATCTTCACGAGGAACGAATGAGCGAACAGAACCCCACAGAAGGCAGCGAAGAGGACGGCACCGCGGCGCTCCTGAGCGCGATCGACGGCCCCGCCGACCTGCACGACCTCGACGACGCGCAGCTGCAGCAGGTCGCGCAGGAGATGCGCACCTACATCATCGACACGATCGGGGAGATCGGCGGCCATTTCGGCGCCAACCTCGGCACCTGCGAGCTGGCGGTCGCCCTGCACAGCCTGCTCGACTCGCCGCGCGACAAGGTCCTCTGGGACGTCGGCCACCAGGCCTACCCGCACAAGGTCCTGACCGGCCGCCGCGAGCAGCTGCCGACAATCCGCCAGTACGAGGGCCTGGCCCCGTTCTGCTCGATCGAGGAGTCCGAGCACGACATCATGGGCGCCGGCCACGCCTCGACCTCGATCGGCTACGCGGTCGGCCTCAAAGAGGCGATGCGCAAGGGGATCGGCGAGGATGGCCGTGTCGCCGCGGTGATCGGCGACGGCGCCCTCACCGGCGGCGTCGCCTACGAGGCCCTGCACGCCGCCGGCGGCCTGCAGACCCCGGTCGTCATCGTCCTCAACGACAACGGCATGTCGATCTCGCCCAACGTCGGCGCCGTCTCCCGCTACTTCAACCGCATCCGCCTCAACCCGCGCCTGTTCCACGCCCGCGAGGGGGTCGAGGACCGGCTGACCAAGCTGCCGCTCGGCCTCGGGCGGCGGATCGAGCGGCTCGGCCCGGAGATCAAGTCGGCGATCAAGGCCTACTGGGCGCCGGGACTCTTCTTCGAGGAGCTCGACCTCGCTTACATGGGGGTGATCGACGGCCACGACGTGCCCGCCCTGCGCGAAGCGCTGCAGGAGGCCTTCGAGGCCGAACGCCCGGTCGTCGTCCACATCCACACGGTCAAGGGCAAGGGCTTCAGCGCCGCCGAAGAGGGCGGCCTGGAGTCGATGGAGAAATGGCACGCGGCCAAGCCCAACTCGATCGTCGACGGCAAGCCGGCGACCGCGAAGCCGAAGCCGGTGCCGGTCAACGAAACGGACTCGCCCGAGGGCATCGAGATGCTGGAGAAGCCGCCCGCCCCCGACGCGCCGCCGCAGTACACCCAGGTCTTCGCCGACGCGATCGTCGCCGAGGCCGAGGCCGACCGGCGGGTGATCGGGATCACCGCGGCGATGGCGGGGGGGACCGGCCTGCAGAAGCTGGCCGACCAGATCCCCGAGCAGTACTACGACGTCGGCATCGCCGAGCAGAACGCGGTGCTGCTGGCCTCGGGCCTGGCGCTGCAGGGGGCGAAGCCGGTCTGCGCGATCTACTCGACCTTCCTCCAGCGCGCCTTCGACCAGATCATCCACGATGTCTGCCTGCAGCAGCTCGACGTCACCTTCGCCATGGACCGCGCCGGCCTGGTCGGCGACGACGGCCCGACCCACCACGGCGCCTTCGACATCTCCTACTTCCTGCCGATCCCCCACGTGGTGGTGATGGCGCCGCGCGACGAGGCGATGCTGGTGCACATGCTGCACACCGCGATCGCCCACCACGGGCCGGTGGCGCTGCGCTATCCGCGCGGCGCGGCCGAGGGGACGGCGCTGCCGGCGCAGCCGCAGGCGATCCCGATCGGCAGCGGCGAGGTCCTCGCCGAGGGCGAGCGGGTGGCGCTGCTCGGCTACGGCTACGGGGTCACCGTGGCGCAGGAGGCGGCGGCGATCCTCTCCGCGCACGGGCTGGCGCCGACCGTCGCCGACGCCCGTTTCGCCAAGCCGATCGACGGCGAGCTGGCCGAGCGCCTCGCCCGCGAGCACGACCTGGTGGTGACGATCGAGGAGAACGTCCTCTCCGGCGGCTTCGGCGCCGCCGTGCTCGACCACCTCGAGGACGCCTTCGCCGAGGGGCCGGGGGAGCGGGCGCGGGTGCTGCGGGTCGGGCTGCCCGACCGCTACGTCACCCACGGCAAGCCGGCGCTGCTGCGGGCCGAGGTCGGCCTGACCGGCGAGTCGGTGGCCGAGCGGGTGCTGGCGGCGCTGCCGTCGGCCCAGCCGGTGCTCGGCTGAGGGCGACCGGGCCGCGCCGAAGCCCGAGTTTCCGGCCGAGTTGGCGACTTTCGGCTCTAATCAATTTTGACGATTGATCCAATCGTCGCAATCGAATAAGTTGCACCAGTCTCTCCGGCGATGGTTTGAAAGTGGCAACGACCGGCAGGTCTGCGCTTCTGGGGATCGCCACATAGGGAGGAGAGGCGCGTATCTCTATATGCGTGGGTCCGTCGGGGGACGGGCCTTCTAGCGACCGGCCGCCTAGCGCGGCCGGTTTCGCGTGGCGCACCGGGCGGGCGCGCCACGCACCCGGTCAGCCCTCCTCGGCGAGGATGGCGTAGATCTTGCGGCGGCTCTCGTCGAGCAGCTCGCGGACCCGCTTCTGCTGCCCGTCGTCGGCGGCGTGGAAGACCTGGCCGATCGCGTGGTGGAGCTTGCCGACGCTGTCGCGCAGGTGGATCGCCTCCGGCGCGGCGCCGGCGCGGACGGAGTCCCAGGGGGTCTCCTCGCCGGCCTTCTCGGCCTGCTCGGCGCTGCCCGCCTCGGTCAGGACGAAGCGGCGCTTGCCGTCGATGTCCTCGCCGCGGATCAGCTCCGCCTCCTCGAGCATCTGCAGCGTCGGGTAGATCGAGCCGGCGCTCGGGGTCCAGGCCCCCTGGGTGCGCTCCTCGATCTCCTTGATCATCTCGTAGCCGTGCATCGGCCGCTCGGCCAGCAGGGCGAGGACGGCGGCGCGGACGTCGCCGCGGCGCGCCCTGGGACCGCCGCGCCCGCGGCCGTAGCGGGGACCGCGGCTGCGCGCGAACTCCGGTCGCTGGTGGGGGCCGAAATGTCGTGAATCGTGTCTGTGGTGCATCTGAAACCTTTCTATCGATATGTAACGCGATATATCGTAACAAGTGGCTACGGCGAGCCGGGCTCGTCTGCGCAGGCCTCGGCCAGCTCCAGCCAGGGCTCGAGGTTCCAGTAGCGGCGCGCGGCGCCCGAGGTCGAGGGCAGCACCCAGACGGTGGCGCCGCCGATCTGCTCCTCCTGCGGGCCGAAGGCGACGTCGCGTTCCAGCGCGCCGCGGGCCGCGTTCTTGCCGTTGAAGGCGAGGTTGGCCGGTTCCACCGCGGCGACCCGCGCCCGCAGGCCGTCGACGTCGAACTCGCCGCCGCCGACCTCCTCGTCGGAGCCGTAGCGGACCTTGCAGATGTCGGTGAGGCCGAGCCCGTAGCTGGGCAGGCGGGCGAAGTCGGTGGGGGCGAGGCGGACCGGGGTGAGGCCGGTCTCGTGCAGGGCGCGCCAGAAGGCGTTGCCGGGGCCGGCGTAATAGGCGCGGGCGCGGGCCGACGCCTTCCCGGCCGCGGTCCCGCAGAAGACCGCCCGCAGGCCGGGCTCGAGCACGTCTCTCAGCACCTCGCTCATCGGCGCACCGTAATGCCCCGACCTTTCCCGTTCCTCAACGCCCGCCGTTATACTGAACCTAATGGTTCACTATCAAACCCTGGATCGAACCCTCGCCGCACTGGCCGACCCGACCCGCCGAGGCATCCTCGAGCGGCTGGGCCACCAGGGCGTCGCCACCGTCAGCGAGCTGGCCCAGCCGGCCGGCATGTCCCTGACCGGGATGAAGAAGCACCTGGCGGTGCTGGAGCAGGCCGGCTTGATCAGCACCGAGAAGGTGGGGAGGACCCGCCGCTGCAGT
The DNA here is from genome assembly GCA_963719435.1 of uncultured Solirubrobacterales bacterium. Lineage (GTDB taxonomy): Bacteria > Actinomycetota > Thermoleophilia > Solirubrobacterales > 70-9 > VAYN01. The sequence continues at coordinate 1,923,174 of OY970384.1, read as the reverse complement.
CTCGGGCCAAAGCGCCTGGAGGATCTGCAGAGCTGGATGGACTCCTACCGAGCGATAGTGGAGGAGCGGTTCGACCGCCTCGAGCAGCTGCTCGAGAGCACGAGAGGAGACGCATCATGAGCGAGCAGGACGCAGCAGGACGGTCGACCGTGACCCTGCCGGGGGAGCGCGAGATCCACGTCGAGCGGGTCTTCGAGGCACCCCCGGAGCGGGTCTTCGCCGCCTACACCGACCCGGAGCTGATCCCGCAGTGGTGGGGTCCGCGCAACACCACCACGATCGTCGAGGAGCTGGACGCGGTGACCGGCGGCCGCTGGCGCTTCACCTCGCGCGGCGAGGACGGCAGCGAGATCGAGTTCCGCGGCGTCTTCCGCGAGGTCACCCCGCACCAGCGGATCGTCCAGACCTTCGAATGGAGCGGCATGCCGGGCCACGTCTCGGTCGACTCCGCCACCTTCGAGGACCTCGGCGGCCGCACTCGGGTCGTCTCCCACTCGATCTTCCACACCCCCGAGGAACGCGACGGGATGATCGAGTCCGGGATGGAAAAAGGCATGAACGAAACCTTCGCCCGCCTCGACGAGCTGCTGGCCGGCTGAGCGCCACCCCGCCCGATCTCGGCGGCTACTCGAAGCGGTAGTCGGCGAGGTCGAAGCGGTGGCTGTGGCGGATCGTCTCGACCGTCGTGGCCGAGCGGAACGGGACGTCGCCGCGGGGGTCGAAGTAGTAGCTGTTGGCGCCATCGCAGGTGCCCTGGAAGAAGATCTGGCGACTACGGCGCGAGAGCATCGTCTCGAAGTAGCGGCTGTTGGCCTCCGACGTCACCTCGACTGAGGTGGCGGCGCGGCGGCGGGCCTGGCGCAGGCAGCGGGCGATGTGGCGCGCCTGGTTCTCGATCAGCGTGAAGTAGCTGGAGCCGTTGAACCCGTAGGGGCCGAGGATCATGAAGAAGTTGGGGAAGCCGGGGACGCTGACGCCCTCGTAGGCCTGGAAGCGGTTGGCGCTCCACCAGCCGCCGAGGTCGGTGTCGCCGCGGCCGCTGACCGGGAACGGCGGCATGTTGTCGGGGTCGAAGACCTTGAAGCCGGTGGCGAGGATCAGCACGTCGGCCTCGTGCAGGCTCCCGCCGGCGGTGCGGAGGCCGTCCGGGACGATCGCCGCAATCGGGTCGGTCTCGAGCTCGACGTTGGGCCGGTTGAAGGTCGGCAGGTAGGAGTTGGAGAAGCTGGGGCGCTTGCAGCCGAGGCCGTAGCGCGGGGTCAACTTGCGCCGCAGCTCCGGGTCGGCGACCTGGCGACGCAGGTGTCTGTGAGCGATCCGTTCGGCGCCCTTGGCGACCGGGACCACGCCGGCGAAGTGGGCCGGCAGCGGGAAGTTGAGCTCGACGAAGGTCTGGCTGAGGCCGCGGGCCAGCGGCTTGGCGCCGGGGACGCGCTCGATCGCCCGCCGTAGTCCAGGCGCGAGCCCGCGGTCGAACTTGGGCAGGCACCAGATCGGCGTGCGCTGGAAGACCGTGAGGCGCTCGACCTCCGGCGCGATCGCCGGGATCACCTGCACGGCGGAGGCACCGGTGCCGACGATCGCCACCCGCTGGCCGCGCAGCTCCACCTCGGGGTCCCAGCGGGCGGTGTGGAGGACCGGCCCCGCGAAGCTGTCCAGGCCCTCGATCTCGGGCGGCTTCGGCTTGGTGAAGACGCCGGTGGCGCCGACCAGGAAGCGGGCGCTGAGGGTCGAGCCGTCGTCGAGGTCGAGCCGCCAGAGTCGCTGCTCGGCGTCGAAGCGGGCGGCAGTGACCCCGGTTTCGAGCCGGATCCGCGATCGCAGCCCGAAGCTGTCGACGCAGTGCTCGGCGTAGGCCTTGAGCTCACTGCCGGGGGCGTAGACCCGCGACCAGTCGCTGCGCTGCGCGTAGGAGAACTGGTAGCTGAAGGAGGGGATGTCGACCCCGACGCCGGGGTAGGTGTTCCAGTGCCAGGTCCCGCCAACCCCGTCGCCCTGCTCGAGCAGCACGTAGTCGTCGATCCCGGCGCGCTCGAGCGCGACCGCGGTGCCGATGCCGGCGAAGCCGGCACCGACGATCGCCACCTCGTGGTCGGGCCGCGCCGCGCTCATGCTCGCCGGGCGATGCGGGTCGTGAAGTAGGCCGCCAGTCCGATGACCAGGTAGGCGATCGAGCCCACGAGCAGGGCGAACTTGCAGACGGCGAAGATCGTCGCCAGCAGCGGCAGCGCCGCGCCGGCACCGCCAAGGGTCAGCAGCAGGCAGATGTTCTCGAGCGCATCGAAGCCAGCTGCGAGCGCGCCGAAGAAGACCGCGACACCCCCGATCGCAACCAGGCGCCGCCGTCCCTGTCCGGCGAGCAGACCTCGCACCCCGATCGCGGCGAGGGTGAGGAGGGTCCCGTAGGCGAGCAGGAAGGCGAAGTCGATCCAGAGCTGTTCGCGCGCTGCGTCCTGACCCTCGTCCCCCCATTCGGAGAGGATCTCGTCGGCCCGGTCCTGCCCGCCGCTGAGCTCGAAGGGCACCATCCCCGGCCCACCCGTCTCCTTCATTCGATCCTCCGCTGGCGACATCGCCGCCAGCAGCGCCACCGTCGCAATCCCAGAGAGAACCAGCCCGACCCAGAGTTTCACGCAGGGATCATCGCGCAATCGCATCGACCCGCTGTCAATGCCCAGCCGGGATCAGCCGGGAATATCGATCCAGCGCACGATCAACCCGTCCCGCACTTCGTGAAATGCCGGCGGGGCCAGGGGAGGGTCGCCGGCGAGGCGATCGATTACCTCACTCGGTCCGTGCAGGTGCTCCTCCACCGCGGTCGTCCAATGGACATCGGGGTCTAGGAGCCGTTCCAGTCGAGGCCAATCGCGGTTCTCGATCGCAGTCAGTACGGCACCGACAGCGGGTACCTGCTCCGCCACGCCTTTAGCCGCTTGGGACGATGAATCGCCGTGATGTGTCCAGGGATCGAGCCACGCTCTTCGGCTGCGTTGCCGGGTTGAACACGAGGTGCGCCAGGTGGCCCAGGGCAAGCGACCCCCAGAGCACGGCCTGCAATGTGTCGCCGTCAACGGCGGCGAAGATCGCTGCGGGTACCGTAAAAACCACCACGACAATCGCCAGCCAGCGCATCGACCTCATGTGGCCCTGGTGTTGGTAGTCCTCGGCGAGCGCGACGGCCGCGGCCGCCATCCGCGGATCCTTCGGAGCCTCGCCGCGATAGACAGACCGTCTGACGCGCCATCTGTCACCGAAGGAAAGCGCCTTGAAGGGCTGCATGGAATTCAGGTATTTGAGTCTGTCACGCAGCATCCGACCGCCGCCTTCGTATCTGGCTCCACAACAGAAAACGCCCCTCCGGGGAGGAGGGGCGCTTCTGGGGTTACTACAGGGAGGAGAGATATGTATCTCTATATATGTGGATCCGTGGGAGGTGGGTGAGCCCTGTTTGTGCCGTGGGCGCCGTTGTGGGAAGCAACGGGGCATATGTACGGCGGGGGACTCGACCTAAAAGTCTTGTACTCCTTACGTCGTCACCTGCACTTGAATCCTTGAACAGCGTACGAACATACGTGCGATTTGTGTGTGAGGCCGATCACAGAAACGTTGATCGGTCGTGAACGGCTTCCCGATCAAGCTCGCATACCCGTGTAAGAACCCGGTAAACGACCTGTAAAACAAGCTTTTCTGGGCGCTCGCTGTAGCGTTGCGAGCATGAAGAAGTCCCGGATAGACGCGGTTTTGGCGGAGCGGGGCCTGTTTCCCTCGCGCTCGGCGGCGGCGGGCGCGGTCCGGGCCGGCGAAGTCCGGGTCGGCCAGGACGGGCCGGTGGCGCTGCGGCCCAGCCAGCTGGTCGAGCCGGAGGCGGCGCTGATCGTCGATGCCGGCCCGCGCTACGTCTCGCGCGGCGGCAACAAGCTGGAGAACGCGCTGGAGACCCTCGGGATCGACGTCAACGGCCGCGAGTGCGCCGACGTCGGCGCCTCCACCGGCGGCTTCACCGACTGCCTGCTGCAGCGCGGCGCGACCCGGGTCGCCGCGGTCGACGTCGCCTACGGCCAGATCGACCTGCGGCTGCGCGAGGATCCGCGGGTGACCGTGATCGAGCGCCTCAACGGCCGTGAGATGCTGCCTTCGGACCTGCCCTTCGCGCCCTCGCTGACGACCCTCGACGTCTCCTTCATCTCGCTGACCAAGGTGCTGCCGGCGGCGGTGCGCTGCATGGCGCCGGGCGGTGAGGTGCTGGCGATGGTCAAGCCCCAGTTCGAGCTCGGACGCAAGCGGGTCGGGCGCGGCGTCGTCCGCGACCTCGACGACCGCCGGGAGGCGATCCGGATCGTCGCCGAGTCCGCCCGCGAGCTCGGCCTCACCGTGCGCGGCTTCGCCTCCTCGGGGCTCCCCGGGCCGAAGGGCAACCGCGAGACCTTCCTCTGGTGCGGCGGAGAGGGCCCTCAGGTCGAGGACCTCGACGCCGCCATCGCCGCCGTGGTCGAGGTGGACGCATGAAGACGGTGGCGCTGGTCACCCACTCGCACCCGCCCGCCGCCACCAAGGCGGTCGGGATCGCCGTCGCAGTCGCCCGCGAGGCGGGCTGGCGCCTGGTCGGCACAGCCGACGAGCTCGACAAGCACGGTGTCGCCGCCAAGGGGATCGAAGTCGTCGCCAGCGACAAGCCGCGTCCCGACCTCTGCCTCGTGCTCGGCGGCGACGGCTCGATCCTGCATGCGCTGCGCCGCTTCGCCCGCACCGGGGTGCCGGTCTTCGGCGTCAACTTCGGCACCGTCGGCTTCCTCGCCGCGGTCGAGCGCGAGGAGGCGGAGCAGGGGATCGGCCGCGCGCTCGCCGGCGAGGTCGAGACGATCGACCTGCCCGGCCTCGAGGTCAGCCTCGACGGCAACGCCGGCACCGGCCTCAACGACGTCACCCTCGCCCGCCGCCCGCACGATCGGGTCGCCGAGCTCAGCTACCGACTCTCCGGCGAGGAGGTCGGCCACGTCCGCTGCGACGGCCTGGTCGCCGCCACGCCGGTCGGCTCGACCGGCTACAACCTCGCCAACCAGGGCCCGATCCTGGCCTGGGGCGTGAAGGGATACGCGGTCAGCTACATCGCCCCGCACTCGCTGACCGCCCGTGCCCTCGTCGTCGCCCCCGGCGACGTCCTCCACGTCGGCAACGCCGCCGGCCGCGAGCCGGTCGAAGTCGCGGTCGACGGGGCCTACCTGACCGACCTCGAGCCGGGGAGGGAGCTGGAGGTCCGCTTCGCCGACTCGGTCGGCCGCCTCGCCCAGCTGCCGGGGACGAGCTTCTATCAACGCATCCGCGAGAAGTTCGGCCACTTGGCCGTCTGAGGCGATCCGTCTCAGCCGAGTTCGACCGTTCTCTAGGGTCTCGCCGATGGAGCGCAAGTGGTGGACCCTGGTCCTGGTCTCGATCGCGACGTTCATGCTGCTGCTCGACGTCACCGTCGTCAACGTCGCCCTGCCGGACATCCAGCGTGAACTCGGGGCCAGCCTCTCCAGCCTGCAGTGGGTGGTCGATGCCTACTCGCTGACCCTCGCCGCCTTCCTGCTCACCGCCGGCTCGCTCGGCGACCGGCTCGGCCGCCGCCGGGTCTTCACGATCGGCTTCGGGATCTTCACCTTCGCCTCGTTCCTCTGCGGCATCGCCGAGGATCCGACCCTGCTCAACCTCGCCCGCGGCCTGCAGGGAGTGGGCGGCGCCGGGATGTTCGCCACCTCGCTGGCGCTGATCGGCCAGGAGTTCCACGGCAAGGACCGGGCGACGGCATTCGGGGTCTGGGGCGCGGTCGTCGGCGGCGCGGTCGCGGTCGGGCCGCTGGTCGGCGGCGTCGTCACCGAGACCCTGGGGTGGGAGTGGATCTTCTTCATCAACGTTCCGATCGGGATCGGGGCGATGGTCCTGACCGAGCGCAAGATCGTCAACGTCTTCGCCAAAGATCCGGAGCCGATCGACTTCCCCGGGCTCGTCACCTTCTCGCTCGCCCTCTTCCTGCTGATCTTCGGCCTGATCCGCGGCAACCCGGAGGGCTGGGACAGCGCCCTGATCCTCGCCTGCCTCGGCGGCGCCGCGCTGTTGCTGGCGAGCTTCGTGGTCATCGAGCTGCGCAGCAAGCACCCGATGCTGGACCTCAGCCTGTTCCGCAAACCCGCCTTCAACGGCGTCTCGGCGGTCGCCTTCGGGCTCTCGGCCGGGATGTTCGCCATGTTCCTCTACCTGACCATCTACATGCAGGGCGTGCTCGACTACTCGCCGCTGGAGGCCGGGCTGCGCTTCCTGCCGCTGACCGTGCTCGGCTTCATCGTCGCCCCGATCTCCGGCGCGCTCTCGCACCGAATCCCGATCCGGGTCCTGCTCGGCACCGGCCTCGCCGTGGTCGGCGTCGGCCTGCTGCTGATGCACGGGATCTCGACCGACTCGGGCTGGACGACGCTGCTGGCCGGCTTCCTCGCCGCCGGCGTCGGCATCGGCATCACCAACCCGGGGATCGGCCAGGCGGCGATCGCCGTGGTGCCGGTGGAGAAATCGGGGATGGGGTCGGGGATCAACACCACCTTCCGCCAGGTCGGGATCGCCACCGGGGTCGCCGGGCTCGGCGCCGTCTTCCAGTCGCGGGTCGACTCCAAACTCGCCGAGCTGCTGCCGCACGCGCCGGCCGGCCTCGGCGAAGTGGTCGCCTCCGGCGGCTCCCGCGCCGTCGCCGCCATGGAACTGCCGCCGGCGATCCACGACAAAACCGTGCACGCCTCCAAAGCCGCCTTCGTCTACGGCTTCAACGAGATCATCCTGATCGCCGCGATCCTCTCCTTCGTCGGCGCCGCCCTCGGCTTCGCCCTGGTCCGCCAGCAGGACTTCGTGCAGCCGACCGACGGCCCCTAGTCGCAGCTTGCGGGAAAACGGGGCGGGTCGATCCGCCCCCGTTGCTACACAGGTTGCGTGCTGCGCGAGCTCCGGATCGAGAACCTGCTGCTGATCGAGCGGGCCGAATTGCGGCTCGGCGAGGGGCTGAACGCGATCACCGGCGAGACCGGGGCGGGGAAGACGGTGCTGGCCCACTCGCTCGACCTGCTGATGGGCGGCAAGGCGAAAGCCGGGATCGTCCGGCCCGGGGCCGAGGAGGCCTGGGTCGAGGGGGTCTTCGACCTGCCCGCGGGGCTGCTGGAGGAGCCGGAGTTCGCGGAGCTGGCCGAGCGGCTGCCGGCGGGCGCCGAGGAGGTGGTGCTGGGGCGGCGGGTCTCGGCCGGCGGCCGCACCAGTGCCTTCGTCGCCGGCCGGGCGGCGACCGCGGCCGACCTGAAGCTGCTGGGCGGGCGCCTGCTCGCCTTCTTCGGCCAGCACGAGCACCGCAAGCTGACGATCTCCTCGGCGCAGATGGAGATCCTCGACGGCTTCGCCGGGGCCGAGCTGCTGCAGACGCGCCAGCTCTACCGCGAGGCGCACCGCGAGCACGCCCGCCTCGCCGCCGAGCTGGCGGCGCTGCGCGAGGCCGAGGGCACGCGCGAGCGCGATCTCGACCTCTACCGCTACGAGCTGGCGGAGATCGAGGAGGTCGCGCCCGACCCCGAGGAGCGGGCCGGGATCGCGGTCGAGCGCGAGCGCCTGCGCAACGCCGAGGGCCTGCGCGAAGCGGCCGCCGGGGCCCACTCGGCGCTGGCCGGGGCCGACGAGGATGGCGGCGGCGCGGCGGCGGCGCTGGCCCAGGCGGAGGCGCTGCTGCAGGGCGCGGGCGGGCTCGACGCCGGGTTGGACGGGCTCGGCGAGCGGGTCGCGGCGCTGGCGCTGGAGCTCGGCGACGTCGGCTCGGAGCTGCGCGACTATGCCGAGGGGCTGGAGTCCGACCCGGCGGCGCTGCAGGCGATCGAGGAGCGGCTGGAGGCAATCGACCGGCTCGAGCGCAAGCACGGCGGCAGCGTCGAGGCCGTGCTCGCCCATGCCGAGCGCTGCCGCGCGGAGATCGCCCGGCTGGAGGGCGCCGAGGTGCGCGGCGCCGAGGCCGAGGCGGCGCTGGCCGCGGCCGAGCAGCGGCGCCAGGAGCTGGGCGAGCGCCTCAGCGCCGGCCGGGCCGAGGCGGCGGCGCCGCTGGAGGAGCGGGTCGCGGCCGAGCTGGCCGGGCTGGCGATGGAGGGGGCGACGCTGGAGGTCGTGCTGGAGCCGCACCCGGAGGGCTACGGGCCCGGCGGCCGCGAGACGGTCGAGCTGCGCGTCGCTCCCAACCCCGGGATCGAGCCGGCGCCGCTGCGCGACGCGGCCTCGGGCGGCGAGCTCTCGCGGGTGATGCTGGCGCTGAGCGGCCTCGGTCAGGGCGGCAGCGCGGCGACGATGGTCTTCGACGAGATCGACGCCGGGATCGGCGGCAACACCGCCCGCGTCGTCGGCGAGCGCCTGAAGGCGCTGGGGCGGGAGCGCCAGGTCCTCTGCATCACCCACCTGCCGCAGGTCGCCTCCCTCGCCGACGTCCACTTCCGGCTCGAGAAGGGCATCGCCGACGGGTCGGCCGCGGCGACGGTCGAGCGCCTCGATGGCGAGCAGGTGGTCGAGGAGATCCGCCGCATGCTCGGCGGCGAGAGCTCCGACACTGCCGCCACCCAGCACGCGCGCGAGCTGCTCGCCGCCGCCTGACCCGACGCGTCTGCACCAGTACGTCCTATAGACGTACAAGTGCAGACGCGTGCCCTTGCCCAGTCCCCGTCGCGTGGCCTAACCTGAGGCCGTGGCCACCCCCAGTCGCCTTCGCCTTCCTGCTCTGCTCGGGCGTCGCAACGGAGCGCGGCCGGAGGGGCCGGTCGAAGGCACCGCCCGGCTCGGCGAGCGCACCAAGCATCTGGTCAAGCGCCTGCATCCCGGCGACGTCGCCGTCATCGACCACGTCAACATCGATCGGATCGCCGCCGAGGAGCTGATCGAAGCCGGCGTCGTCGCCGTCCTCAACGCCTCCGAGTCCTCCAACGGCCGCTATCCCAACGCCGGCCCGCTGATGCTGGCGCAGGAGGGCATCCGCCTCGTCGACGCCCCTGGCGCCGGCCTCTTCGAGCTGCTCAAAGACGGCGACCGGGTGCGGATCGACGGCGGCACGGTGCTGCTCGGCGACCGGGAGGTGCTGCGCGGCCGCGTCCTCGGGGCCGAGGAGCTGGAACGGCAGCTGGAGGAGCAGCGCGAGCGGATCGACGAGGCGCTGGCGGAGTTCGCCGAGAACACGGTCGCCCACGTGCGTCAGGAGACCGACCTGCTGACCGGCAGCGTCGCCTTCCCCTCGACCCGCGCCTCCTTCCGCGACCGCCACGTCCTGATCGTCGTCCGCGGCGACCGCCACCGCCGCGACCTGAAGGCGCTGCGCGCCTACATCCGCGACGTGCGGCCGCTGATCGTCGCCGTCGACGGCGGCGCCGACGGGGTCCTGGAAGCGGGCCTGAAGCCGGACGTGATCCTCGGCGACATGGACTCCGCCAGCGACGCCGCCCTCGCCTGCGGCGCCGAGCTGATCGTCCACGCCTATCCCGGCGGCCGCGCCCCCGGCCGCCAGCGCCTGGTCGACGCCGGCCTGACCCACACCGTCGTGCCCTCGGCTGGGACCAGCGAGGACGTGGCGATGCTGATGGCCTACGAGAAGGGGGCGACGCTGATCGTCAGCGTCGGCGCCCACTTCAACCTGATCGAGTTCCTCGACCGCAAGCGCGGGGGCATGTCCTCGACCTTCCTCACCCGCCTGCGGATCGGCGAGCGCCTGGTCGACGCCAAGGGAGTGAGCCGGCTCTACAACCCCAGCTCGACCCTGGCCCCGGTCGCCTTCTTCCTCGTCGCCTTCCTGGTCCTGCTGACGATCCTGGTCATCACCTCGCCGGCGCTGAACGACGTCTTCGAGCTGTTCTGGCTGAAGATCCGCATCTGGCTCGGCGTCTAGCGGCCCGCGGGGCGACCATCTAGCCTTCGGCCGCTGATGGGTTACAGCGCCCGCTACCACGCCACCTCGCTGATCGCCGTCTTCCTGGCGCTGGCGATCGGGATCCTGATCGGCGCCGAGTTCGGCGGCGATGCGCTGACCAGCACCCGCAAGAACCTCGAGGCGAGCCTGGTCAACAACCTCCAGGACGCGCGCTCGCAGACCGACGACCTCAACGCCCAGCTGGGCCGCTCGAACGAGTTCGCCGACCGCGTCTACCCGGTCCTCACCCGCGACCGCCTGGAGGGCAAACGGATCGCCATCGTCGCCCTCGGCGGCCTGCCGAGCGAGGACACGGCGGCGGTTGAGGAGGCGCTGGGGCCGACCGGGGCGAAACTGGTCGGGGTCGGCGTCGTGCGCGAGCCGGTCGACCTCAACGGCCTCGCCGAGGACCTGGCGAAGACGCGCTTCGCCGACGTCCGCCGCAACCCGGACACGCTGACCGCGCTCGGGGCCGGGCTCGGCCGCCAGCTGGTGCTCGGCGGCACCCTGCCCGAACTCGTCCGCGGCCAGCTCTTCTCCCGTGCCAGCGGCAGCTTCGGCGCCCTCGACGGGGTGATCGTCGTCCGCGCCCAGCCGCAGGACATGGGCCCGGTCCAGCGGGCCAACGCCAACACCTTCGAGAGCGGACTGATGAGCGGGATCACGGGGACGCGGACGCCGTCGACCGGGATCGAGACCTCGACCGCGGAACCGTCCTCGATCTCCTTCTTCCAGGGCAACGACCTCTCCAGCGTCGACGACATCGAGACCACCGCCGGCCAGCTGGCCCTGGTCTTCACGATGCTCGGCGCCGAGGGCAGCTTCGGGGTCAAGAGCAGCGCCGACCGGCTGCTGCCGGAGCTGTTGACCCAGGGCCGCTGAGGTGTACTGGGTCGGACTGCCGCTGGCCGTGGCGATCTCCCTCTGGCTGGTGCCGGCGGGGGCGCGGGGGCTGCGCGAGGCCGGCCTGGTGCGCGAGAACTACCGCGGCGCCACGCTCGCCTTCCCGCTCGGGGCGGTGCTGGCGACGGCGGCGCTGGTGGCGCTGGCGCCGCTCGCCTTCCTCGACGACCGCGCCGACCTCGACCTGCTGGAGCCGGAGCTGCGGCGCTGGCTGCCCTACCTGCTGGGGATCGCCTTCCTCGGCTTCCTCGACGACGCGCTCGGCCAGGGCGCCGCGGCCTCGAGCCCGCGCGGCTGGCGCGGCCACTGGCGGGCGCTGCGCGCGGGCACGCTCTCGACCGGGGCGATCAAGGCGATCGGGGCGCTGGCGCTGGCCGCCTACGTCGTCTCCGGGCGCGGGCTGGAGGACTGGCGCTACGTCGCCGACGTGGCCCTGCTGATCCTCGCCACCAACCTCGGCAACCTGCTCGACCTGCGGCCGGGGCGGGCGGAGAAGGGGCTGGCGCTGCTCGGCGCCGGGCTCTGCCTCGGCGCCTGGACGCTGGCGCCGCTGGAGCTGCTGGGGATCTTCGTCGGCCCGATCCTGGTCGGCGCCTGGCTGACCCTGCGCGAGCGGGCGATGCTCGGCGACACCGGCTCCAACCTGATCGGCGCCGTCGCCGGGGTCTGGCTTTTGACCACTTTGGGAGGAGATGCGCGCCTGATCGCCCTGTTTGCGGTCGTCGCGCTGACGATCTACGGCGAGTTGCGCTCGCTTTCGGCGACGATCGAGTCGGTTCCGCCACTGCGCTGGCTAGACTCGCTCGGCAGAGCATGAATCCCTCCCACAAAGGCGACACCAGGTTCATTTTCGTCACCGGCGGGGTGGTTTCGGCACTCGGGAAGGGGATCGCCGCGGCCTCGATCGGCCGCCTCCTCGCCTCCCGCGGCTACCGGGTCCAGATGCAGAAGTTCGACCCGTACATCAACGTCGACCCGGGGACGATGAGCCCGTTCCAGCACGGCGAGGTCTTCGTCACCGAGGACGGGGCGGAGACCGATCTAGACCTCGGCCACTACGAGCGCTTCACCGACGAGAACACCTCGCGGGCCTCGAACGTGACCGCCGGCTCGGTCTACAACTCGGTGATCCGGCGCGAGCGCCGCGGCGACTACCTCGGCGCCACCGTGCAGGTGATCCCGCACATCACCAACGAGATCAAGCAGAAAATCCTCATCGTCGCCGAGTCTCAGGCGGTCGACTTCGTCATCACCGAGATCGGCGGCACGGTCGGCGACATCGAGTCGCTGCCGTTCCTCGAGTCGATCCGCCAGCTCTACACGGACCTCGGCACCAAGCGGGCGATGTTCGTGCACCTGACCCTGGTGCCCTACGTCGGCCACGCCGGCGAACTGAAGACGAAGCCGACCCAGCACTCGGTCAACGAGCTGCGCCGGATCGGGATCCAGCCGCACGCGCTGGTCTGCCGCTCCGAAGGCCGGCTGGACCGTGAGATCCGCAGCAAGATCGCCCTCTTCGCCAGCCTTCCCGTCGATGCGGTGATCTCCGCCCACGACGTCGACAACATCTACAAGGTGCCGTTGGTCTTCCGCGCCGAGGGTGTCGACGACCTCGTCCTCGACCACTTCGGGATGGAGGCGCCGTCGCCGGACCTGGCCGAATGGGAGGCGATGGTGCGCCGCGCCGACGCCGCCAGCGGCAAGGTCAGGATCGCCCTCGTCGGCAAGTACGTGAAGCTCGAAGACGCCTACAAGTCGGTGATCGAGGCGCTCGAGCACGGCGGCATCCACCACGGCGTCGAGGTCGACGTCGAGCTGGTCGACTCCGAGAACCTCGACCCCGAGCGGCTCGACGGCTGCGACGGGATCCTGATCCCCGGCGGCTTCGGCGAGCGCGGCATCGAGGGCAAGGTGCAGGCGGCGAAGATCGCCCGCGAGCGCTCGATCCCCTACCTGGGGATCTGCCTGGGGATGCAGATCGCGGTGGTCGAGTTCGCCCGCTCGGTGGTCGGCATGGAGGGCGCCAACTCGGCCGAGTTCGATCCCGAGACCCCGTTCCCGGTGGTCGACCTGCTGCCGGAGCAGAAGGAGGTCTCCGACATGGGCGGGACGATGCGGCTCGGCGCCGACCCGGTGAAACTGCACGAGGGCACGAAAGCGCGCGAGATCTTCGGCGAGGCCGTGATCTACAAGCGTCACCGCCACCGTTACGAGGTCAACAACCAGCTGCGGCGCCGGCTCGAAGACGAGGGCCTGGTCTGCGGCGGCACCTCGCCCGACGAGCGCCTGGTCGAGATGGTCGAGCTGCCCGATCACCCGTTCTTCGTCGCCTCCCAGTACCACCCGGAGTTCAACTCCCGACCCAACCGCCCGGAGCCGCTGTTCCGCGAGTTCATCGGCGCCGCCGCCCGCCACGCGGGCGAAAAGCCCGCCGACGGCGCCGAGCTGGAGCCGGTCGCGGAGACAGAGACCGACGACGTCGGCGCCCGCCGCTCCGGCTGAACGCGCCACTCCGGTTACGCTGCGCTCCGTGGCCGACGCGAGTTCACGCCTGAGCGAGACCTTCGTCCGGCTCTGCGAGATCCGCAGCCCGACCGGCGAGGAGCGCGAGGTGGCCGATACGGTCGCCGCCGAGCTGCGCGCGCTGGGGTTGGAGGTGAGCGAGGACGACGCCGCCGGGCCGGCCGAAGCCGGGGCCGGCAACCTGCTGGCGCGGCTGCCGGGGCGCTCCGAGGAGTGGGTGATGTTCTGCGCCCACCTCGACACCGTGCCGCACCGCGGCCAAGTCGAGGTCGTCAACGACGAAGGCGTCTTCCGCAGCCGCGGCGAGACGATCCTCGGCGCCGACAACAAGGCCGCGGTCGCCGTCTTCATGGAGCTGGTCGCCCGCGCCGCCGCCGAGCCGCCGCCGGTCGGGGTCGAGCTGGTCCTGACCGTGGCCGAGGAGCAGGGGCTGCGCGGGGCGAAAGCGTTCGACGCCTCGGTCCTGCGCTCCGAGGTCGGCTTCGTCCTCGACCACGCCGGGCCGGTCGGCGAGGTGATCGTCGCCACCCCGACCCAGCAGAAGATCCGCGCCGACTTCGCCGGGGTCGAGGCCCATGCCGGGATCAGGCCCGAGGACGGCAGCAGCGCGATCGCCGCCGCCGCGGCCGCGGTCTCGCGGATGGAGCTGGGGCGGTTGGACGAGCACACCACCGCCAACGTCGGCCTGATCGAAGGCGGCACCTCCGGCAACGTCGTCCCCGGCCACTGCTGGCTGCAGGCGGAGGCGCGCAGCCTCGACGCCGGCCGCGCCGCCGAGGTCGCCGGGCAGATCTCCGACGCCTGCGCCTGGGGCGCCAGCGAGCACGGCTGCGACGTCGACGTGCGCCTGGAAGAGCTCTTCCGCGGCTACGAGGTGCCGGCCTCCTCGGCGGCGCTCGGCCTCGCCGAGGCGGGGCTGCGCGGCGCCGGCCTGGAGCCGGTGCGGGCGCGGATCGGCGGCGGCAGCGACGCCAACGTCTTCCGCCTCGGCGGCTTCGACTGCGTCCTGCTCGCCAACGGCACCGACGCCGTCCACACCGAAGACGAGTACGTGCCGGTGGCCAGCCTGGAGAGGATGCTGGCGGTCTGCGAGGGGATCGTCGCCGCGGTGGCGGCGGGCGGGAGCGGTGCCGGCATGGGCGACGATGACCCGAGCCCGGCGTGAGCGGTCGCCTGCGGCTGCGTCGCGGGGTGGTGCTCTCGGCCGACCCGCTCGAAGTGGAAGTGGGCGGCGAACCGCGGCGGGCCTGGGCGGACACGACGCTTCTGGGTGAGATGCAGGCTGGCGACGAGGTGGTCGTCAACGTCGCCGCGCTCGACCTCGGGCTCGGCTCCGGCGGCTTCGACGTCGTTCACGTCAATCTCAGCCGCGGGCTCGAGGGCGGGGGGGCGCCCGGCGACGAGCACGTGATCAAGCTCAACTACACCTCCCTGCAGTACCCGGTGGCGCCGGTCGAGGCGATCGATGCGCGGTCCACGGGCGACGACGACGGGCGGGGCGCCGGCGAGGGGGTGACGGGAGCGGGGGCGGACGCGGAGTCCGGGGCCGCCTCGGTCCACGTTCCGGTCCTCGTCCTGCCCCTGCACGGCCACCTCGCCCCGGCGGCCTGGGCTGCCGCGGAGGCCTCCCCGGGGATCCGCGTCGGCTACGTGCAGACGGCCGGAGGGGCGCTGCCGGGCTCGCTCTCCCGCGACGTCGACGAGCTGCGCGAGCGCGGTCTGCTCTGCGGCCACGTCGCCGCCGCGCCGGCCTACGGCGCCGAGCACGAGGCGCTGAGCACCGTCGGCGCCCTCGACGCCGCCGCCAACCGGCTCGGCTGGGACGCGGTACTGGTCGGCCCCGGCCCCGGGATCATCGGCTCCAACACCGAGTTCGGCCACGGCGGCATGGCCGCCCTCGACAGCGCTCATGCCGCCCTCTCGCTGCGCCTGCCGACCCTGCTCTCGCCGCGCCTCTCCTCCAGCGACCCGCGCGAACGCCACATCGACGTCAGCCATCACACCTACACGGTGCTGGAGCTGCTCCTGGCCCCGGTCGAGGTCGCCGTGCCCGAGGGCGAGGACGCGATTGCCCTTGCGCTCGAAGAAGCCCCGGGCCAGCACCGACTGCGCCACGCCACCGCGGACCTGGCCTCCTACGAGGCCAGCGGGCTGCCGACCCGCACGATGGGCCGCAGCTCGGCAGAGGACCCGTTGTTTTTTTGCGCCGCGCTCGCGGCCGGCGCCGCCCTCTGCGTCCGCCGCTGAGCGCACGGTCCCTTGCGCGTAGAGGGACGCCGAACAGGGGGACGAACCAGCCCCTCATGGCGATCGCAGTCAAGCCCGCGATTCCTTCTGCGCCCGCCAGCCCGGGTGCCGACGCGCGCTTCGAGAGCCTCGTGCTCGACTTCCTCTCCTACCTGGAGCTGGAGCGCGGCCTCTCGCGCAACACCCTCAACGCCTACCGCACCGACCTGCACCAGTACGGCGAATATCTCTCTGCCCACGACGGCGACGCCCTCGCCGCCCGCCCGGCCGAGATCGCCGACTTCCTCGCCGAGCTGGCCACGGGGGAGGGTCGGCCCGCCTGCTCGGCCTCGACGATCCACCGCAAGGCCGCCTGCCTGCGCTCCTTCTACAAGCACCTGCGCCGCGACGAGCTGATCGGCGACGACCCGACGGCGGCGCTGAGCGCGCCGCGGCGGGCGAAGAAACTGCCGCAGGTCCTCAACTACAGCGAGGTGCAGAAGCTGCTCGCCTCGCCGCGCGGGAGCGAGCCGACGACGCTGCGCGACCGGGCGCTGCTGGAGGTGATGTACGCCTGCGGGCTGCGCGCCTCGGAGACGATCGGGCTGGAGCTGGGCGACGTCGACACCCACGAGGGCTTCCTGCGCGCCCGCGGCAAGGGCTCGAAGGAGCGGCTGGTGCCGCTCGGCCGCCAGGCGATCGCGGCGATCAACGGCTACCTCCGCGGCGGCCGCCCGCAGCTGGTCGGCGACCGCCACGAGCCGAAGCTGTTCGTCAACTTCCGCGGCGGGCCGCTGACCCGCCAGGGGCTCTACAAGATCGTCCAGCGCCACGCCCGCGACGCCGGCCTCGAGGGCCGCATGAGCCCGCACACGCTGCGCCACAGCTTCGCCACCCACCTGCTCGCCGGCGGCTGCGACCTCCGCGCCGTGCAGGAGATGCTCGGCCACGCCGACATCTCGACCACCCAGATGTACACGCACCTCTCCGGAGACCGCCTCAAGGAGGTCTACTTCGAGGCGCACCCCCGGGCCAGCGTCGAGTAACCGACCAACCCAGGAGCCCCTTTGACTTTTGTAACCCTGTGGGTGACAAAGGTCAAACGCACGGTCCGATAGAACTGCGGGATGCCGGAGCTGCCCGAGGTCGAGACCGTGGCGCGTCAGCTCGAGCCGGAGCTGGAAGGGCACCGGATCGAGTCGCTGGAGGTGCTCGATGCGCGCTGGTCGCGGCCGGTGCCGCCGGCTGCGATGGAGCAGGCGGTGGGCGGCCGCACGATCGAGGGACTGGGGCGGCGCGGCAAGTACCTGCTGCTGGGACTCGACGGCGCCCAGACCCTGGTCATGCACCTGCGCATGACCGGCAACCTGGTCCTGGTCGAGGGCGAGGAGGTGCTCGACCCCTCGGAGGGACGACGGCTGTACGAGGCCGAGCGCTCGACCTCGGCCCGCCATCTGCGCGCCCGCTTCGTGCTCGACGACGGCCGCGAGGTCTGGTTCACCGACCCGCGCCGCTTCGGCGAGGCCTTCCTGATCGACGACGACCGCCTCGAGCAGCGCTTCGCCGGCAAAGTGGGGATCGAGCCGCTCTCGCCGGAGTTCACGCCGGAGTCGCTGGGCCTGATCGCGGCCGGCCGCACGGCGCCGCTGAAGTCGTTCCTGCTCGACCAGAAGGGGGTGGCCGGGGTCGGCAACATCTACGCCGACGAGGCGCTCTACCGCGCGCGCCTGCACCCGCTCTCGCCCGCCGGCTCGATGAAGCCCGAGCACCTGGTGGCGCTGCGCGACGCCGTCGTCGCCGCGCTGGAGGCGGGGATCGACCACGGCGGCTCCTCGATCGACGACTACCGCGACGGCCGCGGCGAGAAGGGCACGATGCAGGACGAGTTCCTCGTCCACACCCGCGAGGGCCAGCCCTGCCCGTCCTGCGGCGGCGAGATCGTCCGCATCGTCGTCGGCGGCCGCTCCACCTACTTCTGCCCGAGCTGCCAGCTGAAGCTGCGCAAGCGCCCGCGCCGTAAGAAGAAGTTGAGGACTTGACCCATCCATAGGTGGGAGAAGTCCTCAATCCCGAGAGGGATTACGTCCGCATCGTCGGTCACCTTTGATTCCGTGGCCGGAAAGACCGTCAAGACGGAGGCGATCGTCCTGCGCAGCATCCGCTACGGCGAGGCGGATCGCATCCTCCACCTCTACTCGAAGACGCAGGGCCGGATCGGCGCGATCGCCAAGGGCGCGCGCAAGCCGAAGTCGCGTTTCGGCGGCCGCCTGGAGCCGTTCTTCCGGCTCGACCTGATGCTGCACGAAGGCCGCAGCGACCTGATGACGGTGACCGGGGCGACCACCGTCGACGGCTACCCGCGCCTGCGCTCCTCGGGGCCCGCCCTGAGCGCCGGCGCCCGCGCCTGCGACGCGGTGCTGCGCCTGCTCGACTCGGCCGAGGCCAACCCGCCCGCCTACAACCTGCTCTGCCGTTACCTGGGGCTGCTCGACGATCCCGGGGAGCCGCGGGCCGCCTCGCTGGAAGTGGCGCTCTCCTTCCGGCTCAAGCTGGCGCTGGCGGCGGGGTTCTCGCCCGAGCTCGCCTCCTGCGCCCGCTGCGGCGAGGCCGAGCACCTCGCCGGCTTCTCCGGCGCCGCCGGCGGGGTCGTCTGCAGCGGCTGCGAAGCCGGCTCCTTCGGCCTCTCCGAGGAAGCCCACCGGTTCATGGTCGCGGCGCTGGCCCAGCCCCTGGCAGAGGCCCCCCCGGCCGAGCCGCTCGCTTTACGCCAGGTCGAGAGAGCAGTAGGCGAGACGCTGGAGCACCACGCACACGTGCAATTGCGAGCGGCCGCGTAGAGGGAGAGGGAGGGGCGCGGCGGAGCCTCCCGCTGTTGCTCCGCCGAGCCCCTCCCTCTCCCTCCGCAAGCCCTCTCCTTATGATCGACCGGTGCCCGTAGCCACCGCATTCGCCGACCGCGTCTCCGCCTGGGAGGCCGAGTTCCTCTCCGAGCACGCGACCCGCTCCTACCCGGCGCGCCGCGCTGTCGAGGAGCCGGACAGCCCGCTGCGGACGCCGTTCCAGCGCGACCGCGACCGCATCGTCCACTCCAAGTCGTTCCGCCGGCTCAAGCACAAGACCCAGGTCTTCGTCGCTCCCGAGGGCGACCATTACCGGACCCGGCTCACGCACACGCTGGAGGCCTGCGGGATCGCCCGCACGGTCGCTCGCGCGCTGGGCCTCAACGAGGACCTGACCGAGGCGATCGGGCTCGGCCACGACCTCGGCCACCCGCCCTTCGGCCACGCTGGCGAGGACGCCCTCGACCGCGCCCTGCGCGAGCGCTGCGGCAGCGGCTTCCGCCACAACGAGCACTCGCTGCGGGTGGTCGAGGTGCTCGAGCGCGACGGCCAGGGCCTGAACCTGACCGCGCAGGTGCGCGACGGCATCCTCAACCACACCGGCGGCGCCAAGCCGGCGACGCTGGAGGGTCGGATCGTCAAGCTGGTCGACCGCGTCGCCTACATCAACCACGACATCGACGACGCCCTGCGCGCCGGCATCCTCCGGCCTGAGGACCTGCCGGCGGCGGAGATCGAGCTGCTGGGGCCGACCGGCTCGCTGCGGATCGACACCCTGGTGCGCGACATCGTCGAGCGCTCCGAAGCGGCGGGGGACATCGTCCAGGGCGAGGAGATCGGCGGCGCGATGCTGCGCCTGCGCAAGTTCATGTTCGACCGCGTCTACCTCGGCCCCGACACCGAGCGCGAGCACGAGAAGGTGGCGCGGACGATGCGCGGCCTCTTCGACCACTACCTCGACCACCCCGACGAGGTGCCCGAGTGGGACCCCGGCGCCGCCGACGCCCAGCGCGTCACCGACTACATCGCCGGCATGACCGACCGCTTCTGCATCGCCAAGTTCGCCGAGCTGACGATCCCCGAGGAGGCGCGCTTCTAGTGGCGCTGATCTCGCCGGACAGCCTCGAGCGGGTGAAGCAGACGGCGGACATCGTCGAGGTGATCTCCGCCCACACCGACCTGCGCCGCCAGGGCGCCCGCTGGGTGGGCCTCTGTCCCTTCCACGAGGAGCGCACGCCCTCCTTCTCGGTCGACGCCGGGGAGAAGCTCTACCACTGCTTCGGCTGCGGGGTCGGCGGCGACGTGATCAAGTTCGTCGAAGAGAAGGACGGGCTCGGCTTCGCCGAGGCGGTGGAGCTGCTGGCCGACCGCTATGGGGTCGAGCTGGAGCGCGAGCAGGAGGACCCGCGGGCCGAGGCCCGCCGCCAGCGCCGCCGCCGGCTCGAGCAGCTGCTGGAGCGCACCGCTGCCTACTACGCCAGCTACCTCTGGGAGTCGCCGGAGGCGGGGAAGGCGCGCGAGTACCTGGCCGGGCGCGGCCTCAGCGAGGAGACGCTGCGCGCCTACGGGGTCGGCTACGCGCCCAGCGCCTGGGACAAGATCCTCGTCCGCGGCCAGCAGGCCGGCTTCAGCGTCGCCGAGCTGCGCGAGGTCGGGCTGGTCCAGAAGGGGCGCGGGGGAGGGGAGTACGACCGCTTCCGCTCGCGGATCATGTTCCCGATCCGCGACCGCCGTGGCCGCACCCTCGGCTTCGGCGGCCGCGCCATGCGCGACGACCAGGGCGCCAAGTACGTGAACACGGCCGAGACCGATTTCTTCCACAAGAGCCAGCTGCTGTACGGCGTCGACAAGGCGAAAGCGGCGATCGCCAAGGCGACCCGCGCGGTCGTCGTCGAGGGCTACACCGACGTGCTGGCGCTGCATCAGGCGGGGGTCGAGGAGACCGTGGCGGTGATGGGCACGGCGATCACCGGCGAGCAGGTTGCGACCCTCTCGGGGATGGTCGAGGAGGTGGTGCTCGCGCTCGACGCCGACTCCGCCGGCCAGGAGGCGATGCTGCGCGCGCAGCGGGTCGCCGCCGGGCGCAAGATGCGCCTGCGCGTGGCGGCGATGCCGGCCGGCGAGGACCCGGCCGAGATGATGGCCGCAGAGGGTGGCCCCGAGCGCTTCCGGGCCCTGATCGAGGCCGCGGTCGAGCTCAACGCCTTCCAGGTCGGGCTGGTGCTGGACCGCACCGACGTCGCCTCGCCCAGCGACCGCGACCGTGCCCTGGCCGAGGTCGCCCCGGTGCTGGCGGCGATGGGAGAGACGGCGAGCCGCGACGACCTGGTGCGCCAGGTGGCCGAGCGGCTGGACCTCGAGCCGGCGATGGTGATGGGGCGGGTGGTCGCGGCGCAGCCGCTGGCCGGCGGTCCCGAACAGGCGCCGACCGCGAGCCGGGCGCCGGCCGCGCAGCCGCGCCGCGCCGCCGAGCTGACCTCGCGTGAGCGCCGCGAGCGGGCGCTGCTGGCGATGTGCATCGCCCTCCCCGAGGAGGGCAAGGGATACCTGGAGCGCCTGACCGACGCCCACCTCTCCGGCAGCGGCCTGCGCGCCGCCACCTGGCTGCGCGAGCACCCCGGGGACCCGGCCTCGAACCTGCCCGACGATCCGGAGCTGGCCGGCCTGATCACCGAGCTGGTGATGCTGGCCCACGACGAGCCGGCCTCCCAGGAGGCGATGGAGCTCAACTTCCTGCTGCTCGAGCAGCGCCGCCTCGAGGGGGAGATCGCCGCCGCGGCCGAACGCGACGACTACGAGCGCCGTGCCGCCCTCAGCCGCGAGCGGGCCGCCCTGGTCCAGCGCATCGCCCACACCCAACGGGTCAAGGGCTGAGTCGGTACATTCCGGCGGTCCGGAGCGGCTTCCGGATTTCCGTTCCGGGGTAGCTCAATCGGTAGAGCATTCGACTGTTAATCGAAGGGTTGTGGGTTCGAGTCCCACCCCCGGAGCTTCTTACGCGGCGAGGCCGGCCCGGCGCAATGCCAGTGCCTCGACCAGCTCGGCGCCGCGCTGGGCCCCGTCGTTCGCCCGGCCCCAGGCGGCGATCTGCTCGGCGCGGACGGTGAAGGCGGGGTCGGCGAGCAGGCGGCGGGCGGCCCAGCGCAGCGGCTGCGGCTGGCAGAGGCGCCAGGGCAGCGAGAGGCCGGCGCCGGCCCAGGAGACGCGCATCGCGGTCTCGCTCATGTCGCCGATGATCGGGCAGATCAGGACCGGGGTGCCGGCGCCGAGAGCGCGGGCGACGGTGCCGTGGCCGCCGTGGGAGACGACCAGCGAGGCGGCCGGCATCAGCTGGCTGTAGCTGAGCCAGTCGACGAGGACGGCGTTGGCGGGGACCTCGATCGGGCTCTGGGGGACGACGCGGTTGGTGGTGGCGACGACGCGGACCGACTCCCCGGCGAAGGCCCTCAGCGCGGTGCGGACGAGGTGGTTGCCGGAGTCGTGGGCGGTGCTGGGGGCGACCAGGACCAGCGGCGCCCCGCCCGGCGGCAGCTCGATCTCGGGGTGGGGGACCTCGAAGGTCATCGGCCCGGTCACCTCGACCCCGGCTGGCCAGCGGCGCGGGTACTCGAGCTGGGGATAGGTGCCGACCAGTGCCAGCTCGCTGCTGATGCCGCCGTGGAAGCGCTCGGTCGGCGGCAGGCCGAGCCGTTCCCGTTGCAGGTTGAGGTCGCGCCGCCCGTGCTCGAGGCCGACGTCGAGCGCCCGCTGCCCGGTCCGCCAGACCGCCCGCCCCAGCGGCGTCCGCGGCGGCCGCAGGCCGATGGCGAAGAAGGGCAGGCCCGGCTCCACCACCGGGTAGATGTGCGGGATCAGGGTCGCCAGCGGGATCCCGGCGCGCTCCGCCGCCAGCGCCGGCGCCAGGGTGAGGATGTCGCTGACCGCGACGTGCGGCCGCAGCTCCTCCAGCAGCGGCAGCAGCGCCCGCGCCGCCTCGGCGGCGTGCTGGCCGTCGGCCGAGTCGGGTTCGGGCGGCGGGAACATCCGGTATTCCTCGGCCGCGGCGAAGCCGAGGCCGGCGCCCTCGACCGCCTCCCGCCGCTCCTCCCAGGTCTCGACCACGACCTCGTGCCCCCGCGCCGCCAGCGCCCGCCCCAGGGATATGGCGGGGAATACGTGCCCGGGGTCCCCAAACGCCGCTACCAGGACGCGCAGTGACGAGGTCCGGACGTTGCCAGTCAAGGACGCAGGGAGGCCGAATGGCAGCGCCATTTGGCCGACCGAGGACGCCGAGTGGCGACGTCCGGGGCCGTCACGGCGTGTCCTGGCCCTCGCCTGGGCGCGTGAAGACCATCTCCGGCACGTGGCAGTTGCGCGAGGTCCGCAGCAGGAAGCGCACCGCCTCGCCGAGGTCGGCGGGCTGGATCATCTGTTCCGCCGGCACCTGGCCCTTGGCGAACTCGGTCATCGGCGTGTCGACGAAGCCCGGCGCCAGCGCCGTGCACTGGATGCCGGCGCCGCCGGCCTCGCGGTGGGTCGACTGGGTGAAGTTGATCACCGCGGCCTTGGTCGCGGCGTAGATCGAGAGCCAGGCCTGGCCGCCTTTGCCGGCGATCGAGGCGGTATTGACGATCAGCGCCTTGCCGTGCTCGGCCCCGGCCTCGCGCAGCAGCGGCAGTCCCTCGCGGGTGCCGAGGATCAGCGCTCGCAGGTTGACCGCCAGCTGCATGTCGAGGTGCTTGGTCTGGATCTCCTCCATCGGCGCGCCGATCCCGACCCCGGCGTTGTTGACGAGCGTGTCGAGCCGGCCGTAGGCGGCCCGGTGGGCGGCGAAGGCGGCGAGGACGTCGTCCTCCTCGGTCATGTTGGCGGCAACCGTCTGGACCTCGAAGCCGTCGGCGCGCAGCCCGGCCGCGGCCTCCTCCAGCTTCTCGGGCCGGCGAGCGGAGACGGTCAGGGCATGACCCTCTTCGGCCAGGACCCGCGCGATCGCCAGGCCGATCCCGCTCGACGCTCCGGTTACCAGTGCTGCTCGCTCCGCCATCTCGCTCTCCTCCTGTTTCGACGCCGCCGCGCACCCTATCTGGCGCCCCGCCGCTGTGGCGGGGGCTACCGGTCAGGGCTCTCGTCCGAATAACATGCCGCCGATGCGCGCCGCCCCTCGCCTTGCCCTGGCTTTTGCCTGCCTGTTCGCCCTCGCCCCTTTTGCGGCCGGCTGTGGTGGCGACGCCAGCTCGACCGACTCCACCTCTTCCGGGGGCGGCACCGCCGAAAGCCGCCCGGCACCGCCGAAAAGCGAGTTCCCCGCCACCGAAGGCCGGACCTTGCGCGAGGTGCTGAAGGCGGCCGACGGGCCCGCGGAACTGGTCGTCTCGCCGGCGGCCTTGGCCTTCTTCGAGGGCGAGAACCGCTACCCGTTCGGCGTCTTCGAACGCGACCGCAGCCAGATCGCCGACGCCGAAGTCGCCCTCTACTTCGCCCGCACGCCTGCGGTCGAGCCCGGCGCGAAATCGAAGTCGGGCAACAAAGGCCAGGTGGCGAAGGCCGAGGCGCAGGCGCTCGACCAGCCGGCGATCGGCCCCTTCCCGGCGTCGATCGAAAGCCTCGTCACCCAACCCGCCTTCCGCGCCCAGACGACCAGCGACGACCCCGACGCAGCCAGCGTCGTCTACTCGACCCAGGTCGACTTCCCCAGCGACGGCGAGTGGCGGATCGCGGCCCTGGTCAAGCGCGACGGGGAAATCAAAGGGACGCTGCTGCCGAGCGCGGAGGTCGGCGAGTTCGACGGGATCCCGCAGCCCGGCGATGCGGCGCCGAAGATCCACACCCCGACCGCCGACGAAGTCGGTGGCGACCTGGCGCAGATCACCACCCGCATCCCACCCGACACGCAGAACAGGGTCGACTACGCCGACGCGCTCGGCGTGGAACCGATCATGCTCTTGTTCGCGACCCCCCAGTTCTGCCAGAGTCGGGTCTGCGGCCCCGTCGTCGACGTGGCCGAGCAGGCGAAAGAGGAATACGGAGACGAAGCGGCTTTCATCCACATGGAGGTCTACAAGGACAACGATCCGAGCAAGGGCGTGCGACCGCAGCTGCGGGCGTTCAACCTGCCGAGCGAGCCGTGGCTGTTCGCGATCGACCGCCAGGGCCGGGTCAGCTCCGTCGTCGAGGGCGCCTTCGGGCCCGACCTGATGACCGAGACCGTGGAGAAGGCGATCGCCGAATGAGCCCCAAGAAAGCGAAAGACAAAGAGAAAGAGCAGCCGACGGCAGAGGAGATCGCCGCGCGGGAAGAGCTGCGCGCCTCTTTCGCCGAGGAGGCGCGCCGGCGCTGCGACGTGATCGCCGCCGGCCTCGCCACCGAGACCACCGACTTCGAGACGATGCGCGCCGAAGCCCACGCCCTGCGCGGGACCGCGGCCGTAATTGGCCTGCGCCGCCTCGCCGAGCTGGCCGGACTGATGGAGTCCGACCTGGCCGAAGCGAAGACCACCGGCGTCATCCGCGGCGGTCGCGCCCACCAGATCGCCGACGCCGCCAAGGCCCTCGCCGAGGGCGCCGCGGCCGCCGCCAAGGGCGAGGAGGAGCCGCCGGACGTCGGCCGCTCCCTCGCCCAGCTGTTCAGCGCCTAGGACGATGGCCACGCTGCCGGCGCCGGTCGAAGCGTGGCGACGACGGGGGCACGTCGAGGAGTTCCGCGGCAACGCGATCCACTGCTTCCACCAGGACGGCGACGGCCCGCTGCTGCTGCTCCTGCACGGCTTCCCGACCTGCTCCTACGACTGGCGCGAGCTGATCGAGCTGGAGCCCGGGCGACGCCTGCTCGCCTTCGACTTCCTCGGCTTCGGCCTCTCCGACAAGCCGCGCGCCCACGACTACAGCCTCGCCTGGCAGGCCGACCTGGCCGAAGAGCTGGTGCGGCGGCACGGGGGAGGGCCAGCCTACGTGGTTGCCCACGACATGGGCACCTCGGTGGCGACCGAGCTGTTCGCGCGCGACATCGCCGGCGAGTGCGGGATCGAGATGGTGGGCGCGCTGCTGTTCGACGGCAGCGTGATCATCGAGCGCGCCAGCCTGACCCCGGGCCAGAAGCTGCTGCGCAGCCGCCTCGGCCCGCTCTTCACCCGCCTCTCCTCCGGCGCCTTCTTCCGCCAGCAGCTCGGCTCCGTCTTCGCCAAGGAGCACCCGCTCGACCCCGCCGAGGCCCGGGCCCAGTGGGCGCTGATGAAGCACAACCACGGCAACCGCATCGCCGACAAGCTGATCGGCTACACCTTCGAACGCGCCCGCCACGCCGGGCGCTGGCACGGTGCCGTCCGCGACTGGCCCAAGCCGCTCTCCTTCACCTGGGGCCTGCGGGACCCGGTGGCGACCACCCACGTCCTCGACGGCCTGCGCGAGCTCCACCCCAGCGCCCCCGTCTTCGAGCTCCCCGAGCTCGCCCACTACCCCCAGATCGAAGACCCCCGCGCCTTCCAGGCGGCCCTTTCGAGCGCCCTCGAGTCCCGCTAGGCTCGCTCCCTTCGGGGCGGTAGCTCAGTGGGTTAGAGCAGCGGACTCATAATCCGTCGGTCGAAGGTTCGAGTCCTTCCCGCCCCATAGGACGACCGATGTTGCTTTTCGCGCAAAGCGCTAGTGAACGGAGGCGTCCGTTCGGTGCGCGCTTCGGCATGAGATAGCTTGGCTTGATGCCGTTGCCCGAAACGCACGAGGGCGACCATCCGGAGCCGTCGAAGCGCAACTATCTACTGAAGACGGACGGTTCCGGCACGGGGACCGTCGACAATCCAGCTCAAGGTGCGATCGGAGTCGTCCTCAGGGACCCCGATGGTCAGCTAATTGAAGTGATCTCCAAACCGATCGGGCCCGCCATCAACACCGTTGCGGAGTATCGGGCTCTCATCGAAGGACTCAAGCTCGCCCGCAGTCGCGGAATCCAACGCATCCGGGTGTTCCTTGACTCGGAGCTCGTGGTCGACCAAGTAAACGGCTGCGCGAAGGTTGGCAAAGAGCACATCAGACCCTGGCACGCGGAAGCGTGCTCCCTGCTCCAGGAGTTTCCCAACATCAGGATTTCGTGGATTCCGCGAAAATGGAATGCCGAAGCGGACGCACTTGCAACCAGAGCGCTTCCTGGTCGCTGAGCGCAGCGGTGCACACAGGCCAGCTGGCCGCCTCGTTGGCTGCGGGACCTAAACTCACCAATCACCGATATGGAATTCGCGGGGATACGGGGGATGGTGGCGATTGGAGGAGCAACGGATCGCTCGCGCATTCGTGCGCCTCACCTGTGGTTTCTGCTCCTGACCGTCGCCGGTTTCCTGGCGGCGGGTTTGGTCGCATCGCCCGCGAGCGCTGCGCCGGGCTGGTCGCGCCCGATGAGTGTCTCCGGGGTTGTGAGCAGCATTGACGAAGAATCCCCGTTGGTGAGCGTTGATTCCGCAGGCAATGCGACCGTCGTGTGGCGGCGATACCGCGGCGGAAAACACATCTACGAGAGCGCGGTGCGGCAAGTCGGCGGACCTTGGTCCAGTCCATCTCGTTTCTTTGGCGGTTTGGCAGATGTGTATGGATTGCAGATCGCCGTCGACCCCCTGGGTAACGAGACGGCCATCTGGGGGCGCCGTGTGGGTCGCTCCTGGGTCGTCCAGAGCGCGAACCGCTCAGTCGGAGGGAGCTGGTCGGCACCGGTCACTCTCTCCGCGGCTGGCGCGGTTTCGGCGCTCGTAGCGGCCGGCCCTGAAGGCAACGTGACTGCGGTCTGGCTCTTGGAACGGGAGGAAGGTTGGCGCTCGGTCGTCCAAAGCGCGACCCGGTCGACCGGAGGGAGCTGGTCGGAACCGGTCACCCTGTCTCCACCGAGGAAGGCTGCCCGATCTCCGCAAATCGCACTCGACTCCCAGGGCGGCGCAACCGCGGTCTGGGAAGAGGAATACAGCGGGGCAATCGAAAGCTCGACCCGCTCATCCGGAGGGATCTGGTCGGCGCCGGTCGCACTCTCTGCCAACGGAGTACGGGCTGCTTGGCCACAGGTGGCTGTGGATTCCCAGGGCAACGCCACTGCGGTCTGGGCAGGCAGGGCGTCCGATGGCCGTCGGATCCAGATCCAAAGCCGTCGGATCCAAACCGCGATCCGCCCAGCTGGTGGGACCTGGTCGGCGCCGGTCAGCATCTCCGAGCCGGGGCACCGCCTCGTACAGGACCCGCAGATCGCGGTCAGCCCCCAGGGCGAGGCGACCGCGATCTGGCAACGCTCCAACGGCAGTTATCTCGTCGTCCAGGGCGCGACCCGCCCGGCCGGAGGAGGCTGGTCGACGCCGGTCGACATCACTACCGGTCACGGACGGGGTGGGCAGCATCAGCAGCTGGTGGTGGATTCCTGGGGCAACGCGACCGCGATCTGGGAGGGGTACGACACCCGCCCCGGCCCCGACTTCGCCATCCAGGCGGCGAAGCATCCCTCTGGAGGTGTCTGGTCGCGGCCCACCGATATCTCCCGTTGGACGACGAGCCTCAGCGAACCGCAGATTGCTGTCGATCCACAGGGCAGGTCAACCGTAATTTGGGTAATCGGCGCCAAGGGCGGCGTGGTCATCCAATCCGCCACCTCGGGTTAGGAGGTAGAGCGCACGCTGCTCGCTTCATCCGTTCGGGGGACAGCAGTGGACTCGGCGGCGTTTCCAAGCTCGAAGAGGGGTCGCATGGCTGCATGGACGTCTGACTCTTTGGAGAAGAGGCGTTCGCCGCTGTTCTCCAGGTCATTGAGCAGCGCTCGGTGCTCGGTGGTGCTCAAGGGGCCCTCGCGTCGGGCCACGGTGAGGAACTGATCCCACTCGTCGTTGAAGATCTCGACCGCTTTCACCAAAGCGAGCCACTCCAGGGGGCGGAGGGCATCGGCAAACAGGGTTCGCTTCGTCTGCCAGGTCTCCATCGGGCTCTTGACCACGGCGAGGTTCTCGAGTGCGATCTCGTTCCCCAGCCAACTGCGGGCATACGCGGTCCGCTGGCCAACCTCGGCCTTGATGCTCCACGCATTCGCATAGGCCGCGATGCCCAGTTCTCGACGGTGGCGTTTCTGCCTGTCTTCATCGGCTTGGCGCTCGCGCTTTTCCCGCCGATCCTCGAGCTTCGTCTGCGTGTAGTACGTAACGCTGCCACCGACCATGACGCCAAGCAGGGATCCCGAGACGGTGAGGATGGTGCTGAGTGAATCCGCCGCGAGAGGGAGCATCAAGCGAACCTACCTCGGACGTCCGTACTGCCCAAATCGATGCTCAGGTATCCCGACGATCTCGGCTCGAGTCCTTCCCGTCCCGTCGGGCTGCATTTGGGGATCGACTAGGGTCGTCGCAGGCACGGCGCCGCTGTGCCAGACAATCGAGAGGCGGTCCCTTGGATCCGGTCGGATATGAGCTTTGCACTTCAGCAGGCGACAAGGGCGGTGGGGTTCGCGCGACCCGCGGCTTCGAGATCGGCGAGACGGTGATGGTCGGGGAGCTGGTGGGCGAGGTCGCCCGCAACGACTCGCACGCGACCCAGATCAGCCGCACCCGCTGGGCCCGCCACGGCGGCCTCGGCCCGATCGTCAACCACTCCTGCAGCCCCAACTGCGGGGTCGAGGTGAACGAGACCGGCGCCTGTGACTTCGTCGCCCGCGAGGCGATCGCCGACGGCGAGGAGATCACCTTCGACTACGCGATGCGCAACTACGCGATCGAGCACTTCCCCGGCGGCTGCCTCTGCGGGACCGACATCTGCCGCGGCGCCGTCACCGGCTGGAAGGACCTCCCGGAGGACCGCAAAGCCGACTACGAGGGCCAGGTCGCGCCCTACCTGCTCGAGATCGACCATGAGCTGGCGGGCGCGGTCGCGTAGCGACCACCTCGCTGGTTAGCATCGGGCTCTCTGTGGCATTCAACATATGTTCACGGCCACAGCCCCTGCCCGTCTTGTCCCCCCAGAGAGGAAATCGATGCGTAAGAGGTTCGCAGTGTCACTTGCCCTCACGGCCCTGATGGCCGCCGCGCTCACCTCGCCGGGAAGCGCTCTCGCCGTCAACTTCGAACCGGGGGCGGGCACCTACACGGTTGACACGACCGCCCTGACCCTGACCGGGCCGGGAACGAACCTCAACGGAGCGGACCAGGCTGGGGTGGCCGTCTTCTCTTTCGACTCCGTGAGCATTGCGGCAGGCGTCGTGATCAACGTCCAAGGGGCGCGTCCCTTCAGGCTCGTCTCCGCCGGCGACCTCACGCTCGGCGGCGTGATCGACGGGAGTGGGCGCAGCGCGGCGGACTTCGCCGAAGGTCCGCTCGCCGGGGGGCCCGGCGGAAGCGCCGGCGGGAAAAACATCACGGATGCCGGCAAGGGCAGCGGTGGCGGTGGTGCCCCAACCGGCGATAGCGGCGGTGGCGGCGGCGGTTACGCCGGCGTCGGCGCGAGCGGTGGGGCCAGCAGCGGCGTCGGCGGCGTCGGCGGAACGACTTATGGCGGCCTCGCCCTCCTCCTGCAGGGTGGCAGCGGTGGCGGTGGCGGCGCCTCGGTGGGTGGCGGTGGCGGCGGCGGCGCGATGCAGCTCTTCGCCGCGTCGGTCCGAATTCTCCCCGGCGGAAAAGTTCTCGTCGAGGGCGGTGGCGGAGCGGTGGGCCTCGGCGGTGCCTCCGGTGGCGGCTC
This sequence comes from uncultured Solirubrobacterales bacterium, assembly GCA_963719435.1. Lineage (GTDB taxonomy): Bacteria > Actinomycetota > Thermoleophilia > Solirubrobacterales > 70-9 > VAYN01. The sequence continues at coordinate 1,893,091 of OY970384.1, read as the reverse complement.
GGGCGGTGCCCTCCTGGTGCGCTCCGAGAGCACGGTGCAGATGGACGGCCTCCTCAGCGCGGGCGGGGGCGACGGCGGACGGGGCGGCTGCTGCGGAGGGGGAGGCGGCGGTGGCGGCGGCCGGATCGCCCTCGAGTACAGGACGCTGAGCGTGACCGGCCCGATCGACCTCTCCGGCGGCATCTCCAACTTCCGCGAATCCGGGGGTTGCGTCTGTTCTGGCGGCACCGTCGGCGATCCCGTTGGAGGGCTCGGCGTCTTGGCGCAAACCCAGCTGCCGGACCCGGTGGTGCCGAAACCGGCGCCCTCATCGGCGCCCGTGTCCGCTCCCACCACGACCCTGGCCCCGGTGGTGGTGACCTGCACCGTCCCCAAACTGACGGGCAAGAAGGCAAAAGCGGCCAAGGAAGCGCTGAAGAAGGCGAACTGCGCGCCCGGCGCGATCGAAAGGGCCTACTCGGCGAAAGCCAAAGCGGGCCGGGTGATCAGCCAGAGCGTCAAAACCGGCAAACGGCTTGCCGCCGGGGCGAAGGTCGGCTTCAAGGTCAGCAAAGGCGTGAAGCCGGCCGGCTGAGGCCTTATTTGAACTCGAAGCTGGTCAGGTCCTGGCCGAAGGTGGGGTTGAAGATGACCTTGTCGAGGTCGATCGCGTCGGAGACGAAGGTGGCGACGGAGAGGTTGCCGTAGGGGGCCCAGGGGGCCTGTTCCATGTAGGCGCGGTCGAGCTCGGCGTATTCGGCTTCCTGCTCGGGGCCGAGGGGTTCAGCTCCGAGCTCGGCGATCTTGCGGTTCAGGGCCGGGTCGTCGATCTCGGGCCAGTTGGTGTTGTTGGTCGGCTGGATGCTCTCGCCGGCCAGCAGCGGCTGGAAGAAGTCGTTGGGGTTGGGGTAGTCCTCGAACCAGTTGACCCAGCCGGTGTCGCGGTCGGGGGTCGAGAGGTTGCCCATGATCGTGAAGTAGTTGTCGGAGCTGACGACTTTGAGCTTGGCGTCGAAGCCGAGCTTCTCCAGCACGTCCTGGTAGTAGGTGCCGGCTTCGTCGTTGGGGCTTTCGTTGTCGGTCCAGACGGTGATCTCGCGGTCCGCGGGGTCCGCCTCGCGGATCATTTCCCTTGCCTTCGCCATGTCGTGCGGATACAGCTCGAACTTCTCGTAGCCCGGCATCCCCGGCGGCAGGATCTGCTGGGTCCGGGTCAGCGAGCCGGCGTAGAGCCGTTCCAGCGCCGCCGGGTCGATCGCGTAATTGACGGCCTGGCGCACCCTGACGTCGTCGAACGGCGCCCGGGTCGTGTTCATCCAGAAGTAGTAGGTGTTGATCTGCGGCTCGACCCGGAACTGGGTGCCCTCGTATTTGCTCTTCACCTCGGCGTAGCGGTCGGCCGGCGGCGGGTTCTCCATCCAGTCGAACTTGCCCTGCTCGACGTCGTTGACCTGGGTCGAGGGGTTGCGGACGACGGTGACGTCGATCTTGTCCATGTGGCCGCCGGGCAGGTCGGGCATCAGCTTCGCGTTGTTCTTCGCCCAGCGCGGGTTGCGGGCGTAGCTCCAGCTCCGTCCCGGATCGGAGCTGGTGATGACGTAGGGGCCGGTCGCCGGCGGCGGGCTGGCGGTCTGGTTGCTGGCCGGCGTATCCGGCGGCAGCAGGGCGACGAACAGCAGCCCCAGCTCGTTGGTGAAGGTGCCGCGCGGCTCGACCAGGTGGATGACGATCCTGCCGCTCTCGTCGTCGGTCTCGATGCCGGGGATCCCGCCGCGCTTGGTTTCGAGGAAGCGTTCGGCGCCGACGATGTCGGTGTAGAAGGGGGCGCCGCCGGAGTCGAGCTCGAGCATGCGTTCGACCGAGCTGGTGAAGTCGGACGCCCGCACCGGGGTGCCGTCGGAGTACTCGAGCCCGGGACGGAGGAAGAGGGTGTAGGTGCGGCCGTTGGCACTGATCTGCGGCAGGTCCTTGGCCAGCGCCGGGACCACCTCGCTGCCCGCCTCGCCGTTGGCGTGCGCGTAGGTGAGCAGCGGCAGGTAGGTGTTGTAGAGCGCCGTATAGCTTTCGGTGTCGTAGGCCAGCGCCGGGTCGAGGTAGCTGGGGAAGGAGGCGTAGGTGACCCGCAGCGTGCCGCTCTCCCGGCCGGCGCCGGTCGAGCCGCCGCAGGCGCTGAGCGCGACGGCGAGCGTCATCGTCACAGCGGTGAGAACGGCGATTGCGGTCAGCTTCCTCGACATCGGCCCTTCTGCTTCGGCCGCCGGCGCCGATTGCGTGACCGCTCGGACGAAGGTTCGAGTCCTCCTGCAACGGCGCCTGCGTCTCCCCGCCGGAAAGGCCGCGGCTTTCCTGGCGGGCTCAGCGGCGATCCGTTATCTTCATTTCACTATGGAGGAGTTGAGTGGTTGATGAATCTTCGAGTGGCTGACGGATCGAGGGGACCCCGATGAGCGTGCTTTCCAAGGAGATAGCCGAAGACTGGTACGTCTCCGCTTTCGCCGACACGGCGGACATGGCCTGGACCGACCGCACCGAGGCCGAAGTCGAGCGGGCGATGCGGATGCTGAAGCCGCAGGGCGGCGAGCGCGTGCTCGACCTCGCCTGCGGCTCCGGCCGCCACGCCCTGGAGCTGAAGCGGCAGGGCTTCGAGGTCGTCGGCGCCGACATCTCGCCGGAGCTGCTGGAGATCGCCAGGAGCGATGCCGAGAAGGAGGGCCTCGAGGTCGAGTTCGTCGAGGCCGACCTGCGCGAGCTCGAGTTCGAGGCCGAGTTCGACATCGTCCTCAGCCTCAACGACGGCGCGATCGGCTACCTCGAGACCGAAGCCGAGAACCTCCGCACCTTCGAGGTGATCTCACGCTCGCTCAAAGCCGGTGGCCGCCACCTGATGCAGCTGCCGAACGTGCTCTACGCGCAGGAGCACCTGCCGCAGAAGTCGTGGATCTCCGGCAACGCGATGATCGAACTGGTCGAGCACCGTTGGAACAAGCGCGAGCGCTACATGGAAGGGGCGATGATCCCGGTCCGCTTCGGCGAGGTCCTCGACGAGCTGAAGCCGATCGAATTCCGCCAGCGCCTCTACACGGTCGACGAGCTGCGGCGGATCATGTCCTCGGTCGGGATGGAGGTCGACCGCGTCTTCCACGGCAGCGGCAAGGTCCGCGAGCCGACCCACAAGCAGTTCGAGATCTTCGTCGAGAGCCACAAGCTCTAGCCGCTCCGGCGCGGCCGAGCGGTTGCGGTCGCTCCGTCATGGGGGCTAGGTTGGCCACCGATGAAGACGCTCCTTCGCGCCGCCGCGCCGGTTCTGCTCGCCGTCCTGTTCGCGCCCACCTCGGCCGCCGCCGCCGGCCCGCAGCTGCAGCGCTGCGACCTCGGCCTGCAGCGGCCGCTGCGCTGCGGTCACGTCACCGTGCCGATCCGCCGCGCCGAGCCGGCGTTGGGGACGACCAGGGTCGCCTTCGCCGTGCGCTCGCGCGCGGACCGCGCCCGGCCCTCGCTGGGCACGATCGTCGCCATCGACGGCGGCCCCGGCTACGCCTCGACCGACGCGCCCTTCGCCCGCTCCCTGAGCGCGGTGCTGGCGCCGCTGTTGCGCCGGTACGACCTCGTCCTCTTCGACGAGCGCGGCACCGGCCGCTCCGACGTGGTCGACTGCGCGTCGCTGCAGCGCGGCCTGACGCCGGAAGCGATCGCCGTCGGCGAGTGCGCCGACCAGCTCGGCCCGCGCTACGCCGGCTACACCACCGCCGAAGCCGCCGAGGACCTCGAGGTCGTCCGCCGCGCCCTCGGGCTCGGCCGCATCTTCCTCTACGGCGACTCCTACGGCACCCTGTTCGGCCAGGCCTACGCGGTCCGCCACCCCGGGTCGCTGCGCGGGCTGGTGCTCGACTCCGCCTACCCGGCCGACGACCCCTACTACCGGACCCTGCTGCCGGCGGGCCTCAACGGACTCCGCATCTCCTGTCGCCGCTCCCCCGACTGCGCCGGCGACCCGGTGGCCCGCTTCACCCGGGTCGTCGACCGCTTCCACCGCGCCCGCCGCTCGACCGAGGGCCTGCTCGACTTTCTCCTCCAGGCCGGGACGCTGGCGCCGCGTTCCTACCTCAGCCTCGACGAAGCCGACCGCCGCTTCCTCGCCGGCGATCCGCGCCGGCTCGAGCGGCTGATCGCGCCCGGCCCCGCCGGCCACGGGGCGCTGTCGGAATTCTCCGCCGGGCTCGAACTCGCCGTCACCTGCAACGACTACCCGCTGCTGTGGGACCCCTACGCGGCGGTCGACGAGCGCATCCGCCAGCTCTCGGCGGCGACGAGCCGGCTGCCGCGGGACCACTTCGCGCCGTTCGGCCGCCGCGAGTACCTGCTCTCGGCGGCCGCCCACCTGACCGGCTGCCTGACCTGGCCGGCGCCGCCGCCCGGCGGCCTCGAGCCGCCGGTGCCGGCCGGTTGGCGCGCCCCGACCGGTTTCCCGACCCTGATCCTGGCCGGGGAGGTCGACGACATCACCTCGGTCGCCGAGGCCCGCCAGGTGCAGCGCCGCTTCCCGCGCTCGCGCCTGTTCGTGGTTCCGGACCGCGGCCACTCCTCGAGCCTGTACTTCCCCTTCCGCTCGCCGGGAGTGGGCGCGATCCGGCACTTCATCGCTTCGAACTGAGCGCTACGGGATGTACTTTTCCGCCTGTTCCTTCGCTTCTTCGATGCCCTTTTCGGCCTGGGCCTTGCCTTCTTCGACGCCCTGTTCGGCCTTCTTGGCGGCTTCCTTCAGACCGGTGGAGGCGTCGCCCTTGCCTTCTTCGATCTGTTCCTTGGCCTTTTCGATGCTCTTCTTCGCTTCTTCGGTGCCTTCCTCGACGCCTTCTTCGGCCTTCTTGACCCCTTCTTCGATTTCCTTCTTGGCGGGGCCGGTGCTGGTGGCGTCGGTGGTGCTGTCGTCACTGCTGCCGCAGCCGGACCAGACGGCGCCGCCGCCGACGATGGCGAGGATGGCGAAGAACGCGGTCAGCGTCCGGAGCCGGGTGTTGCCTGACTGTGCTGCTTTCATCTAGCTCTCCCAGGGTGGATTCTCGAGTCGGATGACTCTACCGTTGGCGGCGGTGGCCGAGGACGCGCAGATGGACGAGTTCGAAGCGCTGGTCGCGGATGCGATCGACGCCCTGCCGGAGCAGTTCCAGCGACTGCTGGCGGATGTCGCCGTGGTCGTCTCCGACCTCGGCCGCGAGCACCGCGCCTACGGCGAGTACTTCGGCGACGGCGTCGCCCGCCACGGGTTCGAGGACCGGATCGTCATCTACCGCGACACCCTCGAGCACGACTTCGGCCACGACCGCGAGCTGCTCGCTCGCCAGGTCGAGCGGACGCTGCGGCACGAGCTCGCCCACCACCTCGGCTGGGACGAGCGCGGGGTCGGCGGCCTCGGCCTCTGAGGCTCAGCGAACGAGGCAGTCGCGCGAGAGCACGGTGTCGACCTTGCGGCCGTCGGCGAAGTAGAAGTTGCCGCGGGCGAGCGAGAAGACGGCGCCGGGGAAGCCCGCCGGGGCGGCGCAGCTGGCGCTGATGAAGCTGCGGCGCTGGCCGCGGTAGGTGTAGGTGCGGCCGATCTCGAGGTCGATCTCGGTCACCGACCCGAGCCCGCCGGCGAGGCTGGGGATCTTGGCCGCGAAGACGGTGCCGAACCTGCCGTCGGCGCGGTGGGAGATCTTCAGCGCCAGCACGAAGGTGGTCCGCACCGGCGCCGTCCCGTAGAGGTGGAGGAGCACCGCCGGGCGCCCGTCCTGGCGGCCGAAGAAGGCGAGCATGGTGCCGGCGGCGGGGACCGGGACGGTGCTGGGGAACTGGACGTCGGCGGCGAAGTGACCGCGGCCGACCAGCGCCGGGCGGCAGCGCTCGAGCGCGGTCTCGGTGCTGGTCGACTGCAGCAGCGGGCCGGTGCAGGCGGGGAGGCCGACGGTGGAGATGCGGCCGTTGCGGTTGAGCTCGATTTCGAAGCGGCTGAGGGCGGGCGGATGGCTGCCGTCGGTGGTGCCGATCGAGCCGCGGACGTCGACGGTGACCGGTGCCGGCCGGTCGCGCGGCAGCGAGCGCGGGCTGAAGCCGCCGCTGAAGGAGATGCGGAGGTTGCCGTTCTGGCTCAGCTCCGCCTGCGCCAGGTTCGCGCCGAGCAGGGCGAACAGCGCCAGTAGAACGAGGATGGGAGTTCGCCGGGCCACGTCGCAGTCAGTCTAGGCTGCGGTTTCTGCCGGCGGGATTGAGTCCAGATTGAGAGGGCGAAGATGAACGACGACACCTGGGCGCAGCTCGGCGTCCGCCTGGAGGGCTCGCTGACCGTGCTCGAGCCGCTCGAGCCCGGCCACGCCGATGGCCTCTGGCGCGCCGCCCAGGCGCCCGAGATCTGGCGCTGGCTCGCCCACGTCGGCAGCAGCCGCGAGCACTTCGACCGCTGGCTGGAGATGGCGCTGGCGGCCTCGGCCGAGGGGCGGGAGGGGGCCTTCGCCACCCGCGACCGCCGCAGCGGCGAGCTGGTCGGCAGCACCCGCTTCCTCGCCGTGCGCCCGGCCGACCGCGCGCTCGAGATCGGCTGGACCTGGCTCGAGCCTGCGGCCTGGGGGACCGGGATCAACGTCGAGCAGAAACTGCTGCTGATGGGCCACGCCTTCGAAACCCTCGGCTGCGTCCGGGTCGAACTCAAGACCGACGCCCGCAACGAGCGCTCGCGGGCGGCGATGGCGGCGCTCCCGGCCCGCTTCGAGGGGGTGATGCGCAACCACATGATCGTCCCCGACGTGGGCCAGCGCGACTCCGCCTACTACAGCGTCATCGAGGCCGAGTGGCCCGAGGTCCGCGCCAACCTCGAACGCCGGCTCGAGCGCTTCGCCTAGGTGGCCGGGTCGGCGGCGATCGCCGGCTGCTTCTCGGCGCCGATCAGCTCCAGGGTCAGCAGCACCGCGGCGACCGCGAAGATCGGGGTGAAGAAGATGTTCGCCGTCGCCTCCGCCATCCAGCTGGCGAAGAACGACTCGCCGAGCAGGCCGTGGACGCCGTGGCCGATCAGCTCGGCGGCGGCGTCGCCGAGGATCTCGACCGGGGCGAGGACGAGGAAGACGAACCAGAAGCTGCCGCGGACGAGGCTGGCGCTGCGGCGCAGGGCGTCGCCGACCCGCCGCCCCTCCAGCTCGACCACCGGGCCGGCGAGCCCAAACCAGACGAAGACGAGGATGCCGGGGACGAAGAACAGCAGCAGGCCGACGATGACCATGGCGACGTAGGCGATGTCGACCAGGATCAGCCGCTTGTAGTCGAGCCGCCGCGCCACCGCCGAAATCGTGGGCGGCTTTTCGTGCTCGGGGTGGGTGAGGGAGACGGCGACGGCGCCGCTGAAGAAGACCTCGCCGAGCAGCCCGGTCATCGTGATCGCCGCGGTGGCGCCGACGATCGCCAGGACCTGCAGGCCGCTGCCGAGGTCGAGCGAATCGACTTCGACTTCGGTGGTGAGCGCGTCGAGGAACCCGACCGGGATGAAGATGACGGCGGCCAGCAGCAGCAGCGACGGCGCTTTCGACCAGTAGGTATGGCCGATGCGTCCGTAGATGGAGCCGAGCCTGCGCGGCAGGGTCACGCTAGCGGCGCCTGCGCCCGGAGGGATGCCGGCCGCGCGACTCCAGCTTCGACTGGCTCGACTCCGAGGCCGGTACCCGCTTGAGGCTGCCGAGCTCCGGGATCAGCAGCTCTTCCGCGCACTGCCGGTGCCAGTGGTGATGGTCTGTGCCGCCGAGCCGGCGCACGTACTGGACCACCGTGTGCTCGGCGCCGACTTCGATGTCGCCGTGGCAGCCGGGGCAGTGGTAGAGCTTGCGGGCGATGCCGCGGATCAACCAGGCCTCGTCGCCCTCTTCGTTCAGCCCGCGGAGACTCCAGCGGATGCTCGGCTGGCCGTCGAACTGACCCACCTCATCGCCTCGACATCCAGGCGAAGCCGGCCGCCATCGCCACGTTGGCGAGGCCGGCGAGGCGCAGGCCCGCCTTCGCGCCCGGCCGGCTCACCGCCGGCGAGGCGGCCCAGAGCGCGTCGGTGGCGATCTCGGTCCCGCGCAGCCAGGCCAGCGACTGCCAGTCGGCCGGGGTGCCGCGGCGGTCGGCGACGGCGTGGGCGGCGGCGAAGGTGAGCCAGATCGGCCCGCAGCGGCGGAACAGGTGCTTGGCGTCCGGCGTCGGCTCGTCGTGACCGAGCAGCTTCAGGGTCGCCGCGGGGGCGGCGATCGCCGCGCTTCCGAGCAGCAGGTCGAAGGCGATCATGTTGCGATTGGTGAGGCGCAAGGCCTGTTCGAGTGTCATATCTGCGTCAATCCAACCAGATCGGCGCGGAATTACGCACAAGAGTGTGAGTTCGGAAGAAGGGAAAACCTGAGGTTCGGCGAAATCGACCGCCGTGACCAAGACTGCGACGAAGTCCCCCCAACTCAAGAGTCTTTCCGACTACATCCAGGAGCGTTTCGAAGAGTTCTCGCGCTCCCAGAAAGACGTGGCCCGCTACATCGTCGACCATCTCGACGAGGCAGCCTTCCTCACCGCCGAGGAGCTGGCCCGGAGAGCGAGCACCTCGTCATCGACGGTGGTGCGCTTCTCCCAGGCCCTCGGTTTCGAGGGCTACCCCGAGCTGCAGCAGTCGGCGATCGAGGAGTACCGGGCGACCATCGCCGGCGCCGGTGCCGGCAACGGCGGCGCCCTCTTCTCCTTCGACCACTCCGAGCTGGAGGGGTCGCTCAGCGCCGACTACGCCAACCTCGAGGAAACCGCGCGCAAACTGACCAAAGAGCAGGTCGACGACTCGGTCGCGGCCCTGGCCACGGCGCAGCGCATAGTCATCGTCGGCGTCGACCAGATGGCCTTCTTCGCCAGCTACCTGCGCCACACCCTCAGCCTGCTCGACATCCGCGCCGAGATCGTCGCCAGCACCGGCGGCGAGTCGTTGCAGCGGCTCGGCCGGATCGGCGAGGACACGCTGGTCATCACCCTCTCCGCCGGCCGTGCCCACCCGCTGCTGCTGCGGGCGATGAAGCTCGCCCTGCACCGCGGCGCCCGCACCCTGGCGATCTCCGACGCGACCATGTCGGAGGTCGGCGAGCACGCCGAGCTGACCCTCTACTTCTCCTCCAACAGCCCCTCGTTCGCACGCTCGAACACGGCGCTGATGGCTCTGGTCCAGGCACTCGCCCACGGCCTCTACGCCCGCGACGAAGCCGCGCACAAAGACCGCATTCGCGCCTACAAACTGAAGTAAGTCGCTCCTCCGTAATATGGGGCGCGATGACTGAGCGCGCGACGTTCCGGCTGAAAACCGGCCTGGCAGAGATGCTGAAGGGCGGCGTGATCATGGACGTGGTCACGCCCGAGGAGGCGAAGATCGCCGAGGACGCCGGCGCCTGCGCGGTGATGGCGCTGGAGCGGGTTCCCTCCGACATCCGCCGCGACGGCGGCGTCGCCCGCATGTCCGACCCGGCGATGATCAAGGGCATCCAGGAGGCGGTGACGATCCCGGTCATGGCCAAGGCCCGGATCGGCCACTTCGCCGAGGCCCAGGTCCTGCAGGCGCTGGAGGTCGACTACATCGACGAGTCCGAGGTCCTGACGCCCGCCGACGAGCGCAACCACATCGACAAGCTCGCCTTCGAGGTCCCCTTCGTCTGCGGCGCCACCAACCTCGGCGAGGCGCTGCGGCGGCTCGGCGAGGGCGCGGCGATGATCCGCTCCAAGGGCGAGGCCGGGACCGGCAACGTGGTCGAGGCGGTCCGCCACATGCGCGAGATCACCGCCGGCATCAAGCGCCTGGCGCAGCTGCGCCCCGAGGAGCTCTCGGCCGAAGCCAAAGAACACCAGGCGCCGATCGAGGTCGTGCGCGAGGTCGCCGCCGCCGCCCGCCTGCCGGTGCCGCTGTTCTGCGCCGGCGGCATCGCCACCCCGGCCGACGCGGCGCTGATGATGCAGCTCGGCGCCGAAGGCAACTTCGTCGGCTCCGGCATCTTCAAGAGCTCCGACCCCGCCCGCCGCGCCCGCGCGATCGTCGAGGCCACCACCCACTTCGAGGACCCCGAGCGGGTCGCGGCCGCCTCGATCGGGCTGGGCGAGGCGATGCCCGGGCTCGAGATCGCCGACCTGGCGGCCGAGGACGCCCTGCTGCAGAACCGCGGAGCCTGACCCTGAGGGTCGGGGTCCTAGCGATCCAGGGCGACTTCGAGGCCCACGGTCGCATCCTGCGCCAGCTCGGCGCCGAGGTCAGCGAGGTGCGTGTCCCGGCCGACATCGAGGGTCTCGACGGGCTGGTGATCCCCGGCGGCGAGAGCACGACGATCGGCAAGGGGATCGAGTCGGCGGGCCTGGAGCCGGCGCTGCGCGGACATCACGAGGCGGGGCGGCCGGTCCTCGGCACCTGCGCCGGGATGATCGTCTGCGACGCCGAGCACCTCGGCCTGCTCGACGCCAGTACCCGGCGCAACGCCTTCGGCCGCCAGCTGCAGAGCTTCGAGGCCGACCTCGAGATCGAGGGGATCGGCGACGAGCCGCTGCGGGCGGTCTTCATCCGTGCTCCCTGGGTCGAGCGCCGCGGCGACGGGGTCGAGGTGCTCGCCGCCTACGAGGGGCATCCGGTGGCGGTGCGCGAGGGCGGCGTCCTCGCCTGCGCCTTTCACCCGGAGCTGACCGACGACCCCCGCTTCCACGCGATCTTCATGGCGATGACCACGACCAGCGCCCGCGAGCGGGCGCGCGAGGAGGCGGCGAGATGAGGGATCCGAGGGTGGACGCGCTGGCGCAGATCCTGGTCGGCTACTCGACCGAGGTGAAGGAGGGCGAGGTCGTCTCGATCGACGGCGAGACGGCGGCGGCGCCGCTGCTGCTCGCGGTCTACGAGCAGGTGCTGAAGGCGGGCGCGCACCCGGTGCTCAACGTCGCCCTCGACGGGCAGATCGCGGCCTACTTCAAGCACGCCTCCGACGCCCAGCTGGAATGGATCTCGCCCTTCGCCGAGTGGATGGTCGACAACGCCGACGTGCGGATCGCGATCGGGGCCAGCACCAACACGCGCGAGCTCTCCGGGGTCCCGCCTGAGCGCCAGACCCTGCGCCAGTCGGCCACCGGCGACCTGATGGCGCGGGCGATGAAGCGCAGCGCCGAGGGCGACTTCCGCTGGTGCTACACGCTCTTCCCGACCAGCGCCTACGCCTCCGAGGCGGAGATGAGCCTGGCCGACTACGAAGACTTCTACTTCGGCGCCTGCCTGGCCACCGACCCCGAGCCGCTGACCGCGTGGAAGCGGGCCTCGGAGGAGACGCGGCGGCTCGCCGCCTGGGCGGAGGGGCACGAGGAGGTCCGCGTCACCGCGCCGGGGACCGACATCACCCTCGGCGTCGCCGGCCGCACCTTCATCCCCTGCGTCGGCGACAACAACATGCCCGACGGCGAGTTCTTCACCGGCCCGGTCGAGGACTCGGTCGAGGGCGAAGTCAGCTTCCACCTGCCGGCGGTGATCGGCGGCCGCGAGGTCTCCGGCGTGCGGCTGAGGTTCGAGGCCGGAAAGGTGGTCGAGGCCAGCGCCCAGCGCGGCGAGGAGTACCTGCTGAAGCTGCTCGACACCGACGAGGGGGCGCGCCGGCTGGGCGAGCTCGGGATCGGCACCAACTACGGGATCGACCGCGGCACCCGCGAGGTCCTGCTCGACGAGAAGATCGGCGGCACCGTGCACATGGCGGTCGGCACCAGCTATCCCGAGTCCGGCGGCAAAAACGAGTCCGCCGTCCACACCGACCTGGTCTGCGACCTCCGCCTCGGCGGCAAGCTCGAAGTCGATGGCGTCGTTATGCAGGAAGACGGTCGCTTCCTCGTCTAATCCGGTGCCCTTGGATTAGAGCCTTCGGGCCGGTCAGGCTTGAGTCAGGATCGTGGCGATGGTGCCGGCGAAGCCGACCAGCGTCAGGCCAAGGCTGGCGAAGACGACCTGGAGCATGGTCCGGTGCATCGCCTGGGTCTCCGCCCGCACTGCGGCGAATCCCCCATTCATCTCAGAGCGCAGCTCGGAGCGCACGGCCTGGAATTCAGTGCGCATCTCCAGGCGCACCGCCTGGAATTCGCGTTGCACCGCCTGGAATTCACGCTTGGTGTCGGCGAAGCCAACCTCGATCCTCTGGTTGAGGTCGTCCAGCCGGGGATCCGTCCACGCTTCTCTCATCGCCTCCATGATGCCACTTTAGAAAATGACATGTAACGAGTTGTCCGCGCAGCGTAAAAGCTTCTTCGAGGAAGGCGCTACTGGTTCGGGATCGGCGATCCAGCCAGCAGGAAGAACCAGACCGTCAGCGAGAGGGCGGCCAGCATCACCGAGCCCATCAGCACCGCCTCGACCACGGTGACGCTGCCCTGGGTCGGGCCGGTGTCGCGCATGCTCTTGAGCCAGGCCGGGCGCATCGGCGCCAGCCGGTTGGTGCCGGTGATGCGGATGTAGAGGTCGTTGAGGCGGCCGATCAGCCAGGCGACGAAGAGGATCGAGGTGACGATCCCGACCGCGACGATCGCGTAGGGGCCGCCGCTGGGGAACTGGGTATCCGAGAGCTTGGAGGCGATGTAGACCCAGGTCAGCGGGATCGCGGTCCAGAGCGCAAAGGCGGCCAGCAGCATCGCCAGGAACACGAGGCCGGCGGCGAACGCGCGGGCCGGGTTGTGGGTGTGCGTGTTGGCGGTCATCTCCCCTGTTCATAGAATGACACGCACATGTCCGGACATTCAAAGTGGTCTTCCATTAAGCACAAGAAGGGCGCCGCCGACGCCAAACGCGGCAAGCTCTTCAGCAAGCTCGCCCGCGCGATCACCGTCGCCGCCCGCGACGGCGGTGGCGACACCGATGGCAACCCGGCTCTGGCGACCGCGGTCCAGAAGGCGCGCGAAGCCTCGATGCCGAAGGACAAGATCCAGAAGGCGATCGATACCGGGACCGGCGCCGGTGCCGACGGGGCGGCGATCGAACGGGTCCTCTACGAGGGCTACGGGCCCGCCGGCGTCGCCCTCCTGGTCGAAGCGCTGACCGACAACCGCAACCGCGCCAGCGCCGATATCCGCTTCGCCTTCTCCAGTCACGGCGGCAGCCTCGGCGAGCCCGGCTCGGTCGCCTGGATCTTCGAGAAAAAGGGGGCGATAGTCGTCGACGGCGAGCGCTACGGCGAGGACGACGTGATCGTCGCCATCGACGCCGGCGCCGAGGACGTGCGCGAGGACGGCGACCGCCTGCGGGTGATCTGCGACCCCAGCGACATCAGCGCCGTGCGCGAGGCGCTGGAGGGGGCCGGCGTGGAGATCGAGTCCGCCGGCCTGGCGACCGAACCGAAAAGCACGGTCGAGGTCACGGGGGGCGAGGCGGAACGCCTGCTGAAGCTGCTCGACGCGCTCGACGACCAGGACGACGTCGACGAAGTGTTCGCGAATTTCGACATTCCCGAGGACGTGCTCGAGAAGCTCGCGGCCTGAGGCGCGCGGGACGGGGGCGAAGTGGGGGAGGGAGGTCAGTGCCCCTCCATCGGAAGCCGTCGCGCAGCTGGGGCGCTCGCCAGGGCTCGAACGAGCCCCGCTTGAGCTTCCGCTGGAGGGGCACTGACCTCCCTCCAGCGCAACGCCTCGCGCCAGGCGCCCCAGGGTGCGGGATCTCTACTAAGGGCATCGCTAAGGGCATCGGGATCGTCGCCCTCGCTTTGAGTGGGAACAGCTCTGGACCCTGGTCGCATCCATCGGGACGGCCGTTAGAGCCGGTGGGTGACCCTCCTGCGAAAGCTCAAGCGGGACTCGTCTGAGCCCTAGGTGGCACCCCAGCTGCGCGACGGCTTTCGCAGGAGGGTCACCCACCGGCTCCCTCGCAATGCCTCGATTGAAGGCATCCGACCCGCTTCCCAGAATCCCTTCCCATGCAAGTAGTCATGGGAATCGACCCCGGTGCCGCCAATCTTGGCTTTGGAATCGTCCGCGTCGAGGGGAACCACATGGTGGCGCTCGACGGCGGCGTGGTCGAGACCACGCCGGAGCAGCCGATGGAGCAGCGGCTCGACCGCATCCACCGCGCCCTGGCTGAGCTGATCGCCTGGCACGAGCCGAAGGCGCTGGCGATCGAGCAGGTCTACTTCGGCAAGAACGTGGTCTCGGCGATGGCCGTCGGCCAGGCCAGCGGCGTGGCGATGCTGGCCGCCGCCCAGAGCGGCGTCGACTGCTTCGCCTACACGCCGCAGGCGATCAAGATGGCGGTCTGCGGCTCCGGCGGCGCCGACAAGGGCCAGGTACAGCGGATGGTCGGCACCCTGCTCGGCCTGCCCGAGCCGCCGACTCCCGACCATGCTGCCGACGCTCTCGCGGTGGCGATCTGCCACGGCGGCAGCGCCGGCCACCGGCAGGCGGTTGCCAGTGCCGGCCCCGTCGGCGCGGCTGCGAGCGCCGGGGAGCGGGTCGCCGGATGATCGCCGCGGTTCGAGGCGAGGTGATGGTGCGCCGACCCGACCACGTCGTCATCGACGCCGGCGGCGTCGGCTACCGCCTGGCGGTCTCTTCCGAGACCCTGAAAGCGGTGCCGGCGACCGGGCGCGACGCCTTCCTCCACGCCGAGCTGATCTCCCGCGACGACTCGCTGGCGCTCTACGGCTTCTCCTCCGAGGAGGAGCGCGACCTCTTCCGCCAGTTGATCTCGGTCAGCGGCATCGGGCCGAAAGTCGCGCTGGCCGCGCTCTCCGGCGGCAGCGCCCGCGATCTCCTGCGGGCGATCGCGGCCGGCGACGCCAAACGCTTCCAAGCTGTGCCCGGGATCGGCAAGCGCACCTCCGAGCGGATCATCGTCGAGCTGCGCGAGAAGGTCGCCGGCGCGCTCGAGGAAGAGGTGGCGATCGCCGTCGCCGAGGGCGGCGACGCCCGTTCCCTCGCCCGCGACGGCCTGGTCAACCTCGGTTACGCGCCGCTGGAGGCCGAGCAGCTGCTCGACGGGGTCGACGGCGACGAGCCGCAGGAGCTGGTCGCGGCGGCGCTGCGCCGGGCCGCGGCGGCACGATGAGCGAGGTGCCGGAGATCGGCGGCAACCGCATCCGCACTCCCGGGATCGATGGCGAGCCGGTCCCGGTCGACGCCGAGGTCCGGGTCCACGACGCCCGTGCCGACGTCCCCGACGAGGACCTCGACCGCTCGCTGCGGCCGCCGACCCTGGCGGACTTCGTCAACCAGGCCCAGGTCACCGAGCAGCTGTCGATCTTCATCGAGGCCGCGCGCGGCCGCGGCGAGCCGCTCGACCATGTACTGCTCGCCGGTCCGCCCGGGCTGGGCAAGACCTCGCTGGCGCACATCGTCGCCGCCGAGATGGGGGTGCCGATGGTGCAGACCGCCGGCCCCGCGCTCGAGCGCAAGGCCGACGTCGCCTCCTTCCTCACCTCGCTGGAGCCCGGCAGCGTCTTCTTCATCGACGAGATCCACCGCCTCGGGCGCGCGGTCGAGGAGACCCTCTACCCGGCGATGGAGGACGGCGAGCTGCCGGTCGTGCTCGGCCAGGGCGCCGGGGCACGGACGGTGACCCTGCCGCTGCCGCCGTTCACCCTGGTTGGCGCCACCACCCGGGCCGGCCTGCTGACGACCCCGCTGCGCGACCGCTTCGGCGTCTCCCACCGCCTCGAGCACTACAGCCCCGAGCACCTGGCCCTGATCGTCGAGCGTTCCGCCGAGATCCTCGGGGTCGAGATCGACGCCGAGGGCGCACACACGATCGCCTCCCGCTCCCGCGGCACCCCGCGGGTCGCAAACCGCCTTCTGAAGCGGGTTCGTGACTTCGCCCAGGTCAAGGGCAGCGGCGCGATCGGGGCCGAGATCGCGGCCGGCGCGCTGGCCATGCTCGAGGTCGACGCCGGTGGCCTCGACCGCAGCGACCGCGCCCTGCTCGACACCGTCGCCAGCAAATTCGCCGGCGGCCCGGTCGGCCTTTCGACCCTGGCGATCGCGATCGGCGAGGAGCAGGACACGATCGAGGACGTGCTCGAGCCTTATCTGCTCCAACAGGGCTTGCTGAAGCGGACCCCACGCGGCCGCGTGCTCACCCAGCGCGCCTACGATCACCTCGGACTGCCGGCGCCCGAGGGCGCCGCGAGCCTCTTCTAGGCGCGCGCCGCTAGCCTGTCGAATATGCCGTTTTTCATCTGCCCGAATTGCGGGCACCGGGAGGTAAGCGGCGAGCGAACCGCTGGCTTCAGCTCGCGCCCCAAGGGCTGCTCGAAATGCGGCTTCGGTTTTGTATTCGAATTACTCGACGATTATTATCCGGCTCCCAATGCTGCCTTTTTCGTTTGTGACAAGCAGGAACGCGTGATCGACGCCGGCAAAGGCAGCTTCGAGCTGACCGGTTTGACCGATGAGGACGTAATCGGTCGGCCGGTGCGCGAGGTGCTCGGCCTCGACTGGATCGACAAAGGCGACGGGGACGAGAGCTCCGACACCAACGGCGACGGCGTCACCGACCCGATCGAGACCTCGCTCGAGTGGGGCGTGCGCTCGCTCGGCAAGCGCGTCTCGGTCAATGCCGAGGGCGACCTGCCGGCCAAGGCCGTGGCCGACGTCTTCCCCGCCTACGACGACGACGGCGGGCTGCTGCTCGTCCTCACCCCGGAGAGCTAGCGATGGGGAAACGGCGCCGTTACCTGTTCGTCCTGCTCTTCGTACTCGGCCTGGTCTTGGTCTCGGCCCTGGTCATCGTCAGCAAGCCGACCAAGCTCGGGCTCGACCTCAAGGGCGGCGTCGAGCTGGTCTACCAAGGCCAGCCGACCGGTCAGGTGAAAGAGGTCACGGGCGAGGACATCGAACGGGCGATCGAGATCATCCGCGAACGGATCGACCAGTTCGGCGTCTCCGAGCCGGAAGTGGCGCGCCTGGGCACCGACCAGATCACGGTCAGCCTGCCCGACGTGACCAACGCCCAGCGGGCGATCGACCAGGTCGGCACCACCGCCCAGCTCTACTTCTACGACTGGGAGACGAACCTGATCGGGCCCGAGCGCGTGATCGGGGGCCGGCCGGGACAGCAGCCGCCGACGAAGCCGCTGAAAGAATCCCAGGAACGGTGGAAAGAGGCCGGTCGCAACACGACCAGCTTCGAGAACAGCTACCTGATCCAGTCCGGCGCCTACCCCAACGCCTACGGCGCCGCCCAGCTGGCCGCCGAACAGCCGCCGGTCGAAAACTGCGACACCTGCTCGTTTGCGAAGCCGCGCTACTACCTCTTCGAGAAAGAGGAGCCGCATGACCTGATCGCCGGCCCGGAGCTGACCAAAAAAGACCTCTACATCAGCCCGACCGGGGAAAAACGTCCCCGCGACGGGATCGTCGTCAAAGTCCCGACCGGGACGATCGTCGTCTCCGAATACCCCTTCAACGCGGAAAACAAAGTCGACCAGACGGCCGAGCCGGGCTGGTACGCGCTGAAGGACAACCCGGCGCTGTCGGGCACCGACATCACCGACCCGAAGCAGGAATTCGGCGAATTCAACGAACCCAACGTCTCCTTCGGGTTCACCGACGACGGCCGCGACGCCTTCCATGACGTCACCCGCCAGATCGCCCAGCGCGGCCAGGCGCAGGCGATCGGCGTCGTCGCCGGCGAAGCCGCGGAACGGCTCTCCGGCCACTTCGCCGTCGTCCTCGACAACGAAGTCAAGACCCGGCCGATCATCAACTTCTCCCAGAATCCAGACGGGATCGACGGTCGCACCGGCGCCCAGATCTCCGGCGGCTTCAGGGACGTCCAGGAGGCCCAGGACCTGGCCACGGTGCTGCAGATCGGCGCCCTGCCGATCAACCTCAAGCTGATCAGTCAGACGCAGGTCTCGGCGACCCTCGGCAGCCAGGCGCTCGACGCCGGCATCAAGGCCGGCGTCATCGGCCTGGTGCTGGTGATCATCTTCCTGCTCCTCTACTACCGCTTCCTCGGCCTCATCGCCTCGGTCGCGCTCGGCGCCTACGGGGTCATCTTCTTCGCCCTGATCAAGCTGATCCCGATCACCCTGACCCTGCCCGGGATCGCCGGGCTGGTGCTGACGATCGGGGTCGCGGCCGACTCCAACATCGTCATCTTCGAGCGAATAAAGGAGGAGGTGCGGGCGGGGCGCTCGATGTCGAGCGCGATCAGCGCCGGCTACAAACGCGGGATCAGCACCATCATCGACGCCAACGTCGTCACCCTGCTGACCGCCTTCATCCTCTTCGTCCTCGCCACCTCCGGCGTCAAAGGGTTCGCCTTCACCCTCGGCGTCGGCACCATCGTCTCGCTGCTGACCGCGGTGGTCTTCACCCAGGCGCTGCTCGGCAGCATGAGCCGCTCCCGCTTCCTGCGCTCGCCCAGCGTCCTCGGCGCCGGGGGCGAGGGCATGCGCTGGCACTTCGACTTCATGGGCGCGAGCCGCTGGTTCTTCTCGATCTCCGGCGTGATCCTGCTGGTCGGCGCCCTCGCCCTGGCGACCAAGCAGCTCAACTTCGGCATCGACTTCGAGTCCGGCACCCGGGTCAAGGTGGCCCTGGAGCAGAAGACCGACGAGGAAGGCGTGCGCGACGCCCTCGACAAAATCGGGGTCAACGGCGAGGAGATCCAGCAGGTCTCCGACCCGGTGCTGGGCGACAACGTCTTCCAGATCCAGACCGCCGAGCTCACCCCGGACACGGTCAAAGACGCCGAGAGCGAGCTCGAGAACGAATTCGGGATCGTCGAAGACGGCTTCGACAGCACCAGCGTCGGCCCGACCTTCGGCGAACAGGTGGCGAACAGCGCCCTCAAAGCGCTGATCTTCTCGCTGCTGGTGATCGCCGGCTACGTGGCGCTGCGCTTCGACCCGAAGTTCGCGGTGCCGGTCCTGATCGCGATCTTCCACGACATCCTGATTACGGCGGGCGTCTACTCGCTGACGGGGAAAGAGGTGAGCAGCGGTACCGTCGCCGCCTTCCTGACCATTTTGGGTTACTCGATCTACGACACGATCATCGTCTTCGACCGAATACGCGAGAACGTGCCGCGGATGCCGCGGGCGGCGTTCTCGCAGATCGTCAACCGCTCGATGAGCGAGGTCCTGACCCGCTCGCTGGCGACCAGCTTCTCGACCATCCTCGGCGTGATCTCGCTGCTGATCTTCGGTGGCGCGACCCTGCAGGACTTCGCCTTCGCAATGCTGGTCGGGATCGCCTCCGGTACCTACTCGTCGATCTTCATCGCCTCGCCGGTGCTGACCGCCTGGAAGGAACGCGAGCCCGGCTTCATCCGCCGCCGCCAGCGCATCGCCCAGGTCGAGGGGAGCGTCCCCGCCTTCGCCGACGACCTGACCACGGCCGAGGCCGAGCTGGCCGCCGACGAGGAGACCGAAGCGGAGGCGGCCGCTGCGGCGGAGGCCGCTGCGGCGCCGCAGGCGAGCCCGGTCGCCACGGTCGAGCGCACCGGCGACGGCAACGGCTCGGACCCCGCCACCAACGGCGAGGCCGACGCCTCGACCGAGCGGCGCCAGCGCAACGCCGAGCGCAAGGCCCGCCGCCAGGCCCGGCGCAAGCACGGGAGGAACCGCTGATGGAGGGGAACGACTGATGGCACTGCTCGTCTGGTTCACGATGGGGATCGCCCTCTGGCACTTCACCGTCTTCCTGCCGGATCACTTCTGGCAGGGCATCGTCGGCGCCTTCGTCGGCGCCGTGATCGGCTCGATTCTCTTCGGGCTGATCGTGCAGGGGATCAGCGGCAAGAGCCTCAGCGACACCGACCTCGGGACGGCCCTGCTGGCGATCCCGGGGACGGCGCTCGGGCTGGGGGTCGTGTACCTGATCGGGATCCGCTCCGAGCCGCAGCCCGACTAGCTTTTACGCCCCATTTTCGGCGCCTTTGCGGGCGGTTTTGCCGCCGTGACGCTTCCTAGCCTGGTTGCGTGCCGGAAACCCTCAAAGCCTTCGCCGCCGAGCCCTACTCCTATGCCGAGGTGCGCGCGGTCGCCGACGGGCTCGAGCTGAGCGAGCCGGTGGCGGTGACGCTGGTCCGGCGCGGCTACCGCACGCCCGAGCAGGCACGCGTCTTCCTCGCCGCCGACGAGTCGCACCCGCCGGCCGCCTTCGACTCGATGGCCGCCGTGGTCGCCCGGGTCGAGGCGGCGATCGCGGCCGGGCGGCGGATCACCGTGCACGGCGACTTCGACGTCGACGGCGTCTGCGCGACCACGATCATGGTCTCCGCCCTGCGCCGGCTCGGCGCCGACTGCGACTGGCTGATCCCCGACCGGATCGGCGACGGCTACGGCCTCAGCGCCGCCAACGTCGAGAAGCTGGCGCAGCGGGGGACGAAGCTGCTGATCACGGTCGACTGCGGGGTCACCGCGGTCGCCGAGGTGAAGCTGGCGCGGGAGCTCGGCATCGAGACGATCGTCACCGACCACCACCAGGCCGGCGAGGAGCTGCCCGACTGCCCGATCCTGCACCCGGAGCTGAGCGACTACCCGTTCGTCTCGCTCTGCGGCACCGCGGTGGCCTGGAAGCTGGCCACGGCGCTGGGAGTGGAGGAGGAGCCCGATCTCGACCTGGTGGCTCTGGCCACCGTTGCCGACGTCGTGCCGCTGGTGGGGGAGAACCGGGCGCTGGTGAAGAAAGGCCTCGCGGAGATGCGGCGTGGGGGCCGGGTCGGGCTGCGGGCGCTGATGGAGGCTTCGAAATGCGAGCCGACGCGGCTGGACGAGGGGGACCTGGCCTTCCGGCTGGCCCCGCGGATCAACGCGGCGGGGCGGCTGTACCGGGCCGATGCCGGGGTCGAGCTGATGCTGACCGAGGACGAGGGGCGCGCCCGGGAGATCGCCGAGGAGCTGAGCCGGGCCAACTCGGAGCGGCGGGCGCGCGAGCGCGAGGTCGACACGGCGGCCGAGGCGGCCCGCCGCGAGCTTCCCGCGCACCTGCTGGAGGCGCCGGCGCTGGTCGTTGCCGGCGAGGACTGGCACCCGGGCGTGGTCGGCATCGTCGCCTCGCGCCTGGTCGAGCGCCATCACCGGCCGGTGGTCGTGATCTCGCTCGACGGCGAGGGCGGTGGCCGCGGCAGCGGTCGCAGCATCCCCGGCTTCGACCTGCACGCGGCGCTGGAGGCCTGCTCGGCGCACCTGCTCAGCTTCGGCGGGCACCGCGCCGCCGCCGGCCTCTCCCTGCGCGAGCAGGACCTCGAGGCCTTCCGCGAGGCCTTCGCGGCGCACGCCGCCGCGCTCCTCGGCCCCGAGGACCTGCGCCGCACCGAGCGGATCGACGCGATGGTCGGCGGCGTCGGGCTTGGCCTCGACCTGGCCGAGGAGCTGGGCCAGCTGGCCCCGTTCGGGATGGGCAACCCGGGCGTGCGGCTGATGGTGCCCTCGGCCCGGGTCACCGACGTGCGCACGATGGGGGAGGGCAAGCACGCCCGTTTCAGCCTCCACAGCGGCGCCCACCGCGCCCTCGGCGTCGCCTTCGGCCGCTCCAGCCTCGGCGTCGAGGACGACGATCCGGTCGACGCCGCCGTGCGGCTCGAGGTCAACCACTGGAACGGCTCGGTCGAGCCGCGGGTGGTGCTACGCGAGCTCTACCCGCTCGAGGACGGGACCGAGCCGGCGGCCGACCTCGGCTCGGCGCCACCGCTGCATGCCTGCGAGTGCGACGAAGCCGAGTGGTGGAGCCGCTTCGAGGCCGAGCTGCATGGCGACTTGTCGCCTTTGTCTCGCATAGCGGAACAAAGGCGACAATCGCCAGCGGGTGAGCGGACGGTCCTGGCTGGAGGCGGCTCGGCGACGGTGGCGATCGCGGAGCTGGTCTCCAGCGGCGCCGGGGTGTTGGCGGTCTGCGCCGACGCCTCGCGGCGGGCGCAGCTGGCCAGCGGCGCTACCGGGCTGGCCCGCTTCAACGGCGGTGCCGGCCGCATCGCCTGCTCCCGCTGCGGCGGCGCCGCGCTCGCGGCCGCGGCCGCGAAAGGGGCGGGGGGTCTCGCCCTGGTCGACTACGCGACCCTGGAGGCGGCGGCCGACGACGTGGTCGCGCGCTTCGAGCACGTCGTCCTCGTCGACCCGCCGCCCTCGGCAGCCGCCGCCCGCCTGTCCGCGCTGCCCTGCTCGGCCGGGGACGGCGATGACCCGGCATCCGCCGCGGCAGTCGGTCCCGCTGCCGCTGGCCCCGGCTTCCTTCACCCCGCCTGGACCGAGGCCGAGCGCGAGTTCGCGCTCGCGGTCAGCGACGAGCGCTGCGCTTCGCGTCAGGCCGTCGCTCGAGTCTTCCGCGCTCTGCGAGATGCTGACATGGCCGGCGATCCCGGCCTGCGCGAGGCTGGCGAGGTCAGCGGTCCCGCTCTGCGCAGTGCGCTCGCGGGCAGCGGCGCCCACCCGCTCTCGGCCGAGGCCGCGGCGCGCTGCTTCCGCGTGCTCGCCGAGCTCGGCCTGGTTGCCGGCGAACCCAGGGGCGGCACCGGCGGCGTCGGGGTCGTATCCTCAGAGGGAACGGATCTGGAGCGCTCAGCCGCGTTCCGGGCCTACAGAGCAGACCACTCGGAGGTAGCGCAATACCTCGCAAGACCCAAGCAGCCGTAGAGCACTCGGAGCTCCTCGCAGACCTCTTTGCCGTGGTCGAGGAGTTCGACTCCTCCGCGGACGCGAACGGCAACGGCAACGGCGGCGGCACCGCGCTGGCGGTGGCGACGATCGACCGGGCCGCGCTCGAGCGCGCCTTCGACTTCGCCTGCGACCGCCACGCCGACCAGATGCGCCACTCCGGCGACGAGTTCATCACCCACCCGGTCGGGGTCGCCCAGGTCTGCGCCGGGATGCGGCTCGACACCGAGACCCTCTGCGCGGCGCTGCTGCACGACACCGTCGAGGACACCAGCGCCAGCCTGGAGGAGATCCGCGAGGAGTTCGGCGAGGAGATCGCGCTGCTGGTCGACGGCGTCACCAAGCTGACCGGGATGAGCTTCGAGAGCCGCGACGAGCGCCAGGCCGAGAACTACCGCAAGATGATGGTGGCGATGGCCACCGACGTCAGGGTGATCCTGATCAAGCTGGCCGACCGCCTCCACAACATGCGCACGCTCGGCGCCCTGCCGAAGCAGAAGCAGACGGCGAAGTCGCACGAGACGCTGGAGATCTACGCGCCGCTCGCCCACCGGCTGGGGATCCACGCGATCAAATGGGAGCTGGAGGACCTCGCCTTCCAGACCCTGCACCCGCGCAAGTACACGGAAATCAAGCAGCTGGTCGCCCAGCAGCGTGACGAGCGCGAGAGCTACGTCTCCGACGCCGGCAGCTTCCTCGCCGAAGAGCTGGAGCAGGTCGGGATCGAGGCCCAGATCTCCGGCCGCGCCAAGCACTTCTACTCGATCTACACGAAGATGGCGAAGAAGGGCCGCGAGTTCAACGAGATCTTCGACCTCACGGCGATGCGGGTGATCGTCGACTCGGTCAAAGACTGCTATGGCGCGATCGGCGTCATCCACTCGCTCTGGAAGCCCCTGCCCGGGCGCTTCAAGGACTTCGTGGCGATGCCCAAGGCCAACATGTACCAGGCCCTGCACACGACCGTGATCGGGCCCGAGGGCAAGCCGCTGGAGATCCAGATCCGGACCGAGGAGATGCACAAGCTGGCCGAGTACGGGATCGCCGCCCACGTCGCCTACAAAGAGGGCAGCGGCGGCGACCCGCAGCGGGAGAAGATGACCTGGCTGCGACAGCTGGTCGAGGCCGAGGGCGAACAGGACCCGGCCGAGTTCCTCGAGTCGCTCAAGGTCGACCTGTTCGAGGATGAGGTCTTCGTCTTCACCCCCAAGGGCGAAGTCAAGAACCTCTCCGCCGGCTCGACTCCGCTCGACTTCGCCTACGCCGTCCACACCGACGTCGGCCACCGCACGGTCGGGGCCAAGGTCAACGGCTCGATCGTGCCGCTGCACTACCAGCTGAAGTCTGGCGACATCGTCGAGGTGCTGACCGCGAAGCAGAACCGCGGCCCCTCGCGCGACTGGCTGAAACTGGTGCGGACCAGCCGCGCCCGCAACAAGATCCGCGCCTTCTTCAAAGAGGAACGGCGCGAGGACGCCGAGCGCAAGGGCCGCGAAGGGCTCGACGAAGCGCTGCGCACGCGCGGGATCCCGATGCAGAAGATCGCCGGCTCGGCCCTGCTCGCCGACGTCTTCCGCGAGATGGGCTACCGCAAAGGCACCGACTTCTACATCGCCCTCGGCCAGGGGAAAGTCTCGACCAAGACGGTCGCCAACAAGCTGATGCAGCGGCTGAAAGCGGGCGAGGCGGTGGAGGAGCGGCCGCCGGCGCTGAGCGACGGCCGCGAGGACCGCGCCCGCCGCACCAAGGACGCCTCCAACTACGGGATCGCGGTCAAGGGCGCCGAGAACGTGGCCGTGCGGCTGGCCAAGTGCTGCCGGCCGGTGCCCGGCGACGAGATCGCCGGCTACGTCTCGCTGGGCCGGGGGATCACCATCCACCGCGCCGACTGCAAGAACGTGAAAGCGCTGAAAAAGTCACCGGAACGCTTCGTCGAGGTCGGCTGGGAAGGCGAAAACGAGGCCTCCTACAAAGTCGAGCTGCAGATCGACGCCTACGATCGCACCCGCCTGCTCGAGGACCTCTCGCGGACCTTCTCCGAGGCCGGGATCAACATCATCGGCGCCTCCTGCATGACCAACCACCCGATGGTCAAGAACAAGTTCGTCGTCGAGGTGGGGGACACGGAGCAGCTCAAGCAGTGCATCTCGCGGTTGCGGAACGTGGAGTCGGTGTTCGATGCCTATCGGATTACTCCGGCTGCTTGAGCGCCCGTCCCGGTAGGGGTTTCGCTTAACTTTTTCGGGGGTCGTTTGCGGTCGTCCGTGGGCCGAAGCGGCGAAAAAGTACAAGACGCTCCACCCCTACCGGGACGGGCGCTGAACGAGAGGTGGAAGTCGGGATGACGTTGACGGTCGCAGTCACTGGTCCCACTGGTGAGATCGGGTTGCCGTTGTTGAGTGAGCTGGAGCGGGATCCGGCGGTGGATCGGGTGCGGGGGATGGCCAGGCGGCCATTTGATCCGGCGGCTGAGGGCTGGGAGAAGGTCGTCTACCGGCGCGGGGACATCCTCGACCGCGGCTCGCTGGCGGCGCTGTTCGACGGGGTCGACGTCGTCGTCCACCTCGCCTTTGCAATTTTCGGGAGCAGGGAGGAGACGCACCGGATCAACCTCGAGGGCAGCCGCAACGTCTTCGAGGTGGCGATCGCGGCCGGGGTCGAGCGGCTCGTCTACGCCTCCTCCGTCGCCGCCTACGGCTTCTACCCCCAGAACCCGCAGCCGCTGACCGAGGACGTTCCGGCCCGCGGCAGCGAGAGCTTCTACTACTCGGCCCAGAAGGCCGAGCTGGAGGGGACCCTGGGCGAGCTGCTGGCCGGCAGCGGGGTCGACGCCTACGTCTTCCGCCCCTGCATCGTCGCCGGCCCGCGGGCGCCGATGCTGATCGAGAAATTCCTCGAGAGCGCCCGGCTCGGGGATCCGCTGCCCGGCCTGCGCCGCGGCCTCGCCCGCCTGCCGCTGCCGAAGCCGGTCCTGCCCGACGTCGGCGTCCCGCTGCAGCTGGTCCACCACGACGACGTCGCCCGCGCCCTGGCGGCGGCGATCTCCGGCGCGGGCGAGCCCGGCGCCTACAACCTCGCCGGCGCCGGCGAGGTCAGCATCGGCGACGTCGCCCGGGCGCTGGGCTGGCGCACGGTGCCGGTGCCGGGCCCGGCGGTCGGCCTCGGCGCCGGCCTGGCGCAGCGCCTGACCTTCCTCTCGCCGCAGCTGGAGTGGGCGGCGGCGCTGCGCACGCCGGTGCTGATGGACAGCTCGAAGGCGCGGCGGCAGCTGGGCTGGGAGCCACGCTTCGACGCCGGCGAGACGCTCCTGCAGACCGCCGTCGCGGCCCGCGAAGAGGGGCTGCTCGACTGACTTTCGTCTTTCTCGCTGGCCGGGACGCCTGGGGGTACCAAAAAGTTGGACTGTACGAATTTCATCCGTTAGGTTCGTCAAGGGCTGGGTAGGGAGTGTCGATAGAGGCACAATGACGACGACGGTAGGTGGAATGGCGATGGCATCGAAGATGGAGGAGATCCGCGTGCACCGCGTAGAGAACCCCGAGATGCGTTTTGTGACCGTCAAGCTGAGTCAGCTTGCGTCGGAAGCCCTGGGCACGGACGGTCAGCTTGCCACCGGCCACCGGCCGGAGGCGAAGATGGAGATCGCCATTCGCTTCTACTTGGGGGACGAGGGTGCGGGTCGCCCCGAGTGGCCCTACCCGGCCTTCCTGCGGGGCAGTGAGGTCCGCGAGGACGTCGAGTTCAAGCTCGGGCTGGAGAAGGACCTCTGGCGCTCATTCGAGGCGGAGGCCGCCAGGCAGGCCGTCTCGGTCGCGCAGCTGGCCGAGCACGCCGCCTTCTACCTCGCCGCCGAGCTGGACGCGGGGAGGATCACGCAGCGCATCCTCGACGAGCTCGAGTCCGGCGAGGCCGACGCGGACTAGGCCGCCGGGGGCGACGCCACCACGGGCGCGGCCTCCAGCTCCACCAGGCTGGCGCGAAGCGAGCGACGGCCACGATGGTGAAGGCCGTGCACGGAGCTCTCGGTCTTGTCGAGCGTGCCGGCGATCTCGACCGGCGAGAGGCCGACGATGTGCCTCAGCACCAGCACCTCGCGCTGGTCCTCCGGCAGCTCTTCCAGAGCCTGGCGCAGGGCGCGGCCGCGGTCGATGCCGGTCTGGGCGCTGCCGGTGTCGGCGAGGCGCACCTCCTCGGTCGGGATCGCGCGTTTCGCCCGCAGGTGGTCGAGGGCGGCGTTGCGGGCGACCCGCAGGATCCAGGCGTCGAAGGGGACCTCGCGCTGCTCGTACTTCTTGATCGCGGTCATCAGCTTGGCGAAGACGTTCTGGGTGATGTCTTCGGCCTCGTGCGTGTCGCGGACGAAGCTGGTCACATAGCGGAGGACGTCATCCGCATAGCGGACGTACAGATAGTGCAACCCCTCGGGGTCGCCGGCCTGGGCGCGAGCCACGGCCTTCCTGGTGAGCTGGCTTGCCCCGAGAGCTGCCGCTGCGTCGTTGGGCGTACCGGTCATCTGAATTCTCCTGCATGCTCACCGCATGCTCTCCTACTGGGTTTTCCAAGATCCACATTTGCGTTTCCTCGTGCAAGATCCACATCTGCGTTTCCATCAAATGGCACCTGGCACCTTTTCCGGAAAAGATTTGGAAAAGGAATTCACCCCAAAATGGGAAATAGCCGAAGTCACCTGCATTGCGTTCTGACTGAACGATGGGGGAGGTTTATGGACATTCGCCCGGGATGTCAATGCCCAATATTTGTCCAAATTTCATTCTCAGGCTCAAGCGCCCTGCAATTGCACAAATTTTCCGCGCGGATATGCACAGATATTGGGAGGTTGAAGTTAGGAGGAAATCCCAAGCGGGGATGAAAACCTTGACCACCCCCGGGGAGTTCATAGGGAGCAGATGAGAGTCGCGCTTGGACAATTCGCATGTTCGGGGATCGAAACCCACCTGGGTTCGGATATCCCCGCGGGCGTCCGCACGGCGCTCTTCCACTACGCGGGCAAGCTCAAAACAGGGCGCCGCCCCGTCGCCTTCCCGCGCTTCCTCGCCGAGACGGCGCCGGCCGATGCCGAGCTCGCCTTCGACCTCACGGTCGACGCCGAGACCGAGGCGATGCTGGAGCGCGAGGCGCTGCGGCAGCGGACGACGACGAGCCAGCTGGTGGCTCACACCGTCCTGATCTACCTGGCCGAGCTCGAGTTCCTGGGCGTCGGCGCCCGCGCGGGCGCCGAGCGCCTCTAGCGCCCGCTCAGTCGCTCTGAGGGGCGCTGCTGAGCTGGCTGTGGCGGGTCGCCGCGGCCAGGACCTCCTCGACCGGGCGCACCGCCACCGGCTCGCCGCGGTTGGCCAGCGAATGCTCCAGGGCCTCGAGCCCGAGCACGA
Organism: uncultured Solirubrobacterales bacterium; assembly: GCA_963719435.1. Taxonomy (GTDB): domain Bacteria; phylum Actinomycetota; class Thermoleophilia; order Solirubrobacterales; family 70-9; genus VAYN01. The sequence continues at coordinate 1,865,112 of OY970384.1, read as the reverse complement.
TCTCCAGGCCGAGGCGCGAGTTGGAGACCGGCGTGGTGCCGTTGGCGATCGCGCTGGCGAAGTCGCGCAGCTCCTGGCCCAGCGGCTCGACCGCGTCGACCCGCGGCGCGACCATGTCGCCGGTGCGGTAGGTGAGGCGGTACTCGCCGAAGTTGGCGGGCGGCTCGGCGAAGTCGAGGCCGCGGTCGTAGATCCGCACCGAGTCGTCGGCGGCGGTGTCCTCGTACTGGACCATGCGGCGGCTGCCGACGACGACCATCTGCCGCATCTTGCGCGGCGCCAGCCAGGAGAGCTGGACGTTGGCCTGGGTCCCGCCCTCGAAGCGCAGGGTGAGGAAGGCGGTCTCATGGACGCCCTCCTGGAAGACGCTGCGGCCGGTCGCCGAGACCTCGACCAGCGGCTTGTCAAGCCAGTGCAGGAGGATCGAGAGGTCGTGCGGGGCGAGGTCGAGCACGACCCCGTCCTGCTGGTAGAGGCCGAGGTTCATCCGCGCCGAGGTGGCGAAGTAGATCTCGCCCAGCTCGTCGGACTGGATCAGGTCGCGGACCTTGTTGACCGAGGGGCTGTAGACGAAGGTGTGGCCCGGCATCATCACCAGGCCGAGCTCGTCGGCCAGCGCGATCAGCTTCGCCGCCTCCTCGGAGGTGCGGGCCAGGGGCTTCTCGACCAGCACGTGCTTGCCGGCCTCGAGCGCCCGGCGCACGAGGTTGTAGTGGGTGTGGGGCGGGGTGGCGATCGCCACCGCTTCGATCCGCGGGTCGGCGAGGGCGGCGTCGAGGTCGCTCTCGACCCAGACGCCGGGGTGGCGGCGGCGGAAGTCTTCGGCGCGGCTCTCGTCCTTCTCACAGAGGCACATGAGGCGGAACTCGGGCCGCTCGACGACGTTGCGGACGATGTTGGGGCCCCAATAGCCGTAACCGACGACCATCGTGCCTATGGCTCCTGCTGGGTTCACGCTGCTCCCTTTCTGCTGAGGACGATCCACGGGGTCTTGACAAGGATTGAGAGGTCGAGGGCGACCGAACGGCGTTCCGTGTACTGGACGTCGAGTCGGACCATTTCCTCGTAGCTGCGCTCGCTGCGGCCGCTGACCTGCCAGAGGCCGGTGAGGCCGGGCTTGACCGAGAAGCGCTGCAGGTACCAGGTCGGGTACTCGGCCACCTCATAGGGAATCGAGGGGCGGGGGCCGACCAGGGTCATGTCGCCGAGCACGACGTTGAAGAGCTGCGGCAGCTCGTCCAGGCTCCAGCGGCGGATGAAGCGGCCGACCGCGGTGATCCGGTTGTCGACCGCGACCTTGTAGAGGCTCTCGCGGCCCTTGCCGTTGCCGGCGGCCGCGCCGGCGTCGGAGCCCTTGATCAGCGCGGTGACGTATTCCTGGTGACCGCGCGGGTCGGCGTCGAGCCGCATGCTGCGGAACTTGAAGAGGGTGAACTCGCGCTCCTCGAAGCCGACCCGGCGCTGGCGGAAGAAGGCGGGGCCGCGGCTGTCGAGGCGGACGGCGACGGCGACGGCGACCAGGAGCGGCGAGAAGAGGACGATCAGGCAGAGGGCGAAGGCGATGTCGACCAGGCGCCGCAGTGCCGCCAATGAGCGCGGTTCGGCGGCGACGCGCTCGCGCCGAAGCTCCTGCTCGCGCTCTCGGGTCCGGGTGAGTCCGTGTGCCTCCATCGTTGGCAGAACAACGCCCCGAAGGCGGGATCTCTTGCATACCCCTCAGCTTCGGTCGAGGCGGAAAAAGGTCGGGACTTCATAAGGGGGCGAAACTTTTCGGGGCCGCGAAAAGACCTGGGCCTTTCGTGCGTTGTTTCTGCAAATGGCTCCCCGGATCGTCTCCATCATCGGCTCCCGTCCTGAGATCGTGCAGGCGGCACCGCTGTCGCTCGCGTTCTCGACCTGCGTCGAGGAGATCCTGGTCCACACCGGCCAGCACTACGACCCGGGGATGTCCGATCTGCAGATCGCCGATCTGCGCCTGCCGCTGCCGGAGTTCAACCTCGGCGTCGGCTCGCTTCCCAACGACGCCGGCGTCGCCGTCGCCGAGGACCGCATCGCCCGGGTGATCGAGAGCAAGCGCCCCGACGCGGTCCTGGTCCGCGGCGACACCAACGCGACGATCGCCGGCGCCCGCGCCGCCGTCGCCGCCGGGGTGCCGCTGCTGCACGTCGAGGCCGGCCTGCGCAGCTACCGGGACGACATGCCCGAGGAGGCCAACCGGATCGAGACCGACCGCCTCTCCGACCTGCTCTTCGCTCCCTGCGAGCACGCCCGCGACGTCCTCGTCGCCGAAGGCGTCCCCGGCACGGTCCACGTCACCGGCGACCCGCTCGCCGACGTCCTGCTGGCGACCCGCGGCCGCCTGCCCGAGGCCAGCGAGGAGGGCGAGTACGTCCTCGCCACCGCCCACCGCAACTACAACACCGACTCGGCCGAGCGGCTGTCCGCCGTGCTCGACTGCCTCGCCGCCGCCGAGTGCCGGGTGATCTTCCCGCTGCACCCGCGCACCCGCAAGAGCATCGAGACCTGGAACCTCGAGGTCCCCGCCAACGTCGAGGTGCGCGACCCGCTCACCTACACGGAGATGCTGGTCCTCGAGCGCGGCGCCCGCGCGGTCGCCACCGACTCCGGCGGCGTCCAGCGCGAGGCCTATCTGTGGGGGGTGCCGTGCATCACCATGCGCGAGGAGACCGAGTGGATCGAGACGGTCTCGACCGGCTGGAACACGCTGGTCGGCGTCGACGCGGACAAGTTCCGCGCCGCCCTCGCCAAGCCCTTGCCCGCCGAGCGGCCGCCGATCTTCGGCGACGGCAGCGCCGCCGAGCGGATCGCGCGGCTGACCGTCGCCCACCTCGAAGGCGTCGCCGGCGGCGTCGAGACGCGGGAGACCTCCGTTGTCTGAACAGCTTCGAGTCGGGGTCATCGGCTGCGGCCGGATGGGGGGCTTCCACATCCGCAACTACTCGCAGATCGATTGCGCGCGGCTGGTCGCCGTGGCCGAGCCGAGCGAAGAGGCGCGCCGCCGCGCCCTCGGCGAGTCGCGCGTGGCCGAGTACTCCGACTGGCGCGACCTGATCGAGTTCGGCGCCGCCGAGCTCGACGCGGTCTCGATCGCCTGTCCTTCCGAGTACCACGCGACGGTCGCCCTGGAGGCGCTCGCCGCCGGCCTGCACGTGCTGGTCGAGAAGCCGATCGCAACCACGCTGCCGGACGCGCTGCGGATGCGCAGCGCCGCCTACGAGGCCGATCGCAAGCTTATGGTCGGCCACGTCGAGCGCTTCAACCCGGCGGTGGCGAAGCTGCGCGAGCTGGTTGCCGACGGCCGCCTCGGCAAGGTCTACCGGGCGCACGCGACCCGGGTCGGGCCGCTGCCGACGCGGATCCAGGACACCGGCGTGGCGATCGACCTCGCCACCCACGACCTCGACATCATGCAGCACGTCCTCGGCCTCTCGATCCACGAGATCTACGCCGACGGCGGCCGCTTCCTGCACAGCTCCCAGGAGGACCTGCTGACCTGCCTCGCCCGCTTCGGCGGCGAGGGAGAAGGGGAGGCCCTGGGCCTGCTCGACGTCAACTGGCTGACCCCGGAGAAGAAGCGGGAGATCGCCCTGATCGGCGAGAACGGCCTGCTGCGCGCCAGCTACATCACCCAGGACGTCTGGTTCGTCGAGTCGGCGACGGCGCCGCTGCAGTGGGACGGGCTCTCCGTCCTGCGCGGCGACGGCGAGGGGGCCGCGGTGCGGTTCTCGCTGGCCAAGGCGGAGCCGCTGCAGGCCGAGCTGGAAGCCTTCTGCCGCTGCGTGCTCGACGACACCCCGGAGCCGGTCAGCGCCCACGACGGCGTCAAGGCCCTGGCCGCCGCCCTCGCGGTGCGCGAGTCGGCCGCCGTGCGCCGCCCGGTCGAGCTGCTCGACATCCCCGTCCCCGCCCCCCGTCGCCTGGAGGTACTGGCGTGATCCGCTTCGTCATCCCGGCCTACAACGAGGCCGAAAACATCCCCCGCCTGCTCGCCGACCTGGCGCCGGTGGCGCGCGAGCTCGGTGCCCGCGTGATCATCGTCGACGACGGCTCCACCGACGGCACCGCCGAAGTGATCCGCGAACACGCCCAGGACATGCACCTGGCGGTCGTCTCGCACACGGTCAACCGCGGCCTCGGCACGGCGATCAACACCGGCATCCGCTCGGCCCTGAAGGAGTCCTCCGACGAGGACGCGATCGTCACCCTCGAGGCCGACACCACCTCCGACCTCTCCGACCTGCCGCGGATGCTGGAGCTCTTCGAACAGGGCACCGACGTCGTCCTCGCCTCGGTCTACGCCCCCGGCGGCAAGATCATCGGCGTCGCCAACTGGCGCCTGGCCGCAAGCAAATCGGTCTCCAACACCTTCCGCTACCTGGGCGGCCTGCGCGACATGCACACGCTCTCCTCGCTGTACCGGGTCTACCGGGCGGGGACGCTGCGCAAGGCGGCCGACACCTACGGCTACCTGCTGGTCCGCGAGCCCGGCTTCGCCGCCAACGTCGAGCTGCTGCTGAAGCTCTACAACGCCGGCGCCACGGTGGCCGAGGTGCCGACCGTGAACGACTGGACGACCCGCAAAGGCGAGTCGAAGATGCAGCTGAAACCGACCGTCGTCGCCTACTTCCGGGTGATGGCCGCCCATCTGGTCGGCCGCATCCAGCCGCCGCCGGTCTCGCCGCTGGCCGAGGCCACCGGGTCGCCGCTGGCGCTGCCGGAGCCGGGGGCCGCGACCGCGGCCGAGGGCGCGGCGGCGAACGGGCACGAGCCCCTAGTCCAGACCTGATGGCCGAGCGCGCCCCGCACGTCGGCGTCGTCGGCGGCGGCGTCCTCGGCACCTCGCTCGCCCTGCGCCTGGCCCAGGCCGGCGCCCGGGTGACCGTGGTCGAGCGCGGCCCCAGCCTCGGCGGCCTTGCCGGCAGCTTCGACTTCGGTGGCCACGAGGTCGACCGCTTCTACCACGTGATCACCCCCGCCGACGAGCGCATGATCGCCATGGCCGAGGAGGTCGGGCTCGGCGACCAGCTGCGTTTCAAACCGGTCGGCGCCGGCTTCTTCGCCAACGGCGAGATGCACGACTTCAACGGGGTCGGCGACCTGCTGCGGTTCTCGCCGCTGAGCCCGCTCGCGCGCCTGCGCCTGGGCTGGTTCGTCGCCCAGTGCCAGCTGCGCAGCTCCTACGAGAAGCTGGAGGCGATCCCGCTCGAGACCTGGCTGCGGCGGATCTGCGGCAACCAGGTCTGGGAGCGGATCTGGAAACCGCTGCTCGACTCGCGCTTCGACGGCGACCCCTCGGGGCTGCCGGCGACCTACCTCTGGGCCCGCACCCGGCGCATGTCCGGCGCCCGCGAGGGCGGCGGCGGTGGCGGCGAGAAGATGGGCCACATCGTCGGCGGCCACCAGCGCCTGATCGACGCGATGGTCGCCCGGGCGCGGGAGCTGGGGGTCGAGGCGCGCACCGACGCCGCGGTCAAGGGCCTGGCTCTGGCCGCGGACGGCGCCGTCACCGGGGTCGAGCTGGAGGGCGAGACGCTGGAGTTCGACCTGACGATCCCGACCCTGCAGCCGCCCGCCCTGCGCTTCCTCCTGCCCGAGCGCCACCAGGACCTGCTGGCCCCCTATCCCGAGCGCTGGCTCGGCTGCGTCTGCCCGATCGTCAAGGTCAAGCGGCCGCTGCTGCCCTACTACGCGATCAACATCACCGAGCCGACCCCGATCACCAGCGCGGTCGAAACGACCCAGGTGCTTGGCACCGACCACACCGACGGCCTCCACCTCGTCTACCTGCCGAAGTACTGCGACCCGGCCGCGCCCGAGCAGAGCGAGGACGACGAGTCCGTCTACCGGCGGTTCACCGACTACCTGGGCCGCCTCGCGCCCGGCTTCAGCCGCGACGACGTCGTCGACTGGACGGTGCAGCGAGCGAAGCTGGTCGAGCCGGTGCACCAGCTGCGCAGCGGCTCCGAGCCGCGGATCGCGCCGATCTGGCCCGGCGTCGAGGGCCTGGCGCTGGCCTCCAACGCCCAGATCTACCCCTACCTGCTGAACGGCGACTCGGTGATGGGCTTTGCCGAAGAGGTGGCCGCCGAGGTCGGCGAGCGACTTGGCCTATCCGGCCAGGCCGCGGGGGAAAGTGCGAGAAAAGGACTAGCTGGCGCGTTGCCTTCCTAGAGGGTCGGCCGCGGAACCGGTCTGGCTCTCGATCTGAGAAGCCATGTACCAGGTAGAAGCCTCAAAAGCCCTGTTGAAGCCGCGCCTCTGGGCGCGCCGCTCCACCCGCCTGCGGGTGCCGCGGAATGTGATCATGCTCGGCACCGTCAGCCTGCTGACGGACATCTCCTCGGAGATGGTGGCGACGGTCCTGCCGATGTACCTCGTCTTCAGCCTCGGCGCCAGCCCGCTGGTCTTCGGCGCGATCGACGGCACCTACCGCGGCGCCGCGGCGCTGGTCCAGGTCGCCAGCGGCTTCAGCTCCGATCGCTGGCGCCGCCACAAGGAGGTGGCCGGGCTCGGCTACGGGCTCTCGGCCCTGGGCAAGGTGGCCCTGGTCGCGGCCGGCAACACGATCGGCGGCGTCGGCGCGATCGTCGCCGTCGACCGCGTCGGCAAGGGGATCCGCACCGCTCCCCGCGACGCCCTGATCTCGCTCTCCAGCGCCAAGGACCGGCTCGCCACCTCGTTCGGCGTGCACCGGGCGATGGACAGCGTCGGCGCCATGCTGGGGCCGCTGATCGCCTTCGGCATCCTCTTCCTCGCCCCGGCCCGCTTCGACGCCGTCTTCGTCGTCAGCACCCTCTTCGCCCTGCTCGGCTTCGCCGTGCTCGTCCTCAACGTCGAAGGCAGGCCGCAGCGGGCGCCGCGCGAGGGGGCGCCGCCGAAGTTCCGCGCCGCCCTCGGCCTGGTCAAGGACCGCTCCTTCGCGCCGCTGCTGGCGGCCGCCGCCGGGCTCTCGATCGCCAGCGTCTCCGACGCGCTGATCTACGTCGGCCTGCAGCGCACGATCGACTTCGAGCCGGCCGTCTTCCCGCTGCTCTACGTGATGACCGCGATCTCCTTCATGGCCCTGGCGATCCCCGCCGGCCAGCTCGCCGACCGGGTCGGCAAGGTGCCGGTGCTGCTGGCCGGCCACGCCCTGCTCTTCGTCGTCTACGCGGTGCTGCTGATGACCTCGGTCGGGATCCCGCTGCTGATCCTCTGCCTGCTCGCGCTCGGCGGCTACTTCGCCGCCACCGAAGGGGTGCTGACGGCGCTGGCCGGGGCGGTGCTGCCGGAGCAGCTGCAGGCCAGCGGGATCGGGATACTGATCACCGTGGTCAGCCTCGGTCGCCTGCTCTCCTCGGTCGCCTTCGGCGCCCTCTGGTTCGCGATCGGGCTGCACAGCGCGGTCGTCATCTTCGCCGTCGCCCTGCTGCTGGCGATGGCGGTCGCGGCGCCGCTGCTGATCCGCGCCCAGCGCCAGCCCCTGCATGGATAGCGGCGGCCGCAAGACCCTCGTCGTGCTTGCGGCGATCTGCCTGCTGCTCGGCGGCGGCTACGTCGCCTTCGCCGCCCTCGGGCCCGACGAGACGACGACCGAGGCGCGCCCGGAGGCGACCGACGTGCTCGCCCACAGCGACCTGATGGTGCGCGCGGTCGACCCCGGCAACCCGCGCCTCAACGGCCGCGTCTACGAGATCGACGACGGCGTCGTGCGCCGGCGCTCCGACGACCTCGCCTGCGAGCGCGTCTACTACGCCGGCGGCGAGGGGCTCTGCCTCGGGGTCGCGTCCTCCGGCGTCGACTACACCGCCAGCATCTTCGACTCCGACCTGCGGACCGTGCGGAAGATCTCGCTGACCGGGCTGCCCTCGCGGGCGCGGGTCTCGGCCGACGGCCGCTACGGGGCGATGACCGTGTTCGTCAGCGGCGACTCCTACCTCGAATCGGCGAGCGCCTTCTCGACCCGGACGACGATCGTCGAGATGGCGAGCGGCAGGCAGCTGGGTCAGCTCGAGCAGTTCGACGTGAGCAAGGACGGGCAGCCGTTCGACGCGGTCGACTTCAACTTCTGGGGGGTCACCTTCGCCCAGGACCCGAACCGCTTCTACGCCACCCTCGGCACCGCGGGCGACCACTATCTGGTCGAAGGCGACGTGCGCGAGCGCTCGATGCGGGTGCTGCGCGACGGGGTCGAGTGCCCCTCGCTCTCGCCGGACGGGACCCGGATCGCCTACAAGAGCCGGATCGGCGACGAGAACCGCTGGCACCTGCGGGTGCTCGACGTCGCCACGCTGGAGGACCACGCCGTCGCCGAGGACCGCTCGATCGACGACCAGGTCGAGTGGCTCGACGACGACGACCTCGTCTACTCCGACGAAACCAACGTCTACACGGTGCCCGCCGACGGCGGCGGCGAGGCGCGGCTGCTGGTCCGCGACGCGACCTCGCCGGTGCGCCTGACGGCTGCCTCAGCGGGCGCGGGCGAGCAGCGGCAGTAGGCGGTCGCGGCCCTCGCTGGCGAGGCGGCGGGGCAGCGCCAGGGGCTGGCGCGGCGGCGCCGGCACGGTGGCGAGGTCGACGGCGTCGGCGGCGCTCAGGCGCAGCTCGACCTTGGCGCCGGGGATGACCGCGGCTGGCTCTCCGAAGCCGTGCGGGGCCCCGTCGAGCAGCAGGGTGGTGGCGCTCGCGGCGCCGGGGGGCGGCTCGACGGTCAGCTCCTCGACCCCGGGCGGCACGGTCAGCTCGGTCCTGAGGCCGAACGGGCGCAGCGCCAGGCGCGCGCCCGCGCGGCGCTGCTCGAAGTTGGCGGCGGCGACCTCGCCCAGCGAGCACCAGCGGGCGTCGCCGAGCCGGTCGACGTCGGCCGCCGCCTCGGCGAGGACGTCGAGGCCGGGGGCGACGTCGGCCTGGTGGCCGTAGAGGATCAGCGGCTGGCCGAGGAAGGCGCGCAGCGCCAGCTCCGCCCGCGAGCGGCCGGCGAAGGGGTGGCGCAGCAGCACCGGCAGGCCCTCGGCGAGGTCGGCCGGGTGCCAGCCGGCCAGCGGGCCGGCGCTCTCCGGCCTGGTCAGCCAGGAGCGCGGCGGCGGCGACAGCCATGGATAGGGCCGGGTCATCGTGATCGCCTCGAAGCCGCAGCGGCGCAGCCCACGCACGGTCGCGCGCGAGCACTCCTCGTGCGGGGGGACCATCAGCGGCTCGACGCGGACGCCGTGGCGAAGCTCGAAATCGCGCACCCGGCGCAGCGCCTGCGCCGCCGTCGCCACCGCATCCGCCTCGGTCTCGACCCGGCCCAGCTCGGCGCCGAAGTGGTCGTTGCCGTGGACCAGCAGGGAGATCGAGCCGGCGCTCTCGCGCAGCGCCTCGGTCGCCTTCGGGTGGGCGAACCAGGAGTCGAGCGGGACCGTCGCCAGGGCGGCGTGATAGCCGTGCTCACGGGCGTGGCGGGCGAGCGCACCGAGGTGGAGGAAGCCGTAGGAGGGCCAGTGCAGGTTGGGGTCGTCGAAGAGCAGGGCGGCGCGCAGCGGCGGCGGCTGCCAGGCGCGGGCGCCGGCGACCTCGCGCAGGAAGTGGGCGAGCGGGAGCAGGGCGGCGCTGCGGCCGTCGCGCAGGCGTTCGCGCAGGGCCTCCTCGGGACCGAGCTCGGCCGGCGCCAGCAGGCCGGTGCGGTGCAGGCCGGCGCGGACCCAGGTCGGCTGGCCGTCGGCGCGGGCGAGCACCTCGCCGCCGTCGGCGGCGATCGTCGCGGCGCCGGCGAGGGCGGGCCGGAGGCGATCGTCGGGCAGCTCCGCGCCCCGCAGCGGCCGCTCCAGCTCGGCGCCGTCGGCGAGCTCCACGGGGACGGCCCGGGAGGCCCGGAACGGCTCCTCCGCCAGCAGCGAGAGCGCCGGCAGCCCGGCGGTTGCCGCCCCGGCGCCCGCCACGCCGCGGCCGAACTCGAGCACGGCGTCGAGCCCGCCGAGCTCGCCCTCGTCGCCGCGCGCCTTGAAGTGGACCGGGAAGGCTTCCTCCAGCGCCGCCAGCAGGCGCGGACGGCGGTTGTGCTCGGCGGCGGGGAAGACGCCGATGGCGAGCGGCGTCCCCGCGCTCACGGCTGCTGCGGCGGCGGGCCCCCGACCTCGTAGACGGCGAAGGAGGTCGAGGGATTGGTGCCGGCCGCGTCGGCGCCGTCGCCGAAGCTGGCGACCGGGCCGCCGTTGCGGCGGACCCAGTCGCCGAGCAGGCCGTTGTAGTCGTCGCCGAAGCGTTCGAAGCCGTAGCCGTCGAAGCGCCGCTTGCTGATCACGGCGTAGCGGACCCCGGCGCTTTCCAGCTGGGAGATCGCTTCGACTTCGTCGGCGCGGGTGTCGAGCAGTCCGGGCAGGAACATCACGTTGTACAGGGCCTGGGGGCGGTCGGTCATGAAGTGCAGGCCGGCGTCGGATGGCAGGGCCAGGATCGGTTCGCCGGGGGCGCTGTGGGTGCGGATGAAGTCGACCGTCCCCTGCAGCCCGGGCGCGGCCGCGGCGGTGGTCACGAAGCTGCCGCGGGCGGTGGAGACGGTGGCGTCGTCGTCGCGGTAGAGGCCGACCTGGGCGTAGGCGGCGAGCCCCAGCGCGACCGCGGCCAGGGCCGCGTAGGAGGCGGTCCGCGCCTCCGGCCAGCGCTTGGCGAGGCGGTCGTGCAGCAGCGCCAGCAGCAGGACCAGCGGCGCCGCGTAGTAGGGGGCGTAGGAGGCCTCGGCGGTGAAGGCGTCATAGGCGCGGGCGCCGAGCGCGGCGCCGGTTGCGACCAGGGCCAGGTCGAAGCCCCAGGAGCCGGAGATCGGCGCCGCTTCGCGGCGCAGGAGCCGGACCGCGATCGCGGCGCAGGCGCCGAAGCCGAGCGCCGGCAGCCAGCTCATGCCGATCAGCAGGTGGGTCGCCTCGTGCTGGACGGCGGCGCGGGCGCCGGGCCAGATCCCGCTCAGCTGCCAGAGGCCGTCGAGCACCAGCAGCGTGCAGAGCGCCAGCGGCAGCGGCCACAGGGCGCGCAGCCGCGAGGCGTTGTCGCGGGCCCGGGCGAAGAGGACGGCGCTGGCGAGGAGGGCGGCGAGGACGGTGCAGTAGACGCCCGCCCGGGCCAGGGTCGAGGCGACGCTCTCGAGGTCGAAGGGGGTCCAGGCCTGCTGGGAGCTGAAGCCGCCGACGCGGAGGAAGTCGACCGGCCAGAGGTTCTCGGTGAAGAGGTTGGCGCTGCCGGCGCTGCTGGCCAGGATCGCCAGCACCGGGCCGGCGACCAGCAGGGCCGGCAGCGCGAGGCGCGGCAGCGCCCGCAGGGCGGTTCCGGTCCCGTTCTGGCGGGCGAGGCCGACCAGGTAGGCGGCGCCGGCCAGGGCCGCGATCGCGGCGAATTCGGGCCGGGTCAGGCAGAGCACCCCGGCCGCGAGCCCGGCCAGGACCAGGCGCTCGCGGCAGAGCGCGAGCAGCATCAGGAGGACGAAGAGGACGCCGAAGGTGGCGGAGTTGGTGTGGGGGAGGACGAAGTTGAAGGCGGTGCCGGAGAACCCGATCGCCGCCACCACCGCGGTCGCCAGCGCCGCCGGCAGGACCCGCAGCAGCTGCCGCGCCAGCGCGTAGAAGACGCCGACGATCGCCGCCGCCTGCGCCAAGCCGAAGGCGAAGGCGGTGCCGAAGCCGGTGCCGAAGACGGCGAAGGCGCCGGCCAGCGAGTAGACGCCGGCGGGGCCGTAGAAGTAGCGGATGTCGCGGTAGGGCTCGCCCCCTTCGGCGATCGCCGCGGCGACGGTCAGCTCGTGGCCGGCGTCGACCGAGGGCACGCCCCACTTGCGCCAGCTCAGCGCCGCGAGGACGGCGAAGAAGAGGCCGATCGCGGCCAGCGCCCGGGCGTCGGCGTTGGCGCCGACGCGCCGCGCCCGCGCCGCCGTTCGCGCGGTCCAGCCGGGCTGGGCGGTGCGAGGGCGGACCGCGGCGTTCATGCCGAGGCCGGCCGCACGGCGCCGAGCAGCAGGCGCACCTGGGTCGGAGCCAGCCAGGGGGTCAGCAGGGCGTAGAGCAGCGAGCCGATGGCGATCGTCAGCAGCGGCGCGACCAGCCCGGTGGCAACCGAGGCGCCGACCGCGGCGCCGATCCCGAAGCAGGCGGCGGCGGCGAGGACGAAGCGCAGCCCGTCGCGCAGCAGCTCGCGGGCGATCTGGGCGCTGCCCTGCCCGGCGCCGATCAGCAGCAGGGCCACGGCGAAGGCGGTGGGCACGACGAAGAAGGCGCCGACGACGCCGTTGACCCCCCAGAGGGTGCCGCCGAGGGCGGTGACGGCGACGTGGAGCACGACCAGGACCGGGGCGAGCACGTTGACGACCTTGGCTCGGCCGAGCGCGAACAGGGCCGGCAGCAGCAGGTTGACCAGCAGCGCCGCGACCGTCCAGGCCGCGAGCAGGGCGCCGAAGACCTTGAGCTGGTGGACCTGCGCCGGGTCGAAGCTGGAGGGCAGGACTTCGCCGATCAGGGTGGCGCCGCCGGCGATCAGCGCCGCCAGGGCGGGGGCGACGATCAGCATCGCGTAGCGGAAGCCGGCGGGGACGGTGTCGGCGATCACCTCGCGCCAGTCGGCGAGGGCGCCGCGGCGCATGTCGGCGATCCGCGACATCCCCAGCGCGAAGCCGGTGGCGGCGACCAGATAGCTGGCGAAGAGGTAGGCGTAGGAGAGCACGGTGGCGCCGCCGGCGCCGTACTTGCTGGCGAAGGCGAGGGTGATCACGTAGAGGCCGTTGAAGGCGAGGTAGATCAGGGTGCTGCCGAGCACCAGCCCGACCGCACGGGCGATCCGGCGCAGGTCGAGGCGCCGGCGCGTCGCGGTCCCGCCGCCGCCGCTGGCGCGGACGCCGTCGAGCATCGCGACGCTGGTGACCACCGCCATCGCCAGCATCGACCAGCCGAGCGAGAGCTCGCCGGCCGGGCCGGAGACGGCGAGATAGACGACGAGGCCGGAGACGGCGCCGGCGATGTAGGCGAAGGCGATGCGGTCGAAGCGGTCGCGCACGGCGAGCACGGTGGCGCCGCCGGCGGCCCAGAGCTGCAGGATCATCGCGGCGCCGAGGATCGGCAGGGCGGTCTCGGCGATGTCCTGACCGGCGGCGCCGACGCCGGGCGCCAGCAGGCCGGCAAGCGGCCCGGCGAGCGGGATCGTCGCCAGCGCGACCGGGATTGCGACCACGGCCAGGGCCAGCGCGAACTCGCGCGGGCTGAGCCGCGCGCGCTCGCCGCCGACCAGCATCGGCGCCGAGGTGACGCGGATGCTCTGGCTGAAGACGCCGAAGCTGGTGTAGAGGGCGAAGGCGACGAAGAAGCCGTCGGTACGGGCATTGACGCCGAAGGAGCTGAGGTAGAGCAGCGCCTGGATCCCCGAGGTCGCCCCCATCGCCAGGGTGGCGATCGCCATCGCCACGCCGGCGTGGGCGTGCTTCTCGCGCAGGTCGTCCTTGTGGGTGACCGGCTGGGAGATCGACGCGGGCGCCGTGGCCGTGGCGGTGCTCATACGGGACTAACGCAGGAACACCACAAGACTTTTCGTCCGGGATTAAGGACCGTAGTGTTGGCCGGCCGGCGCCCAGTCGACGCCGGCGCCGCTGCGCAGGCGGTAGTCGTCGTGGGCGGGGTCGAGGAAGCCCGGCGAGCAGTCGTGCCGCGAGCTCGGGCTGAGCCGTGGCAGCGTCGCTTCCCAGCGGCAGACGAGGTCGTCGCCCTCGCTGTAGCGCGGGAAGCCGCCGCTCCAGTCGCTCCAGCCGCGGTAGAGGACGTTGCCGGAGAACACGATCTTGCCGAAGGGACCCTCGCGCAGGGCCACCGGAGAGTCGTCCTCGGGGGTCCAGATCGTGTTGTCGCGGATCTTGATCCCCTTGGTCGGGCCGAAGATCTGCACGATCAGCGGCGGCCCGCACTGGCTGCCGGGGGGGTCGCAGGGAGCGGCGTTGCGCAGCATCAGATTGTTCTCGACGACGACGTTGGCGATCGCCGCCGGCTGGTCGTTGACGAAGAAGCCCTGGCAGCGGTTGTCGTGGACGTAGTTGCGGCGGAAGTAGAGGCCGTCGCCGCCCCAGACCGACTGCAGGCAGTCGCTGTGGTTGCCGTTCTCGCGCACGTTGGTGATCTCGTTGCCTTCGACCAGGACCCCGTAGGGATCGCGGTCGCCGCTGTCGTGGTAGCGGTTGAGCCGGATTGCGTCCTCGCCGAAGGGGCCGACGAACTTGTTGCCGCGGATCGTCGTGTCGGAGATCGAGGTGCTCGTCGTCGGTCCCGCTTCGACCCCGAAGTAGCCGCCGGCGATGCGGTTGTGGAGAACCGAGACCTTGCGCGAGCCGGGCTCGATCGTGATTTCGCCGGCGACGTCGAGCTCGGCCAGGGCGAGGTGGGAGCCGCGCAGGTCGGCGCCGGCGATCGTCGCCTGGCCGGGGTTGGCGGCGCGGACGGTGACGTCGCCACCCGACTTCGAGGCGTCGAGCTCGAGCTGGCCGTACTCGCCGTCGGCGAGGCAGACGGACGCACCGGCGTCGGCGTCGTCGACGGCGCTGATGACGGCGCCTAGGCCGGCGACGGTGACGTCGCAGCGCGGGCCCTGGGCGGCCGGCTTGGTGCGGGCGCCGACCTCGCTGCCGCCGGGGCCGAGCAGGACGACGAGCAGGGCGATCGCGCCGAGCGCGAGGGCGAGGAAGGCCAGGGGTCTACGGAGGCGGCGGGAGCTGCTCATACCCCACCAACGCGCCGGCGCCCCCGTTTCTCGCCGTTAGGGACCGAAATGCTGGTCCGCGGGCGCCCAGTCGACGCCGCGGCTGCCGGCGAGGCGGTAATCGTCGGCAGCGGTGTTCTGGAAGCCGAGGCTGCAGGCGGTGGTTTCACCGGGGCGCGATGAGGGCCACGAGCCGCCCGACCCGGTTTCGCGTTTGCAGATGGTGTTGTTCGCTGAGCCCGATCGCGCTCATGTTGGTGTCGGTCCAGAGCCGGTAGATCGACGTTGCCGGCGATCACCGAGTCGGAGCCGGTGCTCTCGCGGAAGGCGGCAATCGAGTCGGCGCCGTCGCCCCAGATCGTGTTGCGGGTCATCTTGAAGCCGCGAGTACGGCCCGAACACCTGGAAGTACATCGGCTGGCCGCAGCCCGGGGCCTCGGGCGCGCAGGGTTCCTTGTTGCGGACGAAGAGGTTGTCGTCGACGGTGATCCCGGCGATCGGCCCGGAGACCCCGCCGAGGCTGGCCTGGTCCTTGACGAAGAAGCCCTGGCAGCGGTTGTCGTGCAGGTAGTTCTTGCGGAAGACGATGTGGTCGCCGACCCAGACGGTCTGCAGGCAGTCGGAGTGGTTGCCGTTCTCACGCACGTTGGTGATCTCGTTGCCTTCGATCAGGATGCCGACCCCGTCGCCGTTGGCGTCGTGGTAGCGGTTGAGGTGGATCGCGTCCTCGCCGAAGGGGCCGATCAGTTCGTTGCCGATGATCCTGGTGTCGTTGATCGTCGTCGTCGAGGTCGGGCCGGCGTCGATGCCCTGGCCGCCGCCGGTGACCCGGTTGTGTTCGACCGTGATCCCGTTCGCCCCGGGCTGGATCTGGATGCTCGAGGTGGAGACGAAGCGGGACAGCGTCAGGTTGGAGCCCTGGATGCTGGCGCCGGCGATCGTCGCCCCGGCCGGGTTGGCGGCGCGCAGGGTGACGCCGGGGCTGGCCTTGGTCGCGTTCAGGGTCACCTTGCCGTAGCTGCCGTTGGCCAGGCAGACGGTCGTGCCGGGGCTGGCGGAGGAGACGCTGGACTGGGCCGCGGAGACACTGGAGACGGTGGTGGTGCAGCCTTCGGCCGGGGGCGGCGGCGCTTCGGCCTCGACGGTCCAGCTGCGCGTCGCCGGGCTGGAGTCGACGTTGCCGGCGGCGTCGGCGGCGCGGGCGGAGAACTGGTGGGCGCCGACCGCCAGCCCCGAGTAGGACTTCGGCGAGGCGCAGGAGGACCAGCCGGCGCCGTCGAGCTTGCACTCGAAGCTGGAGCCGGACTCGGTCGAGCCGAGGCCGAAGCTGGCGCCGGTCGCCGTGGTGGTGCCGCTGGGCCCGCCCGAGATCGAGGTGTCGGGGGCGGTGGTGTCAACGGGCGGCGGGGGAGGCGCTTCGGCTTCCACCGTCCAGCTGCGGGTCGCCGGCGAGGCGTCGACGTTGCCGGCGGCGTCGGTGGCGCGGACCGAGAACTGGTGGGCGCCGAGGGCGAGGCCGCTGTAGGACTTCGGCGAGGTGCACGCGGCCCAGCTGCCGGAGTCGAGCTTGCAGGCGAAGGTCGAGCCGGACTCGCTGGCGCTGAAGCCGAAGCTGGCGCCGGTCGCGGTGGTGGCGCCGCTGGGGCCGGAGCCGATCGAGGTCTCGGGAGCCGTGGTGTCGCCCGGCGGTGGCGGCAGGATCGGGATCACGGTCCAGATCCAGGCCGCCGGGGTTGGGTCGACGTTGCCGGCCCCGTCCCTGGCCCGGGCGAGGAACTGGTGCAGCCCCAGGGTTAGGCCGGAGTAGGACTTGGGCGAGGTGCATGCGGCCCAACTGCCGGAGTCCAGCTTGCACTCGAAGGTCGAGCCGGCCTCGCTCGAGGAGAGGTTGAAGCCCGCGCTCGTCGCCGTCAGCTCGGCGATCGGTCCGCCCGAGATCGAGGTGTCCGGAGCGCTGGTGTCGGCCGGGGGCGGGGGCGCCGGAACCGCCGCCACCGTCCAGCTGCGGGTCGCCGGCGAGGCGTCGACGTTGCCGGCGCCGTCCTTGGCCCGGGCCGCGAGCTGGTGGGCGCCGACCGTGAGGTCGCCGTAGGACTTCGGCGTCCCGCAGGAGGACCAGCCGGCGTCGTCGAGCTTGCACTCGAAGCTGGAGCCGGACTCGGTCGAGCCGAGGCCGAAGCTGGCGCCGGTCGCCGTGGTGGTGCCGCTGGGCCCGCCCGAGATCGAGGTGTCGGGGGCGGTGGTGTCGGCCGGGGGGGTCGGAGCCGGCGTGGCGGTCGGCTTGGGGGTGCGCTGGCGATGCGCGAGGCGCACGCGGCTGGCCTTGCCGATCGCGCTCTTGCGCGCCTTGGCGTCGGTGTGGGCCGGCTTGGCTGCCTTCGAGAGCAGGGCCAGGGGACCGTCGGCGACCGCGAAGCTGGCGGTCAGCGCCAGGGCGACGACCGCGACCAGGGCCGCGACGAGAACGCGGGCGCGGTCGCGCCGGGGGGCACGGGGCGAAGAAGCGGGCATCGGTGGCTCCTTTGGCGGCATTGGCCAGTAGGTCGGCCGCGCGCCGCCACCAATGGATCGGGATCCCTATCCGCCAACGGATGTCGCTCCGTACCCCCCAACGGATGTATGAACCGCGTATGAGAGAGCTCTGTCGGCGCCCGGGGCGGGGCGCCGAGATCGCTTGCTAGGGCCCGAAGTGCTGGTCCGCGGGCGCCCAGTCGACGCCACGGCTGCCGGCGATGCGGTAATCGTCGGCAGCGGTGTTCTGGAAGCCGAGGCTGCAGGCGGTGGTTTCGCCCGACCGGGAGGAGGGCCAGGAGCCACCGGCACCGGTTTCGAGCTTGCAGACCGTGTTGTTGCTGAGCGTGGCGGCGCTCATGTTGGTGTCGGTCCAGAGCCGGTAGATGACGTTGCCGGCGATCTGGGTATCGGAGCCGGTGCCCTCGCGGAAGGCCGCGATCGAGTCGGCGCCGTCGCCCCAGATCGTGTTGCGGCTCATGCGGAAGCCCGAGTACGGGCCGAACACCTGCATGTAGATCGGCTGACCGCAGCCCGGTGCCTGCGCCGCGCACGGTTCTCTGTTGCGAACGAAGAGGTTGTTTTCGACCGCGATCCCGGCGATCGGGCCGGAGACCCCGCCGAGGCTGGCCTGGTCCTTGACGAAGAAGCCCTGGCAGCGGTTGTCGTGCAGGTAGTTCTTGCGGAAGACGATGTGGTCGCCGACCCAGACGGTCTGCAGGCAGTCGCTGTGGTTGCCGTTCTCACGCACGTTGGTGATCTCGTTGCCTTCGATCAGCACCCCGATGCCATCCCCGTTGGCGTCGTGGTAGCGGTTGAGGTGGATTGCGTCCTCGCCGAAGGGCCCGATCAGTTCGTTGCCGATGATCGCCATGTCGTTGCAGGTCGTGCTCGAGGAGGGACAGGCGTCGATGCCCTGGCCGCCGCCGGTCACCCGGTTGTGTTCGATCGTCATCGAGTTGGCACCCGGCTGGATCTGGATGCTCGAGGTGGAGACGAAGCGGGCGATGGTCAGGTTCGACCCCTGCAGGGTGGCGCCGGCGATCGTCGCCCCGCCGGCGTTGGCCGCGCGTACGGTCACCCCGGGTGAGGCCTTGGTGGCGTTGAGGCTGAGGGAGCCATAGCTGCCGTTGGCGACACACACCACAGCGCCGGCGGCCGCGGAGGACAGAGCCGACTGCGCTGCCGTGGTGCTGGAGACGGTGGTGGTGCACCCGCTCGTGGGAGGCGGTGGCGGCGGCGGGGGAGGTGGTGGCGGGGCAACCACTTCGACCGTCCACTCCGCCAGCGCGGGGGTGGTGTCGGTGTTTTCCGCCGGGTCGATCGCGCGCACCCGGAAGTCATGTTCGCCGGCATTGATCGAGGCGTAGGTCATCGGCGAGATGCAGTCGCCCCAGCTGCCGTCGTCGAGTTTGCACTCGAATTCCGAGTTCTGCTCGTTCGAGGTGAAGGCGAAGTTGGCGGTGGTCGCGGTGGTCACCGCGGGAGGTTTGCTGACGATCGAGGTCTGGGGCGGAACGGTGTCTACCGGGGGCGGGATGACTTCTTTCTCCACCGTCCAGTCGTAGGTGGCCGGGGTGGGGTCGACGTTGCCGGCGGCGTCGATCGCCCGGGTGAGGAAATCGTGGTCGCCGAGGGCCAGGCCGGAGTACGCCTTCGGAGTGACGCAGGTGGCCCAGCCGCCGTCGTCGAGTTTGCATTCGAAGCGCGAGCCGGACTCGTTCGACGCCAGTGAGAAGCTGGCGCTGGTGGAGGTGGTGACCGCCTCGGGATTGGCGGTGATCGAGGTCCGCGGCGGGGTGGTGTCGGCCGGGGTGCTGGGGCCGCCGGGTTCCACCGGGGTGATCACCGGAGGGGTCGGGGTGGTGGGGGGCGGAGTGGGGGTGGTGGGAACGGTGGGGGTGCTCGGCGGCGAGGTCGGTTCACCGGGGGCCGGCGCCGACCCGTGACCGTGGTGGTGACGACGCCCGCCGAAGCGATAGGGGTTGAGCCGCTTCGCCGTGGCGAGGGTGACCGCGGCGCGGCCGGGGGCCGAGGTGCCGGCGCCGAGCGCGCGCGACGGCGATGCCTTCAGCGCGGCGGTGAGGCCGGCGTCCTCGATCGGACCGGCCCGGAAGGCGGAGGTGATGGTTCGCAGCGAGGCCCCGCTGGCGGCGGCCACGCCGACGCCGAGCAGGAGTAGAGCCAGCAGCACCGTCAACCCCAGGCGCACTGACCGCCGTCCGTCTTCTCTGTCTCCGTTGACTGACATCCCTGTCTCCTCCGACGTGGTCTCGCCCGCTGTCGATGGCCGGTCCTATTGGACAAAATTAATGACCGAATCCCTCGACGAATGTTCGATACCCGCTTACGAGCAAGTCGAATCCCGTCGTTATGTAACCCTATTCGACGGCGCTGACGAGGAGCGTGCTCAGCGGGCCGCGAAGTGCTGCGAGGCCTGGGTGGCGCTGAGCGCCTGGCTGTAGATCGCCACCTCGTCCAGCGTGCCCGCTCCGTACAGGGTGCCGCCGAAGAGGGCGCTGCCGTTGCGTGACATGAAGTTCAGGGTGGAGTTGGCGAAGTCGCCGGCCCCGGTCCCGCTCGAGCCCTTGGTGATCGACACCGGCGCGCCGTCGACGTAGACGACGATCTGCTGGGCCGCGGCGGCGGCGGTGTTGAGCACGATCGCGTAGTGGTGCCAGGCGTTGGCCGAGGGCCGCGTGAAATAGGCGTTGTTACGCGAGCCGTTGCGTCCGAGCGCGACTTCGAAGCGGCCGCCCGAGGTGCTCGAGTTCGGGTTGACCAGGAAGCCCCCGTTGGTGTTGTTGAAGTTCGAGGTGAACTCGAAGGCGAGGTCGTCGTTGTTGGCGAAGGAGTTCCATTTGAGCCAGAACTCGAGCGTCAGCACCTGGGTGCCGGAGAGGTTGAGCGAAGCCGTGGCGGCGTCGTTCGACCCGTCGAAGCTGAGCGCGGTATTGGTGTCCAGGGTGAGGTTGCTGGCAGCACCGAGGCTGGCGCCGTCGCGGTCGGCGCTGGGTGCGCCGGCAACGCTGTTGGCCAGGTTGTTGCCCGAGGACTCACCGAGGCGCCAGTAGTCGATCAGCCCCGGCGTCGAGAGCACGGCGTTGTTGTAGGGACCGCGGACGGTGAGGCTCTGCGTGGCGGTGGCGGTGGCGCCGTTGTTGTCGGTGACCCGCAGGCCGATCGTGCGGGTGCCGGCCGTGAAGGATTTGGTCGTCGAGGCGGTGGTGCCCGTGTTGGTCTCATAGCTGCCGTTGGCGTCCAGGTCCCACTCGTATTTGGTGATCGTCCCGTCGGGGTCGCTGGAGCCGGCGGCGTTGAAGGCTGACCGTCGCGTTGACCAGGGCCGGGTTCGGAGTCGCGGTGAAGGAGGCGGTCGGGGCCCGGTTGGTGACGGTCACCGTGCGCGTGGTCGTCGCCGTGGCGCCGCTGTTGTCGGTGATGCGCAGACCGATCGTGCGGCCGCCGGCGGTGGCGTAAGAGGTCGTCGTCGAGGCCGTGGTCGTGGTTGCGTCGTAGGTCCCGTTGTTGTCGAAGTCCCACTCGTATTTGGCGATCGTCCCGTCCGGGTCGCTGGAGGCGGAGGCGTTCAGCGTCGTGATGGTCCCGGTCGGGACCGAGCTGGGGGAGACGGTGAAGGAGGCCGTGGGCGCCCGGTTGGTCACGGTCACCGTGCGGGTGGTGGTCGCCGTGGTGCCGAGGTTGTCGGTCACCCGCAGGCCGACGTCGCGCACGCCCGAGGTGGCGAAGGAGCGGGTGGTGCTGGCGCTGCTGCCGGCGTTGATCTCATAGCTGCCGTTGCCGTCCAGGTCCCACTCGTATTTGGCGATGGTCCCGTCCGGGTCGCTGGAGCCGGAGGCGTTGAGGGTGACGTTGGTGTTGCTCAGCACCGGGTTGGCGGAGATCGTGAAAGACGGGTTCGGGGCCCGGTTGGTGACGCTGACGCTGACGGTCGCGGTCGCGGTCGCACCGGCGTCGTCGGTCACCCGCAGGCGCACGGTGCGGTTGCCGACCGTGGCGTAGGAGCTCGACGTGGTGGCGGTCGTGCCGGTATTGGTCTCGTAGGTCCCGTTGCCGTCCAGGTCCCACTCGTATTTCGTGATCGTGCCGTCGAGATCGCTGGATTCGGCGGCGCTGTAGGCGACCGCGGTCCCGGTCGGAACCGGGTTGGGGGTCGCCGTCAACGCCGCTTTCGGCGGGCTGTTGGTGATCGTCACCGTTTTGCTGCTGGTCGCCGTGGCGCCGCTGTCGTCGGTGACGCGCAGGCCGACCTGGACGCTGCCGGCTTTGGTGAAGGCGCGGTTGGTGGTCGCCGTCGTGCCG
Source organism: uncultured Solirubrobacterales bacterium (assembly GCA_963719435.1). Classification (GTDB taxonomy): domain Bacteria; phylum Actinomycetota; class Thermoleophilia; order Solirubrobacterales; family 70-9; genus VAYN01. The sequence goes on along the minus strand of OY970384.1, from coordinate 1,843,581 downwards.
GCGTCGGTCTCGTAGGTCCCGTTGCCGTCGAAGTCCCACTCGTATTTGGCGATCGTGCCGTCGGGGTCGGCCGAGGCCGAGGCGTTGAAGGCGATCGCTACGCCCGACTGCGCCGACGAAGGCGTCGTCGTGAAGGAGGCGCTCGGCGCCCGGTTCTGGATGCTCACGGTCTGCGAGGTGGTGGCGGTGCCGCCGTTGTTGTCGGTGACGCGCAGGCCGATCGTGCGGTCGCCCGGGGTGGCGAAGGCTTTGCTGGTCGTGGCACTGGCGCCGCCGTTGGTCTCATAGCTGCCGTTGCCGTCGAGGTCCCACTCGTATTTGGCGATGGTGCCGTCTCCGTCGCTGGAACCGGAGGCGTTGAAGCTGACCGTGGCGCCGCTCAGCGCCGGGTTCGGCGTCGCGGTGAAGCCTGCGCTCGGCGGGCTGTTGACGACGCTGAGGCTGCGATTGGCGATCGCCGTGGCGCCGCTGTTGTCGGTGACGCGCAGGCCGATCTGGCGCAGGCCGATCGCCGGGTATGAGGTGGTGGTGGTCGCGCTGGCGCCGCCGTCCAGCTCGTAGCTGCCGTTGCCGTCGAGGTCCCACTCGTATTTCGCGACGCTCCCGTCGGGGTCGCTGGACCCGGCGGCGTCGAGGGTGACCGTTTTGCCAGTTTGGACCGGGCTGGGGGAGGCGGTGAAGGCGGCCGTCGGGGCGGTGTTCTGGATCGTCAGCGTCCGCGTCGTCGTCGCCCTGGCGCCGTCCTCGTCGGTCACCCGCAGGCGGACCGTGCGCTCGCCCGGGGTCGCGTAGGCACGGCTGGTCGTCGGACTCGAGCCGCTATTGGTCTCGTAGCTGCCGTTGCCGTCGAGATCCCAGGCGTATTTGACGATGGCGCCGTCGGGGTCTTTGGAGTCGCCGGCGTTGAAGTTGACCGTGTTGCCGGTCGCGGTCGGGTTGGGGGAGAGCGTGAACGACGCTTCCGGGGCGGTGTTGCTGGCCGCGAACGCGAAGTGGTCGGCGACGGTTTTGGCGTCGAGCGCGCGGTCGTACAGCGCCACCTCGTCGAGGTCGCCGGCGCCGTTGAGGCTGCTGGCGGCGCGCGACATGAAGCTGAGCGCGGCGGCGGCGAAGGCCGGCGCGCCGGTCCCGTTCTCGGCCTTGGTGTAGGCGACGGGCTGGCCGTCGACGTAGGGGACGACCTGCTCGGCGGCCGGCGCCTGGGTGTCGAGCACGAAGGCGTAGTGGTGCCAGGTGCCGAGCGAGGGTCGGGCGAACAGCGCCACGTTGCGCGAGCCGCCGAGCCCGATCCCGACGGCGAAGCTGCCGTAGCCGCTGTTGGGATCGATCAGGAACCCGCCCGGGGTGGAGTTGAAGTTGTTGGTCAGCTCCATCGCCAGGTCGTCGTCGTTGGCCCAGCCGTCCCATTTCATCCAGAACTCGACCGTGGCCGCGGTCTTGCCGGCGATGCCGGTGGCGGCGGCGCTGGCGGCGTCGACGTTGCCGTCGAAGCTGACGGCCCTGTCGGTGTCGCCGGGGACGGCGCTGCCGATTCCGAGCGTCGGGGCGCCCACCGCGGTGGCGGTGTTGCCGCCGACGCTGTCGGCGAAGGTCGAGCCGGAGCTCTCGCCAAGCCGCCAGAAGTCGACCAGGCCCGGGGTCGCCTGCACGCCCTCGGCGTAGCTCGGGCCGCTGGGCGTTTCCGGTTCTTCTTCTTCGACGGGCTCTTCGCCTTCGACCGAGATCAGGCGGCTGGCGCTGGCGCTGGCACCGCCGTCGTCACTCACCCGCAGCCCGATTTTGAGCGTGGTCGGATTGGCGTAGACGTGGCTGGCGCTCGGCGTCGTCCCGGTGTCGGTCTCGTAGCTGCCGTTGCCGTCGAGGTCCCATTCGTAACCGGCGATCGTGCCGTCCGGGTCGCTGGAGCCGCTGGCGCCGAAGCTGACGGTCTCGCCTACCTGAGCGGTGGCGGGCGCCTGCAGGACGGCGACCGGCCGTTTGTTGTTGATCTGGCCCTGGAAGTGGTTGGAGATCGCCGCCGGTTTCAGCGCCCGGTCGTACAGCGCCACCTCGTCGAGGTCGCCGCCGCTGCGCAGTTCCACGGCGCCGCGGGACATGAAGTTGAGCGCGGCGTTGGCGAACGGAGGCGCCCCGGTGCCGCTCTCGACCTTGGTGTAGGCGACGGGCTGGCCGTCGACGTAGGGGATGACCTGTTCGGCGGCCGGCGCCTGCGTGTCGAGCACGAAGGCGTAGTGGTGCCAGGCCCCGGCCGACGGGCGGGCGAAGACTGAGACGTTGCGCGAGGCGCCGATCCCGATCCCGACCGCGAAGCTGCCGTAGCTGCTGTTCGGGTCGACCAGGAAGCCGCCCGGCGTGTTGTTGAAGTTGTTGGTCAGCTCCATCGCCAGTTCGTCGTTGTTGCCCCAGCCGTTCGACTTCAGCCAGAACTCGACCGTCGCGGCGGTCTTGCCGCCGAGGGCGGAGACGGGGGCGCTGGCGGCGTCGTCGACGCCGTCGAAGCGGGCGGCCTTGTCGCTGTCTTTGGGCACGCCACCGCTGACGCCCAGCACCGGGTCGCCGACGATGGTCGCGGGGTTGCCGCCGACCGAGTCGGCGAAGACGGAGCCCGCGGACTCGCCCAGGCGCCAGTAGTCGATCAGGCCCGGGGTGCCGAGCACGCTTTCCGCGTAGCCGGCTTCTTCTTCGGGGCCGGACTGGGCTTCGACCGTCACCTGGCGGGTCGTGGTCGAGCTGGCGCCGCCGTTGTCGGTCACCCGCAGGCCGACTTTGACCACGCCGGCGGCGGCGTAGGCGTTGTTGGCGTTGGCGGTGGTGCCGGTGTTGGTCTCATAGCTGCCGTTGCCGTCGAGGTCCCACTCGTATTTGGCGATGGTGCCGTCGGTGTCTTTCGAGGCCGAGGCGTCGAAGGTGACGGTTTCGCCGACTTTCGGCGCCGGCGGGGCGAAGCTGAAGCTCGGCAGCGGCCGTTTGTTGCCGCCCTCGCTGTTGAAGTGTTCGTCGATCGTCCCGGCGCTGAGGGCGCGGTCGTAGATCGCCACCTCGTCGAGGTCGCCGGCGCCGAAGAGGAACGAGTTGGCGCGGGACATCATGTTGAGGGTCGATTTGGCGAACGGCACGGCTCCGGTGCCGCTGTTGAGCTTGGTGTAGGCGACCGCTTTGCCGTCGACGTAGGGCACGATCTGTTCGGCGGCCGGCGCCTGCGTGTCGAGCACGAAGGCGTAGTGGTGCCAGGCCCCGGCCGAGGGCCGGGGGAAGAAGGCGTTGTTGCGCGAGGTGCCGGCGCCGATCCCGACCCCGAAGGTGCCCGCGAGCTGGGGCGCGTTGGGATCGATCAGGAAGCCGCCGGCGTTTTCGTTGAAGTTGTTGGTGAACTCCATCGCCAGGTCGTCGTCGTTGGCGTAGGAGTTCCATTTCATCCAGAACTCGACCGTGACCGCGGTCTTGCCGGCGAGGTTGAGCGGGGCGCTGGCGCTGTCGTTGCTGCCGTCGAAGCGGGCCGCTTTGTCGGAGTCGTTGGGGACGCCGCCGGCCACGCCCAGGGTCGGGCCGCCCGCGGCGGCGGCCGGGACGCCGCCAACCGAGTCGGCGAAGCTGGTGCCGGAGGTCTCGTTGAGGCGCCAGTAGTGGAGCAGGCCGGGGGTGCTGAGCACCGTCGGGCTGTAGTTGCTGACTTTTTCTTCGCCCGGTTCTTCGGCGCCTTCGACCGCGACGGTGCGGAAGGCGACGCCGGTCGAGCCGAGGTTGTCGATCACCCGCAGGCCGACTTTGACGTTGCCGCCGGCCGCGTAGGTCTTGCTCGCGGTCGCCGTGGTCCCGGTGTCGGTCTCGTAGCTGCCGTTGCCGTCCAGGTCCCACTCGTATTTGGCGATGGTGCCGTCGCTGTCTTTCGAAGCCGAGGCATTGAAGGCGACCGGGTCGCCGACTTTCGCCGACGCCGGCGCGGTGAAGCTGGCCTGCGGTCGTTTGTTGCCGCTGTCGCTGTTGAAGTGTTCGTCGATCTCCTGGGCGTTGAGGGCGCGTTCGAAGATCGCCAGCTCGTCGAGGTCGCCGTTCCCGAACAGGGTCGAGGTGGCCCGGGACATCAGGCTCAGGCTGGAGTTGGCGAAGCCGCCACCGCTGCCGCTGTCGAGCTTGGTGTAGGCGACGGGGACGCCGTCGACGTAGGGGGTGATCTCCTGGGGCGCCGGCGCGGTGAGGTCGATCGCGAAGGCGTAGTGGTGCCAGGCCCCGGCCGAGGGCCGGGTGAAGAAGACGTTGTTGCGGGCCGAGCCCTGGCCGACCCCGACCCCGAAGGTGCCGCCCAGCTGCGGGGCGTCCGGGTCGACGATGAAGCCGCCGGCGATGTCGTTGAAGTTTTTCGTGAACTCCATCGCCAGGTCGTCGTCGGTGTCGTAGGAGTTCCACTTCATCCAGAACTCGATCGTGATCGCCTGCGTGCCCGAGAGGTTGATGTCGGCGCTGGCGGCGTTGCTGTCGCCGTTGAAGCGGGCCGCTTTGTCGGCGTCGTTGGGGACGCCGCCGGCCACGCCCAGGGTCGGGGAGCCGACCATCGTCGCCGGGCTCGAGCCGGCGCTGTCGGCGAAGGCGGTGCCGGAGGTCTCGTTGAGGCGCCAGTAGTGGGCGAGGCCGGGCGTCGCCATCACGGTCGGGCTGTAGTTGCTGACCCCGTTGCTGGCTACGGTCAGGACCGAGCTGAGGGTCGCCTGCTTGCCGCCGTTGTCGGTGACCCGGAGGCTGACGTTGACGTCGCCCGCGGCCGTGTAGGTGCGGCTGGCCGTCGCGGTCGCGCCGGTGTTGGTCTCGAAGCTGCCGTTGCCGTCGAGGTCCCATTCGTATTTGGCGATGGTGCCGTCGGGGTCTTTGGAGCCGGAGCCGTTGAAGGTGACCGCTTCGCCGGTGATCGGAGACGTGGGCGAGGCCGTGAAGGAGGCGGTCGGGGGCTGGTTGTTGATCACCGTCAGCGTGCGCACCGCGAAGTCGGTGGCGCCGCCGTTGTCGGTGACTTTGAGCCGGACCGCGTATTCGCCCTCCAGGGAGTAGGTGCGGGTGGTGCTGGATTTGGTCCCGGTGTTGGTCTCGTAGATGCCGTCGCCGTCGAGGTCCCATTCGTATTTGGCGATGGTCCCGTTGGGATCGCTCGAGGCGGCGCCGTTGAAGGTCACGGTGGTCGCCGTTTTGACCGGGTTCGGGCCGACCGTGAAGCTGGCGTTGGGCGCCTGGTTGGAGCCGCCCGGGTCGAGCACGAGGTCTTCTTCGGGCGTCACCGGCTGCACGCCCATGTCGGAGAAGACGTTGTAGGTCGCCTGCTCGATCGGGCCCTGCGGTTCGTTCGAGAGCCCGTGCGACCAGAGCATCGTGCCGGTGGCGAAGACGAGCGCGCCGCTGGGCGCCCTGTACTTGACCGCGTTGACGGTGTTGGGCTGGCCGGGGGGCGGGGACACGGTGCTGCGCATGCGTCCCTCGTCCAGCAGCCAGTTGAGCTGGTCGCTGCCGTTGGCGATCGGGGTCGAGCTGAGCTTGACCACGTTGGCCGGCTGGTGCGCCAGGTACTGGGGCTGGGTCGGGACCGCGTCCCACTCCCAGTTGACGATCCGGCTGCCGATTTTGGTCGTCGCGTTCTCGGAGATGCCGGTGTTGCGCCAGATCCGGTCGCTGGCGAATTCGTCCTGGCTGTTGCCGGGCGGGACGGTCAGCGGCCAGCTGAAGGCGTCGTCGTCGCCCATGTAGAGGATGCCCCAGAGTTCGTTCTCGGGCATGTCGGGACCGACCCGGCCGCCGGCCGGGGCGTTGGGGTCGCCGGGAGGCGCCCCGTTGTCGCGGAAGGTGGTGGTCGAGTTCTGCGGGTTGTCGTCTTTGGTGCCCGCTTCGCCGTCGAGCCCGAGCGCGTCGTCGGCGGTGCCTTTGAGCCCGTCGGGGCCCCAGTCGTTCTGGCTGACCGTGCCGTTGCCGAGGGTGCCGCTGCCCTGGACCGTCTTGTAACAGACGAGGGTGCGGGTGCCGTTCTCGTAGCGGACCTTCCAGTACGCGGTGTTGGCGCTGAAGGAGGCGATGTTGACGCCGGCCTCGCGGGCGGCCTTGAAGCCGTTGAACTGCTCCAGCGACCAGTACTCGGAGTGGCCGGAGACGACGTCGACGTCGTGGTCGAGCAGTTGCGCGGGGTTGGTATGGACGGCGACGTCGTCGCTGTAGGAGATGTCGTAGCCCTGCTTCTCCAACCAGTAGAGGAGGTCGTAGTCGGGGCCGAAGAACCAGTTCTGCATCGCCCCGGCCTGGCTGAAGGGCCGGTTGAAGGAGACCTTGGCGGCGCGGTCGGTGCCGGTCGCGGGGGTCGGGCTGCCGACCGTGTCGCCGGCCAGGTTGCCGAAGTAGAGCGACTTGCCGCCGAACAGGTTGTAGGCCTGGTAGTCGGTGACCGGGAGGACGAAGAGCATCTTCGCCGAGCGGCTGTCGTCGCGGACGGTGAAGACGACCTGGGTTTCGTCGCCGGTCGAGGCTTTCAGCTTCGCCAGGTAGACGCCGCTGGCGGGCAGGGAGCTGCCCGGGATCGTGTAGGTCGGCGACCAGTTGCCGCAGTCGACCTCGCCGGTGATCGGGTCCATCGGTTTGCAGGTGAAGTCGTTGTTGATCGGGACGTTGGTCGCGCTTTTGACCAGCCGCCCGCCGTCGCCTTCGTAGTAGCCCATCCGGTAGACGTCGATGTTGACCGTGCGCTGCGGCGCGACCGGGCCGTTGCGACCGATCTTGAGGACGACGTCTTCGCCCAGGTTGACGCTGGTTTTGGTGGTGAAGCCGCCGAGGTCGTGGCTGTAGTCGCTGACCTGCCAGGCGGAGCTGCCGGTTTTGCACTGGTTCTCGTTGAGGACCGGGTTCGGGTTCGGGCAGGTGACGGCGGCGCTGGCCGGCGCGGCGCCGATCCAGGCGAGCACGATCAGCGCGCCGACGACGGCGGCGAAGGTGAACTCACCCAGGCGGGTCAGGCGACCCCGGGTTCCGTCTGGGCGCAGGCAAGGCACACTCGAATTCTCCCAGTGCTTGGCGTTCGAAAAGGCCGAAAAACGGCCATAGCTGGGGCTCATCGGGTTATGCACCTCCCACGGCACGTTCGGCCGCTCGGCGCGGCCGCAGCCCGCCGGTAAGACTGCTTGGCGCCGGCAGGACCCGCCGCGCGAGCTGCGCGACGTCGGCCCAGACGACCGGGAAAAGACTGCGCAGGGCGGCCACGTAGACCAGCCCGCCGATGCTGCCGACCACGGCCAGCAGGACCGGCACCGGGGCGCCGATGCTGCGCATCAGCTCCGCCGCCGGGAAGGCCGCCGCCAGCAGGACCAGGCTGCTGGCCAGGGCCGGCAGCAGGTCGGTGACGAGGCGGCGGATCGGGATCTCGAGCACGCGCCGGAAGAGCACGCCGTAGACGGCGACGAGGAGGAAGACGTGGACGGCGACCACGGCGAAGGCGAGCGCGGTGATGCCGTACGGGGCGGCGATCCACGAGGTGCCGACGTAGAGGGCGAGGAGGACGACGTTGAAGACGAGCAGCGCCCGCGGCTTGCCGGCGGCGAGCATGATCTGTGGGTAGCCGGTGAGGACGGCGGCGATCATCCCGGCGACGCAGAGCACCTGCACGGGGGCGGCGGCCGGGGCCCAGCGCTCGCCGAACAGCCACGGCACCAGGTCCGGGGCGGTGACCGCGAGCAGGGTCAGCAGCGGCAGCAGCACGGCCGCGTGGATCCGGGTCGCGCGCTCGTGGAAGCGGCGCAGCTCGTCGAGGTCGTTGGTCCGCGAGTAGACCGGGAAGGCCAGCCGGATCATGATCCCGCTGATCTTTTCCTGGTAGATGACGCCGAGCTGGAAGGCGCGCCAGAAGAGGCCGACCTGGGAGGCGGTGAGGCGGACGGCGGCGACCGCCAGGGTGGCGTTGGTGATCGCCACGTAGGTGAGCCCGGCGCCGGAGGCGGGGAGGCCGAAGGCCATCACCTCGCGCAGGGCGCCGCGGTGCCAGATCGGCAGCGGCGGCGGCACCGCCACCAGCAGCAGCACCGTGGTCACCAGCGAGCCGCAGAGGGCACCGAGCACGATCGCCTGGGCATCGAGCCCGCCCAGCAGCGCCAGACCCACCGAGGTGACGGCGCCGAGGCCGAGCGAGGCCATTTCGATCAGGCTGACGCGGCGGAAGTCGAGGCGGCGCCAGAGCAGGCTGCGGGAGACGGCGCCGATGCCGGCGAGCAGGAAGACGGGGGAGATCATCACCAGCAGCCGCGCCACCGAGTCGCCGAAGAGGGGCTCGCCGACGGGGCGCGCCAGCAGGATCAGCAGCGCGGTCAGGGCGGTGCCGGTGAGCAGGCTGGCGAGCATCGCCGCCTCGGTGTGGGCGTGCTCGATCGTCTTGCGCTGGACCAGGGCGCTGCCGAACCCCTCGAAGGTGAAGATCACGGCCAGCGGCACGAAGATCAGCGGCACCACGGCTTCGCCGAAGCCCGAGGGCGGGATCAGGCGGGCCAGGGCGATCGCCGCGACCAGCGTGATCGCCTCGATCGCCACCCGGCCCGCGGTCGTCCAGCGGACGCCGTCGACGGCGGCCTCCTTCAGCTCCTCGCGGGAGATCTCCTGGTGGTCGAGGTTTGACTGGCCCATCGCTTATCAACGGGCGTGGGCGTGGGCGACTTGCGGCGGAGAGGGGCGGAAGTGCGCCTCGACCTCGAATATCCCTGAACCTAAGGTTCGAGTCGAGGGTTAGGTATCGAGCGCGAGGTCCATCACCGCGGCGCTGCGGCTGGCCCAGGAGTTGGCGGTGAGCGAGCGCCGGCGATCCTCCTCGCCGACCGGTCCCGCGGCCAGCGCGGCGCGGACGCCGGCGACGAAATCGCCGCCGGGGGCGACCCGGGTGACCGGGCCCTCGACCTGGCGCACCGGCTCCAGGTCGGTGGCGACCACGGGCCGGCCGGAGGCGAGGTACTCGAACAGCTTCAGCGGGCTCATCGCCTCGGTCAGCGGCGTGCGGTTGTGGGGAAGCAGGCAGGCGTCGGCGCCGCAGGCGACGGCGGCGACCCCCTCGCGCGAGACCGGCTCGTGCACGACCACGTTCGGCTCGCCGAGGATCGGCGCCAAGTGGTCGGGTTCGGTTAGCGGCCCGACCAGGACGACGCTGCCCTCGGGCCAGGCCCGGGCGACCGCCCGCACGGCCTCGACGTCGAGGCGGCTGTCGAGGGTGCCGATGTAGAGCAGCCGCGGGCCGGGGAGCTCCTGCAGCCAGGCCGGCGCCGGTCCCGGCCGCAGCCAGAGCTCGGGGTCGACGCCGTTGGGGACGACCGCGGCCGGCCCGCGCGGGCCGATCCGCTCGACGATCGCGTTGCTGACCGCGCAGACCCGGCGCTCGCGCGCGGCGACCCGCTCGTAGGCGGTGAGCAGGCCCTCCCGCCAGGGCTGGTAGTCGGGGTGGGCGGCGAGGTCGTCGCTGGCGAAGAGGGTGACCGGGCCGGCCCACTCGAGCTCGGCGAAGCCGGCGAGCAGGGGCTGGGAGGTGACGATCGCCGGCCGCTCCATCCCGAAGCGCTCGGCGACCCGGCGCAGGCGGCGGTCGTAGCGCCCGTAGGCGCGCTCGAGGCCGGCGATCGAGGTCGGGTCCTGGCGCCGCAGCCGCAGCGGCTGCCAGAGCCGCGACCGCTCGCTCGGCTCGAACCGGGCCGGGCGCTGGACCAGGTCCTTGGCCAGCTTCACCGGGGCGCTCCGCGGCCGGTCGCAGATCAGCAGGCGCTCGACCCCGGGGTCGGCGAGCAGCGCCAGGACCAGCTGGTCCTGGGGGAAGCACATCCCCCGTTCCCGGGCGGCGGCCCAGGTCATGTCGTCGAAGGTGTAGATGACGTGGCGGGCGCGCCCGCCGCCGCTCATCGTTCGGCGACGAGGTGGAGGCAGTCGCCCTCGCCGATGCGATCGCTGAGGAACAGCAGTGGCGCCAGGGCCCAGGCGAGCAGGCGGAAGCCGCGGCCCTCGTAGCGGAGCCGGCCGACGGTCGCGTACTGGACGCTGCCCAGCGGGCTCGGGCGCATCGTCGCCGCCCCGACCGCGACCGTGCGCAGCCCGGCCCGGCGCACGAGGCCGTCGAGCGAGTCGCGGTCGAAGTGCTGCAGGTGGCGCGGCAGGTCGAGCTGGAACCAGGCCGAGCCGAAGAGGCGGCGGTGCCAGCTGCCGAAGTTGGGGACGGCGATCGCCAGCAGGCCGCCCGGGCGCAGCAGGCGCGCCGCGGCGGCGACCGCGGCGGCGGGGTCGTCGATGTGCTCGAGCGAGTGGTTGAAGATGATCGCGTCGAAGTGCCCATCGGGCCAGGGCGCGTCGGCGAGGGTGCCGGCGACGGCCTCGACCCCGGCGGCGCGGGCGTGCTCGGCCGCCTGCTCGGAGGGCTCGATCCCGGCCGCCTCCCAGCCCTGGCGGGCGAAGGCGGCGGCGAGGTCGCCGACCCCGCAGCCGACGTCGAGGATCCGTCCCGGCGAGCGCTGCCAGATCTGGCGGTAGGGGCCGTAGCGGATCACCATCTGCCGCTGCAGCTCGCCCAGCCGTTCGCCCAGCGAGGGGCGGGCGCCGGTGTTCGGCTCATAGGCGCTGTAGCTGTCGGGGTAGTACGTGGCGAAATCCTCGGGCCCGAGCCGCGGCTGCGTGAAGGCGAGGCCGCAGCCGCCGCAGGAGACGACGGCGAACTCCCCGGGGGCGCCGGTGAGGCGGTCGTGCCCGCGCAGCAGCACCGGGGCGCTCTCGCGCTCCTCGCCGCAGCCGGGGCAGCGCACGGCGCTGGCGGTCGCGGTGCTCATCGCGTCCGCGCCTCCCGGCGCTGGGCCAGCTGGTCCTGGCCGAGCACGTAGGCGATCGCGGCGACGAAGCAGAACAGGTACGGCAGCTGCGGGAAGGAGAGGAAGTCGAGGATCGCGCCGGAGACGACGGCGACGGCGATCGCCGCGGCGGCGCCCAGCGCCGGCGGCGCCCGCTCCGGGTCGCGCGCGCGCACCACCCGGTGGGCGCTGAGGAAGGAGGTGGCGAAGATCGCCAGGTAGGCGATCACCCCGAGCAGGCCGACCCCGATCGCCAGGCCCAGGTACTGGTTGTCGAGGATGCGGTGGGCCTTCTGGTCGTAGCTGCCGTAGCCGCGGCCGATCACCGGATGGGCGACCAGGTCGGGTTCGATCGCGTCGTAGTCGCTGACCCGGTCCTGGGTGGTGTCGACTTTGTTCACCGTCCCGGGCGCGAACTGGTCGACCACGGCGCCGAGCGCGCCGGGGGCGATGAAGTGGACCATCCCGACCAGGACGATCGCCAACGGCGCCAGCCTCACCATCGCTCGCGGCCGGTAGGCGACGAGGACGAGAACGCAGACCAGCGGCCCGACCATGCTCGTCTTCTTCTGGGTCGCCACGGCGCCGCCGATCAGCAGCAGGACCATGCCCGCGTAGATCAGGCGATCGCGCCGCTCCTTCGCCTTCAGCAGCCAGGCGAAGGCGAAGGGCAGGGTCATCGAGAGCATCACCGCCACCGCCAGCGGCTGCACCGCCGGCCCGTACATCAGTTTGCGGCCGATCGAGTCGATCGTGCCCAGGCCTTCGGGGCGGACGTAGCCGGGGAAGAGCGGCCCGATCCAGTCGTGGAAGATGTTGGTGCCAAGCCGGTACTCGAGGATCACGGCGAAGGCGGTGAAGCTGGCCAGGCCCAGCATCGCCAGGACCATCTTCGGGATCTCGCTGGGCCGCAGGATCGCCGCGGCGAGGGCGAAGAAGAGGCCGTAGGAGACCAGCAGCGCCAGCTGCTTGATCGCCAGCTCGAGGCCGTCTACGCGGACCAGCGCTTCGGCGTGGACGAGGACGCTGACGATGGCGATCCCGATGAAGATGGCGAAGGCCCAGTGGACCGGGCTCATACGCGTCTCAGAGCGCTTGCCGAGTGTGTCGGAGGCGAGCAGCCAGGCGCCCGCGAGCAGGACCAGCAGCGGCCGGTCGAGGGTGGCGTCGACGGGACCGCCGATCGGCAGCTTGATGCTGTCGAAGGGGACCAGCCAGAGCATCGCCACGAAGCCGAACAGGGCCCAGGGCAGGATCCGGGTCGTGTGCGGCCAGTCGGCGCTGCGGCTGGCCGCCACCGGCACCGCGGCGCGGCGTGCCGTGCCTCCGGGCTGCCCGATCAGCGGGCCTACCCCGGTCGTCGCCTCCATTAGCGCGAGGGGGCTGCGTGCGGGGCCATCGGCTCCCCGGTCTCGCCGTTGCGCAGGCGCGCCGCCTCGAAGTCGTGACCGCTGTGGTGCGGCTCGATCGGGTCGGGGACCGGAGCGGGGGCGGGGGTGCCGTAGTCGGCGTAGTCGAGCGCGTGCCAGCGCTGGACGAAGCGGGGGACGACGAGGATCGCGGCGCAGCCGAGGCCGAAGACGACGAGGAAGGCGAGCGCCATCAGCATCATGTTGTTGGAGCCGCCGAGGGTGCCGCCCTCGGGGGCGCCGAGCTCACGCACGGTGACCCCCTGGCTGACCGGCTTGCCGTCGGCCTCGAGGCTGTGCACGTACTGCTTGAGGGTGGCGAAGGAGGCGCCGGCGAGGTCGATCGCGCGCTCGGAGGTGGCGGCCTGGGCGTCGACCGTGAGGATCGGCACCCCTTCCTGAGCGGTGAAGACGAGGCGGTTGGCGGCGCCTTCCTGCAGCAGTTCGCCGGCCCGCTCCTCCGAGGACTGCGAGGAGTAGGCGGTCTGGCCGGTGGCGGCGCTGAACGGGCCGCTGGTCGAGATCGACCCGGCCGGGACGCCGGCGCGGCGGGCGATTTCCTGGCGGGCGGCGAGGCTGGCCAGGTACTGGCCGTAGATTTTGGCCCGGGTCGAGAGCGCTTCGAAGGTGCCGAGTTCCGCCCCGGCGACCAGGGTCGACTCGGGCGAGTCGACGAGGATCTGGCTGGAGGCGGCGGCGACCGTGAGCGAGCGCTTTTCGAGGCCGCTGGGGCTGACCCGGTAGGAGGAGAAGATCGCGGCGGCGACGGCGAGGAGGAGGACGAGGCCGACGAGCAGCTTGCGCTGCCAGAGCTGTCTGACGATTTCGACGAGTGCCATGGGCTAAGAACGCACGAAAAACGTAGGAACTTTCACCGGTTCCGGACGAGCCTCGATTTCCGCGTTGGGATTGGCTCCGGGGCGGACCCGGTTGCGCAGCTCGCGGGCGACGAAACGGCGGTACTCGGGGTCCTCGACCCGGTCCTCGCGGCGCAGGGCCGAGCGGAAGTAGCCGTAGAGGAAGGCGGCGCCGGAGATCCCGAAGGGGCGCGAGCAGGCGACCTTGAACGAGCGCAGGGTCACCCACCAGGTGCCGTAGCGCAGGATGTAGGCGCACTGGCCGTGGCGGGCGCGGCCGCGCAGGGTGCCGCCGCGGGTCGCCACCGGGCGGTGGTGGCGGGCGGCCAGATCGGGCAGCGAGCGGGTCGCGTAGCCGCGCATCCGCGCGTAGGTCTCGTCGATCGTGTCCCAGCCGAGCCGCTCTTCGATCCCGCCGATCGCCTCGAAGCACTCGCGGCTGTAGAGCTTGAGGGCGCCGCGGACGTGGTGGGCGGGGACCTTGGTCGGGTGCCAGTCGCCCTCGGGGTCGTTGCGCTCGAGCAGGGTGCCGCCGGCGATCCCCAGCTCGGGCTCGGCGGCGAAGTGCTCGAGCAGGCCCTCGAGGTAGTCGGCGGGCAGCTCGACGTCGGCGTCGAGCTTGCCGACGTGGGTGAAGACGCTGAGGTCGACGCTCGCCAGGGCGGCGTTGAAGGCGCGCGCCTCGGCCGCCAGGGTGAGGCGGTCGGCGCCCGGATCGCTTTCCTGCGCCGGCGCCTGCAGGACCCTGAGGAACGGGACCTTGGCCGCCAGGCTCTCGAGGATCCGCGGCGTGTCGTCGGTCGAGCCGTCGTCGACGATCAGCCAGAGGTCGGGGGGGCGCGTCTGCGCCGCCACGGCGCGGACCGTGTTGGCGAGGAAGGCGGCCTCGTCGCGGGCCGGGGTGATCAGCAGCACCCGCGACCTCATCGCAGCCTCGCCTTCTCGACCAGCCCGTCGACCAGCTCCAGGTAGCCCTCGCGCTGGCGCCGCCACTCGATCTCGGCCAGCTTCGCCGAGGCGCGCTCGGCCCGCTCGCGGGCCAGCTCCGGCTCACGCCGCACGCCTTCGATCGCGGCCGCGATCGAGGCCGGGTCGCCGGGCTCGGCCAGCAGCACGTCGTCGCCGAAGTAGCGCTCGATCACCGGCAGCCGCGAGGCGACCACCGGCAGGCCCATGTGGACGTACTCGAGCAGCTTCACCGGCAGCAGCAGCTCGGTGAAGTCGTCGCGCAGGGTCGGCACCACGCCGAGGTGGGCTGCGCGCAGGCGGTCTGGGATCTGGTCCACCGGGGTCGGCTGCGGGGCGATCCGCACCCCCTCGGGGGCGATCTCGGCGGCGGCCGCGGCCAGGGTGCGGGCGGCCTCGGCGTCGGAGCCGTAGACGTCGAGCGCGACCGGCGCGCCCTGCGCGCGCAGCTGCGCCACCGCGCGGACCAGGGTTTCGACCCCGAAGCGCTCGGCCAGACCGCCGTGGTAGACGACCCGCAGCTCGCCCTCGCGCGGCGGCAGCAGCGGCTCGCGGCGCTCGCCGAAGACGCGCTCGTCGGGCGTGTTCATCACCACCTGGCTGCGCTCGGCCTCGACCCCGCGCCCGCGCAGCAGGTCGCGGGCCTCGGCGGTGACGAAGATGTGGCCGTCGGCGAGGGCGGCGCTGAGCCGCTCCTCGGCCCGCACCAGCCGCACCAGCGGGTGGTCGGGGGGGCGCTGGAAGAGGGTGGCGAACAGCTCCGGGAAGGTGTCGTGGAAGTTGAGCACCAGCGGCGTCCCGCGCAGCTTCGGGCGCAGCGCCGTGAAGGTCAGGGCGTCCGGCATGTTGTGGATCTCGATCAGGTCGAAGCGCCGGCGCCGGTCGAGCGCGGTGACGAGGCGGGCGGCGCCGGCGAGGAAGCGGGCGTTGCCCTCGAGGTAGGCGCGCTTGCCGCCGCGCGGCTTCGCCGCGGCGGCGCGGTGGAGGACGATCCTGCCGGGGCCGACCTCGATCTCCTCGTGGTCGTTGAGGCAGACGCAGTCGACGCGGTCGCCACGTTCGGCCAGCGCCCGCGCCTGGCGCTGGATGCGGGAGTCGACGACGAAGTCGGAGTAGTGGACCATGCAGACCCGCAGGCCGCTGCCACCGCCACTGCCGTTGCCGCTGCGGGGCTCAGCTATCTGCTGCGGCTTCAAAGCTCTCCACCGCCGCGACGATCTCCGCGATCTGCCGGTCCTCGATCGCGGGGAAGATCGGCAGCGAGCAGTTTTCGGCGGCCAGCCGCTCCGCCACCGGCAGGCTGCCGGGGCCGAGGCCGAGCTTCGCGTAGGCCGGCTGCAGGTGGATCGGCGTCGGGTAGTGGACGGCGCTGGCGACCCCGCGCGAGTCGAGGTGGTCGCGCAGCGCGTCGCGTTGCGCCGAGCGGACGACGAAGAGGTGGTAGACGTGGTCGGAGTCCGCGGCCGGCAGGGCCGGCGGGATCACGGCGCTGGCGGCGAGCCCGGCGCGCAGCGCCTCGGCGGCGTCGCGGCGGCGCTGGTTCCAGTCCGGCAGGTGGCGCAGCTTGACCTCGAGGATCGCCGCCTGCAGGGTGTCGAGGCGGTGGGTGCCGGTGGCGAGCCGGTGGTGGTGGCGCGGCGACTCGCCGTGGGAGCGCAGCAGCCGCACCTGCTCGTCGAGGGCGGCGTCGCTGGTCACCAGGGCACCGCCGTCGCCCCAGCCGCCGAGGTTCTTGGTCGGGTAGAAGCTGAAGCAGCCGGCGTCGCCGAGCGAGCCGACCGGGCGGCCGCGGTAGAGCGCGCCGTGGGCCTGGCAGGCGTCCTCGACCACGTAGATGCCGCGCTCGCGGCAGAGCGCCAGCAGCGGGTCCATCTCGACCGGGCGGCCGAAGAGGTGGACCGGGATCACGCAGCGGGTCTTCTCGGTCAGCGCCGCCTCGACGATCTCGGCCGTGATCAGCGCCGTCTCGGGGTCGACGTCGACGATCACCGGGGTGGCGCCGACGGTGCTGACCGCCTCGGCGGTGGCGATGAAGCTGTAGGTGGGGACGATCACCTCGTCGCCGGGGCCGATCCCGAGCGCGTGCAGGGCGATCTCCAGCGCCGCCGTGCCGGAGGAGACGCCGGCGGCGTACTCGGTCCCGCAGAACTCGGCGAAGGCGCCCTCGAAGCGCTCCAGTTCGGGCCCGAGCGTGAAGGCGGAGTCGCGGGCGATCCGCTCGACCGTCTCCATCAGCTCGGCGAACAGCTCCGGGAAGGCGCTGTCGAGGCGGATGAAGGGGACCGCGGTCCCCTCGGTGGCTGCCAGTGAGAGCGGGCTGGGACGGGTGGCGGTGGCGGGGTTCATGCGGGCAGCTCCGTGGGGTTGGTCTGTTCGAGTTCGATGAAGAGGGCGGCGGCCTCGCGGCGCGAGCGCACGCCGAACTTGGCGAAGGCGGAGGAGAGGTGGCTCTTGATCGTGCTCTCGGAGAGGAACAGCTCGTCGGCGATCTGGGCGTTGGTCAGCCCCTGCGAGACGTAGCCGAGCACCTGGCGCTCGCGGTGGGAGAAGGCGGGGCGCTCGACGCTGGCCCGCATCTTCCGCGGCACCACCGACTGGCCGGAGCGGACGGCGCTGACGGTGACCGCCAGGGTCGACTCCAGCAGCGGCTCGAAGACGATCGCGTCGGCGCCGGCGTCGAGCGCGCGGCGGACGCCGGTCCCGGTCGCGGTGGGGGAGACGGCGACGATTGCCGGGCCCCGCACCTCGCGCCGCAGCCGGCGCAGTGTCGCCATCTCACGCGGGCGGTCGACGTCGCAGACGAGGACGATGATCGCCTCGGAGTCGATCTCGAGGTCGGCCAGCTGGTCGAGGCTGTCGGCCAGCAGCAGCGGCGTCTCCGGGTCGCGTTCTTCCAGGGCGACGGCGATGCGGCGCTGGGTGGCGGTGGCGTCGTGGCCGATGATCACGCAGCGCTGCGCAGCTACGACGAGCGGCCGGGGGGAAGCCCGGAGGTCGTCGATCGGTTCGCTCAAGACCGCCATGGACCACCAACGGCACGGCGACGCGAAATTTTGCGCGGTGCCCTTCGGCGCAAGTCCGCTCCATATAGAGCGTTGTTGGGGGAATGGACCAGCGCACCGCGACCGCACCCGCCAACCAGGCGCAGCACCGCCTGCTCGACGACGTCGCCTTCGGGCCCGACGTCGCCGTCTACTCGTTCACCAACCTCTACGGCTGCGAGATCGGCGCCGGCTCGCGGATCGGCACCTTCGTCGAGATCCAGCGCGGGGCCGTGATCGGCGCCGCCTGCAAGATCCAGAGCCACAGCTTCATCTGCGACGGGGTGACGATCGAGGACGAGGTCTTCGTCGGCCACGGGGTGATGTTCGTCAACGACAAGCGGCCCCGCGCGACCGACGGCGAGGGGGCGCTGCAGACCGAGGCCGACTGGGAGCTGCTGCGCACCGTGGTCGAGCGCGGGGCGACGATCGGCTCCGGCGCGACCGTGCTCGGCGGCGTGCGGATCGGGGCCGGGGCGATGGTCGGCGCCAGCGCCGTGGTCACCAGGGACGTCGCCCCCGGCGCGACCGTGGTCGGCAACCCGGCCCGCCCGCTCCCCGCCTAGCGGGTTAGCGCCAGCGCTCGAGCAGGTCGGCGTCGGCGACCTCGCGCACGAAGCGCGCCGGCACGCCCATCACCACGGCCCGGGCCGGGACGTCGGCGCTGACCACGGCGCCGGCGGCGACGAAGGCCTCCTCGCCGACCTCGATCCCCGGGCAGATCGTCGAGCCGCCGCCGATCCGGCAGGCGCGGCGCAGCAGCGGACCCTCGAACTCCTTGTCCGGCGGGTGGCGGTCCATGCTGTTGTCGTTGGTCAGGGTGACGCCGGGTCCGACGAAGACGTCGTCCTCGATCACCGTGCCACCGGTCACGTAGCAGCGGGTCTGCACGCTGACCCGGTCGCCGATCCGGACCCCGGGGTCGACCGAGCTGAAGCTGCCGATCGTCGTGCCGGCGCCGATCGTGGCGCCGTCGCGGACCTGGGCGTGGTCGCCGATCCTGGCCCCGGCGCCGATGCGGACGCCTGCGTGGATCACCGCGTTGCCGCCGATCAGCACCCCTGCGCCGATCTCGACCCCCGCGCCGAGCAGCAGCCCGGGGGCGAGGTCCGACGGTCGCAGGGAGGCTCCGGGCATCGTGCGCGGCATCGTAGCGGCGCCGCGGGCCGCTCCCGGCCGCAAGGGAAGCGCGAGTCCAGCCGTTGAACGGGTGTCATGGACGACGTCTGCGCGATCATCGTCTCCCACAACGGCAAGCGCTGGCTCGAGGCCGCGCTGTCGAGCCTCTACGCGCACGCCGGCGAGCTCGCGCTCGACGTCGTCGTCGTCGACAACGGCGAGGACGGGGCGGCCGAGTTCGTCGCCGAGCGCTTCCCGCGGGCGCGCACGCTCGCCTGTCCCAACTACGGCTTCGGCCACGCCAACAACCGCGGGCTGGAGACGGCCGACGCCCGCTACGTGCTCTTCCTCAACCCCGACACCGAGTTCCTCGAGGGCAGCCTCGCGGGCCTGGTCGCGGCGATGGACCGGCGGCCCGAGGTGGGCCTGGCGGGGGTCCGCCAGGTCGACAGCCGCGGCGCCCTGGCGCCCAGCATCCGCCGCTTCCCCTCGACCGCGAACATGCTCGCCGAAGCGCTCGGGGTCGAGCGCCTGCCCGGCCTGCGCCGCCGGCTCGGCGAGCGCGAGGTCGATCCGGCCCTCTACGCGCGGGAGACCGGCTGCGACTGGACCTCGGGCTCGTTCATGCTGGCCCGGGCCGAGGCGCTCGGCGGCGAGGGCTTCGACGAGCGCTTCTTCCTCTTCTCCGAGGAGACCGATCTCTGCCTGCGCCTGAAGCGGGCGGGCTGGGAGATCGTCCACCTGCCCTGCGCGACGATCCGCCACTACGAGTCCGAGGGCGCGAGCGCCCGGCTGGAGGCGCAGTCGGCCTACGCCCGCATGCAGTACGCGCGCAAGCACTTCACCCAGGTCGGCGGCTACCGCCAGGCGCTGGCGCTGCGCTACCGGCTGCGGCGGGCGCGGCACACGCTGCTGCCGGGCGGCCGCGAGGACCGGGCGCTGGCGGCCGACGCGGCGCTTGCGGCGACGCTGAGCGAGGAGCCGCCGTTCGGCGACCTCACCACGGAGCCCGAGCCGCCTCAGGCGACGATCGTCAGCGCCCCGGGATCGGAGCGCAGCTCGACCCTGGTGTGATCGCCGATGTAGTCGCCGTCGACCTGGAGCGGGAACGGTCGCGGCGCCCCGTCCTTGTCCTCGGAGACCGAGCTGACCACCGCCGCGGTGACGTCGTCGAGGTGCTCGACCTGGCGGTGCTGCGAGGCCGAGCGCTTCTCGCCGAACAGGCGCGGGAGCAGGGTCGGCATGTCGCGCTGGGTGGCGCGCTTGAGGACGCCGATCGCCAGCGTGCCGTCGTCGATGGCGATGTCCTCGCAGACCCGGATCGGGCGGCTGGCGAAGTAGGTGAAGGGGTCGGAGTTCTGGACGATCGCGGTCACGCCCTCGACCGTCTCGCCGCCGCTCTCGACCCGGACCCGGACGGCGTTGTGGAGGTAGCGGCGGTAGAAGGCCGAGACTCCGGCCCAGCTGTAGTAGTAGGGCCCCGCCGTCGACTTCAGCCGCGGGTGCGCGTCGACCCGCTCGACCACGGTGGCGTCGATCCCGACCCCGCAGGCAAAGACGAAATAGCGCTCGTCGACCCTGCCGAGGTCGATCTTGCGCGGCGCCCAGTCGTCGGCCAGGGTCAGCAGGTGCTCGGTCGCGTCGACGACGTCGTTGGGCATGCCGAGCGTGCGGCAGACCACGTTGGTCGAGCCGCCCGGCAGCACCGAGACCGGCACGTCGGTCCCGGCCAGCCCGTTGGCGACCTCGTTCAGCGTCCCGTCGCCGCCAAAGGCGACGACGATGTCGTAGCCGTGGTCGGCCACCTCGCGCCCGATCTCGGTCGCGTGGTTCTGCGCCTCGGTCGAGACCGCCTCGACCTCGTAGCGCCCCTGCAGCGCGTAGACGACGAGGTTGCGCAGCCGGTCGGAGACCGTCGTCGCCACCGGGTTGACGATGATCAGCATCCGCTTCTTCGCGGGTTTCCTCGGCTTGCGGTGGGGAAGTTTGGGGGTCATTCGGTGGCTGTGGGCCCGTGAGGCTAAACGACCGTCTGCTGCAGGACGACGCCGACCAGTCCGGCGACCCCCATCACATAGACGACGGTGAGTTTGCCGTGCCAGCGCTGCAGGGCGGCGAAGGCGCCGAGCGCGATCAGGGCGGTGTAGACGTCGACGACACTGGTTTCGAGGATCGTCACCGTGACCGCCGCGATCAGCCCGATCACCGCCGCCGCGACCCCCAGCAGGAAGGGGTGGAGCCGCTCGTTCTCGGAGACCGCGACCAGCTGGCGGTGGAGGAAGATCGGGAAGACGAAGGCGGGGATGAAGATGCCGAGCGTCATCGCCAGGGCGCCGCCGATCCCCCCGGCTATGTAGCCGACGAAGGTGGAGAAGATGATCAGCGGCGCCGGCAGGATGCCGCCCATCGCCAGCCCGTCATTGAACTGGCTGGCGCTCAGCCAGTGATGGTTTTCGACCGCGGCCTCGCGCAGGAAGGGGATCACGGTGTAGGCGCCGCCGAAGGTCAGCAGGCCCGCCTTCAGACCCTCGAAGAAGATCTCCAGCGTCAGCGAGACCGTGATCGCTCCGGCGGCGACCGCCACGATCGCCATCGGCGTAATGGCGAAGCTGTTGGCCCGGTGGGTCCAGCGCCGCCCGTTGGTCCACAGCTCGTAGACGATGCCGCCGCCGAGCAGGATCAGGACGAAGGTGATCCCCACCCACAGCGTCAGGGCGAAACCGACCACGGCGATGATCGCCAGCGGCAGGTCGGAGATGAACGCTCTGCTGAGCCGGACCAGGGCGCGGGCGACCAGCGCCCCGACCGCCGCCGTCAGCCCGTAGAAGAGGTCGCCGAGATGGCCCGCGAGGCTGGCCTCGACGTAGAGGACCGAGAGGCCGAGCATCAGCACGAAGCCCGGCAGCATGAATCCGAGACCGGCGAGGAAGCCGCCGATCCTGCCGCCGCGCAGCCGGCCGAAGTAGACGCAGAGCTCGTGGGCCTCCGGGCCGGGAAGGATCTGGTAGACGGCGAGGAGCTTTTTGAAGCTCTCCTCCGAGACCCACATCTCCTCGTCGACGCACTCGCGCTTGACCATGGCGATCTGCGCCGCCGGGCCGCCCCAGGCAAGGAAGCCGAAGCGGAGGAAGCGGAGGAAGATCGCGCGCAGGGGTTCCTCGGTCCTGATCTGGGCGGCGGAGGCGGGCAAGGGTCGGCGCATTGTGACGTCGCTAGCATCGCCGCGATGCCGCCCACCTCTCGTCCACGTCTCCGCCTGCTCGGACTGGTCCTCGTCGCGCTCGCCGGGAGCGCCGCGGCCGCGTCCGGGAGCTCCGAAGTGCCGCTCGTCTGCTCCGCCTTCTCCAGCCAGGCCGACGCCCAGATCCGCTACGCCGAACTCGGCGGCAGCGCCGGGCACCAGGTGGGAGACCTCGACGGCGACCGCGACGGGATCGCCTGCGAGGGCCGCCCGGTCCCCTACGCCGGCTACGCGACGCTCGGCTACAACCGCAAGGGCGGCTTCTTCTACGGCCTCGCCTCGATGCCGCCGGCGCCGAGCGGCAAGGAGCGGTTCCCTTGCCTCCAGGGCAACCGTCGCGGCCCGGAAGGCCCGCGGCGGCTGACCGTCTACCGGGTGCGCCGCGGCGACGACCGCCCGGTCCTCACCGGCATCGGCGCCGAGGCCAAGCGCGACCGCGGCCAGCTGCTGTGGAAGGCGCCGCGGGCGACGATCGCCCCCGGCCGCTACTACGCCGCCTTCGCCGAAGCGATCCCCTCGACCCCGTACGGCCGCAGCGAATGCCCCGCCTTCCGCTCGCGCGACGTCACCCTGCCGGCGCCCCGCCTCAGCCGCTGACCTCGTAGCGCAGCACGCTGCCGTCGTCGACTTCGCGCACCCGGCCCTCGTTGACCAGGAGGTCGGCGTGGCCGATCACCTCGGAGAGGGTGAGGAAGGCCTGGGTGACGGCGACGTCGCCCCAGATCGCCTGCGCCAGCTCGTAGCCGCTCCGCGGCCGCTCCGCGACGAGCTTGAAGATCTTCTCCTTGCGGCGGTCGTACTTGGCGAGGCGGTCGTCGATCAGGGCGACGTGGTCGACCACCGGGTCGCCGTGGCCGGGGAGGACGAACTCGATCGGCATCTCGCGGGTCTTGCGCATCGACTCGATGTAGGTGACCAGGGCCTGCATCCGCTGGGCCGAGCGGTCGAGCGGGCGGGCGATCAGCGGGTTCGAGGAGATCGTCGGCAGCAGGTGGTCGGCGCCGATCAGGATCCGCCGCCGCTCGTCCCAGAAGACCGTGTCGGAGGGGCTGTGGCCGGGGCGGTGCAGGACTTCGAGCGTGCGGTCGCCGAACTCGATCGCCTCGCCGTCGCCCAGCGGCCGCGTCACCTCTACCCGCGAGCCCCAGCCGCGGAAGCTGCGGGAGACGCTGCGCAGCGCCGCCGTCACTTCCTCGGGGATGCCGTTGCGCAGCATCAGCTCGACCGCGAAGCGGTCCTCCTCCTCGGCGTCCTCGTCGAAGTTGGCCAGCCGCTCGGCGGCGATGCCGAGCGCCGCCACCTCGGCCCCGGAGTGCTCGGCGACGATCTCGACCAGGCCGAGGTGGTCGATGTGCTGGTGGGTGACGATCACCAGCTCGAGGTCGTCGATCGAGTGGCCGCGGGCGCCGAGCTGGGTCGCCAGCTCGTCCAGCGCCTTGCCCGAGTTGGGCCCGGTGTCGACCAGGGTCAGCGGCCCGTCCTCGATCAGGTAGCAGTTGACCCGCCCGACCGCGAACGGGGTCGGGATCCGCAGGCGGTGGATGCCGGCCAGCGCGGCCTGCTCCAGCGCCCCCTCGGGGGTCAGGGCGTTCACCCCCGGATCAGCCCGAGGACCTCGTCGCGGCGCCGTTCCATGTCCTCGCGCGAGACCAGCGACTCGAGGTTGAGCCGCAGCAGCGGCTCGGTGTTGGAGGGGCGCACGTTGAAGTGCCAGTCCTCGTAGTCGACCGAGACGCCGTCGAGCTTGGTGATCTCCCCG
Source organism: uncultured Solirubrobacterales bacterium (assembly GCA_963719435.1). Taxonomy (GTDB): domain Bacteria; phylum Actinomycetota; class Thermoleophilia; order Solirubrobacterales; family 70-9; genus VAYN01. Next base: position 1,820,372 of record OY970384.1, on the reverse strand, counting down.
TCGCCGTAGCGCGCCTCGATCTCGGCGATCCTCGCCGCCGGGTCGGCGACCTCGGAGTTGATCTCGCCGGAGATGAAGTACCTGGAGCGGAACTCGTCGATCAGCTCGCCGAGGCCGCGGCCGTCGAGCGAGAGCAGCTCCAGCATCAGCAGCGCCGGGATCGTGCCCGAGTCGGCATTCCAGAAGTCGCGGAAGTAGTAGTGGCCGGAGACCTCGCCGCCGAAGGCCGCCTGCTCCTCGCGCATCCGCGCCTTGAAGAAGGCGTGGCCGACCCGGGAGAGGTCCGAGCGCCCGCCCTCGGCCGCGACCAGGTCCGGCACGGCGCGGCTGGAGCGGGGGTCGTAGAGGATCGTCGCGCCGGGGTTCTTGGCCAGCACCGAGCGGGCCAGCAGGGCGCAGATGAAGTCGCCATCGCAGAACTCGCCGCTGGCGTCGATGAAGAAGCAGCGGTCGGCGTCGCCGTCCCAGGCGATCCCGAGGTCGGCGCCGGTCTCGCGCACCCGCGCCATGATCATCGCCCGGTTCTCCTCCAGCAGCGGGTTCGGCTCGTGGTCGGGGAACTCGCCGTCGGGCGTGAAGTACATCTCCTCCAGCTGCAGCGGCAGCCGCTCGAGGATCGGCCCGACCATCGGCCCGCCCATGCCGTTGCCGCCGTCGACCACGACCTTCATCGGCTTCACCTTGGCCGGGTCGATGAAGGAGAGCGCGTGGGCGCGGAACTCGTCCCAGACGTCGACCTCCTCGAGAGAGCCGCCGCCGGGGGCGTGGCCGAGGCCGGCCTCGATCTCGGCCCGGACGTCGCCGATGCCGGCGTCGCCGGAGAGCGGCAGCGCCCCCTCGCGGACCAGCTTCACCCCGGTGTAGGCCTTGGGGTTGTGCGAGGCCGTGACCATGGCGCCGCCGTCGAGCTCGCGCGAGCCGACCAGGTGGTAGAGCATCTCGGTCGCCACCATGCCGGCGTCGAGCACGGTCGCGCCCTCGAAGATCAGGCCGTCGCGCAGCTCCGCCGCCATCGCCGGCGCGGTCAGCCGCATGTCGCGCCCGAGGCCGACCCGCAGCTCGCTCGGCTGCTTGCCGCGCAGGCGCCCGAGCACGCGGGCGAAGGCGCGGCCGATCGCGTGGGCGGTGGTCTCGTCCATCTCCGAGCCGTGGAGGCCGCGGATGTCGTATGCCTTGAAGATGCCGGCCGGGGCCAGCGGTGCCTGCTCGCTCAAAACGCTCCCTTCAGAGCCTCGTAGCTCTGCTCGATCGATTGCGGCATCACTTTGGTGTCGGCGATGACCGGCATGAAGTTGTTGTCGCCGGCCCAGCGCGGGACGACGTGGAGGTGGATGTGGTGCTCGACCCCGGCGCCGGCGACGCGGCCCTGGTTGAAGCCGACGTTGTAGCCGTGCGGGCTGTAGATCTCCTCCAGCCGGGCCATCGCCCGCTGCGCCAGCGCCATCATCTCGGCCACGGTCTCGGGCGGGATCGTCTGCAGCGAGCCGAGGTGCTCGTAGGGCGCCACCATCAGGTGGCCGTTGGTGTACGGGAAGAGGTTGAGGATCACGAAGCAGCGCTCGCCGCGGTGGACGATCAGGTTCGCCTCGTCGTCGCCGGCCGCGGGCTTGGCGCAGAAGATGCACTCCTCCTCGTTGTCCTTGGCCGCGTCGGTCACGTATTTGAGGCGCCAGGGCGCCCAGATCCGAAAATTTGCCACGGGCGACCCATCCTACGAGAGCGACAGCGGGCTCAGAGCCAGCGCTTGCGGCGGAAGTAGGTGACCAGCCCGATCAGGATCAGCGCCATCACCCCGAGCACGGCGAAGAACCCCGCCTCCCGGCCCTCGTCCGGGACCCAGGTGTTCATCCCCATGATGCTGGCGATCAGGGTCAGCGGCAGGATCACCACGCTGATCGAGGTCAGCACCCGGAGGATGTCGTTGAGGCGGTGCGAGATCACCGACTCGTTGGTCTCCTCCAGCGCCTCGGCCACCTCCTTGTAGTTCTCGAGCATGTCCCAGATCCGCTCGTGGGCGTCGACGATGTCGTCGAAGTAGATCTCGAGGTCGAGGTCGGTCGCCAGGTAGCGCTGCTTGACTTTCTCGAGGTCGCGCAGGACCGGCCGCTGCGGCCGGATCACCTTGCGGAAGTTGATGATCTCCTGCTTGACGTTGGAGATGTCGCGCACGACCTCGTCGGCCCGTTCCTCGAAGATGTCGTCCTCGAGCGCGTCGAGCTTGTTGCCGATCTTGCGCAGCATCGGGAAGCAGTAGTCGAAGCTGTCGTCGACCAGGCGGTAGAGCAGGTAGCCGGAGCCGCGCGAGAAGAGCTGTTCGCGCAGCTCCTCTTTGGCCCGGCAGCGCTCGAACAGGTACTCGACCGGCTGCAGCGGCTGGTTCGGGATCGTCACCACGTAGCCGGGCCCGACGAAGAGGTCGAGCTCGCCGGTGCCGAGGCGGCCGGCGGTGCGATCGAAGATCGGGAAGTGGAGGACGATGAAGAGGTACTCGTCGTAGACGTCGATCTTCGGCCGCTGGTTGCGGGAGAGGACGTCCTCGAGATCGAGTGCGTGGAAGTCGAAGTGCTCCTCCAGCCAGCCGCGCTCCAGCGCGCCCGGCCGCTCGATGTTGACCCAGCGCAGGCCGGCGGCGTCGATCTGCTCGACGTTGGGGGTCTGCGGCTCAGCCGGGGAGGCGGGCTCGACGAGGGCGCCGCGCCGGCCAGGCCGACGCAACCGTGGTTTCGGAAGGTTCGGCATCGCTCGGGCTCGTTTTCTCGTCGTGCGGCAGGCACATGGTGGCGACTAGGTTAGCCGCACAACCCGCCCTGCAATCGACGCAATCGCGGCTGGTAAGGTTCTTCCCAACATAAGCGCCACATCTAGAGGGGTGGAGGGACTGGCCCAGTGAAGCCCCGGCAACCATCTTCGAACCATCGGTTCGGAGGCAGGTGCCAAGTCCAGCAGGCCGCGCTGTTCATGGCCTGGAAGATGTGGGGGATGTCCGATCGGACCTCTGCCCCACAGCATGGCGGAGGTTTTTCTGTGAGAAAGAGGATCGGATGTCAATCGAAAGCCTGAAGTGCAAGGAGTGCGGTACCGCTTACGCGCTGGACGCCAGCTACGTCTGCGAAAACTGTTTCGGCCCGCTGGAGGTCGCCTACGACTACTCGTCGCTGGACCCGGTCGAGACCAAGCGGCGGATCCAGGCCGGTTCGCAGGGGATCTGGCGCTACGCCGACTTCCTCCCCTTCCAGGGGCGGCCCGGGGACCCGCTGGAGCCGGGGCTGACGCCGCTGCTGCGCGCCGACCGCCTGGCCGAACGGCTCGGGGTCGACGCCGAGATCTGGATCAAGAACGACGCCGCCAACCCGACCCACTCGTTCAAGGACCGGGTCGTCGCGGTCGCCGTCGCCAAGGCCCAGGAGCTGGGCTTCTCGACCGTCGCCTGCGCCTCGACCGGCAACCTCGCCAACGCGGTCGCCGCCCACGCCGCCGCCGCCGGGCTCGACTCCTACGTCTTCGTCCCCGCCAACCTGGAGGAGCAGAAGCTGCTCGCCACCGGCGTCTACGGGACCAACCTGGTCGGCGTCCGCGGCAACTACGACGACGTCAACCGGCTCTGCACGCAGCTGGCCGAGACCCGTCCCTGGGCCTTCGTCAACGTCAACCTGCGGCCCTACTACGCCGAGGGCTCGAAGACGCTGGCCTACGAGACCGTCGAGCAGCTGAGCTGGACGCTGCCGGACCGGGTGGTCAGCCCGATCGCCTCCGGCTCGCTCTTCACCAAGCTCGGCCGCGGCTTCCAGGAGTGGCTCGACCTCGGCCTGGTCCAGGGCCGGCAGCCGATCTTCAACGGCGCCCAGGCCGAGGGCTGCAGCCCGGTGGCCACCGCCTTCGCCGAAGGCTGGGACGTCTGCAAGCCGCAGCGCCCGGAGACGATCGCCAAGAGCCTGGCGATCGGCGACCCTGCCGACGGCCCCTACGCGGTCGAGCACGCCCGCCGCACCGGCGGCGGCGTCGACTCGGTCACGGACCAGGAGATCCGCGAGGCGATCAAGCTGCTGGCGGAGACGACCGGGATCTTCACCGAGACCGCCGGCGGCGTCACCGTCGGGGTCCTGAAGAAGCTGGCCGAACGCGGCGAGATCGGCGCCGGCGAACGCGTCGTCGTCTACATCACCGGCGAGGGGCTGAAGACGCTCGACGCCACCCGCGATACGTTCCAGATGCACGAGATCGACCCCGACCTCGACAGCTTCGAGGCCGAGTTCCGCCAGGAGGTAGCCGTCTGATGAGCATCACCGTGAAGATCCCGACCCAGCTGCGCGCCGCGACCGGGGGGCAGGCCGAGGTCGAGGCCGAGGGGGCGACCGTCGGCGAGGTGCTCGACTCGGTCTTCGACAGCCACGGCGACCTGCGCGAGCGGATCACCCAGGACGGCGACCTGCGCCGCTTCGTCAACGTCTACGTCTCCGGCGAGGACATTCGCTTTCAGCAGGGCCTGGAGACGTCGATCGACGACGGCGCCGAGGTGACGATCCTGCCGGCCGTCGCCGGCGGCTGATGTCGAGTTGATGACCCCAGAGGGTCACTAACTCGACAGAAGCGATGAAGCCACCGGTGGTAATCCTCTGTGGTGGCCGTGGGACGCGGTTGCGGGAGCGGACGGAGTCGGTGCCGAAGGCGCTGGTCGAGATCGGGGGGCGGCCGATTCTCTGGCACGTGGTGCAGATCTACGCGGCGCAGGGGTTCGAGCGCTTTCTGCTCGCCACCGGCTATATGGGCGAGGCGGTGGCGGAGTTCGTCGCGGCTGAGCGCTGGCCGCGGGGGGTGACGGTGGAGTGCGTCGAGACGGGGCTCGACACGCCGACCGGGGGACGGATCGCCCGGCTCGGGGAGCGGCTCGGTGACGAGCGCTTCTGTGCGACCTACGCCGACGGGGTCGCCGACGTCGACCTCGGTGCCCAGCTCGAGTTTCACCGCGGGCACGGCGACCTGGCGACGGTGACCGTGGTGCGGCCGCACCTGCAGTGGGGGGTGGCCGAGCTCGGCGCGGGCGACCGGGTCGCCGGCTTCGCCGAGAAGCCGCGCAGCGAGCACTGGATCAACGGCGGCTTCTTCTGCTTCGAGTCCGGCGTGCTCGCCTACCTCGACGCGGGGAGCGTGCTGGAGCGCGAGCCCCTGCAGCGGCTCGCCGCCGACGGCCGGCTGCGGGCCTTCCGCCACGACGGCTTCTGGGACTGCATGGACACCTACAAGGACGCGGTGACGCTGAACGACCTCTGGGCCGGCGACGAAGCGCCCTGGCGGCTCTGGGACGCCGCCGCCACGGAGGCGCCGTGAAGCGGGCGCTGGTCACCGGCGGCCACGGCTTCGTCGCCTCGCACCTGGCGCGGGCGCTGCTCGAGCGCGGCGACGCGGTCACCGTGCTCGACCTGGCACCGCCGCCGCTCTCCGGCCTCGTCCTCCAGGGCGTCGCCCCCGAGGTCGAGCTGGTCGAAGCCGACCTCTGCGACGCCGAGCGGGTCCGGGCGACGGTCGAGGCGGGCGAGTTCGAGGTCGTCTTCCACCTCGCCGCCCAGACCCTGGTCGGGCCGGCGATGGCGGCGCCGGCGGCGACCTTCGAGGCCAACGTGCGCGGCACCTGGACCCTGCTCGAGGCCTGCCGGCGCGCCGACGTCCCGGCGGTGGTCGTCGCCTCCTCCGACAAGGCCTACGGACCGAGCGAGCAGCTGCCCTACCGCGAGGACATGCAGCTGCGGCCGGCCTCCCCCTACGAGGCGAGCAAGGCGGCCGCGGACGCGATCGCGCTCAGCTACCGACCGGCTTATGGGCTGGCGGTAGCGGTCACCCGCTTCGCCAACATCTACGGCGGCGGCGACCTCAACTTCTCGCGCCTGATCCCGGAGGCGGTCGCCGCCGTGCTCGACGGCCGCCGCCCGGCGATCCGCTCCGACGGCAGTCCCGAGCGCGACTTCCTCTTCGTCGACGACGCGGTCGCCGCCTACCTGGCGATCGAGCACGCGGTCGGCGCCGGCGGCCCGGCGGCCGGCGAGGCCTTCAACGCCGGCGGCGAGCAGCCGCACTCGGTGGCCGAGGTGGTGGGGGCGATCGCCGAGCTCGCCGGCGGCGGCCTCGAGCCCGAATACGGCCCCGGCAACCCGGCCGGCGAGATCGACCGCCAGTTCGTCGACTCGGCCAAGCTGCGCGGGCTGACCGGCTGGCGACCCGAGGTCGGGCTCGAAGACGGCCTCGGTCGCACCCTCGAGTGGTACCGGCAGCACCCGCAGGCGCGCCCGAAGTAAGAGTAATACCGGTGCTACTCTTACTTTGTGAAGATCACCAGCAAAGGCCAGGTGACGATCCCGAAGGGCGTGCGGGACAGCTTCGGCCTGCTGCCCGGCACCGAGGTCGAATTCGTCCCCACCGAAGATGGGGAGGTCCGGGTTCGCAAGGCGAAAACGGGCAGACGACGGGGAGAGGACGTGCTCGCGCATCTCCGCGAGGCAGGCAAGCACTACACGATGACCACCGATGAGGTCATGAGGTTGACCCGGGGGGAGGATTGGGGCACGGGACACTTAGAGGAGGGTGACGGCGACCCTGCTTGACTCGAACATCCTGATCGACATCTTCGCGGGGGATGACCCCTGGACCCCTTGGTCGGGGGAGATGCTCGTACAGGCGCTCGAGGATGGCGCTGTCTTCGTCAACCAGGTTGTATACGCGGAGATCTCTGTCGGATTCTCGACGGTCGAGAGGTGCGATCACGCTCTCGACATCCAGGGAATAAAGCGCATGCCACTCCCCTGGCCAGCGTCCTTCCTGGCCGGTAGGGCCTATGCCGAGTATCGCCGCCGGGGCGGTGTGAAGCGATCTCCCTTGCCGGACTTCTTCATCGGGGCGCACGCGGCGGTGGAAGGACTGCGCCTGATCACTCGTGACCCAGCCCGCTACCGCAGCTATTTTCCGACCGTCGAGCTGATCACGCCCGAACAGACATCCACGTCTGGCTAGGCTCCGTCCCATGTGCGGACGCTTCACGGTCACCAACAAAGACACGAAGACGATCGCCGACCGCTTTCAGGCGGAGCTGGAGAAAGCGCTGGAGCGCGGGGGGGACGGCGAGGCGCCGGCGCCCTCGAAGGAGCGGGCCAAGAAACTGGAAAAAGGGCTGGGGCGCTTCAACGTCGCCCCGACCCAGGAGATCCTCACCGTGCGTTCCTCGCCCGTGCCCGAGGAGGCGGAGGCGGACGAGCGCGAGGCGCGGCTGATGCGCTGGGGCCTGGTTCCGCGCTGGGCCAAGGACCTCAAGGTCGGCTACCGGATGATCAACGCCAAAGCCGAGAACCTGACCAGCAGCAAAGCCTACGGTCCCCTGGTCGGCAAGTTCCGCCACCGCTGCCTGATCGTCGCCGACGGCTTCTACGAGTGGATGAAGGCCGAGGACCCGAAGCAGCCGCGGCAGCCGTGGCGCTTCACCGTCGACGGCGGCGAGCCCTTCGCCTTCGCCGGGATCTGCACGCGCAAGGAGTGGGAGGACGAGGAGGACCGCGGCTTCGACGACGGCTGGCTCTACAGCTGCACGATCGTCACCACGACCCCGAACGCGGTGGTCGCCCCGGTCCACGACCGGATGCCGGCGATCCTGCCCAGCGCCGAGGCGGAGGCGGCCTGGCTGCGGCCCGACCTCAGCCTCGAAGACGCGGTGGCGATGTGTGGCCCGCTCGATGCCGCCCGGATGCAGAGCGCGCCGGCCAACCCGAAGCTGAACAAGGTCGGCGGCAGCAGCGAGGGACCGGAGCTGCTGGTCGCTCCGCAGAGCGGCTGAGCCTCAGCCGTCCTCTTCCTTCTCGGCTTCTTCCTCCGCCTGTTCTTCGGCTTCTTCTTCGGCCTCTTCGTCGATCGGCGGCGAGATCTTCTTCAGCCCGCCCGCGGTGTGGACGCTGGCCTTACCGGCGCTGGTGGTCAGCGTGCAGGCGACGTCGGCGGCGGGAATCGCCGTGGTCTTCCAGACGGTGTAGAAGGGCAGCTTCAGGACCTGTTTCGGCTTGCCGCCGGCGATGAAGTATTTGAGGTGCTCGGTCCCGACCTCGTACTCCGGCCATTCGAGCTTCACTCCTCGTTCGGTCGTGAAGCGGCCGATGTCGTCGGTTTCCAGCACCGCCAGTTCGCTGCCGCGGGCGCTGAAGTCGAGCAGCACCGTTTCCGGCACTTCCTGGCTGTAGATCCCGGCTTCCGAGGAGCGCGGGTAGGTCGCCCGCAGCCCACCCGCGGACTGCGCGATTTCGGCCCGCTGCCCACCCTTCACTTCGCAGAGGATGCGACCGTCGCCGATCGGGGCGCCGGCGTCGATCCGCAGCGTCGCCGCGACCCGGAACAGCGAGTAGCCGCTGACGTTGGTCCCGGTGGCGCTGATCTCGCCGTCGATCAGCTGCATCGACTGGGGGCCGCCCGGCACCGGGACCGACTTCGAATCGGCGATCGGCGCCGACTGCACCCATTCCAGGTTTGCCGCTTCGCCGCTGCTCTTGTCGGTGGCCAGCAGTGTCGCCGCGAGGGTGGCGAGCAGGCCGAGGGCGATGACGATCAGGGCGCCGCGCGGCACTCGGGAGTCCTGGGCCGGCTCGTTCACGGGCGCGACAGTATTGGAATCGGCCGGTCATTCGCCGGCCACGCTTGAGCGGCCCCCGCGATGGGTAGCGTGTCGGGCGTGGCCGCCAAGCCGACGCCGTTGCATCCACCCACCGTCGAGATCAAGACCGTGCAGGTCCACGGCCGCGCGGTCAGCTACGCCGAGGCCGGCTCGGGGGATCTACTGCTGCTGATCCACGGGATGGCCGGTACGGCCGAGAACTGGCAGGCGGTGATCGAGCCGCTGGCGCTGCGTCACGGCGTGATCGCCCCGGACTTCCCCGGCCACGGCCTCTCCGCTCCCGGCGGCGGCGACTACTCGCTGGGCAGCCTTGCCAGCGGCCTGCGCGACCTCATGGTCGCCCTCGGCCGCGAGCGGGCGACCCTGGTCGGGCACTCGCTCGGCGGCGGCGTCGCCCTGCAGTTCGCCTACCAGTTCCCGGAGATGGTCGAGCGCCTGGTGCTGGTCTCCAGCGGCGGCCTCGGGCCCGACGTCAGCCCGGTGCTGCGGGCGGCGGCGCTGCCGGGCGCCGACCTCTTCATCGCCGCCACCGCCGGCATCGGCAGCCAGGCCGGTTCGCTGGTCGGGCGCGGCCTCGGCCTGTTGGGGATGCGCCCCAACGCCGACCTGGCCGAGGTCACGCGCGGCTACGCCACGCTCGCCGACCCCGAGCGCCGCAAGGCCTTCCTGGCGACCCTGCGCGCGGTCGTCGGCACCGACGGCCAGCGGGTCGCCGCGCTCGACCGCCTCTACCTGGCGGCGGCGCTGCCGCTGCTGATCGTCTGGGGCGACCGCGACCCGATCATCCCCGTCGCCCACGCCGAAGAGGCGCACCGGGCGCTGCCGCACAGCCATCTGGAGATCTTCGAGGGCGTCGGCCACGTGCCGCAGCTGGAGAGCCCCGGCCGCTTCATCGCCGTGCTCGAGCGCTTCCTGGCCGAGACCGAGCCGGTGGAGTTCGACCGCGACGAGTGGCGCGCCCGCTTCGCCGACGCCTAGCCGGTAGGGCGGCTCAGGCCGCGACCGGGCCGGGCCGGAGCAGGTCCGGGTCGTGCCCGGGCCGGACCGCGACGCCGGCGTCGCGCAGGCCCCGCAGGCGCTCGACCGAGCGCGCCTGGGCCCCGAGGTCGTCGCCGAAGGCGGGCAGGCGGACGTCGTCGAAGACGCTGGCGTAGTGGGCGACGTCGGCGCCGATCACGAGGTCGCCGACCCGGACCGACTGGTGGCCGGGGGTGTGCCCGGGAGTGCTGAGCAGCTCGACCGAGCCGTCGCCGAGCAGGTCGTGGTCCCCGTCGATCAGCACCAGCTCGTTCTCGACCCCGGCGTAGTCGCGGGGAAGGAGGAAGTTGCGCTCGATCGCGGCCTCGTCCTGGCCGCCCTCCCACTCGGCCCGCTGGATCACCAGCGGCAGCGAGGAGGGCAGCAGCGCCAGGCCGCCGGCGTGGTCGAAGTGCAGGTGGGTGAGGACGACCATCGTCAGGCTGGCAAGATCGACCTGCTCGGCGACCGAGCGCTCCTGCTCGAGCTCGAAGAAGGCGACCGGGCCGGCGCCGTAGTGGGCGTCGCGGTCGGCGGCGGCGCCGGGATGGAGGCCGGTGTCGACCAGGATCCGCTCGTCCCCGGTCTCGATCACGTAGGCGGGGATCGGCACCCGGATCGGCCGCTCGGGCTCCGCCTCGCCCTGGCGCCAGATGCCGCGCGCCGCGGTCATCCAGCCGACGTTCAGCATTTCGACTCGCGGCGTCACGACAGGACGCGCCCGACAGGATTCGAACCTGTGGCCTCTTCCTCCGGAGGGAAGCGCTCTATCCAGCTGAGCTACGGGCGCAGCCGCTCCAGCTTATCCGGCGGCATCGGCTGGGCCTTGCACCGACTGCAGCGCAGCGTATTGTCTGCATCGTGTCCGCTGTCAAAGGAAACGCAACCGAGGCCGCGATCCTCAGCGCGCTCGTAGGCCGTGGCCTCGATGTATTGGTGCCATTTGGCGACGGCCAACCGTACGACCTCGTCGTCGACCTTGGTCATGGCACCTTCCTGCGAGTCCAGTGCAAGACGGGGAGGCTGGTCGATGATTGTGTCGTCTTCAACGGCCGCAGCACCGACCATGGCCACGGCAGGCGGACCTACGATGGCCTCGCTGACATCTTTGGGGTCTTTTTCCCTCCGACCGAAGCTATTTACCTGGTGCCCGTCTTGCCCCATTTCGCGCCGCGACTAAGACTCAGGCCGCCCCGCAACAACCAGCGACGGGGAATTCGACTGGCGGTCGATTACGAACTGTCCAGATGGTCGACCGAGGCGCTGATCGCGGTCATCCACGAACCGTCCGACGAGTTCGAAGCGCGACCGCAGTTCGCGTAGGCTCGCCGCCCTATGGACCTTTCGGTGATCTTCCTCGGCACCGGCGGCTCGGTGCCGTCGGCGCGGCGCTCGACCGCGAGCGTGCTGGTCGCGCGTGGGGGGGAGCGGTTGATGTTCGACTGCGGCGAAGGGACGCAGCGGCAGCTGCAGCGCTCGCTGGGCCTGGTCCAGGTCGACGAGATCTACCTCACCCACTTCCACGCCGACCACATCCTCGGCCTGCCGGGGCTGCTGAAGAGCTACGACCTGACCGACCGCGAACTGCCGCTGCGGATCTACGGGCCGCGCGGGCTGCACGACCTGTTCGCGATCCTCAAGCCGATCGTCGGCCGGATCGGCTTCGGGTTGGAGCTGACCGAGCTGGAGCCGGGCGAGAGCCTGACCCGCGACGGCTACGAGATCCAGCCCTTCGAGGCCGCCCACGGCACCCGCGCCAACGGCTACGCGCTGGTCGAGAGCGAGCGCCCGGGCCGCTTCGACCTCGAGGCGGCGAAGCGCCTCGGCGTGCCGGAAGGCCCCGACTTCGCGGCGTTGCAGCGCGGGGAGGAGGTGCAGGGCACGGAGGGTCCGGTGCGACCCGAGGACGTCGTCGGCGCCAGCCGCCCGGGCCGGACCGTCGTCGTCACCGGCGACACCGCGCCGAGCCCGGCCACGGTGGCCGCCGCCGCCGACGCCGAGCTGCTGATCCACGACGCCAGCTTCGCCGAGGAGGAGGTGCAGCGGGCGGCCGAAACCGGCCACTCCACGGTCGGCCAGGCGGCCGCCGTCGGCCGCGAGGCGCACGTGAAGATGCTGGCCCTGGTCCACATCTCCTCGCGCTACCACGTCGGCACCGTGCTGGAGGAGGCGCAGGAGGTCTACGAACCCACCGTCGCCCCCAAGGACTTCGACCTGATCGAGATCCCCTTCGCCGAGAAGGGCTACCCCGAACTCGTGCCCAACGGAGCCCGGGACAGAGGCGGGACCGGTACGGCCTCGACCGAACCTCCCCGCGGTTCGTGAGGGCGAGGCCGTACCGGTCCCGCCTCCCTCGCTGCTACGCTGCGACCGTCCTTTAACCCGGTCCCGAGAGGCCAGGAAGGAAGCGAAAAGTGAGTGAGAAGGTCGTGCTGGAGCACGATGACCTGCGGCGGACGCTGAAGCGGATCGCCCACGAGATTGCCGAGAAGAACCCCGATTCTTCGAGCCTGGCGATCGTCGGGATCCACACTCGCGGCGCCGTGCTCGCCCGCCGCCTGCACACCCTGCTCTCGGAGCTGACCGACGTCGAGCTGCCGATCGGCGACCTCGACATCTCCTTCTACCGCGACGACGTCGGCGCCAAGGCGCCCGACACACAGCCGGTCGTCCACGCCTCCCACATCGACTTCGACCTCAGCGAGCGCACGGTCGTGCTGGTCGACGACGTCCTCTTCACCGGCCGCACCGTGCGGGCCGCGATCGAGGCCCTGTTCGACTACGGCCGCCCGCGCCGGGTGCAGCTGGCGGTGCTCTGCGACCGTGGCCACCGCGAGCTGCCGATCCGCCCCGACTACGTCGGCAAGAACCTGCCGACGGCGCGCGAGGAGCGGGTCAACGTCAGCCTCGAGGAGAGCGACGGCGCCGACCGGGTGACGATCTCGACCGCGGCGGAGGCGATCGCGTGAAGCACCTGCTGGCGATCGAGGACCTCGGGCGCGAGCAGATCGAGGCGATCCTCGACCGCGCCGAGAGCTTCGCCGAGGTCGGCCGCCGCGACATCAAGAAGGTGCCGACCCTGCGCGGGCGCACCGTCGTCACCCTCTTCTACGAGTCGAGCACCCGCACCAGCAGCTCCTTCGAGCTGGCGGCGAAGCGGCTCTCGGCCGACCTCGTCTCGGTCAAGTCGGCCGGCTCCTCGGTCGACAAGGGCGAGTCGCTGAAGGACACCGTGGCCACCCTCTCCGCCTACGACCCGGCGGCGATCGTCATCCGCCACCCCTACGCCGGCGCCGCCCAGATGGTCTCCGGCTGGACCACGGCCGCGGTCGTCAACGCCGGCGACGGCAAGCACGAGCACCCGAGCCAGGCCCTGCTCGACGTCTTCACCCTGCGCCGCCGCCTCGGCTCGCTGGAGGGCAAGCGGATCTGGATCGTCGGCGACGTCCTCCACAGCCGCGTCGCCCGCTCGAACCTGATCGCCTTCCAGCGGATGGGTGCCGAGGTCACCGTCTGCGGCCCCCCGACCCTGATCCCGCGCGGGATCGAGGAGCTCGGCTGCGAGGTCTCCTACTCGCTCGACCGGCTCGGCGAGGCCGAGGTCGTATACGCGCTGCGGATGCAGCAGGAGCGGATGAGCGAGAGCTTCGTCCCCTCGCTGCGCGAGTACGCCGCCAGCTTCCAGGTCGACACGCGCCGGCTCAATCCCCGCCAGCTGCTGATGCACCCCGGCCCGGTCAACCGCGGCGTCGAGCTCTCCGGCGAGGCGATCGACTCGCCGCAGTCGCTGATCGCCGAGCAGGTCGCCGCCGGGCTGGTCGTGCGGATGGCGATCCTCTACGAGCTGCTGGCCGGCGGCGACCGCTCGACCCCGCTGGCCGAGGGCGAGGGCGCCTCCCAGCCGACGCCGATCGGGCAGCCGGCATGAGCCTGCGCGAGCAGCTCGACGTGCGCCCGGGCGAGGCGGCGAACGCGATCCTGCGCCGGGCCACCGTGCTCGACCCGGTCGCCGGCATCGAGGGCGTCCACGACGTCGTCATCCGCGACGGCGAGATCGCCGAGCTGGCGGCACCCGGCGAGGCGGTCCTGGAGGGCGCCGAGACGATCGAGGCCGAGGGCATGCACGCCTTCCCCGCCTTCTTCGACCCCCACGTCCACCTCCGCACCCCCGGCCACGAGCACAAAGAGGACGTCGAGACGGGAACCCGCTCGGCCGCCGCCGGCGGCTACTGCGGGATCCTGGCGATGGCCAACACCGAGCCGCCGGTCTCGACCGCGGCCGACGTCGCCGCCCTGCGCGAGCAGGCCCGCGCCGACGCCTCGGTCCCGGTCGGCTTCATGGCCACCGTGACCAAAGGCATGCGCGGCGAGGAGCTGACCGAGATGGTCGAACTGCGCGAGGCCGGGGCGATCGGCTTCACCGACGACGGCCTGCCGATCCGCAGCGCCCGGGTGATGCTGCGCGCGCTCCAGTACCAGCGCCTCTGCGGCGGCACGATCGCCCTGCACGAGGAGGACCCCGAGCTCTCCGGCGAGGGGGTCATGCACGAGGGTCCGGTCTCGGCCGCGCTCGGCCTGGCCGGCGTGCCCTCGGTCTCGGAGTCGACGATGATCGCCCGCGACGCCGCCCTCGCCGCCTACGAGGATGCCCGCATCCACGTCCAGCACCTCTCCGCGGCCGAGTCGGTCGAGGTCGTCCGCGCCGCCAGGGCCGCCGGCGTCAAGATCAGCGCCGAGGCCAGCCCGCACCACCTCTGCCTGACCGACGAGGAGGTCCGCAGCCTCGACCCGCGCCGCTTCAAGATGAACCCGCCGCTGCGCCGCGAGAGCGACCGCCAGGCGCTGATCGAGGCCCTGCGCGACGGCACGATCGAGTGCGTCGCCACCGACCACGCCCCGCACCAGGCGGAGGAAAAGGACGTCCCCTTCGAGCAGGCGGCGATGGGCGTGACCGGCCTCGAGACCGCCTTCGCGGCGCTGCACACGGAGCTGGTCCTGCCCGGCACGATCGGGCTCGGGCTGCTGGTCGAGCGCATGGCCGGCGGCGCCGCCCCGTTCGGGATCGAGCGGCCGAGCCTGGCGCCGGGCTCGGAGGCCAACGTCGCCCTCTGCGACCTCGGCGCCGAGTGGACGGTGGGGGAGGACGGCTACGAGAGCCGCTCCGAGAACTCCTGGTGCTCCGGCCGCACCCTGACCGGCCGGGTGATGGTCACCGTTGCCGCCGGCCAGGTCGCCTTCCGCCTGCGCAGCTTCAGCCTCGGGGTGGCCTCGTGAGCGACGCCTACCTGCTGCTCGAGGACGGGACCCGGCTCGACGGGCTGGCCTGCGGCGCCGCGGGCGCGGTCACCGGCGAGGTCGTCTTCAACACCGCGATGACCGGCTACCAGGAGTCGGTCACCGACCCCTCCTACGCGGGCCAGATCATCGTCTTCACCTACCCGCTGATCGGCAACTACGGGGTCAGCGCGGCGGCGATGGAGTCCGACCGCGTCCACGCCCGCGGGGTGGTCATGCGCGACGCCAAGAACCGCGAGGACGTGGCCAGCGCCGAGGGCGGCTGGCTCGACTGGCTCGGCGACTGCGGCGTGCCGGCGATCGACGGGGTCGACACCCGCGCCCTGGTCCGCCACATCCGCGACCGCGGCGCCATGCGCGGCGGCATCTTCCCCGCCGCCACCCTCGAGGCGGAGGCGCGGGAACGGATCGCCGCCGAGCCCAGCATGGACGGCGCCGACCTCGCCCGCACGGTCACCCCGCCGGAGCCGATTCGCTTCGACGGCGACGGCCCGCACGTGGTCGGGATCGACACCGGGATCAAGCTGAGCATCGTCCGCCAGCTGCGCGAGCACGGGGCCAAGCTGACCCTGCTGCCCTGCGCCAGCTCCGCCGCCGAGGTGCTGGGCGAGGACCCGGACATCGTCTTTCTCGCCAACGGCCCCGGCGACCCCGGCGCCCTCGGCTACGTGGTCGAGACCGTGCGCGAAGTGGTCGGCAAGAAGCCGGTCTTCGGCATCTGCCTCGGCCACCAGCTGCTCTGCCGCGCCGTCGGGCTGGAGACCTACAAGCTGCCCTTCGGCCACCGCGGCGGCAACCACCCGGTAAAGGACCTGGAGACGGGGCGGATCGACATCACCTCCCAGAACCACGGCTTCGCGGTCGGCGGGCCCGGGGGAGAGCCGCGGATCGAGGGCGACGAGCCGGTCCGCTGGGAGACCGACTTCGGCGTCGCCGAGCTCTCCCAGCTCAACCTCTACGACCGCACGGTCGAGGGCCTGGTCCTGCGCGACGTCGCCGGCGCCACCGTCCAGTACCACCCCGAGGCGGGCCCCGGCCCGCACGACGCCCGCCATCTGTTCAGCCGGTTTTTGTCTCTGGCAGGGAACTTGGCCTAGCCGAAAGGACGCATGCCCCGTAGAGACGACATCCAGAAGATCCTCCTGATCGGCTCCGGCCCGATCGTCATCGGCCAGGCGGCCGAGTTCGACTACTCCGGCGTCCAGGCCTGCAAGGTGCTGCTCGAGGAGGGCTACGAAGTCGTCCTCGTCAACTCGAACCCGGCGACGATCATGACCGACCCCGAGTTCGCCACCGCCACCTACATCGAGCCGCTGCTGCCGGGCCCGGTGACGAAGATCATCGAGAAGGAGCGCCCCGACGCGCTGCTGCCGACCCTGGGCGGCCAGACCGCGCTGAACCTGGCGATGGCGCTGCACGAGGACGGCACCCTGGAGAAGTACGGGGTCGAGCTGATCGGCGCCGACTCGGCCGCGATCCGCCGCGCCGAGGACCGCGAGGAGTTCCGCACGACGATGAACGAGGCCGGCATCCGCATCCCCTGGTCGATCACGGTCGAGAGCCTGGCCGAGGTCGAGGAGGGGCTGGCCGACGGCCGCATCACCCTGCCGGCGATCGTCCGCCCGGCCTTCACCATGGGCGGCCAGGGCGGCGGCATCGGCCGCGACGAGACCGAGCTGCGCCAGGTCGTCAGCGAGGGCCTCGCCGCGAGCCCGATCAACCAGGTCCTGGTCGAGGAGTCGGTGATCGGCTGGGGCGAGTTCGAGCTCGAGGTGATGCGCGACCGCAACGACAACGTGGTGATCATCTGCTCGATCGAGAACGTCGACCCGATGGGGGTCCACACCGGCGACTCGGTCACGGTGGCGCCGGCGCAGACCCTGACCGATCCGCTCTACCAGGAGCTGCGTGACGTGGCGATCGCGGTGATCCGGGCGATCGGGGTCGAGACCGGCGGCTCCAACGTGCAGTTCGCGGTCGATCCCGAGAGCGGTGAGATCGCCGTGATCGAGATGAATCCGCGGGTCTCGCGCTCCTCGGCACTGGCCTCGAAGGCGACCGGCTTCCCGATCGCCAAGATGGCGGCGAAGCTGGCGGTCGGCTACGCCCTGGAGGAGATACCCAACGACATCACCCAGGCGACGCCCGCCTCCTTCGAGCCGACGATCGACTACGTCGTCACCAAGATCCCGCGCTTCGCCTTCGAGAAGTTCCCCGGCTCCGAGGGTCGCCTCTCCACCTACATGCAGAGCGTCGGCGAGGCGATGGCGATCGGCCGCACCTTCCGCGAGTCCTTCGCCAAGGCGATGCGCTCGCGTGAGCTCGACTCGACCCCGGAGGCCCCGGCCGACGAAGCGGAGCTGCTGGTCGCCCTGGAGAAGCCCTGCGCCGAGCGCTTCGACCTGATCCTCGAGGCCTTCCGCCGTGGGATCGGCGTCGAGCCCGTACACGAGGCCTGCCTGGTCGACCGCTGGTTCCTGCGCGAGCTGCAGCTGCTGGCCACCGAGGGCGACGGCACCGAGGGCCTGGTCCGCACCTACAAGGCGGTCGACACCTGCGCCGCCGAGTTCGAGGCGGCGACGCCCTACTACTACTCCGGCCACGAGCGCCCGCGCGCCGACGGCAGCCCGCCGGCCTCCGAGATCCGCCGCGGCGAGCGCGACTCGGTCGTCATCCTCGGCGCCGGCCCGAACCGGATCGGCCAGGGGATCGAGTTCGACTACTGCTGCGTGCACGCGGCGATGACCGCGCGGGAGCTCGGTCGCGACGCGGTGATGATCAACTGCAACCCGGAGACGGTCTCGACCGACTACGACACCTCCGACCGGCTCTACTTCGAGCCGCTGACCGCCGAGGACGTGCTCGCGGTCTGCGCGCAGGAGCAGCCGGAGGGAGTGATCGTCCAGTTCGGCGGCCAGACGCCGCTGAAGCTGGCCCGCACCCTGGAAGAGGCCGGGGTGCCACTGCTGGGGACGCCGGTCGACGCGATCGACCTGGCCGAGGACCGCGGTCAGTTCGGCGCCCTGCTGCGCCGGCTCGGGATCAAGCACCCGCCCTACGGGACCGCGCTCTCGGCCGAGCAGGCGGTCACGGTCGCCGAAGAGGTCGGCTTCCCGCTGCTGGTCCGGCCCTCGTTCGTGCTCGGCGGCCGGGCGATGGAGATCTGTTACTCGACCGCGGACCTCAACGCCTACCTCGAGGCCCACGTCAAGGCCGACCAGGAGCACCCGCTGCTGCTCGACCGCTTCCTCGAGAACGCGATCGAGGTCGACGTCGACGCGCTCGGTGACGGCGAGGAGGTATGGGTCGCCGGGATCATGCAGCACGTCGAGGAGGCCGGGGTCCACTCCGGCGACTCCGCCTGCGTGATCCCGCCACTCAGCCTCGGCGAGGAGATGCTGGAGGAGATCCGCGCCACCACCCGCAAGATCGCCCTCGAGCTCGGCGTCGTCGGCCTGCTCAACATCCAGTACGGGGTCGCCGGCGGCGAGCTCTACGTGATCGAGGCCAACCCGCGCGCCTCGCGCACGGTGCCGTTCGTCTCCAAGGCGATCGGGGTGCCGCTGGCCAAGCTCGCCTGCCGGCTGATGCTGGGCGAGCGCCTCGCCGACCAGGAGCTGCCCGAGGGGCCGCTCGAGCACGTCAGCGTCAAGGAGGCGGTGCTGCCGTTCGCCCGCTTCGCCGGCGCCGACTCGGTGCTGGGCCCGGAGATGAAGAGCACCGGCGAGGTGATGGGCATCGCCGCCGACTTCCCGACCGCCTTCGGCAAGGCGCAGGCGGCGGCCGGCGTGCGCCTGCCCGAGCAGGGCTCGGTCTTCATCACCGTCACCGACACCGACAAGCCGGCGGCGACCCAGCTGGCGGCCCGCTTCCACGACCTCGGCTTCGAGGTGATCGCCACCGGCGGCACCGCCCAGGCGATCACCCAGATGGGGGTGCCGGTGACCCGGATCAACAAGCTGGGGGAGGGGTCGCCGCACGTCGTCGACCTGATCCGCGAGCGCCGCTGCGACCTCGTGATCAACACCCCGACCGGCTCCGGCGCCCGCGCCGACGGCTACGAGATCCGCAGCGCCGCCGTCCGCCACGGGATCCCCTGCGTGACCACGATGACCGGCGCCACCGCGGCGGCGCGGGCGATCGCCGCCGGCCGCCAGGGCGACGCCGAGGTGCGCAGCATCCAGGAGATCCACGGCCGGGCCCGCGCCGCCCTGCCGCGATGACCGCCCCCTTCGGCCGCCGTCTCTGCGAGGTCGCCGAGAACCGTGCCTCCGGCGGCTACCGGGTCTTCTCGCTGCGCGACCGCGAGGGGCCGGAGCCGCAGCCGGGGCAGTTCTACATGCTGGCCGCGGCCGCCGGCTGGTCCGAGCGCGAGGGCCGGCCGTTCCTGCCGCGGGCGATCTCGGTCGCCGAGACCGTCCCCGGCCCCGACGGGATCCGGCTCGACTTCCTGGTCGAGGGCATCGGCCCCGGCACCGACCGGCTCTGCGCGCTGGGGGCGGGCGAGGCGGTATGGGTCACCGGCCCGCTCGGCAACGGCTTCGCCCCGCCGCGTGAGGTCAACCCCGACGCCGCCGGGGCGATCCTGGTCGGCGGCGGTATCGGCGTCGCCCCGCTCGCCCTCCTGCGCCGCCGCTTCGGCGAGCAGGGCATCCCCCTGCGGGTATTGCTCGGCTTCCGCGACGAGCGCCACGCGGGCGGGCTCGACCTCTTCTGCGGCGCTGGCCGCGAGCTCTGCCCGGAGGTCCGCCTCGCCTCCGAGGACGGCCACGCCGGCCACGAGGGCTACGTCACCGACCTGCTGGCGGCGCTGCTCGCCGGCGACGACGCGACCAGCGGCGTCGTCTACTCCTGCGGCCCGCCGGCGATGCTGGAGGCGGTGCGGCGGCTCTGCGCCGAGCGCGGCGTCGCCTGCGAGGTGGCGCTGGAGTCGCCGATGGCCTGCGGCTTCGGCGCCTGCTTCGGCTGCGCGGTGCCGCAGCCCGGCGGCGGCTACCTGCGCCTCTGCGTCGACGGGCCGGTCCTGCGCGGCGACCAGGTCGCCGAGGTGACCCATGCCTGAGCTCTGCGGCCTCGAGCTCGCCCACCCGGTGGTCAACGCCTCCGGCACCTACGACGCGATCGCCGCCCGCCGCGTCTTCGGCGACGCCCTGCTCGAGGACTTCCCCTTCTCCGCCTTCGTCTCGAAGACGATCACCCCCGAGCCGCGCGCCGGCAACGCGCCGCGGCGGATCTGGGAGACCCCGGCCGGGATGATCAACTCGATCGGGCTCCCCAACAAGGGCTTGGCCGGCTTCCTCGCCGAGGACCTGCCGCGGCTGGCCGCGCTGCCGGTGCCGTTGATCGTCTCGGTGATGGCCACCGGCCGCGAGGAGTTCGCGCGGCTGGTCGAGGCGGTGGGGGCGCGCGAGGAGGTGGCGGCGATCGAGCTCAACGTCTCCTGCCCCAACGTCCACTCCGGCCTGATCGTCGGCGAGCAGCCGAGCGAGACCGAGGCGCTGCTGGAGCGGCTGCGGCCGCTGACCGCGAAGCCGCTGATCGTCAAGCTCACCCCCAACGTCGCCGACCCGGCGGCGGTCGCGGTCGGGGCCGAGCAGGGCGGGGCCGACGCGGTCTCGCTGATCAACACCCTGAAGGCGACGGCGATCGACCCGCTCGCCGGCGGGCCGGCGCTGGCGGCCGGCCACGGTGGCCTCTCCGGCCCGGCGGTGCGGCCGGTCGCCCTGCAGCAGCTGCGCGCGGTCAAGGCCGCGACGGCGCTGCCGGCGATCGGCATGGGCGGCATCTCCCACGGCGCCGACGCGGCCGAATTCCTCGCCTGCGGGGCGGCCCTGGTGGCGGTGGGGACGGAGAATTTCCGCGACCCCAGGGCTGGTTCGCGGGTCGCCACGGAGCTCGCCGAGGCGGCCCCGCGAGGGGTCACGGCCGTGCCAGTACTCGACCTCGAGTAGAGGTTGAGGTGAATTTAGGCGGAATCGGGTCGCGGCGGCTTGCACCCGTCCAACCCGCGGCTATACTCGCCGCGCAGATGCCTGCCCCCTCAGTAAAGATCTCCGCCGCCGCCCCTGAGCGATCCCTCGATCAGAGGATGGAGGCGCTCAAACGGGCCAACGACATTCGCACCGCCAGGGCCAAGCTGAAGAAGGACCTGAAGGCGAATCGGGCGAGCATCCACACGATCCTCCTGGACCCGCCCGAGTACGTGTTGACCGCGAAGGTCTTCGACATGCTGCTGGCCGTTCCCAAGTACGGCCGCGTGAAGACCAACCGCATCCTCAACCAGTGCCGGATCTCGCCCTCGAAGACGATCGGCGGGCTCTCCGAGCGCCAGCGCACCGAGCTGATCTCGCTCCTGCGCCGCTAGCGACCGCCGCGCCGGTCAGTATCCGCGGCCGCATGGCAGCCAAGGTCTTCGTCATCACCGGCCCCTCCGGCGTCGGCAAGGGCACCCTGATCAAGGAGCTGCTCGCCCGCTGTCCCAACCTCGAGCTCTCGATCTCGGCGACCACCCGGCAGCCGCGGGCGGGGGAGCGGGACGGGGTCGATTACCACTTCCTCTCCTCGGCCGAGTTCGCCGAGCGGCGCGAGCGCAACGACTTCCTCGAGTTCGCCGCCTACAGCGGCAACCACTACGGCACCCTGCGCTCGGAGGTCGAAGGCCGGCTCGAGGCGGGGCACTCGGTCGTGCTCGAGATCGAGGTCCAGGGTGCCCAGCAGGTGCGCGCCGCCAAGCCCGACTCGATTCAGATCTTCATCGCCCCGCCGGACCCGGACATCCTGCGCGAGCGCCTGGCGGGGCGGGGGACCGACTCCGCCGAGGCGATCGACAAGCGCCTGGAGACGGCGGAAATCGAGCTCGCCTCGCGCGGCGACTTCGACCACCTGATCGTCAACGACGACCTCGAGACCGCCGTCGGCGAGCTGGTCGGCGTCGTGCGCGAGGAGCTCGTCGAGGCCCGGCCGAGCTGATCGACTAGACTCCGCCGCCGATGATCAAACCACGCGTAGACAAGCTCCTGCAGCACGCTGACTCGCATTACGCCGCCGTCGTCGTCTCGGCCAAGCGCGCGCGTCAGATCAACAGCTACTTCCACAACCTCGGCGAGGGTGGTTTCGGCGAGTACCCGCCGCCGATGGTCGAGGTCAACGCCGAGAGGAACTACCTCTCGATGGCGCTCGAAGAGCTCGCCGAGGGCAAGCTCAAATACGAGTACCGCTCCTAGCGCCGCGAGCGCTTCGAGCCCTCGGGGGTAGCCAGTGGCCAGAGTCCTGCTTGGTGTCAGCGGTGGCATCGCCGCCTACAAGGCGCTGGAGCTGGCGCGGCTGGCGACGCTGGGCGGCCACGGCGTGCGGGTGCTGATGACCGAGACCGCGACCCGCTTCGTCGGCGCCGCCTCCTTCGAGGGCATCGTCGGCGCCCCGGTGCTGATCTCCGAGTTCGAGCGCGACCCGATGCGCGGCGCCTTCCCGGGCGACCCCGAGCCCGGCCACGACCCGATCGGCCACCTCGAGCTGGCCGCCAACTGCGACGCCTACATCGTCGCCCCGGCTTCGGCCAACACGATCGCCAAGCTGGCCGGCGGCGTCGCCGACTCGATGCTGACCACCTCCTTCCTCGCCTGCGCGGCGCCGCGCCTGGTGGCGCCGGCGATGAACGACCGCATGTACGCCGCCGCCGCGACCCAGGCCAACCTGGCGACGCTGCGCGAGCGCGGGGTGGAGACGATCGAGCCCGACGAGGGCAGGCTCGCCTCGCGCGGCGAGCACGGCCGCGGCCGCCTGCCCGACCCCGCCCGCCTGCTGGAGCGCATCGAGGCCGCCCTTCCCACCGGCGAGCGGCCCTGGGACGGGCTGCGGGTGCTGGTCACCGCCGGCGGCACCCGCGAGCCGATCGACCCGGTCCGCTTCATCGGCAACCGCTCCAGCGGCCGCATGGGCATCGCCCTCGCCGCCGCCGCCGCCCGGCGCGGCGCGGAGGTGACGCTGATCGCCGCCAACGTGCCGTTGCGGGCGCCCGCCGGCGTGCGCCGCATCGACGTCGAGACCGGCGCCGAGCTGGAGCGGGCCGCGCGCGACGAGTTCGCCGCCACCGAGGTCCTGGTGATGGCCGCGGCGCCGGCCGACTTCCGCCCGGCCACGGTGGCGACCGGCAAGCTGAAGCGCCAGGACGGCCTCGACCTGCAGCTGGAGACCACCGCCGACATCCTCGCCTCCCTGGCCGCGAGCAAGACCGCTGACCAGACCGTGGTCGGCTTCGCGGCCGAGCACGGGGGGGATTGGGTCGAGCGCGCCCGCGCCAAGCTGAAGCGCAAGAAGGCCGACCTGGTCGTCGTCAACGACGTCTCCGATCCGCGGATCGGCTTCGAGAGCGCCGAGAACGAGGTGACCCTGGTCGAAGCCGAGGGCGAGACCCACGTTCCCCGCGCATCCAAGGACGCGGTCGCCGAGGCGATCCTCGATCGGGTGGAGCAGCTGCGTCAAGCCAGCACGGCCGAGCGCCGGCCGGAGCTATACTGACTTCACTTTTCACGTATCGCAGTGTCGAGAAGTGGGCCTGGCCCACTTTTTTTTCGCCCCGAACCGGCATGACCGACCTCCAGCAGAACATCCAAGAGCAGCTTTCCGAACTCGATTCGGAACTCGATCTGGTCGCCCTCGAGCGACCCGGCACCGAGTCGCTGCGCCTCTTCATCGACCATCCCGGCGGGGTCGATCTGGCGCTCTGCGAACGTGTCACCAAGCAGCTCAGCCACCTGCTGGCCGACTACACGCTCGAGGTTTCTTCGCCGGGCCCCAAGTACAGCCGTTCCAGCACCGATTCCGAGACCAAGGAGCCACTTCAGTGAGCAAGGAAATCGTCGAAGCGATCAAAGCGCTCGAGCAGGAGAAGGGAATCTCCGCCGACAAGCTGATGGACGCCCTTCAGGACGCCTTGCTCTCCGCTTACAAGAAGACGCCGGGAGCGGCGAAATACGCCCGCGTCGACCTCGACCACGAGACCGGCGACTACCTCGTCTTCGAACTGATCCTGCCGCCGGAGCTGGAGGAGAAGCTGCTGGCCGAAGCCGCGGAGCAGCAGGAGGAGCCCGAGGTCGATCCCGAGACCGGGGAAATGCGCGAGCCCGAGGACCCGGAGCTGGACCCGGAGATGATCGCTCCCTACGAGAGCCAGATCGAGACCCGCGACGTCACCCCCGAAGACTTCGGCCGGATCGCCGCCCAGACCGCTAAGCAGGTGATCCTGCAGCGGATCCGCGAGGCCGAGCGGCAGATGATGTACGACGAGTACCAGGACCGGGTCGGTGAGCTGATCACCGGGATCATCCAGCAGTCGGACAAGCGCTACACGCTGGTCCAGCTGCGCGAGCGGGTCGAGGCGCTGCTGCCCAAGTCCGAGCAGGTCTACAACGAGCGCTACGACCACGGGATGCGGGTCAAGGCCGTGATCACCGACGTCTCCGACTCGACCAAAGGCCCGGCGATCGTCGTCTCCCGCCGCAGCCCGGAGCTGATCAAGAGCCTGTTCGAGCTCGAGGTGCCGGAGATCGCCGACAAGCTGGTCGAGATCGTCGGCGTCGCCCGCGAGCCCGGCTACCGCTCGAAGATCGCCGTCGTCTCCCACGCCGACGGGGTCGACCCGGTCGGCGCCTGCGTCGGCCCGCGCGGCTCGCGGGTGCGGATGGTCGTCTCCGAGCTGCGCGGCGAGAAGATCGACATCATCCCCCACAACGACGAGCCCGCCCGCTTCGTCGCCAAAGCGCTTTCACCCGCCCGCGTGCGCGAGGTGATCGTCGACGACGAGGAGCGCCAGGCGACCGTGATCGTCCCCGACGACCAGCTCTCGCTGGCGATCGGCCGCGACGGCCAGAACGCCCGCCTCGCCGCCCGCCTGACCGGCTGGCGCGTCGACATCAAGTCGGAGACCGAGTTCGCCTCGGAGGAAACCGAGATCGAGTTCGAGGGCGAGGAAACCTTCGACGGCCGCTGCATGGCGGTGCTCTCGAACGGCCGTCGCTGTCCCAACGCGGCGATTCCGAGCTCCACCTACTGTGGCCTGCCCTCGCACCAGGCCCTGGCCCGCTTCGAGACCAGCCAGGTCGCGGTCCTCGCCGACGTCTCCGAGACCGAGCTGGCGATCCTCGCCGACCCCGACGCCGACCAGGGGCAGGTCGACGAGATCGTCACCCGGGCCAGCGCCAACTTCGTCGAGGAGCAGGAGGAGGTCGCCGCCGAGGAGGAGGTCGTGGCCGAGTCCGAGGACGCCGCCGCCGCCGAGGAGGCCACGGAGGAGGCGGTCGAAGCGGACATCGCCGAGGAGGCGCGCGAAGCCGAGGAGGTCTCCGGCGAGACCCTGGGCGACGATGACGAAGCGGCGGAGCCGGTTGCAGAGCAGGCCGCGGTGGCCGAGGATGGAGCCGAGGCGACCGCGAGCGACGAGGCAGTCGAGGAGGCTGAGCAGGCTTAGTGGCTAAGAAGCGGGTTCACGAGATCGCGAAAGCGCAGGGCGTCAGCTCGAAGGAGCTGTTGGCGGCCCTGCAGGCCGCCGGCGTCGAGGCGAAGGCAGCCGCCTCCAGCGTCGAGGAGGCCGACGCGCTGAAGGCGATCGCCGCCGCCAAGGGCAACGGCGGCGCCGGGGCGAAGGCCCCGGCCCAGGCGGCGCCGGCGCAAGCCGCCCCGGCCGCCAAAGCCGAGACCGCGGCGCCCGCGAAACCCGCGGCGGCCGCTCCCGCCGCCAAACCGGCGGCGCCGAAATCGACTTCGACCAAACCGGTGCGCCCGGCCGGCGGCCCGCAGGGCGGCGCCGGTGGCGGTGGCGGCAGCGCCAAAAAACGCCGCGTCGTGATCGACTCGCAGGCCGCCCGCCGCGACCAGATGGGCGGACCGCCGCCGCAGCGCCCGCCCCGCCGTCGTGGCGGCAGGCGCCGGCGACCGCTGCTCGAGGAGCCGCCGATGGGCCCGGCGACCCCGGCCGAGCCCGAAGCGACCCGGGTCAACTCCGGCGCCACCGTGCGCGAGGTCGCCGAGACGCTTGGCCTGGCCCCGGCCGAGGTGATCAAAAAACTGATGATGATGGGCGAGATGGCGACGCTGACCCAGACCCTCACCGACGAGTCGGTGCGGGCGATCGCCGACGAGTACGACCGTAAGCTGGAGATCGTCACCGCCGCCGAGGAGGAGCCGGAGGAGCCGGAGTTCTCCGACGCCGACGAGGACCTCGAGGCGCGGCCGCCGGTGGTCACGATCATGGGCCACGTCGACCACGGCAAGACCTCGCTGCTGGACGCGATCCGCGAGACCGAGGTCGCGGCCGGAGAGGCCGGCGGCATCACCCAGCACATCGGCGCCTACCAGGTGCACAAAGACGACAAGACCATCACCTTCCTCGACACCCCCGGCCATGCCGCCTTCACGGCGATGCGCGCCCGCGGTGCCAAGGTCACCGACGTCGCCGTGGTCGTGGTCGCCGCCGACGACGGGGTCATGCCCCAGACCAAGGAGGCGATCGACCACGCCCGCGCCGCCGACGTGCCGATGCTGATCGCGGTCAACAAGATCGACAAAGAGGGCGCCAACCCCGAACGGGTCCGCACCGAGCTCGCCCAGGAGGGCATCTCGCCCGAGGAGTGGGGGGGCGACACCGTCTTCTGCGAGGTCTCGGCCAAGACCCACGAAGGCCTCGACAACCTGCTCGACATGATCCTGCTGGTGACCGAGCTGGAGGAGCTCTCGGCCAACCCCGACGCCCCCGCCTCGGGCACCGTGATCGAGTCCCAGCTCGACCCGGGCCGCGGCCCGGTCGTCACCGTGCTCGTCCAGCGCGGCACCCTGAAGGTCGGCGACTCGCTGGTCGCCGGGCCGCAGTGGGGCCGGGTGCGGGCGATGCAGGACTTCACCGGCGAGCGCGTCGACGCCGCCGTCCCGGGGATGCCGGTCGAGGTGCTCGGCTTCGACGGCGTCAGCGACGCCGGCGAGTTCGTGCAGGCGGTGGACAACGACCGCCAGGCGCGCCAGCAGGCCCAGGAACGGGCCAATCGCCTCAAGACCGAGGCCCTGGCCCGCCGCCAGGCGCGCAAGGTCAGCCTCGACGAGGTCTTCGCCCGGGTCCAGGAGGGCGAGATCAAGGAGCTCAACATCGTCCTCAAGGCCGACGTCGCCGGCTCCCTGGAGGCGCTTCAGGACGAGATCGCCAAGGTCCCGCAGGAACGCGTGGCGATCAACATCATCCACTCCCAGACCGGCGGCATCAACGAGTCCGACGTGATGCTGGCCTCGGCCTCCGAAGCGATCATCATCGGCTTCAACGTGCGCCCGCTGGCCGACGCCCGCCGCGCCGCCGAGCGCGAGGGCGTCGATGTCCGCACCTACTCGGTCATCTACAAAATCACCGAGGACCTGCGCAACGCGATGGAGGGCCTGCTGGAGGCGGTCGAGGTCGAGGAGACCGTCGGCGAGGCCGAGATCAAACAGACCTTCAAGGCCTCCAAGGTCGGCCGCATCGCCGGCTGCATCGTCACCGAGGGCAAGGCGAGCCGGACCGCCAGCGTCCGCCTGGTCCGCGAGGGCACGGTCATCTGGACCGGCAAGCTGGGCTCGCTGCGACGCTTCAAAGACAACGTCAACGAGGTCGAGGAAGGCCAGGAGTGCGGTGTCGTGCTCGAAGGCTACGCTGACGTCAAGGAGGAAGACGTGCTCGAGTTCTTCCAGACCAAGCAGGTCGAGCAGACCCTGGAGTAGGGATGGCCGGCCCTCGTATGCGGCGCATCAACGAGGTGCTGCGAGAGGTCGTCGGCGCCGCGATTTCGAGCGATTTGAGCGATCCCCGTATTGGCTTCGTGACCGTCACTTCCGTCGAGACCAGCCCCGATCTGCGCACCGCCAAGGTGTACGTCAGCGTGCTCGGGGACGAGCAGGCGCGGGAGGAGACGCTGGGCGGGCTGCGCTCCTCGCACGGCGTGATCCAGTCGCGGATCGCGGCCGAGACGCGGATGAAGCGGACGCCGACCCTGACCTTCCACTACGACGACACGATCGCGCAGGGGGTGAGGATCTCCCAACTGCTGGAGGAGGACCCCGACGGCGGCGAGGAGGAGAGCGCATGACCGAGGCCACCGGCGTCGCCAGATCGGACCTGGAGCGGATCAGCGCCGAGCTGCGCGCCCGCGACCGCTTCCTGCTGACGGCCCACGAGGGCCCCGACGGCGACGCCCTCGGCTCGCTGCTGGGGATGCACCAGCTGCTGACCCAGCTTGGCAAGGACTCGGTGATGTTCCTCGCGGCGAAGGAGTTCCCGCTGCCGATCGAGTACCGCTTCCTGCCCCTGGAGGAGGTCTTCCACGAGCCGCCGGCCGACATGGCCGACCGCACCGTCGTCTTCCTCGACTGCGGCAACATCGACCGCATGCCGGTCGACTTCCTCACCGCCGGCGACAACGAGGTGATCAACATCGATCACCACCACGACAACACCCGCTTCGGCGACTTCAACCTGGTCGACGTCGAGGCCTCCTGCACGGCGGAGATCGTCTACGACCTCGCCGTCGAGCTCGGCGCCGTCGTCACCCGCGAGATGGCCTCGGCCCTCTACGTCGGCCTGATCACCGACACCGGCAAATTCATGTACGAGAACACCAGCGCCCACACGCACCGGATCGCGGCCGAGCTGATCGAGGCCGGCGTCGACATCGACGACACCTACCGGCGCCTCTACGAGCACGTGCCGATCGAGAAGCTGCGACTGGTCGCCCGCGCGCTCGAAGGCATCCAGCGGCACTGCGACGACCGCCTCGTCCTCACCTACATCACCAGCGCCGACTACGCCGCGACCGGGGCCGGCGAGGAGATGACCGAGGGCGTGATCGACCACCTGCGCTCGATCGACGGGACCAAGGTCGCCGCCGTGATCCGCGATCTCGGCAACCGCGGCCGCGCCGCCCGCAAGGTCAGCCTGCGCTCCAGCGAGGGCGACGTCGACGTCTCCGCGATCGCCCGCAAGAACGGGGGCGGGGGGCACAAGCGCGCGGCCGGCTTCTCCACCGACCTCGAGCTGGACGAGCTGGTCGAGTTCCTCTGCGGCGAGGTCACCGCCCAGCTGGGGCCCTGAACGTGGTCGCCGCCGATCCCAGCGGAGCGGTGCTGCTCTACGACAAGCCGGCCGGCGTCACCTCGCACGACGTCGTCGCCGAGGTGCGCCGCGAGCGCGGCTGCAAGGCGGGCCACGCCGGCACCCTCGACCCCTTCGCCACCGGGCTGCTGCTGATCCTGCTCGACCGCGCCACCCGCCTGCAGCGCTTCCTGGTCGGGCTGCCGAAGACCTACCTGGCCACGGCCCGGCTCGGCTGGCGCTCCAGCACCGGCGACCCGGACGGCGAGCTGCGCGAGACCGGTGTCGTCCCCGACTCGCTGGAGCTGCCGACCGGCACCGTGCGCCAGCGGGTGCCGATGACCTCGGCGGTCCGGGTCGGCGGCGAGCGCCTCTACAAGAAGGCCCACCGCGGCGAGACCGTGGAGACGCCGCTGCGCGACGTCGAGGTGCACCGCGCCGAGCTGCTCGCCAGCGGCGAGGGTCTGGCCCGCTACGAGATCGAGTGCGCCGCCGGCACCTACGTGCGGACCCTGATCGAGACCCTCGACGACGCCTACTGCGCGGAGCTGCGGCGGACCGCGGTCGGCCCTTTCCGGGTCGAGGACGCCGGCGAGGAAGTGGCGATCGAGCGGGTCGGCGAGCTGGTGCCCGCGGTCGAGGCGGCGCTGCGATGACGATGGCGGTGACCTCGCTGCCCGACGCCGAGCCGCGCTCGCGCCACGTGGCGATCGGCACCTTCGACGGGGTCCACCTCGGCCACCAGGCCGTGATCGACGACGCCGACACCGTCCTCACCTTCGACCCGCACCCGCTCGAGGTCCTGCACCCGGCGGCGCTGCCGAAACTGATCATGCCGTTCGCGGTCAAGCGCGACGTGATCGGCGGGCTCGGGGTCGAGGAGCTGGTCGTCATCCCCTTCGACGAGGACTTCGCCCAGCGCAGCGCCGAGGACTTCATCGAGCACGTCCTGGTCGAGCGCCTGGGGGCGAAGAAGGTCTCGGTCGGCGAGAACTTCCGCTTCGGCGCCAAGGCCAAGGGCGACCCGGCCATGCTGCGGGCGCATTCGGAGTTCGAGACGCGGGTCGTGCCGCTGGTCGAGGTCGATGGCGAGACGGTCTCCTCGACCCGGATCCGGGCGCTCGTCGCCGCCGGCGACATGGCGGGCGCGCGCCACTGTCTCGGCGCCCCGTTCATGGTCGAGGGCGAAGTCGTCAAGGGCGACCAGCGCGGCCGCGAGCTTGGCTTCCCGACTGCGAATTTCGTCCCCGACGACCGCCTGGCGATCCCCGGCCACGGCGTCTACGCGGCCTTCGCCGACGGCGTCCCGGCCGCGGTCAACGTCGGCGTCAGGCCGACCTTCGAGAGCGGTCGCGGGGTGCTGATCGAGACCTACCTGATCGACCGCGACGAAGACCTCTACGGCCGCACCCTGCGCGTCGCCTTCGTCGAGCGGCTGCGCGGCGAGAAGCGCTTCCCCGACGTCGACGATCTGATCGCGCAGATGCACCGCGATGTCGAGGACGCCAAGCGCGTCTGTGCCGGTTTTCAGTCTGGCTGAACAGGCGAGCGCGCAGTGGCCGAGGCCTCTGTCAAGAGTCAGTTCCCTCTTTGGGCCCCTCGTCGGGAATGACCGAGTACTCGAGCGTTGCGGTGACGGCCCAGGTGTTTTTGACTCCTTTCGCCTTCAGCTCGGCGACCAGCGGCGGATAATCGACAACTGCGTAGGTCTTGTCGGCCGTGGCTCGGAATTCGGCTGGAAGCTTTTCGATTTGTTTCAGGGTCGGGTGTTTGGTGCCGTCAGCCATGACCTTGGGGAATTCGACATGTAGCTCGATGGTGTCGCGCCTGGCAGGTTCGCGGGTCATGACGTGCCGAAACCGACCCCGGTCTTCGAGGTCTTTGAAGGTCAATTTTTGAACGGCCTCGGCGAACCGGACGAACCCGTCCAGGGGTCGCTTGTTGTACTCCGGGATTTCGGTGTAGCCATCGAGACAGAACACGGTCATTGGAGTCGACTCGGCGAGGCCTTTGACATAGGCGAAGTCCTCCTTGAACCGCTCTTGAACCTCGTCCTCAAGCAGTTCTAGGCCAAATCTGTCGTCGAAGACGATCCCCGAGGGACGGGCGAGATCCATCAGGCGAGAGGCGAGGTTTAGTGGGCGGCCGGAATAATCGAGCGCCTCATCACCCGCCGTCAGGGCCGTTGCGGAGCCCCGCGCTATGCCAATTCCGAGCTTGCTTGGCACATCGAAGTTGATCATCGCATCGCCGTCGCAGAAGTTCGCAAACGTCTCGACGATGCGAATGCTGCGATCGACCGCCGAGCGGACGACATCGACGAGGTTCTCGCGGTCGTAGCTGAGAAGAATCAGCAGGCCGTCTCCGGTGGGCTTGGAGAACTCTGCGTCCTTGAAGTGCTCATCGAGGATCTTGAGATAGATGCTCCTGAGAAACTCCGCGGTGTCGGTGGACTCAGCGATGCGGGCAAACGACGAAAAGCCGCGCACGTCGAGAAAGACGACGACGACACGACGGGAGTGACCCTCGGCGTCGTGCAGGAGCTTCCGAAATTCGCTGTTCATTCAACGAAGTCTATGGTGGCCAGTGCCGTCGTCCGGCCTTCGTGGCCCACTGCGAGCATCGGGCGGATGGGCATTCCGGAGTTAGCGTCTGTGCTAGCTTCCAGCGGCCGTGACCCACGGAAGGGTGCACGGCTTTTTTACGACATGGGCCTGACCAAAGACAAGAAAAGCGAGCTGATCGGCAAGTACGGCCGTGGCGAGGGGGACACCGGCTCGGCCGAGGTCCAGATCGCCCTGGCGACCGAGCGGATCAACGAACTCACCGAGCACCTGCGCGAGCACAGCAAAGACCACCACTCGCGCCGCGGCCTGCTGATGCTGGTCGGCAAACGCCGCCGGATGCTGCGCTACCTCGAGCGGATCGACCTCGAGCGTTACCGCGCCCTCGTCGCGGATCTCGGCCTGCGCCGATGATCGCCGCCGGTACGCCGGCCCCCGACTTCACCCTGCGCGACCAGGACGGGGAAAAGGTCTCCCTGAGCGACTACAGGGGACGCAAGCTGATGCTGGTCTTCTACCCGGGGGACTTCAGCCCCGTCTGCGGCGACCAGCTCTCGCTCTACCAGGAGGTCAAGCCGGAGATCGCCGCCAAGGGCGTCGAGCTGGTCGGGGTCAGCGTCGACAGCTTCTTCGCCCACAAGGCCTTCCAGGAGAAGCTGGGGATCGACACGACCCTGCTCTCCGACTTCGAGCCCAAGGGCGAGGTCGCGCGTGCCTACGGCTCCTATCTCGACGGGCCGGGCTTCGCCAACCGCACCCTCGTCCTCGTTAACGAGGACGGCCAGGTCGCCTGGACCTACGAATCGCCCAACCCGGGCGAGTTCCCCGGCGCCAACGTGATCTTCGACGCGCTCGGCTGAGCACGCGTCTGCATTTGTACGTCTCCAGGACGTACTGCGGCAGACTCGTCACCTATGACCACCCTGACCAGCGCCGCCGTGCCGCCGATCGGTCCCGAGGACCACGTGCGCGGGGAGGGGGAGGCGCGGATCGTCTACGCCGACCTCGGCTGCCCGCACTGCGCCTCGGCCTGGGCGGCGCTGGTCGCCGAGCCCGGGGCGATCGCCTTCCGCCACTTTCCGGTGGCCAGCAAGCACCCACGCTCGCCGGCGCTGCATGCGGCCGCCGAGGCGGCGGCCGCGCAGGGCCGCTTCTTCGAGCTGGTCGACTCGCTCTACGCCGACCGCGGCCGGGTCGACGACCCCCATCTCTGGGAGCGAGCGCGGGCGCTCGGGCTCGACCTCGAGCGCTTCGAGGCCGACCGCCGCGACGAGACGGTGGCGGCGCGGGTGCGGCGCGACTTCGAGTCCGGGATCCGGGCGGGAGTGACCACGACTCCAGCCGTTTTCGGCTGATCGCGGCGCCCGGCGTGTACTCTCCCCGATGAACGAGAACGAGAGTTCTGAACAAGCGAATGGCCGCCAACCGGGCGGCCGGAGGTAGGACAACTAAATGAGCATGTTTGACGTAAGCCGAGTCTCGGTGGATGTCGGCGACAGCCAGATTTCCTTCGAGACGGGCAAACTCGCGAAGCAGGCGGGCGGCGCGGTCGTAGTCAGGGCCGGCGACACGATGGTTCTCTGCACGGCGACCATCGGCAGCCTCCGCGACGTGGACTTCCTTCCCCTCACCGTCGACATCGAGGAGCGGATGTACGCCGCGGGCAAAATCCCCGGCTCGTTCTTCCGCCGGGAGGGCAAATCGAGCGAGAAGGCGACGCTGACCGCGCGCATGATCGACCGGCCGATCCGCCCGCTCTTCCCCAAGGGCTGGCACTACGAGACGCAGTTGGTCGCGATCCCGATGTCGGTCGACCAGGTCAACCCCTACGACATCCTCGCCATGAACGGCGCCTCCGCGGCGCTGGCGATCTCCCCGGTTCCCGTCGCTGCCCACGTCGGCGCGGTCCGGGTCGGCAAGCTCGACGGCGACTTCGTCGTCAACCCCGACGAGGAGACGCACGAGGAACTGGACCTGGACCTGATCGTCGCCGGCACCGACGAGGCGATCCTGATGGTCGAGGCCGGCGCCAACGGCGTTACCGAGGCCGAGATCCTCGACGCCCTCGACATCGCCCACGGCGAGATCAAGAAGCTCGTCGCCGCGATGGAGGAGCTGCAGCAGAAGGCCGGCAAGGAGAAGCTCACGGTCGAGGCGCCGGAGATCGACGCCACCCTGCTCAGCGACGTCCGCTCTTCGCACGGCCAGGCCCTGGTCGACGCGATCGCCACCGAGGGCAAGCTCGAGCGCTACGAGGCGATCGACGCGGTCAAGGACGAGGTCGTGGCCAAGTACGCGCCCGAGTCTGACGGCGAGGTCGACGAGAGCCGCAAGGCCGAGGTCAAGGCCGCCTTCGGCGCGATCGAGAAGGACACGATCCGCAAGGCGATCGCCGTCGACAAGAAGCGCCCCGACGGGCGCGCCCAGGACGAGATCCGGCCGATCGAGTGCGAGGTCGACATCTCCCCGCGCGTGCACGGCTCCGCCCTGTTCACCCGCGGCGAGACCCAGATCCTCTCCAACGTGGCCCTGGGCACGACCCGGATGGACATGCGGATCGACACGCTCGGCCTGCAGACGACCAAACGGTTCTGGCACCACTACAACTTCCCGCCGTTCTCGGTCGGGGAGGCCGGCTTCATGCGCGGCCCGAAGCGCCGCGACATCGGCCACGGCGCCCTCGCCGAGCGCGCCCTGGTGGCGACGATCCCCGACGAAGAGTCGTTCCCGTACGTGATCCGCGCGGTCTCCGAGACGCTCGAGTCCAACGGCTCCTCCTCGATGGGCTCGGTCTGCGCCTCCTCGATGGCGTTGCAGGCGGCCGGCGTCCCGGTCAGCGCTCCCGTCGCCGGTGTGGCGATGGGCCTGATCAAGGAGGGCGACGACTACATCGTCCTCACCGACATCGCCGGCGTCGAGGACCACCTCGGCGACATGGACTTCAAGGTCGCCGGCACCAAGGACGGGATCACCGCCCTGCAGATGGACATCAAGATCACCGGCGTCACCTTCGAGATCCTCGAGGACGCGCTGGAGCAGGCCCTGAAGGGCCGCCAGTTCATCCTCGGCAAGATGTCCGAGGCGATCGACGGCCCGCGCGAGAAGCTCTCCAAGCACGCGCCGGCGATCGAGTCGATCAAGATCGACCCCGAGAAGATCGGGGCCGTGATCGGCAAAGGCGGCGAAACGATCCGCGCCCTCTGCGAGGAGTTCGAAGCGGAGATCGACGTCGAGGACGACGGCACGGTGCGGATCTACGCGCCGACCGGCGAGCTGGTCGAGGCCTGCGTGGCCCGGATCGACTCGATGACCCGCGAGGCCGAGGTCGGCGATCGCTACAACTCGGCCAAGGTCGTCAAGACGACCACGTTCGGGGCCTTCGTCGAGCTGGTCAAGGGCACCGACGGCCTGCTGCACATCTCCAACGTCAAACCCGGTGAGCGGGTCGACTCCGTCGACGACGTCCTCACCGCCGGCGAGGTGATCGACGTCACCGTGGTCGAGGTCGACAAGGAGCGCGGCCGGATCGGCCTGCGCCTCTCCGACGATCCCTCGGTCGCCGGCAAATCGGCGGAGGAACTGGCCGCGGTCGGGTCCGGCGACGGGCCCAAGCGCAACGGCGGCGATCGCGGCGGCAGCCGCGGCGGCCGTGACGGTGGCCGGCGCCGCGAGCGCGAGCGCCGCGGTTAAGCAGTTGAGCGCACCCCAGCTCACCGAGTTGGGCTCGGGCGTCCGGGTCGTGACCGAGGAGGTTCCCTCGGTCCGGTCCGTGGCGCTCGGGCTCTGGGTGCGCACCGGCTCGCGCAACGAGACGCCGGCCCAGGCCGGCGTCTCCCACTTCCTCGAGCACCTGCTGTTCAAGGGCACGGCGCGCTACTCGGCGATCGAGATCTCCGAGCGCTTCGACGGCCTCGGCGCCTCGATCAACGCCGCCACCGGCAAGGAGACCACGCACCTGCACGCGCGCTTCCTCGACGAGCACACCGAGGACGTCTTCGACCTGCTCTCGGAGATGCTGCTCGCCCCGACCTATCCCGAAATCGACTCCGAGCGCCAGGTCGTGCTGGAGGAGATCGCCATGTACGACGACGAGCCCCAGGACCGCGTCCACGACGTCCTCGCCGAGGCCGTCTTCGGCTCGCACCCGCTCGGTCGCCGCGTGCTCGGCGAGCCCGAGGTGATCGCCTCGATCCCCGTCCCCGACATCGAGAGCTACCGGCGCTCGCGCTACTCCGGCTCGGAGATCGTCGTCGGCGCCGCCGGGCATCTCGACCACGCCCGCATCGTCGAGCTGGCCGAACGCTTCGTCACCCCGCCCGCCGATGGTGGCGGGCTGGCCCCCGAGACGGCCCTCGACGGCCCGGCCCGGCTCTGCTTCCACCAGAAGGAGACCGAGCAGTACCACATCTGCTTCGGCGCGCCGGGGCTGCGCCGCGACGACGAGCGCCGCTACCCGCTGGCCGTGCTCGACTCGATCTTCGGCGGCTCCACCTCCTCGCGCCTGTTCCGCGAGGTGCGCGAGAAGCGCGGCCTCGCCTACTCGGTCGGCTCCTACAACGAGCAGTTCACCGACCAGGGCCTGGTCGCCACCTACGTCGGCACCCGCGAGGACAACGTCGAGGAGGCCTGCGCGATCATCGGCACCGAGCTCGCCCGCCTGCGCTCGGAGCCGGTCTCCGACGAGGAGCTGACGCGGGCCAAGGAGAGCGTCAAGGGCCGCCTCGTCCTCTCCTCGGAGTCGACGGCGGCGCGGATGACGCGGATCTCGCGGGCGACGCTGTTCGGGCTGCCGATCGAAAGCCTCGACGAGATGCTGGCCCGGGTCGACGCGATCGCGGTCGACGACCTGACCGAACTGGCGCAGGAGCTGTACGGCGCCGACCGGCTCTCGGCGGCCTGCGTCGGCGCCGACGAGGACCGCTTCCGGCAGGCGCTGGCGCCGGTCAGCGAGGCGCTGGTAGCGGCGTGAGCGAGGCGCCGATCAGGGTCGGGGTCGCGGGCGCCGCCGGGCGCATGGGCCAGGCGGTCTGCGAGGCCGTCGAGGGGGCGGAGGACACGGTCCTCGCCGCCCGGGCGGACCCGGCGCTGGGAGTCGAGCTCTCCGAGGTGCTGGACGAGGTCGACGTGGTAGTCGACTTCACCGTCCCCGACACCGCGCTCGGCAACGTCCGCGCCTGCCTCGAGGCGGGGGTGCACGCGGTCGTCGGCACCACCGGCTTCGACCTCGACGCCGCCCGCGCCGCGGCCGAGGCTTCGAGCGCCAACTGCTTCGTCGCCCCCAACTTCGCCATCGGCGCGGTGCTGCTGATGGAGGTCGCGCAGACGATCGCGCCGCACATGCCCGAGTGCGAGATCGTCGAGCTGCACCACGACCGCAAGCTCGACGCGCCCTCGGGCACCGCCAAGCGCACCCAGGAGCTGATCGACGCGGCCGGCGGCAACGTCCACGAGCCGATCCACTCGGTGCGGCTGCCCGGCCTGGTCGCCCACCAGGAAGTGATCTTCGGCGGCGAGGGGCAGACGCTGGCGCTGCGCCACGACTCGATCGACCGCCGCTCCTTCATGCCCGGGGTGCTGCTGGCCGTGCGCCGGGTCGCGGCGCTTCCCGACGGCTTCACGGTCGGCCTCGAGAAGCTGCTTTTCGATGCGTAGGCCGGCAGACTGGGTACCCTGGCAGCGATGAAGCAGATTCGCGGCATCCTCACGGCGATGGCCACCCCCTTCGACGAGGGCGGCAACGTCGACCTCGGCGCCGCCCGCGGCCTCGCCACCTACCTGCTCGAGCACGGCTCGCACGGGCTCGTGGTCGGCGCCACCACCGGCGAGTGCCCGACCCTGACCGACGGCGAGACGATCGAGCTGCTGGAAGCGGTCCGCAAGGAGGTCGGCGAGGAGGTGCTGCTGATCTGCGGCACCGGCACCAACGACACCCGCCACTCGCGCGAGCTGACGAAGATGGCCGCCGCCGCCGGCGCCGACGCGGCCCTGGTCGTCGTCCCCTACTACAACAAGCCCAACCGGGCCGGGCTGCAGGCCCACTTCGAGGCCGTCGCCGCGGCGGTGCCGGAGCTGCCGATCGTCATGTACAACATCCCCGCCCGGGTGATCGTCAACATGCCCCCTGACCTTCTGGCCGAGCTCGGCGCGGTCGACAACATCGTCGCCGTCAAGCAGGCCAACGACGAGGAGCTGGGGCCGATCGACGGCCTCTCGATCCTCGCCGGCAACGACAACACCTTCCTACGCGTGCTCGAGTTCGATGGCGCCGGTGGCATCACCGTCGCTTCCCACGTCGTCGGCCCGCAGATGCGGGAGATGTGGGACGCCGCCCAGAGCGGCGAGATCGAGCGGGCACGCGAGATCGACGCCGAGCTGACC
The DNA here is from genome assembly GCA_963719435.1 of uncultured Solirubrobacterales bacterium. Classification (GTDB taxonomy): domain Bacteria; phylum Actinomycetota; class Thermoleophilia; order Solirubrobacterales; family 70-9; genus VAYN01. The sequence continues at coordinate 1,782,379 of OY970384.1, read as the reverse complement.
CCCGTCTACGAGGGTCTCTCGGTAACCACCAACCCGATCCCGATCAAGGCGGCGCTGGAGATGCTCGGCATCGCCTCGGGACGGATGCGGCTGCCGCTGGTGCCAGCGGACGCCGAACAGCGGGCCGCGGTCAAGACCGCGCTGGAGGGCATCGGCCTTCCGGTTGCCCAGTAATAAAACGACTTTAGAGAGAGTGAGTAACTAGTGCCAAGCAAGAAACTCCGAGTGCTGCCGCTTGGCGGCCTCGGCGAGATCGGCAAGAACATGACCGTGATCGAGTACGGCGGCAAGATCGTCGTCGTCGACACCGGCCTGATGTTCCCGACCGCCGAGATGCACGGGATCGACCTCGTCCTTCCCGATTTCTCCTATCTGCGCGACCGCGCCGACGACATCGAGGCGATCGTGCTGACCCACGGTCACGAGGACCACGTCGGCGCCCTGCCCTACGTGCTGCGTGAGATCGGCATGCCGCCGGTCATCTACGGCGGCCTGCTGACGATCGGCATGGTCCGTTCCAAGCTCGACGAGCACAAGCTCGGCGAGGCGCCGCTGGAGGAGCTGCCGGCGGGGGAGAAGGTCCGGTGCGGGCCGTTCGGCCTCGAGCTGGTCCACCTCGCGCACTCGATCCCCGACATGCGCGGCGTCCTGATCAGCACCGAGGTCGGCTCGATGCTGATGACCGGCGACTACAAGTTCGACCAGACCCCGGTCGACGGCCGCCCCGCCGACATCCCGCGCCTGGCCGAGATCGGCCGCGAAGGCCTGCTGCTGCTCTGCGGCGACTCGACCAACGCCGACCGCCCCGGGGTCGCCCCGTCGGAGTCGAGCGTCGGCCCGGCCCTGCTGCAGCAGTTCGGCCGCTGCAAGGGGCGGATCATCGTCACCTCCTTCGCCTCCAACATCCACCGCGTGCAGCAGGTGATCGACGCCGCGATCGCGCTCGACCGCAAAGTCGCCCTGGTCGGCCGCTCGATGCGCAAGAACTTCAACATCGCCTCCAACCTCGGCATGGCGAAAGCGCCCGACGGCCTCTTCATCCAGCCGCGGGAGATCGAGAACTTCCCCGACGAGAAGGTCGTCGTCATCTCCACCGGCAGCCAGGGCGAGCCGCTCTCGGCGCTGCGGCGGATGGCCAACAACGACCACCGCGACGTCGAGCTGCACTCCGGCGACACGGTCGTCTTCTCCGCCACCCCGGTGCCCGGCAACGAGCGCGCGGTGAACGAGACGATCGACCGCATCTACGAGATCGGGGCGACCGTGATCACCGCCAAGGACGCGCCGATCCACGCCTCCGGCCACGGCTGGCAGGAGGAGATCAAGCTGATGCTGAACCTGACCAAGCCGCGCTACGTGATGCCGGTCCACGGCGACTTCAAGCGCCTGCGCCTGCACTCCGAGCTGGCCGAAGCGGTTGGCGTCGACGCCAAGAACATCTTCCGCGGCCGCAACGGGCTGCCGCTGGAGATCGACCAGAACGGCGCCAGCTTCGGCGAGGACATCCACGCCGGCACGATGTACGTCGACGGCGTCAACATCGGCGACCCCGACGACGCCGCCCTGCGCGACCGCCGCGAGATCTCCGCCGACGGCATCTTCATCGTCGTCGTCACGATCTCCTCCGACGACGGCAGCGTCGTCGCCGACCCCGAGGTGATCTTCCGCGGCGTCGCCTTCCTCGAGGAGAAAGACGCCCTGGTCGAAGAGATCAGCGACCTGGTCGAAGACCAGCTCGAGGAAGCGGCCAAGGCGGGCAACCGCGAGCCGCACCTGATCGAGGAGGACCTGCACGACGCGGTGGGGAAGTTCGTGTTCCAGAAGCTGCGGAGGCGGCCGATGGTGCTGCCTGTTGTGGTCGAGGTCTGAGTTTTCTTGGAGGGCGGGGGAGTCGGGGGTGCGTCTGGGCGAATTTGTCGCTCCGCCCCCTATGGGGGCGTTGCTCCGGATGTTCGAGCGCGACCTAAAGGTCGCGCGGATATGAGATTGCATATCGCGCGCCTGCGGCGCAACATTCGCCCAGACGCACCCCCGACTCCCTTCGCACTCCGAATCCCTCAGTAGCGAACTGCGCCAGGACCAAGGCCTTTCGCAGAAGTGAAGAGGCTCGTACGTCAACCCGGGGCGTCCGTACGCAGTCTCACTCAAAGAGACGCGGCTTTTGTCGTGTAATCCGCGACTCGTGAGGAGGGATGGGGATGTCCTTCCCGGGAATGTCGCGCAGCGGCGGAAATGCAATCCGATATCTGCGCGCCATAGGCGCGCACCAACACTTGGAGCCGCCCGCGACAGCGGGCGCGACTCAATTCCCGGGAAGGACATCCCCATCCCTCCCCGCCAGCCCCCGAACAACGCACGAAAAAACCCGCCGGAGCTGGTGTCTGGGGAGAAGCTCCGGCGGGCTATGTGTCTCGTCCACGACGAAATCTAGGGCCGGGCTCTAAAGCGCCTCTAAACGCTGGGTAACGGTTGGCTCAGGATCGGCCAGGGGGATGCGGGCACGGAAGAGGGCGCCGCCCAGCTCCGACTCGTCCGCCTCGACGCTGCCGCCGTGGGACTGGGCGACGGCGCTGACGATCGCCAGCCCGAGCCCGGTGCCGGTGCCGGTGCCGCCGGCGGTGTCGGCCGGGCCGACACCGCGGACGAAGCGGTTGAAGATCTGCTCGCGCATCGGCGCCGGGATGCCGGGGCCGTCGTCGGCGACCTCGAGCACGGCGCTGCCGTCCTCCTCGCGCAGGCTCAGTTCGATCATCGCCCCGTCGGGGGTGTGGCGGGCGGCGTTGTCGAGCAGGTTGAGCACCAGGCGGTGCAGCTCGTCGGGACTGCCTTCGACCCGCAGCGGGCGGTCGTTGTCGACGGTCAGGGTGCGCTCGCCCATCAGCGGCGCCGCCTCGGCGGCGGCCTCGCCCGCGACTTCGGCGAGGTCGCAGCGGCGGTGCTTGTCGAGCCGGCCGGCGTCGGCGCGGGCGAGCAGCAGCAGGTCGCCGACCAGGCGGCTCATCCGCCGCGAGGAGCGCAGGGCGGAGTCGACGATCTCCAGGTCTTCGGCCTGGCCGGGGTCGCCGAGCGAGGCCTGCAGCAGCTCGAGGTTGGCGAGCACGCTGGTCAGCGGCGTGCGCAGCTCGTGCGAGGCGTCGGCGACGAACTCGCGCTGCTTCTGCATCGCCCCCTCGCGCTCGGCCCGGGCGGCGTCGAGCGAGCGCAGCATCTCCTCCAGGGTGACCGCCAGTTCGCCGACCTCGTCCTCGACTGCCGGCTCCGGCATCCGCTGCGAGGGGTCGCGGGTGGCGGCGATCTCGCGCGCGGTCGCGGTCAGCGAGGCGATCGGCCGCATTGCCCGCCGGGCGATCGCCACGCCGGCGAAGCTGGCCAGCAGGGTGCCGAGCAGGATGCCGCCGGCGATGAAGAACCAGAGCCGGTTGACCGTCGACTCGACGTGCTCGACGCTGCGCCCGTACTGGACGTAGCCGGTGGTGGCCCCGTTTTCGTCGACGATCGGCTCGGTTGCCACGCGGATGCCGTCGTGGTCGGAGATTCCCGCCTGGGGCGGGCCCAGCTGCGAGGACCCGGGGGTCGAGGCCCGCACGTCGCCGTTGACGTCGAGGACGCGAGCGGAGGCGTCGTCGGGGAGGACGAAATCGCTCAGCCGCGGCCCTTCGCGCGCCCGCGGTGGGCCGAACGCCGGGTATTCGATCCTGAATTCGCCGGCGAGGATCTGCACGGCGCTGCTCACCTCGCTGTTGAAGTCGTCGCGGATCCGCTGCGTGGCGACGCCGCCGATCACCGCCCCGAACAGCATCAGGATCGCCAGGGTGAGGCCGGCCGAGACCGCGGCCAGGCGCCAGCGCAGCGGCCAGCTGCCGGGGTGCAGCAGGCGCCGTCTCGGCCCGCCCGAACGCCGCTTGGGGGCGAACCGCACCGCTAGTCCTTCAGCACGTAGCCGGCCCCGCGTTTGGTGTGCAGCAGCCGTGGCTCGTCGCCGGCCTCGAGCTTGCGCCGCAGGTTGGAGATGAAGACGTCGATCGTGTTGGTCGCCGCCATCGGGTCGTAGCCCCAGACCTCGTCGAGCAGGCGCTCGCGCGAGATCACCAGGCGCTCGTTGCGCATCAGGAACTCGAGCAGCTCGAACTCGCGGTTGGTCAGCTCGATCTCGCGCTCGCCGCGGCGCACCTCGCGGGTGTCGGGGTTGAGCTGGAGGTCGCCGACCGCCAGCGAGGCGGTGCCGCGGGGGGGACGGCGGCGCAGCAGCGCCCGGATCCGCGCCAGAAGCTCCTGGCGCTCGAACGGCTTCACCAGGTAGTCGTCGGCGCCGCTGTCGAGCCCGGTGACGCGGTCCTCGGTCTCGGCCCGGGCGGTCAGCATCAGGATCGGCACGTCGCCCTCCAGCCGCAGCCGCCGGCAGACCTCGACCCCGTCGAGACGGGGGAGGCCGAGGTCGAGCACGACCAGGTCGGGGACGAAGCCGGCGGCGACGTCGAGCGCCTCGACCCCGTCGGCCGAGGTCTTGACCTCGTAGCCCTCGTTGCGCAGCGAGCGGCGCAGGACGTCGGCGATGTCGGCGTCGTCCTCGACCACGAGGACGCGGCCACCGCTTTGGTCGGCATCGTTGAGCACGAGACGATGTTAGCCCGGAAAAACGCCGCTCCCCCTCGCTTTTAGCGGGAATTTATGCCCCTGCACGCGCCTGTCCGGCCAGGCACGCAGGGCTGCGTGGGCCGGCGTCGAACTCGGGAGCAATGTTCGTACGCAAGAAACGCGCCCCTGCCCGTAAAGCCAAATCCTCGAAGAAACGAGCGAAAGCCAAAGCGAAGCCGAAGGGCGGCCTGCACCTGCCCGCCGGGCTGGAGCAGCGGCATCTCGACCTGATCGGCCTCTTCCTGGTCGCCTTCGGCGTCTACCTCGTCTTCGTGCTCTTCCTCGGCTGGGAGGGCGGCAAGGTCGGCTACGGGGTCGAAACCGGGCTCGAGTACCTCTTCGGCAGCGTCGGTGCGCGGATCTTCACCGTCCTCACGCTCCTGGTCGGCGGCATGCTGCTGACCGGGACCTCGGTCTCGACCCTCGCCCGGGGAATCGGGCGCGGCGTCAGCGGGACCACGAGAGCGATCTTCCACGGCGGCGACGCCGCGACGAAGACCGTCGCCCGCGCCCACATGGACTGGCGCGAGACGCGCGAGACGCGCGCCGCCGCGACCGCGGCCGGGCCGACCGACGTGATGAGCACCTACCCCGACACGGACGAGTTCGAGCCGACCGTGCAGCTGGCCGAGGAGCCCGAGGACGAGCCGGACCTCGGCGCCGACGACTTCGACCGCGAATTGGAGGAGATCGCCACCTCTGAGGAGGACGCGCTCCCGGACGACGAGCTGCGCAACTACGACCCCGCCGACGCCGTCGCCGTGGTCGACGAGGGCGATCGCGCCCAGGCGGGCCTGACTCCGCTTGGCAGCAAGCGTGGGGTGACCATGTCGGAAGAGATCGACTACCGCCCGCCGCCGGCCAAGGCGCTGGAGCGCGGCAAAGGCGATAAGGGCCCCGACCCGCGCGACCAGGAAGTCACCGGCCGCAAACTGGTCGAGACGCTCGGCCACTTCGGGGTCGAGGCGAAGATCGTCGGCGTCGTCAGCGGTCCCCACGTCTCTCGCTATGAACTGCGCCTGGCCCCGGGCATCAAGGTGAAGAAAGTCACCGAGCTATCGAACGACCTCGCCTACGCGCTGGCCTCGACCGACATCCGCATCCTCGCCCCGATCCCCGGCAAACAGGCCGTCGGGGTCGAGGTCCCGAACGCCCGCCGGCGCATCGTCCGGCTCGGCGACATCTACGCCGGCCGCCCGGAGAAGACCTCGCCGCTGGTCGCCTGGCTCGGCAAGGGGATCGACGGCAACCCGGTCTGGACCGACCTGGCGAAGATGCCACACGTGCTCGTCGCCGGTACCACCGGCTCGGGCAAGAGCGCCTGCGTCAACGGGATCCTCTCCTCGATCCTGATGCAGGCCTCGCCGAACGAGGTGCGCCTGGTCCTGGTCGACCCCAAGCAGGTCGAGCTCAACCACTACGAGAACGTGCCGCACCTGTTGACGCCGGTGGTCACCTCGCCGCGCCTCGCGGCCAACGTCCTCTCCAACCTGATCGGCGAGATGGAGACCCGCTACGGGATCATGAGCGAGGCCCGCTGCCGCAACCTGGTCGAGCTCAACCGCCACCGCAAGAAGAAGGGCGACGCGCCGCTGCCTCACATCCTCTGCGTGATCGACGAGCTCGCGGACCTGATGATGGTCGCCCCGGCCGAAGTCGAGGACTCGATCATTCGCCTGGCGCAGAAGTCGCGCGCCACCGGCATCCACCTCGTGCTGGCTACCCAGCGGCCCTCGACCGACATCATCACCGGCACGATCAAGGTCAACATCCCCTCGCGGATCGCCTTTGCCGTCTCCTCGCAGACCGACTCGCGGGTGATCCTCGACCAGGGCGGGGCGGAGGCCCTGCTCGGCCAGGGCGACATGCTCTTTCGCGGTGCCGGCAGCTCGAAGCTGCAGCGCGTCCAGGGCGCCTTCATCACCGAGGACGAGATCGCCCGCATCACCGAGCACTGGGCCCGGCAGGGCGAACCGGAATTCGAGGCCGAGCTGCTGGAGACGCCGGAGGACGTCGCCGAGGAGGGCGAGGCCGGTGAGTTCGATCCCGACAGCGACGATCTGCTCGACGAGGCGATCCGCCTGGTCGTGCAGACCGAGACGGCCTCGGTCTCGATGATCCAGCGCCGCCTGCGGGTCGGCTACACCCGTGCCGGCCGCCTGATCGACATGCTCGAGCGGCGCGGCGTCATCTCCGGCTACGAGGGCTCGAAACCGCGCCAGGTGCTGATCACCCAAGCGGACCTGAACCGTGTCCTTGCCCCCGTCGGTCAGCAGCAGCCGGCGCCCGAGCCGGTTGCGGTCGACGCCGAGCCTGAGTCCTGAGCCACGCATCCCCGAACCACGCGTGCGGTAGCTTCACGCCGTGATTCGCGCTGGAATCGTCGTCACGGGAACGGAGGTCCTGACCGGTCGCATCGTCGACTCCAACGGCCCCTGGGTGTCCGAACGCCTGGCCGAGCACGGAGTCGAGGTCGCCCACATCGTCGTCGTCGCCGACCGCCCCGACGACCTCGAGGCGGCGCTGCGCTTCCTCGCCGGCGAGGGGATGGACCTGATCGTCACCACCGGCGGTCTCGGCCCGACCGCCGACGACCTCACCGGCGAGGTGGTCGCCCGCTTCGCCGGCCGCGAGCTGCTGCTGGACGAGGCGGTGGAGGAGAAGATCGCCGAGATCCTGCGCGTCTTCGCCCGCCGCGGCGGCTTCGACTTCGACGAGGAGGCGGTGATGGCGGCAAACCGCAAGCAGGCGATGGTGCCGGAGGGGGCGATCGCGCTCGATCCCATCGGCACCGCGCCGGGCCTGGTGGTCCCGGCCGGCGAGCGCGTCGTCATCGTCCTGCCCGGGCCGCCGCGGGAGCTGCGGCCGATGTGGCCGGTGGCGCTGGAGACGGCCCCGGTGCGCGAGATCCTGGCGCGGGCGACGCCGCTGCGCGGCTACACGCTGCGGCTGTTCGGGGTGCCGGAGTCCGAGATCGCCCAGAGCCTGCGCGAGATCGAGGAGGACGGGGTGGAAGTCGGCGCGGTCGAGATCACCACCTGCCTGCGCCGCGGCGAGATCGAGATCGACGTCCGCTACCGCGACGAGGCGGCAGCGGTCGCCGAGGCGGTCCACGAGGGGCTCGGCCAGCGCCATCAGCGCCACCTCTTCAGCCACGACGGCGAGACGATCGACGCTCAGGTGGCGGAGCTGCTGAAAGGTCGCCGCCTCGCCCTGGCCGAGTCCTGCAGCGGCGGCCTGATGGCATCCCGCGTGACCAACCTCCCGGGCTCCTCCGATTATTTCCTGGGCGGCATCGTCGCCTACACCTACGAGGCCAAAGAAGAGCTGCTCGGGGTCGATCCGCAGCTGCTGCGGGACAAAGGAGCGGTCTCGCCCGAGGTGGCCGAGGCGATGGCGATCGGGGCCCTGGAGCGCTTCGAGGCCGACGTCGCGGTGGCGATCACCGGCATCGCCGGCCCCAGCGGCGGCAGCGAGGAGAAGCCGGTCGGCTACGTCTGCTTCCACGCCCGCCTCGCCGACGGCACCAGCCTCGCCCGCGACCCGGTCATCCCCGGCGGCCGCGACGACGTCCGCGAACGCTCGGCCCTGGTCGGCATGCACATGCTGCGGATCCTGCTCAGCGGCGCCGAGGCCCCGCTCTGAGTCGATGTTTCTAATCCGCGCGTAAACCAGCTCGAACTTCTTACGAAAGCGGCTTAACGCGTAGGTCCAGAGGCCGTAGCGTAAATCGGGTGAGCAAGCCGACCACCGAGAGCAAGCCCGTTCGCATGTTCGTAGCGCTCGACTTGCCGGAGATCGTCCGCAAGGACATCGCCGCCTGGGGCGAGACCGAGCTGGCTGACCCGGCGCTACGGCGGGTGCCGCAGGAGTCGCTCCATGTCACCCTTGCCTTCCTAGGCAACCGGCCACTGGACGAGGTCGAGAGGATCGCCGAGGCGCTGGAAGAGGCGGCAGATCGGCCGGTGCTACTGGAGCTGGGGGGCCCGGTCGGGCGGCCGGCACGGGGAAGACCGCGGCTCGTCGCGCTGCCGGTGCTGCATGGGCCGGTCCCGGGGTTACAGGAGCGGTTGAGTGAGATCTTGGCCTTCGAACGACTTTACGAGCCAGGAAAGCGGCCATTTTGGCCACATGTGACGGTTGCCAGGGTTCGCGCCGAGGGACGCGGATCACGGCGGCCGATGCGGGTGGAGATCCCATCCGGCCCAGCCCCCACGGAGCGAACTGGCTGGTTCGATGGCGTCCGAATCTCCCTCTACCGTTCTGAACTCCAGCCGTCGGGTGCCCGATACGTCCCGCTGGCCCAAGTCGAGCTGCCCGGACCAGGGTGGCAGTGAGGTGATTGAGATGGCAGACAAAAGGACCAGCTTGAACGACGTTTCCGCCAAAGACGCAAAAGCTAAAGACGCGGCGCTCGAGAGCGCGGTCAGCGGCATCAGGAAAGAGTTCGGCGAGGGCTCGCTGATGCGCCTCGGCGACAAAGGCACGGTCAAGGTGGACGCGATCCCGACCGGCGCGCTGGCACTCGACCTGGCGCTCGGCATCGGCGGCGTTCCGCGCGGTCGGATCGTTGAGATCTTCGGTCCCGAGTCCTCCGGAAAGACGACGCTGGTCAACCACATCATCGCCCAGGCCCAAGCCCTCGGCGGCGTCTGTGCCTTCATCGACACCGAGCACGCGATCGATCCGGTCTACTCGCGGGCGATCGGCGTCGACACCGACGAGTTGCTCGTCTCCCAGCCCGACTACGGCGAGCAGGCGCTGCAGATCGCCGACCGCCTGATCGCCTCCGGCGCGGTGGACGTGGTGGCGATCGACTCGGTCGCGGCCCTGACCCCAAAAGCGGAGTTGGACGGCCAGATCGGCGACACCACCGTTGGCCTCCAGGCCCGCCTGATGTCGCAGGCGATGCGCAAACTGGCCGGCAATCTCAACCGGACCAAAACCGTCTGCCTCTTCACCAACCAGATCCGTGAAAAGATCGGCGTCCAGTTCGGCTCCCCGGAGACCCAGCCGGGCGGCCGGGCGCTGAAGTTCTACGCCTCGCAGCGCCTCGACATCCGCCGCATCGAGACCCTCAAGGAAGGGACCGAGGCGGTCGGCAACCGGGTGCGGGTGAAAGTCGTCAAGAACAAGGTCGCCTCGCCCTTCCGCCAGGCGGAATTCGACATCGAGTACGGCGTCGGCATCTCCCGCGAGGGCGGCCTGCTCGACTTCGGCATGGAGCAGGACCTGGTGCAGAAATCCGGCTCCTTCTTCTCCTACGGCGAGACCCGTCTCGGCCAGGGCCGCAACAACGCCAAACAGTTCCTCAGGGACAACCCGGAGCTGGCGCTGGAGATCGAAACCAAGGTCCGCGTGGCGCTTGGAATCGACGGCGAGGCCGCGCCCGAGGCGACCACGGAGGAGCCGGCGGCAGCGGCTCCCGTCCCCGAGGTCAAAGCCGCCTGAGTCCCTCACTGCGGCGGGCGGTCGCTGACGGATAGGATTCCGCCGCTTCTTCATGGACAACGAAACCCTCTTCTACATCTGCGGGATCGGCCTCGCGGTCTCGGCGGTGCTGATCAGCTTCGTCGGGCTGAAAGTCAAGAGCTTCCCCGGCAAAGCCTTCCCGGTCGTGGTCCTCTGGTTCGCGGTCCTGATCGGCGGCGCCACCACCTTCGCCGTGCTCCACGCCAAGGACGAGGAACACGAGAAAGCGGCGGAGTTCGAGCAGGCGGGCGAGAAATTCGAAGCAGAGGGCAACGACGACGCCGCCGGCGAGGTGCCGATTCCCGGCGACGAGGAAGAGGAAGCCGTCGGCGAGGTCGAAGGCGAGCAGGGCTCGACCGGCAGCGCTGGCGCCGCAGGGCCCGGCGGCACGCTCAAGCTTGCCGCTGATCCCAGCGCGATCGCCTACGACACGACCAGCCTGAGCAGCAAGCCCGGCAAGGTGACGATCGACCTCGACAACCCGGCGCCGCTCGAACACGACGTCGCCATCGAAGACTCCAGCGGCAAGGAGCTCGCCGGCTCCGAACTGGTCGCCGAAGCCGAAACCTCGGTCAGCACCGAGCTCGCTCCCGGCACCTACACCTTCTTCTGCACCGTCCCGGGGCATCGTGAGGCCGGCATGGAAGGGACCCTCACCGTCAAGTAGCGGCACGGCGAACAGGGTCGGGTGACCCTCCTTCAAAAGCCGTCGCGCAGCTGAGGTGCCCTTAAGGGCTCAAGCGAGTCCCGCTTGAGCTTTTGCAGGAGGGTCACCCGACCCTGTTCGCCGTGCCCCCGACTTGGGTTCGCGGGAGTAGTTGCGGGGTTCGAGCGAAGCTACTACTCCCGTGAAGCGCATGGGCATCGGTGGCAGGCCACAGCGAGCGTTTCGTGGGGCGGAGGTGGCGACCCTCCCGCAGAAGCTCAAGCGGGACGCGGTGGCGCCTCCGGGACTCGTCCCAGCTGCGCGACGGCTTCTGCGGGAGGGTCGCCACCTCCGCCCTGGGGATCACTCACCGTTTACCCTGCCACCGATGCCCAGGACCTTCCACGTCACCACTTTCGGCTGCCAGATGAACGTGCACGATTCGGAGCGGATGCGGGGGATGCTGGCGTCGCTGGGGTACGAGGAGGCTGCGGAGCGGGCGGGGGCCGAGCTGATCCTCTTCAACACCTGCTCGATCCGCGAGTCGGCTGACAGCCGCTTCATCGCCCACCTCGGCGAGGCGAAGCGGCTGAAGTCGGAAGATCCGAGCCGGATCGTCGGAGTCGGGGGCTGCTGGGCGCAGTCGGTCAAGGACGAGGTCTTCCAGCGCTTTCCCTTCGTCGACGTGGCTTTTGGGCCGGGGCAGATCCACAAGCTGGCCGAGTTCCTCAATTCCGACTCGCTCAGCGCCCAGGGCTACTTCGAGTTCGAGGACTTCTCCGGCCACCTGCCGACCCGGCGCGAGCGCGAGTTCCAGGGCTGGCTGCAGATCTCCCAGGGCTGCAACTGCGTCTGTTCCTACTGCATCGTCCCCTCGACCCGCGGCCGCGAGGTCAGCCGCGACCCGAGTGAGCTGTTGATCGAGGCCGAGGCGCTGGCCGCCGACGGGGTGCGCGAGATCACCCTGCTGGGGCAGAACGTCAACAGCTACGGGCGCGACCTGCCGCGGGAGAGCCGGATCGGCTTCGCCGAGCTGCTGGCCCGGGTCGACGCGATCGAGGGGATCGACCGCATCCGCTACACCAGCCCGCACCCGAAGGACATGAAGGAGGACGTGGTCCGCGCCCACGCGGAGCTGCCGTCGCTCTGCGAGCAGATCCACCTGCCGCTGCAGTCGGGCTCCAGCGCGGTGCTGAAGCGGATGCGCCGCACCTACGACCGCCAGCGCTACCTCGACCGAGTGGCGCTGATCCGCGAGCACGTGCCCGACTGCGCGATCACCACCGACATCATCGTCGGCTTCCCGGGGGAGACCGAGGCCGACTTCGAGCAGACTCTGGAGGTCGTCGACGAGGTCGGCTACGACGGCGCCTTCACCTTCGTCTTCTCCGCCCGGCGCGAAACCGAGGCGGCGACGATGGACGGCCAGCTGCCGCACCCGGTCAAGGTCGAGCGCATGGAGCGCCTGGTCGAGCTGGTCCAGCGCCGGGCCAAGGAACGGGCGCAGCGCTTCGTCGGCCGCCAGATGGAGGTATTGGTCGAGGGCACCAGCCGCACCGACGAGACCCGGCTGCGTGGCCGTACCCGCCACAACAAGGCGGTCAACTTCGACGGGGTCGCCGGGGCTGGCGAGCTGGTCGCGGTGGAGATCGAAGCGGCGACCTCGCAGACGCTCCGCGGCGTCACGGCAAAGCCGCTCTCGAAGCTGCTTTGAGCGTCCTCGCCGTCTTCGGCCCGACGGGGGTCGGCAAGACCGGGGTGGCGATCGAGCTGGCCGAGCTGCTGCGCCGGCGCGGCCAGGACCCGGTGGCGATCTCCTGCGACGCCCTGCAGGTCTACGAGGGGCTGGGGACACTGACCGGGGTGGCGACGGCGGCCGAGCGCAAGCGGCTCGAGCACCGCCTGGTCGAGTTCGTCCCGGTCACCCGCGACTTCTCGGTCGGCGACTACATGCCGCTGGCCCACGCCGAGGTCGACGCGGCGCTGGTGGCCGGGCGGACGCCGATCGTGGTCGGCGGCACCGGCCTCTACCTGCGGGCGGCGCTGGCCGAGCTCTCGCTGGTCAAGGCGCCGCCGGAAACGGCCGACTCGGAGCTGTGGTCGCCGGCGACCCGGCACCCGACGCGGATCTTCGGCCTCGACATGGAGCGGGCGGCGCTGTACGAGCGGATCGACGCCCGCACCGCGGCGATCGTCGCCGGCGGGGCGCTGGACGAGGTGCGGCGCGCCGAGCAGCTCGGCCCCGGTCGCAGCGCCCGCAAGGCGCTCGGCTTCGACGAGCTGCTGGCCGGCGACCTCGCCGCGATGCAGAAGCGCTCCCGCAACTACGCCCGCCGCCAGCTCACCTGGATGCGCAAGATCCCCAACCTCCAGCTCGTCGACCGCACCGGCCTCGACGATCGCGCGGTCGCCGGCCGAATCGCGGACCTGCTTCCCTCCAACTAGGCTCCCGCCGGTGAAATTCGAGAAGTGGCAGGCGCTGGGCAACGACTACCTGATCCTCGAGAGTCAGAACCTCCCCTGGGAGCTGACGCCGGAGCGGGTCGAGTGGCTCTGCGACCCCCATTTCGGGGTCGGGGCCGACGGCGTCCTCCTGCTCACCCGCAGCGAGGACCCGGAGTTCGTCGCCGACCTGCGCATCTTCAACCCCGACGGCTCCGAGGCCGAGCTCTCCGGCAATGGCGCCCGCGAGGCGATCCTCTACCTGCGCCGGCACGGCTGGACCGACGAGGACACCTTCGCCATCAGCACCGTGGCCGGGCCGATCGTGCCGACGATCACCGGCGAGCTGACCTGCTCGGTCGACATGGGCAAGGCCGCCACCACTTCCAAGGACTTCCCCTCCGGCGCCGAGGACGGCAAGGGGACTCTCGGTGCCGGCGGGCGCGAGTGGGAGTTCCAGCACGTCTCGATCGGCAACCCGCAGTGCGCGATCGTGGTCGCCGACGACGAGCTCGACGAGCTCGACCTGGGCGAGATCGGGCCCGGGATCGAAGGCCACGAGCTGTTCCCGAACCGGACCAACGTCTCCTTCCTGGCGATCGACGGCAGCAGGGTGCGGGCGCGGATCTTCGAGCGCGGGGTGGGGGAGACGCTCTCCTCCGGCACCGGCGCCAGCGGCGCCGCGATCACCGCCTTCCTGCGCGGTGCCGCCAGCCCGCTCGTGGTCGAGCTCGAAGGCGGCGAGCTCGAGGTTGAGATCGGCGAGGACCTGGCGGTGCGTCTGAGCGGCTGGGCGGAGCCGGTCTATGCCGGCGAGCTCTCGCCGGAGCTGCTGCAGGCGCTGTCCGAGCAGGACCAGCCGGCTAATCGTTAGGGTTCCGCGCCCCGTGGGAATCGCAGACCCATCCAAGCGCCTGGAGGCGATGCCTCCGTACATGTTCCAGGAACTGGAGCGCCGGATCGCCGAGAAGCGGGCCGCCGGCATCGACGTGATCAGCCTCGGCATCGGCGACCCCGACCAGCCGACCTACGACTACGTGGTCAAGGCGATGCAGGCGGCGGTCGCCGACCCGGCCAACCACCAGTACCCGAGCAACCGCGGCCGCGACGAGTTCCGCCAGGCCTTCGCCGACTTCTACGATCGGCGCTTCGGCGTCGAGATCGACCCGGCGACCGAGGTGATCCCGGCGATCGGCGCCAAGGAGTGCATCTACAACCTCTGCTTCGCCTTCCTCGACCAGGGCGGCGTCGCCCTCGCCTCCGATCCCGGCTATCCGGTCTACACCGGCGGCCCGATCCTCGCCGGCGCCACGCCGGAGCTGCTGCCGCTGGTGCCCGAGCTCGGCTTTGCCCCCGACCTCAGCGCCGTCCCCGCCGACGTCGCCGCCAAGGCGCGGCTGATGTTCCTCAACTACCCCAACAACCCGACCGGCGCCGTCGTCCCCGAGGGCTTCTTCGAGATGGTCGTCTCCTTCGCCAGGGAGCACGAGATCCTCGTCGTCCACGACAACGCCTACTCGGAGACCACCTACGACGGCTACGTCGCGCCCAGCTTCCTGCAGACGCCCGGCGCCAAGGAGGTCGGGGTCGAGGTCTTCTCCCTTTCCAAGGGCTACAACATGACCGGCTGGCGCTGCGCCGCGATCCTCGGCAATGCCGAGGCGATCCAGACCTACTGGCGGCTGAAGACCAACGTCGACTCCGGTCTCTTCGAGGCCGTGCAGATGGCCGGCGTCGCCGCCCTCGAGGGCCCCGCCGGCCCGCTCGAGCGGATGAACGAGACCTACGTCCGCCGCCGCGACCTGGTCGTCTCCGCCCTGCGCGAGATCGGCGTCGAGGTGACGGCGCCAAAAGGCACGATCTACGTCTGGGCCCCGGTCCCCGCGGGCCAGACCTCGACCTCCTTCGCCGAGAAGGTGCTGGAAGAGGCGGCCGTGGTCGTCTCGCCAGGCTCGATGTACGGCCCCAGCGGCGAGGGCTTCTTCCGCATCGCCCTGACCGCATCCGACGACCGCATCGAAGAGGCGGTCGAGCGGATGCGCGAGCACCTGGCCTGAAGCCCCTTCAACGCTGCTGAGCGACGAATGGACGCGCGGTGTCGTCCCACACACCCGTCGACCCACGCAGGAGGGGTCTCCCTGGCCATTCGACGGCCGCGCGCGAACATCAGCCGACCAATCGATGCCTCGCCCGAAATAGCGCACGCGCGGATCCGCGCAACCTGATTTCCAGGGGAAAGCCCGCCCACGGCGGGACAGCGCACACCGACACCGGCTCATCAAACAGTTTTTCTTGACTGAAGTAGATCTCCCTTGTTATGGCTAGCTCACTCCCTATGGGAGGGCGCTGGGCGTGGGAGTCCAGCGAGTCAACTCTCGGCGACGACTGCCGGCAAAGCGGGTCGGCGCCGGGACAACGAAAGGAAGCATCAGATGATGCGCAATCTCAAGGTCCTGGGGACCGCCCTGGTCGCGGTTCTTGCCATGAGCGCCGTGATGGCCTCGATGGCCTCCGCGGACGACCTCACATCCGAAAGCACGCCGGTCACGTTGACAGGCACCCAGGAGGGCGAACTCACCAAATTCGTCACCACAGCTGGCTCCACCACCTGCACCACGGCAACGCTGACGGGCACGTCAATCGCCACGCCCACGACAGAAGGCACAGCGACTCCGGCCTACAGCGGCTGCACCTGCATCGGAGTGGCCTGCACGGTCGACACGACCGGGTGCGATTTCGTGCTCCGTATTGGCGGCAGCGGCTCGACAACAGCAACCGCTGATCTCGTCTGCACGGGTGGCAATGAAATCACACTGACAAACAGCAAGTGTGTCGTTCACGTCAAATCGCAGAGTAATCTCAGCAAAGTCGAGGTTACAAACACCGGTTCGGGCGCGACACGTGAACTTACAGCCCACCTGGAAATCAGCGGGATTCACTACACCCACACAGAAGGAACCGGAATCGGCAAATGCACTACCGGCACAGGGACCAACGGCACCTTGACCGGTACAGCCATCATCACAGGGGAGATACCGTCGACCAACACCCACGTCGGCATCTTCCTCTCGTAGGAGGCTGAATCGCCAATATGAGTAACTAGTTCTGGGGGACCGGGCCACGAGGGCCGGTCCCCCAGTACCTTGACAGATAT
Source organism: uncultured Solirubrobacterales bacterium (assembly GCA_963719435.1). GTDB lineage: Bacteria > Actinomycetota > Thermoleophilia > Solirubrobacterales > 70-9 > VAYN01. The sequence continues at coordinate 1,766,030 of OY970384.1, read as the reverse complement.
TAAGTTGTTCTTATAGGATCACTTTGGGTTATATGTCGATGCCGGTTGGGATGCCGGCGCCGGCACGGCGGGATCACTCGATGGAGGGGGAGCTGGATGGCTGCTAGATACGTGGGTTCGCTCGTACTCGCCTGCGTGCTGTTCTTGGCCTTCGCCGCAGGGGCTTCCGCCGATTCCACGCTCTGCAGCGTGGGTTCCGGCGCCGGCCAGTGCGACGAACCGACTGGACTCGCGGCCGATCACTCGAGCGGCAGGATGTACGTGGCCGACACCAGGAACAACCGGATCGACGTCTTCGACTCGACCGGCGACTTTCTCCTCGCCTTCGGCTGGGGCGTGGCAGATGGCGCCACCAATGCCTTGCAAAGCTGCGGACCGGCGGCGACCCCGCCGACGGCATCGTGCTTCAAAGGCCTCGCCGGGCCCGGTCTGGGTCAGTTCACGAGCCCACGCCGCCTCGCTGTCGACAACGATCCACTCAGCCCGTCATTCCACGACGTGTTCGTGGTCGACGGCAACTTGCGGATTCAGAGGTTCAGTTCCAGCGGAGCCTTCGTTCTCAAATTCGGCGAAGGAAAAGTGGGAGGGGGGAGCTCTCCGATCGCGGTCGGCGCCGGCGGCAGCGTGTTCGTCGGCAACAGCTTCGACCAGGGTGCCGAACTTCGGGGAAGGGTCGAGGTATTTTCGGCAGCTGGGGTATCGACCGGCACTTCCGAACTGCTTGGCAGCGGCTTGGTCAGCAACCTTACCGTCGATTCGACCGGCGTCGCCTATGTCAGCAGGGCGGGCAGTCGAGAGCTGATTGAGAAATATGAACTCACCGAACCGGTGGCGACCCTGCTGGAGGAATTCGACTCAGGCGCGAATACGAAGTCGATCGCCGTAGATCAAGACGACAATTTCTACGCAGCCCAGATCAGTTCCGGACAGCGAATCATCACCAAATGGGACCCCAGCGGGATCATGACCAAACGCTTCGGATACGGGGCGGCTCAGTTCAATTTGAACGGGCTGGCGGTAAGTCCAAATGGTGAAGTATTCGGCAGCGAAGAACATGTGGCGGTTCCCTCGCCTGGAAACCGGGTGATCGGCATCTCCGAGCCGCCTCCGGGCCCGCTGCCCTGCTGCCTGGCGCCTGCGCTCGGCAACACCAAAGCCACCCTCGAAGGTCAGATCAACCCGGAGGGCAAAGCCACCACCTACCACTTCGACTACGTAACCCGGGAGAGCTTCGAAACCGAAGGCGGCTTCGCCAGTCCCGAAACCGTCTCCACGCCCGAGAGCGCCTCGGTCGGCGAAGATTTTTCGCTGCATCCCGCGAGCGCGGCGATCGGCTGCACTGTCCCGACCAGCCCGCCGCAGGCCAGTTGCCTGCTGCCCGAAACCGAGTACCGCTATCGCCTCGTCGCGACCAATGCCGACGGCAAAAGCGAAGTGCAGGGTGAACTCGAGACCAAACCGCCCTTCGAAATCCTCGCCACCTTCGCCACCGCGGTCGACAATGGCTCCGCCACCCTGAATGCCACCGTCAACCCGCTGGGCATCCCGACCGCCGGCTACTTCGAATACGTCACCGAGGCGCAGTTCCAGGTCTCCGGCTTCGCCGACGCGACCAGGGCCCCGGACGTCGACGCCGCCGAGGCCCCGCTCGACTTCGGCTCCGGCGAAGCCCCGGCGACCCAGTCGGTGACGCTCTCCTCGCTTGCCCCCGGCACCACCTACCGCTACCGGGTCGTGGTCAGCGACGTCTTCCCGAGCGCGACCGAGGAGGGACCCGAACGGTCCCTGACCACCTTCCCCGCACCCCCGCCCAACCAGTCCTGCCCCAACGATGTCCACCGCATCGGCCCCGGCGCCCACCTGCCCGACTGCCGCGCCTATGAGATGGTCAGCCCGGTCAACAAAAACGGCGGCGACATCAAGGTCCTCGGCAGCACCCTGAACTACCCCGCCCGCCTCGAACAGAGCTCCAGCGCCGGCGATGCCTTCGCCTTCTCCTCGGTCACCGCCTTCGCCAACCCGCCCAGCGCGCCCTGGACCTCGGAGTACCTGGCGAACCGGATCGACGGAGTCGCATGGGAAACCCAGGCGATCTCCCCGCCGCGGGAATCCAACAGCCTCACCCAGACGCCCGCCTTCAAATGGGACGTCCAGTACAAGACCTTCTCGCCGGACCTCGGCAGCGGCTGGCTGATCCACGACACCAACCCGCCGCTGGACGAATGCGCCCCGGCGGACACCCTCAACCTCTACCGCCGCGACAACGCGACCGGGACCTACGAAGCGCTGACCACGGCCTTCCCGACGGACATTGAATCCGATGGTTACGCGCTGGAACTGCAGGGCGTCTCCGCCGATGAGTCGCGCGCCGTCTTCCGCGCCAACGGCAAGATGACCGGCAACGCCTCGACCGCCAAAAATCAACAGCTCTACATGCACATCCGCGATCCCGAAGGGGGCTGCGGGGAACTGAAACTGGTCAGCGTGCTGCCCAACGGCAGCGCCGCTGCGATCAATGCCTCGCTGGGGGCGTTCAACAGCCTGCCCGGCGAATCGCGCGGCAGCGCGGTGACCAACGCGGTCTCCGCCGACGGCTCGCGGGTGTTCTGGTCGACGCCGGCGGCGCTCTACGTCCGCAACACCGTGGCCGGCAAAACCGCCCAGATCGCCGCTGGCAGCAACCGCTACGAGGCCGCCACCCCCGACGGCTCCAAGGTCCTCTACTCGATCGGCGGGAGCCTCTTCGAAGCCGACAGCGCCAAAGTGCTGGCCGCCGAACCCGGGGCCAGCACGCTGATCGCCGAAGGGTCGGAGGGGATGGTCGCCAGCAGCGAAGACCTCTCCCGCGTCTACTTCATCTCCACCAAACAGCTGAGCGGGGAAGGGCAGGCGGGAGAGCCGAACCTCTACCTGCGCGAGGACGGGACGAACAGCTTCATCGCCACCCTCTACGGCGGCGACGCGACCCTGATCGGGGGAGACACGAGCGGAAGCTTCCCTGCCAACGGCTTCGCGGTTGGCAGGGTCAGCTCCAACGCCAACGGAGTGCGGGTAACCCCCGACGGCTCCCAGCTTGCCTTCGTCTCGCTTGGCAGCCTCACCGGCTACGACAACACCGACGTCAGCGACGGACGCAAAGCGCTCGAGGTCTTCCTCTACGACGCCACCGGCGACGAACTGGCCTGCGTATCGTGCAATCCAACCGGGGCCCGGCCTCAGGCGCGGGCTTTCAACAGCCTCAGCAGCCCCGAGATCCGCCGCGTCTCCGCCCAGCTTCCCGCCGGCCACAACCAGTTCTTCAGCCCCCGGGCGCTGATCGAGGACGGCGATCGCCTCTTCTTCGAGAGTTTCGAAGCCCTGGTCCCCAGCGACCGCAACGAGAAAGGCGACGTCTACGAGTGGAGTCTGGCGGGAGGGCAGGCTGAGTGCGAAGAACGCGGAGCGGAGCTCTTCGTGCCCGCGGCCAACGGTTGTCTCAGCCTGATCTCCTCCGGCGAGGACGAAATCGACTCCGAACTGGCCGACATCAGCCCCGACGGTTCAGACGTCTTCATCCGCACCGGCTCCAGCCTGCTTCCCCAGGATCCGGGCCAGGTCGACATCTACGACGCGCGCGTGCTCGGCGGTCTGCCGGTCCCGCCGCTGCCTACGCCGCCCTGCGAATCCCCCGCCGACAGCGAGCGCTGCCGCGGCAGCGGACCCAATCCGCCCGGCGATTCCGCCCTCGCTTCGTCCGCGCCCGGCGCGCCCGACCAGTTCAAGCCGCGCTGCAAGAAGGGCAAGGTGCGCAACAAACAGGGCAGGTGTGTGAAGCCCAAGCCGAAGAAGGGCAAGAAGGCCGGCAAGGGCAAGTCCAAGGGCCAGAAGAAAGCCGGCAACAAGGGGAGGGCGGGACGATGAACGGACGAATCGCAGCCGCCCTGGCACTCGCCGCCGTGGCGACCCTGGCTCTGACCGCCTCGGCCTCGGCCGCCTTCAACATCACCGGTTTCGACACCACCTACACCAAAGCCAACGGCACGCCTCAGACCGAAGCGGGGTCCCACCCCTACGCGATAACCACCAAGGTCGAATTCTCGACCAAACCCGATCCCAAAAACCCGGCCCGGGAAATCGGCGACGGCTCGCCGAAGAACCTGACCGTCGAATTCCCGGCGGGCCTGATCGGCTCCCGCGACGCGGTCCCGCACTGCTCCAACGCCGATTTCCTCATCAAAGAACTGGTTCCGGGCAACGAATTCCCGGTCAGTCACTGCCCCAACGACACCGCGATCGGCATCCTGCGCGTGCTCGCCCCGGGCGAATCGCTGGCAGAACCGGAGCCCGGCACCAACCTCACCGGCGTCTACAACCTGACCCCGCCGCCCGGCGTCGCGGCGAAGATCGGCTTCATCTTCTTGAACGTGCCGATCGCCCTCTCGATCCGGGTCAACCCCAGCTATCCCTACAACCTGGTCGGCACGCTCGAAAACACCTCGGACATCGAACCGGTCGGGGCGACCGAACTGACGATCTGGGGCAATCCCTCCTCGCCGGTCCACAGCCCCGAGCGGGGCCAGTGCGTGGGCAACGAAAACCCGGTCAGCTGTCCCACCGCGGTGCCCGAGGAGGCCTTCATCACCCTGCCGCGCAGCTGTGAGGGCCCGCTGCACACCACCTACCGAGCCAACAGCTGGGAGACCCCGGAGACCTTCGTCACCGGCAGCGCTGCCAGCGCCCTGGAGCTGACCGGATGCAACGAACTCGGCTTCGCCGCCGCAACGGCCTCGAAACCGACTAGCGAGTCCGCCGAAACCGCCACCGGGCTCGATTTCGGCCTCGATATCGAGGACCCCGGGCTCGTCGACCCGGCCAAACGCGCCCAGTCCGACATCCGCAAGACGACCGTGGTCTTGCCCGAGGGGATGACCGTGAACCCCGGCGTCGCCTCCAGTCTCTCGGCCTGCTCGCCGGTTCAGCTCGCGGCGGAGACCCTCGCCTCCGAACCGGGGGAGGGCTGTCCGCAGGGCTCCAAGCTCGGCAGCGTCGAGGTCGAAACGAAGCTGCTGAAGGGAGAGGTGCTCGAAGGCCAGGTCTTTGCCGCGACCCAGGACGATCCGGCCACGACCGCGCCGGGCTCGGAGAATCCCTTCGATTCGATGATCGCCATCTACCTGGTGATCAAGGACCGCGATATCGGCGTGCTGGTCAAGCGGGCGGGGCGGATCGATCCCGATCCCAGGACCGGCCGGCTGACGACCGTCTTCGGCGAACCGGGACAGGAGATCCCGCAGTTCCCCTTCTCCCACCTGCGCTTCCACTTCAGCTCCGCGGCGCCGGCGCCGCTCGCCACTCCGGCCAGTTGCGGCACCTACACCACTACCGCGACCTTCAACCCCTGGGCCAACCCCGCGGAGGTCTTCCCCAGCGCCTCGAGCTTCCCGATCTCAGCGGGCACGGGCGGGGGGCCATGCCCTTCGGGAACCCCGCCCTTCAAACCGGGCTTCGAGGCGGGCTCGACCAGCAACCGGGCCGGCTCCTACTCGCCTCTCTTCCTGCGCTTCACCCGCAACGACGGCGAACAGGAGCCGACCCGCCTCGACGCCGTCCTGCCAACCGGGCTCGTCCCCAGGCTGGCGGGGGTACCCGAGTGCTCCGATGCCGCCATCGCCGCCGCGAAGATCAAGACGGGCCGCCAGGAGCTGGCCGCGCCCAGTTGCCCGCAGGGCTCCCAGATCGGCCGCACGCTCGGTGGCGCGGGGGTCGGCTCCCCGCTCACCTACGTCCCCGGACAGATCTATCTCGCCGGGCCCTTCGGCGGCGATCCGTTGTCGATCGTCGCAATCACCCCCGCGGTGGCCGGTCCCTTCGACGCCGGCACCGTGGTGGTGCGGCAGTCGATCGACCTCGATCCGGAAACCTACGTGGGCGAAGTCGATGGCTCACACGCGGACCCGCTTCCCCACGCCCTCAAGGGGATTCCGCTGAAGCTGCGCGACCTGCGCGTCTACGTCGATCGTCCCAACTTCACCCTCAACCCGACCGGCTGCGAGCAGAAGCAGATCGCGGCAGATGTCTTCGGCAGCGCATCTGACCTCTTCAGTGCCGCCGACGACACCCCCGCGTCGCTCGCCTACCCGTACCGAGCCGCGGGCTGCGCGGCTCTGCCCTTCAAACCCAAGCTGACCCTGAGCCTCAAGGGAGGCACCAAGCGCAACGACCACCCGGCGCTGAAATCGGTCCTGACCTACCCCAAGGGGGAGACCACCTACGCCAACGTCGGCAAGGCCGTGGTCAAGCTGCCGCCGTCGGAGTTCATCGACAACGCCCGGATCCAGAATCCCTGCACGAGGGTCCAGTTCGCCGCCCAGAAGTGCCCGAAAGGCTCCGTCCTCGGCAGCGCCAAGGCAACCACGCCGCTGCTCGACGAGCCGCTCGAAGGACCGGTGTACTTCCGCTCCAATGGCGGCGAACGCCTGCTGCCCGACGTGGTCGCCGATCTCAAGGGTCAATTCCACGTCGTCCTGGTTGGCAAGGTCGATTCGCGCAAGGGCCGGATCCGCACCACCTTCGACCGCGTCCCCGATGCGCCGGTGACGAAGTTCACCATCAGCCTCTTCGGCGGCAAGAAGGGACTGCTGGTCAACAGCCGCAACCTCTGCGCCCACGACCTCAGGGCCGACGTCAAGCTGAAGGGGCAGAACGGTCGCCCCTACGACTCCCGGCCGGTGGTGACGACGTCGTGCAAAAACGGGAAGAAGGGCGGCGGGAAGCGGCGCTAGCCGGGGCTAAGCCGAGCGCTCGGCGCGCTTGCGCCAGTAGCGGTCGAGGCCGCGCCACTGGTAGGCGGTGGGGACGGCCTGCAGCAGCTCGGCGATCGTCTCCTCGCCCATGCCTTCGCCGCTCAGCCGCTCGCGGATGCGGCGCTGCAGATCGGCCTCGTAGTCGTCCTGGGGCATCTCCTTCACCAGACTGGCCTCCTCGCGCAGGCGGGCGCGGGCCGCTGCCAGGTAGCCGGGCACGTCGTCCTCGACCGCGCCGAAGTGGGTCAGGGCCAGCCGCCGCGGCTGCCAGGAGGCGACCAGGTCCAGCGACTGCTCCCAGACCTCGACGTCGATGTCGGGCGGCGGGGTCGGCGGCATGATCAGGTTGGAGGGCGGGATGCGGCAGGCGGCGACGTCGCCGACGAAGGCGGTGCCGCTCTCCTCGTGCAGGTAGCAGACGTGGTGGGAGGCGTGGCCGGGGGTGTAGGCGACGCGCATCCCCCGCATGGTCTCGCCGCCCTCGAGCACCTTCACGTTGGCCTCCGGCACCGGCACGATCTCGCCCCAGAGACGCTGCATGTCGTCGCCGTAGAGGCGCTCGGCGCTGGCCAACAGCTTCGAGGGGTCGATCAGGTGCGGGGCGCCGCGGGCGTGGACGTAGACCTCCAGGTCGGGCCAGCGGCGCACCAGCGCCCCGGTCGCGGCGGCGTGGTCGAGGTGGATGTGGGTCAGCAGCAGCGCCCGCGGCCGTTCGCCGTCGAGCGCCTCGATCACGTTCCCGATCGACGACTCCGGCCCCGGGTCGACCAAGCAGTCGTCGACCTCCCAGCAGCCGATCACATGCGGCCGCCCCAGATGCATGACATCGATGACGCGCATCCGCGGCGCGCTCAGGCGGCGACCGGGGAGGGGAAGCGGTCGTCCGCTTCGAGCGTCTGCCGCAGTCCCTCCTCCATGCCCCGGGGGGCGTAGCCGAGCTCGCGCGCGGCCTTGTCGTAGCTGGCCCAGAAGGTGACGTTGTCGGCGGAGGTGATCAGCTCACGCAGGTTCGGCGGCTGGCCCATCAGCTTGCCGACCAGCGGGCCGATCGGGGTCAGCGCCTTCATCACGCCGGTGGGGAGGTCGCGCTTCGGCGCCTTGCGGCCGCTGACCTTGGCGACCATCTCGATCGCGTCGCGCATCGTCGTCACCGGGCCGCTGATCACGTAGGTCTCGCCCAGCTTGCCCTTGTCCAGCGCCAGCAGCACGCCGCCGGCGATGTCATCGACGTGGGTCATGCAGATCCCCAGCTCCGGGAACGGCATCAGGATCAGCTTGCCGGCGAAGAATTCCTGCAGCAGGTCGGCCACCTGCGAGGTATCGCCGGGGCCGTAGACGCCGCCCGGCTGGACGATGACCGCCGGCAGGTCCTGCTCGGCGACCATCCGCTCGACGATCTTGTGCGCCTCCAGCTTGGTCTCCTCGTAGTAGGAGGTGAAGCCCTGCTCGGGGTTGCGATAGCTCTCGTCGACGACCTCTTTGCTCGTGTTGCCGAAGATGCCGACGGTGGAGACGTAGACGACTCGCGGCACCTTCGCCTCCAGCGCCACCTTCATCACCCGCTCGGTGCCGGCGACGTTGGCCTCCCACATCGCCGGGCGCTGCTTCTGCGGGATCCCGACCTCGTACATCGCGGCAGCGTGGATGACCGCGTCGCAGCCCTCCATGCCGGTGCGGAGCGCGGCCTCGTCGCCGAGGTCGCCGGCGACCACCTCGCAGCCGAGGGCGGCGACCTTGGCGCCCTTCTCGGGGCTGCGGGCGAGGCAGACGACCTCGTCGCCGCGGTCGCGCAGCTGGCGCACGATCTCGCCGCCGATGAAGCCCGTTCCTCCCGTCACGAAGACCTTCACGGCCGCAAGCCTATCCGGCCCGGGCCGATGCCTACAATCAGCTTGAGTGCAACGTTCGAGAAATGGCCGCAACACGCAGACCGGCAAAGGCGCCGGGGCGAACGGTGCGGGCGTCTCGAACCCCCGCGCCCGCCAGCGGGCGCTGGCGATCGGCATCGTCGACGGCCGCGAGGGAGACGAGCCGCTGGCGGAGCTGAAGGAGCTGCTGCGCACGGCCGGCGTCGCCACCGCCGGCGAGGCGACCCAGCAGCGCCCGCAGCCGGACCCCGACCGCTACTTCGGCCGCGGCCGGCTCGACGAGCTGAAGCGGCAGATCGCCGCCTGCGACGCCAACCTGGTCGCCTGCGACGACGAGCTGGCGCCGCGCCAGGAGCGCAACCTCGAGGCGGCCCTCGGCGTGCCGGTGATCGACCGCACCGCGGTGATCCTCGACATCTTCGCCGACCACGCCCACTCGGCCGAGGGCAAGCTGCAGGTCGAGCTGGCCCAGCTCGAATACAACATGGCCCGCATGCGGGGGCTCTGGACCCACCTCGAGCGCCTCGGCGCCGGCCGCATGGACGGCGGCATCGGCACCAGGGGCCCGGGCGAGACCCAGATCGAGACCGACCGCCGGCTCGCCCGCAACCGCATCGCCGCCCTACGCCGCCGGCTCGGGCGGCTGGAACAGAACCGCGGCGTGATGCGGGCCCGGCGCGAGAGCTCGGCCCTGCCGCGGGTCGCCCTCGCCGGCTACACCAACGCCGGCAAGTCGACCCTGCTGAACGCCCTGACCGGGGCCGAGGTCGGGGTGGGGGACAGGCTCTTCCACACCCTCGACCCGACCACGCGCAGCTTCGAGCTCTCCGGCCGCGACTACCTGCTGACCGACACCGTCGGCTTCATCGAGAAGCTGCCGCATCAGCTGGTCGAGGCCTTCAAGGCGACGCTGGAGGAGACGGTGCTCGCCGACCTGATCGTGCACGTGGTCGACGCCTCCGAGCCGGAGGAGCGGCGGGCGCTCGACATGCACGCGGTCGACGAGGTGCTGGAGGAGATCGGCACCGGCGAGAAGCCGCGGCTGCTGGTCCTCAACAAGGCCGACCTGATCGACGAGGAGCCGCGGCGCGAGGTCGAGCTGGCCCACCCCGAGGCGGCGCTGGTCTCGGCTGTGAGCGGCGAGGGCCTGGACGAGCTGCGCGGGCGGATCGAGGCCGCGTTCGCCGAGACCCTGGCCGAGGTCGAGCTGCTGGTTCCCTACTCCGAGGGCGGGCGCCTGCACGAGCTGCACGAAGTGGCCGGCGACCTCGAGCGGACCGAGCGCGAGGACGGCGTCCTCGTCCACGCCAAGGTCCCGGTCGCGGAGCTGCACCGCTTCGACGATCTCGCCGTCGTCTAGGCTGCGCGGCGATGGAGCTGCCGGTGACGAAGCTGAGCGAGGGGGCGACCCTGCCGACGCGTGCCCACGAGGGCGACGCCGGGCTCGACCTCTACGCAAACGAGAGCGCCCACATCGGGCCGGGCGAGCGCTGGGGGGTCGGCACCGGGGTCGGGGTCGAGATCCCCGCCGGTCACGCCGGCCTGATCCTGCCGCGCTCGGGCCTCGCCCGCGACCACGGCATCGCCCTCGTCAACGCCCCCGGCCTGATCGACTGCGGCTACCGCGGCGAGCTGCGGGTGCTGCTGCTCAACACCGACCCGGCGGAGACCTTCCGGGTCGAGGCCGGCGACCGCATCGCCCAGCTGGTCTTAGTCCCGATCGCCCTGGCGACGCCGGTCGAGAGCGTCGCCCTCGCCGAGTCGCAGCGCGGCGACGGCGGCTTCGGCTCCAGCGGCCGCTGACTCAGCTGAGACCCGCGGCGACGCGGGCGCTGGCTTCGGCGGCGGCCTCGAAGGCGTCGTCGAGCGGCTCCAGCTCGGGCCGGGCGCCGTAGCGGCGCTCCAACGCGGTGGCGATCAGGTGATCTGCCAGCCAGGCGTTCTTCGGCAGCAGCGGGCCGTGCAGGTAGGTGCCGATCAGGTTGTGGCGGCGCACGCCCTCGAGGCCGTCGACGCCGTTGTTGCCCTTGCCCGCGAGCACCTTGCCCAGCGCGTGCACGCCAGGGCCGAGGTAGGTGCGGCCGCCGTGGTTCTCGAACCCGGCCAGCCGTTTCGGGCCGTCGCCGAGATCGACCTCGATCGCCACGTTGCCGATCAGGCGCGGGCCGGGCTCGCGCACCGTCTCCAGGTCGACCAGGCCGAGCCCGGGCAGGGTCTCGTCGTCGAGCTGGTAGCTGTGCCCGAGCAGCTGGTAGCCGCCGCAGACGGCGAGCAGGGCGGCGCCGCTCTCGACCGCGGCGGCGAGGTCGGCGCGCTTGCTGGCGACCATGTCGGCCGCGACCATGCGCTGGTCGCGGTCCTGGCCGCCGCCGACGTAGAAGAGGTCGTGGGCGGCCGGGTCGACCGCCTCGCCGGCCCCGGCGCCCGCGTGGCGGAAGTCGATCCCGCGCCACTCGCAGCGCCGCTGCAGGAAGAGGATGTTGCCGCGGTCGGCGTAGATGTTCATCTGCTCCGGGTAGAGGCTGAGCACGCGCAGCTCCATCTCAGCCCGCCTTTCCGAGCACGACCACGGTCGAGCCGACGTGGAGGTCGGTGGGGGGGATGCGGCGCCGCGGCAGCGCCACCAGCCCGGCCTCGGCGCCCTCGCTCTCGAGCTCGGCGGCGGCGAGGGTGCGGATGCGGATCTCGTTTTCCTCCTCGTCCAGCTCTCCGGCCGGGGAGACCGTCTGGCGCAGGCGCTGGATGACGATCTCCTCGCCGATGTCGACCGCGTCGAGCGGCAGGCTGGCGTAGACCCAGCCGTCGACCTCGCGCACGTCGGGCAGCGGCGGCGGGCCCTCGGCCGCCTCGGGCAGGCTCTCGACGATCGAGAGCGCGACCCGGCCGCCGGGGCGCAGGTGGGAGGCGACGCAGCGCAGGCACTCGGTCCGCTCGGCGCCGTCGGCGAGCAGCTGGGCCAGCTGCATCGGCGCCAGGGCGAGGGCGACCTCGGCGTCGAGGTCGAAGTCGCGGGCGTCGCCGGCGACCGCCCGCAGCGGCAGGCCCTCGGCCCGCTCGTCCAGCGCCGCGATCAGCTCCGGGTCGGCGTCGAGGCCGATCGTCTCGTGCCCGCGCCGGGCCAGGTGCAGGGCGACGCGGCCGGTGCCGCAGCCGAGATCGAGGATCGGGCCCCCGGCCGCGGCCGCCAGCTCCTCCCAGAGGGCCAGGTCGCCGCTGTAGGCGCCGTTCTCGGCGTCGTGCCAGATCACCCCGCTCACTGCCAGAACTCCTTCGCCAGGCCGCGGTCGGAGAGCAGCTTGCGCAGCTCCATCAGGGCGGTGTAGGTGGGCAGGGCGAAGACGCGGCCGGGCGCGGCGGCGACGGCGGCGTCGAGCGCGGCCTCGATGTCCGGCTCGACCGCGATCGCCTCCGTCGGCCAGCCGGCGTACTTCAGTCGCAGCGCCATCTCCGCTGCCCGGGTGCCGGCGCAGACGACGCGGCGGACATGGCCGGCGAGCAGCTCGAAGTCGGCGTCCCAGACCCAGGAGACGTCGCGCCCGTCGGCGATCCGGTCGTTGAGCGCAATCCAGAGGTCGATCGGCCCCGTCTCCGCCTCCAGCTGCAGCGTCCGCAGCACCTCGTTGGCGCCGGCGGGGTTCTTGATCAGCAGGATCGAGACCGGCACGCCCGCCACCTCGATCGTCTCCACCCGGCCGAAGGCGGCCCGCATCTCGCCCAGGGCGGCGGCGATCCGCCCCGGCTCGACCCCGAGGCGGAGGCCGGCGGCGACCGCGCCGAGGGCGTTGTAGACGTTGTAGAGACCGGGCAGGGGGAGGTTCAGCTCGATCTCGCCGGCCGGAGTGCGGACGGTGGAGCGCGAGCCGTCCATCCCCCGCAGCTCGATCCTCGTCGCCGCCACCTCGGGCCGCGGCCGCTCGGCCCCGCAGTGCGAGCAGGAGTAGTGGCCGAGGTGGCCGACGAAGGCGCGCTCGTAGGCGTAGGGATGGCCGCAGCGGCGGCAGTGCTTGGCGTCGAAGGCGTGCTGCAGCTGCGGCAGCGCCTGCGCGGCGTCCTCGATCCCGAAGTAGAGGACGCCCTCGCGCGGGCGCTCGTCGGCGTCGCGGCCGAGGTCGGCGATCAGCGGGTCGTCGGCGTTCAGCACCAGCCCGGTGCGGCCGGCACGGTCGGCGACCGTGGCCGCCCAGTCGTCGGCCAGCGCCTCCATCTCGCCGTAGCGGTCGAGCTGGTCGCGGAAGAGGTTGCCGAGCACGATCAGGCTCGGGTCGAGCTGCTCGACCACGCGCGGCAGCCAGGCCTCGTCGACCTCGAACAGGCCCTCGTGCCCGCGCTGCTCGAGCAGCGCCGTGGCCACGCCCCAGGTCATGTTCGAGCCGGCGCGGTTGTGGACCGGGCTGCGGCCGTCGGCGGCGAGGATCGCGGCGATCATCCCCGCCGTCGTCGTCTTGCCGTTGGTGGCGCTGACGATCGTCGTGCCGGCCTCGAGTCCGGCGCCGAGGCGGGCGATCGCCTCCGGCTCCAGCCGCAGCAGCACCCGGCCCGGCAGGGTCGTGCCGCCGCCGCGCCCGCTGGCCCGGCTGGCGGCGCCGAGCGCCCGCGAGGCGGCCAGCTTGGCGCCGAAGACGGGCCCGCGACGCTTGCCGGCGGCTGCCACCGTCGTCGTCAGGCGCCGGCCGGCGCCGGCACCAGCACGCTGAGCGCGTGCGGCAGCACCCGCAGCGAGGCCGGCAGGTCGGTCAGGTGCTCGCCGTCGGCGTAGACGGGGAACGGCTTGCTGGCGCTCAGCTCCAGGTGGGGAGCGCGGAAGACACGCACCTCGTCCGCCTCGACGTGAGTGCCCTTGAACACCTTCGGCAGGTTACCCACGAAGCGCAGCTTGCTCACCTCGCCGACGGCGACGATGTCGAACTCGCCGTCGTCGAGCTCGGCGTCGGGGGCGATGTACATGCCGCCGCCGAAGGCCTTGCTGTTGGCGACCGAGATCGAGTAGCCGCTGAGCCGGATCCGCTCCTCGTCGACCCGGATCGTGAACCGCGCCGGCTTCCAGCCGAGCAGGGTGCGCAGGGCCGCGTAGGCGTAGACGAGGTTGCCGCGCAGGAAGTGGGTCTCGTTTGCCCGCCGGTTGGCTTCGGAGTCGAAGCCGACGCTGACGATGCCGAGGAAGCGCTTGCCGTTGGCCTCGCCGACGTCGATCCGCCGGCTGTGCCCGGAGAACAGCGTCGCCACCGCCTCCTCGGGCTCGCCGGGGACGCTCAGCACCCGCGCCAGGTCGTTGCCGCGCCCGCCGGGGATGATCCCCAGCGGCGTCTCGGAGCCGGCCATGGCGCCGCCGACGGCGCCGACCAGGCCGTCGCCGGACATCACCACCGGCACCTCGCCCGCTTCGATCGCCAGCAGCGCCTGTTCGGCGCCGTGCTCGAGGTCCTTGGTGCGCTGGACGCGGAAGACCGCGCGGCGGGTATCGAGCGCCGCCTCGACCCGCGGCAACAGGCGCAGCGTCTTGCCGCCGGCGGAGGACGGGTTGACCAGGACGACGAGCGGTTTACCCTCGATCTCCATGCGGTTTGCAGCCTAATCGGCGGCCGGCGCCGACCCGTCGCCGCCGCTGCGGCCGACAGAGAAGCTGCCGTCGCCGGCGGCGACGGCGGGCCCGAGCGCGATCCCGAGCCGGCGCAGGCGCCAGCGCAGCAGCCGGCCGGCCGGCTCCGCGCCGCCGGAGCTGGCGAGGATCAGCTGCCCGCCGGGGCGCAGCACCCGGGCGATCTCGGCGGCCGGCGGCCGCCCGTCGATCTGGACGACGAGGTCGAAGAAGCCGGCGGGGAAGGGGAGGGACCGGGGCGGGCCGGCCTTGAAGGCGACCCGGCCCTCGGGGTCGAGCCCGACCCGCGCGGTCGCGGCCTGGATCCGGGCCTCGTCGCGGTCGACCCCGCGCACCCGCGCCACCGGGAACTCGCGGGCGAGGAAGAGGACGCCGTCGCCGTCGCCGCACTCGACCTCGAGCACTCGCTCCGGCTGCGGCTCGACCCGCAGGACGGCCGCCGCCAGCGGGGTCAGCGGGGGGTTCGGCATCCGCTCGATCGTAAGTGGTCTAGGCTTTCGCGCCGATGGAGGAGCAGCCGGACCGCCGCCCGATCATTCTTGGAGTCTTCGCGCTGATCGCGATCGGCGTGGTCGCGGCGATCCTGATCTCCCGCGGCGGTGGCGACGACGACTCCAGCGCCACCGCCAGCAGCGGCGGCTGCAAGCAGGTCGAAGCGCCGGCGCCGCGGAAAGTCTCGCTGAAGGCGCCGAAGCAGACGCTGCAGAAGGGCGAGGAAGTGACCGCGGTGGTCGAGACCAGCTGCGGCAGCTTCGAGATCGCCCTCGACACCGAGCGGGCGCCGAAGACCGCCAACTCCTTCGCCTACCTGGCCGAAGAAGGCGTCTACGACGACGTCACCTTCCACCGGATCGTCCCCGAATTCGTCATCCAGGGCGGCGACCCTGAAGGCACCGGCGAAGGCGGGCCGGGCTACAGCATCGTCGAGAAGCCGCCGGCCAACCTCGCCTACACCAAAGGCGTGGTGGCGATGGCCAAGACCTCGGCCGAGCCGCCCGGCACCTCGAGCAGCCAGTTCTACGTGGTCACCGGCGCCGACGCCGGCCTGCCGCCCGAATACGCCCTGGTCGGCAAGGTCAGCGAGGGCATGGACGTGGTCGAGCACATCGGCAGGCTCGGCACCGCCGCGGAAAAACCGAAACAGACGATCCTGATCGAAAAGATCACGATCGAAAAGGGCTAGCCGCAGCGGCTGGGTTGACCCCGTGGCCAAGCTCGACGTAGGCGACCCGGCCCCCGACTTCTCGCTGCCCGGCACCGGCGGCAGGACCTACAGCCCCGCCGACTACCGCGGCCGCAAGCTGATCCTCGCCTTCTATCCCGGCGACGCGACCACGGTCTGCACCAAGCAGTTCTGCTCCTACCGCGACGCCGGCGACCGCCTCGACGCGCTCGGCGCGGAGGTGCTGGGGATCTCGCCACAGTCGCTCGAGTCGCATGAGCATTGGGTCAAGGAGCAGGAACTGAACGTGCCGCTGCTCGCCGACGAGGACCTCGCGGTCAGCCGCCGCTACGGCGTCACCGGCTGGCTCGGCCCGCTGGCGCGCCTGACCGAGCTGAAGGACACCCCCGGCGGGCGCTACGTGATGCGCTCGATCTTCATCCTCGACGAGGAGGGAGTCGTCCGCTACCGCCACGTCTCCCGCACCGGCAGCAGCTACGAGTCGGTGGCGGACCTCGAGCAGGCGCTCGCCTCGATCGGCTGATGCCGGCGTCGGCGGCGCCGTTCGTCGTCCCCGGGCCGCCGGCGCTCCAGGGCGAGGCGGCGGGGGAGGGCCCGCCGATCGTCCTCTGCCACGGGATCACCGCCAGCCGCCGCTACGTCCACCACGGCTCGCGGGCGCTGGAGCGCGCCGGGCACAGGGTGGTGACCTACGACGCCCGCGGGCACGGGGAGTCGGACCCCGCTCCGGCGGGAGAGGGTTATGGATACCCGTGGCTGGTCGCCGACCTGGAGCGGGTGGTCGCGGCCGAGGTGGGGGAGGGACGCTTCCTCCTCGCCGGTCACTCGATGGGCGCCCACACCGCCGTCGCCTACGCGCTGCGCCACCCGGACCGGCTCCACGGGCTGGCCCTGATCGGCCCGGTCTACGCGGGCGAGATCGAGCCGGACTCGCTGCGCTACTGGGACGGGCTGGCCGACGCCCTCGCCGCGGGCGGCGTCGACGGCTTCGTCGACTACATCGACCGCGCGCAGGGGATCGACCCGGCCTGGCGCGACTCGGTGCTCGGCTTCACCCGCACCCGCTTGCTCCTGCACCGCCATCCCGAGGCGCTGGTCGAGGCGCTGCGCGAGGTCCCGCGCTCGCGTCCCTTCGGATCCCTGGACGAGCTGGCGCAGCTGCGGCTGCCGGCGCTGGTCGTCGCCAGCCACGACGCCGCCGATCCCGGTCATCCGTACGCCGCGGCGGTCGCCTACGCCGAGCACCTGCCGGGGGCAGAGCTGATCAGCGAGGGGGAGGGGGAGTCGCCGCTGGCCTGGCAGGGCGGCAGGCTCTCGCGGGAATTAGCCGCCTTTTACACAAAGGCTTTATCTTCATAACTATGAAGTTTCCAACCGAAGCGACCCTGCGCCGGATCATCGCCTTCGTGGCGACCCTCGGGATCGGCGTCGCCACCTACATCACGATCGCCGATTCGGGTGGTGGAGCGCCGACCTGCCTGGCCGGCGGCAGCGGCTGCGAGACCGTCGCCAACAGCTCCTACTCGCACATCGCCGGGGTCAACATCGCCATCTTCGGGGTCATCGGCTACATCATGCTGCTGGCGACCGCGTTCTTCAGCAACGACCTGGCGCGCTTCGGCGGCTTCGCGGTCGCCCTCGGCGGCTTCGGGTTCAGCGTCTACCTGACCTACCTGGAGCTGTTCACGATCGAAGCGATCTGCCAGTGGTGCGTGGCCAGCGCCGTGCTGATGACGATTCTCTTCCTGCTCAACACGACGCGGCTGATCGGCTACGCCGGCACGAGCGGGGGCGCAGTACGGGAAGAGACCGAGTCGGGCGCCGAACCTGCATAGAGTCGTCAGGCGGCGAAAGGCGCCGGCGGCCTCGATTCGACGCAAGGGCAACTACAGGAGGACAGATGAGCAACAAGCGGGAGAGGGAGAAACGCCGCGAACAGCGGATCCAGGAAGAAACGAAGGTCGACAGCGGGGAGCGCCGCACGCGCATCCTCCAGCTCGGTGCCGGAGCGGTCTTCCTCGTGATCGTCGCGGTGGTGGTGCTGATCGTCGCCAACTCCGGTGGCGAAGGCGGCGGCGACGCCTCCAACCTGAAAGAAGTGAGCGAGGTCGATTCGCTGGTCAACGACTCGCCCCAGAAAGGGCTGACGCTCGGCGACCCCTCGGCAAAAGTCGAACTGGTCGAGTTCGGGGATCTGCAGTGCCCGGTCTGCAAAGCGTATTCGGAGGAAATCCTGCCGCCGGTGATCGAAAGCAAGGTCGACAGCGGCGAAGCCAAGATCGTCTTCAAGAACTTCACGATCATCGGTCCGCAGTCGCCGCCGGCCGCCGCCGCGGCGATCGCCGCCGGCGAACAGGGACGCGGCTGGAACTACATCGAGCTCTTCTACCGCAATCAGGGCCGGGAGAACTCGGGCTACGCCGATGACGCATTCCTCACCGCGGTTGCCAAAGGCGCCGGCGTTCCCAACATCGCCAAATGGGAAACCGACCGCAAAAGCACCAAGGTGACCGGCCAGGTCGAAAAAGAGACCGAACAGGCGCAGACCTACGGCTTCAACGGCACGCCGTCGTTTGCGATCAAAGGCCCGAGCACCAACGGGGTCGAACTGATCGGCACCCTCAGCTCACCGGCTGAATTCGAAGAAGCGATCGACAAAGCCAGCTGAGCCTGGTTTTAGAGGGCGGGGCGGCAGGCCATTCCCGCGGCCTGGCGCCCCGTTTCTCGTCCTCTCTCGCTTCGGGTTTACATAACCACCATTATCGTGCGTTGGGTCTGAAGCAGGGAGACGCGGGCGCCGGCCTTTCGCGCCCTACTCGCCCAGCGCGGCGACCCGCAGCAGCTCCTTCAGCACGCTCAGTGGGCCGTGCGGGACCTCGGCGGAGGGCGAGTCGCCGGGATGGCTGCGGGCGATCCGCACCCTGAGCGCCCGCGGACGGACCCGGAACCGCAGCGGCGGCTGCAGGCTGGTCGCCTCACCGTCGATCCCGAGCGGAATCGAGGCGTCGGCCTCGATCTCCAGCTCGGAGGCCGTCAGCTCGCGCCAGCGGGCCGCCTGCTCTCCCGCGCCCGGAACCGACGGGTGGAAGTCGACGATTCCGAGCACGCCGCCGTCCAGGCGCGGGCGCGTTCCCGAGCCCAGGGTCGGACCGAGCAAATACGGGTTGTTGGAGACCAGGACCAGCGCGGCGCTGACCTGGGCGGCGCCGTCGGGGTCGGTCCAGCGCAGCTCGACGGTCTCGCCCTCGGGCCCGAGCGTGTCGGTCAGGGCGTCCAGCAGCGTCCGCAGCTTCGCCTCGCGGTAGTTGTCCTGGTTGACGGCGCTGGCGTAGACGCCGAGCGAGACGTTGTTGACGAAGACCTTGCCGTTGACCTCGCCCAGGTCTACATAACGCTCACCCCCGTCGACGAAGGCGTCGAGGGCGCCGACCACGTCTTCGCGGTCGACCCCGAGGTCGAGGGCGAAGTGGTTGCGGGTCCCGGAGGGGATGCAGGCGTAGGGAAGGTCGTGCTCGGCGGCGATCGCCGCGACCAGGGCCTGCGAGCCGTCTCCCCCGGCCATCGCCAGGCCGTCGGCGCCCCTCTCCACCGCCCCGCGGGTCAGCTGCTCGAGGTCGTCGCCCGCTTCCAGCTCGACCACCTCGAACCCGCGCTCCTGCGCCGCCGCCGCGAGGCCGAGCTCACCCGCGCGCCCGTCCCCGGACCAGGGGTTGACGAGCAGAACCGGGTGGCGTGGCGCCGGCGCCCGCGGCAGCGAGCGCTCGGGGCGAAAGGCGACCCGGGCGCCGACGACCGCGCCGGCAAAGGCGATCGTCACCGCCGCCCAGGCCAGACCGTTGTCGCCGCCGATGGTCAGCCAGAGCCCGACGAGGATCAGCGCCAGGCCCGATGCCGCCGCCAGCCAACGCCGGCCGCCGCGGCGCAGCAGCGCGTACCAGGCCAGGGCCAGGGCGCCGAAGACGCAGGCGAGGACGGCCAGGCCGCGCGGGAAGTCGGCGACGAAGACGTAGACGGCGATCGCCAGGGCGAGGCTGCCGCCGGCGAGCGCGAGGATGGCCCCGAGCCGGCGGCTCATATCATCGCCCGATGGCGGACTGGCTCAGCGAGGCGAAGGCGGTCGACGCCGCGCTGTACGGGGCGATCGCCGCGACCGAGACGCCGGCCCTCGACGCGGCGATGCGACGCCTCACCCGCAGCGCCGACCACAGCAAGCTCTGGTTCGGCAGCGCCGCGGCGCTGGCTCTGTTCGGCGGTCGCCGCGGGCGCCGCGCCGCGCTCCACGGCGTCGCCGCGCTCGGCCTCGCCTCGGCCTTCGCCAACCTCGTCGCCAAGCCGCTGACGACGCGGCGGCGGCCCGAGCGCGAGGAGCTCGAGGTGCTGGCGCGCCGGCACGTGCCGATGCCGCGCTCCAGCTCCTTCCCCTCCGGCCACACCGCCTCCGCCTTCGCCTTCGCCACCGGGGCCGGCAACGCCGAGCCGAGCCTCTCGGCGCCGCTGCGGGCGCTGGCGACGCTGGTCGGATATTCCCGCGTGCATACCGGTGTCCACTATCCCGCAGACGTCCTCGTCGGCGCCTTCATCGGCGTCAGCGCCGCCGAGCTGGCGGCGCGCATGCTCGACGCCAGGACCTCCTGATCAGCTGGAGAGGATCGCGCTGCCGCGGACCAGTGGGCGCACGATCGGCGGCGCCTTGGGCAGCCGATCATGCTCGAGCTCGCCGATCTTGAAACGCGAGGCTGAGAGCGCGGCGACCGTGTCGCGATTGCAGTGACAGCCGTCGCCGAGGAAGCGCCAGGGCCGCTCGAGCCGGTCCTGCCACCTGGCGAGATCGGGATCGTCCGAGCGGACGTGCTCGAGGAAGAGCAGCCGGCCGCCCGGCTTGAGGACGCGTTGGATCTCCTTCAGTGCCGCCGGCTGGTCGGGGACGGTGCAGAGGACCAGCGTCAGCGTGACGGTGTCGAAGCTGCCGTCGGCGAACGGCAGGTCTTCCGCGGGCGCCTGGATCAGCTCCGCTTCGCGCTCGGACTCCACCAGCTTCTCGCGCAGCTGCCTGACCATCAGGGGGTCGGGCTCGCTCAAGGTCAGGCTCTCGATGCCCCCCTCGGGATAGAGCTCGACGTTGAGGCCGGTGCCCGCTCCGACCTCGAGGACCCTCCCCCGCGCCCCGCCCAGGACTTCCCGGCGCATCTCGCGCAGTCCCGCCTCTTCGGCAGCCTTGAAACAGCGGTCGTAGAGGGCGGAGAAGCCACGGCCCCAGGTCTCGTCGTAGATTCGGCCCATGAGGATCGTGGCTGGTTCTACGGCGCCTGCGCAGGGAAGGTTCAGCCGCCCGCCGGCTCAGGCGGCGTCGCGCTGCGCGGCGGCCTCGGCGGCCCCCGGCTCGCCCTCGAGCGCCGGCTCGCTCTTCGCGGCCCGCTCCTCGTAGGCCTGACGGGCGCCGTGGTCGACCTCGAACATCAGCTTGTCGGCCTTCATCAGACGCCCGATCGCCTCACTCATCCGGCGCGGCATCAGAGCGCTGAACCGGGTCATGACCGCGTTGGAGCGCGGCACGTAGACGTCGAAGCGGCCGAGCTCGAGCGCGTCGACGATCTCGTTGGCGACGTCCTCGACCTCGACCTTGGGGATCAGCTTCTGGCTGAGACCGGCGGTGAGATCGGTGTTGACCACGGTCGGCATCACGCAGTGGATTTCGACGCCGCTGCCGCGCAGCTCGGCTTTGACGGCCTCGCAGATCCCGACCACCGCGTGCTTGGTCCCGGAGTAGGTGGCGATGCCGGGGATCGCGGTCTTGCCTGCCTGCGAGGCGATGTTGACGATGTGGCCGCTGCCGCGGGGGCGCATCCGCTCGATCGCCAGCTGGGTGCCGACGATGACCCCGTAGATGTTGATGTCGAGCTGGCGCTTGATCGAGGCGTCGGACTCGTCGACGATCGCCGTCACCGGCATGATCCCGGCGTTGTTGATGACCACGTCGACCGGGCCGAGCTGGCGCTCGGTCTCGGCCAGGAAGGCGGCGAAGGAGCCACGGTCGGTGACGTCGAGCGGCAGCGCGATCGTGCCGCCGCCGAGCCCGGCCGCGGTCTGCTCGGCCAGCTCCAGGTCGAGGTCGCCGATGGCGACGCGGCAGCCGCGGCGCACCAGTGCCGTCGCGGTCGCCTTGCCGATGCCGCGGGCGCCGCCAGTGAGCGCCACGACCTTGCCGTTCAGTGACCGCCGCTGCTTCGCCATCGCTTCCTCCTCGTTGGTGCGGCGGGCCCTAGCTCGCCGGCTTGTAGACGGTGACCACGGCGGCGCCGCCGAGGCCGATGTTGTGCTGGAGCGCGATCTTGGCGCCCTCGACCTGCCGCTTCTCGGCGTCGCCGCGCAGCTGCCAGGTCAGTTCGGAGCACTGCGCCAGGCCGGTGGCGCCGAGCGGGTGGCCCTTGGAGATCAGCCCGCCCGAGGGGTTGACGACGACGTCGCCGCCGAAGGTCGTGGCTTCCGCCTCGACCAGCTTGTGCGCCTCGCCCTCGGCCGCGAAGCCGAGCGCTTCGTAGGTGATGAGCTCGTTGGCGCTGAAGCAGTCGTGCAGCTCGCAGACGTCGATTTCGGCGGCGGCGACCTGCGCTTCCTCATACGCCCGGTCGGCGGCCAGCTTCGACATGTCGGCGCCGACGATCGTCATGCAGTTGGCGTCCTCGGCGAAGGTCGAGGAGAGGTCGGTGACCATCGACTGGCCGGCGATCTCGATCGCCCGGTCCCAGAGGTCGTGCTCGTCGACGTAGCGCTCGGAGGCGACGATCGCGCAGGCCGAGCCGTCGGAGGTGGGCGAGCACTGGAGCTTGGTCAGCGGGTCGTGGATCATCTTCGCCGCCTTGATGTCCTCCAGGCTGTACTCGTCCTGGAACTGGGCGTAGGGGTTGTTGACCGAGTGCTTGTGGTTCTTCCAGCCGATCCAGGCGTAGTGGTCGGGGGTCGAGCCGTATTTCTCCATGTGGTCGCGGCCGGCGTTGCCGAACATCTGCGGCGCCGGCGGCGACTGCTCCGGGTCGCGGATCTCGAACATCCGCATCGCGTGCTTGTCGAGCGCGTTGGTGCGGTCGGTGTACTTGACCCCGAGGCTGCCCGGCTCCATCTTCTCGAAGCCCAGCGCCAGGGCGCACTCGACGAGCCCGCCCTTGACCGCCTGGCGGGCCAGGAACAGCGCCGAGGAGCCGGTCGAGCAGTTGTTGTTGACGTTGACGACCGGGATCCCGGTCAGGCCCAGCTGGTAGAGAGCCCGCTGGCCGTAGGTCGAGTCGCCATAGCAGTAGCCGGCGAAGGCCTGCTCGACGTCGGTGTAGGGAATGCCGGCGTCGGCGAGCGCCTTCTCCCCCGCCTCCTTGGCCCAATCGGGGTAGTCGCCCTCCTTGGTCCCGGGCTTCTCGAACTTGGTCATGCCGACACCGATCACGAACGTGCGGTTGCTCAACTGTCTCTCCTCGAAGTCTCCCGCGCCTTTGGCGGAGTTTGGCTGCGTAGCCAGGAATCTAGCGCGCCGCGGCGTCGGGCGGGTCCGCAGGTGGCCTCAGGACCCGGAATGCGAGGTCCCTCCCCTTCTGCGGATCGGGCCAGACGACGAAGGCGAGGAAGGTGATCAGGAGCCCGATCGCGGTGCCGATCAGGCGCAGCTTGTCGGCCTCCCAGGTGGGCTCGCCGAGGGCGTCGGTGAGGACGACCACGTAGACCGTGATCGAGGCCGTGAACAGGGCGTACTGGACGGTGAGCAGGCCCAGCACCAGCGCCGTGGCGATCGTCAGCACGACCACGACCACGGCGTCGCTGAAGCCGAGGGTTTCGAAGATCAGGGTGGCGACGATCAGCCCGAGCACGGTGCCGGCCGCCCGCAGGACCGTGCGCAGATACGTTTCGTCGCGGTCCGGGCGCATCACGAAGAGGATCGTCAGCGGGATCCAGAAGCCGTGGTTGTCCATGTCAAAGACGCGGTAGACGGCGACGCCGACCGCCAGCGAGGCCCCGAAGCGGAGCGCGTGGCGGAGGTTTTCCGACTGCAGGCTGAAGTTGGAGCGGAAGGCCGCGACGACCGCCTCCCGGTCCCATCCACTCGGCTCGCCGCGCCGGCAGCGGTCGACGACGATCCAGACGAGCAGCGACCAGAGCACCTGGGTGAGGCCGCCGACCGTGCCCCAGAGCAGCGCCGGCAGCGTGTCGTCGACTTCGAGGAAGAGCCCCTGGGAGACGAGCAGGGTCAGCGCTCCGACCAAGCCGTAGATCGCCAGGCGCAGCGAGTAGGAGAAGCAGTACCCGGCGCAGGCGCCGACCAGGCCCATCGTCGCCACCGCCAGCGGCGCCGACTGCGAGGTGAGGATGCCGAGCGCCGCCATCGCCCCGATCAGCGGCGCCGCCGCGACCTGCCAGGCGGCGCGCGGCCCGGCCGGCGCGTCGAGCCCGGCGAAGGCGGCGAACATCGCCCCGGTCGCGATCGCGCCTTTGGTCGGGGCGTCGAAGCCGAGCTCGACGGCGAGGGCGGCGCCGACCGGGAGCGCCAGCAGGGCGCCGCGGCGCAGCGCCGGACGGGGCTTGCCGGGGCCGATCGAGAACAGCGGCGAGGCGCGCAGCCGCATGACCCGCCCGGAGGCGTTGTAGAGCCCGCCGTCGCCGGCCCCGGCCGCGCTCTCGCTGGGGGTAATCTCAGGGATCTTGCTCAACGCCGTTCTCAGCTCCGATCCTGCCGCTGGAGTGGGCATCTTCGCCGCCCTCGCGGCGGGAATCGTCTCCTTCCTCTCGCCCTGCGTGCTGCCGCTGGTGCCCGGCTACCTCTCGGCCGTGACGGGGGTATCGGCGAACGAGCTCGACGACGCCGGCTGGCGCCGGGTGCTGGGACCGAGCCTGCTCTTCGTCGCCAGCTTCTCGGCGATCTTCATCCTCCTCGGGCTGACCGCGACCGGGCTCGGCTCCTTCCTGCGCGACCACGAGGAACTGCTGACGAAGATCTCCGGGGCGCTGATCGTGCTCATGGGCATCCTCTTCGTCGCCTCCCTCTTCATCACCCGCCTGAACAAGGAGTGGCACGTCGACGCGCTGCTGGAGCGGGCCGGGCGCGGCGGCCCGATCGTCGCCGGCGCCGCCTTCGCCATCGCCTGGACCCCCTGCATCGGCCCGACCCTGGGCGCGATCCTCTCCGCCGCCGCGCTCTCGGACTCCGCCGCCCGCGGCGCCTTCCTGCTCGCCGTCTACTCGGCCGGACTGGCAATCCCCTTCCTTCTCACCGCCCTCGCCTTCTCGCGCATGACCACCGCCTTCGCCGTGGTCAAGCGCCACTACCAGCTGATCGTCGCCGTCGGCGGCGTGATCCTGATCGCGATGGGCGTGCTGATCTGGACCGGCGAACTGACCCAGCTCAACGTCGAAGTCCAGAACTGGGCCGAAGAATCCGGCATCGACTTCTGGAACTCGGTCTGAACGATCGCGTGCCCAGGATTGTCCCCGCTATGGCGAGGACAACTCTGGATACGCGTCAGTTCTGAACCGGGGCGACGGTCTCCAGCTCCTTGCCGACCGCCTCCGTGACCTCGAGGCCGCTGTCGTCGACGTCGCGGGAGCAGACGATGCGGAAGCGGCCGGTGCCGATCTCGCCGTCGGGGATGAGCGGCAGGCCGCGGATCGTGTCCCAGCCCAGCCGCTCGACCTCGAACGGGTTCATCCGCACCTCGGCCGCCGGGAACGGGCAGTTCGCGTTGTGCTGGTCGATCGCCTTGGAGATCGCCTCCAAGTTCTTCGCCTCGGGAGATGCCACGGGCCGAAGTCTAAGCCGCGCGGCCCGGCGCCTCCGTCCCTCCCCCCTCTTACCATCGACGGGTGAGCTTCGAGCGCACGATCGCCCACCTCGACATGGATGCGTTCTACGCGTCGGTCGAGCTGCGGCGGGCGCCGGAGCTGCGGGGGAAACCGGTCGTGGTCTGCGGCTCCGGGCCGCGGGCGGTGGTGACGACGGCGAGCTACGAGGCGCGCAGGCTGGCCGGGATCCACTCGGCGATGCCGGCGGCGGTGGCGCGGCGGCGACTGCCCGACGCGGTCTACCTGCGGCCCGACTTCCCCGCCTACCGCGAGGCCTCGGCGCAGGTGATGGAGGTGCTGCGGCGCAACGTCGAGGTGGTCGAGGTGGTCGGGCTGGACGAGGCCTACCTGGACCTGACCGGGCTGTTCTCGCCGAAGGCGACGATGCGGCGGGTGGCGGCGGCGATCCGCCGGCAGACCGGCCTCACCTGCTCGGTCGGGATCTCCGAGAGCCGGATGCTGGCGAAGATCACCAGCGAGCTCGGCAAGCCCGCCGGCCTGGTCGTGCTTTCTCGGGCGCAGGCCCTGGAGCGCTTCGGCGCCGAGTCGCCGGGGCTGGTGCCGGGGATCGGCCCGAAGACCGTGGCGAGGCTGGAGAAGATGGGAATCCGCACCATGGCCCAGCTCGGCCAGCGCGAGCGCGAGGAGCTGGAAGGGGCCTTCGGTCCGCGCTCCGGCGCCTGGCTGCACGCCCGCGGGCGGCTCTGGGACGAGACCCCGATCACGGTCTCCCGTGAGACCAAATCGCAGTCGGTGGAGACCACCTTCGACGTCGACGTCTCCGACCGCGCGGAGCTGGAGGCGCACCTCGGCGAGCAGGCCGAGGAGCTCTGCCGGCGGCTGCGCAAGCGCGAGCTCGAGGGCAGGACGATCGGGATCAAGGTGCGGCTCGACGACTGGACCAACGTCACCCGCTCGCAGACGGTCGAGGCGGCGACCAACGACCCGGCGGTGGTCAAACCGGTGGCGCTGGAGCTGCTGCGCGCCTACGACCCGCAGCGGCCGGTGCGGCTGCTGGGCATCCGCGTCGCCTCCTTCGAGCAGGAGGTGGAGGCGGAGCCCGCCGCGCAGGCCGAGCCGGAACCTCAGCTCCAGCTCGGCCTGCCGGGCTCGGTCTAGCGGGTGGCCAGCACCGTCCCCACGCCGGGGAAGCCGAGGCGGAGCTTGGTCGCCTCGGTCAGGTCGTAGTCGCGGCCGGCCACGTAGGGGCCGCGGTCGATCACCGGCACGGTGACGCTGCGGCCGCGGTAGCGCAGCTTCACCCTGGTCCCGCAGGGCAGCGTCTTGTGGGCGACGCCGAGCGTCCCCGGCAGCAGGGTGCCGCCGCAGGCGACGCCGTTGCCGTAGAGGCCGGGCCCGTAGTAGGAGGCGCCGGCGAGGCGGTAGCTGGTCAGGCGCCGGGCCTCGCTGGCGGAGGCGCGGCTGCGGGCGTCGTGGACCGCGAACCCGCGCACCGCGTAGCTGCCGATCCCGGACGGCGACCAGCGCAGGGCGAAGCTGCCGTCCGCCCTGCTGGTGACGGCGACCACGGCCGGGTCGGGACCGCGGAAGACCAGCTTCACCCGGTGCCGCCCGCGCGGGCGCACCCTGCCGCTGACGCCGACTCCGTTGCCGTTGAGGACGGTGTGGCCGGAGAGGTGCAGGGCGACGTGGGAGTTGGCCCGGCGCTGATCGTGGCGATGGCCCGGCTTGGTCGCCGCGGCCGGCGCGACGCCGATCGTCAACAGGACGGCAGCAGCCGCCGTGGGCAGGAGGTATCGCATTCGTTCACTCGCTTTCTTCGCCTGCCTGCGGGGTTAGCTGACGGGCTCGCGGGTTCCGGCACGGTGCCGGGCACTCGCTACGGGCGGCTCGCCGCCCGATTCGCCCCGGCCGCGGATTCCTCTCCGCGGCAATTGGGTCCCCCGCTCCCGGTCGCTCGGTGCGACGGGATTCGGCAGATGGGATCGATCGTTTTGTGGTCAAACACCGTAGGCCGGGCTTCGCAGCGGCTGAGTGACGGCACTCACACCGGCGCGATCCGGCAACGATCCGTGCAAACGGCTTGTCCAAGCCGAAAATAGGCGCGCCCAGGCACTTGCGGCGTGTGCGAAGATGGATCGATGGCGGCGGAAAGACTGACCGGGCTCGACACCTCGTTCCTGCACATGGAGCGGGCCGGCGCCCACATGCACGTCGCCTCGGTCAGCGTCTTCGAGGGCCCCGCGCCCTCGCACAAGCAGTTCCGCGACCACATCTCCTCGCGCCTGCACCTGGTCCCGCGCTTCCGCCAGAAGCTGCGCTTCGTCCCCTTCGACCAGGGCCGGCCGGTCTGGGTCGACGACCCGCACCTGAACATGGAGTACCACGTGCGCCAGACCGCGCTGCCGGCGCCGGGCTCCGACGAGCAGCTGCGCAACCTCGCCGCGCGGATCTTCTCCCAGCAGCTCGACCGCAGCAAGCCGCTCTGGGAGCTGTGGCTGGTCGAGGGGCTCGACGACAACCGCTTCGCCATCGTCGGCAAGAGCCACCACGCCCTGGTCGACGGCGTCTCCGGCGTCGACATCACCACCGTCCTCTTCGACCTCGACGCCGAGCCCCAGGGCGCGCCGGCGGCCGCCCCGCCCTGGCTGGCGAAACCGGAACCGACCGACCTCGAGCTGCTGGGCGACGCCTGGCGCGAGCGCCTGACCAGCCCGAAGGAGATCGTCCGCGGCTTCCGCGCCGCCCTGCGCGGCCCGCGTCAGGTGCTGAAGGGGGTTGGCGCCACCTCGAAGATGATCGGCGCCGGCATGGCCGCCCCCAGCAGCGTCTTCAACGTCGAGATCGGACCGCATCGCCGCTTCGCCATGGCCCAGGCCGACCTCGCCGACCTGAAGCGGGTCAAGGACGCCCACGGCGGCACCGTCAACGACGTCATCCTCTCGATCGTCGCCGGCTCGCTGGGCAAATACCTGCGCGCCCGTGGCCACGACACCGAGGGCCTGGAACTGCGGGCGATGGTGCCGGTCAGCGTCCGCGCCGAGGAGGAGCACGGCGCGCTCGGCAACCGCATCTCGGCGATGATGGCGGCGCTGCCGGTCTGGTCGGAGGACCCGGTCGAGCGGCTGCAGATCGTCAGCGAGGCGATGGGCGACCTCAAGTCCTCGGGCCAGGCGGTCGGGGCCGAGATCCTGACCAAACTGACCGACTTCGCCCCCGGCACGATCGCCTCCCAGGCTGCCCGCCTGCAGCCGGCCCAGCGCTTCTTCAACCTCGTCGTCACCAACGTCCCGGGGCCCCAGTTCCCGCTCTACGTGCTCGGCCGCAAGATGGAGTCGATCTTCCCGATGGTGCCGCTGGCCCGGCGCCAGGCGCTCTGCGTCGGGATCATGTCCTACAACGGCCAGGTCAACTTCGGCCTGATCGGCGACTACGACGCGATGGCCGACATCGAGAGCTTCGCCCTCGACCTCGAGGCTACCGCCGCGGAAACGCTCGCCACGGTTCCGGCGAAGCCGAAGCCGAAACGCAGCCGCACCAAATCGAAGGCGAAGGCCTCGTCCAACGGGACGGGCCCGGTCGCCTCCGAGTCGCGTTCCTGAGCTAGCTGACGAACACGCCGAGGTGTTCGGCGCCCCCTCCGTCTTTTTCTCCTGTGACCAGCACTTTGGACACGAAGGTGCCGATCGTGCCTGTGCCTTCAGTGCATGACCCTATGCCGCTGCCTTTTGTGTGGGTGTAGATGATGCCCCCCAATTCGATTTCCGCTGTCAGTTCTCGTGTCGCGGCGGAACCGACGTTTTTGAAGACCGCTTTCCTCAGGCCTTTCTGGGGGAAGATATGGATGATGCACTTGGTCATACCCAGACCAAAAGATTTGATTGTGATTTCTTTGCCCGCCGGGCAGACGATGTCGCTGGTTGCGGTTGTCGCTCCTTCTCCTTCGAGGTGATAGAGGAAGCTGCAGCCGTTCATTTCGACGGTGCCGGTGAATCCGAGCGCGGTGCATTCGCCAAGGGTTGTGGTGACGGACGCTGTTGTCGTGGATGCGGAGATTGTTCCCAGGCTGCTCATGCTCGAGCAGCTGATGTTTCCGTCTGTGGTGGTGATTTTCACCGCCGGTGAGCCCTCGGAGCTTCCTTTCAGCACCGCTGGATAGCTTTCTGCTGTGAGCTCGTCGGCGGACGCCGGGGCGCTGACGGCGAGCATGGTCATCATGGCCAGGGCGAGGAATTTGACGTTGCGCATCTCGATTCCTTTCGATGTTTGGGGCGCGGGAGGCCGGGGATCGCCCCGACCTCCCTCAGTTGGTTCGGCTTCGCGCTAGCTGACGAACACGCCGACGTGTTCGCCGCCGCCGTTGTCTTTCTCGCCTGTGATCAGCACCTTGGAGGTGATCACTCCGTTGCTGGCGCTGCCTTCGGTGCAGGCGCCAAGACCCGTCCCTTTTGTATGGGTGTATTTGACTGCGGAGGTGTTGATTTCGCCTGTGATTTCACGTGTCACTCCGGCGCCGGTGTTTTTGACGGTTATCCCGGTGAGGTTGGTCTGCGGAGGAACGTGGATGATGCACTTGGTGATGCCGCCGCTGGCCGCTTTGACTGTGATTTCTTTGCCGGCCGGACAGACGATGTCTTTGGTCGCGTTTGTCGACGCCCCACCTTCGAGGTGGTAGAGGAAGGTGCAGCCGTTCATTTCGACGGTGGCGGCGAACCCGAAGGCCGTGCATTCGCTGAAGGCGGCCGTGACCGACGCTGTTTTCGTGATCCCGGTGAGTGTCCCCTGGCTCGTCGTTTTTTTGCATTCGATCGCCCCGGCTGTGACTTTGATCACCGGGGTGGTGCCGGGGTCGTTTTTGCCTGTAAGGAGCAGCGGGAAGCTTTCCGCTGTGAATTCGTCGGCGCCTGCCGACGAGACCGATACCGCGCCCATCGCGGTCACGGCGATCAGCGCGAGGCCGAGAGCTTTGAGATTGCGCATCTTGCTTCCTTTCGATCGGTTTCGGCCGGGCTCCCGCCCGCCCCGCCCCGCTTTTGCAGAGCCTTCAATCGATACGCCGAAGACGCCAATCAGTCAAAGTAATTTGTCCTTTGTAGGACGTGCCGGAGCACGATCGACTCACCACCCGCCTCTTTCCCTGCAAATGGCGCCCGGCAGCCGGACGCGCGCGCCTTTCGACGCGGCTCAAAAGGTGGTCTCGTCGATTGGCCCGCGCGGCTAGCGCACGAGCTTGCCGCGGATCTGGAACGGGATGCGGTCGGTCAGGTAGCGCCAGTCGAGCCGGCGGGCGCTGAAACCGCTGGCGCTGGCGTCGGCGTTGACGACGACCGCGGTGATGCGGCTGTAGCGGCCGGGGTCGCCGAGCCGGACCGCGAGCCGGCCGCCGCCGCGGCTGAAGTCGAAGTGGGTGACGGTGCGGCCCCGGCGTTCGCTGCCGATGCGGCCGACCAGGGCCAGGCCCGCCGCGGTCCCCCGGGGCGCCATGACCTTGACGGCGACGGCGCGCCCGCCTCGGGCCTGCACCCGCAGCAGCTGGAAGGTGGTGTGGTTGAGCAGCCGGGTCAGCGGCCGGCCGTCGAGCGGCAGCGCCCCCTGGCGCGGCATGTCGGGGTACCTGTCGCTCTCGCGGAACCCCTCCCCCGTGCGCCACTCGGCGACGGCCGCCGCGAAGCGGGCGAAGTCATGGGGCAGGTCGGAGCGCCCGGCGGCGCGGATCGCCGATTCGTAGGCGCTGACCGAGAAGCCGCCCGGCTTGACGTGGATCGCCCGCGCCCAGGCCTGACGCACGATCCGCTGCCCGTAGCGCCGCGCCAGCCACTGGTTCCAGACCGCGGAGCCGTACTCCTTGATCGAGCTGGTGGTCAGCGGCGTGTCCCAGCGTTTGACCCAGCGCCGCACGTAGCGCAGGTAGTCGTCGATGCCGTTGTAGGCCTGGTCCTCCATCCAGGTCGCGGTCGACTCGGCGAACCAGGCGTCCTGGAAGGCGTCGTAGCCGAACTGGAGGATGTGGTTGTACTCGTGGGCGAGGGTGACCTCGAGGTCGTCGGCCGGCTTGGTGCCGGGGAACTCGAAGGCGCTGTAGTCGTTGTCGAGGACCAGGTAGCCGTGCAGGCGGCGTGGGATCCGGTGCTGCCTGCTGGCCTGGCCGCGGTCGGGGGCGGCGTAGCCGAACAGTTCGCCGCCGATCTGGGAGAGGTAGATGTCGGTCTTGCCGTTGCGGCCGCCCGTGCGACCGTCGCTCTTCGGCTCGCGCCAGCCCAGCTTGTCGTTCTCGACCTCGTGCACGTGTTCGGCGATCCGCAGCACCTGGCGGACGAAGTTGGGGACGCCGTCGTTGTCGGAGTCGCTGAGGTCGGGGGCGTCGATTCCCTCCGCCACCCAGTGCACGCAGAAGTGCCTGCCGCAGGCGGGCGACTTCGGCGCCTGCGGGACGGCGTAGGCGTTGCGGTTGGGGTCGGGGTCGTCGGTCGGGCGCTGCCGGGCTTCGGTCGGGCGCCACTGCGGCGCGATGAAGGGCTTCTGGCTCGGCGAGGCGAGGCTCGGCAACGCCTGGCCCAGGCCCGTCGCCGCCGGGGCAGCCGCCGGCGCGGCGGCGAGCAGGAGCAGCGCCGCCACCGAGAAACCGACCAACTGGCGACGGCGGTCCCGCATCGGCCGCAGCCTAGCGAGCGCCTCGGCCCGCTCCGCCGTCGCGGATGGCGATACTTCCCCGGTGAACGCAGGAGCGAAGCCATGCGCGTAGCGCTCGCCCAGATCGACCCGACCGTCGGCGACATCGACGGCAACGTCGCCAAGATCTCGGCCTGGATCGCCCGCGCCCGCGAGGCCGGCGCCGAGCTGGCGATCTTCCCCGAGCTCTGCGTCCCGGGCTACCCGGCCGAGGACCTCTACCTGAAGCGGCACTTCCTCGAGGCGAACCGGCGCGCGGTCGAGCAGCTGGCGGCCGAGGTCGGCGAGATGACCGCCCTGGTCGGCTTCGCCGAGCCCGCACCCGGGGGCGGCGACTTCCGCCACGCCTACAACTCGCTGGCCGTGCTCCGCGACGGCGCCGTGCGCGACGTCTACCGCAAGAACCGCCTGCCCAACTACTCCGTCTTCGACGAGCAGCGCTACTTCATCCCCGGCGCGCAGCCGCTGACGATCGACGCCGGCGGCCTGCAGGTGGGTCTGACGATCTGCGAGGACTGCTGGGTGGCCGGGCCGCCGGCCGAGGCCGAGGCCAAGGCGGGCGCGCAGCTGATCGCCAACCCCTCCGGCTCGCCGTACCACCGCGGCAAGGGCCGCGAGCGGATCGAGATGTTCGCCGAGCGGGCGCGCGCCTACGGGACCTGGTTCGCCTTCTGCAACCTGGTCGGCGGCCAGGACGAGCTCGTCTTCGACGGCCAGAGCATGGTCGTCGGCCCCGACGGCGAGCTGGTCGCGCTGGCCGCCCAGTTCGAGGAGGAGCTGCTGGTCTGCGAGATCCCCGCCGCCGGCCCCGGGCCGCGGACCGAGCCCCTGCCCGACCTCGACGAGGTCTACGGCGCTCTCGTCCTCGGCCTGCGCGACTACGTCGCCAAGAACGGCTTCGGCCACGTCGGCGTCGCCCTCTCCGGCGGCATCGACTCCGCCCTGGTGGCGCTGCTGGCCGCCGACGCGGTCGGGCCGGAGCGGCTCAGCTGCGTGGTCATGCCCTCGCCCCATTCCAGCGATGAAACCCAGGCCGACGCCAGAACTATCGCCGCCAACCTCGGCTGCGAGCTGATCGAGATCCCGATCGAGCCGATGATGGACGGCTACGAGCGGGCCCTGGCCGGCTACCTAAACCCCGGCGCGGCGCCGGCGCCACACGAGGAAGCGCCGCCGCACGATCCGGCGCGACCCTGCGAGCCCGACCTGGCGGCCGAGAACATCCAGGCGCGGATCCGCGGCAACCTGATGATGGCGCTCTCCAACCGGCACGGCTGGCTGGTCCTCACCACCGGCAACAAGAGCGAGATGTCGGTCGGCTACGCGACCCTCTACGGCGACATGGCCGGCGGCTTCGCGGTGATCAAGGACGTGCCGAAGACGCTGGTCTACGAGCTGACGCGACGGCGCAACGAACGGGCCGAGAGCGAGCTGGTGCCGGCCGCGGTGATCGAGCGCGCGCCTTCGGCGGAGCTGCGCCCCGACCAGCTCGACAGCGACTCCCTCCCCCCCTACGACCTGCTCGACCGCATCCTCGAGGCCTACGTCGAGCGCGACCAGGGCCGCGAGGAGATGATCGCCGCCGGGCTGCCGGCCGAGACCGTCGACGAGGTGCTCCGCCTCGTCGACCGCTCCGAGTACAAGCGCCGCCAGGCGGCGCCGGGCATCCGCATCACCCCCAAGGCCTTCGGCAAGGACCGGCGGCTGCCGATCACCAACCGCTTCGGCGGTTAGCGGTCCTGCGGGAGCGGCCGGACGGCGATCGTCATCTGGGCCAGCGCGCAGAGCCGGTCCTGGTCGTCGCGCACCTCGGCGTCCCAGACCCAGGTGGTGCGGCCGCGGTGCCGCGCCCGGGCGTGGACTTCGGCGCTGCCCTGGGTGATCGAGCGGATGAAGCTGACGCTGATCGACTGACCCATCGCCATCATCCCCTCGGGCCCGACGGTGAGCGCCGTCGCCCGCGAGCAGACGCTCTCGACCAGGGTCGACATCACGCCGCCGTGCAGCAGCCCGACCGGCTGGCGCAGCTCGTCGCGCATCTCCACCCGGACGCGGGCGTGGTCGGGGTCGTCGCTGAGCCACTCGGTGCCGACGAGGGCGTCGAAGTGTGAGGTCAGCCCGCGCGGGTCGTCGGCCATCGCGCCAACCCTAGCGAGGGCCGAGATTAAGCTTTCGGGACCCCTCGGCAGGAGCCGCCACCGCGTCGGCCGCGGCGCGTAGGGTTTGGCCGGAATGGGGCTCAGCAACGACCAGAAGGCGATCCTGCGCCTGCTCTCCCAGCGCGGCGAGCAGGGCTACGACGACCTCTCGGCGCTGATGGGCATCGACGCCGCCGAGGTGCACGAGCGGGCGCTCTCGGCCGCGGCCGAGCTCGAAGCCGAAGGCATCCCGGCACCGCAGATCCCAGCGCCTCCGGCCGGCGCAGAGCCGCCGGCCGCGCCCCATGCACCACGGCAGCCGGAGAAAGCCGCTGAGCCCGCCCCTCCGGTCAAGGTCGAGGAGCCGGCTGCGCCGCCCGCTCAGGCCGAGGAGCCGGCCATGCCGCCCGCTGAGAGAAAGCCAGTTGCCCCCGAGCCGGCCCCTCCCGCCCCGGCCACGCCATCGACTTCCGCGCCCAAGGCCCGATCCCACACCCAGCGTCCCGCGCTCTCGCTGCCGAAGAGCGGCGGCGCCCGCGCCGCGATCGCCGCCGGGGCCGCGGTGGTCGTGCTCGTGATCGTCCTGCTCGCCACCGGCGGCGGCTCCGACGACGACGACGGCTCGCCGACGGCCGGCGGCGGCACGGGCACCGAGGAAACGGTCAACACCTCCGGCAACGCGAAACTGACCCAGGCCGTGCTCGACCCGGTCGACGGCAGCGACGCGACCGGCGTCGCCACCTTCGGGCGGGTGAAAAACTCGCTGGCGCTGCAGGTCGAAGCCGAAGGGCTGGCGCCGACCGCCGACGGCGACTCGTACACGATCTGGCTCTACGAGTCGGCCGACAAAATGCTGCCGCTGGCCTCGACCGCGGTCGGCAAGGACGGCAAGATCGGCGCCCAGGTCGAAGTCCCGACCGAAGTGCTCGGCTACCTCGCCAACGAAACCTTCGGCCAGATCGACATCTCGCTCACCACCGACGCGACCCTGAAAGCCTCGCTGGCCAAGGCGACGAAGGAAAAAGAGGCGCCGATCTACACCGGCACCGACGTCCTCCGCGGCGAAATCAGCGGCCCGATCATCGGCGCCGCCTCCCGATAACGCGGCGCGGCGCATGCCTGCGTCCTCGCTCGCTCACGTGCAGAGTACGCTTCGCTCCCTGCGTCCTTGGCCTGCTTGGCCGCGTTACGGGAGGAGCTTTTGGGGGTTCATGATTCCCGCTGGGTCGAGCTGCGTCTTGACCGCGCGCAGGACGTCGAGGCCCGTCTCCCCCACCTCCGCCCGCATGTAGGGAGCATGGTCGCGGCCGGTGGCGTGGTGGTGGCTGATCGTGCCGCCGTGGGCGACGATCGCCTCGCAGGCGGCCCGCTTGACCTCCCGCCACTGCTCGATCTCGGCCCCGGCGCGGCGGCGGGAGATGAAGGTGAAGTAGAGCGAGGCGCCGTCGCGGTAGGCGTGCGAGAGGTGGCACCAGACCAGTCCGGGCGTGCCCTGGCCCGCCAGCGAGTCGCGGATCGCGGCCCCAACCGCCGCGTGCAGCTCGCCCAGCCGGCTCCAGGTGTGCGAGGTCTCCAGCGTCTCCACCATCGCCCCCATCCCCATCAGGGTATCGCGCAGGTAGGGGCCCTGGTAGCGGCCGTGCTCCCATGAGCGGCCGGCCGCCTGGCCCAGGTAGGCGGCGCCGCCGGCGCGCAGCGTCCGCACGGCCAGGGCGCGGCGGCGGGCGACCGACTCCTCCTCGCCCTCGTGGCCGACGATGACCAGGCAGCCCTCGCGGCGTTTGCGCAGGCCGAGGTAGCCGCCGAAGAGCTTGCCGGCGACGCCGCGCGGGCCGGAGAGCGCCAGCGACCCCTGCGTCTCCTCCTCGTCGGAGATGCGGACGACGTCGGGCAGGCCCGGCCCCTGGGCCAGCGTGCGGACGATCTCGGCGCCCGCCTCGAAGCTCTCGGCGATCCAGGCCTCGTAGCGCCGCACCGGCGGCGCCGGCCGCACCCGCACCGTCACCTCGGGGATCACCCCCAGCACCCCCTCGGAGCCGACGATCAGCTCGCGCAGGGCCGGTCCGGCGGCGGTGTGCGGCGTTTCCAGCGTCTGCAGGTCGCCCGCGGGCGCGACCAGGCGCACCGAGCTGACCAGGGAGTCGAAGCGCCCGTAGCCGCTCGAGGCCTGGCCGGCGGAGCGGGTGGCGGCGAAGCCGCCGACCGTCGCGTACTCGAAGGACTGCGGGAAGTGGCCGATGGTGAGTCCCTCGCGCGCCAGCTCCGCCTCCGCCTCCGGGCCGCGCAGGCCGGCGCCGAGGGTGGCGGTCAGCGAGCGGCGGTCGACCGTGACCCCGCGCAGGGCGGCGAGATCGAGGCTGACGAGCCGCTGGTGGGCGCCGCGCAGCGGCTCGACGCCGCCGACGACGCTGGTGCCGCCGCCGAACGGGACCACGGCGACGCCCTCGCGGGCGCAGACGTCCAGCACGCGCCGCAGCGCCGCCGCATCCGCCGGCATCAGCACCGCGTCCGGAGCCGCCTCGAGGCGACCGCCGCGCATCCGCGCCAGGTCGACGTAGCCGCGGCCGCTGGCGTGCCGCAGCCGGTCCTCGTCGGAGTCGAAGACGTTCTCCGCCCCGACCGCCTCGACCAGCGCCGGCGGCAGCGGCTTGGCGCCGGGCATCCCGAAATCCCCCAGCTCAGTGGCCAGCGGCCAGGGCTCCAGCTCGCCGATCCGCTCCCGCAGCACCGCCAGCGCCGCGTCGTCCAGCTCCGGCACGATCGCCGGGTCCCCCCACCCCCACCACTTCGAGTCGCGGCGCGGGTTCACGCCGGCCCCGTGTCGCTTTTGCTTCGCATAGCGATCCAAACGCGACACGCACTCACGTCAGCGCCCGCTCAATCCCGTCGAGAGCCTCGTCGAGGATCGCGCCCTGGCCACGGCGCATCATCGGCGAGCCCAGCCGCGACATGCCTTTCAGGGTCTGCACCGAGCTGAGGTCGACCTGAGTGCCAGCGCCGCTCTCACGCAGCGCGACCTCGATCCGGGAGCTGCGCAGGTGGCGCGCGAACGGCGTCCCCTCCAGCTCCTGCTCCCAGACGTAGCGCTCGCTCTCGGCGGCGCTGAGGCAGCGGTAGTCAGCCCGCACGCCGCGGCCCTCGCTGGTCTCCAGCACCTTGGTCCACTGGCTGCGCTTGCCGCCGCTCTTGCGCTCGACGTTCTCGACCCGGCTCGTGCGCGGCCACCAGCGCGGCAGGCTGTAGGGGTCGGAGACCAGCTCCCAGACCTCGCCCAGCGGGGCGGGGATGACGCGTCGCCGGTTCACCCTGGACACGGCGCTGGCGCCGTCAGTCGCCCGCGAGCCGGCGCAGGTCGCGGACCAGCAGCAGGTGCTTGAGGTGGCTGACCGTCGCGGCCAGGCTCTCCAGGCTCTCCAGCGCCTCCTTGCGGCGCTCGGGGTTGCGCGAGCGCAGCGACGGCCCCAGCAGCGCTTCCAGCAGGTTCGCCTCGCGGTCGGCCGAGGAGCGGAAGACGCGCAGGTTGCGGGCGCCGACGCCGACCCGCGAGAGTTCGTTGGCGGCGCGGACGATCTCGCGGTCGGTCTCGTCGTAGACGACCTTGCCCTCGCGTTTCTCCGGCTGCACGATGCCGAAGTTCTCCAGCTCCGCGATCAGCTCCTCGCGGGCGCCGGTCTCCTCGACCACCTCGTCGAGGGTCAGGTAGGCGCGCGAGGTGTCGACCAGGATCGCCCGCCGGGCGCCGCCGCCGTTGGACTTGCGCTCGGCTTCGCCGCCGAGCACGAGGTCGCCGCCGCCGGCCAGCTCCTGGCGGATCACCCGCAGCGGCAGGAACTCGTCGCGCTGCAGGCGCAGGATCGTGCGCAGCCGTTCGACGTCGGACTGGCTGTAGAGGCGGTAGCCGCCGGAGGTGCGGCGCGGGCTCAGCAGCTTCTGGTCCTCCAGGTAGCGGATCTTCGAGATCGAGACGTCGTCGAACTCGCTCTGCAGGATCTTGCAGACGGCGCCGATCGTCAGCGCCTTACGCGGACGGCTGGGCGAGTCCGGCGGCCGCGTGGTCTGGTCGGAGAGCGGCATCTCAGCGCTCCAGATAGCTGAGCTTGTACTTGCCGACCTGGATCTCGTCGCCGTCGGCGAGCCGGTGCGACTCGATCCGGCGACGGTTGACGTAAGTGCCGTTGAGCGAGCCGAGGTCGTCGATGTAGAGGCCGTCGCGGCGGCGCACCAACAGCGCGTGGTTGCGGGAGACGGTGACGTCGTCGAGGAAGACGCCGGCGTCGGGGCTGCGGCCGATGCTGACCCGGTCCTCGTCGATGCTGAAGCTCTCGCCGGCGCGGCCGCCACCGGCGCGGATCACCAGCGCCGCTCCCGCCTCCTCGACCACCTCGTCGATGTCGACCGGCTGCATGTCGCCGGTGTCGTCGACCGTGTAGGTCATCGTCGTCGGGTCCTCGCCGGACTCGGCCGGACCACCCAGGTAGGCGCCGCACTTCTGGCAGTAGTTGGCGCCCTCGGGGTTTACGAACCCGCACTCGGGACAGTGGACGGTCATCGCT
Source organism: uncultured Solirubrobacterales bacterium (assembly GCA_963719435.1). Classification (GTDB taxonomy): domain Bacteria; phylum Actinomycetota; class Thermoleophilia; order Solirubrobacterales; family 70-9; genus VAYN01. The sequence goes on along the minus strand of OY970384.1, from coordinate 1,727,461 downwards.
CCGCTCCGCTCAGGCGGCGGACTCGTCCTCGGGCGGGGTCTGAGCCTTGCCGGCGAGGATTTCGGTCAGCTGGGTGACGTCGTCGCCGGAGATCATCGAGTCGCCACGCTCGTGTTTGTCGCGCAGGCGGTTGACCAGCTCGGCACGGAGGATGTCGATCTTCCCGTGCAGGACGCGCCGCTTGTAGGAGATCTCGTTCTCCTCCTCGGTGAGCTTGTCGATCAGGTCCTTCAGCTCCTTGTCGCTGAGGGATCCCAGATCGGGAAAGGTGTCCTCCATCTCGCTCCTTAATCGAATGAGGCGGCGCCTCCGTTTGCGCAGGAGACGATTATAGGTCGGCTCCCGCCCAAGGTTCAACTGAAGGTTGAAGGTTACGGCGTTTTGACGCTCAGCTTGCAGCGGCCGCCCGCGCCCGGCGCACCGCGAGCACCCCGGTGCGGGCGTACATCACGGTGGCGAGGATCGCCATCGCCGTGCCCCAGACCACCAGCGCCGTCGCCACCCAGCCGGGTGAGAAGAGCGCCAGCCAGATCCCGCCCATGATCGGGAAGACCGAGATCCGCCCCGGCCAGTTGACCTCGATGTCGACCCCGTGCCGCAGCCCGTACTGGGCGAGGAACAGCATCGCCAGCTCGCGCAGCGCCAGCACCACCAGCAGCCAGCGCGGCAGCAGCTCGAAGCTCCAGCAGACGACGGCGCCGGCGAGGATCGTCAGGCGGTCGATCAGCGGGTCCAGCAGCGCCCCCATGCGGCTGTACTGGCCGGTGACGCGGGCGAGGAAGCCGTCGAGGTAGTCGCCCGCGGCGATCGCCCAGAAGACCATGGCGGCGGCGAACGAGGTGCCGTCGTCGCTGGAGTAGGCGAGGACGAGGAAGACGGGCAGGCCGGCGAGGCGGATGTAGCCGACGAGGTTGGGGATCGTCCACGGGTGCAGCGGCTCGCCGCGGCGGGTCGAGCGCGGCTGTGCCCCGGTGCGGTCGAGGCCGAAGAGGCGGCGCAGGCGACCGCGTCCGAAGGGAGCCGCGTCGGTCATCCGCGGCCCGCCCTCATCCCGGCGCGTCGATCGAGTCGAGCAGCGCCGCCGCGCGCGCGGCGGCCTCGCTCACGGGCAGCTCGTGCTCGGTGCCGCTGGCGCGCTCGACCGCCTCGACGACGCCGTTGGCGAGGCCGCGGCGGCCGGCGACGATCCGCAGCGGGCAGCCGAGCAGCTCCGCGTCGGTCAGCTTCTCCCCCGCGCCGGCCTCGCGGTCGTCGTAGAGCGTCTCGATCCCGGCGGCGCGCAGCTCTTCATAGAGCGTGTCGGCGGCGGCGCGCTCGGTCTCGCCCGCCCTGGCGAGCGAGACCAGGTGGACCTGCCAGGGGGCGAGCGCCCGCGGCCAGACGATCCCGCGCTCGTCGGCGCGCTGCTCGATCGCCGCGGCGACGATCCGCGCCGGGCCAATCCCGTAACAGCCCATGACGATCGGCCGCTCGGTCCCGTCCTCGTCGGAGAAGGTGGCGCCGAGCGGCTCCGAGTACCTGGTCCCGAGCTTGAAGATGTTGCCAACCTCGATCGCCGGCTCGATCTCGATCGGGTTGCGACCCGGGGCGATGTCGCCGGCTTCGACCGTGCGCACGTCGAGCTCCTCGAACTCGAAGTCGCGGCCCGGCTGGACGCCGCGCAGGTGGGTGTCGGCCTCGTTCGCACCGGTGACGAAGCTCTCACCGGCGATCGCCGCGTCCTTGATCACCGGCACCTTGGCGCCGACCGGGCCGATGAACCCGACCGGGCCGACCTCGGCGGCGATCTCCTCCGGCTTGGCCTGGCGGAAGTCGGCGCCGAGCGCGTTGCGCAGCTTGATCTCGTTGAGGCGATGGTCGCCGCGCAGCAGGACCAGGACCATGCCTCGCCCCTCGACCACGACCGGCAGCGCCTTGATGAAGGCGCCCGTCGGCAGCCCCAGCCCGGCGGCGACCTCCTCGACCTTGCCGAGGCCGGGCGTGGAGACGGGCTCGGGCGCCGGCAGCGCCGCCGGCAGCTCGACCGGCTGCGCCGTGGCCGCGGCGACCTCGACGTTGGCGGCGTAGCCGGGCGCCAGCGCCACCTCGTTCTCGCCGGCCGGGCAGGGCGCCATGTACTCATCGGCGCCGGAGCCGCCCATCATCCCGACGTCGGACTCGACCTTGTACCAGCGCAGCCCGCAGCGGTCGAGGATGCGCTCGTAGGCACCGGCCTGGAGCTCGTAGGAGCGCGCCAGGCCCTCCTCGTCGCGGTCGAAGGAGTAGGCGTCCTTCATCGTGAACTCGCGGGTGCGCAGCACCCCCGCGCGCGGACGTGGCTCGTCGCGCTCCTTGGTCTGGATGTGGAACAGCATCAGCGGCAGGTCGCGGTAGGAGCGCACCTCCCGCGCCACGTGGTCGGTGACCGCCTCCTCGTGGGTCATCGCCAGCACCAGCGGCGACCCCTTGCGGTCTTCGAGCTTGAACAGCTCGTCGATCGCGTAGCGCCCGGTCTTTTCCCAGTTCTCCGCCGGCATCAGCACCGGCATCAGCATCTCCTGGCAGCCGATCGCCTCCATCTCCTCGCGGATGATCTGCTCGACCTTGCGCTCGACCCTCCAGCCGGCCGGCAGATAGGTCCAGAGACCGGCGCCTAGCTGGCGGATCAACCCGGCCCGCACCATCAGCTTGTGCGAGATCGCCTCCGCGTCGGCGGGGGCATCCTTGAGGGTGGGGACGAAGGCCTGGGAGAGTCGCGTCACGCGCGAACCCTATCCCGGCTACTTGGCGGGGGGCTTGATCGTCAGCTTTTTGGTCTTCAGGGACTTGGTCTTGCCCTTGCCCAGCTTCTGACTGGCGTGGAAGGTGAGGTGGAGGACGCCGTCGCGCTTGAGGATCTTCTTGCCCTTGGCGTTGAGCTTGACCGTCACCGTCGCCGACTCGCCCCCCTGAAGGGTTACCGCCTTGCTGCCGACGACGACGCGCTTGGTCGTGCGGGGCCGTGGTTTCGTTCCGGGAAAGCCGTTGACGTATTCGTGGGTGTCGAGCAGGTAGATCAGGCTGCAGCGATCCTCCGGCGGGCCGACGCAGATCTGGTTCAGTCGCAGCTTCCCGCCGCGGAGCTCCGGGTCATTGACCCGAGCGAAACCGGTGCCGGCGGCTTTGACCACCTTCGCGCCCGGGGGGACCGTCGAACCGCCAGGAGAGCCGGCGCCCGGATCGCCCGGGGACAGCGTGGTTCCGAGCACGTCCGCGAGGCGGCCGATCGAACTGGTGGAGGAGTCGGTGACGCCGAACCAGACGTTCCCTTTCGAGTCCGGCGCCAGCGAAAGCGGCGCCTTGCCGGCGCCCAGCTCGTAGACCGTCGCGGTCGGCGGATCGGTCGGGACGATGCGGATGACCGCGTTCGCTTTGGGAGCGGAGAAGCCGCCGTACTGGGCCAGCCAGAGCGTGCCGTCCGCCGCCGCCCGGATCTCGAAGGGTTGGCCTCCGGCGAGATCGGGATCGATCCCGGGCAGGCTGTACTGGGTGAAGGTGGAGTTGGGGACGTCGAATTTGCCGAAGCTGTTCTTGAGCAGGTTGGTGAACCAGATCGAGCCGTCGGCCGCGGTGGCGACACTGCGAATGCCCGGTTCGCTGAAGGAGCCGGAGCAGGGCGGTTTGGGTTCGCAGGGCTTCACCTGGTACTCCTCGTAGAGGCCGCCCGACGCCCTTGCCAGCCGGTACCCCGGGTAGCCGGAGTTTTCCTCGGCGAACCACGGTGCCCCGTCCTTGCCGATCGTGACGCCGGCCGGCTCGGCGTCGTAGCGAGTCGAGTCTTCCGGCACGCCGGTCTGGTGCCAGAGATCCGGGTACTGGTTGATGATCAAGCTGCCGTCGGTGTTGGCGATCCGGTTGCCCGCGAAGGCCGGGGCGACGTTGCTGGAGCTGTGCTCCGTGAACCAGGCGACGCCGCCAGGGGCGATCGCAATGCCACGAAGGTCGGGTGCTCCGGGGGTCAGCGTCACCTGCATGCCGCTCTCGGTCCCCGGAGTCATCCCCGCTGGGGTGCCGAATCCAACCACGCCCATGCTGCGGGTGAACCAGACCCGCTGGTTCACGGCGTCGAAGGCGACGTCGCGGATCCCAAAGGCGCAGCAGCCTTCGCCGGCGGCTTTCGGGGTATGGAAATAGCTGATGCCGTCGGAGGTCCCCGGCGTAGCGAGGGAAGGCGTCAGGCGAGCCAGCTCAGGAGGAGTCGTGAAGAAGTTGGCGGCGTTGGCCCCGAACCAGACGTTGCCGCTGGGGTCGGCAACCATCCCGGTATTGATCGCCCGCGATTCCGGCAGCGGGAAATACTCGGGCACGGCCGCCCCTGCAGCGGCCGGCGCGAGCGCGGCCAGTGCCGCGACGGCGGCCAGAAGGAGGCGGAGCTTCCCAGACACGGCGCCAGCGTAGTCGAAAGGGGAAACTTTCCGTTCCCTTTCAATCGTTTTTCCGACCCGCTGCTAGGCGCGGGTGAAGCGGCGGCTCGCCGTGGGCGAGGCCTCCTCGTCGAGCAGGACTTTGTCCGACTCGCCCTTTTCGACCGCTTCCTTCTCCATCTGCGCGATCTTCTCGGGGGTCAGTTCGCTGGCGTTTTCCTGCTCGATGTTGGCGACCCACTCGGCCCCCTCGCGCGACTCGGCCTCGTCGAACTCGACCTTGCCGCCGCGGTCCAGGGACTTGTCGATCTCCTCGAACAGGGTGTCGACCAGGGTCTCCTGCGGGACCTTGCGCAGCGGTTTGCCGCCAGCGAAGATCAGGCCCTCGTTCTTGGCGCCGGCGATGCCGAAGTCGGCGTGGCTGGCCTCGCCGATACCGTTGACGGCGCAGCCGAGGACGGCCACCTCGACCGGCTCCTCGTAGCCTTCCAGCCGCTGCTCGATTTCGGCCACGACCGAGTCCATGTCGAACTGAAGGCGGCCGCAGGTCGGGCAGGCGATCAGCACCGGCCCTTTCTCCCGCAGCTGCAGCGCCTTGAGGATCTCCCAGGCGACTTTGACCTCCTCCTCGGCGTGGAAGGTCGAGAGGCTGATCCGGATCGTGTCGCCGATCCCGTCGGCCAGCAGCGCCCCCAGCCCGACCGCCGATTTCAGCGAGCCGCCCCATTTCGTCCCCGCCTCGGTGATCCCCAGGTGCAGCGGGTAGGGGATCCTCTGCGCCAGCAGGCGATTGGCGGCAATCGTGTTCGGCACGTTGGTCGACTTGATCGAGACCTTGAAGTTCTCGAAGTCGAGGCTCTCCATCAGCTCGGTGAACTCGACCGCGGCGGCAACCAGCGCCTCGACCGGCGCTTCGCGCTCCAGCTCGTGCAGGTGTTTGGGCAGCGAGCCGGAGTTGACGCCGATCCGCATCGGCACGTTCTTCTCGTTGGCCTTCGCGGCGACCTCGGCGACTTTCTCGCGGCCGCCGATGTTGCCGGGGTTGAGGCGGATGCAGTGGGCGCCGGCGTCGATCGCTTTCAGCGCCAGGGTGTGGTTGAAGTGGATGTCGGCGATGATCGGGATCGGCGATTCCTTGACGATCGTCTTCAGCGCCTCCGCGTCCTTCTCGCGCGGCACCGCGCAGCGGACGATGTCGGCGCCGGCGTCGGCGACCTTGCGGATCTGCTCCATCGTCGCCGCCAGGTTCGCGGTCTCGGTCTTGGTCATCGTCTGCACGACGACCGGGGCACCGCCGCCGATCGGCACGCCGCCGACGAATATCTGGCGCTTGGAAGCCATATCTACAGGGTACCCGGGAGCGTCAAGCAGCCTGGGCTAGCGGACGTTGTAGGCGTCGGTGCCGAGGCGGCCGATGTCGTTGGTCAGGCCGATCACCATCAGCACCATCACCAGCGCGAAGCCGATCACCGTCGCCCGCTCCATCACCCGCAGCGAGACCGGCCTGCCGCCGCGCAGCTTCTCGACCAGGGCCCAGAAGATGTGGCCGCCGTCGAGCGGCAGGATCGGCAGCAGGTTGATCAGGCCGAGCGAGAGGCTGACCAGGGCGAGCAGCAGGAACGACTCGGTGGCGCTGCGGTCGATCGTCTGGTTGGCGACGTCGCTGATTCCGACAGGGCCGGAGAGCTGCTTGCGCTGCTCCTCTTCGAAGATGCGGGAGAAGATCGAGGCGGTTTTATGGGTGACCAGCCAGATCGAGTCGATCGCCCGCGTCGCCGCGGTGCCGACGCCGATCTCGGCCGGTTCGCTGCCGTAGGAGAAGCCGATCAGCGCCCGCTGCGCGGCCTTGTCGTACTCGGGCCGGACCGAGATCGTCCGCACCTCACCGCCGCGGGCGATCGTCAGCCGCACCGGCGTCGCCGCCCTGCAGCCCTGGACCTGCTTGCCGGCGCATTGGTGCGAGCCGACCTGCTCGCCGAAGCGTTCGAGCCGGGTTTCGCGGTCGAGGCCCTTGAAGGTCTTGCCGTCGACGGCGACGATCCGGTCCCCGGGCTGCAGCACCTGCGCAGCCGGGGTCCCCTTGCTGATTTCGCCCACCTTCTGGTCGACCTGCTGGGCGTTGACGAAGTAGACGCAGAAGAGGATGGCGAAGGCGAGGGCGATGTTGACCGCCGGCCCCGCGGCGACGACGACGATCCGCTTCCAGACCGGCTGCTGGTAGTAGGCGCGCCCCTCGTGCTCCGGAGGGACCTCCTCCTCCGGGTTCATGCCGGTGATTTTGACGTAGCCGCCGAGCGGGATCGATTTGATCCCGTACTCGGTTTCGCCGCGCTTGAACGACCAGATCGTCGGCCCGAAGAAGAGGAAGAAGCGCTCGACCCGCATCCCCGTCGCCTTCGCGGCGAAGAAGTGGCCGCCCTCGTGGAGGATGATCAGCAGCGAGAAGCCGAGGAAGATGTAGAGCCAGTTCATGCTGGAGTCAACCCGCGAACCCGGTCCCGGGTGCGCTCGCGGGCCTCGGCGTCGGTGGCGAAGAGGTCATCGAAGTGGGTTACGGGCCGGGCCGGCATTTCCTCCAAGACCTGCTCGATCACCGCGGCGATGCCGGTGAACGGGATCTCGCCGGCGAGAAAGGCGGCGACCGCGACCTCGTCGGCGGCGTTGAGCACGCAGGGCGCGGTCCCCCCCGCCGCCCCGGCCGCGAGCGCCAGGCGCAGGCAGGCGAAGGTCTCGAGGTCCGGTGCCTCGAAGCTGAGCTCGCCGGCGGCGGCGAGGTCGAGCTGCGGCAGGTCGAGGTCGGCCCGTTCGGGGTAGTGCAGTGCATAGGAGATCGGCACCCGCATGTCCGGGTAGCCGAGGTGGGCCAGCGAGGAGCCGTCGTTGAGGTGGATCAGCGAGTGGATCAGCGACTGCGGGTGGACGACGACCCCGATCCGCTCGTAGGGGACGGCGAACAGGTGGTGCGCCTCGATCGCCTCGAAGCCCTTGTTCATCAGCGTCGCCGAGTCGATCGTGATCCGCCCGCCCATCTTCCAGGTCGGGTGCGCCAGCGCCTCCTCGACGCCGACCCCGGCGAGGTCGGTGCGGCCGCGGAAGGGGCCGCCGGAGGCGGTCAGGACCAGCTTCTCGACCGTCCCCGGCGCCTCGCCGCCGATCAGCTGGTGCAGCGCCGAGTGCTCGGAGTCGACCGGCAGCAGGCGGGCGCCGGTCGCCTCGGCCAGTGCCATCACCAGCTCGCCGCCGAGGACCAGGCTCTCCTTGTTGGCGAGGGCGACGTCGATCCCCTCGCTGAGGGCGACCACGGTCGAGCCCAGCCCGGCGGCGCCGACGATGCCGTTGAGCACGAGGTCGGCGCCGGAGCCGGCGATCAGCTCCGTCACCCCCTCCTCGCCGGCGAGCACGCGCCCGCTCCAGGCCTGGCCCGCCCGTTCGGCGGCCTCGGGGTCGTCGAGGGCGATCGCCGGCACCCCGTGCTCGCGCGCCTGCTCGACCACCTGCATCCAGCTCGAGCCCGCCGCCAAGCCGACCGCCTGCAGCTCGTCGGAGCCCGCGATCACCTCCAGTGCCTGCGTCCCGATCGACCCCGTCGACCCGAGTATCAAGACCTTCTTCATGGGTTCCAGAGGATAGGGAGGGCGCGCGTCTGCTCTTGTACGTCCTATACACGTACAAATGCAGACGCGTGGTCAGTAGACCAGCGCCACCGCGAGGTAGTAGCCGACGACGATCGTGAAGAAGACGGCGTCGAGGCGGTCGAGGATGCCGCCGTGGGGGCCGAACAGGGTGCCGGTGTCCTTGGTCCCGAGGTCGCGCTTCAGCATCGACTCGAAGAGGTCGCCGACCGGGGCGATGGCGGCGACCGCGGCGCCGATGATCAGCGCGTCCACTCCGGAGAGCCAGTCCTGGTAGAGGCCGGCGAACCAGAAGCCCATGGTCCCGATCACGAACCCTCCGACCAGCCCCTCGATCGTCTTGTTGGGGCTGATGCTGGGGGCGATCTTGTGGCTGCCGAACATGCGGCCGGTGGCGTAGGCGGCGGTGTCGGCGACGAAGGTGCCGACGAGGACGTCGACCAGGAGGCCGGCACCGTGGTCGGGCAGGTCGCGCAGCAGCACCGCGTGGACCAGCGGGATCCCGATCCAGACGATCCCCAGCAGGGTGATCCCGATCGAGATCGTCACCCCCTCGCGGCGCTGCATCCGGGCGCCGAAGAAGAACAGCAGCGGGAAGGAGGCGGCGAGGACCATCAGCACGTTGAAGGCGGTGCCGAAGTGGGCGGCGACGATCAGCGCCGCGACGGTCAGGTAGGCGGGGATCGCCAGCGGCCGCGAGTCGGCGGTCATCTCCACGTACTCGCGCAGGCAGACGACGCCGATGGCGATCATCGCCAGGGCGAAGACGATGCCGCCGGCGACGGCGATGGCGATGGCAAAGGCGATCCAGGGCAGCGCCACCAGCACCCGCTTGGCGGTCTCGCCGCTGAGTCCGCGCTTGCGCCGCGGCTCGCGCGGCGGCCGCGGGGCCGGCGGCGGCTCCTCCTCGAACATCTCGTCGTCGAAGAGGTCGACGGTCACGAGCGCGCCCCGAAGCGCCGCTGGCGCGTCTCGTATTCGCCCAGCGCCTGCTCGAAGGCGGCGCGGTCGAAGTCCGGCCAGAGCTCGTCGCGGAAGACCAGCTCCGAGTAGGCGCACTGCCAGAGCAGGTAGTTGGAGATGCGCCGCTCGCCGCTGGTTCGTATCAGGAGGTCTGGGTCGTGCATCTCCGGTGCGTAGAGGTGGCTGCGGAACTCCTCCTCGGAGCCCCCCTGGAAGCTTCGCGCCGCGTCGACGATCTCCGCTCTGCCCCCATAATTGAAGGCGACGAAGAAGACGATGCGGTCGTTGGCGGCGGTCTTCTCTTCGGCCCACTCCATGCGCTCGACCAGCGGCGCGGGCACTCCCTCGCGGCGGCCGACGAAGCGCATCCGCACTCCCTCGGCGTCGAGTTCCGGAGTCTCCTCGGCGATCCGCTCGCCCATCATCCGCATCAGCCCCTCGACCTCGGCGGCGGGGCGGGTCCAGTTCTCGGTCGAGAAGGAGAAGACGGTCAGCTCCTCGACCCCGAGCTCGACCGCGTCGCGCAGCCGCGCCTTGACCACGTCCGCCCCGGCCCGGTGCCCCTCGACCACCGGCAGACCCCGCTGCTGCGCCCAACGGCCGTTGCCGTCGGTGATGATGGCTACGTATCTGGGCGCGGTCACGCTGCCGTGGACCGCCTCAAACCTCGAGAATCTCTTCTTCCTTGCCCTTCAGCAGAGCGTCGATCTCGGCGATCGCATCGTCGGTCTGCTTCTGCAGCGCGGCCTCGGCCCGGCGCTCGTCGTCCTCGCCCGCTTCGCCCTCTTTCTTCAGCTCGCGCAGGTCGTGCATGACGTCGCGGCGGACGTTGCGGACGGCGATCCGGCCCTCCTCGGCGACGCCGTGGACGACCTTGACCATCTCCCGGCGGCGCTCCTCCGTCAGCTCCGGGATCTGCAGGCGGATCACGTTGCCGTCGTTGCTCGGGGTGAGGCCGACGTCGGACTCCTGGATCGCCTTCTCGATCCCGCCCAGGGCGCCCTTGTCGAAGGGGGTGACGGTGAGCAGGCGGGCGTCGGTGGTGGCGACGTTGGCCAGCTGCTTCAGCGGCGTCGGGTTGCCGTAGTAGTCGACGACGATGCGGTCCAGAAGATGCGGCGAGGCGCGGCCGGTGCGGACCGTGGCGAGTTCGCCGCGGCTCGACTCGACCGACTTCGTCATCCGCCCTTCGGCGTCCTTGAGCAGTTCGTCGATCAGCTCCACCGGTTCCCGTCCTCGCTCATTCCGCGGGGGCACTGGCGACCAGCGTGCCCACCTTCTCGCCGCCGACGATCCTATCTATGTTCTTCTCGTCGCCCATGTTGAAGACGTAGATCGGCAGGTCGTTGTCCATGCAGAGCGAGAGCGCGGTCGAGTCCATCACCTTGAGCCCGCGCTCGATCGCCTCGCGGTGGGTGATCGCGGGGATGAACTTGGCGTCCGGGTTGGTCGCCGGGTCGGAGTCGTAGACCCCCTCCACCCCGTTCTTCGCCATCAGGATCGCCTCGGCGTGGATCTCCAGCGCCCGCAGCGCCGCCGCGGTGTCGGTGGTGAAGAACGGGTTGCCGGTGCCGGCGGCGAAGATGACGACGCGGCCCTTCTCCAGGTGGCGCATGGCGCGGCGGCGGATGTAGGGCTCGGCGACCTCCTTGACGTCGATCGCCGACATCACCCGCGTGTACTGGCCCTGCCCCTCGAGCGCGTCCTGCAGGGTGAGCGCGTTCAGCACCGTCGCCAGCATCCCCATGTAGTCGCCGGTGGCGCGGTCCATCCCTTTGGCGGCGCCGTCGAGGCCGCGGTAGATGTTGCCGGCGCCGACCACGATCGCCACCTCGACCCCGTTTTCGCGCACCGCCGCGACCTGGCGGGCGATCCGCTCGACCTCGGCGCCGTCGGTGCCGTAGTCGAGCTGGCCCATCAGGGCCTCGCCGGAAAGCTTCAGCAGGATGCGCCCGAAGCGCGGCTCGGGAGAAGGGGTCACGTGGTTACGACTCTAGTCTTCGCCGACGCGGAAGTAGGAGAAGCGGGCGACGCGGATGTTCTCGCCGGTCTTGGCGGCCAGCTCCTGGCGCAGCTCCTCGATCGTCTTCGAGTCGTGTTTCTCGGCGTTGACGTGGGCCTGGTCCAGCAGCGCCACCTCGCTCGCCCACTTCGAGAGCTGACCCGCGACGATTTTCTCGACGACGTTGTCGGGCTTGCCTTCTTCGCGCGCCTTCTCCTCGAAGACCCGCTTTTCGGCCTCGCGCTCCTCCTCGGGGATCTCCTCGGAGGAGACGTAGCGCGGCGCCGTCGCGGCGACGTGCAGGGCCACCTGGTAGGCGAAGACCTTGAAGTCCTCGTTGCGGGCGACGAAGTCGGTCTCGCACTGGACCTCGACCATCGCCCCGACCCTGTCGTTGGCGTGGATGTAGGAGGCGACGACGCCCTCTTCGGTGCCGCGGCCTTCGCGCTTGGCGGCGGAGGCCTGACCCTTGACCCGCAGCAGCTCGATCGCCCGGTCGACGTCGCCGTCGGCCTCGACCAGGGCCGATTTGGCGTCCATCATCGCCGCCCCGGTGCGGTCCCGCAGCGCCTTCACATCGGCAGCAGTGACGCTCATTTCTCGCTCCCCTCTTTCTCAGCGGACTCCGTCGCGGGCGCCTCAGCCTCCGGCGCCTTCGCCTCAGCGGCGGGAGCCTCCGGGGCCTTCTCCGCCGCGGCCGGAGCCTCGGCTTTTTTCTCTGCCGCGGCCGGAGCCTCCGCAGCTTTAGCCGCCGGCGCCTCTGGCGCGGGTGGCGTGGGGGCGGGTGCCTCGCCCGCAGCTTGCGAGGACGAGGTGCCTGCCCCCACGACAGGACCCGCGCCCTGAGGCGCTTGCCCCTGCTGCTGCGGCTGCACCGGTTTTGCAGCCTTGGCCTGAGCCTGTGCCGCAGCCGTCGCTTTGGCGGTTTTCTCCGCCTCTTCGGCCGCTTTTTTCGCTTCCTCGGCTTCGACCCGGACCTTCTCTTCTTCCTCGCGTTTCTTGCGCTCTTCCTCGTCCTTCTTGCGCCGCGCCATTTCCTCGGCGATGCGCTTCTCCTCCTGCACCCGCCAGGCGCTGGAGCCCTCCTCGACGGCGCCGCCGATCGTGCCGATGATCAGCTGGCAGGAGCGAATCGCGTCGTCGTTGCCGGGGATGACGAAGTCGACCGGGGTCGGGTCGCAGTTGGTGTCGACCAGGCCGATGATCGGGATCCGCAGGCGCGCCGCCTCGTGGACCGCGATCTCCTCGGTTTTGAGGTCGGTGACGAAGACCGCGTCGGGCAGGCGCTCCATGTCGCGGACGCCGCCGAGGTTGAACTCGAGCTTGGCGAGTTCGGCCTCCATGCCCATCCGCTCCTTGGTCGGCAGCAGGTCGAGTTTGCCGTCCTCTTTCCAGCCGTTGAGCTCGTGCAGGCGGGCGATCCGGGTCGACATCGTGTTGAAGTTGGTCAGCAGGCCGCCCAGCCAGCGCTTGTTGACGTAGGGCATCTGGCAGCGGTCGGCCCATTCCTGGACGACGTCGCGGGCCTGCTTCTTGGTGCCGACGAAGAGCACGGTGCCGCCGCCGCTGGCCAGCTCGCCGACGAAGCGGCGGGCGTTCTCCAACAGCGCCTCGGTCTGCAGCAGGTCGATGATGTGGATCCCGTCCAGCTCGCCGAAGATGAAGCGGCGCATGTTCGGGTTCCAGCGACGGGTCTGGTGGCCGAAGTGAACTCCGGCCTGGAGCAGCTCGGTGAGGCCTGCCTCTGGCATTGGCAATTCTCCTTGGTTGTGATGCAGCTTCCCCGCCCCGCCTTCCGGACCCGGCGCTGAAACGCCGGGCAGGACCCGGTCGGCCACGAACGGGGGTTGGTTTCTGAACCGCCGATTGTAGAGGGACGCGGGCGAGCGGCGCGGGCGCCGTTGCGGCTCCCTATGGCTGGGCGCTGCGAGCGGCGGCCAGGGCCGCCCCGAGGTCGGCGGGGAGCGGCGACTCGAAGCTCAGCCGCTCGCCGCTCAGCGGGTGCTCGAAGGCGAGCCGGTGGGCGTGCAGGAACTGGCGCTCGAGCCCGTAGCGGTCGGCGCCGCCGTAGGTGACATCGCCGGTCAGCGGGTGCCCGATCGCGGCGAAGTGGGCGCGGATCTGGTGCGTGCGGCCGGTCTCCAGCTTCGCCTCCAGGTAGCTCTCCAGCGCCAGCAGCTCCCGCACCTCGAAGTGGGTCCGCGCCTGGCGCGAGGCGGCGCCGGAGACGGCCATGCGGTGGCGCTGGCGCGAGGCGCGGCCGATCGGGGCGTCGATCGTGCCGGTGCGGGACGCGAGGCGCCCTCCCGCCAGCGCCAGGTAGACCCGTTCCACCTCGCGCCGCTGGACCTGCGCCTGCAGCGCCGCGTGGGCCTCGTCGCTGCGGGCGACGACGAGAAGGCCGCTGGTCCCCTTGTCGAGCCGATGCACGATCCCCGGCCGCTCCGGGTCGCCGCCGCCCGCGAGCACGTCGCCGAGCTCGTCGACCAGGGTCGGGCCGCGGTGCGAGGGGGCCGGGTGGACGACCATGCCCGCCGGCTTGTCGACCACGGCCAGCGCCTCGTCGAGGTGGACGACGTTCAGCTCAGCCACCCGCCGCCTCCCGCTCGGCTTCGCGCAGGTAGACGAAGACCAGCAAGAGGACGCCGGCGACGATCGCCACGTCGGCGAGGTTGAAGGGCGGCCAGGGCGAGAGGTCGACGAAGTCGGTGACCTCGCCGGCGCGGACGCGGTCGACCAGGTTGCCGATCGCTCCGCCCGCGACCAGGCCGGCGGCGACCCACATCCCGGGTCGGGTCGGGTTGCGGGCGAACAGGTAGCCGACCACGCCGAGGGCGAGCAGCGTGATCACGATCAGCGGCGCCCCGGCGCCGCCGGCGAGGCCGAAGGCGACGCCACGGTTGTGCGCCAGCGTCAGCCCCAGCGGGCCGAGCACGTCGACCTCCTCGCCGATCGTCAGGTTGGCCTCGATCGCCGCCTTCGCCACCTGGTCGAGCGCGAGGACGAGGGCGGCGAGGGCGCCGGCCAGGACCCAGGCGCGGGTACCGGCGCTCACCCGGCGATCAGGCCGACGACGACGGCTTGGAGGACGAACAGGACGATGATCCCGACCACCGGGCTGAGGTCGAGCGCGAAGCCGCCGCCCCCGACCGTCGGCAGGAAGCGGCGGAAGAGGTTGAGGTAGGGGTTGGTGGTGTCGGTGATGAAGTCGAGCACCGCCCGCAGCGCCGGCCGGTAGGTGGGCAGCCGCGGGATGTAGGAGATGAGGATGTTGGCGAAGATGAGGACGATGTAGACGATGAAGATCGCATTGACGTAGTCGGCCACGTCGGCGCGGCTGAGGGCGAACGCGATCACCCGCGCATCCTCGCCAGCGAGGCGCGGACCGCGGCCTCGAAGGCCTCGCGCCCGCCCTCGCGGGCAAGCGCTTCCAGGCCCGCCTCGGTGCTACCGCCGGGCGAGGCGACCGCCTTGCGGACCTCCGCGGGACTGTGCGCGCGCAGCAGCTCGGCGGTGCCGGCGGCGGTCTCGACCACCAGCTCCCGCGCCAGCTCGGGATCGAGGCCGTCGGCGGCACCGGCGTCTGCGATCGCCTCGACCGCCAGCGCCAGGTAGGCGGGGGCGCAGCCCATCACCGCGGTGGCGGCGTCGAAGTCGGCATCGGGCAGCTCGACCACGTGGCCGAGCAGCTCCAGCTTCTCGCGCACCGCCGCTGGCACCGGCCCGGCGATGCAGAGGACGCCGCGGCGCACCTCGACGCCGACGTTGGGCATCAGCCGCAGCGCGGTGGAGCCCGGGAAGGCGGCGGCGACCGTCTCCAGCGGGGTCGCCCCCAGCAGCGAGAGCACGACCTCGGCCCCCGTCAGCTCGGCTGCGGCCTGCTCCAGCTTCGCCGGCTTCACCGCCAGCACCGTGAGGTCGGCCCGGGCGGCGATCTCGGCGTTGGCGACCGCCTCGCCGTCCAGCTCCCGCGCCAGCTCCGCCGCCCGTCCCGAGCCGGAGTCCGAGAACAGCATCCGCTCGAACTCGCCGCGCCAACCACGCGCCATGGCGGCGGCCATGCTGCCGGAACCGACGAAGCCGACGATCATGGCCCGCAGACTATTGGCCGCGAGCGACTAGGACTGGTTGAAGAAGCCCTTGTCGATCAGCCTCGCCTTTTCCTCGGCGGAGACCTCGACGTTGCGCGGCGTCAGCAGGAACATCTTCTCGGCGATCCGCTGCATGCCGCCGTCGAGCGCGTAGGTCAGCCCGGAGCAGAAGTCGATCATCCGCTTCGAGAGCTCGTGGTCGGCGGTCTGCAGGTTGAGGATCACCGGCACCTGCCGTTTGAACTGGTCGGCGACCTGCTGGGCGTCGTTGAAGTTGCGCGGGATCACTAGGTGGACCTGGATGTCGGAGCCGGAGCCGCCGTTGTCGACCGGGCGCAGCGTGCGGGTGCGGCTGGCGGCGATCGGCTCGTCGTCGGAGAAGATGTCGTCGATCTCGTCGCGGCGGGCGCGGCGCGAGGTCGGCAGGCGGCGGACCGAGCCCTGCTCGCGGTCGCGGCGGCCCTCGAAGACCTCCTCGCTGCCGGTCTCGGGCTCGAAGTCCTCCTCGAACTCGGGACCATAGTCGTGGTCCTCGGCGAGTCCGAAGTAGACGAGCGCTCTATGCCAAGTGTCTCGAAGGGCCATCTGTACCGCGTGTTTCGGCCTCTGGCGGCCGACTCCTTTACGAATTATCCGGGAGGTTAGCGACGATTCACACGAACAGGGCGGTGCCCAGGCGGACGATCGTCGCCCCCTCCTGCACCGCGACCTCCCAGTCCTGCGAGGTACCCATCGACAGCCGGCTCAATCCGTTGGCGGCGGCGAGCTCGGCGAGGCGGGCGAAATGCGGCCGCGAGTCCTCCGGGTCCTGACTGAAGGGCGGCATCGTCATCAGGCCGCCGACGGTGACCGGGCAGCGCGCGATGAAGGCGGGCAGCTCGGCGGGGTCAACGCCGCCCTTGCCCTCCTCGCCGGCGACGTTGACCTCGATCAGGACCTCGGTCTCGGGGCCGCCGTGCTTGCCGAGCTCGCGCAGCACCGAGTCGGTGGCGACCGAGTGGACGAGGCGGCAGAGGGGAAGGATGTGCTTGAGCTTGCGGCTCTGCAGGTTGCCGATGAAGTCCCAGGCGAAGGCGTCGGCCCAGCGCTCGTGCTTGGCGGCGAGGTCCTGCTGGCGGTTCTCGCCGACGAGGTCCACCCCGGCCTCCGCCAGCGCCCCCATCTCCTCCAGCGGCACGTACTTGCAGGCGACCAGGATCTCGACCCCCGGGCCGGCAACCTCGCGCGCGTGCTCGAGGTTGGCCCGCACCTTCCCGGGGTCGATGCCGTGGATCAGTCCCGGCAACTCAGGCCTCCCCCGCCCCGAGCCAGGCCAGGCCGCCCTGGCGTCCGGTGCGGCCGTCGTCGCGGCGGTGCGAGAAGAACAGCTCCGCCTCGCAGCTGGTGCAGAGCCCGGCCGCCTCGACCCGCTCGACCCCGGCGGCGGCGAGCAGGCGGCGCGCCACCTCGGCCAGGTCCAGATGGCGGGGCGCCGGGGTGGCGGCGCCATTCGGCCCGTCGCCCGCAATTCCCGCGCCCAGGTCGGCGAAGGCGGTGAGGACCTCGGGGCCGACCTCGTAACAGCAGGGACCGATGCCGGGCCCAATCGCGGCGCTGGTGGCCCCGACCGCGGTGACACCCCTGGCGACGATCCCGGCGGCGAGCCCGCGCCAGCCGCAGTGCAGCATCGCCACCCCGCCGGGACCGGCGAGCGCCACCGGCAGGCAGTCGGCGGTGAAGACCAGCGGCGCCAGGCCGGGAGAGGAGACGACGTGCCCGTCGACCTCGGGGATCTCGCTGCCGGGCAGGGCGAACGGGCTCGGTCGCTGGGGCGCCGTGTGCACGGCGAGCTCGGCGCCGTGGACCTGCAGCCCGATCGGGATCCGCTCCGGGTCGAGGCCGAGCGCCGCCGCCAGCCGCCGCCGGTTCTCGACCACCGTAGCCTCGGCGTCGTCGGTGAGGACGCCGAGGTTGAGCCGGTCGAAGGGCGGCTCGCTGACCCCGCCGACACGGGTGGCGAACACCGCCGTCGCGCCGCCAAGATCGGCCTGCAGCCACCGCACCCCGTCGCGCTCGCGCCAGTCCATGCTCAGCTCCGCCCCTCGGCCAGCGCCTGGCGAGCCGCGGCGAGCGCGACCGCCAGCTGCTGCTCGCGGTCCGGCGCCTCGCCGTCGATCCTGGCATCGCGCGCGGCCACCATCCCCCGCCCCACCGCCGGGCCCTGGGGGATGCCCGCCGCGATCAGGTCGTCGCCGTCGATCTCCAACACGACCGTCAGCCAGTCGGCGACGAAGTCGTCGAGCCACTCGGCACCGAGCGCCCGGGCCAGGACCAGCTCGATCGGATCGCGCCCGGCAGCGAGCGCGAGGCCCCGCGACGGTCGCTCGGGGCACGCCGCGGCGAGCGACGCCTCGTCACCAGCGGGGCCGCAGGCCGCTCGCAGAACCGCCTCCGCCGCCGGCGCCATCTCACTCCAGAGCGACGTCGCCAGCAGCTCGGCGACGCGCCCGGCAAGCTCCGCTCCTCCCTCCCGCAGCTCGAGGAGCCCCCACTCGGCCAGCAGCTCGAAGCCGCGCGGAGCCGTCGCTTCCGCCGCGAGGCGCAGCAGCTCGGCCTGGCGGCGGTCGGCCGAGACCGCGCCGAGGTCGGTCGCGCGCAGGAGCTCAGCGGTCTCCGTCTCCAGCTCGAAGCCGAGGCGGGCGGCGTAGCGGGCGGCGCGGATCGCCCGGGTCGGGTCGTCGACGAAGGAACGGGGGTGCAGGATCCGCAGCCGCGAGGCCGCGAGATCCTCCTGGCCGCCGTGCAGATCGATCAGGTGAGGCTCGCCCTGTGGCGGGATCGCCAGCGCGTTGACGGTGAAGTCGCGCCGTCCCAGGTCGGCCTCGATCGAGTCGGCCGGGCTTACCTCCGGCAGCGCCCCGGGGTGCGGGTAGGTCTCCTCGCGGGCGCTGGCGATATCGAGCTCGTGGCCGTCGAGGAGGACCTTGGCCGTGGCGAAGCGCTCGTGCTCGACCGGTTCCGCCCCGAGCCGCGCCGCGAGCGCACCGGCGTCGCCGACGACGACGAGGTCGAGGTCGGCCCGACCGCGGCCGAGCAGGAGGTCGCGCACGGCCCCGCCGACCACGTACAGCGGCTGCTCGGCCGCAGCGACGATCGCCTCCAGCTCCGGATAGGCGCCGCGCAGCGCCGCGGCAAGGTCCTCGCTTGGCTGGCCGGCGCTCTGCATCGCTCCCTTCCCTACCATGATCGGCTCCGCGGATGGCCAGCCGAGACAGGATGCCCGCCGGCAGGTGCCCGCGGACCTCGCCTCTGGCTAGAGCCGGACCGGGATGCCGTCGGCGGCGAGGCGCTCCTTCGCCTCGCGCACCCGGAAGCGCCCGTAGTGGAAGATCGAGGCGCAGAGCACGGCGTCGGCGCCGCCCTCGGAGATCGCCGCGCTCAGGTGTGCGAGCTCGCCGGCGCCGCCGGAGGCGATCACCGGCACCGGCACCGCCTCGGCCACCGCCCGGGTCAACTCGAGGTCGTAGCCGTCGTTGGTGCCGTCGCGGTCCATGCTGGTCAGCAGCACCTCCCCCGCTCCCCACTCGACCGCCTCGGCCGCCCAGGAGACGGCGTCACGGCCCTCGATCCGCACCCGGCCGCCGTTGACGTAGACGCCCCAGCCGTCCTCCTCACGCTTGGCGTCGATCGCGATCACCACGCACTGGGCGCCGAACTGGGCCGCCAGCTCGCCCAGCAGCTGCGGCCGGGCCAGCGCCGAGGAGTTGACCGAGACCTTGTCGGCACCGGCGTCGAGCACCGCCTGCGCGTCCTCGACCGAGCGGATGCCGCCGCCGATCGTGAAGGGGATGAAGACGTTGTCGGCGGTGCGCCGGGCCAGCTCGACGATCGTCTCGCGCTTCTCGTGCGAGGCGGTGATGTCGAGGAAGACGAGCTCGTCGGCGCCCTCGGCGTCGTAGCGCTCGGCCAGCTCGACCGGGTCGCCGGCGTCGCGCAGCCCGACGAAGTTGGTGCCCTTGACGACGCGGCCGGCATCGACGTCGAGGCAGGGGATGACTCGCTTGAGGAGCATTGGGTAAGCGTAGAGGGAGGGACGGGACACCCTCACCCGGAGGCCGTCGCGCAGCTGGGTCGCCTTGCGTGCTTCGGGCCGAAGTCCTAGAGCCTCCGGGAGAGGGTGTCCCGTCCCTCCACGACAGTGAAGCGTTGCTCGTAAAGGGCCCTGCCCACGATGGCTCCTTCGATATTCGGGGCCGCATCGTCGGCTAAGGCCCTGAGATGGGCGAGGGTGCCGACGCCGCCGGAGGCGATTATCTGGGCCTCGGTTGCGGCGGCGATGCGGTTCAGCTCAGCGGTCGCCGGCCCCTCCATCGTCCCGTCGACCTCGATCTCGGTGCAGAGGAAGCGGGCGACGCCGCGCTCGGCCAGCTCCGCCACGGCATCGGCGACGTCCTGGTCGGTGGTCTCGGTCCAGCCCGAGAGCGAGACCTTGCCGCCGCGCGCGTCGACCGAGACGACCACCCGCTCGCCGTGCTTGCCCAGGGCCGCGTCGAGGAAGTCGGGGTCGCGCAGGGCGGCGGTGCCGATCACGACCCGCTCCGCGCCGGCCGCGAGCACCGCGTCCAGCGCCCCCATCTCGCGCAGGCCGCCGCCGACCTGGATCGGACACGCGACCGCGGCGGCGATCCGCCCCACCGCCTCGAGGTTGCGCGGCTCCCCCGCCTTCGCCCCGTCGAGGTCGACGACGTGCAGGAACTCTGCTCCTTCGTCCGCCCAGCGCTTCGCCGCCTCTGCCGGGTCGGCGTCGTAGACGGTCTCGCGCGCGTAGTCGCCCTGCAGCAGCCGCACCGCCTGGCCGCCGCGGATGTCGATGGCCGGGTAGAGGATCACGCCGGGACTGAGGCGCAGATCCCGGCGAAGTTGGAGAGCAGCCGCAGCCCGGCGGCGCTCGACTTCTCGGGGTGGAACTGGACGCCGAAGACGTTGTCGCGCTCGGCCGCGCAGGCGAAGCGGGCGCCGTAGGCGGCGCTGCCGAGCAGCTCCTCCCCGGTCGGCGCCGGAGCGAAGGAGTGGACGAAGTAGAACGGCGTCTCCGACTCGATCCCCTCGACCAGGGGCGACTGGCGCTCCCAGCGCACCGGCGACCAGCCGATGTGCGGCACCTTGAGCCCATCGGCGTCGAGCTCGGAGACGGGCCCCTCGAGCAGGCCGAGGCCACCGGCGCCGCCCAGCTCGGTGGTCGAGTCGAACAGCAGCTGCAGGCCGAGGCAGATGCCGAGGATCGGCACGCCGGCATCGCGGCGCTCGGCGATCAGCTCGTCGAGCCCGCGCTCGCGGATCCGCTCCATCGCCCGCGGGAAGGCGCCGACGCCGGGCAGGATCACGCCATCGGCGGCGCGGACCTCGTCGGGGTCGCAGCTGATCTTGGCGACGACGCCGACGTGCTCGAGCGCCTTCTCGACCGAGCGCAGGTTGCCCATCCCGTAGTCGAGGATTGCGATCCGGGTGGTCACTGGCTCAGCGTCCCCTTGGTCGAGGGCACGCCGGTCTCCTTGGGATCGATCGAGACCGCCACGCGCAGGGCGCGGGCGAAGGCCTTGAAGCAGGCCTCGATCATGTGGTGCGCGTTGGTCCCGTAGGGGACGGAGACGTGCAGGGTCAGCTTGGCGCTGTTGGCGACGGCGCGGAAGAACTCCTCGGCCAGCTCGGTGTCGAAGCCGGCGATCGAGGTCACCGGCAGCTCGGCGTCGAAGTGGCAGAACGGGCGGCCGGAGATGTCGAGCGCGCACTCGGCCAGCGACTCGTCCATCGGCACCGTGGCGGCGCCGTAGCGGCGGATTCCGGCGCGGTCGCCGAGCGCCTCGTCGAGCGCCTGCCCGAGCACGATGCCGACGTCCTCCACCGTGTGGTGGGCGCCGGTCTCGAGATCGCCGCTGGCCTCGACCCGCAGCCCGAGCCGGCCGTGACGGGCCAGCAGGTCGAGCATGTGGTCGAGGAAGCCGACGCCGGTCGCGGCGCTGGCCTCCCCCCCGTCGAGGTCGAGCGACAGCCTGATCTGGGTCTCGGCGGTCTCCCGCTCTTTGCGAGCCATTCTGGTGCTCATCGCCTAATCATCGCCGACTCGCCGTGTACGGGGAAGCCCTCGGCCCGGGCGAGGGCGTCGGCTTGCGGCGCCAGCGCCGCCGCGGCCTCGGCGCCGATCTCCACCTGGGAGACGCGGCGGCGGAACGTGGACGGCCCGAGCGGGCCCGAGAAGCGACCGGCGCCGCCGGTTGGCAGCACGTGGTTGGAGCCGGCGACGTAGTCGCCGAAGGCGGTGGCGCCGTAGCGGCCGACGAAGACGCAGCCGGCGGTCCGGACCCGCTCCGCCATCAAGCCCGCGTCCTCCTCCAGCAGCTCCAGGTGCTCGGGCGCGTAGGCGTTGGCCAGCTCGATCGCGGCCTCCAGCTCGGGCACCTGGACCAGGGCCAGGGGCGCGTCGGTGACCGACGGCCGCTCCGCCGCGGCGGCCTCGGTCGCGGTGGCGATCGCGTCGAGCACGTGCTCCTCGACGGCGACGGCGACGAGCGGGCTTTCGGCCCCGTGCTCGGCCTGGGCGCAGAGGTCGAGCGCGACCCACTGCGGGTCGCTGTCATGGCCGGCGATCGCCATCAGCTCCGAGGGGCCGGCCAGCGAGTCGATGCCGACCAGGCCGGCGACCGCGCGCTTCGCTTCCCGCACCCAGGCGTTGCCCGGGCCGGCGATGACGTCGACCGGGTCGATCGTCTCGGTGCCGTGGGCGAAGGCGAAGATCGCCTGGGCGCCGCCGACCGCGTAGATCTCCTCGATCCCGCAGAGCGCCGCGGCGGCCAGCGCCAGCGGGTGCAGGCGCCCGTCGGGGCCGGGCGGCGAGGCCAGCGCGATCCGCTCGACGCCGGCGACGCGGGCCGGGATCGCGCACATCAGCACGCTGGAGGGATAGGCGGCGCGCCCGCCCGGCGCGTAGATGCCGGCGGCGGCGACCGCGACCTCGCGGGCGGTCACCGTCTGCCCCTGGGGAAGCTCGATGCGGGTCTCCGCGCCCAGCAGGGCCTCGGCGACGGTGCGGACGTTGGCCGCCGCCAGCTCCATCGCCTCGCGCAGGTCCGGCTCCAGGGCGGCCAGGGCGGCCTCGGCCTCCCCCGCCTCGACCCGCAGCGCCGTCGGCGCCCGTTCGGTCGCGTCGTAGAGCGCGGTCAGCTGCAGCAGGGTCGCGTCGCCGCCGTCGATCACCTCGCGCTCGATCGGGCGCACGTCCACGGCCGGGGCCGACTCGGCCGCCCAGCTGCGCAGCGCCGCCGCCGTCTGCGCCGCTCCCTCCCACTCGAAGCGGCGCGCCCTCATGCGGCCGTCGCCTCTCTCAGTTTCGCGGTGAGGTCGTCGACCTCGGCGGCGCGCAGCTTGTGGGCGACCCGGTTGGCGACGAAGCGGGCGGTGCACTCGAGGATCTCCTCGCGCACCTCCAGATCGTTCTCTTCCAGCGTGCGGCCGGTGGCGACGAGGTCGACGATGCCGTCGCCGAGCCCGATCAGCGGCGCCAGCTCGACCGAGCCCTTGACCTCGATCAGTTCGATCTGGCGGCCGGTCGAGTCGAAGTACTGCTCGGCGATCCGCGGGTACTTGGTGGCGATCCTCATCAGCCCCAGCCGCCGCTCCGCCTCGCCCAGGCTCTCGTCGCCGACGCGGCCGGCGAGGACCATGCGGCAGCGCCCGAAGCCGAGGTCGAGCAGCTCGTAGACCAGGCGGTCGGACTGCTCGAGCAGGACGTCCTTGCCGGTGATGCCGACGTCGGCGGCGCCCGCCTCGACGTAGGTGGGGACGTCGGAGGGACGCATCGTCACCAGGGTCACGCCGGCGGTCTCGAAGATCAGCGAGCGCGAGTCGCTGCGCGCGCCCGCGGTGTCGATCCCGACCGCGTCGAGCACATCGAGGGTCTCGCCGAAGAGAGCGCCGCGCGGCACCGCCAGCTTCAGCGGCCCGTCCGCCTTGGCGGCGCCGAGTCCGGCCACCTCGAAGCTCATCGCCGCCCACCCCCGCGCCGCTCCTCCTCCATCTGGGCGAGGTGGACTCGCTCCATGTAGAGGGCGAAGCCGGCCGCCGGCAGATCGAGGCCGAAGCGCTTCATCAGCCCGTCGTAGCGGCCACCGCCGCCGAGCACGTGGCCGACCGCGGGGTCGTAGACCTCGAGGATGGCGCCGCTGTAGTAGCCGAGGTCGCGCAGCAGCCCGAGGTCGATCTGGACCCGCTCGGCGACCCCGCGCCGCTCCATCTCCTCGTAGGTCTCCTGCAGCCGCGCGATCGCCCGCTCGACCGCGGCGCCGCCGAGGCCGCGGGCCTGCTCCAGCACCTCGCGGCCGCCGCGCAGCTGGGTCAGGGCGACGCAGGTCGCGCACTGCTCCTCGCTGATCCCCGGCGTCTCCGAGAGCTCCCGCTCGAGTCCGACGAGGTCATGGGTGGCGAGGCGGCCGATGATCGAGTCGCGGGCCTCGCCCTCGATCCCGAACTCGGTCAGCAGCTGGCGGTAGAGGTCGGCGTCGCCGAGCCCGATCACGGCGCGGGTGAGGCCGGCGGCGTCGAGCGCCGCCTCCAGCACCTCGACCACCTCGGCCGTGCCCTGGGCGCCGGGGGCGCCGATCAGCTCCACCCCGGCCTGGACGAACTCGCGCATCTGGCCCCGCTGGGGCCGCACCGCGCGGAAGGCGTTGGCGAGGTAGCAGAGCCGCAGCGGCGGTTTCTCGCCGGCGAAGCGGGTGGCGACCAGGCGGGCGATCGGCACGGTCATGTCGGAGCGCAGCGCCAGCAGGTCGCCGCTGCCGTCGAAGAAGCGGTAGGCGCCGGCGGCGGCGCGCCCGTCGCCGCGGCCCAGCACCTCGTCGTACTCGATCGCGGGGGTCGCCACCTCGCCATAGCCGCGCTCTTCGAAGACGTCGATCAGCGCCCGGTGCAGACGGCGCAGCTCGCGCATCTCTTCCGGCAACACGTCACGGGTTCCTGGCGGGATCGGGTGGATCATCCGGCTGACCTTACGAGAGAGGGAGGCAAAGCCCTGCTAGGCAGGGACCTCTGCAGAGACGCGCTCGATCCGGGCGCCGAGCGCGCGCAGGCGCTCGTCGATCTGCTCGTAGCCGCGGTCGATCTGGCGGATGTTGCCGATGTGCGAGGTTCCGTCGGCGGCCAGGGCGGCGATGAGGATCGCCATCCCGGCGCGGATGTCGGGGCTCTCGACGCGCTCCCCGTGAAGCCGGCTCGGACCGCTGACGATCGCCCGGTGGGGATCGCACAGCGTGATCCGAGCGCCCATCGCCACCAGCTTGTCGACGAAGAAGAGGCGGTTCTCGAACATCTTCTCGAAGATCAGGATCTCCCCCTTGGCCTGCGTCGCCAGGGCCAGCGCGATCGAGGTGAGGTCGGCCGGGAAGGCGGGCCAGGGGCCGTCCTCGATCTTCGGGATCGCGTCGCCGAGGTCGGCTTCTACCTCGAGCTCCTGCCCGGCGGGGACGACGATGTCCTCGCCGTGGACGTCGGAGCGCAGGCCGAGCCGGCGGAACTGGCGGCGGACCATCATCAGGTCGGCGGGGCCGGCGTCGCGGATCCGCAGTTCGCCGCCGGTGGCGGCGGCCAGGGCCATGAAGCTGCCGACCTCGATGTGGTCGGGCGAGATCGTGTGCTCGGCCCCGCCCAGGTTCTCGCCGCCGTTGACGACCATCACGTTGGAGCCGATCCCGTCGACGCGGGCGCCCATCCTGGTCAGCAGGCGGGCCAGGTCCTGGACGTGCGGCTCGGAGGCGGCGTTGGAGATCTTGGTCTGGCCCGGGGTCAGCGCCGCCGCCATCAACGCGTTCTCGGTGCCCATCACCGAGGGCTCGTCCATGAAGATCTCGCAGGCGCAGAGGCCGCCCGGCGCGCTCAGCTCGATCCAGCGGTTGCCGTCGACGCGGGCGCCGAGGTCGCGGAAGGCGTCGAGGTGGGCATCGAGGCGGCGGCGGCCGATGAAGTCCCCGCCCGGCGGCGGCATCCGCGCCTCGCCGAAGCGCGCCAGCAGCGGCCCGGCGAGCAGGAAGGAGGCTCGGATCTTGCTCGAAAGCTCCTCGTCGACCGTTGTCTCGGTGACGCCGCGGGCGCAGAGCCGGACGCTGTTGTCAGCGACCCAGGCGACCTCGACCCCGAGCTGCTCGAGCAGCGCGATCTGAGCCTCGGTGTCGCGGATCCGCGGCACCCGGTGCAGCAGCAGCTCCTCCTCGGTCAGCAGGCAGGCGGCGAGGATCGGCAGGGCGGCGTTCTTGTTGCCGGCCACGGTCAGCTCCCCGGAGAGCGGCACACCCCCCTCGATGACGAATTTCTCGCTCACGGGGGCTAGGGTAACGACCGGCATGGGCAGAGGCTGGAAGATCGGGATCGGGGTGGCCGTGGCGCTGATCGCGCTGCTGGTGGTCAACGCCCTGGTCACCGACGGCGAAACCGAGGCGGCCGCGGTGACCGAACCCGGAGGTCGCATCCTCGACCTCCCCGGCGGCGAAATCCAAGTCCGGGAAGGCGGCCCCCGCGAGGGCGCGCCGATCGTCCTGATCCACTGCTTCAGCTGCGCCAGCAACTGGTGGGACGGGATGCGGCCGCGCCTGGAAGCCGATCACCGCGTGGTCACGGTCGACCTGCTCGGCCACGGCGGCTCGCAGAAGCCCGACTCGGGCTACACGCCGGCCAACCAGGCGAAGCTGGTCGCCGAGGCGCTGCAGCGGCTGGGCGTGCGCGACGCCACGGTGGTCGGCCACTCGCTCGGCGGCACCGTCTCCGTCGCCCTGGCCGAACAGGAGCCGCAGCTGGTCGACCGCGTGGCGATCGTCGACATGCCGCCCGACAACTCCTACGGCGACCTCGGCTTCATCGCCGGCCTCGCCTTCCAGCCCGTGCTGGGCGAGGCGCTGTGGAGGATCAAGCCCGACTTCTCCGTCCGCGACGGCCTCGCGGTCGCCTTCGCCCCCGGGTTCGACGTCCCCGACGCCTTCGTCGACGACGTCAAGCGGATGACCTACACCGCCTACGACGAATCGCCCGAGCAGGTCGAGGACTTCATCGGCACCGAGTCGCTCGACCGGCGCATGACGGCGACCGGCAAGCCGCTGATGGTCCTGATGGGCGCCGAGGAGCAGATCGTCGAGGACCCGCAGCGGGCCCTGGACCAGTACGCCACCGTGCCCGGAGCCCAGACCCACCTGATCGCCGGTGCCGGCCACTCGCCCAACGTCGAGAAACCGGCCGAGACCGCCCGCCTGGTGCTGGCATTTGCAAAAACCCCCCAAAGCGCCGTAAGATCGACTCCACGAGACGCGGCGGAGCGTGGATCCAGTCCACAGCGAAGCCCCGCCGAGTCGTCTCGAATTCGCGCTTCTGGGGTCCGCAGCGCTACTGGCGACCAGTAGCGCTGCGGCATGCCGCCGCCGGCTCATGCGCCATATCTGGCTCTGTAGAGCCCTTTCCCACCGGCCCGTGCAACTCCCCTTGCAGCCGGCACATGCCGTCCGAGGACCGGCGTACCGTACGAACCCATGTTCGATTCACGGAAAAAATCAATCGCACGGCTGACCGACGCCGTCGACCTGCTGATCGACTTCGCCACGCTCGGCGAGTACGGGCTGGAGCCCGTTGGGAGAACTGCGCCGAGCTGCGAGACCCGTCACCGCCGCCCCGCCCCATCCGGGCAGAGCCGGCGGCGACGGGCCCCGGCGAAATCCCGACCCAGCGCCCCTGAGCGCCATCGGATCGCCCCGCCGACCCCCAGCACGTCGCCCCGCCCGTCAATCCACCGCACCCGCCTCGACGGCCCCTTCCTCCTGCGCCCTTAGACGCCGGTTCCAAGATCCGTCGCAAAGCGTGCCCTGCTTCAGCTAGCCCATTTAAGGCCCGCGACGGAGATCGCCGCGAGGTCGGGGCGTCCGAGTAGCAAGCGATGTGCCGCCGGCACGGGGCGTGGCGTGGCAGCGGCCACGCGAGCCACGGGCCGGTGGCTCAGCGCGCCGCTAATCGGACGAATCCGGCCCGCGACGATCTCCGTCGCGGGCCGCACTACGAAGAACCGGCGGCGACCTACTCTCCCAGGGGGTTGCCCCCCAAGTACCATCGGCGCAGAGTGGCTTAACTGCTCTGTTCGGAATGGGAAGAGGTGTTTCCCACTCGCCATGCACCACCGGAATTTTGCGAGACAACGCCCCGGTGAAGCTTGAAAACTGCACAAGGCCTCAATAAGTAAGTAACTAAAATATCCGTCAAGCCCTCGAACCATTAGTACCGGTCGGCTGAGCACATTACTGCGCTTACACCGCCGGCCTATCAACCTGGTGGTCTACCAGGGGTCTTACTCCCTCAAGGGGATGGGAGAGCTCATCTCGAGGACGGCTTCCCGCTTAGATGCTTTCAGCGGTTATCCGTTCCGTGCGTAGCTAACCTGC
The DNA here is from genome assembly GCA_963719435.1 of uncultured Solirubrobacterales bacterium. Classification (GTDB taxonomy): domain Bacteria; phylum Actinomycetota; class Thermoleophilia; order Solirubrobacterales; family 70-9; genus VAYN01. The sequence continues at coordinate 1,699,951 of OY970384.1, read as the reverse complement.
GATGCCCTTGGCAGGACAACAGATACACCAGCGGCACGTTCATCCCGGTCCTCTCGTACTAGGGATGACTCCTCTCAACTCTCCAACGCCCACAGCAGATAGGGACCGAACTGTCTCACGACGTTCTGAACCCAGCTCGCGTACCGCTTTAATGGGCGAACAGCCCAACCCTTGGGACCTACTCCAGCCCCAGGATGCGACGAGCCGACATCGAGGTGCCAAACCGGTTCGTCGATGTGGACTCTTGGAACCGATAAGCCTGTTATCCCCGGAGTACCTTTTATCCGTTGAGCGACGGCGCTTCCACTTGCTACCGCCGGATCACTAAGCCCAACTTTCGTTCCTGCTCGACCCGTCGGTCTCGCAGTCAAGCTCCCTTATTGCCTTTACACTCTACGCACGATTTCCAACCGTGCTGAGGGAACCTTTGGGCGCCTCCGTTACTCTTTAGGAGGCGACCGCCCCAGTCAAACTGCCCACCTGACACTGTTCACCGCCCGGATCACGGCACGGTGTTAGAAGCCCAGACTACCAAGGGTGGTATCTCAAGGGTGACTCCCCAGCGACCAAAGTCACTGGTTCATAGTCTCCCACCTATCCTGAGCGAGATACCCCAGACTCCAATATCAAGTTGCAGTAAAGGTTCACGGGGTCTTTCCGTCTAGCTGCGGGTACTCGGCATCTTCACCGAGACTTTAATTTCACCGAGCCTCTCGTTGAGACAGCGTCCAACTCGTTACGCCATTCGTGCAGGTCGGAACTTACCCGACAAGGAATTTCGCTACCTTAGGACCGTTATAGTTACGGCCGCCGTTTACCGGGGCTTAGCTTCGCTGCTTCGCGCCGAAGCGCTAACAAGTCCGCGTAACCTTCCGGCACCGGGCAGGCGTCAGCCCCTATACGTCGTCTTACGACTTAGCAGAGGCCTGTGTTTTTGGTAAACAGTCGGTTGGACCAATTCACTGCGGCCCCCTCAGGCTCCCTCCGTATGGAGTTCACCCTACCGGGGCGTCCCTTCTCCCGAAGTTACGGGACGATTTTGCCGAGTTCCTTAACGAGAGTTAGCTCGCTCACCTCAGTATGTTCTACTTGTCCACCTGTGTCGGTTATCGGTACGGGCACGCGAATCCTGCCTAGAGGCTTTTCTTGGAGGCATGGGATCGGGGACTGGCCGGCGGTCAAGCCAGCTGGCATCGCACCTCGCGTCAAAACGTCGCTGCGGATTTCCCTACAGCGACTAGCTACGTGCTTGCCCCAGGACGACCATCGCCTGGGTTCCCTTACCCTTCCCCGTCCCCCCATCGGTCATAACGGAAACGACGTGGTACAGGAATATCAACCTGTTGGCCATCGGCTACGCCTTTCGGCCTCGCCTTAGGTCCCGACTAACCCTGAGCAGACGAACTTTACTCAGGAAACCTTGGACAATCGGTGGTGGGGATTCTCACCCCTCTTTCGTTACTCATGCCGGCATTCTCACTTCCAATCGCTCCACGGAGCCTTACGACGCCGCTTCACGCAATTGGAACGCTCTCCTACCGCGTACAGAGCCCGCAGGCCTGCACACCCATAGCTTCGGAGGCTAGCTTGAGCCCCGTTGAATTATCCGCGCCCGAACACTTGACCAGTGAGCTGTTACGCACTCTTTCAAGGGTGGCTGCTTCTAAGCCAACCTCTTGGTTGTCTCTGCATTCGGACATCGTTTGCCACTTAGCTAGCACTTAGGGTCCTTAGCTGATGGTCTGGGTTGTTTCCCTCTCGCGTACGAAGTTTATCCCCCGCACACTGACTCCCGAGTTAACCGTAACGGTCTTCGGAGTTTGCCTGAAGTCGGTAACCTGGTAGGGCCCCTAATCCAAACAGTGCTCTACGGCCGCAACGCAATCACTCGAGGCTATACCTAAATATATTTCGGAGAGAACCAGATATCTCTGAGCTTGATTAGCCTTTCACTCCGATCCACAGGTCATCCGCCCAGTTTTCAACCTAGGTCGGTTCGGCCCTCCACGAGGTCTTACCCCCGCTTCAGCCTGCCCATGGATAGCTCGCTCAGTTTCGGGTCTACCGCCAGTGACTGTGTCGCCCTATTCAGACTCGCTTTCGCTACGGCTCCGCTCATCGCTTAACCTTGCCACTGACGAGTAACTCGCCGGCTCGTGATGCAAAAAGCACGCCGTCACACCCGAAGGTGCTCCGACCACTTGTAAGTCTACGGTTTCAGGTACTATTTCACTCCCCTTCAGGGGTGCTTTTCACCTTTCCCTCACGGTACTAGTTCACTATCGGTCACCAGGTAGTACTTAGCCTTGGAGGGTGGTCCCCCCAGGTTCAGACCACGTTTCACGGGTGTGGTCTTACTCAGGAACGTCAATCAACAGATCAGTACGTTTTCACCTACGGGACGATTGCCCTCTGTGGTGCGAGGTTCCACTCGCTTCGGCTAACACCTGATTTTGTAACTGCTGCCGAGCCAGGCACGGCTCGGGCATGACGTCCTACAACCCCCGACAGACAACGCGTGCCCGCTTACATCTGTCGGGTTTGGGCTGATCCCCTTTCGCTCGCCACTACTAAGGGAGTCTCGGTTGATTTCTTTTCCTCGGGCTACTTAGATGTTTCAGTTCGCCCGGTTCCCTTCCAACGACTATGTATTCATCGCTGGATGACGCCGCATTACCGGCGCCGGGTTTTCCCATTCGGAGATCCGCGGGTCAAAGGCTGTTCAGCGCCTAACCGCGGCTTATCGCAGCCGTCCACGTCCTTCATCGACTCCTGGTGCCAAGGCATCCACCGTAAACTCTTACTATCTTGACGGTGAGCGACCCACTCACATAAGTGTGTGGATCGATTAAATTAAATACCCATCGATATTGGCCTTGTGCAGTTTTCAAGGTCCACCGAGGCGCACCACGGAGTTCTTCCGTGGTGGTCTCTCAAAACTGAGCAGCGTTCCCACCTACACGAATGTCAAGCAGGGAGCCCGGTCGACGTTCTAGAGAAATCTCCCTAGAAAGGAGGTGATCCAGCCGCAGCTTCCGCTACGGCTACCTTGTTACGACTTCACCCCAATCACGGGTCCCACCTTCGACGGCTCCCTCCTTGCGGTTAGGCCACCGGCTTCGGGTGTTACTCGCTTTCGTGGTGTGACGGGCGGTGTGTACAAGGCCCGGGAACGTATTCACCGCGGCATTGCTGATCCGCGATTACTAGCAACTCCACCTTCATGGAGGCGAGTTTCAGCCTCCAATCCGAACCGAGGCGCACTTTATGGGATTTGCTCCACCTCACGGTATTGCTGCCCTTTGTATGCGCCAATGTAGCACGTGTGTAGCCCTGGACATAAGGGGCATGATGACTTGACGTCATCCCCACCTTCCTCCGGTTTGTCACCGGCAGTCTCCCATGAGTCCCCAACTGAATGCTGGCAACATGGAACGGGGGTTGCGCTCGTTGCGGGACTTAACCCAACATCTCACGACACGAGCTGACGACAGCCATGCACCACCTGTGACAGTGTCCCGAAGGAAAACCGTGTTTCCACGGCGGTCACTGACATGTCAAGCCCAGGTAAGGTTCTTCGCGTTGCGTCGAATTAAACCACATGCTCCGCTGCTTGTGCGGGCCCCCGTCAATTCCTTTGAGTTTTAGCCTTGCGGCCGTACTCCCCAGGCGGGGTACTTAGTGCGTTAGCGACGGCACGGGAGGAGTCGACACCTCCCACACCTAGTACCCATCGTTTACGGCGTGGACTACCAGGGTATCTAATCCTGTTCGCTCCCCACGCTTTCGCGCCTTAGTGTCAGTAACGTCCCAGCGAGCTGCCTTCGCTATTGGTGTTCCTCCTGATATCTGCGCATTCCACCGCTACACCAGGAATTCCACTCGCCTCTTCCGTACTCTAGCTCTACAGTATCCATCGGCTTTCAAAGGTTGAGCCTTTGACTTTCACAACGGACTTATAGAGCCACCTACGCGCGCTTTACGCCCAATGATTCCGGACAACGCTTGCTCCCTACGTATTACCGCGGCTGCTGGCACGTAGTTAGCCGGAGCTTCTTGTGGAGGTACCGTCAATCCACACGGCTATTCACCGGTGAACCTTCGTCCCTCCTGAAAGGGGTTTACAACCCGAAGGCCGTCTTCCCCCACGCGGCGTTGCTGCGTCACGCTTTCGCGCATTGCGCAAGATTCCCCACTGCTGCCTCCCGTAGGAGTCTGGGCCGTGTCTCAGTCCCAGTGTGGCTGATCGTCCTCTCAGACCAGCTACCCATCGTTGCCTTGGTAGGCCGTTACCCCACCAACAAGCTAATGGGCCGCGAGCTCCTCCCAATGCGGAGGCCGAAGCTTCCTTTAGTACACGGGCTTAAGCCTGTGCACCACATCCGGTATTAGCCCGAGTTTCCTCGGGTTGTCCCGGTCATCGGGGCAGATTACTCACGTGTTACTCACCCGTTCGCGGCTTAGCCCCAGGGCAAGCCCTGGTTCGTCGCACCACTTGCATGTGTTAAGCACGCCGCCAGCGTTCGTCCTGAGCCAGGATCAAACTCTCCGTGAAGATACTTCTACAGAGAGCCTGTCATGCCTTAAATGGCCGCCGTGTACACAAGTACGACGGCCGGTATGACGAGGTAAATCAAAACCATCCAGCCGCTGACGTGGCCAGATGGATCGGGCTCAAACATTCCGCAGGCCGTTGATTGGGCCTACGGAGTGCACGCTGCTCAGTTTTCAAAGACCGTTGCGCCTCAACGCCGGGACTCGACGCCTCTTCACGCATGGGATTCCACAGGGGAGCCCCAGAAGGACGCGGGAGTATAGCGCTCTGGCCGAGGTTTGCCTAGTGCCTGTCGCCGAGGCTCAGGCGGCGCTGTCGCAGAGCCTGAGGAAACGGCGCTTGCCGACCTGCAGAACCCTGCCCTCAAGCCCTTTGCGGGGCAGCTCGAGGATATCGGGGGCGACCGTCTCGCCGTCTAGCTTGACGCCTCCCTGCTTGATCAGGCGCCGCGCCTCGCTCGAGCTCAGCTCGAAACCGGAGCCGATCAGCTTCGGCAGCAGGATCGTCGCCGGGTCCTCGCCGGCGGCCGGGTCGATGTCCCAGCTGGGGATCTCGTCCGGCACGCCCTTGTCGCGGATCACCCGGTTGAAGTGCTCCTCCGCCCCGGCCCCCGCCCCCTCGCCGTGGAAGCGGTCCGCCAGGCGCCGGGCCAGCTCGCGCTTGGCCTCGTTCGGCGGCGCCTGCGGCGGCTCGGCGCCCAGCAGCAGCCGGTAGTACTCGGCCATCGCCTCGTCGGGGATGCTCATCAGCTTGCCGAACATCTCCTCCGGCGCGTCGGTGACGCCGACGTAGTTGCCGAGCGACTTGCTCATCTTCTGGACGCCGTCGGTGCCGACCAGGATCGGCATCGTCAGGATCGACTGCGGCGCCTGCCCGTAGGCGCCCTGGATGTCGCGGCCGAACAGCAGGTTGAACTTCTGATCGGTCCCCCCCAGCTCGACGTCGGCCTCGACCGCGACCGAGTCGTAGCCCTGCAGCAGCGGGTAGAGCAGCTCCAGCGCCGCGATCGGCTGCCCGGCGCCGAGCCGCTTCTGGAAGTCGTCGCGCTCGAGCAGGCGGGCGACCGTGGTCTGGGCCAGCAGCCCGAGCAGGCCCTCCGGCTCCATCCGCAGCCACTCGCTGTTGCGCCGGACCTCGGTGCGCTCGCGGTCGAGCAGCTTGAAGGCCTGCTCCTGGTAGGTGGCGGCGTTGGCCTCGATCTCCTCGGGCGAGGGCAGCGGCCGGGTGCTGGAGCGGCCGCTGGGGTCGCCGACGCGGGCGGTGAAGTCGCCGATGATCAGCACGACCGTGTGTCCGGCGTCCTGGAATTCGCGCAGCTTGCCGAGGACGACGGTGTGGCCGAGGTGGATGTCGGCGGTGGTCGGGTCGATCCCCAGCTTCACGCGCAGCGGCCGCCCACCGGCGAGCTGCTCGGCGAGCCGCCCCTCCGGCAGCACGTCGACCGCGTTACGCGTCAGGTCCGCCATTTGCCGAATGCTAGACTGCCGCCTGCGCTCGACGGGCCGATCCGGTCCTCGGGCCTTTTCTCTTCTCGATGGCCGTCCTTGGACTAAAGCGCCGGCGCAGCGGTGGCGGCGAAGTTCCGCCAGCCCCTCCGGCTCCCCCGATTGCGCCCTCCGCGCCGGCTCCGCCGGAAAAGCGAAAACCGCGGCTGAAGAAGCTGCGGGTTCTCTTCGTCCTGCTCGGGCTCGGGATCCTGGCGATGGTCTCGATGGTCTTCGGGATGATGGCCGCGGTCTCCCAGGACCTGCCGGCGATCTACGACTTCGCCCAATACAAGGCCTCGAAGAACAGCGAGGTCTACGACGCCAACGGGGTCCCGATCGGCACCCTGACCAGCGATCAGAACAAGATCCTGCTCGCCTCCGGGCAGATCTCCCCCAACGTCAAGAACGCGGTGGTCTCGATCGAGGACGCCCGCTATTACGAGCACAGCGGCATCGACTTCCAGGGCATCGGCCGCGCCCTGGTCAAAGACATCCTCAGCCAGAGCGCCGCCCAGGGCGCCTCGACGATCACCCAGCAGTTCGTCAAGAACGCGCTGATCGCCCAGGGTGACCGCTCGCTGTTCCAGAAGTTCAAGGAGGCGGCGCTGGCCTACCGGCTGGAGCGCCACTGGAGCAAGGACAAGATCCTCACCGAGTACCTGAACACGATCTACTTCGGCGAGGGCGCCTACGGGATCGAGGCGGCGGCGCGGACCTACTTCGGCGACGCCCACCCCGGCTGCGGCACCCCGACCGAGCCCTGCGCCGAGGTGCTCGAGCCCTACGAGGCGGCGATGCTGGCGGCGATCATCCAGTCGCCCTCGGCCTACGACCCCAAGGTCTACCCCGAAAACGCGCTCTTCCGCCGCAACCTGGTGCTGGAACGGATGTACGAACAGGGCTTCATCTCGCACGAGCAGTTCCTCGAAGGGACCAAACACGCGCTGCCCTCGCCGGCCAGCATCGAACCGCCGACGCTGGACTCCGAGGCGCCCTACTTCACCGCCTACCTGCGCCAGCAGCTGGTCGAACGCTACGGCGCCTCGAAAGCCTTCTTCGGCGGGCTCAAAGTCAAGTCGACCCTCGACCTCGGCCTGCAGGAAGCGGCCGAAGAAGCGGTCAACTCCTACCTCGGCTACTCGCCGGCGACCGCCTCGGTGGTCGTCATCGACAACCACAACGCCAGCATCAAGGCGATGGTCGGCGGGCCCGACTTCGACACGGCGCCGTTCAACCTCGCCACCCAGGGCCACCGCCAGCCCGGCTCCTCGATCAAGCCCTTCACGCTGCTGACCGCGCTGGAAGAGGGGATCTCGCCGGAAACGGTCTACGAATCAGCGCCGCAGGAATTCCACTTCGGCAAGAACGGCCAGGAAACGTTCTCGGTCAGCAACGACGAGGACGCCTACCTCGGCTCCTGCTCGATCGTCTGCGCGACCACCTACTCCGACAACTCGATCTACGCCCAGCTGGCGCTGGAAGGGCTGCAGGGCAAGACGATCGAGGACCGCACCCGCTCGATCGCCGCGACGATCCACAAGATGGGCTACGCCGACCCGATCTCGACCAACCCGGCGATGGTCCTCGGCGGACTCGAGGAAGGCGTCACCCCGGTCGGCTGGACCTACGCCTACAGCACCCTCGGCAACAACGGCGACCGGGTCAGCGGCACCCTGGCGCCGCGGCCGGGCGACAGCCCCGTCTCCTACGTCCAGGTCACCGACAGCGACGACAAGACGATCCGCGACGGCGACAACGACTCCACCCACGAGCAGGTGATCGACGAGGGGACCGCGGAAACCGCGAAGAGCATCCTCGAAACGGTCGTCTCCGGCGGCACCGGCACCAACGCCCAGATCGGCGCCGAAGGCCAGTGGGGCAAGACCGGGACGACCGAGAACAACGGGGACGCCTGGTTCTGCGGCGGCGTGAGCGATGAAGTCACCGCCTGCGTCTGGGTCGGCTACGCCGACACCAACACGCCGATGACCACGCTCTACAACGGCGGCCCGGTGATGGGCGGCACCTTCCCGGCCCTGATCTGGGCCAGCGTGATCTCCGCCTGGCAGGACATCCAGGCCGAACACGCGGCCGAAAAGGCGGCGCGCAAGGCCGGGCGCGAAAGCGATGAAGAGGGCGGCGAAACCGAAACCTACGTGCCGGAAGAAAGCGAATACGAAGCGCCGGAAGCCGAAGAAGCGGCGCCGGAAGTGGAAGCAACCCCCGAAGTCGAAGCGACGCCGGAAGCCACCCCGGAAGCAACGCCCGAAGCCGCTCCGGAATCCGGCGGTGGTGGTGGCGTCACCGCCGGCTAGGGCCGCGGGCGCGAGACGAAGGGGCTGCCGGCGGCGCAGAAGCGCCAGGGGCGCTCGACCGCTTTGGTGATGCCGATGCGGGGGCCGGTGACGACCGGCGGCGGCTCGCCCTCCGGCGACAGGAACAGGAACGGGTCGGCGGCGAGGTCGGCGCCGTTGTGCTCGAGCCCGACCGCGAGCGCCTCGGTCAGCTTGCCCGGGCCCGAGCAGAGCTCGCCGTCGGCGCGGTCGCCGCGCCGCTCCCGCATCGCCTCCAGGCCGGCGCTCGGCTCCAGCGCCCGGATCAGCACCGCCGCCGCCTCGCCCTCGGGTTCGCAGACGGCGTTGAGCAGGCTGTGGATGCCGTAGGAGAGGTAGACGTAGGCGCGCCCGGGCGGTCCGAAGAGGGCCTCGGTGCGGTCGGTGAGGCCGACGTAGGCGTGGCAGGCGGGGTCGTCGCGCTCGTAGCTCTCGGTCTCGACGATGGTGCCGCCGACGCCGGCGAAGAAGAGCCGGCAGCCGATCAGCTCGCGGGCGACGGCGTGGACCGAGCGGTCGAAGAAGTCACGCTGCAGGCGCCGCTCCGAGCTGGCCGCCGCCGGGGTCAAGAGCGCTCGTCGAGCACCCGCGCGCGGACCGCGGCGAGGGTCTCGTGCGCCTCCTCGATCTGCGCCGCCAGGGGCACCGAGCCGGTGCCGCCGGCGATCCGCTTCGACTCCAGCCAGCTGCTGCGCTGCAGCACCTCGTAGTAGGCGTCGTCGAGGTGCTCAGAGCGCTGGCGCAGCTCCTCCGGGGTCAGCTCCGAGAGCGCCTTGCCACGCTCGACCGCGCCGCGGACGAGGCCGCCGACGATCCCGTGTGCCTCGCGGAAGGGGACGCCGCGGCGGACCAGCAGGTCGGCGACCTCGGTCGCGGCCAGCATCTCGTCGCCGGAGGCCTCCTCCATGCGGGCGCGGTCGAACTCGATCCCCTCGAGCATCCCCGCGGTCGCGTCGAGGCAGGCCTCGACGGTGTCGATCGCGTCGAACAGCGGCTCCTTGTCCTCCTGCATGTCCTTGCCGTAGGTCAGCGGCAGCGCGTGCATCACCCCGAGCAGGGTCTGGTAGCTGGCGGCGACCCGCGGGCTCTTCGCCCGCAGCAGCTCGGCCGAGTCGGGGTTGAGCTTCTGCGGCATGATCGAGGAGCCCGAGGAGAAGGACTCGTCGAGCTGGCAGAAGCCGAACTCGGTACTGGACCAGATGACGACTTCCGAGCCGAAGCGCGAGAGGTGCATCGCGCAGGCGGAGGCGGCGGCCAGGTAGTCGAGGACGAAGTCGCGGTTGGAGGCGCCGTCGATCGAGTTGTGGCTGACGTGGTCGAAGCCGAGGTCGGCGGCGACCGCGTCGCGGTCGATCTCCCAGTTGACGCCGGCCAGGGCGCCGGAGCCGAGCGGCATCACGCCGGCGCTGTCGAGCGCGAACTGGAAGCGGAGGACGTCGCGGGCGAGCATCCAGAAGTAGGCGAGCAGGTGGTGCCCGAGGTAGACCGGCTGGGCGCGCTGCAGGTGGGTGTAGCCGGGCATCGTCCAGTCGCGGTGCTCCTCGGCCAGGGAGAGCAGCTGCTCCATCGCGTCGCCGCAGAGCTCGATCGCCCGCAGCGAGTGGGCTTGGACGACGAGGGCGACGTCGGTGGCGACCTGGTCGTTGCGCGAGCGGCCGGTGTGGAGCTTGCCGGCCAGCGGCCCGATCTCCTCGCCGAGCAGCCGCTCGATCGCCATGTGCACGTCCTCGTCGGACTCCGCGAACTCGAAGCCGTGCTCGGCCATCCGCGCCTGCACCCGGTCCAGCCCCTCCTCCATCCGCGCCAGCTCGGCCGCGTCGAGGACGCCAAGCCGCTCCAGGCCGCGGGCGTGGGCGCGCGACTGGTCGAGGTCGTAGGCGGCCAGCTGCCAGTCGAAGGGCAGCGAGCGGTTGAGGCGCCAGAAGCGCGGGTCCGGGTCTTTGCGGAAGCGAGACATCGAGCGGGCGATTATCCCTAGCGAGCCGCTTGACCGAGGGCCGCGACCAGCTCCTGACAGACGCGGTCCACCTGCGCCTCGGCCAGCGCCGGGAAGAACGGCAGCGCCAGCGAGTGGGCGGAGGCGGCTTCGGCGACCGGGAACTGGCCCTCGCGGTAGCCGAGCTCCCGCAGGTGCGGGAAGAGGTGGATGCAGGGCAGGTAGGCCTTGCTGGCGACGCCGCGCTCGGCCAGGCGGGCGATCACGGCGTCGCGGTCGACCCCGTCGCCGAGGCGGACGGCGTAGACGAACCAGCTGCGCCGCTCCCGGTCGCGGCCTGCGATCGGCGTCTCCACGCCCTCGACCCCGGCCAGCCGCTCGGCGTACATCGACGCCACCGCCGCCCGCCGCTGCAGCAGCGAGTCGAGCTTCTCGACCTGGGCGACGCCGAGCGCGGCGGCGAGGTCGGAGAGGCGGTAGTTGAAGCCGAGACCGCCGTGGTCGAGCCAGCCCATGTCGGCGGCGCGGCCCTGGTTGCGCTCGCTGCGCAGGCGAGCGGCGACCTCGGGGCCGGAGGGGACGATCATGCCCCCCTCCCCCGTGGTCATCTGCTTGTTGGCGTAGAAGGCGAAGGTGGCGAGGTTGCCGCGGGCGCCGACCGCGCGGCCCTCGGCGTCGGTCGCGCCGATCGCCTCGCAAGCGTCCTCGAGGACGCCGAGCTCGTGGCGGGCGGCGAGCGCCTCCAGCTCCGCCATCGCCGCCGGGTAGCCGAAGATGTGGATCGGCAGGATGCCCCGCGTGCGCTCCCCGACCGCGGCGCCCGCGGCCGCCGGGTCGAGGTCGAGCGTGAGCGGGTCGACGTCGCAGAAGACCGGCCTCGCCCCCTCGTAGAGCAGGCAGTTGGCGGAGGCGACGAAGCTGAAGGGGCTGGTCAGGACCTCGTCTCCCGGCCCCCAGCCGAGCGCCCGCACCCCGAGGTGCAGGGCGGTGGTGCCGCTGGAGACCGCGACCGCGTCCTCGACCCCGAGCCAGGCCGCCAGCTCGCGCTCGAAGCGCTCGCCGGTCGGCCCCAGCGAGAGCCGGCCGGAGCGCAGCACCTGCAGCGCCAGCTCCTCCTCGCGGGTGCCGATCTCCGGCTGGGCGAGCGGGATCTGCTCGGCGGCGTCGCTCATTGGAAGGCGTACTCCAGCGAGTCGACCAGCGCCTCCCAGGAGGCCTCGATGATGTTCTCGGAGACGCCGATCGTCCCCCACTCGCGGCCGCCGCCGTCGGCGGAGTCGAGCAGGACGCGGGTGACGGCGCCGGTGCCGTGGGCTTCGTCGAGGATGCGGACCTTGTAGTTGGTCAGCTCGATCTCGGCCAGCTCCGGGTAGCGGTCGACGATCGCCCCGCGCAGGGCCCGGTCGAGGGCGTTGACCGGGCCGTTGCCCTCGGCCACCCGCAGGTAGCGCTCGCCGTCGACCTCGACCTTGATCGTCGCCTCGGTCTCGACCTCGGCGCCGGCCCGCTTCTCGGTGACGACGCGAAAGCTCTCGAGCTTGAACAGGGGCCTGTAGCTGCCGGACTCGCGCCGCAGCAGCAGCTCGAAGGAGGCCGGCGCCGCCTCGTAGTGGTAGCCGCGATGCTCCTGCTGCTTGAGCCGCTCGACCGCCCGCGCCGCCGCCTCGTCGTCGATCTCGAGCCCGGCCTGGGCGGCCTGGTCGCGGATCGTCGCCTTGCCCGACAGCTCCGAGGGCAGCACGTTGCGCTGGTTGCCGACCGCGGCCGGGTCGATGTGCTCGAAGGTGCGGGCGTCGGCGGCGACGCCGGCGACGTGCATCCCGCCCTTGTGGGCGAAGGCGTTGCGGCCGACGTAGGGCGCGTCGGGGTTCGGGGTCAGGTTGCAGAGCTCGTCGACGAAGTGGACTGTCTCGGCCAGGGTCGCCAGCTGCTCCTCGCTGACCACCTCAAAGCCCATCTTCAGCTGCAGGTTGGGCAGGATCGAGGTCAGGTTGGCGTTGCCGCAGCGCTCGCCGTAGCCGTTGACGGTGCCCTGGACCAGGCGGGCGCCCTCGCGCACGGCGGCGAGCGAGTTGGCGACCCCGCAGCCGGCGTCGTCGTGGACGTGGATGCCGAGCTCGACCCGCTCGCCCAGCTCGGCGGCCACCGCCGCCGTCGCCGCGCCGACCTGGTCGGGCAGGCTGGAGCCGTTGGTGTCGCAGAGCGAGACGTTCTCCGCCCCCGCCTCGACCGCCGCCTCGAGGCAGGCGAGCGCGTAGCCGGGGTCGTCGCGGTAGGCGTCGAAGAAGTGCTCGGCGTCGTAGACGACGCGCTTGCCCCGGGCGCGGCAGAAGCCGACCGAGTCCGCGATCATCGCCAGGTTCTCCTCGCGGCTGACTCTCGTCACTTTCTCTAAATGAAGCCCCCAGGTCTTGCCGACCAGGGTGACGACCGGGGCGAAGCTGGCGACCAGCGTCGCCAGCGCCGGGTCGTCCTCGGGCGCGGTGTCGCGGCGCCGGGTCATGCCGAAGGCGCAGACCGTCGCCTGCTCCAGCTCGAGCTCGGCCAGCTGCTCGAACAGCTCGACCTCCTTCGGGTTGGAGCTGGGGAAGCCGGCCTCGATCATCTGCACGCCGAGCTTGTCGAGGGCGAGCACGACGCGCGCCTTCTCGGAGGCCGAGAGCGACATCCCCTCGCCCTGCATGCCGTCGCGCAAGGTCGTGTCGTAGAGCTTTACCTGTGCCATCTGAACTGCCTTTCGAGTCGAGAAATCGGGAGGAGGGCGCGGACGCCCGGAGTGCACGGCATCGCCGCGCCAGCCGCTAGGCGGCTGCGGTAATTCGCCCGATTGACTCGATAAAACGGCGGCGCATCAGGAACTCACCTTACTTGGCGCGTCGACCCCGGCCGGTGCCTCGACGAAGTCGAGCCACTCCAGGTACTCCTCGGCGCGGCCGTAGAGCGCGTCCTGGAATTTGGCCTGGATGTGGCGGGTGATCTCACCCGGGTCGCCGATCGGGTGATCGTCGATCTCGCGCACCGGCACCAGCTCGGCGGCGGTCCCGGTGAGGAAGATCTCCTCGGCGATGTAGAGCTCGGAGCGGGCGACGTCGCGCTCGACCACGGTGTAGCCGAGGTCGCGGGCGATCTGGATCACCGACTTGCGGTTGATCCCGTCGAGGATCCCGGCCACGTGCGGCGGCGTGACGATCTCGCCGTCGCGGACCACGAAGATGTTCTCGCCCGAGCCCTCGCAGACGAAGCCGCGCTCGTCGAGCAGGATCGCCTCCTCGTAGCCGGCCTTCTGCGACTCGGTCTTGGCGAGGATCGAGTTGAGGTACTGGCCCGAGGCCTTGGCATGCGGGATCAGGCCGGCGGGGCTGATCCGGCGCCAGCTCGAGACCTTGGCGCGGATGCCCTTGCGGGCCGCCTCCTCGCCGAGGTAGACCCCCCAGGGGAAGGCGGCGACGATCAGGTCGACCGGGGCGTCGGTGGCGTAGAGGCCGAGGCTGCCGTAGCCGCGGAAGGCGAGCGGGCGGATGTAGCCGGAGGTGAGGCCGTTGCGGCGCAGCAGCTCGTGCGTCGCCTCGCGGATCTGCTCCTGCGAGTACGGCATCTCCAGGTAGTAGAGCTCGGCCGACTTGGCGAGGCGGTCGAGGTGGTCGCGGTGGCGGAAGATCGCCGGCCCGCGCTCGGTCTCGTAGCAGCGGATCCCCTCGAAAACGCCGGTGCCGTAGTGCAGGCCGTGGCTGAGCACGTGGGTCTGGGCGTCCTCCCAGCGCACGAACTCGCCGTTCTGCCAAATCAAATCGACCGTGTCCATGTTGGAGAAGTATGCCCGATCAAACGCAGGGCTTCACCCCCATGGCCGCGAATGACGGCCGGTAAGCGAAAAAGGAGGCAAAGTCCCATGAGCTCGAGGTTTCGCCCAAGGCTCACCTACTCGAACGTGATCGCGTCGATCGCCCTGTTCGTCGCCCTCGGCGGCGCCGCGGTCGCCGCCGGCCTACCGAAGAACAGCGTCGGCCCGAACCAGCTGAAGCGCGGCGCCGTGACCCCGGCCAAACTGCGCAAGGCCGCGGTGACCAGCGGCAAGCTGGCGCCGAAGTCCGTGGTCGCCGGCAAGCTCGGCGCCAACGCGGTCCTGCCCGGCAACATCGGCAACGGCGCCATCACCAGCGCCAAGATCGGTGCCGGAGCGGTGATCGCCAACTCGATCAAGAACAACGTGGTGACGACCAACAAGCTCAACGACAAAGCGGTGACGACGCCGAAACTCGGCAACGAAGCGGTGACCACGCCGATCCTCGCCAACGGCTCGGTCACGCCCGGCAAGCTGAGCAAAGAATTCGGTCCGCTGGTCAGCCCGCTGCGCAGCGGACAGACGCTGCAGGGCTCCTTCGCCATCGGCGGCGCCGGCAAAGAACTGACGCTGGCGGTGAACGGAGAGACCTTCCAGTTCCCGCTCGCCAACGCTCCGGCGGTGAACGTCCTCAACCCCGCCACCACGAGTCCCGCCTGCCCGGGCCTCGGCAGCGGTCAGGCACCGGCGGCGGTCGCGGGCAATCTCTGCCTCTACGTGACCAGCGCCACCAACGTGAAACTGCCGCTGGTGGTGCCGGCGACCAGCGTCACCCGGTTCGGCTTCGGTCTCGAAGCGACCGCCGAAGACAAAGAAAAACCGTTCTCGGCCTTCGGCCAGTGGGCGGTGACGGCGCCCTAACTAGGCGCTGAGCAGTCCGAGGACCGCGTCGGTCATCTCGGCGGTCCCGACCTCGACCTCGGCGGGGACGTCTGGCATCGGTGGTTCAGCCAGCGTTCCCGCCGCCAGGTCAGGAGTGCGCAGGCCGCGCTCCAGGGCGTCGTCGACCGCCTGCTCGATGCGGGCGGCGTCGTCGGCCCGGCCGAAACCGTGGCGCAGCATCATCGCCGCCGAGAGGAAGGTGGCGAGCGGGTTGGCGATCCCCTTGCCGGCGATGTCGGGGGCGGAGCCGTGGACCGGCTCGAACAGGCCCGGGGCGTCGTCGGCGCCGAGGCTGGCCGAGGGCAGCATCCCCAGCGAGCCGGTCAGCATCGCCGACTCGTCGCTGAGGATGTCGCCGAAGAGGTTCTCGGTGACGATCACGTCGAAGTCGGCGGGGCGCGAGACCAGCTGCATCGCCGCATTGTCGACCAGCAGGTGATCGAGCTCGACGTCGGCGTAGTCGGGGCCGATCCCGGTCACCACCTCGCGCCAGAGCCGCGAGGTCTCCAGCACGTTGGCCTTGTCGACCGAGGTGACGCGGGGCTTGCGGCCGGAGCCGGCGGCGCGGCGGCGGGCCGCCTCGAAGGCGGTGCGGGCGATCCGCTCGACTTCCGCGACCGTGTACTCGCAGGTGTCGTGGGCGCGGTCGCCGTCGCGGCCGGAGTCGCCGAAGTAGATGCCGCCGGTGAGCTCGCGCACGACCAGCAGGTCGGTGCCGGCGATCCGCTCCTCGCGCAGCGGACTGGCCCCGACCAGGGCCGGGCTGGGCCGGACCGGGCGCAGGTTGGCGTAGAGGCCCATCCCCTTGCGCAGGCCGAGCAGGCCCTGCTCGGGGCGCGGCGCGGCGGGGTCGGTGGTGTCCCATTTCGGCCCGCCGACGGCGCCGAGCAGAACCGCGTCGGCAGCGCGGCAGGCCTCGAGCACCTCGTCGGTGAGGGCGGTGCCGTGCTCGTCGATCGAGCAGCCGCCCATCAGCCGCTCGTCGAACTCGAAGCTGCCGAGCGACTCCAGCAGCTGCCGGGCCGCGGCGACGATTTCGGGGCCGATCCCGTCGCCGGGGAGGACGACTATGCGGGGGACGTCACTCATCCGGGCCGGGACTCTACGGGTTGCGCGGCCGCCCGCGTCAGGCGGCGACGGCCTCGATGTTGAGGCGCATGTAGTCGAGCACCAGCGGCTGCGGCGAGGCCGCCAGGACCGCTTCGGCGAATGGCCGGCGCAGCTCCTCCGGCAGCTGGTCGAGCAGCGGCCCCAAGGTGACCGTGGAGATGAACTCGAGCGGCTGCGCCGGCTTCACCGGGCGCGGTTCGAGCCAGCAGCGGGCCTCGGCGAAGCCGGCGCCGCGCAGGCGCAGCTCGGTTTCCTCGGCCGAGGCGAAGTTCCAGATCCCCCTCGCCTCGTGGAAGTGCTCGGCGAACCGGGACTGCGCCGCGACCGTGGCGATCGCCTTGGTGTGGCTGGCGACGTTGCCCTGGCCGCCGCACTGGGCGACCAGCCGGCCGCCGGGCCGCAGCGCCGCCCGCAGGCGTTTGAACAGCAGGTCGTGGTCGAGGATCCAGTGGAAGGTCGCGGTCGAGAAGACGAGGTCGACCGGCTCCTCCAGCTGCAGCTCGGTCAGGTCGGCGACCAGGTAGCCGGCGCCGTCGCCGAGGCGCTCGCGCGCCTTCTCGATCATCGCCGCCGAGCCGTCGACGGCGAGCAGCCGCCCTCGCGGCAGCCGCTTCGTCAGCTCGACGCTGACGCGGCCGGAGCCGCAGCCGGCGTCGAGCGCCGCTTCGTCGCCGCTCAGCTCGAGCCGCTCGAGCACCTCCATCCCCCAGCTGAACTGGGGGTCGGAGACGGCGTCGTAGGTCTCGGCGTCCCACTCGCGGGCGCCGGTGTTCATCGGCCGGGCCGGCTCGGCGCTCACAGCGCGGTGGTGACCGGCCCCGGCGGCGCCGTGGCGCCGGACTCGAAGCTGTCGATCGCGGCCGCGTTCTCGAGCGTGATGCCGATGTCGTCGAGCCCGTTCAGCAGCCGGTTCTTGACGTCGGGCTCGACCGCGAACTCGAAGACGCCGGCGGCGCAGGTGACGGTCTCGTCGTCGACGTCGATCCGGGCCTCGCCCGCCGCGGCGACGGCGCGGCAGTGCTCCTCGTCGAGGATCGCCGGCAGCAGTCCGATCTTGGTGCAGTTGGAGTAGAAGATGTCGGCGAAGGACGGGGCGACGATCGCCTGGAAGCCGAAGTCCTCCAGCGCCCAGGGAGCGTGCTCGCGCGAGGAGCCGCAGCCGAAGTTGCGGCCGGCGACCAGGATCGGGTTCGGCTCCAGCTCGATCTCGCCGTCGCGGATCCAGTCGTAGAAGAGGAACTCGCCGAAGCCGGTTCGCTCGACCCGCTTGAGGAACTGCTTGGGGATGATCTGGTCGGTGTCCACGTCGTGGCGGTCCAGGACCGACACCTTGCCCTCGATCACGTCTATCGGCCGCATGCTCAGCTCCAATCCCTGATGTCGACGAAATGGCCCTCGATCGCGGCCGCGGCCGCCATCTTCGGGCTGACCAGGTGGGTGCGCCCACCCTTGCCCTGCCGTCCCTCGAAGTTGCGGTTCGAGGTCGAGGCGCAGCGCTCGCCCTCGTCGAGGGTGTCGGGGTTCATCCCCAGGCACATCGAGCAGCCCGCCTCGCGCCATTCGAAGCCGGCGGCGCGGAAGACGTCGTGCAGGCCCTCGGCTTCGGCGGTCGCCTTCACCTGCTGGGAGCCGGGGACGACCATCGCCCGCACCGAGCCGGCGACCTTGCGGCCGTCGACGACCGCCGCGGCCTCGCGCAGGTCCTCGATCCGGGAGTTGGTGCAGGAGCCGATGAAGACCCGTTCCGGGGCGACCTCGGTCATCGGCGTACCGGCGTCCAGGCCCATGTAGGTGAGGGCGCGTTCGGCCGACTCGCGGTCGGCCGGCGACTCCATCGCCGCCGGGTCCGGGACCTTGTCGGTGACCTCGCAGACCATCCCCGGGGTCGTGCCCCAGGTGACCATCGGCGAGATCTCGCCGGCGTCGATCTCGATCTCGGTATCGAACGTGGCCCCGTCGTCGGTCGGCAGCTGGCGCCAGCGCTCGACGGCGGCGTCGAAGTCGGCGGGGGCGGCGTCGCGGCCGCGCACCCACTCGAAGGTCTGCTCGTCCGGGGCGATCATCCCGGCGCGGCCGCCGCCCTCGATCGTCATGTTGCAGATCGTCATCCGGCCCGGCATCGCCAGCGCCTCGATCGCCGGCCCGGCGTACTCGACCGCGTGGCCGACCATGCCGCCGGTGCCGAGGCGGCCGATCGTCGCCAGGATCAGGTCCTTGGGGGTGACCCCGGAGCCGAGCTCGCCGGCGTAGGAGATCCGCATCGTCTTCGGCCGCTTCTGGACCAGGCACTGGGTGGCCAGCACGTGCTCGACCTCGGAGGTGCCGATGCCGAAGGCCAGCGCGCCGAAGGCGCCGTGGGTGGAGGTGTGGCTGTCGCCGCAGACGATCGTCATCCCCGGCTGGGTCACGCCCAGCTCCGGGCCGATCACGTGGACGATCCCCTGCCGGTCGGAGCCCAGGGAGTAGAGCGGGATGCCGAACTCCTCGCAGTTGCGCTCCAGGGTTTCGACCTGGACCCGGGAGAGCTCGTCGGCGATCAGGCGGGCGGCCATGGTGCCATCGGTGGGCACGTTGTGGTCGGCGGTGGCCAGCGTCTTGTCGGCGCGGCGGACCGGGCGGCCGGCCAGCCGCAGGCCGTCGAAGGCCTGCGGCGAGGTGACCTCGTGGACCAGGTGCAGATCGATGTAGATCAGGTCGTTGGAGACCTCGTGCTGCTCCCAGATCTTTTCGAACATGTTCTTCGGCATTGCGCTCCTCCTAGCCGCGCCTGAGGCCGGCGGCGATCACGGCGATGAACCTGGTCGGGTCCTCGCCATCGTTCTCGAAATGGTGCGGCAGGTCGGCGTCGAAGGTGACGCTGTCGCCGCTGGAAAGGTCGTGACGGGCGCCCTCGACGAAGAGCGCCAGGCTGCCGTTGAGGACGACCGCGGTCTCGCGGCTGCCGGGCTCGTGCATCGGCGGGTCCTCGCGGCCGCCGGTGCTGGCGCCGGGCTCGAGCGTGTGCAGGGAGACGTCGGCGCGCTGCCCCGGCAGCGGCGGCGTCAGCTCCTCGAAGCGGTGGCCGCCGCGCTCGGAGCGGCGGCGCTCGTCGGCGCGGCTGATGGCGACGTTCTGGCCCTCGTCGAGGCGCAGCAGTTGCGAGAGCGAGAGCTCCAGGCCGGTGGCGATCTTCTCGGCCACGGCCAGGGTCGGGCTGGTCTCGCCGCGCTCGACCTGCGAGAGCATCGGCGCGCTGACCCCAGAGCGCTCGGCCAGGTCGCGCAGCGAGAACCCCATCGCGTCGCGCAGGGCGTGGATCCGCCGACCGACCGAGGCGACGCTCGTCGCGCCATTGGTAGGCGTCGGGGCAGCGGCGCCTTCGGGCGGCGCTGCTGAGCCGGTCTCGGCGACGTTCTTCTGCTCGGCGGTCGTTCTCATGCGTGTACGTTATCACGAACGTTTGTATGTGGTTTGTCCGGTTGCCTCCCTTCGCCAGCGCGGAGCAGCGTCCGCAGGTCGGCCGCGATCTCCTCCGGTTCGTCTTCGAGCTGCTCCGGTGCGATGCGGATGACGCCGTAGCCGGCCACTCGCAGCCTGCGGTCGCGGGCACGGTCCTCCCGAAAGGCGACCCGCGTTCCGTGACCCGCGAACCCATCGAGTTCGACGACCACCCGGCCTGGCCAGAGGCAGTCGACCTGGATCGACCTCCCTCCCACCTGCAGCCAGACGTTGAGGCGGGGACGCGGCAGGTCGTGGCGCCGCAGGAAGGGCAGGAACTCGAGCTCGAGCCAACTGCGGGCACGGCCGGCCGGGAGATTCCGGCGACGCCACAGGCACTCCCTCACCGTCGGCGCACCACGGCGCCCGGGGTAGCGAGCGAGCAGGTCCGGCAATGAGAGGCGGTCGTGCAGGCGCCGGAATTCGGACTCGCGCAGCGCGTGCTCGACCGCGTCGACCGAGGAGACGGCAGCGAGGTCGAAGAGCGTTCGCGGGACGGTCGTCACCGGGATCCCCCGGTGCTCGGACACCTCGTCAGGAGGCAGGACCCCGAAGTGCCGATGGATGCTCCCGCGCGAGCGACTCTTCCGCGGCGTCGTCACCTCGATCGCGCGACTCGATGCCGTCCGCAGCCCCCAGAGGGCGGCCGCCGAGCGGTGGCTGAGCACGGCGCCCGGCCCCGCGGACAGCACCGCTGCCATCCATCGTGCCTCCTGCGTGTGAACCAAATGGCCAACCGAGTAAACGCCGCGATACATCTGATGCAGCCGCCCCGTCCGCAACCGCACCGCGATCGCCTCCCTCCCCAGCCCCAGCGCAAGCAGTTGCCGCCGCGCCACAACTCCGTGCTGTCTCTCAGCTAACTCCGCGATGCGCTCGTCGAAAGCACGCGTCTGCTCCAGTACGTCCATAAGACGTACAAGTGCAGACGCGTGCTGAGCTCGCCCCCGTGGGACGGGGCGTTCGTCTAAATCAGGGGCCGGGGGTGCGTTCTGCCGCGGCTTCGGCGGTGGCCGATTCGGCCTCGCGGGTGGCGGCGCCTTCGATCGCGTTGGAGAGGGCGCGGACGTAGGCGCGGGCCGATGCCTCGAGGATGTCGGTGGCGACGCCCTGGCCGGTGGCCAGGCGGCCGGCGACGCGCAGCATCACGGTCACCTCGCCGAGGGCGTCCTCTCCCCCGGTCACCGCCTCGACCGCGTACTTGGCCAGCTCGCACTCGGTCTCGGTCGCGGACTGGATAGCGCGGAAGATCGCGTCGACCGGGCCGTCGCCGCCGGACTCGCCGGCCGCCTCCTCGCCCGAGGGCAGGGTCACCGCGACCTTGGCGACGGGCTCGCGGCGGGAGCCCGCCTCGACCTCGAACCAGGCCAGCTCGTGGGCGTCGGAGCGCTCGCGCATCTCGTCGGAGACGATCGCCTCCAGGTCGAGCGCGGTCACCTGCTTCTTGCGGTCGGCGACCTCCTTGAAGGCCTTGAAGGCGGCGTTGAGCGCATTGCCCTCGACCTGGAAGCCCAGCTGCTCCAAGGCGTCCTTCAGGGCGTGGCGGCCGGAGTGCTTGCCCAGCACGATCGAGTTCGACTCCAGGCCGACTTCGGTCGCGTCCATGATCTCGTAGGTGCTGCGCTCCTTCAGCACGCCGTCCTGGTGGATCCCGGACTCGTGGGCGAAGGCGTTGCGGCCGACGATGGCCTTGTTGGGCTGGATCGCGTACCCGGTCAGGCGCGAGACCATCCGGCTGGTACGGGCGATCTCGCGGCTGTTGACCCCGGTCGTCAGGCCGTGGACGTCCTCGCGGACCTTGACCAGCATGGCGATCTCCTCCAGCGAGCAGTTGCCGGCGCGCTCGCCGATGCCGTTGACCGCGCACTCGACCTGGCGCGCCCCGGCCAGGACGCCGGCGTAGGAGTTGGCGACCGCCAGCCCCAGGTCGTCGTGGCAGTGGACCGACAGCTCGACCCCGTGCAGCGCCGGCACCAGCTCGTACAGGCGGCGGAAGTAGTCCGCGTACTCCTCCGGCGTCGTGTAGCCGACGGTGTCGGGGATGTTGACCACGGTCGCGCCCTCCTCGACCGCGATCGCGCAGACCTCGGCGGTGAACTCGATGTCGGCGCGGGTCGCGTCCATCGGCGAGAACTCGACGTCGGCGCAGTAGGACTTGGCCAAGGCGACGGCCGCCCGGGCCTGCCCCTTGACGTCCTCGCGGTCGGTCTGCAGCTGGTGCTCGATGTGGATGTCGGAGGTCGAGATGAAGGTGTGGATGCGCGGCCGACCGGCGTCGCGCACCGCCCCCCAGGCGGCGTCGATGTCGGCCTTGTGGGTGCGGGCGAGGCCGCAGATCACCGGACCCTCGACCCGGCGCGAGATCTCCCGCACGGCCTCGAAGTCGCCGGGCGAGGTGATCGGGAAGCCGGCCTCGATCACGTCGACCCCCAGCCGCGCCAGCTGCTGGGCGATCTCCACCTTCTCGGCGGTGTTGAGCGAGATGCCGGGCGACTGCTCGCCGTCCCTCAGCGTGGTGTCGAAGATGTGGACGCGGTTGGCGTCGGATGCGGATGCGGATCCCATTGGATCTCTCCTTCTCTCCTAAGTTCGAATGGCCTTTTGTCTCTCGCGGCTATCGCGCCGCCCAGCGCTATTCCCCCCGAGGGGGGAGGAGAAGGAGAAGCGCGGGGCTGTGATGCCGGTAGGACATTCGCTCAGTGCAGGGTAGCGCAGACCGGCGCGGCATCGGCGGCTTTTCGTAGGGTGCGCGCATCGAGGCCGCCGCCCCCCAGCGCATCAACTGGCTCGCCCTCTTCGCGATGGGGATCGCGGTGGTGGTGATCGCCAACGACTTCTCCGCGATCAACGTCGCCCTGCCGACGATGGAGAAGGACTTCGACACCGACATCAACACGATCCAGTGGGTGGTCAACGCCTACGCGCTGACCTTCGGGGTGATGATCGTCACCGGCGGCCGCCTCGCCGACATGTTCGGCCGCCGCAACGCCTTCTTCCTCGGCACCGCGATCTTCGCCACGATGTCGGCGCTGGGCGGGGCGGCGCAGAGCGAGGCCTGGCTGATCGCCTGCCGCACCCTGATGGGGATCGGCGGGGCGCTGATGTGGCCGGCGATCCTCGGCATGACCTTCGCCATCCTGCCTGAAGACAAGGCGGGGCTGGCGGGCGGGATCATCCTCGGCGCGGCCGGCCTCGGCAACGCGGTCGGGCCGCTGATCGGCGGCGTCCTCACCGACGTCCTCAGCTGGCGCTGGATCTTCTTCCTCAACGTGCCGATCGCGATCTTCGCGGTCGCCGTCACCTACTTCCTGGTCCACGTGAAGGAGCCCGAAGCCAGGGACCAGCGGATCGACTACCCGGGGATCGCCGCGCTCTCGGTCGGCCTCGTCTCGCTGCTGATCGCGCTCGACCAGGTCGCCGACTGGGGCTGGGGCGACCCGCGCGTGGTGGCCCTGCTGTCCCTCGCCGCGATCCTCGTCCTCGCCTTCATCCCGATCGAGCGCCGCGCCGGGACCCACGCCCTGGTCCCGCGCGAGATCATGCGCAACCGCAGCTTCACCGCCTCCTGCGTGGCGATCCTCTTCATGTCGGCGACCTTCTTCGCCTCGCTGCTCTACCTGCCGCAGTTCATGGAGAAGCAGTTCGGCTACTCGCCGCTGGAGGCGGGGGTCGGGATCCTCCCCTTCCTCGGCGTCTTCGCCGTCGTCTCCTTCGTCGCCGGGCCGCTCTACAACCGGCTCGGGGCGAAGCCGCTCGCCGTCTTCGGCGCCGGCTGCATCACCGTGGCGCCGTTCCTCTTCTCACAGGTGGATGCCGGCAGCAGCTACAGCTCGCTGGTCCCCGGCATGGTCGTGCTCGGGCTCGGGGTCGGCAGCTTCTACCCGACCGCGACGACCGCCGGCGTCACCTCGGTCGACGACTCGCAGACCAGCCTCGCCGGCGGCATCGTCTACATGTTCCAGATCGCTGGCGGCTCGATCGGTCTGGGCCTGACCACGACCGTCTTCTCGGCCGCGATCCCGCCCTTCGTCGACGGTGTCCAGGCCGGCTTCCGGCTCGACGCGGCGCTCTCGCTGGTCGGCTTCCTGGTGGCGCTGCTGTTCGTCGGCGGCAATCTCTTCTCGCGCCGCACGGCCAAGCCGGCGACCTAGCCGTCGATCAGTTCGTTCTGGCCGCTCTGGCCGTGCAGACGGTCGACACCGCTGCCGCCGTTGAGCAGGTCGTCGCCGCTGCCGCCGAAGAGGAGGTCGTTGTCGGCGCCGCCGAACAGCGAGTCGTTGCCGCCGCGGCCGCTGAGGATGTCGTTGCCGGTGCCACCCACCAGCCTGTCGGCGCCGGCACCGCCCGAGAGCCGGTCGTCGCCGGGCCCCCCGCGCAGGGTGACGGGGATGGGCACCTTCGGGTCGACCAAGGCCAGGTCGTTGCCGCCGCCGGCGTTGACTTCGAAGCCGCCGATCGCGGTCGCTTCGCAGAGCAGCTCGGTTTCGAGCCCTTCGGGATGCCAGCAGACTTCGCCGCCGACTTCGAGCGGGACGACCGAGTCGATCACGTAGCTGCGCCCGTCGGGGCTGACCGCGATCATGATCCGGTTGTCTTCGACGCCGCCGGTCAGCAGAACCGTCAGCGGCGGTTCGGCGGCAGCTGCGGTCGTCGCGGCCCAGGCCGCCAGCACCGCAGTCACAGTCAGGATCGCTCTCTTCATGGTCAGTTGCCCCGGCCCGAGTGGCCGGCCCTACCTATGGGAACAACACGACCTTGCCGACGTTGCGGCGTTCGGCGATGAACTGGTGGGCCTCGCCGGCCCGGTCGAAGGGGAAGGCCTCGGCGACGATCGGCTCCAGGCGGCCCGCCTCGAGGTCGGCCATCAGCGGCTCGGTGACCCGATCGAGGTTGCCCTCGCGTTCCCACCAGCTCAGCATGTTGAGGCCGAAGACGCCCTTGTTCTCGTTCATCAGGAAGAGGCTCCGCCACCAGGGCATCGTCGCCAGCGGCATCTTCGCCATGCTCTTCAGGGTCGCCGGGATGCTGCGGACGCCGTTGTTGGAGTTCTCCGAAAGCCCGTACATGATCAGCCGCCCGCCCGGGCGCAGCAGACGGTAGTCCTTGCGGAAGGAGGTCGGGCCGAGCGCGTCCATGATCAGGTCGACGCCCTCGCCGCCGGTGATCCGCATCACCTCGGCCTCGAAGTCCTGGCTGCGGTAGTCGATCGCGTGAGCGACCCCCTGAGCGCGGATCGCCTCGTGCTTGCCGGGCGAGGCGGTGCCGAAGATCTCGGCGCCGGCGTTGCGGGCAATCTGGGTGGCGGAGATGCCGACGCCGCCGCCGGCGGCGTGGATCAGGACCCGGGTGCCCTCGCGCAGGCTGCCCATCAGGATCAGCGCCGCGTAGGCGGTGCCGTAGTTGACCGGGAAGGCGGCGCCCTGCTCGAAGCTCAGCCGCTCGGGCAGCGGCAGCGCCTGCGTGGCGGGGACGGTGACGAGCTCGGCCTGGCCGCCGAAGCGGGTGCCGGCGATGACGCGGTCGCCGACCGCGTGCGCGGTGACGCCCTCCCCCACGCTCTCGACCTCACCGGCGACCTCGTAGCCGAGCACGCAGGGCGGCCTCGGCGCGTCCGGGTAGAGGCCGACCCGGGCCAGGGTGTCGGCGAAGTTGATGCCGGCGGCGCGGACGGCGATGCGAACCTCGCCGGGGCCGACGGCCGGATCGGGCCGCTCCTGAACCTGGAGAACCTCGGGACCCCCGGTACCGGTTAGGACGACGGCGCGCATCGGCCCACCCTAGCCGCTGTCAGAAATACCTCACCAAATCTAGGCGGCTTTGAGGGTGTCCGACCAAGCAGCTCAAGGACGCAGGGAGCGAAGCGTGCTCTGCACGTGAGCGACCGAGGACGCCGAGATGCGCCGGTCGGCCGCCCTCAAAGATCGACGGAGCGGCCGATGGCGAAGCCGTCCAGCCCGAGGATCTTCTCGATCGTCTCGCCGCGCACGGGGGCGTCGGTGGTCAGCGCCATCACCGCGCGGTCGCCGCCCGACTCGGCGCCGACGGCGGCGGAGACGATGTTGACGCCCTCCTCGCCCAGCATCGTCCCGACCCGGCCGATCATCCCCGGCTGGTCGGCGTAGCGGAAGACGGCGATGTGGTCGGCGAAGGGCAGGTAGAAGCCCTCGCCCCAGACCGAGACCAGGTAAGGCTCGTTGCGAGGGCCGACGCTGGTGCCGGAGACCTCGACCTCGTGGTCGCCGGAGCCGACGCGGACGGTGACCAGCTCGGTGAAGTCCTCGGCGCTGACGTCCTTGGTCTCGACCAGCTCGATCCCGCGCTCCTCGGCCATCTGCGGTGCGTTGACGAGGTTGACCGGCTCCTCGGTGTTGCCGGCGAGGATGCCAGCGAGGACGGCGATCCCGAGCAGGCGGGTGTCGTGGGAGGCGATGCGGCCGCGGAACTCGGCGCTGACGCGGTCGACCGAGCCGTCGCCGAGGCCCTGGGCGAGGCGGCCGAGCTTTTCGCAGAGCGGCACGAACGGGGCCAGCGCCTCCATCGCCTCCGGGCGCACGGCGGCGATGTTGACCGCGTTGGTGACGACGCCGCCCTTGAGCGCCGCGGTCACCTGCTCGGCGGTGACGACGCCGGCGCGGTCCTGCGCCTCGGCGGTCGAGGCGCCGAGGTGGGGCGTGACGACGACGTCGCCGCGGGCGAAGATCGGGTGCTCGGTGAACGGCTCGGAGGGGAAGACGTCGAGCGCGGCGCCGCCCAGCTTGCCGGACTCGAGGCCGGCCTGGAGGGCGTCGAGGTCGACCAGCTCGCCGCGGGCGCAGTTGACGAGACGGGCGCCGTCCACCATCTGGGCGATCGTCTCGTCGTTGATCAGGCCGATCGTCTCCGGCGTCTTCGGCACGTGCAGGGTGATCAGGTCGGAGCGGCCCAGCACCTCCTCGACGCTGTCGAGGCCCTCGACGCCGAGCTCGCGGAAGCGCTCGGTGGAGACGAACTTGTCGAAGGCGACGACATCCATCTCGAAGCTCTGGGCGCGTTTGGCGACGAGCTGGCCGATGCGGCCGAAGCCGACCACGCCGAGGGTCTTGCCGTAGAGCTCGGCGCCCTTGAACTTGGCCCGGTCCCAGCGCCCCTCGACCAGCGAGCCGTGCGCCTGCGGGACGTTGCGGAAGAGGGCCAGGGCCAGCGCCAGCGTGTGCTCGGCGGCGGCGACCGAGTTCGACTCGGGGGCGTTGGCGACGATGATGCCGCGGCGGGTCGCGGCCGGGATGTCGACGTTGTCGACACCGGTGCCGGCGCGGCCGATCACCTTCAGGTTGGTGGCCAGCTCGATCAGCTCCGGCGTCATCTTCGTCGCCGAGCGGATCAGGATCGCGTCGTAGGAGCCGATCTTCTCGCGCAGCTCCTGGTCGGACATCTCCAGGCCGAGCTCGACCTCGAAGTTCTCGCGCAGCAGCTCGACGCCGGTGTCGGCGATCTTCTCCTTGACCAGGACCTTCACTTGACCACCCCGTCGACGTTCTCCAGGACCCAGTCGATGCAGGCGGTCAGGGCCTCGACGTCGGCCGGCTCGACCGCCGGGAACATGCCGATCCGCAGCTGGTTGCGGCCGAGCTTGCGGTAGGGCTCGGTGTCGACGACTCCGTTGGCGCGCAGGGCGGCGGCGATCGCGGCGGCGTCGACCGAGTCGTCGAAGTCGATCGTGCCGACGACCAGCGAGCGCTTGGCCGGGTCGGCGACGAAGGGGGTGGCGACGTCGCTCGCCTCGGCCCAGCCGTAGAGGCGGCCTGAGGAGTCGGCGGTGCGCTCGACGCACCAGCCGAGGCCGCCGCCGGCGAGCATCCACTCGACCTGGTCGGCGAGCAGCAGCAGGGTCGCCAGCGCCGGCGTGTTGTAGGTCTGCTCCTTGCGCGAGTTGTCGAGCGCGGTCGCGAGCGAGAGGAATTCCGGCTGCCAGCGGCCCTCGGCGCCGTCGAGCTGCTCGATGCGGGCGATCGCGGCGGGGCTGAGCAGGGCCAGCCAGAGGCCGCCGTCGGCGCCGAAGGACTTCTGCGGGGCGAAGTAGTAGGCGTCGGCGTCGGCGACGTCGACCGGGAGGCCGCCGGCGCCCGAGGTGGCGTCGATCAGGACCAGGGCGTCGTCGGCACCCGCCGGGCGCTCGACCGGGACCATCACCCCGGTCGAGGTCTCGTTGTGAGCCCAGGCGACGACGTCGGCGGCCGGGTCGGCGGTGGGCGCCGGAGCGTCGCCGGGGTCGGCCGCGACGACGATCGGGTCGGCGAGGAAGGGTGCGTTGGCGGTCGCCTTGGCGAACTTCTGCGAGAACTCGCCGTAGGTGAGGTGCAGGGCGCGGTCGCGGACCAGCCAGGCGCAGGCGGCGTCCCAGAAGGCGGTGGTGCCGCCGTTGCCGAGCGCGACCTCGTAGCCGTCGGGCAGCGAGAACAGCTCGGCCAGGCCGGAGCGAACGCGGCGGACGACGTCGCGGACCGGCGCCTGGCGGTGCGAGGTGCCCATCAGCCGCGCCTGCTCGGCCAGCGCCGCGAGCGCCTCCGGGCGCACCTTCGAGGGCCCGCAGCCGAAGCGGCCGTCGGCCGGCTTCAGCTCGGTCGGGATCTGCGCGGTGTCCGTGGTCGAGGGCGTCATCGGGCTCGACAGGTTATTGACCCTCGCGGGTGGACTGGCGCCGGGGGCGCGGGTAGGCTCGCCACGCTGCCTTCCCAGTCCCGTCCACCCATAGGGGGATCGATGTATCCGATCAGCTACGAAGCGGATTTCAACCCGACGCCGAACCGCTGGACGACCTTCTTCCGGCTGCTGCTGGCGATCCCCTGGTTCATCGTCGCCACCTTCTGGGGGCTGCTCTTCTACGTCACCCAATTCCTCGCCTGGCTGCTGGTGACGATCCTCGGTCGCTATCCGCAGTGGCTCTACGACCTCAACGCCGGCATCGTCCGCTTCACCGTCCGCTTCTCGGCCTGGGTCTATCTGCAGACCGACCAGTGGCCGCCCTTCGGGCTCAGCGACGACCCCAGCTACCCGATCCGGGTCAACATCGCCCCGCCGGCCTCGCGCCAGAGCCGGCTCAAGGCCTTCTTCCGCGTCATCCTGGCGCTGCCGGTGGTGTTCGTCCTCTCCTACGGGACCGCCTACATCACCCTGCTGGTCGGCTTGGTCGCCTGGCTGACGATCGTCTTCCGCGGCTACCTGCCGCAATGGAACAACGACGCGCTCACCGCCCTGCACGGCTTCCAGGCGCGGGTGCTCGGCTACCTGGCGATCCTCACCGACGACTACCCGCCGATCGGCCTCGAGGCGGCGCGCTCGGACACGGCCGTGGCGCCAGCGCCGCCCGCGGCCCCGCCCCAGCCCCCGACCGCGCCGACCGTCTAGGAGACCCGCGATGAGCGACGAGAGCAACGACAACGTGACCAAAGGCGAGGGCTATTCCGTCGCCAACCTGACCGACCTCGGCGAGGGGCCGGGCTTCCGCAAGATCCGCAAGGAGCTGGGCGTGACCGCCTTCGGCGTCAACGCGATCGTCCTGCCCCCCACCTACGAGACCGGCAGCCACTTCCACGACGAGCAGGAGGAGCTCTACTTCGTCCACAGCGGCGAAGTCGAGTTCACCTTCGGCGACGGCTCGACCCAGCGCCTCGGCCCCGGCGGCCTCGCCTGGGTCGACGCCCCCACCTCGCGCAAAGTCCGCAACGTCAGCGACTCCGACGAGGCGGTCTACGTGATCGTGGGGGGCAAAGACGGGTACGTCGGGCGGGACGGGAAACTGGCGGAGGGCGAGACGCACCGCTGAGCGTGGGCGGGAGGGGGTTCGGGTGACCCTCCCGCAAAAGCCGTCGCGCAGCTGGGCGCGCGGCTAGGGCTCCGGCCCCCGCGCTCGAGCTTTTGCGGGAGGGTCACCCGAACCCCCAACCAGCGCTCGCATCGACGGCGCTCTCGGAGTGGTTCGTGTTTCCCGTCCCTCCAGCGCGTTCCGAAGTGACTGAAGGGTTCGCACCCCACATCACTTCCGAGCAGTGAGTGCCCTGACTCGATCGTCCTGGAGACCAAGTAGAGCTTCCGTGGAGGGGACGGGTGTCCCTCTCCATGAAGCTCACGGACAGGGGCCTCGCACCCCCCGCCAAGCGACCCAGCTGCGCGACGGCTTCAGGGAGAGGGACACCCGTCCCCTCCCCCGCCAACCCCTACTTCGTGTCTTTGAACCCCTGATCGATCCAGGGCATCATCGTGCGCAGGTCTTTGCCGACGTCCTCGATCTCGGCACCCTGCAGCTCGCCGCGCATGCGGTCAAAGTTCTCGTTGCCGGCCTTGTTCTCGGCGATGAACTCGCGGGCGAAGTCGCCGGACTGGATCTCGGAGAGGATCTGCTTCATCGCCGCCTTGGTCTCGTCGGTGATCACGCGGTTGCCGCGGGTGAGGTCGCCGTACTCGGCGGTGTTGGAGATCGAGTGGTGCATCCCCTGGATCCCCTTCTCGTACATCAGGTCGGCGATCAGCTTGAGCTCGTGCAGGCACTCGAAGTAGGCCAGGCGCGGGTCGTAGCCGGCCTCGACCAGAGTCTCGAAGCCGGCCTGGACCAACTCCGAGGCGCCACCGCAGAGGACGGCCTGCTCGCCGAAGAGGTCGGTCTCGCACTCGTCTTTGAAGCTGGTCTCGATCACCGCGGCGCGGCCGCCGCCGATCCCGGAGGCGTAGGCGAGGACGAGGTCGTGGGCGTTGCCGCTGGCGTCCTGGTGGACCGCCATCAGGCAGGGGACGCCATTGCCTTCCTCGTACTGGCGCCGGACCAGGTGGCCGGGGCCCTTGGGCGCGACCATGCCGACGTCGACGCCGGGGGGCGGCTCGATCTGGCCGAAGTGGATGGCAAAGCCGTGGGCGAAGAGCAGCAGGTTGCCGGGGGCGATGCCGTCGGCGATCTCGGCGTTCCAGACGTCGGCCTGCCGCTCGTCCGGGAGCAGGATCATCACCAGGTCGCCGCGGCTGGCGGCTTCGGCGACGTCGAGCACCTCGAGCCCGGCCGCCTCCGCCTTGGCCCGGCTGGCGGAGTCCGGCCGCAGACCGACGACCACGTCGACCCCGGAGTCCTTGAGGTTGAGGGCGTGAGCGTGCCCCTGGGAGCCGTAGCCGAGGATTGCGACGGTCTTGCCGTCGAGCTTGCCGAGGTCGGCGTCCTTGTCGTAGAAGATGTCGTCAGTGCGCATGGCCGGGCAGGCTACCGAAGCGCCCTGCGCATCAGCTTGCCCGAGGGCGTGCGCGGCAGCGCAGCCGCCAGCTCGACCCGCTTCGGCACCTTGTACCCGGCGAGCGACTGGGCGCAGTGGTGGCGCAGCTCGTCCGGGGTGACGGCGGAGCCGCTGGCCAGCACCACCACCGCGGTCACCGCCTGCTGCCACTCCGGGTCCTCGCGCCCGACCACGGCCGCGTCGGCCACCTCGGGGTGGCGCAACAGCACCTCCTCGACCTCGGCCGGGACCACGTTCTCGCCGCCGCTGACGATCATGTCGTCGATCCGGTCGGAGACGTAGAGGAAGCCCTCCTCGTCGATGTGGCCGATGTCGCCGGTGTGCAGCCAGCCGTCGGCGTCGGCGCGGCCGGGGGCGACGGTCGGGCCCTGGACGAGGATCTCGCCGTCCTGGATCCGCAGGTGGGTGGTCAGCAGCGGCCGCCCGGCGGAGCCGAGCTTGCGCTGGGCGTCGGCCGGGGCCAGGGTCGTCACCTGCGAGCAGGTCTCGGTCAGGCCGTAGGTCTGGACCACGGTCGCGCCCTTGCCGATCGCCTCTTCCAGCGCGCCCTCCGGGACCGGGCCGCCGCCGACCAGGATCGCGCGCGGGCTGGCAAGGTCGGCACCGGCCTCCAGCAGCCGCGCCAGCATCGTCGCCACCACCGAGACGACGGTGATCCCATCGCCTTCCAGGGCGGCGCCGGCGCGGTCGACGTCGAAGCCCTCGTGGACGACCGCGGTGGTGCCGTAGATGACCGAGCGCATGACGATCCCGAGGCCGGAGATGTGGCTCAGCGGCAGGCAGCAGAGCCAACGGTCCTCAGGCTCGACGCCGATGTTGAAGGCGGAGCCGACCGCGCTCCAGAGGAAGTTGCCGTAGGTGAGGCCGACCGGGCGCGGGGTGCCGGTGCTGCCGCTGGTGAGGACGCGGGCGCAGACCTCGTCCATGTCGTGCTCGCCCAGCAGCGGCAGGTCGGCCTCGGTCTGGGTCAGCTCGCCAGCGTCGTCGAGGTCGACGATCGGCTCCTCGGCGGCGACGATCCCGGCCCGCTCGACCGCGGTCAGGCGCGGGCTCAGCGGCAGCAGCTTGGCCCCGACCTTCATCAGCGCGTGCGCCAGCACCACCTGCTCGCGGCGCGGATGCATGGTCAGGGCGGCGGTCGAGCCGCGGCGAACGCCGTGGGCGGCGAGCCGGCGGGCGACCCAGGTCGCCTCCGCCTCGAGCTCGGCGTAGGTCATCTCGGCGCCGTCCGCCACCAGGGCGGTGCGGTCGGGACAGCTTTGGGATCTCTGGGCGAGCCAGTCGTCGAGCTTCATCGGCTGGATATCGTGCCCATCATGCCCAAACGCCATAAGGACGCCCCACCCGAGCAGGACCTCTACGCGCCGATCGCCTGGGAAAGCGGCGGCGGCGAGTACGAGGACATCCGCTACGAGGTGGCCGAGGGGATCGCCAAGATCACGATCGACCGGCCCGAGGTGCTGAACGCCTTCCGCCCGCAGACGCTGGTCGAGGTCGGCGCGGCGCTGGAGCTGGCGCGCGAGGACACCGCGATCGGCGCGATCGTCCTCACCGGCGCCGGCGAGCGCGCCTTCTGCTCCGGCGGCGACCAGAGCGTCCGCGGCGACAGCGGCTACGTCGCCGAGGGCGCCTCGCTCGGCCGCTTCCACGTCACCGACCTGCAGGTGCAGATGCGGCGGCTGCCGAAGCCGGTGCTGGCGATGGTCGCCGGCTACGCGATCGGCGGCGGCCACATCCTCCACGTCTGCTGCGACCTGACGATCGCCGCCGACAACGCCGTCTTCGGCCAGACCGGACCGCGGGTCGGCTCCTGGGACGGCGGCTTCGGCGCCTCGCTCCTGCGCGACCTGGTCGGGACCAAGAAGGCGAAGGAGTTCTGGCTGCTCTGCCGCCAGTACGACGCCGGGGAGGCGCTGGAGATGGGGCTGGTCAACGCGGTCGTGCCGCTGGCCGACCTGGAGCGGGAGACGGTCGCCTGGTGCCGCGACATGCTCGCCCTCTCCCCCTTCGCCCTGCGCCTGGCCAAGGCCAGCTTCAACGCCCACGAGGACGGCTACGCCGGAATTCAGCAGCTGGCCCACGACGCCAACCTGCTCTTCTACGGCAACGAGGAGGCCGCCGAGGGGCGCGAGGCCTTCAAGCAGAAACGCCAGCCCGACTTCTCCAAGTTCCCGAGGCGACCATGAGGATCTGGCTGATGGCGGCGCGGCCGCGGACGCTGCCGGCGGCGATCGCGCCGGTCCTGGTCGGCACCGCCGCGGCGGTGCAGCTGGCCGGGCAGCTGCCGCGCTGGGGGGCCTTCCTCGCCGCCCTGGTCGGCTCGATCTTCATCCAGATCGGGACCAACCTCGCCAACGACTACTCCGACGCCAAGCGCGGCGCCGACACCGCCGACCGGCTGGGGCCGGTGCGGGTCACCTCGGCCGGGCTGGTGACGCCGCAGCGGGTGATGCGGGCGACCTGGATCGCCTTCGCCATCGCCGTCGCCTGCGGCATCTACCTGGCCAGCGTCGCCGGCCCGGTGATCCTCGCCGTCGGCGTCGTCTCGATCGCCGCCGGGGTGCTCTACACGGGCGGCCCCCGGCCCTACGGCTACGCCGGCCTCGGCGAGGTCTTCGTCTTCCTCTTCTTCGGCCTGGTCGCGGTCAACGGCTCCTACTACGTCCAGGTCGAGCAGCTCGACACGCTGCCGCTGCTGCTCTCGGTCGCGGTCGGCTTCCTCGCCACCGCGATCCTCGTGGTCAACAACGTGCGCGACCTGGAGACCGACCGGCGGGCGGAGAAGATGACCCTGGCGGTGCGGATCGGCCGCCACAACGCGGTGATGCTCTACCGGGTGCTGATGCTGGGCGCCTTCGTGATGCTGCCGATCGCTCTCGCCGCCGGCGGCGCGAGCGCGCTGCCGCTGGTCGGCCTGCTGGCGCTGCCGCTGGCCTTCGCGCCGATGCGGGCGATGACCAACCGCACCGACGGCCCGGCGCTGAACGGCGCCCTCGCCGCCACCGGCGTCGTCCTCGCCGCCTACAGCCTGCTGGTCGCGGCCGGGCTGCTGATCTCGAGCTGAGGACGGCTCGGGCGCTCGCCAGAGCGCCCGCCAGGTGGGAAGCTGTCTGCGTGCGAATCGCCTCCGTCGAGGTCATCCCCTACGCGCTGCCCTTCCGCGCCCCCTACGTGACCGCGCGCGGCAGCCTCGACCGGCGCGAGCTGGTGCTGCTGCGGTTGCGCTCCGCGGACGGGCTGGCGGGCCTGGGCGAAGCGGTGCCGCTCTCGCTGCGCGGGGGCGCGCCGCTCTCGCGGGTGGTCGGCGAGCTGGAGCTGCTGGGCGAGCTCTCGGAGCTGGACGAGGCGGCCCTGCTCGGGGGCATCGCCAACCTCTCCGCCCCCGCCCGCTGCGCGGCGCTGACCGCGCTGATGGACCTGCGCGGGCGGCGGGCGGCGTTCGACGCGCGCTCGGTCGAGAACGCCGCCGAGCCGGTGCCCTGCAACGCGACCCTGGTCGCGGGCACGCCGGCGGCGGTCGCGGCCGACGCCCTCGCCTGGGCCGAGGAGGGCTTCTCCACCTTCAAGCTCAAGCTCGGGGTCGGCGACGACGTCGGCCAGGTGCGGGCGGTGCGCGAGGCGGTCGGGCCGGAGGCGCGGATCCGGGTCGATGCCAATGCCGCCTGGGGGCTGGAGGAGGCGAAGCGGACCCTGGCCCAGCTGGAGGAGTTCGGGATCGAGCTGGCCGAGCAGCCGGTGGCGACGATCGAGGAGGCGGTCGCGCTCGGCGCCGAGACCTCGATCCCGATCGCCGCCGACGAGAGCGTCGAGAGCCGCGCCGACGCCGAGCTTTTGTCCTCGCTCGGTGCCTGCGACCTGGCCGGGCTCAAGCTCTCCAAGGTCGGCGGGCCGGAGGAGGCGATCGCCATCGCCGAGGTCCTCCCCTCTTACCTCTCCAGCGCCCTCGACGGCCCGGTCGGGATCGCGGCGGCGGCACAGGTGGCGCAGACGCTGCGGCTGAACGCGCCGGCGGGGGCGGTCGAGCTGGCGCACGGGCTGGCGACCCAGCGCCTCTTCGCCGACACGGTGGCGACGGCGGCCTGCGAGCTGCGCGACGGCATGCTGTACCCGCCCCCGGGTCCCGGCCTCGGCGTCGAGATCGACGAGCGGGCGCTCGACCTGCATCGGCTTTAGCTTCGTTGAGGACTTACTGTCGTCATGGCGCCAGTAAGTCCTCAACCTTCGATGATCTAGGTTCTCGCGCGTGGATCCGACCAATGCCAACACCGCCCTCGCCTCGGCCTTCGTCGAGGAGCTTGCACGCGGCGGGCTGCGACAGGCGGTCGTCTCCCCCGGTTCGCGCTCGACGCCGCTGGCGGTGGCGCTGTGGCGCCAGCCGGAGATCGAGGTGACGGTGATCGTCGACGAGCGCTCGGCCGCCTTCTTCGCGCTCGGGGCGGCGCAGGCGAGGGGGGCGCCGGTGGGCCTGCTCTGCACGTCGGGCACCGCGGCCGCCAACTACCACCCGGCGGTCTGCGAGGCGGACGAGTCGGCGATCCCGCTGGTCGTCCTCAGCGCCGACCGGCCGCCGGAGCTGCGCGGGATCGGCGCCGGTCAGACGATCGACCAGGTCAAGCTGTTCGGCGACGCGATGCGCTGGTTCTGCGAAGTCGGCACCCACGCGGCCGACGACGAGGGGCTGCTGCACTACCGCTCGCTCGCCTGCCGGGCGCTGGCGCGCGCCCGCGGCGAGACCCGCCCGGGACCGGTCCACCTCAACCTGCCCTGGCGCGAGCCCTTGGCGCCCGTTGCCGACGCCGGCGCGGTCACCGCCACCGACCCGCTGGCGCTGCACGGGCGCGACGGGCGGCCGCTGACCGCGGTGACGCGGATCGACCTCGAGCCCTCGGCCTTCCTGCTGGAGGAGATGGCCGGCCACATCGGCGACGCGCTCGCCGGCGTGATCGTCGCCGGGCGCCAGCTCGATCCGGAGCTGCGCGAGCCGCTCGCCCACCTCGCCCGCGTCTCCGGCTTCCCGATCCTGGCCGAGCCGACCTCGCAGCTGCGCTGCGGGCCGCACGACCGCTCCCGCGTCGTCGCCGGCTACGACCTGCTGCTGCGCGACGAGCGCTTCGCCCGCTCCGTCGTCCCCGACTTCGTCCTGCGCTTCGGCGAGATGCCGACCAGCAAGCCGCTGCGGGCCTGGCTCGCGGCCAGCGACGCCAGCGAAATCGTCATCGACCCTTATGGCGGCTGGAACGAGCCGAGCAACCGCGCCGCGGCGATCCTGCGCGCCGACCCGACCGAGCTGGCCTCCGGCTGGGCGGCGCGGCTGGAAAAGGAAGAGCGCGGCGCCCCCGAGGCCTGGATCGAGGCCGAGCAAGCCGCGCAGGCAACGCTCGACGCGGAGCTGACCGGTGCCGGTCTGGGAGGAGGAGACGACCCAGGGGATGGCGGCGGGTCGCGCGGCGCGATCACCGAGCCGGCCCTGCACCGCGCCCTCGGCGCCGCCCACGGCGACGGCGACCTCGTCTACACCGCCTCGAGCATGCCGATCCGCGACCAGGAGGCCTTCCTCGCCGCCGGCGCGGCCGACGCCCTCTTCCTCAGCAACCGCGGCGCCAACGGCATCGACGGCCTGATCTCCTCCGGGATCGGCGCCGCCCAGGCCAGCGGCCGCCCGACCACGATCGTCACCGGCGAGCTCGGCCTGCTGCACGACATCGGCGGCCTCGCCGCCCTGCGCCACGTCTCCACCCCGGTCCGGATCGTCGTCATCGACAACGGCGGCGGCGGCATCTTCCACTTCCTGCCGCAAGAGGAGGCGTTGGACAAGGAGGAGTTCGAGGCCCTGCTCGGCACCCCCCGCGGGGTCAGCGTCGAGAAGGCCGCAGCCCTCTTCGACCTCCCCCACCGCCGGCTCGGCTCGCTCGCCGAGCTGCCCGAAGCGCTCGCCGCCGGCACCGGCCTAATCGAGGTCAGGACCGACCGTCAGACCAATGTCGAGCAGCACCGCCGGATCGCCGCGGCGGTCGCGGCCGAGCTCGGCTGAGGCTCAGCAGGCAATCGGCCCGGCCTCGCGGCCGGGGCCGGGCTGCCAGGCGGCGCTGCGGATCGTCGTTTCCGGATCGGAATAGACCCTCTTCAGGCAGGTGCCGTCGGCGTTGATCGCCATCACCGCATCGCCTTTCATCGGGTCGTCGTAGCCGTTTTCGACGACCCGGGTGCGCGTGAACACAATCCGCTCTCCGGACGGATCCCAGCTAGGCCCGACGAGCAACTTGTGACTGCGCCGCAGGAGCCGGGATCGGGGGAAGGTGCCGACCCGGGTGACCCGCAGCTCGTCGATCGGCTGCGAGCCGTCGTCGACCCAGCTCGTCCTCCAGTTCTTCCACCGGATAAAAGCCACTTCAGATCCGTCGGGCGAATAGACGGGCTCCGCCGCTTCTGCCGCCAGCAGCGAGACGTGGCCGGTGCGCAGATCGACGGCAACCGCACTCCCGGGCCCGCCTGGAATCGTTCCGGCGAGCTTCGACCCATCTGGCGAGAAGGAACTAGGTTCGAAAGTGGGTTCGAATGCCGTCCGCGACCGCCATGGGGTCGCTCGCCGCACCGAGCCCGACGTGAGGTCGAGGAGCCGAATGGAGTTCTTGTCCGGATACGCGACCACGTGTCCGTCCGGCGCCACCACCGGATTGCCGCCTTCGAGTGATGCGCGCCTATAGAAGCGGAGTTCAGGACCGCCGTCCTCGGCCACCGCGACCACCTCCCCGCTCCACTCTCCGTAGGACCCGAACGTCAGCAGGCTCCCACCGGCCGACCACGATGGCCGGCTCCAACCAGCCCCCTCGATCACGGTCTGAGGAGATTCTCCACCAGGGCCCATCGTGATGATGCTCCGACCGGGTTGAGCTCCCGGAGCGTCGGCGAAGACCGAAATCCGCGGCCCCTCGGGAGCGGCTGCCTCCGCGGGCTGAGCCGTTCCCAAAAGGAGAAGGAGACATACCAGGGCCGATACGGAGGCGGTACGAGCCATGCCCCGACCCTACTCGGCGAGCAACGGCAGCAGCGCCTGCAGCTTGACCTCGGTCTCGGCCAGCTCGGCGGCGGGGTCGGAGCCGGCGACGACGCCGACGCCGGCGAAGAGGTGGGCCTCGCGGTCGCGCAGCAGGGCGCTGCGCAGGGCGACGCAGAACTCGCCGTCCTCGGTCGCGTCCATCCAGCCGACCGGGCCGGCGTACCAGCCGCGGTCCATGCCCTCGAGCTCGGCGATCGCGGTCGCCGCCCCGGGCCAGGGCTCGCCGCCGACGGCGGGGGTCGGGTGCAGCATCCCGGCCAGCTCGATCGCCGAGCGCGGGTCGGCGAGCTGGGCGATCACCGGCGTCGCCAGGTGCTGGATGTTCGCCACCTTGACGATCTCCGGCTCGGCCGCGGCCTCGACCCAGACCGCGTGCGGGCGCAGGGCGCGGACTATGCGCTCAGCGACGATCCGCTGCTCGCGCCGGTCCTTGTCGCTGCGCAGCAGCTGCTCGCCGAGGTGGTCGTCGACCGCGGGGTCGGAGCTGCGCCGGGTCGAGCCGGCGAGGGCGACGGTGGAGACGCTGGCACCCGAGCGCCGCACCAGCAGCTCCGGGCTGGCACCGATGAAGGCCGCCTCGGGGGTGCCGCAGCAGAAGCAGAAGCAGGCCGGGAACTGCTCGCGCATGGCACCGAACAGGGCCGCCGGGTCGTGCGCGGCGGCAGCGCCGACGATCACCTCGCGGGCCAGCACCACCTTGCTCATCTCGCCGCGGCCGATCCGCTCGGTGGCGGCGTTGACCGCGGCTTCGAACTCGGCGGGCGGGCGGGCGCTGCGGATCCGGGCGTGGGCGGTCGGGTGGGGGTCGAGCATCGGCAGTGGCGCCCCGGCGCGCAGGCCGGCGAGGCGGGCGGCGAGGGCCTCCCCGCGCATCCCGACCTCCTCCCCTGGCTGGACGATCGCGTTGAGGGTGAGGAAGGTGCGAGCGCCGCTGCGACAGAGCGAGAGCTCCGGCAGGACCAGAGAGCCGGGCGAGAGCGAGGACCAGATCGAGGCGGCGGCGCCGGCGTCGGCGAAGGCGAAGCCGCCGAGCCAGGCCGGGCCGGCGCCGGCCGGCAGCCCGCGCGGCTCCTCCAGCACCGCGTCGCGCCCGACCCGCAGGCACTCGCGGGCGACGTCGTCGAAGCGGGTGCCGCCGCGCGAGGCCGCCTCGTAGGCGACGCCGAGGCCGGCGAGGGCGAACTCGCGGTCGGGCTGCTCCCAGCAGAACCAGCGGTCGGAGGCGAGGCGCGAGGCGAAGACGGCGGCGCAGGGGTCGGCCACGTCCACCTCGGAGGTGACGCTGACCAGCGTCCGGTGCTTGCGGGCGGCCCCCCTGCTCAGGGCCGTGAGCAGGAGCTCAGTCGCTACCACGCCCGATGGCGATCTCGCCGGTCCTCACCATTTCCACCAGTCCGTGGGGGCGGACCATGCGCTCGAAGGCCTCGATCTTGTCGGCGGAGCCGGTCACCTCGATCGTCATCGTGCGGCGGGCGACGTCGACGA
Organism: uncultured Solirubrobacterales bacterium; assembly: GCA_963719435.1. Taxonomy (GTDB): domain Bacteria; phylum Actinomycetota; class Thermoleophilia; order Solirubrobacterales; family 70-9; genus VAYN01. Next base: position 1,660,536 of record OY970384.1, on the reverse strand, counting down.
TTTTGGCCCGGAAGATCTCCGCGAACTGGATGATCTCGGCCCGGTTCTCGACCGCGGAGGAGACCTTGAACAGGGCCATCTCGCGGGCGACCGTCTCCTCCGGTTCCATGTCGCGGATCTTCAGGACGTTGATCAGCTTGTGCAGCTGCTTGGTCACCTGGTCGATCGGGTGGACGGCGCCGTCGAGGGTGAGGGTGATCCGCGAGATGCTGGGGTCGTCGGTGGGCCCGACCGCGAGCGTGTCGATGTTGAAGCCGCGGCGCGAGAAGAGGCCGGCGACGCGCGCCAGCACGCCCGGCTTGTTCTCGACCAGGATCGAGAGGATGTGCTTGCGGCCGCTGAGCTGGCCGGGGACGTGCAGGTCCTCGAGCCGGACCATGTCCGGGGTGCCGGCCTCCATCAGCGCACCGCCCTCGGCGCCTCGACCATGTCGCGGGCGGCGTGGCCGGGCGGGATCATCGGGTAGCAGTTCTCTTCCTGGGCGACGCGGACGTCGAGCAGGACCGGGCCATCGGTCTCCAGCGCCTTGACCATCGTCTCCTCGAGGTCGGCGGAGTTCTCGCAGCGCAGGCCGGTGGCGCCGAAGGCCTCGGCCAGCTTCACCCAGTCGGGGCTGGCGCCCATCTCGACCGAGCTGTAGCGGCGGTCCCAGAACAGCTCCTGCCACTGGCGGACCATGCCCATGTAGCCGTTGTTCATGAGGAAGACCTTGACCGGGATCTGCTCGGTGACGCAGGTGGCCAGCTCCTGCACGTTCATGATCAGGCTGCCGTCGCCGGCCAGGCAGACGACGTGCTCGTCGGGGCAGGCAACCTTGGCGCCGACCGCCGAGGGCAGGCCGAAGCCCATCGTCCCGAGGCCGCCGGAGTTGATCCAGCGCCGCGGTTTGTCGAAGCCGTAGTACTGCGCCGCCCACATCTGGTGCTGGCCGACGTCGGAGGTGACGATCGCGTCGCCCTGGGTCGCCCGGTGCATTGCCTCGACCATGAACTGCGGCTTGATCTCGCCGTCCTTGCCGGGCTCGTAGAAGAGCGGATGCTCCTGCTGCCAGTTGCGCAGCTGGTTCCACCAGGCGTCGAGCCGGGTCGAGTCGGTCTGCAGCGCCCGGTACTCGCGGGCCAGCTTCGGCAGCACCAGCTTGACGTCGCCGACGATCGGGATGTGGGCGCCGACGTTCTTGGAGATCTCGGCCGGGTCGATGTCGATGTGGATCACCTTGGCGTGCGGCGCGAACTCGTCGATCTTGCCGGTGATGCGGTCATCGAAGCGGGCGCCGATGGCGACGATCAGGTCGGCGTTGTCCATCGCCCAGTTGGCGGTGACGGTGCCGTGCATGCCGAGCATGCCGAGGAAGTTCTCGTCCGAGGCGGGGAAGCCGCCGAGGCCCATCAAGGTCGAGGTGACCGGGAAGCGGTCGGAGCCGGCCAGCTCGCGCAGCTCCTCGGAGGCGTTGCCGTTGATCACGCCGCCGCCGCTGTAGATGATCGGGCGGCGGGCGTTGGCCAGCGCCTTGGCGGCGATCCGGATCTGTTTGATGTTGCCGTCGGTCGAGGGCCGGTAGCCGGGCAGCTCGACCGGCTCGGTCCGCGGCGAGTAGTCGATGTCGGCGCGCGAGAGGTCCTGCGGGATGTCGAGCAGGACCGGGCCCGGGCGGCCGGTCGAGGCGACGTGGAAGGCCTCGTGCACGTACTCGGGAATCTGGCGCGCGTCGGTGACCTGGAAGGAGTGCTTCACGAACGGCAGCGTGGCGCCGAGGATGTCGGCCTCCTGGAAGCCGTCGGTGCCGATCAGGTCGGTGCGGACCTGGCCGGTGATGAAGACGGTCGGGACCGAGTCCAGCATCGCGTCGGCGATCGCCGTGACCAGGTTGGTTGCGCCCGGCCCGGAGGTGGCGAAGGCGACCCCGACCCGGCCCGAGGCCTTGGCGTAGCCCTCGGCGGCGTGGCCGCCGCCCTGCTCGTGGCGGACCTGGACGTGGCGGAAGTCGGCGTCGACCAGCGCGTCGTAGGTCGGCAGGTTGGCCCCGCCGGGGATCCCGAAGACGTCCTTGACGCCCTCCGCCTTGAGGCTTTCCATCAACGTATCCGCGGCTCGCATCGGACTGGCGATGCTACCAGCGCGCAGGCGTCGCCCGGGCGGGCGCCGGAGGGTTGGCTAGGCCTGCCCGGCGGGCGATTTCGCCGGATTCCACCGGGTGCGCGGGTCGATCGCGGTCTCGATCGCGTTGCCCTTGTAGCGCTCGATGATGTGGATCATCGACTCCACCAGCTCCTCGCCCAGCAGAGTCGGCTCCAGGCCGAGGTCCAGGAGCTTGGTGTGGACGGCGTTGTAGTAGTGCTGCTCCTTCTCGACCCGCGGGTTCTCGTAGTGGCGGATCTCCACCTCGTAGCCGAGGTGCTCGCCGGCGTGCTTTACGAGCTCCGCCAGCTCCAGCACTGAAAACTGCTCGGTGAACTGGTTGAAGACGCGGAACTCGCCGGAGTCGGCGGGATTGGCGACCGCCAACTCCACGCAGGCCAGGGTGTCGCGGATGTTGAGGAAGCCGCGGGTCTGGGTGCCGGCGCCGTAGACGGTGAGCGGATGGCCGATCACGGCCTGCAGGCAGAAGCGGTTGAGCACGGTGCCGAAGATCTCGTCGTAGTCGAAGCGGGTGATCAGGCGCTCGTCGTCGGCGGTCTCGGCGGTGTCAATCCCGTAGACCACTCCCTGGTTGAGGTCGGTGGCCCGCAGGCCCCAGGTGCGGCAGGCGAAATGGATGTTGGTCGAGTCGTGGACCTTGGAGCAGTGGTAGAGCGAGGCCGGCAGCTTCGGGAAGGGCAGGGTGTCCCTGCGACCCTTGTGCTCGATCTCGATGTAGCCCTCCTCGATGTCGATCTCGGGCTGGCCGTACTCGCCCATCGTCCCCAGCTTGACCAGGTGGCAGTCGGGGACCTGGTCGCGGATCGCAAACAGCAGGTTGAGGTTGCCGATCACGTTGGCGTACTGGGTCTCCACCGCCTGGGCGCGCGAGGCCATCGAGTAGGGCGCGGAGGCCTGCTGGCCGTAGTGGACCACGGCCTCGGGGCGGGTCTCGGCGACCACGCCTTCGAGGAAGTCGCCGTCCTGCACGGAGCCGACGTAGCTGGCGATCTCGGTGTCCGAGATCTCCTTCCAGGCGGACAGGCGCTGGTCCAGCTCGGCGATCGGGGTCAGCGAGCCGGTGCCGGCTTCCCGGTGCCAGCGGCGCCGGGAGAAGTCGTCGAGGATCGCTACGTCGTGGCCTTGGGCGGCGAACCTGAGGGCCGTCGGCCAACCGAGGTAGCCGTCCCCCCCGAGGATGAGGATTCGCATAGGGGCGGCAGCTTAGTTGAATCCCCCCGATGGAAAACCGACTGGCGGCGCGCAATGGAGGTCGGGCCGGCGTCGTCGCCCTCGTCGCCATCCTGCTGCTCGGGCTCGGCCTGCGGCTGGGCGAGGCCTGGGACGGGCGCGCGCCCGTCTACGACGCCGCCGCCTACGCCAAGATCGCCGCCAACCTCGAGCGCGGCGAGGGCTTCACCGTCGGCCCGAGCGCGACCCAGCCCTCGAGCAACTACTCCCCCGGCCTCCCCCTCTTCGTCGCCGGCGTCTACGCGGTCAGCGGCGGCGTCCACGAGCGCCTGGCCCGCACGACCCTCGCCCTCCTCGGCACGCTTTCGGTGCTCTTCGCCTACCTGATCGCCCGCCGCCTGCGCCGCGCGATCGGAAGCCGGGGCGAGGTGGCGGCGGGCCTGATCGCGGCGGCAGCGGTGGCGGTATACCCGGCACTGCTCGAGTACCAGGGGATGCTGATGAGCGAGCCGTTGGCGGCGACGCTGCTCGCGGGCGCGGTACTGGCGCTGCTCTGGGCGGGCGACCGTGACGGCCGGCTGCGCTGGCTGCTGCCGGGGGCGCTGCTCGGAGCGACGGCGATGGTGCGGCCGGAGTACCTGGGGATCGCGGTGCTGCTCGCCTTGGTCGTGCTGGCGCGCGGCGCCTGGGACGGACAGTGGCGGCGGGGGCTCGTCCAGGCGGCGGTCCTCCTCGCCGGCGTGATCGTCATCGTCGCCCCCTGGACGATCCGCAACGCGATCGCCCTCGACCGCACCGTGCCGATCTCGACCGGCGGCGGGCAGGTGCTGTTCGCGGGGACCTACCTACCGTCCGACGGGGACCCGGAACGGGTCGGCGCCGAGGTGGTGGCGCGGCACCCGGGGATCTTCGCCCCGGCCGACGCGCAGAGGCTGCGGCTGGAGCAGATCCTCGCCCGGCTCGCCGCCGCTCGCCACCCCGGGCTCGAAACCGACCAGGCGCTGTCGCGTATGGGCAAGGACCAGCTCTGGGACGACGTCTCCGAACAGCCGCTGGAGTTCGCGGGGTTCGTCGCCGCCAAGGTCGGGCGGCTCTGGGGCCACGGCCCGCGCGCGGTAATGCGGGCGCCCGGCTGGGAGCTCCTCCACTGGGTCCTGATCGGCTTCGGGCTGCTCGGCCTCGGCCTGCTGGCCTGGCGCCGGCGCTGGGAGGCGCTGGTGCTCGCCACCCCCCTGCTCGGCATCACCGCGCTCAGCGCCCTGCTGGTCGCCTCACCACGGCGGGTGCTGGTGCTGCTGCCGTTGGTCGCGGCGCTCGCCGGAGTCGCCGCGACCTGGCTCTGGGCTCGGCTCAGTCCTGGTCGTACTTGACCTGGAAGAGCAGCTTGATGAAGGTCGCCGTGTCGGCGCCTTTGAAGGTGCACTTGTAGGCGACCACGTCGGGGGCGGTCGATTTCACGGTAGGCACGCAGTAGAAGGCCTTGGTCGCGCGCGGCTCCTCGACCCGCAGCTCGGTCGTCTTCTGCATCACCTTCTTGGCCTGGGCGCAGGTGGCGAAGCGGGCCTGCGAGGGATCGACGTTGCTCGAGGTGAGGGTGCCGGTGACGGTTTTGCCGATCACGTTGGGCGAGGTCGTCGTGCAGGTCTGGGCCGGCGTCTTGGCGGCGGCGCTGCCCGCGAGGGCGAGCATCGCCAGGGCGGCCACGGAGGTGGCAATCAGGAAGGTACGGCGCATCGGGGTTCTCCTTGGTCGGTTTGCACTCTGCCGAGCAGGTTTCGCCGCGACGGCTCCGCACCCTTCGCCCGGGGATAGCCTGGGCCGGCGTTGACCGCCCTCGCCCACCGGATCCGTGCCCTGCCCGAGCGCTACGGGAAGGCGACGCTGATCGCGCTGGCGCTGATCGCGGTGGTCGGCCTCGGCGCCCGCGCCTACGTCGTCGCCAACCCGGTCGCCCACCCGGCCGACGACTCCCACGCCTACTTCGCCCTGGCCAAGGCGCTGTACGAGGAAGGCAGCTTCGGCGGCCCGGAATTCCGCGACTCCAGCGACTGGTCGCCGGGGGCGCCGCTGCTCTACGCGGCCAGCTTCTACGCCACCGGCGGCGCCCGCGAAGGCACGGCGCGAATCGTCGAGGCGCTGCTCGGGGTCGCCGCGATCCTCGTCGTCTTCCTGCTCGGTCGGCGGCTCGGAGAAGCGGCCGGCGGGCCGAGGGGTCCGCCCAGCGCCGGCGCCACCGGCCGTGCCGGCGCCGGCCTCGGCAACGCCGTCGGCCTGCTCGCCGCCTTCGCGGTCGCCGTCTACCCGCCCTTCATCCACTCGACCGGGGAGCTGATGAGCGAGCCACCGGCGATTCTTACCCTGCCGGCGGCGGTGCTCGCCTTTCTCTGGGCGGGCGAGCGCCAGCGCCTCTCCGCCTGGCTGCTGCCGGGGTTTCTCTTCGGCCTGACCGCGATGTTCCGGCCCGAGTACCTGCTCGTCGGCGCCGCCTTCGTCGTGCTGGCGGCGCTGCGGGTCGGCCTGGCGCGCGACTGGCGGCCGGGCCTCGGCGCCGGCGCCCTGGTGGCGGTGGCGATGGCGCTGCCGATCGCGCCCTGGACGATCCGCAACGTCGACGTCCTCGGCCGCGTGGTGCCGATCTCGACCGGCAGCGGCAAGGCGCTCTACGTCGGCACCTACCTCCCCGCCGACGGTGAATACCAGCGGGTCAAGGCGATCCTGGTCGAGCGCTACGAAGGGCGGCGGCTCGACCCGCACTCGGCGGCGCTGGACGAGGTCGACCCGGCGCCGCTGTTCGATCGCGTCGCCGCCCGCTACCCGGAGCTCTCGCGCGACGCCGCCCTCGGCAAGGTCGGCAAGCAGAACTTCTCCAGGTACTTCGGCGACGACCCGCTCGGCTACGCGGCGATGACCGCGCGCAAGGTCGGGCGGATGTGGAGCAGCGGCGTCGGCGAAGCGATGAGCAGCGGCCTCGGGCGGGCCGCGCAGATCCTGATCGTGGCGCTGGGCCTGGCCGGTTTCGTGCTGCTGGGACTGCGCCGCCGCTGGTGGGAGCTGGCGGCGCTGGCGACGCCGATCCTCCTCGTCACCGCGGTCGGCGCCGCCTCGCTGGCGGCGCCACGGCGCAACGAGGTGCTGATGACGCTTGTCTTCCCACTCGCCGCCCTGGCGGTGTCGCGGGGGGTCGCGGCCCTATCCTCCGCACGCGCATGGTCCCCAGAGCAGGCATCTTCCCCTCCGAACTGACGGCGCTGCGCGCCGGCGGGGTGATCTTCGCGATCGCCCTGATCGCCTACGCGGTGGTGCGCCGCCGCTCGCTGCGCAACGCCGACGTCTTCATCCTGCTCCTCGCTGGCCTCGGCCTGGCCCTGGTCGCGGGGACCGAAATCACCGACAAGCTGCTCTCCGCCTTCTCCTTCGAAAAGGGCAACGGCGGCCGCATCCTCGGCCTCGCCGTGTTCGCCATCTTCATCCTCTTCCTGCTGATCCTGCGGGCGCTGTCGGTGGCGGCGCGCAACTCGCGCCAGCTCTCGGCGGCGCTGGAGGGGCTGGCCTGGGAGGAGTTCCGCCAGGCGGGGCTGCCGGAGCGCTTCCGCGGCAAGGTCGCCATCCTCGTCCCCGCCTACAACGAGGCCGAGAACATCGGCCACGTGCTCGACCAGATGCCGGCCGCGGTCTGCGGCGTCGGCACCGAGGTCCTGGTCGTCGACGACGGCTCCCGCGACGGCACCGGCGACGTCGCCGCCTCGCACGGCGCCGCGGTCGCCCGCCACGTCACCAACCGCGGCGGCGGCGCGGCGCTGCGCACCGGCTACCGGCTGATGGTCGAATCGGGCGCGGAGATCGTCGTCACCCTCGACGCCGACGGCCAGCACCTGCCCTCGGAGATGGAGCGCCTGGTCAAGCCGGTCCTGGACGGCGAGGTCGACGTCGCCCACGGCTCCCGCGTGCTCGGCCACGCCGACCGCAACCACTTCGCGCGGGAGCTCGGCATCGTCTTCTTCAACCGCCTCGTCTCCACCATCACCCGCACCCACGTCACCGACTGCTCCAACGGCTACCGCGCCGTCCGCACCGCCGTCCTCCCGCAGCTGGTCCTGCGCCAGGAGCAGTTCCACACCTCGGAGTTCATGATCGAGGCGATCAAGCGCGGGGTGCCGGCGAAGGAGATCCCGATCACGGTCGAACAGCGGCTGCACGGGCACTCGAAGAAGCCGGCGGTGTTTCGCTACGGGGTCGGTTTCGCTAACGCGATCGTCAGGACCTGGCTGCGGTAGGCAGTGAGGGAGGGATGCCGATACCCCTCCCCGGGAATTGAGTCGCGCCCGCTGACGCGGGCGGCTCCGGGTGTGGGTGCGCGCCTATGGCGCGCAGGAATCGGATTGCATTTCCGCCGCTGCGCGACATTCCCGGGGAAGGGTATCGGCATCCCTCCAACGAGCGCCTCGCGCAGTTCGGTTCAGTGAGACGAAGCGCCACACCTCCTCGCAGCCCTTCGTGGCAGTGCCCCACTTCGAAGCGAGTTGCGGGTTGGTCCTGCGCTTCGAAGCGGATCAGTGGCTTGTTCGCCGGCCGTCCACAGCTGGGTGTTGTGACCCCGCTACCGCACACCCGGATGCCGCACCGCCGCCGGGTCCGGCAGATACAGGTCGGTCCCGCACCGCGGACACACCTGCACGTAGAGCTTCAGCTCCTTGTGGCAGTTCGGGCACTGCCGTTCCGGTTCGTTCTTCTCGACCCGGTAGAGGATCACGGCGACGAGGCCGAGCAGGGGGAGGACGAAGCCGACGGCGAACCAGATCCAGAAGGAGCTGCCCTTGCCGCGGCCGATGAAGCCGGTGGCGAGGCCGAAGAAGAAGGCGATCACGAGGTACTCCACGTACCCATTCTTGCGGGTCCGCGGCATAGGCCTTTGGTCCAGGGGTTCTTGCGGTCCTCAAGCCGATTCTCCAGGGTCCGACAAGGAGGCAGAGCCCATATCGGGCACTTCGCGCATGGCGATTCCACGGACCACACCGCAAGCGGGCAAATCCAAGCCCCACCAGCGCCGGCGCCACAAGCGCGTCTGGAAGGACAAGCACTACCGCTGGGTACCCGACGGCCAGGGCGACTGGCGGGTCCAGGGCTACATCGCCCGCCACCGCCACAAACCGAAGCGCGGGCACTTCCGCGGGCCCGGCCCGAAGCCGGCGCGGAGCGCCGCGGCGCCGGCGGCGGCAGCACCCGCCGCGGCCGGCGGCTCGCGCCCGGCCGGCGCCTACCAGGGCCCGTTCGGGATCCCGCAGGCGGTGCGGCTGCTGAACCGGGCCGGCTTCGGGCCGGTTCCCGGCCAGGCGGAGCGGCTGGTCTCGCTCGGGCTGGTCGGCGCCGTCCAGTCCCTCACCCGCCCCAGCGGCAGCGCCAGCCTCAACGGGCCGGCGCCGAGCGACGGCGACGGCAACCCGCTCGCCCCCGCCGACGCCTGGGGCCACGACCACCTCTGGTGGCTCGACCGCATGGTCCGCAGCGACCAGCCGCTGGTCGAGCGCATGGCGCTGGTCTTCCACGACTGGTTCGCCACCTCGATCGACGGCGTCTCCAAACAGCAGCAGATGATCGACCAGTCCAACCTCTTCCGCTCCGCCTGCTTCGGCTCCTTCTTCGACCTCTTCCGCGCGGTGACGATCGACCCGGCGATGCTGCAGTGGCTGAACGGGCACGAAAACCGCAAGGGCGCGCCGAACGAGAACTACGCCCGCGAGATGATGGAGCTGTTCAGCCTCGGCGCCGACCGCGGCGCCTATACGGAGGACGACATCCGCGAACAGGCGCGGGCGCTGACCGGCTGGCGCAGCGACTGGTCGGCGGAGCTGGGCTCCCACAACTTCCGCTTCGACCCCAAACGCCACGACGAACAGGCGAAGACGGTCTTCGGGCGCGGCGGCAACTGGAGCTGGGAAGATGCGGTCCGGCTCTGCGTCGAGCACCCCCTCCACCCCTCCTTCTTCGTCGACAAGCTCTGGAGCTACTTCGTCGCGCAGCCGCCGCCGGAGTCGACCCGCAACATCCTGATCGACACCTACCGCGGCTCCGGCTGGCAGATCCGGCCGGTGCTGGAGGCGACCCTGATGAGCCCGGAGCTCTACGACGGGCCGGCGATGGTGAAGCCGCCGGTGGTGCAGCTGAGCGGGATGCTGCGGGCGCTCGGCCGCGGCATCGACACCGACGCCTGGACCTGGCTCTGCGACCCGGCCGGGCAGGTGCTGTTCCGGCCGCCCAACGTCTCCGGCTGGGACGACACGCGCTGGCTCGACACCTCGCGCATGCGGGCCCGCTGGAACATCGTCGACTACGCCCTCGACGGGATCTCGGTCGACGCCTGGAACGGCAAATACAGCACCACCGAGAGTGCCGAGGAAGCGCTGGCGCGGGCAATCGCCAGCTGGGGCTCGCCGGCGATCCGGCCCGAGCACCGGGCCGAGCTGCTCGACTTCTCCCAGCGGGCCGAGCGGACCGCGATCGCCAAATGGCAGCAGGGCCCCTACCGGGCGATGCGCCAGAACGCCCTGCTGCAGCTGATCGGCGTCAGCCCGGACACGATCCTGCAATGAGGGGGAGCTGATGCACAACTGCTGCAACGACTACACGCGCTCGCAGCTGCTGCGCTCGGCGGCGGCCGAAGCCGGGCGGGGGCTGCCGGTGATCGAGCCGGGGATGCCCGAGCCGGCCGGCACCGGGCTCTCGCGGCGCACCTTCCTCTCGCGCGCGGCGGGGATGGCGCTGGCCGTCTACGGCGCCTCGAAGATCCCGCTCTCGGCCTTCGAAGCGGGGATCGCCCAGGCGGCGCCGACCGACAAGGTGCTGGTCTCCGTCTTCTGCGACGGCGGCATCGACTCGCTCAGCGTCCTCGCCCCGGTCGGCGACTCGCGCTACTCGCAGCTGCGGCCGAACCTGGCGCTGGCGCCGGGCGCCGGCACCGCGTTCGCCGAGGATCCCAACCTGCAGTGGCACCCGGCGGCGGCCGGGCTGGCGACCCTGCACGGCGAGGGCAAGGTCAGCGCCTTCCCGGCGATCGGCTACGACCATCCCGACCAGTCGCACTTCACCTCGCGCCACTTCTACGAGGTCGGCGAGCTCGCGGTCGGCTTCCGCACCGGCTGGCTGGGCCGCTACATCGACGCCGTCGGCAACGACGAGAACCCGCTGCAGGGGCTCTCGATGGACGGCTCGCTGTCGCCGATGCTGGCCACCGCCAACCGCCCGGTGGCGGCGATCGACAGCGTCGACGGCTACGACCTCTGGTCGCCGGTCTCCGACCCGGTGGAGAGCGAGATGTACCGCAGCTTCGCCCGCTTCGGCGCCATGCCCTCGGATTCGCCGGCGCTATCGCAGGTGCGCAAAGCGACGGCCCAGACCGACAAGCTGCGCGAAGACCTCGGCGGGCTCGGCGGCTTCACCAGCCCGGTCGCCTATCCCGACACCTACTTCTCGCACAAGCTCGCCGGCCTCGCCGCCTTCATCGCCGCCGACCTGCCGATGCGGGTGGTGACGATCCGCGCCTCCGGCGGCTACGACACCCACGCCGACCAGGCGACCGACCTCGAGCGCAACCTGCGCGAGACCAGCGAGGGACTGCTCGCCTTCCAGCGCGACCTCGAGGCGCGCGGGTTGGCCGACCGGGTGATGGTCGAGATGTGGAGCGAGTTCGGCCGCCGCCCGCAGGAGAACGGCTCGGCCGGGACCGACCACGGCGCCGCCGGCTGCGCCTTCGTGATCGGCTCCAAAGCCAAAGGCCAGATGGTCGGCGAATTCCCCGGCCTGTCGCAACTCGACGGCAACGAGAACCTGCGCGTGACCAGCGACTTCCGCGGCATGTACTGCGCCCTGCTGGAGCAGTGGCTGGGCCAGGACGCCGGCCCGATCATCCCCGGCGCCTCCGGCTTCGCCCGGCCGACGCTGGTGAAGGCGTGAGGCGGGACGCAGCGGCGATAGCGACCGCGGTCGCCGCGCTGGTCGTCCTGCTGGGCCTGGCGGCCGCGATCGAGCTGCCGGCGCCGCTGCCGCACGGCGGCACCGCGGCGGCCGCCGACTGCTCCTGGCAGCGGCACTCCAAGCGCGTGGTCAAGCAGGTGCGGCGCCACGGCAGGCCGCGGCGGATCGTGCGTGTGCGCCACTGGTGGAGCTGCGAGGCGCTGCCGGCGGCGCCGGCGATTGGCCCGACGCCGGTCGTCGCGCCGCCGCCGAGCCCGGCGCCCGCACCGCCGCCGCCGCCCGAACCCGAACCGGAACCCGAGCCGAACCGGGTCGGCGTCAAAGCGCTCGAGTACAGCTTCACGCTCTCACGGCCCAGCGTCGCCGCGGGCGCGGTGACGGTCGAGCTCAACAACCAGGGCGAGGACCCGCACAACCTCCAGCTCGAACGCGAGGGTGGCGGCGAAGCGCCGCTGGCGGTCGCCGAAACCGGTCCGAAGGCGAACCGCGTCGCCCAGTTCGAACTGCCGGCGGGCAAATACCGCCTCTGGTGCAGCCTCGAATCCCATGACGAATGGGGCATGAACGCGACCCTCGTGGTCGCCGGCGGCTAGCCCAAGCGCTTCGGGTGGCCGATCGAGCCGACCTCGGAGATGTCGCGGCGGAAGGGCAGACCGGCGGTCCAGTCGAGCGCCGCGCGCACCTTGCGGGCGCGGCCGGGAATCTGGCTCAGGTGGTAGGTCCGGGCCAGCCACCAGGCCGGGAAGCCGCGGAAGGTGCGGTCGCCGATCCGGCCCACGGCCTTGTAGCGGCCGAGGTTGACGAACGAGGCTTCGCTGCGGTACTCGAACGCCTCGGCTGAGCCGATGCCGAGCTCGGCGGCGATGTTGCGCGCCGCCACCGGGCCCTGGCGGACCGCGTGCTGGGCGGTCGGCGGGCAGGTGCCGCCGCGCGGGTCGGGGGCGGCGGCGCAGTCGCCGATCGCCCAGACCGAGTCCAGTCCCTGCACCCGCAGGTGGTCGTCGACCGGCACCCGGCCGCGCTCGTCGAGCGGCAGGTTCAGCTCCTTGAGGATCGGCTGCGGGGCGACGCCGGCGGTCCAGACCACGGTGCAGGTCGGCAGCGTCTCGCCGCTGGAGAGCCGGGCGGAATCGGCCTCGACCTGCTCCAGGGTGGTCTTCAGGCGGATGTCGATGCCGCGGCCGCGCAGCTCGCGCAGGGCGTAGTCGGCCAGCTCGATGTCGATCTCCGGCAGCACCCGGTCGCTGGCCTCGACCAGCACCCAGCGCATCCCGTGCAGGCGGGCGCGCGGGTAGTTCTCCATCGCGTCGGCGGCGAAGTCCTGCAGCTCGGCCAGCGCCTCGAGCCCGGCGTAGCCGCCGCCGACGAAGACGTAGGTGAGCAGCTTCTCGCGCCGGGCCGGGTCGTCGGTGGCGTTGGCTTCCTCCAGCGTCTCGACCACGTGGTTGCGCAGCCAGATCGCGTCGGCGAGGCCCTTGAAGCCGATCGCGTGCTCGGCCAGGCCGGGGATCGGCAGCGTCCTGGAGACCGAGCCGAGCGAGAGCAGCAGCTGGTCGTAGGGCAGCGTCTCGACCTCGCCGTACTTGGCCCGCAGCTGCACGGTCTTTGCCGCGGGATCGTGGCCGACGATCGAGCCCAGTCGCAGGTAGGTGCGGTCGAGGATCTCGCGCAGCGGCGTCACCACGTGCCGCGGCTCCAGCGTCCCGGCCGCCGCCTCCGGCAGGAACGGCGTGTAGAGCGCGAAATTGGTCTCGTTGACCAGCACCAGCCGCGCCGACTGCTTCGGCATCGCCTTCTCCAGCTCCCGCGCGGCCGCCGCCCCTCCAAACCCACCACCGGCAATGACGACATTCCAGGCCATGGATCTAACGTAGCACTTTGTAACAACGTGTTACAAAGTGCTGAATGACTCAATTTGGAACCGCAGCGCTCGTCTTGCGATGTAGCGCTAAAGTTTCGGCCACTGTCGTGGACACACAGACGGCCCCGGGAGCGTGAATCCCGGGGCCGTTTTGTTTTGGCGGCTGGCCAGCCCTAGCGGTCCGCGAGCTTCGACGCGAGCGCGATCAGCGCTCGCAGCACACCCGCATACGCGAGGTAGACCACCGCTTGTGTCGTGGACACGGCAGGTCAAGCCTCCGTGTCATGCCTTTTCACCCCCGCCAGGGAGGTGTGCTGCGAGCTAGATCCGCTCGCGGATCAGGCGGTTGACCTCGCCGCCGTCGGCGCGGCCCTTGGTCTCGCGCATGACGTGGCCGACGATGGCGCCGATCGCCTTCTCGTTGCCGGCCTTGATCTGTTCGACCGCCTCGGTGTTGGCGGCGACGGCGGCGTCGACGATCGCCTCCAGCTCGCCGTCGTCGGCGGCCATCTGGGCGAGGCCCTCGCGCTCGACGATCGCCGCCGGGTCGCCGCCCTCGGCGACCAGCGCCGCCAGCACGGTCTTGCCGCTGCCGTGGGAGATCTTCTTCTCGCCCACCAGCGCCACCAGCGCGGCCAGCGCCCCCGGCTCGACCTTGGAGTCGGCGGCGGAGAGCTGCTCGTCGCCCTGGCGCAGCGCCGCGGCCAGCTCGCCGGTGACCCAGTTGGCGATCGTGCGCGACTCGACCCCCTCGCCGGCGGCGTCGGCCTGCTCGAAGAACTCGGCGGTGGCAGGGTCGGTGGCGAGCGTCGTCGCCACGTTCTCGGCCAGACCCAGCTCATCCACGTAGCGGGCGATCCGCGCCGCCGGCAGCTCCGGCAGCGCCTCGCGCGCCTCGCGCAGCATCTGCTCGGTCGGCACCAGCGGCACCAGGTCGGGCTCGGGGAAGTAGCGGTAGTCGTGCGACTCCTCCTTGGAGCGCATCGAGGTGAGGCTGCCGCTGACCGGGTCGAAGTGGAGCGTCTCCTGCTCGACCCTCCCCCCCGCGCCGATCAGCTCGCGCTGGCGCTCGAGCTCGGCTTCGACCCCGCGCTGGAGGAAGCGGAAGCTGTTCATGTTCTTCAGCTCGGTCTTCGTCCCCAGCTCCTCCGAGCCGGCCGGGCGCACGGAGACGTTGGCGTCGACCCGCAGGCTCCCCTCCTCCATGTTCACGTCGGAGACGCCGAGCTGGCGCACCGTCTCGCGCAGCAGCCGCGCCCACTCGGCGGCTTCGGCGGCGCTGCGCAGGTCGGGCTCGGTGACGATCTCGACCAGCGGCGTGCCGCCGCGGTTGAAGTCCACCAGCGAGGCGCCGGAGCCGTGGATCCGGCCCGACTCGCCGACGTGGATCATCTTCGCCGCGTCCTCCTCCAGGTGGGCGCGGTGGATGCGGATCTCGCCTAGCCTGCCGTTGCTGGCAAGCGGAATGTCGAACTGGCTTATCTGGTACGCCTTCGGGCTGTCGGGATAGAAGTAGTTCTTGCGGTGGAAGATCGAGCGCGGCGCCACCTCGCACTCCAGCGCCGCCGCGATCTGCAGCGCGAAGAGGATCGCCTGCTCGTTCGGCACCGGCAGCACCCCTGGGTGGGCGAGGCAGATCGGGCAGGTGTGGACGTTGGGCTCGTCGCCGAAGGAGAGCTCGCAGCCGCAGAACATCTTCGTCCTGGTCGCCAGCTGGACGTGGATCTCCAGCCCGATCACCGCCTCCAGCTCAGCCATCGGCAGCCTCGCTGCGGTTCGCGTAGGGCAGCGGCGCCGTCGCCGCGAACTCGACCGCGCCCTCGAGGGCGAAGGCCGCCTCCAGCAGCTTCTGCTCGGCGAAGGCCGGGGCCGCGATCTGGAAGCCGACCGGCAGCCGCGGGCCGCCGCCTTCGGGCGCGGCCAGGCCGGCGGGGATCGAGATCGCCGGGATCCCGGCCAGGCTCATCGGCACCGTGAAGAAGTCGTTGAGGTACATCGAGAGCGGGTCGTCGGTCTTCTCGCCGAGCCCGAAGGCGACCGAGGGCGAGGTCGGGGTGACGACGAAGTCGACCGCGGCGAAGGCGCCGGCGAAGTCCTCGGCGATCCGCGTCCGCACCTTCTGCGCCTGCCCGTAGTAGGCCTCGTAGTAGCCGGAGGAGAGGGCGTAGGTGCCGAGCATGATCCGCCGCTTGACCTCGGGGCCGAAGCCCTCCGCGCGGGTGTTCTCGTACATCTCCAGCAGGTCGCCGGAGGACGGCGAGCGCATCCCGTAGCGGACGCCGTCGTAGCGGGCCAGGTTGGAGGAGGCCTCGGCCGGGGCCAGCACGTAGTAGGCGGAGATGCCGTGCTCGGCGTTGGGCAGCGAGACCTCGGCGACCTCGCCGCCGAGCGCCTCGATCCGCGCCAGCGTCGCCTCGAAGACCTCGCGCACGCCGGCGTCGAAGCTGTCGCGGGCGAGCTCCCCCGGCACCCCGAAGCGCAGGCCGCTGAGGTCCTCGCGGCTGGGGGCGACGATCCCGCCCTCGATCCCGACCGAGGTCGAGTCGCAGGGGTCGCGCCCCTGCAGCGCCGCCAGCAGCAGCGCCGCGTCGGTGACGTCGCGGGTCAGCGGGCCGCACTGGTCGAGCGAGGAGGCGAAGGCGATCATCCCGTAGCGGGAGATCGCGCCATAGGTCGGCTTCAGGCCGACGATCCCGCAGAGCGAGGCAGGCTGGCGGATCGAGCCGCCGGTGTCGGTGCCGATCGCGCAGGGGGCGAGCCCGCCGGCGACCGCGGCGGCCGAGCCGCCCGAGGAGCCGCCGGGCACGCGGCCGCGGTCCCAGGGGTTGAGCACCGGCCCGTAGGCGGAGTTCTCGTTCGAGGACCCCATGGCGAACTCGTCCATGTTGGTCTTGCCGAGCACCCGGGCGCCGGCGGCGTCGAGCCGCTCGACCGCGGCCGCGGTGTACGGCGGTCGGTAGCCCTCGAGGATGCGCGAGCCCGCCGTGGTCGGCGCCCCCTCGGTGCAGAAGATGTCCTTGACCGCGACCGGGATCCCCTTCAGGGGGCCGTCGGCGACCTCGTAGTTGCCCGGCTCCTCGAGCTGCCAGAGGTAGGCGTTGAGGTCGTCGCCGGCGGCCGCGCCGCGCCAGGCCTCGAAGTACTCGTCGGTCGAGATCTCCCCGGCGGCGATCTTCGCCGCCGCCTCGGCGACGGTCAGCTCCAGCAGCTCCGACATCAGGCGTCGGCCTGCGGCGAGGGGACGCGGAAGGCGCCCTCGACCGGTTCCGGCGCCGAGCGCAGCGCCACCTCGGGATCGAGGCTCGGCCGCGGCACGTCCGCCCGCAACACGTTCTCCAGCTCGACCACGTGCGAGGTCGGCTCCACGCCGTCGAGGTCCAGCCTGCCGATGCGATCGACGTGCTCGAGGATCCCCGACAGCTCTCCCACCATCGTCTCCACTTCCTCCTCGGAGAGCCTCAGACGGGCGAGTCGCGCTACGTGCAGCACCTGGTCGCGGTCGATCATCGCGGGGATTCTAGGCAGCAACCCGAACTCGGCGAGGGCCTCACCCGCTCTGGCTGCCCAGCCAGTTATTGTCCCCGCCGATGCAGGGACCCGCCGCCGAGCGCTTCGTCGTCCTCAACCTGCGGCTGCTCGCGGGCACGTTTGCCGTCGTCGGGCTGCTGTTCCTCTGCGTGCCCAGCGGCGTCCTCGACGTCATCTCCGACGTCGGCGAATGGTTCGGCAACGAGACCCGGGCGCCGCACACCCAGGAGTACCTGTGGCTGGCGCTGGCCTTCGCCTACATGGTCGTCATCACCGGCATCTCCCTGCTGGCCGCGACCGACGTCGTCCGCTACCGCGCCCTGCTGCTGGTGCTCGCCGCCGGCAAGACCGCCTCCTCGCTGGGCTCGCTCGCCTTCTTCCTGATCCAGGAACACGTCTTCATCTACCTGCTCAACTTCCTCGTCGACGGCTTCCTGGCGCTGCTGGCGCTCTGGCTCTGGGTCCTGGCCGGCCGCATCGGTCGCCCCGTCGACCCCGGTTGACAGCGCCCGCCAGGGCTTTCAGCCGCTGAGCAGCGCACCCTGAGCGCGATCTGCGCGGCGATGGCGCCGGGCATCGACGGCCTGCCGCGGGCCGAGCGCGACATCGACGTCTCCGGGCCGGTCGCCGAGTTCCTCGGCTCGGTCTCCCCGCGCGTCCTCGGCCGCCTCAAGCTCGGCCTGCGCGCCTTCGAGTGGCTGCCCTTCCCCTGGCGCTTCAGCCGCCTCGACCCCGAGGCCCAGGAGGACTTCCTGCTCAAGCTGGAGGGCTCGAAGCTCTCCCTCCACCACGACCTGCTGCTGATGGCGAAGCTGTTCTCGACCCTCGGCTACGCGGTGACGCCGGAGGTGGAGGAGCGGATCGGGTTCGAGATCAGGTGCGGGCTGGCCGACGGCACCCTGCCGGAGCCGGCCGGCACGCTCGGCGACACCGAGGCGGCCGGCGAGGGCGAGGAATGCGACGTCGTCATCGTCGGCTCCGGGGCCGGCGGCGCCGTCGCCGCGGCGGAGCTGGCCGCGGCCGGGCTCGACGTGATCGTGCTCGAGGCCGGCGACCACTACGACCGCGACAGCTACCCGAGCGACCACCTCGATGCGATCGCCGAGCTCTACCGCGACGGCGGCCTGACGATCGCCGAAGGGCGGCCGCCGATCCCGGTCCCGGTCGCCAAGGTCGTCGGCGGCACCACGGTGATCAACTCCGGCACCTGCTTCCGCGCCCCCGCCCCCGTCCTCGCCGACTGGAAGGGGCGCTTCGGGATCACCTGGGCCGAGGACATGGCGGCCGACTACGCCGAGGCCGAGCAGACCCTGCACGTCAAGCAGCTCGACCCGGAGACGATGGGCCGCAACGGGCAGCTGGCGATGGAGGGAGCGGCGGCGATCGGCGCCAGCGGCGCCCCGATCCACCGCAACGCCGGCAACTGCACCCAGTGCAGCTCCTGCCCCTTCGGCTGCGAGATCGACGCCAAGCGCGGGATGCACGTCAGCTACCTGCCGCGGGCGGTCGCCGCCGGGGCGCGGATCCGCGCCGGGGTCGAGGCCAACCGGGTGCTGGTCGAGGATGGGCGCGCGGTCGGGGTCGCCTGCACGGCGAAGTCCGGCGGCCGGCGGCGCCCCTACACGGTGCGGGCGCGGCGGGCGGTGATCGCGGCCGGCGGCTCCTTCGGCACCCCGGAGCTGCTGCTGCGCTCCGGCCTCGGCGGCAAGCAGGTCGGCCGCAACCTCCACATCCACCCCGCCTGCTGGGTCGGCGCCCGCTACGAGGAGGAGGTGCGCGGCTGGGACGGGGTGATGCAGAGCTTCTACGTCGACCAGTGGGAGCACGCCGGAGTCCTGCTGGAGGCGACCTTCACCCCGCTCGCCTTCGGCGGCGCCTGGCTGCTCGGCGCCGGCCGCAGCCATCAGGAAGCGATGCTCGACTTCGGCCACGTCGGCTCGATCGGCGTCCACCTCTGCGACGAGTCCTCCGGCTGGGTCGGGCTCGGCGCCGAGGGCTCGCTGCGCGCCGGCTACAAGCTGACCAGGCCCGACGCCGACAAGATCGCCTTCGGCATCGCCCGCGCCGCTGAAGTCCACTTCGCCGCCGGCGCCACCGAGGTCTACCCCAACATCGCCCGCGTCGGCGTGCTCAAGCCGGGCGACCTGGCGAGCTTCGAGGCGACCTCGCTGAAGCCCTCGGAGCTGCGCCTCGAGGCCTTCCACCCGATGGGGACCGCTCGCATCGCCGCCGATCCTCGGCAGGGCGCCTGCGGCATCGACGGCTCGGTCCACGGGACCGAGGGGCTCTACGTCGCCGACGGCTCGCTGTTTCCGACCTCGGTGGGGGTGAATCCGATGATGACCATCATTGCTTTTGCGAAGCGGGTGGCGCGGGGCGTCGCGGGTGAGGGCTTCGCTTAACTTTTTTGAGGATCGCCTGGAGCCGTCCGAGTTGGCCGGCCGCAAAAAAGTACAAGACGCTTCGCCCTCACCCGCGACGCCCCGTCGAAGCGCTTGCTCGGGCTGAAGTGGTTCTCTAGCTGCTCGGGGGTGCGGGAGGCGGTGGTGGTGGGGGCGGTGGCGGGGCGCCGCCTGCTGGCGGTTGGGGTGGAGTGCCGCCGCTCGACGGAGGCGGTGGTGGTGGCGTCGCGCTCGGGGGTGGTGGTGAGCCCGCGCCGGGGCCGGAGAGCTTGTCAGCGGTATCGCTGAAGCTGATGCCCTCTTCCTGCATCGCCTTGTAACCGCCGAAGGCGATGCCGATCGCGGCGAGGAGGCCGAGGAAGATGCCGTATTCGAGCGTGGCGTCGACCGAGACGCCGCCGAAGGTGCCGAAGCCGGGCGGCGAGATGATCCGGAAGAGGATCAGCAGGACCGAGATCCCTCCCAGCACGGCGACGACGACGTTCATCGAGATCGGTGGCTCGTACTCGGAGTCGCTGAGGCGCAGGACCGCGTTGACCACGGCGACGACCACCGCCAGGACGAGGACGATCGGGATGAAGTCGAGCGCGTCCCAGGCACTGCCGCCCGCCCCGGAGCCGAAGGAGACCGAGCCGCCTTCGCCCGATATTTCGACCCCGAACCAGTCGAGGAACATGGATACGAAGAGGAGGACGGCCGATACCCCGGCGACCTTCTCTCCGGTGTTGAGCTTGTTTACGTCCATCAGCACGGCCCTCCTGGAAGCGTTTCGCGGTCGCTCGACCGACCCTAACTCGCTTCAGGCCCTATTCGGCAGGGGTCTGGCCGACCCTTCTAGGCCGGTGGGGATGAGCCGCGCGAGCGCGCCGCCTGCAGGGTGTTGCCCAGCAGCATGGCGATCGTCATCGGGCCGACCCCGCCGGGCACCGGGGTGATCGCCGCCGCGAGCGCGGAGGCCGCCTCGAAGTCGACGTCGCCGCGCAGGCCGTCCTCGGTGCGGTTCATGCCGACGTCGATCACCACCGCGCCGGGCTTGACCGCGTCGGCGCCGAGCAGCTCCGGGACGCCGACCGCGGCGACGAGGACGTCGGCGCGGGCGCAGGTCGCCGCCAGGTCGCGGGTGCGCGAGTGGCAGAGGGTGACGGTCGCGTTGGCGGCGAGCAGCAGCCGCGCCACCGGCACCCCGACCAGCTTCGAGCGGCCGACGACCACCGCCTCGGCCCCCTCCAGCTCGACGCCCTCGTGACGCAGCAGCTCGATCACCCCGGCCGGCGTGCACGGCACCAGGTTGGGGACCCCGTGGGCGAGCAGGCCGGCGTTGACCGGCGTGAGGCCGTCGACGTCCTTGCGCGGGTCGATCGCGGCGACAACTGCGTCGGGGTCGATCTGGTCCGGCACCGGCAGCTGCACGAGGATCCCGTCGACGCCGTCGTCGGCGCCGAGCGCGGCGACCAGCTCCAGCAGCTCCGCCTCAGGCGTGGCGGCGGCGAGGCCGTGGTGGACGGAGCGCATCCCGACCGCCTCGCAGGCCTGGTGCTTGTTGCGAACGTAGATCTCCGAGGCGGGATCGTCGCCGACGATCACCGTCGCCAGGGTCGGCACCCGCCCGGCCTCCTCGACGTAGGCGGCGACGTCGACCTTGACCCGCTCGCGCACCGCGGCGGCGACAGCCTTGCCGTCGATGACCCGCGCCGCCACCGGCCTAGCGCTTCCGGATCGGGGCGTAGTCGGCCATCAGCTTGCGCTCGGTGCCGTCGGCGGAGAAGCGGACGACGACCACCCCGCCGGGCTCGACCCCGGTGACGACGCCGTCGCCGAAGCTGGTGTGGACGACGTCGTCGCCGATCCGCATTTCCAGCGCCGGTCCGGGGTCGAGCGGCTGCGCCGCGTCGGGGGCGCCGACGGGGGTGTTCCAGGAGGTGCCGCCGCCGGCGACCGATTTCTGGTGGCGCTCGGTCAGCTCCGCCGGCAGCTCGTCGATGAAGCGCGAGGGCAGGTTGTGCTCGGCCCGCCCGAACAGGCGCCGCTCGCGCGCCCAGGTCATGTAGAGGCGGCGGCGGGCGCGGGTGATGGCGACGTAACAGAGCCGCCGCTCCTCTTCTTCGCTCCCCTCTTCCAGTGCCCGCATGTGCGGGAAGGCGCCGTCCTCGCAACCGATCACGAAGACCGTGTCGTACTCCAGCCCCTTGGCGTTGTGCAGGGTCATCAGCGTCACCAGCTCCTGCTCGCGCTCCAGCGAGTCCTGGTCGGAGACCAGCGAGACCTGCTGCAGGAACTCGTCCAGCGGCGGCACCTCGCTCTCCCCCTCGCGCTCGCGGTTGACGTCGAACTCGGCGGCGACGCCGACCAGCTCTTCCAGGTTCTCGGCCCGGCCCTCGGCCTCGACCGTGCGTTCGGCCGCCAGCGCTTCCAGGTAGCCGGTCTCGCTCAGGATCGCCTCCAGCAGGCCGGCGACCGGCGCCGACTCGGCCCGCACCCGCAGCCCCTCCATCATCTCGTAGAAGCGCGAGACCGCCTTGATCGCGGCGGCGCTCAGG
Source organism: uncultured Solirubrobacterales bacterium (assembly GCA_963719435.1). GTDB lineage: Bacteria > Actinomycetota > Thermoleophilia > Solirubrobacterales > 70-9 > VAYN01. The sequence goes on along the minus strand of OY970384.1, from coordinate 1,638,931 downwards.
CCCGGCACGTCCTCGGCCCGTTCGATCACCTCCCAGATCGTCAGCCCCGCGGTGTTGGCGTAGGACGCCAGCCGCCCCTGGGTGGTATTGCCGATCCCCCGCCGCGGCGAGTTGACGATGCGCGAGAAGGAGACCAGGTCGGCCGGGTTGACGAGGAAGCTGAGGTAGGCGACCGCGTCCTTGACCTCGGCTTTCTCGTAGAACTTGGTGCCGCCGATCACCTGGTAGGGGAGGTCGAAGCGCATCAGCGTGTCCTCCAGCACCCGGCTCATCGCGTTGGTCCGGTAGAAGACGGCGACGTCGGAGCGGGCGACCCCGTGCTCCTCCCCCAGGCGCTCGATCTCGGCCGCGACCCAGCGCGCCTCCTCGTGCTCGTCGGTCAGCTCGGAGAGCTGGACCGGCTCCCCCCCTCCTCTTCGGTCCAGAGGCTCTTCGGCCGCCGCTGGCGGTTCTGCTCGACCACCGCGTTGGCGGCCGAGAGGATGGTCTGGGTCGAGCGGTAGTTCTGCTCGAGCTTGACCGAGGCCGCCTGCGGGAAGTCGGCCTCGAAGTCGAGGATGTTGCGGATGTCGGCGTGGCGGAAGCCGTAGACGGACTGGTCGTCGTCGCCGACCACCATCAGGTTGCCGTGGTCGGAGGCGAGCAGCTGCAGTAGCCGGTACTGGGCGTGGTTGGTGTCCTGGTACTCGTCGACGAGGACGTGGCGGAAGGTGCGGCGCCAGCGCTCGCGCACCTCCTCGAACAGCTCCAGGGCGTTGACCGTGCGCACCAGCAGGTCGTCGAAGTCCATCGCGTTGGCCTCGAGCATCCGCTTCTCGTAGAGCGGGAAGGCCTCGGCGACGACTTCTTCGAAAACGCTGCCGACCGTTTCCGCGTACATCCCGGAGTCGATCAGCTGGTTCTTGGCGCCGGAGATCTTCGAGTGGATCGCCCGCGCCGGGTAGCGTTTCGGGTCGACCCCGAGCTCGTTCAGGCAGCGTTTCAGCATCCGCAGCGAGTCCGACTGGTCGTAGATCGTGAAGCCGCGCGAGTAGCCGAGCCGCTCGGCGTCGGCCCGCAGCATCCGCGCGCAGGAGGAGTGGAAGGTGGTCACCCACATCGCCCGCACCGAGCGGCCGACCAGCTGCCCGACCCGCTCGCGCATCTCCGCCGCGGCTTTGTTGGTGAAGGTGATGGCGAGGATCTCGCCGGGACGGGCGGCGCCGGTGGCGAGCAGGTAGGCGATCCGGTGGGTCAGGACCCGGGTCTTGCCGGAGCCGGCCCCGGCCAGCACCAGCAGCGGCCCCTCGCCGTGCACGACCGCCTCGCGCTGGGGCGGATTCAGCCCCGCCAGCAGGCGCTCGACCCGGTCGGCGCCGGCCTCGGTCGGGGCGCCGGCGGCGGCCTCCTCGGCTTCCGGCGGCATCTCGAACTCGCTCTGCAGCATCGCCTCCGAGCATAGAGAGGCGGGCGGCTGGCGATTGCGGGGCGCGTTCGTCCCGCATAGCGGGACAAAGTCGCCCAGCTCGGTCAGCCGCCGGCGGAGGAGCGGCCGGTGCGGGGGCGGATCTCGGCCGCGTCCGCGTCGGTGGCGTCGCCACTGCCGGGAACGCCGGCGCCGTCGAGCTCGGCGATCCGCTGCTCGAGCTCGGCGATCCGCTGCGAGAGCGCCTTGATCGCCTCGGCGATCGGGTCCGGCAGGTGGATCCAGTCGGCGTCCGGACCCTCGATCCGCTTGCCTTCGACCCGGACCGGGTGGCCGGGATTGCCGACCACGGTGGCCCCCGGCGGCACGTCCTCGACCACGACCGTGTTGGCGCCGACCTTGGCGCCGTGGCCGACGTCGATCGGCCCCAGCAGCTTGGCGCCGGAGCCGACGGTGACGTTGTCGCGGAGTGTCGGGTGGCGCTTGCCGCGCTGAAAGCCGGTGCCGCCCAGCGTCACCCCCTGGTAGAGGGTGACGCGGTCGCCGATCACCGCGGTCTCGCCGATCACCACGCCGGCGCCGTGGTCGATGAAGAACTCCCTGCCGATCTCCGCCGCCGGGTGGATCTCGACCCCGGTGATCGCCCGCGCCAGGTAGGCGATCGCCCGCGGCAGCACCGGCACCCCGGCCCGCTGCAGGGCGTGCGCGAAGCGGTGCGCCAGCAGCGCCTGCACGCCGGCCCAGCTGCCGAGGATCTCGAAGGTGGAGACGCCCTGGGCGGCGGGGTCGCGGTCGCGCGCCGCGGCGACGTCGGCGCGGACCTCGGAGACCACCCTTGTCCACCTGTTCATGGTGAGAAAAAGGGTAGGGACATGTAGCGCTCGCCCGAGTCGCAGACGACCGTCACCACCCGCTTGCCGCTCAGCTCCGGGCGCGCCGCCACCTGCAGGGCCGCGTTGATGTTGGCGCCGGCCGAGATCCCGGCCAGCACCCCCTCCTCGCGGGCGACCAGCCGCGCCGTCTCCAGCGCGTCCTCGTCGCTGACCGCGACGATCTCGTCGATCACGGAGCGGTCGAGCACCTCCGGCACGAAGCCGGCGCCGATGCCCTGGATCTTGTGCGGCCCGGGGGCGCCGCCGGAGAGGACCGGCGAGCTGGCCGGCTCGACCGCGACCACCAGCGCCTCCGGCGCCCGTTCCTTCAGCATCCGCCCGACCCCGGTGATCGTGCCGCCGGTGCCGACGCCGGCGACGAAGGCGCCGACCTCGCCGTCGGTGTCGCTCCAGATCTCCTCCGCCGTGGTCAGCCGGTGCGCCTCGGCGTTGGCGGGGTTGGAGAACTGCATCGGCATGAAGGCTTTGCGCTGCTCGCGGATCTCTTCGGCCAGGGCGACCGCCTCGTTCATCCCCCCCAGCGAGGGCGTCTCCCGCACTTCCGCCCCGTAGGCGCGCAGCAGCTTCGCCCGCTCCCGGCTCATCCCCTCCGGCATGGTCAGGATCAGCTCATAGCCGCGGGCGGCGCAGACCATCGCCAGGGCGATGCCGGTGTTGCCGCTGGTCGGCTCGACCACGACCGAGCGCCCGGGTTTGATCTTCCCCTCCTCTTCGGCCGCGTCGATCATCGCCACCCCGATCCGGTCCTTGACCGAGCCGCCGGGATTGAAGTACTCGAGCTTGGCGCAGACCAGCCCACCGACCCCGGCCCCGAGCCGGTCGAAGAGGACCAGCGGCGTGCCGCCGACTACCGCCGAAGCCTCCGCCCCGACCCGCATCAGATGAAGTACATCCCGCTGCCGGCCTCTTCCGCCTCGCGGCGGGCGACTTCGGCGATCGTGGTCTGGCCGAAGACCTTGCGCAGGGCGGTCACGCCCTCGGCCCAGATGCCGCCGGCCTCGTCGGCCTCCTGGCCGACTTTGCCGTCGAGCGCCTGCACGACCTCGAGCACCGTGATCTCTTCGGCCGGGCGCGAGAGCGTGTAGCCGCCGCGCATGCCGCGGTGGCTGTCGAGCAGGCCGGACCGGCGCAGGGTCGAGAACAGCTGCTCGAGGAACTGCTCGGGGATGTCGCGGCGCTCGGCCAGCTCCTTGATCGGCACCGGCCGCTCGCCGGAGCGAGCGAGCTCGGCGAGGGCAACGACCGCATAGCGCGACTTCGAGGTGATCGAGATCAAGCTGCCTTTCTACCGCACCGTTCACTCCTGGACTAGGATCGAGACGAATGGGGTCGTTGCCGGCAAGCGGGCCCGAACCGCAAACGAGCGATCGGAAGCAGTCCTGAGCGAACGCCGACACTGCCTGGTGATCGACGATCACCCCCTCGTCCGGCTCGGAGTCAGGGGAGTGCTCGAAAACGACTTCGAGGTGCACGAGACCGCCAGCCGCGAGGAAGGCCTGGACCTGGTCCGCGACATCGGCGACTTCGACGTGGCGATCGTCGACATGCGCTGGCGCCGCAACGGCCTCGGGGCCTCGATCAGCGGGCCGGAGGCGATCCGCGCCCTGCATCGCTCGCTGCCGGGGCTGGGGATCGTCGCCCACGGCGAGCGCCCGGAGCGCCACCTGGCCAGCGCCGCGATCCAGTCCGGCGCCAGCGCCTACGTCGCCCGCACCGCCGGCACCGCCGAGCTGCGCCGCGCCGTCGACGCCGCCTCCGCCCAGGAGAAATTCGTCGACCCGGCGGTGCCCCCGAAAGGCAGCCGCGGCAAACTGACCCGGCGCCAGCGCCAGATCCTGCAGGCGCTCGCCAACGGCGAGTCGACCACGGTCGCCGCCCGCGAACTCGATCTCAGCGAAGAGACGGTGAAGACCCACATCAAGACCGCGCTGGCGCGGCTCGAAGCGCGCAACCGCACCCACGCGGTCTCGATCGCCCTGCGCGAATGCCTGATCGACTAAGCCGGCAGCCGCGCGGGACGCCGGCTGGGAGAAGGGGTGCCCGCGGGGGCTCGCTTCGACCAAGTAGGGCGACGCACTCTGACGAGCGAATGGCGGCGCCATTCGGGAGGAAGAGGGTGGCGAACTGCGCCGGTCGAGCGAGTCATCCGTGGGTATCCCTGCGAACTAGTCGGCGTCCCGCGCGGCTCTAGATCCAGCCACGGTCGCGCGCGGTGAGCACGGCCTGGGCTCGGTCGACGGCGCCGATCTTGCCGTAGACGTTGTGCAGGTGGGTGCGGATGGTCGAGACCGAGAGCTGCATTTCGCCGGCGATCTGCTTGTAGACCATGCCCTCGGAGAGGTGGCGAAGGACGTCGAGCTCGCGGGCCGAGAGCGGGCAGGGCTCGCTGACCCGGCTGGCGTCCTGGCGCGGCAGCGGCAGCTCGTAGAGGAGGTCGCGCAGGGTCTCGGGGCCGAGGCCGCAGCGCTCGGCGCTGGCGCGCAGACGTTCGGGCGAGATCGCCTCGCCCTGGGAGTAGTGGGCGACCATGTCGGCGGTGGCGACCATCGCCGCCAGGCCCTCGGCGTCCTCGGCGTGGTGGCGCTCGATCGCCACGGCGATCCGCTGCGGCAGGTTCCAGCGCCGGGCGAGCACGCCGCCGACCAGGGTGTGGTCGATGCCGAGCTGCTCGCGTTCGTCGCGCAGGCGCTGCTCGGGGGTGCGGGTGCCAGCGTCGAAGTAGACCTTGTAGCCCGGGTGCAGGCGGGAGATGACGAGGCGGCCGACGTCGTGCAGCAGGGCCGCGACCGCGAGCTCGTCGCGTTCGACCCAGCCGACCACGCGGCCGATCTGGTGGGCGGCCCGCTGGGTCGCCAGGGCGTGGACGCGGAAGCGCTCGGGCTTCAGCTCCCAGCCGCCGTTGGACTCGAAGAAGTCGAAGCTGGGGGCGGTGCCGGCGATCGCCAGCACGCCGGAGGGTTTGAGCACCTCGACCGCCTCGGGGATGCCGCCGACGCCGCCGGCGACGACGCCGCTGCGGTTGGCGAAGCGGAGGACCGAGATCGCCAGGGCGACGTCGGACTCGACCGCTTCGATCAGCTCGCCGATCCGCGCCGACTCGGCGGTTGCGGCGCCGATCACCCGCTCACGCGACTCGATCAGGACCGGGAAGCGCTCAACCGCCTCGAAGGCTTCGGCGAGGCGGCTGCCCGGGGCGGCACCGCCGGCGCCGCTGCGGGAGCCGTTGGCCCCATTGGATACCTCGGGCGCGGCGATCTTGCCGCCAAGTTGGGTGGTCGTGGCTGCCATTGGCCACCACATCGGCAGGGGAAGACGTTTGGTTTAGCCGAAAGTACTTTTCGCAAGGCCCCTGGCGTCGGCTATTCGTCCACTGGCGCAACCGAAAGCCGCTCTACGGCCGTTTTCAGCCTTTCGAGCGTGCGCTCCCGCCCCAGCACCGCGAGTGACTCGAAGATCCCGGGTGAGACCGAGGTGCCGGTGATCGCCACCCGGATCGGCTGGTAGAGCCTGCCGGGCTTGACCTCGAAGCGCTCCAGCAGCGGTGCCAGGGCGGCCTCGATCGGCTCCGGCTCGAAGGGATCGACCCCCGACAGGGCCTCGCTCGCGGCCGCGAGCATCTCTCCCGACCCCTCCTTCATCACCTTCGCCCAGGCCTTGGGGTCGTCGACCGGGGGCTCGAAGAGGAAGCCGATCAGCGCCCAGACCTCGTCCAGCGTCTGCGCTTTCTCCTGGGCGATCGCGCAGGCGGCGCGCAGCTCCGCGTCGGGCTCACGGCCGAGGTGACGGGCGACCGCCGCCGTGTACTCGTCGAGCGGCAGCTCGCGCATGAAGCGGCCGTTGAGCCAGCGCAGCTTCTTCTCGTCGAAGATCGCCGCCGCCTTGCCGACGTCGGCGACGCGGAAGCGGCGGACCAGCTCCTCGGTCGACATAAGGGTGGTGTCGTCGTCGGTGCCCCAGCCGAGCAGCGCCAGGTAGTTGCGCACGGCCGCCGGCAGGTAGCCGGCGTCGCGCAGCTCCTGCACCGAGGCGGCGCCGTGGCGCTTGGAGAGCTTCTTGCCGTCGGGCCCGTGCAGCAGCGGCAGGTGCGCGTAGCGCGGCGGCTCGTGGCCGAGCGCGGCCAGCACCAGCAGCTGCTTGGGGGTGTTGGAGAGATGGTCGTCGCCGCGGACCACCTCGGTGATCCCCATCTCGGCGTCGTCGACGGCGACCGCGAAGTTGTAGAGGACCGAGCCATCGTCGCGGGCGATGACGAAGTCGTCGTAGCTGGCGTTGGGGAAGGCGACGGGGCCGCGGATCAGGTCCTCGACCACGGTCTCCCCCGCGTCCGGCACCCGCAGCCGGATCGCCGCCCCCGGCTCCTCGCTGGGCGTACCCCGGTAGCCGCTTCCCGCCCCGTGCTCGGCCTTCCAGGCCTCGACGTCCTTGGCCGTCGCCGGGTCGCGGTAGGCCGCGCCGGACTCCAGCAGCTGCGCCAGCGCCGCCGCGTGGCGATCGGCGCGCTCGGCCTGGGAAATCGGCCCCTCGTCCCAGTCCAGCTGCAGCCAGCGCAGCGCGTCGAGAATCTGCTCTACGTTTGCCGCGGTCGAGCGCTCGCGGTCGGTGTCCTCGATCCGCAGCACCAGCGTCCCGCCCTCGTGGCGGGCCGCAAGCCAGTTGTAGAGTGCCGTCCTCGCTCCGCCGATGTGCAGCGCGCCGGTCGGCGAGGGAGCAAATCTCAAACGGGGGTTATCGCTGGTCATGTTCGTGGGAGCGCATGTGTCGACGGCCGGGGGGCTCGCCAAAGCGGTCGAGCGCGGCGAGGAGCGCGGTTGCGAATCTATCCAGATCTTCAACCAGAGCCCGCGCATGTGGCGGCCGACCAAGTACGGCGAGGAGGACTTCGCCGCCTTCCGCGAGGCGATGGACGCCTCCAAGGTCGAAGCGGTGATCATCCACGCCGTCTACCTGATCAACTGCGCCAGCACCGACAGGGAGCTGCGCAAGAAGTCGCGCGACTCGCTCACCCACGCCCTGCGGATCGGCGACGCGATCGGCGCCGCGGGGGTCGTCCTCCACCCCGGCTCGCAGAAAGACGAGCCGCTGGCGCCCTCGATCAAGCGCGCGGCGAAGACGATTGCCAGCGCGCTCGGGGACTCCGACTCCTGCCGGCTCCTGCTCGAGCAGACCGCCGGCCACAAAGGCCTGCTGGCCCGCGACTTCGATCAGATCGCCGACCTGATCGATGGCGTCGGCGGCGACAAGCGCCTCGGCCTCTGCCTCGACTCCTGCCACATGTTCGTGCAGGGCTACGACATCACCGACGAAGCCCACCTCGCCCAGGTCCTCGACGAAGCCGACGCCAAGGTCGGCATCGACCGCCTCGGTGCCGTCCACGTCAACGACGCCGCCGCCCCGCTCGGCTCCTGCCGCGACCGCCACGCCAACATCGGCAAAGGCGAGATGGGCAAACGCGGCCTCGCCGCCTTCCTCTCCGAGCCCAGGTTCGAGGGCCTCCCAGCGACCCTGGAGACCCCCGGCCCCGAGAAGAAAGGCTCCGACCGCAAGGAAGTGACCCTGGCCAAGCGCCTGCGCCGCGAAGGCCTCAAACGCCGCAAGCCCTGATCCCTTTGTCCTTTGTCACCCACAGGGTTACAAAGGACAAGAGCGCTTCAAGGCAGGCGACGGGGGCCGGCTTTCGCCGACCCCTCGCTCTCCCGCCGTAAGTTCTTGCTATTTGACGTGGACGCCGGAGATCGCGCGGGAGATGACCAGGCGCTGGATCTCTGAGGTGCCCTCGAAGATCGTGTAGATCTTCGAGTCGCGGTGCATCCGCTCGACCGGGTACTCGCGGGTGTAGCCGTTGCCGCCGAGGATCTGGATCGCCCGCTCGGTCACCCAGACGGCGACCTCGCCGGCCTTCAGCTTCGACATCGAGCCCTCCGCGTTCTCGAAGGTCTGGCCGCTGCGGCCCATCCAGGCGGCGCGCCAGACCAGCAGGCGGGCGGCGTCGATCTCAAGCTTCATGTTCGCCAGGTCGAAGGCGATCGACTGGTTCTCGATGATCGCCTTGCCGAACTGCCTGCGCTCTTTGGCGTACTCGAGCGAGTACTCGTAGGCGGCGCGGGCGATGCCGAGCGCCTGCGCGCCGACGGTCGGCCGGCTCGCCTCGAAGGTCTGCATCGCCGCCTGCGATTTGGCTTTCTTGCCCTCGCGGACGCGGGCCAGCCGTTCGTCGAGCTTCTCTTTGCCGCCCAGCAGGCAGGCGCCGGGGACGCGGCAGTCGTCGAGGTGGACGTCCGCGGTGTGCGAGGCACGGAGGCCGTGCTTCTTCACCTTGGCGCCCTGCTCGCAGCCCTTGGTCCCGGGCGGGATCACGAAGGCGGCGTGGCCGCGGGAGCCGAGCTCGCGGTCGACCGAGGCGATGATCACGTGGATGTTGGCGATGCCGCCGTTGGTGGCCCAGGCCTTCTGGCCGTTGATCACCCACTCGTCGCTCGCCTCGTCGTACTTGGCGGTGGTGCGGATCGCCGAGACGTCGGAGCCGGCATCCGGCTCGGAGGCGCAGAAGGCGCCCAGCTTGACGTCGTCCGGCGTGCCGAAGCACTGGGGGATCCACTCCCCCATCTGCTCCGGGGTTCCCTGCCCGAAGATCGCGGCGACGGCGAGCGAGGTGCCCATGATCGCCATGCCGATGCCGGCGTCGCCCCAGAACAGCTCCTCGTTGGCGATCGGCAGCGTCAGCCCGGTTTCGTCGGCCCAGAACTGGCCCAGCGCTTCGAAGCTGTAGAGGCCGATGTTGGCGGCCTCCTGGATCACCGGCCAGGGCGTCTCCTCGCGCTCGTCCCATTCCTCGGCGGCGGGCCTGACGACGCCCTCGGCGAAGCCGTGGACCCACTCTTTGATGTCCTTCTGGTCCTGGTTGAGCTCGAGCGTGAACTTGGGGCCGCTCTGCTCGGAACCGGTGCCTCCGGTCGCCGCCGCGAGGGCCTCGTTCGCATCCAGCTCTGCTACTCCACCGGTCTCGGACATGGCCGCGGATTCTACATGAATCCGTGTCGCCGATTACACCGAAATGTGTCCAATCAAAGGTCGCGCAGGTCGAAGGCGCGCAGGCCCTCGGCGCCGCCGTCGGTGCAGTCGAAGAAGCGGCGGTTGACGCAGTCGTAGGACTCGCCCGCGCCCTCGTAGGCGCGCTCGACCGAGAACTGACAGTGCGGCAGCGGCTCGCCGGTCATCTTCACGCCGCCGAAGCCGCCCGGCTCCAGCACCGCCGACAGCTCGACCTCGGCGCCGAACACTTCCTGCATGCAGCCGACGTACTGCTGGCCGTTGAGGCGGTCGATGTAGCTGTAGAGGTAGCGGCAGCCGATCTCGACGCAGCCGCGGGGCTCGACCATCTTGTCGCAGAAGGAGCGGCACTGACGGCACTCCCCCACCTGGGTGCGCGTTGCGGTCATGGGAGAAGTCTAGGGACGTGCGCAGGCGGCGACGGCGAAAATCGGGCGCTCAAGCCGCGAGCGCGGATTGACCCAAGACATGGTCGATCTCGGCCAGGAGGCTGCTGGAGGGCCGGACCCGGTAGCCGTCGCCGAGGCGGAGGCTCTTGGGACCGTCGCTGGTCTCCATCACCAGGTGCACGTCGGCGTCGCCCTTATGGTGTTCGAGCACGGCCTTGAGCTCGTCGACCAGGCCGGGGTTGAGCTGGCTCGGGTCGACCTCGACCTTGAACGGGCCGGAGACCGCCGCGGGGGCGTTCTTGTTGCCGCGGGCGATCTCGTCGGAGTCGGGCTCGAAGCGCTGGGCCTCCTGCACGACCAGCTTGGTCTCGCCGCGGTCCTTGTGGTCGAGGCGGCCACGGACGAGGACGATCGCGTCGGGGGCGATCACCTGCGCGTTCTCGGACTCGTCGGCCTTGAAGACCAGCATCTCGACCTGGCCCTCGACGTCGTCGAGGGTGGCGAACATCATCTGGCTGCCGCTCTTGGTGCGGATCTTCTTGCACTCGACGACGATGCCGCCGACCGTGACCCAGGAGCCGTCGGCCTTGCCGCCCAGCTGCGCCAGGCTGCAGTCGACCCGGGCCCGCAGGGCGCCGCGCACCTCGGCCAGCGGGTGCGAGGAGAGGTAGGTGCCGAGCGTCTCCTTCTCCAGCGCCAGCAGCTCCGCCCGGTCGAACTCGACGGCGGAGATCGGCGGCCGGTGGTGGGCCTGGGAGACCGAGGCGCCGGCGGTGCCGTCGTCGTCGCCGAAGTCGAAGATCGAGCCCTGGCCCATCTGCGCGTCCTCCTGCGCCTTCTGGCCGGCCGACTGCGCCGCCGGCAGGGCTTCCAGCATCCCCTTGCGGGTGGCGCCGGTGGAGTCGAGGGCGCCGCACTTGATCAGGCATTCGATCGCCCGTTTGTTGACCGCGCGCGAGTCCACCCGCTCGCAGAAGTCCCAGATCGAGGCGATCTCGGCGTCCTCGCGGGCGCGCAGGATCGCCTCCACCGCCGCGTGGCCGACGTTCTTGACCGCGTCGAGGCCGAAGCGGATCGCGTTCTCGAAGACGACGAAGCTGTGGTCGGAGGAGTTGACGTCGGGCGGCAGCACGTCGATCCCCATCTCCTCGCAGCGGTTGACGAAGAACGGCACCTTGTCTTTGGTGTTCATCACCGAGGAGATCACCGCCGCCATGTACTCGGCCGGGTAGTTGGCCTTGAGGTAGGCGGTGCGGTAGGAGATCAGCCCGTAGCAGGCGGCGTGGGACTTGTTGAAGGAGTAGTCGGCAGCGGCTTCGTTCAGCTTCCAGAGGTCCTGGGCGACGTGCGGCGCCGTGTTCGACGCGGCCAGCCCTTCGATGAATTTGTCCTTCATCGTCGCCATCAGGTCGCGCTTCTTCTTGCCCACGGCCTTGCGCAGATCGTCCGCCTCGGCGCCGGTGAAGCCGGCCATCTCGCGGGCGATCGCCATCAGCTGCTCCTGGTAGATCACGCAGCCGTGGGTCTCCTCGGTGATCGCGCGCAGGCGCGGATCGGGGTAGCGGACCGTCGAGGGGTCTTTCTTGCCCTTGGCGTAGGCGGGGATGTAGGCCATCGCGCCGGGCCGGTAGAGGGCGCCGAGGGCGACGATGTCGGCGAACTCGGTCGGGCCGACCTTGCGCAGGGCGTCGCGCATCCCCTCCGACTCGAACTGGAAGACCCCGGTCGAGTCGCCGCCGGCCAGCATCGCGTAGGTCTTGGCGTCGTCGATCGGGATCTGCTCCATGTCGATCCGCTCGCCGCGCGAGCGCTCGATGATGTCGATCGCGTCCTCGATCACGTCGAGGTTGCGGAGGCCGAGGAAGTCCATCTTCAGCAGCCCGATCTCCTCGATCGGCCCCATCGAGTACTGGGTGACGATCTTGTACTGGCGCTCGCCTTTGGCGGCTCCGGCGACGGCGGGCGCGGTCTTGTCCTCGGCCAGCTGCAGCGGCACCACCTCCTGCAGCGGCCGGTCGGCGATCACCACCGCGGCGGCGTGGATCGAGTTGTTGCGGATGATCCCCTCCAGCCCCTGGGCGACGTCGATGATCTTCTTCGCGTCGGGCTCGCCGTCGTAGGTCTGTTTCAGTTCCTGGCCCTTCTTCAGGCATTCGGCGAAGGAGGGGCTGCGGCCCATGATCGGCTCCGGGATCTGCTTCGCCAGGCGGTCGCCGGTGGCGTAGTCGTAGCCGAGCACGCGGGCGGCGTCGCGGGTGGCGGCGCGCGGCGCCATCTTGCCGAAGGTGATGATCTGGGCGACCGATTCGCGGCCGTATTTCTCGGCCACGTAGCGGATCATCCGCTCGCGCCCGCGGACCGAGAAGTCGATGTCGATGTCCGGCATCGATTTGCGGCCGGGGTTGAGGAAGCGCTCGAAGATCAGGCCCTCGGAGAGTGGGTCGAGGTCGGTGATGCGGAGCGCGTAGGAGACGATCGAGCCGGCGGCGGAGCCGCGGCCGGGGCCGACGGCGACGCCGTTTTCCTTGGCGTAGCGGACGAAGTCCCAGACGATCAGGAAGTAGGAGGCGAAGCCCATCTCCTCGATCACCCCGAGCTCGAACTCCATCCGCTCGACCGCTTCGGCCGGGACCGGGTCGTCGTAGCGGGCGCGCAGGCCCTCGCCGGCGATCCGCCGCAGCATCTCCTCGGGCTCGGAGCCGTCCTCGGTCGGGTAACGCGGCAGCAGCAGGCTGCCCAGCTCGATCTCCAGCGAGCAGCGCTCGGCGATCTCCAGCGAGTTCGGCACCGCTTCCGGCCACTCGGCGAAGGACTCGAGCATTTCCTCCGAGCTCTTGATGTAGAACTCGTTGGTGTCGAAGCTCATCTTCGGCAGCTCCAGAGTCGACTTCGTCTGCACGCAGAGCAGCGCCGCGTGGTTGTCGAAGTCCTCGCGCCGCAGGTAGTGGACGTCGGCGGTGCCGACCAGCGGCCGCTTCATCTCGCGGGCGATGCGGACGATCCCCTCGTTCGCCTTGTCCTGCTCGGCGATCCCGTTCTTCTGCACCTCGAAGTAGACCTGGTCGGGGCCGAAGGCCTGGATCAGGTCGTCGACGTGGGCGCGGGCGTCGTCGGCGCGCTCTTCGACCAGGCGCCGGCAGAAGCGCGACTGCAGGCAGCCGGTGAGGACGATCACGCCCTCGGAGTGGCGCGCCAGCAGCTCCATGTCGACGTTGGCCTTGCCGCGCGAGAAGCCCTCGAGGAAGCCGGCCGAGGTGAGCTGGACCAGGTTGGCGTAGCCCCGGTCGCTTGAGGCCAGCAGGGTGATGTGGTTGCGCTCGTAGCGCGTCTGCTCCTTGATCGCGTGCCGGTCCTCGACGAAGTAGGCCTCGAGCCCGACGATCGGCTTGATCCCGTGCTTGCGACAGGCCTTGTAGAGGTCGACCGCCCCGTTCATGACCCCGTGGTCGGTCAGTCCCAGAGCCGGCTGCCCCAGCTCCGCCGCACGCGCCGCCATCGCATCGATCTTGCACGCCCCGTCGAGCAGCGAGTACTCGCTGTGGGCGTGCAGATGTACGGCTGAAGCGGTGCTCATCAGGGGACGACGACTATGCCAACTGGGGCAGATGGCACGGGGCGGTTTCGGGACTCTTCCGCGCTAGTTCCGGGGGTATTTCTTCGGAGGGGCCGCAGGAGGGGCGGGCGGGCGTGGGAGGGTTTCGCTTAACTTTTTTGCGGATCCCCACCTGCTGTCGCCCGGAGCACGCCAGCAAAAAAGTACAAGACGCTCCACCCTCCCACGCCCGCCCGCCCCAACTTCGAGGGTCTGAAGAAACACGCACTGGAGGACGAGAGCAGCCGAGTCGACGATCTCCACGGAAGTGTGCGTGGCCTGCGAACTCAGCGCCCTGCAGCGTCCGAGGTCCGGGGCCACATTCAGCGACGGAACCCCGAGAACTCGTCCCGTATTCGGGCTGCACGCCCCTGGCTCAGTGAGTGGGTTCCGTGAGCGGGCGTTCCCGGTAGGGGTGAAGCGTCTTGTACTTTTTTGCTCTTCGGCAACGGGCGACAGCCCGATCCGGATCCTCAAAAAAGTTAAGCGAAACCCCTACCGGGGACGCCCGCCCCGCCAGCTACGCACAGACCCAAGCGCCGCCACCCGAATCCGCCCAGATTTCTCCGGCGATCCGGTCCTGTTCCTCCTTCGGCGCACTCTGCGGTGCCCCCTGGCCGCCGTAGAGGTCCCAGGTCGAGGGCAGGATCTGGTAGGCGCCGCCGGCTCCAGAGGACGGGTTGACGGCGCCGTAGTCGCCGCCGGACTCGCACATGACGATGTAGGTGGGGATCGAGTAGGGGCCGCCGAGCCAGCGGCCGACTTCTTCTTCGGCTTCGGCTTCGCTGGCGGCGCGGGCTTCGGCGGCGCGCTGCTGCTGGATCTCCTCGACCCATTCGCCGATGCTCGATTTCAGGTCCGAGAGGGAGGCTTCGCGTTCGGCGGCGATCGCCCCCTGGCGGGCGGCGGCGGCCTGGGCGGCGGCGCGGACGGAGGCGATTTCGTCGCGGGCGACGGCGAGGCGTTCGTTGTAGGCGACGGCGCGGGCCTCGAGCCTGGCGACCAGCTTCGCCTCGACGACGACTTCGTCGCGGACCTGCTCGACCCGGTCGGCGAGGGCGCTGTCGGATTCCTCGATCGCCCGCAGGTAGTCGGCCCGGGTGACCAGCTCCTGGTAGTCGCCGGCGCCGAGGATCAGGTCGGCGGTGCTGGGGGTGCCGCTTTCGTAGATCGCCACCAGGCGCGTGGCGAGGGCCTGGTGGGAGCGGCGCAGGCGCTCCCGCTCGACCGCGAGGCGCCGGCGGGTCAGGTCCAGCTTGTGGCTCAGCTCGGCGGCGCGCTCCTGGCCCTCGGCGAGCAGGCCCGAGAGCCGTTCCTCCTTCGCCGCCGCCGCGGCTGCTTCGCCTTCGGCGACGGCCAGCCGCTCGCGGCTGGCACGGAGGTTGGCCGCGATCGAACCGGCTTCGTCGCGGGCGCTGACCAGCTTCGCTTCCAGCGAGTCGGCATCGGCGGCCCCGGCCCGCGGCGCGCCGGCCAGGACCAGTGCCAACAAAGCGCACAGCAGCGCCGCGGCGGCGCCGAGGGCTGCGAGGTCCTTTCTGGCGCAGGGGCGCACCACGGGACGTTCGAGGCTAGCGGCGCCCCGGTAAAACCAAGGTGGGCTGCCGTTGGGTGGCAAGGAATATTGCCGCCAAAGCCACTGACATCGGCGTCAACGACCTGTGGTCGCTAGTGCTGTCGTCTTTTGTCTCGCATAGCGATACGAAAGACGACAGCACTCCGTTGGCCGGGGAATCAGCCCTCGGGGACGTTGCGCGAGGCGAGGTAGGCGCCGATCGCCACGAAGACCGCGGCGACGCCGATGCCGACCCGGATCTCGCGCCGGTAGCGGCGCCTGACGTAGCGGTACGAGAAGCGAAGCGCGGCCTTGCCGACTCGGTTGTACATCAGCCCTCCCTCCCGGCGCCCGACTCGGGCGCACCGTCATTGCGCTGGCGGATCTGGTGCGCCAGCCGCGACTGCAACGACCAGAGCTCGATGAAGCCCGGCGAGGCGGCCTGCGAGAAGAGCCCGCCGGACTGGTCGAAGCTGGCCAGCTCGGAGTCGTAGACGGCGTTGGGCGAGGAGCGGGTGACGACGCGGACGCTGCCTTTGTAGAGGCGCAGGCCGATCTCGCCGGTCACCTGGGCGTTGACCGCGTCCATGTAGGCGTCGAGGTCGGTCCGCAGCGGCTCCCACCACAACCCCGCGTACACCAGGTAGCCCCACTTCTGGTCCAGCGCCGGCTTGAACTGGTTCTGGTGGATCGTCCCGACCAGCCGCTCCAGCTCCTCGTGGGCGGTGAGCACGATCGCCGCCGCCGGCACCTCGTAGATGTCGCGCACCTTGAGGCCGACGATCCGGTCCTCGATGTGGTCGACGATCCCGACCCCGTGGCGGCAGCCGATCTCGGCCGCCCGTTCGAGCAGGTCGACCAGGCCGAGGCGCTCGCCGTTCAGCGCGACCGGCACCCCGGCCTCGAAGCCGACCGTCACGGTCTCGGCCTCGTCCGGGGCCTCCTCCGGCCGGGTGACGAGCTGGAAGACGTCGTCCTCGGGCGCGTGGTCGAGGTTCTCGATCCAGCGGCCCTCGGAGGAGCGGCCCCAGAGGTTGTCGTCGATCGAGTAGGGCGCCACCTCGGTGCCGCCCTTGACCGGGATCCCGTGCTCGCGGGCGTAGGCGATCTCCTCCTCGCGGCCCATCTGCCAGGAGCGGACCGGGGCGATCGTCTTCAGCTCCGGCGCCAGGGTCGCCACCGTGGCCTCGATCCGGACCTGGTCGTTGCCCTTGCCGGTGCAGCCGTGGGCGATCGTGTCGCAGTTCGATTCGCGCGCCTGTTCCACCGCGAGCTGGGCGATCAGCGGCCGCCCCAGCGCGGTGAAGAGCGGGTAGCCGTTGCCGTAGACGGCGTTGGCCTTGATCGCCGGCGCCAGGAACTCGGCGGCGAAGCGCTCGCGGGCGTCGACCGTGTGGCACTCGACGGCGCCGAGCCGGCGCGCCTTCTCCTCGATCACCCCGTAGTCCTCGCCCGGCTGGCCGAGGTTGACGGTGAGGCAGACGACCTCGGCCTCGTAGGAGTCCTGGATCCACTTCAGCATCACGCTGGTGTCGAGCCCGCCCGAGTAGAGCAGGAGGACGCGGTCGACCTGCGCGGGGTCGGCCTCGTAGCTGGCGGTGGGGGTCGCCTGTTGGGGCTGGGCGCTCAAGAGAGGCGGAAGTCTCGCACGCCGGGCGCGGCGGCGACCGACCGGTGGTTAGGGCGCTTCGATGCCGCCACTGCCGCCGCCTTCGCCTTCTTCTTCGGGCGTCGTGGTCGGCGTCGTCGTGGTCGTCGGTTCGGTGGTGGTCGTGGTTTCGGTCGACTCGGTCGTCGTCGGCTCGGTGGTCGTGGTCGTGTCCGTCGTCGAATCCGTGGTCGCGGTCGATTCCGAGGTGGTCGTCGTGGTCGGGGTCGATTCCGAGCTGGAGGCGGTCGAGCCGTCGCCGTCGCTGCCGCCGGCGATCACGACCACGGCGACGACGAGGCCGACGATCACGGCGATCAGGCAGGCGATGACCAGCCGGGAGTTGCCATGGGGACGGTGGCCGTCGGGCCCACGCGGGTCGTCGGGCTGGCCCATCAGGCGGGTCGGGTCCTCATGCATCGGGTCTCACTCCCCTTCCGGGCCGAGGATCGCGTCGAGGATCGAAGCGGTGTCGTCGAGGTCGAAGCCGCTGCGCAGGCGGGCGTCGATTTCGGCGCGGCTGTTGCCGGAGACCGCCATCTGGGTCGCCAGCAGGCGGGCGCCGGCCGGGCCCCCGCCGTCACCGCCCGGCTGCAGCCGGATCGGCTCCGCCGGCGCGGGCACGGGGTCGAGATCGAGATCGGGCTCCGGCGCGGGCTCCTCGACCGCGGCGACGGCGCTGAGGTGGTTGGCGCGCGCGCCCGGCTCCTCCGTTCCGTCGCCGGCGAGCCGGCGCTTGGCCTCCTCCAGCGAGGCGACCAGCTGGGCCGAGCGGCTGCTGATCTCCTCCGCCTGGACGACCAGCGAGTCGGTCAGGTCCGAGAGCGCGGCGAGGCGCTCGGCGACCAGCCGCTCCGCCTCGGCCTCGGCCTCTTCGAGGTGGCGGCGCGCCTGCTTTTCGGCGTCGTCGATGACCGTGACCGCGGCCTTCTCCGCCGCCTCGACGATCGCCGCCAACCGCTCCGCCGTGGTGGTGGCAAGCGGTTCCGACGAGGCCAGGGCGTTCTCGGAGGGGCGATCCTTGCCTGAACGGTCCTTGCGTCTCACGTGCGGCCCAAGCCTATGAGCGATTCGCCGATCAGCGCAACCGCGCGTCCAATCTGGGTGGACTCCACCAGCAAAGGAGGCAGCAGGCGCAGCGTGTCCGGCGTCGGCACGTTGACGACCAGCCCGCGCCCCAGCAGGTCGGCGCCGACCGCGGCGGCGTCGATCCCCTGCTCGAGCCCGACCCCGATCATCAGCCCGCGTCCGCGCACCTCGGCGACGCCGTCAAGCGCCAGCAGGCCCTCGCGCAGCTCCGCCCCGCGCTCGCGCACGGCGCGCAGCAGGGCCGGGTCGTCGACGGTGTCGAGCACCGCCAGGGCGGCGGCGGTGGCGACCGGGCCGCCGGCGAAGGTGGAGCCGTGGTCGCCGGGCTCGAGCACGTCGGCCGCGGCCGGGCCGGCGATGCAGGCGCCAATCGGCATGCCGCCGCCGAGCGCCTTGGCGCTGGTCAGCACGTCGGGCCGGACCGGGGTCTGCTGGTAGGCCCAGAGCGAGCCGGTCCTCCCCACCCCGGTCTGGATCTCGTCGAGGATCAGCAGCGCCCCGACCTCGTCGCAGGCCTCGCGGGCGGCGAGCAGGACCTCGTCGGCGATCGGCACGATCCCGGCCTCGCCCTGGATCGGCTCGATCAGGACCGCGGCGGTGTCGGCGCCGACCGCCGCGCGGAGGGCGGCGGCGTCGTTGCGGGGCACGGCGCGGAAGCCCGGCAGCATCGGCCCCAGCGCCTCGTTCGCGGCCAGTTTCGGGGTCGCCGAGAGAGCGCCGTAGGAGCGGCCGTGGAAGTCGCTTTCGAAGCTGACGATCTCCGGCGCGGAGACGCCGCGGCCGTGGGAGTGCTTGCGGGCGATCTTGATCGCGCACTCGTTCGCCTCGGTGCCGGAGTTGGCGAAGAAGACGCGGCCGCCGAGACTGGACTCGGCCAGGCGCTCGGCCAGGCGCGCCATCGGCTCGGTGTAGAAGAGGTTGGAGACGTGCATCAGCCGCCCCGCCTGCTCCTGCACCGCGGCGACCACCGCCGGGTGGCAGTGGCCGAGCGAGCAGACCGAGATCCCGGTGAGGAAGTCGAGGTACTCCTTGCCCGCGGCGTCCCAGAGCAACGCCCCTTCGCCGCGGACGAAGTCGACGGCGCCGCGCTTGTAGGTGCGCATCAGGTAGCGCTGCTCCAGCGCCTGCACCTGCTCCAGGCTCAGCCCCGTCCCCGCGGCGCTCACGGCGTCACCATCGTGCCAATGCCGGCGTCGGTGAACAGCTCCAACAGCAGGCTGTGCGGCACCCGGCCGTCGATGATGTGGGCCGACTGGGTGCCGCCGCGAATCGCGTCGACGCAGGCCTGCAGCTTCGGCCGCATACCGCCGGCCAGCTGCGGCAGCCGCTCCTCCACCTCGGGCACGGTGGCGCGGGAGATCAGCGAGGACTCGTCGTCGGCGTCGGCCAGCCAGCCCTCGACGTCGGTGAGGAAGATCGCCTTGTGGGCGCCGAGGGCGGCGGCGACCTTGCCCGCGGCCTCGTCGGCGTTGACGTTGTAGGACTGGCCCTGGCGGTCGGAGGCGGAGGAGGCGATCACCGGGATGTAGTCGGCGGCGATGTGGTTGAGGACGTCGACGTCGACCCGCTCGACCGAGCCGACGAAGCCGACCTTGTCGGCGTTGGCGGCCGGGGTGACCTCGAACAGGGTGCCGTCCTCGCCGGCGAGGCCGACCGCCGGCTGGCCGGCGCGGTTGAGCCGCTGCACGATTTCGGAGTTGAGCTTGCCGACCAGGACCATCTTCGCCACCTCGACCGTGTCGGCGTCGGAGACGCGCAGGCCCTCGTGGAACTTGACCTCGAGCCCGAGCCGCTCCATGTAGCGGCTGATCTCCGGGCCGCCGCCGTGGACGATCACCGGTTTGAGGCCGACGTACTTGAGCAGGACGACATCGGTGGCGAAGGCGTCGCGCAGCCCCTCGTCCAGCATCGCCGCGCCGCCGTACTTGATCACCACGGTGCGGCCGTGGAACTCGCGGATGTAGGGCAGCGCCTCCAGCAGCGTCTCGACGCTGGCGCCGGCGGCGCGCGACTGCGGTGCCTGCTCGGTCATGCCCTGCTCCTCTCGCTCACGTCGTGTACTCGGCGTTGATCCGGATGTACTCATAGCCGAGGTCGGAGAACCAGACGTGGGCGCGGTGCTCGCCGCGGCCCAGCCGCAGGCCGATCTCGGCCTCGGTCGCCTCGCCGCCGAGCTCGGCGGCGTCAATCGAGTCGGCGCCGATCTCCTCCAGTTCCTCGCCGGCCAGGGCGGCGCCGGCCGCCTGGGCGATCCGGCCCCAGTTGGGGTCGCGCCCGAACAGCGCCGTCTTCACCAGCGGCGAGTTGGCGATCGCGCGGGCGACCCGCTCGGCCTCCGCCGCGGAGGCGGCCTCGCTGACCTCGACCCGGCCGACGCGGACGGCGCCCTCGCCGTCGCGGACGATCTCGATCGCCAGCTGCAGCAGCACCGCCTCCAGCAGGCCCGCCGGCAGCGGCTGGCCGCTGGCGCCGGTCGCCTGCAGCAGAACGCAGTCGTTGGTGCTCATCTGGCCGTCGACGGTGATCCGGTTGAAGGAGGCGTCGGTCGCGGCCTGCAGGAGCGCGGCGGGGTCGTCGACGACGGCGTCGGTCTGGACGAAGCAGAGCATCGTCGCCATCTTCGGCTCGATCATCCCCGCCCCCTTCGCCTGGGCGGACAGGGTCACGCCACCGAGCTTCAGGGTGCAGCGCTTGGACCAGCGGTCGGTGGTGACGATCGCGTCGGAGAAGGCGCCGCCGCCATCGGCGGCGAGGCCCGCGGCGGCCGCGTCGATCCCCGGCAGCACCGCCTCGATCGGCAGCGGCACCCCGATCGTGCCGGTCTCGGCGACGGCGACGCTGGCGGTGTCGAGGCCGAGCGCTGTCGCCGCCCGCTCGCACATCGAGAGCGCGTCGGCGTAGCCCTGGGCGCCGGTCTCGGCGTTGGCGTTGCCGGAGTTGACGACGGCGGCGCGGACGTGGGCGCGGTCGGTGACCTCGCGGCAGACCCGGATCGGCGCCGCGGCGGAGGCGTTGCGGGTCAGCAGCAGCGAGGAGACGACCGCCTCCTCGTCGCAGACGAGCAGGCCGACGTCGGTCTTGCCGCCGCCCTTGAGCCCGCAGTGGGCCCCGCCGGCACGAAAGCCGGGCGCCAGCTGGGCGGGGTCGAGCTCCTCGACGCCGGCCGGAGCCTCGACCCAGCGCGAGTTGAAGAAGGGGCGTGTCGCCTTTGTTTCGCTATGCGACCCAAAAGCGACATGGTCCGGAGTTGGTGTGCTCACGTCAGTCCCTCGGTCTCGTCGAGGCCGAGCATCAGGTTGAGGTTCTGGATCCCCTGGCCGGAGGCGCCCTTCCAGAGGTTGTCGATCGCCGAGAAGGCCAGCACCCGGCCGCGCTCCTCGACGGTGACGTAGATATGGCACTCGTTCGTGTCGCGCAGGTCGCGCAGGCCCGGGGGGCGGTCGACGACGCGGACGAAGGGCTCGCCGGCGTAGCGCTCGCGGTACAGCGCCTGCACCTCCTCCTTGGTCACCGGCTCGGTCGTCAGCGCGTAACAGCTGGCCAGCTCGCCCTGGTCGAGCGGCAGCAGGTGGGGGACGAAGACGACCGGGGCAGGGCTGCCGAGCGCCGCCAGCTCCTGTTCGATCTCCGGCCGGTGGCGGTGGCCCTCGGTCTTGTAGGCGAAGGCGTTCTCGTCCATCGCCGCGTAGTGCATCGCGTCGCCGCCGCCACGACCGGCGCCGGAGACCCCCTGCATCGCATTGACGACGACGTCGGCCAGCAGCCCCTTCTCGGCCAGCGGCGCCAGCCCGAGCACGCTCGCGGTCGGGTAGCAGCCCGGGGTCGCCACCAGCTTCGCCTCGCGCAGCTGCTCGCGGTAGAGCTCGGTGAGGCCGTAGACGCCGCTGCCGAAGAGGTCGGGAGCGCCGTGCTCGCCGTACCAGCGCTCGTAGGTGCCGGCGTCGCGCAGCCGGAAGTCGGCCGAGAGGTCGACGACGAGGATGCCCTGGGCGCGCAGGGCGGCGACGGTCGGCGCCGCGGCGCCGTGCGGGTAGGCGACGATCGCCGCGTCGATGCCCTCGACCCGGTCGAGGTCGAGCTCGGTCAGCTCCAGCGGCACCCGGTAGCGCGGGTAGAGCGCGTCGAGCCGGGTGCCGGCGTCGCTGCGCGAGGTGACCGCGACCAGCTGCAGGCGCGGGTGGCGCCAGGCGATCTGCGCCGCCAGGGCGCCGGTGAAGCCGGAGGCGCCGGCGACCAGCACCCGCGCCGCGGGCTCTCCGTTCAGCGGCTGGGAGCCGAGAAGCTGTTCGTTGACCTCATTCACGCAGGCTGCCCCCGATCTGCTCCAGCTCGGCCTTGATCCGCTCGCGCAGAGCGGCGACCTCGTCGTCGGTGAGGGTGCGGTCGGCGGCGCGGAACTCGAGCCGCAGGGCGAGGCTCACCCGGCCCTCGCCGACCTGGTCCCCCGCGTAGAGGTCGAAGACGCGGGCCGAGCGCAGCAGCTCGCCGCCGCCCGCGAGCACGGCGTCGTGGACCGCGGTGGCGCCGACCGCGACCGGGACGACGACGGCGAGGTCCTGGTGCACGGCGGGGAAGGTGGTGACGTCCTCGTAGATCTCCTCGCCCGTCGTGGCCGCCTCGACCAGGGCCGCGGTGGCGATTTCGAAGCCGACCGCCGCCTCCAGGTCCCACTCGCGGCAGACCAGCGGGTGGACCTCGCCGAGCCAGCCGACCGGGACGCCGGCGATGGAGACCGCGGCGGCGCGGCCGGGGTGCAGGAACGGCTCCGGCGCCGGCTCGAAGGAGAGCGCCACCCCGAGCTGGCCGGCGAGCGCTTCCAGCACCGCCTTGACGGCGAAGAAGTCGGCGGGCTCGCCGCCGCCGCGCCAGGACTTCTCGACCAGGGGGCCGGCGGCGAGGCCGCCGAGCCGGTGCGGCTCGGCGAAGGGCGCCGGCCGCTCGCCGGCGAAGACGCCCGCCAGCGGTCCCTCGCCGACCGCGTCGAGCTGCAGGTAGACGCCGCCGGACTCGAACAGGGCGACGGCGTTGGCGTCGCGGGCGAGGTTGCGGGAGGCGACGTCGAGCAGCGAGCCGAGCAGGGTCGTCCGCATCGCCGACTGCTCCTCGGAGAGCGGGTTGGCGAGCAGCACCGCCTCGGCCCGCGGGTCGCCGGCGGGGATCCGCAGCCGGGCCGGCTCATCGGGGTCGGTGAAGCTCCAGCCGACGATCTGGTCGAAGCCGAGGTCGCGCAGGCTGTCCTCGGCCCGCCGCCGCAGCTGCTGCTCGCGGCTGAGGCCGCCGACCTTCGTCGCCACCGCCGGCAGGGTCGTCGGCAGGTGCCGGTCGAAGTCGTGGACGCGGCCGACCTCCTCGATCAGGTCGACCTCGCGGGTGACGTCGTAGTGGCGCCCGGGCGGGACCTCGACCTGGAGGTCCTCGCCGTCGCGCTCGACCCCGAAGCCGAGCCGCTCCAGGTAGGCGGCCTGGTCGTTCTGGGGGATCGCCATCCCCAGCAGGCCCTCGACCCGCGCCGCCCGCAGCCGGATCGTCGGCGCCGCCGGGACCTCGGCGGCGACGTCGATCGTCCCCGGCACCAGCTTGGCGCCGCAGAGCTCGACCAGGAGCCGCGAGGCGATCGCCTGCGCCCGCAGGCAGAGCGCCGGATGCAGCTGCTTCTCGAAGCGCGCCGAGGCCTCCGAGCGCAGCCCCAGCAGGCGCGAGGTGCGGAGAATGTTGGTCCCGTTCCAGTTGGCGACCTCGAGCAGGACCCGGGTCGTCGCGTCCGATACCTCGGAGACCTGCCCGCCCATGATCCCGGCGATCCCGGTCGGCCCGTTCTCGTCGCAGACCAGCACCGTCTCCTCGTCGAGGGTGCGCTCGACCCCGTCGAGGGTGGTCATCCTCTCGCCGGCGGCCGCGGCGCGCACGGTCAGCGCCCCGCCCGGGACCTTGTCGAGGTCGAACGCATGCAAAGGCTGCGCGGTCAGCAGCATCGCGTAGTTGGTGATGTCGACGACGTTGTTGATCGGCCGCTGCCCGGCCGCGGTCAGGCGCGCCTGCAGCCAGAGCGGCGAGGGGCCGACGGTGACGTCGGTGAAGACGCGGGCGGTGAAGCGCGGGCAGAGCTCCGGCACCTCGACCGTGACCGAGGCGAGGTCGCTGACCTCTCCCCCGCCCGCGGCGGCCGCGTCCTCGCTCCAGGGCGCGTCCGCAAGCGGCGCGCCGGAGATCGCGTGGACCTCGCGGGCGACACCCCAGATCCCGAGGCAGTCGCTGCGGTTCGGCGTCACCTCCAGCTCCAGCACCGGCTCGGCGATCGGCAGCACCTCGGCCAGCGGCGTCCCCGGCGCCGGCCCGTCCTCAAGTACGAGGATGCCGTCGGCTTCGCCGCCGACCTCGAGCTCGGAGACCGAGAGGATCATCCCCTCCGAGGCAACCCCGCGCAGCTTCGCCTTGCGCAGCTTCTCGCCGCCCGGCATCCGCGCGCCCGGCTGGGCCACGGCGACGGTCTGGCCGGCGGCGACGTTGGGGGCGCCGCAGACGATCGTGCGCTCGCCGTCCCCGGTCTCGACCCGGCAGACCCGCAGCCGGTCGGCGTTCGGGTGCTGCTCGGCGCTCGTCACCTTGCCGACGACGAAGCCATCTGGCGAGGGCGGTCCGACCGTGCCGATCCGCTCGACCTCGGTCCCGGTCATCACCAGGCGCTCGGCGATCTCCGCGACCCCGACCCCGGGATCGCAGTACTCGCGCAGCCATGAGTAGGGCACTCTCACCGGTCGCCCCTGGCCAGTTTGCGCATCATCCGAACTGCTCCAGCATCCGCACGTCGTTGTCGAAGAAGCGCCGCAGGTCGGGCACCGCGTGGCGTAGCATCGCCACCCGCTCGACCCCGAGGCCGAAGGCGAAGCCCTGGACCCGCTCGGGGTCGTAGCCGTTGGCCTCGACGAAGCCGAGCACGTTGGGGTCGACCATGCCGGCGCCGAGGATCTCGATCCAGCCCTGGCCCTTGCAGAGGTTGCAGCGCTCGCCGTCGGGCAGCGAGCCGCTGCCGCCGCACTGGAAGCAGGAGACGTCGACCTCGACGCTGGGCTCGGTGAAGGGGAAGAAGTGGGGCCGCAGCCGTACCTCGCGCTCGTCGCCGAAGATCGCCCGGCAGAGCGCCAGCAGCGTCCCCTTGAGGTCGGCCAGGGTCAGCCCCTCGGCGATCGCCAAGCCCTCGATCTGGTGGAACATCGGGCTGTGGGTGGCGTCGGAGTCGCGCCGGTAGACCTTGCCGGGGACGATGATGAAGATCGGCGGCGCCTGCGCCTCCATCGAGCGCACCTGGACCGGCGAGGTGTGGGTGCGCAGCAGCACGTCGGGGTGCGACTGCACGTAGAAGGTGTCCTGGAGCATCCGCGCCGGGTGCCCGGGCGGGTGGTTGAGGGCGGTGAAGTTGTAGTAGTCGTGCTCGATCTCCGGCCCCTCCATCACCCGGTAGCCGAGCCCGACCATCGTGTCCTCGATCAGCCGCGTGGTGCGGGCGATCAGATGCGCGTGGCCGACCGGGCGCGGCGGCGCCCCGGGCAGGGTGACGTCGATCCGGTCCTCGACCAGCCGGCTCTCCAGCTCGCTGGCGTCGAGCCGCTCGCCGCTCGCCTCCAGCAGCGCCTCCAGCTCCTTGCGGGCCTGGTTGGCGCCGCCGCCGACGGCCCCCCGTTCCTCCGCGGGCAGCTCGGCGATCCCGCGCAGGATCGTCGTCAGCTCGGCTTTGCGGCCGAGGTGGCGGACCCGCAGCTCCTCCAGCTCGGCGCTCGAGGACGCGGCCGCGATCGCCGCGGCCGCCTCGGCCCTGATCTCCTCGATCCGCTCAAGCATCGGGTTGGGCCTCCGGCATGGTCGCCGACGATATCCGCTCGCCCGCCGCGGGCGCGGCACTCGCCCGCCGCTCGCAGGCGATCGCCGCGGCGGCGGCGACGTTGAGCGACTCGGCCCCGGACTGCAGCGGGATCGTCACCCTGGCCTCGCAGCCGGCGAGCACCGCGTCCGGCAGCCCCTCGCGCTCGGCCCCGAGGCAGAGCGTCGCCGCCCCGGCCAGCGCCTCCAGGCCAGCGCCGCCGTGAGCAACCAGCGCCGCCCGCGGCGCCGGGGTCTGCGCCAGCTCGACCCGCAGCGGCGGCGCCGCGAAGACCGCGCCCATGCTGGCCCGCACCGCCTTCGGCGAGAACGGGTCGGCGCAGCCGGGGCCGAGGGCGACGCTGCCGCCGAGCAGTGCCCGCGCGGTGCGCAGGATGGTGCCGACGTTGCCGGGATCGGCGACCGCGTGCAGGTAGAGGCCGGGCGCCGCCGCGGCGTCGGCCCAGCGCAGCGGCCAGACCGCGATCGCCCGGGTCCCCGAGCCGAGCGCCGAGGCCGCGGCCAGCAGCTCCGGCTCGACCTCCTCGCCGCCCCAGCGGGCGGCGAGTCCGGAGCCGGCGGCGGTGAGCAGGAAGTGGGGCTCGGCGCCGGCCCCCAGGCCGGCCTCGACCAGGTCCTCGCCCTCGCTGGCGAAGAGGCCCTCGCGCTCGCGGTGCTTGCGGTCGCGCAGCTTGCGGACCAGCTTCAGCTTCTCGTTTTGTGGGCTGGAGATCATCGGTGTCGATTCCTGTGTGTGACTTCTCTTCTGCGGTTTTTTCTCCTGGACGCCCGGACCAACAAAAAACGGGCCGTTCTCACGGCCCGCCCGGGGAAAGTGGAGTGTCGGTGAGCCGCTAGGCGGCCGCACCCTCCCGGGCTAGCTCGACAAATCGGCGGAAGGCCTCGCGGTCGCTGACCGCGATCTCGGCCAGCATCTTGCGGTTGACGGTGACCTCGGCCTTGTTGAGGCCGTGGATCAGCTCCGAGTAGCTCATGCCCTCGAGCCGCGCGGCGGCGTTGATGCGGGTGATCCAGAGGCGGCGGAAGGTGCGCTTTTTGTTGCGCCGGTCGCGGTAGGCGTACATCCCCGACCGCTGCACCTGCTCTTTGGCGAAGCGGTAGGAGGAGTGCTTGCGGCCGAAATAGCCCTTCGCTTCCTTCAGCACCTTGCGGCGCTTCTTGCGCGCGTGGACGGAGCGCTTTACGCGGGCCATCTACTTGCCCCCCAGCAGCTTCCGCACCGTCGGCGCATCGTGCGGAGAGATGTCCACCGGTTTCGCCATCTTCCGCTTCCGCTTCGGCGACTTTTTCTCCAGGATGTGGCTGGAGTAGGCGCGACGGCCGCGCAGCTTGCCGCTGGCGGTCTTTTTGAAGCGCTTCTTGGCGCCGGAATGCGTTTTCATCTTCGGCATCGGGCTCGCTATTGAAGCAGACCGCGACGCCTGAGCGAGTTCGCGCCCCCACCGCGGGTACGCTGGCGCCGCGATGAGGATCCTCTACGTGGTCGGGACGCGGCCCAACTTCGTCAAGACGGCACCGGTCATCGGCGCCCTGCGCGAGCGTCTGCCGCAGGGGCGGCACACGATCGTCCACACCGGCCAGCACTACGACCGGCTGATGTCCGAGGTCTTCCTGGACCAGCTGGGCGTGCCCGCACCGGACTTCATGCTCGAGGTCGGCTCCGGCAGCCACGCGGAGATGACGGCGCGGACGATGGAGCGGCTGGAGCCGGTTCTGCTCGCGGAGCAGCCCGACCTGGTGATCGTCCCCGGCGACGTCAACTCGACCCTGGCGGCGGTGCTGACCGCGATCAAGCTCGGCATCCGCGTCGCCCACGTCGAGTCCGGCCTGCGCAGCTTCGACCTGACGATGCCGGAGGAGGCGAACCGGATCGTCGCCGACCGCTTCTCGGAGCTGCTCTTCATCCACAGCGAGGAGGCGATCGCCAACCTGCGCGCCGAAGGCATCCCCGACGAGCGCATGCACATGGTCGGCAACACGATGATCGACACCCTGGTGGCGCTGGAAGGGCGCTTCCGGACGGAGGGGACGGCGGCCCGGCTCGGGGTCGAGCCCGGCGCCTACGCGCTGGTCACCCTGCACCGCCCCGCCCTCGTCGACGGACCGCTGCTGCCCGAGACGGTGGCGCAGCTGGCGGCGCTGGCGCGGGAGATGCCGGTGGTCTTCCCGGTCCACCCCCGCACCCGCAAGATGATGGAGAGCGTCGCCTCCGAGCACCCGGGCCTGCTGCTGATCGAGCCGCTCGGCTACCTCGAGTTCCTCTCGCTGCTGGCCGACGCCGGCGCCGTCCTCACCGACTCCGGCGGCATCCAGGAGGAGACGACCTACCTCGGCATCCCCTGCTTCACCCTGCGCGACAACACGGAGCGGCCGGTCACGGTCAGCGCCGGCACCAACACCCTGCTCGGTCTCGATCCCGCCGCGATCGCGACCATCCCCGCGGCGCTCGCGTCCCGGGATGACGCCCCCACCGAGCCGCCGCCCCTCTGGGACGGCCACGCTGCAGAGCGCATCGCCGACGTGATCGTGGAGCAAGCGTGAGCGCCCGCCCCGGTAGGGTTTCGCTTAACTTTTTCGAGGTCGCGGGTGGCTGTCGCCGCGAGGCACAGCGGCGAAAAAGTACAAGACGCTTCACCCCTACCGGGGCGGGCGCTCAGCCCTCAGTCGCGGGAGGGTCGTCGGCCGCAGTGGCCTCAGTCGCGGATGAATCGTCCGCTGGCGTGGCCTCCGCTGGAGGCGCATCGTCTGCTGGCGTGGCCTCAGCCGCGGCCGCATCGTCTGCTGGCGTGGCCTCAGCCGGTGCAGTCTCCGCGGGCTCGGCCGACTCGGCCGGCTCAGCCGGTGCTGCATCCGCCTCCGCCGTCGCGGTCGCGGGGGCCTCGGTCGTGGGAGCGTCGGGTGCCGGAGCGTCGTCGACGATCTTGTCGACCTCTTTGCTCGGGGCCAGCAGCATGCTCATGTTGCGGCCTTCCTGCAGCGGCGCCGACTCGATCACGGCGATGCCGCCGAGGTCCTCGAAGAGTTTCTGCAGCAGCGCCCGGCCGCGCTCGGGGTGGGCCTGCTCGCGGCCACGGAACATGATCGTCACCTTGACCTTGTCGTGGTGCTTGAGGAAGCGCTCGACGTGACCCTTCTTGGTCTCGTAGTCGTGGCTGGCGATCTTCGGCCGCAGCTTGATTTCGCGGATGTTGACCTGCTGCTGGTGCTTGCGCGCCTGCTTCTGCTTCTGCTCCTGCTCGTACTTGTACTTCGAGTAGTCGAGCAGGCGGGTGACCGGCGGCTTCGAGCCGGGCGCCACCTCGACCAGGTCGAGGTCGGCCTCCTGGGCCCGTTTCAGCGCGTCGTTGATCTCGACGATGCCGAGCTGCTCGCCGTCGGCGCCGATCAGGCGCACCTGCGGCACGCGGATGCGCTCGTTGATCCGAGTCGTGTCGCGCTCTGGTGGGCGCCGGTCGAACCTGCGAGGGACCGGCACTATCGAGAAGAGCGGTGGAGCTTCAAGAGGACGAGAGATCGAGACGCGGGCACGGAGCGCTCAGCGGCGGTGGTGATTTGAGGTGCCAGCAGTCAAGTCGGCCGGAGTATAGGGGGTCAACGGGCACACGCGCTCAGTCTGTGCCGGTCTCGGCCTTGACCCGATCGGCGAAGGCGGCCAGCGACATCTCCCCCAGCTCGCCGTCCTCGTGCGAGCGGACGGCCACCGCGCCCGCCTCCTCCTCGCGGTCGCCGACCACCAGCATGTAGGGATAGCGGCCGATCGCGGCGTCGCGGACCTTCTTGCCGATCGACTCCGAGCGGTCGTCGAGGGCGACCCGCACGCCGAGTTCGCGCAGCTGCTCGAAGGCCTTTTCGCCGTAGGGGTTGTGGCGGTCGGAGATCGGCAGCACGATCGCCTGCACCGGCGCCAGCCAGACCGGGAAGCGGCCGGCGTAGTGCTCGATCAGGATCCCGGCGAAGCGCTCCATCGAGCCGAGCAGGGCGCGGTGGATCATCACCGGGCGGTAGGGCGCATCGTCGGCCCCCGTGTAATAGAGGTCGAAGCGCTCCGGCATCTGGAAGTCGAGCTGGCAGGTGCCGCACTGCCAGGAGCGGCCGAGCGCGTCGGTCACGTGGAAGTCGATCTTCGGCCCGTAGAAGGCGCCGTCGCCGGGGTTGAGCTCGTACTCGCGCCCCTGGCGCTCCAGCGCCTCGGTCAGCGCCGCCTCGGCCTTCGCCCACTGCTCCTCGCTGCCCATCGACTTCTCCGGCCGGGTCGAGAGCTCGACTTTGACGTCGGTGAAGCCGAAGCGCCCGTAGAGCTCGTCGATCGCCTCGCAGATGCTGGCGACCTCGTCGGTGATCTGGTCCTCGGTGCAGTAGACGTGGGCGTCGTCCTGGGTGAAGGCGCGGACGCGCAGGAGGCCGTGGAGGACGCCCTCGCGCTCGTTGCGGGAGACGCGGCCGAACTCGGCCAGGCGCAGCGGCAGCTCGCGGTAGGAGTGGCGGTCGGAGGAGTAGACGAGGCAGGCGCCGGGGCAGTTCATCGGCCGCAGCGCGAAGCGGCGCTCGCCGTCGTCCATGAAGTACATCTCGTCGCGGTAGTTGTCCCAGTGGCCGGAGCGATGCCAGAGCTGCTCGTCGAGCACCTGCGGGGTGGCGATCTCCTGGTAGCCGCGCTTGCGCAGCTGGTCCTGGACCTCGTGCTCGATCAGGTGCAGCAGGGTGGTCCCGTTGGGCAGCCAGAAGGGCATCCCCGGCGCCTCGTCGCGCAGCATGAAGAGGCCGAGCTGGGGGCCGAGGCGGCGGTGGTCGCGGGCCTTGGCCTCCTCGATCCGCTCCAGGTG
Source organism: uncultured Solirubrobacterales bacterium (assembly GCA_963719435.1). Classification (GTDB taxonomy): domain Bacteria; phylum Actinomycetota; class Thermoleophilia; order Solirubrobacterales; family 70-9; genus VAYN01. The sequence goes on along the minus strand of OY970384.1, from coordinate 1,608,615 downwards.
CTGCTCGAGGTCCTTCTTCGAGAAGAAGGCGGTGCCGTAGATCCGGGTCAGGCTCTCGCGGTTCTCGTCGCCGCGCCAATAGGCGCCGGCGACCGAGCTCAGCTTGATCGCCTTGATCCGCCCGGTCGAGGGGCCGTGGGGCCCGCGGCAGAGGTCCTCGAAGGGACCGTTGCGGTAGAGCGAGACGGTCTCGACGCCTTCGTCGCGGACCAGGTCCTCGATCAGCTCGACCTTGTAGCCCTGGTCCTGGCCCTTGAAGATCTCGATCGCCTCGGCGACCGGGACGTCGCGGCGGCCGAACTCCTCGTCGGCGGCGATGTGCTCGAGCATCGCCGCCTCGATCTTCGGCAGGTCGTCTTCGGTGATCCTTGTATCGGCCGGGAACTCGAAGTCGTAGTAGAAGCCGGACTCGATCGGAGGGCCGATCGTCACCTTGGTCCCCGGGTAGAGGTCCATCACCGCCTCCGCCATCACGTGGGCGGCGTCGTGGCGGATCAGCTCCAGCGCCTCGGGGTCGCGGTCGGTGAGGATCGCCACCTCCGCCCCGCCCTCGGGCAGCGCCGCCGCCAGGTCGCGCAGCTCGCCGTCGACCGTGATCGCCAGCGCCGCCTTGGCCAGGCCGGGCCCGATCGCCGCGGCGGCATCGGCGCCGGTCGCCCCCGCGGGCAGCTCCAGCGGCTTCCCGTCAGGCAGGGTGACGACGACTTTCTCCGTAGCGGCCTCCATCGCGGCCATGGTACGCGCCGAATGCGTTTGTCGTCCGCCTCCCCGAGCCGGCGATCCCACGGCACGAGGAGTGCATTCGCCACCGTATGCGGGGTCAATGCACTCCTCGTGCCGTGCTCAGCGGGCGGGGCCCTGGCGCGCCTGGCGTTCGGCGACCAGCGGGCAGGGGCTCGTCGGCGCGACCGGACCGGTGACCTCCCAGAGGACGTAGGGAGGGACGACGCGGCGCGGGCGCAGGCCCGGGAAGGGCGGCGCATCGGGAGCGCCGCGGCTGACGACGAAACGCACGCCGCGCGGCGGCCGCCCGTCCGCTTCGCTAACGGATTCGATGCAGACCCGCCCCCCGCGCAATTCCCAGGCAAGGAAGGGACCGCCGTGCTGGTCGGCGAGCAGCTCGTCGGAGGCGAGGGCGAGGGTCGGCCCGGCGCCCACCACGGCGCGGAACTCGTGCAGGGCGGGTGAGTAGGACGTCGGCCCGACCGGCGCGTTGGCGAGCGCGAGCAGCGAGCAGACGCCGGCGGCGATCATGAAGAGCGCAGCCGCGAGCGATGCGAGCGCCGGCCTTCCCGGCGCCGTCTGGACTTCTTGCCGCCCGTCGGCGGCAACTCGACCCGGCGAGCGGTCGAGCAGCGGCAGGAGGATGGTCAGCGCCGCCAGCGGGGCGGCGATCTCGATCGCCTTGGCCGCCGTGTAGGGCGTGCCGCCGAGGCGGGCGGCGGCGTAGGCGAGGATGGCGGCGCCGAGGGCGGCGAGAACCGCGGTCTCGCGGCGGCGCCAGCAGCGGGCGATCCCGTAGAGCAGGAGGACGAAGGCGAAGGCGGCGCCGAGGTAGTACCCGATCGCCGGCACCGCCCCGTCGCCGGGGGCGAGGCGGAAGTCGCCCGAGGGCCAGATCCCCAGCGCCTCGAAGGGCGAGACCTGGCCGAAGAGGTTGCCGAGGCCGGGGCCGTTGGGGTCGAAGGTCTCGAAGCTGTGGAAGTCCAGCATGCGCCCGATCTCCGGCGCGACCAGGACCGCGAAGACGAGCAGCGCCAGCGCCAGCGGCCGCAGTGGCGGTCGCTGGCCGCGGACCGCTTCGGCCAAGACCCAGATGACCGCGGCCGCGCCCAGCCAGATCAGGCCCGGGAAGCTGTAGACGTAGACCGAGCCGACGGCGACCAGGGCGGCGGGGACGAAGCGCAGCGGCAGCTCACGCCAGGAACGGGCCGACTCGCGCAGGGCGAGGGCGAAGGCGAGGACGAGCAGAGCCTGGAGCGTCTCCTTGAAGGCACCTTGAGCGAAGTAGGAGGCGGCCATATAGGCGAGCCCGACCACCAGGGCGGCGGCGCTGCGCGGCAGCGGCCGCAGGTTCGAGAAGGCGGCGAGGGCGGTCAGCGGCGCCAGCACGGCGACGGCGACGGTGAGGCCGCCGAAGCCTTGGACCAGGCCGATTCCCAGGCCCTTGTTCAGGGCGACGACGATCGCGTGCGGGCCGAGCGGATAGCCCTGGTGCAGGAGCTCGCCGCCCTGCCCGTGGGCGAGGCCGTCGGCCGCAAGCAGGTGCTGGGACATGTCCGGGTTGAAGCTGGTGCCGAGGATCCCGAAGTGCCCCTCGACCGCGAACGGCAGCGAGGCGGCCAGGAGGGCGATCAGCGCGACCGGCCAGCCGGCGCGCAGCGCCTCCCCCCCTCCCTCCAGCCGCCCCCGGAGGAAGGCGACGGAGGCGAAGACGAGCGCCGGCACCAGCAGCGCCGAGACCAGCCCGTCGCCGCCGAGCCGCACCGTGCCCCAGCAGATCGCGCAGAGCAGCGCCAGGCCGAGCGCCGGCGCGAGCCAGGACCAGCGCCGCGCCCCGCACAGCGCCAGCGCCGCCTGCCCGATCGCCAGCGAGGCTGCACACACCGCCAGCACGGCTGCATAGGTCCCGATCACGAGGGCGCGAGCCTAGAGCAGGGTGCCCTGGACTTTTCGCCGAGGTGCGTCAGGCTCCCAGGAGCAGATGGTGCGAAAGACGCCGGCCATATCCATCCTCGCCGTCGTCGTCGCGGCCACGGCCGCGATCCTGTCGCCCCTGGCCCCCGCGGCGACGAACCCGGGCTGCGCCGACCGTTGCCGGGCCGCCTCCCCACCGCGCCTCACGGCCGACCGCGCGCGCGTCGTCTTCCACCGCCAGGGTGCGAAGCAAGCCGGCGGGCCGGTGCGAATCGCGCTGCTGGATCGGATCAGCGGGCGATCGTTCTTCGGCACCGCGAGGTGGTTCGAGCTCTCCTCCGACGCCGACGGCCAGCAGCTCACGGAAGCGTGCTTCGTGCTGATGCAGGCGCGGCTGGGGAAGGACGAACGGGTCTTCGTCTCCACGATCGAAAGCGGCTGCAGCCCGGTGCCGGCGCCGCCGCCGCCGAAAACCCACCTCTAGCCCAGGCGATGGCGTTCGTCCCTCCCGCCCGGCACCTGCAGCGCGCCAAGGACCTCGCCGACGCCCGCTACTTCGAACCGCTCGGGGTCGACGACCTCGCCCGCGCGGCCGGGCTCTCGCGGGCGCATTTCAGCCGCGAGTTCCGGCGCGCCTTCGGCGACTCGCCGCACGCCTACCTGCTGACCAGACGGCTGGAGCGGGCGGCGGCGCTGCTGCGCACGACCGACCGCTCGGTGGCGGAGGTCTGCCTCGCCGTCGGCCTGCAGGGGCTCGGCTCCTTCACCACCAGCTTCAAGCGGGCCTACGGGATGACGCCGACCGCCTACCGGGCCGCCTTTCCGCCCGCCTCCAGCCAGGCGATCGTGCCGGGCTGCGTGGTCCGCGCCTACGGCCGCCCGCAACACCGCACGTTTCGAGAAGACAGCCCGAAAGCCGCGACCTAGCATCGCCCCCAAGCTGATTTCAACCGAGGAGGAAACGAATGAAGATCGCAAACACGCAGCTCTGGGTCCACGACCAGGACGAGGCGCTCGCCTTCTACACCGAGAAGCTCGGCATGGAGGTTCGCAACGACGTCACCCTGGCCGAGATGGGCGACTTCCGCTGGCTCACCGTCAGCCCGGCCGGCCAGGAGGACTTCTCGATCGTGCTGATGGCGATCCCCGCCGAGCCGGTGATGACCGGGGAGACCGCCGAGCAGGTGCGGGCGCTGATGGCCAAGGGGTTCGCCGGCACGGTCTTCCTCACCACCGACGACTGCCACGCCTCCTACGAGGAGCTGAAGGCGCGTGGCGTCGAGTTCACCGAGACCCCGGAAGAGCGGCCCTACGGGATCGACGCCGGCTTCCGAGACCCGTCCGGCAACAGCTTCCGGCTGACCGAGGTGAAGCTGCCGGCGCTCACCTAGCGACCGGCCGGGGAGATGGGCGTAACTGGGCTCGAACCAGTGACCTCCGCCTTGTCGAGGCGGCGCTCTCCCAACTGAGCTATACGCCCGGGGGGCGTGAATCTAGCAGCGCGAAACCAGGAGCCGGGCGGCGGTCGCCGTCCGGCTAAAGGTCTTGCCCGCGGGCGCCGATCCAGTTGGTGCAACTTTCCCATCCCGGGGGTGTTCATTAGTACGTCGCACGCACCGCGACCACCACGACTTCAAAGCTCGAGGACCGACGAGCCAGCGAACTTCAAAGCTCTCTGGTGGCACGTCCTTCGGAAACAAGGGGCCCCTCACGGGGCCCTTTTCCGTTCCCCGGGGCGCGACTCAGACGTGGTCGTTTGGCAGGTGCCAGCGGCGCGGCGCGATCAGCTCGTCGATCTCCGCCGGCCCCCACGAGCCCGGCGCATAGGGATGCGTGTGCGGCGGCTGCTCCAGCACCGGCTCGGAGATCGCCCAGAGCCGCTCGATCGCCTCGGAGCTGGTGAACAGGGTGCGGTCGCCGACCATGACGTCGTGGATCAGCCGCTCATAGGCGTCGAGCGCGCCCTCGGTGCCGCCGAAGGTGTCGGCGTAGCTGAAGCGCATGTGCGCCTCGCCGAGCTTGATCGTCGGGCCGGGGACCTTGGCGAGGAAGGAGGCGGAGATGCTGCCGGGGTCGCCGAGCTCGAAGGTGAGGTGGTCATGGCCGAAGGACTCGGCGATCTGGTCGCAGTCGAGCGGGAACATCCGCCGCGGCGGCTGCTTGAAGGCGACGGTCAGCAGGTGCCGGCTCTCGGCCAGGCGCTTGCCGGAGCGCAGGTAGAACGGCACGCCCTCCCAGCGCCAGTTGTCGACGAAGGCCTTGAGCGCGACGAAGGTCTCGGTGTCGGAGTCGGCGGCGACGCCCTCCGCCTCGCGGTAGCCCTCGTACTGGCCGCGGACGACATCCTCGGGTCGCAGCGGCGGCATCGCGTCGAAGACCTTCTCGCGCTCGATCCCCAGCGGCTTCGGGTCGAGCGAGGTCGGCGGCTCCATCGCCACGAAGCCGAGCACCTGAAAGAGGTGGGTGACGACCATGTCGCGGAAGGCGCCGGTTTCCTCGTAGAAGCTGCCGCGCATCTCGATCGAGAGCGTCTCCGGCACGTCGATCTGCACGTGGTCGATGTGGTTGCGGTTCCAGACCGGCTCGAACATGCCGTTGGCGAAGCGCAGAGCCAGCAGGTTCTGCACCGCCTCGCGGCCGAGGTAGTGGTCGATCCGGTAGATGCAGCGCTCCTCGAAGACCGAGTGCAGCAGCGCGTTCAGCTCACGGGCGGAGTCGAGGCCGGTGCCGAACGGCTTCTCGGTGATCACCCGGGCGCCGTGCCCGAGCCCGGCGGCGCCGAGCGCTTCGACCGTCCCGTGGGCGGCGGCCGGCGGCAGCGAGAGGTAGTAGAGGACGCGCGGGTCGCCGCCAAGTTCCTCTCGGGCCGCGGCGACGGCCTCGCCGAGCGGGTCGAAGCCGTCGCCGACGCCGACGAAGCGCAGCGACTCGGCGAACGGGTCCCAGGTGGCCGGCGAGAGGTCCTCGCGCCCGGAGGCCTCGATCGCCTGGCGGGCGGTCTCGCGGAACTCCTCGACCTCGACCTCGTGGCGGGCGACGCCGATGATCCGGAAGCCCGGCGGCATCAGCCCCACCTGGGCGAGGTGGAACATCCCCGGCAGCAGCTTGCGCTTCGCCAGGTCGCCGGTGGCGCCGAAGAGGACGATCACCTGGTTCTCGGGGACCTCGCCCTCGCTGGCGAGGGCAGGAGTCGGGGCGACGGCGACACTCATGCGTTCAGGCTGACAGATGCGCCGCCTGGGGCCGGGCGCATGAGCGAGACCTATCCTTTCCGGGCGATGACCGCCAGGAGCACCAGGTCCGGGGTGGCCTACGACCCGAGCGCGCTCGACCGCGGCGAGCGCCGCTTCTGGCGCGAGATCTGGGAGACGGTCCCGGCCGAGATCGCGGGCGAGAAAGGGGTCGAGCTGCGGCGCTTCGGCCCGGTCCAGGCCTCGCTGGTGACGGCCCTGCCGGGGGTGGGGATGATGAACCTGGTCCTGGGCGCGACCGAGCCGGGAGCGGTCGCCGACGGGCACCTGGCGGCGGCGGTCGAGTGGGCGCGCTCGCGCGGGGTCGAGCACTACGTCCCGGTCGGCCCGGGCGAGCCGGACACCGCGGCGGCGGAAACGTGGCTCGCCGCCAACGGCTTCGGACCCGGCTACGCCTGGATGAAGTTCGTCCGCGACGCCCACCCACCGCGCTTCGCCGCCCCCAAGGACGTCGAGGTGGTCGAGCTCAGCGACGGCGCCGAGGCGCCATTCGGGATGATCGCCGCCACCGGCTTCGGCCTGCCCGCCTGGGCGGCGGCCTTCTTCGCCGACCTGCCCGGCCGCGCGGGCTGGCGCTGCTACGTCGCCCGCGTCGACGGCGAGGCCCAGGCCTGCGCGGCGATGCTGACCGAGGACGGGATCGCCGAGTTCGGCATCGCCGCCACGCTCGAGCCCGCCCGCGGCCGAGGCTGCCAGCTGGCGCTCCTGCGCCAGCGCATCCTCGACGCCGCCGAGGCCGGCTGCCGCACCCTCTTCGTCGAGACCGGCGAGCACGTCCCCGACCGCCCCTCCGCCAGCTACCGCAACATCCTCCGGGCCGGCTTCGAGGAGGCCTACCTGCGGCCGAACTGGGTCGAAGTGGCGCCGGACTGAGTGCTTGGGCTGATCTGCGGAATGACCTCGTCGAAGCGCCTCATCGAGCTGCTGCGTGAAGCGAAGCTCCTGGCACGCGAGTACGACGAGCTGACGGGAAAGCCGCTGGGGATCACCGGGGAGATCGCCGAGTACGAGGCCGCTCGCCTCCTGAAGGTGAAGCTCTCGCCGGCACGGCAATCGGGGTTCGACGCGGTCCGCGAGGTCGAGGGGAAAGAGGAGCTGCTGCAGATCAAGGGCCGCCGCCTCACTCCCAGCTCGAAGTCGAGCCAGCGCATCGGAAGCATCGACCTCGAGAAGGATTGGGACGCGGTCCTCCTGGTTCTCCTCGATCAGCACTACGAACCGACCGCGATCTACGAAGCCAGCCGCCGGGCCGTGACGGCGGCGCTCACGAAACCCGGCTCGAAAGCGCGCAACGAGCGCGGTTCGCTCGCGGTCAGCCAGTTCAAGTCGATCGGTTCACTGGTCTGGCCGGATGGAGAGGCGCCCACCGGAATCGAACCGGTGTAAACGGCTTTGCAGGCCGCTGCGTAACCACTCCGCCAGGGCGCCGGAGAATGGTCAAGACTAGCGGCGCTTTGTAGATCTGGCGGCCTGGCGGACAGCTAGGTCCGGGCGCTTCCTCCGCCGAAGTTTCCTACGACGCACCCCCGCGCCCCGAGGCCACCGGCGTCGGCATGGCGGAGGCCCAGGAGGCGATCGCCAAGCTCTAGCATTGTCCCCATGATCGAGCGGATCGAGGGGATGCCGGCCGGGACGATTGGCCTGCGGGCGAGCTGCAAGCTCAGCAAGGACGACTACCGCGAGGTGCTGGAGCCGGCGCTGCGCGAGGGGGTGGAGACGGGCGATCTGCGGTTGCTGTTCGTCCTTGACGACTTCGACGGGCTCGAGCACGGCGCCTGGGTCGAGGACGCCAAGACCGGGCTGCGGACCTGGGTGCGCGACCACTCCGCCTGGAAGCGCTTCGCCCTCGTCACCGACGTCGAGTGGGTCGCCAAGGCGATGCGGATGTTCGCCTGGATGACCCCGGGCGAGGTCGGGATCTACGCGCTGGCCGCGGAGGACGAGGCCAGGGCCTGGGTCGCCTCCGGCTGAGCCCGCGGCGCCGGGTTGGAGAACCGCATCGTGCCGTCGTCGACCGGGCCGTAGCGCAGGGTCCGCAGGTCGAGCGGGTAGTTCTGGCGCAGCTTCCAGGGTTCCTTCGAGCCCTGCTTCGGCAGCTGGTCGACCGCGCGCAGGACGTAGCTGGAGGTGAAGTCGAGCAGCGGCGCCTCGGTCACCGTCGGGTCGCTGATCTGCGGCGTGCAGATCCGCTGCCCGCTGGCGTCCATGTGGTTGAGCAGGCGGCAGACGTATTCGGCGGTGAGGTCGGCCTTGAGCGTCCAGGAGGCGTTGGTGTAGCCGACCGTGTACGAGAAGTTCGGGTAGCCGCTGAGCATCATCCCCTTGTAGGTCATCGCCCGCGCCAGGTCCGGCTCCTCGCCGTCGATCCTCACCTGCATGCCGCCGAGGAAGAGCAGGTTGAGGCCGGTCGCGGTGACGACCACGTCGGCCTCCAGCTCCGCCCCCGACGCCAGCCGGATCCCCTTCTCGGTGAAGGTCTCGATGCTGTCGGTGACGATCTCGGCGCTGCCGCTGGAGAGCGCCTTGAAGAGGTCGGCGTCGGGCACGAAGCAGACGCGCTGGTCCCAGGGGTCGTATTTGGGCTTGAAGTGGGTGTCGACGTCGTAGCCGGGCGGCAGGACTTTCTGCACTTCTTTGCGCAGCCATTTCTTCGTCGGCCCGGGCAGGCGGCGGCTGAGCCGGTAGCTGAGCCCCTGGACGAGGACGTTCTTCCAGCGCACCAGCGGGTGCACGATCCGCTCCGGGAGGAAGCGCCGCAGGGTGTTGGCGAAGATGTCTTCGGCCGGGATCGAGAGCACGTAGGTGGGCGAGCGCTGCAGCATCGTCACCTGGGCGGCCTCCTTGGCCATCGCCGGCACCAGCGTCACCGCGGTGGCCCCGCTGCCGATCACGACCACCCGCTTACCGGCGTAGTCGAGGTCCTCGGGCCAGTGCTGGGGGTGCACGACCTGGCCCTGGAAGCTGTCGACGCCGGCGAAGTCCGGGGTGAAGCCCTCGTCGTAGCGGTAGTAACCGCTGCACATCGAGAGGAAGTTGCAGCTCATCGTCACCGTCTCACCCGTGTCGGCGCGTTCGACCGCGAGCGTCCAGCGCGCCTCCGCGGTCGACCACTCGGCGCTGAGCACGCGGTGGCCGAGGCGGATGTGGCGGTCGATGCCGCCGTCGCGGGCGGCGTCGTGGATGTAGTCGAGGATCGAGGCGCCGTCGGTGATCGACTTCGGCGAGGTCCAGGGCCGGAAGCGGTAGCCGAGCGTGTGCATGTCGGAGTCGGAGCGAATGCCGGGATAGCGGAAGAGGTCCCAGGTGCCGCCGATTTCCCCGCGCTGCTCGAGGATCGCGTAGCTCTTGCCGGGGCAGCGCTCCTGCAGGTGGTGGGCGGCGCCGATGCCGGAGAGGCCGGCGCCCACGATCAACACGTCGAAATGCTCTGCGGCCACCTCGGCTCCTTTCGTCATGAGCGCATCATCCAGGGCCACCCTATCAACACCGTGTCGAGAAGATCAACTACTTGTCGAAATCCTCGACGCGCTGTATCGTCGCGGGCACGATGGCGACTCCCACGCCCACTCCCGAGCTTGCCGCCCGCGGCCGCCGCACCCCCCGCGCCAGCGGCGACGAGCGCGAGCGGGCGATCCTCGCCACCGCCGAGCGGCTGCTGGCGGAGCGTCCGCTGGGCGAGATCTCGGTCGAGGACCTGGCCAGCGGCGCCGGCATCTCCCGGCCCAGCTTCTACTTCTACTTCCCCTCCAAGGACGCGGTCGTCCTCACCCTGGTCGACCGCATGGTCGAGGAGGCCGCCCGCAGCCGCGAGGAGGCGCTCGCCCGGCTCGCCGAGGAACCGCGGGCCGGCTGGCGCCAGGGCCTGCGCGCCTCCTTCGACGTCTTCGGCTCGCGCCGGGCGGTGATGCTGGCGGCAGCCGAGCTGCGCACGACCAACCCCGAGGCGCGGGAGCTGTGGTCGCAGGTGATGGAGGGCTGGGTCGCCGACGCCAGCGCGATCATCGAGGCCGAGCGCGCCCGCGGCGCCGCTCCCCCCGGCCTGCCCGCCCGCGACCTCGCCACCGCCCTGGTGCAGATGAACGAGCGCGCCCACTACGCCGCCTTCGCCGGCGAGACGCCGGCGCTCGACGAGGAGCGGATGCTCGACGTCCTCGTCGACATCTGGGTGCGGGCGATCTACGGCACCGACGTCTGAGCGCCGGGGCCCCCCGCTAGAGGATGCGGAAGGAGATCCCGGCCCGCTGCAGCCGCGCGGTCAGGGCATCGCCCATCGCCGTCGCGGTGGTGACCTGGCCGGCGGTCTCCGGCAGCTCGTCGAAGGCGAGGCAGAGCGCCGACTCGGCCAGCATCTTCGAGGTCTCGCCGTAGCCGGGGTCGCCGCCGGAGACCTCGGTGACGACCCGGGTCCCCCCTCCCTCGCCGACGAACCTGACCTTGAACCAGCTCTTGGCGCGCTCGGCCGCGTCCGGCCCCTCGCCCGGGGATTTGAGCTTCAGCAGCAGCTTGCGGGTCGGCGGCAGCGGCGCCAGCAGCCCGACCGCGCCGACGCCGGCCCCCAGCGCCGCGATCGTCGAGAGGCGCTTGGCGACCAGGTGATGGCCGTAGGTGAAATCCGGGCCGTAGCGGTCCAGGGACGCGGCGGAGCGGCGGACGATGCCACCGTCGATCGTCGGCAGCGGCACCACCCAACCGCCCAGCTCGGAGTCGCGGCGGATCCCGGGCGAGGCGGAGTGGACCTCGCGGCCGGCGGGCCGCGGCTCGCCCCGGCGGCGCTCTTTCGCCACCGCCATCGTCTGCCGGGCGCGGGCGAAGGCGTTGATCGCCGAGTGGTAGGTGCCGCCCGAGTAGCTGGCGCCGGAGCGCACGTAGCCGTCGACCCGCAGCGGGACGCCTTCGGGCAGCTGCTTGACCGTGAAATGGGCGCCGAGGTCGTGCGGGATCGAGTCGAAGCCGCAGCAGTGGACGAGGCGGGCGCCGGTCCGCTCCGCCTCGGCGTGGCACTCGATCCAGGAGCGGTCGACGAACTCGGGCTCGCCGGTGAGGTCGACGTAGTCGGTCCCCGCCGCCGCGCAGGCGGCGGCCAGGGGGCCGCCGTAGAGGGCGTAGGGCCCGACGGTGGTGATCACGACCCGGGCCGATTCCGCGACGCTCGTCAGCGCGGGCCGGTCGGCGGCGTCGGCCTCGAGCAGGTCCGGCTCAGGCGCCTCCGGCGAGGCCGCCGCGAGCCGCGCCCGCACCGCCTCCAACTTGCCGCGGTTGCGCCCGACCAGCGCCCAGCGCAGTCCCGCCGGCGCGTTGGCGGCGAGGTACTCGGCGGTCAGCCCGCCGGTGAAACCGGTCGCCCCGAACAGGGCGAGGTCGTATTGCCGCTCGGTGGCCACCGGGGAAGTCTCTCAGTTGGCGGGCCAGCTCAGATGTCGATGCCGTCGACGGGCGCGTCCGCGGGGTAGGGCTCGTCGCGGATCCCGGCCCGGCCGGCGACGCTCGCCTTGCGCCCGGCGGCCGGGACCAGCCCGCTCGCCGCCCCCAGCCCGCTCGGCGGCATGTTGTTGTAGACGCTGTCGTAGGCGCCGGCCGGGACCAGGTAGGTCTCGTGCCAGATGCCGACCTCGCCGCTGGAGCCGATCCGCTTGTTGAAGGCGACCCAGGCAGGCCAGTGGCGGGCGTCCTTGCTGCGCGCGTAGGCCTCGAGCTGCTCGAAGGAGCGCCAGTACTGGATCACCAGCGGCCGCCGCGGGCTGCCGATGTAGAAGTCCGCCCGCAGCATCCCGGCGGCCGGGTTCCGTTCCAGCTCCCGCACCATCCGCGGCATCGCCGCGAAGACCGGCAGCCACTTGCGCGGCCGCGAGAAGCGATTGATCCGCATCCCGATCAGGAAGACGACGAAGTCGCCCTCGATCTCGGCGGTGACCCGCTTGGCGATGACCGCTGCCATCGCCAATCAACTTAGCGGGACGAAGGCGGACGCTGGTCCAGGCGGGCAGGCCGATCCAGCTCGAGCCCGCGGGGTCGGCCGCTCTCCGACCGCGGGCGACCGTATTGTGGCGCGCCCTTGTACGACGTCTCTCAGCACCCGGTCGGGGGCAGCGCACGTGCCCGATCGCTTCCGGACTGGCCCGATGCCCGACCCCTCCGCTCCTGGCAGGAGGAGGCGACGGCGGCCGTGCGAGCGCACTCGGCCCCCAGCTTCCTGGCCTCGGCCACGCCGGCGGCCGGCAAGACCACCTTCGGCCTGCACATCGCCCACCGGATGCTGAGCGCCGGGTTCGTCTCGCGCGTCGTCGTCGTCGGCCCGACCACCCACATCTGCCGCCAGTGGGCCACCGACGCGGGCCGCTACGGCATCGACCTCGAGCCGAACCGGCCGAACTCCGACGGGCCGGAGTCGGCCGACTTCCACGGTGTCGCCGTCACCTACCAGACGATCGCCGCCGGGCCGGATACGCACCGGCTGGCCGCCGGCCGCCGGCCGACCCTGCTGATCGCCGACGAGCCGCACCACATGGGCGACCTGGCCGCCTGGGGCCTGCAGACCCGCAAGGCATTCGACGGCGCCCGCTTCCGGCTGCTGCTCTCGGGCACGCCCTTCCGCTCCGACAACTCGGCCATCCCCTGGGTCACCTACGACGAGGACGGGGTCAGCCGGGCCGACTACGCCTACGGCTATCCGCAGGCATTGCGGGATCGGGTATGCCGGCCGATCACCTTCCTGCCCTATGACGGCGAGATGGAATGGGTCTCCGACGGCCGCCTGCGCAGCGCCGACTTCGACCTCGTCCTGCCGGCGGCGGAGTCGGCCCGGCGCCTGCGCACGGCGCTCAGCCCGCAGGGCGAGTGGATGGGCGAGGTGCTGCGCGACGGCGACGCCAGGCTGAGCGAGGTGCGCGCCGACGGGCACCCCGACGCGGGCGGCCTGGTCATCGCCTCCGACCAGGACCACGCGCGGGCGATCGCGGCGCGGCTGGGGCCGATCTCGGGGGAGCAGCCCGAGCTGGTGATGAGCGACGAGCCCGGTGCCAGCCAGCGCATCGCCGAGTTCGCCTCCTCCGACCGGCGCTGGCTGGTCTCGGTCCTGATGGTCTCCGAGGGCGTCGACATCCCCCGCCTGCGGGTCGGCGTCTACGCGACGGCGGCCCGGACCGAGCTCTTCTTCCGCCAGGTGGTCGGCCGCTTCATCCGCACCACCCCGCAACCGCGCCGGCAGATGAGCTACCTGCTGATGCCGGCCGATCCGCGGCTGAAGGCACTCGCCCACGAGATCGAGCTGGAGCGCCGTCACGCGCTCGACCTCGCGCCGGACGGCGAGGAGGAGGGCGAGGAGTTCGACGACCCCCGACCGGACCCCGGTGAGCCGGGTGGCGGCTTTGCCGCCCTCAGCTCGGGCGACGCCGAGCTGGACGAGGCGATCATGAGCGAGACCGCGCTCCAGCTCTTCCCCACCGAAGACCCCGAGCCGAAGGCGAAGAAGGCGACCGCCGTCGCCAGGCCCAAAGCCGCGTCGGAGGATCTAGAGCCCGAGCGCGAGTCGGCCTATGCGACCCGAGAGCGGCTGCGCGGCGAGCGCAGTCGTCTGGTCGCCAAGGTCGCTCGTCGCACGGGCAAGTCGCACCGGGAGGTCCAGGCCCGCATCAATCGCGCCACCCGGACGCGCTCGGTCACCAGCGCCACCATCGACCAGCTCGAGCGCGGCAACGAGATGCTGCGCCGCGAGCTGTGGCGGTGAGAGCCGCTCAGTTGAGCGAGCGCTCGAGCTTCACCTCGCACATGTCCACCGATGCCCGAGTGCCGGGCGTGTCTGACGAATCCATCGCGTCGAAGACTTTGGCTCCGGCCTCCATGTCCTCCGCGCTCTCGAAGTACTGAAGGACCACCGCCGTTCCCTGCGCCTCGTCGACCAAGACCTTCAGACCCGTGGAGGGCACGCCGGGCGGCGGCCCGTCGGACTCCTCGATGCGACCAAGGAGATCCTGCATTCGCTCGGCAGATACGTCGGTGAACCTGACGGTGCGTACGAACATGGCAGCAGCCTCCTCGGTCGTGGGTTATCCGACCCTATTCGGTACGCCGCGGTGCGTCGAGTCCTTCGAAGAAAGCTTGGATAGAGCCCGCCGGGGTACCGTCGCACTCATGACTCGAATCGTTCTCGTCGTGGGCTATCTGATCGGCACGGTCTTCACGGTCTTTTCGATGGACGCCGACCCCGGGGGGTCGTGGGGAACGATCTGCTTGGTCATATCCGTGCTCCTGGGGGCCGGGACCGGGGACATGCGGCTGGCGAGTCTGTCGGTCGTGGCGATCCCGATCGCGATCCCGTTCGGCCTGCCTGCCGATCCCGGCGATCCGGCGTTCCCCCTTTGGGTTGGGGGGATGCATTTCGCGTTGGCCTCGTCCGTCGTGATCGTGCTCACGGCGGCGATGAGGAAATTCGCCGAGTCCCGCCTGCAGCGCCGGCGCAGCGCCCGGGACTCCAGCGCCACCTAGTTCCGGCTCCGCTCCGGCAAAGAAAAAGGCCCCGCCGGAGCGGGGCTGTGGTGCGAAGCGGCTGATCGGATTCGAACCGACGACCTTCTGCATGGCAATTAGGCCCATCTCCGAGACCAGCGGGTATTGAATACGGCCGCTTGCAGGGGTTCGCAGCGGCGCGGCAGACGGCCACGATCAACAATACGCGCGGATATACGCCGATATGCAGCGATATGCAGCGATTTGGGAACTTCGGCGCAGAAGTGCCCGAGATCGCCGAGGGCGGTTCCATTGCCTAGCGGCCGCCCTGGGCTTTTAGCCGGCCTGGAACGTCGCCGACTTCAGCGAGCGGATGACTGCGAGCTCGCTGACCTGTCGCGGTCGAGCAGCGAAGCCATAGAAGCGAAGTCTCAAAGCAGGCGGATCGTGCTCGACGATCAGCAGGACCGGATTGTCGGTGGCGTAGTTGCGGCGACGCGCGATACGCCAGAGAGAACGGCGGTCGGTCCGGCTTGGCGGCGCGTCCAGACTGGGATGCACGTGCCACTCGCCGACATAGTCCTCCCCGCCATCGGTGCGATCGTGGATCGAGTCGAGATATCGCTGCAGGAATCGGGTGTCGCGCGAGAAGAAGAAGCGCCCGTGCCGCGCGCGGGGACCTGGCGGACTGGCTCGGGTGACCACAAGAGTTGACTCGCCAAGCCTCCGCCCGAGCAGGATGCCGCCAGTCTCGACGTTAGCGCTGCTTCGCGTGTGTCCGCACACCGCAGCCCTCGCCGCTGGCTCAATAAACACCCGCTCAAGCGCCACAGACGGCACATCCAGGACGTGGAGAGAACGTCGCATGATGCAGAGTAAGGCCCTCCTGGAGGCGCTCATCGTCCGCCGCGATCGGCTGCTCGATCCAGAGCCAGTGATTGGCGGAAATCTCGCGGCCTTCAAGACACTCAAGTGCTCGAGCGGCTGCAAATGATGCGGCCAGCTGGGAGGTGAGACCAGCGCCCGGGCGTGAGGCCGTAGCGCAGCCAGTGTCATAAACATCTGGCAGGTTGTCGCGTGGAACGTCGATCC
The DNA here is from genome assembly GCA_963719435.1 of uncultured Solirubrobacterales bacterium. GTDB lineage: Bacteria > Actinomycetota > Thermoleophilia > Solirubrobacterales > 70-9 > VAYN01. The sequence goes on along the minus strand of OY970384.1, from coordinate 1,593,193 downwards.
ATCCTGGGTGCCCTTCCTCCTTGTACTCGGCGAGACACGCGACGCAGGCATCAACTCCCGGCCGAATCACCGCAACTCGGAAGGCTGCGCCAGCGTGCAGAGATCGAACCATGAGCATCACTGGCGGATCGTCGCGGTCGAAGGCGACCTCGCAAAGAAGCTCCTCTCGAAGGTCATCGCCAATCGCCGCAACAACAAGATCGACGCTGCCGAGATAGGTCGTGATCGCGTTTGGGTCGGAGAGATTCTGGAACTGAGGATCGGTCTCGACACCCGGGCTGACGCGGGAAAGCGCAGTCTCGATTGCCAATGGCTTGACCTGGCCGACGGCAGTTAGGTCGAGTGCATGACGGACCACGTTGCCGGGACGAATCGTGTCGGGATCACATAGAACAAAGGAGCCGACGCCTTCGCGGACGAGCGAGAGGGCAAGCGTCGAGCCAATGGCCCCAAGGCCGAAGCAGGCCACCGACTTCTGCCCAAGCTCGTCCAGAGCGCGGACGCCCTCAAGTCGTCGCAGAAGCTCTTCACGCGAGACGACGTGGAATTCAGGCGCGCGTATTGGCCAACCTTTGCCCACCTCGGCCTGCTGCCTTTTCGTGCGCACGCCAATGTCGATCAGAAAGAGACGCTCTTGGTCGAGAACCTCGTCCGTGAAAACAAGACCGATCAGGTGGCGACCCTCTTTGGGTCGCTGTGTGAACTTGACTCCCCGGTGGGCGGATTCACCGAGGAGGCGCTCGAGCTCTCCGGTGTGACGCATCGGAGTCGGTTCTCGATCCAGTCGATACCACTTACAGATTTCGGCCTTCGCCCAGAGCTTCTTTTCCGCGAGGGACGCCATCAGGTCGTTGCCGACTTGATCGCCGTCGACCGAGCGAAGTACACATAGATCCTGGCCTAGGAGTTTTGCCACCTTGAAACGGCCGTGATTCTTCCCCTCAAAGCTCTTGAGGACGGCAGCCGGGGCGATAACCGAGTAGGCGGTGCCTCTGAAGTACTCGGGCAGCTCGTACAGCGCGAGCTCGCGCGGGAACTTGTCAGCAAGGTGGTAACCGAGCCATCGCTCGGTCGCCGCATACATCTCGCTGGCCGGAACCGTTCGTCGCCATGCCGAAGCCGGAAAAAGACACGGCGCCCCATCCGTGCCTTGATGACGTGCCCGATCGATCTTCGGCGAGATGAACTTGACCTTGGGCGGGTAGTACGGATAGCCCGGCAGGTAGTCGAATTGGAGTTCGAAGTCGTGGCGCTCTAGACCCTCCTCTCCCTTTCGTCGCACCGCTACCGTGCCACGAAAGCTCACCTCGCCGCGTGACGATTCGACCTCCTCAAATCCCTTGCCGGACCAGTACTCCTGGTCTTCGGCATAGATCGTTGGGTAGCGCTCGCGCCAATCCTTCACGCAGCGGGCTGATTGTCGAGCCTGGTTCGGCTTCCTTGCTGGCGTCGTTTCTTGATGGCCGCGGCGGTCAAGGCGCCGCCGACGATCGCCGTGCCGGCTGCGAGCCCTTTGGCAGCACTCGCCGAGCCACCTTCATCCTCCTCCGCATCCCAGCCGTAATCCTCAGCGTAGGAGCCGGGGTCGAGAACGATGCGATAGGCGCTGCCCGAGTCAACCTCGACGACGACGGTCCCCGAGCTAGAGGTCTCGAAGACATTCTCCTCACCGGCCTCCTCGCGATATGCGTCCATCATGTCCTCGTCAGGATGTTCGTGGCGATTGTCCTCCCCGACTGAAACCACGACGGTGTCCGGGCCGATCAGCTCTAGGGCCTCGAGCCAACCCTCGGAGTCCTCCCCACCGTCCTTGAAGAAGCTGCGCGAGCCGTGATGGCTCGCGTGCAAGACATCAGCCGCCAACACCTCGGTGCCGGTCTCCGAATCGGATTTGCCCTCGTAGTAGTCGACGACGCGCTCCCAACAAGCAAGGTCGGAGTCGCCGGTCAGCATCACTGACGTCTCGCCCTCATAGTTCAATCTCAAGACGAGGCAGTTCTCATGGACGAGCTTCTTTGCTTCCTCCTCATCGAGGCTCTCGTCGATCTCGATGTAGCCGGGAGGCGAGAAGCACCGCACGCTGATGTCCTCTCCGAGGTCATAGTCGGCGTCCTTTTCGCCGAGGGGCGTGCGGCTTCCCTGCGGGCGCTTGACCTTGTCCTCGGGGTGCTCGTCGACGACACGCTGGTATTCGCCGAAGTTCTTGGCCACTTCCTTGCGTTCCTCGTGCTGCGGGGTCCACAGCCATTCCACGTCGTAACGGTCGTAGAGGTCGCCAATGCCGGTTATGTGGTCGTCGTGAGCGTGGGTGACGACCAAGTACTTGAGCCGCTTCTTGCCGTCACTTCCGGCCGGCAGAACATCATCGAGCAGCTTGAAGATGTCGATTCCCTCGCCCTCGCAGCGATAGACATCCACGAGCATGAACTCGTCATCGGGGAGTCGGATCAGGGTGCAGTCACCCTGCCCGACGTTTGCGCAAATCACTTCGAAATCAGCCATCAGTTACCTCCGAGGGTCGTATGTCGCGGCGCTCTACGGCGCCTTGGGTTTCAGTCTGTACGGCAGCGGCAAGCGACTCGATCGCCTCCATTAGCCGTTGCGCGTAAAGGTCCGCGGCCGTGCGAACCCAGCCGGGAGTGACGAGGAAGCCCCATGCGAGCAGCGCAAGAATCGAAACGACGGCTGCAAGCACGAAATGCCAGGTACCGCCCTGGAGAGCCAAAAGAACTGCGCTCACTGCCAGCACTGCCGCTGCGACCGCGAGCGCAACAAATCGCAGGCCAAGGCAGTTTCTTCGTAGCCCATATTCGGCGTTCTGCTGAGCCACCAACCTGAACGCTGGACCGCTCCTGGTCCGCTGCCTAAGGGCGCTGACGGCAACGGCGTAATGAGCATCAGCGCCTGCCGGGTCAAGCGTCTCCTCATCAGGAGAGGACAGAGATTCCCCAAGAACAACCGATAGAAGTGTGTGGCGACGCTCCATCGCGACGGGGCTGGAGGCATCGGACCACCGAAGCAGCCGAGTCGTGGGTGGCCCTCCCCAGCTTTCCCAAAGAGCCGGCTCAAGGCGCCGCCCGAAACCTCGGACGACGCCGCAGACAAGGACGAGAACGGTCGCCAGGACGAAGGCAGCGATGGATCCGGCTCCTTCAATCGACGACAGCGCACCGAAGCCGAGGACCACCGCAGGAACGGCTGCCAGGGCTGCCGGTCCGAGCTGAGCCTTCATCGCGTAGGTGCTCTCAGGCCACATCGCCCTGATTCCGTCCGAGGCTGCTGCGATAAAGCAGCTGACTCGCTAGGCGGTCCGATTGACGGTCGCGAGATTGATGGATCGCATGCATCCCCGTCACGGTACGGATGCGTGCGGACGATTCCGAAGCTCCGAAAGGTCCCAATTTCCGCCCTTTCGCTGGTCAGGTGAGCGTTTGGTTGGTGATGCGCCATGGAGGGCAGCCCCTCCGGCGATGCAGCCTTCTCTTCGCTCGGCGACCCCAGTCCGCAGCCTCGAACGAGCCCACAGCACCGCCTCAGCTATCACGGACGGCACGCCATGCGTCAGGGCAAGACGAGTTCGATCCAACCGTGCCTAGTCGGCGACCGCGGCAGCGAAGCATTCGCGGCAGACCGAGCCAGCACCCAAATCAGGATCGAAAGGTTCGCCACAGCGGGCGCACTGATCTATCTCACGATCGGTCCACTTGTCCCCGCAGGCGAAGCAGACCCAGCGATCCCCTTCGTGCAAATCGCCGCTCGGGCCTTGATCCACCAGCGCCCTCTGTTCGCAGTTCGGGCACAAGTACAGCGGCAGCTCGCCGCCTTCCTTGACCGCCCGATACTCGTCGATGCCGAGCACTGATCCGATCCAGTCTTCCGCCGCGTGCTCTACCTCATCGATCCCCACCGCGAAGCCGCAGAAAAGACAGGTAATGCCATCGCCGGCGATCGCGGTGTCCTGGAAACAGCGCGGACAGGTCAGCACCGTGTCCCCCTCCGCAACCCTCTCCTCGACCTCCTGCAACCGATGAACGACGAACTCCTCAAGAGCTGGCAGCGCCTCGCGGATCTCCTCTAGCTCCCCCTGCAACTCCGCCGACATCGATTCCTCGTCGAGGTGGCGGGCAACAAAGTCGAGGGCGAAACCAAGCGCAGCGCTCGCAGCTGAGGAGACTGCCTCGCGCGACTGCCTGATCCGGAAGTGCTCGAGCGGATTGCGCTGATCCCGCAGGTTGACGATGTGGCTGCGATGCACTTCGTCGATCTCGACCCCCGCAACCTCCGATAGGCGATCCATAGCCTGCCAGACGTTGATGCTTTTGAAGTCACCTCGGCGGTAGAGATCTTCCTCCGCGGTCTCCGGATTGGGAAAGAGCAGCCGCCAATCCTCGCGGCGAAGGCGCTCCTTCAGCAGCAACTCGAGGCCAGCGCCAAGACTAAGGATTGCGTACTTCAGATCCTGTCGGTCGACCTCTCCCTCCAGCCGTCGCACCGCCTCACGCAGATAGTCGATTGCGTTCTCGAGCAGTCCCCACTCAAAGAACGGCTCCGCCCTGACATCAGTGCCTCGCTCCCGAGGGCCAGGAGGCTGCGGACCGCTCGTCACTGGAGCGTCTCCGAGAAGTCGGTGAATGAGAAGCGGGACTCGAGGCCCACCATGAACGCCGGCCTGTCTAGTCCAAATCCGTTGAGGACGAAATCGTGGTAGTCGGCCAGCCAGCGCCACTTCTCCCAGACGCGGCCATCGGAAGGAAACTCTTCGAGCTTGCCCAGGATCGTCGCCCGCATTTCCGTCAGGCCATACTCGAGCATCCGCTCGTCGTCCTCCTCTTCGATCCAAATCCCTAGCTGGTTGACGAAGGCAACGTTGTCTTCGTCGAGGAGCAACTCGCGGACGAGTGCGCTGTGCTCGGGCTCGGCATAGAAGGCCTTGGCCATTTTTCGGTTCCAGGCAGCCACGTCTTCGGAAACGACGACACAGGGCCAGCGGTTCCCGTCTTCACCGTCGGCATCATCGACGGTCTTGCCGCCCTCGAGATCGCTAGCCTCGATTAGTGCGGGCCCGTAGACGAAGCTCTTGTCCATGAAGTGAAGACCGAAGGTGATCGCCCCGCGGGAGAGGTAGCCGTCGGCGAGCATCAGCAACTGCATATAGGCGGCGTCCACCTGAGTAGGGCCGATGACCAACTCCTCATCCATCGGGCCCCACACCGGGGCGGCGAGAACGACGTTATCGGTGAACCAGCTAGAGCACCGCAGGAACCCCTCCTCCTCCTCCGTGTTAGCCCGATCTCGGGCACGTGAGACGGCCGCACGCAGCTTCCTCAGGTCTGTAAGTGCCTGCTGAGGGGGCTGCGTGGACATTGCGCGCACTCCCATCACATCCCAGAAGAGGACTCCACAGTCGATCAACTGCGGCTGGCCTTCCTCGTCGAAAAAGAGGCCATAAGCCTTCTCACGAGTGGACAAAGAGTCAGTGGGTTCGCCAGCAGCCATCGCCCGCCAAGTCTAGGAGCGAAGCTACGTTCAGTGCCGGCCTCGGGCGTTCCGGCGCCGCCGGGGCACTTTGCTTATGTCGGCGCGCCGACCGTAGCTCCCCCGCTGGCGCAAAGCGAAGGGGAATCGACCGGAATCGACGCCAATCCCGCGCACCCAGGCCATTCCAGGCACTAACGCACGTTAGTGCCTGGAATAACGGCGATATGCGGGGATGGTTCCATTTGGATTCGGCAACCCGCGCCGAATCCAACCCGCCCCCATGCAGGGGATTCACGAAAAAGCGGCTGATCGGATTCGAACCGACGACCTTCTGCATGGCAAGCAGACGCTCTAGCCAGCTGAGCTACAGCCGCATGTCGGGGTCATTCTAGCCTTGCCCCCCGAATCCCTGCGCCCAGCGTTAGGTTTCGAGGATGACCGAGGCATGCATGGTCTGCGGCACCGACAGCGTCGCCACCTGCCCGTCCTGCCAGGTCCGGGTCTGCAACCGCCACATGGTGGTCGAGGCGAGAGGGGTTTCGCCACTGGAATCGAGCAGGATCGCGCCCTTCCTTCCCGCTGGACAGCGCTTGCTCGCACTCGTGCATCCCGTCGGGGAGTCGACCGTGGCAGCCACCCCCGACTATGCAGCGGCCTTCCTTGCCGGCGGCAGTCGCTGCCTCACCTGTCGCCGCCGCGACGGCGAAGCCTCGCTGGCGGCAATCGCCCAGGCGGCCGCCGAGGCGGACCGCGATCTGCCGGGCGCCGAAGCCGCGCTGCGCGACGCGACCAAGACCGAGGACATCGCCCGCCGTATCGTCGCCTGCGACGAGCGGATTGCGAAAACCGTCTACCAGGGCGCATGGGTGAAGCTGGTCGACGCCGAAGCCGTGCCCTCCTCGGCCGAGCTGGTCACGGTGGGCGAGCCCTCCAGGTTCTTCGGCAGAGGTCCGCGAGAGATAACCCGCCGCCCGGCGTGGAAAGTGCCCGACGGCTACTCCTGGCTCGACGAGGCTGGGAACTGCTGGGACAGGACGCTGGCGACGTGCTTCGCCTACGCGGTGAAGCCGGGGGCTCCCGTCTATTACAAGTCGCGTGTGGCGGAGGTGAACGTCGACGGCGTCCACATCGTCTCCAACGACGACGGCTCCTCGACGCGGGTGGCGGCGATCAAGAAGATCGTCGCCGCGTCGGGCCTCGGGCGGTAAAACGAGGGCGGACGAGGGCGGAACTGTGCTCGACGCCCAGCTCGGCCGCTAGCCTGACTGCAGCTCTCCGACCATGCTCTTCCGCCAGATCATCCACGAGGACCTCGGCTGCGCCTCCTACCTCGTCGCCGACCGCGAAAGCGGCGTCGCCGTGGTCGTCGACCCGCAGTGGGACGTTGAGCCCTACCGCCGCCTGGCGCGGCTGCACGGGGTGCGGATCGGGCACGTGCTGGAGACCCACAACCACGCCGACCACGTCTCCGGCCACGGCCGCCTGGCTCGCAGCGCCGGGGCGACGATCCACATCCACGAGCTGGCCGGCGCCGAGTACGCGCACGAGCCGCTCGCCGACGGCTGGGTGCTGGAGCTGGGCAACCTGCGGATCGAGGCGATCCACACCCCCGGCCACCGGCCCGAGCACACCTGCTTCCTGCTCAGCGACGCCAGCCGCGGCGGCGCCCCCTGGGCCCTGCTCGGCGGCGACTCGCTGTTCATCGGCGACGTCGCCCGCCCCGACCTCGCGGTCGAGCCGCGCGAGGGCGCGGCCGACATGTTCCGCTCCCTGCACCGACGGCTGCTGACCCTCGACGACGAGGTCGAGGTCTGGCCCGGCCACCTCGGCGGCTCGCTCTGCGGCGGCTCGGCGATCGACCTCAAGACCTCCTCGACGATCGGCTTCGAGCGCCGCCACAACCGCGCCCTGGCAATCGCCGACGAGGCCGAGTTCGTCGCCAGCGCGATCGCCTCGCTCGGCGACCGGCCGCCCAACGTCGAGCAGATCGTCGCCCTCAACCAGGGGCCGCTGGTCGAGGACTTCGGCACGCCGGCGCCGCTGACCCCGCACGAAGTCGAGCAGGCGGTGGCGAACGGCGCCGTCGTCATCGACGGCCGCACCAACGAGGAGTTCGACGAGGCCCACATCGCCGGCGCCCTCAGCACCTCCGCCTACGACACCGGCTTCGCCACCAAGGTCTCCCGCGTCGCCCCCGACGGGGCCGAGATCATCGTCGTCGCCGCCTCCGACGGCGACGAGCGCGACGCCGCCGAGCTGCTGGCCGCGGTGGGGATGCGGGTGCGCGGCTTCCTCGAGGGCGGGATGACCGCCTGGCGCACGGAGGAGCGGCCGGTGCGCAAGATCGAGCTGATCGACCCCGACGAGCTGGCCCGCCGCGCCGACGGGGCCGAGCCGCCGCTGATCCTCGACGTCCGCAACGACGCCGAGTACGCGGGCGAGCACATCCCCGGCTCCCTGCACATCCCCTACGGCGACCTCGCCGACCGCTTCGACGAGCTGCCGCGCGAGCGTCCGATCGCGGCGATCTGCCGCGGCGGCAAACGCAGCGGCCTGGCGGCCTCGATCCTGCAGCGCGAGGGCTTCCCCGAGGTGGTCCACGTCGGCCAGGGCGTCGGCGCCTGGCGCGCCGGCGGCCACCCCGTGGAGGGTGGCGCCGGGGCGCCGAGCCCGGCCGTCTAGGCAGCTAGCGCCGCGGGTAGATCACGGACGGCTTTTCGTCCCGCTCCCGCCGCTCCAGTCCCGCGGTCGAGGCCACGGCCGTGCAGATCGCGGTCACGGTCATCGTCGCGCCTTCGTCCCAGGCGTGGGCGGTCGCTTCCCAGCCGGTGCGGGAGACCTGGGGGCCACTGTCGTTGACGGTGGCGCGGGCATCGTTGCTGACGACCGCGCCGCCGCCGATCACGATCAGCCCGGGCGGGCAGGCGGCGCTGGTCGAGGTGCCGGCCGAGAGACCGCGGGCCACCAGCGTGGTGGTGGTGACCGAGTACTGCACCGAGCCGAGGCTGGCGGCGCTGACCCCGGTCAGGCTGCCGCCGACGATCTGCTTGCCGGTCAGCGAGCGGGGTTTGATCTTCGCCCCGGTCAGGGTCCGCGCCTTGATCTGGGCGCCGGTCAGGCTGCGGGCCTTGATCCGGTTCCCGGGCAGCGACTTCGGCTTGATCTGGGTGCCGGGGATCTTGTTCGAGGCCGCGTAGACGCTGCCGCCCAGGACCAGGAACAGGGCCAGCACGGCGACGACGTTCGAGAACGAGAGCACCTTCTGAATCCGCTTCAAGAAGCCTCCAATCGGGACGAGTACGTCGATTCGACGTTTGGGAATCCCTGAGTACTTATCAGGCTTCGAGCTCGGCCAGCAGGCCGGGAATGTCGAGCGGACGCACGAACATCTCCACCTTCTGGCCGGGCTGCGGCTGCGGCCAGTCTTCGCGCGGGCGGTCCCAGTAGAGCTCGACCCCGTTGCCGTCGGGGTCGTCGAGGTAGAGCGCCTCGCTGACCCCGTGGTCGGAGGCGCCGGTCAGCTGAATCCCTGCCTCCCCCAGCCGCCGCAGGGCGTCGGCGAGGGCGCGCCGGGTCGGGTAGCGGATCGCCGTGTGGTAGAGCCCGGTGGTGCCGGGCGGCGGGGGCGAGCCGCCTTTCGACTCCCAGGAGTTGAGGCCGAGATGGTGGTGGTAGCCGCCGGCCGAGACGAAGGCGGCGTCCTCGCCGTAGCGCTGCATCAGCTCGAAGCCGAGCACGCCGCAGTAGAAGTCGAGGGCGCGGTCGACGTCGGCGACCCTGAGGTGGACGTGGCCGATGTCGACGCCGGGGTCGATCGGCTCTGCGCTGCGATCGGGCACGGCCCGAGCCTACTCCCCGTCGAGGGCGGCGTTGACCAGGCGGTCGGCGTCGGCGTTCTGCTCGCGGCGCACGTGGCGGATCGACCAGCTCTCGAAGCCGGTCAGGGCCGCCTTCACCTCGCCATGCAGCTGCTTCATCGTCGCGTCCTTGACCTTGTAGCGGCCTTCGACCTGGCGCACGATCAGCTCCGAGTCGCCGACCAGCTCCAGCTCCTCCGCCTCGTGCTTGGCCGCCAGCTCGATCCCGCGCAGCAGCGCCTTGTACTCGGCGACGTTGTTGGTGGCGCGGCCGATCCGCTCGCCGTGCTCCTCCAGCAGCTCCCCCCCGGGCCCGCGCACGACGACGCCGATCGCCGCCGGGCCGGGGTTGCCGCGGGCACCGCCGTCGACGTTGACGGTCAGCTTCGCCATTTCGCGTTCCACTGGCGGGCGGCGACGTCGAGCTGGTCGAGCTCGGTGCCGTGGGCGAGCTCGGCGACCGGGCCTTCGCGCTCGCCGCTGGCGACCGCCCACTGATACCAGGTGAGGTCCCAGGCGACGGTGATCCGGGCCGCTTCGGCTGTGCCGGCGGCGGCGCCGACGGAGACCCGCGGCTCGCCCAGGGTGCGGACCAGGCCGGCGACGGTGCGGGCCTGGGCGCTGGCGTTGAAGCGGCTCACCGCCAGCTCGAAGGTGTCGGCACCGGCGTCGATCACCCCTGCTGGAGGTGGGACTTCAGCCGCATCACGGCCTTGGTGTGGAGCTGGGAGACGCGCGACTCGGTGACCCCGAGGACCTCGCCGATCTCGCGCAGGGTCAGGTTCTCGTAGTAGTAGAGGGCGACGACCAGCTGCTCGCGCTCGGGCAGGGAGCCGATCGCCTCGGTCAGGCGGTCCTTGACCTCGCTGGTGTCGAGCGCCTCCTGCGGGTCGGCGGCGGCGTCGTCGGCGATCGTGTCCAGCAGCGAGACCTGGTCGCCGGAGGAGTCGGAGACGGTCCAGAGCTCGTCCAGCGCGTAGACCGAGGAGTTGGCGATCTCAAGCAGGGAGCTCTGCAGTTCCTCCTCGGACATGTTCAGCTTCGCCGCCAGCTCGGCCTCGCTCGGCGCCCGCTGCAGTTCGTGCTCGAGCTTGGCCTGGGCGGCCTCGATCTCGCGCGCCCGCGAGCGGACCGAGCGCGGGACCCAGTCCAGCGAGCGCAGTTCGTCGATGATCGCGCCGCGGATGCGGGTCATCGCAAAGGTCTCGAACTTGATCCCCCGCTCCGGCTCGAAGCGCTCGATCGCGCCGATCAGGCCGACCAGGCCGTAGGAGATCAGGTCCGCGTCTTCGACGTGGGAGGGCAGGCCGGCGCCGAGGCGCCCGGCGACGAACTTGACCATCGGCGAGTAGGCGACGACCAGGCGCTCGCGCGCGGTGCCGTCGCCGTCGTCCTTGTAACGGCGCCACAGGTCGCGCAGCTCCACCTCTTTTACGCCCGTCTCCATGCCTCTAGGCGATTCTACGTTTGTGAAGGGTCATTTGGGTCACGCTCGCGGGTGGCTTGCGGCATAGGTGTCGCGCAGGCGGGCGGCATCGACTCGGGTGTAAACCTGGGTGGTCGAGATCGATGCGTGGCCTAGCAACTCCTGGATGGTACGCAGATCGGCCCCACCCTCGAGCAGATGCGTCGCAAATGAATGGCGAAGCGAGTGCGGCGAGACCCCCGCGGCCATCGCCGCCTCGCGGGTCCAGAGGCCGAGCCGGCGGGTGACGTCGGAGTTGGAGAGGCGGCGACCGCTCTTGGAGAGGAACAGCGCCGACTCGCGCGGATCGGTCGCCAGCGCGTGGCGGCCGCGGTCGAGATAGCGCCGCAGCGCCCGCTGGGCCGGCTCGCCGACCGGCAGGATCCGCTCCTTGGAGCCCTTGCCGAGGACCCGCAGCTGCTCGCTCTCGAAGTCGATCGAGTCGCGGTCGAGGTTGACGATCTCCTCGCAGCGCAGCCCGCAGGAGTAGGCCAGCTCCAGCATCGCCCGGTCGCGCAGCTCCAGCGGGCTCCGAGCCGGGATCGACTCCAGCAGCGTCCGCATCTGCGCGGTCGAGAGCACCTGCGGCAGCTTCTCGCCCCGCTTCGGGCTGGAGACCAGCTCGGCCGGGTTCTGCCCCGCCCGCTCGGTCCGGACCAGGAAGCCGTAGAGGCCGCGAATCGCCGCCAGCTTGCGGGCGACGGTCGCCGGCGCCGCCCCGGCGGAGGAGAGCCCGGCGGCGTAGCGGCGCACGTCGCGGTAGCGGACGTCGCCCGGCCCCAGCCCCTGCGGGCCGAGCCACTCGACGAAGCCGCCGAGGTCGACCCCGTAGGCCCGCCGCGTCCGCTCCGCCGCGCTGCGCGCCCGCAGGTCGCGGTCGTACTCGGCCAGAGCGTCTTCCCAGTTCACGGAACTGGATTCGTCCTCCCGTCCGCGCGTCCTGCGCGGCGCAGCTCAGCCGATGTAGATCGGGGTGCCGACTTCGACGCGGTCGTACAGTTCTTCCACGTCGGGAATCGCCATGCGGACGCAGCCGTGGGAGGCGGCGCTGCCGAGGGAGTAGGTCTCTTCGGTGCCGTGGATCCCGGCCCCTTCGTAGATCGCCATCCAGCGGGCCTTGATCGGGTTCGAGGGGCCGGGCGGCACCGTGGTGCCCGCCAGTGAGCCGGCCCAGTCGGAGTCGGGCACGTGCCAGGTCGGGTTTTCTTCCTTTTCCTGGATCGCGTAGAGGCCTTCCGGGGTTTCCAGCCCTTCCATCCCGACCGCGACGGTGTAGGTCTTGGCCAGCTTCAGGTCTTCCCAGAGGCGCAGGGTGAAGGTCGAGCGGTCTAGCGTCAGGTAGGACGGGTACTCGGCTGCGACCTCGCTCTTGGTCACTTCCGGCTTGGTCGCGTGGACCTTGGCGACGATCGCGTGCGGGGCGTTGGCGTTGAGCACGGCCGCGTTGAGGTCCTCGGTCAGCTTGTTGTCGCGCAGCTTGCGACCGTCTTCGCCGGCGACGACTTCGAGCGAGGCGCCGCTCGCCTCGACGTCGGCGTTGCGCGGTTCGCGGTTGATCTCCTCGGCGACGTGGCGGACGAAGCGGTTGACGGCGGGCTGTGAGTAGGTCACCTCGGGCGAGATCTGCTCGCTGACGTCGCCGCCGGTCACGTAGCGGACCAGGCGGCCCGGGAAGCCGCCGTCCTGGCTGTCTTCGAGCGCTTCCTCGACCGCGGCGTCGACGTCGGCCCGGACCTTCAGCTTGGCGCCCGGCAGGCGCCAGCTCTCGCCGTCGAACTGGACCCGCAGCGAGTGGCGCAGCGGCGCCAGCAGCCGCCTGCTGACCAGGGCCGCGGCTTCGTCGCGGTCGAGGCCGCCGACGTCGACCCCGGCGACGGTGACGCCGTCGGCGATCTTGTCCTTCTGGCTGCTGTCGTAGGCGTAGGCGCCGGCGGCACCGAGCACGACGACCACGGCGACGACGATCAGGGCTATTGAGGTCTTGCGTCCCACTCTCTCGACTCTGCTCTCGACTTGGTTCCGACTTGCCGTAACCCGGTTGCGAAAAGTTTAAGCATCCGGATCATTCGGCCTGGACGGCTGTCTTCCCTGCAATTTCGCAGTTACATCGGTCTTATCGGCAGCGGGGCGGATATCTTTCGTCGGTGCGCACGAAGGACGAAGTCCGCGAGGAGGTCTGGAAGGCGATGGAACGCGAGGGCGTTTCCCGCTTCCCCGGCGCCGAGGGACGCATCCCCAACTTCGCCGGAGCCAAGCTGGCGGCGGAGAAACTCGCCGGCCACCGGCTCTGGAAGCGCGCCCAGGTGATCAAGGCCAACCCCGACTCGCCGCAGACCCACGCGCGCCGGATCGCGCTCGAAGAAGGCAAGACGGTGATCATGGCGGTGCCGCGCCTGCGCGACCCGCACCCGTTCCGCGTGCTCAACCCGAAGAAGCTCTCGAAGGCGGCGGTGAAGGAGGCGGCGACGATCAAGGGGGCGCTGAAGCACGGCCGCGTGGTCGCGCTCGACGACCTGCCGGAGATCGACTTCGTCCTCTGCGGCTCGGTCGCGGTCAACCTCAGCGGCGCCCGGATCGGCAAAGGCGGCGGCTACCACGACCTCGAGTACGGGATCCTCGTCCACGCCGGCAAGATCGACGCCCGCACCACGGTCGCCACCACCGTGCACCCGATCCAGATCCTGCGCCAGCACCTGATGGTCACCGCCCACGACCTGCCCTGCGACATGATCGCCACCCCGCGCGCGGTGATCGAAGTCGAGCCCGAGTACGAGCGCCCGCGCGGCATCCTCTGGGACCACCTGCAGCCACCGCAGATCCGCGAGATCCCGGTGCTCGAACGCATGGGGTATGCCTAACCGGATCCGATTCCGGCTGTGTTCCCTGGTCGCCGTCGCGCTCGGCCTCGGCGCCCTGATTCCGCTTCACGCCGGCGCCGCGGTGCAGGCCCGCCAGGCGGACGCCTTCGTCGACTCGATCGGCGTCAACGTCCACACCGCCTTCAGCGACACGCCCTACGTCGCGGAGTTCGCCGCCGTGAAGCAGCGGCTGGCGGAGCTGGGCGTGCGCCACGTCCGCGACGTTCTCTTCCCCGCCCGCCCCGACCAGTACCAGCGGCTGGACGAGCTGGCGGCGGCCGGGGTCGGCTCGACCCTGGTGATCGGCTCGCCGGCGGAACCGGCGGGGACGATGGCGGGCCTGCTCGAGACGGCGGACGAGGTCGACGGGGTCGACGCGCTGGAGGGGCCGAACGAGTACAGCACCTCCGGCGACCCGGACTGGAAAGCGCACCTGATCGCCTACCAGCAGGCGCTGTACGAAGCGGCGAAGGCGGACCCGGGTCTGGCGGCGCTGCCGGTGGTCGGGCCCTCGATCGTCCACAACGACCAGGCGGCGCTGGGCGACATCTCGGCCTACCTCGACCTCGGCAACATCCACTCCTACCCGCTCGGCAACCCACCCGACAAACTCGGCGCGGCGATCGCCAAAGCCGAACTCAACTCGGGCGCGAAGCCGCTGCAGGCGACCGAGACCGGGTACCACACGGCGCGAAACTGGGAAGGCGAACACCCGCCGGTCGACGAGGCGACCATGGCCACCTACATGCCGCGCCTCTTCCTCGAGTACTTCCGCTGGGGGATCGTCCGCACCTTCTCCTACGAGCTGCTCGACGAGTTCCCCGACCCCGACGGCGAGGACCGCGAGTCGAACTTCGGGCTGCTGCGTAACGACCTGACGCCGAAGCCCGCCTTCGACGCCCTGCGCAACACGATCCGCATCCTCGAGGACCCCGGGCCGGCGTTCGCCCCGGGCGCGCTCGACTACACCCTGAGCGAAGCCGGTGTGGACCTGCCGGGGCCCGAAAGCGCCGGCCTGCACAAGGCGCTGCTGCAGAAGCGGGACGGGACGTTCTACCTGGCGCTGTGGCGGACCGCCAGCGTCTGGGACCCGGCGACGGGCACGGCCCAGCCGGCGGCGCCGCAGCCGCTCGAAGTGCGAGTCGCGCCCGGGCTGGAGACGGCGACCGAGTACCTGCCGAACAGCTCGGCGGCGCCGGTCTGGTCGGTGACGCGGCCGAGCCAGCCGCTGCAGCTCGAGGTCGGCCCCGAGGTCGTCGTCCTGCACCTGGTCCCGGGCGCCGCGGCGCCGGAAGAGCCGCCGGAGCCGGGGCCGGAGACGCCGTCGCAACCGCAGGACGGCGGGTCCCACGAGCCGGAACCCGAACCCCGCGGCCCACGCTGCGTCGTCCCCAGGCTGCTCGACCGCAGGCTCCCGGTCGTCCGGGCGCAGCTGCGCCGCGCCCACTGCAAGCTGGGCGAGGTGCGCGGGCTCCGCACCGCAACGAGCCGCGTGGTCGCCCAGCAGCCGCGGCCGCAGCGCCGGCTCGCCGCCGGCAGTGAGGTGGACGTGAGGCTGGGCAGCCGGTGAGCGCGCCCGCCACGCCCGACCCGCGCATCGTCGCCGGCCGCGACTACGGCAACCCCGACCCGGAGTGGCGCCAGGTCGACTGGAGCCGGCACCGGCGCCGGGTCGAGCTGCCGGGGTCGGCGGTCAACTACGTCGAGGTCGGCGAGGGCGAGCCGATCCTCTTCGTCCACGGCATCTCCGGATGCTGGCAGAACTGGCTGGAAAACCTCCCCCACTTCGGCCGCGGCCACCGTGCGATCGCGCTCGACCTGCCGGGGTTCGGGACCAGCCCGATGCCCTCCTGGCCGATCGACATGCCCGCCTACGGCCGCCTCCTGCACGACTTCTGCGAGAAGCTCGGGCTCGAGCGGGTGACCCTGGTCGGCAACTCGATGGGCGGCTTCATCGCGGTCGAGGCGGTGACGGCGACGCCGGGACGCTTCGACCGCCTGGTCCTGGTCTCGGCGGCCGGGATCATCAACACCTGGAACCCGGAACAGCGGGCGACCGCCACCGCCTTCGCCTGGAAGCAGCTGGGGGGAACGGTCTCCGACCTCGGGCGCTGGATCGTCTCCCACCGCCGCGCCCGCGAAATCGCCTGGCGCCCGTTCGTGCGCTACCCGAGCCGGCTGCAGGCGGACCTGCTGCTGGAGCAGATGCGGGGCGGCCGCTGCCCCGGCTTCGGCGAAGCGCTGCACGCGGCGATCCACCACGACATCCGCGAGCGCCTGGGGGAGATCACGCAGCCGACGATGCTGGTCTGGGGCCAGTCGGACCGGGTGATCCCGATGGCGGCGGCGCTCAGCTATCACCGCCGCATCCCCCACTCGCGCCTGGAGATCTTCGAGCGCACCGGCCACCTGCCGCAGCTGGAGCGGCCGGACCGCTTCAACGCGGTGCTGGACGACTTCCTGGCGAGCTAGCGCCGATAGGCGCCGCGCCGCCTAGCTCGTGACGGCGCCGCGCGAGGCCGATGAAACCGTGGCCGCGTACTTGGCCATGACGCCGGGGCCAAAGGGCGAGGCGGGCGACTCGTAGGCGGCGACGCGGGCGGCGATCTCCTCGTCGGAGAGGGCGACGCTGAGGCTGCGGCTGTCGATGTCGACCGTGATCTCGTCGCCCTCGCGGACCGCCGCGATCGGGCCGCCTTTGGCCGCCTCGGGGGCGACGTGGCCGATCATCAGGCCGCGGGTGGCACCGGAGAAGCGGCCGTCGGTGACCATCGCCACGCTCTCCCCCAGCCCCTCGCCGACGATCGCGGCGGTGACCTGGAGCATCTCGCGCATGCCGGGGCCGCCGACCGGGCCCTCGTTGCGGATGACGACGATGTCGCCGGGCTCGATCTGCTGGTCCTTGACGGCGCGGAAGCAGTCCTCTTCGCACTCGAAGACGCGGGCGGGGCCGGTCTGCTGGCGGCGCTCGGTGCCGGCGACCTTGACCACCGAGCCCTCCGGCGCGAGGTTGCCCTTGAGGATCGCCAGGCCGCCTTCGGCCTTGACCGGGTCGTCGAGCGGGCGCACGACCTCCTGGCCGGGGGCCTCGGTCGCCGTGGCCGCGACCTCGGCGATCGTCTTGCCGGTGACCGTGATCGCGTCGCCGTGGAGGATGCCGGCGGCGGCGAGCCGCTCGAGGATCACCGGCACGCCGCCGGCGGCGTAGAGGTCGGTGGCGACGAAGCGGCCGCCCGGCTTGAGGTCGGCGAACAGCGGCGTGCTGCGGGAGATCCGCTCGAAGTCGTCCATGGTCAGCTCGATCCCGAGCTCGTGCGCGAGCGCGATCAGGTGCAGGACGCCGTTGGTCGAGCCGCCGGAGGCACAGATGCAGGCGATCGCGTTCTCCAGCGAGTCGCGGGTGATCACCTTGCTCGGGGTGATGTCCTCGACGAGGACGTTGATCACGAGCTCGCCTATTTTCTCGGCGACGGTCGCCTTGTCGTCGTCTTCGGCCGGGACCATCGCCGAGCCGCCGGCGCTGATCCCCAGCGCCTCGAAGGCGCAAGCCATCGTGTTGGCGGTGAACTGGCCGCCGCAGGCGCCGGCGCCGGGGCTGGCGACGCCCTCCAGCTCGTGCAGTTCCTCGTCGGTCATCTCGCCCGCGTTGTGGGCGCCGATCGCCTCGAAGATGTCGAGGATGGTGACGTCGCGGCCGTGCCAGTGGCCGGGGGCGATCGAGCCGCCGTAGAGCAGCACCGAGGGCACGTCGAGCCGGGCCAGCGCCATCGCGCAGCCGGGGATCGTCTTGTCGCAGGCGCAGAGGGCGACGATCGCGTCGAACTGGTAGCCGCGGGCCATCAGCTCGATCGAGTCGGCGATCACCTCGCGGCTGATCAGCGAGGCCTTCATTCCCTGGGTTCCCATCGTCACCCCGTCGGAGACGGCGACGGTGTTGAACTCCATCGGCGTGCCGCCGGCGGCGCGGACGCCCGCTTTGACGTGCTCGGCGAGGGCGCGCAGGTGGAAGTTGCAGGGCATCGCCTCGGTCCAGGTGTTGGCGATCCCGATCGTCGGCCGGCTGAGGGCGTCGTCGTCGAAGCCGATGCCCTTCATGTAGGCGCGCGAGTGGGCGCGGTCGGGCCCGTCGAAGACGGTGGCCGAGCGGGGGCGCGGGAGCTTGGTCGAGGTGCCGCCGTTAGTGCTCATGCGGGAAATCTACTGGGCGTGCTCGCCCGTGAGCGTGCGCACTTTGCGGGGCGATCGGCCCTGTAAATGCTCAATGTGGGGAGCGGGCGAGGCCGAGGGCGTCGACCGGGCCCGGCCCGGCGCCAATTCCGCGCAGTCCGGCGCCGACCGCCTCGGAGGCGACCAGCCTTGCTTGGCGGGCGGCTTCGAGGGGGTCGCACCCGCGGGCCAGATGGGCCGCGAGGGCGGAGGAATGGGTGCAGCCGGAACCGTGGGCGGCGCCGTCGGGATGGCGCTCACCCGGGATCTCGACCAGCTGCTCGCCGTCGTAGAAGAGGTCGACCAGCTCCTCGCTGTGGCCGCCGGTGACGACGACCGCGCGCGATCCCAGCGCCAGCACCGCCCGCGCCAGCTCCTCCTGGCTCGCCCCCGCTCCCAGCCCGGTCAGCTCGCGGGCCTCGGGGATGTTCGGGGTCGCCACCGCGGTCAGCGGCAGCAGCCGCTCGGCCAGCGCCCGCCGCGCCTCGGAATCGAGCAGGGTGGCGCCGCTCTCGGCGACCATCACCGGGTCGATCACCACCGGCGCCGCGCCGACGTGGCCGAGCGCCTCGACCACCGCGTCGACCGTCGCCGCCGTGCCCAGCATGCCGATCTTGACCGCGTCGACGCCTATGTCCTCGGCCACCGCCCGCACCTGGGCGACGATCGTCTCCGGCGCCACCGCTTCGACGCCCTGCACCCCGACCGTGTTCTGCGCCGTGATCGCCGTGATCGCCGTCATCCCGTGCACCCCGCAGCGCGCGAACGCCTTCAGATCCGCCTGGATCCCGGCCCCGCCGCCGGAGTCCGAGCCAGCGATCGTGAGCACCGCGGGAATGGATTGGTTTTCCACTCCATAAGCCTAGATGTCACTGGCGGCTGGCGATCCCAGCAGCGTGCGTGAGTAGACGCCCATTGGAGAGCAGGCGAGGTAGCCGAGCAGCTCCAGGCGCGAGAGCGCCGCGGCGGCCTCGGGGCCGGTGAGGCCGAGGGCGGCGGCGATCCCGTCGCAGCTGCTCTCCCCCGCCTCGACCGCGGCCAGGACCTCGCCCAGCCCGGCCTCGAGCGCCGGCCCCGCCCGTTCGACCCGGCGGGCGCCGGGGCCGAGCATCGCGTCGAGCACGTCCTGGGCGTCGCGGACCAGGCAGGCGCCGCCGGCAAGCAGCTGGTTGGGACCGGCGGAGGCGCGCGAGGTGACCGGGCCGGGGACGGCGCCGAGGTCGCGGCCCAGGTCGGCGGCGAGATCGGCCGTGATCAGCGAGCCGGAGCGGGTGGCGGCCTCGACGACCACGGTCATGCTGGCGAGCGCGGCCATGATCCGGTTGCGGGCGGGGAAGGTCCAGCGCCACGGCGACGCCCCCGGCGGCAGCTCGGAGAGGATCAACCCCTCCTCGCCGATCCGGCGCCAGAGCGAGCGGTGGGCGGCCGGATAGGCGACGTCGGGGCCGCAGCCGAGCACGGCGACGGTGCGGCCGGCGTCGATCGCGCCCCGGTGGGCGCAGCCGTCGATGCCGAAGGCCAGGCCGCTGACCACGACCATCCCCGCCGTGGCCAGCTCCCGGCCCAGCTCGCGGGCGACCTCGCGGCCGTAGGAGGTGGCGCGGCGGGCGCCGACGATCGTCACCGCGCCGAACGGCTCGAGGCCGGCGAGCAGCAGCGGGTCGCCGCGCGCGATCAGCGCCCAGGGCGCGTCGGCGGCGTCGCGCAGGCCGGCCGGGTAGAGGTCGCCGTGCCGGCAACAGGCCCAGCAGCCGGCAGCGGCCAGCTCCGTCTCCAGGTAGGCGCGGTCGAGCGCGGCGATCCGGCCCAGGAGCTGGGCCGCGACCTTCGGCGCCGCCGCCGCAACCAGATCCTCGTTGCCGAGCCGCAGCAGTTCCGGCGAGCGCGCCCCGGGCTCTCCGGTTGCCAGCCGCTCGACGTAGGGGCCGAGCAGGGCCAGCAGCCAGGAGCGCCGCAGGCAGTCGAGGCAGGCGCCGGGCTCAGCCACGGTCCCGCCTCCGCAGCTGCAGCGCCTGCGCCATCTGCTCCTCCTCGATCAGCTCACAGCCCTCGAGGTCGGCCACGGTCTGGGCCAGGCGCAGCGCCCGGTCGTGGGCGCGGCCGCTGAGTCGCTGGCGCGCGTAGAGCTCCGACAGCAGCCGCGCCGCCGCCGCGCTGAGCGTGCAGGCGCGGGCCTCTCCCGGGGTCATCTCGGCGTTGCAGCGGCCGGGGCCGAGCCGCCGTTCCTGGCGCTCGCGGGCCAGCGCCACCCGCGCCCTGACGTCGGCCGAGGGCTCCCCCGGCCCGCCGCCGATCTCGCTCGCGCTCGGCTGGCGGACGGCGGCGAGGATGTCGATGCGATCGGCGAGGGCACCGCTGAGCCGGCCCTGGTAGCGCTGCACCGCCAGCGGCGCGCAGCTGCAGTCGGGATCGGCTTCGCCGCGACCGCAGGGACAGGGGTTGGCGGCGGCGATCAGCATGAAGCGGCAGGGCAGGCTGCGCTGGCCGCTGGCGCGGACGATCGAGACCTCGCCGCTCTCCAGCGGCGCCCGCAGCGCCTCCAGCGCGTCGCGGCGGAACTCGCAGAGCTCGTCGAGGAAGAGGACGCCGCGGTGGGCCAGCGTCGCCTCGCCCGGACGCGGCGGGGTGCCGCCGCCGATCAGGCCGGCGGGGCTGATCGTGTGGTGGGGCGAGCGAAACGGCCTGCCGCCGGGCAGGGCGCCGCCGAGCCGGCCGCAGGCGCTGGCGATGCGGGCGACCTCGAGCACTTCGGAGCTGGCCAGGGGCGGCAGGATCGAGGGCAGGCGGCTGGCGGCCAGGGACTTGCCGGCGCCGGGGGGACCGATCATCAGCAGGCTGTGGCTCCCGGCCGCCGCCACCTCGAGCGCGTGGCGGAGATGTGGCTGCCCACGCAGGTCGGCGAGATCGGGGCCGTCGGCGCGCTGGCCGCCTCCCAGCGTCAGCGGCCGCGGGCGCGCCGGCTCCCACTCGCCGGCGACCAGCCCTGGCAGCTGCGCCAGGCTCTCCAGCGGGACCACGTCGATCCCCTCCGCCAGCGCCGCCTCGGGACCGTTCTCGGCCGGGACCAGGACCGCCTCCGCCCCACCCTCGCGGGCCGCCTCGGCGATCGCCAGAGCGCCGTTGACGGCGCGGACGGCGCCGTCGAGCGCCAGCTCCCCCGCCATCGCCGTCTGTGCCAGCGCCTCCCACGCCAGTTGCCCGGAGGCGCTCAGCAGCGCCGCCGCGATCGCCAGGTCCATCCCCGGCCCCGCCTTGCGCAGGCTGGCCGGCGCCAGGTTGACGACGATCCGTTTCAAGGGAAACTCGAAGCCGCAGTTGACCAGCGCCGCCCGCACCCGCTCGCGCGCCTCGCGCACGGCGGCGTCCGGCAGCCCGACGATGGCGAAGCCGGGCAGGCCGCGATGGACGTCGACCTCGACCCGGACCGGGCGGGCGGCGATGCCGTCGAGGGTGAAGGTTCGGGCCGTGGCGAGCACGGCAACGACGCTAGGCGGGCGCGGCGCGCGTGTTAACACCAGTGCGTGCCAAAGGCGCAACATCTTGCGCGCCACTGGCGCGAGGCTGCCCCCTAGCGTCCCCGGCGATGGCCCATGCCCGCCAGAGAACCGGCGCCAGAGCCGAGGAGCTGGTCGCCCGCCGCCTCGCCGGCGCCGGCTGGGAGATCCTCGAGCGCAACGCCCGCACCCGCTACGGCGAGCTCGACATCGTCGCCCGCGACGGCCGCACCCTGGTCTTCGTCGAGGTCAAGGCCGGGCGCGCCGGGGCCGCCTTCGGCCCCGAGCGGCCGATCCTCGCCGTCGACCGCCGCAAGCAGCAGCGGATCCGCCGCCTCGCCGCCGCCTGGATCGCCGAACGCCGATCGATCCCGCCCTACGCCGAGATCCGCTGCGACGCGATCGGCGTCACCCTCGACCGCGGCGGCCGGGTGATCGAGGTCGAGCACATCGAAGGCGCCTTCTGAGGCACCCGGGAGGGTCAGGCGGCGCCCAGGCCCATCTGGGTGTAAGCCACGGACTGGAAGGAGCGACGGTGCAGGGGCGAGATCCCGATCTCCTCGATCGCGGCGCGGTGCTCCGGGGTCGAGTAGCCGACGTGCTCGTCGAAGCCCCAGCCCGGGTGCGACTCCGCCGCCCGGTGCATGTAGCGGTCGCGGGTGACCTTGGCGATCACCGAGGCGGCGGCGATCGCGGCACTGGTGCCGTCGCCTTCGATCACCGGCCGGTGCGGCACCGCGCAGCGCGGCAGCGGGAAGCCGTCGGAGAGGCAGGTCGCCTCGGCCGGCGGCTCCAGCCGTTCGAGCGCGACCGAGAGCGCTTCGAGGTTGGTCACGTGCAGGCCGCGGCGGTCGATCCCGGCGGCGGAGCGGATGACGACGCTGACCCGCGCCGCCGCCTGCAGCACGCAGGGGAACATCTCCAGGCGCCGCTCCTCGGTCATCTGCTTGGAGTCGTGCAGGCCGCTGAGCGCGCGGCGATCGGCGCGCGAGAGCTCCTCGTAGTCGAGCAGGACGGCGGCGGCGACCAGCGGCCCGGCCAGGCAGCCGCGCCCGGCCTCGTCGGCGCCGGCGACGAAGCGACTCTGGAGGCCGCGGTCGAAGGCGAACAGGCGGCGGCTGCGGGCCAGCCGGCGGCGGCCGGTTCGGGACCTAGAGGGTGCCGATGCGGTCGGGTGGCCAGTAGGTGGCAAAGGCCTCGCCGATGATCCAGTCACGGGGGACGGGTCCCCAGAAGCGGCTGTCGTCGCTGGCTCCACGGTTGTCGCCCATCATGAAGTAGTAGTCGGGTGGAATCGTGATCGGCCGCGGCATGTCGCAGGCGGCGGCGGTGCCGCAGGGGTTGATGTAGGGCTCGTCGGTCTTCTCGACCCCGTTGACGACGGGGTGCCCGTTCCTGACCGCGAGGGTGTCGCCGGGGCCGGCGACGATGCGCTTGATGAAGTTCTGGTCCGACTCGGCTTTGGTCGGCCGCGGGCACGGTTCGCCCGGTTTCGGCTGCACTCCGCATTCGGTGCCGTTGTCGGCGCCGACCGGCGGGTGGAAGACGACGATGTCGCCCTTGGAGGGATCGTTGAGGTGGTAGATGAAGCGGTTGACCAGGACCCGCTGGCCGATGTCGAGCGTCGGCTCCATCGAGCCGGAGGGGATCTGGTAGGGCTTGATCAGCCAAGCCTGGATCGCCAGTGCGAGCCCCAGGGCCAGCGCGACGATCACGACCAACTCGACGAGGCCGCCGCCTTTGCCCGTCGGCTTCGGCAGTTTCAGGCTGGATCCTCGTCGGAGTCGCCGGCCTTGGCCGGCTCCTCGTCCTCGGCATCCTCTGACGCTGGGCTCTCCTCGGTCTCCCCGGCCGCGGGCGCCTCCGCGTCCGTGTCCGCCGCTGCCTCAGTCTCTGCCGCCGCCTCGGGCTCCGCCGGCGCCGCCTCGGCCTCGGGAGCATCGCTCTCCGTCGCCTCGGTCGTGGCCTCCGCAGCCTCCGCCTCGGTCGCCTCGGCCTCGGTCGGAACGACCTCCTCCTGGCTGACGCCCTCGGCGTCGGTAGCTGCCGCCGCCGAACCCGGCGCGGCGACGACGTCGTCGTCGATCCCCCAGCGCCGCTCGGCGACGCGGGCGGCCTTGCCGATGCGGCCGCGCAGGTAGTAGAGCTTGGCCCGGCGCACAGCGCCGCGGGCCGCAACCTCGAGTTTCTCGATCTTCGGCGAGTGCAGCGGGAACGTCCGCTCCACGCCGACGCCGAAGGACTGCTTGCGCACGGTGAAGGTCTCACGCACGCCGGAGCCCTGCCGCCGCAGCACCACGCCCTCGAAGACCTGGGTGCGCTTGCGGGTTCCCTCGATCACCTGGAAGTGAACGCGCACGCGGTCGCCGGGGCTGAAGGAGGGCAGGCCCTGCCTCAGCTGATCACGCTCGATGCTGTCGATTACGGAGCTCATTTGGCGAGAAAAAACCGCCGGACCCGGATGCGGGAACCGCGCGGTGGCGGAATGGTAGCTACTCGGCGCCCCGATCGAACTGCTCGGCACGGATTCGGCTCTGCTCCAGGCGCCACTGGCGCACCTTCTCGTGGTCGCCGGAGAGCAGGATCTCCGGCACACCCCAACCCCGGTACTGAGGTGGGCGGGTGAAGTGCGGGTACTCCGGCATCCCCTCCAGCACCCGGCTGAACGACTCCTCGGCGGCCGAGTCGGCGTGGCCGAGGGCGCCCGGCAGCTTGCGCATCAGCACGTCGGCGACGACCATCGCCGGCAGCTCGCCGCCGGCGAGGACGTAGCGGCCGATCGAGAGCTCGTCGTCGGCGAGGTGCTGGTGGACGCGGTCGTCGAAGCCCTCGTAGCGGCCGCAGAGCAGGGCCACGTGCGGCTCCGCCGTCAGCTCGTCAGCGATCGCGTCGTCGAGCAGCGGCCCGGTCGGGGAGAGCAGGACGATCCGCGGCCTCTCCCCCTCCCCGTAGGCGGCCTGCAGCGCCGCGTCGACGACGTCGACCCGCAGGACCATGCCGGCGCCGCCGCCGTAGGGCGCGTCGTCGACCTGGCCGGCGGTCAGCGGCGTCGTCGCGCGGTAGTCGATCAGCCGCAGCTCGTTGCCCTGCTCGATCGCGTTCGTGACCGACCTCTGCGTCCGGAACCAGTCGAACGCCTCGGGGAACAGGGTGAATATGTCGAGCTTCACGTCAGTCGAGGATGTCGACGATGACGCGGCGGTCGATGCGGACGGCCGCCGCCTTGGCGATCGTGCGGATCGCGTTTGCGACCCGGCCGCCTTTGCCGATCACCCGGCCGAGGTCGCCCTCGGCGACCGTGACCTCGTAGACGAGGTCGCCGTCCTCTTCCAGCTCCTCGACGACCACGGCCTCGGGGTCCTCGACCAGAGCCCGGACGAGGAACTCGATCAGCTCGGTCATCGGACGGCTCCGGCTAGCTGCCGGAGGCGGCGATGCCCTTGGTGCGCAGCAGCCCGGCAACCGTCTCCGAGGGCTGGGCGCCGTGCTCGAGCCAGTGGCGCGCGCGCTCCTCGTCGAACTCGATCAGCGAGGGATTGGTCTGCGGGTTGTACTGGCCGATCGTCTCGATCGTGCGACCGTCGCGCGGCGAGCGTTTGTCGGCGACGACGATCCGCCAGATCGGGTTCTTCTTCGAACCCACGCGTCTAAGTCTGATTCTCACTGCCATAGGACGCGGCAGGTTACAGAATCGGCCGCCGCCGACGCTAGCGGCGGCGAATCTTGGGGCGCGGCGCCCCGCCCGCCATCTGTGCCAGCTGCTGCTGGTCGGGCACCTTGCCGCCCGCCATCGAGCGCATCAGCTTGCGCATCTGGTCGAACTGCTTGACCAGCTGTTTGACGTTCTGGACCCGCACTCCGGAACCGTTGGCGATGCGTTTGCGGCGCGAGCCGTTGATCATCGCCGGGTTCGCCCGCTCGGCCGGGGTCATCGAGAGGATGATCGCCTCGACCCGGTCCAGCTCGCCCTCGTCGACGTCGGCGTTCTTCAGCTGTTTCATCGCCCCCATCCCCGGCAGCATCCCGATGATGCTGCTGAGCGGGCCCATCTTGCGCACCTGGCGCATCTGCTGGAGGAAGTCCTCGAGCGTGAACTGGTCCTTTTCGAGTTTGCGCTGCAGGTCCTCGGCCTGCTTCTCGTCGACCTGCTGCTCGGCCTTCTCGATCAGGCTGAGGACGTCGCCCATGCCGAGGATGCGCTGGGCCATGCGGTCGGGGTGGAACTTGTCGAAGTCGGCGATCTTCTCCCCGGTCGAGGCGAAGAGGATCGGCTTGCCGGTGACCGCGTTGACCGAGAGCGCGGCGCCGCCGCGGGCGTCGCCGTCGAGCTTGGTCATCACCACGCCGTCGAACTCGGCCACCTCGGCGAAGGACTCGGCGACGCCGACGGCGTCCTGGCCGGTCATCGCGTCGACCACGAGCAGGACGTCGTGGGGCTGCGTCTTCTTGCGGATCTTCGCCAGCTCGGCCATCAGGTCCTGGTCGATGTGGAGGCGGCCGGCGGTGTCGACGATCAGCACGTCGCGGCGCTCGGTGCGGGCCTGCTGCAGCGCCCACTCGGCGATGTCGACGGGGTCGCGGTCGGTCCCCTGCTCGTAGACGTGGGCGCCGGCGCGCTTGCCCATCGTCACCAGCTGCTCGACCGCGGCGGGCCGGTAGACGTCGCAGGCGGCGAGGCCGACGTCCTTGCCTTCCTTGGCGAAGTACTGGGCGAGCTTGGCGCAGGCGGTGGTCTTGCCGGAGCCCTGCAGGCCGGCCATCAGGATCACGGTCGGGCCGCTCGAGGCCATCGCCAGCTCGCGGCCGCTCCCCCCCATCAGCTTCGCCAGCTCCTCGTTGACGATCTTGACCACGTGCTGGCCGGGGTCGAGGCTCTTCAGCACCTCGTCGCCGAGGCAGCGCTCCTTGACCGTCTTGGTGAAGCCTTTGACGACCTTGAAGTTGACGTCCGCCTCGAGCAGCGCCAGCCGGATCTCCCGCATCGCCGCGTCGACGTCGGACTCGCTCAGCTTGCCGCGCGAACGGACGTCGGAGAGGGTCGACTGCAGGCGGTCTGAGAGCTGGTCGAACAAGGGGCTTCAGCTTAGAGGGCGCCTGTGGGAGGGCGCTGTTGTGCGCAGGGCAGGGGGTCCGGGGGTCCCTCGAGCGAATTCAGTCGCGTCCGCTACGCGGACGGCTCCGGGGGTTGGTGCGCGCCTATGGCGCGCAGATGACAGATTGCATTTCGCCGCTGCGCGACATTCGCCCGAGGGACCCCCGGACCCCCTGCCGAGCCGCCAGCAGCTCCTAAGGCGAAGCGACCCAACCTCCGGCCGGGAGTGGGATTGACCCTGAACGCGGACTCGGCGGCGGTTCGTGAGAGGGGAATCGGTACCCCTCCTCCGGAATGTCGCGCAGCGGCGGAAATGCAATCCGGTTCCTGCCCGCCATAGGCGGGCACCGTCACTTGGAGCCGCCCGCGACAGCGGGCGCGACTGAATTCCGGAGGAGGGGTACCGACTCCCCTCCCGCAAGCCGTCCCGAACGAGGCGCTACTCGGCGAGCAGCGCCTCGGCGTACTCGCCGGGGTCGAACGGGCGCAGGTCCTCGAGCGTCTCGCCGACGCCGATCAGCTTCACCGGGATGCCGAGGTCGGAGGCGATCGCCAGGGCGATGCCGCCCTTGGCGGTGCCGTCGAGCTTGGTCAGGACCACGCCGTCGACGGCGACCGCCTCGGAGAAGACCTTGGCCTGGCGCAGGCCGTTCTGGCCGGTGGTGGCGTCGATCGAGATCAGGGTCTCGTGCGGGGCCTCGGGGATCTGCTTGGCGATCACCCGCCGCACCTTGGCCAGCTCCTCCATCAGGTTGTCCTGGGTGTGGAGACGGCCGGCGGTGTCGACGATGACGACGTCGGCGCCGCGGGCCTGGGCGGCGGAGATCGCGTCGAAGGCGACCGAGCCCGGGTCCGCCCCTTCCTCGCCGCGGATCAGTTCCGCCCCGGCCCGCTGCGCCCACTCGGCCAGCTGCTCGGCGGCGGCGGCGCGGTAGGTGTCGCCGGCGGCGAGGATCACCGAGAGGCCCATCTCCCGGCTCAGGTGCCAGGCGATCTTGCCGATCGTCGTCGTCTTGCCGGTGCCGTTGACGCCGACCATCATCAGCACCGCCGGCTCGCCGCTGAGGTCGATCGGGGCGCGGCCGCCGGCGGCGACCTCGGCGAGGATCTCGATCAGGCGGTCGCGGACGGCGACGCCATCGGCGGGGACGGTGCCGGCCTCGACCTCGTGCTCGAGCCGCTCGACCACGGCGGCGGTGGTCGGGGCGCCGGCGTCGGCGAGGATCAGCGCCTCCTCCAGCCGCTCCCAGGTCTCGTCGTCGATGCGGTCGAAGAGGCTGGCCGAGATCTCCTCGGTCAGGGCCTGGCGGCTTTTCGAGAGGCTCTCGCGCAGGCGCTTGAAGACGCCGCGGCGCTGCTCCGGCTCGGGCTCAGTCGCCGCTGAGGCGTTCGCGCTCACGCGCGAACCGAGGTCGATCATCTCCTGCCAGCTCGTTGCCATCGGCCGGGGAGGCTACCCCGGCGGCGGCGCGAAGCTCCTCCACGGCCGCCTCGAGGTGCCCGGCGATCCGCTCGGCGTCGGGCAGCGAGTCGGGGTCGGCCAGCAGGCCGAAGCCGACTTTGCCGTTGTAGCTGAGGATCGCGATCGCCAGCGCGTGCCGGTGCGCGAGGAAGCCAATCGGATAGACCGCGGTCAGCTCGCGGCCCAGCACGTAGAAGGGGACCTGCGGGCCCGGGAAGTTGGTGACCAGGAGGTTGAAGAGGCGGGTCGAGAAGTTGATCGCGGCGGTCGGCGCCAGCAGAACCGGCGGTGCGAAGTCCCGGAACCAGTCGTTCAGGCCCCAGATCGCCTCCGCTCCGAGCGGCTGCTTGGAGGCCTTGAGCGCGTCCATCGCCGCGGAGACGGCGTGCAGGCGCTCGACCGGGTCGGCGACCCCGACCGGCAGCGGGCCCCGCATCGCGGTCAGTTTGTTGCCGAGCTCGCCGTGCTCGTTTTCGGTCCGGATCGAGACCGGCACCAGCGCCTTCAGCTCGAGCCCGTCGACGCGGACGTCCCGCTCCAGCAGCCAGCGGCGCAGCGCCCCGGCGACCACGGCCAGGGTGACGTCGTTGACGGTGCCGCCGAGCGAGTTCTTCACATGCTTGAAGTCGACCAGGTCGAAGTTCGCCCAGCACATGCTCCGTCGCGGCCCGATCTCGGTGTTGAGCGGAACCTTCGGCGCCGGCCGGACCAGGTTCCAGGTCACCTCCCAGAGCCCGGCGAGCCCGTCGCTGGCCCGCCTGCGCGCCCGGGCCGGCTCGTCCACGGCTCGACGCAGCCAGCGCACGAGCCGGGTCATGGTCGCCGCGACCCCGGAGCAGGCGCGCCCGACCAGAGCCATCTTCGTCGGCGTCCGCGCCGGCGTCCACGGCGCCTCCTCGCGCGCCGGCTCCCGCTTGCGCTCGACGTCGAAGAGCAGCATGCCGATGTCGACCGCGGAGATCCCGTCGGCCATCGCGTGGTGGGTCTTGTAGACGATGGCGAAGCGGTCGTCCTCGAAGCCCTCGACCAGGATCAGCTCCCAGAGCGGCTTCGAGCGGTCCAGCGGCGGCGCCAGCAGCTCGCCGACCAGGTCCTGGAACTGGGCCTCGGTCCCCGGCGCCGGCAGCGTCTCGCGGCGCAGGTGCTGGTGGATGTCGAAATCCGGATAGTCGACCCAGAACGGCGTTCCCAGCCCCAGCGGCGGATAGAGCAGGCGTTGGCGCAACCGCGGCAGGTGGTGGACCCGGCTGCGGATGTGGGTGAGGAAGTCCTCCTCGTCGGGGGCGTTGCCCTCGCACATCAGCAGGGCGCCGATCGCCATGTGCCCGTTTGCTTTCTCGTTGGCCAGGAACGACGTGTCGAACGACGTCAGCCTGTCCATATGGCGTAGTGCCATGACTCCTCCTCTTCCCACGGAGCAGGGTAATGCCTACACGCCGGTTCGCTAACCCCTGGCGTGTTGAGAGTTGGCTAAGCGGCGGCGGAGAGCGAGCCGCCCTCGTCCGCGTCCTCGGCCGTCTCGTCCTCATCGCCGGCGAGGTCGCGCGGCAGGCGGCGGGAGACGACCTTGGTCACCCCGTCGCCGCCCATGCTGACGCCGTAGAGGACGTCGGCGGCATCCATCGTCCGTTTCTGATGGGTGACGATGACGAACTGGGCGCGGTCGGAGAAGCGCCGGATCAGCTGCAGGAAGCGGTCGATGTTGGCGTCGTCGAGCGCGGCCTCGACCTCGTCGAGGATGTAGAAGGGGCAGGGCCGGGCGAGGAAGACGGCGAAGACGAAGGCCAGCGCCACCAGCGACTTCTCGCCGCCGGAGAGCAGTGAGAGCTTGCGGGTCGACTTGCCGGCCGGGGTGACCTCGATCTCGACCCCGAGCTCCTCGCGCTGCTCTTCCTCCTCCTCGGGCTCCGGCTCGGCGTCGTCGCTCGGCGCCTCCTGCTCGCCGGCCGGGCGCTCCTCGTCGCGGACCGGCCGCAGGGCGACCCGGCGCAGGACGCCGCGGCCGCCGGGGAACAGGTGCTCGACCATCTCCTCGAAGTTCTTCGCGGTCGCGTCGAAGGTCTGCTCGAAGGCGCGCTCGATCTCGGCGTCGATCTCGCGGATCAGCGTCTCCAACTCGCGCATCGCCCGCTCGGTGTCCTCGCGCTGGGCCTGCAGGCTCTCGACGTGCTCGCGCGCCTCGTCGTACTCGCGCTCGGCCAGCGGGTTGACCGGGCCGATCTGGGCGCGGCGGCGCTCCAGCCGCTCCAGCCGGCGGTCGATCTCGGCCCGCTCCTCCTCGCTCATCGCCTGCTCGGCCGGAGGCACCTCCTCGCCCAGCCGCTCGGCGATCGCGGCCAGCTCGCGCTCGGCCTCGGCCCGGCGGTCGCCGAGGTGGGCGGCCTCGACCTCGGCCTTGGTCAGCTCGTCGGCGACCGACGACATCTCCGCCTGCAGCTCGAACTCCTGCTGCGAGCAGGCGCGCAGCTCCTCGGCGATCTCGTCGCCGTCGTCCTCGCCGCCGACGACCTTGCCCTCGGTGCGCTGGACGCGGGCGCGGATCGCGGCGCCGACGGCCTCGATCGCGGCCAGGGCGGCGCGGCTGTCGTCGAGCAGCGCCTCGCCGTCGGCGACCCGCTTGCGCAGGGCCTCGCGGTGGCGCTCGCCCAACAGGCCCTCGGCCCGGCGGGCGTGGCGGGCGGCGCGCTCGGCGCCGCTGTGGACGTTGCCGAGGGCGGCCTCGCGGGCGGCCTCGGCCTGCTGCTCGGAGCGGGCGACGGCGAGGCCGGCGACGGCGGCGTCGAGGCCGGCGCCGATCTCGCCCAGCTCCTCCTCCAGCTTGCGCGCGCGTTCGGCCGGGGCGCCGCTGCTGCCGACGTCGAGGGTCAGCGGCCCGAGCTCGCCGCGCAGCCGCTCCAGACCCGCCTCCAGCTCGGTCACCCGGCTGGCCAGGCTGTTGGCGCGGACGGCGATCTTCTCCTGCTCGCCGCGCAGCTTGGTCAGCGTGCCCCAGGCCTGGGTGCGCTCGCGGTCGCGGGCGGCGAAGCGCTCCTCGGCCTCGCGCCGGCGTTTGCCGACGGCGCCCAGCCGCTGCTCGATCTCACCCCGGGTCGCGCGCGCTTTGGCCGCCGCTTTCTCGGCGGCGGCGGCGCGGTCGGCGCCGAAGCGCAGCTCCTCGGAGACGATCTGGCCGCGCAGGCCCAGCTCCTCGCGCTCGATCCGGGCGCCGAGCTCGGCCGCCTGCGCCTGGCGCTTCAGCGGCCGCAGCCGCGCCCGCGCCTCGCGCTCGACGTCGAGCGCGCGGTCGAGGTTGTCGCGGGCGGCCCGCAGCTTCAGCTCGGCGCGGCGCCGGCGCTTGCGGTGCTTGCCGAGGCCGGCCGCCTCCTCGACCAGGAGCCGGCGCTCGCGCGGTTTCGAGTGGACGATCGTCTCCACCCGCCCCTGGCTGATCACCGAATGCATCTCCCTACCCAGATTCGTGTCGGAGAGGACGTCGGTGACGTCGGCGAGGCGGGCGCGGGCGCCGTTGAGGCGGTAGCCGCTGTCGCCGGAGCGGTCGAGGCGGCGCTGCACGGCGATTTCGGAGAACTCGCTGGCGGCGCGGCCGTCGGAGTTGTCGATCACGACCTCGACCTCGGCGGCGCGGCGCTGGCCGATGCCCTTGCCGCCGGCGGAGATCACGTCCTGCATCGAGGCGCCGCGGATCGCCCCCGGGCTCTGCTCGCCCAGGGCCCAGAGCACGGCGTCGGTGATGTTGCTCTTGCCGGAGCCGTTGGGGCCGACGATCACGCTGACGCCGGGTGAGAACTCGAGGCTCACCCGCTCGGGGAACGACTTGAACCCCTTCATTGAAATCGATCTCAGGTACATGCTCTCCTTGGCCCCTCGACGCTCAGAATCGCGGGTGAGTCGGACGCGACGCGCACCGCTTCCCTAGCCCCCGAGCTGCTTCAGGGCCTGCTCGGCGGCGACCTGCTCGGCCGCCTTCTTGCTGCGGCCGGCGCCCTCGCCGACCCGCTTGGAGTCGACGATCGCCTCGACCTCGAAGGTGCGGCGGTGCGGCGGCCCGGTGGAGGCGACGACCTCGTAGCTTACGCGCACCCCGCGCCGCGCCAAAAGCTCCTGCAAAGCCGACTTGAAGTCGATCCGGGTCTCCGCCGCGTGCTCGATCCGCGGCTCGAAGGCGGCGGCCACGGCGGCCGCCGCGCGCTCGAAGCCGAAGGCCAGGTAGCAGGCGCCGATCAGCGCCTCGGTCGCCTCCGGCACCGGCCGCTCGCCCTCCAGCAGGACCTCGGCCGGGATCGCGCCGTTGACCCCCTCCGGCTCTGTCGCCCGCAGCATCTCCGGGACGCCGAGCTGGCGGCCGACCTCGGCGCAGGAGACGCCGCTGACCGTCTGGTTGTGGATCTTGGTGAGGCCGCCGGCGGCGACGGCCTCGAAGCGGGCGAGTAGCTCGGTGGCGACGGCGAGGGCGAGGACGCTGTCGCCGAGGAAGGCGAGGCGCTCGAAGGAGTCGACCCGGCGCTCGGTCCAGGAGGAGTGGGTCAGCGCCTGCTCGCGCAGCTCAGGCGGCAGCTCCTCGATCAGGGCGGCGAGGGCTGCGATCGCCGGCTCGGGCTCGGTCATCGCCCTCAGGCCGGGGCGTGCTCGACGACGAACCCGACCGCGTCGCCGACCGTCTTGATCCGCGATGCCTGCTCCTCGGAGACGGAGATCCCGTAGCGGTCCTCCAGCTCCATCACCAGCTCGTAGAGGTCGAGCGAGTCGGCGTCGAGGTCCTCCTTGAAGCGGGTCCCCTCGTCGATCTTCTCGCGGTCCACCTCGAGCTCCTCGGCGAGGTGCTCGCGGACGAGGGTGAGGACGTCGTCGCGCTTCATCCCCTGCTTCCTATCACGCGCCCTCCTCGGCGGCGAGCGCGCCGCGGCCGGCGCCGCCCTCGCGCAGCAGGGCGGCGGTGCGGCCGACCGCGTCGACCTCGGCACAGCGGGCGGCGAGGCGGATCGCGTTGGCGATGCCGTCGGCGCCGGAGCTGCCGTGGCCGACCACGGCGACCCCCCGCAGCCCGAGCAGGATCGCGCCGCCGGTCGTGTCCGGGTGCAGCTCGCGGCGCAGGCCGCCCAGCGCCGGGCGCATCAGCAGCCCGCCGACCAGCGAGACCGGGTTCGAGCGGGCGGCGCTGCCGACGGCGCCGGCGACGGTCTTGGCCGTGCCCTCCATCAGCTTCAGGGCGACGTTGCCGGTGAAGCCGTCGGTGACGACGACGTCGGCGACCCCGGCAGGCAGGTCGCGCCCCTCGACGTTGCCGGTGAAGCGGATGCCGGACGCGGCGGAGAGGATGCGGTGCGCCTCGACCACCTCCTCGCGGCCCTTGCCCGCCTCCTCGCCGACCGTCAGCAGGCCGATCGAGGGGTCCTCGACCTCGAGCACGGCGGCGCTGAAGGCGGCGCCGAGGAAGCCGAACTGGACCAGGTGCTGGGCGCGGACCTCGACGTTGGCGCCGACGTCGAGGAAGAGCACCGGTTTGCCGGGGATCGGCAGCTGCACGGCCAGGGCGGGACGCTGCACGCCTTTGAGCCGGCGCAGGCCGAAGGTCGCCGCCGCCATCGTCGCCCCAGTCGAGCCGGCGCTGACCATCGCGTCGGCGGCGTCGTCGGCGACCTCGCGGGCGGCCTGGACCACCGACGCCTCGGGCTTGGAGCGGACCGCCGCCACCGGGTCCTCGTCGTTGCCGATCCACTCCGTGGTGGGGACGACCTCGACCCCGTCGGCACCATCGAGGCCGAGCTCCTTCGGCGGGCCGAAAATGCGGACCTTGATCCCGTCGTCGGCCGCCCGCAGGGCGCCCTCGGCGAGCACGTCGAAGCCCTGCTCGGCACCGTAGCCGTCGAGGGCAACGGTGATGCCGCCGCGCCCGAGCGCCACCGCGGCTAGGAGTCGGAGCTGGTCGCCGGGGCCTCGGCGACTTTGTGAACGACGACCTCGCGGCCGGCGTAGGTGCCGCAGGTCGGGCAGACCCGATGCGGCAGGCGCGGGCTATGGCAGCGCGGGCAGCTGCTCAGGCTCGGCTGGGCGGCCTTGTGCTGCGCGCGCCGCTTGTCGCGCCGGGCGCTGGAGGTTCTCTTCTTCGGGACGGCCATCGGAGGCGGAATCCTAGCGGGTGCAGGGAGGAGCCAGAGCACCCCTCCCAAAACGAGCGGCCGGGAGGCCGCCCTGGAGTGTTTTGAGAGGGGTGCTCTGGCTCCTCAGTAGACCGCGCGTATTACCGCGAGTTGGTCCTGCTGCCACGTGATCTCGCCATTTGACCAGGCGAGGACATCCTCCAGCTCGGCCGGTTCGAAGCGGTCGCCGATGACGAGGGCGCGGGAGTGGTCCTTGACCCGGCGGAACAGCGCCTGCTTTTTCTCGTCGCCGAGGTCGTTGACCGAGAGGACCGAGATCACCAGGTCCCAGGGCCCGTCGGGCAACGGGTCCTCCATGCGGGCCAGCTGCACGTCGTCGTACTCGCGGCGGGCGCGGAAGACCATGTCGGGACTGGCGTCGAGGCCGATCACCCAGGCGTCGGGGTGGGCCTCGATCAGGCGCCGGGTCGTCTCCCCCGTCCCCATCCCCAGCTCCAGCACGCGCTCGGGCGCGAGCGGGATCGCCGCCACCGCCTGGCCCTGCAGCTCGTCGTAGCCGGGGACCTCGGCGCGGATCCGCTCCAGGTAGACGTCTGGTTTCCAGTCGAATCGGGTCATTTCGTAATCTCGTCGGTGAGGAGCTCATCGTAAGCCCGTACTCCAGCGGAGGTTCGCTCATGTCCCCAGCGCGCACGACCACGATCGACCTGGCGCGCCTCACGCTCGCCCACGGCGAGGGCAAGCGAGTCGAGCTGCCGGTCGAGCTCGAGCCCTTCGAGCTCGGCGGCCAGACCTACCTGGCGGACCCGGCCGCGCCGACCGTGCGGCTGGAGATCTCCCGCCACAGCAGCGGCTACGCCTTCCGCATCCAGTTCCCGGTCCACCTCGAGGGGCCGTGCGTGCGCTGCCTCGAGAACGCGGCGCTGGACCTCGAGGTCGAGGCCCGCGAGGTCGACCAATCGGTGACCGACGACGAGGAGCTGCGCAGCCCCTACGTGGTCGAGGACGAACTCGAGATCGGTCGCTGGGCCCACGACGCGACGATCCTCGCCCTCCCCTCCCGCTTCCTCTGCCGCCCCGACTGCGCCGGCCTCTGCCCCGTCTGCGGCGAGTCCCTCAACGACGCCGACCCCGCCGACCACGAACACGAGCAGGCAACCGACCCCCGCTGGGCCGCCCTCAAGGACCTGAAGCTCGAGTAGCGCTAACCCTGCTCGTCGAGCTCGGCGACCGGTTCTTCCTCACGGCCGGCCAGCCGGTCGCGGCCGCGCTGCACGGCTGCGAGGAACTTCTGAAGGTTGACTTCGAGGGTGTTGAGGATCTCGTCGGCGTAGTCCTCGGCGCCGAGACGGATTTCGCGCTCGCGGGTGCGGGCGTCCTCGACGATCTCGTCGGCGGCGCGCTCGGCCTGCTTGGTGACCTCCTCGTCGGAGATCAGGCGGGCCTGCTGCTCGCGCGCCTCGCGGACGATGCGCTCGGCCTCGCGTTTGGCCTCGGCCAGCATCTCCTGGCGCTCCTTGACGATCCAGCGGGCCTGCTTGATCTCCTCGGGGATCGTCGCCCGCATCTGGTCGAGGAGGTCGTAGATCTCCTCGCGGTCCACACGCACCTGGTCCGTCAGTGGGACGGGCCTGGCGTTGTGGACGACGTCGTCCAGCTTGTCTATGAGAACGAGAACGTCCATTTGCCGGTCGTAAGCCTACGTGTATGCGGGGGTTTTGGTGAAGATGCCGTTATCCGGGGCGTTTTTTGCAAGCCGTCGCCCAGATGGACGAGACGGTTCGCGGAAGCCTACCTGTCGTCCAGGCGGTCAGCGAGCGCCGCCGCCACCGGGTCCGGAACGAGGTCGGAGACGTCGCCGCCGAAGGTCGCCATTTCCTTGACTCCGGTCGAGGAAAGGAAGCTGTAGTGCGGCGAGGCGATCACGTAGATGCTCTCGATCCCGGGGTCGAGCTTGCGGTTCAGCTGCGCCATCTCGAACTCGTACTCGAAGTCGGAGATCGCCCGCATCCCCTTGACGATCGCCTTGGCGCCGTTGTCGCGGGCGAACTCGACCAGCAGGGTGGCGAAGATCTTGACCTCGACGTTGGGCAGGTCGGCGGCGGCCGTTTCGATGAAGGCCTTGCGCTCCTCGGCGCTGAAGAGCGTCTTCTGCTTGCGCAGCGGGTTGTTGACGACCCCGACCACGACCCGGTCGAAGACCTGGGCGGTGCGGGTGATGATGTCGACGTGGCCGTTGGTGACCGGGTCGTAGGTGCCCGGGCAGACGACGGTGCCGTTGCGCTCGCTCATCCCGTCGCCTCCGCGTAGATGGAGACGTCGGCGGCGCCGTAGCGACGCTGGCGCAGGCGCTCCAGCGAGTCGAGGCGGAGCGGCCTGCCGGCGCCGCTCTCGACGATCGCCCGCCCACCGGCGGCCAGCAGTCGGGGCAGGTGGGTGTTCAGGTCCGGCGCCACGCGGTCGGCGAGTCTATAGGGGGCATCGACGAAGACGAGGTCGAACTTCCCCGTTTCCGGCCGCTCGGAAACCTGCCCCAGCCAGCGGCCGGCGTCGGCGCGGACCAGCTCCGCCCTGGCCCCGAGCCCGAGCCGCTCGACGTTGCCGAGGGCGGGCCGGGTGTCGCGGTCGACGAGGACGGCGCGCTCGGCGCCGCGCGAGAGCGCCTCGATCGCCAGGGCGCCGGTGCCGCAGTAGAGATCGAGGACGGCGGCGCGCTCGACCCGCTCCCCGAGGGCGGAGAAGATCGCCTCGCGGACGCGGTCGGAGGTCGGACGCACCTTCCAGCCGCGCGGCGCGACCAGCTGCTGCCCCTTCAGGTCTCCGGCGATCACCCGCATGCCGAACAACTTAGAGAGTGGGTGGTCGAACTTTGTCTCGCCATCCGCGACAAAGCTCGACCACCCCCCGCTAGAGGGGGATCGGATCGGCGGCGGCGGCGCCGAAGCGGCGGTGGGCGGCGTCGAGCAGCGGGCCCAAGGCGGGGTCGGCGAGCGAGCCGTGGCGGCGCAGCAGCGCCAGCACCTCTTCGCGCGCCGCGACCAGGGTCTTCGTGTCCTCGGGCAGGCTGGCGACGGCGAAGCGCGGCAGGCCGCTCTGACGGGTGCCGAGGATCTCGCCCTCGCCGCGCAGGCCGAGGTCGACCTCGGCGAGCTTGAAGCCGTCGCGCTCCTTCGCCACCGCGTCGAGCCGGCGCCGCGCCATCCCGCCGGCCTCTTCAGCGAAGAGCAGGCACTGCGAGGCGTGCTCGCCGCGGCCGACCCGGCCGCGCAGCTGGTGCAGCTGGGAGACGCCGAAGCGCTCGGCCCCCTCGATCACCATCACGGTCGCGTTGGCGACGTCGATCCCGACCTCGATCACGGTGGTCGCCACCAGCACCTGGGTCTCGCCGGCGGCGAAGGCCCGCATCGCCTCGGCCTTGGTCGCCGGCGGCATCTGGCCGTGCAGGACGCCGAGCGAGAAGTCGCGCAGCTCGCCGGCCCGCAGCCGCTCGGCCTCGGCCTCGGCCGCCTTGCCGGGCATCTTCTCCGAGAGCTCAACCAGGGGGCAGACGACGAAGGCCTGGCGGCCCTCGCGCAGGCGCTCGCGGATGAACTCGTAGGCGGCGGCGCGGCGGTCCTCCTCGACCAGCCAGGTCTCGACCGGCTGGCGGCCGGCGGGCAGCTCGTGCAGGGCGGTCGTGTCGAGGTCGCCGTAGGCGGTCAGCGAGAGCGTGCGCGGGATCGGCGTCGCGGTCATGTGGAGGACGTGCGGGGCCATCCCCCGCACCCCCTTGGAGTCGAGGGCACGGCGCTGCTCGACCCCGAAGCGGTGCTGCTCGTCGACCACGCAGAGGCCGAGGCGGGCGAACTCGACGTCGGGCTCGATCAGCGCATGGGTGCCCACGATCAGTCCCAGCTCGCCGCTGGCGAGCTGGTTCAGGGCTTGCCTGCGGATCGAGGCGGGCGTCGCCCCCGTCAGCAGCGCGAACGGGATCGCCTCTTCTGCCAGCAGCCGGCCGAGGGTGATCGCGTGCTGCTCGGCCAGGGTTTCGGTCGGCGCCATCAGCACCCCCTGGTAGCCGGCTTCGAGCGCGCGCAGCATCGAGTAGACGGCGACGACCGTCTTCCCCGAACCCACCTCCCCCATCAGCAGCCGCTGCATCGGCTCACCGGAGTCGAGGTCCGCGTCGATCTCGTCGAAGGCGGCGAGCTGGTCCCTGGTGGGCTCGAACGGCAAGGAGTCGATCCAGCGCCCGACCCGTTCGCCGGGGGTGCCGAGTCGCGGCGCGGGCCGGGCGGTCCTGTGCGAGCGCTTGCGCGTCGTCAGCAGCGCCTGGTGCAGGAACAGCTCTTCGAAGGCGATCCGCTCCAGGGCTTCTTCAGCTTCCTCAGCCTTCTCCGGGAAATGCGCCGCCCGAATGGCATCCCCCACGCTTGCGAGTCCCCTGCGCGCCCGCAGCTCCGCCGGCAACCCCTCGATCGCGTTCGGTGCGAGCCGACAGGCTTGCTCCGCCCAGTCCCGAATCTTCTGCGCTTTGAGGGCCTCGGTCGCTGGGTGCACAGGCATCAACGCCCCTCCCGCGGGTGGCACAGGGGGAGGAGGGTCGAGGGCGTCAGGCCGCGGGTCCTGACGAGGGGGAGGGTCCTGCGGGCGGGCAGGTGTGTCCGTTCTCGGACCCTCCCCCTCGTCACCCCCGGCAGAGACCACTTCGTACTGGTTCACCGCGAAGCCGCGTTTGGAGAGCTTGCCGGTGAGGAGAAGGCGGGTGCCTGGGATCAGTTTGCCGGCGACCCAAGGTTGGTTGAACCAGCTGGCGCGGGTGTGGGCGCTGTCATCGCCGACTTTGACGCTGGTGATGCTGAGGCCGCGTTTGCGGAACGGACGGGGTTGGGCGCCCTGCACTTCAACGAGGACGGTTCCGGTGTCGCCCTCCCCCAGCTCTCCGAGCGGGCGGATGGTGATGTCGCGGTGGCGATGCGGGTAGCGGGTGAGGACGTCGGCGATGGTGTGGATGCCCGCTTCCGCCGCCGCGACAGCGAGTTTGGGGCCGACTCCCTCCAGGGCCTGGATCGAGACGTCGAGGGCTCCTGGGCGGGGCCAGTGGACGGGGGCGCCGAGGAGGTCGGCCCGGGAGAGCTCGGTCGCGCCGCCGAAGGAGCGCAGCGCCTGGCGATCCCCGGGCGAGGAGCGCACTACTGGGCGGCGAGCAGCCACCACCAGCTCGGCTGACCGCCCTCGTGGGTCTCGACCTCGACCCCCTCGGGGGCGTGGGTGTCGATCTGCTCGAGCGCGATCGGGGCGCCCTCACCGGCGATCACGGTGACGATCTCCGCCCCCTCGGCGAGGTGCTGGATGGTCGTGGTCAGGGTCGAGCCGGTGCCGCCCCAGGCGACGATCTCGCTGTCGGCGAAGCCGACCGCGTCGCCCTGCTTGAACCGCCCCTGGGCGTCGTCGCGGGCGGCCGGGGCGACGCCGCCGATCGCCACTCCCTCCAGCGCTCCCGCCAGGCGCTCGGCGTTGTCCGACGCCGAGGCGGCGGGGTCGAGCTCGACCAGGGCCAGCAGGCTCGCCTGCTGGGAGAGCGCCGGCACCACCCGCGCCGGCTTCTCGGAGAGCTCGCAGGCGCGCTCGGCCGCCATCACCACGTTGGAGGAGCTGGGCAGGACGAGGATTTCCTCCGCCGCCACCCCGTGGATCCCGGCCAGCAGCTCGTAGGTGGAGGGGTTGAGCGTCTCGCCGCCGGGGACGACGGCGGCGCCAAGCTCGGCGAAGAGCCGCTCCAGCCCCTCGCCGGCGGCGACCGCGAGCACGCCGGTGCGGGCGCCGGAGCTGAGCCGGGCGCTGCGTTCGGCCATCTGCTTGCGCATGTCGGCGACGTCGAGGTTGGTGACGGCGCCGGCGCCCTCGAACAGCGCCACCGCCGCCTCCGGCTCGTCGGTGTGGACGTGGACCTTGAGCGTCGCCTCGTCGCCGACCACCAGGACCGAGTCGCCGAGGCCCTCCAGGCGCGGCAGGAAGTCGCGCGAGGAGAGGCCCTCGCCGGCGACGATGAAGTTGGTGCAGTAGCGGAAGCGGCTGTCCTCGTGGTGAGGCAGACTGAGCCGCGCCGGCTGGTGGTGGGGAACCTCGGGCAGCTCGGCCCCGTCCCCGCGCAGGCCGGCGACGACGCCGGCGAGGATCAGGACGAGGCCGTGGCCGCCGGCGTCGACGACGCCGGATTCGCGCAGGACCTCGAGCTGCTCGGGGGTGCGTGCGACGGCGCGCTCGCCGTCGGCGATCGCCCGCTCCAGGACCTCGGCCAGGACCTCGTCCTGGAACTCGTCGCTGACGTCGCGGCCGAGCCGCTGTTTGTCGGCCTCGAGGTGCGCGAGCTGGCGGGTCAGCGAGTGGGCCATCTCGCGGAAGACGGTCAGCATCGTCCCCTCGGCCGGCTCGCGCACCGACTCGTAGGCGGCGTCGGCGGCTTTGGCGAAGGCGGCGGCGACCAGGACCGGGTCGACCAGCTCGCCGGGGCGGCTGGCCAGCTCCTCGGCGGCGCCGCGGACGATCTGGCTGAGGATCACGCCGGAGTTGCCGCGGGCGCCCATCAGCGCCGCCCGCGCCAGCGCTTGGACCAGCACCGTGCGGCCGATTTCGTCGACCTCCTGGCCGTCGAGGCGGTCGAGCTCCTCCATCACGGCGCGCATCGTCATCGCCATGTTGTCGCCGGTGTCGCCGTCGGCGACCGGGAAGACGTTGAGGTCGTTGACCTCCTGGCGTCGCGCCTCCAGCGAGGCGTATGCAGAGCTGACGACCCGTCGGAAGCGGGCGATCGAGGGATCGGGCATCTGATCCCGCAATCTAGTGACCGGCCACGACGCAGGCCAGCGGACCCTTCGCACACACGTTCGCCCGCGCCCATTGCTAGCGTGGCGCGCCGATGCGACGTTTCGCCACTTGGACCACCGGCCACCGCAAGACGGTGATCATCGGCTGGATCGTGGCCCTGATCGGGTTCGGGATGCTCGCCGGCTCGGTCGGCTCCGACTTCAGCGAAGACTTCAAGCTGCCCGCTTCCGACTCGCAGGAAGCGTTCGACCTGCTGGAAACGAAGTTCCCAGCCCAGTCCGGCGACACCGCGACGATCGTCTACAAGGCCGACGGCGGGGTCGAGTCGGCGGCGGTCAAACGGGAGATGGAGGGCGTCTTCGCCACCGTCGCCAAGCTCCCCCACGTCAGCGAAGTCGCCAGCCCCTACGAGGGTGGCGGCACCGGCGCGGTCAGCGACGACGGCAAGATCGCCTACGCGACGGTCCAGTTCGACACCACCACCAACGAACTCGAAAAAGACGATCTCAAGAAGCTGCTGGCGACCGCAACCGATGCCAGCGGCAACGGGCTGCAGGTCGAGGTCGGCGGCCAGCCGATCGAGGAAGTCCGCGGCGAAGAAGAAACCGACATCTCCGGCTTCGTCGGGCTGCTGGCGGCGATCGTGATCCTGCTGCTGACCTTCGGCTCGGTGGTGGCGATGGGGCTGCCGATCGTCACCGCGCTGTTCGCGCTCGGCGTCGGGCTCAGCGTCGTCACGCTCGGCACCCACGTCTTCGACACGGCGGAGTTCGCGCCCCAGCTGGCCTTCATGATCGGCCTCGGCGTCGGCATCGACTACGCCCTCTTCATCCTCACCCGCTTCCGCAACGGCCTCGACGAGGGGATGGAGGCGCGACCGGCGGCGATCGCGGCGATCGACACGGCCGGGCGGGCGGTCCTCTTTGCCGGCATCACGGTGATCATCGCGCTGATGGGGATGATGCTGCTCGGCCTCTCCTTCCTCTACGGGGTGGCGATGGCGGCGGCGCTGGCGGTGCTGTTCACGATGATCGCGTCGCTGACCCTGCTGCCGGCGCTGCTGACGATCGTCGGCCGCCGGGTCGACCGGCTGCGGATCCCGGGGCTTGGCAAGCGCGCCTCGACCACCGCCGAAGACACCAAGTGGTTCCGCTGGAGCCGCGAGATCCAGCGCCGGCCGGTGCTCTCGGCGGTTCTCTCCGGCGGCCTGCTACTGCTCCTCTGCGTCCCCACCCTCTCGCTGCGGCTCGGCTCCAACGACGCCGGCACCGACCCCGCCGGCTCGACCACGCGCGAAGCCTACGAGCTGCTGGCCGAGGGCTTCGGGCCCGGCTTCAACGGTCCCTTCGTGCTCGCGGCGGCGCTGCCCGAAAAGGGCGACGACACGGGGCTCGTGCAGCTCAAGAAGGCGCTCGAAGAAGACGACCGGGTCGCCGCCACCACCCCGGTCATTCTGAACCCGGCCAAGAACACCGCGATCTTCCAGGCCTACCCGACGAGCTCGCCGCAGAGCGAGAAGACGACCGAACTACTCGACCACATCCGCGACGACCTGGTCCCGCCGATCGAGGAATCGACCGATACCGCGCTTCACGTCGGCGGCATCACCGCGATCTTCGAGGACTTCGGCACCGCGATCGCCGAAAAGCTGCCGCTCTTCATCGGCGTCGTCGTCCTGCTCTCGGCACTGCTGCTGATGGCGGTCTTCCGCTCGGTGCTGGTGCCGCTGAAGGCGATCGTCATGAACCTGCTCAGCATCGGCGCCGCCTTCGGCCTGATCGTCGCCGTCTTCCAGTGGGGCTGGGGGGCGAGCTTGATCGGCGTCGACGGCACCGGACCGATCATCTCCTTCTTCCCGATCTTCCTCTTCTCGATCATCTTCGGGCTCTCGATGGACTACGAGGTCTTCCTGATGTCGCGCATCCACGAGGAGTGGGAGAACCGCAAGGACGCGACCGAAGCGGTCACCCGCGGCCTCGCCCTGACCGGACGCGTGATCACCGCGGCGGCGGCGATCATGGTCACCGTCTTCGCCTCCTTCATGATCGGCGACGACCGCATCATCAAACTCTTCGGTCTCGGCCTCGCCGCGGCGGTCCTGATCGACGCCGTGATCATCCGCTCGGTCCTGGTGCCGGCGATCATGCAGCTGTTCGGCGAGAAAGCCTGGTGGCTGCCCGGCTGGCTCGACCGGATCCTGCCGAAGCTGCATGTGGAGCCGGCGGAGGGTGACCCTGCCCCCACGGGCGAGCA
This sequence comes from uncultured Solirubrobacterales bacterium, assembly GCA_963719435.1. Taxonomy (GTDB): domain Bacteria; phylum Actinomycetota; class Thermoleophilia; order Solirubrobacterales; family 70-9; genus VAYN01. The sequence continues at coordinate 1,550,123 of OY970384.1, read as the reverse complement.
TCCGGTAGTTCCGCCGACGGACTAGGGACGAGAGCGCGCGGGAGGGGTGCCGGTAAGCCCCTCCGGGAATTCAGTCGCGCGCGCTTCGCGCACAGCTCCGGGGGTTGGTGCGCGCCTATGGCGCGCGGATGACAGATTGCATATCGCCGCTGCGCGACATTCCCGGAGAGGCCTACCGGCACCCCTCCAACGGAACGTCGCACCGGGTCCGAGCGCAGTTGAGCGGCTTCGCGGGATCGCGGCGTCTCGGACAGCTTGCCCAGCCTGCCGTCCCTCGGAAACTCACGCCGTAGCGGAGTGGGTGTCGCCGGAGGGGTCTGGTCGCCCTCCATTCGAATGTTGCCCGAAGGGCGCGATATGCAATCTGTCTATTGCCCGCCATAGGCGGGCAGCAACATCCGGAGCCGTCCGCGAAGCGGGCGCGACTCAATTCGAATGGAGGGTGACCAGACCCCTCCCCCGCACCCGCGTCAGGCGGCCTTGGTGACCTTGTTCGCCTTGAGGCAGCGCGTGCAGACGTAGGCGCGCAGCGGGCGCCCGTTCTCGGTGATCCGGACCTTCTGCAGGTTGGGATCGAAGCGCCGCTTGGTGGCGACCATCGAGTGGCTTCGGGACTGGCCGAACGCCGGTCCTTTGCCGCAGCTGTGACATACCTTGGCCATCGGGATCGTGGATGGTACAGAGTGCCCGCCGGGCGCGGCTCCCTCGCCGCTCAGCCGCCGAGCTGTCGCTGCAGCAGGGCCATGCGGGCGACGGTGAGGGCGGCGTTGCGACCCTGGTCGCGCTTGCCGCCGCCGGCCCGGGCCAGGGCCTGCTCCATGTTGTCGCAGGTGATCACGCCGAAGGCGCAGGGGACCCCGGTCTCGAGCTGCACATCCTGGATGCCGCGGGCCGCCTCGGCGCAGACGAAGTCGTAGTGGTCGGTCTCACCACGGATGACGACGCCGAGGCAGGCGACACCCCCGGGCGGCGGGCCACCGGCGGCCGCACGCGCCTGCGAACCCTCAATGAAGGCCCTGGCCGCGAACGGCAGCTCGTAGGCGCCGGGCACCGAGGACTCGCGCACCGCGCCCGGCGCCACCCCGGCCAGCTCGAACCCTTCGCGGGCGCCACGCAGCAGGCGGTCGGCCAGGTCCTCGTAGAAGCGGCCGACGAATACCGCGAACTCGAGCCCGGCCAGTGCGCCCTTCTCCTCGTCGCCGAAGGTCTCGAGGAAGGCGCCCGCCTCAGCCACCGGCGCTCCCGGAGTCGCCGGCTTCTCTCGCATCGCGTTCCTCCTCGTCGTGGATCATCTCCTCGTCGAGCGCCAAACCCTGGTGGTGCAGCGAGTGGCCCATCTTGTCGCGCTTGGCCCGCAGGTAGGCCTCGTTGTGGACGTTGGGATCGGACTCGATCGGCACCTGCTCGGAGACCGAGAGCCCGTAGCCCTCGAGCCCGACGATCTTTTTCGGGTTGTTGGTGAGGATGCGGATGCTGGTCAGGCCGAGGTCGACGAGGATCTGGGCGCCGATGCCGTAGTCGCGCAGGTCGGCGGGCAGGCCCAGCTTGAGGTTGGCTTCGACCGTGTCGGCTCCCTCCTCCTGCAGCTTGTAGGCCTTGAGCTTGTTCAGCAGGCCGATCCCGCGGCCCTCCTGGGAGAGGTAGAGGAGGACGCCGCGGCCCTCCTCCTCGATCATCGCCAGGGCCGAGGCCAGCTGCTCGCCGCAGTCGCAGCGCATGCTGTGGAAGACGTCGCCGGTGAGGCACTCGCTGTGGACGCGGACGAGCACGTCCTCGACCCCGTCGACCTCGCCCTTGACCATCGCCACGTGGTGTTTGTCGTCGACCAGGGAGCGGTAGCCGACCGCGGTGAAGTCGCCAAAGGAGGTCGGCAGCGCGGTCGAGACCACGCGCTCGACCAGTTTCTCGGTGCGGCGGCGGTAGGCGATCAGCTCGGCGACGGTGACCATCTTCAGGCCGTGCTTGCGGCAGTAGGGGATCAGGTCGGGCACGCGGGCCATGGTGCCGTCGTCGTTCATCACCTCGCAGATCACCCCGGCCGGGGTGAGGCCGGCGAGGCGGGCGAGGTCGACGCTGGCCTCGGTGTGGCCGGTGCGCTCCAGGACGCCCCCCTCTTTGGCCCGCAGCGGGAACATGTGGCCGGGGACGACGATGTCGCGCGGCCCCGACTCGGGGTCGATCGCCACCTGGATCGTGTGGGCGCGGTCGTGGGCGGAGATGCCGGTGCTGACGCCGCCGGCGGCCTCGATCGTCACCGTGAAGGCGGTCTGCAGCGGCGCCTCGTTCTTGGCCGCCATCAGGTTGAGGCCGAGCCGTTCGCAGCGCTGCGCGGTCAGCGCCAGGCAGATCAGCCCGCGCGCCTCTTTGGCCATGAAGTTGACCGCCTCGGGGGTGGCGAACTGCGCCGCCATCACCAGGTCCCCCTCGTTCTCGCGGTCCTCGCCGTCGCAGACGACGACCATGCGGCCGCGGCGGATCTCCTCGATCGCCTCCTCGATCGTCGAGAACGGGCTCTCCCCCGTCTCGGTCCCGGCGTCTACCTCGGTCTTCGTCTCTTGGCTCACGCTCGCTCCTTTCCAGCGAATGGTGCCAGCAACCGCTCCACGTACTTCGCCACGATGTCGCACTCGACGTTCAGCTTGCTTCCCGGCGTCAACGCGCCCAGGTTCGTCCGCTCCAGAGTCTCGGGGATCAGCGACACCTCGACCCAGGCGTCGCCCAGCTCGGCGATGGTCAGGCTGACCCCGCTGAGCGTGATCGAGCCCTTGTCGACCGCGTAGCGCAGCAGCTCCGGGCCGAGGGCGATGCGGACGCGGCGGGCGAAGCCGTCGTCCTCGACGGAGAGGACCTCGCCGACCCCGTCGACGTGCCCCTGGACGATGTGCCCGCCGAGGCGATCTGAAGCCTGCATGGCCAGCTCGAGGTTGACCGCGGCGCCGGCCTCGACCCTGCCGAGCGCGGTCACCTCCAGGGTCTGGTTCATCGCCTCGGTCTCGAAGGCAGCACTGTCCACTGCCGTCGCGGTCAGGCAGGTGCCGTCCACGGCCACCGAGTCGCCGAGGCCGACCTCGCCCGCGAGCTTGGTCTCGATTCGCAGGCGAGCGCCGTCCGCACTGCTCTCGAGCGCGGCAACTCTGCCGACATCCTGGATCAGTCCCGTGAACAACTCACCACTCCTTGTACATGGCAGTCACTAGAACATCCTCCCCGACCCGCTCACTCGTCGAGTGGAGTGCGGTCACACGCGCGGGTGGCGTCGTGGCGGGGGTCCCCCGCGGCGCGGAGGCGGCTCCGCCGCCGAGCACCGTGGGGGATGCCGCGACGACAGGACCCGCGCGCCACCCACCCCCGTCCCTCTCGCCGAGGAGGACGGGGGCGATGAAGGTGCGGGACTCGTCGAGCTGGTCGGCGGCGAGGAAGGCGGCGGCGAGGGTGCGGCCGCCCTCGAGGAAGAGGCTGGTGATGCCGCGGCGGCCGAGGTCGGCAAGAGCCGAGGAGACGCGGTCCGCCGGGGTGCCGCCGCCAACGACCAGGATCTCGGCGCCGGCGTCCTCGAGGGCACTGACGCGGCCCGGTTCGGCATCCGGTGAGGTCACCGCCAGAACCGGCGCCTGGTCGAGCGTGGCGAGCAGCTGGGAGTCGAGCGGGAGGCGGGCCTGGGAGTCGAAGACGACGCGCAGCGGCTGCCGCACCTCTCCTGCGGTGGTCCTTTTCCTCGCTATGCGGGGATAAGGACCACCGGAACCGGGGTCCGCGGGGCGGGCGGTGAGCAGGGGGTCGTCGACGAGGGCGGTGCCGATGCCGACGGCGATCGCGTCGGATTCGGCGCGCCAGCGGTGGACCAGCTCGCGGCTGCGCTCGCCGGAGATCCAGGGCGAGTCGCCTGGGGCGGTGCTGGTGCGGCCGTCGAGCGACATCGCCAGCTTCAGGGTGACCAGGGGCAGGCCGGTGCGGGCGTGCTTGCGGAAGGGCTGGTTGAGCAGGCGCGCCGCGGCGGCCTCGGCGCCGGCGGCGAAGGCGACCTCGACGCCGCCGTCGCGGAGGATCCCGGGGCCGCGGCCGGCGGCCTTCTCGCTGGGGTCCTCGGAGGCGATTACGACCCGTGCGATCCCGGCCTCCAGCACCGCCTCGACACAGGGTGGCTGGCGGCCCTGGTGCGCGCACGGCTCCAGGGTCACGTACATCGTCGCCCCCGCCGGGTCCTCGCCGCGCTCGCGGCAGTCGGCCAGCGCCGCCCGCTCCGCGTGCAGGCCGCCGAGCTCGGCGTGGTGGCCCTCGCCGATCATCTCGCCCTCACGGACCACGACCGCGCCGACCAGGGGATTCGGGCTGACCCGACCGCGGCCGTGCTCCGCAAGCTCCAGCGCCCGCCTGAGATGCGTCCCGTCCGTGGCTGTCAGCTGGCTGTTCATCGGACCGATTGACTGGTCAATCAACCAGGATTCTACCCCCTGCCCGACGTAGCTACGGGTAGCCTGACCGACCGCCCATGAAGCTGATCATCCAGATCCCCTGCCTGAACGAGGAGCAAACGCTCCCGGCGACGATCGCCGACCTGCCGCGCCGGCTCGACGGGATCGACGAGGTCGAGCTGCTGGTGATCGACGACGGCTCGACCGACCGCACGGTCGAGGTGGCGCGGGCCAACGGGGTCGAGCACATCGTCCGCCTGACCAACAACAAGGGCCTGGCGGCGGGCTTCCAGGCCGGGCTGGACGCCTGCCTGAAGCTCGGCGCCGACGTCGTCGTCAACACCGACGCCGACAACCAATACAGCGGCGCCGACGTCGCCAAGCTGGTGGCGCCGATCCTCGCCGGCGAGGCCGACATGGTCGTCGGCGACCGCCAGGTCGGCGAGATCGACCACTTCTCCGGCTCGAAAAAGGGGCTGCAGCGGCTCGGCAGCTGGGTCGTGCGGCGGCTCTCCGACACCGCGGTCACCGACACCACCTCCGGCTTCCGCGCCTACAACCGCGAGGCGGCGCTGCAGCTCTCGGTCGTCGACAACTTCACCTACACGCTGGAGAGCCTGATCCAGGCCGGCAAGATGCTGGTCGCGGTCGACGAGGTCAAGGTCGGCACCAACCCGCAGACGCGCGAGTCGCGGCTGTTCGACTCGACCGGCGCCTACGTGCGCCGCAACGGCCCGGCGATCCTGCGCATCTACGCCCGCTACGAGCCGCTGCGGGCCTTCGCCACCGCCGGCGCGGTCGTCCTCCTGCTCGCCCTGCTGGCCTGGCTGCCGTTCCTGATCGACTGGGTCTTCCACGGCGACAGCAGCGGGCACGTGCAGTCGCTGATCCTCGGCGCCGTCCTCTTCATCGCCGCCGTGCAGCTGTTCGCGCTGGGGGTGATCGGCGACCTCCTGGCCGGCCAGCGGGTGATGACGCAGCGGGTCTTCGAGCGGGTGCGGCGGGTCGAGCTGGCGCTCGGCGTCGCGCCCTCGCACTACGAGCCTGGCGACCGCGGCGAGTGATGGCGGCCAGCGGCGGCGGCAAAGGGCGCTCGGCCTCGGCCGAGTACGGGAAAACCGCGAGCTTCCTGGCGATCGGGGTCGGGCTCACCGGCCTCATCACCTACGCCTACTTCCTGATCGCCTCGCACGTGCTCTCCAAGCCCGACTACGGGCAGATCACGGTGCTCTGGTCGGCGGTCTTCATCACCATCTCCACCCTCTACCGGCCGGTCGAACAGCTGCTCTCGCGGCACATCTCCGAACGGCTGCAGAAGCGGGAACCGATCGCCCAGGAGATGCGGGTCGCCTCGACGATCCAGATCGGCCTGGCGATCGGCTTCGCGGTGGTGGCGCTGGCCCTGCGCGGGCCGATCCAGGACGGCCTGCTGGAAGGCAACGAAACCCTCTACTGGGTCTTCTTCGGCGCCGTCCTCTTCTACGCCGCCAGCTACTTCGCCCGCGGCTTCCTCGCCGGCCAGCGCACCTTCGGGCTGTTCACGGCGCTGATCCTCTCCGAGTCGGTCTTCCGCACCCTGTTCGCGGTCCTGGTCGCGGTCAGCCTGCTGGAAGGGCAGTCGGCGGTGGCGATCGGCATCGTCGCCGCGCCGAGCCTCTCGCTGATGGTCGTGCCGCTGGCGTTTCTTCGCCGGGCAAGGAAGGAGCGACGTGAATCGCCCGGCACGCCCGGAAGCGAAGCTGAGGACGTGCCGGTTGATGGGTCCTCATCCGGTGCCGATCGCAATCTGACTCCTTCGGCGCCGGATGAGGACCAGGACTTCTCCCTCAAGAAAGGCGGGGGCTTCGCCGGCGCCGTGCTGGTGATCATGTTCAGCGAACAGGCATTCCTCAACGCCGGGCCGCTGATCGCCCGCGGCCTGCAGGGGGCGGCGGCGGCGGGGTTCATCTTCAACGTGCTGATGATCGCGCGGGCGCCGCTGCAGCTGTTCCAGGCGGTCTCGACCAGCATCCTCCCCCACCTGACCAGCCTCCACACCTCCAGCGACCCCGACAGCGAGCGCGAGTTCCACCGCTCGGTCCGCGGCGTCCTGCTCGGGATCGCCGCCTTCGCCAGCTTCGCCGGGATCCTCGTCCTGATCGCCGGGCCGAAGCTGATGCAGATCGCCTTCAGCGACAAGTTCACCTACGACCGGCCCGGGCTGCTGCTGGTGACGCTGGGAATGGGCCTCTACCTGGGCTCGGTCACGCTCAACCAGGCCTGCCTGGCCCAGGGGCAGGTGCGGCGGGCGGCGGTGCGCTGGATCTCCTGCGCGACCTTCTTCATCGCCTGGAACTTCGTGCCGCTGGTCGAGAACGAGTTCCGCCGGGTCGAGATCGGCTTCGCACTCACCGCCGGCGTCCTCTTCGCCCTGCTCTACCTGGTCTACCGCCGCCCGCACGAACGGCCCGAGGACGTCCCCGGGGAGGGCTCGCCGGAGGAGCTGGAGGCGACGCTGGCCTCGATCGACGAGAACGTGTGATGCACCGTTACCGCTGTAGACGGGAACAAGCAGTACCGCTTCACTAGGGTCCTTCGATGGGCGGGCACGACGCAGAGCTGATCCTGATCGCCGGCGCGCTGCTGGCCGCCGGGATCGCCGGGGCGCTGCTGGCCGACCGGGTGCGGGTGCCGGGGCTGCTGCTCTTCCTCGGGCTCGGGATGCTGGCCGGGTCGGAGGGAATCGGCGGCATCGAGTTCTCCAACATGGAGCTGGCCCGGACCCTGGGGACGATCGCCCTGGTCCTGATTCTGTTCGAGGGCGGGCTGACCGCGGGCTGGTCGGAGATCCGCCCGGTGCTCGGCACCGCCGCCTCGCTGGCGACCCTGGGAACGGCGCTGACCGCGGTCATCGCCGGCCTCGCGGCGAAGCTGATCTTCGACCTCAGCACCCTGGAAGGGATGCTGGTCGGGGCGGCCGTGGCGGCGACCGACTCGGCGGCGATCTTCGCGGTGCTGCGCCGCTCGACCCTGGAGAAGCGACTGGCGCGCTCGCTCGAGGGCGAGTCGGGGATGAACGACCCGGTCGCCCTGCTGCTGGTGATCGGCTTCATCGAATGGATCCAGGAGCCCGGCTACGGCCTCGCCGACATGGCCGGCCTGCTGGCGGTGAAACTGGCGGTCGGGATCGCCGTCGGCTGGCTGGTCGGGCGCCTCGCCGCGGCCGCCCTCAACGCGACGCGGCTGCCGACCGACGGCATCTACCCGGTGGCGACGATCGCCATCGCCGCCCTCTCCTTCGGCCTCGCCGAGGTCGCCCACGGCTCCGGCCTGCTCGCCACCTACCTGACCGCGCTGGCGCTGGGATCGGCCAACATCCCCGCCCGACGGACGGTCGTCGCCTTCCACGAGGGGCTCGGCTGGGTCGCCCAGATCGCCCTCTTCATCCTCCTCGGCCTGCTCGTCTTCCCCAGCCAGCTCGACGACGTGGCGCTGAAAGGGCTGGCGCTCTCGGCGGTGCTGATTCTCGTCGCCCGCCCGGTGGCGACCTTCGCCGCGACCGCGTTCGCGCCGCTGGGGGTGCGCGAGAAAGCGATGCTCGGCTGGGCCGGGCTGCGCGGGGCGACGCCGATCTGGCTCGCCACCTTCCCGGTCGTCGCCGGGATTGCGGGCGGCCGCGAAGAGTTTGCCATCGTCTTCTTCGTCGTCGTCACCTCGACCCTGGTCCAGGGCGCCAGCTTCGAGCCGCTGGCGAAGCGGCTCGGCCTCACCACCGACGAGCCGGCGCTGCCGCGGCGGCTGCTCGAGTCCGGGCGAATCCGCCGCATGGGCGGCGACGTGATCGCCTACCGCCTGCCCCCCGGCGCCGCCGCCGCCGGGCACCCGGTGCGGGAGCTGGAACTGCCGCGCGAGGCGCTGGTCAACGTGATCGTCCGCGACGGCCACGCGATCCCGCCGCGCGGGTCGACCGAGATGCGCGAGGGCGACGAGCTGCACATCCTCGTCCGCGGCGAGCTGCGCGAGGAGGTCGAGGCGCTGACCAAGGTCTGGACCAAGGGCCCGGTCGGGCGGCCGCGGCCGCCCGCGCTGCCGCGACGTGGGGCCTCGCAGGTGTTCCTGGTGCGGCCGGCGCGGGCGGGCGAGGACCCGAAGCCGAACGAGCTCGACGGGGTCCCGGTGCTGGCGGTGATGCGCACCAGCGGCGACGGCGGCGGCGCGATGCTGGCGATGGCGGACGGGCGCTACGCGGTGACCGGGCAGAGCGTGGTGGCGATGGGCGGGCGGCGCGCCCTCGCCGACTGGTGCGAGCGGCGGGCCGAGCGCGCCGGCGTCGACCCGGTCGAGCGCGCCTGGTGGCAGGAGGTCACCGGCGCCCTGATCGCCCGCGGCCGCGAGATGTGAGTCAGCTGGCGCCGGCGGCGGCGGCGATCGCCGCGTAGGCGGCGGCGGGATCGTCGGCGCCGAAGACGGCGGAGCCGGCGACGAAGAGCGAGGCGCCGGCGGCGGCGACCGCGCCGGCGGTCCCGGTGTCGATGCCGCCGTCGACCTCGATCCGCGCCTCGCCGACCAGCGCCCGCAGGCGCTCGACCTTGCCGGGCGAGGACTCGATGAAGGCCTGCCCGCCCCAGCCGGGGTTGACGGTCATGCAGAGGACGATGTCGGCGCAGTCGCGCAGCTCGGCGACCGCCTCGGCGGGCGTGCCGGGGTTGAGCGCGATCCCGGCCTGACAGCCGAGCTCGCGGACGGCGTGCAGGGTGCGGTTGGCGTGCGGGGTCGCCTCGGCGTGGAAGGTGATCGAGTCGGCGCCGGCGCGGGCGAACTCCTCGATCTGGCGCTCGGGCGCGGCGATCATCAGGTGCACGTCGACGGCGCCGCCGGCGGCGTGGACCTGGTCGGCGATCCCGCTGAGGACCAGCGGCCCGATCGTGATCGGCGGCACGAAATTGCCGTCCATCACGTCGAAGTGGATCACCCGCGCCCCCGCGTCCATCACCTCCTCGATCTGGCTCCCCAGCTTCGAGAAGTCGGCCGAGAGGATCGACGGCGCGACCCGCGGCGAAGAGATCAGCTCGGCCAGGCGCTCGCTCATGCCGCCAACCTAGAGGATGCGCTCGACGTCCGGCCTCCGTTTGTCCTTTGTAACCCTGTGGGTTACAAACGTCAGGCCGCGCGGAGCATCGAGGAACCGCAGGCCTGGCACTGCATGTCCTCGGTGTTGCTCATGCGGGCGATCGTCTGGTGTTCGCCGCAGTTCGGGCACTGGGAGACGAGTTCGAAGCGGCTGAGGCAGTTGACGCAGCGCAGCCGCCCCGGCAGCTGGGTCGGCCGCAGCCAGGGCTCACCGCAGCTGGGGCACGGGGCCCGCCCGAGGGTGGTGCCGCCCGCTCCGCTCTCGCCGGACTCGCTCATCGCCTAATCATGCCTTCTCAGCCGGCCGACGAAGAAGCCGGTGGTGCGATCGCGGTCGGGGCGCAGCTGCAGGCAGCGCGGCTCGACTGCCGAGGCGAGCGCGGGCGCGCGGGCACCGAGGTCCTCCAGCTCCAGCGCCGGCACCTCGCCCGCGGCGGCGGCCGCGAGCAGCGCCGCGACCCGGTCCTCGTTCTCGCGGCGGGAGATCGTGCAGGTCGAATAGACGAGGACGCCGCCCGGCCGCAGCACCCGCGCCGCCGCCCGCAAGGCCCGGTCCTGGACATCGACCAGGCGCTCGATCGTCCTCGGCGACTTGCGCCAGCGCGCGTCCGGGCGCGAGGCGAGGGCGCCGAGGTCCGAGCAGGGCGCGTCGAGCAGGACCCGGTCGAAGCCCGGCGCCATCCCCCCGCCGGTCGCGTCCGCCTCGATCACGGTGACGCTGCGCAGGCCCAGCCGCCGCGCCTGCGCCGCCACTTCCTCGGCCCGGCCGGGGTCGAGCTCGACCGAGACCAGATCGCCGCGGTCGCCCATCCGCGCCGCGATCTGGCCGGTCTTGATGCCGGGGCCGGCGCAGAGGTCAAGCACCTGCTCGCCGGGCTGGGGATCGAGCACCGCGACCACGGCGGCGGAGCCGCGGCTCTGCGGCGTCAGCTCCGCGGCGGCGACCAGGGTGGGGACAGTCTCGCCGGTGCGCCCGGCGATGGCGATCATCTCCGGGGCGTCCAGCGGCCACGGGCCGGCAGCGGCCTCCGCCTCCACCCCGGCCTCCCGCAGCTTGGCCAGGGCGGCGTCGCGCGCGGCCTCGATCGGGGTGCCGGACTCACGGGCCACGCCGGCGACACCGGCGTGCGGCGAGCGGGGCGCGACCCTGAATCCCACCTCGGCCGGCTCGTTGCAGGCGGCGAGCAGAGAGCGGGCGCCGTCGGCCCCCAGCTCCTGCCACCACATCCGCGCCAGCCAGAGCGGCACCGAGTGGGCGACGGCCGCCGTCTCCGGGCTCGAGTCGTCGGCCAGCAGGGCCGCGGTCAGCTGCTCGCGTTCGCGCCCGGCGCGGCGCAGCACCGCGTTGGCGAAGCCGGCGGCGTGGGCGGCGCCGGCGCCCTTGACCAGCTCCACCGCCTGGTCGACGGCGGCGTGGTCGGGGGTGCCGTCGGCGAACAGCAGCTCGTAGAGGCCGAGCCGCAGCGCCGCCAGCACCGGCGGGTCGAGCAGCCGGGTCGAGCGCCCGGCCAGCCGTTCGATCGCGGCGTCGGCGGTGCCGCGGCGCTGGACCGCGCCGTAGGCGAGCCGCTGCGCCTGCGCCCGCTCCCTCCCCTCGAGCCCGAGCCGCTCGGCGCCGGCGCGGAAGGCGCGCTCGGTGAAGGCGTCCTGCTCGAAGGTCTCGCGGATCGTGGCGAAGGCGAGCGCGCGGGCCGGCGCGATCACGACAGCTTCGGCAGCGAGTGGCCGCGCAGGTAGGCGTCGACCGGCATCGGCTTGCCGCCGGGTGGCTGCACGACGTCGAGCCGCAGGGCGCCGCGGCAGCAGCCGACCAGCAGCGCCCCCCACTCCGATTTGACGGCGCCGGTCTGGACGCTGACGTCGACCGCGCGGGCGGCGCGCACGCCGAGGCGCTCGCCCTCGGCGGTCTCCAGGTAGGCGCCGATGTGCGGGGTCAGGGCGCGGACCGTGGCGGCCAGCTCGGTGGCGGGACGGGCGGGGTCGAGCCGGCGCTCGCCCGGGTCGATCTTCTCGGCATAGGTGACCGCCGCCTCGTCCTGCTCGCTGAACTCGAGCCGGCCCTGCGCCTCGAGGTCGAGCGCGCCGACCAGCAGCTCGCCGCCGACCCCGGCCAGGGTCGAGGAGAGCGCCTCGAAGTCGGCGTCGGCGTCGATCGGCAGCTCGGAGCTGAGCGCGACCGGTCCGGAGTCGAGGCCCGCGGTCAGCTTCATCACGCAGACGCCGGTGCGGGCGTCGCCGGCCATGATCGCCCGCTCGATCGGCGCCGCCCCGCGCCAGCGCGGCAGCAGCGAGGGGTGGATATTCAGCATCAGGTGCGCGGAGAGCAGCGGCTCGCGGATCAGCTGGCCAAAGGCGCAGACGACCACCGCGCGCGGTTTGGCGGCGGCGATTCGCTCCCGCGCCGGCTCGGCGTTGACGTCCTCGGCCTGCAGCAGCTCGATGCCCAGCTCCGCCGCGGCCTGCGCGACCGGCGGTGGGGTCAGCTTGCGGCCGCGGCCCCGGGGGCGGTCCGGCGGCGTCACCACCAGGGTCGGCCGGTGCTCGGAGGCGGCCAGCCGCCGCAGGACGGTGGCGGCGAACTCGGAGGTGCCGAGGTAGACCGTGCTCACGCGTCGGTGCGCGGCTCGCGCAGCTCGCCCTCCTCGCCCGGCTCGTATTCCTCGGGCGAGGGGCTGTAGCTGCCGCCCTCGCGCAGCGCCCGCAGGGCGCCCTTGCGCTGGTCGCGGCTGGTGCGGTCGAGGATCAGGATGCCGTCGAGATGGTCGATCTCGTGCTGGAGGACGCGCGCCTCCAGGCCCGAGGCCTCGATCTCGACCGGCTCCCCCTCGGCGTCACGGCCGCTGACGCGGACGTGCAGGGGCCGCTCGACGTCCATCGAGACGCGCGGCAGGCTGAGGCAGCCCTCCTCGGCGAGCGAGCCCTCCTCCGAGGACCACTCGATCGCCGGGTTGACCAGCGCCGTCGGCTCGCCGTCGGGACCGGCCTGGAAGACCAGCAGTCGCCGCAGCACCCCAAGCTGGGTCGCGGCCAGCCCGACCCCCAGGCCATCGCGCATGATCGCCATCATCCGCTCAACCTCGGCCCGCAGCTCGGGACCGAAGCTCTCGACCGGCGAGGCGACGCTTTTCAGCACCGGGTCGCCGAACTTGACGACGTGGGCGAGCGCCGCTTCGCGGCGCTCCAGCAGCTCGGTTTCGCGCTGGCGCTCCTCGCTCTCGCTGCGGCCCGTCTCGACCCCGTCGCTCATCGCCTCGATTGTATGGATATGGCGCCGGCGGAATGGGACGACGGGCGGCGCCGGCGCCTCACTGCGGGTCGACGTCGACGCCGATCGCCACGCCCTTGAGCGAGCGGTCGGCGGCGCGGCGCTCGACCACGCCACGAACCGCGGCGACGGCGCCCTCGCGGTCCCCGGCCTTGATCAGGATGCGGCGGCGGTGGCGGTTGCGGACGCGGAACATCGGCGCCGGCCCGAGCAGGTCCGAGCCCGGCGGCAGCTCCACGCGCAGCTCGCCGGCGATCGCCGTCGCCGCCGCCTCCAGCTTCGCCTCCTGCGCGGAGGCCAGCCCGATCCGGACCAGGTGCGAGAAGGGCGGGTAGCGCAGCAGGCGGCGGCGCTCGAGCTCGCCGGCGAGGAAGCCGGCGGCGTCGTGGCGGGCGGCGTGCTCGATGCTGGCCGCGCTCGGCGCCAGGGTCTGGACGATCACGTCGCCGCCGGCCTCGCCGCGGCCGCTGCGGCCGGCGAGCTGGGCGACCATGGCGAAGGTGCGCTCCTCGGCGCGGAAGTCGGGGAAGCGCAGGGTGGCGTCGGCGTCGAGGATCGCCGCCAGCGTCACCTCCGGGAAGTCGTGCCCCTTGGCGACCATCTGGGTGCCGACGAGGACGCCGCTGGGGGCCTCGGCGAAGCGGGCGAGGATGCGGGCGTGGGCGCCGCGCCCGGAGGCGGTGTCGGCGTCGAGGCGGAAGACCGGCATCGGCGCCAGGCGCTCGGCCAGCAGCGACTCGATCCGCTCGGTGCCGGCGCCGGCCTGCGAGAGCGTGACCGAGGCGCAGTCGGGGCACTCGCGCGGCTGCGCCTCGGCGTGGGCGCAGTGGTGGCAGACGAGGCGGCCGCTGTGGCGGTGGACGATCAGCGAGACGTCGCAGTTGGGGCAGCTCCAGTGGTGCCCGCAGGAACGGCAGGTCAGCCAGGGGGCGAAGCCGCGGCGGTTGATCATCACGATCGCCTTCGCCCCCTCCGCCCGCACCGCCTCCAGCGCCGTCCAGGTTTCCGGGTGCAGCGGGCCCGAGCGCGGGTCCGCCTCGCGCATGTCCACCAGCTCGACCGGCGGCATCCGCAGCCCGTCGACCCGCTTCGGCAGCTGCAGCCGCGGCAGCTCCAGCCACGACTCGGGGCGCGGCGTCGCGGTGCCGGCGACGAGCACGGCGCCGCAGTCCTCGGCCCGCTTGCGGGCGACCGTGCGGGCGTCGTAGCAGGGGTCGCCCTCCTGCTTGTAGGAGGCGTCGTGCTCCTCGTCGATCACGACCAGGCCGAGGTCGCGGACCGGGGCGAAGACGGCCGAGCGGGGGCCGACGCAGACGCTGGCCTCGCCGCTGCGCAGGCGCCGCCACTCGTCGTAGCGCTCGCCGGCGGAGAGGGCCGAGTGCAGGACCGCGAAGCGGTCGCCGAGGCGGGCGCGGAAGCGGGCCACCGCCTGCGGCGCCAGGCCGATCTCCGGCACCAGCACGATCGCCCCCCGCCCCCGCTCCAGCGCCGCCTCGACCGCGGCCAGGTAGACCTCGGTCTTGCCGGAGCCGGTGACCCCGTGCAGCAGCAGCTTGCGCTCGGCCCCGGCCTCGCCGTCGAGCGCGGCGACGATCGACTCCACCGCCCGCTGCTGTTCGGGCAGCAACTCGGGGCGCGCGGCGGGCGCCGCCAGGTTGCCGTCGGCGGGCGCGCGGCGCAGGCGCGAGCTGCGGGTGGCGACCAGCTCGCGCTGCTCCAGCCGCCGCAGCGTCTGGCGGTCGGAGCCGACCGCGGTCGCCAGCTCGCCGCTCGACATCTCGCCGGCCCGCAGCGCCTCCAGCACCGCCCGCTGCTTGGCGCCGAGGCGCTCCCCCCCGTCCAGGGCCTGCTCGCCGGCAGGGAGGATCCGGGCCCGCAGCTCGACCTTGGAGCGGACGGTGCGGGCGCCGGTCCCGGTGCCCGGCGGCAGCACCAGCTGCAGCCCACGCGAGGGCGTCGAGCAGTACTCGCGGGCGACCCAGAGCCCGAGCCGGACCAGCTCCGCCGGGGCGCCGGACTCGAGCGCCTCGAGCGGCTCCGCCAGGCGCTCCGGCGGCAGCTCCGAGGCCTCGGCGACCTCGACCACGACCCCGAGCAGGCGCCGCGGCCCGAAGGGCACGCGGACGACGCTGCCGACCTCGAGTGCCTCCATGGAAGCCGGTTGGCGGTAGTCGAACGGCCCCCGCAACGCGCGAGCGGTGGTCAGCGGCTCGACCTTGAGGATCGCCATCGGGCGAGGGTATGGATGCGGGGAGACGACCCGCGCCGCGCCTATCCCCCACCCGTCCGCGTTCCCTGGCGAGGGTCGGGGCGAAGCCGTATGCTGCCCGCCGTGAGCCTCAACCTCAGCGCCGGGGAGCAGGTGATCTTCCAGGGCCACCCGTCCTGGCGCGCGATCCTCGGCTTCTACCTGAAGGGGATCGTCGTCGCCGCGATCCTCGGCGTGATCGCCAAGCTGATCGACGGCAACGGCACCGCCTTCCTGGTGATCCTGGTGGTGATCGCGGTGACCGTCCTCGCCGGCTTCGTCAAACGGGTGGCGACGACGTACACGATCACCAACCGCCGGCTCAACATCAAGCGCGGGATCATCTCCCGCGAGATCCAGGAGACGCGGCTGGAGCGGGTCCAGAACGTCAACTACCGCCAGTCGGTCTTCCAGCGGGTGATGCAGATCGGCGACGTCGACTTCGACACCGCCGCCACCGACGACTACAACTTCGTCTTCGTCGGCGTCGCCGACCCCGCCGACGTCGTCCACGCGGTCGACCAGGCGACCGGGACGCACAGCGCCGGGACGCATGGGCTCGGTGAGCCCCAGCCGCCCAGCGGCCCGGCCGCGCCCAGCGCCTGAGGGTCAGGGCTGCGGCCCAGTCGATTTGCACCCCCATTTCGGGTGTGGGTGCAAATCAACCGGGCCGCAGGTTGGTGGTGGTTCGGGCGAGGACTCGGCGGACGTGGGCGGGTTCGTACTTGACTTGGTAGTGGGAGAAGCGCAGTGGGGTGAGGCCGGAGGCGGTGTGGGTCTGGTCGCGGAGGGCGTCGCGGGTTTGGGCGGCGGGGGTGCGGTGATAGCGCCAGCCGTCGGTCTCGACGACGAGGCCGAACTCGGGCCAGAAGAAGTCGACCTCGAAGCCGTTGACCATTTCTTTGGTGCGGGGCACCGGTAGTCCCGCCGCTGCTGCGATCGGCCGGAAGAGGACTTCGAGCTCCGTGTCGGAGAGGCGGAAGGTCAGACGGTCGAGGAGGACGCGGAGGGGCTTCACACCGGGCTCTCCGGCGTAGTCGCCGAGCGCCTCGCGCAGCGCCTCGGGATCGATCACGTCGTGCTTGTCCGCCTCGTTCACCATTCGCTCGAGGCGGTTTGGCGTCAGTTCGTTCGCCTGGTCGACAAGGGTTCGCACCGGAGTCGTGACCGGGATCCCGTGGCGCTCGGTGACATCCCGATCCGAGAATCGCGGACGCACCCTTGCCTTTATCCCCGGTCGCGTGACTCTGGAGTGACGCCGAATGCTGACATCGACCGGACCCGTCCCTTCAGGACCGATACCCCAGAGGGCAGCAGCGCTCCCGTGGCTCAGCAACGCACCCTCCCCGCAGACGAGGACAGCCGCCATCCAACCTTGCCTGCGGTCGGTCAGCGGCCATCCCACGGTGTAGACGCCATGAGCCACCGACCGCAGACGGCCCGTGGCGAGGCGATGTTCGATTGCGCTGGAGCTGAATCCGATGCGCAGCAGATCGCGCCGCGTCACCACACCGTGCTGCCGCCGCGCCATCTCTCGGGCTCGAGAATTCCGCGTATCCAAGTTTGTCCCCGCCATAGCAGGGACAAGTCTGGATACGAGTGAGTTCTCCCCCTCTGGGCGGAGAGAAAGCGCCCGAGGAAAGCTAGGCGGCGGCGGTTTCGAGGCCGGCGGCGCTGCGGAGGGCGTCGGCGCGGTCGGTCCGCTCCCAGGTGAAGTCGGCGTCCTCGCGGCCGAAGTGGCCGTAGGCGGCGGTCTTCTGGAAGATCGGGCGGTGCAGGTCGAGGTAGCGGCGGAAGGCGCCGGGGCGCATGTCGAACTCGGCCTCGACCAGCTGTGAGATCCGCGAGTCGGGCAGCTTTCCCGTGCCGAAGGTCTCGACCATCAGCGAGACCGGGTGGGCGACGCCGATCGCGTAGGCGACCTGGACCTCGCAGCGCTCGGCCAAGCCGGCGGCGACGACGTTCTTGGCCACGTAGCGGGCGGCGTAGGCGGCGGAGCGGTCGACCTTGGACGGGTCCTTGCCGGAGAAGGCACCGCCGCCGTGGCGAGCCATGCCGCCGTAGGTGTCGACGATGATCTTGCGGCCGGTGAGGCCGGCGTCGCCGACCGGGCCGCCGATCACGAACTTGCCGGTCGGGTTGACCAGGAAGCCCTCGCTCAGCTCGCCCTCGTCGTACATGCCGGGGGCCTCGGCCTCGAGCACCGGCAGCACCACGTGCTGCCAGAGGTCGGGTCTGATCGTCGTCGCCGAGTCGACACCCTCGGCGTGCTGGGTGGAGATCAGCAGCTTGTCGACCCCGACCGGGCGGCCCTCGCGGTAGCGGACGCTGACCTGGGTCTTGCCGTCGGGCCCGAGGTAGGCGAGCGTCTCGTCCTTGCGCACGGCGGCGAGGCGCTCGGCCAGCCGGTGGGCGAGGTGGATCGGCATCGGCATCAGCGCCGCGGTCTCGTCGCTGGCGTAGCCGAACATCATTCCCTGGTCGCCGGCCCCGGCGACGTCGAACTCGTCCTCGTCGGAGGGGTCGACCCGGGTCTCGAGGGCGACGTCGACGCCCTGGGCGATGTCGGGCGACTGCTTGTCGAGCGAGACGAGGATCGAGATGTGGTCGCAGTTGTAGCCGTAGTCGCCGTGGTCGTAGCCGATCCCCCGCACCGTCTCGCGGACGATCTCCGGGATGTCGAGGTGGACGTCGGTCGAGATCTCGCCGGAGACCACCGCCATGCCGGTGTTGACCAGCGTCTCGCAGGCAACGCGGCCCTCGGGGTCCTCGGCCATGATCGCGTCCAGGACCCCGTCGGAGATCTGGTCGCTGACCTTGTCCGGGTGTCCCTCGGTGACGGACTCGGAGGTGAACAGATGCTCGTTCTCGGCTAGCGGCTTCATTGGCATGGCGGAAAGCCTAAATGACTCAGGGAGATTTGCTTCGCCGGCCGCTGCGGGGCACGAAGTCGATGACCAGGGGCACGCCCTCGAGCCCGTAGGCCTCGCGCATCCGGTTCTCCAGGTAGTAGGCCCAGTCGCGGGCGATCAGCTTGCGGTCGTTGACCTGGATCGCCACCCGGATCGGCCGCTCGCCGACCTGGGCCGCGTAGTAGGTCTTGAGCCGGCGGCCGCGGCGCGAGGGCGGCGGGTTCTTGGCGAGGGCGGCGGCGACGAAGCGGTTCAGCTCCGGCGTCGGCACCCGCTCGCCGGCGCGGTCGGCCAGCTGCAGCGCCCGCGGCAGCAGCGCCTGCACGTTGCGACCGCGGGTGGCGGAGCAGGTGATCACGGCCGGCCGCAGCCGCAGCTTGCGCGTGACCCGGGCGCGGGCGTCGTCGATGTCGGTCACGGTCAGGTCCCACTTGTTGAGCACCAGCAGGGTGGCGCAGCCGGCCTTCATCGCCATCTCCGCCACCCGCAGGTCCTCGGAGGTGACGCCCTCGGAGGCGTCGCAGACGACGACCGCCACGTCGGCCCGCTCGACCGCGCGTTCGGAGCGCAGCTGCGCGTAGTAATCGACGGTGCCGGCGACCTTGGCGCGGCGGCGCAGGCCGGCGGTGTCGACCAGGATCGTGCGGCGGCCGTCGACCTCGAGCTCGGTGTCGATCGCGTCGCGGGTGGTGCCGGCGAGGTCGGAGACGATCACCCGGTCGGCGCCGAGGAAGGAGTTGACGAGCGAGGACTTGCCGACGTTGGGCCGGCCGATCACGGCGACGCGGACGGCGTCGTCGTCCTCGGCGCGCGCCGGCCGCTCGCCGAGCATGGCGACGACGGCGTCGAGCAGGTCGCCGCTGCCGAGCCCGTGGGTGGCGGAGACGGCCAGCGGCTCGCCCAGGCCGAGCGCGTGGAACTCGGCGGCGATGCCGAAGTCGTCGGCGCGGTCGGCCTTGTTGACGACGACCAGGACCGGGACCCCGCCGCCGCGCAGCGTCCGCGCCAGCTCGGCGTCGCCGCTGCGCAGCCCGGCGCGGCCGTCGACCACCAACAGCACGGCGTCAGCCTCGGCGATCGCCAGCCGCGCCTGGGCCTGGATGTCGCGGGCCAGCTCGGCCTCGTCGCCGAGGTCGATGCCGCCGGTGTCGACGAACTCGAAGGCGACCCCGTTCCACTCGGTGGCGAGCCGCTTGCGGTCGCGGGTCACCCCCGGCTCGGGCGAGGTGACGGCCTCGCTGCCGCCGACCAGGCGGTTGACCAGAGTGCTCTTGCCGACGTTGGGGAAGCCGACGATGGCGACGGTGGGCAGGCGACTCATGCCAGGCCTCGCTGCCGCGCCATTGCAACGACTTGGCCGACTACCTCTTCCAAACTCATTGATGAGGTGTCGAGGGCGACGGAGTCCTCGGCGGCGCGCAGGGCGCCGTGCTCGCGCTCGATGTCGCGGGCGTCGCGGCGGCGCTGGGCGTCGAGCACGGACTCGAAGTCCTCGCCGGTCTGCGCCGCACGGCGCCGAGCCCGCTCCTCGTCGGAGGCGGTGAGGAAGACCTTCAGCGGCGAGTCGGGGCTGACCACGGTGCCGATGTCGCGGCCCTCGGCGACGTAGCGGCCGGCGCCGATCAGCTCTCGCTGGCGGGCGACCAGCGCCTCGCGCACCCCCGAGTGGACCGAGACCCGCGAGGCGGCGGCGGTGACGTCGGGACGGCGGATCGCGTCGCTGACGTCGCGCTCGCCGAGCAGGACCCCGCGCCTCTCCAGGCCGATCTCGAGCCCGGTGGCCAGCGGGCCGAGGGCGGCGCCGTCGTCGAGATCGATGCCGGCCTCGATCGCGGCCAGGGCCACGCAGCGGTACATCGCCCCGGAGTCGAGGTAGGTGAAGCCGAGCTCCTCCGCCACGGCGCGGGCGACGGAGGACTTGCCGGCCCCGGCGGGACCATCGATCGCGATAACCATCGCGCGGCAGCGTAGAGCCGCACGGTCCCCGGGCGAGTCGCGGCAGCGCGGCCTGGTCAGCCGCTGTCGCCGAGCAGCGAGGCCAGGTCGGCCTCGAAGCCGGGGTAGCTGACCGCGGCGGCGTCCATCCCCCGCACCTCGACGCCCTCGGCGGAGGCGAGGCCGGCGACGGCGCCGAGCATGGCGATGCGGTGGTCGCCGTGGGAGTCGATCGAGCCGCCGCGCAGGCCACCGCTGCCGGTAATGACCATGCCGTCGGGGGTCGGCTCGACCTGACCGCCGAGCGCGTTCAGGGCCGCGCTCACGGTCTCGACCCGATCTGACTCCTTGCGCCGCAGCTCGGCCGCGTCGCGGATCGTCGTCGTGCCCTCGGCAAAGCAGGCGGCGAGGGCGACCAGCGGCAGCTCGTCGATCGCCAGCGGCACCTCGGCGCCGCCGACCTCGGTCGCCCCCAGGGCGCCGGCGCGGACGCGGAGGTCGCCGATCGGCTCGCCGCCCTCCTCCCCGCCCGGCGTCGCCTCGATCTCGGCGCCCATCCGCGCCAGGATCGTCAGCAGACCGGTCCGGGTCGGGTTGAGCCCGACCCCGCGGATCAACAGCTCGCTGCCCCCGACCAGCAACGCCGCGACGACGAGGAAGGCGGCGGAGGAGAGATCGGCGGGGACGACGATGCGGTCGACCTCGAGGCGCTGAGCGGGCTGCACCACGACGACACCCCCATCCTGACCGGCGTCGGCTCCGCCCTGGTCCGCGTCGGTTCCGCTCTGGCCCGCGGCGGCTCCGGCGGGCTCGCGTCGCACGCTCGCGCCGGCCGCGGCCAGCATGCGCTCGCTGTGGTCGCGGGTCGGCAGCGGCTCGACCACGCGGGTCTCGCCGGCGGCGAGCAGTCCGGCGAAGAGCAGGCAGGACTTGACCTGGGCGCTGGCGACCGGCAGCTCGTACTCGATGCCGTGCAGCGGCGCGCCGGAGATCCGCAGCGGCGGCAGCCGCTCCTCGCGGGCGCTCAGCTCGGCGCCCATCCGGCGCAGCGGCTCAGCGACGCGGTCGACCGGGCGGCGGCGGATCGAGTCGTCGCCGTCGAGCGTCCACTCGCCCCCCTCCTGCCCGGCCAGCCAGCCCGGCAGCAGCCGCAGCAGGGTGCCGGCGTTGCCGACGTCGATCGCCGCCGGGCGCGGGCCGCGCAGGCCGACGCCGCAGACGCTGATCGCCGCGGGCGAGGCCAGGCCGGCGGGATCGATCCCTGACCCGGCCGGGACCGAGACGGTCGTTTCGACCCTGCCGACCTCCGCCCCCAGGTCCGCCACCGCTGCCAGCGTCGAGTTGGTGTCGGCGGCGTCGAGGTAGCCCTCGATCCGCGTCTCCCCCTCGCTCATCGCCGCGATCAGGGCGGCGCGGTGGGAGATCGACTTGTCGGCCGGCGGCCGCAGCGATCCGCGCAGGGGTCCGGAGGGGGCGAAGCGGGTCATCTCGCGGCGACCTTACTCGCCGCTGTCGAGCGCGGTGACCGTGTGGCCGAGGCCGCGCACCAGCTCCACCGCGCGCGTCGCCGCCTCGGCGCCGGCGACCCAGAGGGTGACCGCGCCGGAGGTCATGTCCGGGGTCGGGTAGAGCGCCATGTCCTCGATGTTGACCCCGGCTTCGCCCAGGGCCAGCGCCAGCTCGGCGATCGTCCCGGGCCGGTTGGCGACGACGACCCGCAGCTCCCGCAGCGGCCCGGTGTCCGATTCGGCCCGCAGCAGGCCGCGGCGGTCCTCGCCGGCGGCGGCGTGCCACTCGGCCAGGGCCTCGCGGTTGCCGGCGCGGATCAGCGCCGCCGCGGCCTCCAGCCGCCGCGCCACCGACTCGACCGAGTCGGCGACGGCGTCGCGGTTGCTGGCGAAGATGTCGGCCCAGATCGCCGGATTGGAGCCGGCGACGCGGGTCGCGTCGCGGAAGCTCGGCCCGACCTCGGGCAGGCGCTCGCTGTCGTCGGTCAGCGCCGCCGCGGCCTCCGCCGCGAGCGCGTTGGCGACCACGTGGGGCATGTGGCTGACGGTCGCCATCAGGCGGTCGTGGGCGCCGGCGTCGATCGCCTGCGGGCGGGCGCCGAGGCCCGAGAGCGTGCGCTGCAGGCGGTCGTAGAGGAGCCCGCTGGAGCGATCTGTCGGGGTCAGGAACCAGCGGGCGCCGTCGAAGAGGTCCTCGCGGGCGTTGTCGACGCCGGCCGTCTCCGCCCCGGCCAGCGGGTGGCCGCCGATGAAGCGCTCGTCCTCGCCCAGTGCCTCCACCAGCTCGCCCTTGGTCGAGCCGACGTCGGTGACCACCGTGCCGGCGCCGCTGGCCGCCAGCGCCTCGCGCGCCTGTGCCGGCAGCGCCCCGACCGGGCCGGCGCAGAAGACGACGTCGGCGCCCGCGCAGGCCTCGGCGACCGAGCCGGCGGCGCGATCGACCGCACCGAGCTCGACCGCGCGCTCGACCCGCGCCGGGTTGCGCCCGTGGCCGACCACCTCGGCTCCGAGCCGGCGCCGCGCGGCGAGCCCGATCGATCCCCCGATCAGGCCCACCCCGAGAACGGCTATCTGCGGCGCCGGGTCGCTCGTCAACTGCGGCGGGCCTCGATTGCCGAGGCGAAGCGCTCGAGCACGCCGACGGTGTCGTCCCAGTCGAGACAGGCGTCGGTGATCGACTGACCGAAGGTCAGTTTCTCGCCCGGGACCAGGTCCTGGCGCCCGGCGACCAGGAACGACTCCAGCATCACCCCGACGATCGCCTTGTTGCCGTCGGCGATCTGGTCGGCGATTTCACCGGCGGCGAAGAACTGTTTCTCCGGGTCCTTGCCGCTGTTGTCGTGCGAGGCGTCGATCACCAGCCGCTCCGGCAGCCCGGAGATGCCGAGGGTGACCAGCGCGTCCTCGACGTCGGGCACGTGGTAGTTCGGCATCCCGTGGCCGCCGCGGAGGATGATGTGGCAGTCGGGGTTGCCGGTCGTGTGCAGGATCGCCGGCATGCCGGCGTCGTCGATGCCGGCGAAGGCGTGCGAGACCGCGGCCGCGCGCACGGCGTCGACCGCCACCTGGATGTTGCCGTCGGTGCGGTTCTTGAAGCCGATCGGCATCGAGAGGCCGGAGCCGAGCTGGCGGTGCGTCTGGCTCTCCGCGGTGCGGGCGCCGATCGCGCCCCAGGCGACCGTGTCGGAGATGTACTGCGGCGTGATCGGGTCGAGGAACTCGCAGCCGACCGGCAGCCCCAGGTCGACCACCTCGAGCAGCAGTTTGCGGGCCATGCGCAGGCCGGCGTTGACATCGCCGGAGCCGTCGAGGTGGGGGTCGTTGATCAGACCCTTCCAGCCGGTCGTCGTCCGCGGCTTCTCGAAGTAGACCCGCATCACCACCAGCAGCCGGTCTTTCAATTCCTCCGTCGCTTTGGCCAGCCGGCGGCCGTACTCGAGCGCGGCCTTGGGGTCGTGCACGCTGCACGGCCCGACCACGACCAGCAGCCGCGAGTCCTTGCCGTGGAGCACATCCACCACTTCGGTCCGCGCCTTCTTCACCGCCTCGGTGCGCTCCTTGCCCAGCGGCAGCTCCTCGAGCAGCTTTTCCGGTGGCGACAGCTCGACCACTTTCGCGATCCGCTGGTCCCGCACCCCATCCCGTTTGGTGCCCTCCATCCCAATGATCATTTTGCCTTCGCCTTTCTCCAAACCGTCTAAATCGTACTTTCTGGTCGCTCGCTGCCACCGCGGGCAGCCGCCCACGCAGGAACTGAATCGGCGCCCGGCCGAAATTGGGAATTGGTGACGGCGAAGAACGCCGCCAGGCCGGACGCCTAGCTAAATCGCCACCAATAGGAGAAGCAGCCATGCGCGAGAGCGGCGCCGGGGGCGCGCAGGCTGCTCGCTGCTGTGACCTGATGCTTCACCTTGGTGGGACGTTGTACCACTCGGCGCACCATTAGTCGAGTAATTTCGACAGGGCACCGAGAAAGCGGTCGTTCTCCGCGGGCGTGCCGTAGGTGACGCGGATGTGCCCGGGGCCGCCGAGCGGCGTGCCCGCCCGCACCGCGATCAGCTCGGCGCCGAGCCCGGCGACGACCTCGCCCTCGTCGGCATCGCCGAGGTCGACCCAGGAGAAGTTGGCCTGCGTAGCGGCGGTGGCGAGGCCGAGGCCGCGCAGTGCCTCCTCGACCCGCAGGCGCTCGGCGACCGTGCCCTCGACCCGGTCGAGGACGTCGTCCTGGTGCAGGATCGCCTCCGCCCCGGCCGCCTGGGCGAGGGCGTTGACGCTGAAGGGCTGGCGCACGGCGTCGACCGCGGCGCGGAAGCCGGGTGAGCCGAGGGCGTAGCCGACCCGCAGGCCGGCGAGGCCGTAGCACTTGCTGAAGGTGCGGAGGACGACCAGGTTGGGGAAGTCGGCGAGCAGGTCGACGGCGGCGTCGGGATCGTCGTCGGTCTGGAACTCGACGTAGGCCTCGTCGAGGACGATCGTCACGTGCGGCGGGATCCGCTCGCAGAAGGCGCCGATCTCCGTGGCCGGGATGTGGGTCGCGGTCGGGTTGTTCGGGTTGCAGACGATCAGCAGCTGGGTCGCGGCGGTGACCTCGGCGGCCATCGCCTCGAGGTCGTGGACATCGCCCTCGCCCAGCGGCACCCGGATCTCGCGGGCGCCGGTCAGCGCCGCCAGGTACGGGTACATCGAGAAGGCGGGCCAGGAGAAGAGGATCTCGGCGCCCGGCTCGCAGAGCGCGTCGGCGGCGGCAAGCAGGATCTCGCAGGAGCCGTTGCCGACGGCGACGCGACTGGGATCGGTCTCGTAGCGCTCGGCCAGGCGCTGGCGCAGCAGGGTCGCGTCGGGGTCCGGGTAGCGGTTCATCGCCGCCGCCGTGCGAGCGATCTCCTCGACCACCCGTGGGTGCGGCGGGAACGGCGACTCGTTCGAGGCGAGCTGCGCGATCCCCCCGGCGGCGATCGCCTCGGGCGCCTGCCCGGTCGGCACACCGGCCTGGTAGCCCGGCATCCGGGCCAGCTTCTCGGCGAAGGTGACGGTCACGACACCAATTCCCGCTTCGCTCCCTCACGGGGAATCAGATATGGACGATCGGTCGCTCTCGCGCTCATCGGCGGATTGTGACGCAGGCCGGCTACTGGGCGGACTGGAGATCGGCCCGCAGGCTCTGGGCGCCGCCGAGGTAGACGTGCGCCGGCACGTGGTCCGCGGCGGCGTAGTAGTGCGCCATCACCCGGATCACCCGCGGCATCGAGCCCGGCACCGGGATCTCGCGGCAGCAGAGCAGCGGCACCGAGTCGAGCCCGAGCTTGCGGGCGGCGACCGCGGGGAACTCGGCATCGAGGTCCTCGGTGGTGGTGAAGAGGCAGCTGACCATCGCCTCCGGCGCCAGCGAGTTGCGGTCGATCAGCTCTCGCAGCAGCTCCTCGGTCGCGGCGACGATCGCCTCGGCCTCGTTGAGATCCACCTGTGTGGCGCCGCGCACGGCGAACAGCCGTTGCCGCGGGGCCTCGTAAGAGCCGGTGTCCACGCTCCGCATCTTTTCAGAGCCGGAGAGGGGAGAACGGAGTTGCGGTGGTCCTTATCCCCGCATAGCGAGGAAAAGGACCACCGAAAGAGGGCTGGAGCTGGCGCGGAAGGCGGCGAGCCAACACGGCGTGCTGTCGCGCGAGCAACTGCGTGCCGCCGGCGTCAGCGATGCGGCGATCGACCGCGCGGTGGCGAACGGGGACCTGCACCGCGTCTTCCGGGGTGTCTACGCACGCGGCCACCCCAGGATCGGGGTGCGGGGGCGGATGCGGGCGGCGGTGCTGGCCTGCGGGGAAGAGACGGTGGTCTCGCACCGGAGCGCGGCGGCGCTGCTCGGTCTGCTGGAGCCGGCGCCGGCGGTGGTCGACGTGATCGCGCCGGGACACCGCGGGCGCAAGCTCGACGGCATCCGCGCCCACCTCGTGCGCGTGCCCGACGCGACCGAAGTCGGCGAGGTCGCCTGTATCCCCTGCACGAGCCCAGCGCGGACCCTGGTGGACCTGGCCGGGACGGTCGGCGGCTGGGCGCTGCGCGGCGCCTTCGAGCGGGCCGCGGCGCGGCGCCTGCTCGACCTGCGGGCAGTCGAGACGGCGATCGGCGGCGAGCGCCGCCGCGGCCTGGCATCGCTGCGGAGGCTGATCGAGGAGTGGCGGCTGGCGGCGCCGGTCGCGCGTGGCCAGCGACTGCGGAGCCCGCTCGAGGCCAAGGTCCTGCCGCTGCTGGCCGCCGAGGGACTGCCGGCGCCGCGCGCCAACGCCCGGGTCCGCGTCGCCAACAGCACCCTCGAGGTGGACTTCCTCTGGGACGGGCCGCGGCTCGCGGTCGAGGCGGACAGCCGGCGCCATCACGACAGCGGCGTCGCCTTCGAGCGCGACCGCCGGCGCGATCGGGAACTGACGGGCGCCGGCTACCGGGTCGTCCGGGTGACCTGGCTGCAGGCCGAACGCGAACCGGAGGCGGTCACGGCGGCGATTCGCGCGGCCCTGGGACAGCCGGCGCACTGAGAGCGACCGCTGGCCGCGGCAGCAGGCTACTCCGGCGCCGGCGAATCGCCGAGGCCGGCGGCGCGGCGCAGATCCCCGTCCTCGGCCGCGGTCAGCCGCCGGCTGCCGCCCTCGGGCAGGCCTCCGAGCGCGAGCGTGCCGAAGCGGACGCGGCGCAGCGCCAGCACCCGGTTGCCGACCGCCTCGAGCATGCGGCGGACCTGGCGGTTGCGGCCCTCGCGCAGGACGATCTCGATCTCGCGCGCGCCCAGCCGCGTCACCTCGGCCGGGGCGGTCGGGCCGTCCTCGAGCTCGACCCCGCGCCGCAGCCGCTCCAGGTCGCGCTCGGAGGGTGGTTGCCGCAGCCGCGCCCGGTAGGCCTTGGCGACTTCGTAGCGGGGGTGGGTGAGCCGGTTCGCCAGCTCGCCGTCGTTGGTCAGCAGCAGCAGGCCGGTCGAGTCGGCGTCGAGGCGGCCGACCGGGTAGAGGCGGGCGGGCGAGTCGACCAGCTCGACCACGGCCGGGCGCTCGCCCGGCTCGCGCGCGGTCGAGACCACCCCGGCCGGCTTGTTGACGACCCAGACCTCGCGCGCCTCGGCCCCGACCGGGCTGCCGTTGACCCGCACATCGTCGCCCTCCCCCACGTCCCGGGCGGGATCGGTCACCACCTCGCCGCCGACGGTGACGAGGCCCTTGGCGACTATCCCCTCAGCGCGACGCCGCGAGGCCACCCCCGCGTGAGCGAGGAACTTGGCCAGCCTCACTCGGCCCGCTGTTCCCCGGCCTTGAGCAGGCGCTCGCGCAGCTCGCGCGCGTCCTCGGGGCTGGGGTCGAAGCGCGAGGGGTCGGGCAGCTGGTCGAGGCCGGAGAGGCCGAAGAGGCGCTCGAACAGCTCCGAGGTCTTGAAGATCGCGGCGCCGAACTGGGAGCGGCCGGACTCTTCGATCAGGCCGCGCTCGGCCAGGCTGGTCACCGCCGACTCCGAGGAGACGCCGCGGATGCGGGCGACCTCGGGGCGGGAGACCGGCTGCAGGTAGGCGACGATCGCCAGCGTCTCCGCCTGCGCCTGGGTCAGCGGCGGCGTCCGTGGCTTCGCCAGCAGCCGCCGCGCGGCTTCCTCGCTGCTGGGGTCGCTGGCGAGGGCGAAGCCGCCGCCGACCTCGCGCAGCAGGATCCCGCGCTTGCCGGTGGCGAGGTCCTCGCGCAGCAGCTCCAAGGCCTCGGCGACCTGGCCCTCGGTCGCCTCGGTCGCCATCGCCAAGTCGGCGGCGCTGACCGGCTGGGCCGAGAGGAAGAGCAGCGCTTCGACCGTGCGTGAGAGGTCGCTCATGGCGCCGGCACCGCCTTGCGCACGGCGATCGGGCCGAACGGCTCACCCTGCTCCCAGGTGATCTCGCCCTTGCGGTAGAGCTCGAGCAGGCCGAAGATCGTCACCGCCTGGGTCAGCCGGTCCTCCCCTCCGAACTCCTCGTCGAAATCGAAGCTGGTGCGGCGACGGAGGACGTCGCGCAGGGCGCGCAGGCGCCGCTCCAGCGAGACGGTCGGGCGGATGTGGCTGAGGTCGACGTCCGGCGGCTCGGTCAGCAGGTCGCCGAGCGCGGCCCCGAGCCGGTCGGGGTCGTAGACGGCGGTCGCGGCCTCGATCGCCACCCGCCGCAGCTCGGTCGGCAGCGGCGCCGAGCGGTAGAGGTAGCCGCGCTGGCTCTCGAAGCGGTCGGCCAGTACCTTCGAGGCATCGCGGTAGCGGCGGTACTCGAGCATCCGCGCCAGCAGCTCCTCGATCGCCTCTTCCGGGGTCAGATCGTCGAGCTCGTCCTCGGGGCCGGGCAGCATCAGCCGCGACTTCAGCTCCAGCAGGGCCGCGATCAGGACCAGGAACTCGGTCGCCACCTCCAGCTCCAGCTCGCCCTCGCGCTCGAGGTGCTCGACGTAGGCGACGACGACCTCGCCCAGCTGCAGGTCGAGCAGGCTGACCTCCTCGCGCAGGACGACCGCCATCAGCAGGTCGAACGGCCCGGCGAAGATGTCGAGGTCGAGATCTAGCTCGGCGAGGGCCATAGCTGGACGGTAACGCCCCGCTTGGATGTCGACCCGCCCGCCCCGGACGCAGGAGCGACGAGCATCCATATCTGACTCTCTGCGAGGAGCGGAAGCAGAGGAGGCGGGCGGAATTTATCCCTGGCCGTAGCCCATGCGCTCGCGCACGTCGGCGACGACCGGAGCGGCGATCGCCCGGGCCCGCTCGGCGCCGGCGGCCAGGGTCGCCTCCAGCGCCGCCTCGTCGGAGCGCAGCTCGGCGTAGCGCTCGCGGACCGGGGCCAGCAGCTCGACCACGCCCTCGGCCACCGCCCCCTTGAAGTCGCCGTAGCCGGCGCCCTCGAACTCGCGCTCGATCGCCTCCGGGTCGCTGCCGCGGGCGACGGCGAGGATGTCGATTAGGTTGGCGATCCCGGCCTTGTCGGGACCGCGGCGCACCTCGCGGCCGGAGTCGGTGACGGCGCTGCCGACCTTCTTGCGGATCGTCGCCTCGTCGTCGAGCACCAGCACGGTGCCGGCCTCGGTGCCGCCGGTGGTCGACATCTTCCGCTCCGGCTCCTGCAGGTCCATGATCCGGGCGCCGACCCCGGGCACCCGCAGCTCCGGCACCACCAGGGTCTCGCCGAAGCGCTCGTTGAAGCGACGGGCGATCTCCCGCATCAGCTCGACGTGCTGGCGCTGGTCGTCGCCGACCGGGACCTCGGTGGCGCGGTAGGCGAGCACGTCGGCGGCCATCAGCACCGGGTAGTAGAAGAGCGCCGCCGAGACCAGCTCGCGCTGGCTCGCCGACTTCTCCTTGAACTGATGCATGCGGTTGAGGTCGCCGTGCGAGGTGACGGCGGAGAGCAGCCAGGTCAGCTCGGAGTGCTCGGGCACGTCGGACTGGCGGAAGAAGATGCAGCGGGCCGGGTCGAGGCCGGCGGCGAGCAGGATCGCGGCGGTGTCGTGGACGCGCTCGCGCAGTTCCGCCGGGTCGTAGGCGACCGAGATCGCGTGCAGGTCGACGATGCAGAAGATCGCCGGGTCGCCGCGGTCCTGGCCCTCGACGTACTGACGGATCGCGCCGATGTAGTTGCCGAGGTGCTTGCGCCCGGTCGGCTGGATGCCGGAGAAGACGATCGGTTTGGCCATCGGCCGGAGCCTATGCGGGCTCGGAGGCGGATGCCCCTTCGCCACTCCCCGCCGGGCTCCCCTTTGTCCTTTGTATCCCTGTGGGTGACAAAGGACATGCGGTCGTGCCGTTTCGGGTCCTCGATCCCGAAGCCGGAGGCGATGCCGCCGAGGATCATCAGCAGGCCGGCGATCAGGGCGCCGAGGTGGAAGGCCGAGGTCGAGGCGTCGACGGAGGCGGCCTCGACCCACTGGGCTTCCGCGGCGGGCAGGCGCTTCATGCTCGGCACCGCCAGCGGCTGCGCCTTGGCGCGGTCGACAACCCGCTCCGCCCGCGGGCTCAGCGGCCGCTCCCCGAGGTTGGCGTCGAGGCTGGCGCCGAAGTGGGCGGAGATGACGGCGCCGAGCACGGCGATCGCCAGTAGGCCGGCGACCCGCGAGACGCCGTTGTTGACGCCGGAGGCGATCCCGACCCGGCGTTCCTCCACCGAGTCGAGCACGGTCGCGGTCAGCGGCGCCACCGTCGCCGCCAGGCCGAGGCCGAAGACGAGGATCGCCGGCAGCACGTCGAGCACGTAGTCGGCATCGGCGCCGACACGCAGCATCAGCAGCAGCCCGGCGCCGCCGACGATCGGTCCGGCGGTCATCGGCAGCCGCGGCCCGGTGCCGGAGGCGAGCCGGCCGAAGCGGGGTGAGAGCAGGAACAGCAGGACCGAGATCGGCGTCGTCGCCAGCCCCGCCTCCAGGGCCGAGTAGCCGACCACCTGCTGGAGGAAGAGGCCGACGAAGAAGAGGCCGCCGATCAGCCCGGCGTAGGCGGCCAGGGTGGTCAGGTTGGCGACGGCGAAGTTGCGGATGCGGAAGAGGGCGAGGTCGAGCATCGGGTGGCGGGCGCGGGCCTCGTAG
Source organism: uncultured Solirubrobacterales bacterium (assembly GCA_963719435.1). GTDB lineage: Bacteria > Actinomycetota > Thermoleophilia > Solirubrobacterales > 70-9 > VAYN01. The sequence goes on along the minus strand of OY970384.1, from coordinate 1,519,675 downwards.
AGCAGGAAGAGGGCGAAGCAGGCGACGCCGACCAGCAGCGGCACCCAGACCAGGGGATCGCCCCAGCCGTGGGTCGGCTGCTCGATCAGGGCGAAGACGGGGCCACCGAGCCCGATCGCCGAAAGCGCGATCCCGGGCCAGTCGATGCCGCGGAAGGCGTCGGGGTCGCGGCTCTCCTCTACCCCGCGCAGGGTCAGCAGGACGGTGGCGGCGACCAGCGGCAGGTTGACCCAGAAGATCGCCCGCCAAGAGAGCAGCCCGATCAGGGCGCCGCCGCCGGCCGGCCCGAGCACGGTGGCGATCCCGGTCCAGGCGGTCCAGGTGCCGACCGCCCTGCCGCGCTCGGCGCCGGCGAAGGCGGCGGCGACGATCGCCAGCGAGCCGGGCACCAGCAGCGCCCCGGCGACCCCCTGCAGGGCGCGGGCGCCGACCAGGAACTCCTCCGAGGGCGCGAGCGCGCAGAGCGCCGAGGTGAGGCCGAAGGCGACGAGGCCGGCGAGGTACATGCGCCGCCGCCCGAACTGGTCGCCGAGGCTGCCGCCGACGAGGAGCAGCGAGACCATGGTCAGCATGTAGGCCTCGACCACCCACTGCTGGCCGGCGAGGCCGGCGCCGAGGTCGTCGCCGAGCGCCGGCAGGGCGACGTTGACGACGGTGGCGTCGAGGAAGACGACGGTCGAGCCGAGGATCGTCGCAACCAGGGTCAGGCGCTGCTGCCGAGACACCGGCCGAGTCTAGGCAGGCGCCGACCCCGTCATTCCATCCTCTTGTCCTTTGTAACCCTGTGGGCGACAAAGGACAAGAGCGCGCCGCAAGATGGCTCCCGCCGGCGGGTGGCCGCTCGCCACGGCCGGGCTGGATCGGCACAATCCGGGTAGGTGACCTGTCATGGCTAGAGCGATCTGGAGCGGCTCGATCAGTTTCGGGCTGCTCAACGTGCCCGTGAAGCTGTACAGCGCGGTGGCGCGGCGCAATATCGCCCTGCGCGAGATCCGCGACTCCGACAGCGCCCGGATCAAACACCGGCGGGTCGCCGAGGGGACCGACGAGGAGGTCCCCTACGAGAACATCGTCAAGGCCTACGAGCTGACCCCCGGCCAGTACGTGCCGCTGAGCAAGGACGAGATGTCGGCGCTGGCGCCGGAGAAGACCCGCGCGATCGAGGTCAAGGACTTCGTCGACCTCGACCAGATCGACCCGATCTACTTCGACAGCCCCTACTACCTCGGCCCCGCCGACGGCGCCGAGAAGGCCTACTCGCTGCTGGCCAAGGCGATGGAGGCCTCGGGCAAGGTGGCGATCGCCCGCTTCGTCTTCCGCAACAAGGAGCACCTGGCGGCGATCCGGACTTCGGGAGGGACGCTGACCCTGACCACGATGCGCTTCGCCGACGAGGTCGTCTCCGCCGACGAGCTCGACGACGTGCTGCCGGACAAGGCGCCGAAGGTGGCGAAGAAAGAGCAGGAGATGGCGCAGCAGCTGATCGACTCGCTCAGCACCGACTTCGACCCCGACGCCTACCGCGACGAGTACCGCGAGCAGCTGATGTCGCTGATCGAGCAGAAGGCCGAAGGCAAGGAGATCGTCGCCTCCGACGCCGAGGCGCCGAAGGCGACCAAGGCGCCGGACCTGATGGCGGCGCTGGAGGAGAGCATCGCCGCGGTCAAGGGCCAGGGCGCGACCAAGAAACCCGCCGCGAAGAAAGCCAAAAAAGCGCCGGCGAAGAAGAGCAAAGCGACGAAAGCCAAGAAAGCCAAGGCCTCGTCGCGCTCCAAAGCCAAAGCCTCGAAGTAAGCCGTGGCCTCGAGCCAGCAGGTCGAGGTCGACGGGCGTGAGCTGAAGCTCACCAACCTCGACAAGGTCCTCTACCCCGCCACCGGCTTCAGCAAGGGCGAGATGGTCGACTACTACGCCAAGGTGGCCGACGCGATGGTCCCCCACCTGAGCGGCCGCGCGGTGACCCTGCGGCGCTTCCCGGAAGGGGTCGACGACCTCGACTCCGCCTTCTTCGAGAAGCGCTGCCCCAAACACCGGCCCAAATGGGTGAAGACGACGAGCGTGGTCGCCGGACCGCGCTCGGGCACGATCGACTTCTGCGTCTGCGACGGCCGCCCGACGCTGGTCTGGATGGCGCAGCTGGCGGCGATCGAGCTGCACCCCTCGCTCTCGCTCGGGCGGGCGCCGAAACGGCCGACGGTGCTGGCCTTCGACCTCGACCCCGGGCCGCCGGCCGACGTCGTCGACTGCTGCCGGGTGGCGCTGCGGCTGCGCGACATGTTCGGCCACTTCGGGGTCGAGTGCTTCCCCAAGACCTCGGGCTCGAAGGGGATGCAGGTCTACGTCCCGCTCAACAGCAAAAAGGTCTCCTACGAGGAGACCAAACCGTTCGCCAAAGCGATCGCCCAGCTGCTGGAAAAGCAGACCCCGGACCTGGTCGTCTCGAAGATGAAAAAGGTCGAACGCGGGGGCAAGATCTTCGTCGACTGGTCGCAGAACCACCCGAGCAAAACGACGATCGCCGTCTACTCGCTGCGGGCGCGCGAGCGGCCGACCGCCTCGACCCCGGTCAGCTGGGACGAGGTCGAGGCGGCGGCCGACAGCGGCGACGGCTCAGGTCTGGTCTTCGAGGCCGGCGACGTCCTCGAGCGAATCGAGGACCGCGGCGACCTCTTCGCCCCGGTGCTGGAGCTGGAGCAGGAGCTGCCGGAGCTCTGAGCTAGACCGGGAAGCAGTGCGGCTTGCCGTGGTTTTTCAGTTCGATGTAGCCCGAGTAGCTCGCACCCCAGTGCAGCGGCAAGTCGCACTCGACTTCCGCACCCGAGCCCGAGGAGTCGGCGAAGAACAGTGCCACCAGGCAGTCGAATCGGCTTTCGGACATGCGACGGCACTGGCCGACCCCATAACCACTGCATTCGCGGTCTTCGCGGCAGGCTTCCAGTGCGAATTCCTTGCTCGAATGCTTGGCCTGGTTGTAGGTCATGTGCCACTGGAAGGCCTGGGCCCCCGCGGCAAGTAGGAAAAACACAGTCACCGAGGTGATCAACAGCTTGATCTTCATCTCTCCCCTTTGTGTACGAATTGAGTCTCGTATGTAAACGAGAAGAGGTGAGAGCAGCTTTCACCCTCTGCGCAACCTGCGCAAAGAAAGGGTGTGTAGAGAAGGTCGGCTCAGCCGAGCGGCTGGCGGACTACGGGCCTGCGGGTGGCGCGGACCTCGTCCAGACGGCGGACCGGGGTCGTGTAGGGGGCGCTCTTGGCGATCTCGGGGTCGCCCTCGGCCTCGGCGAGGATCTGCTCGACGGCATCGGCGAAGGCGTCGAGGCTCTCCTTGGTCTCGGTCTCGGTCGGCTCGATCATCAGCGCCTCCTCGACCAGCAGCGGGAAGTAGACGGTCGGCGGGTGGAAGCCGAAGTCGAGCAGGCGCTTGGCGAGGTCGAGGGTCGCCAGGCCCAGCTCCCGCTTCATCGGCTTGCCGGAGAGGACGAACTCGTGCATGCAGTGGCGGTCGAAGGCGACGGGCAGGCGCGCGCCGGCGCGGCCGGCGGCGAGGCGCGCCTTCAGGTAGTTGGCGTTGAGCACGGCCGTCTCCGAGGCCTCGGCGAGGCCGTCGGCGCCGAGGCTGAGGATGTAGGCGTAGGAGCGGACGAAGACGCCGAAGTTGCCCTGGAAGCCGCGCAGGCGCCCGATCGACTGCGGCCGCTCGTGGTCGAGGTCGAAGAAGGGGCCGTGGCCGTTTTCGCCCTCGCGCCGCACCACCTGCGGCCGTGGCAGGAAGGGCTCGATGCGGTCGGAGACGGCGATCGGGCCGGCGCCGGGGCCGCCGCCGCCGTGCGGCTGGCTGAAGGACTTGTGCAGGTTGACGTGGACGATGTCGAAGCCCATGTCGCCGGGGCGCGAGTGGCCCATCACCGCGTTGAGGTTGGCCCCGTCGTAGTAGAGCGTCCCTCCCGCCGCGTGGATCAGCGATGCGATCTCGGCGATGTTCTCGTCGAAGAGGCCGAGCGTGTTCGGGTTGGTCAGCATCAGGCAGGCGACGTCGTCGTCGATCTTGGCCCGCAGGTCGTCCATCTCGACCCCGCCGCGCTCGTTCGTCGCCACCTTGACCACCTCGTAGCCGGCCATCGTCACCGAGGCCGGGTTGGTCCCGTGCGAGGTGTCGGGCGCCAGCACCTTGTGGCGCTGTTCGCCGCGGTCGGCGTGGTAGGCGCGGGTCAGGAGCAGGCCGGCGAGCTCGCCGTGGGAGCCGGCCGAGGGCTGCAGGCTGACGTGCGGCAGGCCGCAGATCTCCCCCAGCGACTGCTGCAGCAGCCACATCAGCTCCAGCGCCCCCTGGGCCCGGCGCGGGTCCTGGGCCGGGTGCAGGCGGGCGTGGCCGGGCAGCGCCGCCACCCGCTCGTTGAGGCGCGGGTTGTGCTTCATCGTGCAGGAGCCGAGCGGGTAGAAGCCGCTGTCGAGGTCGAAGTTGCGACGCGAGAGCTTGTTGTAGTGGCGGACGATCTCCGGCTCGGCGATCTCCGGCAGCGCCGGCGGCTCGGCCCGCAGCAGCCCGGCCGGGATCAGCTCCTCCAACGGCGGCTCCGGCACGCCGGCGTCCGGCAGCACCGCGGCGCGACGGCCCGGCTTCGACTTCTCGTAGATCGTCTCGGCGCGTTCGCGCTGCATCGGGGTTTCTGCCGCCAGCGTCATCCCAACACCTCGGTCCGTGGTTCCTTGGTGACGCCATCCGTCCCAAAGGAACCGCGGGATTGCTCGGAAGCAGCGAAGGCGCCATGTGCGTGGAAGCCGGCGATCGCCCCGCCGATGGCCTCGGCCAGGTCGTCGATCTGCTCGCGGCTGCGGCGCTCGGTGATCGCCACCAGGAGGCCGTCCTCGTGCTCGGGGTACTCGCGGCCGAGCGGGTAGCCGGCGGCGATGCCGCGCTCGGCGCAGTGGTCGAGCACGGCGGCAACGGGAGCGTCGAGGCGAATGGCGAACTCGCGCGCGACCGGCGCCTCGTGCAGCAGCTCGACCCCCTCGACCGCGGCCAGGCGCTGGCGCGCGTAGGCGGTGCGGCGGGCCAGCAGCTCGCCCAGCTCGCGGAAGCCCTCGCGGCCGAGCCAGGCGAGGTGAACCATCGCCCCCAGCGCGTTCAGCGCCTGCGCGGTGCAGATGTTGTTGGTCGCCTTCTCGCGGCGGATGTGCTGCTCGCGGGTCTGCAGGGCGAGGACGAAGCCGCGGCGGCCGTCGACGTCCTCGGTCTCGCCGGCGATCCGGCCCGGCATGCGGCGGATCTGCTCCTGGGTGGCGCAGAAGAAGCCGAACGAGGGCCCTCCGAAGTCGAGGCGGTTGCCCAACGGCTGCCCCTCGCCGAGGGCGATGTCGGCGCCGCACTCGCCCGGCGGCTTGAGGATCCCCAAGGTCATCGGGTCGCAGGCGACGACCAGCAGCGCCCCGTGCTCCTTCGCCGCCGCGCCGAGCGCCTCGACGTCCTCGACCGCGCCGAGGAAGTTGGGGCTCTGGAGGAAGACCGCGGCGGTCTCGCCGTCGACGGCGGCGGCCAGGGCGGCGGCGTCGGTCAACCCGCCCTCGAGCCCGACCTCGACCAGCTCGGCGCCGTAGCCCTGCGCGTAGGTGGCGAGCGTCTCGCGGCTGTGCGGGTGCAGACCGCGGGAGACGACGAAGCGGCGGCGCTTGGTCGCGCCCATCGCCAGGTAGCCGGCGGAGGCGACCGAGGACGGTCCCTCGTAGAGGCCGGCGTTGGAGACCGGCAGCCCGGTCAGCTCCGACATCGCCGTCTGGAACTCGAACATCACCTGCAGCCCGCCCTGGGAGATCTCCGGCTGGTAGGGGGTGTAGGGGGTGAGGAACTCCGAGCGGGAGGTGATCGCGTCGACGATCGCCGGCACGTAGTGGTCGTACATCCCCGCCCCGACGAAGCAGACCTGCTCCTCGGCGTCGGCGTTGCGCGCCGCCAGCCCGGACAGGCGCTCGAAGACCTCGGCCTCGCTGAGCCCGTCCGGCAGCGCCAGCGGGCGGCCGAGGCGCAGCGCCTCCGGGATCTGGGCGAAGAGGTCGGCGGTCGAGTCGACGCCGATCGCGTCAAGCATCTCCGCCCGGTCGTCGGGCGTCGCTGAGGTGTAGCGGGTCACGCGGCTAAGGCTACGGAAACGGGTGGGCGGCCCGGGACGCTATCCCTCCAGCAATTTGCGGTACTCCGAGGCGGCCAGCAGCGCCTCGCCCTCCTGCGGCGCGGTCAGCCGCACCTTGACCAGCCAGCCCTCCCCGTAGGGGTCCTCGTTGATCTTCTCCGGCGCGTCCTCGAGCGCGTCGTTGACGGCGACGATCTCCCCCGACATCGGCGCGATCACGTCGGAGACCGCCTTGACCGACTCGACCTCGGCGTAGGAGGAGTCTTTCTGGACCGTGGCGCCGAGCTCCGGCGGGTCGTAGAAGACGACCTCGCCGAGCGAGTCCTGGGCGTACCAGGTGATCCCGAAGACGGCGTGCTCGTCGCCCTCGAGGCGAACCCAGTCGTGCTGGTCGTGGTAGAGCAGGTCGTCGGGGTAGTTCGCTTCGGACAAGGCTCAGCTCGCTTTCCGGTAGAGGGGTTTGGACGCTACCCGGGCGGGGCGACGCTTGCCGCGGACGTCGATCTCGATCGCGGTGCCCGGCTCGGCCAGGTCGGTGCGGAGGTAGGCCATGCCGGCGCCGAGCTCGAGCGAGGGCGAGAAGGTGCCGCTGCTGACGACCCCGGCGGGCTCGCCCGCGGCGAGGACCGGGTTGCCGTCGCGGGGGATGCCGGCGCCCTCGATCAGGAACGGCGCCAGGCGCTCGGCCGTGCCCTCGGCGCGGGCCCGGGCCACCGCCTGCGAGCCGAGGAAGCCGGTCGCCTCCGCGCAGCACCAGCCGAGGCCGGCCTCGATCGGGTTGCGCGCCGGCGTCAGCTCGTGGCCGTGCAGCGGGAAGCAGACCTCGAGCCGCAGCGTGTCGCGGGCGCCGAGGCCGCAGGGGACGATGCCGGCGTCGAGCAGCTCGGCCCAGATCGGCGCCGCCACCTCGGGATCGAGCAGCAGCTCGACCCCGTCCTCGCCGGTATAGCCGGTCCCACAGGCGATCGCCGGGCGACGGCCGACCCGCACGTGCTCGGCCCGCATCCGCGGCGGCAGCTCGATCCCCAGCGCCCGGCCGAGCACGGCGCGGGCGTGCGGACCCTGGACCGCGAGCATCGCGTAGCGGTCGGCGACGTCGCGGACGATGACGTCGAAGCCGCGACTCCAGCGGCCTAGCCAGGCGAGGTCGGCCTCGTGGTTGGCGGCGTTGGTGACGACCAGGTAGCGGTCGCCGCCGAGCCGGTAGACGAAGAGGTCGTCGAGGACGCCGCCCTCCTCGTTGCAGAGGCAGGAGTACTGGGCGCCGCCGACGGCGATCTTGGCGACGTCGTTGGAGAGCACCAGCTGCAGGAAGGCAAGCGCGCCGGGCCCCTCGACCTCGACCTCGCCCATGTGCGAGACGTCGAACATCCCCACATGCGTCCGCACCGCCGAGTGCTCCTCGCGGATCCCCTCGTAGGTGACCGGCATCTCCCAACCGGCAAACGGAACGATCTTCGCCCCAAGATCCACATGCTGCTCATACAAAGGAGTGTGCCGGAGGTCAGTCACCCCCCGCAGGCTATTGACGACCGAGCGCCGAAGGAGGTCGGGTGACCCTCTCCGGAAAGCTCAAGGAACCACCTCCCGAACCTAGGAAGGCGACCCAGCTGCGCGACGGCTTTCCGGAGAGGGTCACCCGACCTCCCACAACGACCTCAGTCTTTAAGGAACCCCGGCACGTCGATGTCGTCGTCGCTCACCCGCAGTTTGCGGATGTCGGTGTCGTCGGCCGCGACCCGCGGCTTCGACTCGTAGCGGCGGCGGACGCGCTGCGGGGAGCGGGCCAGCAGCTCGAAGCCCTCGAAGCCGGTGGCGATCACGGTGACCCGGACCTCGTCTTTCATCGACTGGTCGACGACGGAGCCGAAGATGATGTTGGCGTTGTCGTCGGCCTCGGCCTGGACCAGCTGCGCCGCCTCGTTGACCTCGAACAGGCCGAGGTCCTCGGGGCCGGTGATGTTCAGCAGCATCCCGGTCGCGCCCTTGATCGACTCCTCGATCAGCGGCGAGGTGATCGCCGCCTTGGCCGCGTCGAGCGCGCGGGCCTCGCCGGAGGCGGAGCCGACGCCCATCAGGGCCGAGCCGGCGTCGCGCATGATCGTGCGCACGTCGGCGAAGTCGAGGTTGATCAGGCCGGGGATCGTGATCAGGTCGGTGATGCCCTGGACGCCCTGGCGGAGGATGTCGTCGGCCTGGCGGAACGCCTCGAGGACGCTGGTCCGCCGCTCGACCGCCTGCAGCAGCTTCTCGTTGGGGACGATGATCAGGGTGTCGACGTTGTTGCGCAGTTTCTCGATGCCCTCGAGCGCCTGCTGCATGCGCCGTTTGCCCTCGAACTCGAAGGGCTTGGTGACGGCGCCGACCGTGAGCGCGCCGATCTCTTCCTTGGCGATCTCGGCGATCACCGGCGCCGAGCCGGTGCCGGTACCGCCACCCTCGCCGGCGGTGACGAAGACCATGTCGGCGCCCTTCAGCGCCTCCTTGATCTCATCGCGGCTCTCGGCCGCGGCTCCTGCTCCGACCTCGGGGTTGCCGCCGGCGCCGAGGCCCCGGGTCAACTCCTGGCCGATCGAAAGCTTGATGTCGGCGTCGCAGGCCTGCAGGGCCTGGGCGTCGGTGTTGACCGCGACGAACTCGACGCCGCGAATGCCGGCGTCGATCATGCGGCTGACCGCGTTGGTACCGCCGCCGCCCGCTCCGACGACCTTGATGACCGCGAGGTAAGTGGATTCCATCTCCCGATTTCTCCTAGCCGGACCTCGAAAGGGCTGGCGAGACAGCTGTTGTTTGAGTTGAGCCTTCATTCCGTCCGAGCCTTCAGCAAGGCTCAAGGGTTCGAGCCTTTGCCCAACGGGCGGAATTTGCGCTGAACGTAGGGCATTGTCGCGCCTCTGTCAAACGGCCGGGAGGCATCCTGCAAGTACGAAGTCTCGACTCCGACTTGAGGGTTGAGCCTACCTCACCCTTTGGTCGAGGGTTCAGGGAGCGGGCGGAAGCGTATGCCCAGAGCCACCGATCGCCGGCCGTCCCGGCGCGTGCAGGTCTACATAATCGAGCGCTTCGATCGAGGGATCGGCAAGTACCGCCGCCGCCGCCTTCCACTTCTTCGCGGCCTGCGAGGAGTCGCCGAAGCGCAGTTCGATCCCCGAGGTCGTCTCCACGTCGACCCCGCTTTCGCCGTAACGGCTGCTCGCCAGATAGGGCCGCAGGGCCGGCGGCGCCGCTCCCAGGACCAGCGCCTGCTGCAGGGCCGGGCCCTTCAGCTGCCCCCCCTTCGGGACCTCGGTCAGCGGCAGCTGCGGCAGCTGCGGTTCCTCGCCGAGCGGGAACCAGCGCACCAACGCGCCGTTGGCGGTGACCGCGATCGCTTCGCTGCCGCTGCCGATCGTCGCCGCCGGCCGCGGGACCAGGACCCGCGGCTCCACGACGTCGTCGCCGAACAGGCGCTGGGCGACGAAGGCGATAACGATCACCGCCAGCATCACCGCCAGCCCGCGTAGGACCCCGCGCCTCAAAGCGCCCAGTCCTCCGGCCAGGCGACCTCGCCCAGCACCTGGACCTCGGGCTCCAGCTCGACCCCGAAGCGCTCGTGGACGCGGCGGCGGCCGGCGGCCATCAGCGCCAGCACGTCGGCGGTGGTGGCGTCGCCGCGGTTCTCGACGAAGTTGGCGTGCTTCACGGAGAAGCGGGCGCCGCCCTGCTCGAGGCCGCGGCAGCCGGCCGCCTCCAGCAGCTGCCCGGCCGAGCGCCCCTCGGCCCGCTCGTCCTCGGGGTTCTTGAAGGTCGAGCCGAAGGTCTTGATCCCTTTCGGCTGCGCCTCGTGGCGGCGCTGGCGCATCGACGCCATCGTCGCTCGGATCTCCTCCGGGTCGCCCGGGCGCAGGTGGAAGGCGGCGCGGGAGACGACTTCACCGGCGCGCAGGTTGGAGCTGCGGTAGTCGAAGCCGAGCCGCTCGGGCGGGCGCCGCTCGACCCCGGCGGGGGTGCAGACCTCGACCCACTCCAGCACCCGGGCGAGCTGGCCGCCGTAGGCGTTGGCGTTCATCCGCACCGCCCCGCCGGCGGTGCCGGGGATGTTGACCCCGAACTCGATCCCGGAGAGGCCCCAGCCCGCGGCGCGGGTCGCCGCGGTCGGCAGCCGGGCGCCACCGCCGCAGAGGATGCCGTCGCCGTCGCGCTCGATCGTCGCCAGGTCCCCCTCCAGCTTGAGCGCGAGCCCGCGGAATCCATCGTCGGCAACCAGCAGGTTCGATCCGGACCCGATCGCTCCCACTGCCAGCCCCTCCGCCTCCGCCCAGCGCAGGAGCTCGACCAGCGCCTCGGTGACGGCGGGAGCGGCGAACCAGTCGGCCGGGCCACCGGTGCGGACGGTGGTGAGGCGGGCCAGCGGGTAGTCGCGCTCGACCCCGGACGGCGGCGCGGGCGCGGCGCTCACCGGCCCTCCTCCAGCAGCGCCTCGCCGAGCTTGAAGACGTCGCCGGCGCCGATCGTCACCAGCACCGGGCCGGAGGTGCGATCGGCGTCCTCGGGTCGAGTCCGATCGCCCCGGTCGCGCCTCGCTGCCGCGCTCCAGTCGAGCAGGTCGGACAGTGCCCGCTGCGCGGTCGCGGCCTCGGGCAGCCACCAGACCGGCCTGCCGCCGCCGCGCTCGGCCGCCGCCTCGGCGACCCGCAGGCCGCTGACCCCGGCCAGTTCGCCAACCGGCCGCTCGCGCGCCGGGTAGACGTCGAGCACGACGACCTCGTCGGCCAGCGCCAGCGCCGCCCCGAACTCCTCGCCGAGCGCCTTGGTGCGCGAGTAGAGATGGGGCTGGAAGACCGCGATCAGGCGCTGCGGGCGCAGCTCGCGCAGGGCCGAGAGGGCGGCGCGGACCTCGGTCGGGTGGTGGGCGTAGTCGTCGTAGATGCGGACGCCGCCGCGGCTGCCCTTCAGCTCCAGCCGCCGGCGCACGCCCGGGAAGTCGGAGAGCGCCGTGGCGGCGGCCTCGACGTCGAGCCCCGCCAGCTCGATCGCGGCCAGGGCGGCGCGGGCGTTTTCGCGGTTGTGGCGACCGGGCACGGCGAGTGCGAGATCGGCCGGGCCGGGAGTGTCGACGTCGAAGCCGAGCACGCGGCGCGACCCGGACGAGCCCCCGGAGGCCGCCTCCGGGGGCAGCAGCTCGTCGAGGGCGCCGCTCCCTGGCAGCACCACCCCCTGCGCGGGCTCGAGGAAGCGACAGAAGGCGCGGTGCAGCTCGGCCAGCGAGCCCCAGCGGGTGTGGTGGTCCATCTCGACGTTGGTGACGACGGCGATCTCCGGCCGCAGCTCGAGGAAGCTGGCATCGCTCTCGTCGGCCTCGGCGACCACCCACTCCCCCTCGCCCCAGCCGGCGTTGGCGGCAGCACCGTCCTCCCCCAGCCCCGGCACCTCGCCGCCGACGAAGAAGGACGGGTCGGCGCCGATCGCCCGTAGCGCCCAGATCGTCATCGCGCTGGTCGTCGTCTTGCCGTGGGTGCCGGCGATGGCGATCAGCCGCTTCTCGGCGCAGAGCTGGGCCAGCAGGGCGCCGCGGTGGATCGGCTCGACCCCGCGCTCGCGGGCCAGCGCCAGCTCCGGGTTGTCGGCGCCGATCGCGGTCGAGACCACGACCTCCGCCCCCTGCGGCAGGTTGGCGGCGTCGTGGCCGACGACCGGTTCGAGGCCGGCCTCGCGCAGGCGCTCCATATAAGAGGAATCGCTGCGGTCGCTGCCGCTGACCTCGGCGCCGAGCCGGGCGCAGACCAGCGCCAGCCCGCTCATGCCGGCGCCGCCGATGCCGACGAAGTGCAGCCGGCGCTCGGCCCAACCCGAGCCGCTCACGAGTTGACCTCGAAGGCGTGGCTGCGGTGGCGCAGTCTCATTCCGCCGCCTCCAGGACTTGGTCGGCGATCCGGCGGGCCGCGTCGGGCCGGGCGAGGCCGCGCGAGGCCGTCGCCATCGCCTGCAGCCGCCCGGGCTCGCCGAAGATCGCCGCGACCTCGGCCCGCAGCCGCTCCGCCCCGGCGGCGTCGCCGAGCTCCGCGTCGGGCAGCACCGTCGCCGCCCCCGCCCGCTCCATCCAGGCGGCGTTGGCGCTCTGGTGGTCGGCGGTCGCGTAGGGATAGGGGACGAGGATCGCCGGCCGGCCGGCCGCGGTCACCTCGAAGATCGAGCCGCCGGAGCGGCCGAGGACGAGGTCGGCGGCGGCGAGGAAGTCGCCGAGCCCGGCCGGGTCGTAGGCGATCAGCTCGTAGCCCTCGCGGCTGGGCGCGGCGGCGAGCCGGCGCGCCAGCTCCCCGTGGTCGCGGCGGCCGCTGAGGTGGAGGACGTGGAAGTCGCGCCCCCCGCGCTCGGCGAAGGCCTCGAGCGCGGCGAAGTTGACCGAGCGCGCGCCCTGGCTGCCGCCGACCACGAACAGGCAGCGGGCATCGTCCGGAATCCCGAAGCGGTGCCGCGCCGCCGCGCGGTCGGCGCTGAAGATCTCGGCCGGGACGGGGCGGCCGGTGACCAGGTAGCGCTCCCCCTCGCGCCCCGCGATCGGGAAGGCGAGGCAGACCCGGCGGGCGCGGCCGGCGAGCAGGCGGTTGGCGAGGCCGAGGTGGCTGTCGGCCTCGGTCAGGACCAGCGGCGTCCCGTTCAGGGTCGCGGCCAGCCCCGCCGGCCCGGCGACGTAGCCGCCGCCGCCCATGACCACGTCGGCGCCGCGCTCGCGCAGCGCCCGCCGCGCCGCCACCACCGCGCCGAGCGCCTCGAAGCCGGCCCGCGCCGCCCGCAGCGGGTTCCTGCGGTCGATCCCGCGCACCTTGACGAAATCGATCTCGTAGCCGGCCGCGGGGACCAGCTCCGCCTCGATCTTCTCCCGCGTCCCCAGGAAGGAGACCTCGGCGCCGCTAGCCCGAAGCTCGGCGGCGACTGCCATGGCGGGCACCACGTGACCCGCGGTTCCCCCCGCTGCCACCACGACCTTTGGCTTTCCTGGCACCGCTCGATCGACTCCTTCCGGTTGCGGGCCGGCGCCCGCCTTCGACGACGCGCAGTTTGCCAGCGCGACCCCCCGTCGAAGTGCGCGCCGCCTTGGCGGTGCCGCCACGGGCGACGTTGAGGATCAGGCCGACGGCGAAGAGGCTGGTCATCAGGCTGCTGTTGCCGTAGGAGACGAAGGGCAGCGGCACGCCGGTCAGCGGCGCCAGGCCCATCACCGCGAAGAGGTTGATCGTCGCCTGGACCAGAATCAGCGAGGTGAGGCCGGCGACCAGCAGGCGCCCGTAGGTGTCCTTCGCCTTCTGGGCGACTTTTAGCCCGGCGTAGCCGAACATGCCGAAGAGGCCGACGACGCCGACGATCCCGACCAGGCCGAGCTCCTCGCCGATCACCGCCGAGATCATGTCGGTGTGCGCCTCCGGCAGGTAGAAGGCCTTCTGGACGCCGTTGCCGATGCCGACGCCGAACAGGCCGCCGGAGCCGAGCGCGATCTTCGCCTGCGCCGCCTGGAAGCCGGCCCCGGCGGCGTCGGCGCCGGGGTTGAGGAAGCCGGTCAGGCGGGCCATCCGGTAGGGCTCGACGATCGTCAGCATCAGCGCCAGGAAGCCGATCCCGAGCGCGATCAGGCCGAGGTCGCGCGGGCGGGCGCCGGCGGCGATCAGGGTGGCGCCGACGGCGAAGGTGACGACCATCGTCGTCCCCATGTCGGGCTCGAGCATGATCAGCATGCAGGCGGCGCCGACCACGAGCAGGAACGGCGCGAAGCCTTCGATCGAGCGCGCCCGCTTCGGCTTGCGGGCGAGCAGGTCGGCGCCGTAGAGGATCAGCGCCACCTTGGCCAGCTCCGAGGGCTGGATCTGCAGGAAGCCGGAGCCGATCCAGCGGCTGGCGCCGTTGACGTTGGTGCCGATCCCGAGCACGGCGACGAGCAGGAAGAAGCAGCCGCCGAGGATCAGCGGCGTCGCGTTGCGGACCAGGGCCAGGCCGTGGCGCGCGGTCAGGTGCATGATCAGCAGGCCGACGGCGCCGAACATCAGCGTCCGCTTCAGGTAGAAGGCGCTGTCGGAGAGACCGCCGTCCTGCAGCACCCGCGTGGTCGAGCTGGCGGAGAAGACCATCACCGCGCCCAGCGCCAGCAGGCAGAGGGTCGCGGTCAGCAGCATGTTGTACTCGGCGGAGACGGCTTTGCGGCGCGGACGCGCCCTGCTCTTCCCCTTCGCCTTGCCCCTGCCCGGCTTCGAGAAGCGCCCGAGGGCGATCGGGAAGGCGCTCACCGCAGCCCCTCGACGATCGCGCGGAAGCGCTCGCCGCGGCGCTCGAAGTTCTCGAAGGCGTCGAAGCTGGCACAGGCGGGCGAGAGCAGCACGACCTCGCCGGCGACGGCCGTGGCGGCGGCGCGGCGGACCGCATCCTCGAGGTCCTCGCAGCGGTGCAGGGCGACGCCGGCCGCGATCGCCGGCGCCAGCTCCTCGGCCAGGCGCTCGGCCGCGGCGCCGACCAGGTAGACGGCGGCGCAGCGCTCGCGCACCGGGTCGAGCAGCGGCGCGAAGGGCTCGCCCTTCCCGCTGCCGCCGAGGATCGCGTGGACGCCGCCCTCGAAGGCGCGGATGCCGACCGTGGCCGAGGCGACGTTGGTCGCCTTGGAGTCGTTGACGAAGCGGACGCCGGCGATCTCGGCGACCGGCTCCAGCCGGTGCGGGACGCCGGCGAAGCTGCGCAGGCCCTCGCGCACGGCCTCGCGGCCGAGCCCCATCGAGAGCGCCGCCGCAGCCGCGGCCATCGCGTTGGCGACGTTGTGCTCGCCGAACAGGCCAAGCTCCTCGACCCGCAGCAGCGGCTCACCGTCGTAGAAGATCGTGCCCCCGGCCAGAGCCACCTCGCAGTCGGGGCCGGCACCGGTGCAGAAGGCGATGCGGCGGGCGCAGCCACCGAGGTCGGTCCCGCTCAGCTCCGGGTCGTCGGCGTTGTAGACGGCGACGTCGTCGTTGCCCTGGTTGGCGAAGATCCGCAGCTTCGCCGCCAGGTAGGACCCGAGGTCGTGGTGGCGGTCGAGATGGTCCGGGGCGAGATTGAGGAAGACGCCGCACTCCGGCGCGAACTCCGTCGTGTCCTCGAGCTGGAAGCTGGAGCACTCGCAGACCACGGTGGCGTCGGGCTCGACCGCGCCGACCAGCTCCGAGAGCGGCGTGCCGACGTTGCCGGCGACCGCGACCGGCTCGCCGGCGCTGCGGTAGACGTGGCCGAGCAGCTCGACCGTGGTCGTCTTGCCGTTGGTCCCGGTGACCGCGAGGAAGCGGTTGGGAATCGCCCGCCAGGCCAGCTCCAGCTCGCCAAGAACGTCGATCCCACGCTCCAGGGCCGCCGCGATCACCGGCGCCTCCCGTGGGACCCCCGGGCTCTTCACCACCGTCCGCACTCCGTCGAGCTGCGCAAGTCCATCCGAATCCAAGAACACTTCGACGCCGACCCCGCGAAGTCCTGCCGCCGCATCCGGATTCCCCGAATCGACCCCGACCACGTCCTCCCCCCGCCCCGCCAGCAGCCTCGCGGCGGCGACCCCGGAACGGGCCAGTCCGACGACCAGGAACGGCCCGCGCGGCAGCGGCGGCCGAACCTCCTTTGGCGGTGGAGCGCTCATCCGAACAGGTTCGCGCTCCGAGCCCCGGAACCTGTGGCGGCGCCCAGCCAACGCGTCTGCATTTACACGTGTATAGGACGTATAAGTGCAGACGCGTGCTCGGCCCGAGCGCGGTAGAGCACGTGCGGGCGCAGCGGGTCGCCCAGCGGCAAGTTGGGGTGCTCGAAGTCGTCGGCGGGATCGCGGCTCATACCCAGGCGCTCCATCACCGCCCGCGAGCGCAGGTTGCCGACCGCGGTCATCGAGACGATCTCACCGAGCTCGATCTGCCCGAAGCCGAAGGCGAGCGCGGCCCGGCCGGCCTCGGTCGCGTAGCCGTGGCCCCAGGCCGGGCGGGCGAGGCGCCAGCCGACCTCGACCGCGGGGGTGAAGTGCGCTTCGAACGAGGGGACCGAGAGACCCGCGAAGCCGAGGAGCTCGCCGCCCTCGCGCCGCTCCAAGGCCCAGAGGCCGAAGCCGCGCCGCTCGAAGTCGGCCTCGATCCGCGCCACCAGGTCGTCGCTCTCCGCCCGGGTCAGCGGCCCGGCGAGGAACTCGGCCACCTCGGGGTCGGCGTTGAGCGCCGCGAACGGCTTGAGGTCGGCCTCGTCCCAGCGCCGCAGCCGCAGCCGCGCCGTCTCCAGCTCCGGACCCATCGCGCCGCGCTCAGCGCCCGATCGACTGCTGGTACAGCGTGAAGCCGATTCCGGAGCAGACCGCGGCGATGATCCAGAAGCGCAGCATGATCTTCGTCTCCGACCAGGCCATCATCTCGAAGTGGTGGTGCAGCGGGGCCATGAGGAAGACGCGGCGGCGGAAGGTCTTGAAGGAGAAGACCTGGATCGCCACCGAGAGCGCCTCGATCACGAAGATGCCGCCGATGATCAGCAGCAGCACCTCGGTCTGGGTCATCACCGCGAGCGCACCGATGGCTCCGCCTAACCCGAGCGAGCCGGTATCGCCCATGAAAATCGAGGCCGGGAAGGCGTTGAACCAGAGGAAGCCGACGCAGGCCCCGACCAGGCAGGCCGAGAGCAGCGCCAGGTCCTGCTGCTCGTTGGCGACGAAGGAGATCGCCGTGTAGGCGAGCAGCACGATCGCGCAGCAGCCGGCGGCGAGGCCGTCGAGGCCGTCAGTCAGGTTGACCCCGTTGGAGAAGCCGGAGAGGACGAGGAAGACGAGCACGAAGTAGAGGACCGGGCCGAGGTCGAGGCTGGCGTCGCCGATCCGGAAGTAGAGGATCGGCTCGATCCCGACCTCGTGCCGGGCGACCCACCAGAGAATCAGCGCCAGCACGACCTGGAAGAGGATCTTCCAGCGCGCCGAGAGGCCGAGCGAGCGGCGTTTGACGATCTTGATGAAGTCGTCGGCGAAGCCGATCCCGGCGCAGCCGAGGGCGACGCCGAAGACGGTCAGGCTCTGGGCGTCGCGGTCGGAGAGGACCAGGTAGGGGACGCAGATCGAGACGAAGATGATCAGGCCGCCCATCGTCGGCGTGCCGGCCTTGGCGTGGTGCTCCTGCGGCCCGTCCTCGCGGATGTGCTGCCCGAACTCGCGCACCCGCAGGTACTCGATGAATTTCGGCCCGAGGAAGATGCAGATCAGCATCGCCGCCATGCCGGCGATCAGGACTTCCCCCATCAGACCAGCTCCGCCAGCTCGGCGGCGACGGTCTCGAGGCCGGCCGAGCGCGAGCCCTTGACCAGGACGGCGTCGCCCGGCTCCAGTTTGGCCGCCAGCATTTCCGCCGCCTCGCCGGGGTCGGCGACGAGGTCGTCGGGGTCGTAGTCGCGCGCCGGCAGGCCGACGCCGATCAGCAGGTCGAGGCCGCTCTCGCGGGCGTGGGCGCCGACCTCGCGGTGGTAGGCGGCGGAGTCGGGGCCGAGCTCCCCCATCTCGCCGAGCACGGCGACCGTGCGCGGCGCCCCGAGCGTGGCGAGGTGGTCGAGCGCCGCGCGCATCGACACCGGGTTGGCGTTGTAGCAGTCGTTCACGAGGACGATCCCGTCGCCGAGCTCGATGCGCTCGCCACGGAAGCTGGAGAATCCTATGCCCGCAGCGCGGTCGGCCATCGCCTCCAGCGGCGCCCCCAGGGCGACGCCGGCGGCGACCGCGGCCAGGGCGTTGGTCAGGTTGTGCGCCTCGGCGAAGGGGAAGTGGAAGCGCTGCTCGCCGGCGGGGGTGCGGATCAGCGCCTCGGTGACGCCGTCGGCGACCGCCGCCTCGACCGCCTCGACGTCGCCGCCGGGGCCGAAGCGCAGCAGCCGGTCGGCGCCGCCCAGGTGCGGCTCCAGCTCACCCGCCGCGGCCGGGACGATCGCGGTGCCACCGCGCGGCAGCGCCGCCAGGATCTCCGCCTTCGCCGCGGCGATCGCCGCCACCGAGCCGAGCAGCTCGACGTGGACCGGGCCGACATTGGTGATCACGGCGACGTCGGGCTCGGCGATCGCGCCCAGCTCGGCGATCTGGCCGGGGCCGCGCATCGCCATCTCCAGGACCAGGGTGTCGCTGTCGTCGGGCGCCTCCAGCACCGTCAGCGGCAGGCCGATCTCGGTGTTGAGGTTCTCGCGGTTGGCGTGGACGCGCCCGGGCAAAAGCGACCGGGCGATGTCCTTGACCGAGGTCTTGCCGACCGAGCCGGTGACGCCGACGACGCGGGCGCCGAGCTGCTGGCGCCAGGCCTTGGCCAGCGCCTGCAGCCCCGCCAGCGGATCCTCGACCGCGAAGACCCAGGCCCCACTCCCACCGCTGTCGTCCTTTGTGCCGGATAGCGACCCAAAGGACGACAGCACCTCGGGGCGGACGACCGCGCCCCAGGCGCCGGCCTCGATCGCCGCGGGCGCGAACTCGCCGCCGTCGCGGTTGGCGCCGCGCAGGCCGAAGAAGAGGTCGCCGGCGCCGCTGGCGCCGGAGTCGATCGTCGCCCGGATCGGCGGCGCCGGGTCGCCCTCGGCGACGACCTTCGCGCCCAGCGCCGCGGCGATCTCGGCCGGGTCCAGGTTCACGCCGGGCTGCCCAGCTTCCGCAGCTCCTCGCGGGCGACGTCGCGGTCGTCGAAGGGGACCTTGCGCCCGTCCTCGAACTCCTGGCCCTGCTCGTGGCCCTTGCCGGCGATGACGACCGTGTCGCCGGCCGCGGCCTGGCGCAGGGCCAGGGCGATCGCGGCGCGGCGGTCGACCTCGATCTCGACTCCCTCGCCGGCGTTGCCGCCAGCGACTTCGGCGACGATCGCCGCCGGGTCCTCGGAGCGCGGGTTGTCGGAGGTGATCACCGCCAGGTCGGAGAGCTCGACCCCGGCCCGGCCCATCTTCGGCCGCTTGTCGCGGTCGCGGTCGCCGCCGGCGCCGAAGACCGCGATCAGCCGGCCCGCGGTCAGCCGCCGCGCCGCCCGTAGCACGTTCTCCAGCGAGTCCGGCGTGTGCGCGTAGTCGACCAGGACCGCGAAGCCCTGGCCCTCGTCGATCGGCTCGAAGCGGCCGGGGACCCGCGCCGCCCGGGCCAGCCCGGCGGCGGCGACCTCGGGGGCGACCCCCAGCGCCCGCGCCACCGCGAACGCCCCCAGCGCGTTGGCCACGTTGAAGTGCCCCGGCAGCCCCGTGCGCAGCTCCAGCTCGCCGACCCGGAAGCTGGCGCCGCCGGCGTCGAAGGAGACCTCGCTCGCGCTGTAGTCGGCCGCGGCGCCCTCGGCGGAGAAGGTGACGCACTCGAACTCCTCCGCGAGGCGGCGGCCATAGGGGTCGTCGACGTTGACGATCGCGGTCCCCGGCCCGGCCTCGAACAGCTTGCGCTTGGCCTGGAAGTAGTCCTCCATGTCGGCGTGGAAGTCGAGGTGGTCCTGGGTCAGGTTGGTGAACAGCGCCACCTCCCAGTGGATCGCGTCAGCTCGGTGCAGCGACATCGCGTGCGAGGAGACCTCCATCGCGCAGGCCCGGTCCCCGCCGTCGAGCATGCGGCGGAAGGTGCGCTGCAGGTCGATCGCCTCCGGCGTCGTCCGCTCCACCTCCTCCTCCGCCCCGGCGACGACCTGCTTCACCGTCCCCAGCAGTCCGGTCGGGGTCCCGGCCGCCTCGAGGATCTCGCGGACCAGGAAGGCGGTCGTCGTCTTGCCGTTGGTCCCGGTCACCCCGACCGTGCGCAACCGCGCCGTCGGGTCGCCCTCGAAGCGCGCCGCCAGCGGCGCCATCGCCGCCCGCGCGTCGCCCACCAGCAGCTGCGGAGCGCCAACCTGCAGCTCGCGCTCGACCACCAGCGCCGCCGCCCCGTCGGCGACCGCCCGCGGCCCGAAGTCGTGCCCGTCGGCCTTCGCCCCGGGCACGCAGAAGAACAGGGTCCCCGGCCCGACCCGGCGGCTGTCGTAGGCCAGGTCCGTCACCTCGACCGCGGGGTCGCCGAGGACGCGGGAGCCCTCCAGCGCGGCGTCGAGCTGCTCAAGCCTCATCGCGTCCCGATTCTAGGAAGCGGCTCGGGTGCTCCACGCATCTCGCCCTATTCGGGCGCGACACCGAGGTAGGGCAGCGCGAAGGAGGCGATTTCGCCGAAGGCCGGGGCCGCCACCGAGCCGCCGTAGATTTCCCCCTGCGGCTGGTCGACGATCACCGCGGCGAGGAACTTCGGGTCCTGCGCCGGCGCGAAGCCGATGAAGGAGGCGACGTATTTGGTCTCCGAGTAGGTGCCGTTTTCGGCCACCTCGGCGGTGCCGGTCTTGCCGGCCAGGGTGTAGCCGGGGACGCTCACCTCCGAGGCGGTACCGCCCGGGGCCAGCACCCCCTCGAGCATTTCCCGCACCTGGGCGGCGACGCCGGCGTCGATCACCCGGTGCCCCTTCGGCTCGTGCACCTCTTCGTCGCCGACCCGTTCGATCAGCTGCGGCTGCTCGAGCATGCCGCCGTTGGCGATCGCCGCGTAGCCGGCCATCATCTGCATCGGCGTCACCGAGAGGCCCTGGCCGATCGGCAGGTTGCCCATCGAGGAGCCCGAGTATTCGTCGAGGGCGGGGACGATCCCCTGCTCCTCGGCCGGGAACTGGACCCCGGTCGGGCTGCCGAAGCCGAAGCGGCCGATCCACTTGCTGAATTTCTCGGCGCCGACCTCGAGCCCGATCGTCACCGCCCCGACGTTGGAGGAGTGGGCGAGGATTTCGGCCACGCTCAGCGTTTCGGTGCCGCGCGGGTGCGAGTCTTCGATCGTGCGGTCGGCGACTTCGATCGTCGGCGGCAGCGTGAAGGAAGAGGTCGGGGTGACGAGTTTTTCCTCCAGCGCCGCGGCGACCGTGAACGCCTTGAAGGTCGAGCCCGGCTCGTAGGTGAACCCGGTGGCGCGGTTGATCAGGTCGTCGTTGCTGGCGCTGGAGAGGTCGTTGGGGTCGACCGGTGGCCAGTTGGCCATCGCCAGGACCTTCGAGCTGCGCGGGTCCATGACGATCGCCGTCGCCCCCTTCGGCGAGAAGGCTTCGCCGACCCCGTTCAGCGCCCGCTCGGTTTCCTTCTGGATCAGCGGGTCGAGGGTGAGCTGGATGTCTTCGCCGTCGCTGGCTTCGCTCACCGTTTCCAGCCGGATCGGGTCGCCGAGCGCGTCGCGGACGATCCGGCGCTCGCCGTCGCTGCCGCTGAGGACCGATTCCTCGCCCGCCTCGAGCCCGGTCAGGCCCTGGTTTTCGGAGCCGACGGCGCCGACCACCTGGCCCGCCATCTGCCCCTGCGGGTAGGTGCGGCGGCTGTCGGGCAGCTCGCCGATCCCTTCCAGCTCCAGCCGTTCGATCCGGCCCGCCTGTTCGAGGCTGACTTTGTGGGCGACGTAGGAGAAGCCGGAGTCGGCGGTCAGGCTCTTCAGCACTTCGCTCGGCTTCAGGTCGAGGATCGACGCCAGTTCGTCCGCCGCCTGCGGCGGGTTCTTCACCTGGTAGGGCGTCGCGTAGATCGTCGCCGCGTCCTCGGAGGAGGCGAGCTCGCTGCCGCTGCGGTCGAGCAGGCTGCCGCGCAGCCCTGGCACCGTCACCGTCTCGGTCTGCTGCGAGATCGCCTCCGAGGCGAGGGCGCCGCCTTTCACCCCCTGCAGCCAGAAGGCGCGCCCGACGATGACCAGGAAGCAGAGGAGGAAGGCGGCGAAGAGGAGGCCGATCCGGCGCTCGATCAGGCGCATCCGCGGCGTCCTACCCCGGGTCGACCGCAGCCAGGCGCTGCGCCGCGGTGGCGACGTCCTCGGGGCCGGGGTCGACGAAGCGGATGTCGGTGCTGGCGGGCATCGCCAGGCCCAGCGAGGAGGCAGCCTGGCGCACCGGGCCGACGCTGGTCAGGCGCGCGTCGCGGCCGCGCAGGATCGAGTTCTCCTGGTCGAGCGTGGTGATCTGCTCGTCGATGTGGCCGGCCGAGGCGGCGAAGCTGAGGGTGATCACGTTGAGAGTGACGATCCCGGCCAGGAGCACGCCGAGGACGGCGATCCAGGCGCGGCCGCGGGTCAGGCGCACGACCAGGCCGGAGTCCGGCAGCTGCCCGACCGCGACTGCGGTGCGTCCGGCGAAGGGGATCAGCTGGCCGCCGACGTCGACCGCGCGCTGGGTCCTGGTCTTGGTCCGGCTCGGGGCGCGGGCCGGCGCGCGGCGGGCGGGCGCGGCGGCGGCGCGGGCGCTCGCGGTCTTGGCCCGCGGCGAGTGCCGCGGCGTTTTGCGGGCTGGAGCTTTGCGGGCGGGCGCGGCCTTTTTGCGCGGCGCCGGGCGCGCCGGGGCGGCCCGTTTCTGCGGGGCGGGGCGCGCCGGTGCACGTTTCTGCGGCGGCGTCGTGCGCGAGGGCGCCGGGGCCGGCGCCGTCTTGCGGGCGGGAGCGGCGACGGCCATCAGCCCGTCTCCCCCGCCGGCGTCGCCTCGGCGAGCTTCAGCGCCACCCGCAGGTGGGCCGAGCGCGAGCGCGGGTTGGCCTCGATCTCCTCCTCGCCCGGCGCGACCGCGCGCCGGGTCAGCAGCTCCGCCTCCGGCTCATGGCCGCAGACGCAGATGGGAAGCTCGGGCGGGCAGAGGCAGCCGCGCGCCTTCTCGGCCAGGAACTGCTTCACCGGCCGGTCCTCGAGCGAGTGGAAGGCGATCGCGCCGAAGCGGCCGCCGCGGGCGAGCATCTCCCAGGCCAGCGGCAGCGCCCGCTCGAGCGAGTCGAGCTCGCCGTTGACGGCGATCCGGATCGCCTGGAAGCTGCGCTTGGCCGGGTGGCCGCCGCCGAACCGGGCCGCGGTCGGCATCCCCGCCTTGATCGCCGCGACCAGCTCCGAGGTCGTGCTCAGGGGACGGCGGCGGACGATCTCGCGGGCGATGCCGCCGGCGTAGCGCTCCTCGCCGAAGTCCCGCAGCACCTGTGCGATCCGCGCCTCCGGCCACTCGTTGACGAGGTCGGCGGCGTCGAACTGCTGGCGCGTGTCCATCCGCATGTCGAGCGGCGCGTCATAGGAATAGGAGAAGCCCCGCTCCCAGGCGTCGACCTGCATCGAGGACATTCCGAGGTCTACATAAACCATCTCTGGCCGCACACCTTCGCCGTGCAGGGTGCGGAGACCTTCCGCGAAGTCGGCGCCGATGAAGCGGGTGCGGCAGGGCGCCGCGGCCGCGAACTCGGCGAAGCGGGCCGCGGCGGCGGGGTCGCGGTCGATTGCGATCAGCGTCCCCGTCGACCCCAGCTGGGCGGCGATGCGGCGAGCGTGGCCGCCGGCGCCGAAGGTGCAGTCGACCGCGGTCTGCCCCGGCTCGGGGGCGAGCAGCGAGGTCAGCTCGGCGGCGAGGACGGGCTCGTGGGTCACGGGCTCGATGCTCCCGGGCCGGTGCTCGCGGCTGTAGGAGATGGAGATCGGTTCGGCATGAAGTCTCATGATCACGCGGCGCCGGCGGCGGCGAAGCCCTCGGCGATCTCGGGGGCGGCGGCGTCGAGCTCCTGCTCCTGCTTGGCCCAGGCGTCGGCGTTCCAGATCTCCAGGTACTCCCCGGCGCCGATGACGACGCAGTTGCCGTCGAGGCCGGCGTGCTCGATCAGCGGCTTCGGCACGCGGATGCGCCCGGCGGAGTCGAGCTTCTCGTCGAAGGAGCCGCCGTGGAAGCGGCGGCGCAGCTGGCGGGCGTCGTGCCCGAAGGGGCTGTGGGGCGAGAGGAAGCGGTCCGAGAGCTGCTCGAACTCGTCGGTGGTGTGGACCCAGACGCAGGGGTCGAAGCCCTTGGAGAGAACGATCCCGTCAGCGAGGGAAGCGCGGAACCGCGAGGGAACCGTGAGTCGATCCTTGGAATCGAGACTGTGCTCGTAGAGACCCCGAAATGCCACCGCGGCGAGTCCTTTCTGAGCGGGAGGTCTGGGCCGGAAAAGGAGTTGGGACCGGAGTGATGAGGTGGGAGGAGCCTCACCACCCCGGTCCTGGGCTTCAACTCGGGCGCCACAATAACCCACACTCCCCCACTTTGCAACACGACCTCCCTCTGCAAGCCCATTTGCATCCGCCCGCGCCCGGTAGGTTCGGCCGGTGAACCCGCCCGACGACGCCAACGATCTCCGCGGCCTCCACTTCAAGCGGCTGCTGAGCAGCAAGCTGACCTGGGTCCTGATCCTCGGCGCCACGATCGCCGCCGGGGTCGCGGCGGCGATCTTCGTCGGCGCCGCGATCGGCGGGGGCGCCGCCCTCGCCGTCTTCCTGCTCTCGCTGCTGATCGCCTTCGGGATCGCCGACTCGCGCGCCGAGGAGGCCTTCTTCCAGGTCTACGCCCAACAGCGCGGGCTCGAACTCGGCGGCCGCGCGCCGCTGCCGCCGACCACGCCGCTGCTGCGCAAGGGCGACGACCGCTACGCCGAGCGCACCCTCTCCGGTCCCTTCGCCGACGGCGTCGAAGGCATCCTCGCTCTCTATACCTACGAGGAAGAGAGCCGCGACAGCGACGGCAACAAGCAGACCAACTACTACCGCTACACGGTCGGCCTGGTGCCGGTGCCGGAGTGCGTGCCGTTCGTGCCGGAGCTCTACTGCCAGCGCAAGTTCGGCCTGCGGGCGCTGGAGGGGTTCGAGGACGTCTTCCGCCGCTCCAAGGAGCGGGTCAAGCTGGAGAGCGAGGTGCTCGACGAGAAGTACGAGATCTTCGCCGGCAAGAGCCAGGACGCCAACTGGCTGCGCCAGCTCTTCGCCCCCACCTTCATCGTCTGGCTGACCGACAGCGCCCCGAAGAAGTTCGCCTTCGAGCTGGTCGACGGCACCCTCTGCTGCTACGTCAGCGGCCACCGGAAGAAGGCCGAGGAGCTGGACGAGATCAGCCGCGCCACCGCCGCCGTCGCCCAGCGCCTGCGCGAGGAGGCGCTGGAGTAGGAGCGGTCAGAAGCCGGCGAGCAGGGTGCCGGCGTTGGCGATCAGGGCCGCGGCGATCATCAGCAGCACCGAGGGGACGAGGACCAGGGCGACGACGAGCTGGATCTTCGGCGCCGCCCGGGCGGCGCGCTCCTCGACCGCGCGGCGGCTGTCGCGGCGCAGGGCGCCGGCCTGCTGGCGCAGCTGCGCGGCCAGCGGCGAGCCGAAGCGGCGCGAGCGCTCGATCGCCGCGACCAGGGTCGCCAGCTCGCTGCCGGGCACCCGGGCGCGCAGCGAGCGCAGCGCGGCGCCGAGCGGCACCCCGCAGGAGAGCTCGGCCGCGGTCAGGCGCAGCTCCTCGGCCAGCGGCCCCTCCCCCGTCCGCGCCAGCTGTTCGAGCCCGGCGGCCGGGCCGCGCCCGGAGCCGGCGCTGACCGCGAGCAGATCGAGCGCGTCGGGCAGCGCCGCCAGCAGCCGTCGCTGGCGCTGGCGCGCCCGGTGCTCGAGCAGGGCGTCGGGCGCGAGGAAGCCGGCGGCGGGCAGCGCCAGCGCCACCAGCAGCGCCGTCCGTCCCGGCGCCGCCGGTGCCGCGGCCAGCGCCGCGAGGCCGCCGCAGACCGCCGTCGCCAGCTTCGCCGCCATCACGGCGGCGAGCGGCAGCCGCGCCTCCAGCCCCGCCCGCCGCAACCGCTCCGGCAGGCCGAGCCGCAGCGCCGCCCGCGCCGAGCGACCGCCGAGGCCGAACGGCAGCGGCGGCAGCGCCCGGCCGCTGGCGGCGAGCAGCTCGCGCGCGGCCGCGAAGCCGAGCAGGACGGCCAGCGCCGCCGGCAGGGCCGCCGCGCTCACTCGACCACGCGCGAGAGTCGGCGGATCGCCACGAAGCCGGCGAGCTGCAGCGCCGCGGCGCCGGCCAGCAGCATCGCCGCCGCGGGCGAGCCGAGCAGCCTGGCGACGAAACCGGGCTGGATCAGCTCGGCGAAGACCGCGCCGCCGCTCGGCATCGCCACCACCAGCAGGCCGGTGAAGCGCGCCTGCGCGGTGGCCGAGCGCGCGTCCTCGGCGGCGCGGTCGCGCTCCGCGGCGCCGGCCGCGAAGCGGCGCAGCAGGCCGGCCAGGTCGCCACCGGCGAGCCGCTGGCTGAGCAGGGCAGCGGCGAGGGCGTCGACCCGCTCCGAACCCATCCGCCGCCGCCAGGCCGCGACCGCCTCGGCCGTCCCCGCGCCGAGGTCGAGCTCGGCCCCGAGCCGGGCCAGCTCGACCGCCGGCGCCCCGTCGAGCGAGGCCGCCGCAGCCGGCAGCGAGGCGCGCAGCGAGCGACCGGCGCTGAGCGAATCGGCGACGGCGGTCGCCACTTCCGGCAGCGAGCGCTCGACCGCGGCGCGGTAACGGCGGCGCCGACTGGAGATCGCCCAACCGGCGAGCAGCGGGCCGGCGATCGCCAGCGGCAACGCCAGCGCCGCGCCGCCCAGCAGCCAGCCGCCGAGCACCGCCGCCAGCGCTCCCAGCACCGCCAGGCGCCGGCGCTCCAGGCTCGAGGGCGCGTACCCCTCGCGCCCGGCCCGCCGCAGCGGCTCCCAGGCCAGGCGCAGCCAGCGGGCCGCGGCCGGGCTCGCCAGCAGCGCCTCGCGGACGGCCAGTGCCAAGAGGCCGCCTGCCGCGGCGCCGACCAGGGCTGGCAGCAGGGCGCTCACGCCCTGGCGGACTCGGCCGTGCGCAGGGCGGTGGGGCCGGACACGGGTGCGACCTCGTCGCTGACGCGAGCGACGTCGGCGATCTCGCCGACGACGCGGGCACCGTCCGGCTGCCGCTCGAGGTGGACGACGAGGTCGATCCCGCGCTGGACCTGCTCGGCGATCGCCGCGTGCGGCAGCCCCACCCCCGCCATCAGCGCCAGCGTCTCCAGCCGCGCCAGGGCATCGACTGGGGAGTTGGCGTGGATCGTCGAGAGGGCGCCGTCGTGGCCGGTGTTGAGGGCGGTGAGCAGGTCGAGCGCCTCGGCGCCGCGAACCTCGCCGATGACGATCCGGTCGGGACGCATCCGCAGCGAGTTGCGCAGGAGGTCGCGGATCGTCACCTCGCCCCGCCCCTCGACCCCGGCCGGCCTGCTCTCGAGCCGGACCACGTGCGGCTGCTGCAGCCGCAGCCGGCGGCGTCCTCGATCGTCACCACCCGCTCGGCCGGAGCGATGAAGCTGGAGAGAGCGTTCAGCAGGGTCGTCTTGCCGGAACCGGTACCCCCGCTGACGAGGATGCTGCGGCGGCGCGCCACCGCCACCTGCAGCCGCTGTGCCTGCTTCGCGGTCAGGGTGCCGAGCGCGACCAGCTCGGCCGGGTCGGGGCGCGTGGCGCCGAAGCGGCGGATCGAGACCAGCGGGCCGTCGATCGCCAGCGGCGGGATCACGACGTTGACGCGGGAGCCGTCGGCGAGGCGGGCGTCGACCACCGGGCTGAGCTCGTCGACGCGGCGTCCGAGTGGCGCCAGGATCCGCTCGATCGCGTTGCGCAGCTCCTCCTCGTCGGCGAAGGCGACGGCGGTCGGCTCGATGTGGCCGGCGCGCTCGACGTAGACGGTGCCGGGCCCGTTGACCATCACCTCCTCCACCGCCGGGTCGGCGAGCAGCACCTCGAGCGGTCCGAGGCCGATGCTGTCGCGGACGATCCGGGTGGCGATCTCCTCGCGGTCGTCGCTGCGCAGCAGGACCGCCTCCTCGGCGACCAGCTCCCGCACGGCCTCGCGCAGATCGCCGCCGTCGCGGCCCCGCGCCGCCTCGCCGCGGCGCCGCTCGACCAAGCGCGCCCGCAGCTGCGCCGACAGCTCGCTGAGGTGCCGCTCCCGCGTCGTCATCGCCCGCTCGCCGCCGCTCAGTCGCTGGCGAGGAGGGTGACCTGGCGGGCGAAGCTCTCGGCCGCGATCAGCCGCAGCGCCTGCGGCCGAGTCAGGCCCAGCGTCGCGGCGGCGACGCCTTCGCCCTCGACCCCGACCGCGCCTGGGCCGAGAGCCAGCAGCGGCACCGCCGCGGCTGCGACGTAGGTGCGACCCGAGTCCGCATCATCGGGTTCGGTCGTCACCACCACGTCGACCCGCTGGCCGGCTGGCTGCTCACCGGCCAGCAGCAGCGCCGCCGCCCCGCTGACCGAGATCTCGACCGGGTGGCGCCCGCGGTCGAGCCCGAGACTCTCTCCCGCGCCGGCGCGCGGCGATCGCAGCTGCGCCGCCAGCAGGTACGACCCGGCGGGAATCTTCGTCGCTGGCGCCAGCCCGAGCGCCGCGGCGGGATTGGAGAGCGTCCCCGCCGGCACGAAGCGGGCCGGGACCCGGCGCTGCTCCAGTGCGGAGGTGGCCAGGCGAGGATCGATCGGCTGGTCGCGCTCGAGGGCGACCCGCGCGATCACCACCGGGCGCAGGGCACCGTAGCCGCGGGCGACGCTGGCGCCGTAGCCGTCCGCGATCGCCGCGGCGAGAGCCGCGGCGCAGGCTGCCGCGATCGCAAAGGCGATCGCCCGCGCGCGGCGGCTCATCCCCCGGCCTCCGTGGCGACGGGCAGCTCGACGACGGCCTCGGTCCCGCGCTCGCGGCGGTAGAGGCGGAAGTCGCCGCCGTGGGCAGCGGCGACACGCCTGACGACCCGCAGGCCATGGCCGTGACGGTGTCGGCCGTTGAGACGCGCGAGCAGTTCGCCGGCGTCACCGGGCTGCGCGCGACGGATGCGCCGCGTGCGCTGCGCGTGCAGCGAACCGGCACCGCCATCGGCGACGACCAGTTGCAGACCGCTCAGCTCCCGCCGGCCCTCGACGACGATCTCGCCGCCACCATGCGCGAGCGCGTTGTCGATCAGGTTGTCGAGCGCTGCCGCCAGCTCGTCGCGGTCGCCCGCGACCTTCGCCGCACCCGCGCGCCAGCGCAGCGAGAGCTGACGACCGGCGAGCGCGGCGCGGGCGCGCCAGCGCTCGACCGCATCCTGGGTCAGCGTGTGGGCCGGCACCATCGCCCGCTGCGGCGCGACCGGCGAGCCGTTGATCTCCTGCTCGAGTCGCTCCAGCGCCGTCGCCGCCATCCGCACCGCCCCGTCCAGCGCCGGGCCCTGCACCGCTCCCGAGGCCGGAGTCGCCAACGCCAGCACCTGCAGCGGCCGGCGCAGCTCGTGCAGCGCCTCGTTCAGCGCGCTGCGGCGACGGCCGGCGTGGAGGCCCCGCGCGGCCAGCGCCGCCAGCGAGGCGCCGAGCGGCCAGGCGTCGGCGATCTGCGCCAGCTCAGGGATCAACGGGGGCTCGCGGCGGTTGGGATTGCCATCGGCCGCCCAAGGACTCGGGACGGCCGGACTCTCCCCCGGCGAGGCGAGAAAGAAACGCACCCGCCGTCCCAAAGCGGTCTCGGCCAGGCGCCTCGGGTCAGCGGGTGCGTGTGGATAAGACCACTTTTTCGCCGAAAGGGGTTCACTCGTCGCGCTGATTGGTGCCAGAGATCACCAGCCGCTTCGAATTTTTCGCATTGGAAAAGGCTCTTGACCGCGGAAACGACGGAGCGTTTTGGAATACTTGATTTACAAACCGGGGTGGAAAGTCGCCCCGCGCCACCCCATTTCGGCCCCCAACGATCGGAGAAATCTCCCGTGGCCCAGACCAAGACCTCCCCCGAGGGGATCACGCAGCAGCTCGCCAAGGCTCTCGCCCACCCGCTGCGCGTGCGGATCCTCACCTCCCTTCACAAGGGCGTCTCCAGTCCCAACCAGCTCTCCCAGGAACTGGGCGAGCCGCTCGGCAACGTCAGCTACCACGTCAAAACGCTGCTCGAGTACGACTGCGTCGAACTGGTCAAAACCGAGCCGCGTCGCGGTGCCGTCGAGCACTTCTACCGCGCCACCGAGCGGGCCTTCTTCAGCGCCAGCGACTGGGAAAAGATCCCGGCCTCGGCCCGCAAGGGCATCTCCGGCTCGATCCTCGAGACGGTCGGCCAGGACGCGAGCGAGGCGCTGGTCGAGGGCAGCATCGACGCCCGCAAGGACTCCCACATCAGCCGCACGCCGCTGGTCCTCGACGAGCAGGGCTGGAGCGAGATCACCAGCCTGCTGGCCGACACGCTCAACCGAGCGATCGAGATCCAGGAGGGGGCGGCCTCCCGCCTGGCCGAAGAGAAGACCGAGGCGATCGACACCAAGCTGGCGATCCTCCACTTCGAGTCGCCCGAGGCGAAGCAGAAGTAAGCGCCTCGCAGGACCCGGAGCTCAGCCGTCGAGGAGTCGGTAGCCGATTCCCCAGCAGTTGACGACGTAGCGGCTGTGCTCCGGGTCGAGTTTCCTCCGCAGCCGCGAAGCGTGTGAGTCCAGGGTGCGGGTGCGGCCCGGGCTGCGGAAGCCCCAGACGTCGCGCAGCAGCTCTTCCTTGGAGAAGACCCGGGTCGGATCGCTGGCCAGCACCCGCAGCAGGGTGAACTCCTTCTTGGCCAGCGGCACTTCGCGTTCGCCGACCAGGATCTTGCGGCGCAGCGGGTCGATGATCAGCTCGCCGATCCGCAGCGGCCCGTCGCGGCGGGCGGCGCGGCGGCGCAGGACGGCGCCGATCCGGGCCCGCAGCTCTTCCAGGTTGAAGGGCTTCGTCACGTAGTCGTCGGCGCCGGCATTGAGGCCGCGCACGCGATCGGTGTGGGCGCCGCGGCCGGTGAGGACGATCACCGGCAGCTGCGGGTCGAAGCGCGACTCGATCCCGTCGGCTTCGCGGATCTCCCGCAGGACGTCGAGGCCGGAGGCATCGGGCAGCGAGAGATCGAGCAGCAGCAGATCCGGCTGGTTGAAGCGGCAGAGGCGCAGCGCGTCGGAGGCGCTCGGCGCCGGCAGCACCCCGAAGCGGTCGGCAACGAGGTGGTCGCAGAGCAGGTCGAGCGTGATCGCGTCGTCCTCGCAGATGACGACGCGGGCGATCTCTTGGCGCTGGGGCAACATCACCGCCCCAAGTCCCGGCGGCCGCCGATCTCTCCCCCCTACCACGCCGGAACCTCGAGCACGGCCGCGGCGCCGGTGCACCAGACGAGGCGGCAGGGCGGCAGCCCGCGGTGGATCTCGAGCGGGTCGCCCGCACCGTCGAGGAAGGCCAGGTCGAGGTCGAAGCGCATGCCGAAGGTGTGGACGCTGGCGCAGCGGGGGATCAGCAGGCCCTCGCCGACCCGCTCCCGACCCAGGCCGGCGAGGCCCAGCAGCCGGGCGCGGGCGTCGTCCGCAATCGCGACGTCGTAGCCGCAGACGCGCTGGCGGGGGAGGCGCTGAAGCCGGGCGGCGAGCATGGGTCGTCAAGGCCGCCGCCCGGTCCGACTCGCCCCCGGGGGTGCAAACGGTCGTTCAGCACCTGCCCCGAACGGGCACGCGCGTACGATGATCGGCAAGATCATGGACCTGTTCTCCGCTGGGCTTGCGGGGGCAGATGGGCTTCAACTCAAATGGACAAGAAAACGACCCGCAGAGGGAACTACGAGTCTGGCTCCGACTACGTGCTCGAGTACGGGGAGCTCCGCTTCGCCTTCAACGAGGGCGACTTCGGGCAACGGGTCGAGCAGGCCGCGGTCAAGCTCGGCTTCGTCCACCAGGGTTTGAGCCAGGAGGAGCTGGACGATCTGCTCGACCTCGCCGTCAGCGGCGAGATCGCCGAGCCCTCCTCCCGCCTCGGCGAGCACATCAACGAGAACTGGGAGGACCTGGTCGGCCCCGCCAACCGCAGCCTCGTCCACTGGATCCGCCGCCTCGTCTTCCGCGGCGCCTGGCTCGACCAGCGGGTCAAGGAGGGCGAGCTCGACGTCGTCTTCGACGAGCGCACCCAGACCTTCGGCTACGTCCAGCCAGAGCGCAGCGCCGAGCTGATCGAGCTCTCCAAAGAGCCCAGCTGGCGGCGTATCGCGTACCGGCGCTAAAAACCAGGCCAGGAAAAATTCCCGGCCTGGTTAGTCCTAGCTTCTACGTATCGAAATCAGCTCACGATAGGAAGATTCCGATGTGAGCCGCACCGGTGGGATCGGTCTCACCTGTGACGACAACTGTCCAGTCCAGGGTGCCATTGGTCCCTTCCCCGCTGGTGCATTTGCCGATGCCCGATCCTTCTGTGTGTTTGTATCGCAGACCTGAGATTGTCACGTGTCCTGTGATTTCCCTTGTCGCTCCCGCCCCCACGTTTGTCCAGACGATGTGAGGCAAGCCAGTCTGAGGCGGCACATGGAGAATGCACTTGCTGTTTGTCAATGTGATTTCTTGACCCGCCGGACAAACGATGTCGACCGTCGATGTTGTTCCTTCGGTCATGTGAATCAGATAGGTGCATCCATTCATATCGATCGTGCAGGCAACGCCGATGCAGGTACAGCCGCTATAGGTCGGCGTAGCGGACACTGTTGTGGTCGGTCCACTGACTGTCGCGTGCAACGTGCTGGTCGTACATTCGTATGAACCTGCTGTCGTTTTCAATATGGGCGGATTTGGATCGTTTTTCCCTGTCAATGTCACTGGATACTGTTCTGCTGTCAGGTCATCGGCTGCGGCAGACGCGAATGAGGCCGATACAGCACTCATCGCCAAGACAGCGAACACGGCGACTCCAAGGAACCTGAGATTGCGCATCATCGTTTCACTCCCTCCTCAGTGCCTCCAACGGCAGCAGTGGCAAACCCGCTGGAGGGCGTTTTTCAACAGCGCACTCTGCGCTGCCACACTCCTAGATTGGAGTGAAGAAAGGAATAACGGCAAGACTTCAGTCGGTCAACAACGCCGAGAAATTGCCGCTCCTCGCTAGGGCCTTCGTCCCCACAAGAGACAAAACCCCTGCAAACCGAGTAAAGCTAATTAACGCACGCGCCAATCTGCATCCCGCGCGTTCACCCCCAACTCCCCCTACCGCTTCCCGCCCTTCTTCCCCCCGCCCTGCTTCTTGCCCTTCTTGCAGGACGTCTTCACCACCGGGCGGGTGTCGTAGGGCCGGTTGTTCTGCCCGGTCAGCTTCACGTCTGCCCGCAGCTTCTCGGCGCAGAGGTTGCGGCTGTTGACCAGCAGGCCTCGTTTGCCGCCATAGAGGCTCAGGGTGAAGGTGGAGACCGGGGCGTCTGGGACCTGGTCGAAGGTGGTGCGGATGCGGGCGCCTTTGGCGTCGACCTTGCCGACCAAGATCACGTGGAACTGGCCCTTGAGGTCGGCGACCACGTCGGGCAGCAGTCGTTCGCCGCCGTTGGAGCGGAAGTAGACCGGGCCTTCGAGCGGCTCGTCGAGCAGCGGCGTGGTCGCCTTGGCGGTGCCGAGGATCGAGCCTTTGGGGCAGTTGTTTGCCGCGAACTGGACCCGGGTGCAGGGGTTCTGGATATGGGCGTTGTCGATGAACTCTGAGGGCGGCAGCTTGACCGTGGCCTTGCCGACGTTGGCATAGCCGGAGCCTTTGGGATAGGTGAGGACCGACTTCAGCGCCGGGTGGTCGTTGCGCTTGGTTCCGCCTTTGAGCGAGAGCTGCAGCTTGGGCTTGAAGGCCAGCTTCGAGCAGCCGCTTGCCTGGTAGGGCGCCGATGCCTGGGCCGGGGAGTCATCAGCGGGGCTGAAGAGGTCGGCGGCGGAGCCGAAGATCGAGACGTTGGTCGCCTTTTGCTCACAGCCGGTCGGGTTGAGGGTGAAGTTGTCGCGGTCGATGTAGACGCGGAGGTCTCTGAGCGCCAGCGGGATCCCCTTCAGGGTGTGGGGGATCGGGTCTGATTTGGAGCCGTCGACTTCGGCCAGGTAGGTGGTGGGGTTGACCCGCAGCGCCTGGCGCACGACCACGGTGCCGGCGTCGAAGGGCCCGGCCACCGCGGGGGTGATGGCGACGATCGAGAGCGGGTCACCGCCGAAGGGGCCGGCGAGGTAGACCGAGCCGGGGACGTAGGTGAGCGGGGAGCCGACGCCGGCGCCGCCGATCGTGCGCCCGACCTTGGAGCCCTGCGGGCAGCTGGGGGCGGCCAGCTCCTGGCGGCCGCTCTTTGACTTGGCGGCGGCGATCTCCGCCTCCCCGCACTTGGGGATGCCGGCGACCTTGCCGACCACGCCACTGGGCAAGACGGCGTCGAGGCGGGTGATCTCCTGTTCGCCGTCTGAGCGGTTCAGGTGCAGGTAGAAGGGCGAGTAGGCGCCGGCCTGGCTCGAGTCAGAGCCGGCCTGCATGGCCGGTTTGAAGGGCGGGGTGCCCTGCGGGCAGGGGCCGCCGCCGACGCCCTGGTCGATCGGGAAGGTCGAGGTCGAGGTGAGGATTTCGGGGAAGGCCCAGAGGCCGAAGTCCGCGGCGGTGGTGTAGGTGTTGCAGGTGGGCGGGGTCGCCAGCGGGGCGGGCTCGGTGGAGCGGAAATGGAAGCGCAGGTGGGAGAAGGGGAACTGGGGGATCTCGTGGCCCGGTTCGCCGAAGACGGTGGTGAGGCGGCCGGTTTTGAGGTCGGGCTCGACGCGGCCGGCCTGCTTGACCAGGAGGCCGAGGTCGCGGTCCCTTATGACCATGTAGATGGCGATCAGGGAGTTGAAGGGGTTCTCGTTCTGGGTGGCGGCGAAGACTTCGCCTTCGATCACCTCGCCGTCGAGCAGCGGGGTTTCGACTTCGACGTCGCCGAGCTTGGAGGCCTGCGGGCAGCCCTGGCCGGGCAGCGACTCGAGCGTCTCGGCCGCGTATTGGGCCGGGGAGCAGGCCTCGAGGCCCGCGGCGACGCCGGGGTTGACCGTCATCCCCTCCGGCAGGGTGACGGTGGTCTTCTTGATGTCAGAGAAGGCATAGCCTTCGAAGTCGAGCAGGCCGGGGTCTTCGATCCCGAGGTCGAAGTCGAGGCCGCTGGGGCTTTCGGTGCGCTCGCTGGTCGGGGTGGCCTGGGTGGCGGCTTCGAATTCCAGTTCGTCGCATTCGGTCGTTTCCAGGGCGCTCTCAGAGGCGCCGCTGACGTAGGTGTCGGGTTCCTCCCAGCTGTTGGCCCGGTAGGTGGTGTGCAGCGGGCCCTCGCAGGAGCGCGGCAGGGTGAGGAAGGCCTCCTCGGGGACCGCGGTCGGGCAGCTGACCGGGTTTTTGTTGCCCAGGCACTGGCCGCGCTGGGGGTTGTGGGCGGCCGAGGAGGGGTTGCCCCAGACCGTCAGTTCGGTCGAGCCGACCGGTTCGATGTCGGAGGTGTTCTGCAGGGTGGCGATCAGGTTGTGGGGGTAGGCGGGGTTGACTTTGATCAGCAGCGCGATCGGCACGTTTAGGAAGATGAAGCCGATCTTGGCCGCGACGCCGGGGGGCGGGGTGAGGTTGTAGGCGGCGGTGAGGTTGGTGCCGGGCTCCGGTTCTTCGAGCGATTCGCCAGGGGCGAGCACGCGCAGGACGCCGATCGCGGTGTCGTTGGGGCAGTGGCTGACCGGGAACTCGTTGCCTTCGACGAATTCCTTGACCAGGAAGTCGGCGTTGGAGCAGTGGGGGACGGCGTCGCGGTTGCCGACCAGGCCGGCGGGGAGTTCGACGATCAGGTTCTTGGGCGAGCCTTCGCCGATTTCGCGGCCGGGGTTTTTGGGATCGGGCTTGGTCGAGAATTCGACCTTGGTCGTCATCTCCCAGGGGTGGGAGCCAGCTTCGGTGGCGGGGCTTTTGTCCTCTTCGGCGTAGGTGGTGTCAAAGCCGGTGATGTTGAAGGCGGCGGAGGCCTGGGAGGCGAGGGCCAAAGCCATCACCGAGGCCAGGGCGAGGGAGAGTGCGAGGCGCTTGGTCATCGTCCCGCCCCCCGGTTGGCGTTGGCTCGCTGCTTGTCGGCCTGCTTGTTCTTGTTCGCCTTCTTGTGCTTCTTCACGCACTTCTTGCCCTTCAGGACCTTGCCCTTGGGGCACTTCTTCACGCACTTGCTGCCTTTGAGGACCTTGCCTTTGGGGCAGGTTTTCGGCACGAACTGATCGGGCTTGCCGAGGGTCGCGGAGGCGGGGGTCTGGTTGGCCGGCGGTGGCGGCGGGGGGTCGGGGCAGCGGTTGGAGTTGGCCGGGGTTTCACAGCCGGTTCCCGGTTCGGGTGGGATCGGCAGGCCGCCGAGGATGCGGGCGTCGTAGATGTCGACCTGGCCCGGATCCTGAGGAAGCAGGCTGGAGCCGGTGCGGATGAAGACGTCGTGCCCGTCGGGGCTCATGTCGGCCAGGGAGGAGTCGGTTTCATCGAGGCCCGAGGAGATCAGCGACAGGCAGCCGCCGGCTTTGGGCACGAACAGCTCGGCGCCCTGGGCTTCGCAGGCTTCCTGGCCCGAGGCCCGGGTCCACTCATAGACGTCGCCGGCTTTGTTGACGTCCGAGGGCACCAGCGCTTCGAAGCTCTCGAAGAAGAGGTGGTTGGCGTCGGTGGTCAGAGCCCGTGGGGTGGCGAACTGGTTATAGCCGGCGGGGAGCTGGCCGGAGACGCGGCGGCTGTTGGGGCTGTTTTCGCTTTCGAACAGCCTGCCCTGCGGTCGTGCCCCGGTCGGGTTGCAGGAGATGCAGGCGAGTTTGTCGCTGGCCAGGTCATAGAGGTAGACCTCGAGGGCTTTGCGGCCGTCGGCGACGTCGGTGTTGTCATAGCCGGTCGGGCTGCCGGCGGAGACGAAGACCAGGTGGGAGCCGTCGGCGGAGGCGCGGACGCCGTTGGCGATGGAGCTCGACTGCGCCTGGGCGAAGCCCTGGTGTGGGTATTGCACGCTCAAATCGCCGCCGGGCAGCGTCGCATCGCCGCCGAAGAGGGTGGCGATCAGGCTCGTCGCCCCGCCCTCGCGCAGGTAGAGGTTCGGCGTGCCTTCTTTGCCTTCCCCGTTCAGCGCTTTGGTCGAGACGAAGTAGAGGCGGGAGGCGTCGTTGCTGAGCGCTACGACGCCCTGGGCGCCTTCGGCGATCAGGGTGCTGGCGCCGGGTTCGGCGGCCAGGGCTTTCGTTGCGTTTACTTCGAACAGGCTGCCCCCGGAGGTATAGAAGCCTTCGGTGCCATCGGGGGTGGCGGCCTCATAGCGGCCGCTGGCGGCGAGCTGCACCGTTTTGCCGAGGCCGGTCATGTCGCGCAGGTAGAGCGCAGAGGGACTGGCGGTCGACCAGAACACCCGCGAGCCGTCGGCGGAGACTGCGTTGGTGACCGCGCTGCCGCGCGATTCTCCCGGCAGGCCGAAGAAGGTGCCCAATGAGGCATTACTCGCGCTTGCACTCCCATTCGGCAGCACGCTGACCAGCTTCAGTTCCCCGCAGCCGCCTTCGGGGTCTTTGACATGCATGTAGAGCTGAGAGAGGGTGTTGGTCGAGGCTTTGGAGGTCAGTTTGCCGTTGGCACGGAAGACCGCGTGGGCCTCATCGGCCGAGACTCCCTGCAGTTCGAGCTCATAGCCCCCCGAGGCGACATTGGTCGGGAATGCCGTGGTCAGCGCTTCGTAGCTACCGGTCACGTTGTCGCGGCGATAGAGGTTGAGCGTGTCCGCCGGGGCGCATTCATCCAACGGCGGGTTGGTGTCGTGGATCAGCCAGCCGCTGCCGAGGTCCGGGGAGAAGGTCTTGTATTGGACGTCGTATTTGAAGGCTGGGGTCTGGGTGAGGCTGTTGGATTCCCGCGCCGGGGAGATCGGCTGGGTCGACCATTCGACGCCGTCGATTCGGTTCGCCAGGTACTCCGAGGTCCAGGGAGCGCTTGCCGGGTTGGCGAAGGCGGTGACCGAGGAGAAGGCGAAGCGAGTGCCGTCGCCCGAGCTCTGTTCGAGGCGGGCGGGGTAGTTCAGGGTGCTGCCGAGGACCTTGATGTCGCCGCCGTTTTTGTCGACCGGGCTGACCATCTCGTAGGCGCGGCAGTCGGGCAGGTGGGCCCCGGGGCCGATTCTCGAGGCGACGTTGGCGCAGTTGTTGGTTGGGTCGAGCGGCGCCGGGAAGGTCGTGAAGGACTCCGTCGGTCCCGCTTCGTCATCCACGAAGGAGTCGCTGACGACGATCCGGTAGCGGTAGGCGGTGTTGGGGGCGAGCCCTGACAGCGCGACCGATTTGGAGACCGGTGCTTCGCCGGTGCCGAAGTCAAGCGGTTCCTCGGCGGCGTCGACGTTGGGGGCTTTGCTCGCTTCGCTAAAGCCAGAGGCCTGGAACTGGGCCTCACTCACGTATTCGAAGTAGCCGGTGGCCGGAATGCCAAGTGGGTTGACCGAGGTGTTCAGGGTCGCGGAGCCGGTGCCGACCCCGGTGGCGAAGGTGGCGAGGATTTCGAAGGGGTCTTTGGTCGTCAACTGGCCTTCGACTTCGCTGGTGCCATCGGCGTTGGTGGCGACGAGGCGGTAGCGGTAGTCGGTTTCGGGCAAGAGGCACTCGGGCTGCGGTGGGTCGGTCGGCGTGATGCAGCCGATCGCCGCTTCGGCGGGATGCAGCGAGAAGTCTGCGCCGATCGAGGCGCTCTCGGGCGTGGAGACGGTCTCGGGGCTGGCGAAGCCGCCTTCGTCTTCGAAGCTTTCCTCGGTGACGTAATCGAAGTGGTAGGTGGTGGCTTTGCCCTCGGGGTTGACCTGGCCTTTGAGGGTGGCTTTGGTGTTGCCGACTACGGGTGCCAGGCAACAGGGGAGCGGGCCGGGGTCTGGGGCGGCGATGTATTGGACGCGGTCTTGCTGCGATTCCGCACTGATCAGATCAGTAGAGGAGCCGGGTGCAAGGGCTAGGCCTAGCGGCATTTCCAATATATCTTCGTAGCCAAACCTGTGTACAGGATTTCCACTCGCGTTGTACTCCGTAAAAACCTTCCCGGATGCGTCGTTTTCCGCCGTCACTAGCTGACTGTCACTCACGGTTAGAGTAGATAGATTACTGACCGTCAATGGAAACCCAGCCAACACTTCTAAGCCTAGCGAGTCATACTTTTTGACGGTATCACTAAAACCTAAATAAAACTCACCCGTGGCAGTAGCGGCGATCGCTATCTGTTGAGACGGTTGATTGAGCAATAGAAGTTGACCTAAAAAGCTTCCGGACGAAGAGAAGCTCTGCACCCTCGTGGCTTCGAATTCTTGCCCATTCGATCTAGCCGCATCCGCCACATACAACTTTCCTTCGGCGGCAGCTGCTGGTTGAATGACTCTATTAAATTCACCATCCTCGCCACCTTGTACACCCGCACCGCAAATCTCCCCTGACACACCCGTACAAATATCCTGGCCGGTACTCTTATTAACTTTGCCACCGACCATAAAAATAAAATTGCCATCCGCGCTGAACTTCTGCACCCGCCGATTATCACGTTCTCCTACATAAACCGCGCCGAACGACGGGCTTCCCGGACTATCGTCAACCGCTAGCGACATCTGCCCAGCAGTAAGCTGCCCCGCGCCAGGTCCTGAAATACCGCTGAAGCAGACCGTGTCACACGTTTGCGGTTCCGGCGTCATTCCATCGTCCACACCCCAACCAAAAGCGAAAAGAAACTGCCCGGACGAGGAAAACACATCAATGCGACTATTATCCGTATCAGCCACATAAATAAGACCCGTTACTTGATTTATTGCAACTCCTTCGGGATCTCGGCATTGCCCTGCGTTCGTTCCCGAGCTACATAGCGTGAGATCTACCGAGGCTCGCGCGCCCATGGGAACGAAGCCCATTGCCCAAACCGCGATGCATGCTCCCATAAAAAGAAACCTGCTCATTCGCCCCCCAATCAGCGTCGGATCCACTGAGCGTACTTTATAGGTACGATGCGATATCTGTCAAGATCCGAACTTCTCCGTTTCTTGATAGCAGCTACAAGAAATTGGGTGTCAATCAAAAGGGACCGCTGGCGCGGTCCCTTTTGATCTTTTACCGTGAATACTGAGCAATCGTGAATAGTGCTATTTCACAAAAATACCAACGTGAGATCCCACCGGATCGGAGTCACCGCTGACCGAGTTAGTGCCTTCTAGGGTTCCCGTATTATTCATACCCGTGGTGCATTTTCCGATTCCACTACCTTCTGTATGTTTATAGGTGATTCCACTGACATTTGCAGTCAGGTCTATTGAGCTTGTAGTTCCTGCTGCTGTACCTTTGTACAAAATATGCCCTAGGGGTCCTTGGGCGGGTACATGGATGATGCACTTAGACGATGTAAGTGTTATTTCATTGCTACCAGTACAGTCAATGGTTACTTTGCCTGTTGTGACGAATTTCCCGCTGCTCGGCGGTTCCTCAACCGTTTCTGGAGCGAATAGTGTGAAAGAACAACCATTCGTATCAATAGTGCATGCCACTCCAATGCAAGTGCATTCACTGTAGGTGGGAGTAACTTTAACTACGCTTGCCGGACTTTCCGATGTGCCTGAGTAAGTTACCGATTTGCATTCAGCGGATCCCGCTGTAGTTTTGAATACGTTAGTAGTGTCTTGTTTACCTGTAAGAACTACTTTTGCATTACCTTCAGAGGTAAATTCGTCGGGCGCGGCCACGGCCATTGAGGCCGCCACCGCGCTCAAGGCAAAGGCTGCTGCGGCAGTCGTCACCAATATTTTGATA
This sequence comes from uncultured Solirubrobacterales bacterium, assembly GCA_963719435.1. Classification (GTDB taxonomy): domain Bacteria; phylum Actinomycetota; class Thermoleophilia; order Solirubrobacterales; family 70-9; genus VAYN01. The sequence continues at coordinate 1,479,210 of OY970384.1, read as the reverse complement.
TTGCGACTCACTGATCTTCCTTTCGCTAATTATTTCCCTCGTCGGGCCGCACGTCGGACGTACACCCTGTGGAGGAGTGGTGGTGTTTTAGACCAGAGATACAACCCGATCAATTTTTTTTTGTTTGCGCGCCATTCAGCCTGAGGCCTCCAATTAATTCCCCCTGCAAATACGGTTAGGGGGAATCGCGCGTGCGTGAATCTGTAACGCTCAACAAGCTGCTCTCAAGGCCTTAGCTGCAAGAGCGCTAGTTCAGTGAGATCGGTTGGGGAAGATAGTCGACCTTGCCGACCAAGCTGGAGCCTGCAACGCTATTTTGCTCTAAGCAGGGCGCTCTAGCGCGGCTACTACGGTGAGGGTGCCGGTGCCGGTTACTTTGCGGCCGGCGTCGAAGAAGTCGTTGGCGGCGTCGGGGTCGTCGTAGGCCTCACCTAGGCGGGTGAGGGAGTCGACCAGGAGAATTACGTCGTCGCCGTTGGTGGCGCGGGTGACGGCTTGGGCGAGGGCGTCGTCGGCGTGGCGGGGTTGGCCGGCGGCGACGATCTCGGCTTTGGGGGCATCGCGGCGCCAGTCGGCGAGCTCCTCGGGGGTGGGGTCGATCAGGAGGGCGACGGGGTCGGGGCCGTTCGACTCGTCGGAGAGGTCGGCGGCGATGCCGCGCAGCATGGCCGTGCAGGCCTCGCGGGTCTCGGCGGCGAGCAGTGCCTGACGATTGCTCGGCGGCAGTAGCAGGCCCTGAAGGGTCACTCCCTGCTTGCCGCGGCGGCCGAAGCGGCGGCGGCGCCTGCGACGGGGGCGCGAAGAGGTCTCGGGGGCCGCGTCCGCGGCGGGGCGGGAAACCGAAGTGGGCTCTGGGGAGGCTGGCTCCGGGGCCTGATCTCCCGCATCCTCGAGCTGCCGGTCGGAACGGGGCCTGGGCTCGCGGTCGCCGCCGCGTCCGCGCTCGCGGCGTCCGCTCCGGGGGCGGTCGCCGCCCTGGCGGTCGCTTCCGGCGTCGCGGTCAGCGCCACTCTCCTGCTCCCCACCCTCGCCGGCCGGTTTGCGGGCGCGGCTGCGACGGCGGCGGGCCGGGCGCTCGCGGGGCTCGGAGTCGCCTCCGCCGCCACGGCTCGGTGCGGGGGCGCTGCTGGCGGAGCTGCCGTTGCCGGAGCCGCCGTCGGCGAGCTTGGCGATCAGCTCGGCGCGGGGCAGCATGCGGTAGCGCTCCACCCCGGCCTCGGCGGCCAGGGTGTGCAGCTCGGCGAGGTGCTTCTTCTCCAGCTCGGCCTTGGTCATCGTGGCGGCAGGTTATTCAACCGGCGGCGGCGGGGTCGATGCCCTCTAGCGCGGCCGCCTCGGGCCAGGCCTCGGCCTCCTTCTTGACCTGGCGCCGGGACCAGCCCAGCTCGGCCCCCAGCACCTCGGCGACCGGGCGCGCGGCGGCGGCATCGCGCAGCTGCGGGGCGGCGAGGATCCCCAGGCGGGTGCGGCGCAGCAGGACGTCGGCGACGCTGCGGGCCTGCTCGTGGCGGGCGGCGATCGCCACCTCGGCCAGGAGGTCGGGGCGGCCGGGAACTATCGGGGCGGCCAGCTTGGGGTCCTTCCAGGCGAGGTCGAGGACGGCGCGGGCCGCATGGCCGTAGCGGAAGGCGAGCTGGGCGATCGCCGCCTCCCCCACCCCGTCCGGCGCCTCCAGGTCCTCGCTGCGCGCCTCCATCCCCAGGGGGATCTCGGCGGTGTGGCAGGGCGCCTCGCGCCCCTCGCGCTCGACCAGGCGGTCGACGGTCTGCTTCGCCATCCGCCGCCAGGTGGTGAGCTTGCCGCCGGTGATGGTCAGCATTCCCGAGGAGGTCTCGTACAGCTCGGCTTTGCGCGAGATGTCGACCGACTTGCGCGGGTCGCCGCTGGAGATCAGCGGCCGCACGCCGGCGTAGGCGCCGACCAGGTCGGACTGGGTCAGCGAGGTGCCGAAGAACTCGTTGACGGCTTCGAGCAGGTACTCGACGTCCTCGCCACCCGGCCGCGGGTGGACGGTGTCGCCCTCGAAGTCGTTGTCGGTGGTGCCGATCAGGGTGCGGCCGTACCAGGGCAGGGAGAAGATCATGCGCCCGGAGCCGGCGGGGACGATGCAGGCGGCGCGGCCCATCGGCAGGTCCGCCTGGTCGAGCAGCAGGTGGGTGCCGCGGCTGGGGGCGATCCGGGGCACGTCCTCCTCGCCGGCCAGCTCCTCCGGCCGGATCTGGTCGGCGAAGACACCCGTGGCGTTGACGACGTGGTCGGCGCCGACCGCGATCCGCTCGCCCGACCCGGCCTCCTCGAAGGCGACGCCGGTGGCGCGGCCGTTGGCGCTGGTGACCTCGGTCACGGTGGCCCCGTTCAGCATCACCGCGCCGAAGCGCTCGGCCTCGCCGAGGATGGTCAGGACCAGGCGCACGTCGTCGGTCTGGCAGTCGTAGAAGAGGTAGGCGTCCTTCGGTTCGCGCGCGGCCAGCGCCGGCACCAGCTCCAGCACCTCGTCGCGGTCGATCGTGCGGTGGCGGTCGGGCGACCAGTAGAAGTCCTCGTCCTCTTCCTTGGAGGAGCGGATCTCGCGGCGGCTGCGGCCGACCCGGGTCGTCGCCATCACGTCGTACATGTTCAGCCCGAGGCCGAGCTTGCGGTCGCGCCGCTCCTCCCCCAGGGCCGCGACCAGGAACGGCGTCGGGTAGACCAGGTGCGGCGCCAGCTGCACCATCAGCTGCCGCTCCAGCAGCGCCTCGCGGACCAGGCCGAGGTCGAAGTTCTGCAGGTAGCGGAGGCCGCCGTGGACCATCTTCGAGGAGCGGCTGGAAGTGCCGACGGCGTAGTCGCCGCGCTCCAGCAGCGCCACCGAGTAGCCGCGCGAGGCGGCGTCGAGGGCGACGCCGGCGCCGGTGACGCCGCCGCCGATGACGACGACCTCGAAGTGCCGGCCGGCGATCGCCTCGATCGCGGCGGCGCGGGTCAGCATCGGCGTGGGGGCGGTCGGAGGGGCATCAGTCGAGGAAGGTGACGATCTCGGGGGCGGACGGGCGCGCCGGCGCGGGCCGCTCCTGGCGCGGATGGCCGAGGTGGAGCAGGCCGACGAAGCGCTCCTCGGCCGGCAGGCCGACGGCGGCGCGGCCGTCCTCGCGGCGTAGCAGGCCCGGGGTGCGCCAGTAGCCGGCGAGGCCGCGGGCGTGGGCGGCGAGCAGGACGATGTAGGAGGCGACCGCGGCCGCGTGCAGGTCCTCCTCGTTCTGGACCTCGTCCGCGCCGAGCACGGCGGAGACGACGACCAGGGTCGGGCAGCGGTCGAGCTTGGCGGCGCCCTCGGGGCCGGCGACCAGCTTCAGCCGTTCCAGCGCCCGGGGGCCGACGACGCGGAAGCGCCAGGGCACGGTGAGGTTGTGGTTCGGCGCCCAGCTGGCCAGCTCGAACAGCGGCTCGAGCTGCTCGGGCGGCAGCGGCTCCGGCCCGAAGGCCTTGTGCGTGCGGCGGGTCCTGATTGCCGTCTCGACGTCCATCGACACAGTCTCGCGGGTGCACGCGCCGGGCGGCCTAGAGCCCGTAGCGCCAGCGCATCCAGAGCCGGCGGCCGCCGAGGCCGAGGCCGAACAGGAGCCCGCCGGCGAGCAGGCCGAGGGCGGCGGCGCCGACCGGGCTGCTGTCGGAGTCGTCTTCGGCCGGTTCCTCGCTGGTCGCCGCCGGCGTCTCCGGCACCGGGGTCGGCGCTTCTTCGCTGCCGGGCACGCCGGGTGGCAGCGTCCCGCTCGGCACCCCGCCGGGCGTCGCCCCGTCCGGCAGGGTCGGGATCGAGGGGATCGCTCCGCCACCGCCACCGCTGCCATTGGCGCCGACGCCCGGGGCCGTGGGCGGCGGCACGGGCGTGCTTTCGGACGCGTCCGGCACCGTGAGCGTCGGCGCCGGGGTCGGGGTCGGCGGCGCCTGGCTGAGGCCGGGGATCAGGCCGCCGGACCGGGCGCCTTTCAGGGTCGGCGGCGGCTCGCGCGGCGGGACCGGGACCGGCAGGGAGTCGCCGGCCGCGGCGACCAGCACCTGGCCGGTGACCCAGACCGGGGTCTGGTCGCTCGACTTCGAGTAGCGGTAGTGGCCGTCTTCGGCCTGCTGGTGGGAGAGGTACTCGGGGGCGCTGGTGCCGCCGCGGCGGAACGAGTCCGGGTCGCCGCCGGTGGCGACGATCCCCTGCACCGCCCAGGCGGTCGACTGCGTGTTGACCGCGCCGTTGCCGCCGAGCGAAAAGCCGCCGCCGGGTCGCTGCGCCTGGCGCAGGTAGGAGAGGCCGCGGCCAGCCGCCTTCGAGTCCGGCGAGAGCGCCTGCATCACCGCGCCGGTGCCGTCGGCGGTGCTGGGCGATCCGGGGACGTCGCCCCAGCCGCCGTCCTCGTTCTGGACCTTGCGCAGCCACGAGAGCGACGGTTCGACCGCGGCGGTCGCGCCGGCGCCGCGCAGGGCGATCACCGCGAACGCGGTCGAGCCGGGCCAGCCTTCGTAGGAGCCGTTGCCGCGGCGCTTGCCAAGCAGCTGGGTGACCAGGTTGGTGCCGCCGAACTGGCGGGGATCGACGCCGGCCCCCTCGAGCGCGACGATCGTGCGGGCGAGGTCGCCGGGGCTCTTCAGCTGGTCGAGGTGGTTGCGCAGGAAGTCGACCGGGGTGCGGCCGCCGCTGGCGACGTCGAGCGGGTTGTCCCCCGCCGCCTCCAGGCCCAGCATCGCCCAGGCGGTCATCTCGGCGCCGGACTCGTCGCCGGCGGAGGCGCCGAAGCCGCCGTCGGCGTTCTGCGCCGAGCGCAGCCAGCTGGCGGCGCGGCTGACGTCGGAGGCCTCCGCCTGGGCCGGGACCAATGCCGCCAGCAGGACGACGGCGAGCGCCGCGAGGCCGCCGCTGCGCAGACCGGGAGCGAGCCCCCCGGGCGCCCTCGGAGGTGCCTGCGGCCGGCTGCCCCGGCGCCACTCGAAGCGCTCGCGGAAGCGGATCAGCATCCGCACCATCGCCGGCCCGGCGATCAGGGCGAAGGCGACGTTGCCGGCGGCGTGGGCAAGGTCGAACGGCACCGCGCGCGCCTGCAGCACGCCGAAGCGCTCCAGCGAGAGGTCCCCTCCGTACGTCGCCATCAAAGAGAAGTTGAGCAGAGCGCCGTACGCAATGCCAGCGAAACCGCAGGTGGCGGCGAGGGTGAGGCGGCCGACGTTGCGCCCGCCCAGGGCCAGAGCGGCGCCGAGGATGCCGCAAAAGCCCCAGCCCGCCATCTGCCAGGGCGTCCACGGCCCCTGCCCGAACCAGAGGTTGGAGACCAGCGCCGCCAGGGCGCCGACCGCGAAGCCCGGGGCCGCGCCGAGCGCGAAGCCGGAGAAGATGACGATGTCGGTCGTCGGCTTGACGTTGGGGAAGGCGGCGAAGGCGATGCGGCCGGCGATCGCCAGGGCCGCCAGGGCGGCGACGAGGGCGACGACCTGCGCCGGCGGCCGCGAGCGCTCGTACCAGGCGAAGCCGCCGATCAGCACCGCGGCGAGGATCAGGAAGCTGGTCAGCTCCCAGCTCATCCGCCGCCCTCCCCCCTGCCGGCGAGTGCCGCGGCACCCTGCTCGGGGGTGATGACTCCCGGCAGGTCGAGCACCCGCGCGACCTCGGTGGCGAAGTACCAGCCGCCGGAGAGCACGTCCGCCGCGGGACCGTCGGCGATGACGACCCCGTCGCCGAGCAGGACGACGCGCTCGGCGAAGGCGGCGGCGAACTCGACGTCGTGGGTGGCGACGACGACGCCGGCGCCGCGATCCCCCAGCTGCGCGATCAGCGCGACGAGATCGTCCTTGCGCGCCCGGTCCATTCCCCGCGTCGGCTCGTCCAGCGCCACCAGTCCCGGCAACTGCTCACCATCCATCTGCCCCGCCAACGCGATCGCCAGCGCCAACCGCTGCCGCTCGCCCCCGGAGAGATCGCGCGGGTCGGCGTCGACCGCGTGCTCGAGGTTGACGACCCGCAGGGCGGCCGCGCCTGCATCACCGGGAAGTTCGTCGCCGACCCGCTCCCGCACCAGGTAGTCGCTCGGGTTCTGCGTCAGCAACGCGATCCCACCGGGCACCACGATCTTGCCCCGGACCGACTCGATCAGACCCGCTGCTGCCTTCAACAGGGTGCTCTTCCCCGCCCCGTTGCGGCCCATCAGTGCAACCCGCTCGCCGGGGTCAACCTGCAAGTCGACCCCTTTGAGCACGTCGTGAGGTTCGTCGTCCCGACTGAGCTCGACCCAGAGCGAGCTTGCGGTGAGGGCGGGGGGCGTCGGGGACCCGACCCCCTCCTCTCTCAACTTGCTCGGGTGGGTTGCTGGTGGCCGTCCGAAATCGGATTGACCGAGAAGTACAAGCCGTTCGGAGGGGGTCGGGTCCCCGACGCTCGCGCGGTCACCTGATTCGAGGAGAGTTCGGGCCGCGCGAACGCCTACAGGGAGAGGTTCGATTCCCGCTAGGGAGAACAAGCGTGCCGCAGGCGTCTCCAGCGCCGGGTCGGAACGCTGCGCCCAGGCGAGGAAATTGCCGGGGGGACCGTCGAAGGCGATGGTCCCGGAGTCCATGGCGACGACACGATCGGCGGCGGCGAGGCAGCGCTCCAGCCGGTGTTCGGCGAGGAGGACGGCGACGCCCCACTCCTCGTTGAGGCGGCGCAGGAGCCAGATCAGCTCATCGCCGGCGACAGGGTCCAATTGGGACGTGGGCTCATCCAAGACGACCAATCGCGGGCGGGTAACCAGGGCCGCCGCCAGGGCGACGCGCTGCAGCTCACCGCCGGAGAGGGAGTCGACGGTGCGGCCTAGCAAGTGCGGGATGGCAAGCGCCAGGGCCACCTCCTCGACGGCGCGGGCGCGCGACGCGGGCGTGTCGCCGCGCAGCTCCAGCGGCAGCTCGATCTCGGCGGCGACGGTGGTCGAGACGATCTGGGTCTCGGGGTCCTGGGCGACGTAGCCGACGGCGGCGGCCAGCTCTCCCGGGCCGGTCTCGAGGGCGTCGATGCCGGCGACGACGACGACGCCCTCGACCTCACCGCCGTGGAAGTGCGGGACCAGGCCGCAGGCGGCCTTGAGCAGGGTCGACTTGCCGGAGGCGGAGCGGCCGGCGAGGAGGACGAACTCGCCGGGGGCGATCTCCAGCGAGACGTCGGCGAGCGCCGCGGCGAGCGCGCGCGGGTAGGTGTAGCCGAGCCCCTCGATCGCCAGCGCCGGCGCGGCACCGCGGCGGATCGCCAGCTCAGACACGGGGTGCCTCCAGAGCCGGGGCGGCGCCGGGGCCACGCGGCACCGGGGGGCGAGCGGCGCCCGGTCCGCGGGCCCATGGCGCCGGGACCGCACCCGGTCCGCGGGGCGATGGCGCCGGCACCCCGCCGGGACCGCCGGGCGCAGGGGCGGCAACGGAGCCTTCGAACGACTGCGTGGGATTCGCAGCGATCCCGCCACGACGTGGCTTGCGCCGTAACGGCGCCAGGCCGCTGAGGGCGACGATCATCGCCACGGCGACGGTCGCGGGACCGAGCCCGAGCTGGATCGTCGGGTAGGCGTCGAAGCCGTCGGCGCCGAGGGCCTTGCCCCCGATCGCCGCCGCCAGGACCAGCGTCGCGGCCAGGTAGAAGCGCCGGTCGAACCGCGACCGGGCCGGACGCTTCCCTTCCTTGTGCGTTTTACCCGCCCCTGGTGGGGTCAAGTCCTCAACGAGGCCGCGACCACGACGGCGCTCGAGGCTGTAGCCGCGCAGCTCCAGGGTGGCGGCGACGTCGACGGCGCGGTCGAGCGAGCCGGCGAGCAGGCGGCGGGCCAGGGGGGCGCGGCCGGCCGCGGCGGCACCGGGACCGCGCAGGCTGGCGGCGTCGCGCAGGCGGGCGGCGTCGGCGGCGGCGACCGGGACCAGGCGCGAGACCAGGGTCGCGGTCAGCGCAGAGCGGCCAGCGAGCGGGCGCAACGCCCGCAGCACCCGGTCGGGATCGACGCAGGCCGAGTAGACGGCGAAGGCGATCATCACCACCAGCGCCCGCAGGCCGAAGACGGCGCCGTCGGCGAGCGCCTCGGCGGTGACGTCGACCTGGCCCAGCAGCGGCCAGTCGCCGAGCCGGACCAGCACCGTCGCCCCGCGGTCGACCACCAGCGCGTTGACGAGGACGATCGGCAGCGCGATCGCCAGGCCCAGTCGCACCGCCGCCCGCACCGCCCCCGCGGCGCCGGCGAGGCGGCCGGCGAGCGCGGCGGCGACGCCGACGGCGGCCAGCACCAGCGGGCTCGAGCAGAGGAAGGCGACCGCGGTCAGCGCCCCCAGATAGGCGACGGCGGCGCCCGGCGAGGCGGCCTGCAGCGGCCCCGGCCGCGGCGTGTAGGCGAAGGGCGACCTCATCGCACCGGCAGCGGCGTCTCTTTCCCGTGCTCGCTCGCCACCGCGTAATGGTCGCGCAGCTTCGGCGCCGCGAGCAGATCGGCGGCGGCGCGCACGGCGACTGCCGTCCCTCCCGTCACCAGCCAGACCGGCGGGCCCGCGTAGCGCCGGGTCGCCGCGACCAGGCCGGCATCGGGGCCCAGTTGAGCACGCGGCGCGCCGTCCTGGTCGAGGCCGACCAGGTCAAACTCGCTTCCGTCTCCCCCACCGCCCGCGCGCTCGAAGTCGGCGAAGACGCCGCTTTCCGCCGGGCCCGCCTCGATCGTCGCCGCCGCCGGGTCGGAGCGCAGCCGCGCCCAGGGGCCAACCAGGACCCGGATCGCCCCGCGCGGCGAGCCGCTCGCCAGCGTCACGCCGACCTCCTCCAGTGCCCGCCGCGTCCGCGCGCAGGCCTCTCCCCCGCCCGCGCACTCGACGACGACCGGGTGGGCCTCGCCTTCGTAGCCGTCGGTGAACGGCGCCGGCCAGGAGCCGACCACGGCGGGGACGTGGTTGGTCGCCCCCCAGTCGCGGTAGTCCCACCAGATCCGCTCGCCACCCTCCAGCGCGTAGTCGGCGGCGCCGATCGGCGACTCGATCCCGTCGACGAAGAAGAACCAGGCATGGGGATCGCCGCCGCGCTCGGCTTCCTCGACCCCGTCGATCGACTGCACGTAGCCGCCGCCGTAGCGGGTCTCGATCTCGGCCTCGCCTTCCAGCACCCGCATCACCGTGTCGGACTCGCTCGCCGTGACCGCGGCCCGCTGCATCGGCACGGCGCCGAATCCGCGCGTCACCGCCAGCTCGGCCTCGCCGACGCCTGCGCCGGCGCCGAGGCCGCAGCCGGCGGTCGCCAGCGCCGCGCAGAGCAGCGCCAGGACGACCGCCGTGCCGCGGCTGCGGCTCACCCCTACGGACCGGCCGGGCAGGCGATGCCGATGCAGACTTCCTCCGCGGGCGAGGGAATGTCCTTGCCGTGGGTCGCCACCAGCGAGCCGGGGGCGTCGAGCGTCACGGTCGCCTTGCCGGCCGCATCGGTCGGGCCGCTGGCGCCGGTCACGGTCGCACCGGCCACCGGCTTGCGCTTGCCTTTTTCGTCGTAGGAGTAGACGGTGACCTGGAACGGCTGGGCGGCGAGGGCGCTGTCGGGCGCCTGCAGCGCCAGCTCGTTCGGGTAGGGATAGGAGGGCGCCAGGTCCCAGAGCACTTCGTCGCCGGCTTTGAGCTTGACCATGTCGCCGCCGACCGTCGCGCCCTTGTGGTTGACCTTGAGGTACCAGGAGGCCTTGCCGCTGACCTTGCTGGCGCCGACGGCACAAATGCCGAGGCCGAAGTCGAAGGCGTCGGTGACCAGCAGCGGCCGCAGCGAGGGCGTCGACCTCGAGGCCTGGCCGAGCAGGCCCAGCGCGGTCGCGCCCTTCAGCGTCACCGACTTGCCGCTGCCGCCGGTGCCGGCGCCGAAGCAGTTGGCGCTGGGGCTGGTATTGATCGTCGTGGTGCCGGTGCTGAGCGTCTGTTCGGAGAGGACCTTGTCCCCCTTGCCGACGACACGAAGGTCGGCGGTGACGCCCTTGGCAACCGCGCTCGCGGCGACGGAGATGGACAGGACGATAGCCAGCGCGCATGCGGCGACCAGCCGGAATGGAACGAGTCTTGGCATTGAAGCCACCCTTTCCTCGAGGGTTGTATTGGCTGGCCGGGGACAGGTCTCCTGGCTTCCGGGACGGTCGGCCGCACCTTCCCGGGGACTCTGTGTCGTCCCCAGTGGCTGGCGCGCGAGGCGCCCGCGACTTCCTTACCCCGGTCACAGTGGCGGGACCGCACCGGACTTGCACCGGACTTCCCTTGACCACCGACCGTATTTACGCGGGCGAGTGTATCCGCCCCGTCGCCGACCGGACTTTCGTCCACACCTGGCGCGTCCGGGCTAGGCTCCCGCCCCGATCGGGGAACTTCGACGTTTCCCGACCATTCATCGACATTGGACGAAAGCGAGGAAGACATGGGCAGGGGACTCCGCCGGCAGGCGCCGGCACTGGTGGTCGCGTGCATCGCGCTGATCGCGGCGCTGGCCGGGACCGTCTACGCGGCAAAGAAGATCGATGGCAGGACGATCAAGGCGAAGTCGTTGCCGGGCAACCGCCTGGCGCCGGCCTCGGTCCCCGGCAACCGGCTGAGGCCGGGGTCGATCGGCGGCGCGCTGCTGGCGCCGGGTGCGGTCACCGCCTCCCAGATCGACCCGGCGACGCTGGGAACGGTGCCGTCCGCCGTCCACGCCGACAGCGCCGACTCGGCCCGCGACGCCCAGACCGCGCTCAACGCCGTCAACGCGATCGACGCGACCAGGGTCAACGGCCACAGCGCCGGCTGCAAACCGCCGGCCCGCTTCTTCGCCGGCGCCTGCTGGCAGACGAACAGCAGCGAGGCGGCGGTCTCCGCGCCGGCGGCGGCGCTCGCCTGCGCCACCCAGGGCGGCGAGCTGCCGGACGCGCTCTCGCTGGTTGCGTTCTCGCAGCAGCCGGGGATCGCGCTGGCGGCGGAAGACGAGTGGACGGGGGACCTGACCAACGTTTCCGCCCCCGGAACTTATGCCGTCGTCACCGTTTCGGCCTCCGGGGTTGTGGCATCTGAAATTTCCACCTCCGCCAAGAAGTACCGCTGCGTGATCCCGCTCGTCAGCTGATACCGCCACGCCGGATCGGGCCCGACCGCGCGGTGGCGGCGGCCGGCCCGGTCCGACCGGCGCGACCTCGCTCTCTATCCTTAGGGGCGATGCAGCGGCGCTCGTACCGTGCCCGTGTTCGCGTCGCGGGCCTGCTCGCGGCCGCCGTCGCCCTCCTGGCGGCGCTCTTCGCCTGCCCGGGCGGCGCCCTCGCCGGCGCCCGCACCCATCCCGACGCCGGCCTCGCCAGCGCCAGCGACGCCCGGGCCGAAGCCGCCCGCGTCGCCCGCTACTGGACCCCGGAGCGGATGCGCAACGCCCGCCCGCTCGACCTCGTCGTCGGCCCCAACGGCCGCCACCACCTTCGCGTCGGCGCCCCCGACCCGGCCGCCAGCGCCAGCTTCCTCACCGTCTCCACCCCGGACATCGCCCCCTACTCCTTCAACGGCCGCATCTTCATCCGCCGCGGCAAACTCGCCGGCTACTGCTCCGGCACCGCGATCAACAGCCCGACGCGGAAACTCGTGCTCACCGCCGGCCACTGCATCAACAGCGGCCGCGAAGGGGGCAAAGCCAGCGTCTGGTCGGACTTCATGCAGTTCGTCCCCGCCTTCAGCGGCAACCTCGCTCCGTTCGGCTCCTTCGTCGCCCGCCGCGCCCAGATCTACGCGCCGCGGCAGTGGACCAAGCACGGCAACCCCGACTTCGACCTCGGCGCGATGCTGGTCATGCCCAACTCCGAAGGCGCCAACGTCGCCGACGTGGTCGGCGGCGGCGCCACCATCGTCACCGACCTCAGCCGCCACCAGACCTTCCAGACCTACGGCTATCCGGGTGAGACCAAACACATGCAGAAGTGCACCTCGCCCTACATCGGCGACGACCTGCTCTCCAACCCCTTCCCCGGGCCCCCCACTCTCGGGATCCGCTGCCACTGGGCGCCGGGTGCGAGCGGCGGCGGCTGGCTGATCGGCGACGGCAGCGAAATCAACGGCGTCAACACCTACCTGCACCTGAACAACAAATCGCACACCTTCGGCCCCTACTTCTCGGCCGAAACCGTGGGCAAGCTGGTCAAGGGCTTCTAGCCCGGCTCGAGCCCGGCCGGCGGCGGCGGGCGCTCAGGCGTCGAGCAGGCGGCGGTAGAAGCGGTAGTCGCTGCGGTCCGGTCGCAGGTTCGAGGCCAGCGCCAGGTGGTGGCGGGCGCGGTCCGTCTCGCCGGTCATGCTGAGCGCGCGGCCGAGGCAGAAGTGGGCGTAGTCGTCGACGTGGTGCGCCTCGACCACCGCCTCGAACTCGACCGCCGCCTGGGCGAAGCGGCCGGCGCGGTAGTAGGCACGGCCGAGCGCCTCGCGCACCGAGGCCTTCTCCGGCGCCCGCCGCGCCGCCTCGGCCAGGGGCGCGGTCGCGTCGGCGAAATCGCCGTCTTCGAGCAGCTCGATCCCGCGCCTGTACAGGGTGTAGGTGGGCTCGGCATCGGCCTGGAATGCCATCGCCAAAGTGTAGGAGGCCGGTCCACCGGCCCAGCGCGGTGCGGGTGCGGCGGCTACGGCCCGGCGGAGACGGCGCCCCGGGCGCCGACGCCGAGCGCGAGCAGGAAGACGAGGCGGCGACCGTCGGCGTCGCCGCCGTCGCGCTCGGGCGCGCGGCGGTAGCCGAGCGATTCGTAGAGGCGGCGCGCCGGGCGCTGGTAGGGGCGGCTCCAGAGGGCGACCGCGCTCGCACCCGCCAGCTGCGCCTGGGCGCCGCAGAGCTCGGCCAGCGCCCGGCCGATCCCCTGCCCCTGGGCACCGCCGGCCACGGCGAGCCGCGAGAGCTCCGCCTCGCCGGCCGTGGCGACGGCCATCTCCGGCGCCCCGGGCAGGGCGAGGACGACGACGCCGGCGACCGCACGCTCGAGCTCGGCGACGAACATCCGCCCGCGCGCGGCGGCGGCGTGGAACTCGTGCTCCTCATAAGGGGCGGTTCGCCCTTCGCCCTCGCCGCGGCCGCTGTAGCCCTCGGTCCAGAGCGCCGTCACGGCGGCGGCGTCGCCCTCGTCTGCCGTCCGTATCCGCATCGCCGGGGACCCTAGCCAGCTTCGCCGCACGCCGAAAAAGTGCCTACGAGCAGGCCAAAAGTGCGCGCCTGCTACGGTGAAGAGGTCGGGCGTGGTTCAACTGCCGCCCGAGAGGTTCCGTTTCCTCGGTGCGCTTCTAGGCGTTTGGGGCTGCTGGATCTCCCTGAATCGCCACATAAGGAGCAACGAAAACTTGAAGTCCTTTGCCGATCTCGGCATCTCCAAACCTGTCGTCGAGGCGCTCGCCGCCCGCGACATCACCAAGCCCTTCCCCGTCCAGCAGCTGGTGGTCGAGGACGCACTCGACGGCCACGACCTGCTGGTCCAGTCCCCGACCGGATCGGGCAAGACGCTCGCCTTCGGGATCCCGATGGTCGACTCGATCGAGCCCGGCGACGGCGTCGCCGCCCTCGTCCTCGCCCCCACCCGCGAGCTGGCCAGCCAGATCGTCGACGAGCTCGGCTCGATCGCCGCTGCCCGCGGCCTCCGCATCGCCGCCGTCTACGGCGGCGTCGGCTTCGGCCCGCAGAGCGCCGCCGCGCGCCGCGCCGACATCGTCGTCGCCTGCCCCGGCCGGCTCGAGGATCTGCTCAGCCGCAACACCTTCTCGCTCGACCGCGTCGAGGTCCTGGTCCTCGACGAGGCGGACCGGATGCTCGACATGGGCTTCAAGCCCGCCGTCAACCGGATCGTCGCCCAGACCCCCGACGACCGCCAGACCCTGTTCTTCTCGGCCACGCTCGAGGGCGCGACCGGGCAGCTCGCCGCCGCCTACACGCACAAGGCGCGCCGCCACACCCAGGAGCCGACCGAGCACAAGGAGCGCGACATCGCCCACAGCTTCGTCCACGTCGAGTCGCAGGGCGCCAAGCTCGACCACCTGGCGCTGCAGCTGCGCGACGCCGAGCGCGGCCGCACCCTCGTCTTCGTCCGCACCAAGCGCGGCGCCGACCGCCTGGTCAAGCGCCTGCGCAGCCGCGAGCTGGACGCAGTGGCGATGCATGGCGACAAGAGCCAGGGCCAGCGCGAACGGGCCCTGGCCCGCTTCGAGCGGGGCGACGTCGACACCCTGATCGCCACCGATGTCGCCGCCCGCGGCATCGACGTGGCCGACGTCACCCACGTGATCAACTTCGACGCACCCGGCGACCAGGACGCCTACGTGCACCGGATCGGCCGTACCGGCCGCGCCGGCAACCGCGGTGCCGGCATCAGCTTCGTGCTCGAGGACCAGGTCGGGGAGATGGGCCAGATCGCCCGCGCCCTCGGCCTCAGCCGCGAGTTCGACCTCGGCCGCCCCGCCGGCTCGGGCTCGGGCTCGACCTCGACCGCCTCCACCCCGCGTCGCAACTCCAGCTCCAAGCCCACCCCCCAAGGCAACCAAGGCAACGGCAACGCCTCCGCCGCCCAGAAGCGGCGCCGGCGCCGTCGCCGCAACCGCGCAAAGGCGGCCGTATGAGCACCGCAACGATCACCGCGAAGAAGAAGTGGACCTGCGACCACTGCGGCGTCTCCGTCAGCCGCATGGGTGGAGAGCAAGTGACCCTGCCCGAGGCCTGGGACCGCTCCGACGAAGGCACCTTCTGCCTGCTCTGCCGCCGCGAGCGCGCCGCCGAGGCGGCGCTGCAGGAGGCGCCGCTCGACTGCCCGGTGGAACAGCGGGCCAAACTCCGCCGCGCCGCCCTGATCGAGTTCGAGGTCCAGCGCCGTCCCGACCACGGCGACGGCGCGATCGCCAAAGCCTGCCGCTCCTCGGTCTCCGCCGTGGCTGCCGCACGCCGGCGCCTGGACATCCCGGCGCCGCCGCGGAACTAGCGCCGCGCCGCCGGGCGAGCCCGGTCGCCGAGCGTCGCCACGCTCCCGTGGTGCCTTAAAAGGACAGTCTTTCCTCAACGCTAGGGGTTTTTCTCGGTATTGCCGCTAGCGTAGGCGCGGGCTGCGCTGTGGGAACTACCGTAAAAGGCACGACCGCGACAGACGATCTGCGAGCGGACGGCTCCACCGTCCGCGTCGTCGAAGACACACTGCGACGGCACAACCTCAGGCTCCGGCGGCAGGCCGGCCGGATCGCCACCCGCAGCGCCTCGGGGTGCGAAATCGGGCCGCAGCGCTACCACGACCCGGCGATCTGGGGTCCCGACTACGAGCTGCGCGGCGCCCCGCTCGGACAGGCCAACTCGGCGCAGCGGATCGCCACGATGGCGCGCGTCCCGCCCACCGCCGACCGGCGCTATCTCGAAATCGCCGACTTCCTCGCCAGCGGGAGCCGCTATGACCTCGGCGCCCCAGGCGACGGCCGCATGAGCAGCTCCCAGATCGCCTGCCTGGCCGAGAGCCTCCTGCACCAGTCCCGGCACACCCAGCGCTGCGTCGAGCATGTCGCCTTCGGCACCCACGGCGGCCAGAGCTGGACGCGGGACATCCAGCTGCGGATACCCCAGACGGCGCAGCCGGCTTCGGACTCGTGGCGCATCGTGCCGCTGGGGCATTTCGCCCGCCGGCACCTGCCCGACTTCAGCGCCGCCGACGCCGACGGCCAGCGGCTCAATCTGCTGAACCGGGATCAGCACGGGTTCGCGCTCACCATGGCCCTGCTCGGGCGTTGCGTCGACAGCCTCCGCGCCGAACACCTCGCCCGCCTGCAGGAACCCGCGGCGGGTGCCTCCTACCGTCGGCTCCGGGCCCGGCTGTTCGATTTCCTGACCCGGGTGGGAGACCTTCCCGATCCCGAGCTGCAGCTGCTGACAGTGGTCGCGCCCTACGGGAAGCTGCTGAAGGAGCTGGGCGTGCCGGCCGGGGCGAGCGACCAGCGCGTCGCCGACCTGGCAAACGCGTGCGCGGAGCTCCTCGACGGGACGCCCCACCTCTGCTGGGTGGAGGCGAGCGCGGGCGAGATCCTCGGTCTGCGGGTCTCGTACACGACCAGGGATCCCAAGCACAACCCGGCCTACAACGCGCTGATGCGCTCGTTCACCCAGACCGCCGGCGATTCGTACGCCTCGCTGCGGGCGGAGCTGGACCGCGACCTGGGCCTCGGCCCGATCAAACACGAATTCGCCATCCCCAGCAGCCGACACGTGGGCAGCTACGCGTTCACCATCGCGCCCCCCGAGAAGACCTCGCCGATGTACCTGGACTGGGGCTCCGGCAACAGCCTGCAGCGGCAGGAGACGACCAGCTGCTCGCTGGACAGCGGCCACCTCTCCGACGCCGACGGCAGCCTCAGCGCCAGCCCGGCCGGCGGCAGGGTACGAGCGTTCCTGCGGGTCTCCCCCCACCAGCGAGTCCAGATCCTCGCCGCCGCGGCGCTCAACATCGTCATCGTCCTGATGCTGAAGGACGGCTACCTGAGCGACCGGCTCCCGGGCTTCATCCTCGCCGCGCCGTCGGGGCTGATCGCCTACCTGGTGAGCCAGCAACGGCACTACTACGCCTATCCGATGCGCAAACAGCGGGCGATCCTGTGGGGCTACCTGGGGCTCAGCATCCTCTTCCTGGTCACCGTCTCCCTCAGCCAGGAGGCCGAGGGGGTCGGACGGCTCGACTTCGGTTCCCTGACCGAGCTCCTGGCATGGGCGCTGTTCGTCAGCAGCGCGGCGATCCTGGTCTGGTACCTGCCGCTCGGCTTCGGCTTCAACTGGATCGTCGCCTACTTCACCCGCAAGCTGTGGAACAGGCCCAACCCGCATGACCAAGAGTGGGAAGCCTATGTCGCGGTCTACCAGGTCTACGGCCGGCTGCTCTTCTACGGCGTCGTCGGGACCGCGGTCGCGGCGGCGATCTTCCTCGCATTCTTCTGGCACGACGGGCCGCCGAGCCGGCAACGTCCTGCCGAGCCGCCCCCGGTCCTGGTCCGGGCGCCCTGACCGGAGCGCATCTCGCGCCCGCCCCGCTGGCGCTAACTTGGGCGCGTGAGCAAGCGCAGCGCGCACCCATCAGCCGGCCCGGGCTCCGCCGCCGAGCTCGCGGCGCGCCTGCGCGAGCGGCTGCCCGAGCTGGAAGCGGCGATCGCCACCCGCGTCTACGCGATCTCCGACCCCAGCGAGGTCGCCGACCCGGCCTACCTCGAGGGCCTCAACGCAGCGCTCGCCGCCGCCGTCGAGCAGCGGCTGACCGTGCTCGAGGTCGGCGAGCGCCGGGCCCCGGACGTGCCGCCGGTCCTGCTCGCCCAGGCCCGGCTCGACGCGCGCGACGGCGTCTCCCTCGACACCGTCCTGCGGCGCTACTTCGCCGGCAGCACCCTCTTCGGGGACTTCCTCGCCGCGGAGGCGGAGCGGGCCGAGGTCCCGAGCTCGACCCTGCGTCGCCTGCTCGCCGCCCAGGCGACGCTCGGCGACCGCCTGCTCGCCGCGGTCAGCGCCGAGCACGCCCGCGAGGCGGGGAACCGGCCCAGCAGCAGCGCCGAGCGCCGCCGCGAGCGCGTCAAAAGCCTGCTCGCCGGCGAGCTGGTCGACAGCTCCGAGCTCGATTACGACCTCGATGCCAACCACCTCGCCCTGATGGCGAAGGGAGAGGGAGCGCAGGCGGCGATGCGGGCGCTGGCCCGGAGCCTCGACCGCCGCCTGCTTGCCGTCTGCCGCGAGGAGGAGCCGATCTGGGCCTGCTGGCTCGGCGGCAGGAGCCCGCTCGCGGCCGAGCAGGCGCTGCGAGCGCTGGGCGAGATCTCGCTCGAGCGGGTGGTCGTCACCGTCGGCGAGCCCGGCAGCGGGCTCGCGGGCTGGCGCCTCAGCCACCGCCAGGCGAAGGCGGCGCTGCCGATCGCCGAGCGCCGGGGGCAGGCCGTCCTGCGCTACGCCGACGTCGCCCTGCTGGCCTCGATCCTCCGCGACGACCTTGCCGTCGCCTCGCTGCGCCAGCTCTACCTGGAGCCGCTCGCCGGCGGGCGCGACGGCGGCGAGGTCGCGCGCGAGACCCTGCGCGCCTACTTCGCCGCCGAGCGCAACGTCTCCTCGACCGCCGCCGCGCTGGGCGTCGACCGGCGCACGGTGAGCAATCGCATCCGCACCGTCGAGGACCTCTTCGGCCGCCCCCTCAAGGACATAGCGATGGAGCTGGAGACCGCCCTGCAGTTGGAGGACTGAAGGCCTCCTTCCCAGGTTGCTGAATTCCGGGCGGGCATAACCCCACATTGGTGAGGTGGCGAGTGCCTCCCGGCGGAGAAGATCGGCTCGATCCGTCTCACGAGGCAAGGGGAGCGAGCATGAGGAAGCATCTACTGGTCTGCACCGTGGCGATCGGGGCCGCCCTGACGCTGGCGGTCGCGGCGAGCGCAGTGGCCGAACCACAGGTGGTCCGGGTCGGCAACCTGATCTTCAAGGACAACGGTTTCATCTCGCCCTCCAAGTTGCCCCGGCACGAGCAGGCGCCGATCGCGGCGATCCTCAACGGCCAGATCGGCACGGCCGACGGCAGCCATCCGCCCGCGATCGAGAGCGTGGTCGCCGACTTCGACGAGAACATCGAGATCAACGCCAAGGGGTTGCCGGTCTGCAGCCAGGCGAAGCTGGTGGCCCGCTCCAGCACCGACGCCAAAAGGGCCTGCCCCGACGCGATCGTCGGCACCGGCAAGGGCGAGGTAGAGGTCGCCTTCCCCGAACAGGCCCCGCTGGAGGCCACGGGTCCGATCATCCTCTTCAACGGTGGCGTCCACGGCGGCACCACGCTCCTCTTCATCCACACCTACGTCAATGTCCCCGCGCCGACCGCCGTAATTGCCACGGTCGAGCTGACCCGCATCCACCGCGGTCACTACGGAACCCACGCAGTCGCGCATATCCCCCGGATCGCCGGCGGCGCCGGCTCGGTGACCAAGTTCAAGCTCACCATCGATCGCACCTTCGCCTACAGGGGCGAGCAGCAGAGCTACCTGACCGCCAGCTGCCCAACCGGGAGCTACTACGCCGAAGGCAAAGTCCAGTTCAGCGACGCGACCACCTTGAAGGTGACCCACGTCCTCCCCTGCACGCCACGGGACTAGTCAGCCGCCCCACGGGGGCCAGTGCCAAAGACGCCAAAACCCTCGCCGACGTGCACCACATCGGCAGTGGGCATCCGGCGCAAGCCAGCTTCGGCTTCGTCCACCTGCAGGGCATCTGCGGCCACGACTGCCCCAGATGCGACACCGGCGCGAATCCACTCCAAGCCCTCTTCCCTTCTCAGCTCGGGGGAGATCCGCTCCAGATCGAGCCTGGCGTGCAGCAAGGTCTCTCCGGCTCCGGCGGCGGGACGGTAGGCCCGCGCCAGGCCCGCCCCGAAGATGCCGGTCGCAAGGTCGTCGACGGCCTCGACCGGGGCAATCACCTCCTCCACTCCAAGGGCGAGCAAGCAATTGACGACGCCCAACGCTTCGCGGCGGGATATCCAGGTCGAACGGGCACCACCCCAACAACACGAGAGGATCACCCGCTGGGCGGTGATCCTCTCGCCAAGGCGTAGGAGATGCTCGATCGACACTTCGCCATCGGCAAGCCGCAGTGCCGCTCCCGACCGCTGATCGGCGCGACCGTGGGCAGAAAGCACGACGAGGCGAGAGTCGCAGAGTGCGGCGAGAAAGGCCTCCACAGTTGCTTGGGCCTGCATCAACAGCCGCGGTGCGATGTCTTCGCGGGCCGACCAGGCCGCGGCCTCGAGCAGGCATCCGGGGAGGTCGCCAGTTGGGTTGGCGAACACCGTGGCCTCCCTGGCCGGTTCGGTCCGCTCGACGACCTCACGCACCCGCAGCATCCGGGCGCTGGGCACAATCGGAGGAATGCTCCTGTCTACCGACGCGAGTGAGATGCCGTTTGCGACATCGATCGCGACTCTGGGGTCGACGGCGCAGTCGATCACAACGGTTCGCGTCCCAGCGGGTGGACGATGACCGTGTTGCTCTGCATCGCTGTCGCCAAGCAGGAGCGTCCCGTCCGCCAGCAACGTGGCCGCATAGGGATCGTCCAGGCCGCCAAGCGCCCACGTCAGCACCCGCCCTTCTCCGCCCAGGTCGAGCAACTCGGCCACGTCCGGATCGGCAAGCGCCCCACTGCAGAGTTCCCTCGCCGCCTCTGGATTCCCGCTCCCGTCCAGTCGATCAAGCTCCTCGGCGTGGGCGAGCGGCCGCCAAGGGACCACCAGTGAGGCGACAGCGTCGACCCACGAAGTCTCCTGCAACATCTCAGCAACCGCACCGAACGGGTCGGCGCCGGACTGAGTGAGCAGTCGCAGATCTCCGACTCTCCCAAGCAGGATGGCTGGGTCGCCGCTATTCAGGTCACCGAGGCTCGGCAGCAGGCCCGCCGCCATCGCGGTCAACAGCTTCGCCCGCCCAGACTCCGCGATCTCCAGCGCAACCCCGAGCTTCTGCTTGAGCGCGGCGGTCGTGGCATCGTCTATGGCACCCAGCGTCTGCACTCCGTCCATGGCCGTCGCAAAGTCCGGTGACAAGAGGATTCGCTGGTTGACCGCTGCGCGGTAGCTGGACAGGGCAGACCTCGCCAAACGCTCGTCGGAAACGAGCACCCCAAACAGGATCGCCAGCTCGAGCAGGGGCAGGCCGAGGGCCGTCTGCGGCACGCGTGGAGAACGCGCGACGGCGAGCGCGGCATCGGCGAGCCGGCGAGCAACGGACGTGTCGACCTGGCGTCCACGGCGACTCAAACTCAAGGCGGCGTGGGCAGCGTTCAGTACCCACGCAGCTCGATCCTCGTCCTCCTCGCCCGAGGCCTGGACATCGGCAACGAACTCGTCGATCTCTCTCCACACCTCCGCATCCTCGAAGTCGCCGTCCACGCGAATCCCGTCGAAGCGGGAAGCTCGCCAGATGAGGTTCGCCTGAGGACCCAACTGGCTGCCCTGCTCGGCATCACCGCCCGGAATCGGATCGCCCGAGAACATGGCAATGTCCGCCTCGATTGCCCTGCGAGTCATATGCGGCAGACTCGCCGCCGGCGGGCTGGCGACGAACTCGCCCAGCGCGGCGTACAAAGCGGATGCGAACTCGGATCCGTACGGTCGGGCGTAATCGGCAACAGCCCAGAGAGAGTTCGCCATAAAAGTCGCGTTTCGCCCAGCGCAAGCAGCGACCAGAGCGGCCAGGGCGACCGCGATTCGGCCGCGACGATCAGTGAAGGTGGCCCCCCTCGCCGGTCCCGCTCCGGCCGCCTGCTGGGTGAGGAAGGCACCGCAAATGGACGGGTCGATCCCATTCAAGTTCTCACGCGAGGAGAACACGAACCGTGCTATCCGCTCGTCAGCTCGCATACGCTGAAGGCGATCCTGCGCGGACCATTCGTGACCTTCGACAACCATTGACAGCATCAGCAGCTGATTGAGATCCATGGTGTCGTCTTCTTGCGCCAACCGTAGCCCAAGGTTGGAGAGCGCAACACTGTCTCGCATGCTCAGCGAAAGTTGCGGGTGCCGTGCCAACGCCATGAACACAGCTGGCATATCGGCCGGCACGGAGTGGGACGGCGCCTCGGCGAGGACGAGGCTAATCGCGTCGCGGGCGGCAGCGACGGCCTCCTCGTCGAGCTCGCCACGTCCTTCCGCAACCAACGAGAGGACGCGCCAGGCCAGAGGGCGCTCAGCGGAGGAGTCGTTTGCGGCCGACCACCTGAAGGCCGCCACTGCTTTCTCGACCGAGCCTTGGAGCACGATTTCCTCGCTCGCAGAGGCCAGCCGCTCAGCCACCTCCGGCTCGACCCCCCAGGTGGCGAGATCCTCGCCGATCTCGCTTCGCAGGGAACCGGCAGCCGCCGACAGCACCTGCTCGCTGGCTTCGCGACTCATGACCTGAAGCGCGAATGCCTCGCTTAGGGCTGCTTTTTCATAGACATCGAGTGCGTCGTCCTCGGGCGGACCCGACGCCCTCGACATCGCCCGGATCGCGCGCGACTCGCGGTGCATCCTTCCCCGAACGTCAGGACGCAATTCGATCAGCCTCCCCAGCAGGCGAAGCTTGGCCCGCGACCAGCGCAGGTTTCGCCCTCTGCTCGCTTCGTCCTCCTCCGCCCAGGCGAAAACCAGCCGGAGAAGCTCGTCGACCTCGTCCGCGGGCCAGCGCCATGCGGAGCGCGCGACGACTTCGGCCAGCAAGGAAGCATGGTGAAGCCGGTCATCGGGGGTCGCCGCGGAATCCGCGAGGAACGCCTGTCTCAGCGACTTCATCTCCTCGATCGGTGCCTCCGGCCTCTCGCACCACCAGGCGACGAACTTCCCGTAGCGCTCCGCGAGCTGCTCGGTCGAGGTCAACTTGCCGGTCTCGGCTCTTGCGATGCGTCCCTTCAGCCAGGCGACGAGTTGCTGGCTCCCCAGTTCTTCCCTGCCCAGCCGGCTCATTGCGGAGGCGACCGCAAAAGGCATGGGCACGGGCCAGGTCATCGCGGCAGTCGAGAGAGTCCGCTCCTCGTCATCCTCGGCAAAGAGGTTTTCCAGATGGGCCACTTCGATCGAAACGATGGAGTCGATCGGCGTGATCCCCCGCCCCTCGGCCCGGCACGGGTCCACGAACGGCTCTTTCAGCGGGAGCCACAGCTCGGGGTGGGCCAGGCGCAGGACGCGGGACCCCGCAGTCCTCGCGGTTGCCAGCCGAAGCTCTCTGATACCACGATCGAGGAAGCAGGCGAGGGCTCGCTGCATCGCAAGGAGTACCGCAGAGCCCGCGTTGAGACCGGTATCGACGTAGGGATCCTCGACGCGACCCACGGAGATCAGCCACTCGTACGTCTCGAGACAGCGCTCCGTCAGGCGGCTGACTTCGTCTTCAACGGTGACGGCAGACGACATGCAGAGGCACCCGTTGAGCCTCGCGTTCAGTTGCTCGTACTCGAACTCGGCCCCTGGAACAGATTCGAAAATATCGATGGCGGTGTCGAACGCGCCTGCGGCCCGGTCGCGCATACCCACATCGGCGCCATCCGCCTCCAGTTCGAGGTAAGTGCTCGCTAGCCCGCTGCCGAGATTGCTGTACGCGATCCCGATCCGGGGATATTGCGAAGTCCCCACGAGGAGATCGCGAGCGACGTCTACCTCGAGCCAAGCCGAAGCCAGAGCCTGTGCCCCAAGCACACTGGCCGCTCGGGTGCAGACGAAGGTCAACCCACCAAGGGAGTGCACCCACCCCTCCGCCGCCGACTCATCGCCGCCGACGTACAGGTCCTTGAACATCTGCGCCGACCTGATCTCACAATCGAGTGCCCGGCCAGGTGCATCCGGATCGGACTCCAGCAGCCGCGCCAAGGCGACACCGGCGTCATAGAGGATGTGGGGACGGGAGCGGTCGGGGATCTCCGGCTCGCCCCCCAGCTGCTCGAGCCGATCGGCAGCATGGCGAATCGCATCCAGCGAGCCGCTCTCGATCGCCTCCCGGCTCTCCTGCCAGACCCGCTCCGCGCGAGCGAACGCCGACTCGGTCACTCGCCTTTACTGCGCTCCGCCAGGACACCGTCTATGGCCGAGAGCAATTCCCGCATCGTCCCGTCCGAGGACTCCCCCGAGACTTCCGCCTTCACCACGACCTGACCGTTGCCGCGCCGCACTTCCAGGGCAAGCCGCTCGTCCCGCTTCGTGCGGCGCCACAGCGAAGCGATCAACCCGCAGGCCTCCCGCAGCGCGGTCGTCGCGGCCTCCTCGGCAACCGCCACGACCACCATCGGTCCCACGGCACCGGCGACGGAGATGACCAAATCCACAGCCTCGACAGGCGACCTCGCTGGAGAAGCCGCCGAGCGCGCGAGTCCACGTTCGATCAGCTCAGTCCCCACCTCTGCTGGAAGCTCAACGACCATCAAGTCCCCCCACCATTCGCGCTCCTCTGTGGTCAGGATACGCGAGCACAGGTTTTTGACCTGACTCATGCGTGAGCACCGAGCACACTCGTCGAACACCAACCCGGCAGAGGCCGAGCGATTAGAGCACCTGATCTCCTCGATCGAGCCGTAGCCGGTCACGACCTCCGTCGCTAGGGCTCACGCCGAGGTTTGGGCCGGACTGGAGCGTCGCGGAGAAGTGATTGCCGCGCACCACAGGTGGATCGAATCAGGAAGCAGACAGATCCCTGCTCAAGCTACTCGTCGCTTGAGAGGCCCGCCGATTCCCTGGCGATAGCCGTCGCGTCGAATACTTCGCTCGAATCGGGCAGCTCGATTTCGGGTTCGACGCCGAAGTCGAAGAAATCTACGCGCATGTCCATAGTCGTGGCTTTCTCGTCCTCCTTCTCCCGTTCCACTTTGACGTACCTCATGCGTCGCACCAATCCATCGGCGTCAATCCACACGTCGATCTGCAGAGGCGGGCCTTCTTCAATTTCCAAAGCAAGCTCGCCAGCACCTTCCTTCCGCAACTGCTCAGCGCGTTCAGAATTGTCAACCTTGCCGCGGTAGCGCACCGTTGACACGCCGCGCACATTTTCTTGCCCAAGCTTCTGCACGTCGTCGGCCATCATCTCGAGGAGTGCCAGTTCCCCCATCGCGTCGCCGTCGGTGGGCACTGGCGCCTCGGATCCCTGCAAGGACGACAGATCGAGCCCCATCCACTTGTCTCCACCCGGTAGCGAACCGAACAGATCAGAGCTCATGTATATGGCGTCTTCGCTGCCGACCATCTGCATCTCAACCAGCTCATCCGATTCGGGATGCCGGAACCTCAGGATCGCTCGAGAGCGACCCTCCGCGTCGAAGACTCCAGGGCCGCTGATCGTGAACGACTCCGAC
Source organism: uncultured Solirubrobacterales bacterium (assembly GCA_963719435.1). Classification (GTDB taxonomy): domain Bacteria; phylum Actinomycetota; class Thermoleophilia; order Solirubrobacterales; family 70-9; genus VAYN01. Next base: position 1,454,414 of record OY970384.1, on the reverse strand, counting down.
TGGGCCGGCGAGGAGATGACCGTTCGCATCGACGTGCGTCCCCCCGGTTCGCTCTGCGTCCTTTCGGCCGCCACGGCAATTGCGTTCAGTGGTCCGCCGTCGTCGCTATCGCCCCCCTGCTGCGAGGCGAACAGCACGACGAGCGCGACGATCAGAATCGCCAGCCCGACAGCAACTCGCCGGAAGAGGCGACGGCTCGACGGCTCGCTACCGGTGTGCCTAGATGTCGCCGTGTCCTCCAGGGGACCTGGAAAGTACCGATTAGATAACTGAACTGCATCTCGAGGCACGACTCAAGCAGCAGCACCCCAGCCAACATGTCGAACCCCGCGTGGCGCAGGTCGTTGCCTGCCCGGTCGAAGACGGCGTTGACCTCGATGGCATCGCGCTCGTCTTACCGGGCATCGCCTCTCATGACGTGTCGTGACCGGTGATAAACGACCCCAAGCCGTTTACAGCCGAAGTACCGCTACGGGGATTCGAACCCCGGTTTCCGGACTGAGAATCCGGCGTCCTAGTCCCCTAGACGATAGCGGCGAGGGACGAGCATTCTAGCGAGCCGGGCTGGCGGTGTCGGCTCGTGGGCAGCGGTCGGCGGGCGGGGCGCAACCGGTAGATTGCCTGCTCCCGCGGCTGTGGCGGAACTGGTAGACGCGCACGGTTCAGGTCCGTGTGGGCGAGAGCCCGTGGAGGTTCGACTCCTCTCAGCCGCATCGAAGCTGGTCAGCGACGGGCCGGTGGTTGCAGCTTCAGCACCACCGGCACGGTCGTGCTCACCGACTGCTCGCCCTTCGGGGTGAAGGTCACCGCGACCTTGACCCGCAGCTTGTGCTTCTGCCTCAGCGTCTTCAGGGCGGACTTGGTCGGCCGCAGCTGCAGCGTCGCCGTGCCCGGCTTGATCACCCTGACGGTCGCCGGCTTGATCGCCTTCGGTCGCTTCTTGGCCTGGCTCGCGTCCGTCGCCGCCAGCACCCCGGCGCCGAAGACCTGGACCGGCAGGCTGGCGCTGCCGTTCTTGCGATTGAGCTTGAGCTTGCCGAGCTTGAGCCATTCCGAGGCCCGCCCCCCCACCACACCGCCGTTCCGGCCGGCGGCCTCGCTGGAGATCGAGACGTCGTCGAGGCCGGCGGTAAGCACTTCCTCATGCGCGGCGACGGCGAAGCGCAGGCGCACCGTCTGGCCGGCGAACGGGCTGAGGTCGGCGCTGAGGCGGGTCGGCTGCATCGTCGCCGGCGACCCGGGCACGGTGCGGAAGACGGTGGCCAGGATGTCGGCCGGGTCGACCGTCTCGAGCGGCGCCCCCGGCTTGACCACGTCGATCCGGTACTGCTGGCTGGCCTCGCCCGCCAGCACTTCGGGATCGACCGAAAGGGTGCCCGAGCCGGGCACGGCGATCGGCGAGGAGGAGCTGTAGTAGGCGAGCAGGCTGAGCCGGTGGCTCTGACCGGGCGCGAGCGCCACGTCCTGGGAGAGGATCAGCGTGTCGGGATTGAGCTCGTCGGCGACTGCCGCATAGGTTCCCTGCGGGGGAGCCTGCGGCGGATGATCGCCCCGTTTGTCGGCGATCGGCTCGGCGGTCCCGCCGTAGGCGAACCAGTTGCCGGATTCCGTCGCCCGGTGCACCTGCCAGCCCTCCAGGGTGCCGGTCTCGAAGTTCCCGTTGACCACCGTCGCCGCACCGGCGCCGCCCGGAGCGAGCAGCCCCGCGCAGACGGCGACGGCGGTCGCGGCCACGAACAGACGTCGCCCAACCCCCCACGCTCTCATCCCCTGAACTCTCCCTTAGTAGTCGAAACCAGACAAGCGGAGGCTACCGCCCGGTCAAGCCGCCTGCTTGACTTTCGCCCGGTAGCGCGAGGCGGTCTCGGCGATCTCCTCGGCGAAGACCGGCCAGAGCTGGCGCGGCAGGTCGTGCCCCATCCCGTCGATCAGCTTCAGGCGGGCGTTGGGGATGGCGCGGGCGGTGGCCCGGCCGCCGGCCGGGCGCACCAGCGGGTCGCGGTTGCCGTGGATCACGGTCGCCGGCGTGTGCACGCCGCGCAGGGCCTCGGTGCGGTCGCCGGAGGCGGTGATCGCGTGCAGCTGGCGGGCGATGCCGGCGGCGGAGTGGCCGCGGTCGTAGGAGCGGCCGGCGACCCGGCGCAGGCGCTCCTCGTCGAACGGGTAGCCGGGCGAGCCGATCACGCCGAAGGTCCTGACCGCGCGCTCGATCGCCGCGTCGCGGTCGCGCGGCGGCTTGCCCAGCAGCACCGCCATCGCCTTGCGGCTCGGCAGCCCGGTCCAGCGGCTGCCGGTGTTGGACATGATCGAGACCAACGAGCGGATCCGCTCGGAGTGCTCGATCGCCAGCGTCTGCACGATCATCCCCCCCATCGAGGCGCCGACCACGTGGGCGGAATCGATCCCGAGGTGGTCCATCAGGCCGATCGTGTCGGCGGCCATGTCGCGCAGCAGGTAGGGGGCGCTGCCGCGGCGGCCGAGCAGCATGTCGACCCGCTTCGACACCCCCGCCGAGGTGAGCTTGGTCGAGCGGCCGATGTCGCGGTTGTCGAAGCGGACGACGCGGAAGCCGCGCTCGGCGAGCAGTTCGCAGAAGCCCTCGTCCCAGGCGATCATCTGGGTCGCCAGGCCCATCACCAGCAGCAGCGGCTCCCCCTCCGGGTCGCCCATCTCCTGGTAACAGAGCTCGATCCCGTTGGCGGGGGCGATCTTTTCGTCGCCGAAAGAGTGCATCCGGGAAGCTTAGCCAGCGGCCTGGCCGTGCAGCCAAACGGTAAAAGGGTCGGATGCGAACCGCGATCGTCTCCGACCTCCACCTCGGCGCCGCCAGCGGCGAGGACGTGCTCAACGACGCGGCGGTGCGGCGGCTGCTGTTCGCCGAGCTGGCCGGCGCCGACCGGGTCGTGCTGCTGGGCGACGTGGTCGAGCTGCGCGACCAGCCACTGGGCTCGGCCCTGGCGCGGGTCCGCCCCTTCTTCGAGGAGCTCGGCGCCGCGCTCGGCGAGCGCGAGGTGACGATCGTCCCCGGCAACCACGACCACCGCCTGGCCGAGCCGCTGCTCGACGCGCTCTCGCTCGACGGCGGCGGCCGGCTCGGACTGGAGCAGGAGCACGCCCCCACCGCCGGCCCGACCGGCCTGATCGCGGAGTGGCTCGGCGACGCCAATCTGCGCATCGCCTACCCCGGCCTCTGGCTGCGCGAGGACGTCTACGCCACCCACGGCCATTACATGGACGCGCACCTGACCCTGCCGCGGGCGGAGTGCGTGGCGGCGGCGGCGATGATCCGCCGCGCCGGCCCGCTGCCCGACCGCGCCGCGCCGGCCGACTACGAGCGCGTCTTCCGCCCCCTCTACGGGTTCGCCTTCGGGGCCGCGCAGGCGCGCTCGCTGCCGGTGGCCCGGGTCCGCCGCGGGCCCTCGGAGTCGGCCTGGCGGCTGCTCTCCGGCAACGAAAGCGGCTCCGGCCTGGGGACGAAGCTGCGCGGGCGCGCCACCCGCGCCGCCTTCCCGCCCGGGATCCGGGCGCTGAACCGGTTGCTGCGCTCGCAGTTCGAGGCCGACGTCTCCCCCGCGGCGATCTTCGCCGGCGGGGTCGAGGCCGGGGTCGAGCTGGCGGTCCGGCTCGGCGTCGACGACGTCCACGTGATCACCGGCCACACCCACCGCGGCGGCCCCAACGAGGACGAAGCCGAGTGGGCGCTGCCGCGCGGCGGGCGCCTGCACAACACCGGCAGCTGGGTCTTCGCCTCCGTCTTCCACCACCCGGGCACGCCGCCCAGCCCCTACTGGCCGGGGACGGTGACCTGGGTCGAGGAGAGCGGCCCGCCGCGCCGCAAGCAGCTGCTGCTGGAGCACTCCCATGCCGACATGACCGACCTGGTTGAGCGCGCGGGGCAGGTCCGGGGATGACTCGCCGGAGCCTCCCCGCTGTTGCTCCGCCGAGTCATCCCCGGACCTGCCCTCTCAGGCCAGCCACTCGGCGATGATCGCGCCGATCGCGGGGCCGGCGTCCTCCTGCAGGAAGTGGCCGGCGTCCTCGACCGGACGGGGGGCCGGGAAGTTGAGCTGGCTGGAGACCCGCTCGCCGACCGAGAACGGCAGGATCGGGTCGGAGTCGGCCCAGAGCACCAGCGCCGGGCGATCGTCCTCGCGCAGTGCGTCGGCGACCCGTTTGCCCTCGACGGCGCCGGGGGCGTCGGGCTCGGTCGGCAGGATCAGCGGGAAGGCGCGGGCGCCGGCCTTCGCCGCCGGCTCTATATAAGGAGCGTCGTAGGCGGCGATCACCTCGTCGCCGGGATCGTGCTTGCAGCCGCCGCGGACCAGCATCCCCACCGGCACGTCCTCGGTGTTGCGGACGAACTCGCGGAAGGCGAGCCAGGCCTCGCTCATCTTCTGGTGCCCGGTGAAGGGGCCGGTCTCCATGATCACGATGCGGGCGAAGCGGTCCGGGTGCTCGACCGCCAGCCGCAGCCCGATCGGCCCGCCCCAGTCGTGGACGACCGCGGTCGCGTCGCGCAGGTCGAGTTCCTCCAGCAGCGCCGCCATCAGCTCGACGTGGCGGTCGTAGCTGTACCAGTTGAGGTCGGTGGGCTTGTCGGAACGGCCGAAGCCGGCGTAGTCGGGGGCGATGCAGCGGTAGCCGGCGTCGCGCACCGGCGGGATCACCTTGCGCCAGAGATAGGACCAGGTCGGCTCGCCGTGGAAGAAGACCACCGGCTTGCCCTCGCCCTCGTCGAGGTGCGCGAGCCGCAGCCCGTCGACCTCGCGGTAGACGGACTCGAACGGGTAGTCCGGCAGCCCTTCCAGCACCTCGTCCGGCGTGCGGATCGCGTCGACACCCATCCCTCGCTCCCTCCGTAGATCCCGCTCCCAGTTCGCCCCCAGCCTAAACGGGCTAATCCGGATCGGTATTCCCTAGTTTGTTTATCGACTTTGTGCTACGGTGCCGAACTGCTATTTCGCAGTAAGTCAGTCGAAAAAGGAAGGAACATCTATGCGGAACGCTCGCAATCCCCGGCGGCGCAGCGTGAAACTCGGCCTCCCGGTCGCGCTTCTCGCCCTGCTTCTCGCCGTCTTCGCCGCCGGTTGCGGCAGTAGTGACGACAGCACCAGCTCGACCTCCGGAGGCACTTCGTCCGGCGGCAAGCTCGACGTGGTCGGGTACTCCACCCCGGAATCCGTCTACGCCGAATCCCTCGAGCCCGCCTTCGAGGACACCCCCGAGGGTGCTGACGTCTCGTTCAGCAACTCGTTCGGCGCCTCCGGCGACCAGAGTCGCGCGGTGGTGGCAGGACAGCCCGCATCGGTGGTCCACTTCGCCCAGGCCGGCGACATGGAAAGGCTCGTCGAAGAAGGCGGCCTCGTCGCCAAAGACTGGACCAACAACAAATACAAGGGCATCGCCCAGAACTCGGTCGTGGTGATCAGCGTCCGCAACGGCAACCCGGAGGGCATCAAGAGCCTCGACGACGTGCTCAGCAAGGACGTCGACGTGGTCACCCCGAACCCGTTCAGCTCCGGCGCCGCGCGCTGGAACATCATGGCCGTCTACGGGACCCTGATCAACGAGGGCAAATCGCCCGACGAGGCCCTGGCCGGCGTCAAGACGCTGCTCGAGAAGACCGTCGCGCAGCCGGGCAGCGCCCGCGACGCGCTCGCCACCTTCACCCAGGGCGAGGGCGACGTGCTCCTCGGCTATGAGAACGAGGCGATCAAGGCGATCGACGAGGGAGAGGACATCGAATACGTCGTCCCGCCCTCGACGATCCAGATCGAAACTCCGATCGCCGTCACCACCGATGCCCCGGAGCCCGCGGCGCAGGATTTCCTGAACTTCATCTGGTCGGATGAAGGTCAGAACATCTGGGCCGAAAACGGCTACCGGCCGGTCGACCCGAAACTGGTCGACGAGAAGCAGTTCCCGACCCCCAAGGATCTGTTCAAGATCGACCAGTTCGGCGGCTGGGGCAAAGTCAACGACGAGTTCTTCGACGACGAAACCGGTTCCGTCGCCAAGATCGAGACCGAACTCGGCGTGTCCACCAGCGGCTGAACCATGGAGGCTAGCCCGGCAGCCCTCCCCAACTCAGCGTCCCCCCGGGCAGGCATCCGCCTGCCCGGGGTCGGCGCCGGCCTCGGCCGCGGCCTCGTCGGCCTCTATCTGAGCCTGATGGTCCTGGTGCCCCTGGCGGCGCTGATGGACGAATCGCTCAGCTCCGGCCTCGCCAACTTCTGGACCCAGGTGAGCTCGCCGCAGGCGGTCCGCTCGCTCGAGCTGACCCTGATCGCCTCGCTGATCGTGGTCGCGATCAACGCCGTCTTCGGCACGATCATCGCCTGGCTCCTGGTCCGCGACGAGTTCCCCGGCAAGGCGGCGGTGAACGCGATCATCGACCTCCCCTTCGCGCTGCCGACGATCGTCGCCAGCCTCACCCTGCTCGCCCTCTACGGCAACGACAGCCCGTTCGGGATCGACATCGCCTTCACCCGCACCGCCGTCGTCGTCGCCCTGCTCTTCGTCACCCTCCCCTTCGTCGTCCGCGCGGTGCAGCCGCTGCTGATCGAGATGGACCGGGAGATGGAGGAGGCGGCGGCCTCGCTGGGCGCCAGCGGGCTGACGATCTTCCGCCGCATCATCTTCCCCAACCTGATCCCCGGCCTCGCCGCCGGCGTGGCGCTGGCCTTCGCCCGCGCCCTCGGCGAGTTCGGCTCGGTCCTGATCTTCGCCGGCGGCCTGCCCGACACCCAGGTCTCCTCGGTCTTCATCCGCAGCCAGGTCGAGTCCGGCAACGAGCCCGGCGCGGCGGCGGTCTCGATGGTGCTGCTGCTCGCCTCGCTGCTCTGCCTGGCCTCGATCACGCTGGTCCAGCGCTGGGGCAGCCGCCACGAACGCTCGAGTGGCGGAGCCCTGGTGATGCCGATGGCGGGCGAGATGCCCGACCAGGCCGAGAAGGGGGATGACGATGAGCAGCGTTAGCAGGCGCGCCACCGTCGGCGGCGGCGTCGGCAGCCGCTGGAGCCTGCGCGTCCTCGGGCTCGGCTTCCTCGCCCTGCTGCTGGTCGCGCCGCTGGTGATGATCTTCTTCAAGACCTTCGAGGACGGCCTGATGCCGCCGCTCGACGCGATCACCTCCGAGAACGGCCTGCACGCGCTGAAGCTGAGCCTGCTGATGGTCGTGATCGCGGTCCCGCTGAACACGATCTTCGGGGTCGGCTGCGCGCTGCTGCTGGTCCGGCACAAATGGAAGGGCAACGTGTTGATCGACGCCGTGATCAACCTCCCCTTCGCGCTCTCGCCGATCGTCATCGGCCTCGCCCTCTACCTGCTCTACAGCACCAACGGCGGCTGGTTCGGGCCGACCCTGGCGGAAGCCGGGATCGAAGTCCTGTTCTCGGTTCCGGGGATGGTCCTGGCCAGCATCTTCGTCTCCCTCCCCTTCGTGGTGCGGGAGACGGTGCCGGTGCTGCAGGAGATCGGCACCGAGCAGGAGCAGGCGGCTTCGACGCTCGGCGCCAACGCCTGGCAGACCTTCTGGCGGGTCACCCTGCCGGCGATTCGCTGGGGAGTGGCCTACGGCGTCGTCCTCACCACCGCCCGCGTGCTGGGTGAGTTCGGCGCGGTGACGATCGTCTCCGGCTCGATCTCCGGCGAGACCGAAACCCTGCCGCTCTTCGTCAGCAAGGAATTCGAGCGCTTCAGCGAGCCGGGGGCCTACGGGGCCTCGGTCCTGCTCGCCCTGCTCGCGCTCACCACGCTTCTCGCAATGAACCTGCTCAAACGAAAGGAGGACGCCTGATGGGTATCTCAGTCGAGGGAGCCAACAAGAGCTTCGGGGACTTTCAGGCGCTTGACGACGTATCGATCGAGGTCCCGGACGGGTCTCTCACCGCCCTGCTCGGGCCCAGCGGCTCCGGCAAGTCGACCCTGCTGCGGGCGATCGCGGGCCTCGAGGACCTCGATTCCGGCCACGTGCTGATCGACGGCCAGGACGTCTCCATGAAGCCCACCCAGAAGCGCGAAGTCGGGTTCGTCTTCCAGCATTACGCCGCCTTCAAGCACATGACCGTGTTCGAGAACGTCGGCTTCGGGCTGAAGATCCGCAAGTGGGACAAGGCGAAGATCGCCGCCCGCGTCGACGAGCTGCTCGAACTGGTGCAGCTGCCCGGCCTGGCCAACCGCTACCCCTCCCAGCTCTCCGGTGGCCAGCGCCAGCGCATGGCCCTGGCCCGGGCGCTGGCGGTGGAGCCGCAGGTGCTGCTGCTCGACGAGCCCTTCGGCGCCCTCGACGCCAAGGTCCGCAAGGACCTGCGCACCTGGCTGCGCCGCCTCCACGAGGAGATGCACGTCACGACGATCTTCGTCACCCACGACCAGGAGGAGGCGATGGACGTCGCCGGCCAGCTGGTGGTGATGAACGAGGGTCGCGTCGAGCAATCGGGAAGCGCCGACGCGCTCTACGAGCAGCCGGCCAACGAGTTCGTGATGAGCTTCGTCGGCGAGGTCAACCGGCTCGGCGAGAGCTTCGTGCGCCCACACGACATGGAGGTCGTGCTCGACGCCGACGAGCGCACCGAGGAGGGCATGGTGCAGCGGATCGTCGCCCTCGGCTTCGAGATCCGGGTCGAGTTCGTGCTCGCCGACGGCACCGAGGTCTGGGCGCAGCTGACCCGCAACGAGTTGCAGCGCCTGGAGCTGAAGGAAGGGCAGATCGCCTATCTGCGCCCGATCCAGGCCAAGAGCTTCAACGGTTCGTCCCCGTCTGATCCTGGGGCCTCGACTCCCCGCGGACCGCACGACGAGGGCGACGCAGAGGTATCTGCAGCCGTTTGAAGAGGCGACGGGGCGGGGTGCGCTTTTTGCCGGGTAGCACCCCGCCCCATCTCGCCGCCCATTGATAGACCCGGCACCTCGCGGTCTAGTCCATTTGTCGTACTCCCAGGCGAGGGATCTTCCTTTCCTGCTATTCTTGAGTTAGATACTCGACAAAGTAGGAAAGGGGTTCGAGATGAGCAAGCGAGTGCAGCAGACGACCTTCATCTCCCGCGGTCGACTCACCGGGCTGGTCCGCGACGAGGCACCGGCCGGGATCGCCCAGAACCGCACCACCCGCGCCGCCAACCGCGACTCGGTCCAGTCGGCCGCCGACGAGGCGCTCTTCTACCGGGCCCGCCTGATCCTCGGCGACTCCCTCCCCCGCCCCCAACGCTGACCGCTCGTCAGGCGAGGGGGCGCTCGAAGCTCTGGTCGAGCTGCTTGGCGTCTTCCTCGCCGGCGACCGTCTTGTCGAGGCGCAGTTTCGCCTGACGGCCGTCGAGGCACAGGGTCGCCACCTGGTTGTCGAAGTAGGGGCCCTCGAGCGTGCGCCAGCGCAGGCCGGGGTCGGGGGCGCCGGCGAGGCGGGCGAGCGTGCGCGCCACCGCCTGGAAGGAGCGGCTGAAGCCCGCCCGCACGACCCGCTGCTCTTTCGCGTCGAGCGGGTTGCGGTAGGGCGAGCAGACCGCCTGGTAGACGGCGCTCTCGACCCCGGCCCCGGCGCGGAAGGCGACCTCGCTGAGATAGGCGTGGTGGACGTCGCCGGAGAGCAGCACGATCGAGGCCGGCGCCTTCCCCCGCCGCCCCGAGCCGATCTCTTCCAGCAGCTTGCGCAGGCGCTGGAAGGAGAACTGGAACGAGGCCCAGTGGTCGAAGTCGACGGCGCGGCGCAGCTTCTCGCTGAGCTTCGAGACCGGGCCGCCCCAGGCCCCGTCGCAGAGCCGCTCGTTCCAGGCCTCGAGATGATGGAAGCCGGGCGAGAGCAGGTACGGCACCGTGGTGGCGATCAGCAGGTGGTCGAACTCGCCTTCGCTGTGCTCGACGAACCAATCCCAGACCTCGTCGTCGAACATCGAGCGGCGCTCGCGGGTCAGCACCCGGGCCGCGCGCGAGTCCATGAAGATCGCCCGCACGCCGTCGATGTCGCGGCAGAAGCTCCACCGCACGCCGGCGGCGGTGCCGCCGATCTCGTGCGCCCAGTCGTGCAGCAGCTCGGTCGCGTCGGGGTTGCCGCGGACCTTGGCGTAGAGCGGGTTGTCGTCGAGCTCGCGCGGCGAGAGGTTGCCGAGGTGCTGGTAGATCCAGTAGCTCATGATCCCGGCGATCGCGCGCTCGTGCCACCACTCCTTGGCTTCCATCTCCTCGTGCCAGGAGCGTGAGATGTTCCAGTCGTCGCTCATGTCGTGGTCGTCCCAGGCCATCGAGATCGAGACGGTCGAGAACAGCCAGCGCAGCAGCTCGGGACGCCAGGACTCGTGGTACAGGAAGGTGTACTCCTCGAAGTCGAGCACCTCGGCGCCGGGATCCGGGTCGGTGTCGCGGCGGGCGCGGATCTTCTCGCGCGCCTGCGGCGAGCCCTCGTCGACGTAGACCTGGTCGCCGAGCAGGAAGAGCAGCTCCGGCCACTGCTTGCGGTCGTCGCGGATCATCTGCCGCGCCAGCACGTGCAGGGCGTCGAGCTCGAAGCCGTCTTCGTCCTCGTCCTTGGAGAGCGTGTACGGCTCCTCGTGCGGGACCGCCACCCGGCAGGAGCCGAAGGCGATGTCGAGCGAGCGCCCGGGCGCGAAGGTCTGGATCAGGCTGGGCGGCAGCTCGCTGCCGGGTTCGGGCCAGCGGCGCTCGCCGTCGAGCGCCACCTCGTACTCGTAGTCGCCGCCGGGCTCGAGGCCCTCGATCCGGACCAGGGCGTAGTGGTGGCCGCCGACGCCGAAGGTGGGCTCGCTGCGCCCGAGCACCTCGACCTCGCAGGCGGCGTCGGTCTCGACCCAGACGGTCGCCTCCGTTTCAGAGACGTAGCGAAGGAGCGGGCCGAGGACGAGGTCTGCCACCTCGCCCCCGTACCCGCCTCCTCTACTTCACAAGCGCGGCGCTATTTGCCGCCGCCCGTGGTGGTGCCGGTGCTGCCGGTGGTCGTTTCCTCCAGCGGCGCCTCGGGCTGCGGGTAGGCCTGCACGGCCAGGTTCCAGCCTTTGAGCGCGAAGGACACGTCTTTCGCGCCGGCGTACTGGACCGAGACCGTGTGGCCGCCTTTGCCGAGCACCGTGGTCGAGGTGACCGTGGCGTTCAGCAGGACCGGGGTCGGCGAGGCCGCCGTCGCGGGGGCGATGTTCACTTTCCCCTGCGACTGGCCGTCGACCAGGACCTGGATCGGGCAGGCCAGGGCGGCGGTCGGTTTCGCCGCGGTGCAGCTGACGTTGCCCTGGAAGCTGATCACCGTCGAGCTTGCCGTCGCCTTGGTGGCGAACGAGGTGAACGCGGTCGGGATGTAGCCGGCCGTGGTCGCCGTGATGTTGAACGGCGCCGTGCCGGCGGCGATCCCGACGACCGGGGCCAGCGGGACGCTCGCCTTGGTCACGTACAGGTTGGCGGCAGCTTTTTTCTTCAGGTAGAGCGTCGCCGCGCTTTTGTTGGTGACGTAGGTGGCCGCGGCCTTTTTCGTCGTCAGGAACGACTGTGCCTGCTTGGCCACCGAGGGCGTCACGGCGAACGCCGCCGCGATCACCGCCGCCAGCGCGACCGCGGTCGCCGCTCGGGGGGACGAAATCCTTCTCTTCAACAATTGAACCTCCATTTCCGAGGCCTTGCCGGAGGTCCATCTTGCTTCCGCCGGGCGGCCATTCTTTACTAAGTGAGTCAATAAACTACAGAAACTGCTAGCTTAAGGCCATCAAGTTGGTCAACAAACTCGATTTAAGCCAGCAGGAGGAACAAATCTGATGAGATTCAAGAGCCTCGCCATCGCGGTCATCGCCCTTGCCGGGCTTGCCGTGCCGGCGTCGGCAAGCGCCGTCACCTTGATCGGGTCGGGCTCCGTTGCCGCCCAGCCCGTGCTGCAGGCCCTTTTCGCCACGTACACGAAAAAGGTCAACAAAAAAGTCCATTTCGTCTACACCGCCAACGGCGGCAACGCCGGCGTCAAAGACGTGCAGAACGGGACCAGCCAGTTCGCCGGTAACGCCCGCACGCCCCTCCCCAGCGACGCCGGGACGACCTACATCAAGATGTTCATGGACGGGTTGTGCCTCGACGTCAACCCGAAGAACAAACTCAACAACATCACCATCCAGCAGGCCCACGACATCTATCGCGGGATCCTGACCAACTGGAGTCAGCTGCCCGGCTCCGGCCTGGACACGACCATCGACCCGGTCGGCCGCGACACCAACGGAGGGACCTACAACTTCTTCCTCCAGGCCGTCCTCAACAACGAGGCACCGGCGTCCAACGTCAACGCGCTGACCGCCGACGGCCTCGTCGTCAACGCGGTCAAGCAGGACCCCAACGCGATCGGCTACGACGGCCTCGCCTGGCAGGGCCCGGGACAGAAGGCGCTGAAGGTCAACGGCGTCCCCTGCGTCCCGGAGAAGATCAGCGTCGAGCCGCTGAAGTACCCGCTCTCGCGCTACCTGTTCATGGTGCTGCCGGGCGACGGAAGCACCAGCCCCCCGGCGCTGACCAAATTCATCGACTGGATGCGGCTCAGCCCGCTGGCCGGTGAAGTGATCAGCAAGGCCGGCGGCGTCCCCGCGTTCAACAAGAAGAAATAGCTGGCCAGTTGAACGAGGAGTACTCCCCCGAGTACGGCCCGAAGTGGTCGGACCAGCGCGTCGAGCGAATGCTCGGCGCGCTGGTCTGCACCGTCGTCGGGCTGCTGCTGGCGATGATCGTCACGGTCCTCGTCCGCGCCTGGCCATCGTTCTCCCACAACGGCCTCGCCTGGTTCGGCGCCGGCGGCAACGTCGACGACCAGCTCAACGCGATCTTCCTCTCCGGCCAGGGCGGGGCCGAATACATCTACACCTTCCACGCCTGGCCGCTGATCTGGAGCACCCTGCTGATCACCGGCGGCGCCGTCCTCATCGCCCTCTTCTCCGCCCTCTTCGTCGCCGTCTTCATCGTCGAGTTCGCTCCCGAGTGGATGAGCAACATCCTGCAGCCGGTGGTCCGCTTCCTGGCCAGCGTGCCCTCGGTGATCTACGGGCTGATCGGGGTCGTGGTCCTGGTCCCGTTCATCGGCAACCACCTGGTCACCGAGTCGCAGAAGGACTCGGTCGCCGGCGTCATCTCCCTGACCGGTTACAGCCTGCTGGCCGCGATCACCGTGCTGACGGTGATGATCGCGCCGCTGATGGTCTCGATCTTCAGCGACGGGCTGCGCTCGGTCAAACCGGGCTGGCTCGAGGGCTCGCTGGCGCTCGGCGTCAACCGCTGGCGCACGACCTGGAAAATCGGCGTCCGCACCGCCCGTCCGGCGATCGTCGCCGGCACCGTCCTCGCCACCGCGCGGGCGATCGGCGAGGCGGTGATGCTGGCGATGATCTCCGGCTCGGTCGGCTTCGCCCCCAACCCCGCCGACGGCCTGATCTTCATCTTCGAGCCCTCGCGGCCGCTGGCGCCGACGATCGTCAAGAACATCGACCAGCTGAGCTCACCGCCGGCCAACGCGACCCTGTTCGCGATCGCCGCGGTGCTGCTCTTCTCGGCGACGCTGTTCTCGCTCACCGGCTACCTGGCGCGGCGCTCGATGCGCAAATACGGGACCGCCTGATGGGCTCCTCGGTCGCCACGCCACCACCGCCGCCGCCCCCGGCGCCGGCACCCCCAGCCAAGGAGAAGACCGCCCAGGACGCGGTCGAGGGCAGCGCCACCTGGCGACCCGTCGACCGCCTCGGCCTGGCGATCTGCTGGGCGCTGGGCCTGCTCTTCTGCGCGATCGCGGTGGCGGTGGTCGTCTACCTGCTGATCCAGGGGATCAGCTACCTGAAGCCCTCGATGCTGGTGACCCCGGCCGCCGCCGGCTTCACCCAGGGCGAAAGCGGCGGCTTCTCCGACGCCCTGATCGGGACCCTGATCGTCGCCGTGATGGGGATCTCGATCGCCCTCCCGGCCGGGGTGGCGATCGCGGTCTGGCTGGTCGAGTACGGCCGCCCCACCGCCCTCGCCCGGATCACCGAGTCGACGATCGAGGCGATCGCCGGCATCCCCTCGATCGTGCTCGCCCTGTTCGGCACCGTGATCTTCTCCTCGACCGCGCTCGGCTTCCTCAGCCGCAGCACCGAAGGCGTCGTCTTCGGCCGCTCCTTCTTCGCCGCCTCGGCGATGCTCTCGCTGGTGGCGCTGCCGCTGATCGTCGCCAGCACCCGCGAGGGCCTGAACTCGATCCCGCGCCACGTGCGCGAGGCCTCCTACGCGGTCGGCAAGACCAAGGCGGCGACGACGCGGCGGATCCTGCTGCCGGCCAGCCGCCCCCAGGTCGCCACCGGCGCCATGCTCGGCCTCGGCCGGATCATCGGCGACACCGCGATCATCGTCGTCCTGCTCGGGGCGACCCAGAACTTCGCCCCGGTCGAAGGCGCCGCCTTCCCCTTCAACTACCTGCGCGGGGCGGGCACGACCCTGACCAACTTCGTCTACGAGGCCTCCCCCACCGGGAACCTCAATCAGCCCGAGAAAGCCTATGCGGCGGCTTTCGTCCTCCTGCTGATGGTGCTGGCCCTGAACGCGGCCGTCGACGTCGTCCACCGCCGCGCCCGAAAGGTTGGAACGTGGAGTTCCTGACTACCCCCCCGCCGCCGATCAAGCGGCTCGAGCTGGAGGACCCGCCCGCGGCCCGCGAGGCTGCGCCGCCGGCGCAGCCCGCCGCCGGCGACCGCCCCCAGACCCCCGCCGGCTTCACCGGCGCCCGCCGTTCGATCGGCGCCCCGCAGTTCTCGATCCGCCGCATGGAGGTCGACGGCGTCTCCGTCCACTACGACACCAAAGAAGCGGTCAAAAGCGTCTCCCTGCCGGTGCGCCAGGGTGAGGTGCTGTCGCTGATCGGGCCCTCGGGCTGCGGCAAGACGACGCTGCTGCGCTCGCTCAACCGGCTCACCGAGCTGACCAGCACGGCGAAACTGACCGGCCGCATCCTGCTCGACGACGTCGACATCAAGCTGATCGAGCCGACCCTGCTGCGGCGCCGAGTGACGATGGTCTTCCAGCAGCCGAACCCGTTCCCGATGAGCGTCTTCGACAACATCGCCTACGTCCTGCGCGAGCAGGGCTCGCGGCGGGCGCGGAAGAAGTCGCTGGAGCCGAAAGTGCACAGCGCCCTGGAGCGCGCCGGCCTCTTCGAGGAGGTCAAGGACAACCTCGACCACCCGGCGCTGAAGCTCTCCGGCGGCCAGCAGCAGCGGCTCTGCATCGCCCGCGCCCTCGCCGCCGAACCGGAGGTGCTGCTGCTCGACGAGCCCTGTTCGGCGCTCGACCCGCAGTCGACCCAGGTGATCGAGGACCTGATCGTCAAGCTGCGCGACGACGTCGCCGTCGTCATCGTCACCCACAACCTGCAGCAGGCCTACCGCGTCGCCGACCACGTCGCCTTCATGTACCTCGGCGACCTGGTCGAGTACAGCAGCGCCACGGCCCTGTTCGGCTCGCCGCGCGAGAAACGCACCCAGGAGTACGTAAGTGGCGCCTTCGGCTAAAGCACGGATCGCCCGCTGCGGCGCCCTCGTGGCCTGCGCCGCGCTGCTGGCCGGCGCCGCGTCCGGCTGCTCGACGACCCAGGAAAAGGCCGAAGCCCAGCAGGCCCGGGCCACGCACATCCTCGAGGCCCGCGCGGAGCGCCAGAAGCAGAAGCACAAGCACGACAAGGACAAAGCCCGGCAAGCAGGACGAGAAGGGGAGCTGAGATGAGCGAAGAGAAGGCAACGATCTCCGTGGTGCAAGGCACCTACGAGCCCTGCGAGGAGTGCGGCGCGCCGCTCGACCCGCAGCAGCGCTACTGCGTCAACTGCGCCGCCCGGCGCGGCAACGGCGCCAACCCCTCCTCGCGCTACTTCGCGGCGATGAGCAAGAAAGCGCGGCGGCCGCTGACCCGGCCGCCGGCCAAAGCCGGTGGCGGCAGCCGCGCCGCCGCGGTCGGCTTCTTCGCCCTGCTGCCGATCGCGGTCGCGCTCGGCGTCGTCGTCGGCCGCAGCGACGGCGGCGGCAGCGACAACGAGGCGCTGCTGCAGGCCCTGCGCCAGCAGGAAGCGGCCACCGCCAGCACCGCCGCCCCGACCACGGCGACGACGGCCGGTGCCAAAGCCGGCAAAGACGCCAAAGCGAGCAAGAAGGGCGCGAAGAAGGACGGGGGCAAGGTGATCGCCGAGACCTCGAACGGGACGGTGCACTCCGTCACCGACTTCAAAGCGAGCGCGGAGAAGACCCAGGAAGACACCCAGATCGTCGCCGAAAACCCCGAACAGACCGGCGACAACTACATCAAAGCCCAGCAGAACCTGCCCGACGTGACCGTGATCGGCGGCGACCCCGGCTCGGCGCCGGCGCCGAGCAGCGGGGTGGAACCGTGAGCCGCCTCTCCCAGCTCGCCCGCCGCCCGGCGGAGCTGCTGCGGCGACCGGCGTCGGCGAAACCGGCAGCGCCCAAACCCGCCGCAGCGAAAGTGCCGGCCGAGGCCAAAGAGCCCGCCAAGCCGGAGGAGAGCGCCGAGCTGGTCGCCCAGCGCGACCGCCTGCTGGAGAAGTTCACGGTGATGCAGGCCGACCTCGGCGGCGCCTTCTACGAGATGGCGATCCGCGACCACGTCCGCCTCGACGTGCTGACCCGCAAAGCGGCGGAGCTGCAGCGGGTCGACGCCGAGCTGCTGGCGGTCGAGCGGGTGCTGGAGCTGGAACGGGCCGACGCCGCCGGGCTCTGCCCCGGCTGCGGCGCCCCCTACGGGCACGCGGTCCGCTTCTGCGCCCAGTGCGGCCACGCGCTGGTGCCGACCGAGGCAAGCAAATGAAGGCGAAGCTGGCGGGACCCTTCCAGCGCGCGGTCGCGGCCGCGGCGAGCCTGACCGGCAAACGCTTCGGCCTGCTGGTCGCCTCCTCCCTGGTCGCCACCGCGGCGATCGTCGCCGCCGCCGCGACCAACTCCAGCGACTCCGGACCGCTGGCGGCGCTGCTCGGCCGCAGCCTCGCCGCCGAGAAGGCGCCGATCGCCGCCGAACCGGCCCCCACCCCGGAACCGTTCTCGGGCGGCGGCAGCTCCCCGAGCCCCTCCCCCCTCCCCACGCCCTCCGCCGCGCCCCTCTCCGCGCCGGAACCCGCCCCGGCGCCGGAACCGGCGCCCGAACCCGAACCGGAACCGACCCCGACCACGCCCCCCGTGGCGACCCCGGAAGCGGGCCAGGTCAAGCACGTCTTCGTCGTCTCCGTCGCCAGCTCCGGCTACGACGCCGCCTTCGGCGCGGCGCCGCAGATGCCCTACCTGGCGAACGAGCTGCGACCGCAGGGAGACCTGCTCACCAACTTCACGCTGCTCGACGCGGCGGCGCTGCCGAACTCGATCGCGGCGATCGGCGGCCAGCCTCCGACCGCCCAGACCAAGGCCGACTGCCCCGACTACGGCGCCTGCGTGCTCCCGGCGGAAACCCTGACCGTGGTCGACCAGCTCGGCCTCGCCAAGTTCACCTGGCGCGCCTACATGGAGGGCATGGTCAACCCCGAAACCGGGCAGCCCGACAACTGCGTCTACCCGCAGCCCGGCGCACCCCCCTCGACCGCCGTCGGCGGCTACGAGGTCCAGCTCAACCCCTTCCCCTACTTCCACTCGCTGCTCGACCTCGGCGACTGCGCGCTCAACGACGTGCCGCTGACCGAGCTCGACAAGGACCTGAAGAAAGCTGACTCGACGCCGAACTACTCCTACATCTCCCCCAACCTCTGCAACGCCGGCATCAGCGGCCAGTGCGCCCCCGGCACGGCCGACGGCGCCGCCGCCGCCGACGCCTTCCTCGCCACCCTGGTGCCGAAGATCCTCGCCTCCCCCGCCTACAAGAAGGACGGGCTGCTGATCGTCACCTTCGGGCAGGTCAACACGGCGGCGCCGGTCGACCCCGCCGTGCCGGCGCCCAGCAGCGACCCGCTCGAGGTCGGCACCCTGCTGGTCTCCCCCTTCGTCACCCCCGGGGCCACCGACGCGCTCGCCTACGACCCCTACTCGCTGCTGCGCTCGACCGAGGACCTCTTCGGCCTCTCGGCCCTGGGCAAGGCGGAGGGGACCAAGGTGAAGTCCTTCGGGGTCACCCTGCGCGGCGGCGAAACCACCGCCGGCGACTGACGCGGCGCAAGAGCAGGCCGCCGGGCAGCAATATCTGGCAGTCTGAGCCCATGGCGGGACAGGATTCAGGTGGGGAGCCGATCACCGCGGAGGGGATCGAGGCGCTGCGCGCCGAGCTGGCGCAGCTGGAAGGTCCGGCGCGGCAGGAGATGGCGGCGCGGATCAAGGTCGCCCGCGAGGAGGGCGACCTCAAGGAGAACGCCGAGTATCACGTCGCCAAAGAGGACCAGGCGCATATGGAGACGCGGATCAAGCGGCTCCAGGAAAGACTGCACAACGCGGTCGTGGTCGAGGTCGACGCCACCGTCGCCGACTCCTTCGCCTTCGGCCTCACCGCCGAGGTGCTCGACGAGGCGAGCGGCAAGACCAACACCTGGACCCTGGTCGGCTCGACCGAGGCCGACCTCGCTCAGGGGCGCCTCTCGGCCGAGTCGCCGATCGGCCGCGCCCTGATGGACACCGCGGTCGGCGCCACGGTCCAGGTCGAGACCCCGCGCGGGGTCAAAGCCTTCAAGGTCCTGAAGCTCGTCTCCTGAGCGGCGCCCGCGCCGGGCCTTCTAGGCCGGGCCGGGCGACTCGAAGCCGAGCAGGCCGAAGCTGGCGTTGATCCGGGTCAGGTCCTGACGCCCTTCGCTCTCCTCACCGATCTCCATCAGCCGCTTCAGCGTGTCGTCGAGCAGCCCGTTCGCCTCCACCCAGCCCTGCTCGTCGAGGTTGAGCGAGACGCAGGAGAGGTGACGGTCGACGCGGGAGTCGAAGGTGCCGGCCTCGACCGCCTCGCGGGCGGCGCCGATCAGCACCTGCAGCCCGGTCACCGAGATGCCGCCGCGGACGGCCTCCGAGAGAGTGGCCCAGAAGGAGTCGGAGAGATAGGCCTGGGCGACGCCGCGGTAGTAATGCTCGGTGGCGCCGCGCCGCTGCGCGGTGTCCACTAGTTCGACGCAGCCGAGGTTTCGCAGCTCCTTGACGTGGTAGCTGACCTTACCGACTTCCTCGCCGAGCTCGTCGGAGATTTCCTTGGGGCTGGCGACCCGCTGGTTGAGGATCGTCAGGGCGCTTGCGCGCACGGGATGGCTGAGCGCCTTGATCAGTTTCTGATCGGCGCGCAGGGTGGTCGCCTTTCCTTGTGAACCCGACATATCCGTCTCTTTTCTGAGTTATTAGAAGGTTGGGATCAGTCAGCTTATTACGAGTAAGTGAATGCGTGCGTAAATTGGGCTTACTTTCCTGGAATCGAATGGATTGGTAGAACCTGTTCTACTAATGTCGCCGCCGCAGTGACAACGGTGGCAACCGCCGCCGCGAGATCCGGGAAGGGGGTGGAGCCCGTGGCGATTTCCAAGACCGATCAGGTCGCGCCGCTTCTCCAGGTCACCAAGATCGGCTGAATCCGGTCACCTGGGCAATACGCACCGCTGCGCCGGCCCTGGGGCCCCTGGGAAGGCCGGCGCAGCGGCTTGCGTCGCGGTTGATCACGGGCACCGAAATGAAAATCCCGTCCAGCGTCGAAGCCATCCCCACCTGCACCGCTCCGGTGCTCGTCCAACGCGTGGGAAAGGTTGCTCATGAATGCGGAATCGACGCTCAGCGGCTGGTGGGTCTTCGCCGGCATCCTGTTGCTAATCGCGGGGATCCTGAACATCATCTGGGGGATCGCCGCGATCGGCGACTCGAAGTTCTTCACTGAAAACGCCACCTACATCCTCAGCGGCCTTCACACCTGGGGCTGGATCCTCCTGATCCTCGGCGTGCTCGAGCTGGTCGCCGCCTTCTCGCTCTGGTCCGGCGGGGAGTTCGGGCGCTGGTTCGGCATCTTCATCGCCGGCCTCAACGCGATCGGCTCGCTGCTCTCGATCGGCGCCTACCCGTTCTGGTCACTGGCGGTCTTCGCGCTCTCGATCATCATCGTCTACAAGCTGGCCGAGGGGCCCGAAGGCGCCCTCTAACCCGTGCTGAGGCTGCGCTCATCGGTCGACCCCGAGTACGCCGGCCACTTCGGCGACCTGCTGCGCGAGCTGGAGGGCGTGCGGCGGGTCGTCGAGCAGCCTGACCTGGCGTCGGCGACGAACGCCACCGTGTTCGTCGCCGACGTCGAAGCCGCCGCGGCCGACGAGCTGGTCGAGGCGATCGCCGACCTCGACATCCACGTCGACGACTACGTGCTGACCAAGGTCGACGTGGTGGCGCCGCTGCGCCGCCACCGCGCCGGCGACATCGAGGGCTTCGCCTGGATCGAGGTGCTGGGCCAGGCGCGCCTCAACTCACGGCCGCTGGCCCGCTACCTGGCGCTGATCACGGTCGCCGCCGTGATCGCCGCCCTCGGCGTGATCACCAGCAGCTCGATCCTGATCGTCGGCGGCATGGCGGTCAGCCCCGACCTGCTGCCGATCTGCGCCACCTGCGTCGGGCTCGTCGCCAAGCGCGGGCGGCTCGCCCGGCGCTCGTTCGAGACGCTCACGCTGGGCCTCGTGCTGGTGGTGGCCGTGGTGGCGGCGCTGAGCGCGGCGTTGAAGGTCACGGGGCTCCTGCCGGACGGCTTCCAGGTCGAGGAAAGCAGTCTCAGCTCGCTCGCCAAGACCGACTACACGACGGTGCTGGTCGCGCTCGCGGCGGGGGTCGCGGCGATGCTCTCCTTCGAGACCCGGGCCGCCGCCGCGGTCGGCGTGGCGATCTCGGTGGCGACGATGCCGGCCTCCGCCTACCTCGGTGTAGCGATCGGCAGCGGCAGCGCCGACGAGGGCGTCGGCGCCCTCGTCGTCCTGGCGATCAACGTCTCGCTGCTGATCCTCTCGGGGACCCTCACTCTGCTGCTGCAGCGGTGGCTGCCGAATCGGTCGGGATCGCCGATATAGGGTCCGCCGCCCGAGCCGGCGGCTGCGACCACGGCGCCGGCTCCGGGCGGCGCTCGTCGTAGACGACGTCGGTGCCGGAGAAGCGGTCTTCCCAGGCGCGGCGGCGCTCGTTGAAGAGGATGCCGAGGAAGCCGATGCCGAAGGTAGCGACCGAGAGGGCGAGGCCGATCAGGCGCTTGATCGAGCGCCGCAACGGCAATCGCTCCACGCTCAGCCTGATGCCGACGAAGCGCATGCCCGGGGTCTCCCCCGCCAGCGACCAGAAGGCGGCCAGGTAGACCCCGCTCAGCGCCAGCCAGGCGCTCGAGCCGATGGCGATGGCGAAGCTCGAGGCGCCGCCACCGCCGCCGAAGGCGTTGTCGATCAGGGTCGCCACCGCGACCAGGGCGGTGAACGAGAGGTTGACGAAGATCCCGTCGATCACGTAGGCGAGCGCCCGGCTGACCGCGCCGGCGTGGTCGCTGACGACGGCACGGCGGCGGCGGAAGAAGACGCGGCGGACGATCCGCTCGAAGCTGTCGTCGAGGCGGCGGGTGAGGCGGCCGATCGTGCGGCCGACGTCCTCGAGCAGCCCGGCCCCCTGGGCGCTGATCGCGGCCCGCACCTCCGGCGCCTCGGCGATCCGCTCGACCAGCTGCTGGGCCTGGTCGGAGGCCAGCAGCCGGCGCCAGACCTCGTCGACCAGCTCGCTGTCCATCGCCTCCAGCAGCGCCCGCTTGACCGCGTCGCTCTCCAGCGCCCCCTCGACCGCCTCCTCGACGATCGGCCCGCGTAGGACCCGCGCCATCGCTCGCTCGACCGCCTCGCTTTCGACCGCGGCGACGATCGCCTCCTCGGCGGCGACTTCGACCGCCCGGTCGAACCCGGTCGCCTTGCCGACCGCTTTGGCCCCCTGGACGCCGACCCCGAGCAGGCGGGCCGACAACGGCAGATGCCCGTTCTGCCCCGGCTCCCCCGCGCCCGCCGACCCGTTCGCGCTCGCAGACCCCTCAGGAGATGGCGGAGTAGAGCCGTTTTCCATAACCCGGGCGAGTATATGCCGGGGTTGGCGCGGTGGCCAGTGGGGGGCGGGGCGGGGAGGTGGGGTTTCGCTTAACTTTTTTGGGGAGACGACGGTGGCTGTCGCCACGGAGCTCGCCAGCAAAAAAGTACAAGACGCTTCACCCCACCTCCCCGCCCCGCCCTCGCCGAGCGACCGGGTAACGGCGGCCTACGCGAAACATCGCCAGTGCTCGGAGTCGAAGTGGATGCTGAAACTCGGAGTCGAACTGTGCTCGAGGTCAGAAGCTGGGACGGAGGTGCGTCGCCACTTACTGGGGAATCGGAGTGACTCGATCTCGGCTTCAACTGTGACGAGCGGATGGTGGGGGCAGGGGTGAAGCGTCTTGTACTTTTTTGCAGCTTCGCTCCGGGCGACCGCCGCCGGCGATTCCCAAAAAAGTTAAGCGAAACCCCTGCCCCCACCATCCGCCCCGCCGAGATGTTCGAGCAGCCGATCGACCAGCTCCGCCTGCGCCTCCAGGATCTTCTCCCGCGCCCGCTCCGCCGGAAACCACTCGGCCCGATCGACCTCGGGGAACTCACGCTCGACGCCGCTGCGCGGCGGCCACTGCATGGAAAAGCTGTTGCTCTGCAGGTCGGCGGGGTCGAAGTCGGCCTCGGCCGCCCAGGCCTCGACCAGCTTGCCGGCCTTCTGGCGGACCGAGCCGAGGTCGATCAGGCGCTCGCGGTCGAGCGCGGGCGCGGCGGCGCCGAGCTCCTCGCCGAGCTCGCGCAGGGCGCAGTCGAGGGCGGACTCGCCCTCCTCGTATTCGCCCTTGGGGATCGTCCAGGCGCCCTCGTCGCGCTTCGCCCAGTAGGGCCCGCCGGGATGGACCAGCAGCAGCTGCGGCGCTCCCGCGACGAGGCGGAAGAGCAGGATCCCGGCGGCGCGCTTGCTGGCCACAGCCGCACGGTACCCACCGCGCGGCTGTGGCGAAGCGTCAGCCGCCGAGCTTGTAGGCGACCATTTCCGGCACCTGGCCTTCGGCCAGCGGCAGCCCGGCGGCGGCGATCAGGTATTCGCCGTTGGCGATAACGCCCGCGTTGGTCCCAGCCGGCAGGCTGCCCTGCCAGACTTCGCCGCCGGTCTTGGCGTCGAGCCCGTAGATCAGCCCTTCCGAGGTGGTCTCGAAGACCAGGTCCCCGACCACCGTCGGCGCCCCGTAGGCGGGAGCCGGCAGTTTCTTCTTCCATTTGAACTTGCCGCTGGCGATGTCGAGCGCCGCCAGTTCGCCGGTCGCGGCGCTGGATTCGGTGACTTCGGAGCCGTTGACCAGGGTCATCGAGTGGTTGACGATCGGCACGTAGAGGGTCGTCGAGTCGGCCGCCAGCGGCGCGATCACGCCGCCGAGCTGACCCGGGAAGACCTCCCCTGGCTTGATCTTCGAATATTCCTTGCGCATCGCCAGCAGCGGGTCGTCGTCGTGGCCGTTGTGGGTGCCGACCGGCTGCTTCCAGACCGGCTTGCCGGTCTTCTGGTCGAGCGCGACGACGATTCCCGACTTGCCCGAGCCGATCGCCAGGTCCTTGCCGCCGGCGCTGACCAGGACCGGCGGGTTCTGGAAGTCCCAGTCGTAGATGTTGTGCGGGGTCTGCTGGTAGAACCAGTCCATCTTGCCGCTCTGCTCGTCGAGCTTGACCATCGAGTCGGCGTAGAGGTTGGGGCCGGGACGGCTCGACCCGAAGGGGAACTTCGGCGTGCCGGGCAGCGGCCCGGGGTTGCCGGTGCCGATGTAGACCGAGCCTTTCTCGTCGAACGAGGGCGGGTACCAGAGGCCGCCGCCGGAGTTGACCTCGGGGTGGCCCCAGAGGTCTTTGGGGACGGTGTCGAAGTGCCAGTCCTCCTTGCCGGTCTTGCCGTCGAGCGCGTAGAGGGTGCCGACCGCGCCGGGGCCGTAGGTCTGGTTCGGGGTGACCGGGACGGTGGCGATGTAGAGCCTGCCGTCGTGGTAGCCGGGCGCCATGTCGATGCTTTCGGTCGCTTCCTTTGCCAGCGGCGTTTTCCAGACCTCCTTGCCAGTCTCCTGGTCGAGCGCGAAGGCGTCCTCGGCGGTGGCGCCGAAGACGAGGCCGTCGGCGACGACGAGGCCGTTGGGGCCGTGGCTGGGGGATTCGTAGTTCTTTTCCCATTCGACCTCGCCGCTCTCGAGGCCGATCGCCTGCACGTCGGAGACCAGGTCCTGGGAGTAGATGACGCCGTCGATGATGATCGGGGTCGAGGCGTAGGCGCCGTAGGTGCTCTGCGCTTCCAGCGGCAGCGTCCAGGCTTCTTCCAGTTCGGCGACGTTGGAGCTGTCGATCGCCGCCTCGACGTTGC
Organism: uncultured Solirubrobacterales bacterium; assembly: GCA_963719435.1. Classification (GTDB taxonomy): domain Bacteria; phylum Actinomycetota; class Thermoleophilia; order Solirubrobacterales; family 70-9; genus VAYN01. Next base: position 1,430,081 of record OY970384.1, on the reverse strand, counting down.
GGGTGTTGGCGAGGTCGACGCCGGGATAGCCGGCGCCGCCACTGGCGGTGGCCTCGTCGTCCGAGGACGAGCCGCAACCCGAGAGCGGCACGGCGACGGCGATGACGAGCAGGAGGAGGGCCGAGGCCACCCCTGCCCTAACGGCCTTTGGAACGTTCTGCAGACTCACGTCAACTCCCCCCGATAGTGGAATGCCACATATTTATTCAAGCGATAAAGATTTATATTGCAAAGGCTGCTCGCCGCCAAGTCCCTGCTCAGCGGCCTTTTCCGCGACCAGCGGCTGCAGCACCCGGTTCGAGACCAGGCCGAGCGCGCCGAGGTTGGCGAAGCCGGGGCCCTGGCTGAGCCCGGCCAGCCCGGGGATGTGCAGGCGCGGCGCCATCCCCTCCAGCTCCAGCGCCCGCCCGATCCGCACTTCGCTGCCGGCGCGGCGCTCCCAGAGCGGCCCGGCGCGGCCTTCGACCTCGGCCCGGACCTCGTCCGGGAAGAGCGTGCGCAGCTGCCGCAGGAGGTCGAAGCCGGTGCAGTTGACGACGTACTCGTGCTCGGCGCTGATCGTGTCGCCGGCGGCCGACTCGTAGTCGATCCGCACCCCCTCCCCCGCCTCGGGGGCGCCGGCGTCGAGCACCCGGCCCTTGACGAAGCGGCAGCGGTCGTCGTAGGCGATCGCCGCCAGGCTCGGCGGGTCGAAGACGCCGCGGTCGGAGTGCTTGACGAAGTCGCGCCTGGTCTCGAGGTCGAGGTCGGACCATTCGACCTCGTCGGGGTTGGAGAAGACGCGGTTCTCGAGGAAGCTCTCGCCGCGGCTCAGCGGCAGCATCGGCGTGTAGATCGTGAAGCGCGAGCGCGGCCGGAAGCCGCGCAGGAACATCACGCAGCTGAGCGCGCTCTCGCCGCCGCCGACGACGGCGACGTCGCACTCGCGCTCGGCCGGCAGGCGGGCGAACTCGTCACGGCGGCTGTCGCAGTGGAAGACCCGGTCGGCGATCGCCGCCTCGTGCGCGAAGGCGCGATGGACCCCGGGCCCGGTCAGGGCCAGGTTGCGGGCGGTGTGGCGCCGCGTCTCCGTCCCCGCCACCCCGACCTCCCAGCGCTCTCCCCCGCCCTCCCCGGCAACCAGGGCGATCCGCTCGACCCGCCCCTCGACGTGCTCGACTCCCTCGCTCGCCCGCGAGAAGACCCAGGCCAGGTACTCGCCGTAGTCGCGGTGGCGGACCTGGGGCGAGCCGGCGTCGATCCAGCGCGCGTAACGGCGCTTGCCGATCATGTACTGCTGCCAGGAGAAGCCCATCGCCGCGGCGTCGATCGCTTCGCCCGCCTCGCCGAACTCGTAGTGGCTCTGGTACGGGAAGCCGATGTCCTTGATCGGGGTCACCGCCAGCGGCTCCTCGCCCGAGGTCATGCCGTTGAGGCCGAGCCAGGAGGCCGCGCGCTCGGTCCCCTCGACGATCTTCAGGCGGATCGGCCCGAGCCCGAGCTGGTTGAGGACGTGGACCTTGGTCGCGATCCCCGCGGCCTTGGCCCCCGCCCCGACGATGAGCAGGTCGGTCTCGGTCACCACGGCTCGGCGATCACCAGCCCGCTGCGGTCGGGGCTGAAGGAGATGGCGCTTTTGCGCATCCGCTCGGCGCGGTTGTCGACCGGCCGCAGGGCGACCTCGGAGAAGACCGTGCGCAGGACCCGCTTCATCTCCAGTTCGGCGTAGCTGGCGGCGAGGCAGCGGCGGGTGCCGCCGCCGAACGGGATCCAGGTGTAGGTGCCGGGCTGGCGGCCGACGAAGCGCTCGGGGATGAAGCTCTTGGCCTGCGGGTAGTACTTCTCGTTGCGGTGGATCAGGTGGATGCAGGGGGCGACCACGGTCCCCGCCGGCAGGTCGTGACCGCCCAGCCGCATCGGCTTCAGCAGGCGCCGCACCACGACCGGCACCGGCGGCCGCACCCGCAGCGTCTCCTTGATCACCGCGTCGAGGTAGGTGCCGTCGCCGCCGTCGCGCACCTCCGCCTGGGCGCGCTCGAGCGTGCTCGGGTTGCGCAGCAGCCGCTCGAAGGTCCAGGCCAGCGAGCTCGAGGTCGGGCCGTCGGTGAGCAGGGTCAGCAGTTCGTCGCGCAGGTCCTGCTCGCTCAGCGGCGAGCCGTCCTCGTAGCGCGCCTGGACCAGCATCGAGACCACGTCCTCGCGCAGGTCGCCCTCGGCGCGGCGGCGTTTGACCTCCTCCAGGACAGCCGCCTCGACCGGCCGCATCGCCTTGCGGAACTGGCGGCTGCGGACGACCCAGCGCGGCCCGAAGGTGGCGAGCAGGGCGAGGTTGCGGGGGTTGTTCATCCAGACCGTCAGCCGCTGCAGCAGCTCGCGCAGGCGGCCGAGCTGCTCGCTCTCCTCGCTGCCGAAGACGGCGCGCACCACCACCTCCTGCGTGATCGCCTGCATCCGCGGCCAGAGCTCGAACGGCTCGCCGACCGGCCAGCGGCCGACTTCGCGCCGGGCAACGTCCATCATCATCTCGCCGTCGGTTTCGATGCTCTTGCCGTGGAAGGCGGGCAGCATCAGCTTGCGCCGGGTCATGTGCCGCGGTTCTTCCAGCAGCATCACCGAGTGCGGCCCCAGCACCGGCCCCAGCATCGGGTTGGCGAGGGCGACGCCGACCGCGTCCCCGGCCGTGAAGACCTTTTTGACGTCGTCGGGGTCGCAGAGCACGACCCAGTCGCCCCAGTGGAGGATGCGCAGGGTGAAGGCATCGCCGTAGCGGCGCTGGCAGCGCTCGAGGAACGGCAGCGGCCGCTGCGTCCAGCCGACCGCCTGCAGCGCCCGCGGCATCCGCGGCCCCGGCGGCAGGCTCATGCGCCCCGCTCCTGGGCCGCCATCAGCTCGTCCTCCTCCTTGCAGGTGGCGGCGATCAGGAGGTCGAAGAGGTCGCCGCTGAACTCGGCCGGGAGGCCGGCCTCGGCGCCGCGGGCGAGGTAGCGGCCGCGGACCACCTCGACCCGGTCGGGCTGCATCATCGGGATCCCGTTGGCGCTCTTGTAGAGGGCGACTTCGCGGCAGATGTCGAAGCGCTCGCCGAGCAGGCGGGCGATCTCATCGTCGATCGTGTCGAGGCGGCGGCGGAAGGGCTCGAGGCCGGCGCTCATCGCTCCTCCCCTCCCAGCAGGCCGAGGGCGAAGGCGTGGCTGCACTCAGCCAGCAGCGGCAGCGAGTAGCCGCCCTCCTGGATCACGCAGACCGGACGCCCGGAGGCGGCCAGGAGGCGGCCGATGTCGGTGAAGATCGGCGGCGCGAAGGCCCAGGAGCCATGCGGGTCGCCGGCGACGATGTCGTAGCCGAGCGAGACGACCAGCGCGGCCGCGCCGGCGGCGAGCTCCTCGATCGAGCGCGCCACCGCGGCGAGGTAGGTCTCGGCGTCGGGGCCCGCGCCGAAGGCGACGACGCGCTCGCGCTCGCTCTGGGGCAGGACGGTGCCGGCGGCGACATTGGTGACCGGCGAGGCGTGCAGCGAGTGCAGGGTGGCGCCGTCGATGCGCTCGACCAGGGCCGCGGTCCCGTTCGGGTAGTGGAGGTCGAGGTCGAGCACGCCGACCGGGCCCAGGCCCGCCTCGGCCAGCGTCCAGACGGCGGCGGCGGCGTTGTTGAGGTAGCAGTAGCCGCCGAGGAAGTCGGGGCCGGCGTGGTGGCCGGGCGGGCGGCAGACCGCGTAGGTGTAGTGGGCGCCGCCGGCCAGCCGCGCGGCCGCGGTGATCGCCGTCCGCACCCCCTCGTGGGCGGCGGCGACGAGGTTGGCGTCGACCGGGATGTCGGGCTCCAGGCCGGGCGGGGCGAAGTCCGGCATCGTCACCGGCTCGCCGTTGACCCGGCGCAGGGCGGCGAGGTAGCCCGGCTCGTGCATCGCCCCCAGGGCCCGCTCCAGGGCCTCGTCGCCGGCGTCGGCGGCGACCGCGCGCACCCGTTGGTGGCGGACCAGGCCGGCCCGCAGCGCATCCAGCCGCAGGTTGCTGTCCTGGCCGGGGATCGTGCGCCCGCCTTCGCGGATCCAGTGGGCGGCGTCGTCGCTGCCGCGCCGCTGCTCGACCATCAGCAGCTCGCTCATGGCAGCAGCCGTCGCATCCGCGGCCCCAGCTGCTCGAAGCCGTTGCCGCTGTAGAAGGCCTCGGTGGCGCGGATCGCGGCGAAGCTCTCCCGGGGCAGCCCCACCTCGATCCGTGCCACCCCCTGTTCCATGCACAGGGCCGCAAGCGCATCGACCAGCTCGGCGCCGACGCCGCGGCTGCGCCAGCCCGAGTCGACCCAGAGGTCCTGGATCGTCGCGTAGCGCCCGGGCACGTGCAGGGCGCGCTGCCAGCTGGCGCTGAGCACGCCGACGATCTCGCCATCGGCCTCGGCGACGAGGATTGCGCCGATCCCGGGGTCGGCCAGCGCCGCCCGCACCTCGGCCTCCAGCTCCGCCCGCGGCGGCTTGCGGCCGCCGAGCTCGACCAGCAGCTCCTCGACCGCCGCCGCCACCGCGGCGGCATCGGCGTCGCCGGCCGGCCGAATCGTCGCCGGCACCGTCGTCGCCGGGTCGCTCATGCCGCCCCGGCCGCCTGCGCCGCGCCGGCCTCCATTTGTCCTTTGTAACCCTCTGGGTTACAAACGTCATGCGGAGACGGCTCCAGCTCGACGCTCCAGGCGTCGGCGTCGTCGCGGCCGGTGACGACGCGGGCCAGGGCCGCCATCGGCGCCTTCGCCTTGAGCAGGATCTCGTCGAACTCGTCCTCGGGGTCGGACTGCATGACGATCGCGCCGCCGGCGCCGATCGTGGTCCGCCCCGGCCGCATGACGATCGTGCGGATGACGATGCTGAGGTCGGTGCTGCCGTCGAGGCCGAAGTAGCCGATCGCGCCCGAGTAGACGCCGCGGGCCTGGTCCTCGAGGCCGTCGATGATCTCCAGCGTGCGCAGCTTCGGCGCCCCGGTCATCGAGCCGCCGGGGAAGCAGGAGTGGACGCACTCGACCGGGGTCCGGCCCGGTTCCAGGTAGCCCTGGATCGTCGAGACCATCTGGTGCACGGTCATGTAGGGCTCGATCACCATCAGCTCCGGCACGCTGACGCTGTCGATGTCGCAGACCCGGCCGACGTCGTTGCGCAGCAGGTCGACGATCATCAGGTGCTCGGCCATCGTCTTTTCGTCGCCCTCCAGCTCCTCGCGCCGGGAGGCGTCGACGACCGGGTCGTCGTGGCGGGAGATCGTCCCCTTGATCGGGCGCGCCTCGACCCGGCGGTCGCGGTCGACCGAGAGGAAGCGCTCCGGCGAGGAGCTGACGACGGCGCGGTCGCCGAACTTGAGGAAGGCGGCGAAGGGCGCCGGGTTGCTGTGGCGCAGGTGGCGGTAGAGCGTGAAGGGATCGGGGCTGGCGTCGGTCGAGAACTGGTCGGTGAGGCAGACCTCGTAGGACTCCCCCGCCGCCAGTTCGGCCTGGCTGGCGGCGATGTCGGCGAGGTAGCGCTCGCGGCCGCGGCCGGACTGGAAGACGATCCGCTCCGGCGGGTCGGTGGGGTCGGGCGTCGGCAGCGGCGCCGGCTGCTCGGCCAGCGCCTCGGCGACGGCGGCCTCGGCGAGGTCGAGCCAGGCGTCGACCTCGGGGTCGTCCTCGCGGCCGACCGCGCAGAGGTAGGTGCGGCGGCGCACGTGGTCGACGGCGACGACCCGGGTCGCCAGCATCATCAGCGCGTCCGGCATGTCGGAGCTGTGCACGTTGGCCGAGCCGCAGTCGGCCTTGAGCTCGTAGCCGAGGTAGCCGACGAAGCCGCCGATCAATCCGCGCGCCAGCTGCGGCGGCGGCTCGACCGCGTGTTTCGTGACTTCGCGGTCGAGCAGGTCGAAGATCGATTTGTGCTCGACGGTGTCGCGGCGGGCGCGCTCGACCTTGACCTCGCCGGCGTCGACGTCGTACTCGAGCAGGCAGCGCTCGCGGCCGGCGCTGGTGCCGAGGTAGGAGCACTGGGCGAGCCGGGTCGGGGCGTCGGCGCTGTCGAGCCAGAAGGCGTTCTCGGCGTCGGCGAAGAGCCGTTCGAACAGCCACTCGGTCGACGGTTCGCCCTCGATCTCGCGCAGCCGCAGCCGCATCGGCGTCTCGCGGATTGCCTCGGTCGGCTCGGGCTCGGCGGGGGCGGCGGCGCTCTCACGGGGAGCGCGGCGGCCGGCGTCGCGGCCCAGCGGCTTGCCGCGCAGGCGGCTGGCCAGCGCGTAGAAGTTTTCGGCGATCGCGCGGCCGTGCTCGGTGGCGATCGACTCGGGGTGGAACTGGACGCCCCAGATCGGCCGCTGTGTGTGCTCGATCCCCATCACCACCCCGTCCTCGGCCCAGGCGGTGACGTTGCCCTCCGGCCCGGGCGGGCCGGTGATCGCCAGCGAGTGGTAGCGGACGACCGAGAAGTCCTGCGGGATCCCCTCGAAGATGCCGCGGTCGGAGTGGCGCACGTGGCTGAGCCGCCCGTGCATCGCCATCGGCGCCGAGCTGACCCCGCCCTCGAGCAGGTTGCCGATCCCCTGGTGGCCGAGGCAGATTCCCAGCACCGGGATCTCGCTGTAGCGGAGGATGTCGCGGCAGACGCCGAAGTCGTGCCAGCGTTCCGGCCGGCCGGGGCCGGGCGAGAGCACGATCGCGTCGAAGTCCGAGCGCGAGAGCACCCGCCAGGAGACGGCGTCGTTGTTGACCACCACCGGCTCGTGCCCGGAGGCCGCGGCCAGCAGGTGGAAGACGTTGTAGGTGTAGGAGTCGTGGTTGTCGACCAGCAGCGTCCTCATCTCACGCTCCCTCCAGTCCCAGCCCGCGCACCCCTTGGTCGAGCACCGTCCGCGTCACCCGCTCGACCTCGGGCGAGCGCTCGTCCTCGCGGTACCAGCGGGCGAAGTGGGAGACGTAGCGGGCGAGCGGGATCACGTCGAGGCTCTCGACCGAGCTGCGCAGGTGGCGCCGGTAGAGCTCGGACTGGACGACGGCGAAGCGGTAGTCGGCGTCCTCGGCGGCGCGCTCGGCGGCCAGCGGCGCGGTGCCGCGGTGCGCCTGCGCCTGGGCCAGGTCCCAGCCGAGGCTGCCCTTGCCCTCGCGCAGCAGCTTCTCCGGCTCGAAGTCGACCCGCTTGGAGGTCGGCTGCAGGAGGAAGAAGGCGAGCGCGATCCGCGACGGCAGCCGGTCGCCTTCGGGATGGCTGCGCCGCACCTCGGCCCGGTCCGGGTCGGCCTCGATCTCGCGCTGCACCCAGTCGGCCAGCTCGTCGACCAGCAGCGCCCCTTCCTTGCTGGAGGTGATCGAGGTGCGGTCGCGGGCGACCATGCCGTGGAAGACGTCGTAGGTGGGCGGGCCGCCGCCCTTGGCGCTGCCGTTGCCGTTGCCGTTGACGACGCCGAGCTCGTCGATCAGCTTGCGGCGGCAGGTGACGTGGGAGACCCACTCGTTGCCGCAGACCTGGAGCGAGATGAAGTCGTCCAGCTCCGGCGCCGCGGCCCAGTAGGCGAGCGCCCGCATGTGCTGGGTCGGGAGGCCGTCGGAGCGGACCAGCGGCATCTCCTCCAGCTCCTCGCGTTCGGTCTCGTACATGACCATGTCGTCGCCGTAGCGGCGGGTCAGGGTGCCGTCGGCCAGCCCCTGGTTGGAGAGCTCCAGGACCTCGGGCAGGAAGTCGGACTCGAAGATCACCTTGTCGAAGGCGATGCCGAGCCGGGCCAGGGTCTTGCGCTGGCCGGAGATCACCCAGGCGCGCGTCTTCGACCACAGTTCCAGCGATTCCTGGTCGCCGCGCAGGACCCGCAGCATCAGCTCGTCGGCCTTGTCGTTGTACATCGAGGACTCGCGCGCGACCGAGTCCTCAGCGCCGTCGTCGGCATCGCGGCCGCCGACGACCCCGGCGGCGCGGCCGGCGGTGACGTAGTCGGCGTAACAGGCGCCGACGAAGTGGTCGCTCTTCTCTTCGCCCTCGGGCCAGACCTGCTGGTCGCGGCCGCTCTTGACGACTCCGGCCATCGCCTCGCCCATGCTGCGACCGACGTCGCAGATCAGGCTGCGGCGCTCGACCCGGGCCCCGGCCTGCTCCAGCGCGGCCCCGATCGCGTGCCCGACCGCGAGGTTGCGGAGGTGGCCGATGTGCAGCGCCTTGGTCGTGTTGGCGCCCCAGAAGTAGACGGCGTAGCGCTTGCCCGCGGCGAGGTCGGCGTTGGCGCCCTCGACCCCCTCGCCGGCCTCGAGCCGGCTGCCGGTGTCCTCGATCCAGTCGTCGGTCAGGCGCAGCAGCACTTCGCCGTCCTGCTCGGCGACCTTCTCCACCCACGGCTCGGCCTCGATCCGTGCCAGCGCCTCGCGCGAGGCCTCGTCGGCCTGCCAGTCCGGCGTCCGCGGCACCAGCATCAGGTCGTAGTCCTGGCGGGGCCGGAACGGCGAGCGCGCCGACCAGCGTGCCTGCTCCCCCTGTACCGACCCGTCCTCGATGTAGTCGAAAATGTTCATCCCATAGCCCATTCGTATTTCCCGTTTACGAATGCACCAGCCGGGGCTCGAACCCGGATCTTCGGCTTACAACGCCGACCCTTTAACCGATTAAGGCACTGGTGCTGGCTATGTCGCCGACCCGACAAAAACTTTGACTGGTCGATTGGTGCGCGAGCATAACAGCATTACTGTTCGGCGCCAAATTTCTTGATCAAAGGGCCACGAAGGGCCTGGAAATCAGGTGAAACGCGGACTTTTCGGGCCCGCAGCGGCGATTCAGATGCGGCCGGCCTCGAGCAGGCGGGCGAGGAAGCGCTTGGTCTCCGGCCGCTCCGGCGCCGAGAGGACGCGGTCCGGCGGGCCCTGCTCGAGGATGCGGCCGTCGTGCAGGAAGGCGACCTCGTCGGCGACCTCGCGGGCAAAGCTCATCTCGTGGGTGGCGATCACCATCGTCATCCCCTCCGCCTTGAGGTCGCGCACCGCCGCCAGCACCTCGCCGACCAGCTCCGGGTCGAGGGCGCTGGTCACCTCGTCGAGCAGCAGCGCCCGCGGCCGGCCGGAGAAGGCGCGGGCGATCGCCACCCGCTGCTGCTGGCCGCCGGAGAGCTCGTCGGGCCGGTCGTCCTCGCGGCCGGCGAGCCCGAAGCGGGCGAGCAGGGCGCGGCCGCGCTCCTCGGCCTCGACGCGGGCGATCCCGTGCGCCCGCATCTCCCCCAGGACCACGTTCTGCAGCGCGGTCAGATGCGGGAACAGGTTGTAGGCCTGGAAGACGAGGCCGAGCCGGCGCCGCACCGCGACCGGCTCCACCGCTGGGTCGGTGATGACCTCGCCGTCGAGCAGGACGTCGCCGTCGTCGATCTCCTCCAGCAGGTCGATGCAGCGCAGCAGCGTCGACTTGCCGGAGCCGGAGGCGCCGATCAGGGCGACGGCGCGGTGCTCGTCGACGGTGAGGTCGATGCCGCGCAGGACCTCGCGCTCACCGAAGGACTTGGTCACGCCGCGGACCTCGAGCACCGGGGTGGCGCTCACCGCACCGCCCCCTCGGGGCCGCCGCCGATGCGGTCGACGACCCGGGCCAGCGGCACCGTGACCGCGAGGTAGAGCAGCGCCGCGGCGATCAGCGGCGTGAAGTTGAAGGTCTCCCCCTGGACGATCTGGGCGATCCGGAAGGCCTCCAGCGGTCCCAGGATCGAGACCAGGGCGACGTCCTTCTGCAGGGAGACGAAGTCGTTCAGCAGCGGCGGCGCCACCCGCCGCACCGCCTGCGGCAGGACCACGTGGCGCATCGCCTGGCCGTCGCTGAGGCCGATCGCCAGCGCCGCGTCGCGCTGGCCGCGGTGGACCGAGGCGATCCCGGCCCGGTAGACCTCGGCGACGTAGGCGCTGTAGGAGAGGGCGAGGGCGATGCCGCCGAGCACGACCGGGTCGGTCGGCAGCCCTTCCAGCCGCAGCGCCGGCACCCCGAAGCCGACCAGGACGACGAGGATGATCGTCGGGAAGCCGCGGAAGAGGTCGACGTAGACGGTGCCCAGCAGCCGCAGCGGGAACAGCGCCGGCGCCCGACTGGTCCGCACCAGGGCGATCACCAGCCCGACCGCCAGCACCACCGCCTCGACGATCACGAACAACTTGACGTCGAGCCAGAAGCCTTCCAGCACTTCCGGGAATGAGTCCCGGAAGATCGTCCAGGAGAAGAAGGTCTCGCGCACGACCGGCCAGCCGGGGCTGGTCAGCACCCAGGCGGCGAGGCCGCCGAGGACGAGCACGGTGGAGGCGACGGCGATCGCCTGGCCGCGGCGCTGCTGGCGGCGCTTGGCCGCCGCGCGTTCGAGCCGGCGGTCGCTGATGGCGGCGGATGCGGACAAGCGCGGCCGATTCTGACCCCGGCCGGGGACGCCTAAGATTGCGGCCGATGTCCCACTACGGCGAGGTCTCCGAGAACCCGGTCACCGGCGAGCGCGCGATCTGCCTCACCGATCCCTTCGAGCACCCCGACCAGGTCCTGGTCAGCCACCTCTTCGTCGCGCCCGGCGGGCGGGTGGCGACCGCGCACCTGCACCCGGGCCTGCGCGAGCGCTTCCACGTCCTCGGCGGCCGGGTCGGCTTCCGGATCGGCGCGGAGCAGCGCGAGCTCGGGCCGGGCGAGTCGGCGGAAGTGCCGCCGAACACGATCCACGACTGGTGGCAGCTGGGCGCGGAGGAGGCCTCGGTGGTGGTCGAAGTCGAGCCGGGGATCCGCTTCGTGCAGCTGGTCGGGACGCTGTTCGGGCTCGCCCGCGACGGCAAGTCGACCAAGCAGGGGCTGCCGAAGCCGCTGCAGCTGGCGGTCACGGTGAACGAGTTCCGCGACACGATCGTGATCTCCTCTCCCCCGCCTTGGGTGCAGCGGCTCGCCTTCGGCCTGCTGGCGCCGATCGGCCGGGCGCGCGGGCTGCAGCCCTACTACCAGCGCTACGTCGACTCCGAGGTCGTGGTCGAGCCCGACCCCGCGGCGCTGGCGCTGCTCGACGCCGACGGGCGCCTGCGCCGCGACTGACCGGGTCCGGGAGGGCTAGTCGAGTTCGGGCGCGCCAGCGGCCTGGCTCATCCAGCGCGTGGTGATCTTGTCGAGCTCACCCGAGCTCTTGAGCTCGTCGACCGCTTCAGAGATGCAGGCGGTCAGCGGCGAATCCTTGGCCAGCAGGGCACCCCACTGGTCGCCGCCGGGAGCGGCGAACTGGCCGACCACGGTCGCGGTCGGCACCTGGGCGGCGGTGATGTAGAGCGCGGTCGGCAGATCGACGACGACGGCGTCGATCTGTTCGTTCTTCAGCGCCGTGACCACGTCGTTGGAGCTGTTGAAGACTTCCGGGCGGCTGTCCGGTTCGATCGTGTCTTCGGCCGCGGAGAGGCTGGTGGTGCCGATCTGGACGCCGATGTTCGCGCCCTCGAGGTCGGCCAGCGAGGTCGCCTTGGCGGCGTCGGAGTCCTTCAGCGCCACCACCGCCTGGTTGGCGGTGTAGTAGGGCGAGGAGAAGTCGACGGCCTTTTCGCGCGCCGGGGTGATCGAGATCTCGTTGACGTCGAAGTCGAAGTCCTTGGGGCCGGGCGCGTAGGAGGAGTTGAACGGCTCGACCGTCCACTTCACCTTCGCCGCCGGGTAGCCGAGCTGCTTGCCGATCGCGTAGGCGACGGCGCTCTCGAAGCCTTCGCCGTTGGTCGGGTCGTCGTCTTCGAAGTAGGGCGGGTAGGCCGGTTTGTCGGTGGCGACCGTGAGCACGCCCGCGGTCTCGGTCGGCAGCTGCCCCGGCTTGCAGGCGCTGGCCGTGGTCGCGGTCGAGTCGTCCTTGCTCTCGCCGCAGCCGGCGACGAGCAGGGCGAGTGCGATGACGAGCGTGAGGGCGGTGGCGAGCTTCTGCATGGGGAGCCCGGGTGGCGGGCGCGCCGATCCTATGCCAAATCGCGGCGCCGGCGGCGAATTCGACGTCGGCGCGCGGCAGTACTAATGCCGCAGATGAACCCGGGGCTGACGCGGACGCTGCTGGCGCTGACCTTCGTCACCGGGATCGTCGACGCGGTCAGCTTCCTCGCCCTCGGCCAGGTCTTCGCGGCAATGCAGACCGGCAACGTGATCTTCCTCGGGCTCGGGCTCGGCGGCAGCGCCGGGGCGCCGGTGGCGGCGCCGGCGATCGCCCTCGGCGCGTTCGTCGCCGGCGGCGCCATCGCCGCCCTGCTCGGGAGGCGCCTCGCGGCGGGCTCCGGCTCGGCCGCTGGACGGGTCCCCGGGTCCGGGCTCGGCCCGGCGCTGTCGATCGAGGTCGGCCTCCTCGCAGCTGCCGCCGTGGTCGCGGCGGCGGTCGAGATCGACGCCGGCGCCGCCTCGGCCTACGCGCTGATCGCCCTGCTCTCGCTGACGATGGGCCTGCGCAACACCGTCGTCCGCGGGTTGGGCGGGCCCAACCTGGTCACCACCGTGCTCAACCTGACCCTGACCGCGGTCGCCGTTCCGGCCGCGCTCGCGCTGGGCTCCGGCGAGGACCTCGGCCAGCGCGCCGCCGCCTTCGCCGCGATCCTCGCCGGCGCGGTCAGCGGGGCGCTGCTGCTGAAGACCAGCGTCACGCTGACGCTGGCCGGCGCGGCGGCGGTCGTCCTCTGCGTCGCCCTGGCCCAGCTGCGGGAGCGGCCGCTGCCGGCTTAGGGGCGCAGCCGTTCGAGCGCGGTGGCGGCGGTCGCCACGGTGCCGGTTGCCTCGTACCCGGCTTTGACCCGGGCCGCCCCGGGCCCGCAACGCTGCGCCGCAGCGACCGACGCCGCCAGGCGCCGCGGTGAGAGCCGGCGGCGCGGGAGCCTGGTCCCGGCCTCCGCCTCGAGCACGTGGGCGGCGACGTCGAGCTGGTCGCGCGCCCAGGGCACCACGCAGACCGGGACCCCGTGCGAGAGCGCCTTCTGGACGACGCCCATGCCGCCGTGGCAGACGACCACGGAGGCCCGCTCGAGCAGCTGCCGGTGCGGCAGGAACCGCGCGACCACGGCGTCGCCGCGGGCGGGCAGGGTCGCGGGGTCGACGCCGGCGGTGGTGACGACCAGCTGCCACTCGGTGCCGAGGCCGGTGAGAGCGGCGGCGGCGATCTCGCCGTCGTCCTGAAACTCGGAGGAGCAGGTGACCAGCGCCAGCGGCCGCCCGTCCTCGGGGAGATCGAGCGGGAGCGGCGACGGCGGGTCCCAGGTCCCGGCCCCGACCATCAGCACCCCGGGCGGCAGCGGCCGCGGGTACTCGAACGGCTCGGCGGTGAAGTAGAGGGTCAGCGCGACGCGGTCGCGCGCCTCGGCGAGCGTCGCGCAGGGTGGCAGGCCGGCGGCGAGCCGGCCGGCGTTGACCGTCGGCAGGCGGGCCCGGGCGTCGAAGCGGGAGCTGAGCCGGGCCATGGCGCCGTCGCGGAGCCGGCCGAGCGAACCGGTCTTCGGTCGCAGGCCGAAGCCGAACGGCGGCACTCCGGGGGCCGGTTCTTCCAGCAGGAAGGGACGCGACTCCGCCCAGGGCAGCCCCTCCCGCTCGGCCACCGCCTTGGCCCCGAAGGTGGTCGTGTCGATCAGGGCGAGGTCGGGGGCGACGGCGTCCAGCGCCGCCGCGAAGTCCCCCACCTCGATCCGCGCCCGCCGCGCCCAGACCGAGAACGCCCTTTCGCCCGCCGCCAGCCGGGAGCGAGCGCTGTGGTCGTCCATCTCGATCGCCTCGATTCGCGGGTCGATCGGCTCGCAGGCGAGACCGGCGGCCCGCACCGCCTCCACCTCGGCGGCCAGGGTGCGCACGTGCACCTCGGCGCCGCGCCGCGCCAGCTCCAGCAGCGGGCCCATCATCGGGTTGAGGTGGCCGCGCGCCGGCGAGGTGTAGGCGAGCACCCTCACGCGCCACCCCGCCTGGCGTGTTCGACCAGGCCCAGCATCGCCGCCTCGGTCGCCCCGCGGCCGAGCCCCTGGCGCCGCCGCAGCAGCTCCCAGACGTAGACGTCGGTGACGGTGGCGAGGAGTGCCCGGCGGAGGCGGCGCTCGCCGCGGTCGAGCGCCGCCAGGTCCGGTGCGAACACCGCCGCCACCCAGTCCTCGTGCATCCGCTTCCCGGACTCGGTCACCTGGCGGACCAGCGGGTAGCGATCGGCTAGCGAGAGCCAGCCGAGCACCTGGTCGCCGCTGTCCTCGTAGTGGTCGACCAGGCGCCCGACCGCCGTCAGCGCATCTCCCGGCGGCGCCTGGCGCGTCGTCATCGCCGCCTGCTCGGCGTCGGCGATCGCCGCCACCAGCAGTCCCTCCTTCGAACCGAAATGGCGGATCAGCGTGCGTTCGCTGCAGCCCGCCCGGTTCGCCACCTCGTCGAGCGGCAGCTCGAACCTGCCCTCGTCGCGGAACAGCTCCTGCGCCGCCCGCAGGATCGCCAGCCGGCTGCGCTCGGTTGCCTCGGCGCGCTTCGTCTGGCTGTAGGTCCGGGGAGACATTTCGTGTCAGCAATTATGACACGAATATACGTGGACCTCCCGTCCCAGGGCTGGAGGTCGGGCCGCGCCGCGCCGATAGCGCCGGCATGACCAACCTTCCCTCCCGCCTCCGCCGCCACCTCTCCTACGCCAACCTGATGGCGAGCATCGCCGTCTTCATCGCCCTCGGTGGGATCGGCTACGCGGCCGCGACCATCAACGGCAACAGCATCGTCAAGCGCTCGATCGGCGCCGGCAAGCTCAAGAACGGCACCCTGACCAGCCAGCAGGTGAAGCAGAACGCGCTCGGCGGCAGCGTCATCGACGAGTCCTCCCTGAGCACCGTGCCGGCCGCCCAGACGGCGACCTCGGCCGTGAGCGCGACCAGCGCCGATACGGCCGCGAGCGCGAACACGGCGGGGAGCGCGGACACGGCGAAGAGCGCCGAAACCGCCCAGCACGCCCTCACCGCCGACAAGGCCACCGAAGCCACGACCGCGCAGAGCGCCGCGACCGCCCAAAGCGCCGCGACGGCCGACAGCGCCGTCAGCGCCGGCGACGCCGACACCCTCGACGGGCTCAGCGCCAGCCAGCTCCAGGTCGCCTGCCCCGCCGCGACCGAGCTCTACGGCGGCATGTGCTGGGACGAGGACCCGCGCCCCGCGACCGGCTGGATCGCGGCCTCGATCGACTGCGGCGACGCCGGCGGCCGCCTGCCGTCGCTGAGCGAGCTGATCGCCTACGTCGCCCAGCCCGACACGCAGGTCAGCGGTCAGAACTGGAGCGGCGACGCCAGCGACCTCGACACGGTCGGCGGCGAAGAGGTCGTCCTCACCCGCAGCGAGTCGGCCACCGCCTTCAGCAAAGCGCCGGCCGGCCTCGGCTACCGCTGCCTCTTCTACCGCGCCAACTGAGCGCTGGCGAGGGCCGCGGTGGACCAGCTCGACCAAACGCTGCTGCGGGCCTGGCTGCTCTCCCTGGAGGACGCCTCGGATGCCACGGAAGCGGAGCTGAACGAGCTTCTGCCCGCCCTGATCGAGGCCGGGTACGTCGAGGAGCGGCCCTGGGGGGACGATCCCGACTGGTTCCTCTGGTCCTTCACCGAGGCCGGCGTCAAACGCGCCGACGAACTCGAGGGAGCGCAGGGCGCTTGAGCTAGCGCGGCGCGAGACAGCTGGCGCAGATGCTGGCGAGGTGGCGGTGGTCGGTGCCGCAGCAGCCACCGAGGATCCGCAGGTTGGGCAGGCTCGGCTCGAGGGCGCGGTATTCGGCTCCGAGCTCCTGCGGGTCGCCGCTGTCCAGGTCCTCGGCGTCGTCGAGTTCCTCATGGCTCTTGCGCGAGGCGTTGGCGCGGATGCCGCCGATGCGCTCGACCCAGGCTCCTCCCCGCGCCAGCTCGGCGGCGAAGTGACTTGGATGGGCGCAGTTGATCATCAGATACAGGGCGGTCCCGCCGGTCTCGGCGTCGAGCCGCTCGACGGCCTCCCGCAGGGGCTCCCCGCTCGGCAGCCGTCCGTCCGCCTCGACCGTGAAGGAGATGGAGACCGGGGTCCCAGCCGCGGCCGCGGCGCGCACGATCCCGACCGCCTCCTCGACGTAGGTCAGCGTGTAGGCGGCGAGCAGGTCGACTCCCTCGGCGGCGAAGACATCCACCTGGGGCGCGTGGTAGCGCTCGGCCTCCTGCGGCGACAGCGCATGGTCGGGGTGGTAGGCGTCTCCCTCCGGGCCGATCGTGCCGCAGATCGCGACCGGGACCTCCGCCCCGCTCGCGGCTGCGACCTCCCTGGCGAAGGCCACCGCCTCGCGGTTGACGTCGCCGACCTCACGCGCCGAGTAGCCCAGCTTCTCCCCCCACCCCCGGCTCGCCCGCCAGGTCGGGGTGTCGAAGCTGAAGCCGGCGCCATAGCGAGCGGCGAGGTCGAGGAAGCCGCCGTAGTAGCGCCGCAGAGCGGCCCGTCCCGCCGGATCGCGCAGCAGCGGGAAGGAGGCGAACTCGGGCAGGTCGATGCCCTCGCCGAAGATCATCGCCGTCTCCAGCCCGCCGTCGCCGATGAACATCCGCTCTCCGTCGGGAATGGGCACGCCCCGATTCTAGGCCGGCGGCCCCGAGGACTCGGGTCCGAGCCCCCGAAGGCCACCGGTGTCATTCAGCAGGTTTTGACCCCAACCATGTCCCCACCGGGAGGAGCCGTGATCAGGGCGATTTTTTGGACCTTGCCACGAAGCCCTACGCATTCGATTTCTTCCTGACATTTGTCACCTTTTTTTGCCAATTTCCCACAGCCGATTTTCGGTCGCCCGATATTTGCCTGGTGGAGCATCGAGACGACCGTGACGGCTTCCCCCGCGACGCTTTCCACTTCGAACGTTGCTTTGTCGCCGACTTTGCCGCCAATCACGACGGGGTTGTTGTCGATTTTGATCGTCTGCGGAATCGGTTCGAGATTGAGGTTCACCTGAGTTTCCCCTGCGAGCGATTTGATCGCCGCAATTCCCTGGTAGGTGCCAGTGCCTGTTTTTTCGGCTTTGGAACAGGCGCCGAGACCGGTGCCGGGTGTCTGGTCGTACTGGATCCCGGAGAGGCTGATGGTCGCGCGGGCCTTCTGGGGAGTGCCTTCGTTGGTGAAATTCACCTGACTCAGGCCTTCCTGCTCTCCGATGTCCACAGTGCACTTGGTCACCCCGGAGAGTTTGCTGACGATCGTGATCTTGTCGCCGGCTTCTTCGCAGTCGACCACTGCATCCGCCCTGTTGACCCCACTTTCCCTGGCGACGACGCGAAACACCAAGTGGCAGCTGTGCGGCACCACTTCCGCGGTCATGCCGACGAATTTGCACCCTTTGTATTCCGGGGTCAGCACCAGTTCCACCGCACCTTCCTGGGACATTTCCCCTTTGAAGGTCGCGGATTCGCATTCGAGGCTTCCGGCATCCGTTTTGAGGACGTTGACGCCAACCTGTTCCCCGGCCAGAGTGGTTTTTTCGGCTTCCGATGTGAAGATGAAGAATTCGGCCGACGCCAGCGGGGCGGTCAGGCCGCTCAGCGCCAAAGCAGCCAGGAGCGCCAGTCCAAACGCCGGGAGTGCGCGTTTCATCGAGCTTCCTTTCGTCATCGCCCGTCCCCGGGCGTCGCGTGCAACTGAGCACCCACCCATAGCGCCCAGCCAGCCGACAATCAACGAAATCCGCGTGGCGGGTGCAGCAGTGGGTCGCCGAGTGGCCTGGACAGGCACGAGCGGCGACGAGGCCCGGGCATCGCGCGCGATTCTGAGCGCGTGCTTTTTTGCGTGACCATCCCTCCGGCGGGCTCTCGAGCTGACGCGCGGTCGCCGCGCCCGTGCGGCCGCCCCCATGCCCGCCACTTGACATCACAGATTGTGACTTCAAGTCGCTGAACTCCTCGACCATGTCGGAGGGATTCCAGACGTGCCGGATGTTTTTGTCTGCGCCCCGACCCTGATTGGCGCCTCGCTCCCAGCTAAGACCCCGCCCCCCGCGGCTTTGCGGAGCCATGCAAGGACAGACTGCAATCGGGGAGACAGGATTTGAACCTGCGACCGCTCGGCCCCCAGCCGAGTGCGCTACCAGACTGCGCCACTCCCCGTTGGGGTTTTGCATTCTGACGAATCGGCGCGCGGGCGGCTACCCTCCTCCCTGCGCGGCGGTAGCTCAACGGTAGAGCCTCAGCCTTCCAAGCTGATGACGCGAGTTCGATTCTCGTCCGCCGCTTATTCAGACGGCGGCGATGCTGCCGATACAGCAACCTCGATGCAGTTCCGAACCGCGAGACGCGACGCGCTCTGCCTGGCCCTGGTCGCCGGGGCGCTGGCGCTGGCCGGCTGCGGCGGTGGCACGACCGAAGCGGACGAGAAGGTCGTCGCCACCAAGAGCAATGCCGGCTTCGTCGACTGGCCCTTCTTCGGCCGGGTGCCGGAGCGGACGCACTACCTGCCGACCGAAGCGCGCCTGCTGGATCCGCCGCTGCGGCAGGCCTGGTCGATCAACACCCACGCGCTGATCGAGTTCCCGCCGGCGATCGCCGGCGGCGTCGCCTACGTGATCAACAAGTACGGCAACGCGAAAGCGGTGCGGCTGCGGGACCGCAAGATCCTCTGGGAAGTGACGAACAGGGCCAGCGACAAGGGCACGCCGAACTTCGTCACCGCGCCGGTCTATTACAAGGGGCGCATCTACGGGGCCTTCCTCGGCGGCGAAGTGGTCGCCGGCGATGCCGCCGACGGGCACACGCTCTGGCGCACGAAGCTCGCCGGCCACCTCGAATCCTCGCCGATGGCGGCGGAAGGGACGCTCTACCTCGGCACCGACACGACCAAGGTCGTCGCCCTCTGGGCGGACAGCGGCAAGACCCGCTGGAGATTCGACGCGCCGGCGGCGATCAAAGCCAGCCCCAGCTTCCACCACGGCCGCCTCTACGTCGCCGACTACGAGAGCGCGGTCTTCGCCCTCGACGCCGGCAGCGGCAAGCCGCTCTGGCGTACCAACACCAGCAAGCAGCCCCCATACGGCAGGGGCGGCTTCTTCTCCTCCCCGGCGATCGGCTTCGGCAACGTCTACGCCGCCCGCGACGACGGCACCGTCTTCGCCTTCGACGAAAAGACCGGCAAGGTCGCCTGGTCCTTCGACGCCAGCGGCGCGATCTACGGCTCCCCCGCCCTGGCCGCGGTGCCGGGAACGCCGCCGACCGTCTACATCGGCGCCGAAAACGGCCGCTTCTACGCGCTCGACGCCAGCACCGGCAAGCCCCGCTGGAGCTACGACGTCGGCGGTGCGATCCCCGGCACGGCGACGGTGATCGGCCACACGGTCTACACCTCGAGCTTCGCGGCGGATCGGACGATCGGCCTCGACGCCCACACCCACGAGAAGACCTTCGAGCTGAAGCAGGCCGGCTACACCCCGGTCGTGTCCGACGGCAAGAAGCTCTACCTGATCGGCTACTACGTGCTGGTGGGCCTGGAACCAACCAAACGGTGAGGCCGCAAAACGGTGAAAGGCTGATTTTCGTACCAACTCCTCAATCAAACAGTGAAAACTAACTAGTCTGGTTTTTCACGGTCAGGTGTCGAACGAGGAGGGTTCATGCGGGGGCTGGCGACGGCAGTGGCAGCGGTGGTGGGTCTGTGCCTGATGGCGGCGCCGGCATCGGCGGCAGAGGCACCCATCTCCTTCGCCAAGACCGACCCCCTGGAAACCACCTGCACGAACCTCAAAGCCGAAGGCGTCGAGGTCAAGGTCCACAACGAGACCGGCCGCGAACGCGAGGTGAAGCTGACGCTTGGCGAGTTCCTCGGCAAAGACGAAGCGGTGGTCGCGGACGGAGCCGTCTGCGGCGGCCTCAGCATCGCCCCCGGCCGCGTCATGCTGGCCGGGGACGGCCGCGCCACCTTCACGCTGACGGCCGGAAAAGCCCGCGAAGGGAACTTCTCGGGGTCCGTGGGGGTGTCGGCCGAAACCGGTCGGACGGCGCGCCGGGAAGTGAAGATCTCCTCGGGACCGGCGCCGGCGCCAACCGCGCTGCAGGCGACGCCCCTGGTCCCGAGCCAGACCGTCGAACTCGAGGGCTCCGAGCACGGGCCGTTCTGGATTCCAGTCGAAGGCGCCCTCTCCAAACTCCCGAAGAAGCCGAAGGACCCGCTCACGCTCGGCGCCATCTCGGGCCCGCAGGGCGATCCGGTCGCGGTCATCTACGCAGGCGGCAAGAGGTTGACCGCGACGACGTCGCAGGTCGGCCTCGAATTCGACAGCGACGAACTCGATCCGGGTACCTACTCCGGCGAAGTGGATCTCTCGCCGCAGGACGACGAAGCAGGGACCGCTTCGCTCAGCGTCAAGGCCGCGGCGTCGGTGGGGTGCGCGATCGCCGTCATCGCCGCGGGCATCCTGCTCGGACTGCTGCTGCAGTGGGCCGCGAGCGTCCTGCTGCCGCGGTACCGCCTCTGGAACCGGATCAACTCACTGTCCACCCGAAACACCGAAGCCGCCGGGAAATTGCCGCAGGGCAAGGGCTGGGGCAAGTTCGCCATCGGCGACATCGACCCCCAGAAGATGACGCTCAAGGCGCAGCTGAAAAAATGGGTGAGGCTGAACCGGACCGCGATCGACAAACCCGTGCTCGACGACATGGAAGCGCGGATCGCAACGGTGGAGAAGCAGATCGACCTGCTGGAAGAACTGCCCGACCACGCCGGTGACCTGGAAACCGCCCTCGAGAACCTGCCGGCGATCCCGCCGGAGCGGCTCCCGGGCCTGAAGGACACCGATGCGGGCCGCTCAAAGCCCCAGCTGGATACAGAGGCCCGCAAGTCCTTGGTGGGCGAAGAGGTCGATGCCAAGGACCTGAAAGCTCACCTGGAAGAAATCGACGCGAGGGCGAAACAGGTGCGGACGATGCAGGGCCAGGAAGAGCGGCTCGCCGATCTCTGGGAAGCGCGGAGGACGCTCGCGGGCCTTTCGGAAGCGAAACTCGTGGAGCTCGATACGGAACTGGACTCGATGCGCCACCTGCTCTGGAACGCCGAGAGCGCCGAGGACCTCGAAAGCGTCGCCGACGATCTGCAGGCCGCGGCGAAGCTGGTCGGGCGACTCTGGCACGAGCTGCCGGAAGATGCGCCGCCTTTGCCATTCGACATCTCTCGCTACCGCAGTACCAGCGTCGACGTGGCCACCGCCTACGCCGCGCACTTCCCCAGCGGGACGATCGTGATCGGCGGTGGACCCGGCTTCGAGCCCGAGGTGACGATCGGAGCCGAGCCGGTGCCCTCGACCCCGGTCTCGGACGGGCCGCCACCACCCACGCTGCCGCCGTCGCCCCCCGGCCCGGTGCTCAGCGAAGCCGCCACCGATCGCCGGGCCGAGCGTGCCTGGCTGGTCCAGCTGGTCATCGTCATCGTCACCGCGCTCGTCGTGCTCGGCGCCGGCCTGGGCGCGCTCTACGCCGGCAAGACCTGGGGCACCCGCTGGGACTACATCGCAGCGTTGATCTGGGGCCTCGGCCTACAGGCGACGGCACTGGGCCTGGCCAGCTCGCTCGACAGCCTGGCGACGCTGCGGCCGCGTCGATAGCGACGGCGTGCCGCGCTTGCGGCCCTGGACGGACCCGGAAGCGTCTCAGCGCACCGTCGGGACGTAGACGAGCCGCTGCATGCGCCCGTCGTAGAGCTGTGAGTCGACCAGCTCCAGGTCGATATCGGGCAGATCGGTGAGGACCGGATCGGATCCCGACTCACCGGTGATGACCGGGAACACCATCAGGTCGAGCCGGTCCACCAGGCCCGCCGTGAGGAGCGCGCGATTCATGGCGATGCTGCCGTGGGAGCGCAGCGGGACGGGCGACTCCGCCTTGAGCCGCGGGACGGCATCGAGCGCGTCCCCGGCGATCAGCGTCGAGTTCTTCCAGGTCAGCGGCGCCTCCAGCGTCCGCGAGATCACGATCTTCTGCGCCTCGTTCAACGGCGAGTGGCTCGGATCGTCCTCCGGCGGGGCGAAGCGCTGGAACAGGCGATAGGTGTTCGCCCCGAGCACGAGCGCCTGCTCTTCGTCGCCATAGATCTGGGCCCGCTGCTCGCGCAGCTCGGGGCCGTCCTTGCCCCAGTAGGCCTCCGGTCCCGAGCCGAAGCCATCCAAGGTCATGAACCAGTCGATCGTGTACGTCGCCATCGTCAGCTGCTCCCCTTGGCACTCGTTTGCCGGGCTTTTACCCAGATTGCTTTCCGGATATCCCAAGAGCTCGCTCGCCGTGCCGATCGCGTCGAGAAGCGCATCACCCTCGCAGGCTTTGGCCGGGAGATTCCTGAGGCTTAGGCAAGCCGAGGTCCTGGTCGACGACCGCCGGGCGTTGACCGCCCGGGCGAGGTCGCGGACGGTGAACGAAGATGGGCGTGATCATTCCCCGCTCGGGGAGTGCGAACGGACCGGACAGCCATGCAGAGGAGCGGGTCAGTGGATTCAGGAGGGCAGCTTCACCGTTCCGGTCGACTCCACCGCTGGGTGCCTGGGCTCGCGCTCATCCGCCAGTACCCCGGCACTTCCGCTCGACCCGACCTGGTGGCGGGAGTCGTGCTGGCCGCGATCCTGGTGCCGCAGGGAATGGCCTACGCGGAGCTCGCCGGCCTGCCGGCGGTCACCGGCCTCTACACGACGATCGCCTGCCTGGTCGGCTACGCCCTCTTCGGCCCCTCAAGGGTCCTGGTGCTCGGGCCCGACTCCTCGATCTCGCCCCTGATCCTCGCCTCGATCGCCCCCCTGCTGGTCGTCGGGGACCCGGGGTCGGCGATCGTCCTGGCGGGGATGCTGGCGATCTTCGTCGGCCTGATCGAGATCGGCCTCGGCCTCGGCAAGCTCGGGTTCGTCGCCGACCTGCTCTCCAAAGAGGTGCAGGTCGGCTACATGAACGGCCTCGGGATCACGATCATCGTCGGGCAGCTGCCGAAGCTGTTCGGGTTCTCGACCGACGCCGACTCGTTCCTCGGCGACGTCAAGGCGTTCGTGGACGGCCTCGGCCAGACGCACACCACCACGCTCGTGCTCGGGCTCGCGGTCCTCGGCATCCTGCTACTGCTCCCGCTCGCCACCAGACGCCTGCCGGCGATCCTCGTGGGAGTAGTGGCGGCCACCGTCGTCTCGGCCGCCTTCGGCCTGGCCGACCACGGGGTCGCGACGGTCGGGTCCCTGCCCCAGGGGGTGCCGACCCCCGGCCTCCCCTGGACGGACGCCGGCGACGTCCCGGCATTGCTGCTGGCGGCGCTCGGCATCACCCTGGTCTCGCTGACCGACACGATCGCCACCGCGACCAGCTTCGCGGCCCGGCGCGGAGAAGAGGTCAAGCCCGACCAGGAGATGATCGGCGTCGGCGCCGCCAACGTGGCGGCCGGCTTCTTCCAGGGGTTCGCGGTCTCGACCAGCGGCTCCAGGACCGCCGTCGCCGAGCAGTCGGGGGCGAAGACCCAGCTCGCTGGACTGGTGGGAGCCGGCCTCGTCGCCGCCCTCCTGCTCTTCCTCAACTCGCTGCTCGCCGACCTGCCGCAGGCGGCGCTGGCGGCGGTGGTGATCGCCGCGGCGATGTCGTTGATGAACCTGCCGCTGCTGCGCCGCTACTACGAGATGCGCAGAAGCGCGCTCGGCGTCTCCCTGGTGGCCACCGCCGGGGTCGTGCTCCTCGGCGTCCTGCAGGGCATCGTGGTCGCGGTCCTGCTGGCGATCATCCTCTTCTTCCGCCGCAACTGGTGGCCCCACGGCGCGGTTCTGGGGCGCCCCGAGGAAACCGAGGGATGGCACGACGTCACCGCCTACCCCGACGCCAAGGAGGTCCCGGGCGTCGTCGTCTACCGCTGGGAGGCGCCGCTGTTTTTCGCCAACTCGGGCAGGTTCCGCGATGAGATCAGGCGCCTCGCGCGCGAGCGCGAGCCCGACTGGATCGTCCTCCAGTGCGAGGCCGTCACCGACGTCGACGTGACCGCGGCGGAGATGCTCGAGCAGCTCGACCGCGAGCTGAACGCGGCGGGAGTGCACCTCGCCTTCGTCGAGCTGCGCGACCGCCTCAAGGATCTGACTCTGCGCTACGGGCTGATGGACACGCTCGACAAGGACCACTTCTATCCCTCGATCGAGGCGGCCATCGCCGCGATTCGGTTGGAGGGCGGCGGGGGGCGCGACTAACCCAACGTCGCTCCCTCGATCGCCGCCCGCGGCTCGATTTCCCGCAGCCGCATCATCCGGAAGGAGTTGAAGAGTCCGATCAGGCCGGCAAGGATCGGGACCAGCAGGGCCACCTGCAGGGAGCGGTTCGTCGCATCGGTGTTGATGCGGATCACTTCATCCTGAACCGCCTGCGGCTCTTCGGCGAGGAGCTGTTCGAGTTTCGCGCTGCTCGTCACTTCCGCGTCTTCGTCGAGCCTGTCCGCGATCTGCTGCTGCTGACCTGGGGGGATCACGCTGCTCGCCTCGGTCATGTTGGTGAAGCTGAGCGAGAGGACCGCCAGCAGCACGCCGCCGGCCATCGCCAGCCCGAAGGAGAGCCCGAAGGACCCCGCTGCCGAGTTCACCCCGGCCGCCTCGCTGATCCGCTCCTCGTCGATCGGGGCGAGCGTGTAGTTGTTGAGCTGGGAGACCAGCAGGCCCAGCCCGGTTCCGGCCAGCATCAGCGGGACGACGAGATACCAGCCGGAGCTCGCCTCGGGCACGATCGGCACGAGCAGGGCCATGCCGGCGGTGCTGAGTGCGAAGCCCGCGCGGATGATCGAAGCGGGACGGCGGTTGCCGGCCCTCCGTCCGGCGAGGACCGCCGCCCCGAACATCGTCAGGGAGAGCGGAGCGAGGGTCAGGCCGGTCTCCAGGGCGTCGTATTCGAGCGCAATCTGGAGGAAGATCGGCAGCGCGATCATCGCCCCGCCCAGAGTGATGTTCTGCAGCGCCTGCTGGGAGATCCCGAGCCTGAAGTTGGGATGCCGGAAGAGGTCCGGGTCGAGCAGGGTCGGCTTTCCCTCGCGGTGACGCCGCACCAGCCAGTGGGCCAATGCCCAGAGCGCAAGCGCCCCGATCGCGATCGTCAGCCCGACGAGCTCGCCGCCCTCCTGCCAGATCAGGATCCCCAGGACCACGCCGCCCATGCCGACGACCGAGAGGACCGCACCCGTTCCGTCGATTTGGCGGGGGCCGGTGTAGGGGACGTCGCGGACGAGCTTGACGTTGAGCAGGACGACCGCGATCACGACCAGCTCGAGGAAGAAGCCGACCCGCCATGAGAGGAAGGTCGTCACGAAACCACCCAGAAGCGGACCAACCGCCGCCGCGACGGCGGCTGACGCACCGACCAGGGCATACGCCTTCTTCTGTGCCGCGCCCTCGAAGTTGCCGCGGATCAGCGACTGCATCGCGGGCAGCAGCAGGGAGGCGCCGAGCCCGCCGAGGATCGCCCAGAAGACGACGATCGCGCCGAGCCCCTGGGCCAGGGTCATCGCCAGCGCGCCCGTCGCATAACCCAGCAGGCCCAGCACGAACGCGCGCTTGCGCCCGATCAGGTCGCCGACCTTGCTGCTGATCAGGATGAACGCCGCGGAGACCAGCGCCTCCAGCGCGATCGCCGACTGGACTCCGCTGACGGTCGTATCGAGATCGCCGACCACGGCCGAGATCGAGACGTTCATCAGCGAGGTGTCGACGACGAGCACGAACATCGCCATCGCCAGCACGAAGGCCAACCGCGTGCTGCCGGCACCCTCCTCCCGCGTCATGGGCTTTGCGCGGTGGCGGCGGGGCCGGCCGGCCCCGCCTCGGCGTCCTCTGCCGAGGAGCGGGAGGCGGTGAGCTCGGCGGAGATCCTCACCGCTGCGGAGACGAGAGGGGCGGCGAGGATGAGGCCGATCGTGCCGAAGAGGCAGCCGCCGGCGATGGTGGCGATCAGGACCGCCAGGGGGTGGAGGTCGAGCGCGGCGCCGTAGGCGATCGGCTGCACCAGCTGCTGGAGCACGCCGTTGGCGAGGAGGACGATCACCGCGATCGCCAGGGCCGCCTCCGGCCCCTGTCCACCCAGGGCGATCAGGACCGCGAAGGCCCCGGCCGCCCAGGCGCCGAGATAGGGCACGTAGCCGCCGAGGAAGGTGACGACGGCGATCGTCCCCGGCAGCGGCACCCCGAGCAGCAGCGCGCCGGCACCGACCAGCACCGCGCTCCAGGCGGCGACGATCGTGACCCCGACGAAGTAGCCGCGCAGGGAGCGGGACACCTGCGCCAGCACGGTGCGGGCGAGCGGGACCGGCATGCCGAGATGGCGCTCGACGAACCTGCCGAGCGTCGGCGCGTCCTTGAGCATGAAGAAGAGGCTGATCGCGGCGAAGGAGAGGAAGACGGCCAGCGAGGCGAGCTTGTCGACGCCACCGAGCAGGCCGTCGGTCAGGGCCTTGAAGCCGGCGCTGATCGAAGCGCTCGCCTCCTCGTTCGCGTCGCCGGCGGTGGAGGAATCGACGCCCAGGCCCTGGAGCCAGGACTGGATCTCGTCCGCCCCGGAGTGGAGTCTCTGGCTGAGGCTGTCAGCCTGGCTGGCGATGCCGCCCATGACGATGACGCCGACGCCGATCCCGATCAGGACGATCCCGAGGAAGACGAGCGCCGCGCCGGCCCCCCTCGGCAGCCCATGCCGCTTCAACCGGTCGACCAGGGGCACGGTGACCGAGGCGACGATCGCCGCCGTCACCACCGGCATCACGATCGTCTGGGTCTGCGCCAGCAGGAAGATCGCCCCGACCAGCGCCGCGGCCACCCCGACCAGCAGCCAGGCGCTGAAGCCGAGGTCCCGCAGCCAGGCCGGCGCCGAGAACATCCCGCTCAGCTCGGCGGGATCGATCTCGATCACTTCTTCCTCAGCGGGCGCGCTCGCGCGGGCGGGGCGCCACAGCCGGCCTCGGATCGGGCGCCTCGGAGTCATCGGTCCGCCGCACGATACGCGGCGTCCCCGACACGGCCTCGGAGGTACGCGATGAGCGCGGCGGCGCGGGTCACCTACGTCGGCCACGCGACCGTCCTGGTTGAGATCGACGGCGTCCGCCTGCTCACCGATCCGGTGCTGCGGAACCGGCTCGGCCCGCTGCGCCGCCACGGGGCATCTCCCAACCCGCGACTGACGGAGGGCGTCGACGCGGTGCTGATCTCCCACCTGCACCACGACCACGCCGACGTGCCCTCGCTGCGGCGGCTGAGCGGGACGGTGCCGGTGCTCGCCGCGCCCGGGGCGGGGGACTTCCTCGATCGCCTCGGCTTCTCCGACGTCCGCGAGCTCGCCCCCGGCGACTCCGGGGACGTCGGCGGCGTCCGCGTCACCGCGACCGAGGCCGATCACCCTCCGAGTGGGCGGCGGTTCGAGCGGGCCTCGCGGGCAGTCGGCTTCGAGCTCGCCGGACAGCGGCGCATCTACTTCGCCGGCGACACCGACCTCTTCGACGGCATGGAGGCGATCGGCGGCGGCGAACTCGACCTCGCCCTGCTGCCGATCTGGGGCTGGGGCACGAACATCGGCGCCGGGCACCTCGACCCCGAGCGGGCAGCACGGGCGGCGGCGCTGCTCTCGCCGCGGATGGTGGTCCCGATCCACTGGGGCACGCTCTACCCGCTCGGCTTGGCGCGGCTGCGTCCCGGGCCGCTGCACTCGCCCCCGCGAGCGCTCGCCCGCTGGATGCGCGAGCTGGCGCCTCAGTCGGAGCTGCGCGTGCTGGCCCCCGGCGAGACGACCTCGCTGCCGTAGCCGTCGTGACCGAGGCTGGCGAGCCACTCCCGGAAGACCCGGTGGACCCGCTCGGCGCCGACGACGTCCTCCACCGGCCAGGCTAGCTCGGCCGGGTGCAGCACGAAGGGGTGCGACTGGGTCCCGCCCATGCCGCCGTGGGAGCCGACCAGCTCCTCGAAGGCGGCGACCTCGCCGAACTGCGGCCAGTAGGTGCTGTTGACCATCAGGTCGGCGCAGTGGGGGAAGCCGTCGGTGCGCCGCAGGTGGTCGGCGGCGTGCGGGCCGAACGGCTGCAGCGGGTCCTCGCCCTCGACCCGATCCTCGTCGAGGAAGTGGGTGCCGCCCGCCCCGATCACGACCGCCCCGAAGCGCTCCGAGCGGACCAGGAGGAACCCGATCCCGGGATGCGCGCGCAGCGCCGGGACCAGCAGCGGGTAGATCGCCTCGATCCGCTCCAGGGAGACCCGGCCGGGCTCGCGCGGGAAGCTGATCAGGCCGAGGCAGCCCGAGGCCATCACCGAGAGCTCCGGCACCTCCCCCCCGTGCGCCCGGTCCACCTCCTCACGGACCTCGGCGTCGAGCGTCACCACGCCGTCGTCGCGCCGGCCGCGGGTCGCGGTGCGGACCGTGCGCGCCGCGATCGTGTCGTCGCGGGCGACCTCGGTCAGGCCGGCGCTGAGGTAGGCGAGCGCGTCGTCCTCCCCCTCCTCGACCGCGATCGTGCTTTCCGGATCGCAGGCCGACCGGACCAGGTCCTCGAGCGTTTCCCCGTAGCGATCGCGGAAGGTCTCCCCCTGCGACTGGCCGTGGTCGGCGAGGACGACCAGCCGGTAGGGGCGCGGAGCGTCGCCGCAGGCAAGGGCGATCCTGGCGATCTGGCGGTCGAGGTCGCGCAGCACGGCGAGGGCGTCGTCGCGTTCGATCCCGGAGTGGTGGGCGACCTCGTCGTAGGCGAGGAAGGTCGTGTAGACGAGCGGCCGGCCGGCGAGGACGTCGCCGACGACGCTGGCGACCTGGAGGTCGCGCTGGACCACGGTGGCCCAGGCGCGCACCGCGGCGTAGGAGCGCGGGCGGGCGATCCGCGGGCGAACATCGTCGCGGAGCTGCCGCCGCACCGCCCGGCGCTCGCGGAAGATGTCGACGAACGCCAGCACGAGCGTGCGCGCGACCGCGTAGGGACGGGCGAAGTAGGCCGCGTAGTCGACCCCGATCGGCCGGCGGCGGTGCAGCACCGTGCTCATCGTCAGCATCGAGTGGGGCGCGTCGCCGGAGAGGATGTTGGCGCGGCTGGCGCCGCCGGCGTGCAGCAGCCCGCGCCCGTCGGAGTGCCGCCGCTCCAGCTCTTCGGCGTCGCGCGGGTGGTTGGTGACGATCGCCGCGCCGCGGTCCTTCTCCCACCAGCGGAAGGCCGGCATGTCCTCGTTGGAGCCGTGCAGCAGGCCCGCCTGGCAGGCGCCGGTCTGCGAGGACCAGTCGGTCTCCCACCTGCTCAGCCGGTGCGAGCCGTCGCGCATCCAGGCGGCGAGGTTGGGCGCGTCGCCGGCGGCCAGCGCCCGGTGCAGGACGTCGTGCGCGAGTCCGTCGATCTCGAGGAAGAGGACGCCCGGCACCTCGCTCTCGACATGCCGCCCCCGCCGCCGCATCTGCCGGCGGACGACGTTGCGGTACCAGGAGTCGTCTTCGTCGATCGCCAGCAGCGAGTAGAAGCCGGCGGTCAGCGCCGTCATCGCCACCGTGACGACGATCCCCTCGAGCACCCCGTCGAGGTGGGCGCCGGGCAGGAGGTTGACGGCGAAGGTGACGAGAAGGCCGTTGAGGAGCAGGGCCGCGCCGCCGAGAGTGAGGACCGTGAGCGGCAACGCGATCCGCGCCAGGACCGGCCAGATCAGCGCGTTGAGCAAGCCGATCGCCGCCGCCGCGCCGAGCGCGGCGAGGGCGCCGTCGAGGACGAAACCGGCAAGAAGCGCGGAGAGGAGCAGCAGGGAGAGGGCGTCCAGCAGCAGGACCAGCAGGGCGCGCCAGACGATCCGGATGCTCATCCTCGTCCGCCGCGCACGGCAATCCGCGCCAGCGCGCGAACGGTCTCCCAGGCGCCCTCGGGCATTGCCGCGGACGGGGAGGCTCCGGGGTGTGCGGCGGCGATCCGAACCCGCAGCGCCGCCGGCAGGATTCGGAAGCGCAGCGGCGCGTCCAAAGTCACGGCCTCGCCGTCGATCCCCGCGGCGATCGGGCCGTCGGCGTCGACCTCGAACGCGGGCGTGGACCACTCTCGCCAGGGACGCTGGAGGAGGCGCCGGCCCGCGGCCGGCGCGGAAGCAACGGTGATCCCCAGCAGCTCATCGTCGATCCTCGGCCGGGTGCCCGAGCCGACCGCGCGCCCAAGGCGGTAGCGGTTGTTGGAGACGAGGATCGCCGCGCCGGAGGAGTGCTCCTGCCCCTCGGGTCCGGTCCAGCGCAGGTCCAGTCCCTTGCCCTCGGGCCCGAGCGCCTCGGGCAGGGTGTCGAGGATGGTCCGCAGCTTCGCCTCTCGATAGCCCTCCCGCTGGACGGCCTCGGCGTAGAGGCCAATCGAGACGTTGTTGACGAATACGCGGCCGTTGACCTCGGCAAGATCGACCCGCCTTTCGCGACCGCTGACGAAGGCATCGAGCGCGCCGATGACATCGTCGCGGTCGACACCGAGGTCGAGCGCGAAGTGGTTGCGAGTCCCGGCGGGAATGCAGGCATATGGCAGTCCCTGCTCAGCGGCGACCATGGCAACGACGGCCTGGGAGCCATCGCCGCCGGCCATAGCCAGCGCGTCGGCCCCAGCGGCCACCGCGCCGCGTACGAGCTGCTCGAGGTCGGTGCCGAGCTTCAATTCGACCGGCTCGATGCCACGGTCTCGCGCCTCGTCGGCCAGGCGGAATTTCTCGGCCTTCCCCCCGCCCGACTTGGGGTTGTAGAAGAGCACGGGGTGACGAGGGTCCGGTGCCGGATGGAGCGAGACATGGATCTTGAAGGCCGATCGCGTCGCAAGGAGCATGAGCCCCAGGGCCGCCACGACCACGAGAGCCTGCGCGAGGTGGTCTCCGTCGGCGATCAGCAGGGCGACCGTCGCCGCCACCCCGAGGATCGCCACTCCGGATCCCAGCAGCCTCGCTCCTCCGGTGCGGGTCAGGCCGTACCAAGCCGACACACACGCGATCGCAAGGCAGGCGAGGACGATCAGCCCCCGGGGAAACTGCGAGGCGACGATGTCGATGCTGAGGACTACGAGGACCGCAGCGCTCGAGAGCGCCACGAGTGCTGCCAGCCGGTGCGGGTCGCCCTGCTCAGCCGACATCGAAACGCTCCTCGTCCTCGTGCGATGAACCGCCGTTGACAAACGAGCCAACGACGCCCTGGCGACGCTCAGCTCAGCCTATCCGCGCCACCCAAGAGTGACAACTCAGCACCTCTCGGAGGTCATTCCGGGGGAATGCCCGGGAATCAGGCGCCAAGATTCGAACGGGGCAGCCAGGACTCGAACCTGGAATCGCCGGTTTTGGAGACCGGTGCCTTAGCCAGTTGGGCCACTGCCCCAGAGGGATGGGGATCGTAACGAGCGGCGGGCGGCAGGTGGGTGCCGCCGGTCGCCGGTGAAACGATGCGGGCGGAGGGACTTGAACCCCCACGGGCCGAAGCCCACCAGGACCTAAACCTGGCGCGTCTGCCAAATTCCGCCACGCCCGCGTGGCACTGCGCTTGGAGCCTTAACGCGCGACCAATGCCGCATCGTCGCTGACAGATTCTATGATCGGGGCATGGCAGTTGGAGAGGTGAGGCCGGGCTACGAGCTGTGGCGGCCGAATCGGGAGAAGGCCGGGTCGGTCACGACCAAGTTCGTGATCGTGCTTTTGCTGCTGGCGACGGCGGTGCTGGCGGCCGTGATCACGATCGGTGGCTGGTCGCTGCTCAAGGGCGGCGGCAGCATGGGCCTGGTCTGCGCGATCTACGCGATCCTCTACGCCTTCTTCGCCTTCCTCGTCGCCCGCTGGAACCGCGGCATCCTGCCGGTCGCGGCGGCGCTCTCGATGATCCTGGCGATCTTCTGCGCGGTCGGCGCCGGCAGCTGGTTCGAACGCGACAAGGCCGGCTTCGACGAAGCGGCCCTCTCCTCCTCGCTGCTCGGCACCCTGGTGGTGCTGCTGGGCCTGCTGCAGGTCGTCCTCATCGCCTTCGCCTTCTACGGCTTCAGCCAGGAGTGGCACGTCGAGGAGGAGCGCCCGATCGGCTCGGGCGAGGACTACGGCGCCGGCGCCGCGCCGCAGCCCGCCTGACGCCCACGCGTCTGCTCCAGTACGTCCATAGGACGCATAAGTGCAGACGCGTGGATGCCGGAGGAGGGACTCGAACCCTCAAGCCCGCAAGGGCAATCGATTTTGAGTCGATCGCGTATGCCAATTCCGCCACTCCGGCGCCGGGGGAACGATAGAGCGAACCGGTTCGGCGAGCGGGCATAGACTGCGGCCGGGTATGCGGATCCATCACCTCAGCTGCGGCTCGCTCTGCCCGCACGGCGGTCACCTGATCGGCGGCGAGGGCGGCCCGCTCTCGACCGCGAACGTGATCTGCCACTGCCTGCTGATCGAGAGCGGCGACGGGCTGGTCCTGGTCGACACCGGCTTCGGCCGCGAGGACGCCCGCAACCCGGCCCAGCTGGGCCAGCCCTTCCGGGCGGTGCTGCGACCGCGGCCGCGCCTGGAGGAGACGGCGATCGCCCAGGTCGAGGCGCTCGGCTTCACCGCCGCCGACGTCCGCCACATCGTCGCCACCCACCTCGACGTCGACCACGCCGGCGGCCTGCCCGACTTCCCCGACGCCGAGGTGCACGTGCTGGCGCCGGAGCTGGCGGAGGCGCTGCACCCGAGCCTGCGCGAGCGCGCCCGTTACATCGGCGGCGCCCACTGGAAGCACGGCCCGCGCTGGGTCGAGCACGACTCCGGGGTCGGCGGCGATCGCTGGTTCGGCTTCGAGAGCGTGCGGATCCTGCCCGGGCTGGACGTCGAGCTGGCGCTGATTCCGCTGCTCGGCCACTCGCGCGGCCACACCGGCGTCGCCGTCAAGTCCGGCGAGCGCTGGCTGCTGCACTGCGGCGACGCCTACTTCAACCGCGGCCAGGTCTCCACCCCGCCCTCCTGCCCGCCGGGCCTGGTCCTGTTCCAGCGCGTCCTCGCCTCCGACCACGGCGCCCGCAGCGCCAACACCGAGCGCCTGCGCGAGCTCGCCGCCGCCCACGGCGACGAGGTGACGCTGTTCTGCGCGCACGACCCGCACGAGCTGGAGCGGGAACAGCGCCAGAGCGCCGCCGCCGCGGCCGCCGGCGGCCGGGCTGCCGGCGGCTGACGGACCGGCGATGGGCTCCGGCGCGCCGGAAAAGCTCTGGGAGCCCTCGGCGGAGCTGGTCGAGAACTCCCGCCTGACCGAGTTCCGGCGCTGGCTCGAGACCGAGCGCGGGCTCGCCTTCGCCGACTACGACGCGCTCTGGCAGTGGTCGGTCGACGACCTCGACGGCTTCTGGCGGGCGATCTGGGACTTCTTCGAGGTCCGGGCCGACGGCGACCCCGCGACCGTGCTCGGCTCGCGCCAGATGCCGGGCGCGCGCTGGTTCCCCGACACCAGCCTCAACTACGCCGAGCACGTCTTCGCCGGCAAGGACGACGGTGAGATCGCCATCCTCCACGCCTCCGAGCTGCGCGAGCTGGACCAGCTCAGCTGGGGCGAGCTGCGGGCCCAGGTGGCGGCGGTCGCCGCCGGGCTGCGCGGGCTCGGGGTCGAGCGCGGCGACCGCGTCGTCGCCTACCTGCCGAACATCCCCGAGGCGATCGTCGCCTTCCTCGCCAGCGCCTCGATCGGCGCGGTCTGGTCCAGCTGCTCGCCCGACTTCGGCCCGGCCAGCGTCGTCGACCGCTTCGCCCAGATCGAGCCCAAGGTCCTGTTCGCGGTCGACGGCTACCGCTACGGCGGCAAGGACTTCGACCGCCGCGCCACGATCGCCGACCTGCAAGAGCAGATGCCGAGCCTGGAGCGCACCGTCGTCCTCCCCTACCTCGACCCCGCGCCCGACCTCTCCCCCCTGCGCGACGCCGGCACCTGGGAGGAGCTGCTGGCCGCCGGCGCGGGCGCCGAGCTGAGCTTCGAGCGCGTCCCCTTCGACCACCCGCTCTGGGTCCTCTACTCCTCCGGCACGACCGGGCTGCCGAAGGCGATCGTCCAGGGCCAGGGCGGGATCCTGCTCGAGCATCTGAAGAAGCTCCACCTCCACGTCGACGCCCACCCCGGCGACCGCCTCTTCTGGTTCACCACGACCGGCTGGATGATGTGGAACTTCCTCGTCTCCGGACTGCTGACCCGGGCGGCGATCGTGCTCTACGACGGCAACCCCGGGCATCCCGACATGGGGGTGCTGTGGGACCTGGCGGAGCGCGCCGGGGTGACGATGTTCGGCACCTCCGCCGCCTACATCGCCGCCTGCATGAAGGCCGGGGTCGAGCCCGGCGCCGGCCGCGACCTCAGCCGCCTCGGCGCCGTCGGCTCGACCGGCTCGCCGCTCTCGCCCGAGGGCTTCGACTGGATCTACGAGCACGTGGGGCGCGACACCTGGCTGTTCTCGACCAGCGGCGGCACCGACCTCTGCACCGCCTTCGTCGGCGGCGTCTCGCTGCTGCCGGTCTACCGTGGCGAGCTGCAGGGGCGGGCGCTGGGCGCCGCGGTCGAGGCCTGGGACGAGGACGGCAGGGCGGTCGTCGACGCGGTCGGCGAGCTGGTCGTCACCGCGCCGATGCCCTCGATGCCGGTCGGCTTCTGGGGCGACGCGGACGGCAGCCGCTACCGCGAGGCCTACTTCGAGATGTTCCCCGGCGTCTGGCGCCACGGCGACTGGATCGAGATCACCTCGCGCGGCACCGCGATCATCTACGGCCGCTCCGACTCGACGATCAACCGCGGCGGCATCCGCATGGGCACGAGCGAGATCTACCGCGCCGTGCTCAGCATCGACGACGTCGTCGATGCCCTCGTCGTCGACCTGCCGAAAGCCGGGACCGACGGCTGGATGCCGCTGTTCGTCGTGCTCCGCGAGGGGGTCGAGCTGGACGAGGAGCTGCCGAGGGAGATCGCCCGCCGGGTGCGGGAGCGCTGCTCGCCGCGCCACGTCCCCGACCAGGTCTTCCAGATCGAGGCGGTGCCGCGCACGCTCAGCGGCAAGGTCCTGGAGGTGCCGGTGAAGCGGATCCTGATGGGGACGCCGGCCGCGCAGGCGGCCAGCCGCGACTCGCTCGCCAACCCCGCCGCGCTCGACTACTTCGTCGAGACGGCGAAGCGACTCGGGGCCTGAGCCCGCGGCGAGGGGTCGCGCGGCCGCGGCGCACGCAGCGCCGCCAGCGCCGCGAAGCCCCAGCCGGCGGCGACGAGGAAGCCGCCGAGCACGTCGCTCGGGTAGTGCCACTCGATGGCGATCACCGAGACCCCGACCAGGCCGGCGAAGATCACCCCGGTGGCGGCGGCCAGCGGCCAGACGCCGCGCGGCGCCGCCAGCATCAGCGCCACCGCGATCGAGGCGGCGGCGGTCGCGTGGCCGCTGGGGAAGGCGTCGGACCAGGGCTGGTGGTAACCGCTGTAGGGCTGGTAACGGGGGTGCGCCAGCAGGCCCTTGAGGATCTGGGTGGTGAGGTTGGCGCCGGCGACGACCGCGACCGCGACCAGCGCCTCGCGGCGGCGGCCGAGGGCGAGCGCGAAGGCGACGACCGCGACCAGCATCGCCAGCAGCGGCAGCGGGTCGGCGAGCCGGGCGATCCCTTCGAGCGCGTCGTAGGAGTTCGATTCCAGCGGCGCCGCGAGGTGGACCAGGGTCTTGGCGTCGAGCGCCTCGACCGGGTGCAGCGCGTAGGCGGCGGCGACCAGCGCCATCAGGGCGACGACGCACGCCAGCCAGGCGAGAAGCGGGGCTTGGACTCGTTTGGCCACCGTCAAACGGTAGCGAGAGGCGCTAAGCGGGAGCTCAAGACGGGCCGAAATGGGTACCTGGCCCCTGCGCGTGACCGGCGCCGGAGGCGATGGCGGCAGCGGCCCGCCTCAGGCGGGCGTGACCGGGTTGCGCCGCTCGGAGAAGGCGCGGTTCTTGCTTGCCGCCAGGGCGAAGCGGCGGATCAGCTCGGCCCGCAGCGCGGCCGGGTCGACGACGGCGTCGACGACCAGCTCCGAGGCGAGGTGGAGGAGGTCGATGTCCTCGGCGTACTCCTCGCGCTTGGCGGCGACGAAGGCCGCGCGCTCCGCCTCGTCGTCGATCGCCTGGATCTGGTTGTAGAAGACGGCGTTGACGGCGGCCTGCGGGCCCATCACCGCGATCGAGGCGCTGGGCAGGGCGATGCAGCAGTCGGGCTCGAAGGCGGGGCCGGCCATCGCGTAGAGGCCGGCGCCGTAGGCCTTGCGGACGATCACCGAGAGCTTGGGCACCGTCGCTTCGGAGACGGCGCTGATCATCTTCGCCCCGTGGCGGATGATCCCCTGGCGCTCGACCGCGGTGCCGATCATGAACCCGGGCACGTCGGCGAGGAACAGCAGCGGCACGTTGAAGGCGTTGCAGGTCTGGATGAAGCGGGCCGCCTTGTCGGCGGAGTCGACGAAGAGGACGCCGCCTTTCTGCTTCGGCTGGTTGGCGACGACGCCGACCACGCGGCCGTCGAGCCGCCCGTATCCCACGATCAGCTCTTTCGCCCAGCGCTTGTGCACCTCGAGCAAGCTGTCGGCGTCGAGCAGGGCGTCGAGCACCTCGCGCATGTCGAAGGGCTGGTTCTCGTCGGCGGGGACGATCGCGGCGATCTCCGCGTCGGAGGCGGGCGCCGCGGGCTCGGCCGGCGGCGGCTGCTGGCGCCAGTTCTCCGGCATGTAGGAGAGGTAGCGGCGGGCGAGGTCGATCGCCTCCTCGTCGCTCTTGACCAGGAAGTGGCCGCAGCCGGAGACGCCGGTGTGCATCTTCGCCCCGCCCATCTCCTCCAGGGTCACCTCCTCGCCGATCACCATCGCCGCCATCCGCGGCGAGCCCAGGTACATCGAGGCGTTGCCCTCGCGCATGATCACGACGTCGCAGAAGGCGGGGATGTAGGCGCCGCCGGCGGCGCTGGGGCCGAACAGCAGGCAGATCTGCGGCACCTGGCCGGAGAGCCGCACCTCGTTGTGGAAGATCCGCCCGGCGCCGCGGCGTCCGGGGAACATCTGCACCTGGTCGGTGATCCGCGCCCCGGCGGAGTCGACCAGGTAGACCAGCGGCAGCTGCAGACTCAGCGCCCGCTCCTGGATGCGGAGGATCTTCTCCACCGTCTTCGGTCCCCAGGAGCCGGCCTTGACGGTGGGGTCGTTGGCCATCAGGGCGACGCGGCGGCCGTCGATCGTGGCCAGGCCGGTGACGACGCCGTCGGCGCCCAGGCCCTCCTGCTCCCAGTTGGCCAGCAGCCCCTCCTCGGCGAAGGAGCCGGCGTCGACCAGGCGCTCGACCCGCTCGCGGACCGGCAGCTTGCCCTGCTCGGCGGTCTTCTCGTGGTGGCGCTGCGGCCCGCCGGAGAGCGCGGCCTGCAGGGCTTCGGCGAAATCGCTCACGGGCGGGAGCCTAACCGTGGTGCGGCTGACGAGCGCCGGACCAAGCGGGGCCAGGACGCAGGGAGTCCGAATAG
Source organism: uncultured Solirubrobacterales bacterium (assembly GCA_963719435.1). Lineage (GTDB taxonomy): Bacteria > Actinomycetota > Thermoleophilia > Solirubrobacterales > 70-9 > VAYN01. The sequence goes on along the minus strand of OY970384.1, from coordinate 1,392,750 downwards.
CAGCGCTATTTGGACGACCGAGGACGCCGCACCGCGCCGTGTCCGCCGCCGTCAGGCGTGCCACGGACCCAGTCCACCGGGCCGGCGCGCAGCACGTGCGCGCCCAGCGGCCGCCCGAGCACCTCCTGGGCGGCGCGCGAGGCGGCGATCAGCTTCGGCAGGTCGACCCCGGTCTCGACCCCCATCTCGTGCAGCATCGAGACCACGTCCTCGCTGCCGACGTTGCCGGTCGAGCCGGGCGGGACCGGACAGCCGCCGAGCTCGCCGAAGCTCGACTCGAAAGATTCAATGCCCTGTTCCAGCGCCGCCACCAGGTTGGCCAGGCCCTGGCCGCGGGTGTTGTGGAAGTGCGCGGTCAGCTCGACCCCGGTCAGGCGCTCGCGGGCGGCGGCGAAGAACTCGTGCACCTGGCGCGGGTTGGCCATCCCGGTGGTGTCGCCGAAGCCGACCTCCTCGCAGCCGGCGGCGGCCAGCCGTTCGGCGATCTCGAAGACCCGCTCCGGCGCCACGTGGCCCTCGTAGGGGCAGCCGAAGGAGGTGGCGATCACGCCCTCGCGCCGCAGTCCCTCCTCCCCCGCGCCGACGAGCGTCGCCTCCAGCCCTTCCAGCGACTCGGCGATCGAGCGGTTGACGTTGCGCTGGTTGTGGGTCTCCGAGGCGGAGAGGAAGACGCTGACCTCGTCGAAGCGGTCCCGCAGCCCCAGGGCGCGCTCGAGCCCGCGCTGGTTCGGGATCAGGACCGAGAAGGAGACGCCCGGGCGCCGCCGCACCGCCAGCAGCACCTCGGCCGCGTCGGCCAGCTGCGGGATCACGTCGGGGCGCACGAACGAGGTCACCTCGATCCGCCCCACCCCGGTCGCCGAGAGCAGATCGACCAGCCGCACCTTCTCCGCCGTGTCGATCGTCTCCGGCTCGTTCTGGAACCCGTCCCGCGGCCCGACCTCGCGGATGCGGACGCTTTTCGGCAGGGGAGTCATCGACTCAGCTTATGGCGCCTGGAGGTCCGGCCAGCCTTCTTCGAGCCGCGTCGTCACTGCCCGCAGGGTCTCGACCACATACCGGGCTTCGTAGCGAACCTGCTCGTGGGTGAAGCGGAGCGCGGTGAGGCCAGCCGCTGCGTGGGCCTGATCGCGCACGCGATCCCGCGCCTGCTGGGCGGGGGTTCGGTGGTACCGCAGCCCGTCGGTCTCGACGACGAGGCCGAGGTGGGGCCAGTAGAAGTCGACCTTGAAGCCGTTGAGGCGCATCCCGGTGACCGGCAACGGCATCGCCGCGCGTTCGATCAGCCGCAGGAACCTGCGCTCCAGCTCCGAGTCGGTGAGCCGGAAGACATGCCGGGAGAGCAGGTCCTGCAGCGGCCTGACCCCGTGCTGACGAGGGAACGCGGCGAGCGCCGTGAGCAGCGAACCCGGGTCGATCAAGCCGAGCCGATCGGCCTCGTTGATTGCACGCTCCAACTGCGACGGGGAGAGCTCGAGAGTCAGGTCGATCATCGTCCGCACGAGCGTGGTCACCGGTATGCGGTGGCGTTCGGCGGTCTCTTCCCCGCGCAGGGCTGGACGCCGATGGACGACGACCCCGGTGCGCATGCGCCCACAGCTGACCGGCACCGCAATCTCCGGCGGCCCCGCCGCCGGCACGATGCCCCAGAGGGCGCCGGCGCTCCGGTGGCTGAGCACAGCTCCTTCGCCACCACCGAGCACTGCCGCCATCCAGCGCCCGCGCTGGGTGAGTTCCGGCCGGCCCAAGGCATAGACGCCTCGTTCCACCCGGTGCAACCTGCCCCGCGCAACCCGGTGCTGAATCGCCTGCGGACTCAGGCCGAGCTCGCACAACTGCCGCGTGCTGATCACCCCGTGCTGCAGCCCCGCCAGCCTCCAAGCCGCACTCTTCTTCTGTCGAGTTGATGACCCCATAGGGTCACTAAGTCGACAGAACCGCTTTTACTCCCCTGGGGTTAGACCATGCCCAGGCCGCCGCTGACGCCCAGGGTCTCGCCGGTGACGTAGGTGGCGTCGTCGGAGGCGAGGAAGGCGACGGCGGCCGCGACCTCGTCGGGCTGGCCGAGGCGGCCGAGCTGGGTCGAGGCTTTCATCGTCTCGATCACCTTCTCGCCGATCTCGCCGAACTCCTTGGCGCCCATCAACAGCGGCGTCTCGATCGGGCCGGGGGCGATCGCGTTGGCGGTGATCTCGTAGCGGGCGTTCTCGCGGGCGATCGCCTTGGTGAAGCCGATGATCCCGGCCTTGGCGGCCGAGTAGGCGGCGGAGCCCTTGGAACCGACCCGGCCCGCCTCGGAGGAGATGCTGACGATGCGGCCGTACTTCGCCCCCTGCATCCCGGGCAGCGCCGCGTGGGTGCAGTTCATGACCCCGACCAGGTTGATCGCCAGCACCTTCTGCCACTGCTCGGGCGTGGTGTAGGTGAAGAAGCCGAACTCGTCGGTGCCGGCGTTGTTGACGAGGATGTCGAGGGTGCCGATCGCCTCGATCGCGGCGCGGGCGGAGTCGATCGAGGTGACGTCGAGCTCGAGCGCGTGGCCGTTGGCCTCGCCCGCGACCTTCTCGGCTCCGGCGGTGTCGATGTCGCCGACCCAGACCTCGGCGCCCTCGGCGGCGAGCCGGGCGGCGATCGCGGCGCCGATGCCGCTGGCGCCACCGGTGACCAGTGCTTTGCGTCCCTCCAGCCTCATGCCCGCCGCAGCATAGACTGGCGCCCCCGTGGCCACCGAACCGATACCGATCATCGGCGGCACCGGCGCCCTCGGCGCCGGTCTGGCGACCCGCTGGGCGCAGGCCGGCGTGCCGGTCGTGCTCGGCTCGCGTTCGGCCGAGCGGGCCGAGGAGGCCGCGGCCAGGATCCGCGCCAAGGTGCCCGGGGCCGAGGTCAGCGGGTTCGAGAACGGCGAGGCGGCGCAGCAGGGCGAGGTCGTCTTCCTCACCGTCCCCTTCCGCGCCCAGTCGGAGAACCTCAACAACCTGCGCGAGGCGCTGCGCCCCGGCCAGATCCTCTGCGACTGCACGGTCCCCCTCGCCGCCGCGGTAAGCGGCAAAGCGACCCGCTCGCTCGGCGTCTGGCAGGGCTCCGCCGCCCAGCAGGCGCAGGAGATGGTCCCCGACGGCGTCGCCGTCGTCGCCGCCCTGCACACCGTCGGCGCCCCGACCCTGGCCGACACCGAGGCCGAGCTGGGCGAGGACGTGCTGGTCTGCGGCGACAAGAAGGCCGACAAGGCGCGGGTGGCGCGGCTGATCGAGCTGATCCCCGGCCTGCGCGCGGTCAACGCCGGCGCCCTCGAGATGGCCCGCATCGTCGAGCAGCTGACGCCGATGCTGATCTCGGTCAACAGCCGCTACAAGGTCCACGCCGGCATCCGCCTCACCGGTTTGCCCGACAGCGACCACTGGGTGTAGCGGGGATGGTCCGCGCCCAGGGACCGATCGGAAGCGGCGGATGCGCGTAGCGCTCCTGGCCGGCGGCACCGGCGGCGCCAAACTGGCCGCCGGAATGCAGGAGGAGGTCGGGCCGGAGCTGAGCGTGATCGCCAACACCGGCGACGACATCGAGGCGCTCGGCGTCCACGTCTCCCCCGACCCGGACCTGATCACCTACTGGCTCAGTGGCGAGATCGACGAGGAGCGCGGCTGGGGGATCCGCGACGACAGCTTCACGGTCTTCGAGCGCCTGCAGCAGCTCGGCGCGCCCGGCTGGTTCGGCCTCTCCGACCGCGACCTCGCCGCCTGCCTCTACCGGCGCCAGTTCATCGAGGAGGGCGGGCGGGCGACCGACGCCCAGGCGCAGATCGCCCGCGGCCTCGGAGTCGAGGCGAAGGTGCTGCCGATGTCGGACTCGCCGGTGCGGACCAAGGTGCTGACCGCGGCCGGGCGACGCGAGCTGCAGGAGTATCTGATCGTCGACCGCGGCGAGCCCGAGGTGCACGGGGTCGAGCTGGAGGGGATCGAGCGCGCCGAGCCGAGCCGCGAGGTGCTGGACGCGCTGCGGGCGGCGGAGGCGATCGTCATCGGCCCCTCGAACCCGGTGATCAGCATCGGCCCGATCCTCGCCGTGCCGGGGCTGCGCGACGCGATCGCCGCCTCCCCCGCACCGGTCGTCGCGGTCAGCCCCTACGTCGCCGGTGAGGTGGTCAAGGGACCGACGGACCGCTTCATGGAAGCGCTGAGCCGGCCGACCACCGCGGCCGGCGTCGCCTCGCTCTACGCCGGGCTGATCGACGGCATGGTCGTCGACGAGGGCGACCCCGACCCGCCCCCGGTCGAGATTGCGACCCAGGTGACGGCGACGCTGATGGAGGGCGCCAGCGGCCGCGCCCGCCTGGCCCGGATCGTGCTCGACTACGCCGAGAGCCTGGCGGCCTGAGCGGCGCCGTCGGCTACCCTCGCCCCGAGTTGAACGCCACCGCCGTCCTCCCCGTCAAGCGCCTCTACGCGGCCAAGCAGCGGCTCGCGGCCGGGCTCGGCGGCGAGCAGCGCCGGACGCTGGCGGAGGCGATGGTCGCCGACGTGCTGGAGGCGATCGGCGTGGCGCGGACGATCGAGCGCACGATCCTCGTCAGCGGCGACCCGATCGCCCAGGAGCTGGCGGCGGCGGCCGGTGCCGAGGTGGTGCCGGACCCCGAGGACGCCGGCCACGTCGAGGCGGCGCTGGCCGGCATCGCCCGGGCCGAGGTCGAGGGGGCCGGGTGCGTCGTCCTCCTCCCCGGCGACTGCCCGCTGCTCGACCCGCGTGAGCTCGACCGGCTGCTGACCGGGCTGCCGGAGCGCTACGTCGGCATCGTCCCCGACCGCCACGGGACCGGCACCAACGCGCTGGCGCTGCGGCCGCCGGGAGCGATCGTCCCGGCCTTCGGCGAGGGCAGCTGCGCCCGCCACGTCGCCGCCGCCCGCGCGGCCGGCATCGCCTTCGGGGTCGAGGAGCTGGGCTCGCTGGGGCTCGACCTCGACACCCCGGCCGACGTCGTCGCCCTCACCCGCGAGCTGGAGGCGCGACCGGGGCGCGCCCGCCGCACCGCGAAGGCGCTGGGGATTTGAGCGAGGCCGGCGCGGACCCCGGGGCGGGCGCCCGTGAGCTGCGGGTCCTCGCCGTCCCCGGCCTGCCCGAGTTCGCCGCCGGGATGCGGGTCGGCGAGGAGATCGCGGCGCGGGCGGAGCTGGCCGACGGCGACGTCGTCGTCGTCTCGCAGAAGATCGTCTCCAAGGCCGAGGGCCGCGTGCGCAGGCTCTCGAGCGTGATCCCGGGCGCCGAGGCGCGCAGGCTCGCCGCCCTGCTCGGCCGCGACCCGGCCCTGGTCGAGCTGGTCCTGGAGGAGAGCCGCGAGGTGCTGCGGGCCGAGCGCGGGGTCCTCATCGTCGAGACCCACCACGGCTTCGTCTGCGCCAACGCCGGCATCGACAGCTCCAACCTGGCCGAATCGGACACGGTCTGCCTACTGCCGGAGGATCCCGATGCATCTGCTCGCGCGATCCGCAGAGAACTCATGGCCGCGTCCGTGGGGGACCCGGGTGTGGGGGTCGGCGGACAACAGCGGGGAGTGTCCGGCGACCCCCACACCCGGGTCCCCCCCACGGTGGCCGTTGTGATTTCCGACAGTTTTGGGCGTGCTTGGCGCCTCGGGCAGTCCGAGGTGGCGATTGGGTGTGCCGGACTGGTGCCGTTGGACGATTGGCGCGGGCGCCGGGACAGCTCTGGACGAGAGCTGGAAGCGACCCTGATCGCTATCGCCGACGAGGCGGCGGCGGCGGCGGACCTGGTGCGGGACAAGACCAGCCGGGTGCCTGCCGCGATCGTCCGCGGCATCGGCCACCACGTCGGTCCGGACGACGGTCCCGGGGCGGCAGCGCTGCGGCGGCCGCGCGACGAGGACCTCTTCCGCTAGAAGGCGCCTCGCCGCGCCCCCTCTGTAAGGCCCGCCCGCCAAATGCCGAACGGGAAGGCCGGCGGGCGGCTGCGGGCCCATGCCTCCCGCGCCGAGCCCGCCAGCTGGTGGTCAGTCCCGTTTGAGGGTGTCCTTGACCTTCTCGGTCAGCTTCTCGATGCCGTCCTTGGCCTTGCCGCCTGCCTGGTCGACCTTTCCCTCCCGTTGCAGATCCTTGTCTCCGGTGAGGTTGCCAGCGGCCTCCTTGACCCGGCCCTTGGCATCGTCCTTGTTGCGTACCTCGTCGCTCATCTCGTCCTTTCGGTGGCTTCCTCGGTCGAGGTTCAGCTACCCACAATCGGGCGACCTCAACCGGCCACGGAGATGGCTGGTGGGCCTCAGTAGGTCTCGACGACGTCGTAGAGCGTCGTCCGCTGCGCTGGTTCGCGGCCGGCGGCGCGGGCGGCGGCGATCAGCTGCTCGGGCTCGAGCCGGACCCCGTGCTGGGAGCCGGCCATGCGCGAGATGTTCTCCTCCATCAGGGTGCCGCCGAGGTCGTTGACGCCCCAGCGCAGCGCCTCGGTCGCCCCCTCCAGGCCCATCTTCACCCAGCTCGCCTGCAGGTTCGGGATCGTCCTCCCCAACGCCAGGCGGAAGGCGGCGGTGTGCTTGAGGTTGTCGGCCATGGCGATCTCCTCGATCCCGTGGGTGCGGCCGAGCATCGTGTTGAAGGGGATGAAGCTGAGCGGCACGAACTCGGTGATGCCGCCGGTCCGCTCCTGCAGGGCGCGGACGACGCGCATGTGCCGAGCCAGCTCGCGCGGCTCCTCGATGTGACCGAACATCACGGTCGAGGTCGAGCGCAGGCCGGCGCGATGGGAGGCTTCGATGATCTCCACCCAGCGATCAGCCGGCAGCTTGTTCGGCGAGATCCGCTGCCGCACGCCGTCGTCGAGCACCTCGGCCGCGGTCCCGGGCGTCGAGCCGAGCCCGCACTGCATCAGGTACTCGAAGACGTCGGCCGGCTGCTTGCCGGAGCGCTCGCACATGTAGTGGACCTCCATCGGCGAGTAGGCGTGCAGGTGCAGCTGCGGCGCCACGTCCTTGGCCAGCCGCAGCCACTTGCCGTACTCCTCGAGGGTGAGGTCGGGGTGGATGCCGCCCTGCATGCAGAGCTCGGTGGCGCCGAACTCGACCGCCTCGCCGATCCGCGCCGCGAAGTCGCCCTCGGAGACTTCGTAGGCGTCGGGCGAGCGCTTGCCCTGCCCGAACCCGCAGAAGGCACAGCCGACGATGCAGACGTTGGTGAAGTTGATGTTGCGGTTGACGACGAAGGTGGCGCGGTTGCCGTGCAGCTCCTCTCGCAGCTCGTCGGCCGCGACCCGCATCTCCTCTATTACCTCCGGCCGCGTCTCCGAGAACAGCGCGGTCAGCTCGTCCTCGGAGAGCTCCGCCCCCTCGCGCCCCTTGGCGATCGCGCCCTCGGCGAGCCCGGGATCGATCGACTCCTCCGAGCGCCGCCCGGACCCTCGGCGCGGAATGAAGCTCCAGTACTTGAGCTTGATCACGTCGAGGACTCCTTGCTCCATCCACTCCGGGTCCATGTACTGGGGATAGACGCAGAGCCGCTCGGTCAGCGCATACCCCCGCGGCGCCAGCTCCTTGCGCACCTGATGCGGGCTCGGAAACGGCTCCTCGGGCGAGATGTGGTCGCCATTCGCGGAGAGACCTCCCAGATCGGTCGCCCCGGCCTCGACCAGCTCCGGCCACCAGTCCGAGAGATTGGGCGGGATCTGCACCCCCACATCGGGCATGAGGCGTTTGCACTCCCCGATCAGGCGCTTGATCTCCTCGATGCCCACCGGGCTCGCCCACTCCGGCCACTGCACCTCAGCGGAAGAATCGCCGGCGCCGGCGGCGGGAGATGGGGACACCCTCGCGGCAGCCTCCACGGCTGTTGCTGCCGCGAGGGTGTCCTCATCTCCCGTCCACCGCCGGCGAGACGCCTCGTCGGCGATCTCCCCTACCTCGGCTCCGTAGTAGCGCGGGTGCGGAACGAAGTTTTGGAGGATCACCTCCTGCAGGTGGCCGTGGCGCTCATGCACCTCGGCGAGAGCTTCCAAGGACTCGACGCGCTCGTCCTCGGTCTCGCCGATGCCGACGAGGATGCCGCTGGTGAAGGGGATGTTCAGTTCCCCCGCCGCCTCGATCGTCGCCAGGCGCGCAGCCGGATGCTTGGTCGGCGACCCGGCGTGGACGGTCTCCATCAGGCGCTCGGCCGTGGACTCCAGCATCAGGCCCTGGGAAGCGGTGACCTCGCGTAGGCGCGCCAGATCGCGCTTGTCCAGCACGCCGATGTTGGTGTGCGGGAGCATTCCCCGCTCCAAGGCGCGTTCGCAGGCCCAGACGACATACGACGTGAAGTCCTCGTGGCCCCAGGCGGCCAGCCGCTCGGCGACGAGGGGGTTGACCTCGGGCCGCTCGCCGGTGAGGACGAGCAGCTCCTTGGCGTTGCGGCGGAGCGCCTGGTCGAGCAGCTCTTCGACCTTCTCGGGCGCGTGGACGTGCGCCTGGTGGGTCGCAAAAGCGCAGTACTTGCAGTAGCACTGGCAGGTGCGGGAGAGGGAGAGCGTGAAGTTGCGGGAGAAGGTGACCCGGCGCACGCCGCCCAAGCTACTGCAACCGCCGGGCCGGCCTGGCCCGGCGGTTGAGCGTCAGTTCAGGGAGCGGGCTTGGTCGGATTGTCCGGCTCGGCGCGTTTCTTCACCGGCGGCCGGATCCGCTCCGGGGATTCGGTCGGCGGCAGGCCACCCGGCTCGAGCACGAAGCGGTAGACGGCGGCGGCGAGCAGGGCACCGACGATCGGGCCGGCCAGGTAGGGCCAGACGTCGCCGAAGCTGTTGCCGACCAGGGCCGGACCGAACCAGCGGGCGGGGTTGAAGGAGCCGCCGGTCAGCGGGCCGCCGACCATGACGATGAAGCCGAGGGTGGTGCCGATCGCCAGCGGCGCCCAGTCCTTGAGGCTCTTCTCTGAGTAGACGGCGGCGAGGATGACGAGGACGAGGCAGAAGGTGCCGATCGTCTCAACGATCGAGCCGGCGAAGTTGTTCGCCAGCAGGCCGCTCACTTCGGCGGCGCCGTAGTGGGTGGCCCTGCCCTCGTCGAGCAGCAGCCCCTTGGTCAGCAGCGCGCCGAGCACGGCTCCGGAGAGCTGGGCGAGCATGTAGATGACGCCATCCAGGGGGCGAATACGCCGAATAGCCATCGCCGCGATCGTCACGGCGGGGTTGAAGTGACCGCCGCTGACGACGCCGAACATGACGATCAATCCGAACAGCAGGAAGGCGTGGACGAGCCCGATCACCGCGAAGTCGGAGCCGAACTGGGCCTGACTTCCGGTCGAAACGAACAGCACGACGACGCTGGTGATGAAAAAGACCAGCAAAAGCGTGCCGATCAACTCAGCAAGATATGCGGCTAGACCTCTCTCCTGCACTCTCTCCTCCTCGATTTCCCGTGGTCCGGTAAGCGGCGGCAGTCTACCCGCAATGGTCAATGAAATAGCTTCCCGCGCCTGATGAGACGTGCTGTCGCGCTGCTGGCGGCCGTTCTCCTGCTCGCCGGCGCCGCCGGCTGCGGCGGGGACGGCGCGGAACCGGGCGTGCCGAAAGGCGCGGTCCTCGTGCTCGATTTCGTGCCCAACGCGGTCCATTCGGGCATCTACGCGGCGCGCGGCGAGGGCTTCTACCGCGACGCCGGCGTCGAGCTCTCGGTCCAGCAGCCCGGCGAAACGGCCGATGCGCCGAAGCTGCTCGCCGCCGGCCGCACCGACTTCGCCATCCTCGACATCCACGACCTCGGGATCGCCCGCGAGCGCGGGCTCGACCTGGTCGGGGTGATGCCGATCGTGCAGCGGCCGCTGGCCGCGGTGATCGCCCGCGGCGACGGCCCGGTGCGGCGCCCGCGCGACCTCCAGGGCCACCGGGTCGGCGTCACCGGCCTGCCCTCCGACGAAGCGGTGGTCGACTCCGAGGTCAGCGCCGACGGCGGCGACCCGGCCCGGGTCGAGGAGGTGACGATCGGCTTCAACGCGGTCGCCGCCCTCGCCGCCGCCAAGGTCGACGCCGCAACCGGCTTCTGGAACGCCGAGGGCGTGGCCCTGCGCGAACAGGGCGTGCCGGTCCGCGTCTTCAAGGTCGACCGCTACGGCGCCCCGCCCTACCCGGAGCTGATCCTCACCACCTCGGGCCGCACCCTCGACAAGGAGCCCGACCTGGTCCGCTCGGTGGTCGACGCGACCCGCCGCGGCTACGCCTTCGCCGCGCGCAACCCCGACGCCGCCCTCGACGACCTGCTCGCCGCCGACCCGGCGCTGGACCGCGCCGAACAGAAGCGCCAACTCGACGCCCTCCTCCCAGACCTGCGCCCCGCCCCCTTCGACACCGCCGTCCTCCGCGCCTGGGCCGCCTGGGACCTCCGGCACGGCCTGCTCGAGCACCCGCTCGACGTCGACAGGGCCTTCACCCTCGATAACTGACTACTCAGCGATAGTCTGGGCGATGCCGTGATCTGGAAGACGGCCAAGTTCGAACTGCCCGGCTCGCTCGACGAGACGCACACGGCCTGCCTCGCCGCGGCGGAACGCCTCGGCTGGAAGCTGAAGAGGTCGAAGCCGGACAAGATCCGCCTCGGGCTCCCCTACGCGGCCGGCGGCATGCTCGGCAAGGTCGAGCTGACGCTGCGGTACGGGGGCGGGACCACGGCGCTCAAGGCCCGCGCCAGCAGCATGGACGACGACCTCCTGGACGAAATGAGGCTCAGTCGCTCCCTCGATCGTCTCGAGGAGACGATCAGGCTCGAGTTCGACGGTCGCCCCCGCTCGATTTGAGCGGAGCCTCAGCCGGAGGTGTCCAGCAGCCGCTCGGCCAGCTGCGGCAGTTCCCGCGCCAGCCGCGAGCGCGGCACCACCAGGTCGACACCCGCCGCCTCGGCCACCGCCTTGGTCTCGACGTCGACGTGCGAGTAGTAGCCGAGCACCGGCACGCCGAGGCCCACCAGCGCCTCCGGGTTCTCGACCTCGAGGTCGGCGACGATCAGCTCGGCCTCGTCCAGCAGTGCCTCCTGCAGCGACGGCGACAGCGTCACCTCGTGGCCGGCGGCGCGCAGGGTCGCCTCCACTTTGCTGCCGAGCATCAGGTCGGCGGCGATCGCGACCACCCGTGCCATCCGCGGCCCTAGATCGACCGGCGCTGGCGGAACTCTTCGCGCACGCTCTCCGGCCGGCCCCACATCTGCACCACCTCGGCGCGCCCCTCGCGCACCTCGGCGACCTGCATCTGGCCGGCGACGCCTTCGCCGTCGAGCTTGGCCAGCACCCCTTTGACGCTCTCCGCCGCGGCGGCGTGGCCGAAGCTGTGGGCGACCAGCAGGCGCCAGTGCCACTCGGCATGCGAGTAGGGCTGGGCGTTGACCTGGCTCAGCGCCACCGCGGTGTCGATGTACTGGCTCTCGTCGTCGATCCGCAGGTCGACCTCGAGGTCGGTCCAGTCGGGCGGCAGCGCGTCGAGCAGGCGCTGGAAGTCGTCGGCCAGGGGCACGTCGCAAGCCTAGATGGTCGACCCGCCGGCCGCCCCCGGCGCGGCGCCGAAGTGGCGCTGCAGCTGGCGATGGCGATGGCGGAAGATCGCCCGGACCAGCGGCCGCGGCAGCCGCCCCGGCAGCGGCAGCCGCGGCTCCCAGGCGAGGCGGTCGGCGATCACGGCGCCCCCGCCCTCCGCCGCCACGATCGTCCGCTCGTGCTCCCAGAGCCGCATCGAGAGCATGCTCGAGCGCTCGAGGAAGCCGTGCCCCGGCTCGATCCGCTCCAGCCCGATCTGGTCGTAGTCGACCGGGATCACGCCGAACAGCAGCAGCCAGCTGCGGCCCAGCGGCCCCGGCTCGAGGTTGTGCAGGTCGAGGCTCTCCACCCCGCGCGGCACCGTCATCCGCAGCAGCGGGCCGAGCTCGGCGTTGATCCCCTCGGCGCTCATCGCCCGCTCCCAGACCGCCGCCGGCTCGGCCGGCAGCGTCGTGGCGATCCGAAATTCCCCGCGCCGCTCCATCAGCCGAGGAAGACCTCGTAGAGGAGGAAGACGTTGAGGGCGATGATCAGGCTGGCGAGCACCCCGGCCAGCGCCGAGAGCCAGCCCGGGTTGACCAGGTCCCCCATCACCTCGCGCTTGCTGGCGATGATCAACAGCGGCACCAGGGCGAAGGGGATGCCGAAGGAGAGGACGACCTGGCTGCCGACCAGGGCGTCGGTCGGGTTGATCCCGATCGCCAGCACCAGCAGGGCCGGCGCCAGGGTGATCGCGCGGCGCAGGAAGAGCGGGATGCGGCGGCGGATGAAGCCCTGCATCACCACCTGCCCGGCCATCGTCCCAACCGAGGAGGAGGCGAAGCCGGAGGCCAGCAGGGCGACCCCGAAGATCGCCGCGGCGCGGTCGGAGACGAGCTGTTGGAAGCCCGCGTAGGCGCCTTCGATCGAGTCGACGCCGGTCAGCCCGCTCTCGTTGAAGAGGGCGGCGGCGACGATCATCATCGAGAGGTTGACCAGGCCCGCCAGGGACAGGGCGATGACCACGTCGACTTTCTCGAAGCCGAGGATCTTCTTCTTCTCGGCGCTGTCGCGGCCGACGATCCGCCGCTGGGTCAGGGCCGAGTGCAGGTAGACGACGTGCGGCATCACCGTCGCGCCGATGATCCCGGTGGCGAGCAGGATGCTCTCGGTGCCGGCGAAGCCGGGCAGGAAGAGGTGCTTGGCGACTTCGCCGCCGTCGGGGCTGGAGTCGACCAGCTCGAAGACGAAGGAGGCGACGACGACCCCGACCAGGACCGTGATCCCGGCCTCCAGGCGCCGGTACCCCAGCTGCTGCAGGCCGAGGATGGCGAAGGCGCCGGCGCCAGCGATGATTCCGGCCGGGAACAGCGGGATCCCGAACAGCAGGTTGAGCCCGAGCGCGGCGCCGACCACCTCGGCGATGTCGGTCGCCATCGCCACCAGCTCGGCCTGCAGCCAGAGGCCGACCGAGGTGCGGCGGGAGAAGCGCTCGCGGCAGAGCTCGGCCAGGTTCCTGCCGGTGGCGATGCCGAGCTTGGCCGACTGCGTCTGCACCAGCATGGCGATCAGGTTGGCCGCGAGCACGACCCACAGCAGCAGGTAGCCGAACTTGGCGCCGCCGGCGATGTTGGTGGCGAAGTTGCCGGGGTCGATGTAGGCGACGGCGGCGATGAAGGCCGGCCCGAGGAAAGGCCAGATGCGGCCGAGGCCGGTGGCGTGGCCGTCGAGCGAGCGCCGCGCCGCCTCGGCGACCCGGGCCTCGCCGGGGAGGACGTCCTCGACGGTGGCTTCGCTGCGCCGCGCCAGCTTCACCCGCGTCTGCCCTCGCCGGCCGGGGGCCGCAGGTCGGGCCCCGGGATCGGCGTCCCGTGCGGGTCGTGGCTCGGTTCGCCGAGTTTGGCGGCGATCAGCTGCTCGAGATCCTCGGAGATGTAGTGCTCCAGCACCTCCGCCTCCTCGTGGACGCGGTCGGCCGGCATCCCCAGCGCCTCGGAGAGGTAGGCCTCGATCAGCCGGTGGTGGCGGATCACCTCCAGCGCCACCTTCTCCCCCGCCGGAGTCAGGCTGACTCCCTTGTAGGGCATGTAGTCGACCAGCCCGAGGCCGGCCAGCCGTTTCAGCATCGAGGTCGCCGTCGCCGGGGTGACCCCCAGCCGCTGCGCCACCTCGCCGTTGAGGACGAGGCCGTCGCGTTCGAGCGAGATCGCGTAGATCGCCTTCGCGTAGTCCTCGATCGCTTCCGTGCTCGGCGGCCGCTTGCCGCGAGTCGGGTCGCCGGTCGCCATCAGACGGAGACCAGGAGGCCGGTGAGGTAGAGGGCGGCGATGCCGGCGAGCATCCCGAGCACGGTGGACGGATGCAGCAGGCGCCCGTCCCCGTCGCGCATCGCCGGCGCGATCTGCACGATCACCCGCGCGATCGCGCCGACGCCGACGCCGAACAGCAGCGCCGCCAGGCTGGGGTCGAAGGCGGAGGCGCCGATCCAGGCGCCGAGCACCGCCGGGGCGCCGGCGATCAGCCCGAGGCCGAGCAGGCGGCCGAGGCCGAGGCGCGTTTCGCCCCCCTCGCCGCCGCCGCGCAGCGGCGCCACGATCGCCAGCCCCTCGGTGGTGTTGTGGATGGCGAAGCCGACGACCAGGAAAGCGCCCAGCGCCAGCGCCCCGGTCGCGTAGGAGGAGCCGATCGCCAGGCCCTCGCCGAGGTTGTGCAGGCCGATCCCGATCGCCACCAGCAGCGCCAGGTAGGCGCCGCCGGTCGCCGCCCCGCCGCCGGCTCGGGCGCGGCGCCCGGAGAGGTAGGAGTCGACGCCGGCCAGGGCCAGGTAGGCGACGAGAGCGCCGACGAAGACGAGGCTGGTGCCGCCGAACGCGGCCGGCGCCGCGGCGGCGATCTCCAGCCCCTCCAGCGCCGCGTCGATCGCCAGGAAGGCGAGCAGGCCGACGGTGAAGGCGATCAGGCTGCCGATCCAGCGCCGCCCAAGGCGGCCGAGGAAGGGCAGCCAGAGCATTCCCAGGCTGACCGGGATGATTCCGACGTAGATCCCCAGCAGCGCCATCAGGCCGTAGAAGTCGAGGTCGGCTTCGGGGGTTTCGGCGGCGACCGGGATCGTCGCGTCGACGGTGCCGCCGGAGGAGGTGAGGACGAAGATCTCGTAGGCCTCGCCCTCGATCCAGGGGTAGGAGATGCGCAGCGTGGTCGAGCCGAGCCGGCCGATCTCGTTGCCGGCGTCGGCGACGAAGGGGGCGTAGGCGTCGTTGACCGCGACCTGGGCGACCCGGACCGGGTCGGGGCCGTCGTTGCGCAGGGTCAGCTCGATCTCACCCGGGTGCAGGACGGTGCTCTCGACCGCGACCTCCTCCACCGGCGGCCCGGTGCGCTCCCCCAGCCCGGGGCCGCCGAGCAGGGCGAAGGTGGCGATCGCCACGGCGATCAGGGCGAGCGGGATTGCCCCAAGCGCCCAGGTCGGCAGCCCGCCCGGGGCGCGGCCGGCCTCGCTCCCCGCCTCCATCAGGCCTTCCCCCCGCCCCAGGGCAGCTCGCAGTAGGCGGCCGCGGCGGCGGCCGGATCGAGCCGCGAGGGGTCGCCGACGCGGAAGAACCCGGTCCAGCCCAGCTCGGCGAACTCGCTGACGTGGGCGTGGAACATGTAGTCGCCGTCGAAGGGGAACTCGAACTCGAGGATGCCGCGCTGCCCCTGCCCCTGGATCACCGTGTCGGTGTACTCGCTGGGCTGCAGCGAGGTTCCGGTCGGGTAGTGCTGGAAGAAGTTGCCGTGGACGTGGAAGGAGTTGAGCGGGTCGTACTCGAGCGCGTTGACGAGGTAGACGCGGACGAGCTGCCCGCGCTCGACCCGGATCGGCTCGTCGATGTAGTGGAAGCCGACCGTGTTGACCGCGTAGACCTCGTTGGCGAGGTCGAAGTTGGTGTCGAAGCCGTTCATCACCATCACCATCTCGTCGGCCTCGGGGCGCCCCCCCTTGGGGTCGATGACGAAGGCGCCGTAGAGGCCGCGGGCGATGTGGGCGGCCAGCGGGGCGACGTGGCAGTGGTAGAGGTGGAGGCCGAAGGGCGCGGCGTCGAACTCGTAGGTGAAGCTCTCGCCGGGCTCGACCTGGCCGCCGCCGCCGAGCTCGCCGATCCCGGGCATGCCGTCCATCGCCGCCCGGTGGACGCCGTGGAAGTGCATCGTGTGCGGGTGCTCGGAGGCGTTGACGAAGCGGATCCGCAGGCTCTCGCCCTCGCGCGCCCGCAGGGTCGGCCCGGGGACGCGGCCGTTGTAGGTCCAGGCCTCGTACCTGACGCCGGGGGCGACTTCGATCTCGCGGTCGTGGGCGACGATCTCCCATTCGCGCAGGAGGCGGCCGCTGGCCAGGCGCCGGGTCCTGCCGTAGTCGAAGTCGCGCAGGATCTCGGTCGGGTTGAAGCCGTTGGCGGCGTGGTCGACGCGGCCGCCGGCGGCGAAGCTGGCGTGCGGGAACTCGCCGTGGCCGGCGTGGCCGCGCGGGGCCGCGGGCGCGGCGAGGGCGCTGTCGGCGCCTCCGCGCCCGCCAAGCAGGCCCCCCAGCCCGAGCGCCGCCGGCGCCGCCACCGCGGCGCCGCCGAGCAGGCGGCGGCGGCTGATCCCAGCGGGTCGGCCGTTCCCGTTATCGCTCACGACGCATCACGGCGGAGATTTTGACACATCTAAACCTGTTTTTCGATTCATCTAAATCAGCCGGTACGAGCGCGCTCGTAGAATCGGTTCAATGAGCCTGGAGATCGCCATCGAGCTGGACGCCCAGTACCGGCAGCTGCGCGAGGAATGCGGGCTGGTGGATCGCTCCGGCCGCGGCAAGCTGCTGGTCAGCGGCCCCGACGGCGCCGAGTACCTGCAGGGACAGCTGACCAACGACGTCGAGGCGCTCGCGGTCGGCGACGGCCAGTACGCGGTGCTGCTCGACCGCAAGGGCCACATGCAGGCGGACATGCGGGTCCTGCGCCCCGCCGCCGAGGAGATCTGGGTCGACACCGAGCCGGAGGCGCTGGCGGCGGCGCTGCGCCACCTGCAGATGTACTCGATCGGGCGTGACGTGAAGGTGACCGACGTCGGTGCCGAGCGGGCGATCCTCTCGCTGCTCGGCCCGCGCAGCGTCGAGATCGCCGGCACCGCGGCGCTGCCCGAGCACGCCTGCGAAACCACGACGGTCGCCGGGGTCGAGTGCCTGGTCGTTGGAACCCGCGACGGAGTCGACCTGATCGTCGCCGCCGCCGAGGCCGAGCGGCTGCGCGGCGCCCTGGTCGAAGCGGGAGCGGTCGAGGTCTCGCCCGAGGCGGCCGAGATCCTCCGCGTCGAGTCCGGCACCCCCCGCTTCGGGGCCGAGATGGGAACCGCGACGATGCCGGCCGAGGCGGGGATCGTCGAGCAGGCGGTCAGCTTCACCAAGGGCTGTTACATCGGCCAGGAGACGGTCGCGCGGCTGCACTACAAGGGCAAGCCGAACCGCCACCTGCGGGGGCTGCGGCTGAGCGCCCCCGCCGCCCCCGGAGCCGCCCTGCGACTGGGCGAGAAGGAGGTCGGCAGCCTCGGCGGCGCAGTCGTCTCCCCCCTCCTCGGCCCGATCGGACTGGCGATCCTGCGACGTGAGGCCGAGCCCGGCGCCGAGCTCGCCGTAGGTGAAGATGGCGTTACGGCTCACGTAGTCGACTTGCCCTTCGGTTAGATTCCGCCGCGATGGGTCGTGGGAGAGCGAGAGTCGCGGTATGCGGCGCAATCGGCGCTTTGGCGCTTGCGGCGGCCGGCTGCGGCGCCGAGACCCACCCCAACGAGCCGCGGCCGCAGGTGGCGCTGCGGGTCAGCGTGACGATCACCCCCAGGGCGATCACCGTGCAGCCGGCCCGGATCGCCTTCGGCCCCGCCCGCACCCAGCAGATCCCGCAGAACCAGCACCACGCGCAGCCGCCGATCGAGGGCGACCGCGGGCCGGTGACGGTGGCGATCGTCACCGCCAACCAGACGACGACGGACTCGCGCCTGCAGCTGCGCGGCCCGATCGACGCCAGCTCCGGCCCGCTCCCGGCCAACAGCCCCGGCAGCGTCCAGACCGACCTCGAGACCGGCACCTACGTCGTCACCGCCGCCGACGTGCCCGGCGCCCGCCCGGCGAAACTGATCGTCGGGCCGTACCGCGCCTCCTCCGAGAACGACGTCCTGCTGCCGTAGGGCGGAGGGCGCGAGCCGCAGCCCGCGCCCTCCTGCTTCAGTCGCTCGACCAGCGAGCTACCGACGCGGGCTCAACCGACGTCGAGCGGGATCTGCGCCCCCTCGAATCCACCCATGTCTTCATACCCTTTGAGTGTGTACTGACCTGTGAGGGTTACCGGGAGATGTTCGAAGGCGTTGGCGCCGCAGACAGCCGCGGGCCCGATTGTGTTCCTGGTTGTGAAGCTCGCCTGGACTGTCGCCAGGACATCCGGCGGCGCGGCGCCGGGGACGTTGTGGTAAATCCCCGCCGGGACTCCGGGCTGCGGCAGGACGTCGTATGTGCAGAGCGACATGTTCGCGGCGTGCATGAAAGCGTTTTCGTAGATGTGAATTTCAAGCGACTGGCCCGCCGGGCAGTCGATCGCGGCTTTCAGCTTGCCTGTCGTGGGGGGATCGTTTGTCGTGCCCGGCCTGGTGACGCCGACTGTGTAATCGCAGCCGTTGGTTGTGATTGTCGTCGGCATGAATCCCGGCATCGCCGTGCAGTTGTTGTACGTCGGCTTGAATGTGACCGGGTCGGTGGGGCCGAACAGTGTCGCGTCGAGGTCCGATGTCGCGCAGGCGACGGTTTTGATCGGTCCCGGGCCGATGTCGAAGGTGACCGCTCCGGCGGGCTGCTGTGCGCCTGTCACGATCGCCGGATACATAGGCGCTGTCAGTACTCCTGTTTCGGCCTGTGCCCCCGCGGCGAGCACGGCGCTCATCGAGAGCACCGCGCCCACGGCCAGAGCCAGGGCTTTGAGATTGCGAGTCATGGCGCTTCCTTTCGTCTGGATGCGTCCCGAACGGGACGTTGAATCCGTAGCGCAGCCACGCCATTGCTCAAAAGAATCAGATAGCTATCGGGAGGGCGCCCGTGCGCTGACCCGCTTTGGCCCGCAAGCAGCGTGCGACGCCCCTCTGCGCGCGCGCTTTCGCGCGGCCGCCAGCCGTGCCCCGAGTTACCGCTGCAAGCGGCATTTCAGGGCGCCGGTTGCGTCTGGGCCGCCTGTCACTGTCGCTGGCGATGACCGTCGTGCTCGCAATCGCCGTCGCCCTGCTCGCCGCGGGGCTGGTCTACCTGCTCGTCTCCCGCCGCGAGGAGCCGGTCGAGCAGCAGGACCTGGCGCCGGCGATCCAGGAGGCGACCGCGCAGGTCGCCTCGCAGGTGGTCGCCGACCTGCTGCGGGTCAACGAGGAGTCGCGCAAGCTCGACGCCAAGACCGCCGAGGCGGCGCTCGACAAGCGCCAGGCGGAGATCAAGGCGCTGGCCGAGCGGATCGCCAAGGGCCAGGAGAAGATCGAGGCCGAGGTGCGTCGCCGCGGCGAGACCGACCTGCAGACCCGCACCCTGCTCGAGCAGATGGGCCAGACCGTCGGCAACCTCAACTCCGAGACCGCCGGCCTGAAGAAGGCGCTGCGCCAGCCGCAGACCCGCGGCCAGTGGGGCGAGCTGCAGCTGCGCCGCTGCGTCGAGATCGCCGGCATGACCGAGCACGTCGACTTCGAGCTGCAGGAGACGCTGCGGACCGAAGAGGGGCGGCTGCGGCCGGACGCCCTCTTCCTCCTGCCCGAAGGCCGCAGCTTCGTCGCCGACTCCAAGGTCCCGCTCGACGCCTTCCTCGACGCCCAGGAGTCGGAGGTCGAAAGCGAGCGCCTGGTCCACCTCCAGCGCCACTCCCGCCAGGCGCGCGAGCACGTGCGCGCGCTCAGCTCCAAGGACTACCAGGGCCAGTTCAAGGCGGGCGAGATGCCGGACCTGGTGATCTGCTTCATCCCCAACGAGCCCGCCCTGCACGCGGCCCTGGCCGCCGACCCGGGCCTGTTCGAATACGCCCTCGAGCACAAGGTGCTGCTGGTCAGCCCGACCTCGCTGATCGGGCTGCTGCGGACGATGGAGCTGGGCTGGCGCCAGGAGCGGATGGTCGCCGAGGCGGCTCAGATCGCCGAGGCGGCCGGCACCCTGCACGCCCGCTTCTCCAAGTTCCTCGGCGACTTCGAGAAGGTCGGCAAGGGCCTGACCACCGCCGCCAACGCCTACGACTCGGCGGTCGGCTCGATGGACCGCCGGTTGCTGCCACAGCTGCGCAAGGTCGAGGAGCTCGGCGTCGCCCCCGGCAAGGAGATCGAGCCGCCGGAACCGGTCGAGATCACGATCCGCGAGATCTCGGCGCCAGAGCTGCGCGAGGCTTCGTCCGACGCCGCGTAGCGCCGGGACCGGGCACTCTTAACTAGGATTCGCCGGCCCGTACCGACGACTCTCGGAGGACCTCTTGGCCGTTGACAGCAGTGCGATCTCGAAGCTTGACGTTGAGCCCGGCACGCTGCCGGAGACGATGGCGGCCTGGGTGATCCGCGAGGAGCGGCAGGGCGAGCCCAAGGACGCCTTCCAGCTCGAGCAGATCGAGGTTCCCGAGCCCGGCGCCTTCGAGGTGATCGTCCGCGTGATGGCGGCCGGCGTCAACTTCAACAACGTCTGGGCCTCGCTGGGCAAGCCGGTCTCGGTCTTCCCCTACGGCGACCACCCCGAGTACGGCCACCACATCGGCGGCTCCGACGCCTCCGGGGTCGTCTGGAAGGTCGGCGAGGGCGTCACCCGCTGGAAGGTGGGCGACGAGGTCGTGATCCACTGCAATCAGGCCTCCTACGAGGACGTCGAGGTCCACGGGCTCGACCCGATGGCGGCGCCGAGCCAACGGATCTGGGGCTACGAGACGACCTGGGGCTCCTTCGCCCAGTTCACCAAGGTGCAGGCGCAGCAGCTGCTGCCGAAGCCGAAGAACCTCTCCTGGGTCGACTCCTCCTCCTACGGCCTCACCTACTTCACCGCCTACCGGATGCTGATGGACCAGTGCAAGCTGCAGGCCGGCCACAACGTCCTCATCTGGGGCGCCGCCGGCGGCCTCGGGGTCTTCGCCGTGCAGCTCTGCAAGGCGGCCGGCGCCAACGCGGTCGGCGTCGTCTCCTCCGACGAGAAGGGCGAGCTGATCAAGCAGCTCGGCGCCGTCGACTACATCAACCGCTCCGAATTCGGCGAGATGATGCGGACCGACGCGAACCTCACCGATCCGGCCGCCGACAAGGAGCGCTTCAAGGCCTCGCGCGGCTTCGCCAAGCGGGTCAAAGAGATCCTCGGCGACGCCCCCGACATCGTCTTCGAGCACGTCGGCCGCGCCACCTTCCCGACCTCGGTCTTCACCGTCAAACCGTTCGGCAAAGTCGTCATCTGCGGCGCCACCTCGGGCTACCAGCTCGACTTCGACGTGCGCTACCTGTGGATGAAGCAGAAGCAGATCATCGGCTCCCACTTCGCCAACGCCTACGAGTGCATGAAGGCGAACCAGCTGATGGCGGAGGGCAAGGTGCGGCCGGTGCTCTCGCAGACGATGGGCTTCGACGGCGTCCCCGGCGCCCACCAGCTGATGCACGAAAACAAGCACCTCGGCAAGATCGCGATCCTGGTCGGGGCCGAGTCCGAGGACGAGGGCAAGCACGAGGACGGGCTTGGCGCGATCCGGGCAGAGGTCGGCGCGTGAGGCGGCGGCCGGCACGAGTGGAAAGGGGCATCTGATGGCGGAGGTCAACCGGCTCGACTGGCACATCGCCCCCTTCCGGGCCGATCGCTGGCTCGACCGCTGGGAACCGGCGGCGGCGAAGATGCCCGCCTACGGCGCCAAGAGCTGGTCGCTGACCCGCTCCAAGGACGACCCGCTGGCCTTCCAGCAGACCTCGATCTGGGAGAGCCGCTCGGACTTCGAGCGCTACTGGTTCTCGGAGGAGATCGAGCAGATCCGGGCCAGCGTCATCGACCTCTACGACATCCCGCTGCTGCCGACCTGGCACCAGCTGCTGGCCGCCGAGTAAGCCCCGCTAGCGGGAGCGGGGCCGCGCCTCGACCCGCCACCTGAAGCTCGCCGGGGTCGGGTCGACCGCGCCCGACTCGGCGTCGAAGGCCGCGACCTGGAAGCGGTGGCCGCCGAGCGCCAGGCGCGCGTAGCGCCGCGGCGAGCTGCAGCTCTGGAACGGCTTGGCGTCGAGCTTGCAGCGAAAGCCGCTCCCGGCCCGATCGGCGGAGAAGGTGAAGCGGGCCGAGCGACTGCCGGTCTCCCTGCCCGGGTGGCGTCCCAGCGCGGTCTCGGGGGTGGGCGGCGCGGAGGGCCCGGTCGGGCCTGCGGCCGGCGGCTCTCCGGCTCCATCTCGCGGCAGCTCCGGGGTCGAGTAGACCGCTTCATAGCGCTCTGGGCCTTCGGCGACGATCGAGTGCACCCGCTCGCCCCCGTCCGACCAGCGATCGAAGCTGTAGGTGCGGCCGTCGAGCTGCTGGCTCGCCGGCGCCACCAGCGAGACGCTCGATTCCTTGATCGCGATCAGGCTCAGCGGCGAGGGGCCGGTCTTGGAGCCGACGCCGAGGCTGAGCCCCGGCGGGCTGCTGGTCACGGTCAGCTGCACCGCGCGCGGATAGATCTCGACCGCTTTGGAGGCGGAGAGGCCGCGCGAGTCGGTCGCGGTCAGCCGCACCTCGATGTGCGAGGGGTACTCGTGGTCGGGCGCGGGGAAGCTGCCGGAGGCGACGGCCGGGAAGGCCTGCAGAGGATGGGCGTGGCAGCCGGAGGGGCAGTGGAAGAGGCGGGTGCTCCAGTCGAGGCTGGTCGTGGGCACGACCGTGTCCTCTTCGTCCCAGGCTTCGCCTTCGAAGGAGATCGGGTCGCCGGCCGCCCATTCGAGCGTGCTCAGCGGTTCCGCGAGCAGCGGTTTCGGCGGCGTGTCGTAGGGATAGACGGTGACCCGGTCGACGCTGCTGGCGCCGCTCGGGTCCTTGACCCGGACCGCGACGGTGGCGTTGTGTTCGGCGCTGAACTGCTTCGACCTGACGCTGACCGCGGAGGCCGGCTCGAAGCTGCCGTCGCCCTCGAGGTCCCATTCGTAGCTGAGCGGGTCGCCGTCGGCGTCGCTCGAGCCGGCGGCGTCGAAGGTCGCGCTCAGCTCCCCCGGGCTCCAGGCTTTGTCGACCTCGAGCTGCGCCAGCGGCGGCTGGTTGCCGGAGAAGTAGGAGATCCGGTGGACCGAGCCGGGGCTGAATTCGGGGCCGAAGAGGCTGGTGTAGTAGAGGTCGCCTTCGGGGCCGACCTCGATGTCGATGCCGGGGTAGATGCCGGCGTCGGAGAGGAAGGGGACCAGGGTCGCGGGGTCGGGGCGGCCGTCGGGCCCGGCGAACATCGCGTAGATGCAGCCGCGGACCGAGTCGGAGAAGAAGAGCGCCCCCTCGTAGGAGGCCGGGAAGGCGTCGCCCTCGTAGAAGGCCATGCCGCTGAGGGCGCTGCCGTTGCTGTAGGGGCAGGGGTCTTCGGGGACCAGCGTCTCTGTGTGGTCGTAGGCGTAGAAGGGGAGCGCGGTCGCGCTGGGGTCGGCGTAGAGGCCCTCGCAGACGCTCAGCCCCAGGCCGACGTAGGTCGGGTTCGGTTCAGGCCCCTCGATGCAGGGCCAGCCGGAGTCGTAGAGCTGCCCCGAGGCCGGGTTGAAGCGGTCGATCTCCTCGTATTCTTCGGCGCCGACGTTGCCGACGTAGACCTCGTCGGTCTCGGGATTGACCGCGAAGCGGAAGGGATTGCGGAACCCGTAGGCGACGATCCGCCGCTCGTTCTGGTCGAGACTGGCGGCCAGGGGATTGCCGGGGAGGCCGGCACCGGTGTCCGGATCGATCCGCAGCAGGGTGCCGTTGAGCCCGGTCGGGTCGCCAGCGCTCGCCGGCGTGCGCAGGTCCTGCGAGCGCAGGGCGCCGCCTTCGGCGCTGGGCGGGGTCTGGTTGCCGCCGACGCCGGTCGGCGGATCGCCGCAGGGGTTCTTCTGCGGGTAGCCGAACTGGCCGTAGTCGGCGCCGTTGTAGCTGGCGCCGTCGCCGGCGCTGACGTAGAGGGCGCCGCCGGCGCCGAAGCTGAGGGCGCCGACCGAGTGCGAGGGGAACTGCTGGCACCAGCCCTCGATCAGCACCTGTTCGCCGCTGGCCTGATCGCCGGCCGCGGTCAGCTTGACGAGGCGGCCGCTGACCACGCAGCCGTTGGTTTCGAACCCCGGCGGGGTCGGGCAGCCGTCGTTCCAGCGCGGTTTCGGATCCGGGTCGCCGAGCTGGTGGTCGTAGGTGTAGAGGGCGTAGACATAGGGGCGCTGGGGGAACCCGGGGTCGAGTTCCAGCCCCAGCAGGCCACGATCGCCGGCGCCGTAGACCTTCTGGCTGAGATCGGCGAAGACGGTCGGGGTGGTGTCGGCGAGGTTGGCGTAGGCGAGGATCACGCCCGACTTCTCGGCGACGAAGACGCGGCCGTCGGCCGCGAAGCGGATCGCCGTCGGTTCCTCGACGCCGCTGAAGACGGTCGTGTCCTGGAAGCCGGCGGGCAGGTCGACGGCGCGGGCGGGTGCGGCGGTCAGCCCGAGCAGGGCCAAACAGACGAAGGCCGCGCCGGTCACCGCCAGGCGCACGCGCGCCGAGCCCTCCCCTGCCCCAAATCCTCCCATGCGGCGATTGTGTCAAGAACTGCGGTGTAGGCCCATAGGATCGTCCGAATGCCAACCGTGCGGCGCCGTGCTCAAAAGGGACTGATGAAGAGTCCCGCGCTCTACCTCGCCGCCCGCCGCTGGTTCGGCCTCGGCCGCTACCTCGCGCGCCGCCCCCACGACGCCGACTTCCGCTGCTTCCGCCGCTGTGCCGGCAGCGATGGCCTCTTCCTCGACGTCGGCGCCAACACCGGCAGCTCCGCCCTCTCCTACCGCATCTTCGACCGCAGCTCGCGGATCCTCTCGCTCGAGCCCAACCCGATGCTCGACCCCGACCTGCGGCTGGTGCGGCGGGTGATCGGGCCAGACTTCGACTACCGCTTCGAGGCCGCGGGCGCCGCTCCCGGGGAGTTCACGCTCCACGTCCCCGTCTACCGCGGCGTGCCGCTGACCGGCGAGGCGTCGCTGGACCCGGCGGAGGCGAGCGAGAACTGGACGGCGGAACAGCTGGGGATCGCCCCGGAGGAGATCGAGCTGGAGCAGGTGCCGGTGACGGTGCGCCCGATCGACGAGCACGAGCTCTCCCCCCACGCGGTCAAGATCGACGTCGAGGGAGCGGAGGTCGCGGTGCTGGAAGGGATGGCGGCGACGCTCGAGCGCAGCCGTCCGCTGCTGCTGGTCGAGACCACCGAGGTGGCCCCGATCATGGAGCTGCTGGCGCCGCTCGGCTACGAGGCCTGCAGCTACCGGGCCGAGGCCGACGCGGTCGAGCCCTACGCGCCGGGCAGCGGCGCCAACGCCGTCTTCATCCCGAGCTAGGCGCGGCGGCGGGGCCCGCCCCGTAGAGCCGCAGCAGCCGCTCGGCCTGGCGCTCCCAGGTGTAGCGCTCGAGGATCAGGCCGCGGGCGGCGGTCGCCAGCCGGGCCCGCAGCCGCGCATCGGCCAGCAGCTCGGCCGCCGCCGCGGCGATCGCCCCCTCGCCCTCGGCCGCCAGGTAATGCTCGCCCGCGCGGGCGCCCTCGACTCCCTGCACGCCGAGCCGGTTGGAGACCACCGGCAGGCCGGCGCAGAAGGCTTCCAGGACCTTGTTCTTGATCCCGGAGCCGGAGAAGGACGGCAGCACCGCCACGCTCGCGCGCTGCAGCTCGGCGGCCATCTCGGGCACGTCGGCCGCGACCTCGACCCCGTCCAGCTGCGCCAGCCCCCGCACGGCGGCGGTGGGGCGGGCGCCGACCAGGCGCAGCTGCGCGTCCGCGACCCGCCGCCGGACCAGCGGCAGGACCTGCTCGGCGAGGAAGCGGGCGGGCTCGGCGTTGTGGAAGTAGCCGAGGTTGCCGAAGAAGACCAGCTGCGGCGCCCGCTCGCCGGGGGCCGCGAACGGGAAGGCCTCGACGTCGACCCCGTTGGGGATCACCGCGGCGGCGCCGAGGCCCGGCATCTCCCGGTCCGCCGCGGAGACGACCGAGCAGGAGTCGGCGCGCGCCGCCATCCGCGCCTCGTAGCGCTGCATCAGCCGCGACTCGGCGCCGAAGGCGGCAGCGGCGGGGCCGCGGTGGGCCTTGGCCCGGGTCCGCATGTTGAGCGCCAGCGAGTCGACCAGGTCGAGGTGGCGGTGAAAGGCGCCCCCGGCCGGCATGTAGGGCGCCATCCGGGCCAGGGTCACGTGCACGACCTGCGGCTCCCAGGCGGCGATCTCGCCCGCGACCGCCCGCGCCATCGCGGTGTCGAGGAAGAGCCGCACCTGGGCCGGCAGCGCCGGCTGCGGCGCCCGCAGGTTCGCGGCCAGGCGCCGCGGCAGCCGGCTCTCGACCGTGCGGACCTCGACCCCCGCCAGCGGCAGCGGCTCGCCGGCGCCGAAGGCGACGACCCGGACCTCGGCTCGCCCGGCCAGGGCCTTGATCAGCTGGAAGACCCGCACCTGGTCGCCCCGCCAGGGCGGGTAGGGGTAGCGCGGCGAGAGGAAGAGGATGCGGGGGTTGGCGGGGAGCAAGTCGGCTCAGCGTAGGGCGGCGGTGACGCGGGGCCGGTGGAGGGCGGGCATCATAGAGAAGACCGTGCCGGATTCGCCCCAGATGCGTGTCGTCGTCTACACCGACTTCTCCTACCGCGACCGGGGAGGCGCGGTCACCGCGCAGCTCCCCTTCGTCCTCTTCGTCAACGCGCTGGCCGCGCAGGGGATGCAGGTGACGGTGGCGGGGCGGGTCGACCCCGGCGCCGGGGCGTACCCGTTCGAGCTCGATCCGGCGATCGAGTTCGTCGGCCTGCCCGGCTACGAGAGCCTCGCCAGTCCGCTCGCGGTGGCGCGGGCCGCGGTGGCGACGGTGCGGCGCTTCGCCCGCCGCACCGGCGAGGCCGACGCGGTCTGGCTGTTCGGTCCCCACCCCTTCGTGCTCGGCTTCGCGGCGGTCGCCAAGCTGCGGGGCCAGCCGGTGGCGCTCGGGGTCAGGCAGGACCTGCCGTCGCTGATCGCCCGGCGGCACCCCGGGCGCCGCTGGCTGAACTGGTCGGCGCGCCTGCTCGAGTCCTCCTTCCGGGCGCTCGCGCGCAGCTGCGCAACGGTCGTCGTCGGCCCCTCGCTGGCCGCCGAGTACAGCCACGCGAAGCGGCTGCTGAACCTGCCGATCTCACTCGTCTCCGAGGCCGAGATCGCCGACGCGGCGGCGGTCGCGGGCCGCTCCTACGAGGGCGAGCTGACCGCGGTCAGCGTCGGCCGCCTCGACCCGGAGAAGAACCCGCTGCTGCTGGCCGACGCGCTGGCGGCGCTGCGGCGGCGCGACCCGCGTTGGCGGCTCGAGGTCTACGGCGAGGGGACCGAGGCGGCGGCCCTGGGCGAGCGCCTGCGGGCGCTGGGCCTGGCCGAGCACGCCGAGCTGCGCGGATACCTGCCGGTCGACCAGGGGCTGACGGAGGTCTACCGGCGCGGCCACGCGCTGCTCCACGTCTCCTGGACCGAGGGCGTGCCGCAGGTCCTCTTCGAGGCCTTCGCGGCGCGGCTGCCGGTGGTGGCGACCGCCGTCGGCGGCGTGCCGGAGGCGGCTGCCGGGGCCGCGGTCCTGGTCCCCCCCGGCGACGCCGAGGCCCCGGCCGCCGCCCTGGCCGCGATCGGCGGCGACGCCGGGCAGCGCGAGCGGCTGATCGCCGCCGGCCTGGAGAAGGTCGAAGCGATGACGCTGGAGCGGCAGGCCCGCCGGGCGATCGAGTTCCTCGCGGGCTAACGCTCCCCGGCCGGCCGCCGCACCAGGGCCGCCGCCAGGTCGGCGCGCAGGCCCTTGGCCAGGGCCAGCGTTTCGCGCACCGTCCCCCAGCCCGGCAGCAGCGCCCGCGCCCGCACCTTCAGCGTCCGGCAGAAGATCGCCGCCATCGCCAGGCCGCCGGCGGTGTAGCCGACCGCGGAGGCGATCGCGGCGCCGTCGCCCCCCAGCGAGGGGATGAGGACGAAGTCGAGCGTCAGCACGGTGACGAAGGTGACCCCGACCGCGAGGCTCTCGCGCAGCGGCCGCTCCTGCGCGGTCAGGGCCGAGCCCAGCAGCTTCAGGGCGACGATCCCGAAGCCGCCGAGGACGACGATCCGCAGATCGGAGATGGCGCCGCGGAAGTCCTCGCCGAAGACGGTCACGCAGAGGATCGGGGCGGCGGCGATCATCGCCACGCAGAGCACCAGGGTGAGCAGGATGCTGAGGCGGAAGGCGAGCGCCGCCCGCGGGCCGGCGTGGTGGTGCTCGGAGCGGGCCAGGTCGGGCCGCTGCACCTGCATCAGCGCCTGCGGCAGCAGGAACAGCGCCTCGGCCCAGGAGACGGCGACGCTGTAGAGGCCCAGCTGCTGGGGCGAGGAGAGGATGCCCATGATCCACTGGTCGGCGCGGTAGTTGCCGAGGTTCATCGTGTGCGAGGTGTGGGCGCGGATGCCGAAGCGCAGCGACTCCCGCGCCAGTCGCAGGCTGGGGCGACCGAAGCCCTCGAGCCGGGCGTGCACGTACCAGGCCAGCCACAGGGTCCCGATCGCCTGCCCGGCCAGCCAGGTGACGATCGCCGAGCCGACGCTGAGGTGGCCGGCCAGGTAGAGGCCGAGGTTGCCGACGATGTTGACCACCGCGGGCACGACCGCGGTGACGTTGCCGATCCCGAAGCGGTACTGGGCGGCGGCGAGCTGGCGCAGGTAGATCTGCAGCACCAGCAGCGGCACGTTGAGCATGACCAGGACCAGGAGGCCGCGCGAGGCGTCGCCCTGCACCGCCGGGAAGACGAGGGTGCCGCCCAGCACGATCGCCGCCGCCAGGCCGCCGAAGAGGAAGGCGAGCATCACCGCGTTGCCGGCCAGGGCCCGGCGCGCGTCCGGCAGGCGGGCGGCGACGTTGGAGATCGCCTGGTCGACGCCGAAGGTCGAGAGCCAGGAGCAGATGAAGCCGATCGTGGTCAGGAAGGCGACGCCGCCGCGACCGGAGGGGCCGAGGATGCGGCCGATCACGATCACGTTGGCGAGCGAGAGCAGGGCGATCGCCACCTGCGAGGCGAAGGTGGTGAAGGCCGAGAACGAGGTCGACTTCGAGTGCGTCTCGGTCATCGCCGCGCCCGGCGCCGGGTGTAGCGGGAGATCCTCACCCGCAGCGCAATCCCCGGCTCGGAGACGAGCAGGCCGAGCCGGTGGCGCTGGAAGCCGGAGAGCGGCAGCCGCTCGATCAGCGGCAGGGCCAGCCGCATGTGCAGCGGCGCCGAGGAGCGGCGCCAGTTGCGGGCGCGCTGGGCGAACAACAGCGGGTGGCGCTCGCGCATCTGCCGGTAGAGGTCGTCGTGCTGGAGGCGGGCGCTGCTGAGCATGCGCGAGGAGGCGATCCGGTAGAGGTAGGTGACGGCGTCGATCCGGCGCCCCTCCCAGCCCCGTTCGGCCAGGCCCATGTAGAGGTCCCAGTCCTCGAAGCCGACCGAGAGCTCCCAGCCGCCGGCGTCGAACAGCGCCTCGCGGCGGATCAGCCCCTCGGTCAGGCGGTTGGAGTAGGTGATCGCCCAGGGGTCGAGGGTGGCGGCGCGGCGCTGGACCAGCTCGATCTCGCCGAAGACCCGCTGGTCGCCCCAGACCATGCCCAGCGAGGGGTCGCGGTCGAGCTCGTCGGCGAGCCGGCGCAGGGCGCCGGGGGCGAGCATGTCGTCGGCGTCGAGCGGCTGCACGTAGGGGGCCTCGGTCTCGATCACGCCGCGGATCCGCGCCCCCGAGAGGCCGCGGTTCTCCTGGTGGACGACCCGCACGCCGGAGCGCTCGAGCAGATCCAGCACCCGCAGGGTGGTCGGGTCCTCGGAGCCGTCGTCGACGATCACGACTTCGCAGGGCTCCTGCCCGTAGAGCGATTCGACCGCGGCCCCGACCGTGGCGCCGTCGTTGAAGCAGGGGATCACCACGGCCACCCGCGGGGCGGGCGCCGGCGGCAGAGCCGGAGCCGGCGGCGGCGGAATCGGACCGGGCTCGGCGAGGGCGGTGCCGGCGGCGAACGCGAGCCGGCCCGCGCCCGCCCGCCGGGCCAGCAGCAGGGTCGCGGGGCCGAGCCCGAGCAGGGCCCAGAGCTTGTAGTCGACGCCGGAGGAGATGAAGAAGCCGGCGGCGAGGAGGGCGACGACGGCGAGGAAGAGGCAGCGGCAGAGGTCGGCGAAGGGACGGTCGCCGAGCCCTTCGTAGATCCTCGCGGCGCGCAGGCTCGCGGTCAGCGAGAGCGCCACCAGGGTGAGGAAGAGCAGCAGGCCGACCAGCCCCGTCTCCGCCAGGAACTGCAGGTAGATGTTGTGCACGACCACCGGCCGCTCGATGATCAGGTGGATGAACTGCAGGGCGCCGGGGTGCAGCACGTAGTCGGGGGCCTGGGGGACGAAGTTCTGCAGCCCCACCCCCTGCAGCGGGTGCGAGACGAACATTTCCCAGGCGATCCGCCAGAGCTCGTCGCGGCCGTTGCCGCGGTCGTTGAAGTCGGTCAGGCGTTCGAAGCCGTCGGGCGAGGAGAGGAACCAGGCCGTCGCCGCCAGCAGCCCGCCGATCGCCAGGGCGAAGACGGCACCGCGCCGGCCCCGCATCACCGCCAGCGCCGCGAGCAGGACGACCACCACCGCGATCGCGCCGCCGCGGGACTCGGTCCCGGCCAGGGTCAGGCCGAAGACGACGATCGCGGCCAGCAACGCCAGCCGCGCCGCCGGCCGGCGCGTCCCCGGCAGCAGGCCGCCGGCCAGCACCGCCGCCGCCAGCACCGCCGCCGCCAGCACGTTGGGGTCGCCGGCCCCTCCCTGGACCCGGCTCTGCCCCGGCAGCGAGTTGACCGGGCCGCCGCTGATGCCGAGCAGGCCGCAGAGGGCGGTGATCGCGGCCCCGGCGACGAAGGCGGCGGCGATCAGCCGCACGCCCCCCTCGCTGCCCACGGCCAGCGTCAGCGCCGCGAAGATCCCGACCGAGATCCCGTACTTCCAGAGCTGGCTCACGGCCAGGCCCGAGTCCGGCGCCCAGATCGCCGTCGCCGCCAGCCAGGCGAGGAAGACGGCGCCGACGATCAGGAAGGGCGCCCCGGCGCGGATGCGGGCGCGGATCGCCGCCGCGTCGGCGAACCAGGCGAGCAGCAGGCTGAACACGGTCGCGGCCAGCCCGACCTTGAGCAGGGCGTTGCCGACCGCGAAGAAGGGGATGAAGAAGGAGAGCGTCCAGGCCGCGAACATCGGCACGAAGCCGAGCAGCGCCAGGCTCGCGTAGGCGGCCACCACGACGAGGCCGAGACCGATCTTCGGCGCGACCGCGGCGACGGCGCCGAGACAGAGCGCGGCGAGCGGGAACAGGGCCCAGGCGCTCGTGGCTGGGTTGGCTATGGCGCGGCGCATATGGGCGAGGGGACGGCGCGCCGACTATAGTTTTCGCCGCTGCAGCGCGTCGGAGGCAGGGGTGTCGAGACCGGCGGCGTGCAGCCGAACTTGCTTGAACGGATAGACCCATCAACCGCCAGGCGGCAGGGTAGGTTGCTCTCGTGAGCACTCCCCCCCAGCCCGCGGCCGCCCCCGCGCCGAGCCGCAGCCGCGGCGGTCGCGCCGTTCTCTTCGTCGCCTTCACCACCGTCCTCGCCCTGATCGCGGCCGGCATCTACCTCGGGGTGCGCTCGGACAGCTACGAGGCGAGCGCCGACGTCCTCGTCGCGCCGCTGGCGACCGACGACCCCGAATTCCAGGGACTGCCGCTGATCCGCGAATCCTCCGACGGCAGCCGTCCCGTGCAGACCGCCGCCGGCCTCCTGCGCGGCGCCGCGATCGCCGACCTCACCGCCACGGCGCTGGGCTCCGACTGGACCGAGCAAGAGGTCGAGGATTCGGTCGGGGTCGCCCCCCGCGGCGAGAGCAACCTGGTCGCCGTCACCGCCCAGTCCGAAGACCCCGATGAGGCGGCGGAAGTCGCCAACCGCTACGCGAACGCGGCCCTGCAGTTCCGCCGCCGCTCGATCGAGCCGGCCCTGGAACGGGAAATCCGCGCGGTCGAGGCCGAAGCCGGCGGCGAAACCAGCCTGCAGCGGCTGCGCGACGCCAAGGAGAACGGCGACCCGACCCTCTCGATCAGCTCGCCGGCGCGGGCGCCCTCGGCCTCCTCGCTGCCCTCGCCGCAGCTGGTCCTGCTCGCCGCCCTGATCGTCGGCATCCTGGTCGGCGTGGCCGGGGTGATGATCGCCGACGTGGCGCGCACCACCCCCGAAGCCCCGCAGCGCACCGCCTAGCGCAGCCACGACGAGCTCAGTCGGCCTGTCCGGGTGCCACCGTCTGCGGCACGGAAGCGGGCCGGCGGTCTTCGATGTGGTGGACGAACGGCAGCAGGTCGAGTTCGTGCGGGAAGTGCGAGCGGGTGAAGACCATCCGCACCGTCTCGCCGAGGATCAGCAGGTCGAAGGTCAGCGAGCGGTGCTTGAGGTAGTAGAGGTCGTGGCTGAGCTTCCACAGGGTGCCCTCGTGCGAGCCGGCGTAGCCGCAGCCGACCTGGGCCCAGCCGGTGATCCCCGGCCGCACGACGTGGCGACGGCTGTAGAACGGAACCGACTCTTCCAGGTCCTCGACGAAGCCCGGCTGCTCCGGCCGCGGGCCGACGATGCTCATCTCGCCCTTGAGGACGTTGACGATCTGCGGCAGCTCGTCGCAGTGGGTGCGGCGCATGAAGCGGCCGAGCCGGGTCACGCGCTCGTCGCCGGCCTCCGACCAGCGCGCCGGCTGGCCCGGTCCGGCCACGTGCATGGAGCGCAGCTTGACTATCTGGAACGGCTCCCCGCCCTCGCCGATGCGGGTCTGGCGGTAGAAGGCCGGGCCCCCTCCCAGCTTCACCAGCAGCGCCAGGACGGCGACGATCGGGGCCGCGAGGACGGCCGCCAGAGAGGCGATGACGAGGTCGACGGCGCGCTTGGAGGTCGGCGTCCGGGGCGAGTAGCGGGGGTGCATCACCCA
The DNA here is from genome assembly GCA_963719435.1 of uncultured Solirubrobacterales bacterium. Lineage (GTDB taxonomy): Bacteria > Actinomycetota > Thermoleophilia > Solirubrobacterales > 70-9 > VAYN01. Next base: position 1,360,138 of record OY970384.1, on the reverse strand, counting down.
CTGGAACCAGGCGGCGTTGATCGCCCGCAGGGGGACGTGGCCGAAGGTGTGCTCGTAGAAGGAGGAGAGCTCGAGCACGCGGACTTCCAGGTGCGAGCAGGTCGCCTCCATCTCGGTGAAGAAGCTCATCCGCGGCACCCGCGAGGAGATGAGCAGGAGGTCGAGCCGGTGGCCGACCACGGTCTGCGCCAGTTCCCCGAGCACTCCGATCGGCGCCTCCTCCTCGCCCGGCGAACCGGCGGCGGCATCGCCGCGATCGAGGCCGACGTAGCCGACCACGGTCACCGAGCCGTGGCCCAGCGCCTCCAGCTCCGCCCGCAGGTCGGCGGTGGTCGCGGCCGAGCCGACCACGGCCACCCGCCGCGTCGGCCGCCGCGGCTCGCCCGGCACCCGGACCACGAGGATCGCGCAGAGGCCGCCGAGCACGCAGAGGATGGCGACGTGGGCCAGCGACAGCGACAGCAGCCCGACCACGTGCAGGAAGGCGAGGATGGCGAAGGCCCAGGCGGGGGCGGCGATCGGCACCACCAGCCGCATCAGCGGCAGGAAGCGGGCATGCGGGGCGACGTGCCTGGCGACCGAGCGGTGGACCCAGACGAAGATCAGGGCGACCGCCAGGGCCAGGCCGAACCGCGCCTCGGCGCCGTCGGCCAGGAAGTAGGCGGCCACGCCCGTGACCGCGCCGATCACCATCGCCCGTGTCCAGGTCAGCCCGAAGCGGGCCGGGGCCGGCTGGGTTCGCCCGTTGCCTTTGCCTCGCATGGCTATCCGTCTACCCACTTTTGGGGAGAAATCCCCAATCCGGAGCCGGGGTCGCGCTGCGCTGCCCCACTCCCAACTGGGTCGAAAATTGCCTCCAAGAGCCCCCTGCACGACATTCGTCCAGCAGCCGTGGCTACTGAGCTGTGGTCGGCGGGCGCGGCCGATGTGAGGCCGACAGCCCTACGACCCTGACGATCCCGCTGGAAAGAGTAACGAAATGGCGCGTTTTAGAACAGTTTTTCCGCATGCCATCGCCTTTTTGGGCGCGTTGCTGCTGGTTCTGCCGGGAGCAGCGAACGCAGCGGAGCGGACCCACACCGTCGCGCCCAGCTCCCGTCAGGGGAACACGGCGGTGTTCAAGCCGCCGCGGGCGCTTGCCGCCGCCGTGGTCGGTGGCGAGCTCCTCGCCGGCCATGCTCGCCGCTCCCTCCGGCCCGGCCAGGTGCGGGCCATCGTCCACCGCGGCGTCCTGCGCGTGCGGGTCCCCCGCCGCTCCTCGCGGGTCGTCCTCTCCCTGCGCCTCGAGTCCGCCGGCGGCGGGCCGGTGGCAGCGGAACCGCCGATCGCGGTCGGCCCGGCGGTCGCCGCCGACCCGGCCGGGGGCGACCCGTCGGGCCGCCTCTACTCCCCCACCAGCCCCTTCAACCAGCCGATCCCGGCGGACCCGGCGATCGCCCCCGACTCGGACCTGATGGCCCAGAGCCTGGTCCGCGCCCAGGACCAGAAGGGCTTCGTGCTCGCCGTCGACGAGTGGACCGTTCCCGCCTACTTCGCCGACGCGAGCACGCCGCGGCACAGCGTCAGCCTCGGCAGCGGTCCCCCCGAGTGGGGCCTCGCCGCCAGCTTCCCGCCCTACCCGCCGGGCTCCAGCGAGGGCGGCCTGCCGGCCTCGATGCCCGAGCGCCTGCAGGGCGTGCCGATCCCCGACGGGGCCAGCCCGGACCCCGCGCTCGACGCCCACATGACGATCGTCGACCGCGCCGCGAACTGCGAGTACGACCTCTACGGCGCCTACCGCATGGCCGACGGCTGGCACGCGACCTGGGCCAACAGCACCCGGCTCGACGGCAGCGGCGTCTACCCGCGCGGGATGGGGGCCAAGGCCGGCGGCTTCGCCAGCCTGGCCGGCCTGATCTGGCCGCAGGAGCTGCGCGCCGGCCGGATCGACCACGCGCTCTTCTTCGCCTACCCGTTCACCAGGAGCGGCGGCCCGGTCAGCCCGGCGACCGCCGGCGACGGGCGCAGCGACGCGCCCGGGGCGATCCCCGAGGGTGCCCGCGTCCAGCTCGACCCCAGCCTCGACCTCGACTCGCTCGACCTGCGCCCTTACCAGCGGACGATCGCCGAGGCGATGCAGACCTACGGGATGATCCTCGGCGACACCGGCGGCGCCTTCGGGCTCTACGCGGTCGGCCGCCAGGGCCTCGGGGACGCCTACGAGGGCCTGCTGCCGGACGAGGAATTCCCCGACCTCAGCGCCATCCCCGCCGACCGCTTCCGGGTGCTGGAGCTGCCGACACAGCAGCCAAAACCGCCGCAGCAGCTCGTCCCCAGCGGCTGCGGCAGCTTCGAGTGACGCGGCTCAGCGCCTGGTCACGCGCCAGCTGAAGACCGCCGGCGGCGAGGCGGGGGCACCGTCGGCACCGGCGACGGCGAGGCGGAAGACGTGCTTGCCGGGGCGCAGCCCCCGGTAGAGCTTGGGCGAGGTGCAGGGCGCGTAGGGACGGCCGTCGAGCCGGCAGAGGTAGCGGTGCTCCCCGAGCAGGCCGCCGCCGAAGGCGAAGCGCGCGGTCCTGGCGGCGGTGCGCTTGGCCGGGCGGAGGTCGATCTTCGGGCGCGGGGACGGCGGCGACTCCGTGACCGGCGGCTGCTCCCCCGGCCCCTCCCCACCCGGCTCCTCGCGCGGAGGCCGCGGCGGGGCGGCGTAGGAGGCGACGTACTCGCCCGCCTCGTCGGCGACCAGCGAGTGCACGCGGCTGCCGCCGTCCGACCAGCCCTGGAAGGCGTAGGTCTCGCCGCCGAGCTGGGCGCTCGCCGGCGCCGCCAGGGTGATGTTGGCGCCCTCGATCGCGGTCAGGAGGAAGGGGTTGGCGCCGGTCAGGGTGCCGGCGGTGAGGGCGATGCCGGGCGGGTCGGAGCGGATCGAGAGGCCGACCGACCGCGGCTGCAGCTGCACCGTCCTGGTCGCCGAGAGGCCGCGCGCGTCGGTCGCGGTGAGGGAGAAGTCGATCCGCGACGGGTAGTCGTGGTCGGGCGCGACCAGGGTTCCCGTTTCCGATCCGGGGAACATCCGCAGCGGGTGCTCGTGGCAGGCGGTCGGACCGCCCGGGCAGTGGGCCAGGCTCGTCCGCCAATAGAGGCGTTTGGCCTCCAGCTGGGTGCCGTCGCCCCCTTCCGCCCAGGCCTTGCCGTAGAAGTCGATCGACTGGCCGACGCCCCAGGTCAGCGTTTCCAGCGGCTCCTCGATGACGATCCGCGGCGGCGTGTCGCCGGGGTAGATCGTGATCCGGTCGACGCCGACCTTGCCGGTCTGGTCGGTGACCCGCACCCCGATCCTGCGGTTCTCGGCTTTGGTGAAGGTTTTGGTCTGGGTCTCCCCACTCGCGGTCTCATAGCTGCCGTTGCCGTCGAGGTCCCAGGCGAAGTCGAGGTCTTCGCCCTCGGGGTCGGTGGACTCGCCGGCGTCGAAGTGGACGGTGAGGTTCAGCGGCCCCCATTCCCTGTCGGCCTCGAGCCGCGCCGTCGGGGCGCCCGGGTCATAGGAGACCCGGTGCAGCGATTCGTCGCCGTAGAGGCTGAGGAAGTAGAGGGCGCCGTCGGGGCCGACCTGCATGTCGGCGCCGGTGTAGGGGACGTCGTCGCTGAGGAACGGCCGCGCCGTCAGCGGATCCAGCTCGCCATCCCCGTCGGGGAGGATCGCGTAGATGCAGCCGCGGACCGCGTCGGCGAAGAACAGCGCGCCGTCGTAGGCCGCCGGGAAGGAGGCGCCGCGGTAGACGGTGATGCCGGTGATCGCCGAGCCGTTTTCGGCCGGGCAGTGGTCCTCCGGGGTGACGGCGCTGCCGTGGCGGTAGTAGAAGAACGGTTCGGCGGTCGAGCCGGGCTGGTCGTAGAGACGATCGCAGGCGCCGAGTTCGAGCCCTTCGAAGCCCGGGTTGCGGTTCGGCCCTTCGAAGCAGGGCCAGCCCGAGTTGTACGGGCTCGGCGGGTCGAGCGGGAGCCGGTCGATCTCCTCATAGGAGCCGTTGCCGACGTTGGCGACGAAGGCTTCGCCCCGCTCGGGGTCGATGGCGAAGCGGAAGGGGTTGCGGAACCCGAAGGCGACGATGCGGCGGGCGTTCTCGTCGGGCCCCGCCACCGGGTTGCCGGGATAGGCCCCGCCGCTGTTCGGGTCGACGCGGATCAGCGAGCCGCTGAGGCCGGTCGGGTCCGCCGGGGTCAGCAGATCCTGCGAGCGCAGCGAGCCGCCTTCGGCGTCCGGCGGGGCGAGGGCGCCGCCGCCTGGCGGGTCGCCGCACTGGTTCGGGTTGGGCCAGCCGAACTGCCCGTAGTCGGAGACGGTGAAGCTGGCGCCCTCGCCGCCGCTGGCGTAGAGCGCGCCTTCGGGGCCGAAGTCGAGGTCGCCGACCGAGTGCGAGGAGAACTGCTGGCACCAGTCGGTGACCAGCGGCAGCTCGGCAACCGCCTGGTTGCCGAGAGCGGTGAGCCGGACCAGGCGGCCGCTGACCGGGCAGGCGTCGACGTCGGCGGCTTCCGGTTTCGGACAGGGATCGCCCTCGTAGTCGGGTCCCACGCCCCAGCGCGGAAAGGCGCCCGGCGGGTCTTCGCCCAGCACGTGGTCGAAGGTGTAGAGCGCGTAGACGTAGGGCCGGCCGCTGTCGAAGCCGGGGTCGAGCGCGAGGCCGAGCAGGCCCCGGTCGCCGTGGTCGTAGACCTCCTCGCGCAGGTCGGCGAACAGCGCCGGGTCGGGATCGTCGAAGTCTTCGTAGACGACGATTTCGCCGTTCTTGCGGGCGACGAAGACGCGCCCGTCGGGCGCGAAGCGGAAGGCGGTCGGTTCTTCAAGGTCCGCGATCACGGCGCTGTCGCGGAAGCCGCTCGGCAGCGGCCCGCCGTGGGCCCCGGCCGTCGCCGGGACGGCGGCCAGCCCGGCCGCCAGCAGCAGGGCCAGGGTGAGGGACTTCAGCAACGCTCGAGCGGGGCCATCGTCAGCCCGGCGCCGTCGAGTTCGGCCCAGTAGTGCTCGGCCGGCTCGCGCTGGCCGCTCCAGACGATCGCCTGGCCGCTGTTGTGGATCTGGTCGGCGATCCGGTGCCCCTGGTCGAGGTTGACGCCCGGCAGCACCCGCGCCAGGGTCGCGGCCACGTGCTCGAAGGTGTTGTGGTTGTCGTTGCAGACGATCACTCTCCACTCGCCCCCGAGGTCGGAGCCGGGGCCGGCGCTGCGCGGTCGCTCGATCGTGCTGGTCGACATCGCGCTGATTATGCAACGTGCCGGCGCCGGGGAAACTGACGGCGGCGCGCTAGAACGGGCTGGGGACGCGGATGACGACGTCGTCGACGCTGCCGATCACGCCGTTGGCGTTCTTGGTCGCGCCGATCGCCACCGCGGCGGCGCGGCCGCTGAGTTCGCCGGCAGCTTCGTCGCTCGCTTCGACGACGAGTTCGCCGCCGACGTAGCCGAAGAGTTTGGCCTGGCCGCGTTCGGGCCCGCTGCGGGCGTTGATCGCGCGCAGCCGCAGGGCGTTGGCTTTGTTCACGCCCATCACATTTTTCAGGTCCTTCTCGATCGCCAGGAATTCGGTGCCGGCTTCGGTCACCTTGACCAGCTGCGCCTTGCGCTGCAGCGGGAAGACCAGCAGCTGGTACTTGGCGCCGCCCCCGGCCCGCAGCTCGAGCGCCAGGTAGGCCTTCTGCAGCGCCGCTTTCGGGGTGCCGCTGAGCAGCCGCTCGGTGGCCGAGATCTCGAGGTCCCGCCCCAGCACCGGCGTCCGGTAGGAGCAGGCGTCGGTTTTCTTGCCGAGCGCCACCCGCAGGGCCCCGTCGGAGCCCCCGCGCGCGCAGCTCGCCCCGGCCAGCTTCACCAGCTGCGCCCGCTGCGCCGTCGTTTCCATCCCGTTGCGGTAGATCCCGATCATCGCCGCGCCGGCGCTGGCGGCGGCGAGGACGGTGAGCAGGCAGACGACGGCGAATAACGCCGCAAAGCGAAGTCTCATGGTCGGCAACCTAAACACAGCCCCGCCCGAATGATGCGCCGCGCCCCTCGGTGAACGATCGATTTCGAACCGAGCGCTCTTGACTTTTGTAACCCAGAGGGTGACAAAGGACAAGCGCTGTCGCGCGTCAAATATCATCGACCGCATGCCCAATCACAGACTTCCCGAGCGCGACCGTCCCTGGGTCATGCGCACCTACGCCGGCCACTCCGACGCCAAGCGCTCCAACGAGCTCTACCGCGGCAACCTGGCCAAGGGCCAGACCGGGCTCTCGATCGCCTTCGACCTGCCGACCCAGACCGGCTACGACCCCGACCACGTCCTCGCCCGCGGCGAGGTCGGCAAGGTCGGCGTCTCGGTCGCCCACAAGGGCGACATGCACCAGCTGCTGGACGGGATCCCGCTGGACGAGATGAACACCTCGATGACGATCAACGCCACCGCCGCCTGGCTGCTCGGGCTCTACGTCACGGTCGCCGAGGAGAACGGGGTGAATCGTGACCAGCTGAAGGGCACGACCCAGAACGACATCATCAAGGAGTACCTCTCGCGCGGCACCTACGCCTTCCCGCCCGAGCCCTCGATGCGGCTGATCGCCGACATGGTCGCCTTCAGCGTCAACGAGGTGCCGAGCTGGAACCCGACCAACATCTGCAGCTACCACCTGCAGGAGGCCGGGGCGACGCCGGTGCAGGAGATCGCCTACGCGCTCTCGACCGGGATCGCCGTGCTCGACGAGGTGAAAGCGCGCGGCCAGGTCGCCGAGGCGGACTTCCCCAAGGTCTTCGGCCGCATCTCCTTCTTCGTCAACGCCGGGATCAGGCTGGTGGAGGAGATCGCCAAGCTGCGGACGATGAGCGCGCTCTGGCAGCAGATCGGGCGCGAGCGCTACGGCGTCAGCGACGAGAAGATGCTGCGCTTCCGCTACGGCGTCCAGGTCAACAGCCTCGGCCTGACCGAGGCGCAGCCGGAGAACAACATCCAGCGGATCGTGCTGGAGGCGCTGGCCGTCACCCTCAGCCGCGACGCCCGCGCCCGCGCGATCCAGCTGCCCGCCTGGAACGAGGCGATGGGCCTGCCGCGCCCCTGGGACCAGCAGTGGAGCCTGCGGATCCAGCAGGTGCTGGCGAACGAGACCGACCTGCTCGAGTACCCGGACATCTTCGAGGGCTCGGTGGTGATGGACGGCCTGGTCGCGGAGCTGACCGAGGGCGCCCGGGCGGAGATGGCGGTGGTCGAGGAGCACGGCGGCGCCGTCAAGGCGGTCCCCTACATGAAGGCCCGCCTGGTCGAGTCCCACCGCGAGCGCGTCGCCCGGATCGAGAGCGGCGAGCAGAAGGTGATCGGCCAGAACAGCTTCACCGAGACCGAGGACTCGCCGCTGACCGCCGGCGCCGACGGCGGCATCCTCACCCCCGACCCCGAGGTCGAGCGCGAACGGGTCGAGGCGCTCGAGCAGTGGAAGGGCGAGCGCGACGAGGCGGCCGTGCAGGCTGCGCTCGAGGAGCTGGCGAAGGTCGCCGGCGACGACGGCCAGAACATCATGCCGGCGACGATCGCGGCGGCCAAGGCGGGCGCGACCACCGGCGAGTGGGCGGCGACGATGCGCGAGGTCTTCGGCGCCTACCGCGGCCCGACCGGGGTCAGCGGCGCCGCCCCCGCGACCGACCGCGAGCAGCTGGACGCGATCCGGGTCAAGGTCGACGAGGTCTCCGAGCGGATCGGCCACCGGATCAAGATCCTGGTTGGCAAGCCCGGCCTCGACGGCCACTCCAACGGCTCCGAGCAGATCGCCCTGCGCGCCCGCGACGCCGGCATGGAGGTCATCTACCAGGGCATCCGCCTGACCCCGGCCGAGATCGCCGAGTCGGCCCTGCAGGAGGACGTCGACGTGGTCGGCCTCTCGATCCTCTCCGGCTCCCACCTGGAGCTGATCCCCGAGGTCGTGCGGCTGCTGCGGGACGAGGACGTCGACGTCCCGGTCGTGGTCGGCGGCATCATCCCCGTGGTCGACGCCCAGCGCCTGCGCGAGGCCGGCGTCGACGGCGTCTACACGCCCAAGGACTTCGACATCAACAAGATCATGGGCGAGATCGTCGAGCTGGTCGCCCAGCGCAGCAGCACCGGCGCCGCCGCCTGAGCGCTTGACGAGGGGGAGAGAACTTGGCGACCTGCGCCTTGAGCGCGGGTGGACCACTCGATCCGAGATTCATTCGGCCGGCAAATCGTGTTCGACGCCGGCTCCCACCTGCAACACGATCCTGGCAACCGTGGTCACGCCGGACTTCGCCGAGCCGGACCCTTGGCCCCACCGCGAGCGCTTTTACCGGTCGCATTTCGACCAGCGGCGCTGGCTGCGAGTGGTCGTAGACTTCAGTGAGGATCCCGCCTGGATCGTCACCGCGATCATCCAGCGCAACGACCCGAGGAGATAGCCGTGTCAATAACCGTTGCCGATATCGACTTCGAGTTTCACGACTATGACCCCCGTGGGGACACGCTCTTCCTCGGCGTACGAGGCCCCAGCGTGCGCGAACCCGCCGATACTTACGACACGCCCGAGGGGCACTTCGTCGAACTTGACGAGCGGGGTTCTCTGGTCGCCATCGAGCTGATGTGCCCGCGGCGACTCCTGGACCGAGATGGATATCTGCGACTGACTCTGCGTGGGCAACCATCGGTCGAGTGCACCGCTGACCTGGCGCCGTTGCTCGCGCACGGCTCGGCAACGCTCGGTCGCTGAACGCCGAGCGCGTCGTCGCGCGACAATGAAGGCATGAGCGAGCTGAACGGGGACCGGCCGGCCTGGTTGCGCTGTTACCGCTGCTGGTCGGAGCGCCTCGAGATCCAGATCCACTACGACGCGATCCGTCGCGTCGATCCCGAGAGCGGGGCGCTGGCGGAAGGGGTCGACGAGGTGCAGGAATCCGTCGTCCAGTGCCTCGACTGCATGCACGACCAGCCGCACCTGACCTTCCAGGACGACCGCGTGGTGCCGATCGAGGACCGCTGGGAGCGGATGGTCGCGGGCACTCCCTGGGTCGCCTCCTGCACCGTCACCGTCGACCAGGACCGGGTCGAGAGCTGCTCCGGGCCGGAGGCGATCGAGTTCCTCACCTACGGCGCCTTCGGCGACGCCGGCGTGCGCGAGTTCTTCACCCACGTCCGCTTCCACAAGCACGACGACGAGCAGATCGTCGTCCACCTGCTGGTCGAGCTCTACGCGCGCTCGGCCCAGGAGGCGACCGAGGTGCTGGAAGGCGCGGCCCAGGGCCAGCTGGAGATCACCTCGCTGGCGGAGGAGTCGCGGCCGCCGGCCCACGCCTCCGACGAGGCCCACTGAGCCGGCGCCGGCTTAACTGCGGGCGAACATACGTGCGATAGCCTTGCCGCCGCGCATGGCTCGAACGCAATCTCCGTTGCCAGACTCGTCGGAAGATCTTTTCCGCCGATATCCGGTTTGCCTATGGAGATTTGGGGCCAACCGGACTATTTTCTAAGGAGCGCACGCAGAGGTTGCCCGTGTGCGCGGAGAGCTAAAGGTTCGTGCCACCGGCACGATAAGGGACATAGCCCGAAATGCGCGAGTGCAAGATGCGCCCAGATTTGACCGTGGCCGACGTCATCAGCCCAGCCGAGCAACCCTGACTAAAAAAAGAACTCAAGTGGAAAACACGACCGCAACCGAATCCCAGCAGGACGCCTCCCTCCCGGCGGAGAAAGAGCAGCGTTCGACCCGCACCGAGACCCTCAGCCGGGCTCGTCGTCGCGGCGCGGTGCTGGCGCGGATGCTCTACTCGGGCGATGCCCTGGCGGCGATCCTCGCCGCCGCCGTCGCGGTTGCGATCCTCGGCGAGTTCAACAGCGAGGGGCTCACCTTCGTCCTCTGCGCCGGCCTGCTCTGGCCCTTCGCCGCCTTCAGCATCGGCCTCTACCGCAGCGACCAGCTCTCGACCTGGGCCTCGGCCGTCTCCGAGGTCCCGCGCAGCTTCGTCGCCGTGCTCCTGATCACCTGGCCGCTGTTCGGCATCGCCTCGGTGCTCGGGCTCGACCGCAGCATCACCCTCACCTTCCTCACCGTCGCCGCCACCGCCACCTTCGCCGCCACCGCCCGGGCGCTGGTCCGGGCCAGCCTGCACCGGGCGCCCGACCTGCGCCAGCGGACGCTGATCCTCGGCTCCGGCGTGGTCGCCGGGCAGGTGGTGAAAAAGCTCCAGAACAACGACCAGTTCGGCCTCATCCCGGTCGGCCTCGTCGACGACGAGGTGCACGACATCGGCACCCCCGACCTGCCCTGGCTGGGCCGGATCTCCGACCTCGACACGATCATCGAGGCGCAGAACATCGACCGCGTGATCATCACCTTCACCCGCGCCAGCCACGAGGAGCTGCTGGAGGCGATCCGCGCCTGCCGCGACGCCAGCGTCGCCGTCGACGTGGTCCCGCGCCTGTTCGAGTTCCTCGACGGCGTCCGCGCCCTCGACCAGATCGGCGGCCTGCCGCTGCTCTCGATCGGCGTGCCGGTCCTGGCCTCGACCTCGATGGCGGCCAAGCGGGCGCTCGACGTGGTCGGCTCCGCGGTCCTGATCACGATCTTCTCGCCGGTGATGATCGCCACCGCGATCGCCATCAAGGTCGAGTCGCGCGGCCCGATCTTCTTCCGCCAGCTGCGCGCCGGCCGCGGCAACAAGAGCTTCAAGCTGATCAAGTTCCGCTCGATGTACATCGACGCCGAGGAGCGCAAGCGCGAGCTCGACGAGATGAACGAGGCCGGCGACGGCGTCATGTTCAAGATCAAGGAGGACCCGCGGGTGACCCGGGTCGGCAAGGTGATCCGCCGCTTCTCGATCGACGAGCTGCCCCAGCTCTTCAACGTCTTCCGCGGCGAGATGAGCCTGGTCGGGCCGCGACCGCTGATCTTCCCCGAGACCGCCGCCCTGGAAGAGCACTGGCACCTGCGCCGGCTCGAGCTGCGCCCCGGGATCACCGGCCCCTGGCAGGTCTACGGCCGCTCCCAGAGCCCCTTCCAGGAGATGGTCCGCTTCGACTACCAGTACGTGGCGGGGTGGTCGCTGGCGCGGGACATCGAGATTCTGCTGGCGACGTTGCCGGCCGTGATGTCGGGGCGCGGGGCTTACTGAGGCGACTCCGGCGCTGGTTGTGGGAGGGGATCGGGTGACCCTCTCCTGAAAGCCGTCGCGCAGCTGGAATCACTGTTGGGGGTTCGAAGCGCCTGTCCGTGAGCTTTCCGGAGAGGGTCACCCGATCCCCTCACGACACGAACACCGGGACGGCCCAGGGTGCGAGCACTCCCGACGGGACAAAACGGCCGGGAAGCGTCTTTGGCTTAGTGACCGCGGGACGGACCACCACTGAGAAGGGAAAGGGCGACTCGCTTTCGTCAGTTCCCGAACCCTGGGCGTCTGGAGTGACGCGGTCGGCAGGAGGTCAGGTGACCCTCTCCGGAAAGCTCAAGCGGGACTCGTTTGCGCCTCCGGGGCTCGCCCCAGCTGCGCGACGGCTTTCAGGAGAGGGTCACCTGACCTCCCCCACCCCACCCCTCCTGAACCCAGAACCAGGCGCTACGAACTCTTCTTAGAGTCGCCCTTGCCAGCCGATTTCATCAGCGCCGCCTCCGGCGGCCGCCCGTACCCGTAGCCCTCGTAGGACCGCCCCTTGTTGGTGGCGAAGTTGGCGACCAGGCCGAGGGTTGCCGCTTCCATCCGTTCCAGCTGCTCGGCCAGGTCGGTGGCGGCGCCGCGGGTGCTGACGCCGAGGCCGCTGACCGCGAGCACGCCGCTGACCGCGGAGACCAGCGGGATCGCGTCGGCGACGACGAGGATCGGCGGGGTGTCGACGACGACGAAGTCGTAGCTGCCTTCGGCTTCGGCCAGGAGGTCCCGCATCCGCTGCGACTCGACCAGCTCGGTCGGGTTCGGGGGGATGCTGCCGGCGGGCAGGATGTCGAGCTTGGCCTCGCCGGCGGTTTCGGCGATGTCCTTGGCGGCGATCGTCGCCACCGCGTCGGCGACTTTGGCATCGGGCTGGGAGAGCGCCCAGCTGAGGCCGCGGGCGGAGGAGACGTCGAGCTTGGTGCCGAGCGAGGGGTCGCGCATGTCGGCCTCGATCAGCAGCACCCGCTCGCCGCTCATCGCCGCCCCGAGCGCCAGGCCGAGCGAGATCAGGCTCTTGCCCTCCCCCGGCTGGGCCGAGGTGACGAGGACCGAGCGGATGTCTTTGCGGACGTTGAAATAGCGCAGGTTGGCGCGCAGCATGAGGAAGATCTCCGCCTCCGCCGGCGAGACCGAGCCGTCGCCGAGGTGGTCGGCTTCGAAGGCCTTGCGCTTGGGCACAGTGGTGATCAAGGGCAGGCCGGTGGCTTCGGGCAGGTCGTCCTGGCGCTTGACGCGGCGGTCGAGCTGCTCGAGCAGGAGGGCCAGGCCGATCCCCAGCGCGAGGCCGATCAGGGCGCCGAAGACGACGTTGCGGACCGGGTTCGGCGAGACCGCGGTGTCCTCGGGGGTCGCCCGCTCGACGATCTCGATCTTGCTCGACTGCAGTTCGCCGCGGCTCGGGTCCTGGCGGAAGGCGATGAACTGTTCGGCGAAGGTGTTGGCGACCTCGGCCGCCTTGTCCGGGTCGTCGGTGGTCGCCTTGACCTCGATGATGTCCGATTCGCCGCGCTGGGTCGCTTCGACCGCCGCGGTCACTTCTTCGCCGCTCATGTCGCCGATCTCTTTCGCGGTCTCGGCCGCGACCGCCGGCAGCGAGATCAGCTGCAGGTTGGTTTCGACCGTACGCTGGGGTTCGACCGCGGCCGAGGGCCGCAGGAGCAGGGCCGAAGTCGCGGAATACTGCTTTTCCGCCTGCAGAGTGAAGATGATCGCGCCGACGATGGCCACCCCGAGACAAACGCCCACGACCCAGAGCCGCCGCCGGATCGTCTGCGCGATCAGGGAGAGGTCGGACTCTTCGCTATGGCGTTCTGGGGGCAATGGAAGCGCTTTGGACTGGGGGAATCTGCTGATCGGCGGCGCCGACTGTAGCAACAGGTTCCGTCGTGTAACGCAGTTCGACAGATGATGGACAAGCCCTCTTTGCAGCTCTCGGTTCTGATTCCGACCTGGCGCCGGCCGCAATCGCTGGCCCGAGGGCTGGAGGCGCTGCGCCGCCAGCAGCGGCTGCCCGACGAGCTGATCCTGGTCGTGCGCGAGGACGACGGGGAGACGCATGCGCTGCTGGCCGACCTCAGCCTGCCCTTCCCCCTGGTGGTCGTCGCCCCCGCCGCCAGCGGCGTCGTCGCCGCCCTCAACAGCGGCTTCGACCGCGCCGGCGGCGACGTGATCGCCATCACCGACGACGACACCGAGCCGCTGCCGGACTGGCTGGCGCGGATCGAGGCCCACTTCGCCGCCGACCCCAGCCTGGGCGCGCTCGGCGGCCGCGACCGCATCGTCGGCTCCGACAGCGCCGGCCCCGGCGACCCCTCGCTGCCGGTCGGGCAGATCCTCCGCTTCGGCCGGGTCACCGGCAACCACCACCTGGCGGCCGGGCCGCCGCGGCGGGTCGACATCGTCAAGGGCGCCGACATGGCCCTGCGGCGGGCGGCGCTGGGCGATAAGCGGCTCGACACCGACCTGCGCGGCGAAGGCGCCGAGCACCACTGGGAGATCGACCTCAGCCTGGCGATCGGGGCCAAGGGCTGGACCCTGCTCTACGACCCCGAGGTCGAGGTTCTGCACCACGAGGCGGAGCGCTTCGGCGGCCAGCGCGAGGAGCAGATGAGCGCGGCCGAGCACTTCAACGCCGTCCACAACCAGGCCCTGGCGCTGCTGCGCAACCTGCGCGGCGGCCGCCGCCTCGTCGCCACCGCCTACGGCCTGCTGGTCGGGACCCGGGCCGACCCCGGGCCGCTGCTGGCCCTGGAGCGACTGCTGCGCGGCGGCGGCGAGCGCGGCGCCGTGCTGGCGGCGCTGCGGATCGCCACCGCGGCCCGCTTCGCCGCCCTCAGGGAGTGGCGGCGCTCGGGCTGAGGCGGTTGATCGCCGGCTCTCCCCCGTCCCGCTCCTGCTCTTCCTCCGCGACCTTGCGGCCGGAGACGGAGGCAACCGAGAGCCCGGCCAGGTACCAGAAGATGATTCCGGGGATTCCGAAGAGGACGTCGGCCGAGGCCTCGGCGACGAGCAGCATGACCAGGATCCCGAGGATCGCGGCCCGGTAGGGCCGTTCCTCCGGCGGCGCCCGCCCCAGCGAGCGGACGGCGGCGGCGACGCTGACGACGATCGCCCAGATCACCATCAGGAAGGCGACCAGGCCGCACTGGTAGAGCAGCGCCACGTAGCCGTTGTCGACGTCGACGACGCCGGCTTCGCTCGATTCGCTGAGGTTGGCGGCGAGGCCGGCCTGGCCGAGGCCGGCGCCGAGCGGCTGGCCGATCGACTGCGGCAGCAGCCGGCTGGTCGTTTCCAGCCGCTCTTTGGCGGAGATGTCGTTGGGGTCGCCGACCGAGGTGATGCGGTCGGTGAACGCTTTCGTCGTCGGGTTGCTGCCGCCGACCACGACCAGGCCGGCGAGACAGACCAGCACCACCGCGACCGTCTTGCCGGCGGCGCGGCCCTTGGTCGCGGCGACGTAGACGATCAGCCCGAGGACCAGGGAGAGCCAGGCGCTGCGGACGAAGGTGAGGGCGAGGGCGATCCCGACCGGCAGCAGGTAGAGCAGCTTGTAGCTGAGGCTGCGGCGCAGGGCGACGAGGAAGAGGATGCCGACGCAGAGGACGATGGCGAAGGTGAAGGGCGAGTTGAGCGTCGAGAAGACGCGGATGTGCCCCTCCTGCGGGGCCATGATGCTGCCGAGGTCGGTCGAGGTGACCCAGTTGTCGTCCCAGGAGGTGAGCGGGAAGAAGTACTGGGCGATGCCGTAGAGCGCCAGCGGCACCAGCGCCACCTTCAGCACCTGCTCCAGGGTCGAGCCGAAGGCCGGGCGCACCTCGTCGCCCCAGCCGAGGACGAAGGCGGAGAGGCCGGCGACGTAGGCGACGGCGGCGAACGACATCGCCGTCGGGTCGATGCTGAGGCCGACCGGGACGCCGATCAGGAAGCCGACCGCGGCGATGGCGAGGATCGACCGCGCCCGTCGGCTGAGCCGGTTCTCGCGCAGCTCCATCAGGGCCAGCAGGGCGGTGCCGACGAACGGCAGCAGCGACAGCGGGTCGGCGGCCGGGGCGCTGGAGAGCAGGTCGATGACCCGCCGCACCATCGGGATCATCAGCCAATAGATCCAGAGCGTCGCCAGGCCGGCGCTGCGCGACTCCTGGCGGATCGCGAACAGCAGCAGCAGCAGGGTGGCGGCGACCGCCAGCTGGGTCGAGCGCGCCGCCATCGCCCCCGCGATCAGCGCTGCGAACGCGATCAGCGGGGCGCTCGCCAGGTTCGAGCGGGAGATCGTTCGCGCCATCGGAGGCCGACTATAGAGACGCACCAAGAGGGTTCGGACGGGTGCCACGCCTATGAGTGCTAGAACATGTGTCCAGTCAAGGCGGGTCGGGTACCACTGGGAAGACATGGGGAAAAGGAGACGGAAAACTCACCTTTCGTTGGCATTCGCCGCGCTGCTGGCGGCGCTGACGCTCGCCCCCGCCGCCCGTGGCGCGACCACCCAGTCCGATGCCGCGCGACTGCTGGCCGCGCCGGTGCAGGCGCAGGAGGCCGACGCCGTGGTCGAGTCGATCGGGGTCAACACCCACCTCGGCTACACCGACACCCCGTACAACGACTTCGAGATGGTGCGCCAGCGCCTGCGGGAGCTGGGCATCCGCTACATCCGCGACGGCCTCTCCCAGAACCGCCCCGACGTCTACGCGCGGATGCGCGACCTGGCCACCGACGGCATCCGCCTCGACGTGATCGCCGGCGAACCGCTGCAGCGCTGGAACATCGGCACGATCGACCAGCAGCTCGACCTGATCGAAGACGAGCTGACCTCCTCGGTGACCTCGATCGAGGGCCCGAACGAGTACGACCTGCAGGGCGACCCCAGCTGGGTCCCGGTCCTGCGCGACTACACCCAGCGGCTCTGGGAAGGGGTCAAGGCGCGGCCGGCGCTGGCCGGGCTGCCGGTGCTCGGCCCCTCGATCGTCGGCCGCGAGGGCATGGCCCTGGTCGGCGACCTCTCCCCCTGGACCGACTTCGGCAACACCCACACCTACCTCAGCGGCGCGATGCCGGAGACCCCCTCGATCTGGGACGGGGAACTGACCGCGGCCGCGCGCAACTCCGCCGGCCAGCCGGTGCAGGTGACGGAGACCGGGTACCACAACGGGATCAACGGGACGGTCGGTCACCAGCCCGCCTCCGAACGCGCCGCCGGGATCTACATGCCGCGCCTGTTCCTCGACGACTTCCGCCGCGGCATCGCCCGCAGCTACTCCTACGAGCTGCTGGACCAGCGCGACGATCCCTCCAAAACCGACATCGAGGCCGCCTTCGGCCTGCTCCGCAACGACTTCTCGAAGAAGCCGGCGGCGGTGGCGATCGAACGGCTGATCGGCCTGCTTGCCGACCGCGGCCCGCGCTTCCAGCCGGGCGAGCTGGCCTACCGGGTCGAGGGCGCCCCGGCGAGCACCGAGCAGCTGCTGCTGCAGAAGCGCGGCGGCAGCTTCTACCTGGTGCTGTGGAACAAGGTCAGCGTCTGGGACCAGGGCACCCGCGCCGACGTCGACCCGGCCAACGTGCCGGTCACGGTCGAGCTCGAACAGCCGATCGCCGGCGCCGAGGTGTTCGAGCCGAACGTCGCCGCCGAGCCGCTGGCCACCTTCTCGAGCCCGAGCAGCATCGGTCTGGACCTCGGACCGCGGGTGACCGTGATCCGCATCGACCCGCGCCCGACGCCGCCGAGCGAACCGACCCCGGGGCCGCCGGCGAACCCGACGCCGCGGCCGGTGACGCCGCGGACGCCGGCACCGGTGCCGGTCGCCCAGGGAACCTCGGCGCCCACCGGGGCCGGGGCCGTCCAGCAGCCGTCCAGCCCCGCGACGACGCCATCCGCCCCGGCCGCGAGCGCGCCGGAAGCGCAGGTCTGGACCCCGCCGCAGCGCAAGGCGCAGAAGAAGAAGCCGAAGAAGACCAAGAAGCACCACAAGCGCCACCACAGGCGCGGCAGCGCCCGCTGAGCCAGCCCCTCCGCATCCCGTCTAAACCCGCCGTGGACATGTGTCCAGGCCGGGCCGGATCGCGTCGGGAGGCCCATTCGGCTGCCGAAAGGGCCATATGGCCCGCAACTCCCAGATCGCCCGCCGCCCGCTCCTCGTCCTGGCTGCGATCCTCTCGCTGCTGATGATCGCCCCCAGCGCCCAGGCCGCGGTCCAGGCCCGCGAGGCCGACGGCGTCGTCGAGTCGATCGGGGTCAACACCCACCTCGGCTACACCGACACCCCCTACAACAGCTTCTCGACGGTGCGCCAGCGCCTGCAGGAACTCGGCATCCGCTACATCCGCGACGGCGTCTCCCAGAACCGCCCCGACGTCTACTCGCGGCTGCGGACCCTGGCCGGCGACGGCATCCACCTCGACGTGATCGCCGGCGACCCGCTGCAGCGCTGGAACATCGGCACGATCGACCAGCAGCTCGACCTGATCCAGAAGGAGCTCGGCTCCTCCGTCGTCTCGATCGAGGGGCCGAACGAGTACGACCTGCAGGGCGACCGCAACTGGGTCCCCACCCTCCGCTCCTACACCCAGAAGCTCTGGGAAGGGGTCAAGGCGCGGCCGAAGCTGGCCGGGCTGCCGGTCCTCTGCCCCTCGATCGTCACCCAGGAGAACATGGCGGCGGCGGGCGACCTCTCGCAGTGGTGCGACTACGGCAACACCCACACCTACCTCAGCGGGGCGATGCCGGAGAGCGGCTCGATCTGGCGCAACGAACTCGGCGCCGCCGCCCGCAACTCGGGCTCCAAGCCGGTGCAGGTGACCGAGACCGGCTACCACAACGGCACCAGCGGGACGGTCGGCCACCAGCCCTGCTCGGAAAAGGCGACCGGCATCTACATGCCGCGGCTCTTCCTCGAAAACTTCAACCGCGGCAACACCGTGCGCAGCTACTCCTACGAGCTGCTGGACCAGCGCAACGACGCCTCGAAGACCGACATCGAGGCCGCCTTCGGCCTGCTCCGCAACGACTTCTCGAAGAAGCCGGCGGCGGTGGCGATCGAACGGCTGATCGGGCTGCTCTCCGACAAGGGCGCCGGCTTCACCCCCGCCAGCCTCTCCTACAGCCTCGAAGGCGCCCCCGCCAGCGCCCAGCAGATGCTGCTGCAGAAGCGCGACGGCAGCTTCTACCTGGTGCTCTGGAACAAGGTCAGCGTCTGGAACCAGAGCAGCCGCACCGACGTCGACCCCGCCGACGCCGCCGTCACCCTGAAGCTGGGCCAGCCGATCGCCAGCGCCGAGGTGTTCGAACCGAACGTCGCCGCCGGCGCGGTCGCCAGCGCCGCCAACCCGACCAGCCTCAAGCTCAACCTCTCCGAGCGGGTGCAGGTGATCAAGCTGGTCCCGGGCACCGCCCCCGGCTCGAGCCCGCAGCCCGAAGCGGAACCGGCCCCCGTCCCGGCACCGGGACCGACCCCCGTCCCCACGCCGGCTCCGGCTCCTCAGCCCGAAGCCAGCCCGGCGCCCAGCCCGGCCCCGACCATCCCCGCTCCGGCTCCCGCCCCCAGCCCCGCCCCGGAAGCTCCGGCCGCCGCCGGCGAAGGCGAAGCCGCACCTCCGGTCACGACCCCGAGCGCCCCGGCGGCGAGCGGCAGCGCTCCGGCCCCGGGCAAGGGCGGCACCAGCGCCCGCGGCCACCGCCGCCCCTCCCGCCACGCCTCCCGCCAGGCGGGCCGCGGCGGCTGGGCTAAGTCAAGCGTCGATAGGCGCCGAGCATCCGCTCGGCGTGCACAGCAAGGCTGAACTCGCGGGCGCGCTCGCGCCCGGCCGCGCCCATCCGCCGCCTCGCCCCGGTGCTCTCGACCAGCGGCTCCAGGCCCTGCGCCCAGGCCTCGGGCTGGCGCGGCGGCAGCAGCAGGCCGTCGACTCCCGGCCTGACGATCTCCGCCGGTCCGCCGGCCTCGGTCGCCACCACCGGCACGCCCATCGCCATCGCCTCGATGGCGATGCGGCCGAAGGCCTCCTGCCAGGAGGGCAGCAGCAGCAGGTCGGTCGCCGCCAGCACGTTGGGGACGTCGCCGCGCTCGCCGAGGAAGTGGACGCGGTCGGCGACCCCGAGCTCGCTCGCCAGCCGGTGCAGCTCGCGCTCGTAGGCGCGGTTGTCGAATTGGGTGCCGGGGCCGGAGAACTTGGCCGAACCGGCGAGCAGCAGGGCGACGTCGGGCCCCTGGTCGGTGCGCAGGCCGGCGAGGGCGCGGATCGCGTCGTCCTGCCCCTTCCACGGGGTCAGCTGGGCGACGACGGCAAGGGCGACGGTGCTCGGCCGCAGCCCGAACTCGCGGCGCGCGGCCTCGCGGTCGGCCTTGCCGGGATCGAACTTGCCGAGGTCGACGGGGTTGTGGATCACCTCGACCGGCTGGCGCAGCGGCAGGCCGTCGAACTGGCGGGCGATGAAGGCGGAGTTGGCGACGACGAGGTCGGCGCGGCGGGCGACGAGGCCGAGCACGGCGCGTGAGAAGCGGCCCTCCGGCGCCCAGTCGCGGATGTGGGCCAGCACCGGCGGCCGGCGCCGGCGCGCCAGCAGGGCCAGGAGGGCGGCGCGGGTGGTGTTGGCGTGGATCAGGGCGGGCGCCTGGCGCTGCGCCAGCCTGCGCACCTGCAGCGAGGAGCGGCCGATCTCGGCCAGGCCGCGGCTGGTGTGCAGCGGGTGCAGGCGGAAGCTGGCCTGGGTGCCGAAGATCGGCTCGCGGGCGATGCCGGCCTCGCGGGCGAGCTCGGCGAGGGTGCCGTCGGGGCAGGCGAGCAGCGGCTCGACCCGGTCCCCGAGCCCGTCCAGCAGCGCCAGCAGCGAGCGCTCGGCGCCGCTGACGTCGGCGGTCTGGTTGACGTAGAGGACTCGCATGCTCACCGTGCCGTCAGCGGGAGCCCGCGATCTCGCGCAGCAGCGCTTCGACCCGGGCGGCGATCAGCGGCCAGGCGTGACGTTCGGCGTGCTCGCGGCCGGCGGCGCCCATCGTCCGGGCGCGCTCGGGGTCGGCCAGCAGCTCGGTCGCGGCGCCGGCCAGGGCCAGGTGGTCGGCGGGGTCGACCAGCAGCCCGGTCTCGCCGTCGACGACGGCGTCGCGGGCGCCGGCGACGTTGCCCCCGATCGTCGGGATCCCGCGCGCCGCGGCCTCCATGTAGACGATGCCGAAGCCCTCTCCGCCCAGCCCCGCGGCGGGGACCCGACTGGGCATGCAGAAGACGTTGGCGCGGTCGAGCCAGTCGTCGCGCTCCTCGTCGCTCACCCGGCCGCGCAGCTCGACCGCGTCGCCGACCCCGTAGGCGCGGATCGCGTTCTCCAGGGCCGGCCGGAAGGGACCGTCGCCGACCACGACCCAGCGCATGTCCGGCACCTTGGCGCGGATCAGCGGCAGCGCCCGCACCATCGTGTCGTGGCCCTTGTAGCGGAAGAGCAGGGTGGCGACGGTGAGCAGGGTCGGCTGCGCGTCGCGCTCGCCGCTCGGCGGCGGCGGCAGGTCGATCCCCGGCGGGATCACGTGGATGCGGGTCTCGTCGGCGCCGGCTTCGAGGCACATCTCGCGGGTGTAGCGGCTGACCGCGATCGTCGCGTCGGCCTGCTTGACCGCGGTCGCGGTGAGGCGGTTGCGGACACGGAACTCGTCGGCGTGGACGTACTGGACCAGCGGCACCCGCAGCAGCCGCCGCAGCGCCACCGCGCCGAGGCTGGCGACGACATGGCCGCTGAGGATCACGTCGGGGCGGAACGAGCGCGCCTCGGCGAAGGAGCGCGCGTTCAGCGCCAGCGCCGCCCGGCGGCGGTCGCCGCCGGCGCTGCCGACCCGGTGCACCTCGGCGGCGAACTCGCGGTCGTAGTCCTCGGCCCCCTCTTGGCCGAGGGTGAGCACGCGGTACTCGAGCTCCGGCGTGTTCTCGACGATCCGGCTCAGCAGCAGCTGGATCCCGCCCTCCGACGGCGGGAAGTCCGGGGTGACGAGGAGGACGCGTGGTTTAGAGCCCGGCATCGCGTCCCCGCAGGCGGTCGAGCCAGAGGCCAAAGGCGAGGATCGGCCAGAGCGCGGCGCTGGCGTCGACCTCGCCGGCGATGTGGCGGTCGAGCAGGCGCGAGGCGGCGGCGCGGTCGATCCAGCCCTCCTCGCAGACGTGGCCGTTGTTTACCTGGTCGAGCAGGACCGGCGAGAGCGGGCCGCGCAGCCAGTCGGCCGCCGGCACCCGGAAGGCGGTCTTCGGGCGCTTCATCGAGGTCTTGGGCAGGAGCTCGGCGAGCAGCGCCCGCAGCAGCACCTTGCCCTTGCCGCCGCTGTGCAGGTCCGGCGGCACCGTCGCCGCGAACTCGGCCAGCTCGTGGTTGAGATAAGGCGTGCGGACCTCGAGCGAGACCTGCATGCTGGCCCGGTCGGCCTTGGCGAGGACGTCGCCGGGCAGCCAGTGCAGCTGGTCGAGCAGCATGAAGCGGCCGGCGACCGAGAGGCCGTCGGGGGCGACCAGGCCGTCGAGGCCGGCGGCGAGCCCGGCCAGGGAGTCGGCGGCGGCCAGGCGCGGGCCGTAGAGCCCGTCGCGCATCGCCAGCCGCTCCCCCGCGATCCAGTCGATGTGGCGCTCCATCGCCGAGCGCGGCGCGACCACGTCGGCGAGGCGCCCGAGCCGGCCGGCCGGCAAGCCGGCGGCGAGCAGGCGCGCCGCCGGCTTCGCCAGCGGCGCCGGCAGGGCGTCGCCGAGCGCCTCGGCGCGGGAGAGCCAGCGGTAGCGCGGGTAGCCGCCGAAGAGCTCGTCGGCGCCCTCGCCGCCGACCGCGACCGTGACCGACTCGCGGGCGAAGCCGGCGATCGCCTGGAAGGCGGGCAGCGACTGGTCGGCCTGGGGCTGGTCGAGGCCGCGCAGGACGGCGGGCACGCGGGCGGCGATCTCGTCCACCTTCAGCACCAGCTCGTGGTGCTCGGAGCCGATCTCGCGCGCGGTCGCCCGCGCCGCCTCGGTCTCGCTGACGTCGCCGACGTCGTAGCCGACGGTGAAGGTCTTGACCGGGTGGCTGGACTCGCGCGCGGCGAGGGCGGCGATCAGGGTCGAGTCGACGCCGCCGCTGAGGAAGACGCCGAGCGGGACGTCGGCGATCAGCCGCGAGCGGACCGAGTTGGAGAGCAGGCGGCCGAGCTCGCCGACCAGGTCGGCGGTCGACTCGCCGGGCTCGCTGACGGCGGCCGCGGGCGGGCTCCAGTAGCGCCGCTCCTCCAGCGCTCCACCGGGCTTCCACTCCAGCAGGTGCCCGGGCGGCAGCTGGCGGGCGCCGGCGACGATCGAGCGCTCGCCGGGGACGTAGCCGAAGACGAAGTATTCGTGGACCGCGACCGGGTCCAGCTCGGCCCCGAGCTCGGCGCCGGCGGCGAGGGCAGTCAGCTCCGAGGCGAAGGCGAGGTCGTCGCCGGAGCCGGTGTAGAAGAGCGGCTTCTCGCCGAAGCGGTCGCGGGCGACGAGCAGGGTCTGGGTGCGGGTGTCCCAGATGGCGAAGGCGAACATCCCCTCCAGCGCGTGCACGAGGTCGGCCCCGTACTCCTCGTAGAGGTGGACCAGGACCTCGGTGTCGGTGCCGGTCGCCAGCGTGTGGCCGCGCTCGCGCAGCAGCTCCTGCAGGCGCGGGTGGTTGTAGATCTCGCCGTTGAGCGCCGCCCAGATCGTCCCGTCCTCGTTGGCCAGCGGCTGGTGGCCGTGCTCGACGTCGATCACGCTGAGCCGGCGGGCGCCGAGGCTGACCCCGCTGGCGGCGTCGCTGTGGACGCCTTCGTCGTCGGGGCCGCGGTGGACCATGGCCCCGTTCATCGCCCGCGCCGCGGCCCCCTCGGGGTCGCGGGTGTGGCCGCAGATGCCGCACATCAGCTGGCCCCGGGCGCGGCGGCCTCGACGTGCTCGACCAGGCGCTCGCGGAAGCGGCGGCTGTCCCACTGCAGGGCGTGCTCGCGGATCCGCGCCGGCTCGTAGGCGGCCGGGTCGAAGTCGCGCAGCGCCGCCTCGATCGAGTCCGTCGTCTGCTGCTCGAAGAGCTGGCCGGTGACACCCGGCAGCGAGGTGTAGAGCGAGCCGCCGCCGGCGTAGGCGAGCACCGGCCGGCCGCAGGCCATCACCTCGACCGGGATCAGGCCGAAGTCGTCGCGGCTGGGGAAGACCAGCGCCTGGCAGCGTTGCATCAGGGGCACCAGCTGGTCATCGGCAACGTGGCCGAGAAACTCGACATTGGGCGGCGCGTTTGCGGCCAGGCGCTCGAAGTCGGGGCCGCCGCCGGCGACGACGAGGCGCTGGCCGGTGCGACGGAAGGCCTCGATGGCGATCCCGACCCGCTTGTAGGGCTCGATCAGGCGGCCGCAGAAGAGGTAGTAGTCGTCGGGCCCCTGCTCGCTGGGATGGAAGAGGTCGCAGTCGATCGGGGCGCCGATCACCGCCGCCGTCTTCCCGTAGAAGCGCTCGATCTGCTCGGCCGTGAACGGCGACTGGGTCAGGTACTCGCGGATCGGCTGGGCGCTGCGGCGGTCCGAGCGCCGCATCATCGCCGCCAGCGCCTCGAAGGCGCGGCCGGCGACCGGGTTGCCACCCGCCTGTTCCTCCTTGTAGCTCTCGGTCATCGACCAGGCGAAGCGCAGGGCGCTGTGGCAGTAACAGACCCGCGGCGCGTCGTTGCGCGAGCGCAGCCGGTGGGCGAAGGCGTAGCTGGAGCTGAGCACGACGTCGGTCTCCTCCAGGCGCACCCGGTCGCTGTAGGCGCCCAGCACGGGGGTCAGGTAGCGATAGCGCGCGAGCAGCGTGTCCCGCGCCGGCAACAGGCTGCGGAAGCGGTCCTCGACCCCCATCCGCGCGGCGACGTCGCGGCGGCCGAGGATCGCCACCACCGGCGCCTCGGGAAAGGCGATCGCCATCTCGGCGGTGACCCGCTCGGCGCCGCCGTAGGTCTCCATGAAATCGTGCGTGATCAGGACTCTGGGGCGATTTGCGGACACGGCAATTAACCTACGCGACCCGTTCGCCGATACCTCCTGGATGCCGCTCTCGGACACCTCTCTGCTGATCGTCAACGCCGACGACTTCGGCTGGAACCGCGACGCCACCGACCGCACCGTCGAGTGCTTCGCGGCCGGCCAGATCACCAGCACCACCGCCCTGGTCAACATGGAGGACTCCGAGCGCGCGGCTGAGCTGGGGCGCGAGCACGGCTTCCCGATCGGCCTCCACCTCAACCTCACCGACCCCTTCACCGGAGCCGCGGTCGACCGCGGCGAACGCGAGCGCCAGGCCGCCGCCTGCCGGATCTTCGGCGACGGCGGCCTGCGCCTGCGCTCCTGGACCTACGACCCGCGGATCGCGGGCCTGGTCGAGGGCGCGATCCGCGACCAGGTCGAGCGTTTCCGTGCACTGTTCGGGCAGGAGCCGACCCACGTCGATGGGCACAACCATGTGCAGGTCTGCCCCAACGTCGTGCGCGCGCGGGCGCTCCGCGGCTTCAAGCTGCGCAACGCCCTCTGGGCCTGGCCCAGCGACCGCGGCGCGATGGCCCGCGCCCGCGCCGCCCGCCGCGGCCTCAGCGCCCGCCGCTTCCTCAGCCCGCGCTACTTCTTCGACATCGCCCAGCTGCACCGGCTGCCGGCCGCCGAGGCGGCGGCGAAGCTGGACCGCGCCCGCGGCAGCTCGGTCGAGGTGATGTGCCACCCCGGCTTCGGACACGAGCTGGAGGCGCTGCGGGCGCCATCCTGGGCGCAGACGATCGCCGCGCTGCCGCGCGGCTCCTACCGCGAGCTCGCCTAGAGCCGATGCGGATCCTCTTCTCGATCCACCACGACCTCGACCCCGACACCGGCGCCCCGGGGGCGACGATCGCGCTCGGCGAGCACCTGGCCGAGCGCGGCAACGCGGTCGACTACCTCTCCTTCGACGACATGCCGGTGCAGCTGCCGTTCATGGCGGCGACGATCGCCTACCCCTACTTCGCGGCGACGCGGATGGCCCGCCACGGCGCCCACGAGGCCGATGTGATCGACGCCTCGACCGGCGACGCCTGGGCCTGGGCCCGGCTCGACCGGCGCCGGAAGCGACCGCTGCTGGTCACCCGCTCGCACGGCCTCGAGCACCTCTTCCAGGAGCGCGAGGTCGAACGCGCCCAGCAGGAAGGCCGCAGGCTGAGCTGGCGCTACCCGCTCTACTGGGGCGGCTGGCGGCTGCGCGAGGTGGCGCTTTCGCTGCGCGCCTCCGACCTCGTCTTCGTGCTCAGCGAGGCCGAGCGCGACTACGCGGTCGAGCGCCTCGGGGTCGCGGCGGAGCGGGTGCGGCTGACCGCCAACGGCGTCCCCGACTCCTTCCTCGCCCGGGCCTGCGAGACCAACGGCGACGCCGGCGGCCCGGCGGTCGCCTGGGTCGGCGCCTACCGGCGCTCGAAGGGCACCGAGCACGGCTCGGCGGCGCTGGCCGCGGCGATGGAGGCCGACCCGCAGCTGCGGGTCTCCTTCTTCGGCCCCGGCGTGCCCACAGAGACCGTGCTCGCCCCCTTTCCCCCCCAGCTCCGCGACCGCGTCGCCGTGATCGAGAGCTACCACCGCGAGGAGCTGCCGCGGCTGCTCTGCGGCCACTCGATCGCCTTCGTGCCCTCGCTCTCGGAGGGCTTCTCGCTGGCCCTGGTCGAGGTGATGGCCTGCGGGCTGGCGCCGATCGCCTCCGACATCCCCGGCAACCGCGAGACCGTCGTCGACGGCGAGAACGGGCTGCTGATCCCGGCCGGCGACGCCGCCGCGGCGACCGCCGCGATCCAGCGCCTGCGCGCCGACCGGGACCTGCTCGAGCGCCTGCGCGTCAACGCCCGCGTGGTCGGCGAGCGCTACTCCTGGAAGCGGATCGCCGCCGACACCGCCGGCGCCTACGAGGAGGCGCTGGAGCGTCGCGGCGCGAAGAGGGCGGGACGATGAGCGACCTGCCCGACGAGCCACGCGACCGCGAGCGCGAGCAGGAGGAGGTGCCGCCGCAGTTCGAGGGCGACGCCGAAGGCCTCGGCGAAGCGCGGGTGATGGAGCGCCTGGTCGGCGTCTTCCGCAGCCAGAACGTGCGCCAGCGGGTGCTGGCGCCGATGAGCTTCGACGCGGCGATCCTGGTCACCAACCTGGCGACCGGGATCATCGTCGCCCGCGCCCTCGGCCCCTCCGGCCGCGGCGAGCTGGCGGCGACCCTGCTGGTCGCCCAGATCGCCGCCTGGATCTTCTCGATGGGCAGCTCCGAGGCGATCTCCTACTTCCAGGCGCGCAAACCCGAGCAGGGGCCGAAGCTGCTCTCCAGCTGGCTGCTGGTGACGCTGCCGCTCTCGCTGATCGGGATCGCCCTGACCGAGCTGCTGCTGCCGGTCGTCTTCGCCGCCCAGACCGACGCCGCGATCGACCTCGCCCGCATCTACCTGATCGTGATCCCGGTGATCGCCTACCAGCAGATCTTCAGCGGCATGCTGCTCGGCGACCACGACTTCTTCTATTACAACGTCACCCGCTTCCTCTACCCGGCGCTGGCCGCCGCGATCTACGCCGCCTGCCTGATCTTCGACGCCTTCAGCGTCGAGGCGGCGCTGATCGCCAACGGCGCCGCGATGGCGGTGGCGCTGGCGATCAGCGTCTACCGCAGCCTGCGCCGCCACGGCCTCACCCGCCCGGATACGGCGCTGTTGCGCCACACCTTCAAGTACGGGGTGAAGGCCCACGCCGGCTCCACCGCCGGGCTCGTCAACGCCCGCCTCGACCTGATCGTGATCCCGGCCTTCCTCTCCGCCGCCAGCGTCGGCCTCTACTCGATCGCCACCAACGTGACCTCGATCATCACCACCCTGACCGGCACCGTGGCGCTGATGGCGCTGCCGATCGCCGCCCGCGAGCAGGGGGCGCCGCGGCCGATCCTGGTCACCCTGCAGACGGCGCTGGGGATCTCCCTGGCGCTGGCGATCCCGCTGGCGATCCTCGCCCCGGTCCTGCTCGGGGTCGTCTACGGGTCCGAGTTCGAGAGCGCCGCCAAGGCGCTGCGGCTGCTGCTGCCGGGCGCCGTCCTGGGCGCCGGCGTCAACGTCCTCGCCGCCGGCCTGCTCGCCGCCAACCGGCCGCTGACCGTCAGCGTCGCCTCCGGCACCGCCGCCGCGCTCAGCATCGGCGGCCTGATCGTCTTCCTCCCGATCGGCGGCATCGTCGCCGCCGCGATCGTCACCAGCGTCGTCTACCTGGTCGAGTTCACGGTGATGGCGGAGCTCTACCGCCGCGCCGTCGGGATCCGCTGGCGCCACTTCTTCCAACCCCCACCGGCATGACCGACGCGATCTCGACCACGAACGAGCTGCGGGTGACCGCGCTGCCGGACCTCGGCCAGCTGCGCGAGCCCTGGGAAGAGCTGAGCCGGCTCAACTGCAACCCCTTCCTCAGCTGGGAGTGGGCCTCGACCTGGTGGCAGCACTTCGGCCGCGAGCGCGAGCAGAAGATCCTCGGCTGCCACGACGCCGACGGCAGGCTGGTCGGGATCGCGCCGCTCTATTTCGACTCCAAGCGGCCGCTGCGGGTGCTGCGCTTCATCGGCCACTTCCCGGCCGACCAGCTGGAACCGCTCTGCGCGCCCGAGCACCTGGGCGCGGTGCTCGCCGCCGTCCGCCGCCAGCTCGCGGACGAGTCCTGCTGGGACCTGCTGCTGACCGAGCGCCTGCCGGGTGTGGCCGAGCCCGAAAGCGCGCTGGGGACGAAGCCGATGCGCTGCGAGGTGACGCCGGAGCTGGCCCTGGAGAGCTCGGACTGGGACCAGTTCCTGGCCGGCAAAAGCTCCAACTTCCGCGGCCAGATCCGCAACCGCCAGCGCCGGCTCGAGCGCGACCACGCGCTCTCCTTCCGCCTCGCCGACGACCCGGCGCGACTGGAAGCCGACATGGACAGCCTGTTCCGGCTGCATGAGCTGCGCTACGGCTCGGCCGAGAAAGGCCTCGGCGCCTTCTCCGACGAGCTCGCCCGCTTCCACCGCGACTTCGCCCGCCTGGCGCTGGAGAACGGCTGGCTGCGGCTCTGGCTGGCCGAGCTCGACGGGACGCCGGCGGCGGCCTGGTACGGCTTCCGGCTCGGCGGCGCCGACTGGTTCTACCAGAGCGGTCGCGACCCCTCCTTCGACCGCCAGTCGGTCGGCTTCGTGCTGATGGCGCACACCCTGCGCGACGCGGTCGAAAGCGGCATGGGCACCTACAAACTGCTGCTCGGCGCCGAGGAGTACAAGAAGCGCTTCTCCAACTGCGAACCGGAGGTCGAGACCTTCGCCGTCACCCGCACCGTCCGCGGCAAGCTGGCGCTGCGGGCGGTGCTGGCGCAGCAGTCGCTGAGCGCGAAGGTGCGGCAGCGACGCGACTCCTGAGCGGAGCCGCGTCGGCCGGGCGCGAGCGGGCGGCTACTCCTGGCCGTGCTCTTTGCGCGGGACCAGGACCAGACGTTTGAACTCGGCGACGAGGACGCCGTCCTGGTTGAGGACCCGGGTGTGGACCCGGACCGTGCCGCGGTCGAGTTTCGAGCGCGACGGCTTCACCTCGAGCACCTCGGTCTCGCAGAACAGGGTGTCGCCGTGGAAGACCGGGTTGGGATGGCTCAGTTCCTCGGTGGCGAGGTTGGCGATCGCCTTGCCGGAGACGTCGGAGACCGACATGCCCAGGGCCAGCGAGTAGACCAGCGGCCCGACGACGACGTTGCGGCCCTGCTGCGACCCGCGGGCGTAGACGTCGTTGATGTGCAGCGGGTGGTGGTTCATCGTGATCAGGCAGAAGAGGTGGTCGTCGGCCTCGGTCACGGTCTTCGCCGGCCAGTGCTTGTAGGTGGCGCCGACCTCGAACTCCTCGAGGTAGCGGCCGTAGCTGTGGGCGCCGGAGGCCTCGCGCTCGGCCTGGTCGGTGGTCAGCTGATTCGTCTCGTCACTCATATCGTTTGATCTATCTCCAGTCGGTTTGGCGGCGCGGGATGCTATCTGGGCCGTCCCGTCGCGGGCGGTCACGCCCCACGGTCGAGGCAGGCGCCGCCGCTGCCGATAGAACGAGGCCATGGATCCCGACTTCTCCGCCTGGGAAGGGCTCGCCGCCAAGGCAGGCACCCTCCCCACCCAGGACGCCGCCTGGACGATCGCCAGCCTTGCCTGCTTCGGCGGCCGGGCGGCAACCGTGCTGGAGGGCAGCGCCGACGCGCCGGGGGCGATCGCGCCGCTGGTCCGGCGCGGGGCGCTGCTGGAGCTGGCCGGCGGCCACGACCTCGGCGAGCCCGCCGACCTCCTCCACCGCTCGCCGCAGGCGCTGGCGTCCCTCGTCGAGCGCATCGTCGCCGGCGGCCGGCCGCTGGCGCTGGAGCGGATCCCAGCCGACTCGCCGACGATCGCGGCCCTGCGCGAGGCGCTCGGCGGCCGCGGCCAGGTGCGCCTGACCCCGGCCGCGAGCCACCCCTCGATCGAGCTCGACGAGCGCTGGGCCGAGCCCGGCGGCGGCCTCAGCTCCAGCCGCCGCTCCTCGCTGCGGCGGGCGCGGCGCAAGGCCGAGGGCCTGGGCGAGATCGAGGTCGAGCTGCTGACCCCGAGCGCCGGCGAGGTCGAGGCGCTGCTGGACGAGGCCTTCGCGGTCGAGTCGCGCTCCTGGAAGGGCGAGGCCGGAACCGCGGTCGCCTTCGTCCCGGCGCAGAATGATTTCTTCCGTCGCTACGCGGCCGAGCTGGCGGCGCGCGGCAGCCTGCGGATCGACCTGCTGCGGATCGACGGGCGGGCGGTGGCGATGCAGTACGGGATGCGTTGGAACGACCGCCACTGGCTGTTCAAGATCGGCTTCGACGAAGCCTTCAAGGCCGGCTCGCCGGGCCAGATCCTGCTCTCGGAGAGCGTCGCCGCCGCCGCCCGCGACGGCCTCGCCGGCTACGAGCTGCTGGGCTCGCGCGACGCCTGGACCGACGTCTGGACCAAGCAGGTGCACGAGTGCGTCGGCGTCCTCGCCCTGCCGCGCTCGCTGCGCGGGGCGCTGGGGATGGCGACGCTGCGCCGCCGCGCCGCCGGCGAGCGCGCCCGCGGCCTGGTCAAGCGCGGCAAGCGCGCCGCCCGCACGGCGGCCACCGCCCGCTACGTCGCCGGCCCCGCGCTCGGCGACGCCCTGCGCGAGGAGGCGGTTTACGCCGGTGCCGGCTACGCGACCACGGTCGGCTTCTGGAATGGCGCCACCGACACCCCCGCCAAGGTCCGGGAGGAGGCGACGGCGGCGGCCGAATCGCTGCCCGCCGGCAGCGAGGTCTCGATCAAGATCGTCGGCATCGGCGGCGACGGCGAGCACCTCGACGAGCTGCTGACGACCTGCGTCCGCCGCGACCTCACCCTCCACCTCGACGCCCTCGGCCCGGACTCCGCCTCGCTGGCCCAGGAGACGGCGCTGCGCCTGGGAGCGATCGCCCCCGGCCGGGTCGGCTGCACCCTGCCGGGACGCTGGCCACGCAGCGTCGGGGACGCAGAAGCGCTCGCCGACTGCGGCCTGCGGATCCGGATCGTCAAGGGCGAGGTCGAGGACCCGGCCGCGGACGAGCTGGAGCTGGCGGCGGGCTTCCTCGCCGTCGCCGCGGCCCTCGCCGGCGGCAGCTGCCACGTCGAGGTCGCCACCCAGGACGCGGCAACCGCCCGCAGCGCGCTCGAGCAGCTGCTGGCCGCCGAGACCGCCTGCGAGCTGCAGGTCCTGCACGCGATGCGCAGCGCCGCCGCGGTCGCGGTCGCCCGCGAGCTCGGCGTCCCCGTCCGCGTCTACGTCCCCTACGGCTCCAGCCGCCTCCCCTACACCCGCGAGGACATCCAGGCCAACCCACCCCTGCTCGCCACCCTCGCCCGCGACGTCCTGCCGCTCCCCCCGCGCCGCCCCCCGGGCGCCTGACCGCGGGCGCCCGGAGCGACGCGGGGCGGGCTACCCGCGCCCGGCCTTCTTCGCCCGCTTCGCCTCCAGCATCGCCAGGTCGGCGGCGGCGACCACGTCCCAGAGCGGGGACTCGTCGCCGGGCAGCGACTCGGCCAGGCCGAGGCTGAGCGAGAGCGCGAAGGGCTCCTCGGTGGCGGCGTTGCGGCGCGCCAGGGCGTCCTCGATCCGGGTCAGCGCGGCCGTCGCCGCTTCGGCCTCGGTCCCGACCAGCATCGCGCAGTACTCGTCGCCACCGAGGCGGGCGATCAGGTCGGAGCCGCGCAGGCTCTGCTCCAGCAGCGAGCCGATCTCGATCAGCGCCCGGTCGCCGGCCTCGTGCCCGTGCAGGTCGTTGATCGGCTTCATGTTGTCGAGATCGGCGTAGACGATCGTGAACGGCAGGCCCAGCAGGCGCGCCGCGGACAGCAGGCGCTCGCCCAGCATCTCGAAGCCGCGGCGGTTGGAGAGGCCGGTCAGCTCGTCGCCGATCGCCAGCGAGAGCGAGGCGATCTCGGCTTCGACCATCGCCGCCAGTTCCTGCAGCGCCTCGGCGTCGAACCCGGCGGCCTCGCGCGGTTTGTCGTCGATCACGCAGAGCGTCCCCAGCGGCTCGCCCCCGGGGGCGGCGACGGGGTGGCCGGCGTAGAAGCGGACGTTGGGGTCGCCGGTCACGCGCGGGTTGTCGGCGAAGCGCTCGTCGAGCCTCGCGTCCCCGACCACCAGCGTCGTCTCGGGGTCGAGGATCGCGTGCTGGCAGAAGGAGACCTCGCGCAGGTCCTCCTCGCCCTCGACGCCCTGCACGGACTTGAACCAGGCGCGCTCGGTGTCGAGCAGCGTCACGGTCACCATCGGCGTGTCGAACAGCCGCTGGGCGAGCCGGGTGATGCGGTCGAAGCGCTCCTCCGGCTCGGTGTCGAGGATGTTCAGCGCCTGCAGGGCCGCGAGACGCCGCGGCTCGTCGGCGGGAACTCGGGCGGCGGGCATCGGCAAAAAATACCTAGTTTTATGGAGAAGGAGGCGGTTCTCGGGTCGCTGGGAGCCGAAGGTCGGCTAATGCACTTTTTTGAGCTTCGCCCGTTCCTCTTGGCGTTCGACCACCTGGGCGATCAGCTTCAGCACGTTGGAGTCGCCGCTGGCCTTGATGTGGCCGGTCTCGACCGCCTTGCGGTAGCTCTTGATCGTCCCTTTCTCGGCCAGCTCGTTGAACTGCGGCCGGTCGATCTGGACCAGCACCCGCTCGTCCTGGGCGAGGTCCTTCTTGATCTGGGGCCCGGGCAGCTCGACCCGGTAGAGCTGGACGTCGTGATGGGCTTTCAGCTCCAGGCCGAAGACCAGTTTCAGTTTTGCCAGCGCCGGGACTTCGGCCTGGAAACGCTCGACGGCAGTGCGGATCAGGTCCGCGGTCGAGGCCATGTGCCTAGGCGCGCTCCATCTAGATCTTGTGCCTCTGCAGGAGCTTCTTGCCGATCACCATGCGCTGGATCTCCGAGGTGCCCTCGCCGATCAGCAGCAGCGGCGCGTCGCGGTAGAGCCGCTCGATCTCGTACTCCTTCGAGTAGCCATAGCCGCCGTGGATGCGGAAGCACTCCTCGACGCACTCCTTGCCGGTCTCCGAGGCCAGGAGCTTGGCCATGCCGGCCTCGAGGTCGGAGCGGATCCCCGCGTCCTTCATCTGCGCCGCTTTGCGGGTGACCAGGCGGGCGGCCTCGATCTTGGTCGCCATGTCGGCGAGCTTGAACTGGATCGCCTGGTGGGCGGCGATCGGCTTGCCGAAGGTCTTGCGCTCCTGGCTGTAGCGGAGGGCGAGCTCGAGGGCGCGCTGGGCGATGCCGACGCCGCGGGCGGCGACGTTGACGCGACCGACCTCGAGCGCGTCCATCATCTGCACGAAGCCCTCGCCGACCCCGGCCTCCTCGCCGCCGAGCACGCGCTCGGGCGGGCACTTGTAGCCGTCGTAGACGAGCTCGGTCGACTCGACGCCCTTGTAGCCCATCTTCTTGATCTTCGGCGGCACGACCACGCCCTCGAAGTCGCCCGTCTGGGTTTCCTCCCAGGGCTTCTTCTCGGTGATGAAGCAGGTCATCCCCTTGTAGGCCGGTTCGGCCTTCGGGTCGGTCTTCATCAGCACGAAGACGACGCTGGAGCCGAGCCCGTTGGTGACCCACATCTTCTGCCCGTTCAGCTCCCAGTTGCCGTCCTCGCCCTTCTTGGCGGTCGACTTGATGCCCTGGACGTCGGAGCCGACCTCGGGCTCCGAGAGCGAGAAGGCGGCGCGGATCTCGCCGGTCGCCATCTTCGGCAGGAAGTACTCCTTCTGCTCGTCGGTGCCGAACTTCATCAGCAGGTAGGAGCCGATGAAGTGGGTGTTGACGACGCCGGAGATCGAGATCCAGCCGCGCGAGAGCTCTTCGACGATCATCGCGTAGGTGGTGAGGTCGAGCCCCATGCCGCCGTACTCCTCGGGGATCGTCACCCCGAACAGGCCCAGCTCTTTCATTTCCTCGACGATCTGCTCCGGGAAGGTGTCCTCGTGGTCGAAGTGCTCGGCGTTGGGGATGATCTTCTCGTCGGCGAACTGCCGGACCATCTCGGTGATGTCGCGCTGAAGGTCGGTCTTCTCGCTGTAGGCGGCGGTATCTACGGCCATGGCTCCTAGCTCGTCAAGTCGGGGGCTGATGCCGGCAGCGGCTCTGCGGCCGCGCGGCGCGGGTCATCCAAGGATATAGGCGCCGGGTCGGAGGCCGCCTCCCAGGCGGAATCGCCGCCCGGGTCGAGGGCGCGCAGCGGCGCCCGCGCCTTCAGCAGCATCTCCTCCCACTCGCGCTCCGGGTCGGAGCCGAGCACGATCGCGCCGCCGGCGCCGATCGTCGCCCGTGTCCCCCGCCTGGGCTCGGCGGGGTCGGCGGGGTCGGCACCACCGTCGAGGACGATGGTGCGGATGGTGACGCTGAGGTCGCAGGCGCCGCCGAGCCCGAACCAGCCGATCGCCCCCGAGTAGGGACCGCGGGCGCGCCCCTCGAGCCGGTCGAGGATCTCCAGCGTGCGTCGCTTCGGCGCCCCTGTCATCGAGCCGGGCGGAAAGCAGGCGCGGACCGCGTCGAGCGGGGAGGCGCCGGCGCGCAGGCGACCGCGCACGGTCGAGACCAGCTGGTGCACGGTCTCGTAGCTCTCGACCTCCATCAGCACCGGGACCTCGACGCTGCCGAGGGCGCAGACCGAGCCGAGGTCGTTGCGCAGGAGGTCGACGATCATCAGGTTCTCGGCCCGGCTCTTCTCGTCCTCGCGCAGGCGGTCCGCCAGGCGCGCGTCCTCGGCCGGGTCGGTGGCGCGGGCGGCGGTGCCCTTGATCGGCTTCGCCTCGGCGCCGCCGTCGCGGTCGACCCGAAGGAAGCGCTCCGGTGAGGAGCTGAGCAGGGCGAGGTCGCCGCAGCGCAGGTAGGCGGCGAACGGGGCCGGGTTGACCCGCCGCAGATCCATATATAGGGCGAGCGGATCGGGTGGGCCCTGCGGGCCGGAGCCGAGCTCGACCGCGATCGAGTTGGTCAGGCAGATCTCGTAGCTCTCGCCGTCGAGCAGGTGGCGGCGGCAGGTGGCGATGTCGGCTAGGTAGGCGTCGTGGGATTGGGCTAGGCGAGGGACAACGGGGGAGGACTCGGCCGAGCAACAGCGGGGAGGCTCGTCCGAGTCCTCCCCCGTTGTCCCCACTCGAGCCTTAGTCGCCGGGACGGCCTGGCGTACCGGGATCGCGTCAGGCCGCTTGGCGAGAGTGGCCAGGCGGGCTTCGGTGCGCGAGAGCCAGGTATTGGCCTCTTCCTCTCCACCCTTCTCATGCAGGCAGAGCAGATAGACGTGGTTCTGCTCGTGGTCGAAGGCGAGAAGGCGGTCGGCGAAGACGAGGGCGGCGTCGGGATGCGGGGAGTGGTGGGTGTTGGCGGAGCCGCAGTCGGCTTTGAGCTCGTAGCCGAGGTAGCCGACGAAGCCGCAGTCGAACTCGAAGGGGAGATCAGCCAGGGCCGGGGCGTCGGAGGGCAGCCGCAGCCGCTCCAGCTCCTCCTCCAGGTATTCGAAGATCGTCACGCTCCGGGTCTCGACCGTCAGACGACCGCTTCCCGCGCGCGCGATCCGCACCTCGCGCTTGCCGACGTCGTAGGTGACGGTCGCCCCCAGCGGCCCGGAGGCGTCGCCCATGAACGAGAACCGCGCCCCCTCCCCCGGCCGGCTGCTGTCGAGCCAGAACGCGCTCTCGCTCTCCCCGTAGAGCGAGAGAAAGGCCTGCACCGTGTCCACCCCCCGCTCCAGGCACCGCACCGACAGCCCCGACCCCAGCCCCGGTTCCCGGCGTGTCGCGTTTGTATCGCTATGCGAAGCAAAGGCGACACGCGGCTCCGAACTCCGGGTCAGATCGCGGAAGTTCTCGAGCAGGCGCGCACCGTGCTCGGTGGCGATCGACTCGGGGTGGAACTGGACTCCCCACTGGGGACGGGTGCGGTGGGCGATCGCCATCGGGGTGCCGTCCTCGGCCCAGGCGATCGCCTCCAGCTCACTCGGCAGCGGCGATTCGAGGCAGAGCGAGTGGTAGCGGGTCGCCGCGAAGCGGGCCGGGATGCCGGCGAAGAGCGGCGAGTCGTCGTGCGCGACCGCGCGCACCCGGCCGTGCAGCGGCTCCGGTGCCCTCACCACCCGGCCGCCATGGACCCAGCCGAGGCCCTGGTGCCCGAGGCAGACCCCGAGCAGCGGCAGCTCGCAACGGCGGATCGCCTCGGCGCAGACGCCGAAGTCGCGCGCCCGCTCCGGCCGGCCCGGCCCGGGCGAGAGCACGACGTTGTCGAAGCGCAGCCGCGAGAGCTCCTCCCAGCTCGCCTCGTCGTTGCGGACGACCGTCGGTTCGACCCCGTTGACCTCGCCCAGCAGCTGGAAGAGGTTGTATGTAAAGGAGTCGTAGTTGTCGATCAGCAGCGTTCGCATGTCCCAGGCACCGGCCACGCAAAATACCCCGGCAGCGACAACGCTCCCCGCGCCCGACCCGGCGCAGGGGCTGTTCGAGACCCTGCTGATCCTCGCCGGCGAGCCGGTCGAGCTCGACGCCCACCTGGACCGCCTGGCTGCCAGCCTGCTGGAGCTGTTCGGGACGCCCCTCCCCCGGGACCTCGCCCAGCGGGCGATCGAGGCCTCCCGGGACATCGAGCTCGGGCGCATGCGGATCGACGTCCCGCCCCCCGCCGCGACCCCCGGTCGGAGCGGGGCCGGCGCGGCGACGCTGCGCATCCAGCCCGTCCCCCGCGAGGACTTCTTCCCCACCCGCGGGCGGGGAGCGACGCTGCGCTCGCGGCGCTGCGACGGCGGCCTCGGCCGGCACAAGTGGGCGGATCGCCGGCCGCTGGGCGAAGCCCCCGGGGAGCCCGTCTCGCTGCTGCTCGACGGCGACGAGGTGCTGGAGGCGGGCCGCGCCAACGTCTTCGCCGCCTACGGCCAGGTCCTGGTCACACCCATCGCGGACGGGCGGATCCTTCCCGGCACCGCCCGCGCCGCCGCCATCGAGGTCGCCCGCAGCGCTGGAATCGAGGTCCGCGAGCGCCGCCTCACCCGTTCCGGGCTGTTCGCGGCGGACGAGGTCTTCCTCACCGGCTCCGTCCGTGGCGTCGAGCCGGCCGTCTCACTCGACGGCGACGCACTGCCGGCGACGGGACGACTCGGGGGCCTGCTCGGTGACCTCCTGCGCCGCCGCTGGCATCAGAGCAGGGCCCTGCCGCCTAGTTGCTGAAACGCGAACCGGCCGCACGATGGCGGCCGGTTCGCGGTTTATGGGAGTCGCTACCCGCCCTCGTCGCCGAGGGCGGTCGTGCGACGTGCCTTGGGGTTGGCTATTCGGTAAGGGTCACCGACCAGCGCGCCGAGCTCCATTTGGCCGGCGTGTTGTCGGGGTTGGCCTCCAGCGAGATCAGGTCGCCGGCGGCGAACGTCACCGTGGCGGCGCTGGTGCATGACTTGGCCGTCGTACCTTCGATTTTGCAGGTGACGCCGGTGTCGACGCCGTTCTTGCGGACGGTCAGGTCGTACTTCCGACCGGACCCCGGCGAGACAGCGATGTTGACGGCCAGGTTCGAGACCGTCCCGGCGACCGGGACGACGCCCTGGACGCTGCTCTCCGAGCTCGAGATCCCGAACAGCGGGCCGAGGTAGCTGTCGCTGCTCTGGCTGGCGTCCGAGGTGGTTGAACCGGAGATCAACATGCGGCTGACGCCGGCGGCGCCGTCTTTGCCGGCCGCACCGTCTTTGCCGGCGGGACCCTGAGGACCGGTCGCGCCGTCTTTGCCGTCTTTACCGGCGGGACCCTGGGGACCAGCGGCTCCGTCTTTTCCATCCTGTCCGGCGGGACCCTGCGAGCCTTCCGCACCGGTCTCGCCTTTCGGGCCCTGGTCGCCCTGCGGGCCGGCGGGACCTTCGGGGCCAAGCTCGCCCTTCTCGCCCTGCTCGCCTTTCTCGCCCTGCGGGCCAGCGGCGCCTTCGGGACCGACGTCGCCGGTCTCGCCCTTGGGGCCAGCCGGGCCTTCCGGACCGATCTCACCCTGCGGGCCGGCCGGACCTTCGGGGCCAACCTCGCCCTTCTCGCCCTGCGGACCCTGCTCGCCGGTCTCGCCCTTCTCACCCTGCTGACCTTCGGGGCCGATCAGGGAAACGCCGTCACTCCAGTCCTCGGCCAGCTTCGGGCCGAAGATGTCGTGGGTTTTGGTGTCGATGTAGAAGTCGCCCTCGGCGCCGGTCTCGGCGCTCGGGGCGCCCTCGCCGCTGAGGACGCTGAGGCCGTCTTTGCCGTTGGCCCCATCCTGTCCGTCTTTTCCGTCTTTTCCGTCGATGCCGTCTTCGCCGTCGGTACCGGCCGGGCCCTGCTCGCCGGTCTCGCCCTTCTCACCCTGGGCACCCTGCTCGCCGGTCTCGCCCTTCTCACCGACATCGCCCTTCTCGCCCTGAGGGCCAGCCTCTCCGGCCTCGCCCTTCTCACCCTGCTCACCCTGGGGGCCGGCGGGGCCTGCATCGCCCGTCTCGCCCTTGGGGCCCTGCGGACCGACATCGCCGGTCTCGCCCTTGGGGCCGGCCGAGCCGGCAGCACCGTCGTCGCCGTCTTTACCGGCGGGACCCTGGGGACCCGCGACGCCGTCTTTTCCGTCTTTGCCGGCGGCACCCTGCGGGCCGGCCGGGCCAACGTCACCCTTGTCGCCCTTCGCACCCTGAGCACCCTGGGCGCCCTGGGCGCCCTGGGCGCCGGTGGCACCCTGCTGGCCGCTGTTTTCGCTGGCGCCGAGGACGCCCTGCTGCGCGGCGGCGGTCATCACCTGGATGCCCTGTTCGCCCTTCTTGCATTTGGTCGTGGCCGAGAAGTGGACGACGCCCTTTTCGGGGCCGGCCTTGACCACGCAGAGGTTGAGCGTCGCAACCGACTTCGGCGCGGCCATGGCGCTGCTCGCAAAGGCCATGAGGCCTACGAGGGCCAGCATCGCCATGAGCGCGGACATCGGGCCTCGAAAGCCAGACGGTGCGCGGGACGGGACATTCATCAGAAGTTCTCCTAACTGGATTTGGGCAATTTGAAAGTGAGGAGGCGCCTCCGAAAGCGAACCCCCGAGCTGGCGGCGAAGGTAGGACATTCGGACCAGTTCGGCGATAGGACATGTGGCCATATTTGGTACTTGCCCTAAAGTTCGCCCGGTCCGCCGCCCGCCTCCTGAAAACGCCTCAAACCCTTCTGCCAAGCCGAGAACGGGCCTGGCCGAACGATCTACTAGACGCTTCGTCGGGTACCCCATTCGGACGTTCGTCCAGAGAAGGGCCCTCAGGCGTGGTGAATGCGATCGCCCGGCGATACAGGGGCGATGACGCGCAAGCTCCTCCCCCTGCTCGGCCTGCTCGCGCTGGCGCTCGCGGTCGCCGTGCCGGCCCCGGCCGGGGCCGGGGCCGCCGGCCTCGTCGCCCCGGAAGCCGCGTGCCCCGACCAGGCGCGCCTCGACGCGCCCGTCCCCGTGCAGGAGCAGGCAATGCTCTGCATGGTCAACTACGCCCGCCAGCAGGCGGGCGAGGGGGGGCTGGAAGAAACCGCGGCGCTGGTCGAATCGGCCGGCGAGAAGGCGCGCGACATCCTCGTCTGCGACAGCTTCAGCCACACCGCCTGCGGCCGCGAATTCAGCTACTGGATGCGGGAGACCGGCTACATGTCCTCCGCCTGCTGGCGGGTCGGCGAGAACCTCGCCTGGGGCAGCGCCGCCTACGGCAGCGTGCGCTCGATCTTCCGCGCCTGGATGCGCTCGACCGAGCACCGCGAAAACATCCTCGGCGACTACGACCAGACCGGGATCGACCTCCGCAGCGGCGAGCTGAGCGGGGCCGGCGTCACCCACGTCTGGGCGCAGCACTTCGGCACGCGCTGCTGAGCACAGCGCCGGCGCTTCAGGGCCGGAGCGTGAGAGTCGCCCGAGTCAGCCCTGGGCGGGCACGGAGAGGCGTTCCAGCGCCTGCAGCCGCGCCACCACGCGGTCGGCGCGCTCGCTGAAGCTGCGCAGGGCCTCGTCCTCGGGCGGGTAGTCGGGCTGCGCCGGCAGCCCGCCGGGCGCGATCGCCGCCGCCGGCGCCGCCTCTGCGCCCGTATTCGCGTTCGCGCCGGGCGCGGAGACCGCCTGCAGGGCCGCCGCCGTCGCCCGCTCGGCCAGGTCGGCGGCGCGCCGGGCCTGCGCGGCCGCGTCGAGCGCCGCGTCGCCGACCGCCATCACCGCCTTTTCGGAGGCCTTGGCGACGATCAGCGCCTCGTCGATCCGCGCCTCGAGCTCGCTCAGCAGGGGCGGTGCCGCCCCCTCGGGCAGCAGCCAGTCCTGCGTGTCGTCGCGCTCGGCACCCTCCATTACCCCGCAATTTACGGACGCCGGAGGCGGCAAACGTGCCAGTCGGCAAGACGCGCGGGCCGATAGATTCCGCCTCCCCCAGATAGAGAACGACGCGAGGAGCGCCTTGAGAAACCCCAGAGACTTCTTCCAGCCGCAGGCGATCGGAGCCCCCGAGCCGCTGCGCGAGATCCCGGTCACCCCGTCGCGGATGATCCACTTCCTCGACTTCTCGAACGAGAAGATGGTCGCCAAGGCCGGCGCGATCGCCGAGAAGACCGACATCCTGCTCGGCAACCTCGAGGACGCGATCCCGGTCGACCGCAAGGAGGCCGCGCGCCAGGGCCTGATCAAGGCCGCCAACGAGTCGGACTTCGGCAACACCGCCCTGTGGACCCGGATCAACTCGCTGGAGAGCCCCTGGGTGCTTGACGACCTCACCACCCTGGTCACCGAGATCGGCGACAAGCTCGAGGTCGTGATGGTGCCGAAGGTCGAGGGCGCCTGGGACATCCACTACGTCGACCGCCTCCTGGCCCAGCTCGAGGCCAAGGCCGGGCTCGAGCGCCCGATCCTGATCCACGCGATCCTGGAGACCGCCCAGGGCGTCGTCAACCTCGAGGAGATCGCCGCCGCCAGCCCGCGCATGCAGGGCATGAGCTTCGGCCCCGCCGACCTCGCCGCCTCGCGGCGGATGAAGACCACCCGCGTCGGCGGCGGCCACCCCGGCTACCGGGTGATGGAGGACCCGGCCGACCCGGAGAATCCCGAGGCCGACCGCGTCAGCGCCCAGCAGGACCTCTGGCACTACTCGATCGCCCGCATGGTCGACGCCTGCGCCGCGACCGGGATCCTGCCCTTCTACGGCCCCTTCGGCGACATCAAGGACACGGCCGGGTGCGAGACCCAGTTCCGCGCCGCCTTTCTGATGGGCTGCGTCGGCGCCTGGTCGCTGCACCCGGTGCAAATAGATATCGCCAAGAAGGTCTTCAGCCCGCCGCCGGACGAGGTCAAGTTCGCCAAGAAAGTCCTGGAGGCGATCCCCGACGGCCGCGGCGTCCACATGATCGACGGCAAGATGCAGGACGACGCCACCTGGAAGCAGTGCAAGGTGATGGTCGAGCTGGCGGAAATGCTGGCCGCCAAGGACCCGGAGCTGGCCGAGTCCTACGGGCTCTAGGCAGGCGCAGAGCCAAGAAACCGGCTTTGCAAGTGCGTTTGCGCATCTAGTACAAACGTCCAGAGAGGCTTGACTTAACTACCGGCGCCCGGGGCGGGGGCCGAGACATCCCCCGTGGATGCCTCGACTCCCAGCCCCCACCGCCTCCGCGGCCCGCTCTGCGCCATCGCGCTCGGCCTGCTCGCCCTCGTGGTCCTACTGCCGACCGTCGCCAAAGCCGCTCCGGTCCCGGCCAAGTCGGCCGCCGCGTTCATCGACTCGATCGGCGTCAACACCCACACGTACTACAGCGACACCGTCTACGCGAGCGAGTTCGGGACGATCGAGCAGCGCCTGCGCGAACTCGGCATCCACCACATCCGCGAGAACCTGGTCCCCAACCGGCCCGACCAGTACGAGGCCCTCAACGACCTCGCCGCCGCCGGGATCAAATCGACCCTGATCCTCGGCGCCCCCGAGGACGGCAGCGCCGGCCTCACCAAGCTGACCGGGATCCTCGCCTCCGACCTGCGCGGCTCGGTCGACGCGGTCGAGGGCCCGAACGAGTACGACCTCCACGGCGGCTCCGACTGGATGTCGAAGCTGGCCCCCTACCAGTCGCAGCTCTACTCGGCGATCAAGTCGAACCCCGCCCTCTCCTCCCTGCCCGTCGTCGGCCCCGCGCTCGGCAACACCAACAGCGACGGCAGCGACGTCTCCGGCGCGCTCGACTACGGCAACATCCACTCCTACCCCAACGGCGAAACGCCCGAGGGCAACGTCTCGCGGATGCTGACGATGGCGAGCGACATGTCGGGCGCCAAGCCGGTGATGGCGACCGAGACCGGCTACCACACCGCGGTCAACTGGAGCGGCGACCACAAGCCGGCCTCCGAGGCCGCCCAGGCCACCTACATGCCGCGCCTCTTCCTCGACTACTTCAACCGCGGCGTCGTCCGCACCTTCTCCTACGAGCTGGTCGACGAGTTCCCCAACGGCGGCCACGACGAACCGGAGTCGAACTTCGGCCTGCTGCGCAACGACCTCTCCCCCAAGCCGGCCTTCACGGCGCTGCGCAACCTGACCACGATCCTCGCCGACTCCGGCTCGCCGGCCGCGCTCGGCAGCCTCGACTACTCCGTCGCCGGCGACACCGACGGCCTCCAGCAGGTGCTGCTGCAGAAGAGCGACGGCAGTTACTACCTCGCCCTCTGGCGCGAGGAGAGCGTCTGGGACAACCAGAGCCGGACGCCGCTGAGCGCCGCCTCGGGCAGCGTCCATCTGAGCTTCGCCGACACGCTCAGCAGCGCCGAGGAATACCAGCCGACCAGCGCCAGCCAGCCGGTCCGCGGGCTCGACACCGGCGCCCCGCTCGCGGTCAAGGTCGGCGCCCAGGTCACCATCGTCAGGCTCGCCTCGACCGGCACCCGCGCCGTCAACGGGATCAAGGTCTGGGTCTCCAAGCGCGCGGTCGAGTCCGGCGGCAAGGTCGCCGTCAAGGGCAAGCTGACCGGCCCCGCCCCGGGCCAGCCGACCGCGGTCAAGATCCAGCGCTGGCACGACGGCTGGCATACCGTCGCCAAGGGCACCGCCAGCGGCAGCGGCCACTTCGAGAAGCTGGTGCGGATGGTCGCCAAGCCCGACACCGGCACCTCGCGGATCCGCGTCGTCGCCCAGCGGGCGAAGCCCTCCAACCAGGTCAAGGTCCGCATCCTCGCCCGCGACGGCGACAGCGCCGCCACCGCCGTCGCCGCCAGGGTGGCGCTGCGGACGGCGCCGGCTCAGGGCTAGTCGCGCCCAGCCCTCAGGGCACCGGGCAGGGCGTCCCTTCCGAGAGTTCGCAGATCGCGTCTTCGACCGCGAACAGGATCTCGAAGAATTCGTCTTCCATCGCCTTCGTAATCCCGGAATTCCCCTTGTGGCTCTTGCCCGACACCGAGGGGGTCATCGGCCGGATCTCGTGGCTTTCGTTGGTCAGGATCACGTACCGGCGACCGATGCTGCCCCCGCCCAGATGTTCGCGGTGGTAGCCCGAGACGCCGATGTCGAGCGGCGCCCGCCCGACGAAGAGGAAGAAGCGGAACGACCTGCCGAGCTCACTCGTGGTGCGGATGACCAGCGCCCTGCGGGTGTCCCGTGGCGGCGATTCGAAGCTGAACGGATAGGGCAGCGCTTCGATCGCCGCCCTCGCGTTGGGAATGTCTTCGACGATGCCGGGGTCGGCCGCGACGGCGCCACTCGGGGCAGCCGCCAGCGCGAGTCCCACGGCGCAGGCCAGGGAGGCAAGAACACGGCGCCGCCGGGACCGGAATCCCGGCGGCGCCACAACACTCACGGCAGCAGCGGCTAGGCCGAGAGGCGCTGTTCCAGCGCCTCGAGCTGGGCGTTCAGCTCGGCCGGCAGCTTCTCGCCGAACTTGGCGAGGTGCTCCCTGACCTGCGGCAGCTGTGACTTGACCAGCTCGGTGTCGACGCTGAGCAGCTCCTGCATCGCCTCGGCGGAGACGTTGAGGCCGTCGGTGTTGATCGCGCCCTCGGTCGGCAGCAGGCCGATCGGGGTCTCGACCGCGTCGGCCTTGCCCTCGCAGCGGCGGAAGACCCACTCGAGCACGCGGCTGTTCTCACCGAAGCCGGGCCAGAGGAACTTGCCGTCGGCGTCTTTGCGGAACCAGTTGACGTAGAAGACCCGCGGCAGCTGCGCGCCCTCGCGCTCGGCGACCTTGAGCCAGTGGCCGAAGTAGTCGGCCATGTTGTAGCCGCAGAACGGCAGCATCGCCATCGGGTCGAAGCGCAGCTGGCCGACGG
Organism: uncultured Solirubrobacterales bacterium; assembly: GCA_963719435.1. Classification (GTDB taxonomy): domain Bacteria; phylum Actinomycetota; class Thermoleophilia; order Solirubrobacterales; family 70-9; genus VAYN01. The sequence continues at coordinate 1,316,245 of OY970384.1, read as the reverse complement.
CGCCGGCCGCGGCTGCGGTCGTCTCCGAGGACATCGTCGCCCCCATGAAGACGGCGTGCTCCCAGTCGAACGCTTCCTGGACCAGCGGCACCACGGTGGCGCGGCGGCCGCCGAAGAGGAACGCGTCGATCGGCACGCCGGCGGGGTCCTCCCACTCGGGCGCGATCGATGGGCACTGCGAGGCCGGCGTGGTGAAACGCGCGTTGGGGTGCGCGGCCGGGGTCTCGGAGTCCGGGGTCCACTCGTTGCCGTGCCAGTCGATCGCGTGCGCGGGCGGCTCGCCGGTCATCCCCTCCCACCAGATGTCGCCGTCGTCGGTTTTGGCGCAGTTGGTGAAGATCGAGTTGCGCTCGATCGTGTCCATCGCGTTGGGGTTGGTCTGGTGCGACGTGTTCGGGGCGACGCCGAAGAAGCCGGCCTCGGGGTTGACCGCGTAGAGGCGGCCGTCGTCGCCGAACTTCATCCAGGCGATGTCGTCGCCGACCGTCTCGACCTTCCAGTCAGGCAGGGTCGGGACCAGCATCGCCAGGTTGGTCTTGCCGCAGGCCGAGGGGAAGGCGCCGGTGATGTACTTGACCTCACCCTCGGGCGAGGTCAGTTTGAGGATCAGCATGTGCTCGGCCAGCCAGCCCTCGTCGCGGGCCATCGCCGAGGCGATCCGCAGCGCGAAGCACTTCTTGCCGAGCAGGGCGTTGCCGCCGTAGCCCGAGCCGAAGGACCAGATCTCGCGCGTCTCCGGGTAGTGGACGATGTACTTGTTGTCGCCGTTGCAGGGCCAGGAGACGTCCTCGACGCCCGCGGTCAGCGGCATCCCGACCGAGTGCACGCAGGGCACGAACTCGCCATCGTCGCCGAGCACGTCGAGTGCCGGCTTGCCCATCCGGGTCATGATCCGCATGTTGGTGGCGACGTAGGCCGAGTCGGTCAGCTGCACGCCGATTTCGGAGATGTCGGAGCCCAGCGGCCCCATCGAGAAGGGAACGACGTACATCGTCCGGCCCACCATGCAGCCCTTGAAGAAGCCGTTCAGCTCCTCCCGCATCTCCGCCGGGTCGCGCCAGTTGTTGGTCGGGCCGGCGTCCTCCTCCCGCTCGGAGCAGATGAAGGTGCGGTCTTCGACCCGGGCCACGTCGGCGGGGTCAGAGAGCGCCAGGTAGGAGTTCGGTCGCTTGGCGTCGGACAGCCGCTCGAAGGTCCCGGCGTCGATCAGGGTCTGGGCCAGGGAGTCGTACTCCTCGGCGGAGCCGTCGCACCAGTGGATGGAATCGGGCTGGGTCAGCGCCGCGATCTCACCTACCCACTGCTGGAGCTTGGCGTGGGTGGTCAGCGCGGGGGCCATGGTCGAGTCGCTCATTCGCCTCTCTCTAGTTTTTCGGTTTGAGGCCGACGAGGCTGACGTCGGCGTCCTTGTTGAGGATCTTCAGAGTCGCAGTCGCCTGCTTGCCATCTGAGAAATTCACCGTGCAAGTGAACGTTTTGCCCGCCTCGACCTTTTCATCGGAGGGGCAATCAACGCCCTTGATCTTCTCATGAAGCGACTTTTCGAGGTTGCTCTTGATCGCTCCCTCGGCCTTGACGTCGTCGATCACGGTTTCTCCGCAACCAACCGCGACAGCCAGGACGAGGAGGAGCGAGAGGGCCAGCGCGGCAGCGCGGCGCCATGCAGTCATCGCGTTCCTTTCGGGGGGTCTGAGGCGGGGGAGTATCACAGCCATGCCGGCTGACAGAGCCGGCTACTCCGCCGCTTCGCGGTCGAACAGCGGCGAGAGCGGGTTCAGCGACTTCGCCTTGCGGTAGGCGGCGACGGCGGCGTCGACGCGGCCGCGCTCGGCTTCGATCCGCGACAGCACCAGCCAGGTGCGCCAGTTGGTCGACTCGCGTTCGGTCGCCCCCGCGGCGGCCGTGGCGGCGGCCGGGAAGTTGCCCTGGAGCTCCAGTACCAGGGCCTGCTGCAGGCGCGGCCCCGCCGCGCCGGGCTCAACGTTCTCGGCGCTGCGGGCGTCGGCCAGGGCGGTCTCGAGGTCGCCCTCGCGGACCGCGGACTCGCTGCTGCGGACCAGGCTGGTCGAGGCCAGCGGGATGGCGATCGCCACGACCACGACCAGGCCGCCGAGCGCGAGCCCGATCCGCAGCGGCAGCCGCCGCCGCAGTGCCTCGCCGTCGAGCGCCGACGGCGTCGCCATCACCAGTGGCGCCGCCAGCAGCAGGGCGGCGACCGGCAGCGCCGGCATCTGCCAGTTCCAGTCGACCGCGGCGGCGAGGAAGAAGGCGACGCAGCCGGCCAGGGCGGCGGCGAGCAGCGCCCGATCCGGCCCGGCGCGGAGCGCGACCAGGGTGCCGCCGCCGAGCACGGCGACGAGGAAGCCGAGCAGGAGCAGCAGGCCGACGATCCCCAGCTCGCCGAGCGTCTGCAGGTAGAGCGAGTGCGCGTCCTGGACCGCCTCGGTCCCGGCCGCGTCGCGGTCCCACCAGTACTCGAAGGTGCCGGCGCCGGTGCCGATCAGCGGCGCCGTCTTGCTCTCGTCGATCGCCGAACGCCAGAGCGCGTAGCGGCTCTCGCCGGCGAAGCTGTTGAGGCGCGAGGTGCCGGTGCCGGCGTTGCCGCCGCCCTTGAATTCGTCGACGGCGTTCGAGACCCGCCCCGGCGCGTCGGCCGCCGCGGCGGCAATCACCAGCACCACCGCCAGTGCCCCCACCACAGCCAGCGACTGGTTGCGGCTGACCACGGTCCAGCCCGGCCGCCCGCCCTCCAGCAGCAGCTTCGAGATGCCGACCTGGAACAGGGCGACGGCGGCGCTGAGGACGAGGGCGATCAGCAGCAGTTCGTCGCCCTGGCTGTGCGCGGTCGAGTTGGTGAGGCCGTGGCGCAGCTCTTCGTGGCTGGCGCCGATGGCGATCAGGATGCCGCCCCCCGCCCCGGCGACCGCCAGGGTCGCCAGCTTCGGCAGGCGGTCGTCGGCGACCACGAGGTAGACCGCGACCGCGACCGCGGCGGCGCCGATGCTGGCCCGCGAGAGGGTGAAGAAGATCGCCAGCAGCATCGCCGGCATCGCCGCCGCCGAGAGAGCGCGCACCGCGAGTGTCTTCGCCCCGGTGGCGAGGTGGAGGACGAGCGGCAGCCCGATCGCGATCAGGGCACCCAGCGCGTTCCAGTAGTTGAGCGGGAAGGAGAGCCGTTCGCGGCTGTCGGCGAGGAAGTCGGCGGTCTGGTCGGCGGAGGGGAACCAGGCCGGGTGCAGGCGCGAGAGCAGAGCCAGGACCGCGATCAGGACGATCGCCGCGGCCACCGCCGCCAGCAGCCGGCGCGGTTCGCGCGGCGCCCGCACGCAGAGCACCAGGGCGAAGACGCCGAGGTAGGTGAGCGCCCGCGCCAGTTCGGCCGCGGTGCGCTCGGCGCTCTCGGTCCAGATCAGGCTGAGTGCGTTCCAGGCGACGAAGGCGGCCAGCATCCCCAGCGCGACCATCGCCAGCCGGCTCGGGCCGACCCGCGGCAGGGCGCCGACGAGGACGCCGACCGCCAGCACCCACCAGACGCCGATCCCGACCTGGTCGTGGACCAGCGGGTCGTAGCCGCCGCCTTCGATCCCGAGGTAGGCGACGAGCCCGAAGCAGAGCACCCAGGTGACTACCGCGTCCCACTCGATGCGGCCTGCGAAATCCGTGTCGCGCGGGCGCGCCCGCATCGAAGTCGCCTCCATGCGGTTCTATGCTAGGAGCGCGAGTCGGACGACCACGGGTCGACCGCCTGCCCCGGCTCTCGTTTCCCAGCCACGATGACCACCCGTCTGCGAACCATCTCGATCGCCATCGCCGCCACCCTGGCGCTGCTTGCGCTGCCGGGGTCCGCATTGGCCGAATATCTGGTCCCCGAAGGCAACTCCGCCGTCACCCAGTACACCGAAGGCTTCCCCACCGGCGGCGGCGAAAAGAAAGCCGGGACCACCGGCGGCAAGAAGGCGACGCCGGCGAAGACGATCGGTGCCGCCAACGCGAAGAAGCTCGAGCAGCACGGCAGCGAGGGCGCCGAAGTGGCCGAAGTGGCGGCCGAAACGGCGCCGGAAGCCGCGCCCGAGACGACCGAATCCTCGGGCGGCGGCCAGCAGTCCGACCCGAAGCCAAAGCCGCACAAGACCGGCAAGCAGCACAAGCCGCCCGCGGACGAGAGCAAGACGGAGGAAGAAGCCGGCACCGCGACCCTGGTGCCGAGCCAGGGCGGCGACGGGCCCAGCGGCTCCTCCGGCCTCGGCGAGGTGCTGGGAGCCGCGACCGGCTCCTCCTCCGGCAGCCTCGGCCTGCTGTTGCCGCTGACGATCATCGCCGCGATCGCCTGGGGCATCGCCTACTTCCTGCGCCAGCGCAAGCGGCCCGAACCGGCAGCGGCAGCCAAGCCGTGAGCGCGGTGCGGACGCGACCGGGCCGGGTCTCCCGGCTGCGCAGCCTCCTGCTCGCGCTGGCGACCGCCGCGACCCTGCTGGCGCTGGGCTCGGCCCCCGCCCCCGCCGCGGCGCAGCCGTTCACGACCGGCATCACCAACCTCGGCACCAACGCCCAGCTCGCCTTCCAGCGGACCCGCGACGCCGGCGCCCGCTTCGTCCGCATCCAGCTCTTCTGGAGCGCCACGGCACCGAACCTGCAGCCAGCGGAATGGAACCCGGCCGATCCGCAGGACCCCGCCTACAACTGGGTCGCCAGCGACGAGGCCGTGCGCAACGCGCTCGCCGCCGGTTTGACCCCCCTTCTCCAGATCGACGGAGCGCCTCAATGGGCCCAGCGCTGCAAGCCGCCGAAGCTCTTCCCGGGGGCGACCTGCGATCCCAACCCCGCCGACCTGCGCGCCTTCGGGGCCGCCGCCGCCGAGCGCTACAGCGGCCGCACGCCGGGCGTGCCGGCGGTCGAGTACTTCCAGGGCCTGAACGAGCCCAACCTCAGCCTCTTCTTCTTCCCCCAGTACGAAGTCGGCGGCAAGGCGCTGTCGCCGTTCATGTACCGCGACCTGATCAACGCCTTCTACGCCGGGGTGAAGGCGAGCAATCCGTCAGCCCTCGTCGTCCTCGCCGGCCTCGGGCCGATCGAAGTCCCGCAGTTGACGATCGGGCCGATGAAGTTCGCGCAGCTGATGCTCTGCATGAGCGGCGGCAAGCACCCGAAGCCGACCAAGGACGACTGCGATGGCGGCGTCCACTTCGACATCTTCGCCGTGCAGCCGTACACGACCGGCGGCCCGACCCACCAAGGCAGGCGCAACGACGTCGAGATCGGCGACCTGCCGAAGCTGCAGAACCTGATCGCCGCCGCCGACCGCGCCGGCCGCATCGTCAACTCGAGCAAGAAGACGCCACTCTGGGTGACCGAGTTCTCCTGGGACTCGAAGCCGCCGGACCCGGGCGGGCTGCCGATGAAGATCGAGACCCGCTGGGTCGCCGAGGCCCTCCACACCGCCTGGAGCGCCGGCGTCGAGAACTTCTTCTGGTACAGCCTGCGCGACGACCCCCACTCCGGCAGCAGGCCCTACAGCGAAACCCTCGAGTCGGGCCTCTACTTCCGCGGCCCCAGCCTCGAGCAGGACAGGGCGAAGCCTTTCCTGGCCGCCTTCCGCTTCCCCTTCGTCGCCTACCCCGGCTCGAAGCTGAGCTACTGGGGCCGGACCGCCAGCGGCCGCGGCGGCAAGGTGAAGATCGAAATCCTCAGCCACGGCAGGTGGAAGCGCGCGGCGACGACCCGCGCCAACAAGGACGGGATCTTCCAGGGCAGATTCGGGACCAGCTACGGCCGCAACCAGAAGGGCACCGTCCGCGCTCGCTCCGGCAAGCAGCTCTCCCCCGCCTTCTCGATGAAGCCGGTGCGGGACTTTCACCACCCGCCGTTCGGCTGAGCGGCGACCGCGTCGCCAGCCCGCGAACCTGGCGTTAGGGCGCCCTAATCCGCGCCAGCCGATAGATTCCCGCGCCGCTCATGCGCTTTTACGAGTTCGAGGCACGCAAGATCGTCGAGTTGGCGGGGATTCCCGTCACCAAGTACGGCTTCTGCAAAACCGCCGATGAGGCACGCGCGGCCGCCGAGGAAATCGGCGGGCCGGTCGTGATCAAGTCCCAGGTCCTCTCCGGCGGCCGGATGAAGGCCGGCGGCGTCAAGTTCGCCGACACCCCGGACGAGGCCGCGGCCCATGCCGAGGACATCCTGAAGCTGGAAATCAACGGCCACATGCCGCGCGGCGTCCTCGTCGATCCCAAAGCCGAGGTCAAACAGGAGTACTACGCCAGCGTTGTCTGGGACGGCACCGCGAAGAAACCGCTGATGCTGTTCAGCGACATGGGCGGGATCGACATCGAGGAGGTCGCCGAGACCCACCCCGACCACGTCGGCAAGGGCCACGTCTCCAACCTCTTCCCGATCCCCGACTTCGAGGCCAAGCAGGTGATTGCCGCGACCGGGATCACCGGCTCGCAGCTGAACCGCGCCACGCCGATCCTCGCCAAGCTGGCGCGACTCTTCCGCGACAACGACATGACCCTGGCCGAGATCAACCCGCTGGCCGAGCTGACCGACGGCAGCTTCGTCGCCCTCGACGCCCACATGGAGATGGAGGCCGAGGCGGTCGGCCGCCAGAAGGGCCTCCTCCGCAAGCAGCTGGAGATCGCCGAGGACGACACCCGTGAGACCTACGAGCCCTCCGCCTTCGAGCGCAACGTCGCCGCGATCGACGCCGCCGACCATCGCGGCGTGATCCAGGGCAAGGACCACGGCTTCGAGGGCAACCTCGGCCTCGTGATCGGTGCCGGCGGCGGCTCGCTGACTCTCACTGACGCAGTTCGCAGCCAGGGTGGCAAACCGGCCAACTACTCCGAGATCGGCGGCAACCCGTCGGTCGCCAAGGCCTGCGGCCTGGCCAAGGAGGTCCTCGAAAAGGACGGCGTCGAGAAGATCGCGGTGATGATGTCGATCGTCTCCAACACCCGCGTCGACATCGTCGCCCGCGGCGTCATCAAGGCTTGCCTCGAGCTTGGCAGGGACCCGGGCGAGACGATCGCGATCTTCCGCATCCCCGGTGCCTGGGAGGACGAGGGCTTCAAGATCCTCGAGCGCTACGGGGTCGAGACCTGCGACCGCTCGGTCTCCCTCTGGGAAGCCGCCGGCCGCGCCGTCGCCAAGATCCAGGGGGAGGCGGCGCCCGCGTGAGCATCCTCCTCAACAAGGAGACGACCTTCATCGTCCAGGGGATCACCGGCCGCGAGGCGGTCAACCTGACCCGCGAGTGCCTCGACTACGGCTCCAAGGTCGTCGGCGGCGTCACCCCCGGCCGCAAGGGCCGCGAGGTCCACGGGGTGCCGGTCTTCGACACCGTCGCCCAGGCGGTCGCGCACCATGGCGCCCCGATCGACGGCTCCGTCGTCACCGTCCCCCCCGCCTTCACCAAGGACGCCGTGCTCGAGGCGATCCTCAACGGGATCAAGCTGATCGTCATCGTCACCGAGCGGATCCCGCGCCGCGACGTCGCCCAGATGGTCGAGCTGGCGAACATGAACGATGCCCGCATCATTGGCCCCAACTGCCTCGGCCTGATCGTCCCCGACGTCTGCAAGATGGGCGGCATCGGCGGACCGGCCAAAGACGCGGCCAAGGCCTACGCCCCCGGCCCGGTCGGCGTGATGAGCCGCTCCGGCGGGATGACCACCGAGATCTCCTCCTCGCTGACCCAGGCCGGCCTCGGCGTCTCCACCGCCGTCTCGATCGGCGGCGACGCGATCATCGGCTCCGCCTACGCCGAGCTGATGCCCTACTTCGAGGCCGACGAGGAGACCAAGGTGATCGTCATCTACACCGAGCCCGGCGGCCGCATGGAGGCCCAGCTCTCCGAATGGGTGAAGGACAACGACAGCCGCCTGCCGATCGTCGCCTTCATGGCCGGCAAGTTCATGGACGACGAGGAGATGAAAGGGATGAGCTTCGGCCACGCGGGCACGATCGTCGAGGGCAAAGAGGACACCGCGACCGAGAAGATCGCCCGCCTCGAAGCGGCCGGCATCCGCGTCGTCGAGCGGATCGACGAGATCCCCGATGCTGTCAAGGAGAAATTGGGGGCAGCTGCCTGATGGCCGAGAAGCTGAACAAGGTCTTCATCGACGTCGAGGTCGACGCCTCCGTCGCCGGCGACGCCGCCCTCGCCGCCAAGCTCGAGGAAGTCTGCCCCGTCGACATCTTCAAGGGCACCGAGAGCGGCGTGCAGATCGTCGAGGAGAATCTCGACGAGTGCGTCCTCTGCAAGCTCTGCATCGAAGCCGCCCCCGCCGGCACCGTGCACGTCAAGAAGCTCTACGACGGCACCGAACTCTCCTAGCCCGGGCGCACGCACCTCCCCGCGGGGCCGCCCGAATTACTCGCAATTTGCGAGCAATTCATTGATTTTGGGTAGAAATATCCATATATCTGTCCAAAAATTGGGTATTCGCTCAACTCGGTCGAGTCAATCCCATGGACACGCCAACGCACATCCCCTCTGAATCGCGCCTCTCGACTCGGGGCCACCTGCGCGCCTGGGCTGGCGCCCTCCTTCTCCTCGCCTCCGTCTGGGCCCTGGCCGTTCCCGGGTTCGCGGTGGCGGATCCGGTCGCCGAAGTCACCGCTGCCACCGGCTCCGTAACCGAAACCGTGAGCGCCCCAACTTCGAACGCCGCCCCCACCTCGGACGCGCCCGCCGCCGCGCCGGCGCCAACGCCCGCGCCCGTCCCGAGTCCGACCCCCCAGCCGGCCTCGGTCACCGGCGCCGTGACCGGCGCGGTCGATCGTTCGCTCGGCTCCGGCTCCGGCTCACCAGCTGCGAGCGTCGTCCACGACACGACCCACCGGGTCACCGAGACCGTCGACGCGGCGGCGAAGACCGCTGCCGTCACCAAGGTCCCGCTGGTCGAGGACAACACCCGCAGCGCCAGCTCCGCGGTGCACTCCCTGGTCGACGACCATGCCGAAGGCGCCGAGGAGAAGATCGCGTCGCAGCAGTCGCAGACCTCCGGCGCCACTACCCCGAACGCCGACGAGCGAGAGGCTGGGGCGACTCCTCGCAGGGGCCGGGTCACCTCGCCCCCGTCGACCCCGCACGCTGCCGACGGGGCCTTCTCCTGGTCCGTCCCGCAGGCGGAGTCCGGCCCCTCCGGGCGGGCCGAAGCCACCGTCGCCGCCCTGCACCAGGCGCCGAACCCGATCGCCTCGACCTCGGCGCCCAGCGGCGGCAACGCCGGCCCGGCGCCCACCCCGTCGCCGGACGTCCCGCCGTCTCCCGCGCCCCTCGGTGCCGCCGTCTCCTCGGCGCCGGGCGCTGGCTCCACCGCTTTCTTCGTCCTCCTCCTCGGCCTGCTCGCGGTCTTTGCGCTGGCGGCGCCGAAGACTCTGTCCCCGTTGTCGACGAACGCGGCCGGTTGCCGGCCGGCAGAGTTCGTCTGCGCGCTCGAGCGCCCTGGCTAGCTCCACTCGGAGCCTAGCCAGGGCTGCGCCGGGAGCCCTTCGCACCGCCCGGCGAACATCACATCGAGCAAAGGACAGAACCATGAAACGGCTATTGGCCGCCATAACGGCCAGCACCGCATTGGGACTCGGAGTCGCAAGCCCCGCGATGGGCTTGGACCTGCCGGCACCACCGCCGGTCCCGGTCCCCGTGCCAGCACAGGAACAGGTCAACACCTCGACGGTCACTCAGGGCGACCCGAGTGCCAGTGGAGGCGCCGCGACCGCGACCGGCGGCGACGGCGGCGAAGCCAGCACGGGCAACACCCAGATCGGGAACGGCAACTCGATCGCGGTCGCGCCCGGCGGCGACGCCAACGCCTACGGCGGCGACACCAGCGCCAGCAGCGGCGACGCGACCGGGGGCGATGGCGGCGACGCCAGGGCCGTCGGCGGCGATGCGGCGGCCGGCAACGGCGCGGTCGTCAAGCAGTCGAACGAGTCGTCCTCCCCGGCGGGCCATGCCCCCGAGGGCGATGGCCCGCAGGGCTGCGGCTGCGAGGGTGGCCCGAGCAAGGGACCGCACCCGAGCTCCGGCTCGTCGCAGAGCAACGAGTCGAAGGTGCAGCAGGGCGACCCGCAGGCGAGCGGCGGCAAGGCCGACGCCACGGGTGGCAACGGCGGCAACGCCGGCACCGGCAACACCCAGAAGTGGAACGGCAACGCCTACGCCGAATCGGCCCCCGGGCCGAGCCAGGCCAAGGACTCCAAGTGCGGTTGCGGTGGCCCGAAAGGCCATCCCAGCGGCGGAGCCAAGGCCAAGGGCGGCGACACGACCGCGACCAGCGGCGACGCGCCCGGAGGCGATGGTGGCAACGCCAAGGCCCATGGCGGCGACGCCGTGGCCGGCAACCTCGCGGTGGTGAAGCAGCACAACGAGTCCTCCTCGGGGGGCTCGGGCCCGAAAGGGTGCGGCTGCAAGGGCGGGCCCCAGCAGGGCTCGGGCTCCGGCCAGGAGAACGGGTCGGAGGTCAGCCAGGGCTCGCCCCAGGCGAGCGGTGGCGAGGCCACCGCGACCGGCGGTGAAGGCGGCGACGCCGACACCGGCAACACGCAGATCGGGAATGGCAACAGCATCGCCATCTCCCCGCCCCCGTTCCCCGGCGGCGGCGGCACCGTGCCCTTCGGCACGGGCGGCGAGTCCTGCGGTTGCCAGGCTCCGCACGGCGGGTCCAGCGAGGCCAACGCCTACGGCGGCGACACCAGCGCCAGCAGCGGCGACGCGACCGGGGGCGACGGCGGCGACGCCAAGGCCTACGGGGGCGACGCGGCGGCGTTCAACGCCGCCAAGGTGTTCCAGTCGAACGTCTCAGGCTGGCCGCACCTGTAGCGCCGGGGGCTACGGCCCTCAGGATTGGGACCCGGCGAGCTTCGGCTCGCCGGGTTCTGCCGCTGCTTCGGCGGCCGCGATCAGGAGCGCCCCGGACTCGACCAGCATCTGCGCTTCTTCGCGCAGGCGGGCGGGGACGACGACCATCTCGCGCAGCCAGTCCAGCAGCGTCGCCTCGCCGTCGATCTCGACCCCGGGCACGCCGGCGGGACCGATGACGACGGCGGCCAGGACCTCGATCGGGGAGCCGGAGAGAGTCAGGTCGGGCGCACCGACGCCGCCGCGCGAGGCGGCGATCCAGCCGTCGCGGGCGCGCAGCGCGAAGCTCTGGTCGACGCTGCGCAGGCCGAGGTCGAAGCTCGCCTCGGCCGGCGGCCGCAGCACCACCCGCAGCGCGTTCGGCAGCGAGGAGGGAGCGAGGCCGACCACGTCCTCGGCCTTCTGCACCTCCATCCCCCAGCGGGCCAACTCGATCATCGGCCGCTCGAGGCCGCGGCCGAGCTCGGTCAGCTCGTAGACGGTGGCGGCGATCGGCGCCTGCAGCTCGCGGCGGACGACGATGCCGTCCTCTTCGAGGTCGCGCAGGCGCTTGGTGAGGACGTCGGTGGGAGCGCCGCCGACGGAGCGGGCGAGCTCGGAGAAGCGCAGCGGCCCGAGCGAGAGCTCGCGCACGACCAGCATCGCCCAGCGCTCGCCGACCCGATCGAGCGCCGCCGCGAGGCTGCACTCCTGCCCGTATTCCCGGCGTGACATCGCCCCATCGTAACAACTGCTTTGGTTCTCAAAGCATCCACTTGGAAATCTGGTACGGTCCGCCGCGAGTGAACCGGATCGCCGACCTCACCTGGAAGCACCCCAAGCTCGTCCTCGCCGCCGTCGCCGCCTTCGCCTTCCTCGCCATCGCCGTCGGCCGCGACGTCGAGCAGCACCTGAAGGCGGCCGGCTTCACCGACTCCGCCTCCGAGAGCGAGCGCGGCAGCGCCCTGCTGCGCAACGCGCTCGGCTACGACCCAAACCCCGGCCTGGTCGTGGTCGTGCGCTCGCCCGACGGCGGCCGGCTCGACCTCACCGACCCCGTCCTGCGCCGCCAGGTCGCCCAGCTCAGCCGCGAGATGGCCGGCGTCGAGTACGTCGGCCGCGTCGTCGACCCCCTGCGCGACCGCCGCGCCGCCGCCACCCTCGTCGCCCGCGACGGCGAGTCGCTGACGATCCCCGCCTACCTCTCCACCGCCGACATCCAGGACGCCGGCGGCTACGCGGCCGAAGACGTCTCGGCGCTGCTCGAGGAGAGCCCGCTCGACACCGCCCTGGGCGGCTACGCGGCCGGCTTCAACGAGACCAACGACCAGACCCGCGAGGACCTGACCAAGGCCGAGCTGATCGCCTTCCCGATCCTGGCGCTGCTGCTCCTGTTCGTCTTCCGCGGCGTCGTCGCCGCGGCGATCCCGCTGCTGCTCGGGGTGATCTCGATCGTCGGCACCCTCTTCGTGCTGCGGGTGATGTCGGGCTTCGCCGACACCTCGCTGTTCGCGCTCAACATCGCCACCGGGCTCAGCCTCGGCCTCGCGGTCGACTACGCGCTGTTATTGGTCTCGCGCTACCGCGAGGAGATCGGCAAAGGCGGGGCGACGCGGGAGGCGCACCGCCGCACCGTCCAGACCGCCGGCCGCACCGCCGTCTTCTCCGGCCTCACCGTGGCTGCGGCGATGGCGGCGCTGATCCTGATGCCGCAGCGCTTCCTGTATTCGATGGCGGTCGCCGGCGCCTCGGTCGCGGTGCTCTCGGCGCTGATGGCGATCCTCGTCGTCCCCTCGCTGCTCGCCCTGCTCGGCACCCGCATCGACGCGCTCTCGATCCGCCGCGGCCCGGCCGTCTCCGACGCCTCCGACGGCTGGTACCGGCTGGCGCGTGGGGTGATGCGGCGCCCGGTCACGGTCGCCCTCGCCAGCACGGCGCTGCTGCTGACCGCGGCGGCGCCGCTGCTGTGGACGACCCTGACCGGGCCCAGCGCGGAAGCGGTGCCGCCGGGCAAACCCTCCTACGATGCCTACCGCTACCTCGACGCCCACTACCCGCGCGACGTCACCGAGGCGGTCACGGTCACCGTCGACGGCCGCGCCGGTCCCGCCCAGCTGGCCGCCTTCCACCGCCGCATCGCGTCGACCCCGGGCGTCGTCCGCAGCAGCCCCTTCGTCGCCGCCGGCGACGGTGTCGCCTACGCCAACCTCGCCCTCGCCGACCCGGCCCTCAGCGGCGAGTCCCAGGACGCCGTGCACGCGATCCGCGACCTCGGCCCACCGGCGGCCACCGCCGTGCTCGTCTCCGGCAACACCGCCGGCTTCATCGACCAGAAGCAGAGCCTGATCGAACACGCGCCCCTGGTGGTGGCGATCATCTGCCTCACCACTCTGATCCTGCTCTTCCTCCTGACCGGCTCGGTGCTGCTGCCGATCAAGACGCTGCTGATGAACACGCTGACCCTCGGCGCCACCCTCGGCATCCTCGTCCTCGCCTTCCAGGAGGGCTGGCTCGACACGCCGCTCGACTACACCGGCCCGGCGGCAATCGAGGTGACCAGCATCGTCTTCCTCTTCGCCGTGCTCTTCGGCCTCGCCACCGACTACGCGGTGCTGGTGATGGCGCGGATCAAGGAGTACCACGACAAGGGCGAAAGCAACGAGGAGGCGGTCGCCAACGGCATCGGCCGCACCGGCCGCGTGATCACCGCCGCGGCCCTGGCGATCGCCGTCGTCTTCCTCGCCTTCGGCGTCAGCTCCGTCTTCTTCGTCAAGCAGATCGCAATCGGCATGGCGGTCGGAGTGATGATCGACGCGACCATCGTCCGCGCCCTCCTCGTCCCCTCCCTGATGCGCCTGCTCGGCAGCTGGAACTGGTGGGCCCCAGCCCCCCTCCGCCGCCTCCAGCTCCGTTTCGGTTTCTCCGAGGCCTGACCTCTCCCAGGACAGCGCCTACGGGCCGAGCGCGCCGCCAGGCGCGTCCCTCGGCCCGCGCCTCATCGCCCCCCAGAACCACGACGACCCGCTCGAAGGCGGGTCGTACGGTGAAGGGGAGCTACCCCCGAACGGCTGACAACCGGGACTGAGCGTAGCACCGGTCCGTGAGGTCGATCACACTTACCTATATATAAATTTATAGTCGGGTAAGTTAGCCGCGATGGCGACTGAGCCCCGCACCAGGCTTGCCCGGGAGGACCGCATGGAGCAGACGCTCGTGGCGGCGCATGGGCTCTTCGCCGAACGGGGCTACGCGGCGGTGAAGATGGATGAGATCGCCGCCGCCGTGGGCGTGACCAAGCCGCTGCTCTACAACTACTTCGGCAACAAGGAGCAGCTCTACATCGCCTGCATGGAGCGGGCCGGCGACTCGCTGACGGCGACGGTCGCGGAGGCGGTCGCCGCCTCCGGCAACCCCGGCGAGGCGCTCGGGGCCGGCGTCCGCTCCTTCTTCTCCTTCCTCGACAGCGACCGCGCCGCCTGGGCGGTGCTGTTCGACGAGACCCTCCCGCGCGGCGGTGAGGTCGCCGACCGCGTCGCCGAGTACCGCGGCCGCATCGTCGAGCTGGTCTCCGGCTCGCTGCTGGCGCAGCTGCCGCAGGACCGCCGCGACGCCGTGCGGATCGAATTCGAGGCCCTCTCCACCTCCCTGCTCGGTGCCGCCGAGGCGCTCGCGCGCTGGTGGCTGCGGACCCAGGAGATCAGCGCCGGCGAGGCCGCCGAGCTGCTGATCACGACGATCGAGCCCGGCCTCCGCGCCCGCTCGGCCTCCCCCACTTCCAACCCCACCGAACAAGGAAACAACCACTCATGAACAGCAAAACCCGCCGGGTTGCCGTCGTCGGCGGCAACCGGATCCCGTTCGCGCGCTCCAACAGCGTCTACTCGCACGCGTCCAACCAGGACATGCTCACCGCCGCCCTCGACGGGCTGATCGACCGCTTCAATCTCGACGGCGAGACCCTCGGCGAGGTCGCTGGCGGCGCCGTGCTCAAGCACTCCCGCGACCGTGACCTGGCCCGCGAGAGCGTGCTCGGCACCCGCCTCGCCCCGGAGACCCCCGCCTACGACGTCCAGCAGGCCTGCGGCACCGGCCTGGAGACGACGATCCTGGTCGCCAACAAGATCGCCCTCGGACAGATCGACTCCGGTATCGCCTGCGGCGCCGACACCACCTCCGACGCGCCGATCGCGCTCAACGAGCAGCTGCGCGAGACCCTGCTCGACGCCAACCGCCAGCGCTCGACGCTCGGCAAAGTGCGCGCCCTCGCCGGCGTCCGCCCCGGCCACATCGTGCCGGCGATCCCCCGCAACGAGGAGCCGCGCACCGGCATGTCGATGGGCGAGCACTGCGCGATCATGGCCACCGAATGGGAGATCGGCCGGACCGAGCAGGACGAGCTCACCCTGGCCAGCCACGAGAACCTCGCCGCCGCCTACGACCGCGGCTTCCTCGATGACCTGATCACCCCCTACCTCGGCCTCGAGCGCGACCAGAACCTGCGCCCGGGCTCGAGCCTGGAGAAGCTGGCGAAGCTGAAGCCGGTCTTCGGCGGCCCCGAGGGGACGATGACCGCGGCCAACTCGACCCCGCTCAGCGACGGCGCCTCGGCGGTGCTGCTGGCATCCGAGGAGTGGGCGAAGGAGCGCGGCCTGCCGATCCTCGCCTACATCAGCGAGGGCCAGACCGCGGCCGTCGACCACGTCCACAAGCGCGAAGGGCTGCTGATGGCACCCGCCTACGCGATGCCGACGATGCTCGACCGCGCCGGCCTGAAACTGCAGGACTTCGACTACTACGAGATCCACGAGGCCTTCGCCGCGCAGGTGCTGTGCACGCTGAAGGCCTGGGAAGACGCCGACTTCTGTCGAGAGAAACTGGGACGGGACGAACCGCTCGGCAAGATCGACCGCAAGAAGCTCAACGTCAACGGCGGCTCGCTGGCCGCCGCCCACCCGTTCGCGGCGACCGGCGGCCGCATCGTCGCCGGCCTCGCCAAGCAACTGCACGAAGACGGCAAGGGCCGCGGCGTGATCAGCATCTGCGCCGCCGGCGGCCAGGGTGTCGTCGCAATCCTCGAGAGCGCTGGAGGCAGCAAATGAGCGACCGTTACTCGCAGATCGTCAACGCGCCCGTCGTCTCGACGGTCGCCAAGCAGCTGGGGCTGCCGCAGCCGGTCAGCCTCGACCGCTACCGGCCGGACTCCCCGGTCGTCGCCGGGCCGGTGCTGACCGGCGCCGCCCCCGGCGGCCGCCTCGACCGGTACCTGCCCGGCTTCCTCGACTCGATCAAGGCCGAACGGGCCGGGGCCGAGGGCAGGGCGAAGGCGCTGGTCTTCGACGCCACCGGGATCGCCGACTCGACCGAGCTGGTCGAGCTGCAGCGCTTCTTCTACCCGGCGGTGGGCCGCCTGCAGCGCAGCGGCCGCATCGTCGTCATCGGCACGCCGCCGGCCGAGGCCGGCTCCCCGCGCGCCCACACCGCCCAGCGGGCGCTGGAGGGCTTCACCCGCTCGCTGGCCAAGGAGATCGGCGGCAAGGGCGCGACCGCACAGCTGGTATATGTCGCCGCCGGCGCCGAGGACCAGCTCGACTCGACCCTGCGCTTCCTTCTCTCGCCGCGCTCGACCTACGTCTCGGGCCAGGTCGTCCACATCTCCAAGGGCGTGGCGAAAACGCCGGCGCTCGACTGGGAGCGGCCGCTGGAGGGCAAGACGGCGCTGGTCACCGGCGCCTCGCGCGGGATCGGGGCGGCAATCGCCGACACCCTCGCCCGCGACGGCGCCACCGTGGTCGGACTCGACATCCCGCCCGCGGTCGACGACCTGCGCGCGGTCACGAGCGCGATCGGCGGTCGCGCGATCGGCATCGACATCACCGCCGAGGACGCCCCCGAGCGGATCGCCGCCGAGCTCTCCGACGGGGTCGACGTCGTCGTCCACAACGCCGGCGTGACCAAAGACCGGACGCTGGCGAAGATGCCGGAGGAGCGCTGGACGCAGCTGATGGAGATCAACCTCTCCTCCGAGGAGCGGATCAACGACGCCCTGCTCGACGGCAAGCTGCTCAACCCCAACGGCCGCATCGTCGGCGTCTCCTCGATGGCGGGGATCGCCGGCAACAACGGCCAGACCAACTACGCCGCCTCGAAGGCGGGCGTGATCGGGATGGTCGAATCGATGGCGCCGGAGCTGGCGAAACGCAAAGCGACGATCAACGCCGTCGCCCCCGGCTTCATCGAGACGAAGATGACCGCGGCGATGCCGATCGGCCCGCGCGAAGCCGGCCGCCGGCTCGCCAGCCTCAGCCAGGGCGGCCTGCCGGTCGACGTCGCCGAGACGATCGCCTGGCTCGCCTCCCCCGCCTCGACCGGGGTCAACGGCAACACGGTCCGCGTCTGCGGCCAGAGCCTGCTGGGGGCCTGAGGTGCCGGCCCGCACTCTCGACAGCTCCCCCAGCATCCTGCCGCTCTACGCGCGGGCGGCGGCGCCGATGGTCCCGGGCGCTTCGCTGCTGCCGTTCATCCCCGGCGGTGGCGGTGAGATCCCCGACCTCGACCTGCGCCTGGAGGGCGTCGCCGCCGACCCGGCGGCGGTCGCCGCCTACGCCAAGGTCTGCGGCTTCACCGTCCGCGGCCACCTGCCGGCGACCTACCCGCACGTGCTCGCCTTCCCGCTGCACATGGCGGTGATGGCTGACGGCGGCTTCCCCTTCGGCGCGGTCGGCCTGGTCCACGTCGAGAACCGGATCGAGCAGCACCGCCAGGTCGGGATCGAGGAGGAGCTGGCGATCCAGGTCCGCCCGACCGCCCTGCGCCCCCACCCAAAGGGCCGCACCTTCTCGCTGATCACCGTGGTCACGGTCGACGGCGAGCGGGTCTGGGAGAGCACCAGCACGATGCTGCGCCGCGGCAAGGGCGAGGAGAAGGCGAAGAGCGATGCCGGCTTCGCCTCCCTCCCCACCGAGACCCCGGCCAGCGCCGAGTGGAAGCTCGGCGGCGACCTCGGCCGCCGCTACGCCGCCGTCTCCGGCGACCGCAACCCGATCCACATGCACTCGCTGACCGCGAAGCCGCTCGGCTTCCCGGGGGCGATCGCGCACGGGATGTGGACCAAGGCCCGCTGCCTGGCGGCGCTCGACAGCCGCCTGCCCGACGCCTTCGCCGTCGACGTGCGCTTCCGCAAGCCGATCCTCTTGCCCGCCCGCGTCGAGTTCGCCAGTGCCGGCGAGGGCGAGGCCAAGCTGGCCTTCGCCGTGCGCGACGCGCGCAAGCAGACCCCTCACCTCGACGGCCGCGTGACGCCGCTCGGGACCAACTCCAACTCCAACGCCAAGACCGGGAGGAAGAAGTGACGACGACCACCACCAAGGACACCGAGCGCAACGGCGCCAGCATGGCCGAGCGCGGCATGGGCTTCGGTCTGCGCCAGCTCAACCGGCTCGCCGGCTCCGACCTGCTCGACCGGATCCGCATCCGCAAGCAGGTCGAGCGCGCCCTTTTCCAGGGCACCAAGGGCGGCTTCCAGACGGCCACCGCCGCCGGCCGCACCTTCAAGTCGGCGCAGCAGCTGGGCAAACCGGCGCGCCAGAAGAAGAGCAAGTCGAAGGGCCTATTCGACCTCGCCCCCGACGACGAGCAGCAGATGTTCCAGGAGGGCGGCCGCGCCTTCGCCGAGGAGAAGATCCGCCCGGCGGCGCTGAAGGCCGACGACGAGCGCGAGACCCCGAAGGAGCTGCTCGACGCGACGGCTGAGCTCGGCGTCAACATGCTCGGCGTCCCGGAGGAGCTCGGCGGCGTCATGCACGAGCAGTCCGCCGTGACCAGCGTGCTGATCGGCGAAGCCCTCGCCCACGGCGACATGGGCATCGCCTACGCCGCCCTCGCCCCCGGCGCCGTCGCCACCGCGATCGGCCTCTGGGGCAGCGCCGAGCAGGAGGCCACCTACCTGCCGGCCTTCACCGGCGAGGACGTCCCCGCCGCGGCGCTGGCGATCCTTGAGCCGCGGCCCCTGTTCGACCCGCTGCAGCTGGAGACGACGGCGAAGCGCAAAGGCGACGAGTGGGTGCTGAGCGGCGCCAAGTCGCTGCTCGCCCGGGCCAAGGATTGCGAGCTGTTCGTGATCGCCGCCGACGCCGAGGGCATCGGCCCGGCCCTGTTCGTGGTCGAGTCCGGGGCCAAAGGCCTGACCGTCGAGGACGAGCCGGCGATGGGGCTGCGCCCGGCCGCCACCGGCCGCCTGCTGATCGACAAAGTCAAACTGCCGGCCAGCGCCCTGCTCGGCGAGGGCGACTTCAAGCCGAAGGACTACACGGCGGCGATCAACCGCTCGCGGGTCGCCTGGTGCGGCCTCGCCACCGGCACCGCCCAGGCCGTGCTCGACTACGTGATCCCCTACGTCAACGACCGCCAGGCGTTCGGCGAACCGATCTCCAACCGCCAGGGCGTCGCCTTCGCGGTCTCCGACATCGGCATCGAGAGCGACGGCATGCGCCTCGCCACCTACCGCGCGGCCAGCCGCGCCGACCGCGGCGAGAGCTTCGACCGCGAGGCGGCGATCGCCCGCCGGCTCTGCGCCGTCAAGGGGATGCAGATCGGCTCCCAGGGCGTGCAGCTGCTCGGCGGCCACGGCTTCGTCAAGGAGCACCCGGTCGAGCGCTGGTACCGCGACCTCCGAGCAGCGGGCGTGATGGAGGGCGCCCTGCTCGTCTAGGCGTCCGCCCCAGATTGCGAAGCGAAAGGCAACGATGATCAACCTCGAGATTCCCAAGAAGTTCAAGCCGCTGGCGACCCAGGCCAACCAGGTAGCGACGGAGGTCTTCCGACCGATCTCGCGCAAGTACGACGAGGCCGAGCACGCCTATCCGAAAGAGCTCGACATGCTGGCGTCGCTGATCGACGGCATGAACGAGGGCTCCGACATGGGCGGCGCCGGTGCCGCCGGCGTCCGCCGCGAGAAGAGCGACGACGGCGAGAACCGCAACGGCTCCAACCTCTCCACCGTGCTCGGCATCATCGAGCTCTGCTGGGGCGACGTCGGCCTGCTGCTCTCGATGCCGCGCCAGGGCCTCGGCAACTCCGCGATCGCCTCGGTGGCGACCGAGGAGCAGCTGAAGCAGTACGGCGGCAAGTGGGCGGCGATGGCGATCACCGAGCCGGAAGCCGGCTCGGACTCCGCCGCGATCCGCGCCACCGCCGAGCTCGACGGCGACGAGTACGTCCTCAACGGCGAGAAGATCTTCGTCACCTCGGGGGACCGCGCCGACCTGATCGTGGTCTGGGCCTCGCTCGACCGCTCGAAGGGGCGGGCGGCGATCAAGTCGTTCATCGTCGAGCGCGACAACCCCGGCCTGAAGCTGGACCGGCTCGAGCACAAGCTCGGGATCCGCGCCTCGGACACGGCCAACTTCACCCTGCAGGACTGCCGGGTGCCGAAAGAGGCCCTGCTCGGCGACCCCGAGGTGAAGGAGAAGGGCTTCGCCGGGGTGATGGAAACGTTCGACAACACCCGGCCGCTGGTCGCGGCGATGGCCGTCGGCGTCGCCCGGGCGGCGCTGGAGGAGACCCGCAAGCACCTGAAGAAGGCCGGCGTCGTCGTCGACTACAGCACCCCCGCCCTCTCCCAGCACGCCGCCGCGGCGCGCTTCCTGGAGATGGAGGCCGACTACGAGGCGGCCTGGCTGCTGACCCTGCAGGCGGCCTGGATGGCCGACAACAGCAAGCCCAACTCGCTGCAGGCCTCGATGGCCAAGGCCAAGGCCGGCCGTGCCTGCGTCGACATCACCCTCGGCTGCGTCGAGCTCTGCGGCAGCGTCGGCTACGGCGAGAACGAGCTGCTGGAGAAGTGGGCCCGCGACGCCAAGATCCTCGACATCTTCGAGGGGACGCAGCAGATCCAGCTGCTGATCGTGGCGCGGCAGCTGCTCAAAAAGAGCTCGAGCGAATTGAGGTAGCCAGGAGGCAGAAGGAGCCGGAGGTCCCTCCCTCAGAAGCCGTCGCGCAGCTGAGTCGCAACAAGCGATTCGTAGCGCGGTTCCGTGAGCTTCTGCGGGAGGGACCTCCGGCTCCTTCACGCGTCAGGCAGACTCCTCGCTCGTGAACCTGATCGAGGACCTGCTCGAGCAGTCCCCCGCCTCTCGCCTGGGGATAGTGGCCGTTGACGAGGAGGCGAATCGGCGGGACTGGTACTTCGGGGAACTGATCGCCTGCTCGGCGGGGCTCTCAGGGGCGTTTGCGGCGCGGGGCGTTGGGCGCGGTGATGTGGTGATGACGCTGGTGGGGAACCGGATCGAGTGGGTGCTGACGCTGCTCGCCTGCTGGCGCATGGGGGCGGTGGCGCTGCCCTGCAATACGCAGCTGCGCCGGGCGGATCTGGAGCACCGGGTCGCGGCGGCGAACCCAAAGCTCTGCGTCGGCGAGGAGGAGCTGCTCGGGGAGCTGCCGGACGGGGTGCCGGCGATGACCATGGCCGAGGTAGCCGCGGTGCTCGACGAGGACCGGCCGCAGGAGACGCCGGCCGCGGTTGCGGACATGGGCCCTGAGGATCCGGCGCTGATCGTCTTCACCTCCGGCACCACCGGCGAGCCGCGCGGGGTCGTCCACGCCTACCGCTACCTGTTCGGGCAGCAGACCCAGGCCGAGCACTGGTTCGGCTCGCGCAAGGGCGAGCTGGCCTGGTGCACGACCGCGACCGGCTGGTCGAAGTCGGCCCGCAACGTCTTCCTCGCCCCCTGGCTGACCGGCGCCGCCGCGGTCATCCACGACGGCCGCTTCGACCCCGGTGAGCGGCTCGACTTCGCCGAGGCGCTCGGGGTCAACGTCCTCTGCCAGGCGCCGACCGAGTACCGGATGCTGGCCAAGCGCGCCACCCTGCGCCCGCTCCCCGCGCTGCGCCGCATGGTCTCCGCCGGGGAGCCGCTCGACCCGGAGACGATCGCCGCCTTCCGCGCCGCGACCGGCCTCGAGCCGGCCGACGGCTACGGCCAGACCGAGACCGGCCAGGTCACCGCCAACCTCGCCGGCGAGCCGGTGCGCCAGGGGTCGATGGGAAAGCCGCTGCCGGGATTCGAGGTGCGAATCGCGGCCGTGGACGGCGGCAAGCAGCCCTCGGCCGACGACGCCGACGCACCGCCTTCCACCGTCGCCTCTGAGTTCGGCGAGCTGCAGCTGCGCGCCGCCTCCTCCCCCACCTTCTTCTCCCGCTACCTCGACGGCGAGCGCTTCGAGGGCGAGTGGTGGCCGACCGGCGACCTGGTCCGAGCCGACGCCGACGGCTACCTCTTCTTCGCGGGCCGCGACGACGACATCATCCTCTCCTCCGGCTACCGGATCGGGCCCTTCGAGGTCGAGTCGGCGCTGCAGTCGCACCCCGCCGTCGCCGAGGCCGCCGCGGTCGCCGCCCCCGACCCCGAGCGCGGCTCGGTCGTGCGGGCGATCGTCGTCCCCCGCGAACGCGAGCCCAGCGCGGAGCTGGCGCGCGAGCTGCAGGAGCACTGCAAGCGCGAGACCGCCCCCTACAAGTTTCCCCGCGTCGTCGAGTTCGTCGCCGAGCTGCCGAAGACGAGCAGCGGCAAGATCAAGCGGGCGCAGCTGCGCCAGGAGTAACCTGGCCCGATGGCCACCAGCGAGGCAACCGACGCCGCCACCGTCGCCCGCAGCTATTTCGAAGCGGTCGGGCGGCGCGACCTCGACGCGATGACCGAGCACTACGCACCTGGCGGCGAAGGCGAGATCTACGGCCTCGTGCGCCTGCGTGTCCCGGACAGCTTCCGCGCCTGGTTCGGCAACCTCTTCCGTGCCTTCCCCGACTTCGAGTTCGAGATCGTCGAGATCGTCGCCGCCGGCGAGAAGGCGGCGGTGCGCTGGCGCGCCAACGGCACCTTCAGCGGCGACACCCGGTTCGAAGGGATGGAGCCCAACGGCGCCCGCATAACCGTCCAGGGCTGCGACGTGCTGACGGTCCGCGGGGGCCGCATCCAGCACAACGACGCCTACATGAACGGGGCGGAAATGATGCGCCAGCTCGGCGCCCTGCCGCCCCAGAACTCCGCCGCCGAAAAGGCGACGCTGGCGGCGCTGAACGCGAAGACGCGCCTGCTCACGGCATTGCGCAAGCGCCGCGCCTGAGCCGCCGCCGGCTCGCGCCGCGCGGGACTAGTTGAGCGAGAGACCCTCGGCGGTGTCGACCGGCCGCCCGAGGTGGAAGCCCTGGGCCATGTCGACCCCGTAGGCGCGCAGCATCCGCATCGTCTCGTCGTCCTGGACGAAGCCGGCGATCGTGCGCTTGCCGAGCCCGCGGGCGATCTCGACGATCGCCTTCACGGTCAGCTGGTCGGCGTCGTTGCGCGGCAGGTCGCGGATGAAGGCCCCGTCGATCTTGATCACGTCGAAGGGGATCTCCTTGAGGAGATGGAAGGGGCTGAAGCCGGCGCCGTAGTCGTCGATGGCGATCTCGCAGCCGAACTCGGTCAGGCGGTCGGCGAAGCCGGCGGCGGTCTCGTAGTCCTCGACATGGGCGGTCTTGGTGATCTCGAAGGTGCAGCGGCCAGGGTCGGCGTCGCCTTCGTCGAGCTGGCGCTCGATGAATTCCAACACCGAGATATCGGTCAGCGAGGCGCCGGAGAGGTTGACGTGGAGGGAGACCGGCTCTCCGGCGCGCTCGCGCTCGCCCATCAGCTCCAGCGCCCGCGCCACCACCCAGCGGTCGAGCTCCTGGACCATGCCGGAGCGTTCGGCGACCTCGATGAAGGACGCCGCCGGCAGCAGTTCGCCATCCTCGCCGGTCATCCGCAGCAGCAGCTCGTAGCGCTCGACCCCGCCCGAGGCGACGCCGTGAATCGGGTGGGCGGCGAGGCTGAGCCGGTCCTGGGTGAGGGCGTCGCGGATCCGGGCGCTGGTCGTCTGGCTGCGCTGCGGCACGCCGCCGGGCTGCTCGGGCCCGTGGAAGAGGGCGATGCGGTTGCGCCCCTCCTCCTTGGCCCGGTACATCGCCTGGTCGGCGGCGACCAGCACGGCCTCGGAGCTGCCGCTGCGCTTGCCGCCGAAGATCGTGATGCCGACGCTGATCGTCGCCTCGCCGAGCTCCGAGTCGGCGGGGAAGCCCTCGGCCACCTGCGCCCGCAGGTCCTCGCCCAGCTGCAGGGCGCCGCCGGTGTCGGTCTGCGGCATCAGCACCGCGAACTCGTCGCCGGAGAGGCGGGCGACGATGTCGGTCTCCCGCACCCGCTCCCGCAGGATCTCGGCGACGCGGCGGATCAGGGTGTCGCCGGGCTGGTGCCCGAGCCGGTCGTTGACCTCCTTGAGGCCGTCGATGTCGATGATCATCACCGCACCCTGGCCGCCGTAGCGGTCGGCGAAGGAGACGTAGCGGTCGAGCTTGGCGCGGAAGCTGCGCCGGTTGAGCAGGCCGGTGAGCGAGTCGTGGTCGGCCAGGTAGCGCAGCTCGGCCTCCGTCTTCTCGGCCTTGACCAGCGCTCCCTCGACCACCTCGCGGTCGCCCTCGGCGAGCTTCTGCAGCACCGCTTCCAGGGCCGGATCGCGCTTTTGAGAGCTGCCGCCGTTCTCCACCAGCGGAAGTTATTGACTCGCCGCGACGCTTTCTCGGCAAACCGCCACGTTTCCGCCATGGGGCTCGAATTTCGGCGACGTGGCCCGGCCAATAGTGGGCGGTCACGCCTGCGCGGGTAGGCTGAAAAAAGGATGACCAACCGGCTCGCCCAGGAGACCAGCCCGTATCTCCTCCAGCACCGCGAGAACCCGGTCGACTGGTACCCCTGGGGCGAGGAGGCGCTGGGCCGCGCCCGCGAGGAGGACCGCCCGATCCTGCTCTCGGTCGGCTACTCGGCCTGCCACTGGTGCCACGTGATGGAGCGCGAGTCCTTCGAGGACGCCGAGACCGCCGCCTACATGAACGAGCACTTCGTCAACGTCAAGGTCGACCGCGAGGAGCGCCCCGACGTCGACGCGATCTACATGGAGGCGGTGCAGGCGATGACCGGCCACGGCGGCTGGCCGATGACCGTCTTCCTCGACCCCGAGGGGGTGCCGTTCTACGGCGGCACCTACTTCCCGCCAGACGAGGGTCGCGGCATGCCGAGCTTCCGCATGGTGATGGAAGCGGTGGTCGACGCCTTCGAGCGCAAACGCGAGGAGATCCGCGAGCGCGCCGGCGATACCCGGGCCCGGCTCGGCGCCGTCGGCCTGGTCGAGCCCAGCGCCGAGACAACCGCGGCGGCGGAGCTGGAAGCGGCGGTGGCGCGGCTGCTCGACGGCGCCGACCGCGCCCGCGGCGGCTTCGGCGGCGCCCCCAAGTTCCCCCCGGCCTCGGCCCTGGAGCTGCTGCTGGCCCGCGGCGACGCGGACGGGCTCGCGGTCGCCGAGCGCACGCTGGACGCGATGCTGGCCGGCGGCATCTACGACCAGCTCGGCGGCGGCTTCGCCCGCTACAGCGTCGACGCGGTCTGGCTCGTCCCCCACTTCGAGAAGATGCTCTACGACAACGCCCTGCTCGCCCCCGCCTACCTGCATGGCTGGCAGGTCTTCGGCCACGAGCGCTACCGGCGGGTCTGCGAGGAGACGCTGGACTGGATGCTGCGGGAGATGCGCGGCCCCGAGGGCGGCTTCTACTCGGCCCTCGACGCCGACTCCGAGGGCGAGGAGGGCCGCTTCTACGTCTGGACCCCGGCCCAGATCCGTGCCGTCCTGGGGGAGGGAGAGACCGCCGAGGCTGTGATCGAGTTCTACGGCGTCAGCGAGCGCGGCAACTTCGAGGGCGCCAGCATCCTCCATCTTCCTGGCGGCGCTGGGCGCTTTTCGCCCGGTATGCGGGCCGAAAGCGCCCCGGCGGGCCTCGACGAGGCGCGGCGCACGCTCTACGAGGCCCGTGCCAAGCGCGTCTGGCCGGGGCTCGACGACAAGCGCCTGACCGCCTGGAACGCGCTGGCGATCGCCGCCCTGGCCGAGGCCGGCGCCGTGCTCGGGCGCGAGGACTACCTCGACGCGGCCCGCGCCGGCGCCGAGTTCGTGCTCGGCTCGCTGACCGACGACGGCGGCCGCCTGCTGCGCACCTATAAGGACGGCCGCGCCCATCTCAACGCCTATCTCGAGGACCACGCCTTCCTCTTGGAGGCGCTGCTGACCCTCTACGAAGCCAGCTTCGAGGCGCGCTGGTTCGAGCGCGCCCGCGACCTCGCCGAGCAGATGGTCGCGCGCTTCGGCGATCCCGAGCGCGGCGGCTTCTTCTCGACCTCGAGCGACCACGAGCAGCTGATCGCCCGCCGCAAGGAGATCGGCGACCATCCGATCCCCTCCGGCAACAGCTCCGCGGCGCTGGGCCTGCTGCGGCTCGGGGCGCTCAGCGGCGAGCGCGCCTACGAGCGCCAGGCCGAGGGCGTCTTCGCCCTCTTCGCCAAGACCGCGACCGAACACCCCCAGTCCTTCGCCCACCTGCTCCGCGCCCTCGACTTCCACCTCTCCCCGACCAGGGAGGTCGCCCTCGTCGGCGACGACCTCGCCGACCTCGCCGCCACCGTCCGCGCCGAGCTCCGCCCCCACCTGGTCCTCGCCGGCGGCCCCGAGGGCAGCACCCAACCCCCCCTCCTAGCCCAACGCCCCACCATCGAAGGCCGCCCCACCGCCTACGTCTGCCAAAACTTCAGCTGCCAATCACCGGTCACCACCGCCGACGACCTGGCGGCACTCCTCCCGTAAGCGCCTCGTGGGGAGGGCCGGGGGAGGTGCCGAGAACGTAAACCTCGCCCGCAGGCACCTCCCCCGGCCCTCCTCGCCCGCCGCCTCGTCTGAAAGGATGCCCGCCAGTGTCTGGCTCCTTCTTCACCTTCTCAGCCGGCCGCCGGTCCAAGTGGGTCGTCTTCGCGGTCTGGTTCATCGCCATCTTCATCGCCGCCGGCGTGGTCGACCTGCCCGGCAAGTTCGAAGACGCCGAAAGCAACGAGGCGACCTCCTACCTGCCCGGTGACGCCGAATCGACCAAGGCGCTGGAGGCGACCGAATCGCTGCAGGACGGCGAAATCGCCCCCGCGGTGATCGTCTACCGCCGCGACTCCGGCCTCACCGCGGCCGACTTCGCCAAGATCGAAGCGGACGTCGGCAAGATGGCCGGGAAGCGCTTCCCGGGAGTCGTCGCCGACGGCGCCACGGGCGCCTCCGGCGGCAAACGCCAGGACACCCAGGAGACCTCCGAAGGCGCCAAGGGGCTGCCGCCGAACTGCGGCACGCCGACCACGACTATCCCCGGCCAGCCCGCCGGCTACGCCCCCTTCGTCGGCCCGATCTGCTCGCAGGACGGCAAGGCGGCGATCGTCAACGCCTACATCAAGGGCAACGGCGAGGGCGAACGGATCGTCGACCCGGTCAAGTACTGGCGCGACCAGATCTCCGACCCCGGCGGCGGCCTCGAGGTGAAGATCACCGGCGGCGCCGGCTTCTCGGCCGACGCGATCGAAGTCTTCGAAGGCATCAACGGCACCCTGCTGCTGGCCGCGGTCAGCCTGGTGATCTTCCTGCTGATCGTCATCTACCGCTCGCCGATGTTCTTCCTCATCCCGCTGATCGCGGTGATGTTCGCGGAGACGCTCTCGCGCTCCGTCGGCTACGGCGTCTCCGAGCTGGGGGTGACGATCAACGGCCAGTCGAGCTCGATCATGTCGGTCCTCGTGCTCGGCGCCGGCACCGACTACGCGCTGCTGCTGGTCGCCCGCTACCGCGAGGAGCTGCACCACACCGCCGACAAGCACGAGGCGATGAAGGCGGCGCTCGAATCGGCCGGCCCGGCGATCTTCGCCTCGGCCCTGACCGTGATCGCGGCCCTGCTCTGCCTGATGATCGCCAAGGTCAACGGCACCTCCGGCCTCGGGCCGATCGCCGCGATCGGCGTCGCCTGCGCCGCGCTCTCGATGCTGACCCTGCTGCCGGCGCTGCTGACGATCTTCGGCCGCCGCGCCTTCTGGCCCTTCGTCCCGCACACGCCGGAGACGGCGCCGGCCACGAGCGGCGACTCCCCGCTGGCCCACCACGCCATCGTCGAGGGCTCGACCTTCGCCGCCGGTGGCCGGGTCGTCTTCGGCTGCCTGCTGTGGGTGCTGCTGTCGCCGCTGATCCTGCTCAACGCGCTGGTCCGCCTCGTGGTCAACACCGTGCTCCGCCTCTCCGGCTCCGCGACCAGGGTCCCCGCCTTCTTCTTCGGGCTGCTGGACCGCAACTTCTTCACGCCCTTCGAGGCCCGCCGCTACCGGCTCGAGCACGCCGCCGACGTCACCCACGGCTTCTGGGCGCGACTCGGCAACCGGATCGCGATCTCACCCCGCCGGGTCATGTTCGGCTCGATCGGCCTGCTGCTGATCTTCTGCGCCGGCTTCGCCTTCTTCTCGACCGACCTGACCAGCGAAGACAGCTACCGGACCGAAGTCGAATCGGTCGAAGGCCAGCACCTGCTCGACGAAAGCTTCCCCTCCGGCGCGACCGCTCTGACCGACATCGTCATCCCCGAAGCCGGCGCCGTCGGCGGGGTGAAGAAAGCGGTCGAAGGCATCGGCGGCGTCGAGGCGGTCTCCGAACCGGTCGCCTCCGGCGCGCCCGGAACGCTGGTCCAGGCGACGCTCGCGCCGAACCCATACTCGACCGAGGCCTTCGACCTGATCGAACCGATCCGCGACGCCGCGCATGGCGCCGACCCCGGCGCCCTCGTCGGCGGTCCGACCGCGGTCGAATTCGACGTCCGCGACGCCGCCAGCTGGGACTCGAAGGTGATTCCGCCGCTGATCCTCGTCGTCGTCTTCCTGATCCTGATCGGCCTGCTGCGCGCAGTGACCGCGCCGCTGGTCCTGATCGGGACGGTAATCCTCAGCTACCTGGCCGCGCTCGGCGTCGGCTACTTCGCCTTCGACGTAATCTTCGGCTTCCCCGGCTCCGACCCCTCGCTGCCGCTGTTCGCCTTCGTCTTCCTGGTCGCGCTCGGCGTCGACTACAACATCTTCCTGATTGCCCGTGCCCGCGAGGAGACGCAGAAGCACGGTGCCGAACAGGGGATCCTGCGTGCCCTGGCGGTCACCGGCGGCGTCATCACCAGCGCCGGCATCGTCCTCGCCGGCACCTTCTCGGTGCTCGCCGTCCTCCCCCTCACCTTCCTCACCGAGCTCGGCTTCGTCGTCGCCTTCGGCGTCCTCCTCGACACCTTCCTCGTCCGCAGCGTGCTGGTGCCGGCGCTCGCCCTCCACCTCGGCGACCGCTTCTGGTGGCCGTCATCGCTCTCGCGCCCCAAGCGCGAGAGTGCCAGCGACGGCCCCGTCGCCTAGCTCCGACGCGCGAAACTGAGTTTGGGTCCCCATAGGGTCCAAAACTCAGACGGCTAGATCGCGCACCTGGTCGAGGACGACGCGGCCGCCGACCTCGGCCCGACCCTCGCCGAGCGGGACCGCGTGGAGCAGCGAGCCCTCGCCCTGATGGATGGTCAGCGGCCGCTCCAGCGCCGCGGCGAGCATGATCGCCGCCGAGCCGGTGGCCTCGTCCTCGCCGACCCCGTCGGCGAGCGAGAAGCAGCGCGAGCGCACCAGGCCGGCGTCTTCGTCGGCCCAGGCCCAGAGATAGATTTCGTCCTCGCGGCCGTCCGGCGGGCCGTCGAGCGCCTCCACCTGCGCCGGCGATCCCAGCTCGATCAGCTCCCAGGGCGGCGACCACTCGGCCCGCGCGGCCACGTAGGTGGAGTCGCCCTCCCAGCGCACCGGCACCTCGCCGGCCGGTGGCCGCAGGGCCCCGACCGCCTCCCCTTCTCGCGCCAGCAGCCAGGCGGTGCCGACGGTCGGGTGGCCGGCGAAGGGCAGCTCCAGGCCCGGGGTGAAGATCCGGCACTCGCCGCGCGCCCGGTCGTCGACGAAGACCGTCTCGGAGAAGCCAAGCTCCTCGGCGACCCCCTGGCGCCGCTCTTCCGGCACCTCGCCCCCGTCGAGGAAGACCCCGAGCGGGTTGCCGTGGCTGCCGTCCTCGCCGCAGAAGACCCGCAGGACGTGGAGGGTCGCCATCGTCCTCCCTCGCCCGCTAGAGGATCGGCAGGAAGTTTTCGATCTCGAAGGGGGTGACCTGAACCCGGTAGTCGTCCCATTCCTGCCGCTTGATCTCGACGAAGCGGCGGAAGGTGTGCTCGCCCAGCGTCCGCAGCACCAGCTCCGAGTCGGCGGCGACCTCGATCGCCTCGCCCAGCGTCGCCGGCAGCTGCTCGATCCCCTGGTGCGCCAGCTCCTCCTGGGAGAGGTGGTAGAGGTTCTGCTCCATCGGCTCGGGCAGCTCGTAGCCCTTCTCGATCCCTTCCAACCCGGCCTGCAGCATCCCGGCGAAGCAGAGGTAGGGATTGGCGGCGGGGTCGGGGCAGCGCAGCTCGGCCCGGGTCGCGCCCTCCTTGCCCGGGTGGTACAGCGGCACTCGGATCAGGGCCGAGCGGTTGCGCCGCGACCAGGCCAGGTAGACCGGCGCCTCGTAGCCGGGGACGAGGCGCTTGTAGGAGTTGACCCACTGGGCGAAGAGCGGCGAGATCTCGCGCGCGTGCTTGAGCTGGCCGGCGATGAACGACTTCGCCGTCGCCGAGAGGTAGTACGGGTCGTCCTCGTCGTAGAAGGCGTTCTTGCCGTCTTTGGCCAGCGACTGGTGGACGTGCATCCCGGAGCCGTTCTCGCCGAACAGCGGCTTCGGCATGAAGCTCGCGTGCCAGCCGTATTTCATCGCGTACTCCTTGACGACGATGCGGTAGGTCATGCAGTCGTCGGCCATCTCGAGCACGTTCTTGTAGCGCATGTCGACCTCGTGCTGGGAGGGGCCGACCTCGTGGTGGGTGTACTCGACGTGGATCCCCATCTTCTCCAGCGCCAGCACCGTGTCGCGGCGCACGTCGGAGCCGGCGTCGAGCGTGGTCAGGTCGAAGTAGCCGCCCTCGTCCAGCACCTCGGGCACGCCGCCCTCGGGCTTGGCGGAGCGGAAGTAGAAGAACTCGAGCTCGGGACCGACGTTGTAGGCGTCGAAGCCCATCTCCTCGGCCCGTTTCATCGCCCGCTGCAGGATCCAGCGCGGGTCGCCCTCGTAGGGGCCGCCGCCGGGGACGCGGATGTCGCAGAACATGCGGGCGACCGCGTTCTCGCCCTCTGGGCGCCAGGGGATCAGGGCGAAGGTGGTGGGATCGGGCATGGCGATCATGTCCGACTCCTCGATCGGGTTGAAGCCGGTGATCGAGGAGCCGTCGAAGCCCATGCCGCCGTCGAAGGCGTCCTCGAGCTCGGCGGCGTTGATCGAGAAGCTCTTCAGCTGGCCAAGCACGTCGGTGAACCAGAGGCGGACGAACCGCACGTCGTTCTGCTTGACGATCTCGATCACGTCAGCGGCACTACGGGGTTGCTCTGCCATTCCGGTCTCCTTGGCTTGTCCGCGAGAAGGGGGCAACGATAGGCGAATGAACCGAACGGGTGCAGAACCGCGTATTGCGGGTAAGGAAACAGCATTCTCGACGGCTGACGACGAGCTTGCGAAGACGTCCGAAAGCCGGTATAACTTACTCCTCGTAAGTAAATGGCTCAAAGTAAAGTAAAGGCCACGTAAAGGCTCTGTAAAGCGAAATCCGCTATCAGAGCCAGAGACGAGACGCAACGTGACGGTAAAAACGGCAGTGAGCAGATTCCAGATCCACGATGAGCTGACCGCTCCAGACGAGAGCGCTCCGCTGATCAAGACCATCCAGGCGGCCGGCGGTGCGGTCACCAAGTTCGTCGGCGTCCTCGCCGGCTCCCCCGCGGTGCTCCGGGCCTACACCCGCATGCGCTCCGAGCTGCGCGGCGGCGTCCTGCCGCAGGCGACCCGCGAGCGGATCGCCCTGGCGGTGGCCGAGCACCGCGAAGACAACTACAGCATCGCCCAGCACGCCAAATCGGCGCGGCGGGCGGGACTCGGCCTCGACGAGGTCTCCCGCGCCCGCAGCTTCAGCTCCGCCGACGAGAAGGAGGCGGCGCTGCTGCTCTACCTCAAAGAGGCCCTCGACGCCGACGGCCCTCCCCCGCTCCACCTGCACGAGGAGGCACGGGAGATCGGCTGGACCGACGAGGAGATCCTCGAGGCGGTCGGGCACCTCGCCCTCAACGAGTTCCAGAGCCTGATCGCCAGCGCGGCGGCGCTGCCGAAAGATCAGGCGACGCCGCGGGTTCTTCCCTCCGCGGCGTAGGCCTAAGCGCGCGGGGGCATCCCGGTCGCAGGCGCCTGCGGGCGAGGTTTTCGTTCTCGGCACCTACGACCGGACTGCCCCCGCGCGAGAAGTCACTGCGACAGGACCCCCAACTCACGCCCGAGCGAGGGGCCGCTTGGAGAACGCCGTCTCTCTAGAGGGACTCCGCTCCCTGGGCGCCCTTAGGTGTGCGTCCGAGAGCGCCTGTGGTGAGGGGGTCCGAGAACGGAGCCAGTTCAGCCCCGCCCGCAGGACCCCCTCGCCGCAGGCGCCCTACCTACGCAATCGCAGCTAGGGCCCCTCGACCAAGGTCGCCGTGTAGAGCAGCCGGGCCGTCGAGTACTTGCAGCCGAAGGTAGCTCGGGTGCCGAGCTTTTCGAGCGGCTCGCCTTGGCGGATGTCGGTCGAGTTGGTGCAGGTGCCGGGGGCGCGGCTGGCGCGCCAGACCTCGGTCGAGGGCAGTTCCTGGGCGAAGGCCGGGGCCCAGGTCGGCACCGTGATCGCCACGATGTCGCCCTTTTCGACCTTCAGCGAGGCGCCGAACTTGACCGTCTGCCCCAGGTAGGGGGTGAGGACCTTGATCGAGCCCTGGCTGCGCAGGTTGTAGCGGGGCGGGTTGGTGCCGGGGATGCGGCGCAGGATCGAGAGGCGGGCCTCCGGCGGGGTGCCGAAGAAGCCGTTGAAGAAGGAGCGCTGCTTGTTGGTCGGCTGGGCCAGGGTCAGGGTCCAGGCTTTGATCGTGCCGTTGTGGGGAACGATGAAGGGCGAGCGCGTCTGGCCGTTGCTGACCTGGAAGCCGGTGACGCTGCCGATCGCCTGGCAGGGCAGGCCCGGGCAGGAGGGGTCCGGCACGGTCGAGGTCTGGCCGAGCACGACCTGGGTGCTGGGCACCTTGGCGGCGCTGGTGCCGACGAGAGCGGCGGTGAGGGCGGCGACGGAGACGAGCGCCAGGCCCAGTGCCAGCCAGCGCCCCTTCCGCGGCGCGACCGTGGCGGATGCTCCGTGCGAAGACCTCGACATGCTCACTGCTCCTCTCGTTGAAAAATGCCTCTGAGCAGGGCAGATTAGCCGCCAGGGCGGAGGAATCGGACGACCGTCGAGCTAGCGGACGGTGCCGGCGCGGGCGTAGCTGACGGCGATCGCGTAGCGGACCATGCCGGAACCGTTGAACTCGAGCGCTTCGCTAGCCGCGGCGGTGAGGTCCCAGGCCCGCCCTTTGACGAAGGGGCCGCGGTCGATCACCGGCGCGACCACGGCGTGGCCGTCGAAGACGAACTTGACCATGGTCCCGCAGGGGAGGTTGCGGTGGGCGACGCCGATCGTGGTCGCCCGCAGCGTCTGCCCGCAGGCGGTCCTGTTGCCGTAGAGGCCGGGTCCGTACCAGCTGGCACCGGCCGTGCGGAAGGGGCTGAAGACGAGGTCCTGGCCAACCGGGGCTTCGGCGCTGACGGTCGAGGCGCCCCCGGTGCCCGCCTGGGCCGAGCCGGCGCCGCAGACCAACAGCGCCGTGGTCGCCGCCAGCAGGGCGGCCCAGCGCAGGCGCCGCGGGGCACGCCGCTCGGGCTTGGGCGCATATCGCGCATGGTCTATCCGCCCAGGGCGGTCGCTGTACGTCTGCATAGCTCTTTCGGGCGCTTACGGGGTTAGCTGTCGGGCTCGCGCCGAAAGAGCTGCGCTACGCGGCTGATGCCGACGATTCGCCCCCACTAATTGGGTCCCCCGCTCCCCGCGGTATGTAGGCGGAGATTCAGCGGAAGTTGGCGCCAGATTAGCAAAGGCTAAGACAGAAAACTGTGCATAGGTCCGTTTTCGGCTCTGGAACTGGGAAAGGCCCCTCTCGGGGCCTTTCCTTTAGCGGGCCTGTAAGCCGGATCCTGTCTCGAGCGGCCATCTATCTCTGCGGCCTACCTGGACCTCGCCGAGCCGGGTCGACGGTCCTGCTTGGCCTTGCACCGGGCGGGGTTTGCCTGGCCGCCGCGTCACCGCGACGCCGGTGCGCTCTTACCGCACCATTTCACCGTTGCCTGTACGCGACTCACGTGTGGCCGCGCCATCGGCTGTGTATTTCTGTGGCACTTTCCCGCGGGTTTCCCCGGGTGGGCGTTACCCACCGCCCTGCCCTGTGGTGTCCGGACTTTCCTCGAGGGGTTTTCTCTCCCCCCGCGGTCCGCTCGGCCCGCCCACCGATGGTAGCCCGCGCCGCGCCTTTGGCCCAGCGGCGCCGGGATATGGTGGCGGGCATGCGATCGGCGCTGGTCACCGGAGCTGGTGGAGGACTCGGCCGCGCGATCGCCGCCGAGCTGGCCCGCCGCGGCTTTGCCGTCCTCGTCACCGACGTCGACGCCGACCGTGCCGGCGCGGTCGCGGCTGAGATCGGCGCCGGCGCGATCGGCCGGGGGCTCGACGTGCGCGACCAGGCGGCCTGCCAGGCGCTGGCGGCGACCGCGATCGAGGAGCTCGGAGGGCTCGACCTCTGGGTCAACAACGCCGGCGTCCTCTCGACCGGGCTCAGCTGGGAGCAGGACGAGCCGACCCGGGCGGCGATGCTGACGATCAACGCCGCCGGGACGATGAACGGCACCGTGGCGGCGCTGGAGCGGATGCTGCCCAGCGGGCGCGGCCACGTCGTCAACGTGATCTCGCTGGCCGGCATCGTCGCCGCCCCGGGCGAGGTCGCCTACGCGGCCAGCAAGCACGCGGCGATGGCCTTCACCCTCGGCACCCTGTTCGACCTGCGCCGCGCCGGCCACCGCGGCATCGAGGTCTCCGCCGTCTGCCCGGACGGGATCTGGACCCCGATGCTGGAGGACAAGCTCGACGACCCCGACGCCGCCGGCTCCTTCTCGGGCCACCTGCTGACGCCGCAGCAGGTCGCCGCCGAGATCGGCAAGCTGACCGAGCGCCCGCGCCCGGTGCTGATCCTGCCGCGCTGGCGCGGCCCGCTGCTGCGCACCTTCGACCTCTTCCCCCGCCTCGGCCTGCGGCTGCTGCCGGCGGTGATGTGGGATGCGCGCCGCCGCCAGCGGCGCTACAAGAAGCTGATCGAGTCCGGCCGCTGGCCCTGACGGCCCCTGAAGGTCGTCAGACCGAGCGGAAGACGCCGATGACCTTGCCGATCACGCTCACCTCGGTGGAGAGGATCGGCTCCATTTCCTCGTTCTCCGGCTGCAGCCGGATGTGGTCCTTCTCGCGGAAGTAGCGCTTCACGGTCGCGTCCTCGCCGAGCAGAGCGACGACGATTTCGCCGTCGACCGCGTCCTCGGCCGGGCGCACGATCACGTAGTCGCCTTCGAGGATGCCGGCGTTCTTCATGCTTTCGCCGCGGACCTGGAGGATGTAGTCGCCGTCCTCGCCGCCGATCACGTCGGGGATCTCGATGTACTCCTCGATGTTCTCCTCGGCCAGGATCGGCTCGCCGGCGGCGACCTGGCCGACCAGCGGCAGACCGCTTTCGGACCGGATCGACCGCTTCGCCTTCTCGAACAGCAGCTCGATCGCCCGCGGTTTCGATGGATCGCGGCGCAGCAGGCCAAGCTTCTCGAGATTCGCCAGGTGCGCGTGCACCGTCGAAGACGAGTGCAGCCCCACCGCTTTGCCGATCTCCCGCAC
Organism: uncultured Solirubrobacterales bacterium; assembly: GCA_963719435.1. Lineage (GTDB taxonomy): Bacteria > Actinomycetota > Thermoleophilia > Solirubrobacterales > 70-9 > VAYN01. Next base: position 1,280,588 of record OY970384.1, on the reverse strand, counting down.
GGTCGGCGGGTACCCCGTCTTCGCCGCGTACTTGCGGATGTAGTCGAAGATCTCCTTCTGGCGTTTGGTCAGATCCAGGTCAACCATCATTGGTCCCAATTCTCTCCCATTTGGCCGGTGCAAGCACGTCCGAACACCTGTTCGCAGGCTACCGCCCATTTCGGACGCCCGCAACCCGCCGCCTCCCCCGACCCGCCAAGCATCTAGAATCCGCCGCCCTCGAGCGGCTGTGGCGGAACTGGTAGACGCGCAAGGTTGAGGGCCTTGTGGGTGGAAACACCCGTGATGGTTCGACTCCATTCAGCCGCATCGGAAAGCCCCCGCTAGCCGGGGGTTTTTCTGTTTTTGCGGTCTTTGCGTAGGACACCTAGACCCGTGGTGCGCCGGTCGGTGCGCCGGTCAGACAGAGCCCATGCATAGAAATCGGCGAAGTCGGTCGCGCTAGCGGCGCGCCGAAACCGGATCGGTGGCGCTGCTGATCCGCCAGCGCACTCCGGGGCCGAACTCCAGCAGCATCCCACCCGGAGTGATCAGCTCCCAATTCGGCGGATCGTCGCTCGCCTCTTGGGCGGCGGGCTTCACATCGAGCAACGAGCCGCCCGAGAGTTGGCAGCGCAGCTCGCCGGTCTCCTCGTCGATCTCGGCGCCCTCGATCGACTTGCCGACCAGCTCGGTGGGATCGGCCGGTGACCAACTCGCATCCTGGGTTGCCAGCCGCCACAGCTCCCCCGCAGAGTCCCGGACCTCGACATGGAGGACATCGGGATAGGCCGTGCGGGCATCGACGATCGGCCCGCGCATCGAGCGCAGGAAGTTTGCAGGCGATGAATCTAGGGCTACGACGGTTGCCATCAGCGTCGCCTCCATCGTCGAAACTGCTTAATGTCTCGCTTCCTGGTCACAACCCGCAGCGAGTCTATGAACCGCCGGCCCGGCTCACGCCGCGGCAGCGTCCATATAGGCGTTGACCAGCTCGCGGGCTTGATTGCGCGTGCCGGGCATCAGGTGCCCGTAGCGAGAGAAGGTCTCCGATAGTCGCGTGCCCCATGAACTCTCGCTTGGATACCAGATCCGAACCGTTTGCCGAGCCGCCGCAGGTCCAGGAGCCCGTGCAGCATCCCGAGGAGCGGCACCGTGCAGCGCCGGCCTTCAGCGATGCGGAACGAAGACCTGGTTGCCGGCGGTGACGCGGATCCGCTTGGCGTTGCGGCGCAGCGGACGCACGAAGACGACGCCCTCGGTGACTCGGACGAGCGTGCCGTTGCAATAGTCGGCGGTGAGCCATTCGGTCCCCTTGTCGGAGGCCGCCGCATCCGCCCCCGTCGTCTTGGTCGGCCCATTCGCGTTGCCCCATAGCCCACGGACCTTGTGATGGGGCTTGTCCTGTTCCCTGCCGTTTCTCCCCACGATGTTCGGCGGACGCTCGATCGGCCGTCTGGGGGTCGAATCGCGACAAACAGCAAAGGAGCCACCGGTGAGGACGAAGTTAGTCAGGACCGTCGGCTGGACCTCCTGCTGAAAGACGAAGCGGCCGTCGAAGGCATTGCCGATCTGCACGTCCCGGGGTTTGGTGGATCGGGCGCTTTCGATCTGGACCGCGCCCCTGCGCGTGTCGATGGTCGTTCCCACCGGGATGTGCTGAGGCTCGACCAATGGTTCGGTCACCCGCGAGCGCGGGCGCGTCACGAAAACCTGGCCGGCAGCCTTGGTGATGTTGGCCGACTCGCCTGCCACCGGCGGGGGAAGGGCCTCTCTGGCGCGAACGATCACGCTCGCCGCGACATCGGCGACGAGCAGATTGCCCGACGGCGTGACGAAGATTCCCTCGGGCCGCTGCAGCCGGGCGAATCCGTCACCGCCGTAGGTATCGAGGTAGGTGCCGTCAGCCATGAACCGCTCGACCCGGGCGTTGCCGGAGTCGGCGACGTCGAAGTGACCGCTGGCGTCGACGGAGATGCCTCCGGGAGCTTTGACCTGACCAGGGAGGCCACCTGGCCCGACCACCTGGGCGCCCGGGCCGTTCCCCTGCGCGCCAGGCACATAGGCGACGACCTGGTCGTGCCCGCTGTCGCTGACATACAGGGTGCCGTCGAGGCCCAGAGCAACACCGCGCGGCCGGGACAAGAAACCTTCACCGATCGTTTTCAGGTAGGTGCCGTCGGCGGCGAAGGCCTGAACGCGGTCGTTTCCGGTGTCGGCGACCCAGAAGCGTCCCTCGAAATCGGCGGTCATGCCCTGCGGGGCGTTGAACGAGCCGGGAAGCGAGCCCGCACCAGACGGCCCGTTGAAGCCCGCCACCGGAACGCCATTGAGGCTCAGCTTCTGGACGCGGTTGTTGCCGGCGTCGAGTACGAGCAGCGAGGGTTCCGCGGCCAAGCCGAAGACGTCGCTCGGTTCGTCAAGCTGCCCCGGCCCAAAGCCGGAACTCCCGAGAGGCGGCAGGACCGTACCGTCGGGTTCGAAGACCTCGATGCGATCGTTGCCGGTATTGGCCACATAGATGCTGCCGTCAAGCGCCCGGGTGACTCCCGTCGGGCCCGAGAGCTGGCCGGGCAGGCTGCCCGGCGCACCAAGCGGCGGTTCTCCTTCGATGTCTGCCCCGGCGGGTGCGACGGCGCACAGGAGCGCCACGACCGCCACCACCAAGATGCGCTTTGGACTCACCCGCGGCTAGCTTGGAGGGATGCGAGGCCGTCTCTCGCATCGTCGCGCGTCCAGGTGTAGACATACATGGGCAGTCCTTTCTGCCCACGCAGCTCGATCGGCTCGTCCTCTCGCGTAGCCGGGATGAGTTCGCGCATCCTGACGCTAACTCTTTCATTGTAGGTCCTGTCTGACGCGCATAACCCGACATCGAGCCTCTTTGCTTCTTCCTGCAGGCGGGTTGCGCAGATGGTCGCTGCCGCGATCACCGAAAACTCAAGGCCACCCTCGTGCCCGGTGAGCCCGATAGCAACTTCGCCCGAGTCCAAGCCGACCCGAACGTCGAAATCATGGACACTTTTCCCCTCATCGTGCCCGGCCCCTTGTCCGACAACCAGGTCCCCCCAGCCCTCTTCTCTCAGCCAGCCGCGCATCGACCGCACCACATCGGTGCAAGCCATATGGGCGGTCTGTAACGCCATTTCCTCGTGTTTCCCGCCGCGGCCGACCAGCCCAAATGCCGCGAGCACCCCATCGCCCATCAGGTCGACCACGACTCCATCGTGCTTGAACACCACCTCGACGACGAGCTCCTGGAATTTCGCGGCCAGGCGGTGCACGTCCATCGTGCACTCAGTTGGCGTCTTGCCCGGCCGCTGCATCAACGCCGTCGTGAAAACGGTGAATCCGACGACGTCGACGAATATCACCGTGCCTTCTTCAATTCTCACCGTGTCGTGATTCGGGTTGGCGCAGCGCGCCAGCAGCTCTCCCACGTACTCCCTCGGCACAACGCTATCCGCGGCGCCGTAGAGGCGCTGTGCGTTGAGGGTGTCGGCGTAGTACCGGCTGAACACGCCCAAGCTCGAAGCCAGGAACGCGGCCAGCAGCGGCGCACCAAGAGGAATGACGGTACCGCGATCGAACGCCAACACGATGATCGCGCCGAGGAGGGCGATTCCCAAGGCTCCGAACGCACCGGTCAACAGCGCTCCATACCAGCCGTTGAGCGCGTTGCCGGCCCGCCGCCTCGCCCTCAGCGCCCGACGGCCCAGACCGTCGAGAGCCATTGGAAGAAACCCGCCCAGGACGAGAAAGAATGCGTAGAGCGGCCAATCCACCTGCCGCAGCGGGAAGCCGCGAAGTACCGTCGCAACCTGCAGCGCCACCAGGTGCGGCGCGCTCGTCAGGCCGGGGCCGGCCCCCCAGGCGGCAAGCGGGCGGGTGGCTCCGCTCGCGGTCACGCCGATGACGACGACCTTACCGTCGAAGAGGCGGTGCTCACGTGACGCGCTCATCTTCAACACATCGGAGAATCCATAGGTCGGGATCGCGCAGCTCGATGGTCGATCCGGCATGCATGGCCGGCCGCGGACGTCGATCCAGGCGCGGCCGTGATCGAAGGCGCTGCGATCTGGCTGTAGGCCGAACCGGCGGCTGATCTCCAGCGGCAGCGTCGGCAACCCTTGGTGGCTCCACTCGAGGTGGCGGATGGTCTTGTCGTAATCGCCCGGCTGATTGGACATGCCGACGAGAACGCGAGAGAGCCGACGCACCCGAGGGCCGCCGAGAATGTTCGTCTCACCGCTGTCGTCCGCCGCCGAAGCGGCGAGCACCACGTTGCCGGCACGCCGCATCGATTCGATCATCGGCGTGTCGTCTCCAGGCGTCGTCTCGGCGTCGAACTCGAGCGTGAACGCGATCACCTTGGCGCCGGCGGCGCTGAGGCGGTCGATCAGGTTCGCGTAGTGACGGCGACGGATCGGCCACCGTTCGCCGAGCGCACTGAGCGACGGCTGATTGATGGCGACAACCACAACCTCGGGAGCGGGCGCCCGCTCCCCGCGAAGAGTGAGACGGCGGTCCAAGCTCCAGTCCTCGAAGGGGGTGAGCACCGGCGTCGCGCTCAGCAAGGCCGCGATGCCGATGGCGACGAGGGCCATCAGGATCCGTCCCCGCCATGGCACGTCGCCTTCTAACCATCCACTTTCCGGCGCACTCCCTGGCGCCCGCCCCACCATCGCTCAATAATTCCACATGACAGGACTACTTAGTGGGTCTCTCGCTAATATGTCTAGCAATCCTTAGGCAGCGAGCTACCGGTGTGGAGGTCATGCAACTGAGGCGCCACATCGCGTTGATGGGATTTCTGCTCGCTGCTCTCGTCGGCACGGCATCCGAGCATGCCGAAGCCGCAGCGACCTACTCTCCCGCCGGCCCCGTCTCTCCGACGGTCGACATGCCGCGGTCTGTCAGCTTCAACTCGAGCGGAAGTGTCCTGGCGGTCGCCGGCTCTGGTCCTTTGAGTCGGTACGCAATTTCCGAAGGCGGCGCGCTGGAATCGCTGGCACCGTCGATTCAGTGCGCGGGATCGAGTGTCGCGTTCAAGCCGAACAGCAACGTTCTCGCCTCGGTCAACACGGTGGCCAGCACCGTGTCGCTTTGCGCCGTATCAAGCAGCAACGGCGACATCACGCCACTGGGCTCGCCGTGGCTGGTCGGCACGGAACCGACCGGTGTCGAGTTCAGCCCCGACGGCAGGTTCCTGGCGACGACCAATCGCGACGATGCGAGCATCTCGATGTTCGTCGCCGGAGAAACGACGCTGAACCCGGTCAACGGCGGCCAGCCGTTCGTCGTCGGTCTCGGGGGCACGATCACGAGTGCGACCTTCTCGCCCGACAGCCGGTTCCTGCTCGTCACCAGCGACTGCCCGACCGGCCCTACGCTCAAGGTCTTCGAAGTCACCGCGAACGGATTCTTGAACCAGGTCGACGCAGTCAACCTGCCCGGTTCCCAGTGCGCCATGGATACCAGCTTCATCGGCACGAGTCCCAAGTTCATCGCGGTTGCGGCCGACTGGCTCGGCTCCTCCCAGACCCATCTCGTCACCTACTATCTCGGTCTGCGTGGCGAAATAGAGGAAAAGTTCGGAACCATCCCATCAGGCCCGGGAGCCGTGGACCTGGCCGTCAGTCCCAATGGCAACCTGATCGCCTACACCAACTTCCAGGAAGACACGCTGACTCTGCTGCGGGGGGCAGTGAACGGTGCGCTGAGTCCCGTGATGTCGGTCTCTCCGGGGGACGGACCATCTTCGGTCGCATTCGGCGCCGACGGCACCCTGCTCAGCGTGACGACCGAAAGCGACGACAGCGTCGAGCTTTACCACCTCGCGCCCGGCCCGACGCTCCTCCCGGCCGGTGCGCCGACCCGGCTCGAAGGCAGCGCAAGCTTTCTGGCCGCGTCCTCCACTGGGAGGATCGCCGTCACCACTCAGCAGCAGAACGGCATCGAGCTGTTCACGCTCAGCGCTGCCGGAGGCCTCACGCGCACCGCGAAAGTCGGCCCGGCGGGGGTCACCAATCCGCATGGCGCCGCCTTCAGCACCGACGGCAACCTGCTTGCCGTCGCGAGCGACGATGGGTTGGGCACCTACACAGTGTCGGGGGCAGGCACACCTATCCGCACGGGCTACGGGGACGCTGCCGGCGTGCCGTACCGAGTGGCCTTCAGCCCAGATGGCACCCTCCTCGCCTCCGCCAGCTACCGGGACAACTCGGTCTCACTGTTCTCGGTCGCCCCCGACGGCGCGCTCACTTACCGAGATTCCTGGCCCACCACCGCAGGACCGCGGTCGCTGAGCTTCAGCCCAGACGGTTCGCTACTGGTTACGGCAAACGATCTGGGTGGGGACATCAAGGTGTTCGGCGTGTCCGGAACGACACTGACCTTCAATCCACCGATATCCACTGCGGGCAGTCCAGCAGGCGTTGCCTTTCGGCCCACGGGCGGCCAGCTTGCCGTGGTCGACTACAGCAGGGAAGAGATCAGCACCTACGCGATCAACGCCAACGGACAGATGGCGCCCCTCGACAGCCGGCACGTCGACCACGCCGCGTGGGTGGCCTGGTCGCCGTCGGGTGACATGCTCGCCGCGGTCGGCGAGACTGACAGTGGGGGCAGACCAAGTGCGCTGTGGACGTTCTCCGTCTCCGAAGCGGGGACGTTGAAACGGCTCGGAGATCCGACCTTCACCGATCTCAATCCCTCCGGTCTCGCTTTCGATGCATCGGGGCGGTTCATTCTCATCCCCCAGAGCCTCGGACGCACTGTTTGGGTCTACCCGCTGGCAGCGCCGGCGCTCGACACGGTGATCGCGATAGCCCCCGCTGCGTATGACAACCAGGTCTCGCCCACGTTCAGCTTCGACGCAAGCTACCCATCGAGCTACGAATGCAAGCTTGACGACGGCTCGTTTGCCACCTGCGAATGGTCATCGGCGATCCAGGTCGAGGCCGACGGCCCTCACACGCTTGCGGTCCGCGCGCGCGATGCCGTCGGCAACATCGACCCGACACCTGCGACCCATTCGTGGACCCGTGACACCACCCTGCCGTCGGCTGCCACGCCGGGCACCCCGCTAGACGGCGCCGCCAACCTTGCCCCCACGACCTCGTTCTCCTGGGAACCGAGCACGGACGAGCTCTCTGGGGTCGACAGCTATGAACTGTTGGTCGACGGAGGGGCGCGCGCGGCTGAAGTCGAACCCTCCTCCTGCGGGGCAACCTGCACGGTGGAGGTGTCGGGCCTCGTCAACGGTGCGCACACCTGGTCGGTCCGCGCCAGAGACGTCGCCGACAACACGAGTGAGAGCGCAGCACGCGCGTTCTCGGTCGACGGCGAACCGCCCGGGTTGCCGGCGCTGCTTTCGCCGGCCGGCGATGCGGTCGTGGGCAGCGCCCGTCCGACGCTCTCCTGGCTCGCGGCGACCGACGCTGGCTCGGGAATCGATCACTATGAGATCTCGGTCGACGGCAATGCCCTGCCGTCGACCACCGCCACCAGCATCCAGGCGCCGACCGCACTCGCCGACGGCGCCCATTCATGGTCGCTCGTGGCCGTCGACAGGGTCGGAAACCAGAGCGCACCGGCCAACGCCACCTTCAAGACGGACACCGCGCCTCCGTTCGCCCACCTCGCGGCCGGCCCTAGGCAGACGCTACCGGGGATCACCGTGGTGCTCGATGCCCATGAGTCGATGGACCCCCTCGGCGCGATCGCCGACTTCAGCTGGGACACGAACGGCGACGGCATCCTCGACCGTGACACGGGTACGAGCGCTCGGACCACGACGACGTTCGCGGCCACGGGCACCTATCGCCTGAGCGTCCAGGTCACCGACGAGGCCGGGCTCACCAGCTCCGCGCCGGTCAACGTGACGATCACGTCCGCGATCGGGGGCGCGCTCGGACAGGGTGCCGGGGTGCGCTTCATCCCGCCGAAGGCGACCGGGTCACGACTCATCAAGCTCGTCCTCACTCCACCGGTCGGTACCCGCGGCGCCCGGATCAGCAACGATGACGACCCCAACCAGGCGGGCATCAAGCACGTCGTCTTCGACAACCAGGCAGCGGCGACGACGGACTGGGTGCTCGACCCCCAGACCTCGCCCGGCAAGGAGACCAAGCAGGTCTTCGTCTGGTTCGAGCGTGGCACCGAACTCGTCCACACCAGCCCGACGATCATCCTCGACGAACTGGCACCGGAGATCGGCACCGCGACCTTCTCGCCATCGCGGACCCGGACCGGCAAGCGCAAGGCCGTAGTCAGGGTCAAAGCCGACGATCATCACGGTACGGGCATCCAGAAAGTGCGCGTCAGTCCAAGGTGCAGCGGCTCGTTTAGGCCGATCAAGGCAAAGCCCAGGAATGGCACCTACACGATCCCCGTCAGCCCATCGCTGTCGAAGTCCAAGGTACGCGTAACCGTGCGCGACGCAGTCGGCAACCCCTCTCGCTGCGTGACGGCGAGGAAGCTCGGCTAGCCGAAAATCACGGCGCCCGCACACGCCGCGAGGCCGAATCCATAGAGGAGCATCGCAATCCTGATGCACACGAACTTGTTCCAGGCGATGTCGCTCACGACCTTGAGCTGCTCGACCGGGCGATCGTCGGATTCGGCACTCCGCTTGAGAGCCGTCCGCAGGGCGTCGAGATCGTCGTACTCGCGGATCTTCAGGAAGTAGCTGGCCGGGCCATCGGCTTGCTTGTGCTTCATCCGCGGCCAGAGCGCATACCCCAGGGCCAAAAAGGACACAGCTGCGCTGCCGCCACCTACCCAGAACACAGCCGTGGCGGCTCGATCGAGATCATTCGGACTCCAGTCGCCGGCGATCAGGCCCGCCAGCACCGCGGCGACCGCAATCCCGAAGGCCGTGAAGAGGATCGCCGCCTTGGTGTCGGCGCGAACGATCTCTTCTCGCGTCTCTGCGAGCAGCTCCGAAGCGTACGTCTTGATCTCATTGCTCATGTCGAAAAAGAATCGCCTAGGCGGTCTCCCCGTGCAGACCCTAACGATCGTGCGACGGCACCTCTATGGTGCCGGGCGAGGGTCCCCATTCCGTCGGTCTCGCGCGCCAGGCGGACCCCGAAATCACCGGACCGAAACCGGTTTCGGCTTGAGGGCCTTGTAGGTGGAAACACCCGTGATGGTTCGACTCCATTCAGCCGCATCGGAAAGCCCCCGCATTGCGGGGGCTTTCGCGTAGCCGCTAGCTAAGGCGCCAGCAGGCTGAGCTCCCAGCCGGCCTCTCCCTCGCGGGCGAACAGCCGGCGCTCGTGGACCCGGTCCTCGGCTTCGTTCCAGAACTCGACCCGCTCGGGACGGACCCGCAGGGCGCCCCAGTCCTCGGGGCAGGCCGGCGCCGTCTCCTGGACCTGGGCGAGGTGGTGGAGGCAGTCGCGGATCGGGGTCAGGTCCTCGATCTCCTCGCCTTGGCGGGAGACGACGGTCTGCAGCTGGTGGAAGAGGTCGCGCTGGGCGAACAGCTCCTCGGCCAGGGCGCGCTCGGCGAAGGCGGCCTCGCCGGTGAGGTGGACCTGGCGGCCGAGGGCGGGCCAGTGGAAGAGCAGGGCCACCTGGGGGTTGGCCGCCAGCTCCTGCGCCTTGCGGGTCCACAGGGCCGAGGTGAAGACGAGCGCCTCGGGCTCGATCCGCTTCAGGGTCACGGTGCGCGCCGACGGCCGTCCGCCCTCGCCGACGGTGACGAAGGCGACCGAGGCCGGCTGCGCCAGGCCCTCGTCCCGCGCCTCGCCGATCCAGCGCTCGAGCTCGCGCAGGGGGTCGTCGGCGGGCATCGGTCGAGAATAGTTCGGCCATCCGGCGGACGCGGAGTAGGCTCTTTCGGAAGCGAGCCGAGTGGGATCGGCCCAACCGAGGAGGAGGTCCGATGTACGACTACGTGATCGTCGGAGCGGGCTCCGCCGGATGCGTGCTTGCCGCACGCCTGTCGGAGGATCCCGAGGTCAGCGTGCTGCTGCTGGAGGCCGGCCCGCCGGACGTGAAGGAGAACATCCACGTGCCGCTGGGCTACCTGCAGCTGGCCCGGACCGACGTCGACTGGGACTACTACACGGCGCCGGAGCCCAACTGCGACGGCCGCCGCATCTCCCTCCCCCGCGGCAAGGTGCTGGGCGGCTCCTCTTCGATCAACGCGATGGTCTACATCCGCGGCAACCGTGCCGACTACGACGGCTGGGGCCAGGCCGGCTGGGGCTGGGACGACCTCTTCCCCTACTTCCTCAAGGCCGAGGACAACGAGCGCGGCGCCTCCGAGTGGCACGCGGTCGGCGGGCCGCTGTCGGTCTCCGACCAGCGCTCCGGCAACGTCATCACCCCCGCCTTCGTCGAGGCCGGAGTGGAAGCGGGGCTCGAGCGCAACGAGGACTTCAACGGCGGCGCCCAGGACGGGGTCGGGATGTACCAGCTGACCCAGCGCGGCGGCATGCGCGCCAGCGCCTCCGTCGCCTACCTGCACCCGGCGATGGACCGCGAGAACCTGACCGTGATGCCCTACATGCTGGTCGAGCGCGTGCTCTTCGAGGGCACCCGCGCGGTCGGGGTCGAGGCGAGCCAGCTGGGCCAGACGCAGGAGCTGCGGGCCGAGCGCGAGGTGATCCTCTGCGGCGGCGCCTTCAACTCGCCGCAGCTGCTGATGCTGTCCGGCGTCGGCCCGGCCGAACACCTGGCGCTGCGGGAGATCGAGGTCCTGCTCGACCAGCCGGCGGTGGGCGAGAACCTCAGCGACCACGCCGCCACCTACAACGTCTGGACCACGCCGGAGGAGGCGAGCCTGCTGCTGGCGCTGGAGCCGGCGGCGCTGGAGGAGTTCGGCGCCTCCCAGACCGGGCCCTTCGCCTCCAACCTGGCCGAGTCCGGCGGCTTCGCCCGGGTCGAGGCCGGCGTCGCGGCGCCCGACGTGCAGATCCACGTCGCCCCAGTCCACATCGTCGACGAGGGGATGGGCGACCCGCAGGCGCACGGCGTCTGGGTCTCCCCCTGCCTGCTGACGCCGGGCAGCCGCGGCTCGGTCCGGCTCGCCTCCAACGACCCAACCGCGAAGCCGATCGTCCGCAACAACTTCTACAGCGCCGAAGAGGACCTGCCGCGGATACTGGCGGCGCTGCGGCTGGTCGAGGAGATCTGCGCGCGGCCGGCGATGCGGCCCTACTGCGCCCAGCCCTTCACCGCCCCGGCCGGCGACTCCGACGAGGAGCTGCGCGCCCACGTCGCCCGCACCACCTACCCGATCTACCACCCGGTCGGCACCTGCGCGATCGGCTCCGTGGTCGACACCGAGCTGCGCGTGCAGGGACTCGACGGCCTGCGCGTGGTCGACGCCTCGGTGATGCCCGAAGTCCCGCGCGGCAACACCAACGCCCCGGTGATCGCGGTCGCCGAGCGCGCCGCCGACCTGATCAAGGGCGAGGTGCCGCTGACGACGGTAGAGGCCGAAGCGGTCTAGTCGCCGGCGAGCATTCTCAGCTCGACGTCACAGGCGGCATAGGTCCGCTCGGCGCGGCGGTCGAGGCTGGCGAGCGCGGCGCCGGCGTCGCGGACCGCGAGCGCGATCAGCGCGTCGTAGACGACCCCGCCGCTGCGATCGCGGTCGTCGAGCAGGCCCAGGGCCTCCCGGTAGGTGTCGGGCCGGGGCTGGATCGGACCGACCCGGTCGAGGAACTGATCGAGATAGGAGACGACCGCCCCCGGCTCGACCCGGAAGGGACCGCTGGGCGAGCTCAGCACCGCGTAGGTCTCGGCCATCGTGTGCGCGACCAGGCAGCCCTCGTCCCGGACCTCGAGCAGGGTCGAGATCGCCTCGGCGTGAAATCGATGGCTGGGGACGAAGCCGGCGACCAGGACCGAGGTGTCGGGGGCGATCACGGGCGGACCCGCTCCAGCGCTTCCCGCACCTCGTCCGGTCCCTGCTGGGACAGGGCCAGGTCGGAGGTGAGCAGGCCGTGGCGACCCTTCCGCATGCTCACCTGGCGCGGCGCCGGCACCAGCTCGATCCGCTCCCCCTCCAGGGTGATCTCGACCTCGTCGCCGCCGTTGAGCCCGAGCGCGGCGCGCAGGCTCTTGGGGACGACGACCCTTCCGGCACGATCGATGGTAGTTCTCATGCCATGGATGGTACCGAGGAGTGCGGGCGGAACCGGGGACACGAGGGGATTCGTGCCTGGGGGAGCGATCGCTCGAACGGACATAGGGGGTGCAAAGGGCTGGAGGCGGGCAAACTCTCCCCCCTCCAGCCGCGTGAACCCGTCCGGCTGGCTAGGCGCTGCCGAGGGCGCGGTCGATGAAGGGGCCGAGCAGGTCGGCGACCGAGGCGGCGGTGGTCTCCGGCGACTCGCTGGGCGCGGTGATGTAGCTGATCGCCAGCCGCACCAGCGATTCGGAGAGCAGGTCGACGTCGGCTTTGGGGGCCTGCGGCCAGCCCTGCTCGATCGTCGCCGCGAGGCGGGCGGTCGCCCACTGCACGACCGGCATCCCCTGGGTGGTGACGAAGGGGAGCATGCCGCCGGTGCCGTCGTCGCTGAGCAGGATGCGGATCAGCGGGTCCTCGCCGGCGGTGCGCAGGAACAGCTCGAGGGCGGCGCCGACTGCGGCGCGGGGGTCGTCGCGGTGCTGCAGGACGGCAGCCTCGACCGCGTCGAGGAAGCGCTCGCCCTCGTGGATGACGAAGGCGAGGCCGAACTCGTTGCGGTTGCCGAACTCCTTGTAGAGGGTCTGGCGGCTGACGCCGGCGCTGGCGGCGATGTCGGACATCGTGATCTCCGACCAGGCCCGCTGCTCGAGCTGGTCGCGGGCGCCGCCGAACAGCGTTTCGCGCAGCAGCTCACGGGCCGCCTCGGGGTAAGGGGTGCGGGGGCTGGTCGCCATCCTCGCCCCCATCGTCGCAGCGGAAGCGGTCACGCGGCCTCGTCGTCGGGCTCGAAGTCGACCTTGTCGCGGACGCCGCAGTCGGGGCAGGCCCAGTCGTCGGGCACCTCGCTCCACGGCGTCCCCGCCGGGAAGCCCTCGCGCGGGTGGCCGGCCTCCTCGTCGTAGACGTAGCCGCAGCCGGGGCAGCGCCAGCGGCTCACGCCGCCGCTCCCTGCGCACCCCCGTAGCGGGCGAGGACCTTCGCCCGCTTGCTCGGCTGGATGTTGGCCTTGGTGAGGTCGCCTTCGAAGTGGTCGACCAGGCGCGGGTCCATCACCCGCCGCCAGATCGGCGGGAACCAGGCGAGCACGATCATCCCCGCGTAGCCGGTGGGCAGCTGCGGCGCTTCTTCGACGTGGCGCAGCGCCTGGTAGCGGCGGGTCGGGTTGGCGTGGTGGTCGCTGTGGCGCTGCAGGTGGTAGAGCAGCACGTTGGAGGCGACGTTGTTGCTGTTCCAGCTGTGCTCGGGCAGGCAGCGCTGGTAGCGCCCGTCCTCGCGCTTCTGGCGCAGCAGGCCGTAGTGCTCGAGGTAGTTGACGACCTCCAGCAGCGAGAAGCCGATCACGGCCTGGACCAGCAGGTAGGGCAGCACGACCGGGCCGAAGACGATCGCCAGCACGGCGAAGAGGCCGACGGTCATCGCCCAGGCGCTGAGGACGTCGTTGTGCAGGCTCCAGTGCGACTTGCCGAGGCGGTCGAGGCGGGCGGCCTCGATCTCCCAGGCCGAGCGCAGGCTGCCGGAGACGGTGCGCGGCAGGAAGGCCCAGAAGCTCTCCCCCAGCCGCGAGCTGGCCGGGTCCTCGGGGGTGGCGACGCGGACGTGGTGGCCGCGGTTGTGCTCGATGAAGAAGTGGCCGTAGCCGGTCTGGGCGAGGGCCACGCGGCTGAGCCAGCGCTCCGAGTTGGCGCGCTTGTGGCCGAGCTCATGGGCGGTGTTGATGGCGATCCCACCGACCACCCCCATGGTCAGGGCCAGGCCGATGTTTTCGATCGTGTTGAGCTCGCCGCTGGACCAGAGGTAGCAGGCGAGGACGAGGCCGCCGTACTGGATCGGGATGAAGACGTAGGTGCACCAGCGGTAGTAGCGGTCCTGCTCGAGGAACTTGAGGACGCTGTCGGGCGGATTGGTGGCGTCGAGGCCGACGGCGATGTCGAGCAGCGGGAAGACGGCGAAGACGAGGACCGGCCCGAGGAACCAGGAACCGCCGAAGCCGGTCAGGGCGTAGGCGCCGAGGGCGAGGAAGGGCGCCAGCGGGACGATGATCCCCAGCAGCCAGGCGTAGCGCTTGGGATCGCTCCAGGTCGCCGGGTTGACCTCGACCTCGTCGTGATGGTGGTGATGGTGATGCGAATCTGCGGCGGTGGCCTCCATCGGCCCCTCCTTGTCAGAGTTTCAAAGAACGTCCGCACCGTAGACAAACCAGCAGTATTTGTCAACTATGCGAACAGACGTGCGCCTTCTGCACGCAGAAGCGACCGCGCAGCGCGATTCGACGCCCAGGCAGGCGCAGACGCAGCCAGCCAGAGACGCGGCTGCTCTAGATCTTCAGCAGCAGGAAAGTGTTCAGCGCCCAGACCACGGCGACGAAGACCGTGGCGCGGGTGAGGTTGCGCTCGACCATCGAGCCGCCGCCGAGCGAGCTGCCACCACCGCCGACGCCGAAGGCGCCGGAGAGCCCCGCGTCTTTCCCCGAGTGCAGCAGGATGAGGAAGATCAGGACGACGGAGAGGATGACCTGGATGGCGCTGAAGAACGTGTACATGCCGGGGGAAGTCTAAACCCTGTCGAGGATTTTCACTGCTTCCTTGCGCAGCTCGGCGTCGAGGATCGCGTAGTCCTCGTCGGAGAGCTTGCCGGCGGCGTGGTCGAGTTCGGCGTCGCGGATCTCGCGGTACTTGGCTTCCTTCAGCGCGTCGGCCTCGGTGCGGACGAGGGCGCCGCGGCGGCGCCCGCGCGCGGGCCAGATCGCCAGCAGCGCCCCGAGCAGGGCGATCAGGCCGCCGATCCACATCCAGGTCACCAGCGGGTCGACGATCACCTTGAAGATCGCCGGCGAGCCTTCGCCGAGGTAGCTCTTGGCGATCCGGTTGACCGCCAGCGACTGCAGCTCGGCGATCTGGGCGAGGGCGCCCGCCTGCAGGCTCGGGTCGGCCACGGCCGCGCGCATCATCGCCGCCACCGCGTCGCACTGCGGCGGCGTGCCGGGAGCGCCGGAGACGCAGGCGCGGAAGCCCTTGTCCGCCGCCCGCACCCGCTCCTGGATCCCGGAGATGTCGGGCTGCATCGCGGTCCAGAGGTCGCTGCCGGCCCCGGCCTTCAGACCCACCTCGCTGGTCGACTCGCCGTTGAAGAAGCTGCCGATCGTGCCGCTCTGCTGGCCGGTCGGGCGGAAGTAGCGACGGCTCGGGTGCAGCGTCGCCACCACCTCGCCGCCTTCTTCGACTCGCAGGATGCTGCCGAACTGCAGGTACTCGTCGGTGACGACGACGGTCGGCTTCACGTAGGTGATCACACGGTCGTCGACGACCGTGCTCTGCCCCGGCTTCAGGGTGATGTCGCGGTTGGTCTGGAAGCTGGAGGAGGCGGCGATGCCGATCAGCAGCACGGCGATGCCGATGTGGACGATGTAGCCGCCGTAGCGGCGGCGGTTGCGGGAGACGACCGCGACCAGGGCACCCGGCATCGAGCCGCCGGCGAGCTTGCGGCGGGCGGCGGCGCCGTTCCAGAACTCCTGGCCGATGCCAGCGATGGCGAAGGCGGCGAAGACGAAGAGGGCGAAGGCCCAGGGCTCCTGCGGCGCGTCGGAGAACAGCGCCAGCGCCAGCGCGGTGACCGCGGCCACCGCCAGCGGCACCCGAAACACCCGCTTGGCCGAGGCCCAGCTGAGCCGGCGCCAGGCGAGCAGCGGCCCGATCCCGGTGAAGAGGACCAGCAGGATCGCCAGTGGCGTCGTGTAGCGGTCGAACCAGGGCGCCGCCAGCGAGGCCTTGTCGCCGGCGAACAGTTCCGAGATCAACGGGAAGAAGGTGCCCCAGAAGATGACCACGGTCAGCGCCACCAGCAGCAGGTTGTTGACCAGGAAGACCGCCTCGCGCGACATCAGCGAGTCGATCCGCTTGTCCGAGCGCAGGTCGTCGAGGCGGGAGACGATCAGCGCCGCCGAGCCGATCATCACCACCGCGATCAGGCCGAGGACGTAGGGGCCGACGGTGTTGTCGCCGAAGGCGTGGATCGACTGCAGCACACCGGAGCGGACGAGGAAGGTGCCGAGCAGCGCCATCGAGAAGGTGCCGACGACGAGGCAGGCGTTCCAGACTTTCAGCATCCCCCGCTTCTCCTGGACCATGATCGAGTGCAGGAAGGCGGTGCCGAGCAGCCACGGCATCAGGGCCGCGTTCTCGACCGGGTCCCAGGCCCAGTAGCCGCCCCAGCCGAGCTCGGTGTAGGACCAGCGGGCGCCGAGCAGCAGGCCGAAGCCGAGGAAGGCCCAGGCGACGAGGGCGAAGCGGCGGGTGGAGCGGATCCACTCGGCGTCGAGGCGGCGGGTCACGAGCGCGCCGATGGCGAAGGCAAAGGGGATGGTGAAGGCGACGTAGCCCGAGTACAGCATCGGCGGGTGGATCATCATGCTCGGGTGCTGCAGCAGCGGGTTGAGGCCGATGCCGTCGGCCGGCGCCGGGCTCAGCGTGGCGAAGGGGTCGACGTCGGGCGCGAACAGCATCAGCCCGGTGAAGAAGGCGGCGATGCCCATCATCACCGCGGTCGCCCAGGGGACGATCTCGCGCAGCTTGTTGCGGGTCACGTAGAGGGCGGCGCTGGAGGCGATCGAGAGCACCCAGGCCCAGAGCAGCAGCGAGCCCTCCTGGCTCGACCACATCGCCGCCAGCTTGTAGAACTCGGGCGTCTCGATCGAGGAGTGCTGGGCGACGATGTTGAAGGAGAAGTCGTCGCCGGCGAAGGCGAGCTCGATGATCGCCACGCAGGCGGTGACGAGGGCGCAGAAGGCGTAGACGGCGTGGCGCGAGCGGTCGGTCCAGCGGCGCTCGCCGTTGCGACCGGCGAGGGCGAAGGCGGCGGCGGTGACGGCGACTACGAAGGCGAGCGCCAGCAGGACGCTGCCGAGGCTAGCCATCGCTTTGCGTCGTGAACTTCGAAGGGCACTTCGTGATCAGGGTTTCCGGCTCGCCGACGAAGGTGCCGTTCTGGACGGCACCGGTGAGGACGATCTCGCGGCCGCCGCGGAAGGGGTCGGGGACGGTGCCGCTGTAGGTGACCGGCAGCGACTGGCTGCCGCCGTCGCGGTCGACGACCTCGAAGGCGATGCCGTTGCCCTGCTGCTGGATCGAGCCCTTGACCACCCGGCCGGTCATCTCATAGCTGGTCCCGGGCGGGGCGGAGAGCAGCTGCGAGGGCTCCTTGGCCTCGGTCGAGGCGGAGAACGAGGTGTAGATCAGCGCCACCGAGAGCAGCACGGCGACGCTGAGCGCGACCACGAGGCGAATCTTGCGCTTGCGCTGGGGATCCAAGGGCCTGGGGATTATCGCAAGTGGGAGAATGCGGCAATGGCCGACCCCGTTCTACTGATCACCGGAGCCAGCAGCGGCATCGGCGCTGCGACCGCGCGCGCCGCGGCCGGGAAGTACCGGTTGGTGCTGGCGGCGCGGCGGCTGGAGGAGCTGGAAAAGCTGGCGGCGGAGCTCGGCGGCGCGGAGCGGGCGCTGGCCGTGCGCTGCGACGTCACCGAGTGGGACCAGGTCGAGGCGATGGCCGCGGCGGCGCTGGAGCACTTCGGCCGCATCGACGCCGTCTTCGCCAACGCCGGCTTCGGCGCCAGCCGCGGCTTCCTCGAGGAGTCGCCCGAGCACTGGCGCTCGATGGTCCTGACCAACGTCTACGGGGCGGCGCTGACGATCCGCGCCACCCTCCCCCACCTGCTCGAGCGCGGCGACGGCCACTTCCTCGTCACCAGCTCGGTCGCCGGCCGCCGCGCCCTGCCGGGCTCGCTCTACTCGGCGACCAAGTGGGCGGCGACGGCGATCGGCGAGGCGCTGCGGGGGGAGCTGCGGCAGATGCACGACAACAAGGCGATCAAGGTGACCCTGATCGAGCCGGGCATGACCGACACCGACTTCTTCGACAACCGCCCCGGCGAGTGGGCGCTGCAGGACGACGACATCGCCAAGGCGGTGATGTACGCGCTCGAGCAGCGCGCGGGGGTCGACGTCAACGAGATCCTGATCCGGCCGACTAGCCAGCCGACCTGAGCAGCAGGCGGACCAGCCGCCAGTAGCCGCGCAGCGCGAGGCGCACCGGGAGGGAGCGGGCGGCCCCTGGGATGAAGGGGGAGTCGAGGTCGGGGGTGAGCCAGGAGGCGAACTCGGCGGCGGAGACGGTGCGGGTGGCCTGGATCTGGCGGCGCTCGCGGAGCAGGCGCGGGAGCCAGCGGACGGATTCGCGGTCGGCGGCGAGCTTCTGGGCGCCCCAGCCGCCGCTGGCGGAGACCGCGAGCAGGGCCACCTCGGTTGCCACCAGCGCCGGCGCCAGCAGGAGCAGCAGCGGCGTCGGGTAGACGCGAATGAGGAAGGCGCGGCGGTTGCGCTCGAGCCACCGCCACTTGTGCTCGCGGGCGCCGAACTCGTAGTCGTGGTCGACCACCGCCGCCGGTTCGATCCCCAGGGTGCCACCGCGCAACCGCAGCCGCAGCGAGAGGTCGACGTCCTCGTGGTAGAGGAAGAAGCGCTCCGGGAAGCCGCCGAGCTGGTGCCAGGTCCGCAGCGGGATCGCCAGGCAGGCGCCGGAGAGGCAGGTCACCTCGCCCACCGGCGGCGCCTGCTCGATCGGGCGGCCGTGGCCGCCGGCCCAGACGATGCCGGCGAAGTGCATCGGGTTGCCGGCGGAGTTGATCCGGGTCCCCCCCGCGTCGGCGACCAGCGCCTGCCAGGCGGCCCAGCCGCGGCCCTCGCGCCAGGGCCGGCGGATCGCCTCGCCCCAGCCGGGCAGCGGCGCCGCGTCGGGGTTGAGGACGACCAGCAGGTCGCCGCCGGCCGCGGCGGCGCCGAGGTTGCAGCCGGCGGCGAAGCCGAGGTTGCCGCCGCTGCGGACGACGCGGGCGGACGGGGCCAGGGCCAGCACCGCCTCGGGGGTGCCGTCGTCGGAATCGTTGTCGACGACGATCAGCTCATCGCCCATCCCCAGCTCCGGCAGCAGGGCCGGCAGGGTCCTGGTCAGCTCCTCGCGGCTGTTCCAGGCGACGATGAGGACGGAGAGCGTAGGACGCACCGGCGCGGAGGCTATTCGGCCATCCGCGCCGGTGCGCGCAACGGGTTACTTCGGAGCTACTTCTTCTTCTTGCCGCAGCTGCTGATCCGCAGCCCGTACTTGTTGTTCTTGACCTTCTTGCCGTTCTGGCCCTTCAGGTTCAACACGGCCTTCTGCTTCTTCGCGCAGGTGTTGGTCGAGTTGACGAGCAGGCTCTTCTTGCCGCCCTGCATGTTGAGGATGAACTTCTTCACCGGCAGGTCAGGCACTTCCGGGAAGACGGTCTTGAGACCGCCTCGCTTGGAACTGATGACGCCGCGCAGCTGGATGTTCACCTGCCCACGGAGGTCGGCCACCAGGTTCGGCAATTTGTCGTTGGAGGAGACCAGGTAGACCGGCCCCTTCAACTTCTGGTCGAGCAATGGCGATTTGGCTTCCGCGTTGCCGTAGACCGAGGCCTTCGGGCAGGTCTTGGAGGCCAGCTGCACCCGGGTGCACACCGTCTTGATGTGGCTCTGGTCGAGGAACAGCGAGTGCGGCAGCGTCAGGGCCGCGCGGGCCAGGTTGGCGTCGCCTTCGCGTGCTTCCAGGATCGCCCGGATGCGCGGGTTCTTCGCCCGCTTGGTCGGACCGAACAGGCGGGTGAACAGCTTCGGCTTGAAGGCGAGCCTGTTGCATTCGCTCGCCTGGAACGGCGCACTCACTCCGTAGGAGCTGAATGCCGCCGCGTTGGCCGGGTTGCTGCCGCCACCGTTGATCGTGCCAGCGGTCGCCCCGACTTCGCAGTTCGTCGGGTTGCGCATGAACTGGTTGCGATCGATGTTGACTTCGACCGAGCGGACGTCCAGCTTGACCCCGCCGAACACGTTCGGGATCGGGTCGGAGACCGCGTTGATCTGACCGGTCGCCGGGTTGACGTTGAGCGCCACCCGGACGACCACGGTGCCGATGTCGTACGGACCGGCGACGCCGGGCGTGACAACCGCCATCGAGAGCGGAGCCCCCTTGTAGGGACCGGCCAGGAACGCCTTGCCGGCGATCTTGAACGGCACCGCACCGGAGCCGGCTGCGGTCGAGGTGGTCCCGATCTGACTGGCGGCCGGGCAGCTCGACGATGCCTGCTGCGCTTTGCCGCTGCTCGCCGCCGCGGCGGCGATGTCAGCCTCCGAGCAGTAGGGGATGCCGGCGAGCTTGCCGGTCAGGCCCTTCGGCAACGTGACGTTGACGACCTTCAGCTCCTGCTGGCCGTCGGGACGCCCGATCTGCACCCGGAAGGGGCTGTAGACGCCCGCCAGGGTGCTGTCGGTCTTCGCCGAGTAGCTCGGCGCGAACGGCCGCGCCCCCAGCGAGGTCGGGCAGTTGCCGCCACCCGGATAGCTGGTCAGGCTGAACTCGCTGGACGGAGTGTTTTCGTCCGGGTTGCCCGACCACGGGGTCATTTCCGTCGTCGTTTTGTTCGGACCGCAGGTCGGCGGGCTGGTCAGCGTCCCTCTCGGTCCACCGTTGAGGTGGAGGCGGAAATTCTGGAACGTGGCCTGCGGGTTGTCTTCGACCACCGCGGTCAGCTGTCCGGTCTCCGGATTGGGAGTGATCTTCCCGATCAGGCGGACGTTGACGCCGTAGCGGGCCGAGGTGACGTGGATGAAGATCCGGAACTGTTCTCCGGTCTCAGCCGCGCCGGGCCCGTTTTTGAGCGGTTCACCGACGTAGACCGCACCTTCGAGCGAGTTCGGAGGCAGCGATGGAGTCTGGACCTCGACTTCGCCGATCTTCGACGGACCGGGGCAGGCGATCGGGTTGTTCGTGCCTTTGCCGAACTGCGCTTCCGAGCAGGTCTCGAGCCCGTTGGCCGAGGAGGGGTTGATCCCCATCCCTTCCGGCAGCACGACCTTCGCCGTTTTCAGGTACGAGTTGGCGATCGGCTCCGCCGCGTCAAACGGGATTTCGAGGTCGACCGTGGTCCGCTCGGGCGAGTCGACGTTGCCGCCCTGGGTGCTGACGGCGATCTCGGGTTTGAACGGGACCAGCTCACAGCCGCTGGCGCCGACCGCGGTGGTGAACGACGCTTCGGCGGTCGCCCCTTCGTGCGATTCGACGTGGAGCAGCGAGGTCTGACCGGGGCCGCAGTTGCTCGGCATCGTCAGGTAGGTGCCGTTGGCGGCGGGGTTCAGGTTGCCTTCTTTGCCGCCGAAGAACACGAGCCGCGAACCGACCACCGGAGGACCGGCGGGAGGCGCGTGGATGTCGCTGATCGTGAAGGTGACGTGCTGATCGAGCGGACTCAGCGAGCCGATGATCAGGGTCGGCTGACCCGGGGTGCTGGTCGGGAACCCGACCATCGAGGGCACGCCGTCGAACGGTTCGAGGTTGTAGACAGGCACCGCGGCCCGCGCCTGCAGGCAGCCTGCCGGCGGTTCGCACGCCGGCCCGGTCGGGCTGGCGGAGACCGTGAAGTAGTTGACTCCGACCAGGGAGGTCGGCGGACAGGTTGGCGTCGGCGTCGTGCTCAGCTGCGCCACCGTGCACTTGGTGGGCGTCGCCTCGGGATTGACGCTGAGGCCCTCTGGCGTGTCGACGACGATCTCTTTGACGAAGCCTTCGGGGAAGCCTCCGCCGGTGCCCACCGGTTTGGTGTTCAGCGTGAAGTCGGTGATCCCGAACGGCGGATGACCGGCAGCCTGCGTATACCATTTTTCCGGGGTTTCACTGGTGCACTGACCCGCTGGTTTTGGCAGCGGGAAAGCGCCGACGGTGGTTCCGCCGGGTGCCGGCGTGTCGACGTTTTCTTTGCAGGTGAGTGCTTCCCATTTTGCGATGCCGAAAGCACCTTGTGCTGAGGGTGCGACGAAAACCGCACCCAGGGCCATAACCGCGACTGCGATTAAAAAGCGCCTAGCCATTAAATCCCTCCTCTGTAACCCATTGAGCGAAACGCTTCCCCTGCGTAGCGCCCTTGACCTCTCCCACTGAAGACATTACACAGCGGTCGGCGTGAATCAAGTGCTAAATGCGACGAATTGTCCAAAGGCGCCATTCAGCCCTGTCCCCCTTTACCCCTCTGTTTGTGCCGCTTCGTCCCATTGCCGTGCTTCTTCTTCTGGCAGGGAACGCGCAGCTTGGTCCGCTTGTTGGCCTTCTTTCCGTTCTGGCCCTTCAGTTGGATCACCGCCCGCACCCGCGGTTTTTTGCAGAGATCCTGGGAGGCGACCAGGAGGCCGTGCTTGCCGCCCGGCAGGGTCACCGTGAACTTCGAGACCGGCACGTCGGGGACGCGGTCGAAGGTGGTGCGGATCCCGCCCTTGAAGCTGTCGATGCGGCCGACCAGGTCGATCGTCACCTGCCCCTGCAGGTGGGCGACCATGTCCGGCAGCGGGTTGTTGGAGGAGCGGAGGTAGACCGGCCCTTCCAGCGGCTTGCCGAGCAGCGGCGAGAACGCCCTGGCGTAGCCGTAGACCGATTTCTTCGGGCACTCGGCGGCGGCGAACTGGACCCGGGTGCAGATCTTCGAGAGGCTGGCCTGGTCGAGGAAGAGCGCGTGCGGCAGCCCGACCGAGGCGCGGCCGATGTTGGCGTCGCCCGGGCGGGCCTTGAGGATCGCCCGCAGCTTCGGGTGCTGGGCCCGCTTGTGGGCGCCGAACAGGCGCAGGTTCAGCTTCGGCTTGAAGGGCAGCGCCTCGCATTTGTCCAGCTGGACCGGGCTGGAGACCGCGAAGGAGGAGAAGGCGGCCGGGTTGGTCGGATCGGCGCCGCCGCCCTTGAGCGAGCCCGAGGTCGCCATTTTCGAGCAGTTGGTCCCGTTGAGGGTGAACTGGTCCTTGTTGACGTTGACCGCGACCGAGCGGATATCGAGCTTGGCGCCGCCGAAGACGTCGGGGATCGCGTCGGAGACGACGTGGATCTGCGCCGTCTCGGGATCGACGAAGAGCGGCACCCGGACGACGACGGTGCCGAGGTCGAAGGGTCCGGCGACGCCGGGGGTGATCACAGCCAGCGAGAGCGGCGCCCCCTTATAAGGACCCGAGAAGAACGCCTTGCCGCCGATCTGCAGCGGCGAGGAGCCGCTGCCGGCGGCGATCGTGGCGACGCCGATCTGGCTTTTGTCCGGGCAGCTGGATTTGGCGCGCTCGGCGCTGCCGGCCCGGCCCGCGGCGGCGGCGAGCGCCGAGCCGGGGCAGTAGGACACGCCGTCGAGCTTGGCGGTGGCGCCCGCGGGCAGGGTGACGTCGACGCCTTTCAGCTCCTGCTGGCCGTCGCTGCGGACGATCTGCGCCGAGAAGGGGGTGAAGGCCGCGGCGGCGGTGCTTTTCGGCGCCGCGGAGAAGCCCGGGGTGAAGGGACGCGACTCCATCGTCTTCGCGCAGTCCCCCCCACCCGGGGCCTTGCTCAGCGTGAAGCTGCTGGACGGGGTTGCCGCCGCGGTCCCCGACCAGGGCGAGATCGACGAGGTCGTCGCGTTCGGGCCGCAGGTCGGCGGGCTGGTCAGCGGCGCCTTGGCGCCCCCTTTGAACTGCAGCTGGAAGGCGCTGAAGGCGACCTGGGGGTTGTCCGGGAAGGTCGCGGTCAGCTGGCCGGTCTGGGAGTTGGCGGCGACGTTGCCGATCAACCGCACCGAGAGCCCGTAGCGGGGCGACTCGGCGTCGACGAAGACGCGGTACTCCTGGCCGGAGGCCGGGTCGCGGCTGAGCTGCTGGCCGAGGAAGACCTTGCCCGGCAGCGAGTTGGCGGGCAGCACCGGCGTCTGGATCGAGACGGTGCCGATCTGCGAAGCGGGTGGGCAGGCGACGTCGCGGCGGGTCCCCTTGCCGAGCTGGTCGTTGCTGCAGAACTGCAGGTCGGGAGCGGCCGAGGGGTTGAGGCCGAGCCCGCGCGGCAGCGAGACCGTCGCCGTGCGCAGGGTCGAGTCGTTCAGCGGCTGCGTGCCCTGCGGGACCTTGACTTCGGCGTTGACCGCGGTCGGCGAGTCGGTCGCGTTCGACTCCGTCGTGGTCCCGACCGCGGGGGTGAACGGGACCGCGGCGCAGCCGTCGATGTTGGCCGGCGGGGTCGTCGAGTAGGTGAGGAACTGGCCCGGGTTCTGGTAGGAGTCGACCTTCAGGCCGGTCGCCGAGGGGCCGTTGCACTGGCTGCCCATGGTGAGGAAGGTGCCGCCTTTGGTGCCGTCGAATTTGAGCCGGTTCTCGACCAGCGGCACCGGGTCTTTGGGGACTTCGGTGATCGTGAAGCCCTCGTGGTAGTCGCTGTCCCAGGCGACGTCGGCGACCAGGTAGACGTCGGCGTCGAGCAGCAGCGGCACGTTCGCGTTGAAGCCGAACAGCGCCGGCGAGCCGTTGTCGGGGACGAGGTTGTAGACCGGGAAAGTGAGCGGCAGCGGCAGCACGCTCGAGGTCGAGACGACGGTGCTGCTGCCGACTTCGCTGGCGGCGCAGGAGGCGGGGCTCGCTTCGAAGTCCGCCTTCGGGCACTGCGGCACGGCCTGGGGATCGACGTTGAGGCCCTCAGGCAGGTCGACGCGGACGTCCTTGACGTTGCCTTCCGGGGCCCCGAGCAGACCGCCGGTGTTGAAGACGAAGTCGGTAAGGCCGACCGGCGGGTGGCCGGCGGCCTGGGTGAAGAACTGGTCTTTGGGGCTGCCGTAGGTGCATTCCGGCAAATCCGTCTTGCAGGTGCCGGCTTCCCAGCTGGCGACGCCGAAATCGGCCTCGGCCGCGGGCGCAGCGGTCATCGTCAGGGCCGCCACCGCGGCGACCGTCGCGGCCAGCAATCCGGCGCGGTTCATCATCGCTCTGTCACTCGCTTTCCTCGCAAGGTCTCGTCTCGTCCCCCGCAGGGGGCCCCTGCCGAGGGCCTACCCAGCTGCGCCGGGTTCGAATCAGCGTTTGCCCTGCTGCTTGCCGCCCTGCTTGGCCTTGCCGCCCTTCTTGCCGCAGGGCACGCGCAGCGGCAGCTTCTTCTTGCGCAGCGGCTTGCCGTTCTGGGCTTTGAAGTTCATGAACGAGAACGAGGGCTTGGCGCAGAGGTCGCGGGAGTTGACCAGGAGGCCGCGCTTGCCGCCTTTCATCGTCAACACGAACTTGCTCACCGGCACGTCGGGCACCGGGTAGAAGACGTTCTTGATCCGCGCCTTGGCGGCGCTGATCACCCCGCGCAGCCGCACGTTGACCTGGCCCTTGAGGTCGGCCAGCAGGTCCGGCAGTTCATGGCTGGAGGAGGTCAGGTAGACCGGCCCCGCCAGTTCGTCGTCGAGCAGCGGCGTCTTCGCCCGCGCGTAGCCGTAGATCGCCGCTTTCGGGCAGTCGTTGGCGGCCAGCTGCACGCGGGTGCAGATGGTGCGGATGTGCGACTGGTCGAGGAACTGGGAGTGCGGCAGGGTCAGCGCGGCGCGGCTGATGTTGGCGTCGCCCTCGCGGGCGACGAGGACGGCGCGGAATTTCGGGTGCTGGTTGCGCTTGGTCGCCTTGCGGCCGCCGAAGAGGCGGGTGAACAGCTTCGGCTTGAAGCCGAGCGCGCCGCAGTCGCTGGTCTGGAACGGGGTGCTGACCCCGAAGGCGCTGAAGGCGGCCGGGTTGGCCGGGTCGGCGCCGCCGCCGTTGAGGGTCCCGGTCGAGCTGAGCGGGCCGCAGCTGGTCGGGTTGAGGGTGAAGTTCTTGCGGTCGACGCCGACGTCGACGGCGCGGACGCTGAGCTGGGTGCCGCCGTAGACGTTGGGGATCGGGTCCGAGAGGGCGCGGATCTGCGCCGTCTCCGGGTCGACGAACAGCGCCACCCTCACCACGACCGTGCCCAGGTCGAAGGGCCCGGCCGTGGCGGGGGTGATCACTGCCAGGGAGAGAGGAGCCCCGTGGTAGGGGCCTGAGAGGAAGACCTTGCCGCCGATCTGCAGCGGCGCCGAACCGGTGCCGGCGGTGACCGTGGCGCTGCCGACGAGGCTTTTCGCCGGGCAGCTGGATTTCGCCTTCTCGGCAGCGCCAGCGTTGCCGGCAGCGGCGGCCAGGGCCGAGGCCGGGCAGTAGGGGATGCCGGCGAGCTTGCCGGTCATCCCCGGGGCCAGGGTGACGTCGACGCCTTTCAGCTCCTGCTGGCCGTCGTTGCGGGTGATCCGCAGGTCAAGCGGGCTGTAGGCACCGGCCTTGGTCCCCTTCGGCCTGGCGGAGAAGCCCGGTGAGAAGGGGCGCTCGGCGAGGGTCTTCGCGCAGGCGCCGCCGCCGGGGGCGGAGCTGAGCACGATCGGCGCCTGCGGGCTGGCCGGGGCGTTCCCCGACCAGGGCGTCATCGTCGCGGCGGCGCTGCTGGCGCAGATCGGCGGGCTGCTGAGGACGGCACGCGGCCCGTCGTCGAAGTCGAGCTTGAAGGAGGTGAACGGGACCTGCGGGGTTTCCGCGATCGTCGTCGTCAGCTGGCCGGTGACAGGGTTCGCCCTGACCCGTCCGAGCAGCCGCACCTCGACCCCGTAGCGGTCCGACCTGGCGTCGATGAAGATCCGGTACTCGTCCCCCGATTCGGGGTCGCGGCTGAGCTGCTTGGCGACGAAGACGTCGCCGGTGAGGTTCCCTTCCGGCAGCGGCGGCGACTGGATTTCGACCGTGCCGACCTTGGATTGCGACGGACAGCTGGTCGGCGCTTTGCCCTTGAGCGGGAACTGGGAGTCGTCGCAGGTCTGCAGGCCGTTGGCGGCGGACGGGTTCAGGCCCATGCCGACCGGGAGGGCGACGGCGGCGCTGCGCGTCACCGAGCTGTCCTGGTTGCCTCCCCCAGGTATATGGGGCACCGTGGCCGTGACCGTGGCGCCGGCCGGGGAATCGGTCTGCGGCGTGCCGGCGTCGACCCCGAGGCCGGGCGCGTAGGGAATCGTGGCGCAGCTTTTCGGCGAGGTTCCGGGCGGGATCGGTGACTCGAAGGGCGGCACGGCGCTGGCCGGGAACTGGTACCCCAGAGCCGCCTCTTCGGTGTACGAGGCGGCGAGCAGCCAGGTCGAGTAGACGTTGCCGGACTGGCCCGGCCCGGTCCCGGCCGGGCCGAGGCAGGTGCTGGGGGTGGTGATGAAGGTGCCGTCGCCGGAGGTGCCGTCGAAGACCAGCCGGTTTTTCAGCACGAAGCCTTCGAGGCCGGGCAGTTCGACCACTTTCGGCACGGAGATCGAGAACCCCTCGTGGAAGTCCCCGCCCCATTCGACGTCGGCCTCGAGGAAGACTTCGTTGCCGAGCAGATCGAGCCCGAACAGGGCCGGCTGGCCCGGGCGCGGTTTGATGTTGTAGACGTCGGCGGTGAGCGGCGGCGCCACCACGCCCAGGACCGGGTCGGCGGCGGTGACGAAGGCGGTGCCGACTTTGGCCGCGACGCAGGAGGCGGCCGACGCTTCGAACTGGGAGAGGTCGCAGCGGGGCGTGGCGCCTGGGTTGACGCTGAGCCCGACCGGGAGATCGACCCGGACGTCGGCGAGTTCGCCGACGGGTTTTTCGAATTTGAGCGGGCCCACTTCTTCGGTCGTGTGTTTGACGATGAACTGGGTGAAGCCGACCGGCGGGTGGGCGGCGGCCGCTTCGAAGAACTGGCCCGGAGTGGCGACGCTGCAGGTCGGCAGGTCGATCGTGCAGGTGCCGGCCTGCCAGCCGTCTTCAGGCGTATAGAGGGGCGGGTGCTGCGGAGCGATGATGTCGCCGGTGCTGGCGCTCGCCGCCGGTGCCCCGATCAGCATCAACGCGACGATCGCGCCGAGGGTCGCAAGCTGCTTCGTCCCAACCTTCATCCCAGCCTCCTGTCACCCGAAGGTGCTGTAGCCCTTTCGTCCATCCCACGGGGACTGTACCCGATATTGAAATCTTGAATCAATAATTTTTGGTATGATCCCGTCATGAAAAGCAGTAGCGTTCACTCAATCAACGGCCACGACGCGATCAATGGCAACGGGAAGGCCCACTCACTCCCCCTCGACTGGGAGCACCTGGCACGGGCGACCGCGCACCCATTGCGGATCTCGATCCTGGAAATCCTCGGCATGGACGGAGGCCGCACCCTCTCCCCCAGCGATCTCAGCCAGGAGCTGCAGATCCCCCTCAGCAACACGAACTACCACGTCACCGAGCTGGCCAAAGCGGGGCTGATCGAGCTCACCGGGCAGCGTCAGGTGCGTGGAGCCACCGAGCACTTCTACCGGATCCCAGTTCCGGTGCAAGCCACCCCGGAGGTGCCCCAGCAGCTGGCAGCCGCGGCCTGAAGGCCGCGGCTCGCCCGCACCCCGGTCCGGCCCAAGCCATGGCCGGCAAAGAAGCGGACGACGAGGTTCGAACTCGCGACCTCAAGCTTGGGAAGCTTGCGCTCTACCAACTGAGCTACGTCCGCGCCGGGTTGATTCTAAGGCCGGCGGCCTGCCGGGAGCGGGCGGGTTCTAACCTTGTCGGCCCTTGAGCGCCCGCGCCGCCATCGCCGTCCTCGCCGTGCTCGCCGTCGTCGGCCTGCTCACCTTCGGCCTGCTCAGCAAAGGCTCCTCCGGGGTGGCGCTGGGCGAGCCCGCCCCCAGCTCCCCCCTGCCGCAGCTCGAAGGCGGCGGCCAGGGATCGCTGGCCGACTACCGCGGGCGCTGGGTGCTGGTCAACTTCTGGGCCTCCTGGTGCATCCCCTGCCGCGAGGAGGCACCGGCCCTGGAGGAGTTCCAGCGCCGCCACGCCGGCGCCGGCTTCACGGTGCTGGGGATCGACAGCCGCGATCTCAGCGACGACGGCCGCGCCTTCGTCCGCCGCTTCGACCTCACCTATCCGCAGCTGCGCGACGGCGACGGCGACGTCGCCCACGACTTCGGCACCACCGGGGTGCCCGAGAACTTCCTGGTCGACCCGCAGGGCCGGGTGCAGCTGCTGCTGCGCGGCCCGGTCGACGACGAGTACCTGGACCGCGAAGTGGCGCCGCTGCTGGGGGGACGCTCGTGAGGACCGGATGGACCCTCGCACTGGTGCTGCTCGCGCTGGTGCCGAGCGGCGCCCAAGCGGCAACGCCGCAGACCTCGCTCAGCGAGATCTCCTCCGAAGTCATGTGCCCGGTCTGCGGCACCCTGCTGGAGCTGGCCGAATCGCCGCAGGCGCTGCGCGAGAAAGCCTTCATCTCCCGCCTGGTCGAGGAAGGGCGGACGAAGGAGCAGATCAAGGACGCGCTGGTCGCCGAGTACGGCAACGAGGTGCTGGCGCTGCCGCAGGGCTCGGGCTTCGACCTCTCCGCCTACCTGGTGCCGGTGATCGCCTTCGTCATCGCCGTGGTGGCGCTGGCCTTCGGGGTGCTGCGCTGGCGCCGGGCCGGTGGCCGGGACGACGGCTCCGGGCCGGCGCCGGCGCCGGACGGGCCGAGCGCCGAGGACTCCGAGCGGCTCGACGCCGACCTCGCCCGCTACGACCTCTAGGACGGCTGCGAGCTAGCCGGCTCGGCGCCGGTGACGGCGATCGCGCCGATGGTCGTCGCCCGCAGCCGCCGCAGCTGCGCCCGCAGCAGCCGCCCCGGCTGGCCCGACAGGCCCTGCGGCGAGGCGCCAGCGAGGACCGCGTCGACCTCGGCCGCGACCGTCTCCGGCGCCCCCTGCATGACCTCCAGCGACGGGGCGACGACGACGGTCAGCTCGTAGGCGCTGCGCAGCTTGGCGACGGCGTGGCGGAAGCTCTCGAGCGAGACCAGGGTCTCGGGGTCGGCGGCGGGGCGGCCGGCGACGACGCAGACCAGCGGGTCGCTCGCCGCGGCCGCGGCCGGCCCGGCGAGGACCAGCGGCTGCAGGATCTGCGCCGCCGTCGCCTCCCAGCGCAGGTACTCGTGCAACCCCGGCGCCGGGGCCAGGCCGAGGTCGGCGGCGAGCCGGGGGTTGGCGAGGTCGCACTCGACCAGCGCCGTGCGCCGCCCCGCCGCCGCGGCGGCGCTCGCCAGCGCCAGCGCCGCCGCCGCCGCCTCGCCGCCGGCGACCAGCGCCACCCGCCGCCGCTCCAGCTCGCCCAGCGGTGCGGCCAGCGCCTGCAGTTCGGTCCGGCGCAGCGCGCGTGCCCGGGCCGCGCCGGGCGCCGGGCCGGAGATCTCGGCCAGGACGGGCAGCTTGCGGCGCCCGCCCAGCATCACATCCGCTCGGGAGCGGAGATGCCGAGCAGCCCCAGCGCCGCCGCGATCGTCCGCTTGGTCGCCAGGCAGAGCGCCAGCCGCGAGCGCTCCACCCCCTCGCCCTCGGCGCCGACCACCTGGCAATCGCGGTAGAAGGCGTGGAAGTCGGCGGCGACCGCGGTCGAGTAGGCGCAGATCCGGTGCGGCGCCCGCCGCGCCGCCGACTCGCGCACCTCCTGCGGGAACTCGAGCAGGCGCTTGATCAGGGCCCGCTCGCTCGGCTCCATCGCCGCCGCCGGCGCCTCGGGGTCGAGCCCGCCGGCCGCCTCCTCCCCGGCCTCGCCGGCTTTGCGCAGGATGCTGGCGATGCGGGCGTGCGCGTACTGGACGTAGTAGACGGGGTTCTCGCTCGACTGGCTGCGGGCCAGCTCGAGGTCGAGGTCGACCGTGGTCTCGTGACTGCGCCAGAGCATGAACCAGCGGGTCGCGTCGACGCCGATGTCGTCGAGCAGCTCGTCGAGCGAGACGAAGTCACCGCTGCGCTTCGACATCTGCGCCCGCTCGCCGCCTTCGACGATGTGGACGAGGTTCATGATCAGCGCCTCGAAGCTCTCCGGGTCGGCGCCGAGCGCCTCGATCGCCGCCCGGACCCGGGCCACGTAGCCGTGGTGGTCGGCGCCCAGCACGTCGATCAGGCGGCCGAAATCGCGCTGCAGCTTGTCCCAGTGATAGGCGACGTCGGCGGCGAGGTAGGTCGGTTCGCCGTTGGCCCGGATCAGGACCCGGTCCTTGTCGTCGCCGAAAGCGGTGGTGCGCAGCCACAGCGCCTCCTCGTGGCGGTAGGTGTGGCCGCGCCGGTCGAGCTCGGCCAGCGCGGACTCGACCTCGCCACCGCTGTAGAGGCTGCGCTCGGAGAACCAGGTGTCGTAGCTGACCCCGAAGCGCTCGAGGGTGCCACGCACCTCCTCCAGCATCAGCTCCACCCCGCGCCGGCCGAGCGCCTCGCGGTCGCCGGGATCGACCCCCTCGGCGGCGAGCCGCTGGCCCAGCTCGGCGACGTACTCGCCGGCGTAGCCGTCCTCGGGCGGCTCGACTCCGCGCATGCGGGCGGCGATCGACTCGCCGAAGCGGTCGATCTGGGCGCCGGCGTCGTTGACGTAGTACTCGCGCTCGACCTCGTGGCCGACCGCCTGCAGCAGCCGCACCAGGGCGTCGCCGTAGGCGGCGTGGCGGCCGCCGCCGACGTGCAGCGGTCCGGTCGGGTTGGCGGAGACGAACTCGACCAGGATCTTCTCCGGGCTCGCGGTCGGCGCCGGCCCGAGCTCCTCGCCTGCGGTGAGCAGCGCGGACAGCGCCCGCCGGTACCAGGCATCGGCGAGGAAAAGGTTGACGAAGCCTGGGCCGGCGACCTCGATCCGCTCGATGCTGCCCGAGTCGGCCAGCTGCCGCTGCAGCTCCTCGCGCAGGCGCTCGGCGACCGCGCGCGGGTTGTCTCCCAGCGGCGCCGCCAGCAGCATCGCCGCGTTGGAGCTGTAGTCGCCGAGCTCGGGCTTGGGCGGGCGGTCGAGCGAGGGCGCCGGCTCGGTCCGCTCGCCGTCGCGCAGGGCGCGGGCGGCGGCCTCGACGGCGCCGCGCAGATCGGCGATCGAATCGGTGGCGCTCACCGCCCAATCGTATGGACCGCGGCTGGCGACGGGTACGCTGGCCGCTTGCGCGTAGCCGTCATCAGCGATGTCCACTCCAATCAGCCCGCTCTCGAAGCCGTTCTCGCCGCGATCGACGAGGCCGATCTCGAGCAGATCTGGTGCCTCGGCGACGTCGTCGGCTACGGCGCCCAGCCCGACGCCTGCGCCGAGCTGATCCGCGAGCGCTGCGAGGTCTGCCTGGTCGGCAACCACGACCTGGCGACGCTGGGCGGCCTCGACATCTCCTCCTTCTCGGAGACCGCGGCGACGGCGGTCGAGTGGACCCGCGAGAACGCCAGCGCCGGCACCTTCGACTTCCTGCGCGGGCTCGAGCCGGTCGCCTCGCGTGAGGGCATCGGCCTCTTCCACGCCTCCCCCCGCGACCCGATCTGGGAGTACGTGCTCTCGACCGAGCAGGCCGATGCCGGCATGGACGCGCAGGCGGAGCGGATCGGGCTGATCGGCCACTCCCACGTCGCCCTCTTCTTCGCCCGGCCGGAGGGCAACCGGCACGGCGAGACCCAGGGCGCCCAGGCGGCGGACCAGGCGGTGCTGGCGCTGGAGAGCGGCACCTGGCTGCTCAACCCCGGCAGCGTCGGCCAGCCGCGCGACGGCGACCCGCGCGCGTCCTGGCTCGAACTCGACACCGAGGGGTGGACCGCGCGCTTCCACCGGGTCGACTACGACGTCGCCACGGCGGCGGAGACGATCCTCACGGCCGGGTTGCCGAGCCAGCTGGCGGAGCGGCTCGAGGTCGGGCGCTGATGGGGAATTGCAGGGAAAATACGGCTCCGGGGCCGTTGTCTAGACTCGAATCATGGCCCGCCTGAGCGCCCTCCTGCTCGCCCTTGCCCTCGCCGCGGTCGCGGCGCTGGGGCTGGTCGCCTGCGGCGGCGGCGACGGCGCCGACCTGCTCCCCGGCGACACCGCCAGCGAAATCACCGCCAACCTCGACCAGGTCGAGGAACTGGCGACCGCCGGCGACTGCATCGGCGCCGAAGACGCGGCGCAGGCGGTCAGCAGCCAGATCGAACAGCTCGACGGCGTCGACGCGAAGCTGAAGCAGGCGCTGCGCGAAGGCGCGACGCGGCTGAACGAAGTGGTGGCGAGCTGCGAAGAAGAGGAAGTCGAAGAAGAAACGGTGCCCGCGATCGACGAAGCCGAAGAACCGGAAGAAGTGGAAGAGAAGGACAAGCCGGAGAAGGCCGAGAAGCCGGAAAAGTCGGCCAAGGAAGACGAAAAGGAAGCCGAAGAAACGACCGAAGAAGCGGAACCGACGCTGCCGCCGCAGGCCAAAGGCGAAGCGAAAGGACATGAAAAGCAGGAAGAAGAAGTGCCGCCAGCCGAAACCGGGGGCGGCACCGCGGCCGGCGGGGTCGGCCCGGGCGCCGAAGTAGGGGGCCCGTGATGGAGGCCGGGACCCTCTCGGGCCGCTACCAGACCGCCGAGCGGCTCGGCAGCGGCGGGATGTCGAACGTCTACAAGGCAACCGACCTGATCCTCGAGCGCACGGTCGCGGTCAAGGTCCTGGCCGAGCACCTCTCCGACGACGAGCGCTTCGTCGCTCGCTTCCGCCGCGAGGCCCTGGCGGTGGCGAAACTGATCCACCCCAACATCGTCCAGGTCTACGACACCGGCATCGACGAGGGGCGCCACTACATCGTCATGGAGTACGTCGACGGCCGCTCCGGCGCCCAGATCCTCCAGCGCCACGGTCCGGTCGGGCCGGAGATCGCGGCCGAGGTCGGGATCCAGGCCTGCTCCGGCCTCGACTACGCGCACCGGCGCGGGATCATCCACCGCGACGTCAAGCCCGGCAACCTGATGGTCGTCGGCGGCCCGGTCGGCGGCGGCGAGATGACCGTGAAGCTGACCGACTTCGGGATCGCCCGGGCGATCGAGCAGACCCGGATCACCCAGGTCGGCTCCGTGGTCGGCACGGCCGCCTACCTGGCGCCCGAGCAGGTGCGCGGCGAGGAGGCGACGCCGGCGACCGACGTCTACGCGCTCGGCGTCGTCCTCTACCAGTTCCTCACCGGCCGCCTGCCCTACGAGGGATCCTCCCTGGCCGAGCTGGCGGTGCGCCAGCAGAACGAGAAGCCGCTGCCTCCCAGCACCTACAACGACGCGGTGCCGGAGACGCTCGGAGGCGCCGTGCTGCGGGCGCTGGAGGGCGATCCGCACCGCCGCTACGCCAGCGCCGACGAGCTCGCCGGCGGCCTGCGGCTGGGACTGGAAGGCGAGGACGTGACCCTGCCGATGCCGGAGGGGGCCACCCCCACCCGGGTGCTCGGCGGCGACACCGCCGCCACCCGCCACCTCGACCGCACCGCCCAGACCGAGTACCGCCAGCCGCAGTCGCAGACCAGGCGCCCGGAACCGCGCGTCTCCTCCCCGCCGCCAGTGGCATCGCCCTCGCAACGACCGGCCGCGCCGCGCCAGCGCTCCGGCTTCTCCCGCTTCGTCCGCTTCGTGCTCGCCCTGGTGGCGCTGGTCCTGATCGCCGCCGCGGTCGCGGCGGCGGTGATCTACGCCACCGACCAGGCCGCCGGGGTCAAGGTCAAGCAGGTCGCCGGCGACTCGGTCGAGAAGGTCGTCGAAGAAGTCAAGGACCTGGTCAAAAAGAACACCGAATAGCTAGGCGTCCCAGGGAGGGGCGCCGGCGAGGACGGCGGCGCGGTAGGCGTCGAAGCGGCCGGCGGCGATCGCGGCGCGGGCGTGGGTCGTCAGCTCCTGCATGTAGGTGAGGTTGTGGAGCACGATCAGGCGCACCGCGGTCAGCTCCTGGGCCCGCGAGAGGTAGCTGATGTAGTCGCGGTCGTGGTGCTGGCAGGCGCGGCAGGGGCAGCCGGGGACGAGCGGGTCGCGGTCGCCGACCCAGCGCGCCTTGCGGAGATCGAGGCGGAAGCGACTTTCGGGCTCGGGCGCGAGGGCGACGCCGTGGCGGGCGAGCCGGGTGGGGACGGCGCAGTCGAAGACGTCGAGGCCGAGGGCGATGCCGCCGAGCAGGTCGTCGACCTCGCCGATCCCGAGCAGGTGCACGGGCGCGTCGGGCGGCAGCAGCGGCGCGGCCATCGCCAGCACCGCGGCCATCTCCTCCTTGTCGCGGCCGAGGGTGCCGCCGATCGCCAGGCCGTCGACCCCGGCGGCGGCCACCGCCTCGACCGACTCGCGCCGCAGGTCCTCGTAGACGCCGCCCTGGACGATCCCGAACACGGCCTGGCGCGCCGGCCCGTGCTCACCGTGCCACTCGAGGCAGCGATCGAGCCAGCGGTGGGTGCGCTCGGTCGAGCGGGCGGTGTAGTCGCGGTCGGCGTGGAAGGGCGTGCACTCGTCGAAGACGAGGGCGATGTCGGAGCCGAGCGCCGCCTGCACCCGCATCGAGACCTCGGGCGAGATGAACAGCTCGGCGCCGTCGCGGGGCGAGCGGAAGCGCGCCCCCTCCTCGGTGATCTCGACCTTGGAGCCGTGCTCGCCGCCGGAGCGGCCGCTGCCCTTGACCTCGTTGGCGACGCCGCCGTGGGCGAGCGAGAAGACCTGGAAGCCGCCGGAGTCCGTGATCAGCGCCCGCTCCCAGCCCATGAACCCGTGCAGCCCGCCAGCGGCGGCAATCCGCTCCGGCCCCGGCGAGACGAACAGGTGGTAGGTGTTGCCGAGGATCAGCTGGTAGCCGAGCCCGGCCACCTCGGCGCCTTCCAGCCCCCGCACCGACCCCTTGGTCGCCAGCGGGATGAACGCCGGCGTCTCGATCGGCCCGTGAGCCGTGTGCAGCACGCCGGCGCGCGCCGCCCCGTCCCGCGCCCCGATCTCGAACCGCAGCCGCTGTGGATCGGCCCTCATCGATCTTCTGTCGAGTTAATGACCCCCTGGGGTCATTAACTCGTCAACTCTCTCGGCCGGCAAGCAGCGAGCGGCCGGTCATCGGCGCCGGCTGGGGGATGCCGAGGAGGTCGAGGGCCGTCGGGGCGACGTCGGCGAGGATGCCGCCCTCGCGCAGCTCCAGCCCCTCCTGGGTGACGATCAGCGGCACCGGGTTGAGCGAGTGGGCGGTGTTGGGCGAGCCGTCGGGCTCGAGCATGTGGTCGCAGTTGCCGTGGTCGGCGGTGACGATGCAGGCGCCGCCGCGGGCCTCGACCGCGGCCACGACCTCGCCAAGGCGGGCGTCGACCGCCTCGACCGCGGCGACCGCGGCCGGGATCACGCCGGTGTGGCCGACCATGTCGGGGTTGGCGAAGTTGATGATCCCGAAGCGGTACTCCCCCACCCCCCAGTGCTCGACGAAGGTGTCGGCGGCGGCCTGGGCGCTCATCTCCGGCTTGTGGTCGTAGGTGGGGACGTCGCGCGGCGATTCGACCAGGCAGTGCTCCTCCCCCTCCAGCTCCTTCTCCTGGCCGCCGTTGAAGAAGTAGGTGACGTGGGCGTACTTCTCGGTCTCGGCGACGTGCAGCTGGCGCCCGCCGGCCTCGGAGATCGTCTCCGCCAGGGTCGTCTGCGGCCGTGCCTCGGGGAAGGCGACCGGGTAGGGCCACTCCTTGCGGTAGGAGGTCATCGTCGTCAGCTCCAAGGCGGGGGCGCCGGCGCGGGAGAACTCGTCGAAGCCGGGCTCGGCCAGGGCGCGGGTCATCTGCCGGGCGCGGTCGGGGCGGAAGTTGACGAAGATCGCCACGTCGCCGGCGGCGACGCCGTCGTAGTCGCCGACCACGGTCGGCACGACGAACTCGTCGGTCACGTCGCCCGCGTAGGCGGCCTCGATCGCCGCGTCGGCGCTCGCCGCCCGCTGGCCCTGGGCGTGGACGATCGCGTCGTAGGCGAGCTTGGTCCGCTCCCAGCGGGTGTCGCGGTCCATCGCGTAGTAGCGGCCGCTGACGGTGCCGATCCGGCCCGCCTGGCGCAGCCAGCGCTCGAGCTCGGCCAGGTAGGTGCGGCCGCCGTGCGGCAGCGTGTCGCGGCCGTCGGTGAAGGCGTGGAAGACGAGGTCGGGCACACCCTCCTGCGAGGCCAGCTCGATGCAGGCCTCGATGTGCTCCCAGCCGGAGTGGACGCCGCCGTCGGAGACCAGGCCGAGCAGGTGCAGGCGGCCGCGGGGGCTGTTGCGGGCGTGCTCGCAGGCGGCCAGCAGCGCCGCGTTCTCGAAGAAGCTGCCGTCGGCGACGGCGTCGTCGATCCGGGCCAGGTCCTGCTTGACGATCGCGCCGGCGCCGAGGTTGAGGTGGCCGACCTCGGAGTTGCCCATCTGCCCGTCGGGGAGGCCGACGTCGCGGCCCTGGGCGGAGAGCTGGGTGTGCGGGTAGCGGCTCCAGAGCGAGTCGAAGACCGGCGTCCGGGCCAACGAGATCGCGTTGCCGGGGCCGGGCTCGGCCAGGCCCCAGCCGTCGAGGATTACCAGCGCCAGCGAAGGGACCAGGGTCACCCGGCGGCCTCGACGATCGCGGCGAAGTCGGCCGGGTCGAGGCTGGCGCCGCCGACCAGGCCGCCGTCGACGTCGGGCAGGGCCAGCAGCTCGGCGGCGTTGGCCGGCTTCATCGAGCCGCCGTAGAGGATCCGCACCTCGTCGGCGACGGCGCCGCGCATCCGCAGCACGTCGCGGATGAAGGCGCAGGCGTGCTGCGCCTGCTCGGGGCTGGCGGTGCGGCCGGTGCCGATCGCCCAGATCGGCTCGTAGGCGACGACGACGCGGGCCAGGTCGCCGGACTCGACCGCGGCCAGGTCGGTCTGCAGCTGGCGCTCCAGCACTTCCTCGGTCTGCTCGGCGTCGCGCGCCGCCTCGCTCTCGCCGACGCAGAGGATCGGCTCCAGGCCGGCCGCCAGCGCCGCCGGCACCTTGCGCGCCAGCGCCTCGTCGGTCTCGTTGAAGTACTGGCGCCGCTCGGAATGGCCGAGCACCACCGCCTCGACGTCGAGCTCGGCCAGCATCGGCGCCGAGACCTCGCCGGTGAAGGCGCCCGCGTCCTCCTCATGCATGTTCTGGGCGGCGACCCTGACCGCGGTGCCGTAACGACGCTGGACCACCTCGCTGAGGGCGGTGAAGGGCGCGCAGACGACCACGTCGCACTGGGTCGCGGCGATCCGCGGCAGCAGTGCGTCGATGAACTCGGCCGCCTCGGCGACGGTCTTGTTCATCTTCCAGTTGGCGGCGATGTAGGGGGTGCGCTCAGGCATCGGTGGGCTCCTCGGTGGCGTTGTCGTCGATGACGGTGTCCTCGATCGCAGTCTCCTTGTCGAGCAGGGCCTCGACCCCGGGCAGCTTCCTGCCCTCCAGCAGCTCCAAGGATGCTCCTCCTCCGGTCGAAAGCCAGTCGACCCGGTCGTCGAGCCCGAACTTGCGCAGGGCCGCGACCGAGTCGCCGCCGCCGATCACGGTCGTCGCCGGGGAGGCCGCGACCGCCTCGGCGACGGTGCGGGTGCCGGCGGCGAACGGCTCCATCTCGAAGGCGCCCATCGGCCCGTTCCAGAGCACGGTGCCGGCGGCGGCGATCGCCTCGGCGTAGCGGGCGGCGCTGCGGGGGCCGATGTCGAGCCCCATCCAGCCGTCGGGGACCTCGACGCAGTCCTGCTCGCGGCGCTCGGTCGCGGCGTCGAAGCTCTCGCCGAGGACGAGGTCGACCGGCAGCAGCAGCTCGCAGTCGGAGTCCTTGGCCCGCTCCAGCGCTTCCGCCGCCAGCGCCACGCCCTTCTCCTCGACCAGCGAGTCGCCGGTGGCCACGCCCTGGGCGCGGAAGAAGCTGAAGCACATCGCGCCGCCGATCAGGATCTTGTCGGCGAGCTCGAGGAAGCGGTCGATCACCCCGATCTTGTCGGAGACCTTGGAGCCGCCGAGGACGACGACCAGCGGCTTGCGGGGCGACTCGGCGACCGCGCTCAGCTCCTCGACCTCGCGCTGCAGCAGCAGGCCGGCGTAGCCGGGCAGGTGCTCGGCGACGCCGGCGGTGCTGGCGTGGGCGCGGTGGGCGGCGCCGAAGGCGTCGTTGACGTAGAGGTCGGCCAGCTGCGCCAGCGCTTCCGCCAGCTTCGGGTCGTTCTCGGTCTCCCCCGGCTCGAAGCGGACGTTCTCCAGCAGCAGCACGTCGCCGGGGCCGAGCGCGCCGCACTGGAGGTCGACGTCGCCCTCGATCACTCCCGGGGCCAGCTTCACCTCGGTCCCCAGCAGCTCGCCGAGGCGCTGCGCCACCGGGGCCAGCGACAGCGCCGGGTCGGGCTTGCCCTCGGGTCGCCCGAGATGGGCGGCGAGGACCAGGGCGGCACCGCGCTCGCGCAGCAGTTCCAGGGTCGGCAGCGCCGCCCGGATCCGCATGTCGTCGGCGACGGTACGACCTACCTCCTCCGCTTCGCGTCCGGGGGCGTGGTTCTCCAGCGGGACGTTGAAGTCGACCCGGACCAGCACCCGCCGGCCGGCGATCTCGGCATCGCGGACGCTTGCCTTCGAGAACGTCGTCACCGGCAGCTCCTCGAGACCCGGCCCGGCGGAGCTAGGAGCCCGCCAGGACCTTGCCGGCCAGCTCGACGCAGCGGTTCGAGTAGCCCCACTCGTTGTCGTACCAGGCGATCGTCTTCGCCATCCGCCCGTCGCCGATCACCATCGTGCCACCGGCGTCGACGATCGAGGAGTGCGGGTCGCCGACGATGTCGGTGGAGACGATCGGGTCCTCGGTGTAGTCGAGGATGCCCTTCATCGGGCCCTCGGCCGCGGCCTTGAGGGCGGCGTTGATCTGGTCGACGTCGAGCGGGTTGGGAGTGGTGAAGACGAGGTCGACGGCGGAGCCGGTCGGGACCGGGGCCCGCATCGAGAAGCCGTTCAGTTTCCCGTTCAGCTCCGGCAGGACCAGGCCGACGGCCTTGGCGGCGCCGGTCGTGGTCGGGATCAGGTTCAGCGCCGCCGCCCGCGAGCGCCGCGGGTCGGAGTGCGGCATGTCCTGCAGGCGCTGGTCGGCGGTGTAGGCGTGGATCGTCGTCATCAGGCCCTGCTCGATGCCGAAGGCCTCGTGCAGCACCTTGGCCAGCGGCGCCAGGCAGTTGGTCGTGCAGGAGGCGTTGGAGATGATGTCGTGGCTGGCCGGGTCGTAGGCCTCGTCGAAGTTGACGCCGAGGGCGACGGTGACATCCGGCTCCTTGGCGGGGGCGGAGATGATCACCTTCTTGGCGCCGGCGGCGAGGTGCTTGGCGGCGTCGTCGCGGGCGGTGAAGAAACCGGTCGACTCGATCACCACGTCGACCCCGAGGTCGCCCCAGGGCAGGGCGGCCGGGTCGCGCTCGGAGAGCACCTTCAGCGGCGTGCCGCCGACCGAGATCGTCTCGCCCTCGAGGGTCACCTCAGCCGGGAAGCGACCGAGGATCGAGTCGTACTTGAGCAGGTTGGCGAGCGTTCCCGGGTCGGTGAGGTCGTTGACGGCGACGAACTCGATGTCCGCCCCCGCCGCGTGGGCGGCGCGGAAGACGTTGCGACCAATGCGTCCGAAACCGTTGATGCCGACCTTCACAGCCATGGGGTGATGCCTCCTGGATTCGTTGGGGGAGCCGATCCTAAGGAGTCGGCTTAGTCGGACCCGATGGTGATCTCGATCTCATACCCGTCCGGGTCCTTGAGGAACGCCGAGTAGGAGCCCGACCCGTGCGAGCGGCGCTCGCCGGGGTCGCTGACGTGGACGCCGCCGGCCCGCATCCCGCCTTCCCAGGCCGCCTTGACGGCGACGATGCCGAGGGCCGAGAAGCTGAGCAGCCCGAAGCCGGGCTGCGGGTCGTGGTGGGCGGCGATGAAGAAGACCGGTTTGGCGATGCCCCAGCCGATCGTCGAGTCCTCCTCGAAATGGCGGCGCCACCCGAGTGGGGCCAGCATCGAGTCGTAGAACGCGGCGGCGCGATCGAGGTCGGAGACCTCCAGGAGGACGTGGTGCAGCATGAGGCGAAGAGGCTATAGACGGGCCTCCCGGAAAGTCGTCTGACTAGCCGTCGCGCGGGGTCCAGCGGAAGAAGCGGATCGCCAGCAGCAGGCCAGCGACGCCCCAGATCCCGACCACGACCAGCTCGTGCCAGGCGATCGCGGCGCCGCTGCCGGGGACGTAGGCGCTGAAGAAGGCCTCGAAGAAGGGGCGCACCGGGAAGTGGTTGGCGAAGTCGATGACGCCGCCGGGCAGCTCGTCTTCGGGGATGAAGATGCCGGAGAGGAAGTAGAGCGGCAGCAGCAGCGCGTTGACGATCGCCGCCGCCGCGTCCTGGGAGGGGATCGCCGCGGTCAGGGCGATGCCGAGGCAGCAGAAGGAGGCGGCGCCGACGACCAGGGCCAGCAGCAGCTGCGGCAGCCGCTCCCACGGGAACGGGACCGAGTAGAGGGCGCCGCCGATCGCCGCCAGCAGCGCCAGCATCAGCACCGCGACCACGATCGAGTTGCCGATGCGGCCGGCGATGAAGACCCAGGCCGGCATCGGCGTCCCCCGCCCGCGCTTGAGGCGGCCGTCTTCGCGGGCGATCACCAGGGTCATCGCCAGCGTCTGCATCGTCGAGGAGATGACCGCGAGCGACATGATCGCCGGCACGTAGTAGGTGGTGGCCTCGATCCCGACGCCGTCGACGGTGACGGTCGAGCCGTCGAAGACGATGGCGAGGATGAGGAAGACGACGACCGGGAACATGACCGTGAAGAAGACGGCCGCCGGGTTGCGCCAGAAGGCCTTCTGGTCGTAGCGGAACTGGTGGGCGACGAGCGCGAGCGAGTTCACTTGGCGGCCTTCTCGGGGGCGGGCGAGGCATCGGACGGCGGCGCCTCGCCGGAGGGCGCCTCGCCGGGCGCGAGCGCCTCGCCGGGCGGTTCGGTCAGCTCCAGGTAGACGTCCTCGAGCGTCGGCCGGGTCACTTCCAGGCCCTCCAGCTCCTCGCCGCGGGCCAGCGCCGCCCCGGTCAGCTCGTGCAGGGTCGCGGCCAGGGTCGTGGTCTCGACGCTGACCTCGCGCCCGCCCTCGCGGTAGCGGATCGTCGCCGGCTGGCTCTCGCGGTCGCCGAGGTCCTCAGGGGTGCCGCGGGCGACGATCTCGCCGCCGGCGATGATCGTCACCCGGTCGGCGAGGCGCTGCGCCTCGTCCATGTAATGGGTGGTGAGGAAGACCGTCTTGCCGAGCTCGCGCAGGCCGGCGATCGCGTCCCAGGCCTGGCGCCGGGCCGAGGGGTCGAAGCCGGTCGTCGGCTCGTCGAGGAAGAGCAGCTCAGGGTCGCCGACCAGGGCCATGCCGACGTCGAGCCGGCGTTGCTGGCCGCCAGAGAGCTTGCTCGTGCGCGCGTCGGCCTTCTCGCCGAGTCCGACCAGCTCGATCACCTCGTCGATCGGCCGCGGCGCCCGGTAGTAGCCGGCGTAGAGCCCGAGCGACTCGCGCACGGTCAGGTAGGGGTCGAGGCGGCCGCTCTGCAGCACAATCCCGATCCGCTCGCGCCACTCGCGCCCGGCCCGCTCCGGGTCCTCGCCGAGGACCGAGATCTCGCCGCCGCTGCGCTTGCGATACCCCTCGAGGATCTCGACCGTGGTCGTCTTGCCGGCGCCATTGGGGCCGAGAAAGGCGAAGACCTCACCGGCCCGCACCTCGAGATCGATGCCGCGGACGGCCTCGTTGTCCCCGTAGCTCTTGCGCAGGCCACGGATGGAGATGGCGGGTTCGGGCAAAGCGTGGGCGATTCTAGGGAGGGATTGATCCGGGCACCCTGTGGGAGGGGTCCGGTTGTCCTCTGGGCGAATTTGTCGCGCCCGCTGCGCGGGCGGCTCCGGATGTCGGTGCGCGCCTATGGCG
The DNA here is from genome assembly GCA_963719435.1 of uncultured Solirubrobacterales bacterium. GTDB lineage: Bacteria > Actinomycetota > Thermoleophilia > Solirubrobacterales > 70-9 > VAYN01. The sequence goes on along the minus strand of OY970384.1, from coordinate 1,237,908 downwards.
CGCAGGAGACAAATTGCATTTCGCGGCCTTCGGCCAACATTCGCCCAGAGGACAACCGGACCCCTCCCTCGCAGCGCGGCCGATTGGCCAGTAGTACCGGGGCACAAGCCACGAAAGCGCTACAAGCCCTGTTTAAGCGCTCGAACCCTCGTGCCCTCCGTCAAGAGTGAGGCGGTCGGGGCCGGGGGGTCGGGGTCCCTCGCGGGAATGTCGCGCAGCGGCGGAAATGCAATCCGATATCTGCGCGCCATAGGCGCGCACCAACCCCCGGAGCCGCACGCGAAGCGTGCGCGACTCAATTCCCGGGAGGGACCCCGACCCCCCGACCCCACCCCACCTCAGTCCAACTCGACGTCCCGATGCTTCACCCGCACGATCACATCCTCCCGCGCCGCCAGGTCCCGCCGAATCCGATCAGCCACCGTGACCGACCGGTGGCGCCCCCCGGTGCAGCCGACCGCGATCGTCAGGTGGCTCTTGCCCTCGGCCACGTAGGCGGGGACGAGGAACTCCAGCAGCGGCAGCAGACGGCCGTAGAACTCGCCCGCCTGGGTACCGGACTCGACGTGGGCGCGGACCTGCTCGTCCATCCCGGTCATCGGCCGCAGCTCGTCGACGTAGTGCGGGTTCGGCAGGAAGCGGACGTCGAGGGTGAGGTCGGCGTCGCGCGGCGGGCCGTTCTTGAAGCCGAAGGTGAGCAGGGTCAGGGCCAGCTCCCCCCCGTCCTCTTCGCCCAGCATCTCCTCGGCGATCCGCCGTCGCAGCTCCGCCCCGGTCAGGTCGCTGGTGTCCATGACCACGTCGGCGCGCTCGCGCAGCGGCGCCAGCAGCTCGCGCTCGGAGCGGATCCCGTCGACGATCCGCCCTTCCGGCGCCAGCGGGTGGCGCCTGCGGGTCTCCTTGTAGCGGTCCAGCAGCGTCTCCTCGCCGGCCTCGAGGAAGAGGACCTGCGGCTTCAGCCCATCGCGTTCGAGGTCCTCCAGCACCTGCACCAGGTCCTCGAAGTACTCGCCCCCGCGCACGTCGGAGACGACCGCGGCGCGCTCGACGCCGCTGCCCTCGTGGCGGAAGAGCTCGCCGAGGCTGTCGATCATCCGCGGCGGCAGGTTGTCGACGCAGAAGTAGCCGCCGTCCTCGAAGGCGGCGATCGCTTCCGACTTGCCGGCCCCGGAGTGGCCGGTGATCACGACCAGGGTCACCCTGCCGTCCGACATCAGTTCGTCCTGTTCAGTTGCTCGTGGATCTCGCGCCCCACTTTGCCAGGCAGGCCGGGCACCGCCTCGAGTTCCTCGCGGGTCGCCGCCAGGAACCGCTCCGGAGAGCCGAAGTGCTGCAGCAGGGCACGCTTGCGGGCGGGGCCGATCCCCCGCAGCTCGTCCAGCACCGAGCTGGTCATCGCCCGGTCGCGGCGGCCACGGTGGTGCTCGATCGCAAAGCGGTGGGCCTCGTCGCGGACCCGCTGCAGCAGCTTCGAGGCCTCCGAGTCGGCGGCCAGGTCGAGCGGGGCCGAGCGGCCGGGCACGTAGACCTCCTCCAGCCGCTTGGCGAGGCTGACCACGGTGACGCCGCGCTCGACGAATGGCTGCAGCGCCTTCATCCCCGCCGCCAGCTGCCCCTTGCCGCCGTCGATCATCACCAGCGAGGGCAACGAGGCGAAGCTCTCGTCGCGCTTGCCGTCGTGGGGAGACAGATCGACCTGTTCGAGGTAGCGGGCGACCCGCCGCTCCAGCACCTCCTCCATCGAGGCGAAGTCGTCGGGGCCGCCGTTGCCGCCCGCGTCGCGCTTCTCGCCCCGCACTTTGAAGCGCCGGTAGTCGGACTTCCTGGTCGCGCCGCCGGCGAAGACGACCATCGAGGCGACCGTGTGCTCGCCACCGATGTTGGAGATGTCGAAGCCCTCGATCCGCACCGGCAGCTCCTCCATCCCCAGCGCCTCGCTGAGCGAGGCCAGCGACTCGACCCGGCGGGCGCGGCGGTGCTCGCGCCGCAGCCGGTCCTGGTCGAGGGCGAGGCGGGCGTTGCGCTCGGCCAGCTCGCGCAGGCGGCGTTTGTCGCCGCGCTCGGCCGCCCGCACCTCGACCGGGCTGCCGCGGCGCTCGCTCAGCGCTTCCGCGATGACGTCGACCCGCTGGCGCAGGTAGGGGCCGACGACGATCGTCTTCGGCATCGAGGGCGAGGCCGAGTAGTACTGGCCGATGAACTCCTCGGCGACCTCGGCCGGGTCGCGTTCGGCCTGGTTTTCGAGATAGAAGCTCTGGCGCTCGGCGAGGATCCCGTCGCGGACCTGGAAGACTTGGGCGTTGGCGTCGGCTCCCTCGACCGCGACCCCGATCAGGTCGGCGGTGCCGACCGAGCCGCCGGCCACGCGCTGGCGCTCGAACAGCGAGCGGATCGCCTTGAGCCGGTCGCGGTGCAGGGCGGCGCGCTCGAATTCCTCGGCCCCGGCGGCGCCCTTCATCTTCGCCTCCTCCTCGGCCTCGACCTGGCGGTAGCGGCCGGAGAGGAAGTCGACGATCGCGTCGATGTTGTGGCGGTACTCCTCGCGGCTGATGTGACCGACGCAGGGCGCCCCGCAGCGCTTGATGTAGTAGTCGAGGCAGGGGCTGCCGGAGCGCCGTCCCGGCTCCGCTCCCTCGCAGGTGCGGAACTGGAACAGCTTGCCGAGCAGGTCGAGCGTCTCCCGCACCCGCTTGGCGCTGGAGAAGGGGCCGAAGTAGGCGCGGTGCGGCCGGTGCTTCTCGCGGGTGAAGTAGACCCGCGGGTAGTCCTCGTCGAGGCTGACGCAGACGTAGGGGTAGGACTTGTCGTCGCGCAGGCGGATGTTGAAGTGCGGCCGGTGGCGCTTGATGAAGCTCTGCTCGGCCAGCAGCGCCTCCGCCTCGTTGGCGGTGACGAGGGTGTCGATGCGGTCGATCCGCGAGGTCAGGCGCCGGTTGCCGGCGGAGAAGTGGGAGGCGACGCGTTTGCGGATCGAGCGCGCCTTGCCGACGTAGAGCAGCTCGCCGTCGCTGCCGTAGAAGAGGTAGACCCCGGGGGAGTCGGGCAGCGAGCGACGCTGCTCGGCGATCCGTTCCGCCCGCGAGAGGCTGCCGTTTCCACTGCCTTCTGCCATCGCCCTAAGGGTAGGCTGCTGGCCACCCGGCCAAATTCGCGCCCAGACGGAGAGTGAGATGACGAGCCAGACCCTGAGTCCCCCACAGCTGAACACGCTGAAGATCGAGATCGACGGCGACGTCGGCACCCTCACCCTCGACCGGCCCGACGCCTTCAACGCGATGAGCCCGGAGATGATCGGCGAGATGACCGTCGCCTTCGCCTGGCTCGCCGACCGGGCGCCGCTGCGGGCGCTGATCGTGACCGGCGCCGGCAAGGCCTTCTGCGCCGGCGGCGACGTCACCTGGTTCCAGAAAGGCGTCGAGTCCGAGGAGATCGACCTGCCCTCGGAAGTGCGGCGCGGCGCCGAGGCGCTGCACGCGGCGATCGTCGACCTGCGGCGGATCCCCTATCCGGTGATCGCGGCGCTGAACGGGCCGGCGGCCGGGGCCGGCTTCTCGCTGGCGCTCGCCTGCGACACCCGGATCGCCTCCGAGACCGCCTTCCTGGCCTGCGCCTACGGCCGCATCGGCGCCTCCCCGGACGGCGGCATGACCTACTTCCTGCCGCGCGTGGTCGGGCCCAGCCGGGCGCTGGAACTGCTGCTCGAGGACCCGAACCTGGGCGCCGCGGAAGCGCTCGAGGAGGGCCTGGTGCGCCAGGTGGTGCCGGCGGACGAGCTGATGGACGCGGCCCGGGCAAAGGCCGAGGAGCTCGCCGCGAAGGCGCCGCACTACGTGCGGATGGCGAAGCGGCTGTGCGGGGTCAGCATCGAGAACGGCCTCACCGAGCACCTGCAGCTGGAGCGCCACGGGATCGCCGACAGCATGGCCACCGAGGACCTCCGCAACGGCGTCGAGGCCTTCTTCGGCGGCGGCACTCCCGAGTTCCAGGGCCGCTGAACCCGAGCGGCGGGACACCCGTATCCGAGTTACAGTCAGACGCAGTCAAACCAGTCCTCAGCGGGAAAGGACCCACATGAAGAAGGTCGCAGTCGCATTCGCCCTGATCCTCGCCGCGTTCGCGCTCGCCGCCTGCGGCAGCTCCTCGGACGACACGAGCAGCACCCCGGAAATCACCGAAAACCAGACCGAGACCAGTGGCGGCAACGAAGCCGAAGCCAAAGGCAAGTCCGCCGGCAGCGCCGCCGCGGTCGCCTTCGAGGCCGACCCGGGCGGCGGCCTCGCCTACACCAGCGACACCGCCACGGCCAAGGCCGGCAAGGTGACGATCGACTTCAGCAACCCGCAGCCGCTCGCCCACGACGTGGCGATCGAAGACTCCAGCGGCAAGACGATCGGCAAGACCGAACTGGTCACCGAAGGCTCGGACTCCGCCGTGGTCGACCTCAAGCCCGGCGAATACACCTTCTACTGCTCGGTGCCCGGCCACCGCGAAGCCGGCATGGAAGGCACGCTGACTGTCAAGTAGTCAGGGAGCGGGCGCCCGCCGTACGCGGGCGCCCGGCAGCTCCCTCTACTTCTCTGCTTTCTCCGCTTTCTTCTCCTCGACCCCGAGCTTGAAGTTCACCTTCGAGTCGGGCGGCAGGATCTTGCCGGGCTTCGGGCCCTGACTGACGACCTTGCCGGTTTTGGCGGTTGCGCCGGCGAGCTTCTTGACCACGCCGGGTTTGCAGCGGGCGCCCTGCAGCCTGTTCTTGGCCGCCTGCAGCGTCTTGCCCTTGAGCTTGGGGACGACGCAGGCGCGGTAGGCGAAGCCGTCGGTGCGGAGATCGAGATTGCTCGTCCCGGCGACGGTGGTGACGCTGATCTCGACCAGGGTCGGCGCCGGCACCCGCGGTGCCACCGCGGTGATCTGGGTGTCGGAGTCGACCCGGTAGCTGGCCGCCGGCAGATCGCCGAACTTGACCGCGCTCGCGCCTTTGAAATCGGTGCCGGTGATCGTCACCTCGGCACCGCCCGCGATCGCGTCGAAGTTCGGCGCGAGGCCGGTGACCTTCGGCGTCGGCTGCACTTCGGCACTGAGCTCGATCTCGCCCGAGCCGGCCCCGTTCGGGGCGACCGTGGCCCCGTCGGGCGGCGGCGGGAAGATGAACCCGAAGCTCGCGTTCGGCACCGCGGCGATGCCGATTTCATCGCTGGGATTGGTCGGGTCGATGCCGATCTGGTCGCCGGCTTTGATCGGGATGCTGGCGGTGAATTCCTGCAGCCCCGGCCCCGACGGGGTGACGCCGCCGCTGGTCCCGACCGACGAGTAACCGCCGCCGCCGTTCGGATGCAGGACCCGCAGGTAGAACGGCCCGCCTTTGGCGCCCTGGACTTTCCAGCGCACGATCGCGCCGCTGACCGGCGAGGTCAGGTTCGCCCCCCGCTCCGGCACCGCGGTGTTGAACATCGTCTTCACCTGTTCGAATTTGGTCGGGGTGAATTCCACCGGCAGGACGCTGCCGATACTGATCGTCGAGGCCCGGGCGCTGCCGCCGAGCAGCGCCATCGCCAGCACCGCGACGAGGGCCACGAGGCCTAACTTCCCCTTCGCACCACGGCCCGCCTCCCTGCGGCCCGCCTTTCCTATCCCCTGCTCTCCGTTCATCGTCCAACTCCCCTTTGGTAGCGATTGTGAGTGTTTGCTCACTGCAACCTCGTCTGCGCTAAACGTTCAGTTCAGGCGAAGTTGCGGCTCTCCATTCATTGAAGTTCATCGATGAAGTTGCTAGCCTCGCGGGCGATGAGGGACCTGGCCGTGATCGAGTGCTGCACCCCGCTGGCCGGCTCGAGCCTCGACGAGAATCGCGCCGCCGAGCTGGAGTCGGTGCTGAAGGCGCTCGCCGACCGGCATCGGTTGCGAGTCGTCAACCTGCTGCTGCGGGCCGACGGCGAGGCGGTCTGCCTCTGCGAGATCCAGCCGCTCCTCGGCCTCTCCCAGGGCACCGTCAGCCACCACCTCAAGCTGCTGGTCGAGGCCGGCCTGGTCGTCCGCGAGAGCCGCGGGACCTACAGCTACTTCAGCCTCGTCCCGGGCGCGCTCGATGCCGTGCGCGAGGTCTTCGCCACCCCGGCCGCCGCCTGCTGCTGAGCCGATGGACGCCCGCCCCGACCTGCTCCGCCGCGCCACCGCGGAGGGGCTCGGCGTCTTCGCCCTCGTCTTCGCCGGCTGCGGTGCGATCGTCAGCGAGGCTGAGCACCCGGGCAGCCTCGGGACGGTCGGGATCGCGCTCGTCTTCGGCCTGGTGGTGATGGCGATGATCTACGCGACCGGACACCTCTCCGGCGCCCACCTGAACCCGGCGGTGACCCTCGCCTTCTCGCTGACCCGCCACCTTCCTCGGACTGAGGCGGTCGCCTACCTGCTCGCCCAGTTTGCCGGCGCCCTCCTCGCCGCGGCGCTGCTGGGGGCGATCTGGCCGAGCGACCCGGCGGCACTGGGGACCACGCGGCCGAGCGTCGGCGTCGGCAGCGCCCTCGCCTACGAGGCCGTCCTCACCGCCTTCCTGATGTTCGTGATCATGGCCGTGGCGACCGACACGCGGGCGGTGGGCGCGGCGGCGGCGATCGCCATCGGCGGCACCGTCGGCCTCGACGCGCTGTTCGGCGGGCCGATCACCGGCGCTTCGATGAACCCCGCGCGTTCGCTCGGACCGGCGCTGGTCTCGGGCGAGCTGGGCGACCTCTGGATCTACCTCGCCGGCCCACTGTTGGGAGCGCTCGCCGGCGCCCTCGGCTACCAGCTGGTCCGCGGCGAGCACCCGGCCGAGCCGCTGGCGGAGCGCAGCTGATGGCGCGGGCGCTGTTCGTCTGCCTGCACAACGCCGGCCGCTCGCAGATCAGCGAGGCGCTCTTCGCCCGCGCCGCCGGCGGCCGCCACCAGGCGCGCTCCGCCGGGACCACGCCGGCCGACCGCGTCCACCCCGAGGTGGTCGCGGCGATGGCCGAGCTCGGCATCGACCTCGGCTCACGCCGGCCGCGCCGGCTGACCCGGGAGGACGCCGAGTGGGCCGACGTCGTGGTGACGATGGGCTGCGGCGACGAGTGTCCATACATCCCCGGCAAGCGCTACCTCGACTGGGATCTGCCCGACCCCAAGGGCCAGTCGCTGACAGCCGTGCGCGCGACCCGCGAGGAGATCGGCCGTCGGGTCGAGGCGCTGGTGGCGGAGCTGGACTCGCGCGACACGGCAGGCTGAAGCTCGGCGTTGCAGTTCGCAAAGTTTTTCCTTAGCATTCCCCTCCGAGTCAGGATGAAGAAACTCGCCGCCATGCTCGCCGTACTGGCCTCAACCGGCCTCATCGCCTGCGGTGGGGGCGACGACTCGACCTCTACCAGCAGCAGCACCACCACGAGCGCCGCCACGACCACGACGACCGCGAGCAAACCCAAGCTGCCGCTGCTCGATGACCACATCCAAGACGAGCACGTGCGATACGCGGCCGATCCAAGTGGCCGACCCGCCTACTTCGTCAGCGAAGCCTCAGCCAGCTCCGGCAAGGCGACCCTCCAGTTCGTCAACCCCCAGAGCATTCCCCACAACGTCGTCGTCGAAGGACCGAATGGCAAGTCGCTGGCAGAAACGAAGACGATCGGCGAAGGCAAGACCTCGACCGGGATCGACCTGAAGCCCGGCGTCTACGTCGTCTACTGCTCAGTGCCCGGCCACCGCGCGGCAGGCATGGTCGGTCACCTCACCGTCGTCCCGAAATAGACGCCTCAGGCGGAGGGCGCCATCACGCGGGTGACGCTGTCGCCCACGAAGCAGGGCTTCTCGCTGCCCTCGACCTCGATGGTGAAGCGGGTGACGACCTGCCACCAGCCGCCGCCGACCTCGTCGACGGAGACGACCTCGGCCTTGGCGCGGACCCGGGAGTCGACCGGGACCGGTGCCGGGAAGCGGATCTTGTTCCAGCCGTAGTTGACGCCGAGGGCGAAGCCGGTGGAGGAGATCAGTTCGCCGCGGAAGCCGTCGACCAGCGAGAGCGTCAGGTTGCCGTGGGCGATCGTCGTCTTGAACGGGCTCTCGGTCTTCGCCCGCTCGACGTCGACGTGGATCCACTGGTGGTCGCCGGAGAGCTCGGCGAACGCGTTGATGTCGTCCTGGGTGACGGTGCGCCACTCGCTCGGGCCGATTTCCTGCCCGACCAGCGACTGCATCCCCTCGACGCCATTTACCTCTACCGAAGCCATCGCGCGGCAGTCTAGCCGCAGCCGCTCAGTCGCTCCACCAGCCCTGGACGATCTCGCCGTCGCCGTCGTGGCGGGCGCCCATCGCCAGCACTTCGAGCCCGTCGGAGTCGGCCTCGAAGGCACGGATCACCTCGGGGGAGACGCGGATCGCGTCGAGCCTCTCGACCTCGATGATCTCGTCGTCGAGCTTCATCCGGCCCGAGCCGGCGATCACGACGTAGACCTCCTCCGCCTGCTCGTGCTTGTGCCCGAAGGGGGAGCGCCGGTCCGGCTTCAAGCGGAGATGGCTGACGCCGGTGTTCTCCGCCTCGAGGTCGCCCTTGGCGAAGCGGGCTTCCTGGATCTCCTCCATGCCGAATTCCGGCGCGGAGTCCTTGACGTCGGTCAGCTTCTTGTGAGTGAACGGTGCGGGCATCTGATCTCCCTGGTCGGCGTGGGTTCACCGCCACGCTACCCGGCACTCAGGCGATCAAGCGCACTTCGAAGCTGGGCATCGCCAAGGCGCCGGCGCCACCGAGCAGGGCGAGGATGCGGGTGACGTAGGCCTGGGTCTCGGGGTAGGCGGGAATGCAGTGGCAGGCTTCGACCGGGGCCGGACCGGCGTTGTAGGCGGCGAGGGCGAGTTCGGGCGAGCCGAACTGGCGCATCAGGTCGGACATCAGGTGGGCCTCGGCGTCGATCGCGGCAACCGGGTCGAAGGGATCGGCGAGCCCGTAGGCCGCCGCGGTCCCAGGCATGAACTGAGCGATTCCCTGCGCGCCTGCGGGCGAGCCGGCATTGGGGTCGAAGCCGGACTCGGCCATCAGCTGGCCGGCGAGCAGGGCGGCTGAGACGCCCCAGCGCGAGGCCGAACGCAGGATCGGCTCGCGGAAGCGAGCGGGGACGAACGAGGGAAGGGTGCCAGCGGTGGAGGTGGAGTCCTCTCCCCCGCTCGCCACGACCGCGTTCCCGGCCTGCGAACAGGGCTCAGGGCCCGCCGTGAAGCCAAAATGCCATGCCTCCCAGCTATACCTCTGGAGGTAGCCGAAGCGGTCGGCATTGGCGGCAAGCCAGCCGTAGGCGGAGCTGGGGCCGAGGTCGAGCTCGGTCGCGCAACGATGTAGCGACTGACCGGGTGGCGCCACCCAGCGGGGATCGGGGTGAGCGGCGAACAGCGCCGCCTGTTCGGCGTCGGAGCGGAAGCCGGAGACGACGATCAGGGTCAACCCCGCCGCCCGCGCCGCCACCGCCATCCGGTCGTAGGCACTCGCCGCGTCCGGGCGCATCCCCTCCCCGTCGCGGTAGACCAGCGGCCCCGCATAGCCGCCACCGCTTGCCATCGTCGTCGGACCAGCGGCAGTGGGCGCGGCTGCGGCTTCCGCGATTGCAGTCGCTTCCACCTGCTCGCGCTCCCCGCCGACCGCCAGCGTCGCCAACAGCGCCGCTTCGACCCGAACCGGGGCAAAGGAGCCGCCATCGGGAAAGTCGATCCGCACCCGCCCCGATCCGACCCCGTTGGCCCGCCCGGCCGCGAAGGCCGCGGTCCGTGCCCGCGCCAGATACTCGACCTTCTCCAGATGCTGCGGATTCGGAGTCCCGCTTGGCAAGACTGCGGGCGCCAACAGGCGGGGAAGGTCGTCGCGCATCGAGCGCGCGGCGGAGATCGCCGTCAGATCGGCCGCCCGCTGCAGTCGCCCCTTGCCGGTCACGGCACCGGCGATCGCCACCAGCGCGAGCGCCCCGGCGATCAGCACGAAGGCCCCGCCCAACGCCAGGATCAGCGCCTGGCCCGACTCGCTCCGCATCCGCATCGGCCGAGCCTGACGCGAGAGGACGCACGCGTGGTGCGCGGCGACGAACGTTTGCGCCGCGGCTGCGTGACGACTTCCTCAATCGGCAAATGGATCCGCTCGAGGCGAACCTTTTCCCCATCGGCGCCGTAGGACGTGCGAGCAAACGACCAAGGAGTCATCGATGCAGCCGACCGCCCCAACCAAGTCCGCATATCGCCTCGGCCGCCTGGTCCTCCTCACCGTGGCCCTGACCGCCCTCGCCATCCCGACGCTCGCCAACGCAGGCCAGTCCGACAAGCGCGTCGCCAAGCAGGCATCCAGCACCACGCTTGGGAAGACCATCCTCACCACCACTCGGGGCCGCACCCTCTACAGCCTCAGCGCCGAGACCAACGGGCGCTTCATCTGCACCGCAAGCTGCCTGACCGCCTGGCGACCGCTGACGGTCCCCGCCGACGTCAACCCGACCGGCCCGGTCAGACTGGGCACGATCGAGCGACCGGACGGCAGGCTCCAGGTCACCTTCAAAGGCAGGCCGCTCTACAGCTTCAGCGGCGACAGCAAAGCGGGCGATGTCAACGGCGAGGGGATCAAGGACGTCGGCACCTGGCGCGCCGCAATCACCGGCAAGCTCGTGCCACAGCCCGAGCCCCAACCACAACCCGAACCGACCTACCCATACTAGCCGCCGAGGTCGACTACCTCGACCAGACCGCCGAGGCCACAAAGGTCGGAGGCGTTGAGCGTGTAGATCGGCAGTTCGTGCGCGCAGGCGGTTGCGGCAATCATCAGATCGATGACGCGAGCTCCGCGCGCTTTCCTCCCCAATTCGCGTATCGCCTCGTAGATCGGGCCGAAGGCCCTGGCACAGGTCGCATCGAAGTCAAGACACTCGAGATTGGATTCGATCCGCCGTAGATGTTTTTCTCGACGAACCCGGTCGACCTCACTGGCAGCGACGTAGGGGCCGGAGGTCAGCTCCGCCAGAGTCAAGGCCGATATTGCTATCTCCCCCGGCAGCTTCGATCTGTCGATGGTCTCCAGTGCAATCGCCACGGAGGTGTCAATCACGCCTCGACGACTCGGGGTAAGCGCGAGGGGTTGGATCCTGATCGAGGGGCCCGTCGATATCGGCCCGGAACTGCGCCGGGTCGATAGGGCCGACCCCGCGCAAAGCTTCTTGTAGGCGCGCAGTGGAGACGAACTGAGGGGGGAGCCTGCGACGCTCGCCGTCCGAACCCTTTGCGCGCCCGACGAAGTCCAGGTCACCGCGATCCGGTTCCCGCATGATCTTCCTGCCCGAATTCGGCTTCGACGTCATCGGCAGAACCGTAACAGTTTGCAGACAAAAGCTTTCTGCGTAGATGTCGGGGAAGTCCGTTCGCCCCATCGGCGTCCAGCGCCCCGAAGAGGGCGCGGCGCTCGGCGACCCAGTTGAGGCGGTGCTTGAGGACGGCGACGGTGAGGTCGCGGTCGAGCAGGTCGCGGACCAGGAGGGCGAGGAGCGGGCGGCTGGGGGCGACGTCGGCACGCAGGAGCACGCCGGAGGGACGCGGTCCAGCTGCAGCCCCCAACAGCGGCTGCAACTGCGCCGGGGGCAGGTGGACGACGGCGAGGGCACCGCGGGCGACGGTAACGGCTGCCGATGCCGCCTCCAGCCCCTCCTCGTCCGCCGGCAGCGCCATCTGGCAGAACTGGCCGCGGGCGGCAAGGCGAACCTGTGGGAGGTGCGCCGCCAGGCGTTCCTCGAGCTGTCGCGCCGCCGCCGAGGCCAGCAGGGTCGGCCGCGGACTCCTGCCGCCGATCTCGACCAGCAGAGTGGCGCGGTCGATGTCGGCGCCGGCACAGGCCAGCGCCGCCGCCGCGCCACGCGAGCCCTCCGCCTCCCCCACCGCCGTCACCAGCACGGTCGCGGCGGTGACGATCCCGGCGGTGGCGGTCACCGCGCCGGCCTCGCGCTGGCTTCGCTGCTGACCTCCAGCCGCTCGGCTACCGCTCCCAGCGGGGCCGGCGGTCGCAGGCGCACGCTGACCCTGCCGCCCGCCACCGCGACGGCGACGTCGTCCCGGGCCCAGCCCGGCAGGGCCGTGCGCGCCGCCTCCGCGGCCGAGCCGCCGGAAGCGAGCGCCAGCGCCCCGGCCTCGGCGGCGCCATCGGCGAGCGTCGTCGCGTAGCCGACGAGGAGCAGCTGCAGCGCGATCAGGGTCGCCAGCAGCAGCGCCGGCAGGGCCGCGACCAGCTCGACCGTCGCCTGGCCGCGGGCGTCAGCCATCGCCCGGCTCCAGGCCCGACTCCGCACCCAGCATCAGCCGCGGCATCCCCGGCAGGAGTCGCGGCACCGCGACCCGCACCGTCACCGCTCCCGCCTCCTCGACCTCGGCGCCCTCGCGCAGCGATGGCGGCAGCGCCCTTCGCGCCACCGCCATCGCCTCGCCTCCGACCAGCGCCGCCCGCGCCCCCGCGCGGGCGGCGACCCCGGCCGACCAGAGCGCGTGGCCGGCGAGGGCGATCTGGACGGCCGCCAGGACCGCCAACAGCAGGAACGGAACCACGGCGATCAGCTCGACCGACGCGGTCCCCCGCTCCCTGTGGCCTGCGCTGTCGACGGTCCTTGGCGGCACCGCGCCACCGTCCCAGGCGAGGACGGGCACGTGGCGCGCAGAGCGTCACGATTGAGTCAGGCCTCTGCGACTACGTCAGTAGGTGTTGGCCTCGACCCAGATCCGCCAGATCGCCGCCACCGAGGCGCCGAGCAGGAGGATCCAGAGCAGGGTGCCGCCGCCGCTCGAGAAGAGCTTGTCGGTGCCGGCGATCAGCAGCGCGATCATCCCGAAGGCGCCGTAGAAGAGCGCCCGGCGGCGATCGCCGAGGGTCGCCAGGGTGAGCTGGTTCTGGCGGCTGAGCGTGTAGAGCATCCAGGCGATTCCGGCCAGGAAGCCCATCGTCATCGCGGTCAGGATCGTGCCGACCGCGTTGCCGCCGCCGGGGAGGAAAGCGACCCCGAAGGCGAGGACCAGAATGATGGCGACGTTGCGAGCGGTGCGCACGAATCCAGTGTACGCCGCGCTACGCGAGGGGTTGGCGCGGAATCACTTGCTGGTCATGGCGATGATCCCGATCGTCACGGCCGCGGCCGTGCAGGCCAGCGCCAGGCCGGCCGTGACCGCCGCCGCGCCGGCCGCGAGCGGCCTTTGGCTGCGGCTGAGGTCGGCGAACCGGGCAACTCCCCAGATCGCAACCGAGAAGACGAAGGTGACGCCGACGCCGGCGACGACCGAGGCCACCACGGCCTCGAGCAGCTCCTTGCCTTCGACCAGGGTGGCGATCATCCGCTCGAGGCCGGAAGCGGGGAGCCGCGCTCGGCCCGGCGCGCGAAGACGACGGCGATCAGCGAGAGCGAGGCGAGCGTGACCAGGACCGGGCCGAGGGCGCCGTCGCCGAAGATCTGCGTGACCCCGTAGGTGAGCGCGCCGATCGCCGCCGCCGCCGGCAGGGTCAGCAGCCAGGCGGTGACGATGTTGCCGGCCACTCCCCAGCGCACGGCGGAGAACCGCTTCGCCGCGCCGGCGCCCATGATGCCGCCGTTGATCACATGGGTGGTCGAGAGCGGGAAGCCGAAGTGGGTCGAGGCGAGGATCACCGCCGAGCCCGCGCCCTGCGCGGAGAAGCCCTGGGCGGCGTCCATCTTGATGATGCCGGTGCCGGTCGTTTTGATGATCCGCCAGCCACCGCTGTAGGTGCCGAGCGCGATCGCCGCCGCGGCCGAGGCGATCACCCAGAGCGGCGGGTCGGCGCCGGCGCCGAGGCTGCCGTTGGCGATCAGCGCCAGGGTGATGATGCCCATCGTCTTCTGGGCGTCGTTGGTGCCGTGGGCCAGCGCCAGCAGCCCCCCGGAGACGACCTGGCCGTATTTGAAGCCGCGCGTGACCAGGCCCGGCCGCTGCTTGCCGACGACGCGGTAGATGATCCCGATCGAGACGCCGGCCACGGAGAAGGCGAGGATCGGGGCGACGATCGCCGGGACCAGCACCTTGCCGACCAGCCCTTCGGCGAGCACCGCGTCGAAGCCGGCGGCGGCGACCGCGGAGCCGATGACACCGCCGATCAGGGCGTGCGAGGAGCTCGAGGGCAGGCCGAAGGACCAGGTGATCAGGTTCCAGGCGATCGCCCCGATCAGGCCGGCGAAGACGATCGTCGGCGTGATCACCTCGGCGTTGACGACGTCGTTGGCGACCGTCGCCGCGACCGAGATCGAGATGAAGGCGCCGACGAAGTTGAGCAGCGCCGCGATCCCGATCGCCACCTGCGGCCGCGCCGCTCCGGTCGAGATCGAGGTGGCGACGACGTTTGCCGTGTCGTGGAAGCCGTTGGTGAAGTCGAACGCCAGCGCCGTACCAACGACGATGATCAGGATGACGTCGGAGCTCAAGGCCGCCCCGTCACGAGTTCTTGATGACGATGCCCTCGAGGATCTGGGCCGCGGTCTCGGTCGCGTCGATCGCCTCCTCGAGCACCGCGAACATGTCCTTCCAGCGGATCACCACCATCGGGTCGATCCCGTTGGAGAAGAGCGAGGCGACGGCGTCCCGGGAGATCCGGTCGCCGTCGTTCTCGAGCCGGTGGATCTCGATCCAGTATTTGTCGAGGTCCTTGAACTCGGGCAGGTGTTCGAGCCCCATCGCCAGCTGCTCGCAGGCGGCGACGAGGACTTTGGTCAGCGCCCCGGCCTGCTCCATCGGCGCCTCGATCTTGTAGAGGCCGAGGAAGTCGGCGGCCTCCTCGGTGAAGTCGACGATGTCGTCCATCTGGGTCGCCAGGCCGTAGATGTCCTCACGGTCGATCGGGGTGACGAACGTGGAATTCAGCCGTTTGATGATCTCGTGGGTGATCCGGTCGCCCTCGTTCTCGGCCTCGACGATCTGACGCGAGAGACCACCGGCTTCGGGCCACTGTTCCATCATCTGGTCCAGCAGCCGGGCCGCGTTCACCGAGTTCTTGCCGGCCTCGATGAAGAGGTCGAAGAAGGTGCGGTCGCGAGGGAGAAGCGAGAAGCGCGCCAAGCAGCGCATCCTAGTGAGGCGCGGAGCGGGACGGCGCGTCAGCCGCCGGCGGCGGCGAGCTGCTCGGCGGCGCGGGCGGCGTGGCGCTCGCGCAGCTCCGCCTGGACGCCGCGGCGCTCCGCTGCGGGCGCGACGGTCCGGGTCCAGCTCCCCTCGGAGTCGAGCTCCCAGGCATTGGCGTTGTCGGCGAAGCAGCGCTCGAGCACGTCGAGCATCTCCGCCTTCGCCTCCGGATCCTCGACCGGCGCCACCAGCTCGACGCGGCTGTCGAGGTTGCGCGGCATCAGGTCGGCGGAGCCCATCAGCACCCGGTTCTCCTCGCCGCGCTGGAAGGCGTAGACGCGCGAGTGCTCGAGGAAGCGGCCGACGATCGAGACCACGCGGATGTTCTCCGAGACTCCCTCCACCCCCGGCCGCAGGCAGCAGATGCCGCGCACGTTGAGGTCGACACGCACCCCCGCCCGCGAGGCCTCGTACAGCGCCTGGATGCAGCCGGCGTCGACCAGCGAGTTCATCTTCAGCGCGATCCGCGCCTCTTCCCCGGCCTCGTGGGCGGCGACCGTGCGCTCGATCTCCTCGACGATGCGGCCGCGCATCGTCGTCGGCGAGACCAGCACCTTGCGGTAGGCGGCGGGACGGCCGTAGCCGGTGAGGAAGTTGAACATCTCGGCGACGTCGGCGCCGATGTCGGGATCGGCCGTGAACAGCCCGAAGTCGGTGTAGAGGCGGGCGGTTTTGGGGTGGTAGTTGCCAGTCCCGAGGTGGACGTACTCGCGCACGCGGTCGCCCTCGCGGCGGGCGACCAGGATCGCCTTGACGTGGGTCTTGAGACCGGGAATGCCGTAGACGACGTGCACCCCCGCCTCCTCCAGCGACTTCGCCCAGTGGATGTTCGCCTCCTCGTCGAAACGCGCTTTCAGCTCGACCATGCAGACCGCCTGCTTGCCGCGTTCGGAGGCGCGGATCAGCGACGGCACCAGCGGCGAATCGTCGCTGGTGCGGTAGACGGTGTGCTTGATCGCCAGCACGTCGGGGTCGGCGACCGCCTGCTCGACGAAGCGCTCGACCGAGGTGGCGAAGGAGTCGTAGGGATGGTGGACGATCACGTCGCCCTGGCGGATCGCCGCGAACATGTCGACCGGCTCCTCGTCCTCCCCCAGCAGCCGCGGCTGCGTCACCGGCGACCAGGGCGCGTAGCGCAGCTCCGCGTGGCCGGAGACGTCGGCGATGTCGTTGAGGTCGCCGAGGTCGATCAGGCCGTCGACGTCGTAGACCTCGCGGTCTTCGAGCCGCAGCGCGCCGATCAGCTGCTCGCGCAGCTTCGAGTTCATCCCGGCGGCGATCTCGAGCCGCACGACCTCGCCGAAGCGACGCCGGCGGATCTCGTCCTGGACCGCCTGCAGAAGATCGTCGGCCTCGTCGCTGACCGTGAAGTCGGCGTCGCGGGTGACCCGGAAGTAGCCGTGGTCGATCACCTCGGTGCCGGGGAAGAGCAGGTCGAGGTTGGCGGCGATCGCCTCCTCCAGCGGCACGAAAGCCTTGCCGTCGGTGCCCAGCGGCAGGAAGCGGCCGAGCAGCTCCTTCGGCACCTTGACCCGGGCGATGATCTCGGTCCCGCTCTCGGGGTCGCGCAGCAGCACGCCGAGGCTGAGCGAGAGGTTGGAGATGTAGGGAAAGGGCCGCCCGAGCCCGATCACCAGCGGCGTCAGCGCCGGGAAGACCTGCTCGTGGAAGCGGGCGTCGATCTCGCGCCGCTCCTCCTCGTTGGCGGTCTCCAGGGTGACGACCCGGATCCCCTCCTCCTCCAGGGCCGGCCGCAGGACGCCGCCGAAGCAGGAGTTGAGGCGCTCGTCGAGTTCCAGCACGCGGGCCTGGATCGCGTCGATCTGCTCGCTCGGGGCGAGCCCGTCGGGCCCGCGGGCGTCGATCCCGGCGTCGAGCTGGTCGAACAGGCCGGCGACCCGGACCATGAAGAACTCGTCGAGGTTGGAGGCATAGATCGCGCAGAAGCGCAGCCGCTCCAGCAACGGGACCTCAGGGTCCTCCGCCAGTTCGAGCACCCGCTGGTTGAAGTCGAGCCAGGAGAGCTCGCGGTTGAAATAAAGGGCGGGATCGTCGATCGGTCCATCGTACTGAGGCACCTCTAGGCAGCCACGGCGAGCGCTGCGGCGCGGACGTCCAGGGCGCGCCGGTAGCCGGCGGCGAGCTGGCCCAGGGCCCGCTCCCAGGAGCGCGACCGCACCGCCTCGGCGGCGGCGGCGCCGAGCCGCCGGCGCAGCTGCGGCGAGGAGGCGAGCTGCAGCAGCGACCCCGCCAGGTGGTCGGGGTCGGGACGGCAGAGCAGGCCGGTGTGGCGGTTCTCGATCAGCGCCGCCGGACCGCCCTCGGCGACCGCGACCACCGGCAGGCCGCTGGCGCCGGCCTCGAGAATCACCTGCCCGTAGGTGTCGGTGCTGCTGGCGAAGAGGAAGACGTCGGCGCTGGCGTAGGCGCAGGCCAGCTCCTCGCCACCGAGCCAGCCGAGGAAGGTCGCGCGCTCGCCGAGCCGCTGGCGCAGCTCCTCCTCCTCGGGGCCGCCGCCGGCCAGCAGCAGGTGCAGGCGCGGATCGGCGCGGTGCGCCCGCAGGAAACTCTCGGCCAGCAGGTCTATCCCCTTCTCGCGGGTCATGCGGCCGCTGTAGAGGACCTTGATCTCGCCCGGGTAGGCGTCGCGGTCGGCCTTGGCCGGGTCGAAGCGCTCGCGGTCGACGCCGCGCTCCCAGCGCCCGATCCGGGCCGCGTCGACGCCGAGCGCTACCAGCGAGCCGTCGGCCGCAGGGCTCGGCGAGAGGACGGCGCCGGCGGCGCCGTAGAAAGCGCCGAGGGCGGCGCTGGCAATTGCCTCGATGCCGCCGTCGCCGCTGCGCATGCCAGCGTAGGCGGCCAGCTCGGTGTGGTAGCTGGCCAGCAGCGGCACCCCGGTGATGCGGCCGAGCAGGGTCGCGGCGATGCCGGCCGGCCCGGGGGCGGTGACGTGGACGAGGTCGTAGCCGCCGTCGGCGAGGGTCTCGACCAGGTCCGGCAGACCGGGGACGCCGAGCGTCATTCCCGCGTAGAAGGGCAGCTCCAGCTCCGCCGCTGCCGGCAGGCGGCGGTCGACGCCGGCATCGGTGCCGATCACGTCGACCTCGAAGCCGGGGACGCCGCGCTCGCGGATCTGTTCGATCGTGTGCGAGACCCCGTGCATCGAGCCGATCCCGTCGGCGATCAACGCCACCCGCAGGCGCTCGCCCTCGCGGCTGCGGAGCTTCGCCTTCTCGGCCCCGAGGAAGATTGTCGAGGGCGCGTAGGGCACCGCCGGCACGATCGCCTGGAACAGGGGCTTGACGGCGCCGCCGAGATCGCCGGCGGCGACCGCCTCGGACCCGGTGGCGATCGCCGCCCGCAGGCGTCGGTCGTGGATGCGGCGGGCGCGGCGGTAGAGGTCGGCGTGGGAGAAGCCGTCGGACTGCAGGTAGGCGATCAGCTCGCGGCCGCGGAGGTCGAGGCTCATCCCGGCCAGCCAGGCGTCGAGCAGACAGCGGGCGTCGTCGGGACCGAGGTCGGCGGCGACCTTGCCCTCGCGGGCGGCTCCCTCGCGGATCACCCGTTCGGCCATCTTCAGCACCGCGGCGGGATCAGGCGCGGCACCGTCCCCGCTCGTGCTGTCGTCCTTTGTGCCGCTATCCGGAACAAAGGACGACAGCGCGGGCTCGCCGAGCACCAGCGCCCGGGTCGCCAGCGCCATCGCCGCGTGCGTCCACTTGGCGGCGCTGCCCTGCTCGCCGCCGGCTTCGGCGTCGCCGCGGCGCAGGTGGCGGAGAAACTCTTCCGGCGTGCGAGCATCGGGCACCGCGGTGAAGGTGCGGCCGATGTCGACGCCAGCGTGGTCGTCGGAACCACCGATGCCGGTGCCGCCGTGGGTGTCGACGTAGACGGCGGCGGGCATGTTCAGCTCCGCGGCCCGGGAGCCGTTGCGGACCTCCCAGACCGGGAACAGCTCGGCGAGGCGACGGCGGTGTCGCCGCGTCAGCGGAGCCGCGACGTTGAAGAAGGGGTGCGCGAGCGCGCAGGCGATCCCGTTCTCGTGCAGGTATGCGACGCAGGCCTCGAGGTCGCCGGAATTCGCCTGCAGCCACTCGTGGTCTCCGAGCGTGATCCCATAACAGAGGACGTGAACCGCCTGGGGCTCGCCGGCGAAGCGGACGGTCAGCTCCTCGGAGACGAAGCAGTCGGGCCGGCCCTCGAACTCGAGGCAGCCGGCGATCGTGTCGTGGTCGGTGATCGTCACGAAGTCCATCCCGCGCCGCTTGGCCAGCTCGTAGACCTCCTGCGGCGGAGTCGCGCACTCGGGCAACCCGAGCGAACGCTGGACCCCCAGCCGCGAGAGCTGGGAGGCGGTGGAATGGCAGTGCAGATCAACTCGGGAAGTCATCGGTGTCTCCCTCTTGGGCATTCGTTCTGTCGCTCACAGAATTCGCCACGAGCAGGGAAAAGTTGTGAACGGCCGGGGAACCCGATGTGAACTTCGCGTGACCGTCGGGGTGCGGCAGTCCTTTGTATCCCCATGTGTCACAAAGGACTGCCGCCCGTGGGGCGGAGTGGCGCTACAGCGCCAGCTCGAGATCGCGCCAGGTGCCGCGCCCGGACTCCTCCTGCCAGAGCTCCTGGAAGCGCCGGAACAGCAGCTCGCGGCGGGTGCGCAGGAGGATCTGCAGGGATTCGATCTCGCCGACGCTGGGCAGCATCACGTCGCAGTCGTGGATCTCGCCGAGCAGGCCCTGCAGCTCCTTCGCCGCCCTGCGCGCCGCCTCGGCCTCGGGGCCGATGCAGGACCCGGTGATCTCGAGCACGTAGCGCAGGCGCTTGGCGGCGATCCGCAAGTCGTGCTGGGCCTGCGACGCCGAGGGCTCCAGCGCCGGGCCGGCGAGTGCGAGCAGCTCGGCCAGGCGGGTCTCGACGATCCGGGCCGCGTTCGCCCGCAACGGTGCCCCGGGATCCAGGCCCTCGACCCGGCGCGCCTTCATCGCTCCGCCTTCCGCGCCAGCTTCTCCAGCGGGCGCCGCAGCTTCCCCAGGCGCTCCTCCGCCAGGAACGGCTCCAGGTCCTCGTTGGCCTGGCGCTGCTCGACGCGCAGGACCTCGATCCGTGCCGCCAGCGCCGCCCGGTCGGCCGCCGGGGCTTCGGCAGCGAACTCGGTCAGGAAGGCGATCTCGACGTCGCGGTCGCGGCGCTCGCCGAGCGCGTCGGCCAGCTTCTTCACCCGCTTCAGGGCCTTGCGGTGGCGCTTGCGCGGGAAAGCGGCCTCGAACACCTCCAGTGCCGCCCGCAGCCGCCGCGTCGCCACCCGCATGTCGTGCAGGCGGTCGATCTCGCCGACGTCGAGCACCCCGTCGGCGTGCGCGAACACCTCCCCCGCCCTGACCCGCACCACACGCGCCGCCGCGTCGGCGAACTCCTCGTCGCAGTCGAACCCCGGGACCTCGCGCGCGCGAGCCACCGGCCCAGGCCAGCTACGCCGCGAGGCGGGCCGGCGAGGAGCCGTTGGCGTTGCCGTTGAGGAGGTCGAGGATGACCCCCTCGCGCAGGCCGCCCTTGCCGATCTGCAGCGGCTGCCCGAGCATCTCGGAGACCTTCTCCAGCAGCAGCACGCCGGTGGTGAGGATGCGGACCCGCTGCGGGTCGAGCTCGAAGCGGCGGGCGACGTCGGCGGCGGGGTCGCCGCAGAGCACCCGGATCCCCCGCTCCAGCGTCTCGTACTCGAGCACGGCACCGACCAGACGCCGCAGCGAGGTGGCGCTGCCACCGACGGCGACGGCCTGTGCCGGGTGCTCGAACTCGACTCCCGCGAAGATGTCGTCGATGCGGTCGCGGACCTTGCGGATCTCCGCCGCCGAGGGCGGATCGGAGGCGATCAGCTCGTTGGCGAGGACGCCGGAGCCGACCGGCCAGGAGTTGACCTTCTCCGCCCCGCCGGGAACGGTGCCGAGGATCACCTCGGTCGAGCCGCCGCCGACGTCGACGACGCCGACCCGCCCCTCGACCGGGTGCCCGAGCGTCTTCGTCGCGCCGATGAAGGAGAGCCGCCCCTCCTCCTCGTCGCTGAGCACCTCGACCCGGACGCCGGCGGCGTCGGAGATCCGGGCCGCCACCGCCTCGCCGTTGGAGGCATCGCGCACCGCCGCGGTGGCGACGGCGCGGATCGTCTCCGCACCCAGCTCCTCGGCCAGGCGCACCTGGGTGGCGACGACCTCGCAGACCTCCTCGATCTTCTCCGGCAGGATCTCGCCGTCCTTGCCCAGCGCCTTGTTGATCCGCGTGTAGGCGCGCTGCTCCATCACCTTCTTCAACTGCCCCTCGATCGGCTCGGCGACGAGCACGCGGGTCGTGTTGGAGCCGATATCTATGGCAGCGCAGAGCATCAGGGCTTCCCCCTGATGTTCCCAGACACTGCGGATCTCAAGCGTCAGGCGTTGGGATGCGACGCGTCCTCGAACTCGCGGAAGAGCCCGGTGACGACGAAGGCGACCTGCTCGCCGATGTCGACCGCGTTGTCGGCGATCCGCTCGATCGCCCGCGCCGCCAGCAGCATCGTCATCGCCCACTCGCGCTTGTCGGCGTCGTCGCCGATTGCCAGCGCCAGCCGGAAGCACTGGCGGTTGAGGTCGTCGACGACGTCGTCCTGGCGGACCAGGTCCCGCGCCATCTCGACGTCGCGCTCGGCGAAGGCGCGCTTGGCCTGGCCGATCAGGGTCCGGGTCTGCTTGCCCATACTGAGGATCAGTCCCACCATCTCCTGGTCCGCCGGCGGCTCGTTGCCGGAGAGCGGGATCATCTTGCAGATGTTCACGCACTGATCCCCCATCCGCTCGATGTTCTTCAGCACGTGCAGCAGGGCCGAGATCAGGCGCAGGTCGGTCGCCACCGGCGACTGCGTCGCCAGCAGCGTGATCAGGCTCTGGTGCACCTCCAGGTAGCGGCCGTCGATGCGGTCGTCGTCGGCGACGACGATCTGGGCCAGCTCGACGTCCTGGTGCTCGACCGCTTCCAGGGTGCGCCCCAGCGCGGTGGCGACCAGGTCGAGGCCGCCGAGCGCGCTTTCCTCCAGCTGCTCCAGCTCCTCCTGATACTGGACGCGAACGCCTTCCGCCATCAGCCGACCTTCCCCGACACGTAGTCCTCGGTGCGCTTGTCGGCCGGGTTGGTGAAGACCTTCTCGGTCTCGTCGTACTCGACCAGACGGCCCCAGCGATTCTGCTCGGTGGCGTCGAGCTCGACCATCAGGAACGCGGTGCGGTCGGAAACCCGGGCCGCCTGCTGCATGTTGTGGGTGACGATCACGATCGAGAACTCGTCCTTCAGCTCGACCATCAGGTCCTCGATCTTGCCGGTCGAGATCGGGTCCAGGGCCGAGCAGGGCTCGTCCATCAGGATCACGTCGGGCTGGACGGCGATGCAGCGGGCGATGCAGAGGCGCTGCTGCTGGCCGCCCGACATGCCGAAGGCGTTGGAGTCGAGGCGGTCTTTGACCTCGTCCCAGAGCGCTGCACTGCGCAAGGCTTTCTCCACCTTCTGATCGAGACCGTCCTTTTCGCCGAGGATGCGCGGGCCGAAGGCGACGTTGTCGTAGATCGACTTCGGAAACGGGTTCGGTTTCTGGAAGACCATCCCGATCAGCTTGCGGACCTGAACCGGGTCGACGGTCGGGCCGTAGAGATCCTCGCCGTGGTAGAGCAGTTCGCCGCCGACTTCGGCGGCCGGGATCAAGTCGTTCATGCGGTTGAGGCAGCGCAGCAGGGTGCTCTTGCCGCAGCCCGAAGGCCCGATCAGTGCGGTGATGTCCTTGTGGGCGATGTCCATCGTGATCCCTTTGACCGCGGGCACGCCGTCGTAGTGGACATCCATGTTCTTCAGCTCGAAGACCTTTTCCCTGCTTCCGGCTGAGCGCTGCTGGAACTCCTCCGGGCGCACGGCGATGCCCGCTCGCGTTGCGGCGGCCTCCCGGGCTTCTCTCGAAGCCCCTGATCTGCTCTCGTCCTGGGTCATTGGCTTGCCAACAATTTGATCGCCCACACTGGATCACCTACCACCTTTGCTCGTAGCGATTTCGTAGCCAGATCGCGAAGGAGTTCATCGCCAGGAGGACGACGAGCATCACGATGATTCCAGCCGCCGCCAGCACCTGGAACTCTTCCTGCGGGCGGACGGCATAGTTGAAGATCTGGACCGGCAGCGCGGAGTAGCCGTCGGGGGAAAAGGGCGTCGGATCGAAGGTGACGAAGACCGTCGCCCCGACCAGGAGCAACGGCGCCGTCTCCCCCAGGGCCCTCGAGACGGCGAGGATCACACCGGTCGAGATCCCGGGGACCGAGGCCGGCAGGACCTGGGTGCGGATCGTCTGCCACTTGGTCGCACCGAGCGCCAGCGACCCCTGGCGAATCGAGTCCGGCACCGCGCGGATCGCCTCGCGGGCGGCGATGATCACCATCGGCAGCACCAGCAGGGCGAGCGTCAGCGAGCCGGCGGCGAGGATGAAGCCGAGATCCATCGGGCCGCGGACGATGAAGGCGAGGCCGAGGATGCCGTAGATGATCGAGGGCACGGCCGCGAGGTTCTGGATGTTGATCTCGATCGCGCGGTTCCACCAGCGCGACTTGTCGGCGTACTCCTCCAGGTAGAGGGCGGCGCCGATCCCGATCGGAACGACGAAGAGGACGACACCGGCGATCAGCTGCAGGGAGCCGATGATCGCCGGGCGGAAGCCCGCCTCGTCGGGGTTGATCGTCGAGGGGGGGTTGGTGAAGAGCTCGAGGCTGAGCGCCGAGCTGCCTTTGGCAAAGGCCTGGATCAGCAGCGCCAGCAGGCCCGCCAGGGCGATCAGGATCGAGAGCAGGAGCAGGCCGGCGAAGACCGTGTTGCGAATCACGTCGGCGCGCGGCTGATCGCTCAGCATCGCCTTGGTCGTCGCCCGTGCGCCGGCAACCGCCAGCCGGTTGCGGGGGGCCGAAGCCTCCGAGCCGGCCGTCACTCGTACACCTCGCGGTAGCGGCGGACCAGGCGGATGCTGATCATGTTCATGACCAGCGTGATCACGAAGAGCAGGGTGCCGACCGCGAAGACCGATTTGTAGTCGATCGATCCGGCCGGGATGTCGCCGGTCGCGGTCACGGCAATGTAGGAGGTCATCGCCTGGATCGCTTCGACCGGGTTGAAGGTGAAATGCGGGGTCGAGCCGGCGGCGAGGACGACGATCATCGTCTCGCCCAGGGCGCGCGAGATCGCCAGCACGATCGAGGCGACGATGCCGGAGAGGGCCGCCGGGAAGACCACCCGCGTCGAGACCTCCATCTTGGTCGCCCCCATCGCATAGGCGCCTTCGCGCAGCCCGCGCGGGACCGCGGACATCGCGTCCTCGGACAGTGAGGCGATGATCGGGACGATCATCAGGCCGATGCCGAGGCCGGCGGCGAGCGCCATGAAGGGCTTGCCGACGGCGCCGCCGAGCAGCCCGTCGGGCCAGAGCGGCTGGATGATCTCCGGCAGGATGAAGCTGACGGCGAAGAAGCCGATCGCGACCGTGGGGATGCCGGCGAGGATCTCGAGGACCGGCTTCAAGGTCTTGCGCACCCGCGGCCGCGCGTACTCGCTCAGGTAGATCGCCGAGCCAAGCCCGATCGGGACCGCGAAGAGCATTCCCCAGAGGGTGACGTTGAGCGTGCCGGCGACGATCGCCAGGACGCCGAAGCTGGGCGGCTCGAACTGCGGGGTCCAATCGGTGCCGAAGAGGAAGTCGCCGATCGGGACGACTTCGAAGAAACCGATCGTCGGCCCGACCAGGGAGATCACGATCGCGGTCGTGGTCAGGACCGAGAGGATGCCGCAGAGGGCGAGGACGCCCTGGATCACCTTCTCGCCGTAACGGGGGCTGGAAGCCTGGAGCCGGCGGGGAGGCTCCCCCGCCGGCTCGATGGCTCCGGTGCTGGGCGTCGAGTTCATCTCGACAGGTCGATCGGGCTAGGCGCCGATCTTCTTGGCGGCCGCTTCGGACTCAGACAGCTGCTCTTCGGTCAGCGGGACGAAGCCGACCGCTTCGGTGATCCCGGTGACGTTTTCCAGGTAGTAGTTGATGAACGCCTTGACCTCTGGCTTCTGCAGCGCGGCGTCGCTCGGGTAGATGAAGAGCGGCCGGCTCAGAGGCGCGTAGGAGCCGTCCTGGGCGGTTTCGATCGAGGGGGCGACGCAGCCTTTGCCGTTGTCCACTTCGAGCGCTTTGACCTTGCCTTCGTTCTCCGTGTAGTAGGAGAAGCCGGCGTAGCCCATGCCGCCGGGAGAGCCTTCGACGCCTTTGACGGTGGCGTTGTCGTCCTCGCCGACGTTGTTGTAGTCCTTGCGGGTGACGCCCTCTTCGCCGTTGATCTGTTCGGTGAAGTAGTCGAAGGTGCCGGAGTCGGTGCCCGGACCGTAGAGCGACAACGTCTCGTCGAAGCTCTCTTTCAGATCCGGGATTTCGTCCCAGTTGGAGATCTTCGAGTCGGGGCCCCAGATCGCGCCGAGCTGATCGACGGTGAGGCAGTTGACGGGGTTCTCGGGGTTGATCATCACCGTCAGCGCGTCGGTAGCGACGTGGACGTCCTCGAAGCCGACGCCGTTCTTCTTGCAGGTCGCGACCTCGTCGGACTCGATCTCCCGCGAGGCGTCGCTGATGTCGGTCTCCCCGGCGCAGAATTTTTCGAAGCCGCCGCCGGTTCCCGAGGTGCCGACCGTCACTTTGACGCCCGGGTTCGCAGCCTGGAATTCCTCGGCGATGCCTTCGGTCAGCGGTGCGACCGTGCTCGACCCGTCGATTCGAATCGTGCCTGACAGGTCTTCTCCACCTGCACCGGTGGAACTGTCGTCGCTGCTGCCACAGGCGGCGATACCGACCACCAGGACGAGAGCCGAGGCTATGACCGCAAGCCATCTAGAGCTGGACATCAATCTCCCTTTTGTTCGTTGGATGCTTTCGGCGTCGACTCGCGGTCGAGGCCGCGGCCAGACTCGCAGCGGCCACCAGGGAGCTTGTTACCTCGCTGTATCGAGGATGTGAAAAAGATGTAAAAGGCCGCGGCGGGCGGGGCGACGGCCCCAGTCATCGGGCACGGAGCGCCCTACTCATCGGGCGCGAAGCGGTAGCCGATGCCGTTGTGGGTGTGGATCAGCCGCGCCCCTGGCAGCGCCGCGCCGAGCTTGGCGCGGAGGCGGCTGACGTAGACGTCGACCGAGCGGTCGTCGCGCCGCGGCTGGCTGCCCCAGACCTCTGTGAACAGCTCCTCGCGGGTCATGATCCGCTGCGGGTGCGAGGCCAGGGTGACCAGCAGCTGCAGCTCGCGCATGGTCAGGCTGAGCGGGCGGCCGTCGACCAGGGCAGCGTGCTGCTCGGGTCGGATCTCCAACCTCCCGGCGGCCAGCTGCGAGCTGTTCTCCGTTCCCGTCGCCATGCTCGCCGAGCCTGGCGGCCGAGAGCCTGGCGGCGGTTACTTGGCCGTGAAGCTCTTGTGAACGATCTGTGAAGGTGCCGGAGCGACGTCCGTGGCGAGCGGCTCGACCGGCGCCGCGCGCAGCTCCTCCTCGACGATGCCGGCGGGTTCGGGCTCGAAGCGGTAGCCGATGCCGAAGTGGGTGTGGATGTAGGCCCAGCTCGGCGAGCGCTTCTCCAGCTTCTGGCGCAGCTTGCGGATGAAGACGTCGACCGAGCGGTCGCCGTGCGCCATCGCGTAGCCCCAGACCCGCTGGTAGATGGTCTCGCGCTCGAGCACCTGGCCACGCTCCTCGGCCAGCAGATGCAGCAGCTCGAACTCGCGGCGGGTGAGGTCGAGCGCGCCCTCGCCGACGAAGGCCTGGAAGCGGTCGGGGCGGATTTCCAGCTCGCCGGCGGCGAGCGGCGCCGCCTCGAACTCGCGGCGGCCCTGGCGGCGCCGGCGGGTGACCGCTTCGATCCGCGCCATCGCCTCCTCGGGATGGCAGGGCTTGGTGATCCAGTCGTCGACGCCGAGGCGCAGGCCGCGCACCCGCTGCGCCACCGTCGAGCGGCCGCTGCAGACGACCAGGCCGAGGTCGGGCAGCAGCGAGGCGACGCGGTCGAGGTACTCCCAGCCTTCGTCGCCGAGCAGCGCCGGGTCCAGCAGCAGCGCGTTCAGCTTCATCGCCACCAGGTCGCGCGGCGGCAGCGCGCCGCTGCTCTGGCGCAGCCCCCAGCCGGCGGCCTCGGCGCGCTTGGCCAGCACGGTGACGAAGCCGCTGTCGTTGTCGATGACCGCGAGGCGGATGGGCTGCTGTGGGTTCAAAAGAGAGTTGTCGCCGGCTCGAATGGGTGGCACCTGCGCCGGTGGGACAAGTCGATTGTATGCACCCCGGACCCTGGAACTGCCCGCTTTTACAGGATTTTCACAGGCTGGTCACCAGCAAATTGCGGCGCTTTGCCCGAAAACGGTCCTCAGCTGATCGCGCCGGTCGCCGCCAGGATCAGGACCAGGGCGCCGAGGGCGATCCGGTAGACGACGAAGACCTCCAGCGTGTGCGAGCCGAGGTAGCGGATCAGCCAGGCGATCGCCGCGTAGCCGCTGACGAAGGCGACCAGGGTCGCCACCACCGTCGCCGCGGCCGAGGGGCTGCCGGCTTCGCCGACCTTGCGCAGCTCGAAGAGGCCGCTGAGGACCACCGCCG
Source organism: uncultured Solirubrobacterales bacterium (assembly GCA_963719435.1). Lineage (GTDB taxonomy): Bacteria > Actinomycetota > Thermoleophilia > Solirubrobacterales > 70-9 > VAYN01. The sequence continues at coordinate 1,210,125 of OY970384.1, read as the reverse complement.
GGACCGAGAGCAGGAACGAGTAGCGGGCGGCGGCGACGCGGTCGAAGCCGCGGAAGAGGCCGGCGGAGATCGTCGCCCCCGAGCGCGAGACGCCGGGGATCAGCGCCAGCGCCTGGAAGAGGCCGATGAAGAGGCCGTCGCGCCCGTCGAGCTCGTCGAGGTCGCGCTGGCGGGTGGCGACCCGCTCGGCCGCGACCATCACCAGCGAGAAGAGGATCAGGGCCGAGCCGATCAGGTAGAGGCTGCGGGCGCCGGACTCGATCTGGTCCTTGAAGGCGAAGCCGAAGATGGCGATCGGGATCGTGCCGAGGACGATGAACCAGCCCAGCCGCGCCTCCTGGCTGGCGCGGCGGATCGGCACCCGCAGTTCGCGCAGCCAGGCGACGGCGATCTTCCAGAGGTCGGCGCGGAAGTAGATCAGCACCGCCGCCATCGTCCCCAGCTGGATCACCGCGGTGAAGCCGGCGCCGGGGTCCTCCCAGCCGAGCAGGGCCGGCACGATGCGCAGGTGGCCGCTGGAGGAGATCGGCAGGAACTCGGTCAGCCCCTGCACGAGCCCCAGCACGATCGCTTCGAGGGTGCTCATAGGCGGGGCATCCTACGGCGGCGCCTTAAGAACAGATGAGCGCGGGCGGGCGCTGGTGGGGGGCGCCCACGCGCGGCGCCTCGACGCCGCCCCGGTGCGCTAGATTTCCGCCCGTGAAGCGCACCGCAGCACTCCTCGCCTCGATCCTGACCACGATGCTGGTCCTCGCCCCGGCCGCCCTCGCCGAGAACGGCGTCGGCCTGGCCGGCCCGACGACCGACAAGACGGTCACCTTCTTCTGCTTCGGCGTGATCGCCTTCTTCGCCCTCCTGCCGATCGTCATGTCGCTGATCCAGGGCAAGCTGGAGAAGCGCAAGGAGCGCCGCCGCACCGATCTCGAGCGCTACTCCTAGCGCTCCTCAGTCGAGGCGGAAACCGCTTAGGAGGCGTTTCTCGGTCTCGCCCTCGATCCTGGCGACTACTTCGACCTTGCCCTCCAGCGGGGTGTCGCGGATCTTCGTCGCCAGCAAGTCGTCGACTTGGAAGATGCCGGCGGAGTTGTTGAGCTCGATCTCGATCCGCACCGGCCGCTCCTCCCCGGCCTCGATCCGCACCTCGTCGATCGCCGCGGCGGAGATCGAGTGGATGCCCTCGTGCCCGGACTCGATCGGGATCCGGGTCCGGCCCTGGGCCATGTCGAGCGCGTCGGCGACGCGGACGACGCCGGCCTCGAGCGTGTAGGGCTCGCCGCGGCGGCGGTGGCCGATGATCGCGTGCAGGATCTCGGCGGCGACGACCGTGCGCTCCGGCTCTTTGTAGACCCCGGTCAGCAGCCGTTCCAGCGCGCCGTTGGCGAGGAACAGCGAGTAGGCCTCGTGGTCGGCGCGGTGGATCGACATGCCGACGTCGTGCAGGAGGGCGCCCCCGGCGACGACGACCTCGGCGTCGCGGTCGCGCATCCCGTGGTCGGCGACCATCGCCGGCTCGACCCCGGCCTTGACCAGCAGCCGCAGCAGCCGCAGGGCGATGTTGAGGACGATCTGCATGTGGACCCAGGAGTGGTCCGACATGCCGAGCCGCTCGGACTGGACCTGGGTCATGTACCACCAGGCGCGCACCTGGTCATCGCCGTTGACCGCCTCGAGGAAGGACTCGAGCTTGCGGTTGCCGCGGGTCGGGACGCGGACCTTGGCCTCGGCCACCGCCTCTTTCGGCGGTTTGCGCGTCGGGCCCTTCGGGTCCGGCGTCGGAACGGCGTCGCTCATGGGGCGGATCGTAGGGAAGGGGTCGGGTGCCCCTCCCCGGATCGCCTCAGCCGCAGACCGGCCAGGGGCTGGAGCCCGACTGGCCGTACAGCAGCGCCGCGCGGTAGTCCTGCTCGTCCTCGGGAGCAGCGGCGGGGTCGCCGGCGCCGCCGACGGATTCCCAGGTGCCGAAGTCGAACTGGTATTTGCCGCGGTAGGAGCCGTCCGAAGAGACGGCGGTCGGGTCGCCGCCGGACTCGCAGGCGGCAATCGATTCCAGGGTGCCGATGGTGACGCCGCCGGGCAGGTCGGCGAACAGCTCCTGGCGCTGGCGGCGCAGTTCGGCGCGGTGTTCGGCGCGGATCTGCCGCGCCATCGTGTGGACGACGTGGCGGAAGCGATCGATCGGGCGCTGCAGCGGCGCGATCTCGGCGACCTCGGCGTCGGCGACACCGGGCGCGGAGTCGGAGCGCTCGCCGCCGGCGGCCAGGGCCGTCGCCGGGACGGCGAGGGCGAGCAGAAGGGCAGGGACGATATGTGTGCGTTTTGTGAGCAAGCGCGGGACCGTGGCGGTATTTCCGGCTTCCATGGGTGACCGCGCTCACACAAAGGCAGGCGAAAGAGGCAAATCGCACTTGCCCAGGCACGGATCCGGTGCCGGCGCAACTGCCGGTGCAGTCGATATTGCGACCGGAACCGCCCCGCCGGGGTTGCGCGATGATCCGGCGGTGACCGAGAACCCGACCACGCGGCTGCTGCTCGCCTGTCCGGACCGGCCGGGGCTGATTGCCAGGGTCAGCGGCTTCCTCGCCGACGCCGGGCTCAACATCGTCGACGCCGACCAGCACTCGACCGCCGAGGGCCGCTTCTTCATGCGGATGGTCTTCGACCCGGTCCCCGAGGGCGAGCGCGCCGGGCTGCAGGAGCGCTTCCAGGCGGAGGTCGCGGGGCCGTTCGAGATGGAGTACCGCTTCGCCGAGTCGAGCCAGCGCAAGCGGGTGGCGATCATGGTCTCGCGCGAAGACCACTGCCTCTCCGACCTGCTCTGGCGCTGGCGCAGCGGCGAGCTCGGCGGCGAGCTGGTCGCGGTCCTCTCCAACCACCCCGACCACGCCGCCCAGGTCGAATCGGTCGGCCTCCCCTTCCACCACGTCCCGGTCGAGCCGGCGATCCGCCCCGAGTCCGAGCGCCGCGCCCTGGAGCTGCTCGGCGAGGTCGACCTGCTCGTCCTCGCCCGCTATATGCAGATCCTCTCCGCCGGCTTCCTCGAGCGGCTGGGCGCGCCGGCGATCAACATCCACCACAGCTTCCTCCCCGCCTTCGTCGGCGCCGACCCCTACCGCCGCGCCCACGAGCGCGGCGTGAAGCTGATCGGCGCCACCGCCCACTACGTCACCCCCGACCTCGACGCCGGCCCGATCATCGACCAGGACGTGACTCGGGTCAGCCACAGCGACGAGGTCGCGGACCTGGTCCGGATCGGCCGCGACATCGAGCGGCTGGTGCTGGCGCGCGCGGTGATGGCCCACCTCGGCGACCGCGTCCTGCTCGACGGCGAGCGCACGATCGTCTTCTGATGCCGCCCGGCTCGCTCGCCCCCGCGGCGACCCCGCCGGGACCCCGCGCCCCCGGCGCCGTGCAGCTGCTGCGCTACGCCCGCGACCCGCTCGGCTTCCTGGCCGAGCACCAGCGTCGCTACGGCGACATCTTCGTAGTCCGCTTCCCCTACTTCGGCCGCATCACCTACGTCGCCGCGCCCGACCTGGTCAAAGCCCTGTTCACCGGCGACCCCGCCCTCTTCCACGCCGGCGAGGCCAACGCCAGCGTGCTCGAGCCGGCGCTCGGCCCGAACTCGGTGCTGACCCTCGACGACGCCCCGCACCTGCGCCAGCGCAAGCTGCTGCTGCCCCCCTTCCACGGCGAGCGGGTGCAGCGCTATGGCGAGCTGATCCTCGACGTGACCCGGCGCGAGATGGAGAGCTGGCCGGTCGGCAGGCCGTTCGCCATGCGCCCGCACACGCAGCGGATCACCCTGGCGGTGATCATGCGCGCCGTCTTCGGTGTCCACGACGAGGAGCGGCTGGCCCGCTTCGAAGTCCTGATCGACGAGTTCGCCCGCCGCGTCGGCCTGGTCGCCTCGGTGCCGCCGCTGCGCCGCAACCTCGGCGGGCTCAGCCCCTGGGGCCGGTTCCTGCGCTCGCGCGCGGCGCTCGACGCCTTCATCTACGAGGAGATCGCGCTGCGCCGCGCCGAGGCCGGCCACGAGGAGCGCGACGACGTCCTCTCGCTGCTGCTCTCCGCCCACGACGAGGACGGCGAGCCGATGAACGACCGCGAACTGCGCGACGAGATGGTCACGGTGCTGGGCGCCGGGCACGAGACGACCGCGACCGGGCTCGCCTGGGCGGTCGAGCTGCTGACCCGCAACCCCGCGGTGCTGGCGAAGCTGCGCGAGTCGCTCGCGGCCGGCGAGGAGGACTACCTGGCCGCCACCGTCAAGGAGGTGCTGCGGATCCGGCCGGTGCTGGTCGACGTCGGCCGCAAGCTGACCGGTCCGGCCACGCTCGGGGACTACGAGATGGAGGCCGGGACCTTCGTCCTCGCCGCGATCGCCGCCCTGCACTACCGCGAGGACGCCTTCCCCCAACCGGAGGCGTTCCGGCCCGAGCGCTTCCTCGACGCCAAGGTCGACAACTACGCCTGGATCCCCTTCGGCGGCGGCATCCGCCGCTGCATCGGCGCCGCCTTCGCCGAATACGAGATGCGAACGATCCTGCGCGAGTTCGTCGAGCGGGCGGAGCTGCGACCCGCCGACGCGAAGCCGGAAAAGGTGAAGATCCGCAACATCACCCTGGTCCCGGCGCGCGGCGCCCGGGTCGTCCTCACCAGCCCCCTGCGCTGACTCAGGCCTTGGAGGCCGAAGCCTCCGCTTCCTCCCACTGCTCCATCAGCTCCTCGACCGTCCGCTTTGCCTCGGCGTGGCGCTTTTCCGCCCGCTCGGCCCGGCCGGGGCTGGACCAGGCGGCGGGGTCCGCCAGCTCCTCCTCGACCTCGCGCAGCTCCGCTTCGGCGCGCTCGATCCGCTGCTCCAGGCGGGCGGCCTTCTTCGCCGCCTTCTGCGCCGGCTTGGTGGCGCTGTACTTGCCGCCGCCGCTGGACGCGGCCGGCTTGGCGGCCGCCGTGCTGGCCGCCTCGCGTTCGTCGCGCCGCCGCTGGTACTCGGCCCAGCCGCTGGGGTGACTCTCCAGCCTGCCGCCCTCGCAGACCAGGGTGCGGCTGCCGACCGCCTCCAGCAGCGCCCGGTCGTGGGAGATCAGCAGCACCGCCCCCTCGAACTCGGTCAGCGCGTCCTCGAGCGCCTCGCGGCTCTCGATGTCGAGGTGGTTGGTGGGCTCGTCGAGGACGAGGACGTTGGCGCCGGAGGCGACCAGGATCGCCAGCGAGAGCCGCCGCTGCTCGCCGCCGGAGATGTCGCTCAGCTGCTTCTCGGCGTCGGCGCCGGAGAAGAGGAAGCCACCGAGCAGCGCCCGCGCCTTGGGGCCGGTGAGCCCGGTCTCGCGCTGGGCGGCATCGAGCACCGAGCCCTCGCCGGCGGCGGTGTCGGCGTGCTGGGAGAGGTAGCCGAGCTTGACGTTGTGGCCGCTGCGGACGCTGCCCGAGGCCGGCTGCTTGCGGCCGGCCAGGGTCTCGATCAGGGTCGTCTTGCCGCTGCCGTTGGCGCCGACCAGGACCGCGTGCTCGCCGCGTTCGAGCTCCAGCTGGGCGTCCTCGAGCAGGGTCCGGCCCGGCACCTCGATCCTGCCGTTGACCAGTTTCAGCACCACCCGGCCGGGACGCTCCGGCGGTTTGAAGGAGAAGCGCAGCTTGCGGCCGTCGCGGCGTTCGGCCTGGGGACCGGTCTTCTTCTTCTTATCAATCTGTTTCAGCCGCGACTGCGCCTGTTTGGCCTTGGTCGCCTTGTAGCGGAAGCGCTCGACGAAGCGCTCCATGCGCTCGATCTCCGCCTGCTGGCGGTCGATCGCCTTGCCGAGGGCGATCTGCCGTTTCGCCTGCTCCTGGCGCCAGGCGTGCCAGGGGCCGGCGAAGAAGCGGGCGCGCTGCGCCTCGATCTCCAGCACGGAAGTCCCGACCGCCTCCAGGAACCAGCGGTCATGGGCGACCAGCACGACGGCGGCGTCGAGGTCGACCAGGTAGGACTCCAGCCACTCCAGCGAGGGAATGTCGAGGTGGTTCGTCGGCTCGTCCAGCAGCAGCAGGTCCGGCCGGGCCGCCAGCGCCCGCGCCAGCGAGGCCCGGGTCAGCTCGCCACCGGAGAAGGTCGAGAGCGAGCGCTCCGTCTGCTCGGGGCCGAAGCCGAGCCCGCGCAGGACTTCGAGCACGCGGTCGCGCCAGCGGTAGCCGCCGCCGACTTCGAGCCGGTGCTGGGCGGCGGCGTAGGCGGTCATCGTCTCCTCGTCGGTCCCCTGCCCCATCTGGCCCTCCAGCCGCTCCAGCTCGGCCTCGGTCTCGAGCATGTCGCTGCGGCCGGAGAAGACGTACTCGCCCAGTGTGGCGCTGGAGTCCCGCGGCGGCCGCTGGTCGTGGAGGGCGACGCGGGCGCCGCGGTGGATCGTCAGCGAGCCGGCGTCGGGGCTGAGCTCCCCGGACAGGACCCGCAGCAGCGTCGACTTGCCGGCGCCGTTGCGGCCGGAGAGGGTCATCCGTTCGCGCGGCTCGAGCTTGAACGAGACCTCCTCGAAGAGGAGCTTGCCGCCGACGTGGACGTCGAGCGAGGTTGCGGTTGCGATTGCCATCGGAGCGACCCAACTTAGATGACCCGCTTGCGACGTAACCTCACACCATGGGAGGCCCGCTGCGACACCTCGGCGAGCTGGCGCGGGCGCGGGCGACCCGGCGCTCCTCCGAGCGCGCCGACGGCCAGGCCCTGGCGGAGCTGGAGGCGCGGCCGCTGCAGCTGCCGGCTGGCCTCGATGTCGAGTGGCTGGGCGTCTCCGGCTACCGGCTCAGCTACGAGGGCAAGACCCTGTTCATCGACCCCTACCTCTCGCGGGTGCCGTTCCGCGACCTGGTGCTGCGGCGCCAGGCGCTGCCCGACCCGGCGACGCTCGACCGCTTCGCCGGGGTGCCGGAGGAGACGGTCGGCGTGCTCGTCGGCCACACCCACTTCGACCATGCGGTCGACGCCCCGGCGATCGCCCGGCGCGCCGGCTGCAGGGCCTACGGCTCACGCTCGCTGGTCAACCTGATGGCGCTGCACGGCCTCGCCGAGCGGGCAGTCGAGGTCGAGCCCTACCGGACCTACGAGCTGGGGCCGTTCGAGGTCAGCTTCACCCCCAGCGTGCACTCGAAGCTGCTGCTCGGGCTGGCGGTCCCCTACGACGGCGAACTCAGCTGCGAGCACCTCGACGCCCTCTCCCCCGGCGCCTACCGCTGCGGCCAGGTCTGGGGCATCTCGATCCGCGTCGCCGGCCTCAGCATCTACCACCAGGGCAGCGCCAACCTGATCGACGAGGCGGTCCGCGAGCGCGGGGTCGACGTCTTCCTCGCCGGCATCGCCGGCCGCAGCTTCACCGAGCGCTACTGGCAGCGGATCCTGCCCCGGCTCGAACCGCGGGCGATCGTCCCCACCCACTACGACAACTTCTTCCGCCCGCTCGGCCAGGACCTCGAGTTCGTCGCCAACGTCCAGCTCGCCGGGCTGCCCGAGGAGATCGGCGCCGTAAGCCGCGATTTCGAGATCGCCGCCCTGCCGCGCACGGATTCCGGCACACAGTCCTGACACAGCCCTTGCCTTCGCGGCGTCTCTCACGCGCCACCGCCAAATACGGTCGTCCGATGCCAGTGATCGAGGTCGCCGACGCGCAGGGGTTGGTCGAGGCAGCCGTGACGGCGGTCTCGGTGCTGGGTGGAGCGATGGCCTACTTCAGCGGTTACGCGGCCGCGCAGGCGGTGATGAACGGTGAGCCTCCCGAGGTCCTGGCCCACGAGGTGAACGGAGGCCTCGCCCAGGGCTTCATCGCCGGATCGCCGCTGTCGGTTCTCGCGCTTATCCTTGAGGTATGCGCCTGATGGAACGGCTTCTCAGCACTCCCCAGGGCCTACTGGCGTTCAGTACGGCAATCACGATTGCGACGGCCATCGCAATCTTCGCCTTCGGCATGGCGCCGAAGATGCTGGTCCCGATCACCTATGCAACGGCCGCGATCTCCGCCAGCCTGAGCAGCAGGTCGGGTCGCCACCTCGACCGCCACTGACCCTCAGTCCGCGCAGTGCTTGGCCGCGATCTGTTCGATCGTGCCCATCGTCCGCCGCGTGTCCTTGCCCAGCGCCGCCTCGATCGCCTTCAGGTCGAGCTCGGACTCGAGCAGGCCGCCGCTCGGCAGCCAGTAGAGCTCGCGGCCCTCGAGCGCCAGCAGGTCCTCGTCGCTCGCCAGCGCCAGCACCCTCCTGCGCGCGGCCGCGGTCGGCTTCTTCGCCAGCAGTGAGACCTGGAGCTTGCCCTGTGACGCCTCCACCCACTTCGCCGGAAACGGCCGCTGGGCGGCGATCGCCGCGACCACCTCGCAGCTGCGCAGGAAGACCGGCACCTCGTAGCCGAGCGCCTCGCCCAGCCCGGCTTCGACCGCCTTCGTCAACGCGCTCTCGCTCTTCTTCTTCGCCGTGAAGATCACGTTGCCGCTGGCGCGAAAGGTGGCTACGTCCTCATAGCCAAGCGCCTCGAACTCGGCCCGCAGCTCATCGTTCTTGATCCGCCGCCCGCCGAGGTTCATGCCCCGCAGAAAAGCCACGTAGCGCTCCATGGCGGACAGCCTATTGCTATTCGACCCAGAGCCCCACGTGTCCGATGGGCCCCAGATCCTCCTCTGCTGTTACTAGCAGAGTTCCCCAAAGGGTACCCGTGGATCCTGTCCCAGTCACGCACCTCCCAATCCCGGTCCCTTCTGTATGGGAGTAGTGAATTCCGAGCAGTTCGAGGTTGAGTTCTATTTCTCGTGTCGTTCCGGCTCCCAGATCTTTATAGGTGATCGCTCCAATTCCAGTTTGTGGTTTGACGTGAATCGTGCACTTCGAGCTTGTCAGTGTCATTTCTTTGCCTTCAGGGCAAACCAGATCCACCGTGCCTTTCGGCGGAGTGCCGATTCTCACGACGAAGTCACAGCCATTCGTATCGATAGTGCAAGCCACTCCGAGACAGGTGCACCCTTCAAAGGAGGGCGTAATTGTCACCGAGGCAACGGCCGTAGAGCCGATTGTCCCCGGCGAACTTTGGGTATGAGCAGTCAGCCGTGCCCGCTGTGGTTTTGAAAGTGCTCGGGTTTGGTTGGAAGCCTGTCCATATCAGGGGGCTTTTTTCGAATTGGAATTCACTGGTCCCCCCGGTGAAGGCTCCAACGTGACCCGGGCTCGTGGTGTTCTCTCCCTCGGCTGTAAGGCTCACGCTTCCCGTCAGCGAGCCCGAGGATCCAGTGCCACTGAAGCAGCGGCCAGCGCCAAGTCCTTCTGTATGGGAGTACTGAATGCCCCCCAGGCTAAGGGCGATCTCTAGTTCTCGTGTGGTTCCCGACCCGATATTTTTATACGTTGCGGTCCCAACCGACGTCTGAGGTTTGAGATGAAGCGTGCACTTGGGAGAGCTGAATGTGATTTCTTTGCCGGCGGGGCAAACGATATCCACGCTTCCGGTTGTTTCTGCGCCGGTGTGAAGTAGATAGTCGCATCCGTTGATCGCCGCAGAGGTGGGCGCGAGGCATTCCGGCCCAATGCACACGCATTCGGAGTACGTTGGGCTGAGTGTGATCGTGGACGTTTCAGTGGCTCCCACTGTTCCGCTATAGGTAGCGCTATTGCATTGTATTTTTCCTACTGTCGTACCGAAAGTATTCGTCGCGTTCTGTTTACCTGTCACGTAAACGGGGGTGCCTTCGACGTGGATCTGGTCTGCGGATGCCGTCGAAGACGACATTGCAATAACAGCCAGGAACCCGCCTAAAACGCTTGCCGAGAGTTTGAGCCTGTGCTTCATAACACCTCTTTTCGAGTACGGTGATCTATCGATAGCCGAACGCGAACGCCTGGTCAAGACGAAGGATCCAACCATGCGCTAGGCGACGGGCACTCGGCTCTATTGGCGGCTTGACCTGCCCGCGCGCGCCAATCGGGACGCGTGCGGGTTGGCGCGATCAGGTGCGCGTCCGGCGAGTGGCCGGGCGTGCCACGATCCGGGCGTGGCCTTCGACTACTCCTCCCTCCCGCCCGACCTGCCGGTCCCCGAGGACGACGGCGCTGCCGATCACCTGCCCGGCGCGGCGCTGCCCTCGCTGGTGCTGTCGTCGAGTACGGGCGGGACGGCGGACCTGGCCGAGCTGGCGCAGGGACGACTGGTCGCCTATGTCTACCCTCGCACCGGCACTCCCGGCGAGCCGCTGCCGGCCGGCTGGGACGACATTCCCGGCGCCCGCGGCTGCACGCCGCAGAGCTGCGCCTACCGCGACAGCCTCGCCGAGTTCGCCCGGCATCGAGCAACCGTGATCGGGATCAGCGCCCAGAGCGCAGAGGAACAGCGCGAGTTCGCCGAGCGCGAGCACATCCCCTTCCCGCTGCTCAGCGACTTCCGCCTGGTGCTGGCCGAACAGCTGCGGCTGCCGACCTTCGAGGCGGCCGGAATGACTCTCTACCGCCGCCTCACCCTGGTCGCCGACGCCAGCAAGATCGTCAAGGCCTTCTACCCCGTCTTCCCGCCCGACCGCGACGCCGCCGCGGTCCTGGCTTGGCTCGCAGCCCACCCGCCCCCGCTAGGGGGCCGGTGAGCTTGATGGAGGCGCCGAGATTCGAACTCGGATCCGCGGACGCGGCGCGAAGGCATCTACAGGTTTAGCCGGCGCTTGATTCTCGTCTCCCGGGGTCCGCGCCGGCGGGCACTACGGGAGACACAGCCCTCTGGAATTTCCCTGGGGAGACGGGGCGATCCACCCGGGTGAGCCCGCATTTTGAAGCCGGCTGCCCTCCCGGCGGGCGCGGGAGGACCGACTCTCACAGCGCTTAGCTTCTAACTAAGCGGCGAGGGCGAACTCATGGTCCGCACGTATTGGTTTGTGCTGGGGTTTAACGAGGCCTCCAGCAACCTCGACCTGCAACCTTTCGCACGAGTCGACCACGTCGAAGCCTGTCGCCCCCGTGCACTGCGCTTGGAATTGTACGGTGTCGGGGATGGTGAACCTGTGAGCGAGCGTGCATACGACGCAATCGTCCTCGGCGCCGGCCCCGCGGGCGAGGTCTGCGCCGGCCGCCTGGCCGACGGCGGCCTGAAGGTGGCGATCGTCGAGCAGCACCTGATCGGCGGCGAATGCTCCTATTACGCCTGCATGCCCTCGAAGGCGCTGCTGCGGCCCGCCGACCTGCTCGGCGAGGCACGGCGGGTACCCGGCGTCCCCGTCGGCAAGGGCGACGAGCTGGACCCGCAGGCAATCCTCGACCGCCGCGACGAGGTGATCCACGACCTCGACGACTCCGTCCAGCTGCCCTGGCTGGAAGAACGCGGAATCGACCTCTTCCGCGGCAGCGGCCGCTTCGACGGCGAGCGGCGCCTGCTCGTCGGCGACGAGGCGCTGACCGCACGCCGGGCGATCGTCGTCGCCACCGGCAGCGGCGCCGCGATGCCCCCGATCGACGGCCTCGACTCGGTCACGCCCTGGAACAACCGACAGGGCACCACCGCCAAGCAGGTCCCGGAGAGCATGATCGTGCTCGGCGGCGGCCCGGTCGGCAGCGAGCTCTCGCAGGCCTGGGCTTCGATGGGGGCCAGGGTGACCCTGGTCGAGGGCAATGAGCACCTGCTGGCGCGCGAGGAGGCCTTCGCCGGCGAGGAAGTCGCCGCCTCGCTGCGGGAGAACTTCGGCGTCGACGTCCGCACCGGCGTGCAGGCGAGCAAGGTGGAGGCGGGCGGGCCGGGTGTGATCGCCGAGCTCGGCGACGGCAGTCGGGTCGAGGGAGCGGAGATCCTGATCGCGGTTGGCCGCGTCCCCCACACCGGGGAGCTGGCCCTCGACGCCGCCGGCGTCGAGGCAGACGAACACGGCTTCCTCGGGACCGACGACCGGCTGCGGGTCGGCGGCCGCGAGTGGCTCTACGCGATCGGCGACGTCAACGGCCGCGCCCTCTTCACCCACATGGGCAAGTACCAGGCCTGGGTCGCGGCGGAGAACCTGCTCGGCCGCGAAGCCGAGTCGGTGGCCGAGGGCATCGGCTCGCCCCGCGTCACCTTCACCGACCCCCAGGTGGCGGCGGTCGGCAAGACCCTCGAGCAGGCGCGCGAGGCCGGCCTCGACGCCCGCGCAATCGACGTCCCCACCGACGGCTCGGCCGGCGCCAGCTTCCAGGGCAAGGACACCGGCGGCACCTCGCGGATCGTCGTCGACGACGGCCACGGGACCATCGTCGGCGCCACCTTCACCGGCTTCGAGACCGCCGACTTCCTACAGGCGGCGACGGTGGCGATCGTCGCCGCGGTGCCGATCGCGCGCCTGCGCCACGCGGTCGCCCCCTACCCCAGCCGCAGCGAGATCTGGCTGAAGCTGCTGGAGAAGTACGAAGAAGGCTGAGCCGGTCGCCGCGCGCGACTAGATCGTCGCGCGGCGCTTGAGGTCGTCGAGCAGGTCCTGCGGGAAGCCGACCACCTGGTCGAGGTCGTCGACCGACTGGAAGCCGCCGAGGCGCTCGCGATGGGCGAGCAGGCGGGTCGCCTGGGTGACCGAGAGGTTCTGCTCGCGCAGCTGCTCGAAGGTGACCGTGTTGAGGTTCATCGGCGCGGCGCCGTCGCCGGCATTGACGGCCGCTGCGAGCGGTTGCGGATCGGGCGACGGCGGGAAGGCCGGACCGGGCTCGGGTGCCGGCGGCGCCGGGGCGGGCGGCGGAGTCGGTGAGCCGGGCTCGGGCGCCGGTATGGGCTGGGGCGGCGGGGTCGGCTCGGGCACCGGCGGGCCCGGGGCAGGCGGCGGGGTCGGCCCGGGAGCGGGCGCCGGCGGTGCGGGAGGCGGGGTTGGCGGGCCTGGGACCGGCGGGGTCGGCGCCGGTGGCACCGGGGCCGGCGGCTGCGACACCGGCGGGAACTGCTGGGTGTCGGCGGGCGGCCCCTGGAACTGCCCGGGGGCGGCGGGTGGGGGCTGGAACTGCGGCTCGCCGACGCCCTGGACCGAGCGGACGACGGCCTGCTCGGCCTCGGCGGCGCGGCGCTCGGCCTCGAGTGCCCGCTGTTCGGCCTCGGCGACGCTCTGCTGCATCTCCCGCAGGCGCTGCTGGCGGCCCTCCTCCTCCGACCTCAGCTCTTCCAGGCGCCGCGCCTCGGCGGCACGCTGCTCGGCCGCCTTGGTCCGCTCCTCGATCTGGCGCAGCCGCTCCTCGGCCTCGGCCAGCGAGCGTTCCTGAGCCTCTCGTTCCTCCTGCAGGTGCTGCTCGGCGCTGCGCAGATCGGGGAGCGGCGGCGCCTGCGGTACCGCCGGGGACGAGGGCTGGGCGCCGAACTGCTGCGTCTGCGCCTCGGCGGCGGTGCGGATGCGCTGCTCCTCCAGGCGCACTTCCTCGACCTTGTCGCGCACTCGCTGCTCGGCCGCCACCGGGTCGTACTCGGGCGGAGCGGGAGAGACGACGGCCGCGGGCGTCGGCGCCAGCGAGGGCATCGACGGCGGTGCCTGCTGCGGCTCGGCGCTGGCGGCCGCGGCGCCGCCCTGCGCGAGTTCGCGCTCGCGGGCGGCGCGGGCGGCAGCCAGGCGCTGCTCGGCGAGCGCCGCTTCGCGCTTCTGCTTGCCACCGCCGTACTTAATGCCGAAGAAGCTCTTCTGCTTGCCACCGCCGTACTTAATGCCGAAGAAGCTCTTCTGCTTGGGCGCCGGCTCGGCGGCGGCGGCCGGGGGCTGACCGGGGACGGCGGCCTGCGGGGCCGCGCCGGGGGTCGGAGCCGCGCCCGGGGTTGGGGTCGGCGGGACCGGGGCGCCGCGGCGCTGAGCGCGCTGACCGGCCCGTGCTTCCTTGCGCCGCTGGATCTCCTCGCGGCGTTTCTGGCGCACTTCGTTGCGTTTCGCCTGCTGTTCCCGGCGCACCCGGCGGCGCCGATCCTTGGAGCTCTCGGCGGCGCCTGCGGGGGCGCCTGCGACCGCCGCTGCACCCGGTGGTGGAGCTGCCGGGAGCTGACCCGAGGCGGGCGGGGGCGGGACCACTGCCATTTCCGCGGTCGGAGCGGCCGCTGGCGGCGCCGGGACGGCACCCTGCGGTGGGGGCGGCACCACCCCGGGGGCGGCCTGCGGCACAGCAGCGGGAGCGCCCTGGGGCGACGCGGGAGTCGCCGCGGCCGCGGCGACCGGCGCGCCGGGCTTGGCCCCCTTCTTGCTGCGGCGCTGGCTGATGTTGACCACCAGCAGAAGCAGCAGGATCGCCAGCAGCAGGGCGGCGACGAAGTAGCCGGTGTGGTCGCTGACGTAGTCGCTGGCCTTGTCCGGGAAGGACTCGGCGGCGGCGGTCGCCGGAACGACCAGCATCAGGGAGACGACCCCTGCACTGCACAGCGAGAGGAGCGAACGGGTCCGCATGCCCGTGAATCCTTGCAGGTGGAGCGGCCGATGCAAGCGCCGGGGCGGTCGTGCAACGGACCGACGTTCGACCGCGCCGCCGGCGCTCAGCGCATGCGGCCCTTGAAGTCCCGTTCGACCTCGCGGCGGACGTCGCGGTCGGCGATCTCGCGCCGCCGGTCACGCCCCTCCTTGCCCCGGGCCAGCGCCAGCTCGACCTTGGCCCGCGGCCCTTTGAAGTAGATCCGGGTCGGGATCAGGGTCAGCCCTTTCTGCGCGGTTTTGCCGATCAGCCGCTCGATCTCGCCCCGGTGCAGGAGCAGTTTGCGCGGCCGCTCCGGGTCGTGGGCGTCGACGTTGGCGAACTCGTAGGGAGGGATGTGCAGCTTGCGCAGCCAGACCTCGCCGTTGTCGACCACCGCGTAGGCGTCGGTCATCTGCGCCTTGCCGCCGCGCAGCGCCTTGACCTCGGAGCCGCGCAGGACGATCCCGGCCTCCATTTTCTCCACCCACTCGAATTTGTGGCGGGCGCGGCGGTTGGTGACGACGTCGCCGGAGGCGGGCAGGCGCGGCTTGTCCTTCTTCTTAGCCACCGGCCAGCTCCAGGTCCACCCTGCCGCGGGCGGGGTCGACGCCGCTGACCCGGACCTCGACCGGGTCGCCCAACCGCAGCCGCGCCTTGGAGCCGCGGTTGACCAGCGCCACCTCGGCCTTGTCGAGCTCGTAGCGCCCGCCCGGCAGTCGCCGCGCCGGCAGCATCCCCTCGTAGACGTCGCCGAGCTCGCCGCCGAAGTTGACGAAGGCGCCGGCCCGGATCACGCCCGAGACCTCGCCCTCGAACACGGCGTCGAGGCCGCGCTCGCCCAGCTCGCGTTCGAGCAGGTAGGCGGCGCAGACGTCGTCGGCGCCGCGCTCGATCTTCGCCGACTCGCGCTCGCGGGCGGAGCAGTCGGCGGCGACCTCGCGCGCCGTGGCCAGCCGCGGCGCCTCCTCCCCTTCCCCCAGCGCCGCCAGCAGCGCCCGGTGCACGACCAGGTCGGGGTAGCGGCGGATCGGCGAGGTGAAGTGCGTGTAGGCGTCGCTGCCGAGCCCGGCGTGGCCACTGTTGCGCTCGCTGTAGGAGGCCTGCTTGAGAGAACGGAGCACGAGCGATGTATACGCCTCCAGGCCGTGGCCGCGCCGTCTGGCCTCGCGCCCGGCGAGGCGGCTCGCTTCGGCGGCGACGATCCCCGCCTGCTGGGCCGAGAGGCCCCGCCCCAGCGGCGGGGTCGGCACCCCCAGCGCCGCCAGCTGCTCCAGCAGGCGCTCGATCCTGGTCGGGTCCGGCGCCGCGTGGACGCGGTAGATCGCCGGCACCCGCTCCTGCCGCAGCCGCTGCGCCACCTGCTCGTTGGTGAGGATCATCAGCCGCTCGATCAGACGGTGCGACTCGGTCTGGGCGACCCGCCCGGCGGCGACCACGTTGCCGGCGGCGTCGAAGCGGAACTCCGGTTCGCGCGATTCGACCTCAAGGCTGCTGGCGCCGCGGTGCTCGCCGAGCCGGCGGGCGACGTCGCGGGCGGCGGCCAGCGGTTCGGCGACCTCGGCGGGCGGGGACACGCGCTCGGCGAAGATCGCGTCGAGCTGGTCGTAGTCGAGCCGCGCGTCGGAGCGGATGCGGCTGCGGTAGAAGCGGGTCGAGCGCGGCTCGGCCCCCGGCCCCAGCTCGATCTCCGCCGTCACCGCCAGGCGCTCGACCCCGGGCGCGAGGCTGCAGGCCTCGCTGCTGAGCGCGTGCGGCAGCATCGGCTCGACCGCGCCGGGGACGTAGGTGCTGTTGGCCCGCCGCCGCGCCTCCAGGTCGAGCGGCGAGCCCGGCCGCACGTGGGCGGCGACGTCGGCGATGTGGACCCAGACGCGGGCGCCGGCGCCCTCGCGCTGAGCGGAGACGGCGTCGTCGAAGTCGCGGGCGCTGGCCGGGTCGACGGTGAAGGTCGCCAGCGCGGTGAGGTCGCGCCGGGCCAGCGGCAGCTGCTCCGCCTCGCTCGCCGCCACCGACGCCTCGCGCTCGAGCGCGGCGCTGAAGCCGCGGAAGCCGAGCTGCTCGCGCAGCAGCGACTCGACGGCGTCGCGGGCCGGCGGCTGGGTGTCGCGCTGCCGCGGCCGCGCCTGGCGGCGCCGGCTCATCCTCCGACCCGACCGGCCAGCACGTCCAGCGCCCGCTGCTTCCCCTCGTCCACCTGCGTTTGCGGATCGTCGCTGGCCTTGACGTCGGGGTGGATCCCTTTGCTGCGCGCCAGGTTGACCCCGTTCGGGGTGAAGTACTCGCCCACCGTCAGCTTCAGGGCACCGCCGTTGGCGAGGCTCTCCTCCTGCTGGAAGACGCCCTTGCCGAAGGAGCGGGTGCCGACCACCGGCGCGCCGGCGTCGTCGGCCAGGGCGGCGGCGAGGATCTCCGCCGCGGAGGCGGTGTTGCGGTCTATCAGGACCACCAGCGGGCGCCGCGGCAGGTTGCCGCCGACGGTCTCGTGGACGCTGTGGCCCTGGGTGCGGGAGTCGGTCGAGACCACGACCTCCCCCTCGGGCAGGAAGATGCTGGCGCTGAGCACGGCCTCGTCGAGCAGGCCGCCGGGATTGCCGCGCAGGTCCAGCAGCACGCCCTCCGCCCCTTCGCGCTCGACCCTGCGCACCGCCCGCGCCAGCTGCGCGTGCACGCCTTCGCTGAAGCTGAGCATGCGCACGTAGCCGAGCTTGCGCCCGTCGACCGTCTCGACCTTGCTGCTGACGTTCGGCAGCGCCACCTCGGCCCGGGTCAGCCGCAGCTGGCGCACCTCGCTCTTGCCGCCGAGCACCCCGATCGTCACCTCGGTCCCTTCCGGCCCCTTGATCTTGCCGGTCGATTCGGTGCTGCTCTCGCCGCCGATCGACTCGCCCTCGACCGAGATCACGGTGTCGCCGGCGACAATTCCGGCCTGGTCGGCGGGGGAGCGCGGGAACACCTGGACGACCCGCAGGCCGCGTTTGACCGGGACGACCGAGAGCCCGACCCCGGAGAAGCGGCCTTCGATCGCCTGGTTGAAGCTTTCGAGGTTTTCCGGCGAGAAGTATTCGCTGAAGCGGTCGCCGTGGCGCTTGCGCAGCTCGCGGACCATGCCCTGCAGCGAGGCGTTGCCCAGCTCGGCGTCGCCGACCGAGCGAAAGTAGTTGTCCTGGATCAGTTCGGCGGCTTCGGCGTTGAGGCTCGCCTGCGAGCCGGCGAAGGCGTCGCGGGCGAACTGCGGCAGCTGCGCCGGGTGCGCGCCCAGCCAGAGCCCGAGGCAGAGGACGGCGAGCAGCGACACGGCATAGGCCACCGCCGCGCGCGCTTTCACGACCGCGGCCTCAGACCTTGAGGAAGCGCCGCAGGGTGATGCCGGACCCGATCGTCGAGACCAGGACCGCGGCCGCGAACAGGATCCCGACCAGGAGGGGGAACGACAGCGTGCTGTCGTTCTGCGCCGCCAGGAAGGAGAAGGAGTCGCTGAGCGGGTCGACCACCGTGAGCTTGCCGAGCCACAGGATCAGTATGGCCACCAGGCCGCCCGCGAAGCCGACGACCACGCCCTCGATCATGAACGGCCAGCGGATGAACCAGCGGGTCGCCCCGACCAGGCGCATCACCTCGACCTCGCGGCGGCGGGTGAAGATCGAGAGCCGGATCGTGTTCCCGACCAGCATCAGCGAGGCGAGAATCAGCAGCACCGTCATCACCGTCAGCACGATCTTCAGGGCGCTGGTCACCTGCTCGATCTGCTCCGAGGCCTGCTGGCGGTCGAAGGGGTGGTCGATGATCGGCGAGATCGGGTTCGTCTCGGCCGTCGACTCCGGGCGCATGACCGCGTCGCAGTTGCTGCTGACGGGGCGCATCACCGCTTCGCAGATGCCGTTCAGGTTGGCCGCGTCGTCGGCCTCGACCTTGAAGCTGGCCGGCAGCGGGTTGGTGTTCAACTGCTCGACGATCGATTTGTCCTTCAGTTCGCCGCGCAGCGTCTTCAGCGCCTGGGCCTTGGTGACGAAGGCGACGGAGGCGACGTGCGGCAGAGCTTCCAGCTTGGCCTGGGTCGAGTCGATTTCACCCTGGGTGGCGTCGTCGAAGAGGCTGAACTGGATGTTGAGCTCGCTGCGGATCTCCGCGCTCTTGGCCTGGGTGGTCTGGAAGATCGGGATCAGGACGCCGAGCAGGATCACGGTGACGACCGTGGTCACGATCGCGGCCAGGGTCGGGGCGCCGTTGCGGCGCAGCGCGCGCAGGGCCTCCTGCAGGAAGAAGATCAGGCGCGACATCAGCCCAGGGTCTCGTGGTCGCCGTGGCCGTTGGTCTGGGTGCCGCCGTCGGGGCCGACGCCCATCTCCGCCTTCATCCGCAGGCCGAACTCGGTCGTCGACTCCTCGGTGTAGCCGCCGCTGACCTCGTCGCGGACGACGCGGCCCTCGTAGAGCTCGACCACGCGGCGGCGCATGTTGTCGACCATCTCGCGGTCGTGGGTGACGACGACGACCGTGGTGCCGGTCTTGTTGATCCGGTAGAGCAGCTGCATGATCCCGATCGAGGTGACCGGGTCGAGGTTGCCGCTGGGCTCGTCGGCGAGCAGCAGCGGCGGGTGGTTGACGAAGGCGCGGGCGACGGAGACGCGCTGCTGCTCGCCGCCGGAGAGCTGGTCGGGAAAGCTGTTGAGCTTGGTCGAGAGCCCGACCAGGCGCAGCGTCGCCGGGACCTGCTCGCGGATTTCGTGGCGGCTGGCGCCGATCACCTGCAGCGCGTAGGCGACGTTGTCGTAGACGGTGCGGTTGGGCAGCAGCTTGAAGTCCTGGAAGACGGTGCCGATGTTGCGCCGCAGCTGCGGGATTTTCTTCTCCGGCAGGGCGCCGATGTCGCGGCCGGCGATCTTGACCGCGCCCTCGCTGGCGGCGAGCTCGCGGATCAGCATCTTGATCAGGGTCGACTTGCCGCAGCCGGTGGGGCCGACGAGGAAGACGAACTCACCGCGGCCGATCGCCAGGTTGACCCGGTCGAGCGCCATGTGGCCGCCCGGGTAGACCTTGGTCACGTCGCTCAGCTCGATGATCGGCGCCCGGCGCCCGCGGGGGCGCTGGGGCTCGTCGTCCCGGGGTTGTCTCTTCTTCGATCTAGCCATGTCAGCGGTGGGTTCTGCGCAGACAGGGTGACTCCTGCGCCCCCTCGGGCGCGCAAGAACGCGCCCACGCACGACATCGCCCAGCGGGCCTCAGCCGATCGCGACCATGCGCTCGATCGGGATCCGCGCCCGCTCGGCGACCGCCGCCGGGACGCTGACCTCGTACTTCATCTCCCGCAGCGAGTCGCGCAGCTTCGGCAGGGTGATCATCTTCATGTATTTGCAGACGGCCATCCGGTTGGCCTCGATCAGGTTCGCCTGCGGCGCCGCCTGCTGCAGCGGGTAGAGCATCCCGTTCTCGGTGGCGACGATGAAGCTGCCCTCCGGGTGGGCTTCGACGTGCTGCTGCATGCCCGAGGTCGAGAGCATGTGCACGCCCTCGGCCTCGATGTCGCCGGCGGCGACGTACTCCATCGCCTGGGTCGAGCAGCCGCACTCGGGGTGGATCAGGAACTCGGCCTCGGGGTGTTCGGCCCGGGTGCGGGCGATGTCGTCGGGCCGGATTCCTGCGTGGACGTGGCACTCGCCGTCCCAGACGTGGAAGCGGGCGCGGCGCTCGGGATCGTCGACCAGCCCGGTCTCGCGCTCGACGAAGGCACCGAGCCACATGTCGGGGCCGAAGAGGATCTCGGTCTCGGCCCCGTGCTCGGCCCAGATGTGCTCGACCACCTTGACCGCGTTGGAGGAGGTGCAGCAGTAGTCGGTCTCGGCCTTGACCTCGGCCGAGGTGTTGACGTACATCACCACCAGCGCCCCTGGGTGCTCGGCCTTCCAGGCCCGCAGCTGGTCGGCGTCGATCGAGTCGGCGAGCGAGCAGCCGGCATCGAGGTCGGGGATCAGCACCGTCTTCTCGGGCGAGAGGATCGAGGCCGTCTCGGCCATGAAGTGGACGCCGCAGAAGGCGATCGCCTCGGCGTCGGTGGCGGCCGCCTGGCGCGAGAGCCCGAGCGAGTCGCCGAGGTAGTTGGCGACGTCCTGGATCTCCGGCAGCTGGTAGTTGTGGGCGAGGATGACGGCGTCGCGCTCGGCCGCAAGCGTGCGGATCTCGTCGCTGAGCTCAGCGATCTGGTCCGGCGTCAGTTCCGGTCCGAAAGTTGGTTGGATCGTCGGGAGCTCCTGCATGAGCCCTTCCTTTCCTGATGTTCGCTGGCCGGGCGTGAGCCTCAATCCAGTCGAATGAACGTGGCTCGAAGTCTACTCGCTGGCAGACTTCGTCCATGCCCGAGCTGCCTGAGGTCGAGATCGTGGCGCGCCGCCTCAGCAGCGCCCTGGCCGGAGCCCGCGTGGAATCGGCCCTGGCGCCGGGGATGAACGTGATGAAGACCTTCGACCCGCCGCTGGAGGCGCTGGCCGGGCGCGAGCTGACGGGAGTGCGGCGGATATCGAAGATGCCGGTGGTCGAGTTCGGCGACCTCTCGCTGTTGATCCACCTGATGTCGGCCGGGCGGTTGCGGGTCTTCGACAAACGGGCCTCGGCCAAAGACCGCGCCTCGCGGGTGCTGGTGCGGCTGGAGGACGGCCGCGAGCTGCGCCTGCGCGAGTTCGGGACCAAGCAGCGCGCCTGGGCGAAGCTGCTGCCAAGCGCAGAGGTCGGCGCCGACGAGATGGTGGCGACGCTCGGGCCCGAAGCCTGGCCTCCACCCCCGCTCGAGCAGTTCGCGGCGGCGATCGACAAGCCGCGGCACCTGCACCCGCTGCTGCGCCACCAGCGCGACGTCGCCGGCATCGGTCGCTCCTGGGTCGACGAGATCCTCTGGGAGGCGCGGCTCTCGCCCTTCAAGAAGGGCTCCGAGCTCGACCCCGAGGAGGTCGAGCGCCTGCACGCGGCACTGCACGTGCTCGGCGACGCGATCGAGCACTACGAGCAGACGATCGGGCCCGAGGTCCCCGACAAGGTGCCGATGCCGCTGCAGGTGCACAAGCGCGAGGGCGAGCCCTGCCCCCGCTGCGGGACGACGATCGAGGCGGTCTTCTTCTCCGAGCACCAGACCAACTACTGCCCCAAGGAGCAGACCGGGGGGCGCGTGCTGAAGGACCGGCGGCTGTCGAAATTGCTCAAGTAGACGCTAGGCGGGTTCCAGCAGCAGGCTGAAGTCGAGCGAGGGGGCGGAGTGGGTGAGGGCGCCGATCGAGATGAAGTCGACGCCGGTCTCGGCGATCGGACGCACCGTCTCCAGGTCGACCCCCCCCGAGGCCTCGAGGTCCGGCCCCTTGCCCGCCCCCGCGTTCGCGTCGCGCAGCTTGACCGCGCCACGCAGCGTCTCCAGGTCCATGTTGTCGAGCAGCAGGCGGTCGGCGCCGACCCCGAGCGCGTAGGCGACCTCGTCCAGGTCGCGGCACTCGATCTCCACCGGCAGCTGCGGCTGCGCCCGCCGTGCCGCGTGGACTGCCTTGGCGACGCCGCCGGCGAGGGCGATGTGGTTCTCCTTGATCAGGATCGCGTCGTAGAGGCCGAGCCGGTGGTTGACGCCGCCTCCGGCCGCGACCGCGGCCTTCTCCAGCGCCCGCAGGCCCGGCGTCGTCTTGCGGGTGTCGAGGATGCGGGCGCTGGTGCCGGCGACCGCCGCGACGAAGGTCGCGGTCAGGGTGGCGATCCCCGAGAGGTGGCCGAGGAAGTTGAGCGCGGTGCGCTCGGCGACCAGCAGCGCCGCCGCCGGCCCGCTGGCGAGTGCCACCTCGGCCGGGACCGCGTCGCGCCACTGGCCCTCGACGACGAGCTTGTCGAGGTGCTCGACCCCGCACTGGCGCATCGTCTCCTCGACCAGGTCGAGCCCGAAGGCGACGCCGGGCGCTTTCTGCACGATCCGTGCCCGCGCCCGCGCGTCCTCGGGCACAGTCGCCGCCGTGGTCACGTCGCCGCCACCGACGTCCTCGGCCAGCGCTCTCGCAACCAGCTCCTGCGTCGCTGCGGCGGGATCGGGCACCGCGCCAGCCTAGATCAAGGCGAGGAGTGCATTGAGCATCGCCCGCGGGGCGAATGCACGCCTCGTCGGTTTTGATCTCACGCCCGGCGCACTCACAGCGTTTAATCCCCGAGGTGACTGAGCTGCCCCCGTTCCAACAGCTGATCGACGAGCACGCGGAGACGGTGATGGCGGTCTGCCGCGGCGCGGTCGGGCGCGGCGAGGCCGAGGACTGCTTCCAGGACACCTTCGTCTCCGCCCTGCGCGCCTACCCGAAGCTCCGCGACGGGGGGAACCTGCGCGGCTGGCTGATCACGATCGCCCACCGCAAGGCGATCGACCACCACCGCGCCCGCGGGCGGCGGGCGGTCCCGGTGGCTGAGGTCGAGGAGGTGGCGTTCGAGGACCCGGAGCCCGGCGACGGGGTCTGGGAGCTGGTCGGGGCGCTGCCGCCGAAGCAGCGCGCCGCGGTCACCTTGCGCTACGCCAGCGACCTCCCCCACGCCGAGATCGCCGCCGCGCTCGGCTGCTCGCCGGAGGCCGCCCGCCGCAGCCTGCACGAGGGACTGAAGCGACTGAGGAAGGAGCTGTCATGAAGGCATCGCTGGACCGACTCGCCGCACGGGCGGCCGCCGAGGGCCTGCTCGATGTCGCCTACACCCGCGTCGACTCCCCCTTCGGCCCGCTGCTGCTGGCGACGACGACGCGCGGCTTGGTCCGCATCGGCCTGCCCAACCAGGACAGCGACGAGCTGCTGGTCGAGCTGGCCGAGCGGGTCTCGCCGCGGGTGCTGGAGAGCGCGGCGCCGTTCGACGAGACGCGGCGCGAGCTCGACCTCTACTTCGAGGGCGAGCTGACCGAGTTCGACCTGCCGCTCGACTGGCGGCTGAGCAGGGACTTCCGCCGCCGGGTGCTGCGGGCGATCGCCCGCATCCCCTACGGGCAGACCCGCAGCTACACGCAGATGGCGAAGAGCGCCGGTAACGAGCGCGCCGTGCGCGCCGCCGGCACCGCCTGCGGCACCAACCCGCTGCCGCTGGTCGTCCCCTGCCACCGCGTCCTGCGCAGCGGCGGCGCCCTCGGCGGCTACGGCGGTGGCCTGCCGATGAAGGAGGAGCTGCTGCGACTCGAGGGCGTGCTCGGCCCCTGAACCCGGCCGGAGCGGTTTCTCGACTAAAGGGTTGGGCCTCCGGCTCCGATCTATGGGTATGCGACGCAGGCCCAGCCCAACGGCAGACCCCGAGGCGCAGCTCACCAGGTTCGCCTGGGGGATCGCCTTCTTCGCCACCCTGACCCTGGTCGCGGTGCTCGGCCTGGCCCGCTCGGCGCAGGCGATGACCGTCCCCGGCGTGTCCGGATCTCCGGTCGCCGCGGCACTGAGCGCGAGCGACGGCGAAGACTTCGAAGACGAAGCCGAAGCGAGCGAAGAGGAAGACTTCGAAGCGGGCGAGTGCGACGAAGAGGAAGAAGAGTGCGAAGAGGAGGACGGTGAGAGCGGCGCCGAAGCTCCGGCCGAGTGCCTGCTGACCAGCGCCCAGGCCTCCGTGCTCGCCACCAACAACGACCGCGTTCGCCTGCAGATCCGCTACACGACCACCTCCCCGACCGCCGTCACCGTCGACTACGGGCTGCACGGCAGCAAGGGCGGCCTCTTCCTCGGCAGCGAGAAGAAGCGCTTCGGCAGGAAGGGCGTCCTGCGGCTGACCGAGAGCTTGACCGAGCCGCAGATGACCAAGGTGATGGCCGCCAAGGGCTTCACCGTGCGCCTGCGCGTGCCCGCGGCCCCGCGCTACTGCAACTCTCTCTTCGACCGTCAGCTCGACGTCCGCCAGCCCACCCCCAGCGGGCTGGCCTGGCAGCAGTCCGAATAGCTCAGCCCTGCAGCGTCTCCCGCAGCCAGGCGCCGGCGTCGGCCAGGTGCGAGGGATCGATCTGGTGGCCGAGCTCGGACTCCCGGTACTCGACCGCGAGGCCGCCGTCCTCGAGCAGCCGCCGGGCGCGCTGGCCGAACTCGACGCCGATGATCGGGTCGCGGCCGCCGTGGGAGACGAAGGCCCGGGTCGCCCGCCGGTCCACCAGCGACGGCTCCCAGCCGTCGACGGTCGGCACGAAGCCGCTGAAGGCGAGGATCCCCGCCGGCGCCGGCCGCTCGGCGCCGAGCCCCATCGCGTAGCTCATCACCGCGCCCATCGAGAAGCCGCCGAGCACGGTCCGCTCCGGCCCCACCCCGGTCTCCTCCCAGAGCCGGTCGTGCAGCTCGGCCAGCGCCGCCCGCGCCGCCTCGAAGGTCTCGCGGTCCGGGTGGCCGACCCGCGGCACCAGGTACCAGTGGTAGCCGGGCGAGCCCGGCAGCTGCAGCGGCGCCCGCGGCGTCACCACCCGCAGCCGCGCCTCGGGGTCGAGCAGGTCGGCGAGCCCGAGCAGGTCGCGCTCGTCGGTGCCGCGCCCGTGGTGCAGCACCAGCAGGCCCTCGGGATCGGCCTTTGCCGCTCGCTCGAGGAAGTCGAGCGAGGCCATCAGGAGGCCGAGGCCGCCGCGGTCTTGTTCAGGTAGTCGCGGACGAACTCGTCGAGGTCGCCGTCGAGGACGCGCTGGACGTCGCCGACCTCGTGCTCGGTGCGGTGGTCCTTGACCATCGTGTAGGGGTGCAGGACGTAGCTGCGGATCTGCGAGCCCCAGGCGACGTCTTTGACCTCGCCCCGCGCCCGCGCCATCTCCTCGGCCCGTTTGCGCTCCTCCAGCTCGATCAGCTTCGAGCGCAGGAACTGCATCGCCACCGCCTTGTTCTGGGTCTGCGAGCGCTCGTTCTGGCACTGGGTGACGACCCCGGTGGGGATGTGGGTGATCCGCACCGCCGAGTCGGTCTTGTTGACGTGCTGGCCGCCGGCACCGGAGGCGCGGTAGGTGTCGATGCGCAGGTCGCTCTCGTCGATCTCGAGCTCAGGCCCGGCGTCGACCAGAGGCCCGACGTCGACCTGGGCGAAGCTGGTGTGCCGGCGCGAGGAGGAGTCGAAGGGGGAGATCCGGACCAGGCGGTGGACCCCGCGCTCGGCAGCGAAGAGGCCGTAGGCGTTCTCCCCTTTGGCGATGAAGGTCGCCGACTTGAGGCCGGCCTCCTCCCCGGGCGAGGCCTCCTTCATCTCGACCTCGAAGCCGCGCCGCTCGGCCCAGCGCAGGTACATGCGCAGGAGGATCTCCGCCCAGTCCTGGGAGTCGGTGCCGCCGGCCCCGGCGTGGACGGTGACGACGGCGTCGCCGGCGTCGTACTCGCCGCTGAACAGGCGCGCCTCCTCGAGCTCGGCCAGGCGCTGCTCGGCCGCGCTCAGCTGGGCACCCAGCTCGGCCGCCATCTCCTCGTCCTCGGCCGCCATCTCGGCCAGGTCGCCGAGGTCGGCTACGTCGGACTCGAGCCCGCGGAACAGCTGCAAGCGCTTCTGCGCCCGCGCGTGCGCCGCCGAGATGCGAGCCGCGGCCTCCTGGTCGTCCCAGAAGCCCGGCTTCCCCATCTCCGCCTCCAGGCGCTCTGCCTCGGCCTCCAGCGCGGCCGGGTCAAAGGTAGTCCGAGAGCAGCAGCAGCTGCTCGCGGACGGCGGCCAGGCGCGGAGCGATCGCTTCGGTCGGGGTGGCGTCGGCCATGCCGGGAGCTTAGAACCTGGCGGCGCTGAGGGCCTCGGCCCGATCCTCGTATGGCCGCCAGCTGCGCACGCGGCGATCCCTCAGCTCGAAGACCCATGCCATCTCGTCGGCGCCGGCCGCCGACCCATCGTCATCCCAGCGCCACTCGCGGGTTATCAGCGCCACCGCGCGGTCCGGCTCCTCGTAGAGCTCGTCGAGGACGATCGTCTGCTGCACTCCGCCCGGCTCCCGCGTCGCCCAAACCCGCGCCGCGTCTCGTCCCTTCCGCAGCCCCCGGCTCGAGTGCAATTCGACCTCGGGATCCAGCACCGCTACAAACGCATCCAGATCCCGCTCGTTGAACGCCCGGATGAACTCCCGGACAGGGTCATGGATCAAAGGATCGCGGCGCCGGCGCTAGGCCCCGTGGCACTTCTTGTACTTCTTGCCGCTGCCACACCAGCAGGGATCGTTGCGCCCGACTTTGTCGTGCTCGTCTTTGACCACGGTCTCGACCACGTCGCCGCCGACCGCCTGCGAGGCGGCGGTGTCGACCGCGGTGGCGCCACCGCCGGCGACGGCCACCTGTTCCAGCGCCGAGGGCTGTGCCTCGGCGGTGCCGCCCGAGTAGTCCAGCGCTTTTGGCGCGAAGGCGCCGTTGCCGGCACCATTGCCCTGCGGTTCGATTTCGACTTCGGCGCGGAAGACGAGTTTGCTGAACTCGTCCCAGATCGAGTGCATCAGCTCGGAGAACATCGAGTAGCCCTCGTTTTTGTAGGCGACGAGGGGGTCGATCTGGGCGAAGCCGCGGAGGTGGATCCCCTCGCGCAGGTAGTCCATGTCGAAGAGGTGTTCGCGCCAGCGGTTGTCGATCACCTGCAGCAGGATCGAGCGCTCGAGGTGGCGCATCAGCTCCTCGCCGAGCTGCTGCTCGCGCTCGTCGTAGGCGTTCATCGCGTCGTCGTCGAGCTCGTCCTTGAGCTGCTCACGGTCGACCGTCTCCGGCGCCCGCGAGCCGACCTCGACACCGACCGGCCAGATCAGACGCAGCTGCGTCTCCAGCTCGCCCAGGTCCCATTCCTCGAGCAGCTCGGCGGAGGTGTACTCGTCGACCAGGCGCTCGATCACGCCCTCGACCTCGTCGCGGGCGGTTTCGGAGATGTCGCGCCCTTCGAGGATCTCGCGGCGGTATTTGTAGACGACCCGGCGCTGCTCGTTCATCACGTCGTCGTACTCGAGCACGCGTTTGCGGATCAGGAAGTTCTGCTCCTCGACCTTCTTCTGGGCGCTCTCGACGGTCTTCGTCAGCATCTTCGCCTCGAGCGGGACTTCGGTCCCGTCGTCGTCGACCGGCCCCAGGCGATCGAGGATTTTGTAGATGCGGTCGCCGGCGAAGAGGCGGATCACGTCGTCTTCGGCGGAGAGGTAGAAGCGCGACTCGCCGGGGTCCCCCTGGCGGCCGGAGCGGCCGCGCAGCTGGTTGTCGATGCGGCGCGACTCGTGGCGCTCGGTGCCGCAGATGAAGAGGCCGCCGAGCTCGCGCACTTCCTCGGCCTCGGCCTTGCACTGGGGCGCCAGCTCGGCCGCCTTCGCCGCCAGCGCCTCCTCGTAGCCCTCGCTCTCGTGGGTGATTCCCTGCTTTTTCAGCTCGTGGATGGCGAGGTGCTCGGGGTCGCCGCCGAGCTTGATGTCGACGCCGCGGCCGGCCATGTTGGTGGCGATCATGACCTCGCCCTTGCGGCCCGCCTGGGCGATCAGCTCGCCCTCTCGTTCGGCGTGCTCAGGCTTGGCGTTCAGCACCGCGTGTTTGATCCCGTCGCGCTTCAGCGCCTCGGAGATCATCTCCGAGACCTCGACCGAGACCGTCCCGACCAGGATCGGCTGGCCCTTTTCGTGGCGGCTGACGATCTCGTCCAGCACCGCTTTCCACTTGCCGTCTTTGGTCTTGAAGATCTGGTCGTTGTGGTCGGCGCGCACCATCGGCTGGTTGGTGGGGACCTCGACGACCGGGACTTTGTAGATCTTCATGAACTCGGTCGCCTCGGTCAGGGCGGTGCCGGTCATGCCCGAGAGCTTGTCGTAGAGGCGGAAGTAGTTCTGCAGGGTGATCGTCGCCAGGGTCTGGTTCTCCTCGCGGATCGCCACCCCCTCCTTCGCCTCGACCGCCTGGTGCAGGCCCTCCGACCAGCGCCGGCCCTCGAGGATGCGGCCGGTGAACTCGTCGATGATCATCACCTCGCCGTCGATCACCGCGTAGTCCTTGTCCTTCTTGTAGAGCGACTCGGCCTTCAACGACTGCGAGAGGTGGTTGACGAGGCTGCCGTGCTCGCCGAGGTAGAGGTTGTCGACGCCGATGTACTGCTCGGCGTTCTTCACCCCCCGCTCGGTCGGGGCGACGGTCTTGTGCTTCTCGTCGAACTCGTAGTCGTAGTCGACCTCGGAGGTGTCCTTCGACTCGCCCAGCGATTTCAGTTTCTGTTTCGCCGGCACCCCGGTCAGCTGTTTCGCCAGGCGGGCGAAGGTGTAGTAGGTCTGCGCCGCCTGTTCGGGCTGGCCGGAGATGATCAGCGGCGTCCGCGCCTCGTCGATCAGGATGTTGTCGACCTCGTCGACGATGGCGAAGTCGTGGCCGCGCTGGACGCACTGCTCGAGCGACCCGGCCATGTTGTCGCGCAGGTAGTCGAAGCCGAACTCGGAGTTGGTCCCGTAGGTGACGTCGCAGGCGTATTTGACTTTGCGCGCGTCGTGGTCGTCGAAGTCCTGGAGGGCGGAGACGCTGACGCCAAGCGCCTCGTAGATCGGCGCCATCCATTCCGAGTCGCGCCGGGCGAGGTAGTCGTTGACGGTGACGAGGTGGACGCTGCCGCCGGCCAGGGTGTTGAGGAAGACCGGCAGGGTCGCGGTCAGGGTCTTGCCCTCGCCGGTGCGCATCTCGGCGATGGCGCCGTCGTGGAGGACCATGCCGCCGATCAGCTGCACGTCGTAGTGGCGCTGGCCGGTGGTCCGCCGCGACGCCTCGCGGGTCAGCGCGAAGGCCTCCGGCAGCAGATCGTCGAGCGACTCGCCGTTGCGGGCGCGCTCGCGCAGGGAGTCGGCCTCCTCGCGGATCTCGGCGTCGGAGAGCGCTTCCATCTCCGGCTCGTAGCGATTGATCGCCTCCGCGCGCTTCTGGTAGGCCTTGAACTTCCGCCCCTCCCCCGCGCGCAGAGCCTTGGTGACCAGGTCCATTGCGGGCATTGCTCAAGAGTAGCGATAGGCCCTTGCCCCAGGCGGGTAGCAGGCGTAGCATCGAAGCGAACCAACAAGGAGGCGCTCATGCGGATAGAGATTCGGGGCCGGAACGTCGAGATGACGGACGACCTGCGTGAGATGGTGCGGAAGCGATTCCAACGCCTGGGCCGGCAAGTTTCAGCGCTGGCCACCCTCGAGGTGGTGCTCTCGGAGGAGCGCAACCCCTCGATCGCCGACAAGCATGTCGCCGAGGCGACCTTTTACCTCAAGGGCGTGACCCTGCACGCGCACGAGGCCTCGCCGGAGATGACGCACACCGTGCGTGAGCTGGCCGAGGACCTGCGCCGCCAGGTGAAGAAACACCGCGAGCTGCGGCGCAAGCGCAGTCAGACGCGTCGCCTGGTCGACCAGATGCGCGGTCGCCCCGCCGAGCTTCACCCTTAGAAAGCTAGGCTCAAAGGCGCCGGGCGAAAGTCACGGCGACCACGCGGGCGGCCCCGGCCGCCCGCAGAGCCTGCGCACAGGCGCTCAGCGTCGAGCCCGTGGTCAGCACGTCGTCGACCAGGAGGACGCTGCGCGGCGCGGTGCCGGTGGCGTGGATCCGCGGTGGCTGGCCGAGCCGCTCGGAGCGCCGGCGGCCGACCTGGCGGCGGAAGCCGCGGCGCGCCAGGCAGGGCTCAAGCGGCACCGCCAGGCGCTCGGCCAGCGCCGCCGCCAGCTCGCCGCCGGGATCGAAGCCGCGGCGCCGCAGCCGCGCCGGTGCCGCCGGCACCGGCACCACCGCCCCGCTCAGCATGTGGGCCGGCGCCAGCCACTGGATCCGGTCCGCCATCAGCCCCGCGACCGGCAGCAGCCGGCGAAACTTCAGCGCCGCCACCAAGTCGCGGGCGACGCCCTCGTAGAGCGCCGAGGACCAGGCCCTGTCGAGCCCCGGCGGCCCCTTCCCCAGCAACGGCTCGGCGGCACCGAGGCGGCGGGCGCAGCGGGTACAGACGACGGCCTCGGGACGGCAGGAGCGGCCACAGGCAGCGCACAGAGGTGGCGCGAGCGCAGTACTGACGGCCTGCAGAATCTCCATCCACCGATCTTCCGGGCCCCCGACGCACGCGTGGTGCGCTGAATGTGACGTCTTCGGCGAGGAACACGAACATCGAACGACCGACCAGCCAAGACCCAAGGAGGACCCGCCGCGCGTTCGTCCTTTACACGCGTATACCGGCAAAAGGACGAACGCGCCCCATGCATGTCGCGCAGCGGCGGAAATGCAATCCGATTCCTGCCCGCCATAGGCGGGCACCATCTCTTGGAGCCGCCCGCGACAGCGGGCGCGACTCAATTCCGGAGGAGGGTACCGACTCCCTCCCCGCACCCGCCCCTCAGGAACGCAGACCGGCAATCGCGCCGATCAAAACCGACCCAGCGGGGATCTCAGCCCCAGGCAAAGCGATCACCTCGCGCAACCGACTCCCCGCCCCGACGCTGACCCCGGGCCCGATCACCGACGGCCCGTCGATGCGGACGTCGTCGCCGACCTCGGCCCCGTCCGCGATCAGCACCGGGCCGACCAGGTCGCCCTCGTCGCCCTCGGGTGAGCCGCTGCGGAAGCCGTCGTGGAGGGTGCCCTCGCGCTCGACCTCGACCGCGCCGGTGAGCGCGTCGAGGGTGCTCTCGCGCAGCTCCGTGAGGTTGCCGATGTCGTTCCAGTAGGCGTCGATCTCGTGCGAGTAGAAGGGCACGTCGCCCTCCAGCAGCCGCGGGAAGACGTCCATCGCCCAGTCGGCGAAGCCGGCCGGGTCACCGGGGCCGGCGGCCTTGCTGGTGCCGGGCTCGGGGAAGAAGTCGAAGATCTCCGAGCGGAACATGTAGATGCCGCAGTTGGCCAGGTCCGAGAGCGCTTCCGCCGGGTCGGGCTTCTCCTGGAAGCCCTGGATGCGGCCGTCGGCGCCGGTGATCGCCACGCCGAACTGGCTGGTGTCCTCGACCCGCTTGGTCGCCAGGGTGGCGATCCCGTCGTGGGACTCGTGGAACTCGCGCATCGCCGTCAGGTCGATGTCAGTGAGGGCGTCGCCGGAGATGATCAGGAAGGAGTCGCCGAGGAAGCCGGCGGCGTTGCGGACGCCGCCGGAGGTGCCGAGCAGCTGCTCCTCGGGGCTGTAGGAGAGCTCGACGCCGAGCTGAGAGCCGTCGCCGAAGTGGGCTTCGATCAGCTCCGGGAACCAGTGCAGGTTGGCGATCGTCTCGGTGAAGCCGTGGCGGGCGAGCAGGCGCAGGATGTGCTCCATCACCGGCCGGTTGAGGACCGGGACCATCGGCTTCGGCATGTCGTAGGTGATCGGGCGCAGGCGGGTGCCGAGCCCGGCGGCCAGGACCATCGCCCTCATGCCGGGCCCATCGCTTCCTTGAGCCGGGTGATCGGCTCGATCGGCAGCGGATCGACCCCGTGCGCCTTGGCGATCTCCAGCGAGACCAGGTCGCCCAGCATCGTCGCCCAGAGCAGCCGCGCGACGCGGGTCTCGCCGGCGGTCTCGACGCTGACCGCGGTGGCGCCGGTGTCGGCCACGGCGGCGGCGGTCAGCTCGATCCGGCGGCGCACCCGCGGGTGCTGGTCGCTGTCGGAGAGGAAGACCCCGGCGAGGCCGGCGGCCGAGCCCCAGCCGCAGATCTCGTTGTGGTCGGCCTCGGGCAGCTCGGAGAAGAAGGCGGGCAGCTTCGCGTTCTCGTTCACCTGGGTCTTCCAGCGCCGGGCCACGGAGGTGGTCAGGTCGGCGCCGTAGACGACCGGGTGGGCGTCGCCGAGCGCGGCCGCGATCTCCGCCGCGCGCGCCTGCAGCGCCTCCGACTCGCTCTCGAGGAAGGCGGCGGCGGTGTCGATCTCGGTGTGGACCCGCGGCGCCGCCCCGGCCAGGGCGGCGACCTCGGCGACGGCGGTGAACATGTAGGCGACCGCGGCGCGGGGCTGGAAGATCCCCGGCAGGCCGACGACCGGCAGGCCGGCCTCGCGGGCGCCGTCGACCAGCGGGCCGCCGGTGCTGACGACGATGCGGTTGGCGCCCAGCACCCCCGCCGCCTCGAAGCAGGCGAGCGTCTCCTCGGTGGCGCCGGAGTAGCTGGAGCAGAGCACGGTCCACTCCGGGGTCAGCCAGCTCGGCAGGGCGTAGCCGCGGACGGTCGTCAGCGGCCGGGTGAGGCGGTCGCCGAGCGCGGCGGCGGCGAGATCGGCGCCGATCGCCGAGCCGCCCATGCCGCAGACCATCACGCCGGCGGAGTCGGCGGGCTGCAGGCGCGCCGACTCGATCCGCCAGAGGGCGTCGCGCAGCTGGTCGGGTATGCCGAGGACGTCGTCGATCATCAGTGGCAGAGGCTCGAGGTCGTGGTCATCTCTGGGCCGCAACTCTTTCATTGCTGCCGACGAGGATGCCGTCAACCCGGGCTCCAGGGTCAACCGTAACGCCTGCGCCGAGCACCGCGCCGCAGACCGCGGCGCCCGCGCCGACGCGGCAGCCGTCGAGCAGGACCGAGTCGCACACCCGCGCCTCGGCGGCGATCTCGCAGCCGGGCGAGACGACGGCGCGCGGACCGACGACGGCCGCCGTGGAGACCTCCGCGCCGCTGCCGACCAGCAGGCCGGGCGCGGTCGGGCGCACCTGGGTCGCCACCCGGCCCTCGAGGATGTCCCAGCTCGCCTGCAGGTAGCGCTCGGGGGTGCCGATGTCCATCCAGTAGCCGTCGAGCCGCTGCGCGCAGAGGCCCTCGCCGACCAGGCGCGGGAAGACCTCGCGCTCGATCGAGACCTCGCGCCCGGGCGGGATCAGGTCCAGCACCGAGCGCTCGAGGAAGTAGGCGCCGGCGTTGATCTCGCCAGGCACGGCCTCGCCGGTCTTCTCGACGAACTCCTCGACCCGCCCCGCGGCGTCGACGCCGACCAGCCCGTAGGCGGCCGAGTCCTCGACCGGGTAGAGGGCGATCGAGGCGCGGGCCTCGCGCTCACGGTGGGTCCGCATCAGCGCGCTCAGGTCGAGGTCGGTGAGGACGTCGCCGTTGAGGGCGAGGAAGCGGTCGTCGAGCGAGTCGCCGAGCGAGTCGGCAGCGAAGCGGATCGCGCCGGCGGTACCGCGGCGCTCGGGCTCGACCACGTAGGTCAGCCGCACGCCCGCGTGCTCGCCCTCGCCCAGCGCCTCGCGCAGGACGTCGGGCAGGAAGCCGCAGGCGAGCACCGCCTCGGTCACCCCGTGCGCCCCCAGCCACTCGATCATGTAGGCGAGGAAGGGACGGTCGACGAGAGTCAGCGCCGGCTTCGGCACGTCGTCGGTCAGCGGCCGCAGCCGCGTGCCCTCCCCTCCGACCAAGACGATCGCCTGCATGTCAGGTGCGTTTTAGGACGGGGCGCCGATTTCCTGCTTGGTGCCGATGCCCTCGTACTCGAAGCCGGCCGCGCGCAGCGCCTCGGGGTCGAGGTAGTTGCGGCCGTCGACCAGCAGCGAGCGGGTCATCCGCGCCGCCGCCTCGGACCAGTCGAGCTCGGCGAACTCGCGCCACTCGGTGACCAGGACGGCGGCGTCGGCGCCCTCGAGCGCCGCCAGCGCCGAGTCGGCCATCTCGACCGAGTCGAGCAGTTCGCCGGCGCGCTCGCTGGCGACCGGGTCGTAGGCGACCACCTCCGCCCCCTCGCCCTGCAGCCGCGCCGCCAGGACCAGGCTCGAAGCCTCGCGCATGTCGTCGGTGTCGGGCTTGAAGGCGAGGCCGAGCAGGGCGACCCGCTTGCCCAGCAGCGAGCCGAGGTGCCGCTCGAGCTTGCCGACCACGCGCCGCTTCTGCAGCTCGTTGACCTCGATCACCGAGGTCAGGAGCTGGAAGTGATAGCCGGTGTTGCCGGCCAGCATCTTCAGGGCGCTGACGTCCTTGGGGAAGCAGGAGCCGCCGTAGCCGATGCCGGCGCGCAGGAAGGAGGAGCCGATGCGCTCGTCGAGGCCCATGCCGCGGGCGACCTCGCCGACGTCGGCGCCGACCTCCTCGCAGACGTTGGCGATCTCGTTGATGAAGGAGATCTTGGTCGCCAGGAAGGCGTTGGAGGCGAGCTTGATCATCTCGGCGCTGGCGACGTCGGTGTGGAGGATCTCGCCGCCGAGCGGCTCGTAGAGCCCGGCCACGGCGGCCGCGGGCGCCTCGTCGCCCTCGTCGGAGCCGATCACGACCCGGTCGGGGTTCATGAAGTCGGTCACCGCGGTCCCCTCCTTGAGGAACTCGGGGCAGGAGACGTAGGAGAGGCCGGGCAGGTCGCGGCGGATCGATTCGCCGGTGCCGGCCGGGACCGTGCTCTTCATGATCAGCACGTGCTCGCTGTCGGCCGAGAGCTCGGCGACGACGGAGCGGACGCGGGAGAGGTCGGCGTCGCCGGAGTAGGTCGGTGGGGTGTCGACGCAGACGAACAGCAGCCGCGCCCCGTCCAGCAGCTCGGCCATGTCGGTGGTGAAGGTGATCCGCTCGGCGTTGCGGGCGAGCATCTCCGCCAGCCCGGGCTCGTGGATCGTCACTTCCCCGCGCGAGAGCGCCTCGACCTTCTCGGGGAGGATGTCGCGGGCGATCACCGGGTGCCCCAGCTCGGCGAAGCAGGCCGCCGTCACCAGCCCCACCCAGCCGACACCAATGACGCCTACGGGCTCGCGCTGCTCACTCATTCCGCTTTCCTCCCTTGTTTCCGCTTCGGCTTGGGCACGATCACGTCAGCCGATCGTGCCATGCCGACCATCTGATCGTTGGTCAAAGTCTGTAACAGGTCGTTTGCGATCCAGTAGCTGTTTTCGCCGCGGCGCCAGGCGATCAGTTTGATCCGGTCGCCGTCGACGTAGATGTCGTACTCGCGCCCGTGGATCGTCTTGGTCAGGCTCGGGTTGTTGAGGATCGGGGGATCTTCCCAGCCGCGGATCCCCTGCACGCCGAAGTAGTGGCTGCCGTCGGGGAGTTCCGCCACGGCGACCATCCGGTAGGCGGGATAGCGGTTGCCGTCGTCGTCTTTGAGGTGGTAGACGCGCGGGTCCTGGACGTGTTCGAAGGAGTTGCTTTCGACGAAGTGGGCGCCGGAGGGCAGCCGGGTCGGGTAGAAGATCGGGAAGCCGCCGCCGACCCGGCGCGCCGCCACCTCGGCCTCGGCTTCGCCCGCTTCGCGCGCCGGCACCAGGCCGTCGCTGCCGGGCGGTTTGGGCTTGGCGATGTGCGGCTTCGGCTCCGGCTTGGCCTTCTTCTTCCCCTTCTTCTTGCCGCCCTTCGAGTTCTTCTTCGTGGATTCCGCTTCCTCGCCTTCGAGCGAGCCGCGGGCGCCGCCGCTGGCTTCGATCCCGAGGAACTGGTTGACGGCGTCGTTCACCGCTGCCGGCGTCGTGTAGACGAAGCTGGGCCCGAGTTCGGCCGGGAAGTGGACCTCCTTGATCGCGGCGTTGCGCGCGGCCAGGAACAGCTTCATCACCTGCAGCATCGTTTCCTTGTCGTTGATGTCGGAGGTGGTGTATTTGGTGAAGATGTCGATCAGGCCGCTCTGGTCGAAGACCAGGTCCTGGACCGAGATCCGCTGGCGGGCGGCGCTGATGAAGTCCTGCTGGCGCGAGGAGCGGACCAGATCGGTGTCCGTATGTCGATAACGCACGTACTGCAGCGCTTTTTTGCCGCAGAGCAGCTGATATCCGGGCTGCACGTTGATTTCGGCGTACTGCTCGGAGGCCGGCAGCCCGGCGTTGGAGTGGAAATAGCGTTTGTCGACGTCGGTGTAGACGCAGCCGATCGCGTAGACGGCACGGACGAAGCCGAGGAAGTCGACGTTGACGACGTGGTTGATCGGCAGCCCGGTCAGCTGCTTGACCGTCTGCAGGGTCAGTTTGGGCCCGCCGTAGGAATACGCTTCGTTGAACTTGCCGGTCCCGTAGCCGGGGATTTCGACCTTGAGGTCGCGCGGGATCGACATCACCGCGATCGCGTTGCGGTCCGGGTCGAGGCGCAGCAGGATCGTCGTGTCCGAGCGGCCCGGGTCTTCTTCGAATTCGGCCCCCGCCCGCTTGTCGGAGCCGAGAATGAGGATGTTCTGCGGTTCGCCGCCGTCGACCGTCGAGAGGTAGCCCTTGAGTTTGTTGCTGTAGACGTTGTTGTGCGAGAGCGCATGGGCGATGCTGTCGAGGTAGAGCAGGACGCTGGTCGCCGTCGCCGCGGCGGAGACGGCGACGATCAGGACCGAGGCGAGGGTGAAGCGCAGCCAGTAGCGCTTCGGCTTCGGCGCCGGCTCGGGATCGCCCTCGGGCGGCGGCTTCTTCGGCGCCCAGCCGGGCCGCGGTGCCTCAGTCATCGCCGAGCCGGTCCGGGATCGTCCGCAGGAACGCGTCGAGCGCCTGCCGGTAGGTCTCCAGCGAGGAGACCGAGACCCACTCGGCCGGGCCGTGATGGCCGGCGCCGATCGGGCCGAACTCGACCGCCGGCACCCCGACCCGCAGGAAGGAGACCGCGTCGGAGGCGCCGTCGCGCCCGACGCTCATCGGCTCGCCGTCGTGGTACGCAGCCGCCGCCTCGCGCAGCCCCCGCACGTAAGGGAAGTCGCGGTCGACCGTGGCCGGCGGCCGTGTGAACAGCGGCGCCGCCTCGATCCCGGGCAGCTCGCGGACTTCGGCCAGGATCGCGGCCGGGTCCTGTTCGGGCAGGTAGCGAATGTCGACGTCGATCACGCATCGGTCGGGCACCTTGTTCAGCGCGTCCCCACCCCAGATCCGGCCCAGGTTGATCGAGGGGCGATCGAACAGCTCCGAGCTGTGCCGGGCAAACGGTAGCGACTCGATACTGCGGAAAACGTCGATCGCGTTGAGGACCGCGTTTTCGCCCAGCCAGGGGGTGGCGCCGTGGGCTGCCGTCCCCCCCACCTCGAGCCGCAGCGCCAAGACGCCCTTGGCCTCGATGCCGATGTGCAGGTCGGTCGGCTCGCCGGTGATGGCGAAATCGCCGACGAAGCCGCTGTCTACCAGGTGGTCGGAGCCGCGCTCCGCCTCCTCCTCGGACTCCTCGTCGCCGACGATCCCCAGCCGCACCCGCACCGCCTCCTGGTCGCGCAGCCCGGCGGCGACGACCAGCATCGCCGCCAGCGCCCCCTTCATGTCGTAGGCCCCACGCCCGAAAAGTTTGTCGCCCTCGACCCGCGGCTCGAACTGCCCGGCCTGCCCCGGCACCACGTCGAGGTGCCCGTGCAGCACCACCGTCGGCGCATCCTCGGGCCCGACCGCGGCCTTGATCACCGGCAGCCCCCGCACCTCGTCCCGCTCCGCCTCGATCCCCCGCGCCTCCAGCCAGCCGCTGACGAACCCGGCGCACTCCGAGATCGACTCGGCGTCGACGGTCTCGTAGCCGATCAGCTGCTCCGCGAGGGCGACGAGCTCGGTGCTCATGCGGCGGAGGCCTCGTGTTTCGGGAGCGTGGCGAGAGGGGGTCCGGGCATCCCCCGGGCGAATTCAGTCGCGCCCGCTGGGGCGGGCGGCTCCGGGGGTTGGTGCCCGCCTATGGCGGGCAGGAATCGGATTGCATTTCCGCCGCTGCGCGACATTCGCCCGGGGGACGCCCGGACCCCCTCCCACGAGCGCATACGAACTCCGACCGGAGCGCCAGAGCGGTTCTCGCTGCGAGTTCTCGGGGCCTCGGCCCTTTGCAGCTCTCCGCGGTCGGGGAGCCCGATTCCCGCGACCGTGAGCGAGGGGGATCGAGGTGCCCGCGGAGGAATGTCGCGCAGCGGCGATATGCAATCTGTCATCTGCCCGCCATAGGCGGGCACCAACCCCCGGAGCCGCATGCGAAGCATGCGCGACTCAATTCCGGAGCGGGCACCTCGATCCCCCTCGCTCACACCTCGCGCGAGGAGCTTCTCCCCGCTCATCCCTCGGCGATAGCGAGGAACGCTTCGGCCCGATCCCGATCTTTCTTCGCCCGGGCATAGTCCGCGCTGTCCTCGTCGTGCTCGGCGCAGCGCTGCTCGGCGTCGGCCAGCTGCTCTTTCAGCTTGGCGGCGTCGAGGTCCTCGGGGGCGATCGCCTCCTCGACCAGGAGGCGGGCGCGGTTGCCGAACATCTGCAGCCAGCCGTGGGCCTGGGCGTAGCGCACGGTCTCGGAGTCGGAGACGTGGAGGCGCAGCTCGGTCGGCCGCAGCGCCGCCAGCAGCGGCGCGTGGTTGGCGAGGATGCCGATTTCGCCGACCTCGGTGCGGGTCGAGACCTGCTGCACCTCGCCCTCGAAGACCTCCCCCTCCGGGGTCAGGACCTCGACGTCGAGTTTGTGGTCGGCGGCCATCGGGGCGTCCTAGGCGGCAGCGGCCGACTTGGCGTTCTCGGTGACCTGGTCGATCGAGCCCTGCATGTAGAAGGCGCCCTCGGAGAGGTCGTCGTGCTCGCCGTCGAGGATCTCGCGGAAGCCGCGGACCGTCTCCGCCACCGGCACGTACTCGCCGGTGCGGCCCGTGAACTGTTCGGCGACGAAGAACGGCTGCGAGAGGAAGCGCTCGATCTTGCGGGCGCGGGAGACCGTCTGGCGGTCCTCGTCGGAGAGCTCGTCGATACCGAGGATGGCGATGATGTCCTGCAGCTCCTTGTAGCGCTGCAGCACCTCCTGGACGTCGGTCGCGGTGCGGTAGTGCTCGTCGCCGACGACGTCGGGCTTGAGGATCGTCGAGGTCGAGTCGAGCGGGTCGACGGCCGGGTAGATCCCTTTCTCGGAGATCGCGCGTGAGAGCGCCGTGGTCGCGTTGAGGTGGGCGAACACCGAGGCCGGGGCCGGGTCGGTGTAGTCGTCCGCCGGCACGTAGACGGCCTGGATCGAGGTCACCGAGCCGCGGTCGGTCGAGGTGATCCGCTCCTGCAGGCCGCCCATCTCGGTCTCCAGGGTCGGCTGGTAGCCGACCGCGGAGGGCATCCGGCCCAGCAGCGCCGAGACCTCGGAGCCCGCCTGGACGAAGCGGAAGATGTTGTCGATGAACAGGAGCACGTCCTGCCCGCCCTGCTCGCGGTAGTACTCGGCCATGGTCAGGCCGGAGAGGGCGACGCGGAGGCGCGCTCCGGGCGGCTCGTTCATCTGGCCGAAGACGAGCATCGTCTTCTCCAGCACGCCCGACTCTTTCATCTCGAGCCAGAGGTCGTTGCCCTCGCGCGAGCGCTCGCCGACGCCGACGAAGGCGGAGAGGCCGGAGTGCTCCTCGGCGATGTTGCGGATCAGCTCCTGGATCAGCACGGTCTTGCCGACGCCGGCGCCGCCGAACAGCCCGACCTTGCCGCCTTTGGCGTAGGGCGCGAGCAGGTCGATGACCTTGATCCCGGTCTCGAGGATCTCCTGGGTCGGGGTCAGGTCGGAGGCCTTCGGAGCCGGACGGTGGATCGGCCAGCGCTCGCCGTCGGCGGGGATCTCCTCGCCGTTGTCGATCGGGTCGCCGAGCAGGTTGAAGATGCGTCCCAGGGTCACGTCGCCGACCGGGACCGTGATCGGCCCGCCGGTGTCGGTGACCGCGGCGCCGCGCTGGATGCCGTCGGTGGCGTCCATCGCCACCGCGCGCACGCGGTCGTCGCCGAGGTGCTGCTGCACCTCGCAGACGAGCTGCGCGGTTTCGCCGTCGCCGTCGCCACTGCCGGTCTCGATCGTCACCGCCGAGTAGATCGCCGGCAGCTTGTCGGGGAAGACCGCGTCGATGACCACGCCGGTCACCTGCTCGACTCGACCTACGTTCGTTCCGTTGCTTCCGTTCTCAGCCATGGGTTCCTTTTCTCGTCTGCAAGCTGTGTCGTCGCCTAACCGAGGGCCTCGGCCCCGGCGACGACCTCCAAGATCTGTTGCGTGATCTCCGACTGACGGACCCGGTTCATTTCGAGCGTCAGATCGTCCATGATCGTTTCCGCGTTCTCGGCGGCGTTGCGCATCGCGGTCATCCGCGCCCCCAGCTCGGAGGCGGCGGACTCGAGCAGGGCCCGGTAGACGGAGATCGTCACGTACTCCGGGATCAGGCGGGCGAGGAGATCCTCGGGCTCGGGCTCGAATTCCCACTGCGAGCGAGCCTGGCCGTCCTCGGTCCCGGTCTCCTCCTCGTCGTCGGAGTCCTGCTCGGCGCCCTCGCCGGTCACCTCTGCCTGCTGCAGCGGCAGCAGGGTCTGGCGCCAGACGTGCTGGGTCAGCGGCGAGACGAAGCGGTTGTAGATCAGTTCGACCCGGTCGACGTCCTCTTCGACGTAGCGGGCGGTCATCTCCTCGCCGATTTCGCGGGCGTTGGCGAAGGCGGGCCGGTCGGTGAAGCCGATGTAGGAGCCGGCGATCTCCTGTTTACGGAAGGTCAGGGCGGAGACGCCCTTGCGGCCGACCACGGAGAAGGAGGGCTCGGCGCCCTCGCTGCGCACCTTGGCGGCGGTCCGCATCCCCTCGCGGATGATGTTCGAGTTGAAGGCGCCGGCGAGGCCGCGGTCGCCGGTGACGAGCACGATCCCGACCCGCTTGACCTCCTCGCGCTCGACCATCACCGGCACCCGGGGAATGCCCCCGGCGCGCTCGGAGGCCTGGCGGGTCAGCTTGCGCATCCCCTCCGCGTAGGGCCGCAGGTGGTCGATCCGCTGTTCGGCGCGGCGCAGCCGCGCCGCCGCGACCATCTCCATCGCCCGCGTGATCTTGTTGATGTTCTTGATCGACGCAATGCGATTCTTGACTTCCTTCTGGCTGGCCATGACGGAACCCGGGCGTAACTACGCCGGGGTGGCCTCCTTGGCGTCCTCGGAGCTGTCCTCGGCGGTGCGGGCGGGTGCCTCGCGCTCCTCCTTGGACTTGACGCGGTCGGATTCGCCGGCCTCGAGCGGGTCGCCGTGCTCGTCGAAGTCGGGGCCGAAGTCGTCGACGAAGTCGGCGATCGCCTTGCCCAGCTCCTCCTCGTCGGCCTCCTCCAGCTTGCCGGTCTCTTCGATCCGCTTCAGCAGCTCGGCCTTCTCGGAGTGCAGGCGGACGCGCAGATCGGCGAGGAACTCACCGACGCGCTCGACCTTGATGCGGTCGAGGTAGCCGCCGGTGCCGGAGTAGATCGAGGCGACCTGGTCGCCGACGCTGAGCGGCTCGCGCTCTTTCTGTTTCAGCAGCTCGACCAGCCGTTCGCCGCGGGTCAGCGCTTTCTGCGTCTCCGCGTCGAGCTCGGAGCCGAACTGGGCGAAGGCCTCGAGGTCGCGGTACTGGGAGAGGTCGAGGCGCAGTTTTCCGGCGACCTTCTTCATCGCCTTGGTCTGCGCGTTGCCGCCCACCCGCGAGACCGAGATGCCGACGTTGATCGCCGGGCGGACGCCGGAGAAGAACAGGTCGGACTCGAGGAAGATCTGACCGTCGGTGATCGAGATCACGTTGGTCGGGATGTAGGCGGAGACGTCGGAGGCCTGGGTCTCGATGATCGGCAGCGCCGTCAGCGAGCCGCCGCCGAGGTCGTCGTTAAGTTTGACCGCGCGCTCGAGCAGCCGCGAGTGCAGGTAGAAGACGTCGCCCGGGTACGCCTCGCGGCCCGGCGGGCGCCGCAGCAGGAGGGACATCTGGCGATACGCGGCGGCGTGTTTGGTCAGGTCGTCGTAGACGCAGAGCGCGGCTTTGCCGTTGTAGAGGAAGTGCTCGCCCATCGCGCAGCCGGCGTAGGGGGCGATGTACTTGATCGGCGCCGCCTCGTCGGCGGGGGCGGCGACGATGATCGTGTTCTCCATCGCCCCGTTCTCCTCCAGCGTCTCTTTCAGCTGGACCACGGTGGACATCCGCTGCCCGATCGCCACGTAGATGCAGATCAGGTCCTTGTCCTTGTTGTTGATGATCGTGTCGATCGCGATCGCCGTCTTGCCGGTCTGGCGGTCGCCGATGATCAGCTCTCGCTGGCCGCGGCCGATCGGGATCATCCCGTCGATCGACATCAGGCCGGTCTGGACCGGTTCCTCGACCGGCTGGCGCTCGACCACGCCGGGCGCTTTGAACTCGGCCGGGCGGGTCTCGGTCGTGGCGACCTCGCCGCGGTTGTCGAGCGGGCGGCCGAGCGGGTCGACCATGCGGCCGAGCAGCTCGGGGCCGACGGGGATCTCGAGCAGGTGGCCGGTCCGTTTGACCGTGTCGCCCTCGACGATCTTGTCCCACTCGCCGAACAGCACGGCGCCGACGTTGTCGGCCTCGAGGTTCAGGGCCAGCCCGGTGACGCCGTGCGGCAGGTCGAGCATCTCCAACGCCATCACGTTGTCGAGGCCATGGATACGGGCGATCCCGTCCGCCACCGAGAGGACGGTGCCCACCTCGGTGAGGTCGGCGGAGTCGGTCTCCAACCCCTCGATTCGCTCCCGCAGAATGCTTGCGATCTCGTCCGGCTTGATCTCCATCGGGTGCTCAGCTCCTCCTTACGCCGCGGTGGCGACGGTCTTTCGAAGTTTCTCCAGGCGACTGCGGATGCTCGCGTCCAGAACCATGTTGCCGACCTGCAGGACGATGCCGCCGAGGATGTCGCCATCGACGCGGCTGGACAGCTCGACCTGCTCGCCGGTCTGGCGTTCGACCTCTTCGCCGATCCTCTTGACGACCGCTTCGTCGAGGTCGACGGCGCTGACCACGGTGACGTCGAGGCGGCGGTTCTCCTTCTTCCAGAGCTCGTCGAACTCACGGCGGATGCGGAAGATTTCCGGCATCCGGTGTTTCTCGATCAACAGCTCGAGGAAATTCGTCAGCTCCGGCTCGGCCCCGGAGATCGCCCGTCCCAGACCCTCCCGCTTGTCGGCGGAAGAGAGGTAGGGGCTGAACAGGAACACCTGCAGCTCCTGGTTGCGGTCGACCGCGTCGGCGAACTGGGCCAGCTGCGACTGCAGCGAGTCGAGCTTGCCTTTGTCCTTGCCGGCCTCGAAGAGAGCGCCGGCGTATACGCGGGGGGCCTCGGCCACTAGTTCTTCTCCGCTCCCGAGAGCGAAGAGAAGTCGACCTCGGCGAG
Organism: uncultured Solirubrobacterales bacterium; assembly: GCA_963719435.1. Taxonomy (GTDB): domain Bacteria; phylum Actinomycetota; class Thermoleophilia; order Solirubrobacterales; family 70-9; genus VAYN01. The sequence goes on along the minus strand of OY970384.1, from coordinate 1,166,930 downwards.
GGCCTCCTCGACGAGTCGCTTCTGATCCTCGCCGGAGAGGCTCTTGCGGGTGACCTTCTCGGTCGCCAGCACGGTCAGGTCGGCGACCTCGCCGCGAATCTGCTCCAGCGAGCGCCGGGTCTCGGCTTCGATGTCGCGCTTCGCCTGGGAGACCAGCTCCTCGCGTTTCTCGCGGCCGGCGGTGGTCGCCTCGGCCTCGGCGGTCTCGGCCGCCTTGCGGGCGCGGGCCATGATGTCGTCGGCCTGCTCCCGTGCCTCGGCCAGGCGGCCGCGGTACTCGGCCAGCAGCTCGTCCGATTCGCGCCGCTGGCGCTCGGCGGCGTCGATCGACTCGGCGATCACCTTCGCCCGTCGGTCGAGTGCCTCCTGGATTTTCGGGAAGGCGAACTTGCTGAGGACCCACATCGTGAACAGGAAGAGGACCAGGGTCCAGATCATCAGACCCAGACCCGGCGAGACGAGGAAGCTGCCACCGCCTTCCTCGCCGTGCGCCGCCTCTGCTGCCAGCGGGACTATGTAGCCGAGCAGCTCCATCGACCTAGAGGAAGAAGGCGATCAGGCCGAAGATGAACGTGTAGAAGGCCACGGCCTCGGTCAGCGCGAAGCCGAGCCAGCGGATGCTCTGGAGCTCGTCTTTCATCTCCGGCTGGCGGGCGACCGACTCGATCTCCTTGCCGAAGATGATGCCGATGCCGATACCGGCGCCGATCGAGCCGAGGCCGGCTCCGACGCCGAGGGCGATGGCCTTACCGGCGGCTTCTATGCCTTCGTCGGAAATGGCTGCGACGACAGGGGACAGGTCCATTTGAGAAGTACTCCTTTTCTAGTGACTGGCGGAGGTGGCTCCGCCGAGGTAGATGGCAGTGAGGGTCGAGAAAATGAACGCCTGCAGGGTCGCGATAAGGCCGACCTCGAGGATGAAGAAGAAGAAGGCGAGCGGGAAGGTGAGGGCGCCGAGCGCGGCGATCCCGAGCAGCACCGCCAGCCCGCCGCCCATGAAGAGCAGCAGCAGGTGGCCGGCGAGGATGTTGGCGAAGAGTCGCACGGAGAGCGAGATCAGGCGGGCGACGTGGGAGACCGCCTCGATCACGAAGATGAACGCCTTCGCCGCCGGGTTCATGTCCTCGAGGCCGGGCGGCAGCCAGCTGGCGAGGTACTTGAAGAAGCCCTTGGCCCGCACCCCTTCGAGGTGGTAGGAGAACCAGACGACCAGGGTCAGGACCAGCGGGATCGAGAGGTTGGCGGTGGCGGCATAGATGGCGAAGGACGGGATCTCGACGCCGAAGACGTTGATCGCGTGCTCGGTGTTGGTCGGCAGCGGCAGGAAGCCGATCATGTTCGAGAACCAGATCCAGAAGAAGAGGGCAGCGAGGAAGGGAAACCATTTGCGGGCCATCTCCTTGTCGAGACTGCCGCCGGCGATCGTGTTCTTGGTCATGTCGTAGGCGACCTCGATCGCGGTCTGGATCCGGTTCGGCTTCTGCTGCATCCGCTTGGCGATCCACAGCATCGTGCCGATCGTCAGGGCGCTGGCCAGGACCAGGTAGAGGACGGCCTTGTTGATCGAGAAGTCGATCCCGCCCAGTTCCAGGGTGATCCACGGTTCGAGTTTGAACTCGTTCTGGGGCTGGAACTCTTCGTTTTTGCCGTCGCTGCCGAAGATCAGGAAGAGCAAAATGGCGATCGCGAAGTAGACGCCGAGGCCGATGAAGACCTTGGCCTTGGTGCTGAGCCCGCGCTTGGGCTCGGCCGCGTCCGCGGCCACCGGAGTTGCCTCGGCGGCCACTACGCCCCCTGTCCCTCGGGCTCGCCGAAGATGTGCGAGATGCCCTGGGCGGCGAAGGAGACGGTGAAGAGGACGAGGACGAGGACCCCGGCGGCGAGCCCGGCCTCCCTTTCGGTCAGCCCGGCGAGCAGCACCGCGGTTGCCATCAGCCAGACGCGGCCGAGGGTGCTGGCAGCGATCACGCCCATCGCCCGTTGCCGGTTGCCAGCGGCGAGCTCGGTCTTGGCGCGGCTGGCGGCGAACATCTGGATGCCGCGCTGGAGCAGCCAGGCGGCGGCGCCGACGGCAAAGCCGAGCATGGGCAGCCCGCCCAGCAGAAAGACTGCGAGAGCGACGGCCAGCAGCAGTAGGTCGACGTACTTGGGAGGAGACATAGAGTCTGAAACAGCTGGAACTGCCGAAAACGATTGCCCGGCTCAGGCGAGCGGGCGGATTGGCGACTATATCCGAACCACCCCGGGAATGGCTTTGTGAAGCCACTTCGTGAGGGTTGCCACTACCCCGGCGGCTCCAGCTCGATCGCCTCGAACTCGCCCGTCTCCGGATTTATCCGCCCCCGGCGCAGCTTGACGATCTCCAGCACGTAGACCAGGTAGACGCTGGCGGCCAGGGCGAGGACGAGCAGGACTGCCATCACCGCGGTCCAGAAGACGTCGAAATGGCCGTGGTTGTCGCTGTAGGGGACGAAGCGCAGGGCCAGCGCCAGAGCGGCCATGACCAGGGTCCAGGCGTAGAGGTAGGCCACCGTGCGGCGCTGGGAGAAGCCGATGTTGGCCATTCGGTGGTGGAAGTGCCAGCTGTCGGCCTGGTAGATCGGCTGCCGGTATTTGAGCCGCTTGGCGACGACGAAGCCGGTGTCGAGGATCGGCACCGCGAGCACGATCAGGGGGAAGGCGAGGGCAATTACAGCATTCGTCTTCAGCGCCCCCTGCACCGAGGCGGTGGCGAGCAGGAAGCCGAGCAGGTTGGAGCCGGTGTCCCCCATGAAGCTGGAGGCGGGCGGGAAGCCGTGGCGGAGGAAGCCGAGCGCGGCGCCCGCGGTCAGCGCCGCCAGCACCCCGGCGGCGTTGCGGTCGAGCGAGAGCGCGATCGCGGCGAGGGTGATCGCGGCGATCGTGCAGACCCCGGCGGCGAGCCCGTCGACGCCGTCGAGGAAGTTGATCACGTTGACCACGGCGACGATCCCGAGCACGGTCAGCGGGTAGGCGAGCCAGCCGAGTTCGAAGCCGCCGATGAAGGGCAGGGTGAGGTTGTCGACCCGGACCCCGGCCATTACCGGGATCGAGGCCGCGGCGACCTGACCGACCAGCTTCGGGAAGGCGGCGAGGCCGCGGACGTCGTCGACGACGCCGACCGCGGCAATGGCGACGGCGCCGAGCAGGATCGAGCGGCTCTCCCCTTCTCCCGGCAGCCAGATCCAGCCGGCGACCTCGACCGCGACCAGCATCGCCAGTCCGGAGAGCCGCGGCATCGGCCGGTCGTGCAGGCCGCGCGGCTTCGGCATGTCGATCGCCCCGACTCGGAAGGCGAGCTTCTCCGCGTAGGGGACCAGCAACCAGGCGATGGCCGCGGCCAGCAGGAAGGCGAAGACGGCGTCGGTGGTCGTCACGTCCATGTGGGCTGTGCCCCCTGACCGAAGGCGGGCCGGGTCAGGCTACTTGAGCTGCTCGACAGCGCCGAGGGCGCCGGTGACCAGGGGCGCGGGGTCGCGTCGGTGCAGGACCCCGGCGGGGGCCTCGCGCCTGCGCAGCTGCAGCGCCGCCGGGTCCTCGAGCACGCGCAGCCGGGCTTCCGCGATCAGCGCCTCGTCGACCCCGCCCATGCGGCCCGTGAAGGTGGTGAAGACGGGGGTGCCGAGCGCCACCGCCTCGCGGTTCATCGTCCCCCCCGCGCTGACCACCAGGTCGGCGTAGGCGATCAGGCTCTGGGCGTCGATCGCCCGCTCGGGGACGATCAGGTTGGCGGCGCCGAGCGCGCGCACCGCCTCCCCCTGGGCACCGGTCCGGGGGATGACCACGGCCTGGGCCTCGGGCGCCGCCGCCAGGCGGTCGATCGTCGCCCCGTAGAGGTCGTTGCGGGCGTGGTACTCGGAGGTCTCCGGCGGCGGCCGCACCACGACCAGGACCTTCTCGCGGTCGAGGCCAAGCTCGCCGAGCACAGCGGGGTCGGGCTCGAAGTCGGCCAGGTAGTACTCCTCCTTCAGGCCCGGGTAGCGGACCAGCTTCTCCCCCTTGACCCCGAGCTTGGCCATGCGCTCGAGCGGGATCGTCTCCGGGACCAGCACCCGCCGCGCCAGCCGGAAGGCGATCTGCCGCTGCAGCTGGGCGAACTCGTAGTCCTGCATCTGCACCGAGGGGACGCGGAAGCAGGCGCAGACGAGGGCCAGGTCGACCGACCCGTGCGCGATCCCCAGCTGCGGCCGCCGCTCCCAGACCACCCGCGCCAGCCGCGCCGAGCGCCCCGCCAACGCCCGCGCCTTGCCCAGCTTCGACCCGCCGCCGTGCGCGCCGACGACCGTGTACTCCATCCCCAGCCGGTCGAGGATCCCCAGCGTCTGCCCGTACTCGCGGGCGGTGATGAAGACCTCGTGGCCGTCGGCTTCGAAGCGCTCGATCAGCGGCCGCAGCACCAGCGGGTGCGCGGCGGCGGTGCAGTCGACCCAAACCAGCATCGGCCGACCCTAGCTATCAACGACCGGTCGGACCCTTGAGGAGCCCAGCGCCCGAATTCGAAGCGAGCCCCTAGACAGCGCTGGGCGTCAGCTGCGGGTAAAGCGGGTACCGGTCCATCAGCGCGTCGGTGCGCTCGGACAGCGAGGCCTTTTGGCCCTCGAAGTCGTCGCCGAGCGCGGTGGCGATGACGCTGGCGATCTCGCGCATGTCGTCCTCGCCCATGCCGCGCGTGGTCAGCGCCGGGGTGCCGATGCGCAGGCCGGAGGGGTTCATCGGCGGTCGCTCGTCGAAGGGGATCGCGTTGCGGTTGACGGTGATCCCGACCGCCGCCAGGCGGTCCTCGGCGGTCTGGCCGTCGAGCCCGGTCGGGGTCAGGTCGACCAGGACCAGGTGGACGTCGGTGCCGCCGGTGAGGACGGGGATGCCGTCGGCTTCGAGGCCGGCGGCAAATGCCTGGGCGTTGGCGATCGTCTGCCGCTGGCGCTGGGCGAACTGCTCGCTGGCGGCGATCTTCATCGCCACCGCCTTGGCCGCGACCGTGTGCATCAGCGGCCCGCCCTGCTGGCCGGGGAAGACCGCCTTGTCGATCGCCTTGGCGTGTTCCTCGCGGCAGAGGATCATGCCGCTGCGAGGCCCGCAGAGGGTCTTGTGGATCGTCGTCGTGACGACGTCGGCGTGCGCGACCGGATTCGGGTGCTCGCCGGCGGCGACGAGGCCGGCGAAGTGGGCCATGTCGACCATCAGCTTGGCCCCGACCGAGTCGGCGATCTCGCGGAAGGCGGCGAAGTCGAGCTGGCGCGGGTAGGCGGACCAGCCGGCGACGATCAGGGCCGGCTTGTGCTCGTCGGCGAGCCGCGCGACCTCGTCCATGTCGATCAGCATGTCCTCGCGGCGGACGTGGTAGGGCACCGGGTTGTAGAGCTTGCCGGAGACGTTGATCTTCATCCCGTGGCTGAGGTGGCCGCCGTGGTCGAGCGCCATCCCGAGGAAGGTGTCGCCAGGCTGGATCAGCGCCATGTAGGCGGCGTTGTTGGCCTGGGCGCCGGAGTGGGCCTGGACGTTGGCGTGCTCGGCGCCGAACAGCTGCTTGGCGCGGGCGATCGCCAGCTCCTCGGCGACGTCGACCTCCTCGCAGCCGCCGTAGTAGCGGCGGCCCGGATAGCCCTCGGCGTACTTGTTGGTCAGCACCGAGCCGACCGCGTCGAGCACCGCCTGCGGCACGAAGTTCTCCGAGGCGATCATCTCCAGGGTGCGCTGCTGGCGCCGCAGCTCGGCGTCGAGGACGGCGCCGATCTCGGGATCGACCTCGGCCAGCGGCGCGGTCTGGAAGTTCTCGGGCAGCTCGCTCACGGTCGGGCGACCATAGCAACGCCCCGGGATATTCTGGCCGCGTGAGAGTCCGTCTTTCCGCCCTCGCCGCGGCCCTGCTCGCCGGCGTGCTGCTCGCCGCCACCGCCAGCGCCGCCGAGAACCCCTGCACCGGCCCGGAAGCCGCGAGCCTGCTCTGCCCCAACCTGCGGATCGGCCCGCCCGCCGACCTCTACGTCCAGGAGGGCTACGGGCGCAAGCTGCTGCGGGCGACCAGCGACGTGCGCAGCCGCGGCCGCGGGCCGATGGAGGTGCGCGGCCAGCGCAACGGCTGGCGCTCGATGAAGACGACGCAGCGGATCTACCGCGTCGGCGGCGGCCACCTCACCGTCCAGAGCGGCGCCACCCTGCGCTTCACCGACGTCGGCGCCTACTTCGGCGGCGCCTACTGGAAGGTCCACCAGCTGGCCCAGTTCGAGCTGCGCCGGGCGACCCCGAGCGGCGAGCTCGGCGACGTCGTCCGCACCAGCCCCAAGCTCAACTACTGCCTGCGGGACCTCGAGCGGACCCGCGCAGGCCGCCGCTCGCCGCCGAGCCGCCACTACCCCGGCTGCAACCAGAACCGCTTCCGCAAGCGCGTCACCCTCGGCACCTCGGTCGGCTGGTCGGACATCTACCCCGCCGACTACGACAAGCAGTACATCGACGTCGCCGGCCTGCGCGGCTGCTTCGCCTTCGTCATGACCGTCGACCCGCAGCAGCTGCTGTTCGAGTCGAACGAGGAAGACAACTCCTCGCGTCGCCTGGTCCGGCTCCCGTTCCGCGGCGACGTCGGCTGCTAGAGGCGGCTAGCCGAGGCCAACCGAGGCCAGGGCGCTGGCCAGATCGCCGGGCGAAAGCGCGCCCGTGCGGACCACCTCCCAGCTGCCGTCCTCCTCGATCGTGGCGATGTCGACGACGGTCGAGGGCAGCCCCGGGAGGGTGCCGGCGTCGATCGCCAGGTCGACCTCGTCGAGGATCGCCGCCGGCACCTGCTCGATGCTGGCCGGGGCGAACTTGCCGCTGAGGTTGGCCGAGGTCTGGAAGACCGGGCACATCGCCCCGGCCAGCGGTCCGCCGATCAGGCGGATGCCGAGCCGCTCGGCATCCTCACGGCAGGCGAACGGGTAGCGATGCCCCGGGTTGGCGACGACCAGCGTGACCGGGCCTGGCAGCAGGGCGCTGACCGCCGCCGCCGTGCGCGGACCGAGGCCGGCGACCAGCTCCCGCATCGCCAGCGGCGAGAAGTACATGACCGCCGAGGATTTGCCCTCGTCGCGTCCCTTCAACCGGTGGATCCGCGCGATCGCGTTCGCGTCGAGCGGGTCGCAGGCGAGCCCGTAGAGGCCGTCGGAGGGAAAGACGGCGACGCCGCCGGCGGCGATGCAGCGCTCCAGCGCGTTGCGGGCGAGGGCGGCGGCGCCGGCCTCGACCGAGACGATCTCCGGCCCGGCGCTCATCGCGTCCCCAGCACGACGCGCTCGATCCCGGCCAGGTCGCGGCGGGTCTCGATCGCGCCGAAGCCAGCCTCACGCATCAGCTCGACCACCGCCGGCGCCTGCCCCTCCCCCAGCTCAACCGCCAGCGTGGTCGAAGTTTGTGGCGCCATACCCGACAAACCTCGACCACCGTCCAGGGTCGCCAGGAGGGATCGATAGGCGTCGAGGCCATCGGGGCCGGCGAGCAGCGCCTCGCGCGGCTCCCACTCGGTCACCTCCGGCTGCAGCGAAGACCAGTCGCGCTCGGCGACGTAGGGCAGGTTGGCGACGATCAGGTCGAAGGCGCCGTCCGCCGGCAGGGTGCCGTCGCGGAACCGCACCCGGTCGACGAGGCCGAGTCGCTCGGCGTTGGCGCGAGCCACTTCCAGCGCCGCCGGCGAGGTGTCGGTCGCCGTCACCTCGCAGCCGGGCAGCTCGTCGGCGACCGCGAAGGCGATCGCGCCGGAGCCGGTGCCGACGTCGAGCAGCCGCCGCGGCGCCCGCTCGAGCGCCAGTTCGACCAGCAGCTCGGTCTCCGGCCGCGGCACCAGCACCCGCCGGTCGACCGCCAGCTCGAGGTTGCGGAAGCCTTTGCGACCGACGATGTAGGCGACCGGCTCGCGCCGCAGCCGCCGCCGCACCATCTCGCCGAACAGCCGCGCCGCGGCCGGCGCCACCTCGGCGCGAGGGTCGGCGGCCAGGGTCGCCCGATCGATCCCGGTCGCCTCGGCGAGCAGCACTTCGGCGTCGAGGCGAGGGTCTTCGATCCCGACGGCGGCGAGGGCGTCTACCGCCGAGTCGAGCGCTTCGCGCGCCGGTGCCTGGGCCAGTGCGGCCACGTCAGGCCGCCGAGGCCGCAGCGGCCTCGAGCCGTTCCCGCTTCTCCTCCGCCGCCAACGATTCGGTGAACTCGGCGAGATCGCCGCCGAGCACGCCTTCGAGGTTGTGCGAGGTCAGCTTGATCCGGTGGTCGGTGACCCGGCCCTGGGGGAAGTTGTAGGTGCGGACCTTCTCGGAGCGCTGACCGCTGCCGACCTGGGCCTTGCGCTCGGAGGCGATCTTCGCCTGCTGTTCGGCCAGCTCGCGCTCGTACAGGCGCGCCCGCAGCACCCGCATCGCCCGGTCCTTGTTCTGCAGCTGCGACTTCTCGTCCTGCATCGAGACCACGATGCCGGTCGGTTTGTGGGTGATCCGCACCGCCGAGTCGGTCGTGTTGACCGACTGCCCGCCTGGGCCGGAGGAGCGGAAGACGTCGACCTGGAGGTCGTTCTGGTCGACCTCGACCTCGACCTCCTCGGCCTCGGGCAGGACCGCGATCGTCGCCGTCGAGGTGTGGATGCGACCCTGGGACTCGGTTTCCGGCACCCGCTGCACGCGGTGGGTGCCGCCCTCGAACTTGAATACGGAGTAGGCGCCGTCGCCCTTGACCGCGAAGGTCACGTCCTTGAAGCCGCCGACCTCGGAGATCGACTGCGAGAGGACCTCGGTCGAGAAGCCGCGCTCCTCGGCGTAGCGGGTCAGCATCTTGTAGAGGTCGCCGGCGAACAGCGCCGCCTCGTCGCCGCCGGTGCCGGCGCGGATCTCGACGATCACGTTCTTGTCGTCGTTGGGGTCGCGCTCGACCATCGCCAGGCGAATCTCCTCTTCGAGCTCGGCCAGCCGCGCCGGCGCCTCGTCGACGACCTTGCGCAGCTCCTCGTCCTCGCCCTCCTCGAGCAGCTCGCGGGCGCCCTCGAGGTCGTCCTTCAGGGTCATGTACTCGACCGCCAGCTCGCGCGCCGGCTGCAGGTCGCGGTACTCGCGCCCGACCTCTGCATAACGCTCGCGGTCGCCGATCACCGCGGGGTCGGACATCTGCTCCTCCAGCTCGGAGAAGCGCGCCCGGACCTGTTCTACGAGCTGCTCGATCATGGGGACACCCTAGCTGCGCGCGAACCGCGCGCCGGCGTGGCTAGGCGACGATCTCGATGTGCTGCTGCTTGGCGGCTTGCTCGGGGTTCTCCCGGGCCAGCACCGCCTCCAGCGAGGCGATCGCCACCGCCAGCTGCTCTTCGTCGGGCTCGCGCGTGGTCAGGTTCTGCAGCATCAGGCCCGGCCACATCACCGCCCGCACCCAGCGTTTGCGCCGGTTTTTGCCGGCCCACTTGATCACCTCGTAGGAGAGGCCGGCGATCAACGGGATGCCGAGGATGCGCGAGAGCACCAGCCAGTACCAGGCCGGCAGCCCGATCGGGGCGAAGACGAAGATCGCCAAGACCATGACGATCAGCAGGAAGCTGGTGCCGCAGCGCGGGTGCAGGCGCGAGTAGAGCTTGGCCCGCGAGGGGATCAGCTCGTCTTCGGCCTCGTAGCAGGAGATCGTCTTGTGCTCGGCGCCGTGGTACTCGAAGACCCGTCGCAGATCGGGCATTTTGCTGATCGCCAGGATGTAGCCGATGAAGATCGCGGTGCGGAGGATGCCCTCGATCAGCCAGAAGAGGAGGGGTGAGCCGAGCTCGTCCTTGATCAGGCTGGTCAGCCCGACCGGGACGACGAAGAAGAGCCCAACCGAGAGCAGCAGCGAGAAGAGGATCGTCAGGCCCCAGATCCAGCCGCCGATCTCTTCTTTCTCGCCCTCGTCGTCCTCCTCCATCTGCGCGTTGGCGGAGATCGCCAGGGCTTTGAAGCCGATCTTCATCGACTCGGCGAGGGCGACTACGCCGCGGATCACCGGCAGGCGCCAGACCCGGTGCCGCTGGGCCCACGGGACCAGCGACTCGGACTCGACTTCGATCGCGCCCTCCGGCGTGCGCACGGCGACGGCCCAGACCGAGATGCCGCGCATCATCACGCCCTCCAGCACCGCCTGACCGCCGACCGGCGCGTCGCGCTTGGCGACCAGCGCCCCGTCGGGCATGCGAACCGGATCGCCTCCGTTGCCGGAGGCGACAGGGGGTGCCTGAGCCGAGCCCACCGGCGGGCTCACGGGTTACTTCCCGGCCCGGTGCTTGGCGGCGCGGCGCTGGAAGCGCTCGACGCGGCCACCGGTGTCGACCAGCTTTTGCTTGCCGGTGTAGAACGGGTGGCACTCGGAGCAGAGCTCGACATGCAGGTCCTCTTTCGTGGACCGCGTGTAGAACTGGTTGCCGCACGAGCAGTGCACGTTGGCAAGCGTGTAATCGGGGTGGATTCCTGCCTTCATTCTTCCTCCAGTCTAGAGAACTGGTCAAGCCGTGCCGATACCCCTTGGGTGGAGAACCTGAGCCAGCCACCGGAAGCTGACCGCAAGCGCCTGCTGCGCACCGCGATTGGGATCGTGCTGTTCGGCGGCGCGCTGGTCGTCACGCTCGGCGATTGGCTCGGAATCGGCGGCGACGGCGTCGCCGAGTTCCTCAATGGACCTCTGTACGACGCGGTCGTGGTCAGCGCCGGCCTCGCCTGCCTGCTCAAAGCCGACGGCGCCGGCCGCGAGCGCAACGCCTGGCTGGCCCTCTCGGCGGCGATCCTCTGCTGGGGGGCGTCGGAGATCTACTGGACCGCGGTCCTGCTCCACGACCCCTCTCCCCCCTATCCCTCGCCGGCCGACGTCGGCTACCTCCTCTTCTACCCGCTGGCGGCGACCGGGGTCGTCCTGCTGGTGCGGGCGCGGGCGCGGGAGCTCGACTGGCGCCTGTGGATGGACGGGGCGATCGCCGCGCTCGGCACCGCGGCGCTCGGCGCGGCGCTGGTCTACGAGTTCGTCGCCGACCAGGCCGAAGGCAGCGCGGTCCAGGTCGCCACCACCCTCGCCTATCCGGTCGGCGACATCGTCATGCTGGCGCTGGTCGTCGGCGTCGTCGCCCTGACCCGCTGGCGGCCGGGGCGGACCTGGTCGCTGCTGCTGGCCGGCCTGGCGCTGCTGGTCGTCGCCGACGTCGCCTACACCCTGCAATCGACCGATGGCAGCCTCCCGGGCGGCGACTGGATCGAACCGATCTACCTGCTCGCCGCCGCCTGCCTCGGGGCCGAGGCCTGGCAGCGCCGGGCCGACACGATCCAGCCGATGGCCCGCTTCGACGGCTGGCGCGAGCTGATGATCCCGGCCTTCTTCGCCACGGTGATGATCGGCCTCTTCGCGATGCAGTACTTCAGCCACGCCAGCCCGCTGACGACGGTGCTCTGGGCGGCGACGATGGTCGCGGTGATCGCCCGGCTCGCGCTCAGCGTGCGCGAGAACAAGCTGCTGCTGGAACAGGTGCGGACCGACCCGCTGACCGGGCTCGGCAACCAGGGCCGGATGCAGGTCGACCTGGCGACGCGCTGCGAGCGGGCCGAGGAGCAGCCGGCGATGCTGCTGCTGCTCGACCTCAACGGCTTCAAGCGCTTCAACGACACCTTCGGCCATCCCGCCGGCGACGCGATCGTGACGCAGCTCGGCAGCCAGCTGAAGCAGGCGGTCAGCGGCAACGGCTGGGCCTACCGGATCGGCGGCGACGAGTTCGCGGTGCTCACCACCTGCGCCGAGGACCAGCGCGAGACGGTGAGCAAGCGCGCCGCCGAAGCGCTGACCGCGAGCGGCAAGGGCTTCGAGCTGTCGGCCGCCTGGGGCACGGCGTCGATCCCGGACGAAGCCGACACCGCGGCGGCGGCGATGCAGCTCGCCGACGTGCGGATGTACGCGCAGAAGGAGTCGCGCCGCGTCGCCCACGAGGGCGAGCTCGGGATCGAGGGCGACGAGGCCGGGCCGCGCCTACGGCGAGCCCGGAGCGGCGAAGCTCTCGAGCAGGGCAAGTAGGACCGCGGTCACCTCGGCCCGGTCGGCCGGGTCGTCGGTGCGCGCGACCAGCATCGCCGCCTCGTCCAACGCCCCCAGCAGCAGGTGCGCCATCGGCTTCACCGGCAGCGGCCGGATCTCGCCAGCTTCGATCGCCGCCGCCAGGCTCGCCTCGATCAGCCCGAGCCCGTTGGCGGCGCCGATCTCGCGCCAGCGGTCCCAGCCGAGCACCGCCGGCGCATCGTGCAGGGCGATCTGCCGCAGCTCCGGCTCGGCGCACTCGTCGAGGAAGGCCTCGATGCCGGCCTTCATCGCCTCCAGCGGGCTCTCGAGCTCGGAGCCGAGGACGATCCGCGCCACCCGCTCGGTCGATTCGGCCTCGAGCTGCTCGTAGGCGGCGTCGAGCAGCCCCGACTTGCCGCCGAAGTGGTGGTAGAGGGCGCCGCGGGTGACCCCGGCGGCGCGGACGACCTCCTCGGTGCCGACGTCGTCGTAGCCGCGCTCGGTGAAGAGGCGGCGGGCGGCGGCGATCAGGGCCGCGCGCGTCGCCTCAGCACGTTGCGCCTGGGTGCGCCGTTCTGGATTTACATTCATACAGTCTGTATGTTAATCAAATAAGGAGCAGCTGAATAGATCTAGCCCAACCTTCATGCACTCCGTGGACCAGACAACCCGGCGCGCAGGATGACAAGCCAGGAGGCATTTTCATGAACTCGCACTCAGATCAGCGCAAAGAGATCGACCTTCCGGCCGGGAGGATCCGCTACCGCGAGGCCGGCAGCGGCAAGCCGATCGTCTTCGTCCACGGCTACCTGGTCGACGGCCGGCTCTGGAGCGGCGTCGTCGATCGCCTCGCCGATCGCTTTCGCTGCTTCGCCCCCGACTGGCCGATCGGCTCCCAGCAGATCGCCATGAAGCCCGACGCCGACCTCACCCCTCCCGGGATCGCGGCGACGATCGCCGCCTTCCTCGAGGCGAACGAGCTGGAGGACGTGACGATCGTCGGCAACGACTCCGGCGGCGCCATGTCCCAGGTCCTGGTCACCCGCCACCCCGAGCGCATCGGCCGGCTGGTCCTGACCAACTGCGACACCCACGAGAACTTCCCGCCCGGGATCTTCAAGACGATGCCGCCGCTGGCGAAGCTGCCCGGCGGGATGGCGGTGCTGTCGCTGCCGTTCCGCTCCGGCGCGATCGCCCGCGCCGCCTTCCGGCCCTTCACCCGCACCCCGCTCCCGGCCGAGCTGATCGCCTCCTGGATGGAGCCCGGCCTGCACGACCGCGCCGTTCGCCACGACCTCAAGAAGGTGACGGTGGGGATGCACAAGCGCTACACGCTCGAGGCGGCCGCGAAGCTGCGCGGCTCCGAGCTGCCGATCCTGCTGACCTGGGCGCCGGGCGACAAGCTCTTCCCGCTCTCCTACGCGGAACGGCTCGCCGCCGAAGCCGGCAACGCCCGGATCGTCCAGATCCCCGACGCGAACACCTTCGTGCCGATCGACCAGCCGCAGCGCCTGGCCAAGGAGATCGCCGCCTTCGCCGGCTGAGCAAACCCTCTCCGCCTGAGCAAAAGCGAACACCCGTTCCCAAAACCCGCAAAGTGCAGGTTTTTCGTCCGACCGGAGGGAGAGGCTTCCTCAACCCCTCTACAGGACGGAGAGCTAGTGGCAAAGCAAATCTTCGACCAGGCACGGCCGCGGAGCACGATGGCGCAACGACTCGACGAAGCCTTCGCCGGCTGCGATCAGTGGACGCTCGCCCCGCCGCTTCCGCGGCGCAGCAGCATCGACTTCAGCCCCCGCCCCTCGAGCTCCTCGAGGACGCTCGGCAGGGCCGCGGCGGTGCGGACCCAGGAGCCCGGCGCGCTGTAGTAGTCGGCATCGTGCAGTAGGAGGATGTCCCCGGCCCGGGCGTCGGCGGTCGCCTTACGGGCGATCGAGGCCGGCGTTGCCCGCCGCGTCCAGTCCCGCCCCCACCGCGACCACAGCACCGGTCGCCAGCCGCGGCCCCGCACCGCGCGCAGGCCGGGGGCGCTGAAGATCCCGTAGGGCGGCCGGTAGCACTCGACCGCCTGGCCGCCCGCCTCCTCGATCGCCGCCCGCGCCCGTTCGGCGTCCTCCAGCAGCTGGCGCGGGGCGAGCCGCAGCTGGTTGCGGTGGCGGTGGCAGTGCAGCTCGACCCGGTGGCCGGCGGCGACGATCTCGGCGACCAGGGCCGGCCGCTGCACGACCTGCTCGCCGGCGAGGAAGAAGGTCGCAACCGCGCCGGCCTCGCGCAGCGTCTCCAGCACCGACGGCGTCCCCTGGGGATGGGGACCGTCGTCGAAGGTGATGGCGACGCCGGCGGCACCCTCCTGGCGCAGCTGGACCGGCAGCGAGTCGCCGATCGCCGGCACCACCGGGGCCAGCGCCGGGGCGGCGTAAGCCACGCCGCCGGCGAGGAGACCGGCGGCGGCGGCTGCGATCAAGGAGCGGTGGAGGCCGCCGGCTTGGGGGAGCTCGCGGCGGTCGCGGGCGCCTGCCCGGAGCCGCCCGCCTTCGCCGCCGGTTCTTCCGCCTGGCCCGGGTCGTTCTCCTTGCCGAGGTGGATGCGGCTGGTGACCGGCTTGGCGACGGTCCAGGGGCTCTCCCACTGGAAGATCGAGAGCGCCAGGACGATCAGCAGGGCGACGCTGGAGACCGCCACGGCGACGCGCTCGGAGCGCAGGCGCCAGACCGGCTGCGGCTTCACCCGCGGGCGCACGCCGAGCGCCCGCGAGGCGATCGAGGGCAGCGAGGCAAAGGAGGAGTCGGGCGACTGGCGCTCCCGGGTGACGTGGCGCAGGACCGACTCCAGCTCGTGGTCGGAGCGCGCCACCTCGGCCAGGCCGAAGCGCTCGAAGGCGGCGTTGTTGGCCCGCAGGTGACCGGCGGAGAAGCCGTAGGAGACGACCGGGCAGCCGCGGATGTGGGCCTCGAGCACGGTCAGGCCGGCGGTCGCGTGGATCATCGCGTCGGCGGCGGCCATCCAGTCGCTCATCTGCTCGGTGAAGCCGAGCACGCGGACCTGTGCGTTGTCGGCGAAGGTTCGCTCCAGCTTCTCGCGGGCGATCTCGTTGCGCCCGGTGATGCAGACCACGAGGGTGTCGTCGCCGGAGAGGGCCGAGCGGATCGCGCCCTCGAGGTCGCCGATGCCCCAGCCGCCGCCGGAGACGAGCACGATCCGGGCGTGGGCGGGGACGTCCAGCGCCTCGCGGGCGTCGCGGCGGGTGCGCGGCATCAGGAACTCGCGTGAGATCGGCGGTCGCACCCACTCGACGGTCCCGGGACCGACCAGCCTCTCGACCTCCTCGATCGACTCCGGATGGGTGACGTAGTGCCGGTCGACCCCGGGGTGGGCCCAGTAGCGCAGCCCGGCCAGGTCGGTGATCGCCGACTGCACCGGGATCTCCAGGCGCCGGTTCTCCCGCAGCATCCCGAGCACGGCGGTGACGCCGGGGTAGGTCGAGATGACCACGTCCGGGTTGTGCTCGGCGATCAGCTTCATCAGCCCGCGGGCGCCGATCAGGTAACCGAGGTGGTGGAAGAGCCAGCGGGTCGGCGCGAACTTCGTGATCAGCCAGTACTGGACGTCGAACAGCCAGGGCATCCAGCGGAAGGTGACCTTGGAGCCGTTGCGCAGGACGGCGGCGCAGATCCGCCCCATCGCGTCGAGGCCGTTGGCGATCTCGACCTTGGCCTCCGGCACCTCTTCTTCGAGGTCGGCCTTGATGATCCGCGCCGGCAGGTCGTGCCCCTCGCCGATGTCGGCGGTCAGGATCAGCACCTTGGGCTCGTCCTCCTGGCGGCGCGAGGCGCCGGCGAGCAGGGCCCCGGCGGCGTGTTCGTTGCCGTTCAGCGAGGGCTGTTTGCCGGGGATCGGATCGGGCGGACGGGTGGTGCCGCGGACCCACTCGACGTACTTGCGGACACCTTCCTTGAAGCTCGTCTCGGCTTTCCAGCCGAGCTCCTCGAGCGCGCGCTCGTTCGAGATCGACTTGCCGGGGAAGTCGCCGGGACGCGGCGGCGTGTGGGTGATCTCGCAGGTATCGACGTTTTCCTGCACCCGCTCGGCGATTTCGAGGATCGTCACGACCTCGTCGCCGGAGAGGTTGTAGGTGCGGCCGGCGGCCTCGGGCTTGAGCGCGGCGACGATCCCGTCGGCGAGGTCCTCGACGTAGATGAAGCTGCGGGTCGTGCTGCCGTCGCCGGCGATCGTCAGCGCCTTGCCTTCGAAGGAGAGATCGGTGAACTTGGCGACGACGCCGGCGGCGCGGGCGCGCGGCCCGTAGGGGATGCCGAAGCGCAGCACAGTGCTCTCGAGGTCGTAGAGCTCGGAGTAGCCGGAGCAGTAGGTCTCGCCGGCGAGCTTGGTCGCGGTGTAGAGGTGGCGCGGGGCCGGGATCGCGGTTTCCTCGTCGACCTCCTGCTCGGGGCAGTCGCTGTAGACCCAGGTGGTCGAGCCGTAGACGACGCGGCCGACCTTGGCCCGGCAGGCGGCCTCGAGCACGTTGAGGGTGCCGCGGGTGTTGACCTCCTCGGCCAGCACCGGGTCGGCGAGGACGTGGCCGACGTCGGCCACGGCGGCGAGGTGGATGACCGCGTCGCAGTCGCGCATCGCCAGGTCGAGGTTGGCGGAGTCGGTGATGCTGCCGGTGAAGGTCTCGACCTCCAGCGGTGAGTGGTACGGCGAGGCGCTGAGATCGAAGATGCGCGGGGTGTCGCCGCGGTCGAGCAGGCGGTCGACGACGTGGGAGCCGATGAAGCCCCCGCCTCCGGTTACCAGGACCCTCATGAAGCCTCCTTACCGAGAGCGGCCTCGCGGCTCTCCGGGCGGTAGTAGAGCGGCACGCACCAGTGGTTCTCAGCCACCCAATCGGTGTTCGGCAGCTCGTCGGCCCGGCCCATGATGCGGTGACAGGGCTGGTCGTAGACGCGGCCGGTCGACTTCTCGATCTGCTCGAAGACGATGTACTTGTAGAAGCCCGAGGTCATCCCCCGCGGCAGCTCCAGCCGGGCCGGGTGGACCGGGTCGAGGTGCTCGCGGGCGTACTCGTTCTTCCAGGCGACGATCTCCTCCATCCGCTCCGCCTGGATCAGGGCCAGGGCGGCGGTGAACTCGCTCATGCGGAAGTTGAGGCCGTCGACCTCGTGCTCGAACTTGCCGTAGTTGCGGAACTTGGCGGCGAACTCGAGCAGCTCCTCGTTGCCGGAGACGAGCACGCCGCCCTCGCCGCTGGAGACGGTCTTGGTCGCGTAGAGCGAGTAGACGCCGGCGTCGCCGAAGCCGCCCGGCTTGCCGCCGTCCCAGTCGGCGCCGTGCGCGTGGGCGCAGTCCTCGAGCAGGAAGATCCCGTTGTCGCGGCAGTAGGCGGCGATGCGCTCGGAGTCGAAGGCGATGTGGCCGCCGATGTGGACGAGGATCGCGGCCCGCGGCTTGTGGCGCTCGGCCTTGGCCTCGAAGTCGTCGAACGACATGCAGAGGTCGTCGCGGTTGCAGTCGACGAACTCGACCTCGGCGCCGGCGCCGATCGCGGCCAGCGGCGTCGCCATGAAGGTGTTGGAAGGGCAGAGCACGGTCTCGCCCTTGACGCCAGCGAACTCGAGCGCGGCCAGCGCTCCCCCGGCCCAGCTGGAGAGGCCGAGGCTGGGCAGCCCGTTCCACTGCGCCCAGCGCTGCTCGAAGGCGGCCAGCTTGGCGCCCTCGGACCACTGCTCGGAGTCGAGCACCTCGGTCCAGAGCTCGAAAAGCCTGGCACGGTCGCGGTGATCGAACCCGATCGCGAACTTGGTCGCGTCGGGCCGGGTTGTCTCTGCGGGCCCTACGGTGGCTCCTTGGTGAGCGTGGCTGGGGTCAGCTTCGGCGGGGAGTTGACTGGTTATTCGCCGAAGGCGGGCGCAAGGCTAGCAGCGCAGCCGGATCAGATTCCCCCAACCAGACGAACTTCAATCGCCCGCGTGCGCGGAATCGATCACGGCGCCGACCGCCTTCGAGCCGGCGAGCAGGATCGTGCCGGCGAGGGCGACCGCCATGAACCCGACCAGGGCGGCGCCGCCGAGCGGAGTCGTCGACCAGCGCTCTTCGAAGATCAGCGGCGCCAGGATCACCGGCACCAGCACCTGGACCGCGAACATCACCGGCGCCACGTGGGTGGCGGGCCGGTGCTGCAGGGCGCTCATCTCGCTCAACAGCGCCAGCCCCTCCGAGGCCAGCGCCGTGACCAGCCAGGCGACCGCGACCAGCAGCGCCCCCGCCGCCAGCTCGTCGGTCAGCAGCTTGCTCGAGATCGCCGTCCAGGCGTAGCCGAAGCCGGCGCTGAGCACGGCGATGAAGCCGACCGCGGAGGCGCGCCGGCGCAGGAGGTAGGGGGCGGCGATCGGGATCGCCACCAGGCCGAGGGCGAGCGCGATCGCGGCCGTGCCCGCGTGGTCGGTGGTGCGCTCGGGGGCCGCCCAGGCGACGCCCGCGACGCCGGCGACGATCGCGGCGACGGCGAGGTACTCGCGCCGGCCCGGCGTCTCCCCCAGCCTCGTCGTCCCCAGCCAGAGGAGGACGATCAGCCCGCTGACCAGGCACGGCTGCACCACCGTCAGCGGCGCCAGCAGCAGCGCCACGATCTCCAGTGGCCAGCCGAGGAACCCGAGGACCGTCGCCCCCAGCCACTTGCGGTTCCTGACCAGCTTGCCGATCAGCGAGATCCGCAGCGAGTGCTCGTGCGAGACCTCCCGCGCCTCCAGCGCCTGCAGCGCGATCGAGGTGTTGTAGAGAACCGAGGCCCCGACGGCGGCGACTATTCCGAGGGCGAGCACGGCGCGACCTTATAGAGGCCGCTGGCCTCCTCAGCGGTCCGGCTTGCTACCCCGCCCTGTCGCGGCCCACGATCGAGGAAATAGCGAATGAACCCAACGCGAGCGGAACTATCGCGCCCAACCCCAACCCGGGGTCCCGTTACGCCCACAGCGGCCAGGCCCAAAATCAGAACGACTCCCAGCACCGTCCCTGCGGCGAAGACGAGAAGGATCCACTTCGTTTCGCTCATACCGGCAGCTTACCCGAGATCGCAGACAAAACGACTACAAAGATTCCAAACCAGCAACCCCACATCCCCCCGAGCACGGTGGCGATTTGGACCTCCTTCTCCGAAGCCCCGGCCAGCACCTTCGGAGCGTGGCCGAGGAATCCACCGACCGCGATCATTCCGGCAACCACTCCCACGGCGGTGCCGAAGTCGCTGGCGATCGAGCCGATGGCGAGCATCGGCCGAGCCTAGAAAGCGCGAACGCGCAGTTGGCGCGCAAGCCGCGCCAACTGCGTCGCGGAAGCTCTACGTCTCCTGGTAAAGCGGGCCGTCGCCCCCCTCGGGCAGGGTCAGGCGACCGCCCTTGGCGGTGATCGCGCCGCACTGGACGCAGTTGGAGGCGGTGACGTGGACGTCGACCTCGGCCGCCTGGCTCTCCAGCTGGTCCTCGGGGATCTCGTAGACCTGGGCCGGGCACATCGAGACCCAGGTCTGGGCGACCTCGCGGGGCACGCGGGACTGGACGCGAACGTGATTGGGCGCGTCGTCGCGGGTCGCGTTGCCGGAGAGGAAGACCGAGTCGAGCTTGTTGAAGGTCAGCTCGTTGTCGGCTTTGACGTAGGTGTCGCCGGCCTTGCCGAGGTCCATCTCGACCTCGGAGTCGTGCTCCTGCTTCCAGTGGCCGCCGGGGAAGTTGCCTTTGGTGACCGTCATCGCCGAGGCGATGCCGCCACCGATGAAGAAGCCTTTGGAGAAGGGCTGGCGCATGTTGCGCGATTCGTAGAGGTCCTTCTCGATCATCGACTTGTGGACCTTCTCGTCGTAGGCCTCGAAGTTGACCGCGTCGATGTCCTGCTTGAGCGACTCGACGATCGTCTCCGCCGCGTACATGCCGGCGTGCATCGCGTAGTGAACGCCCTTCAGGGTCGGCACGTTGACCATGCTGGCGGCGTCGCCGGCGACGACCATCCCCGGCACCGCGAGGCGCTTGGGCATGGCGAAGTAGCCGCCGGAGGGGATCGTCTTCGCGCCCCAGGCGACGCGCTTGCCGCCGTCGAGCAGCTTCTTGATGAAGGGGTGGGTCTTCAGCAGCTGCAGGGCGTCGTGGACGGAGAAGGTGGCGTCGGTGTAGTCGAGGCCGGCGACCAGGCCGATGCAGAGCTTGTCCTCGCCCATCGGGTAGATGAAGCTGCCGCCGAACTCGTTGAAGCGCGGCGATTTGCGCAGCGGCCAGCCCATCGTGTGGATCACCCGGTCGAGCGGCTCCTTCACCTCCCAGACCTCTTTGACCCCGAGCTCCCAGCGCATCGGGTCGGCGCCGTGCATGTCGAAGTAGTCGTAGGCGGCGTAGGTGAGGTGGCCGACCGTGCCCTCGGCCAGCACCGTCGCCTTGGCGACGACGTCGGAGCCGGGCTCGAAGTTGCCCAGCTCTTCGCCGTCCTTGCCGCGGCCGCGGTCGCCCGAGCGCACGCCCTTGACCACGCGGTCCTCCACCAGCAGCTTGGTCGCGGCGGTCTCGGAGAGGATGTAGACACCGGCCTCCTCGGCTTTCTCGGCGAGGAAGCGGCCCAGTTTCGAGACCGAGGTGACGTAGTTGCCGTGGTTCTTGAAGTTCGGCGGCATCGGCTTCAGCGGCAGCGCCGCCTTCGAGGTCAGCAGGTAGACCGCGTCCTTGGTCACCTCCTGGTAGACCGGCCACTCGTCCTTCGGCAGGTCGGGGAACAGCTCTTCCATCGCCGAGGGCTTCATGTTCGCCCCGGAGAGCAGATGGGCGCCGGCGACTTTGCCCTTCTCGATCACCGCGACCGGCACTTCGCCCAGCTTCTCGGTCAGCTCCGGCTCGTTCTCCAGGAGCTGCATGACTTTGTTGGCACAGGCGAGACCGGCGGGCCCGCCGCCGACTATCGCGACCCCCACCTCGATCCGCTCATCGACGGCATCGGTCGGCGGACCGATCACATCGGCGGAATCGAACGGCGGTGGGAACTCGCTGGGTGCGACGGCGGGCACGGTCTCAGCCGCCCTTCTTGGCCTTGATCGCCTCGGTCAGCTTGGGGACGATCTTGTGCAGATCGCCGACCACGCCGAGGTCCGAGAACTCGAAGATCGGCGCGTTCGGATCCTTGTTGATCGCAAGGATGTTCTCCGAGTTCTGCATCCCGACCTTGTGCTGGATCGCCCCGGAGACGCCGGCGGCGAGGTACAGCTTCGGCGCCACGGTCTTGCCGGTCTGGCCGATCTGGGCCGCGTAGGGGTACCAGCCGGCGTCGACGACCGCGCGGGTCGCGGCGACGGCGCCGCCCATCGACTCGGCCAGTTCCTCGGCGAGCTCGAAGCCCTCTTTGGCTCCGAGGCCGCGGCCACCGCCGACGAGGATGTCGGCGTCCTCGATGTTGACGTCGGCGCCACGCTGCTCGCCGCGCTGCACCATCGTCGCCTTGGTCGACCAGGCCGAGAGCTCGACCTCGACGTCGACGACCTCAGCCGTGCCACCGCTCTCTTTCGCGTCAAACGCGTTGAGGCGGCTGATGATGATCCCGGGCTCGCTGACGTAGCCGACGTCGGCGATCTCGGAGTCCTGGAGGATCGGGCGCTCGGCGACCAGCTTGCCGTCCTGCACCTTGACCTCGGTGACCTCCATGGTGACGCCGGCGTTGAGGCGGGCGGTCAGGCCGGCCCCGATCTCGAAGCCGAGCAGCCCGCCGCCGAACAGCGCGTAGGAGATGTCGTTCTCGGTGATGACCTTGGCCATCGCGTCGACGATCGGCTGGGCCAGGCCCTCGGGCACGCTCTTGGCCCGGTAGACCTTGGCCGCGCCCCAGTTGCCCAGGGAAGCGCAGGCGTCGTCGGCGACGTCGCCGACCACCAGCGCGGCGGCCTCGCCGCCGACTTCGCCGGCCAGCTTGGCCGCCTCGGAGATCGCTCCGAGCGAGTTCTTGTTGAAGTTGCCCTCGTCGTCGTGGAGGGCGTAAACCAGGATGCCTGCCATCTAGATCAGCTTCCTCTCGTCGAGCCAGGCGACGATCTTTTCGACCGTCTCGTTGGTGTCCTCGTCCTCGATGATCTCGCCGGCCACCTTGGCGGGCGGCGGGTTGAGGGCGAGCACTTTGGTCTTGGAACCGGCCTCGCCGGCCATGCCGCCGTCAATGCCGACGTCGCCCGTGGCCTTGGTGTCGAGCGGTTTTTTCTTCGCGCCCATGATCGCCTTCAGGCTCGGGTAGCGGGGCTCGTTGATCGCGTCGCCGACGCTGATCACGGCCGGCAGCTCGATCTCGACGGTGTCGTATCCGTACTCGGCCTGGCGCTCGCAGCGCAGCTTGCCGTCGTTGACGTCGATCTGGATCACCTGGGTCAGCGAGGGCATCTGCAGGTGGTCGGCCACAACCGCGCCGATCGTGTAGCACTCGCCGTCATCGGACTGCTGGCCCAGCAGAACGAGATCGGGGCTCTCGGACTCCAGCACCTTGGCCAGCGAGTAGCCGGTGGCGCAGACGTCGGAGCCCTGCAGGGCATCGTCGGAGAGGTGCACCGAGCGATCGGCGCCGAGCGCGACCGCCTTGTGCAGAGCGCGGACGGCGGAACCGGGGCCCATGGTGACGGCCACGACCTCCTCGACCGGGATCGCTCCGCCCTCCTTGATCTGCATGGCCGCCTCGAGGGCGTGCGTATCGAAGGGGTTGAGGTTTTTCTCGCCGCCGCGGTCCAGCCGCATCGTGTTGGGATCGATGCGCTTCTGAACTGCGGCGTCCGGAACCTCCTTGACCAGGACGCAGATCTTCAAGTGAAGCCTCCTTGGGGAAACGATTCTCAGGTGGTCGCGGGCGGCGATTTGCGCCTCGCGGGCCCGTTGCGGGCGGGCATGTTATCGGTTGCGGTCGACTGGTTGATTGACCAGTCAATCGGGGCGATGATACCCGCTGCGGCCGGGGATTATTCGCCGCGCTCGTGGCGCTCGGTCGCGCCGGCGCGGATGAAGTCGACGATCTCGTCGGTGCCGGCCCCCGGGGTGAAGACCGCGGCGACGCCGAGCTCCTTCAACTCCGGGATGTCGTCGGCCGGGATCGTGCCGCCGACGGTGACGAGGACGTCGTCGACTCCCTGGGCGGCAAGCAGCTCGACCACCTTCGGCACCAGCGTCATGTGGGCGCCGGAGAGGATCGAGAGGCCGACCGCGTCGGCGTCCTCCTGGATCACCGTCTCGGCGATCTGCTCCGGCGTCTGGTGCAGGCCGGTGTAGATGACCTCCATGCCGGCGTCGCGCAGGGCGCGGGCGATGATCTTGGCGCCGCGGTCGTGTCCGTCCAAGCCGGGCTTGGCGACGACGACGCGGATCTTGCGGGCGGTTGCGGCCTCCATCAGCCGCGGAAGCGTAGCGCCCCGCCTAGAAAACCGGGGACTCCGTGTAGGTCCCGAAGACCTCTTGCATGGCCGCGATCATCTCCCCCTCGGTGGCGCGGGCGCGGGCGGCGGCGATGATCGGCGGCATCAGGTTGCCCTCGCCGGCGGCGACCAGCTTGAGCTCGGCCAGGGCGCTCTCGACCGCGGCGCCGTCGCGGCGGGCGCGGGTGGCGGCAAGGCGGTCGGTCTGCTTGCGTTCGAGGCCGGGGTCGATCTTCAGGATCGGGGTCGGATCTTCGTCCTCCTGGACGAAGTCGTTGACGCCGACGACGATCCGCTTGCGCTCGTTCAGCTCCTGCTGGTAGGTGAAGGAGGCGTCGGCGATCTCGCGCTGGGGGTAGTTGCGGCGGATCGCCTCGACCATCCCGCCCAGCTCGTCGATGCGGGCGAAGTAGCCGTAGGCGGCGGCCTCCATCTCGTCGGTCAGCTTCTCGACGAACCAGGAGCCGCCGAGCGGGTCGGCGGTGTTGGTCACGCCGGACTCGCTGGCGATGATCTGCTGCGTGCGCAGCGCCACCCGCACCGCCTCCTCGGTCGGCAGCGCCAGCGCCTCGTCGTAGGAGTTGGTGTGCAGCGACTGGGTGCCGCCGAGCACCGCCGCCATCGCCTCCAGGGAGGTGCGGACGATGTTGTTGAGCGGCTGCTGCGCGGTCAGCGAGACGCCGGCGGTCTGGGTGTGGAAGCGCAGTCGCATCGACTCCTCGCGCTTGGCGCCGTAGGTGTCGCGCAGCTCCCGCGCCCAGATCCGGCGCGCCGCCCGGTACTTGGCGATCTCCTCGAAGAAGTCGACGTGGGCGTTGAAGAAGAAGGAGAGGCGGGGGGCGAAGTCGTCGACGTCGAGGCCGCGCTCGAGCGCCCGCTCGACGTAGGTGAAGCCGTCCTTGAGCGTGAAGGCGAGCTCCTGCTGGGCGGTCGAGCCGGCCTCGCGGATGTGGTAGCCGGAGATCGAGACCGGGTGCCAGCGCGGCATATTCTCGGTGCACCACTCGATCATGTCGGTGACCAGGCGCATCGCCGGCTCGATCGGGAAGCACCACTCTTTCTGGGCGATGTACTCCTTGAGGATGTCGGTCTGGATCGTGCCGCCGAGCTTCTCCGCCGGCACCCCCTGGCTCTCGCCGACCAGCACGTAGTAGGCGAGCAGGATCGCCGCCGGGGCGTTGATCGTCATCGAGGTGGTGACGCCGCCGAGCGGGATCCCCGCGAACAGCTGCTCCATGTCGTCGAGGGTGTCGACGGCGACGCCCTCGCGGCCGACCTCGCCGAGGCTGCGCTCGTGGTCGGAGTCGTAGCCCATCAGGGTCGGCATGTCGAAGGCGGTCGAGAGGCCGGTCTGGCCGTGGTCGAGCAGGTAGTGGAAGCGCTCGTTGGTCTCCTCGACGGTGCCGAAGCCGGCGAACTGGCGCATCGTCCAGAGCCGCCCGCGGTACATCGACGGGTACGGCCCGCGCGTGAACGGGTACTCGCCGGGCTCGCCGACGCGCTCCTCGAGGCCCGCGTCGACGTCCTCGGGACCGTAGAGCGGCTCGATCTCCTGACCGGAGATGGTCGTGAACTCCGCCTCGCGCTGCTTGAACTCGGGCTTCGAACCCGGTTCGGTCGCCATGGGGGAAGTCTAGGGCCGGCGGCCGAAGCGACGGGGCGGGGACTTGCGGCGGCCGGCGATGCGGGAGGCGCCAAAGCCGGCGACGGTCGCCAGCAGGGTGACAACGAGGGCAACGAGGCGGCGGCCGAGGCGCTCGAAGCGCAGCGTCTGCCAGTCCTCCTGCTTGGCGATCGCCGCCAGCGGCGGGTCGGGGTTGACCGCGACCGGGTTGCCGACCGCGCGCAGCATCGGCAGGTCCGAGAGCGAGTCGGAGTAGGCGTAGGAGGCCTCGAGGTCGATCCCATGGCGCGCGGCGAAGGCCTCCATCGCCTCGACCTTGCCGGGCCCGTAGACGAAGGGGCCGTCGAAGCGGCCGGTGAAGCTGCCCTCGGCGTCGACCTCGTAGCGGGTGCCGATGCCGCCCTCCATCCCCAGCACCGTCGCCAGCGACTCGACCACGTCGTTGCCGGCGGCGCTGACGATGAAGGTGGCGCGGCCGGCGTCCTGGTGGGCGTGGACCTCTTCCAGCATCTGCGGGAAGACCCGCGGCAGGATCGCCGCCATCACCTCCGGCCCCATCCGCTCGATCGTCTTCGAGGGGACGCCGCGGATCAGCTCGCGGGCCGCCCGCAGGACCTCGTCGGTGCGCTCGTCGGTGGTCCCGCGCAGGCGGTAGCGCAGGTGCTCGACGCCCCAGCTGGCGAGCTGGCGGCGGCTGACGATCCCGTGCTGGGCCGCGACGCGGGCGAACTGCATCCCCGAGGACCCCGCCATCAGGGTCTTGTCGAGGTCGAAGAAGGCCGCGCCGCGGCTCATGCCTAGCTCCCGGGGACTTCGATCACGATCGCGTCGCCCTGACCGCCGCCGGAGCAGATCGCGGCGACGCCGAGGCCGCCGCCGCGGCGGCCGAGCTCGTGCACGAGGGCGCCGACGATGCGGGCGCCGGAGGCGCCGATCGGGTGGCCGAGGGCGATCGCGCCGCCGTTGACGTTGACCTTCTCCTCCTCGATGCCGAGCATCCGCACCGAGTTGAGGGCGACCGAGGCGAAGGCCTCGTTGATCTCCCAGAGGTCGACGTCCGCGGGGCTCTTGCCGATCTTCTCCAGCGCCTGCTTGGCGGCGTTGGCCGGCGTTTTCGCCAGGTAGGGGAAGTCGTCGGCGACGGTGCCGTAGGAGAGCACCCGGGCCAGCGGCGTCTTGCCGTTGCTCTGCGCCCACTCCTCGGAGGCGACGACGATCGCGCCGGCGCCGTCGTTGACGCCGGGGGCGTTGCCGGCGGTGTGGGTGGCGTCGGGGCCGCCGATCGCCTTCAGCTTCGCCAGCGTCTCCAGGGTGGTGTCGGGACGGATCGCCTCGTCGGCCTCGACCGTGCTCTCGCCCTTGCGCGACTTGACGGTGATGCCGACGATCTCGTCGGCGAGGCGGCCGGCGTCGGTCGCCTCGGCGGCGAGTCGGTGCGAGCGCTCGGCGAAGCGGTCCATGTCGACGCGGCTGATCTCCAGCTCGTTGCCGACCTCGCTGGCCTCGTTGATCATCTGTTTCTCGGTGAAGGGGTTGGTGAGGCCGTCGTGGGTCATCGCGTCGATCGCGGTGACGTCGCCCATGCGGAAGCCGAAGCGGGCGCCCGGCAGCAAGTACGGGGCCTGGCTCATCGACTCCATGCCGCCGGTGACGGCGACGTCGGTGTCGCCGGCGCGGATCGCCAGGTCGGCGAGGCCGAGGGAGCGCATGCCGGAGGCGCAGACCTTGTTGATCGTCTCCGAGGGGACCTCCTTGGGGATGCCGCCCTTGATCTGGGCCTGGCGCGAGGGGATCTGCCCCTGGCCGGCCTGCAGGACCTGGCCGAAGACGACCTGCTGGACCTGCCCGGCGTCGACGCCGGAGCGCTCCAGCGCGGCCTCGATCACCTGGCCGCCGAGGTCGGTCGCGTCGAGCGAGGAGAGGGCGCCGCCCATCTTTCCGAAGGGGGTGCGCGCGGTTCCGAGGATCACTGAGCTGGGCATCTACTGCCTTTCTTCTGCAGGGGTCGTTGGTCGATCGATTGGGCGCTGGCGCCGGTCGCTGACGATACCGACAGCGTTCCGGAGCCGAGTCGAGGCGATGCGTAGACTCGCGCCCGATGAAGGTCGTGGTCAGCCAGAGCGAGCCGCTGGAGGCGGGTGCCGACCTGGTCGTCGTCGGCCTCCACGAGGGCGAGGCGCTGCCGGCCGCGATCGCCGACCTCGCCGGCTCCGACGACGCCAAGGGGGGCTTCAAGAAGAAGCTGCTGCTGCACGCCGGCGGGACCCGGGTCCTGGTCCTCGGCCTCGGCAAGCGCGAGGACGCCGACGCCGAGCGCCTGCGGGTCGCCGCCGCGATCGCCGCCAAGGAGGGCGCGCGGCTGGAGGCGGGCTCGATCGCCTGGGCGCTGCCGGACGGCCGCGACGCCGGCGTCGCGGCGGAGGCGCTGGTCACCGGGACGGTCCTCGGCGCCTACCGCTTCGACCGCTTCAAGGGGAGCGATCCGGAGGATCCGCGGCCGCCGCGGATCGAGTCGCTGACCCTGCTGGGGCCGGAGAGCGTCGCCGCCGCGGCCGAGGCGGCGCGCGTCTACAGCGCGGCCCAGAACCGCGCCCGCGACCTCCAGAACACCCCCGCCAACTTCGCCACCCCGAGCTTCCTCGCCAGCCGCGCCGAGGAGATCGCCGTCGAGCACGGCGCGGTCACGGTCGACGTGCTCGGGCCCGAGCAGATCGCCGCCAAGGGGATGGGCGGCCTGGTCGCCGTCAGCCGCGGCGGCGGCGAGCCGGCGCGGCTGATCGTCCTCCGCTACGCCGGCGGCGGCTCCGGACCGACCCTGGGCTTCGTCGGCAAGGGCGTCACCTTCGACACCGGCGGGATCTCGCTCAAGCCCGGCGCCGGGATGCACGAGATGAAGTTCGACATGTCCGCTGCCGCGGCCGTGATCGAGGCGGTGGCGGCGATCGCCGAGCTGGGCCTGGCGGTCGACCTCGTCGCCGTCGTCCCCTCGACCGAGAACATGCCCTCCGGCTCGGCGATCAAGCCGGGCGACGTGATCACCCAGTACAACGGCAAGACGGTCGAGGTCAACAACACCGACGCCGAGGGCCGGCTGATCCTCGCCGACGCCCTCGCCTACGCGGTCGAGCTCGGCGCCGAGCGGGTGGTCGACATGGCGACCCTGACCGGCGCCGTCGTCATCGCCCTCGGCTCCACCTATGCCGCGGTGATCGCCAACGACGACGAGCTCGCCGTGGAGGTTGCGCGGGCTGGCGAGCAGAGTGGCGAGCTGACCTGGCGCCTGCCCCTGCACGACGAGTTCAAGGCGCTGATGAAGGGCACCGTCGCCGACCTCTCCAACCTCGCCTCCAAGCGCAAGGCCGGGACGATCACCGCCGCCTCCTTCCTCGAGGAGTTCGTCGGCGAGACGCCCTGGGCGCACGTCGACATCGCCGGCACCGCCTGGGACGTCGGCCGCGAGTACACCGGCAGCGACGGCAGCGGCTACGGAGTCCGCCTGCTGGTCGAGCTGGCCCGCCACCAGTCCGCCTAGTCGCCGCCGAGGATCATGCAGGTGGCGGTGCCGGAGGCGAGCAGCTTGCCGCTGTCCGCGGCGGTCAGGGTCGCCTCGGCGGTCGCCTGTTTGCGGCCGCGGTAGAGCACGTTCGCCTCGCAGAGGACGCGGCCGGTGTCGCGGGTGATCGGTCGCACGTACTTGGCCTCGAGCCCGAGCGAGGTGTAGCCGACGCCGGCCGGCAGCGTGGTGTGGACCGCGCAGCCGAGGGCCGAGTCGAGCAGGGTCGCGGCGTAGCCGCCATGGACGACCCCGATCGGGTTGTAGTGCTCCTCCCCCGGCTGGCCCTCGAAGACGACCCGCCCCTCCTCCAGCTCGATCGGGCGCAGCAGCATCGTCACCGCGATCGGCGGCGGGGGCATCCTCGCCTCGACGATCGCGCTCATGTACTCCATCCCGGTCATCGTCGCCCCGG
Organism: uncultured Solirubrobacterales bacterium; assembly: GCA_963719435.1. Lineage (GTDB taxonomy): Bacteria > Actinomycetota > Thermoleophilia > Solirubrobacterales > 70-9 > VAYN01. The sequence goes on along the minus strand of OY970384.1, from coordinate 1,137,907 downwards.
CCGCCGCGGTCGCCACCGGGTCCTGCCAGGTGAGCGTGCGGCTGCGCGAGGTCTCGGGGCTGGAGGCGGCATAGAGCTCGGCCACGTCGGCGGCGCTGGCGTCGTCGGCGAGGACGATCCCGTCGGCGCTCATCGGGACGCGGCCCTCCCCCGCGCCGCGGCGCTGCGCGCGGCGGGACGCGCTCCGCCCCGGTAGTGCAGGTCGGCGGTGATCTCGTCCTGGCTGATCGAGATCCGCGGGGCCTTCGAGCGGTGGTTGTGCCTGTGTCGTGGAATCAGCCTCATTGGTTGCCTCCGTTCGGCTGCTGCAGCATGGTTTCGTCAAGCAACTGTGCTTTGCGCAGCCTATATCAGTCGGTTGCTTGATGCAACCATGTGTGCGAAGATCACACCCCATGCTGCGCCGCGACTACCCCAACCAGCTCTGCTCGATCGCCAACTCGCTGGAGGTGATCGGCGAGCGCTGGTCGCTGCTGATCGTCCGCGACGTCTTCAATGGCAACCGCCGCTTCGGCGAGATCCAGACCTCGCTGGGGGTTGCCCGCAACGTGCTCTCGGCGCGGCTGCAGCGCCTGCTCGACGAGGACATCCTCGAGCGCCGCCAGTACCAGGACAGCCCGCCCCGCCACGAGTACTTCCTGACCCAGAAGGGCCTCGACCTCTGGCCCACCCTGATCGCCCTGCTCAACTGGGGCGACCGCTACTCCCCCAGTCCCGGCGGCCCGCCGAAACTGATCCGCCACAAGGTCTGCGGCGGCCACGTCAGCGAGCGCGGCATCTGCGAGGAGTGCGGCCAGGTCCTCACCGCCCGCGACGCGATCCAGGTCCCGGGTCCCGGCCGGGTGGCGGCGCTGGCTGCGGCCGGCGCGGGCGAGTCGGCCTAGCCCTCGCTCTCGTCGCGCGGCCGCTGCTTCTGTACGTCGGCAATCACGATGTACTCCTCCAGCATCAGCTTGTCCTTGGTCCGGTTGGCCGCTCGCTTCATCGCGATCAGGTGCTCGATCGAGGCCACACGGATCGAGAACCCTTCGACCTCCTGCACCATCGCGTCCCGACGAAGGACCTCGTAGGACCGGACCCCAGCGACATCGCCGAGGATGTCGAACATCCCAAACTCGGTCATGAACGTGAAGTTGGCCCCGTTCGCCAGCGAGCGCGCGTCAGCAAGGAAAGGCAGGTCCGCAGCCTCGCCCTTGACCCGCAGAGAAACCCGCAGCTCCACCAGCGCCCGCGCGAGCCGCTCCAGGTTGGCCTGATCGCGGGCGTAGGCGATATCGAGGTCGTAGGTCGGATACGAGGAGCCCTGGACGATGCCGGCAAGCCCGCCAACCAGGACGAAATCCACGCCGTGGCCGACAATGGCTTTCAGCAAGGGGTGTGCCTCCAACCGAGGTGGTCCATCCACGTGCCCCCAAGTCTCGAGGTCATCCGACCTCTTCCCCCTGTTGCGGCGGACGAAGTCGGCAAATGCGAGGCCGCGCTGCACCCTCTGCGGGGGGGTAGAAGAGAGATTCGCCCGGTTGAGCGTCGCGTCTATGCCCGAGTCACGAGGCCCGCTGGTCAGCTCCAGATCCTCGCCGAGCAGGTAGAGCAACTCCCAGAGGGTGTCGACCGCGGGGGATACATGGCCGGACTCGATTCGTGAGATGGCCGACTGAGTCGTGCCGGCTCGCGCGGCCAGTGCCTGCTGACTGACGCCTTGGCGCCGGCGCGTTTCCTTCAGCAACTTGCCGGGAGCGGGGCCGACGCGTCGCAGATGCGGGTCCAGGGTGGCCATGAGAGATATAGCGTATATGTACTTATCGCTTATTCGCTATAGATATAGCGGTCGACGAAGCGCTAGCGTTGACTGCACGGCCAATCGGGTGAACGAGCGTTGAGGAGGAAGTGGCATGGCGACTGCGGCGGAGCTTCAGGTGCGGGACAGGATCTTCATCGGCGGCGAGTGGGTCGAGCCGGCGGGAGCCGAGCCGATCGAGGTGGTCAACGCGACCACCGAGGAGGTGATGGGCACGATCCCGGCCTGCACGGCGGTCGACGCCGACCGCGCCGTCGAGGCCGCCCGCGGCGCCTTCGACGCCTGGTCCCAGAGCCCGCGCGCGGAGCGCGCCGCCTACCTCTCGGCGATCGCCGCCGGCCTCGGCGAGCGCCTCGAGGAGATCGCGGCGACGATCACCCAGGAGCTGGGGATGCCGCTGAAACTGAGCCAGATGATCCAGGTCGGGCTGCCGACCAGCCAGTTCGCGGCGATGCCCGGGCTGATGGAGGAAATCGCCTGGGAGGAGGAGATCGGCAACTCGCGGGTGCTGCGCGAGGCGGTCGGCGTGCTCGGCGCGATCACCCCCTGGAACTACCCGCTGAACCAGATCGCCGCCAAGGTCGCCCCCGCCCTCGCCGCCGGCTGCACCGTGGTGCTGAAGCCGAGCGAGGTGACGCCGCTGAACGCCTTCCTCCTGGCCGAGGTGATCGAGGCCGCCGAGCTGCCCGCCGGCGTCTTCAACCTGGTCACCGGCGTCGGCCCGGTCGTCGGCGAGGCGATCGCCGGCCACCCCGGCGTCGACATGGTCTCCTTCACCGGCTCGACCCGGGCCGGCAAACGGGTCAGCGAGCTGGCCTCGGCGACGGTCAAGCCGGTGGCGATGGAGCTCGGCGGCAAGTCGCCGAACGTGATCCTCGACGACGCCGACCTCGCCAGAGCCGTCCCCGACGGCGTCGCCAAGTGCTTCCTCAACTCCGGCCAGACCTGCAGCGCCCTGACCCGGATGCTGGTCCCACGCGACAAGCTGGCCGAGGCCGAGCAGATCGCCGCCGCGACCGCCGAGGCCTTCACCCCCGGCGACCCCTTCGCCGACACGACCCGGCTCGGCCCGCTGGTCTCCGACGTGCAGCGCCAGCGCGTGCGCGGCTACATCGAGAAAGGCGAGGCCGAGGGCGCGAAGCTGGTCAGCGGCGGCGGCGAGGTGCCGGAGGGGCTCGACAAGGGCTACTTCGTCCGCCCCACCGTCTTCTCCGAGGTGACGCCGGAGATGACGATCGCCCAGGAGGAGATCTTCGGCCCGGTGCTGGCGATCCAGCCCTACGACGGCGAGGACGAGGCGGTGCGGATCGCCAACGACAGCCCCTACGGGCTCGCCGGCGGCGTCTGGTCTGGCGACCAGGAGCGGGCGATCGGGGTCGCCAAGCGGATCCGCAGCGGCCAGATCGAGATCAACGGCGGCGCCTTCAACCCGCTGGCCCCGTTCGGCGGCTACGGCCAGTCCGGCCACGGCCGCGAGAACGGGCGCTACGGGCTCGAGGAGCTGCTGCAGGTGAAGAGCCTGCAGCTCTAGTTCGGCATAGGGTCCCGACCGTGAACTTCGAGCTCTCAGACGAGCAGCGACTGCTGCGCGACACCGTCCGCGACTTCGCCCGGCAGGAGGTCAAGCCGGTGGCGGAGGAGCTGGATCGGACCAAGGCGTTCCCCTATGCGATCGTCGAGAAGCTCGGGGGGCTGGGGCTGATGGGGATCCCGTTCCCGCAGGAGTACGGCGGGGGCGGTGCCGACACCCTCTCCTACGTGCTGGCGGTGGAAGAGCTGGCGCGGATCGACTCCTCGGTCTGCATCACGATGGCCGCCCACACCTCGCTGGGGACGATGCCGATCTACCTCTGGGGCAGCGACGAGCAGAAGGACGAATGGCTGCCGCGGCTCTGCAGCGGCAAGCGCCTCGCCTCGTTCGGCCTGACCGAGCCGGAGGCCGGCTCCGACGCCGGCAACGTCCGCACCGGCGCCAAGCTCGAGGACGGCGAGTGGGTCGTCAACGGCGCCAAGCAGTTCATCACCAACGCCGGCACCGAGATCTCCGGCTGTGTTTCGATCACCGCCGTCACCGGCGAACGCGACGGGCGCAAGGAGATCTCCAACATCATCGTCCCCAACGGCACCCCGGGCTATGAGATCGGCGAGGCCTACCGCAAGATGGGCTGGAACGCCTCGGACACGCGACCGCTCTCCTTCGAGGACTGCCGGCTGCCGGAGTCGAACCTGCTGGGCCGTCGCGGCGAGGGCTTCAAGAACTTCCTCCACATCCTCGACGGCGGCCGCATCGGCGTCGCCGCGATGGGCGTCGGCCTCGCCCAGGGCGCCCTCGACGAGGCGATCGCCTACGCCAAGGAGCGCCGGGCCTTCGGCCAGCCGATCGCCAAGTTCCAGGCGATCCAGGCCAAGATCGCCGACCTCTCGGCCCAGATCGAGGCGGCGCGGCTGCTGACCTGGCGAGCGGCGCTGGAGAAGGACGCCGGTCAGTCGTTCACCCTCACCGCCGCCCAGGCGAAGCTGATCACCGGCCGCCTCGCGGTCAAAGCGACCGAGGAGGCGGTGCAGATCCACGGCGGCTACGGCTTCATCGAGGAGTACCCGGTCTGCCGCTTCTACCGCGACGCCAAGATCCTGACGATCGGCGAGGGGACGGACGAGGTGCAGCAGATGGTGATCGCGCGGCAGCTGGGCTGTTAGCGGGGGGCGTTGTCCGAGGAGGGATGGGGACCTCCTCCACGTGAATTGACTCGCGCGTCCCCTATGGGGACGCTGCTCGGATGTTGGTGCGCGGCCTACGGCCGCGCAGATGACAGATTGCATATCGCCGCTGCGCGACATTCACGTGGAGGAGGTCCCCATCCCTCCCCACGCATCACCGGGACAGCCCAGCTGCCGAGCGAAGCACCTAGCTCTCGAGCTAAGAGCTATGTAGCGCCAACCGTCCTCGCTCGTTCCCTGCAGCCGGTGTCGAAGGGCGGTCGGGTGACCCTACGCCGACTTCAGAGTGAACCGCACCCGGGTCCCAGGGTGTCCATCCTCCAGCCAGATCCGCCCGCCGTGGGCCTCGACGATCGCTCGGGAGATCGCCAGGCCGAGGCCGGCGCCGTTATCGCCGCGGGCCGCGTCGCCGCGGTAGAAGGCCTCGAAGACGCGCTCCCCCGCGCCCGCCGGCACTCCCTCGCCGTCGTCGCTGACCTCGATCTCGACGTCGCCGCCGGCGGGTCGGGCGCGGACGGTGACGCTGCCGTCGGCGGGGGTGTGGCGGATCGCGTTCTGGATCAGGTTGAAGAGGACCCGCTGCAGCTTCTCGGCGTTGGCCTCGGCGACCAGCCCGCCCGCCGGCAGCTCGGCCGCGATGCGCACGCCGCGCTCGTCGGCCGGCGCTCGCATCGCCGCCACGGTGTCGCCGATCAGCTCGCCGAGCTCGACCTGGCGCAGGGTCCAGGAGATGTCGCCGGCCTCGATCCGCGAGAGCTCGAAGAGGTCGTCGACGAGGTCGCTGAGGACGGCGACGTGGGTGCGGATCTCCCGCAGGTAGCGGTCGCGGGTCTCCCCCGTCGCCACCCCGTCGTCGATCGACTCGACCAGCAGCCGCAGCGAGGCCAGCGGCGTGCGCAGGTCGTGCGAGGCGGCGGCGACGAGCTGACTCCGCGCCGCCTCGATCTCGCGGCGGGAGCGCTCCTCCATCGCCAGGCGCACCACCAGCGCCGTCGCCACCGCGGCGCCAACGGCGGCCAGTGCCCCCAGCAGGATCTGGTCGGCGCCCATGCGGCTGGGCAGGGCGACCGCGGCGGCGCCGGCGAGGAAGGCGGCGACGGCGATGACCGCGGCGCGCTTCACGGCTTCAGCCTGTAGCCGACGCCCCAAACCGTCTCGATGAAGCGCGGCTGGGCGGGATCGTCGCCGAGCTTGGCGCGGAGGCGGCGGACGTGGACGGTGACGGTGCTGGTGTCCTCGAAGAAGGGCTCGCCCCAGACCGCTTCCATCAGCTGGTCGCGCGAGTAGACGCGGCCCGGGTGCGCGGCCAGGTAGGCGAGCAGGTCGAACTCGCGCATCGTCAGCGCCAGCTCCTCGCCGTCGAGCAGGACCCGCCGCGTCGCCGGCTCGATCCGCAGCGGGCCGTGGACGATCGGCGGCGCCTCGGAGTCCGGCGGCGCGACCCGGCGCAGGACGGCGCCGACGCGGGCGACCAGCTCGGCCGGCGAGAACGGCTTGACCACGTAGTCGTCGGCGCCCTGGCGCAGGCCGACCAGGCGATCGGACTCCTCGCCGCGGGCGGTCAGCAGGATCACCGCGGTCCGCGGCCCCGGCCGCTCGTGCAGCTGCCGCATCACCTCGATCCCATCGATCCCCGGCAGCATCAGGTCGAGCACGACGAGGTCGGGACGGTGGGCCTCGGCCAGCCGCAGCGCCTCGGGACCGTCGGCGGCGCGGTGGGTCTCGTAGCCCGCCCGCTCCATGTAGCGGCCGACCACGTCGAGGATCGTCGGCTCGTCGTCGACGACGAGGACGCTGCCGGTGGCGGGCTCGGCCATGACGGCGATTCTCGCGGAAGCGGGGGCGGCGGTCCCCGACTCCGCCTGCCCGGGGCGGCTAGCCGAAGGTGAAGGCATAGCCCTCGACCCCCGCCTGCGGCTTCAGCGTGAGGACGTGCTTCCCGACCGCCGGCAGGTCGACCAGCTCGTAGAGGCGATGGCCGCCGACCGTGACCGCGCCGGCGTCGACGTCGCTGCCGGCGTCGGCACCGGAGATCGGCTTGCCGTCGAGCAGCACCTCGACCTCGCGGGCGTGGCCGGGCGAGCCGAGCACCAGGTAGACCCGGCGGGCGCCGAAGTGGAGGTCGAGCGAGCCGCCCTCCGCGGTCGCCGACTCAAGCCCGATCCGCCAGCGGCCGCGGTAGGCGAATTCGTCGGCCGGGAGCGCGGCCGGGGCGCTGAAATCGTGGGTCCCCGGCGAGAGCATCGGGTTGGTGAAGCGCTCGGCCCGAGCGGCGCCGAGGTAGGTCTCCGGGGTCGTCACCGTTGCCGAGGGCGCGACCGCCTTCACCGCCGTCTCCGGCTCGTCGACCTGCCGGCCGGCTTCGGCCAGGAGCTCGCGGATCACCCGCTCCTTCTCCTCGTACTCGCCCTCGCCGAAGTGCGCATAGCGGACCCGCCCCCGGGCGTCGACGAAGTACTCGGCCGGCCAGTACTGGTTGCCGTAGGCGTTCCAGGTGTCGAGTTCGTTGTCCTGGGCGACCGGATAGCGAATCCCGTTTTCGCGTATCGCCGCCTCGACGTTGCCGGCTTCGCGCTCGAAGGGGAACTCCGGCGAGTGGACGCCGACGATCGTCAGGCCGTCCTGGCGATAGCGCTCGTCCCACGCCTTCAGGTAGGGGAAGGTGCGGATGCAGTTGATGCAGCTGTAGGTCCAGAAGTCGACCAGGACGACGCGGCCGCGCAGCTGCGGCAGGGTCAGCGGCCGCTCGCCGGGGGTGTTGAACCAGCGCTCGTTGCCGACGAATTCCGGCGCCTTCCCGTACACCGGCAGGCCGGAAGCGGGCCCCGCCTCCCCCACCGTCCGCGAGGCGCTCGCCGCCCTGGCGCCGATCCCGTGAGCGGAGGCGCCGCGGATCTCGGCCAGCGCCGACTGGGCGGCCGCGGTCTCCTCCAGCCCCTCGCTGGGGTTGACGAGGAAGCTCGGCAGGTCGCTGGCGATCCGGTTTTGGAAGCGGATGTCGTAGTCGCCCAGCATCGCCAGGGCGACGACCACCATCACCGCGCCGGTGGCGATCTGCAGGCCGGCGCCGCGGCGGGCCAGCGGCGCCACCACCTTGCGGCCGCCCAGCATCAGGAAGTAGAGGACGACGGCCGAGCCGAGCCCGTAGCTGAGGGCGACGGCGAGGCGGCCGGCGCCGAAGGACTGCGAGGCGGAGACGGTGATCACCCCGGCCAGGATCGGCCCGGCGCAGGGCGCATAGAGGAGGCCGAGGCTGAGCCCGACCGCAGTCCCCGACCAGAAGCCGTCGCCGCCGGTGCGGACGACCCCGGCGCGGCTGGCGAAGCGGCTGATCCAGGCCTCCAGCCGTGCCGCCAGCGGCGGCACCATCAGCACCACCCCGAAGCCGAGCAGGACGACGATCGCCAGCTTGCGCAGCAGGTCGTTGGGCAAGCCGAGGGCCGAGATCACGTAGACCAGCGCCACCGTGGCGAAGGTGAACGAGACCGCCAGCCCGGCGACGATCCCGAGCGGGCGGCGGCGGCCGCCGGTCGCCCCGGCCGAGAGCGCGATCGGCAGCACCGGCAGCACGCAGGGCGAGAGCGCCGTGGCGGCGCCAGCGATGAAACCGAAGAGGATCAGCAGGGCCATCTCGTCAACCTTTCCAGGGAGGGATTACGAGGAGATGACGGGCGCGGCTCAGAATCCGCGGCCGCGGCGGCTCAATCGCCGATCGGCGAAGCGGTGACCGCGCCGCCGGGCCGGCCGACGACTTCCGCCACCCGTCCGACGCCCTCGCCGGCGCCGAAGTGGGAGCAAATCGTCAGCTCGTGCTCGCGCCGCAGCGGGCGCGTCGGGTCGACTGCCGGCGCCGCCTTCAGCGCTTCCCCGTCCGCGGCCACCCAGACCCCGAAGGCCGCCCCGGCGCAGCTGCGCAGCGGCACCGCGACCAGCTTGGTGTTGCGCCAGCGGCCGAGCTTGGCGATCAGCCAGGCCGGCTCGCCGCTCTCGGCATCGATGAAGAGGCCGGCGACCTCGCCGACCGAGTTGGCACCCAGGTCCCGGACCTCGGCCCCGATCCACCCCCGCGCCTCGCCCAGGGAGGGCATCGCCGCCGCCTCAGCCATCGACCTGCCGCTCCAGCAGCTCGCCGGCGGCGGTCGCCGGATCGAGCTCGCGCCGCACCACCCGCTCCAGCAGCTCCGCCGTACGCGGATCCTCGGCCGCCGTCGCTTCCAGCTTGCGCCGCATCCGCGAGGTGGCGATCCCCAGCACCTCGCTGCGCAGGTTGCGGGCGCGGCGCTCGGCCAGCGTGCCCTGCGCCTCGATGAACTCGCGGTGGGCGGCGATCTGCGCGGCCAGCTCCTCGACCCCCTCCCCGCGCGCGGCCTCGGTGCGCAGGATCGGCACCTTCCAGGCCTCGGGGTCGTGGGAGAGCGCCAGCACGCCGCGCACCTCGCGCACCATCGTGTCGGTCATCGGGTGGTCGGCCTTGTTGACGACGATCACGTCGGGGATCTCCATCACCCCGGCCTTCAGCGCCTGGATCGAGTCGCCCGAGCCCGGCATCAGCGCCAGCACAATCGTGTCGGCGTGGTCGACGATGTCGATCTCCGCCTGGCCGACGCCGACGGTCTCGATCAGGACGTCGTCCTTGCCGGCCGCGTCCATCACCAGCGCCACCTGCAGCGCCGCCTCGGAGAGCCCGCCGAGGGCGCCGCGCGAGGCCATCGAGCGGATGAAGACGCCGGGGTCGAGGAAGTGGTCGGAGAGCCGCACCCGGTCGCCGAGCAGGGCGCCGTGGGTGAAGGGGCTGGAGGGATCGATCGAGAGCACGGCGACGGCGCGGTCGGCTTTGCGCAGCTCCGCGGTGAGGGCGCCGATCAGGGTGCTCTTGCCGACCCCAGGGGGACCGGTGAAGCCGACGATCCGCGCCTTGCCCGTGCGCGGGTAGACCTCGCGCACCAGCTCCCAGCCAGCGGGGTCGTCGGACTCGATCAGCGTGATCGCCCGCGCCAGGGCGCGCTTATCGCCGGCGACGAGGCGCTCGGCGAGCGGAGCGGCTTTGGCGGCGTCGGGCATGGGCGCGTGAGTCTAAAGTGCGGCCCGCCGTGATCCACTCGATCCGCTTCCTCTTCCGCCACGGGATGTTGAACCACCGCTACGCGCGCCTTCTTTGGCGCTACTCGTGGCGGCGGCTGCTGACCCGGGCCGGGCGCCGCTGGCGCACCGACGGCCTCGTCTTCTTCGGCCGCCGGCTGGAACTGGAGATCGGCCGCGGGGCCGAGGTCCGCTTCGGCCGCTTCGTCTGGATCGGCGACGGCTCCAAGGTCCGCTGCCACGAGGGCGAGGTCGAGATCGGGGCGAAGACGGTGATGGGCCAGGAGTGCACGATCTCCGCCTACCGCCGGGTGCGGATCGGCGAACAGTGCGTGATCGCCGACCGGGCGATGTTCATCGACTTCGACCACGGGGTCGTCGAGGTCGAGCGCCCGATCCGCCTCCAGGGCATCTACATGCGCGACGTCGAGGTCGGCTCCAACGTCTGGATCGGCTACGGCGCCTGCATCCTGCGCGGCGTCCGCGTCGGCGACAACGCGATCGTCGGCACCAACGCGGTGGTGACCAGGGACGTCCCCGCCAACGCCGTCGTCGCCGGCAGCCCGGCCCGGATCATCCGCATGCGCGAGGCGCCGCGGGACCTCAGCTGGCCGCGCCCGGTCGAGCCCGACCCGGAGGCGCACACCACCCTGCAGCCCCCCTCCTAGCCGCCCGACGGCGGGAGGCGTCCTCAGCTCTCGGAGCGGAACTTGCCGACCCGGGTGCCGCCCGGCTCCCAGCTCATCCCGACCAGCAGTTCCTCAGCCGGGATTTCGAGCGAGCCGGCGATTTTGATCAGGGTGTCGATGCGGGCGACGCGGAGGCCGCGCTCGAGCTGGCTGATCTCGGTGCGGTGGACCGAGGCGCGGACGCTGAGCTCGTCCTGGGAGAGATCGGCCTGCTTGCGGCAGCGCACCAGGTTGTCCCCGAAACGGGCAGCGATATCCACGGGCGGGCAATCTCCTCGAATCCGAAATCGACTGAGCCCCGACAGGCAGAACCAGGGCTGAAGGAGCTCCGTCGCAGGCCACCCACCGAAGCGCCGGATCGGAACCTAGCGTTCCGCAGACAAAGACTCTCGCCCGGGGGTGGGGCGCTGCAAGCGCGATTGCGTCGGCCGGCGCTCAGGCGGGGTCGACCCGGGCGGCGACGAGGTCGGCGTAGACCGCGGCGGTCTGCTCGGCGACGTCGCCCCAGTCGAAGCGGCGCAGGTGCTCGTAGGCTTCGGCGACCAGGCGGCGGCCGAGCTCGTCGTCGGAGAGGACGCGGATCGCCACCTCGGCCAGCGCTTCCGGGTCGTGGGCGCGGAAGCGCAGGCCGGCCTCCTCGTGCGGGACCACCTCGCGCAGGCCTCCGGTGTCGGCGACGATGCAGGGGCAGCCGGAGGCCATCGCCTCCAGCGCCACCAGCCCGAAGGGCTCGTAGATCGAGGGGACCACGGTGAGGTCGGCGATCCGGTAGAGCGAGTGCAAGACGTCGTCGCCGATCCAGCCGAGGAATGTGCCGTGCTCCATCAGGCCCAGCTCCTCCGCCTGGCGGTGCAGCTCGGCCTCGTGGGTGCCGGAGCCGGCGACCAGGAAGCGCGTGTTCGGCTCCGCTTCGAGCACCCGCGGCATCGCCTCCAGGGCCAGCTGGAAGCCCTTCTCGTAGACCAGCCGGCCGATCAGCAGGACCAGCTTCTGGTCCGGCGCCGCGAACTCCGAGCGCATCCGCTCCAGCTCGACCGGGTCCTGGGCCGGCAGGTCATCGGGGTCGATCCCGTTGGGGATGACGCTGATCCGCTTCTCGGCGACGCCGAAGATGTCGGCGATCTGCTCGCGCATGTAGTGGGAGCAGGCGATCACCCGCTGCGAGCGGTTGGTGATCCAGCGCTCGACCCCGTGGATGTAGGTCTGCGGGTGCTTGTCGACCCAGCCCTGGTGACGGCCGTACTCGGTGGCGTGGATCGTCGTCACCAGCGGCGCTTCGAAGCGCTTGGCGAGGTGGTCGCAGGCGTTGGCGACGAGCCAGTCGTGGCCGTGGACGAGGTCGAAGTCGTAGCGGTCCCCGAGCTCGACCCCGGCGGCCAGCATGTCGGAGTTCATACGCTCGACCCAGGCGACGAACTCGCCCAGGTCTGTCGGCCGTTTCGGCTCGCGGATGCGGTGGACGACGACGCCGCCGCAGCGCTCCTCGGCCGGCGACTCCTCGCCGCCGCGGGTCAGCACGTGGACCTCGACCCCGCGCTCGACCAGGGCCTCGGAGAGCTTGCGGACGTGGCGGGCGAGGCCGCCCTCGATCAGCGGCGGGTACTCCCAGGAGAGGATCAGGACACGGGTCATCGTCAGCGGCGCTAGGGCTCCAGCAGGGGAGCGAGGCTCAGGTCCGGGGCAAGGGAGCGCATACGCGGATCGGTGACGCTGCCGGAGTCTATGGCCTCCAACAAGGCCCCGGCGTGGTCGGTCGCGCGCAGGTAGGCGTAGTCGCCGGCCTGGCCGCGCTTGTCGAGGAAGGCCCAGTCGCTCGCCTGCATGGCCAGCAGCTCGCGGGCGGCGCGGCGGGCGGCGTCCCCGCGCAGGCCGCCGGAGAGCGCCCGCAGCAGCCGCAGCTCCATCCGCCGCGCCGCCCAGGCGATGTCGGCCACCGGCGGCGAGTCCCAGGTGCCGAAGTCCTTGTCCTCGCCCCAGGTGGAGGCGGCGAGCGGGCGCGCGACCGGCTCGTGCTCGGCCAGCGCCTGCGGCACCGTCACCGGCCTGATCCCGGCCGCCTCCGCTCCCTCCAGCACCGCCCGCAGCCAGATCGGCCCCTCCGACCACCAGTGGCCGAGCAGCTCGGTGTCGATGGCGAAGACGAGTAAGCCGCGGCGGTCGCTGGACGCCTTGTACTCGCGCAGGCGAGCGGCGGCGGCAGCGAGGAACTCGCCGGCCTGGCGGCGGGCGGCGGCGGCTGCTGCCTCGGGGTCGTACGCCCCTCCCCCACCTTCCACAACCGCAGCCCGCGCAGCGATTTGCCGGCGAACTGGGCGTGCGCCGGGTCGGAGGGGTAGCCGTCCAGCGACCAGAGCCAGCTGATCGCCTCCCAGTCGATCGGCAGCGCCACCGGGCCCGCCGCGGTCCGCACCGGCGCCAGCGCCGCCAGCGGCTCCTCGGTCGCGCTCTGGTCGACGCAGAACCAGCCGACCCCGGCCTCGGCCAGGCGCCACTCGAGGCCGGGCGCGTAGGCGCACTCGGGCAGCCAGAAGCCGCCGTCCCAGCCGAAGCGGCGGCGGTGCGAGCGGATGCCGGCGTCGAGCTGCAGCCGCTGCCCCTCGCGGGTCGCCAGCAGCGGCAGCACCGCGTGGGTGGCCGCCGAGGCCGCCAGCGCCACCCGGCCCTCCGCCGCCGCCCGCTGGAACGGCGCCAGCGGATCGCCGCCGGCGGCGTCGAGCAGCTCCAGGGCATGGCTGTAGCGGGCGAGCTCGCCCTCGACCGCCGGCCGGCACTCGGGCGGCACCTCCGGCAGGTCGGCCTCGGCGGCGCCGATCCGCCACTCGACCAGGAAGCGCCGCAGCCGCTCGCGCACGCCGGCGTCCTCGAGCTGGTCGGCGAGGACCGGGGTCACGGTCAGGGTCAGGTCGCGCGCCACCTCCAGCACCGGCAGGTAGGAGCGGATGACGGCGTCGAACAGCCACTCCTCGCCGAACGGGTAGGTCCCGAAGCCCTCGACGTAGGGCATGTGGCTGTGCAGGACCAGGGCCAGGTCGCCGGCGCTCTCGCGCCGGCTCATGCCGGCCGTCCGCTCATGCCGTGTGGCAGACGGCGATGAAGTCCAACGCCGCGTCGAGGTTCCCTTTCCTGAGTGCGAAGTCGGAGGCGGCGATCGCCGGCGTGAAGCGGTCGTAGAAGGGCTTGGTCAGGCCGAGGCGCTTGTGCACCGAATCCCAGCCGAGCCTGATCGCCAGCTCGTGGACGCGCAGCTTGCGGGCGTGGAAGAGGCCGTGGAGCTCGACTCGCGGGAAGTGGGCCTCGCAGAGCGCCCGGAACTCCTCCGCCCGGTACTCGTGCACATGCCAGGGGTTGTCGGACTTCTCCGCCCCGGGCGGGGCCAGGGTCAGCAGGTTCGGGGTGGAGACGAAGGCGGTGCCGCCGGGCGCCAGCATCGACTTGAAGTGCTCGAGGATCGCGCCCGCGTCCTGGACGTGCTCGATCGTCTGCAGGAAGACGACGGCGTCGCTGGGCTCGGCGAAGCTCTCGACCAGGTCGCGCTCGAAGCGCAGGTTGGGACGCGTGTAGCGCAGCCGCGCGTGCTCGTGCGCCTCCGGGTTGGCGTCGACCCCGACCACCGCGGCGGCGGCTTCGGCCAGGACGTCGGAGCCGTAGCCCTCGCCGCAGGCCATGTCGACCACCCGCAGGCCGCCGACCCGGGCCGCGATCCACTCGTAGACGACGAGGTGGCGCCGATACCAGTAGTTCTCCTCCGGCACGTCCGGCAGCGTCCGCTCCCCGGTCAGTGGCAGCGGCGGCACTCCCGGGGGCTGGTTCAGCTGCAGGTACTCGGGCTCCACGCCCGCACCGTATTGGAGCCGCCCCTCCCGGGTGGTCGAGCTTTGGCGCGCTATCCGCGTCAAAGTTCGACCACCCGGGTTGTCCGCCATGCGTTGCGCGATTCCGCGTAGAGTTCCGCGCCGATGCCAGCCTCCCCCACCGCCACGCCCGAGCACATCAAGGACGTCAACACCCGCTACCACGACGCCGCCGCCGACGAATACGACGCCAAGTGGGGCATCGACTTCGGCGACACCGGCCAGGAGCAGGTGCGGCTGAAGCTGATCAAGGCGCTCGGCGGCCGCAAGGGGAAATCCTTCGGCGACGCCCTCGAGATCGGCTCCGGCACCGGCTACTTCTCGTTGAATCTGGTTCAGCTGGGGGTGATCGAGCGGCTGACCGCGACCGACATCTCGCCCGGCATGCTGGCCCGGCTCAGCGCCACCGCCGAGGCGCTCGGCGTCGACGGCCTGACCACGGTGGCGACCGAGGCCGAGGAGCTGCCGTTCGAGGACGAGAGCTTCGACCTCGTGCTCGGCCACGCCGTCCTCCACCACATCCCCGACCTCGACCGCGCCTTCGCCGAATTCCGCCGTGTCCTGCGGCCGGGCGGGATGATCGCCTTCGCCGGCGAGCCCTCCCGCTACGGCGACCGCCTGGCGGCGCTGCCGAAGCGGGTCGGGATGCTGGCCGCGCCGGCCTGGCGGCGCCTGACCGGCGCCCGCGAGCGCGCCGTCGCCGAGGCCGACCTCTCCAACGGCCACTCGCTCGAGGGCGAGGTCGACGTCCACGCCTTCGCCCCCGCCGACCTGCGCCGGCTGCTGCGCGACGGCGGCTTCGAGGAGCGCCACGTCGGCGGCGAGGAGCTGCTCTCCAACGCCTGGGGCTGGGGCCTGCGCACGGTCGAGTCGACCGCCGAGCCGGACTCGGTCTCCTGGGGCTGGCGCAACTTCGCCTTCCGCAGCTACATCGTCCTGCAGAAAGTCGACACCCGCCTGCTCGAGCCCTACCTGCCGGCCGAGCTCTTCTACAACCTGCTGGTCTCGGCGCGCAAGCCCGCTTAGTCGCCGCGGGGGTGGTTGGCTGGGGTTGTTGACCTCGGGCCGTTGAGGAGGGTGCGGGTGTCCCTCTCCCTCGCTAGCGATCCGGGGATCACCTCCTACTTTGAGGGACCGCGGATCGGGCGCTGAGTGTTGTACTGGCGCACCTTGGAGGGCCTTTGAGTGGAGGGGTCGGGGTACCTCTCGTACGAGCGGCGTCCTGATTTTCGCCCGAGAGGCCCCGCTCGGACGGCCCTCAGCTCTTCAGGCGAAAATCCCAGCGAAGGTAGAGAGGTACCCCGACCCCTCCCCCAACCACCCTCGAAGCAAGCCGTCCCTCGCTAGCCACGCCCGAGCCGAGCCCGATGCAGCTTGACCCGCGAGTCGATCCCCTTGAGCCGGCGTTCGCCGATGTAGGTGTAGGCGAAGTCCTCGCCGGCGGCCTCCTTGACCGCTTCGTCGACGACGACGGAGCCGGGGCGGGCGACGCCGGTGATCCGGCTCGCCAGGTTGACCGGACGGCCGTAGTAGTCGCCGGACTGCGGCAGCACCGGGCCGCAGGCGAGCCCAGCCCGCAGCCAGGGGAACTCCTCGCCTTCGGCCTCGGCGGCGGCGATCAGGGCCAGCGAGGCCCGCAGCATTGCCGCCGGGTCGGTGGAGACGAACATCACCGCGTCGCCGATCGTCTTCACCAGCCGCACCGGTGGCTCGGCGACGGCGGTCGCCATCTCCTCAAGGCGGCCGGCGACCATGCCCAGCTCCTCGGGCGGGATCTCCTCGCCGAGGCGGGTGAACTCGACCAGGTCGGCGAAGCAGACGGTCAGGGTCGCGGTGCCGCCGACGGCGCCAGCGGCGAGGTCGGCGGTGGCGATCACGTCGCGGCGGATCTGCTCGAGCATGTTCGCCTGCAGGGCGTGGACGATGGTCGGCCCGACCAGCGGCATCAGGAACTCGGCGGCGGCGGCGAAGCGCAGGGCGAGGTCGCGCTCGCTGTCGCCGGGCTGGGCCAGGGTGCGGATCACCAGCTCGCGGTTGGCCTCGGCGATGCGGGCGGTGCCCATGCCGATCGTGCGCGCCACCTGCAGCATCCCCTCCTCCGGCAGGCCGGCGTCGAGGAAGGCCTTCATCCGCTTCGCGGCATCGAGATCCGCCTCGGTCCCGCGCGGCTCGTCGGGGTCGGTGTAAGGGACGCCGAGGGCGGCGCTGAAGCGCCGCAGCTGCTCGAGGTCGATGCCAACGATCTCGGCGACCTCGCGGGCGCTGTAGCGGCGGCCGTCGCCGGCCAGCGCCCGCTCGACCGGCAGCAGCGCCAGGCGGCCGGCGTTGACGGCGTCCCCCAGCTCCGCCAGCGTGACCCCGTCGGCGGCGAGCTCGCGCAGCAGCGCCAGGCGCGCCGCGCGGCCGTCGTCATCGAGACCTTCGAGCAGCCCCTCGGCCTCGAAGTCGATCTCTGGGGTGGCGCCCATCGGCGTCATTCTCGCCGCTTTCGCGGTTGCGTGGTTCCTTCGGGACGCCATCCGTCCCAAAGGAACCGCGCAGCCTCAGGCGTAGGCGACGGCGCCGCCGCGGCGCGGGTCGCCGCCGCCGCTGAGGGCGCCGCTCTCCGGGTCGCGGGCGACCGCCTGGACGCCGCCGAAGAAGAGGTTGATCTGGGGACGGCGGGCGACGGCGAGGCCGCGGGCCTCGAGCCGGGCCAGCGCCGCCGCGTCGATCCCCGGCTCGGCCTGGACGACGCCGTCCTCGAAGTGCAGGCGCGGAGCCTCGATCGCGGCGTCGACCGGGAGCCCCTGCTCGACCGCGCGGACCACCGTCTGCAGGATCGCCGAGCGGATCCGGTTGGAGCCGGCGCTGCCGACCCCGAGCACGATCTCGCCCTCGCGCAGGACCACGGTCGGCGCCATCATCGACGGCACCCGCCGCCCCGGCGCGATCTGGTGGAAGCCGAGCGGGTTGAGGTCCTCCTCGCCGAGCATGTTGTTGAGGATCACCCCGGTCCCCGGCACCAGCACCCCGGAGCCGGAGCCGTTGGAGCAGGTGACGCTGGCGCACATGCCGTCGCCGTCGAGCACGGAGATGTGGGTGGTCGAGCCGAGCAGGTCGCCGGCGGCCCGGTCGAGCCCGGCCGGCTCCAGGAACCCCGCCTCCATCCCCTCCTCGTAGAGCGCTTCGGCGAACTCGATGCCACGCTGGCGGTTGGCCGCGTCCATCGCCGCGACCAGCTGCTCGGGGCCGCTCTCGGGACCGAGCCGCTCCAGCAGGCCGAGGCAGTAGGCGATCAGGATCCCGCCCGAGGAGGGCGGTGGGTTGGTCAGCACCTCGGCCCCGCGGAAGGGCGCGCGGATCGGCCGCCGCTCGAGCGCCTCGTAGGTGGCGAGGTCGCGGCGGCCGAGGGCGCCGCCGTTGTCGACGACGAAGTCGCTCAGCGCCGCGGCGATCTCACCACCGCGAAACGGCTCCGCCCCTTCGGCGCCGTAGCGTTCCAGCGCCTCGGCCAGTTCCGGGAAACGGAAGCGGTCGCCCTCGCGCAGCTGCCGGCCGCCGGGCGCGTAGAGCTCGCGGGTCCCCGCCAGGCGATCGTGGATCGGGGCGAGGATCTCGAGGATGTAGGCCTGCTCGGCGTTGACCGGGGCGCCCTCGCGGGCGAGCCGGACCGCCGGCCCGACCAGGTCGGCGAGCGGGGCCGAGCCGAAGCGCTCGAGCGCGTGGACGAGGCCGACGGCGGTCCCGGGCACGCCGCAGGAGGCGGGGCCGACGTAGAACGTCTGCACCGTCTCGGCGTCGAAGTGGACCGGAACCGGCGCCAGCTCGGTGCCGCGGGCGATCCCGTCGAGGCCGGGGGCGGCGACGAAGAAGTCGATCAGCGTCGTCTCCTCGCCGCGGTGGACCATCAGGTAGCCACCGGCGCCGAAGCCGGTCAGCGGGCTCTCGACCGCGAACGAGGCGAGCACCGCCGCGACGGCGGCGTCGACCGCGTTGCCGCCCGCGCGCAGAACGCCGGCACCGGCCTCGGCGGTGAGCGGGTGGCCGGCGGCGACTACCCCGGGCAAGGGGCGGCCTCGCTCAGCCGGGGAGGAACTCGGGGACGTCGATCCCGAGCTCGCCGCGCTGCTGGGTCTGCGGCGGGCGGCCGCGACCGCTGTCTTTGGTGCGGCGGATCGTCGGCTCCGCGGCGCGGCGCGGAGTGCTCGGGCGGCCGTCGAAGCGGGTGGCGACGACGGTGACCCAGATCTGGTCGGAGAGCTCGTCGTCGACGTTGGCGCCGAAGATGATGTTGGCGTCGGGGTGGGCGGCCTCGCCGACCACCTTCGCCGCCTCGGAGACCTCGACCAGCGAGAGGTCGGAGCCGCCGGTGATCGAGAGCAGGATCGCGCGGGCGCCGTCCATCGAGGTCTCCAGCAGCGGCGAGGAGATCGCTTTCTCGGCGGCGAGGATGGCGCGCTCGTTGCCGTGCGCCATGCCGATCCCGAGCAGGGCCCGGCCGGCGTCGGACATGATCGTCCGCACGTCGGCGAAGTCGAGGTTGATCACGGCCGGCAGCGTGACCAGGTCGGAGATGCCCTGCACGCCCTGGCGCAGGACGTCGTCGGCGACCTGGAAGGCCTCGACCATCGAGGTCTGCTGGTCGAGCACCTCGAGCAGGCGGTCGTTGGGGACGACGATCAGGGTGTCGACCTCGGCCGCCAGCTCCTCGATGCCCTTGTTGGCCTGGGTGCCGCGGCGGTTGCCCTCGAAGGTGAACGGCTTGGTGACGATGCCGACGGTCAGCGCCCCGACCTCGCGGGCGAGGCGGGCGACCACCGGGGCGGCGCCGGAACCGGTGCCGCCGCCGGCGCCGGCGGCGACGAAGACCATGTCGGAGCCCTTGAGCAGGCGCTTGATCTTGTCCTGCTCCTCGAAGGCGGAGCGGTGGCCGACCTCGGGGTCGGCACCGGCGCCGAGACCGCGCGTCTGCTCGTCGCCGATGTGCACGGTGACGTCGGCGACGCACAGCTGCAGCGACTGAAGATCGGTGTTGACGGCCATGAACTCGACCCCGGGAATCCGCGCGTCGACCATGCGATTGACCGCATTGACGCCCGCGCCCCCCACGCCCACAACTTTGATCACGGGCTGATGCGGCTCCCCACTCCCCGGCGGCTCGTAAGCCGGCTCCTCGCGCCCATATCTCGGGTTCGCGGTCGAGAAGTCCTCACGCGCCTCGCGCCGCGGCCGCGGCTCCTCTGAAAAGACCCTCTTCAGCCTTTCCGGAGCGCTTTCCGCCGACTCGGACTCGACCGACCCTTCGGAATCCTGGTCGTAAAGCCTGCGCTGCGCACCCTCACCACTCTCGCTGGGAGATGAGGCTGCTGCCGCGCCAGAACCCTTGGCCGCAGGCGCCTCTGCCGCGGGTGGCGTAGGGGATGGCTCTTCGCCCGCAGCTTGCGAGGACGAAGAGTCGTCCCCTGCGACAGGACCCGCGGCCGGGGTGTCCTCGTCCCTGGCTTTTTTCGCCTCCGCAGGATCCTCGCGCCCGTACCGCGGCGCCTCAGGCGGATCGGCAGGAGCGTCGTCGGCAGTGGAGCGGAAGAGGTCCGACAGGGGACCTTCGCGCATGCTCGCCCGCTTACGACGACTCATTGCCCAGAACCTCCTTCGCCAGCTCACGGTAGTAGTTCGCGGCGCTGCTGCCGGAATCGTACTTGAGCACGGAGGCGCCTTTGACGGGAGCCTCGGCGAATTTGACCGCCTTGCGGATTCTGGACTTGAAGACGAGGTCGCCGAAGTTCTCTTCGAGGATCTCCACCGCCTCCTTGGCGTGGACGGTACGGGCGTCGAACATGGTCGGCAGGATGCCCTCGATCTTGACGTCGGGGTTGAGGTTCTCCTGGATCATCTGCAGCGTGTTCTGAAGTTGGACCAGCCCGCGCATCGAGAGGTACTCGCACTGGACCGGGACGATCACTTTGTCGGCCGCGGTGAGCGCGTTGATCGTCAGCAGCCCGAGACTGGGCGGCGTGTCCATGCAGACGAAGTCGTAGTCGGCGGAGACCTCTTTCAGCGCCTTCTCGAGCGAGCGCTCGCGGCCGATCTTGGTGCTCATGGCGATCTCGGCCCCGGCCAGGTCGATCGAGGCGACGGCGATGTCGATCTCGCGCTTGACGATGATCTCGCTGATCGGCATGTCGTTGACGAGCACGTCGTAGAGGCTCTTCTCGACCTTGTCGGGGTCGATGCCCTGGCTCATCGTCAGGTTCCCCTGCGGGTCGAGGTCGACGCAGAGCACCCGGTAGCCGGACTCGGCGAAGGCGACGGCGAGGTTGAGGGTCGTGGTGGTCTTCGCCACCCCGCCCTTCTGGTTGGCGAAGGCGATCACGTCGGCGTGCTTGACCGGCAGCTCCGCCGCGGCCTCCGCCTCCCGCGCCATCCCGATCCGACTCGGCGCGATCAGATCCCGCGGCATCAACCGCCCGGAATCCTCTTCGGGCTCCGGCTCGGACTCCTGCACTCGCAGCGAGGAGGGAGCTGGACTCTCCACCGGCGCCGGCGCCTCGGAGGGAGCTGGAGCCGCTACCGAACCCGAGGGCTCAGGCGTCTCTGCGACGGGTGGCGTGGAGGATGGCTCCTCGCCCGCAGCTTGCGAGGACGAGGAGTCGTCCTCCGCGACAGGACCCGTCGCCTGAGGCGACTCATCCTCGTATTCGAAGTCGTCCCCCTCCCAGGTGTCGGAACCCGAACGCTCGGGTACCGCTTCCTCCATACGCTGGAGCTCTTCGACGATCGGATGCTCCTCGTCGACCTGGATAGGGGCGGGCTTGGGCTTGCGGCTTAGAAATCCCATTGCGCGGATATTCGTATGGGGGGCCGCTTTTCCTGCCGGCTCTCGAAATTGCTAGGAATCACCCGATCCCCGACCTCCTCGACAAGCGGCTGGTAATCGTCACCGGCAAGGGTGGCGTCGGCAAGACCACGGTCTCGGTGGCGCTGGGAATGCGCGCCGCGGCCGAAGGCAAGCGCACGATCGTCTGCGAGGTCGCCTCGCAGGAGAACGCCTCGCGCATGTTCGACCACACCGAGGTCGGCTTCCACGAGGTCGAGATGGAGGAGAACCTCTGGTCGATCTCGATCGACCCCGACGAGTCGATGCGCGAGTACGTGCTGCTGCAGCTGAAGGTGCGGGCGATGCGCGACATGCTCTTCCGCAGCCGCATCTTCAACTACCTCGCCGCCGCCACCCCCGGCCTCAAGGAGCTGGTGACGATCGGCAAGATCTGGGAGCTGGCCCAGCTCGACCGCAAGGTGAAGAAAGGCCGCAAATACGACCTGGTGATCGTCGACGCGCCCGCCACCGGCCACGGCGTCGGCTTCCTGCAGACGCCGCGCACCTTCGCCAACATCGCCCGCGTCGGCCCGATCCACTCGCAGGCGCAGACGCTCGACCGCTTCATCACCGACCACGAGCACACCGGCACCGCGATCGTCGCCCTGCCGGAGGAGATGCCGGTCAACGAGTCGGCGGCGTTGGAGCGGGACCTGCGCGACGAGGTCGGCGTCGCCGTCGACCGCATCTACCTCAACGGCCTCTACCCGGAGCGCTTCTCCAAGGCCGAGGCGGAGCGCCTCGGCGCCGTCGCCGAGGGCGAGGAGGGCGCGGTCCGCGCCGCCGCCCGCGCCGCCCTCTCCGAGCAGGGCCGCGCCCGCTCGCAGCGGGCCCAGCTCGCGCGCCTGCGGCGCCGGGTCGAGGCGCCGGTCAAGACCCTGCCCTTCCTCTTCGAGCCCGACCTCGGCTCCGAGGCCGCCCGCCGGCTCTCGCGGAAGCTCGGCTGATGCCGACGCTCGGCGACATCCTCGAGGACAAGGCGATATGTATCTGCGCCGGGTCGGGCGGGGTCGGCAAGACCACCACCTCGGCGGCGATCGCCACCGGCATGGCCGCCCAGGGGCTGAAGGTCTGCGTGCTGACGATCGACCCGGCGAAACGGCTCGCCGACTCGCTCGGGCTGAAGGAGCTGGGCAACGAGGCGCGCCGGGTCGACCCGAAGCTGTTCGAGAAGCAGGGGGTCGAGATGAAGGGCGAGCTGTGGGCGATGATGCTCGACGCGAAGGCGACCTTCGACGAGCTGATCGCGCGCCAGGCGCCGGACGAGGAGTCGCGCGACCGCGTCCTCGAAAACCGCATCTACCAGCAGATCTCCAGCGCCCTCGCCGGCTCGCAGGAGTACATGGCGATGGAGAAGCTGTTCGAGCTGCACACCGAGGGCCGTTTCGACCTGCTCGTCCTCGACACCCCGCCGAGCCGCAACGCGCTCGACTTCCTCGAGGCGCCGAAGCGGCTGACCCAGTTCATCGAAGGGAAATCGCTGCGCATGTTCATGAAGCCGACCGGGCTGGCGGCGAAGGTCGCCGGCCGCGGCGCCTCGGTCGCGCTCGGCATCTTCAAACGGATCGTCGGCTTCGACCTGCTGGCCGACTTGGCCGAGTTCTTCAACGCCTTCAGCGGCATGGTCGAGGGCTTCCAGGCGCGGGCGAAGCGGGTCGACAAGCTGCTCGCCGACCCCGGCACCTGCTTCCTCGTCGTCTGCGGGCCGCAGGGCGAGCCGGTCGACGAGGCCGTCTACTTCCACCGCAAACTGGTCGAGGCGAAGCTGCCCTTCGGCGGCGTCATCGTCAACAAGGTCCACTACCCGGCCGAGCAGCTGCGCGGCGCCAATCCAATCGACCTGCCGGCGGCCCTGGCCGAGAAGCTCGGCGACGAGGACCTGGCCAAGCGCGTCGCCGCCAACTTCTCCGACTACCAGGCGCTGGCCGAGCGCGACGCCCGCAACATCGAGCGCCTGGCGACCGAGCTCAGCACCCGCGGCGTGATCCGCGTCCCCTACCTCGACGAGGACGTCCACGACCTCGCCGGGCTGGCCGAGATCAACCGCTACCTCTTCGCCACCAACGAGGAACGGGTGGCAATGGCCGCCGGCCGCGCCTGAGCGGCGCGACTGGGCTAACGCCGCTGGTACTCGAACTCGAGGTGGGAGACGTCCCAGTCGGAGTCCGGCACCGGGAAGAGGTGACGGACGCGCGGGGTGTCGATGCGCTCGCGGTGCTCGATGTCGCGCTCCTCGGCGGCGGGCCATTCCAGCGAGTCGCCGGGGCGCGCGTCGGAGACCTCGTCGAGCCACGGCGTGGCCGTGATCTTGATCTCGTCTTCGGCCGGGATCGGCTCCATGATGCGGGTGTCCTGCTCCATTTCGGTCTCCTCGAATAGCTCTGCGGGCTCGATCGGCTCCGGGGGCAAGGGAAGTTGGGCGATGCGGATCTCGGGCGCAGGGGCGGGCACCGGGGGCTCGACGAGGGCGAGGGGCTCGTCGGCCTCGACGACCTCCGCGGCGGCCTCGATCTCCTCACCGGCGGTGAAGGCAATTTGGGCGTCGCCGCCTTCGAGGCCGTTGGCGATCAGGGTCTCGTCGGCGGTGGCGCTGAGGTCGTTGCCGAGCTCGCCCAGGGCGGCCTGCAGCAGCAGGCGGCGGGCGCCGTCCTCGGCCCAGCCGGCCAGCTCGATCGCGCGCTCGGCGGGGCGGCCGTTCATCATCGCCCGCTCCAGCTCCAGCGCCTCCTCGACCCGCTCGCGGGCCTCGATCCGGTCCAGCGAGTCGTCGGCGATCAGCGCCGCCGCCCGCATCGGCAGCGAGGCGCCGACCGGGCCGTGGCCCTCGAGCACCGCGCGCAGGGCCAGCAGGTAGTCGCTGAGGCCGTCGAGCGCGCTCTCGCGCACGCAGCCCAGCTCGAAGCGATTGACGGCCCAGGTGAGGGCGCCGTCGGGGTCGGGTCGGGCCTCGAGCGTGCGCGCCAGCTCGACCAGCTCGTTCGCCTCGCTCTCGCTGAGGCGATAGCCACCGGGCCGGGTCGCGGGGGCGCCGGTGGCGATCCGCCGCCAGCAGCCCTCCCCGGTCGGGGCGAAGGCGTAGGGGCCGAGGCCGAGGCCGCCGCTTTTGAACAGGCGCATCACGCTGACCAGCTCGCGCAGCTGGTTGAGCGCCGACTCGGCGCCGTGCTCGGCGTCCTGCTCGGCGACGGCGAGGTACTGCGGCTCCCAGGAGGCGCGGCCCATGCCCTCGCTGCGCATCGCCTCGATTGGCGCCTCGATCGAGTCGGCCCGCACCACCCGCACCCCGTGCGGCAGCTGCAGGCGGGCCTGCGACATCCGCAGGCCGACGATCGGCACGATCAGGACGTCGGCGTCGTCGGCGTCGCGCGCTTCGGCGTCGAGCATCGAGAGGGCGCTGTCGAGGCGGGCGCGGTCGAGCGAGAACTCGGTGCTGCCCTCCCAGAGCGAGGAGATGAAGATCGTCAGCATCCGCTCCGCCCGGGCGCCGGGATCGGCGGGGACGGACTCGCCGCGCTCCTCCAGGTAGGCGACGGCGACGCCGGCCTCGATCGCCGCCTCGCGGGCGGGGCCGAAGCTGGGCAGCGAGCGCAGCTCCTCGGAGCGCTCCTCGACGAAGCGCGAGGTCAGCGGCACGTAGCTGTAGAAGGCGGAGTCGTCGCCGTCCTCGGAGGCGACGTCGAAGGGGATCTGGTCGCCGCCGGCGACCAGGGTGGTGAAGCGGGTCGCGGCCTCGGCGGCCAGTCGCTTCAGGGCTTCGTTGAGGAGGAAATCACGCACGACTCAGGCTTCCGCCCGCCCAGGCACGCTCCTGCGCCTGCACGTTGCCTTGCAGAAGTCAGCGTTTAGTCCAATTTGCCGGGCACGGGTGCAGGCGATCGCCCCAGGCGCCGAAAACTGGACCCATGAACTTCAAATCGCCACGCCTCAGCCCCGCCACGCTCATCGCCGTGCTCGCCCTCGTCCTCGCCCTCGGCGGCTCGGCGGTCGCGGCCAAGCGCTACCTGATCACCACCAGCAAGCAGATCGCGCCGAAGGCCCTGCAAGAAATCGCCGCGGCGACGTCCAAGCAGAGCTCGCCTGGGAGCGACGGCGCGCCGGGAGCAGCCGGCGCGGTCGGGCCGCAGGGCCCGAAGGGCGACACGGGACCGAAGGGCGACACCGGCGAGCGCGGGCCGGCCGGTCCGCAGGGCCCTCCCGGCCAATCGATCGGCTCCGGCGCCGGCGAAATCGGCTGGATCGTGGTCGACGGCGACGGCAGCCTCGTGCGCGCGAGCGGCCCCGGCATCGGCGCCGCTCGCCAGGAAGGCGCCGACACCGGCAGCTACGTGGTCACCTTCTCCTCGACCAACATCAGCGACTGCGCCTACCAGGCGACGGTGGCGGGAGCGACGAGCGGCATCCCCACCCCCGCCTACGTCACGGTCGGGCGGCCGGCGGCGAGCACCAACACCGTCGTCGTGCAGACCGCGGGCACCGACGGCACGCTCGCCGATCGCGGCTTCCACCTCACGGTTCTCTGCTGAGAGGGCGGCCGGCGCGGCCGCTTGGAGGGTCGGCTCAGACCGCGACGGCGGGAACCGCTGCCTCGTCGACGTCGAGGCCGAGCCAGCGTTTGCCGTAGCGCCGCATGTCCTCGATCAGCGGCACCAGCGCCTCGCCCTTCTCGGTCAGCGCGTACTCCACCCGTGGCGGCACCTCCGGGTAGGTGTGCCGCTCGACGACCCCCTCCTCCTCCAGCGCCCGCAGGCGCAGCGAGAGGGTGCGCGGGCTGATCCCCTCGAGCGAGCGCTCGAGTTCGCAGAAGCGGCTGCTGCCCTCGGCCAGGTCGCGGACGATCAGCAGCGTCCACTTGCCGCAGACGACTTCGGCCGTGCGGCAGACGGGGCAGTTGGAGTTGGAGGCGGCGCTCATTGGGCGATTCGTTCGTAGCCGGGCTTTGGCTTCCCAAAGCCAATTCGCACTTCAACAAGTGTAGCGATGTGGCTTCACTTACTGAAGTAGCTTGCTGCTGAGGTAGTGGGTCAGTTGAGATGACCCGGAAGCGGAAGTGATTTCGGCGCTAGCTTCGGCGGTCAGCTACCCCCGAACTCCGGCGATGACGGCCGGGGCCCTGGAAGAGATCGCGGCCCTGCTGGATTAACGGCTCAACTTTTAGAGCAAAGAACCGAAGTAGGGGATAGTGGCCTTTACCCTCACGATCCTCGGCATCGCGGCCATCGCTTGGGCGCTCGTGCTGCTTGCGCTAATCGGACTCCTCTATCGGTTGCTACCAAAGCGATCCGATTCAAACTGACCCACTACCGCTGCTAAACGCTCGCCGCTCAGCCGCCGCGTTCGACCTTGGCTTCCCTGACGATCGGGACGAAGCCGCGCATCGTGATCTTGTAGCGGGTTTCGCCGTAGCCGATCGCGAAGGTCGCCGACTTGCCGATTTTGAGCTTGATCTGCTGGCAGCCGGTGGCGCCGCCAAGCACGCACTGACCGTGCCCGTAGAAGGCGGTGACATTGCTGGTCATCAGGAAGATGCCGCCGGTCTTGTCGGGTGAGACGCCGGTGTAGACGACCGCCGGGTTCTTTTCGTTCGGCAGCTTCGTCTGGGATTCCACTCGCTGTTCCTTCGGCTCGGCCCCGATGAACTCGGTTTTCAGCAGCGCCGCGACGTCGATCGTGGCTTTCACCGTCGCCTTCACAACCGGCGGCTCCGCCGGCGAATATTCGGTCGCGCCGGCTTCTACTTCCGAGCCCGCGACTGCTTCCCCCGAGCCTTCGCCGCCGGTCGTGGCGGCCGAGGCCTCCGCCGGCTGCGGCGGCGCGCGGAACGGGTTGCGGGCGGTGCGATGGCCGAGGCGCTCGTGGTAGTCGCGCAGCTTGTTCGGTTCGGCGGGAACCACCGCGAAGCTGGCCTGCGCCGCCGACGCGGTGGCGGGGGGTGCCACGGTCGGCGGGATCGCTTCCTCCTCGCTGCCGCCGGCGAGCAGGATCGGGGTGGCGACTATCGCGACCAGCAGCAGCGCCACCAGCGGCAGCAGGCGACGGTCGCGCAGGTCCGCGTAGAGGTCGGCGACGAACTTCGGCGGCTTCACTCCCGGCTTCGAGCCGGAGGAGCGCTTGCGGCTGAACTGCGGGCGCTTGAAATCGAGATTTGGCTTCTTCATGGGCTCAGGGGGTGGTCGTGGCTGGTCCGGAGGGGGTCGCTCCGGCGGTCAGGCCCTGTCCGGGCGGGGTCACGTAGGTGTTGACGGAGAAATTCGCCGCCAGTTCTTCCGGCGGGCTGTCCTCTTCTTCCAGCGGTTCCAGCGAAAAGCTGTCGATCGTGACCATGCGCCCCTCGGCGTCGATGATCCCGTCCTTGGTCGTGACCAGCGCATCGAGGCCTTCGATGAAATCGGCGACGTCGAAGAAGTCGCCGTTGAACTGGAGGCCGTAGGGCAGCGCTCCCAACCCGGCCGGGCCGAGGGTGGAGCCGATCGGCGGCAGCGCCGTGGTTTCCCCGGTGGACGCCGTGACTTCCCCGGTGGGGACAGCGGCGGTTTCTTCTTCTGCGCCGCCACCGGCGGCGATGCTCTGGAAGCTGGTGTCGGCCTTCCGGCTGATGCCGTTCAGCTGCACCAGCAGCGATGGCGTCGCCGCTTCGGCCGGAACCGCCTTGCCGAGCAGGACGAGTTCCGCGTAGTAGCGCGGGAACTTCCGCTTGGCGACGACGGCCGCGGCGACGCGCTGCTGTTCGGCGGCGACTTCGGAGCGCAGCGCCGAGGTCTGTTTCGCCAGCTCGCTGGCCTTTTCCCGCTTCGGCCCCAGCAGCAGCAGCCAGAAGGCGCCGGCCAGCGCAACCACGGCGACGATCGCAAGAGCGGTCTTCGTCGACTGGTTCATGGTCAGCCCGCCGCTTCCGTGGTCGCGGACGAGTCGGCGGTCGCTTCACTCGGTTCGTCGCTGGATTCTGCCGGCGCTTCGGCGGTTTCGGCCGGCGTCGTCGGCAGGGCCGCCGCGTTGGCATCCGGCGAAGGCGGAGCAGCGTCGAAGGCGACGACGATTTCGAACTGCGGCTTCTCGCCGAGGGCACAGAAGCCGCGCTTGTCGTCGTCCACGTCGTCGCTCGCGGACACGGTCGAGTCGTTGAGGCCGACCCGGGTGACGCCGTCGATCTCCTTCAGCGCCGCGACGAAGGCGGCGACGACGTCCTGCCCGGGCGCGCAGCCGACCAGCGTCAGGGAGGTTCCATCCACCCCGGGGGTGGCGCCTTCGCCGCCGACGCCGCCGGCCGCGCCGGTGAGGCTTTCGAAGTAGACCCCGGGAGGCAGGATCAGCGACAGCTGGCGGATCACCCGCGCCCAGTCGAAGCGGCTGTTGGCGAGTTCGGCGACCGCCTGGGTGCGCTGCACCGCGACCTGTTCGAAGCTGGTGTACGGCGCCAGCTGGTCGGCGCGCGCCACCGCGGCGCTCTTCTGCGCTTCCAGCTTCTCGACTTCGCCTTCACGATCGGAGATCTGGTTCGAGGTGAGGACGGTCATGACCACGCCGATCAGCAGGATCGCCAGGGAGCCGACGACGATGTAGGCCAGCGGCCCGGTCCGGGTCGAGGTGCCGTGGCTGCGGCGCTCCTCCTGGGGGATGAGGTTGATCGGCCGCATCGCGCTAGCGCTCCAGGGCGAGGCCGTAGGGAAGGGTCAGCCGCGCCGCTTCGCGGTCGTCGAGCCCGGCCAGCGCCGACGGGCGCCGTACCGAGACCTCGCGGCCGAGCGTGGCGCCGAGGGCGCCGGCCAGGCCGGGAATGGAGCTGCCCCAGCCGCAGAGGACGACGTCGTCGACCGGCGCCGCGGCCTCCTGGGCGCCGTAGTAGTCGAGTGAGAGGCGGAGCTCGTCGGCGAGACGGACGACGCCCGCCTCGAGCCCGCTGCGCGCCGCCGTCATCGCCGTCGGATCGCCCTCCAGCTGGTCCAGCGGCGCTTCCAGCCCGGTGTGCACGAGCCACTGCTCGGCGTGCTCGAGCGGCAGGCCGGTGGCGGTGGCGAGCTCCTCGGCGATGTCGCGGACGCCGAACTGGGCCACGCGGGAGAAGAGGCAGGTGAAGTCACGGGCGATGGCGAGGTTGGTGATCCCGCCGAGGCTGCAGTAGAGGGTGGCCGGCACGTATCCCCCGGCATCGGGCCCGATCGCGGCGGCAGCGTCGCCGTCAGGCCGAGCCGCGCCGCCGGCGAGCGCGCGGATCATCCCGAAGGCGGCAAGGTCGATTCCCACCGGGTCGAGACCGGCTTTGCGAGCGGCCGTGAGGAGTGCGTCGATGCTCTGGCGGCGGGCCGCGACGACGGCGACGTCGATGTGGCGACTGCCGTCCTCGGCGACGTGGGCGGCGATCACCTGGTGGTCGAGCACGGCGGACTCCAGCGGCATCGGGATCTGTTCCTCCGCCTGGAAGCGGACGGCGCTCTGCAGCTGCTCCGGGTTCTCGATCAGCGGCAGCCGCAGGGTGCGGAAGGCGACCCCCTGGCTGGCGACCGCGAGCCGCACCTGCTTGGCGAGCTTGCCACGGGAGAACAGCTCCCCCAGGGCGGTGGCGACGGCGTCGACGTCGCGCACCTCACCGGCGCTGAAGGCAGCGTCGGGGAGCGGCTGCACCGAGGCACGCAGCTGCCCGTCGTCGCTCGGCCACTCGGCCGCGGCGATGCTGTCGGCGTCGATGTCGACGCCGGTGACCAGGTTCGTCTTCTTCTTGGCAGAGAGGATCATCGGTGGGGCGCCATAGGTCGCGCCAGGTACTGATCGGCAGCGCGCAGGCGGGCCTTTACCCGTGGGCGCCGGCTCCCGCCTAGGTGAAGGTGCCTAGATAGAGGTCGATCAGCGCCGGCCCGGCGAGCAGGCCGACGACGCCCCCCAGGGCGAGGAACGGGCCGAACGGAATCGCGCGCTTGCGGGCCTCGGCACCGTGCCGCACGATCATCGCCACGCCGACCGCCGAGCCGACGAGCAGGGCGACGATCACCGCCGGGATCACGTCGACCCCGAGGAAGAGCCCCATCGCCGCGGCCAGCTTGACGTCGCCGAGGCCCATCCCGCCCGGATACGCCAACGCCGCGAGGAAGAAGAGCCCGCCCGCGCCGGCCGCCGCCGCCGCGCGCTCCGGCAGCGACGCCGGGTCGGAGACCGCGACGATGGCGACGCCGATCGCCGCGGACACGGCGAGGATGCGGTTGGGGATGATCCGGCGCTCGAGGTCGGTGAGGGTGACCGCGAGCAGCATCGAGACGAAGACGAGCCCGAGGAGCAGCTCGCCGGCGTCGCCGTGGAAACGGATGGCGACCGCCGCGAACAGCGCCGCGAGGCCGACCTCGGTCAGCGGGTAGCGGGCGGAGATCGACTCGTCGCAGCAGCGGCTGTGCCCGCGCAGCGCTACCCAGGAGACGACGGGGACGTTGTCGTAGGCGGCCAGCTGCACGCCGCAGTCGGGACAGCGCGAACGCGGCGCGACGATCGATTCGCCGCGCGGCACGCGATGGGCGACGACGGTCAGGAAGCTGCCGACCATGGCGCCGGCAAGCGCCGCGAAGATGACGATTGCCGCGCTCATCGGTCAGGGGCTGAAGAAGTTGGACTGCAGTTCGTAGTAGGCGGGCCGCTGCGCCTGGTTGCTCGCTTTCGTCAACCAGACCGCGACCACTACCCGCCTGTAGGAGCAGGTTTTCCCGGTCGTTTTTTCGCAGGCTTCGTCTTTGAGCGTGGTCACGTAGCAGTAGACCGAGCCGCTCGCCGAGCCGTTGCTGAAGGTGCCGGGGCTGGTGCCGCCGACGCAGGACGAGGCGGGAGAGCTGTTCACGCACGGTTTCGAGGCCGAGCAGACGCCGGCGCTGGCGATCGCCAGCGGCGCTTTTTCGGTTTTGGCTTTGTTCAGCGCGAATTCGCTGCCGGAGACGCGATTGGCGGGGTTGGCGGTTTCGGTCGAGCTGGCCGGCGTCGCCGCCATCAGCACCCGTTCGTAAGGGAGGCTGCGGATCTTCTCCATCTCCCGCTGGGCGACGCTGAGCGCGATCTGGGTGTCGCGGCCGCGCTGGACGTTTTTGACCGCCATCGCGAAGGCCATGAAGATCGCGAACGACCCCAGCACGAGGATGAAGGAGGCGATCAGGACCTCGATCAGGGTGAAGCCCTCCTCCCCGCCCCGTCCGTGCAGCCGATCGGCGATGCGGATCACGAGCAGCTCCTCAGGCCGGCCCCGTCCTGGAGCCTGGCGACGCCGCCCTTCTTGGAGCGGAATTCGAGCGTGACCGCGACGAAGGTGACCGGTTCGCCGGTCACGCTGGCGCAGGGTGGAGTCCCCGAGACGTATTCGAAGAAGGAGGAGTTCCTGACCTTTTCGGCGAGCGTGATCGAGCTCGTCGATCCGGTCGGCCCGGTGGTGCGGGTGCATTTTTCACTCGCGCACGAGTAGACCACCCTGCATTTGGTCGCGGTGGTGACCGCCGTGGTGCCGCATTTGGTGTCGACGTAGGATTCGAATTCGAACCCGGTGGCGGTGTTCGATTTGACGCTGCCGACCACGCCCTGGCGGATCTCGCGCACGAATCGTTCGACCCCGGTCCGCGCCTTGCCGACCTGGTCCGCGCGTTCGGTCAGGTCGGGCTGGCGCTGCAGGACCGAGACCAGCATCGCCACCGCCGCCCCGGTGATCACGATCGCCATCGACGTGGCGACGACCATCTCGATCAGGGTGAAGCCGCTCTCTGAATCCATGCTGTCTGGGGGCGGAGGCATCTCTCTGGCGGTATCGGCGCAACCGGACTCGAACTGAAGGCGCAACGCAGAAGGGCGGGCCCGCGGGCCCGCCCTTCCGTACAGCTGGGAATGCTCGGAGCGAGCCCCTCTAGGAGCTAGCTACCCCAGTTACCGCCGGTCGGACAACCGCCTTCACCGGGTTTGGTGCAGGAGAAGGTCAGTGCACCGGCAGTGTTGACGATGGAGAATTTGCCGCCGGCAACCGAGCTCTTCGCTTCGAGGGTGTAACCGGTGCCGCTGGGCGTGATGGTGAAGATCGCACCCGGGGCAGCGGCCGCTTCGGTCGGAAGCGTGGCCGGAATGGTCGGCTCGATTTTGTTCAGCTGCGTGGCCGTGCAGTTGGTAGCGCTGTACGTACCGTTGTTGTCGGTGGCGCAGGTCTCCATCGCCACCTGGGCGGTGTGGAGGTTCTCCTTTGCCTTCGCGTCGCCCGCCTTGCTTTTCTGGTTGAAGAACGCGGGGAGTGCGATCGCGGCGAGGATGCCGAGGATCAGCATGACGACCAGAAGCTCGATCAGCGTGAAGCCGGCCTCTCGGTCACCGTCTAGCCGGGCGCCAATCTTTGCCCGGATATTCTGGAGCAACATAGGTACCTCCTAGTGGTCCTATCGTTTGCGCCAGAGCCCGGGATTTGCCTGTTGGCACCGAGGCACTGGCAGTTCTTTACCCACCCCTCATCGGGCCGAGAGCCGCTCACCTTTAGGCTCTGCACAGGGAATTTCCCTGAGCGTTGTTTTCTCACCCCCAGGTGAAAAAACTGCCCAATTCCAAGCCCCAGAATTGCTTAGGGAAATCGTTCTGAAAGTGAACAGGTCGATCACCCGTCCAGGGAGCGGACACACCCGGTCCGGCCGGCACGGCGGGGTGACGGCGACCGTCAGCGGATCTTGTCGTAGATGCTGAAGATCGGCAGGTACATCGAGATCACGATGAACCCGACGACGCCGCCGATGAAGAGGATCAGCACCGGCTCGACCAGCGAGGTGAGCGCTTTGACCTTGGCGTCGACCTCGGCCTCGTAGAAGTCGGCGACCTTGGTCAGCATGTTCTCCAGCTGGCCGGTTTCCTCGCCGACCGCGACCATGTTCGCGACCATCGGCGGGAAGATCGGGTGCTGGGCGATCGGCCCGGCGATCGAGCCACCGCGCTTGACCGACTCGTAGACGTCTTCCATCGCTTCCTCGACGACGACGTTGCCGGAGGTTTCACCGGTGATCTGGATCGCCTGCAGGATCGGCACGCCGGAGCTGACCGAGCCCGAGAAGGTCCGCGACCAGCGGGCCAGCGCCAGTTTCTGCACGACGTCGCCGATTTTGAAGGGGATGTGCAGCTTCATGCGGTCGATCGCGGCCCGCCCTCCTTCGGTCCCGCGCCAGCGGAAGCCGGCGTAGATCGCCAGCGCGGCGAGCGGGAAGACGATGTACCAGTAGCCGGTGACCGCGTCGGAGATCCCGACCGTGATCTGGGTCATGAACGGCAGCTCCGCTTTCTCGCCGGGGTTTTCGGCGGCGAGCTCTTCGAAGATGCCGACGAAGACCGGGACGATGAAGGCGACGATCGCGAGCATCGCCCCGACCGCGGCGACGAAGACCAGTGCCGGATACATCAGGGCCGACCTCACCTCGCGGCGCAGGTTGTCGATTTTCTCGATGTGGGTGGCGGTGCGGTCGAGCGCCTCCTCAAGCCGCCCGGACTGCTCGCCCGAGCGGACCATCGCCCGGTAGAGGCGGTCGAAGACGCGCGGCTTGCGCTCCATCGCCTGGCCCAGGGAGGCGCCCGACTCGACGTCGCGGCGAACGCTGTCGATCGCCTCGGAGATCTCCGGATCCTCGGTCTGCTGCTCGAGCGTGCCGAGCGCGCGCAGCATCGGCATGCCCGAGGCGACCAGGGTGGCGAACTGGCGCGAGGCGACGGCGAGGTCGCGCATCGGCACCCCTTTGAAACGCCGGAAGACGTCCTCGACGTTGATCGGGCTCGACTTCTCCGAGACTTCGAGGACGACCAGCCCGCGCTGGCGCAGCTGCTCGGCGACCTGGGCTTTGGACTCGGCCTCGAGCTCGCCGCTGGTCGGGACTCCGGAGAGGTCGACGGCCTCGAAGGCGAAGGTGGCGGCGCCGGACATCCCTAGCTCCCGCCGCCGTTGGCCTGGTAGCTCGGCGCCGGCTGGGCGCCGCCGATCAGGCGGCGCAGCTCCTCCGGGACCGAGGCCCGCTGTTCGGCCAGCTCGAGGCTGATGCGGCCGCCCCGGACCAGGCGGACCAGGTCGGCGTCCATCGTCTGCATGCCGATCGAGCCGGCCGTCTGGATCGCCGAGTAGATCTGGTGGGTCTTCGACTCGCGGATCAGGTTCCGCACCGCCGGGTTCGGGACCAGGACCTCGCAGGCAACCGCGCGGCCCTTGCCGTCGGCGGTCGGCAGCAGCTGCTGGGTGACGATCCCCTGCAGGGCGACCGAGAGCTGGGTCCGCACCTGCTGCTGCTGCTCGGGCGGGAAGACGTCGATGATCCGGTCGACCGTCTGCGAGGTCGACTGGGTGTGCAGGGTGGCGAAGACGAGGTGGCCGGTCTCGGCCGCGGTCAGGGCGGTGGAGATCGTCTCCAGGTCGCGCATCTCGCCGACCAGGATCACGTCGGGGTCCTGGCGCAAGGCGGCGCGCAGGCCGAGCGCGAAGTCCGGGGCGTCGGCGCCGACCTCGCGCTGGTTGACGATCGAGCGTTTGTGCTGGTGCAGGAACTCGATCGGGTCCTCGATCGTGAGGATGTGGTCCTGGCGTTCGCGGTTGATCACGTCGATCATCGCCGCCAGGGTCGTGCTCTTGCCCGAGCCGGTGGGCCCGGTGACGAGGACGAAGCCGCGCGGCTTGCTGGTGAACTCGCGCAGCACCGCCGGCACCCCGAGGTCCTCCAGGGCGGGGATGCCCTGCGGGACCAGGCGGAAGGCGGCGCTGACGGCGCCGCGCTGCATGTAGGCGTTGACGCGGAAGCGGGCGACGTTGGGGATCGCGTAGGCGAAGTCGAGCTGGCTCGCGGTCTCGAAGCGTTTGCGCTGGTCCTCGTTGAGGATCCCGAAGACGACGTCGCGGGTCTGCTGCGCGGTCAGCACCGGGAATCCCTCGAGCGGCTCGATCCTGCCGCGCTGGCGGATCGCCGGCGGGAAGCCGGCGGTCAGGTGGAGGTCGGAGGCGTTGCGCGTCGCCACCTCGGTGAGGACGGCGGCGAAGTCGAAGCGGGTCGGATCGTTCATCACGCCGTCACCCTCACGACCTCGTCGAGGCTGGTCAGCCCGGCCCGCACCTTGGAGAGGCCGTCCTCGCGCAGGGTCAGCATCCCCTCCTGGTGGGCGACCGCGGCGATGTCCGCCTGCGGCGCCAGCGAGACCGTCATGTCTTTGATCCGGTCGGTCATCCGCATCACCGAGTAGAGGCCGACCCGGCCGCGATAGCCGGTGTTGCCGCAGCGCGAGCAGCCGACCGATTCGTAGGCCTCGATCTCGGCCGCGGCGCCGAAGCCGGCCTCGCCCAGGGCCGCCTGCGAGACCAGGGCCCGGCGCTTGCAGTTGGGGCAGAGCGTGCGCGCCAGGCGCTGGGCGACGATGCAGTCGATCGCGGAGGCGGTGAGGAAGGACTCGATGCCCATCTTCGAGAGCCGGGTGATCGTTCCCGGGGCGTCGTTGGTGTGCAGCGTCGAGAGCACCAGGTGCCCGGTCAGCGCCGCCTCGATCGCGATCCGGGCCGTCTCCGCGTCGCGGATCTCGCCGACCATGATCACGTCGGGGTCGGCGCGCAGCATCGAGCGCAGGCCGGAGGCGAAATCGAGGCCCGCCTTGGGGTTGACGTTGATCTGGTTGACGCCCTGGATCTGGTACTCGACCGGGTCCTCGATCGTGATGATGTTCTTCTCGACCGAGTTGAGCTCGGCCAGGGCGGCGTAGAGCGTCGTGCTCTTGCCGGAGCCGGTCGGGCCGGTGACGAGGACCGCCCCGTAGGGCCGCCGCACGGCGATCTCGAACGGGTGGCGGGACTCTTCCCCCATGCCGAGCTCGTCGAGCGAGCGCATCGCGTTGCGGGTGTCGAGGATTCGCACCGTCGCCCCCTCCCCGCGCTGGGTCGGCAGGGTCGTCACCCGCAGGTCGACGCGGCTGTCGTCGACGGTGACGCCGACGCGGCCGTCCTGGGGAACCCGCTTCTCGGCGATGTCGAGGTCGCTCATGATCTTGATCCGCGAGACCACCGCCGAGACCATGCGCCGCGGCACGTGCGCGGCCTCGTGGAGAACGCCGTCGACCCGGAAGCGGACCCGCATGTCGTTCTGCTCGGGCTCGAAGTGGATGTCGGAGACGCCCTCGCTGACCGCCTGCCCGAGGATGCTGTAGACGAGTTTGACCACGGGGGCGTCCTCGGCCCCCGCGTGCAGGCCGCTGACCGCGTCGAGAGCGCCGTCGTCTTCTTCGCCGGCCTCGTCCTCGACCGCCTCGGTGACCGCGCTCTGCAGCGAGTTGAGCCGGCCCAGCAGCGATTCGATGTCGGCCGCGTCGGCGACGACCATGCGGCACTGCAGGCCGGTCGCCATCTTGATGTCGTCGGCGGCGAGGACGTTGGCCGGGTCGGCCATCGCCACCAGCAGGGTCTGAGGGTCGGCGTAGCCGATCGCCACCGCCTGGTAGCGCCGGGCGGAGGCGATCGGCAGCAGGTTCGCCGCCGCCATGTCGACGTTGTAGACGGAGAGGTCGACGTGGTCGAGCCCGTAGCGCTCGGCGATCGCCCGCGAGAGCTGGTTGGCGTCGATCGCGTTCTGTTCGAGCAGGATCCGCTCCGGCGGGCGGCCCGCGGTGCGGCCTTCGGCGATCGCGGTCTCGACCCGCTCGGAGGTGACGTAGCCGAGCTGGACCAGGACGTCGGTGACGAACTGGGCGCTGTGGCCATGCCCGCTGGGATGGGTCAGGCCGGTGACGCCGGAGCCGGCGGGCTCGAGCTCATGGGCGAGGGCGCCGGCGGCGCCGGACTCGGGCACGGAGCGGAGATGGGGTGGGGTCGCGTCGGGCATCTGGTCGTCGAGGTCGGACACTCAGTTGGGGGCGTAGGAGAGGTCGGGACCGCGGTAGCCGGCGTCGACGACCGCCTGGTGCACGTCGCTGGCGCTGCGGAAGCCGTAGTCGACGGTCGCGGGGGCCGGGCTGCCGCCGTTGAGGCGCCGCGGTCGCACCACGATCAGGGCCGGGGCCTGGTTGACGCCGAGCGGACCGGTGATCTGCGAGTAGCGGGCGACCTCGTCGGCGGGAGCGGTGAAGAGGGCCGCGGCGGGCATCCCGCTGAGCACGTCGGTCGCCTCGGCGACGCGGCGGTCGTCGATACCGCCGGGGCGGTAGATCAGCAGCACGACGGTCTTGCCCTCCTCGTACGCGGACTCGACGGCGTCGGGCAGCGGGCGCGAGGGCGGCGCCGCGACCGAGGAGGTGGCGGCGGCCGACACCGATTCTTCGAGGCTCGCGGCAGCTTCTTCCACCGCGGTGACGGCGGCCGATTCTTCGGGCGTGGCTTCGCTCGATTCGCCGCTGCCGCCGAGGCTTTTCAGCAGGAAGATCCCGACCACCAGGATGAGGACGGCGACGACGGCGATCTGCGCCACGGGGTTTTCGTTCAGCTTCTGTCTCATCGCGATCTCGGCACCTTGGATTAGGTCGTCATCGCGGCCACCGACCTTGAGCGCTGCAAGGCGGGCGTTGTCGGGCGGACCGACTCAGCAGCCGGACGCCGGTTCGGTTTCCGAGGTCGCGGCCGAAGAGCATTCGACATAGGAGCCGCGGGCGAAGGTCGACGAGCCGCCGACCGGTTCGACCGGGAGGTTTTCGTCGCCGTTGATCGAGCCGGTACCTTCCGGTTTGACCCGCGTGCCGCCGTCCATGTAGACCGTTTTGCCGAGGATCGCGCCGCCGAACGAGGCTCCCGCCTTGATTTCGATGTCGGTCCGCGGCGCGTAGATGACCATGTTGTTGCCCGAGGTGCCGCCGTCCATGTAGATCTTCGTGGAGCGAAAGCCCGAGCCGGTCGAGGTGGAGCCGACGAAGTAGAGCCCGGGGGCGGAGTAATCGCCCGTGCTCGGCGAGTAGGAGAGGGCTTTCATCGCCGCACCGTTCTCGAGCGAGAACTGCGTCGTGCCGCTCGGCAGGCCGCAGTTCTCGGGCGAGTCGAAGATGATCTGGATGTGGGCCCCGGCGGCCATGTAGAGCTTCGCGTCGTTGTCCATTTTCAGCTGGCAGAAGACATAGGGGGCGGAGCCGCCCAGGGTGACTTTGGCGTCGCTGGTCAGGTAGAGGACTTTGCTCGTCGGGCACCAGCTCGCCTGCCAGCTGGCCGCGCCGCAGCCGGCCAGGGCGCCGTTGCTGTAGGTGTAGGTGTCGCCCCCGGCCGTGAACATCCGCGAGTTCGAGTTCGTCGGCGGCACGGTCACGTTCGGGTAGGTGCGGGTTTCTTTGACGATCGGGCAGGACGGGTAGGTCTGCCAGCTCTGTTTTTTGAATTCGCCCGCGGGGCTCCCGACCCTGGCCGAGGTGCAGTTCTGGATATGGGCGTCGCCGTTGGGCCATTCGATGTTGCCGTTGGAGCCGACGTCGCCGTAGATCGTCCCGTTGGTCATTTTCACCCAGTCGATGCCGACGACGCCCTCGCTGCCGAAGACGATCGGGGTGCCCCCGCTGCCTTTGGCGGTGACCATCAGCCGCCGGCTGGTCGAGCGACTGCCCGCCGTCGAGGTGCCCGTCGCGACCACCGTGATCGTGGCGCTGGTACCGCTGTAGACGGGTTTGACCCGGTAGCTGTAGCTGGCGGGGCCGACGCCGGTCGCAGCGCTGGCGGCGCACCAGCCGCTGGCTTCGGCTGCGACCGCTTCCAATTTGGTCCCGTTCTGTTTCACGCAGGGTTTGCTGCTGGAGAGAAAGGAGGCCATCTGCGTCTGCCGCGAGATCGCGATGTTGGCGCCGGCGTCCGCCGCGGCCAGCGAGGCGTCGCTGGACTGGTCGCGCTGGTCGCCCCGCTGCGAGTTGATCGAGGCCATGATCGGGACCGTCGCCAGGCCGAGGCCGATCACCGTGATCAGGATCGCCACCGGCAGCGCGATCCCGCTCTCGGAGTCGCGGAGCTCGCGCAGCTGCCACGAAAGGCGCCGGCGCATCGTCAGGACCCCACCACCGCGGCGCCCGCGTCCTGCTGGGTCTCCACCTGCTCGATGCCGCTGGCACGCTGCCCGCCGGCGGCGAGCATCAGTTTGAAGTCGTGCGGGCTGGAGGCCGTCTCGTAGGCCACCTCCTCGCTGATCCGGCCTGCTGCGACGTGGCCGAGCAGGTCCTGGTCGAAGGTCTGCATGCCGTAGTAGGAGCCCTCGGCGATCGCTTCGGAGATCTTGCCGGTCTCCTCCGGGGAGAGGATCAGGTCTTTGACCCGGCCGGTCGCGACCAGGACCTCGGCGACGGGCACCCGGCCCTGCTCGAGGCCGGGGACGAGGCGCTGGGAGATCACCCCCGCCAGGGTCGTCGCCAGCATCACCCGCGCCTGCGTCTGCAGGTGCGGTGGGAAGAAGTCGAGGATGCGGTTGACCGTCTCCGGCGCGTCGAGCGTGTGCAGGGTCGAGAGCACGAGGTGGCCGGTCTCGGCCGCCGAGAGGGCGGTACGCACGGTCTCCTCGTCGCGCATCTCGCCGATCAGGATCACGTCGGGGTCCTGGCGCAGGATCCGCCGCATCGCCCGCGGGAAGCTCTCGGTGTCGGAGCCGACTTCGCGCTGGTTGACGATCGAGCGCTTGTCCTGGTGCAGGTACTCGATCGGGTCCTCGAGGGTGACGATGTGGCGCGCCCGGGTGGCGTTGATGTGGTCGATCATCGCCGCCAGGGTCGTGCTCTTGCCGGAGCCGGTGGTGCCGGTGACGAGGACGATGCCGCGGCTCGACTCGGCCAGCTTGAGGATCGTCTCCGGCAACCCCAGCTCGGCGGCGCTGCGGATGTCGAAGGGGATCGCGCGGCAGGCGATCGAGACCGAGCCGCGCTGTTTGAAGACGTTGACGCGGAAGCGGGCGAGACCGGGGATCGCGTAGGCGAAGTCCGCCTCCCCTTCCCGCTCGAATTCCTCCACCGACCGGGGCTCGGCCATCGCCCGGAAAGCCGCGTCGGTCTGCTCCGGCGTGAGGTCGCCGAACTCTTCCAGCGGCAGCAGTTGGCCGTGAGCACGGATCACCGGCGGCGAGGCAACCTTGATGTGCAGGTCGGACCCCTCGCGCTCGAGCAGCTGGCGCAGCGCTGAGTCGATGTCGAACATCCCGGCCCATATCGACCGGGAGTTCGAATTCTTTAACGAATTAGCCGCCTATCTGGCTTTGTGGCTGGGGGCGTGTGTGGATCAGCCGGACAACGCAGGCGAGGAGGGAGTCGGTTGGCCCCTGGGCGAATTGAGTCGCGCGACCTGAGGTCGCGGCTCCGAGTGGTTGTGCGCGCCTATGGCGCAGGAACCGGATTACACTTCCGCCGCTGCGCGACAGGCGATTCGGGCGCTGGCCGGGGGTGCGGTAGCCCTCTGGGCGAATGTCGCGCAGCGGCGATATGCAATCTGTCTTCTGCGCGACCTTCAGGTCGCGCTCCAACACTCGAGCCGCGTCCCCATAGGGGACGCGCGAGCCAATTCGCCCAGAGGGCTACCGCACCCCCGGCCCCCGGCCTCAGCCCTAAGCGACCTCGCGCAGTTTCTGAGCCTCGCCCAGCGACTGCAGCTTTTTCAGGCTCTGGTTCTCGATCTGGCGAATCCGCTCGCGGGTGACGTTGAAGGTGCGGCCGACCTCGTCCAGGGTCCGCGGGTGCTCGCCGCCGAGCCCGTAACGGAGCTCGAGCACGCGACGCTCGCGGTAGGAGAGATTCTCGAGGGCCTCCTTCAGCGCCTCTTTGGTCAGCAGGTCCGCGGCGCGGTCGAACGGGGACTCGGCCTTCTCGTCGGCGATGAACTGGCCGAACTCGGACTCCTCCTCGTCGCCGACCGGCTTCTCCAGCGAGACCGGGGCCTGGGCGGAGCGCTTGATCGAGTCGACCTCCTCGGGATCGATACCGGTCACCTCGGCGATCTCCTCCGGGGTGGGCTCGCGGCCCAGCTCGGTGACCAGCTTGCGCTCGGCGCGGCCGATCTTGTTCAGCTTCTCGACCACGTGAACCGGGATCCGGATCGTGCGGGCCTTGTCGGCCAGGGCACGGGCGATCGCCTGGCGGATCCACCAGGTCGCGTAGGTCGAGAACTTGAAGCCCTTGCGGTAGTCGAACTTCTCCGCCGCGCGGACCAGGCCGAGGGTCCCCTCCTGGATCAGATCGAGGAAGGGAAGTCCCTGGTTTCGGTAGTTTTTCGCGATCGAGACGACCAGGCGCAGGTTCGACTCGACCATTTTCTGCTTCGCGTCGAGATCGCCCCGCTCGATGCGCTTGGCGAGTTCGACCTCCTCCGCGGCGGTCAGCAGGCGGACTTTGCCGATGTCCTTGAGGAACAGCTGCAGGGAATCCGTGGTCATGTCCGGTTTCAGGTCGAGCGCCGCTTTCTGGCGGCGACGGCCTTTTTTGCCGGTGTCGGCGGGCATCGCGTCGGCGGCCGCTTTCTGGGCCGGGTCCATGTCCTCGACGAGCTCGATCCCCGACTTCTCGAGGTGCCCGTAGAGGTCCTCGACGTCCGACTCGTCGAGATCGACCTCGGACACGGCCGAGGCGATGTCGCCGAAGGTCAGCACGCCGAGCTGCTGCCCGCGATTGATGAGGCCTTTGACCTCCTCCAACTCCTGAAGCTCTGCTACCAGCATCCTGATCTACTCGTTTCCGTAGCGGGTCGTGTTTAGTCCTGGCAATGGAAATGCCGTCGCGAAGCAAAAGTCGC
Organism: uncultured Solirubrobacterales bacterium; assembly: GCA_963719435.1. Classification (GTDB taxonomy): domain Bacteria; phylum Actinomycetota; class Thermoleophilia; order Solirubrobacterales; family 70-9; genus VAYN01. The sequence goes on along the minus strand of OY970384.1, from coordinate 1,096,260 downwards.
GCCGGCCGACAAAAAGCGGACCGGCGACTTGGTCCGCGAAGAAAACGTCTGAACTGCAATGTAGCCCGTAGGGCGAGCGTCGAAACTCTGTCAAACGCTTGTTCGTATCGTAGTCGCTTCAGTTTGTGAAGTCAATGCCCAAATCGCTGCGACATCCCCGACCCTGGCTGAGCGCCTTCTGGCAGCGCGCATACACCGAGAACGTCACCGGCCTCTCGGCGATGGTCGCCTACAACCTGATGCTGGCGGTCTTCCCCTTCGCCCTCCTGGTCCTCTTCGTCTTCGGCCAGGTGCTGAAGATCGAGGGCGTCGAGACCAGCGTCGTCAGCGACCTCGAGCGCCTCTTCCCCAGCGTCGAGCAGCAGACCCTGACCGACGCCCTCAACCGCATCCAGGACAACTCGGCGACGATCGGGATCGCCGCCTTCCTCGGCTCGCTCTGGATCGGCGCCTCCTTCTGGGGGGCGATGGACACCGCCTTCTGCCGCATCTACCACGTCGAGTGCCGCGGCTGGGTCGAGCAGAAGCGCTTCTCCTTCGCCATGCTCGGCGTCGTCCTCCTCTTCATCGCCGCCAGCATCTTCGTGCCGACGGTCGAGAGCACCCTGATCTCGAGCACCGACCGGCTCCCCTTCGGCCTCTCCAGCATCAAGGCGATCGACACGATCCTGCTGCTGGGAGCGGCGCTGCTGGTCACCTTCGGCATCTGCGCGGTGATCTTCTGGGCGGTGCCGAAAGGCCACATGCCCTGGCGCGCGGTCTGGCCGGGCGCCGCCTTCGTCACCTTCGCCGCCGGCCTCGCCAACTGGCTCTTCCCGATCTACCTCTCGAACGTCTCCAGCCTCTCGCGCTTCGGCTCGACGCTCGGCTTCATCCTCATCGCCCTGCTCTGGTTCTACGTGCTCAGCCTGGCGCTGCTGGCGGGCGCGGTGATCAACTCGCTGCGATACGAGGTCCACGACACCGGCGAACTCCCCTATCGGCGCAAGCAGCCCTGCCAGGGCTGCGAAGACTCCGACGGTACCGAAGCAAAGCCCTCCGTACCCTCATCTCGACAATAAAAACTGTCATATTTCGCTGAGCAGGGGACCCCGTTCGGGTTTCGCTGATGCGGGAGTTTGCCAACGGGTGGCCGGGGTAGCGGCTGATGACATTGAAACAATCGCTTTAATGCAAAAACAGCGGGGTACTGAAACTGTGCGAAGCGTTTTGGAGCCGACCGTTCCGATCGACATCGGGGCGATGTCTCAGCGCCAGCGAATCGTCGACGCGATGATCGCCAGCTGCGCCGAGAAAAGCTACGCGGCGACGACGATCGCCGACATCGTCAGCCGCGCCAGCATCTCCCGCACCACCTTCTACAAACGCTTCGACGGCAAACGCGAGTGCTTCGACGCCGCCCTCGACATCTGCATCGAGGAACTGCGCACGGCGGCCGCGAAGGCCCATTCGGACGCCGACCTGGCGCCCGAGCGGGTGCGCCAGGCGGTCGCCGCGATCCTCGAGGCGATGGCGGCGAAGCCGGCGACGGCGCAGCTGGTGATGGGCGAGGCGGTCTCGGTCGAACCGGCCGTGGTCGAGCGCTACCGCAAGCTGCTGATCCCGGCGATCGCCGGCCTCTGGGAGGGGGAGCCCGCCGAGCCGCACACCGACCCGCGCCTCGCCTTCGGTCGCGCCCAGGTCCTGATCTACAACCAGATCATCGCCGGCCAGATCGCGGAGCTGCCACAGCTCCTGCCGGAAATCACCTACCTCGCGATCCTCCCCTTCGCCGGTCACGAGACGGCGCTGGCGCAAGCGCGCCTGGCCGGCGAGAGCAACCCGTCCCCACTCGGTGACGGACAGCGATAGCGACCTGCGCCGCTGGCAGCTGCCGCGGGGGCGGCACGGCCTGCCACGGGAGCTCGTCACCCGCTCCCAGCGCGAGCGGCTGCTGGCCGCGGTCGTGCGGGTGACCGCGGCCCAGGGCTACGAGTCGACCTCGGTCGCCGACATCCTCGAGGAGGCCGGGGTCGGCCGCGAGAGCTTCTACGAGCTGTTCGAAGACAAAAAGGACTGCCTGCTGGCCGCCCGGGCGATCCTCGTCGACGACCTCGAAGCGACCGTCGACGCCGCCTACGGCGAGCCCGGCCCCTGGGTCGACAGGATCCGCAACGGCCTCGCGGCGATGCTCGATTGGTTCGCCGCCGACCCCGCCGCGGCGCGGGTCGTGGTGGTCGAGATCGCCGCCGTCGGCGCCGACTCGCGCGACCTCTTCCAGTCGGATTTCGCCCGCTTCACAAAGCTGGTCGACGCCGGGCTCGAGCGGGAGGAGCCGGTGCCGGGGCTGACGCAGGTCAGCGGCCTGGTGGTGGGCGCGGCGCTGGCCCGGGTCTACGAAGAGATCGTCGGCGACCGCACCACGCGGCTGCCGCGGCTGCTGCCCGAACTCACCTACGAGGTGCTGGTCCCCTTCGTCGGCGAAGACGCGGCGAGGGTCGAGCAGCAGCGGGCCGGCGAGGACGACGGCGGCTGAGCGGGCTTGCGGACGGTGGCGGGTGGATGGGACCCGCCACCGTCCTGCTGTAAGCAGAGGAGGCCGGGGACACGCGGCCGCCTCTGCACCCTGCGCTCTCTCAGCGCAAGTCGTACAAAGCCGCGTGCATGCCGAGGACCAGCCCCTCAGCCAGCTGCCTGCCGCCGCCGAGGCGGAGCTGCTCGGCGCAGCCCTCGTCGACGGCGCGGAACCAGGTGGCCGCCGAGCCCACGGCATAGGTCCCCGGCGCCGGTTCGAGCTCGGAGACGCAGGCGACGACCCGGCCGCGCTCCACCGTCACCTGCACGCCGGCGGCGCCGTCGCGCTCCTCGACGGCCAGCTGGCAGAGGCCGGAGGTGGCATCGGGCAGGTCGACCAGCGGCGTCGCCAGGAGGAAGGCGGCCTCGATGTCGCTCTGGGTGAGCGGGGCCGAGTGGCCGCGCATGTGCAGCCGCTCGCAGCGGCTGGCGGCCGCGAGCGGCACGATCCCGCGCCGCGCCCAGGCCGTGACCCCGTAGGGGGTGCCGGCACCGCGGCTGGGCTGCGCCTCGACCAGGCCGGCGATGCGCATGCTCGACAGGCGGCGCTCGAGCGCCGGGTAGCTGAGGCCGGAGATCATGCTGTCGAGTTCGGTCAGCGACTGCGGCTGGGCGGCGAGCGCGCGCATGATTGTCGAGCCCCAGCCGTCGATCAGCGCTTTCACCGCCCCCTTGGCGGCACCGCTTTCGAGTGAGATCGAGCCATCGGGGGCGTGGCCGAGCCAGGCTTCGAGGCGATCGGCGACGTCGAGCAGTTCCCGCCCCATCGGGGTCAGCTCGTTCTCGACCGCGTACGGCATCCGCTCCGTCGGCCGTTTGCTCAGCACCCCGAGTTCGTCGAGGGTCGCCAGGTGACCGCGCAGCGTGGTCTGGGCCGGCAGCCCGGTCGCTTTGCGCAGTTCGGCCAGACGCATCGGCCGCTCGGTCAGCGACCGGAGGATGAGCAGGTTGAGAGGAGTGGAGAGGACCGAGAGGGCCTGGCCGCCCGCGCGGGGGCGAGGAGTACCCCCCTCCGCCAGGTCGGTGGCGTCATTGCTGGACGAAACTTGTTCTCGAGTAGCCACACACCCGCCCTCTGGCTACACACAGTATCAGAATGTTCTGTATTGGAACGAATACGTTTTACACACGAACAGGTAAGTTTTCTACCGTTTCGCGCAGCGCCGTAAACAGTGGAGTGCGTTTGAGTTCGGGAAACAGTGAAAGGCCGGATGGGTCGGTGACGATGGTCTCGGTCGAGAGGCCCTCGATCAGCGGCCGGGCGACGCCGGCGTCAACCGGCGTGACCAGGCCGATCCACAGCGAGGAAAGCGCCGGGGTGAGCACGGGAACCGTGATTCGAAGCGGCGGACGGCGGTCCAGAGCGCGTGCGAGCTCGTCGATCATGCCGCCGTAGGTGGTCACGTCGGGGCCGCCGATCTGGATCTCGCGGTCGAGCGGGGCGTCGAGATCGGCGGCGGCGGCGAGGAAGGCGATCGCGTCGTCGACGGCGATCGGCTGGGTTTTAGTGGTGACCCAGCGAGGAGTGACCATCAGCGGCAGGCGCTTCACCAGGTAGAAAACAGTGAGAAATGACTCACTGCCGGCGCCGATCACCGCAGCGGCACGGAAGTAACAAACCGGAGTGTCACCCTTACGCAGGCTCTCGGCGGTGGCGTGGCGACTGGCCAGGTGCTTGGATCCCTCCCCCAGCCCACCCAGGTAGACGATCCTGCGCACCCCGGCCGCCGACGCCGCCGCGGCGAAGTTCTCCGCCCCGGCCTTGTCGCGGGCGGCGAAGTCCCCGTCCGAGCCCCGGCCCATCGAGTGGACCAGGTAGTAGGCGACGTCGACGCCCTCGAGCGCCGGCCGCAGGGTCGGCGGGGTCAGCACGTCGGCCTTGACGACCTCGCACCCCGCCTCCGCCAGGTCGCCGGCACGCTCCGGGCTCCGGGCCAGCGCCCGCACCTCCTGCCCCTGCTCGCGCAAGCGCTTGCAGAGGAGCCCGCCTATGTAGCCGGTTGCCCCGGCGACCGCGATCACACCCCCTTACTCCCCCGAGGCGGCGAAAACCAAGCCTGGCGGTTTGCAGCCGGCTCAGCCGTATTTCTCGCCGATGATCTCCCGCAACTTCGAGCGATCGTGGCGAGCGTGGACACGGCGGACCGTGCCGGAGCGGGAGCGCATCACCAGCGACTCGGTGGTGGCGCCGTTGCCGCGGTAGCGGACGCCCTGGAGGACGTCCCCGTCGGTGACGCCGGTGGCGGAGAAGAAGACGTCGTCGCCGGAGCAGAGGTCGTTGGCTGTGAGCACGCGGTCGAGGTCGTAGCCGGCGTCGATCGCCGCCTGGCGCTCGCCGTCGTCGCGTGGCCAGAGCCGGCCGAGCAGCTCGCCGCCCATCGACTTCAGGGCGGCGGCGGAGAGCACGCCCTCCGGGGTGCCGCCGATCCCCCAGAGCAGGTCGACCGGCGAGCGTTCGCTGACCGCGAGCAGGGCGGCGGAGACGTCGCCGTCGCTGATCAGGCGGATGCGGGCGCCGGCCTCGCGGACTTCGCGCATCGCCTCCTCGTGGCGGGGGCGGTCGAGCATGACGACGATCACGTCGCCGACGCTCTCGCCCTTGCGCTCGGCGATCAGCTTCAGGGTCTCCGGCAGCGGCCGGTCGAGGTCGAGCAGGTCGGCGATCTCCTCGCCGCCCGCCATCTTTTCCATATAGACGCAGGGCCCGGGGTCGAACATCGAGCCGCGCTCGGCCAGGGCGATCACCGCGAGCGCGCTGGGCATGCCGCGAGCGCAGAGCGTGGTGCCCTCCAGCGGGTCGACGGCGATGTCGACCACCGGCGGGCTGCCGTCGCCGATCTGCTCGCCGTTGAAGAGCATCGGCGCTTCGTCCTTCTCGCCCTCGCCGATCACGACCACGCCGTCCATCGCCACCGAGTCGAGCACGAAGCGCATCGCGTCGACGGCGGCGCCGTCGGCGGCGAGCTTGTCGCCGCGCCCGACCCAGCGGGCGGCCGCCAGCGCGGCTGCCTCGGTGACGCGAACCAGCTCCAGCGCGAGGTTGCGGTCCGGTTTGGCCTGAGGGGTCTCGGGCATCGGCGGCGGAGGCTATAGGGTCGCCGCATGGGAACGCGTTGGGGACTGACGCTGCCGCTGCCGGGGATCTCCCTGGCTGCTCACGAGGAGCACGTGAGGCAGGCCGAGGCCGCCGGCTACACCGACCTCTGGAGCGGCGAGACGGCCGGTCCCGACGGCTTCACGCCGCTGGCGCTGTCCGCCGCCTGGACCGAGCGGGCGCGGCTCGGCACCGGCATCGTCGGCGTCTTCCAGCGCGGCCCGGCGCTGCTGGCGCAGGAGGCCGCGGCGCTGGCCAGCGCCTCCGATGGGCGCTTCGTGCTCGGCATCGGCTCCTCCTCGGACCGCATCGTCGAAGGCTGGAACGGGATCCCCTTCGAGAAGCCGCTGAGCAAGGTGCGGGAGACGCTCGACTTCCTCGACACCGCGCTCGCCGGCGAACGCACGGCGACTGGCTTCAAGCTGGAAGCCCCGCCCGCCGAGCCGGTGCCGATCGTGCTGGCGGCGCTGCGCGGCAGGATGCTCGAGCTGGCAGTGGAGCGGGCCGCCGGTGCCTTCACCAACTTCCTGCCGCTGGGCGGGCTGCCCAAGGTCACCGCCCAGCTCGAGGACGCCCCGGAGGGCTTCGAGCTGCTCTGCCGCTTCTTCTGCATCCCCGGCGAGCGCGAGCAGGTAGAGCCGCTGGCCCGCTTCATGTTCTCCTCCTACATCACCGTCCCCGTCTACACCGCCTTCTACCGCTGGCTCGGCTACGGCGAGCAGATCGACCCGATGGTCGCCGCCTGGGAGGGGGGCGACCGCCAGGCGGCCGCGGCGGCGGCACCCTGGGAGCTGATCGAGGAGATGTTCATCTTCGGCCCTCCCGAGCAGATGCGGGAGCGGCTCGCCGCCTTCGTCGAGGGCGGGATCACGCTGCCGATCCTGACCCCGATCGTCACCCCGGACAAGCTGGCGGAGACGATCGCGGCGCTGGCGCCCGCCTAACCCTCCGCGGCGGCATCGGGTTCCGCAGCCAGCCCCGAGTAGGCGTCAGGGCGGCGGGTGGAGAGGAACGGGAACAGCTCCAGCCAGTCGCGGCGCTGGTCGAGGTCGAGGTCGGCAACCAGCACCGCCGCCTCGTCGCGCGGCGCCTGCGCCAGCACCCGCCCGTAGGGGTCGGAGATGAAGGAGGAGCCGTAGAAGGTGAGGGGCGACTCTTCTCCGGTGCGGTTGACGGCGACCATGAAGGTGCCGTTGGCGATCCCGTTGGCGACGATCACCCGCTGCCAGAGCGGCTCGGTGTCGAAGCCGGGATGGTCGGGCTCGGAGCCGATCGCGGTCGGGTAGACCAGCACCTCGGCGCCGGCGAGGCCGTAGGCGCGGGCGAGCTCGGGGAACCACTGGTCCCAGCAGGTCGGCAGGCCGAGCCTGGCCTCGCCGAGGGCGAGGACCGGGAAGGCGTCCTTGCCGGCGGGGCCGGGCCGGAAGTAGCGGTCCTCGTGGTAGCCGGCGGTGACCGGGATGTGCAGCTTGCGGGTGCGGGCGACCAGCTCGCCGTCGGGGGCGACGACGATCGCCGTGTTGAAGCCGAGCCCGTCGCCGGCCTCGGCCCGCTCGTAGAGCGAGGCGTGGACGTGGACGCCGGTCGCCGCCGCCATCCGCGCCGCGAAGCGGTGGGTGCGGCCGCCCGGCAGCTCCTCCGGCCCGGCGCCGGCCTCCGCCGGGCCGGCGGGGTCGACCGCGAAGTAGCGGCTCAGGGTCAGCTCCTGCAGGCAGACGAGCCGGGCCCCCTCGCGCACGGCCAGCTCGATTCCCATCGCCAGCGCCGCCTCGTGCTCGTCGGGGTCGGGGTGCCAGCGCTGCTGCACGGCGGCGATCCGGAACGGCGGCCGCTGCGCCGGCCGCGTCCGCGCCGGCGAGTCCGGCACTCCCTCCGCGACGATCAGGCGGATCTCCTCCATCCCCCGACTGTAGACCCCGGTCGGGAGCGCGGTAGTCCTTTGGTGCGCTATCCGCGCCAAAGGACTACCGCAAGAGGATGATGGGCCGGTGAGCGCGATCCTCGACTCCACCCCGGCCGCCGACGGCTTCCGGATGCCGGGCGAGTTCGAGCCGCACGACGGCTGCTGGATGCTGTGGCCGGAGCGGCCCGACAACTGGCGTGACGGCGCCGCGCCGGCGCAGGCGGCGTTTGCCGCGGTGGCGGCGGCGATCGCCGCCTCCGAGCCGGTGACGATGGGCGCCTCGGCGGCCCAGCTGGAGCGGGCGCGGGCGGCGCTGCCGCCCTCGGTCCGGGTCGTCGAGCTCGCCGGCGACGACGCCTGGGCCCGCGACACCGGCCCGACCTTCGTCGTCGACGGGGCGGGCGGGCGGCGCGGGGTCGACTGGCGCTTCAACGCCTGGGGCGGCATCTACTCGCCCTGGGACCGCGACGAAGCCGTCGCCGCGGCGATCCTGGCGGCCGAGGGCGCCGACCGCTACCGGGCGCCGCTGGTGCTCGAGGGCGGCTCGATCCACGTCGACGGCGAGGGCACGGTGCTGACCACCGAGGAGTGCCTGCTCAACCCCAACCGCAACCCGGAGCTGACGCGGGAGCGGATCGAGGCCCTGCTCTGCGAGTACCTCGGCGCCGAGAAGGTGATCTGGCTCGGCCGCGGCGTCTTCGACGACGAGACCGACGGCCACGTCGACAACCTCGCCTGCTTCGCCCGCCCCGGCGTCGTCCTGCTGAGCTGGAGCGAGGATCCCGCCGACCCCCAGCACGAGATCTCCCGCGACGCCCTGGAGCGGCTGCAGGCGGCGACCGACGGCCGCGGCCGCACGCTCGAGGTGGTGCGCCTCCCCTCCCCCGGCCCGCTGACGACCACGCCCGAGGAGGCAGCCGGGGTCGCGGCGCGGCCGGGGACGCTGCCGCGCCGGGCCGGCGACCGGCTCGCCGGCTCCTACGCCAACTTCTACCTCGGCAACTCGCGGGTGGTGATGCCGCTGCTGGACGAGCGCCGCGACGAGGAGGCGTTGGCGATCCTGCGCGAGTGCTTCCCCGGGCGCGAGGTGGTCGGCGTCCCCGGCCGCGAGATCCTGCTCGGCGGCGGCAACGTCCACTGCATCACCCAGCAGGTGCCGAAATCAACCGCCATCTCCTCCGCTTCGCGTCCGGGGATGGCGGCTGCGCGCCATATCGGCGCCGCTCGCACAGAATCAGATCGTGATGCTCGCTAATTGGCTGTGCGGGCGAGCGAGAGCGCGTAGTCGCCGACCGCGTCGGTGAACCAGCCGCAGAGCTCGAGCCCGGCGCCGGCGTAGACGGATTCGAGCCGCTCGCGGGTGAACTTGGTCGAGATCTCGGTCCGCATCTCCTCCCCGGCGGCGAAGGCGACCTCGAGGTCGAGCCCGTCGAGCCGGACCTCCTGGTCGGCGAGCGAGCGCAGGCGGATGTCCATCCGCTCCGCCTCGGCGTCGTAGCGGGCGACGTGCTCGAAGGCGTCGAGGTCGAAGTCGGCGCCGAGCTCGCGGTTGAGCACCTCGAGCACGTTCTTGTTGAACTCGGCGGTGACTCCGGCCGCGTCGTCGTAGGCGGCCTCGAGCCGCTCGCGGTCCTTGATCAGGTCGGTGCCGAGCAGGAGGTGGTCGCCGGGGCCGAACAGAGCCGCGATCCGTTCCAGGAAGGCCTGGCGCTGGCGTGGGTAGAGGTTGCCGACAGTGCCGCCGAGGAAGGCGATCAGCCGCGGGCCGTCGCCGGCCGGGATCCGCTCCAGGTCGACCTCGAAGTCGCAGACCAGGCCGCGGACCGCAAGGCCCGGGTACTCGTCGACCAGCTCGGTCGCGGTCCGGTGGGTGATCTCCTCGGAGATGTCGACCGGGACGTAGGTCTCGAGCCGGCCGCCGTCGCGCATCGCGCTGAGCAGGTGGCGGGTCTTGGCGGCCGAGCCGGAGCCGAGCTCGACCAACGTGCCGGGGTCGCCGGCGGCGGCGAGGATCTCAGCCGAGCGCCGGCTGAGGATCTCCCGCTCGGCCCGGGTCGGGTAGTACTCGGGCAGCTCGGTGATCTGCTCGAACAGCTGCGAGCCGCGCTCGTCGTAGAAGTATTTCGGCGCCAGCTCCTTCGGGTAGGCGCAGAGGCCGGTGCGGACGTCGCGGACCATCGTCGCCGCGGCGTCGGCGTCGAGGTGGACGTCGATGGCGATCACAGGTCCCTCGCGCAGCGCAGGCCGGAGAAGATCTGCCGGCGCTGCGGCAGGTCCCAGTTGCGGAAGCTCGGCCGCACGACGTTCGGGTGCGTCGCCCAGGAGCTTCCCCTCAGCACCTTGTACTCGTCGCCGAAGAAGACCTCGGAGTACTCGCGGTAGGGGAAGGCCGCGAAGCCGGGGTAGGCGCGGAAGTTCGACGAGGTCCATTCCCAGGCCTGGCCGACCGAGTCGAGCTGCGGCCAGGCAGCCTCCCACTCGTGCTCGCTCGGCAGCCGCTTGCCGGCCCAGCGGGCAAAGGCGTCGGCCTGCTCCCAGGAGACGTGGACGACCGGGTGGTCGGGCTCGACCGGGGCGCGGCGACCCATCGCGGTCGAGACCCAGCGCTCGCCGTCGCGCTCCCAGTACAGCGGCGGCTCGGCGCCGGTCGCGGCGACGAACTCGGCGAAGGCGCGGTTGGTGACCGGCAGGCGGTCGATCTCGAACGCCCCCAGCTCGACCTCGTGGCGCGGGCGCTCGTTGTCGTAGGCGAAGCCGTGGGCGGGAGCGCCGATCTCGTAGCTGCCGGCGGCGATCGCCACCGTCTCCGGCCCCTCCGCCGCGACCGGCGAGGTGCCGACGGATCGCAGCGGCTCGTAGCCGTCGACCAGCTGCAGCAGCTGCAGCATCGTCTCGTTGTGCTGCTGCTCGTGCGCCAGCAGCAGCTCGTAGACGAAGCCGTCGCGCAGCAGCGGATCGTCGGCGCCGGGGTCGATCTCGACCATCTCCAAAACCTCGAGCGCGCGCTTGCGCACGTCGTCCATGTAGGCCCGCAGCTCGGCGTCGTGGAGGATCGGCAGCTCGCCGCGGGTCCGGCGCGGGTTCTCGATCGCGTCGTAGAAGCGGCCGAGCTCGCCGTCCAGCGGCTCGCGCCCGCCGATCGTCTGCACCAGCCACAGCTCCTCGAAGTTGGCGATGTGGCCGAGGTCCCAGGCCAGCGGGCTGAGAATCGGCGAGTAGACCGCGTTCAGCTGCTCGTCGTCGAGCGGCTCGATCAGCTCCAGCGTGCGCTCGCGCGCCTCGGCGAGCCGTTCCCTGATCGCTGCCTTGGAGTTTGCCGTCACCTCGGTGGCGATACGAAAACCCTATACGGGCCGGATTACCAGGGTGTGAAATCGACGAGAAGTGCATTGAGCACCGTATGCGTGTCGAATGCACGTCTCGCCGATAGGCTGCGCGGCGATGGAGGTCAGAGGAGCGGGAGCGTTGGTGGCGGGAGGTGCGTCGGGGCTGGGCGCGGCGACGGCGCGGGCGCTCGCCGGGGCCGGCGCGCGGGTGACGATCGCCGACCTCAACGCCGAGAAGGGCGAGGCGTTGGCGGCCGAGATCGGCGCCGGCTTCGTCGCCGCCGACGTCACCGACGCCGAGGCGGTCGGCGCCGCGGTCGAGCGGGCCGCGAGCGCGGATGGCGGCCTGCGCATCTCCGTCTGCTGCGCCGGGATCGGCTGGGCCGAGCGGGTCGCGCACAAGGGCGGGCCGCACAACCTCGAATACTTCGCCAACGTCGTCAAGGTCAACCTGATCGGCAGCTTCAACGTCCTGCGCCTAGCCGCGGCGGCGATGAGCGAGAACGAGCCCGACGCCGAGGGCGAGCGCGGGGTCTGCGTCAACACCGCCTCGATCGCCGCCTACGACGGCCAGATCGGCCAGATCGCCTACGCCGCCTCCAAGGGCGGCATCGTCGGCATGACCCTGCCGGCGGCCCGCGACATGGCCGCGCGCGGGGTGCGGGTGATGACGCTCGCCCCCGGCCTCTTCGACACCCCCCTGCTCGCCGCCCTGCCGGAGGAGGCCCGCACCGCGCTGGGCGCCGGCATCCCCTTCCCCTCCCGCCTCGGCCGTCCCGACGAGTACGCCCGCATGGTCCTGGAGATCGCCGCCAACCCGATGCTCAACGGCGAGACGATCCGCCTCGACGGCGCCCTGCGGATGCCGCCGAAGTAGCCCGGCGCTCAGTCGGTCCCTTCCGCCTCCGGGTCGGTCCAGGCGTGCTTGTGCCAGGGCGGGCTGACGGCGAAGGTCGAGGCGTCGGTGGCGGCGATCGGCTCCAGCGGGACCAGGTGGACGCGGGGGCCGGGGATGAAGTTGCCGACGTGGGGAATCCCGGCGGCGTTGCCGGCGTGGCTGCCGCCCGAGACGAGAACTATCCCGGTCTCGGTGCCCCAGCCGTTGCGCTCGCGGGCGCCGACCGCCTCGGCCGCGTCGTCGAACAGGTCGAGGCCGGCGTCGGAGGCCCAGTTGGCGACGCTGCGGCCGTAGTTGTAGCCATGGTGCGAGGAGGCTCGCTCGTCGACGGCGCCGTCCGGCCCGATGCGGATCTGGACCCCCTCCCAGTCGTCGCGGTGATAGCCCTCTTCGCCAGCGACCGGAATGTCGCGCAGAGTCGCCGAGTCAGCGTAATAGAGCCAGTACTGGAGGTAGAGGTTGCCCTCTCGCTCCCCCGAGCAGTCGGCGCCGCCGGCCTCGCTGCCCTCTGCCTCGCCGAAGCGGCAGTCGACCACATGGACGAACGCGGTGACCGGCAGGCCGGCGTCGGTGCGGTGGACCAGCGTGCCGCCGGAGTCGTCGCCCGAGCCATCGCTGCCACCGAAGCTATCGCCGCAGGCGGTGCTGCGACAGCGCCGGAAGTCCACCGGCACCGCCCGCGCCCCCGACTCGAACGCGAGCATCGGCATATGCCGCCGCACCAGCGCGCCGACCTCGGTCCCGTAGGCAGCAACCAGCCCCACCTCGTCCCCGCACCCATCCGCCAACGCCGCCGCACAGAGAATCCGCGAAGCAACCGCCTGCGCCAGCCCAACCCCCGGCACCCGCACCCCCACCGTCACCAACCCGACCATCAGCAACCCGACGACGCAAACCGTCCCGATCCACTCCACCGTCGACTGCCCCCGCTCCGATCGCACCCCACCCCAAGGGCCCGAACCTCACGGCCTCTCCCCGCCTCAGAGCGCGCTTCCCCGGTCGTCCCGGCAGGGGTGAAGCGTCTTGTACTTTTTTGCGGCCGTGACCCCGGGCGACAGCCGGCGGCGATTCCCAAAAAAGTTAAGCGAAACCCCTGCCGGGACGACCGGGGCCTCGAGCCCTAGAGCTGCTCGATCTCCGCCGCAATCTCCGCCGCCGCCGCCTTGGCGTCAGCGAACAGCATCGACGTATTCGGTTCGTAGAACAGATCGTTGTCGATGCCGGCGAACCCGGGGCTGAGCGAGCGCTTGATCACGATCACCTGCTGGGCTTCGCTGACCTCGATGATCGGCATCCCCGCGATCGGGCTGTCGGGATCGTTTTTCGCCGCCGGGTTGGTGACGTCGTTGGCCCCGACCACGACGGCGACGTCGGTGCGCGCCATTTCGGGGTTGATCTCCTCCATCTCCCTCAGGTTCTCGTAGGGCACGTCGGCCTCGGCGAGGAGGACGTTCATGTGCCCCGGCATGCGGCCGGCGACGGGGTGGATCGCGTAGTTGACGGTGACGCCGCGCTTCTCCAGCTGGTCGGCGACCTCCTTGATCGCGTGCTGCGCCTGGGCGACGGCGAGGCCGTAGCCGGGCACGATCACGACCGTATCGGCGTAGGCGAGCTTGATCGCGGCGTCCTGGGCGCCGATCGAGACGTGCGGGCGCTCCTCGGTCGAGCCGCCACCGCCGCCCGACGGGGCACCGCCGAAACCGGAGAAGAGGACGTTGGCGACCGAGCGATTCATCGCCGTCGCCATCTCCATCGTCAGGATCGTTCCCGAGGAGCCGACCAGGGTGCCGGCGACGATCAGCGCCACGTTGTCGAGCGCGAAGCCGGCGGCGGCGGCGGAGAGGCCGGTGAAGGCGTTGAGCAGCGAGATCACGACCGGCATGTCGGCGCCGCCGATCGGCAGCACCACGAGGTTGCCGAGGATGCCGGCGGCGATCAGGATGCCGATGAAGGTGAGCTGCGAGGGATCGTCGTTGCCGACGGCGATGCTGACGCAGGCGGCGACGATGCCGATCACCAGGACCGCGTTGATCACCTGCTGGCCGGGCACCGCCAGCGGCCGGGTCGGGATCAGGTCCTGGAGCTTGGCGAAGGCGATGTTCGAGCCCCAGAAGGAGACCGAGCCGACGACGCCGGCGAAGAGGATCGGGATCAGGGTGTCGAGCGGAATCGAGGAGATCAGGCCGCCGTCGATCTCGCTGATCCCGTGGCGGATCTCCGACCAGGCGATCAGCGCCACGGCGCCGCCGCCGACGCCGTTGTAGAGGGCGACCATCTGCGGCATCTCGGTCATCTGCACGCGGACGGAGGCGATCACGCCGACGGCGGTGCCGACTCCGAGGCCCAGCGCGATCAGGCCCCAGTTGCCCATCCCGTCGAGCAGCAGCGTGGTGACCACGGCGATCGCCATGCCGACCGCGGCGATCAGGTTGCCCTGCTTGGCGGTGGTCGGGTGGGTGCCGCGTTTGATCCCGATGATGAAGAGGGAGAAGGAGACGATGTAGAGCGCGGTGGCGCCGTCGCCACCGGGCTGCAGGACGGCCGAGACCATCAGGGGCCGCCCTTCTCGCCCGCGTCGGCCTTCGGTTTCGGCTTTTTGCTGAACATGGCGAGCATCCGGTCGGTGACCATGAAGCCGCCGACGATGTTGATCGCGCCGAAGGCGACGGCGATCGTGCCGATCACGTACTCGAGCCCGTCGTCGGCGAAGCCGAGCACGATCAGGCCGCCGAGCATGACGATGCCGTGGATCGCGTTGGTCTGCGACATCAGCGGCGTGTGCAGGGTGGTCGGGACCTTCGAGATCACCTCGAAGCCGACGAAGACGGCGAGCACGAAGATCGTGATCTCGGTCATCAAGCTCATTACTTGGCAGCCCTCTCGTTCTTGATCTCGCCGCCCTGCGTGATGCAGGCTGCCGCGATGATGTCGTCCTCGAAGTCGAGCTCGACCTTGCCCTCCTCGGTGATCATCAGGCCGAGCAGGTTCTCCAGGTTTTTGGCGTAGAGCTGCGAGGCCGGGACCGGCATCTCGCTGGCCAGGTTGCGCGGCCCGATCACCTTGACGCCGCCCTCGACCACGGTCTCCCCCGCCTTGGTCAGCTCGCAGTTGCCACCGGTCTCGGCGGCGAGGTCGACGATCACCGAGCCGGGCGACATGTTGCGCACGGCCTCGGCGGTGATCAGCAGCGGTGCCGGGCGGCCGGGAATCGCGGCGGTGGTGATGATCAAATCCTGTTTGGCGGCGTTCTGGGTGAGGGCGTCGCGCACCTGCCCGTTCTCCTCGTCGGTCAGCGGCCGCGCGTAGCCCCCCTCGCCCTCGGCGTCGGGGATGAAGTCCAGTTCCAGCGGGCGGCCGCCGAGCGAGGCGATCTGCTCCCAGGCGGCGCGGCGGATGTCGAAGCCGGTGACGATCGCGCCCAGCCGCTTGGCGGTGGCAACCGCCTGCAGCCCGGCGACGCCGGCGCCGAGCACGAGGACCTTGGCCGGGGGCACGGTGCCAGCGGCGGTGGTCATCATCCCGAAGAAGCGGCCCGACTCCCGCGCCCCGATCAGGGTCGCGGCGTAGCCGGCGGCGGCGGCCTGCGAGGAGAGCGCGTCCATCGCCTGGGCGCGGGTCGTGCGCGGCACCGCCTCCATGGCGAAGCTGGTGACGCCAGCGGCGGCCAGCGCCTTGTTGGAGTCGGCGGCGGTCCAGGGCGAGAGGTGGCCGATGAAGACCTGGCTGGAGTCGAGCCGGGCTATCTCCTCGCTGGACGGGGCGGCGACCCGGAGGACGACGTCGGCGCCCCAGGTGGCGGCGGCGTCGACCAGCTCGGCCCCGGCCTGCTCGTACTGGGAGTCGGGATGGCCGGCCGCGTCGCCGGCACCGCGCTCGACGAGCACCTCGACATGCTCGTTCTTCTTCAGCGATTTGACCACGTCAGGGACCAGCGCGACCCGGCGCTCCCCATCCGCAGACTCTTTTGGCACTCCGATCTTCACGCGGCGCGGAAGGTTAAGCGATCAGGTCAGGATCGCGCCTGCACCCCGGCCATCGCGGCCAGGCGCTGCAGGGTGTGGACTTGCTCGGAGCGGTCGAGATGGACGGCGGAGACGATCAGACGGTCGATGCCGGCGCCGCGGAAACGCTCGACCCGGGCGGCGACCTCGTCCTCGGTCCCGACCAGCGAGGTGGCCTCGACGATCTCGTCCGGCATCGCCTCGAAGGCACCGGCGCGGTCGCCGTCCTGGAAGCGCTTCTGCACCTCGTCGGCGACCTCGCCGAAGCCGAAGCGGTGGGCGAGGTCGACGTAGAAGTTGGTCTTGCGGCTGCCCATGCCACCGAAGTAGAGGACCAGCCCGGCCTTGACCACGTTCTTGGCCGCCTCCAGGTCGCCGTCGATCGCCACCTGCAGCGAGGGGCTGACCTCGAGGTCGGAGCGCTGGCGCCCGCCCTTGGCGAAGCCGGCCTCCAGGTGCTCGCCCCAGGTCTGCTCGAAGGCGTCGACGCTGAAGAAGATCGGGATCCAGCCGTCGCAGATCTCCGCCGCCATCTCCACCGATTTGCGCCCGATCGCGCCGACGAAGACGGGGATCTCGTTGCGCTCGGGATGGAAGTTGAGCTTGAGTGCCTTTCCCTCGCCACCGGGTAGGGGCAGCTGGTAATGCTCGCCCTGGTGATCCACCGGCCCTTCGCGGGCGATGATCTCGCGCACCACTTCGATGTACTCGCGGGTGCGGCCCCAGGGCTTCGCGTAGGGGACGCCGTACCAGCCCTCGGAGACCTGCGGGCCGGAGGGGCCGAAGCCGAAGAGGAAGCGGCCACCGGAGAGTTTGTCGATCGTCGCCCCGGCCATCGCCGCCGCCGCGGGCGGGCGCGCCGGCACCTGCAGGATCGCGGCGCCGAGGTTGATCTCGGTCGTCTGCGCCGCCAGCCAGGCCAGCACGCTGACCACGTCGGAGCCGTAGGACTCGGCCGCCCAGACCGACTCGTAGCCGAGCTTCTCGACCTCGCGCACGAGCGAGGCGGCATCCTCACCGGCGGGGCCGATGCCCCAGTAGCCGAGGTTGTATCCGAGCTTCAGAGCCATCCGGACCGCACCCTATTGAATACTCGCCATGGCCACCGAACCGTCGGCAGCTGAGCAGGGCCTCTCCGCCGCCGAGGCGGAGGGGCGGCTGCGCAAGCTCGGACCGCCGGCGGAGACCTCCTCGCGCTCGACCTCGAGCATCGTCGCCGGCAACGTCTTCACCCTCTTCAACGCGATCATCGGCGTCTTCTTCGTGCTCGACCTCGGGCTCGGGCTCTACGCCGACTCGCTGTTCGGCCTGATCGCGGTGATCAACTCCTACATCGGCATCCGCCAGGAGCTGAAGGCGAAGGCGACCCTGGACGAGCTGGCGGTCCTGGTCGCGCCGCAGGCGAAGGTCCTGCGCGACGGCGCCGTGGTCGAGCTGCGGGCGGACGAGGTCGTCCCCGGCGACGTCGTCCGGGTCGAGCCCGGCGACCAGCTGGTCGCCGACGGGGCGGCGCTCTCCAGCCGCGGCCTGACCGTCGACGAGTCGATGCTGACCGGCGAGGCCGACGGGATCCGCAAGGGCGACGGCGACCGCCTGCTCTCCGGCTCCTTCTGCATCAGCGGCTCCGGCTACTACCTGGTCGACGCGGTGCGCGAGGAGAGCTACGCCGGCAAGCTCGCCGGCGAGGCGCGCGCCTTCCGCCACCCGCCCTCGCCGCTGCAGAAAGAGGTCAACCGGGTGATCATCGCCTCGACCTACGTGATGCTGCCGCTGGCGGCGATCCTCGTGCTCAGCCTCAGCATCCGCAGCACCCCGCTCGAGGAGGCGGCGCAGATCGCCACCGCCGGCCTGGTGACGCTGATCCCCGAGGGCCTGGTGCTGCTGATGAGCGTCACCTTCGCGGTCGCCGCGGTGCGGCTGGCCAAACGCGACACCCTGGTCCAGCAGATGAGCGCCAGCGAGAGCCTGGCCGCGGTCGACACGATCTGCGTCGACAAGACCGGCACCCTGACCGCCGGCGAGCTGCGCCTGGCCGGGGTCGAGTTCGCCGAGGGCGTCGAGGCGACCGTCGCCGAGGGCGCGCTGGCCAGCTTCGCCGCCAGTGCCGGCGACCGCAACCACACCCTGGAGACGATCGCCGAGCGCTTCCCGGGCGAAGCCGAGCGGGTCAGCGCCGAGGTCCCCTTCTCCTCGGAGTGGAAGTGGAGCGGGGCGACCCTGGCCGGCGGCGGCGACGCGACCTACGTGCTGGGGGCCCCCGACGTGCTGACCGAGGCGGGGGCGCTGACCCTGCCGCCCGGGCTCGCCCGCAAGCTCGAGGAGGAGACGGCGGCGGGCCGGCGCGTCGTCGCCTTCGGCCAGGCCGAGGCGGCGCTGCCGGCCGACGCGGCGACGGCACCGCCGCCGCGGCTCTCACCGCTGGCGCTGATCGTGCTGGAGGAGACGCTGCGGCCCGACGCCGCCGAGACGATCGCCACCATGCGCGCGGAGGAGGTCGACCTGAAGCTGATCTCCGGCGACGCTCGCGCCACCGTCACCGCGGTCGCCTACGCGGTCGGGGTGCCGCGCGAGGCCGGCGTCGTCGAGGGCTCCGAGCTGCCCGACGACCCCGAGCAGCTGGCCGCGGTCGCGCTGGAGAACACGATCTTCTGCCGGATCAAGCCGGAGCAGAAGAAGGCGCTGGTGGCGGCGCTGGTCGGTGCCGGCCGCTACGTGGCGATGATCGGCGACGGCGTCAACGACGTGCCGGCGCTGAAGCAGGCACGGATGGCGGTGGCGATGGGCTCGGGCACGCAGGTGACCAAGGGCGTCGCCGACGTGGTCCTGCTCAAGGACCAGTTCTCGCGGCTGCCGGAGGCGGTCGGCGAGGGCCGCCGCATCGCCCGCAACATCCACCGCCTCGGCCGCCTCTACCTGACCAAGACCGTCTACGCCGCCACCCTGATCCTGCTGGTCGCGGTGCCGGGCTGGGCCTTCCCCTTCCTCCCCCGCCACCTCACCCTGGCCGCCTTCCTGACGATCGGCATCCCCTCCTTCGTGCTGGCCCTGGCGCCCTCCGACGGGCCGCTCTACCGCGGCCGCCTGCTGCGGGCGCTGGCCGCCTTCGCGGTCCCGGCCGGGGTGGCGACGGCGATCGGCTCGATCCTCTCCTTCTTCCTCGTCGACACCGTCTTCGGCGGCAGCCTCGAGGCCGGCCGCACCGCCGCGACCACGACCCTGATCGTGCTCGGGCTCTCCTTCGTGCTGCTGCTGGAGCGCGGCCCGGGGCGCGAGCACATCGCCATCCAGAGCTACATGCTGGCCCTGGTCGCCGGCCTCGGCGCGCTCTACGCGCTGATCCTCGCCGCCGCCCCGGTCCGCGAGTTCTTCGAAATGGAGCTGCTGGGGGCGACCCAGTGGTTCCTGGCGCTGATCTCGGCCGCGGTCGGGCTGACGATCGCCAGCCTGCTCTGGAAGCTGCCGCAGATCGAACAGCTGGAAGCGCCGCCGGCGGAGCCCGAAGCGGCGGTCTGATCGGCGCATATCGGCGTCCTCGGTCGATTCCAAAAGTGCATGTTTCGGGCCTCTGATTTTTGACTTTGGGCCATGTTGGGACACCCCGCGCCGCGGGTAGCTTCCACAGATGGCGACGACCTTGGATCCGGCCCGCCCCTCTCCCGGTGCCGGGAAGTACCCGCTCGACCCGGGTCGCTTCGACGAGGCGTTCGCCACCGGTGGCACTCCGCGACCTCCCTACGCGGCGGTGCTCGACGCGCTCGCGCGGCACGATTTGACGGTGCTGCGCGAGCGCGTTCAATCTGCGGCCGGGACGCTCGGCCTCGAGTTCGGCCGCGGCCAGGCGCTGGCCGTGGACCCGGTGCCGCGGGTGATCGGGGGCGCCGAGTGGGAGGCGCTCGAGGCCGGCCTGCTGCAGCGCGCCCGCGCCCTCAACGCCTTCATCGGCGACGCCTACGGCGGCCAGCGGATCTTCGACGCCGGGGTGGTGCCGCGGCGCCTGCTGGAGACCTCGAGTGGCTACGAGCCGCGGATGCGTGGCCTGCTCGACCCGGCGCTGCCGGCGGCCACGGTCGCCGGCCTCGACCTGGTCCGCGACGGCGCCGGCGAGCTGCGGGTGCTGGAGGACAATCTGCGGATGCCGTCCGGCTGCAGCTACGCGATCGGCGTCCGCGAGGCGGTCGAGCCGGCGCTCGGCGCCGCGGCCCGCCCGCGCCGGATCGACTCCTACGTAGCCCTGCTCGGGGAAGCGATCCGCGCCGCCGCGCCCGCCGACCGCAGCGAGCCGGTCACCGCGATCGTCTCCGACGGCGCCGCCAGCGGCGCCTGGTACGAGCACCGGCGCCTGGGACGCGAACTGGGGATGCCGGTGGTCGAGCCGCCGCAGCTGGAGGTCGAGCGCGGGCGGCTGTTTGCCCGCGACGGCCGCGGGCGCCGCCAGCTCGACGTGATCTACCGCCGCCTCGACGAGGACCGGCTGAGCACCCCCGACGGCGGCCTCACCGACCTGGGCGAGCTGCTGCTGCCGGCGCTGGAATCGGGCCGGCTGCGCTGCGTCAACGCCTTCGGCAGCGGGCTCGCCGACGACAAGCTGGCGCACGCGTACGCTGAGCGGATGGTGCGCTTCTACCTCGGCGAGCAGCCGCTGCTGCGCTCGGTGCCGAGCTTCGACCTCTCCGACCCGGCCGCGCGCGAGACGGCGCTGGAGCGGATCGACGAGCTGGTGATCAAGCAGCGCGACGGCTTCGGCGGCCACGGGGTGACGATCATGCCGCGCGCGACCGCGGCCCAGCGGCGGCGGGCGATCGGGCTGGTACGGCGACGGCCCGACGGCTTCGTCGCCCAGGAGACGGTGCAGCTCTCCAGCCACCCGACTGTCTGCGGCGCCCGGTTGCGGCCGCGCCACGTCGACCTGCGCCCGTTCGTGGTCAGCTCGCCGAGCGCCACCGCGGCGATGGCCGGCGGCCTCACCCGCTACGCCCGCGGCGCCGGCGAGATGGTCGTCAACAGCTCCAGCGGCGGCGGCTGCAAGGACACCTGGGTGGTCGATTCTCCGGAGGGGACGCGGTGAAGACGCGCTCGCTCGCATCGCGCCGGGAACGGCCGCTGATCGGGGTCACGACCTCGGAGATGCGCCGGGCCGAGAGCCTCAACCCGACTCCCGAGAGCGAGCCGCCGGCGCACCTGGAGATGGCGCTCGGGCTTCCCTACCTGCGCGGCCTCGAGGCCGCCGGGGCGCTGCCGCTGGTGATGCCGCCGCTGGACGAGGAGGCGATCGAGCCGCTGCTGGACCGCCTCGACGGCATCTGCCTCTCCGGCGGCCCCGACCTCGACCCGGCCGGGTACGGGGCCGAGCCGCATCCCGAGCTGGGCCCGATCGAGCCCAACCTCGACCGCTTCGAGCTGGCGGTGGCGCGCCGCGCCGACGCCCGCGAGATGCCGATCCTGGCGATCTGCCGCGGCACCCAGGCGATCAACGTCGTCCGCGGCGGCACCCTGCACCAGCACCTGCCGGAGATCTCGACCGAGGTCGTCCACCGCCAGCGCACTCCCGGCAACCAGACCAGCCATCCGGTCGCGGTCGTCCCCGGCAGCGGTCTGGCGGCGGCGCTGGGAGACGGCGACACCGAGATCGACGTCAACTCCTTCCACCACCAGGCGCTCGACCGCGTCGGCGCCGGCCTCGAGGTCAGCGCCCGCGCCCCCGACGGCACGATCGAGGGGGTCGAGGACCCGAGCCGGCCCTTCCTGATCGGCGTCCAGTGGCACGCCGAGACCCTGGTCCACCGGGCCTACGAGGCGGCGCTGTTCCGCAACTTCGTCGACGCCTGCCGCGACGACGGCGCCGAGTTCCAGCGCCGCAGCGGCCGCGAGGTCGCATGAGCGAGGCGGGCGCGTTGACCGACGCGGCGCCTGCCTGGGCCACCTGGGCCGAGCCGCACGAGCTCGGCACCTACACGGTCGGGATCGAGGAGGAGGTGATGCTGCTCGACGCGACCAGCTGGGCGCTGGCGCACCGGATCGACAGCGTCCTGCCCCGCCTCCCCCGCGCCGACAGCGACAGCTTCACGGCCGAGACCCACGGCTCGGCGCTGGAGATCCAGACCGGCGTCCACGCCCGCATCGGCGACGCGATCGCCGAGCTGGGGACCCTGCGCGGCGAGCTCGACGCGGTCCTGCAGCCGCTCTCGATGCGGGCGGCGAGCGCCGGTACCCACCCCTTCGCGGTCTGGCAGGAGATCGTCGTCTCCGCCGGCGAGCGCTACCAGTTCGTCTACGGCTCGATGCGGGAGCTGGCCCGGCGCGAGCCGACCTTCGGCCTCCACGTCCACGTCGGCGTCCCCGGCCCGGAAGCGGCGATCCACGCCGCCAACCGGCTCCGCACCCACATCCCGCTGCTGCTGGCGCTCTCGGTCAACTCGCCCTTCTGGCAGGGGCGCGACACCGGCCTCGCCTCGGCGCGGACGCCGCTGTTCCAGGCCTTCCCCCGGGTCGGCATCCCCCGCGCCTTCGCCGACTACGCCGAGTACGTGGAGGCGATCGACGTCCTGATCCGCTGCGAGGCGGTGCCGGAGCCGACCTTCCTCTGGTGGGACGTGCGCCCGCAGCCGCGCTTCGGCACGGTCGAGGTGCGGATCATGGACGCGCAGACGAAGCTGGCCGACTCGGCGGCGATCGCCGCCCTGGTCCAGTGCATCGTCAGGGCCGAGGTCGAGGGCGAGGACCACCTCGAGCGCTCGATGCCGCAGGAGGTGCTGGAGGAGAACCGCTTCCTCGCCGCCCGCGACGGCATGGACACCGAGCTGATCGAGCCGGAGCTGGGCCGGCGGGTGCCGGCGCGCGAGCTGCTCGCCGACCTGGTCGCGGTCTGCCGCCCGCACGCGCAGGCGCTCGACTGCGAGGCGGAGCTCGACGCCGTGATCGCCCTCGGCGAGCGCACCGGCGCCCAGCGACAGATCGAGCAGGCGGCGGCCCTCGGATCGCTACCTAAGCTGGTCCAACTCTTGGCAGCCGACTTCTGACCGGCGCATCTCGGCGTCCTCGGTCGCTCGTGTGCAGAAGCACACCACGCTCCCTGCGTCCTTGACCTGCTTGGTCACAAGTCGGCTGGTGGCAATACGAACTGAGTGACGACGAGATTTGCCGCGAGCTTCGTCTCGCCCGCGCGGATGCGCTCGATCCGGACCTCGATCACGACCGTGGTGCGGCCGACGTGCAGCGGTGTCGCCACGGCGACGATCTCGTCGCCGGGGAGGCCGGAGCCGAACACGTTCAGCTTCAGCTCGATCGTCGTGAAGTCGTGGCCCGGGGGGATGCTGCGGAAGGTCGCCCAGGCGGCGACGGTGTCGCCGAGCGCGGTCCAGGCGCCGCCGTGGACGAAGCCGCCGGGATGCAGGTGGCGGCGGTCGACGACGACGCGGCCGCGGGCGTGGGTGTCCTCGATCTCCAGCGGCTCGATCCCGAGGTCGCCGGGGAAGCTGCCCCGCAGGAACTGCCTGGCGTGCTCGGTCGTGACCTGGGAGAGGTCGGCGTTGGCCCGCTCCATCAGCTCACCCCGAAGCCGTCGAGACCGTGGTCGCCGAAGGGCTCGTCGCGCTCCCGCACCGCCTCGCGGAAGCCGGACTCGGCGGCGCGGCGGACGAAGGCGTGGCCCTCCTCGGTGTGGCGGGCGATGCCGTCGAAGAAGGTGCCGAGCACCTGGGACTGCCGCAGGCCCTGGGCCTCGATCGTCTGGTTGACCAGCAGCTTCATCATCGCCAGCTGGTTGATCGGCATCCGCGCCACCCGCTCCAGCAGCCGCTCGAAGCGCTCGTCCAGCTGCTCGGGCGGAGCCGCCTCGGTCGCCAGCCCCCACTCCGCCGCCTCGGCCCCGGTCAGCGAGTCGCCGGTCAGCAGCAGCCGCTTGGCCCGCATCGGCCCCAGCCGCTGCGCCCACATCGCCGTCGTCGGCGAGCCCCAGACCCGCGCCGGCGGGTAGCCGATCTTGGCGTCGGTGGCGATCACCAGCAGGTCCGAGCAGAGCGCCATGTCGGTGCCGCCAGCCACGCAATAGCCGTGGACCTTGCACAGCACCGGCTTCTCGGACTCGAACAGGCTCATGAACCCGCGCACGTTGCGCTTCATGAACTGGTAATCGACAACCGGATCCCAGTTCGTCTCCGGCAGGTGATTCCGCCCGATCGTCCCCGGATCGAGCGGCGACCCCACCGGCGCCTCTACCCCACCCAGCTCCGACATATCCCCCTCAGCCGAAGCCACGAGGTCATACCCACCGCAGAACCCACTCCCGTTCCCCGCCAGCGCAATGACATGAACAGCGGGGTCCAAATTCGCCCGCTCGACGCATGCCGCCAACTCCACCGGCATCGCCGGAGTAATGCCATTACCTCGCTCCGGTCGATCGAGCGTGATCCGCGCCACGCGCCCCTCGACCTCGTAGATCAGCGTCTCCACGACGCGACCCTATAAGGGCGACCCGGTAGGGATGGAACGTCTTGTACTTTTTCGCCGCCTCCAACCTCGGATGGCCGCTGGCGCTCTCGAAAAAGTTAAGTGAAATCCCTACCGGGTCGCCCTTTTTGCGCCGGCTCGGCTAGACCCGCTCGACGATCATCGCCTTACCCTGCCCACCGGCAACGCACATCGTCTCGAGCCCAACCTGCTTGTCATCACTCTCGAGCACGTTCAGCAGCGTCCCCATGATCCGCGCCCCGGTCATCCCGAACGGGTGGCCGAGGGCGATCGCGCCGCCGTGGGTGTTCAGCTTGCTTTCCTCAATGCCGCATTCGCTCATGATCGGGATCACCTGGGCGGCGAAGGCCTCGTTGAGCTCGACCGCGTCGACGTCCTCGATCGTCATCCCGGCCCGGTCCAGCACCTTCTTGATCGCGCCGATCGGAGCCACGCCCATCAGCTCCGGCTCGTTGCCGTAGGTGGCGGCGGTGACGATGCGGGCGCGCGGGGTCAGGCCCAGCTCCTTGGCCTTGGTGTCGCTCATGATCAGCACCGCGGCGGCGCCGTCGTTGAGCGGGCAGGAGTTGCCGGCGGTGACGCCGCCGCCGCCGAAGGCCTCCGGCAGTTCGGAGAGCTTCTCCAGGGTCGAGGACGCCCGCGGGCCGTCGTCCTTGGTCACCTCGGTGCCGTCGGGCAGGGTGACCGGGACGATTTCGCGGTCGAAGAAGCCGTCTTCCTGGGACTTGACCGCCAGTTCCTGCGAGCGCTGCGCGAACTTGTCCATGTCGGCGCGGCTGACCTCGTACTTCTTGGCGACGTTGACCGCGGTCAGGCCCATGTCGATGTAGGCGTTGGGCTGGCCGTTCTCGCCGATCAGGTTGGGGTTGCGGTCGTCGGCGCCGGCGGGCTCGGTGCGCTCGTTGAAGCGGCTGACCCACTCGACCCCGACCGCCAGGTAGGCGTCGCCCTCGCCGGCCTTGATCGCGTTGCCCGCGTGGCGGATCGCGTCGAGGCTGGAGGAGCAGTAGCGGGAGACGGTGACCCCGTTGACCTCCTGCGGCAGCTTCTCGGAGAGCAGCGAGACGATGCGGCCGATGTTGAAGGCCTCGAGCCCCTGCGGCATGCCGACGCCGCAGAAGACGTCCTCGATCAGGGCCGGGTCGACCCCCGGGTTGCGCTCGAGCAGCTGGTCGACCACGAAGGCGCCCATCTCCTCGGGGCGCAGCTGGGCCAGCGAGCCCTTGAAGGCACGGCCGATCGGCGTGCGGATGGTGTCGACGATCACTGCTTCGGGCATTCGGAGTCTCCTTGAGCGCTTGGTAGATGCTGGAGTGCGGGGCGCAGGCTAGTTGACCCGCGATGTCGGCGATTTGTGCGATTTCGCACGATAGGCACGCGTCGTGTCCCCCACCTGCGTTACATTCGCCTCAATCCACCTCGCGTTCTGCGCGAGCCTTGCCGCGAAGCGGCAACGAAAGGAGACCGGTTATGCCGGAGGGCTACTGCGTCAAAGAGCGCAAGAAGGTCGAGATCAAAGACGCCAAACAGGTGACCATGAAAAATGGTCGCCCGGCGATTCAGGGTGTCTGCCCCGATTGCGGGACGAAAATCTTCAAGATCGGGAAACTCGAGGGATAGAAGGCTTGAACCCGGACTGCGTCCGCCCCGTAGTCGGAGGCGGATGCAGTCCGGGGCTTTGAAACGCGAGCGCGACGTCCGCGAGGCATACGCGGCGCACTCGGGCGAGCTCTACGGGTTCGCGCTGCGCTCGCTGGGGGACTCCGGGCTGGCCGAAGAGGCGGTGCAGGAGACCTTCGTCCGCGCCTGGCGCGCCGGCGACCGCTTCGACCCCCAGATCGGCTCGCTGCGGACCTGGCTGTTCGCCATCCTGCGCAACGTCGTCATCGACCTCGGCCGGGCGCGGGCGGCCCGCCCGCGGGTCGCCGAGGGCGGGATCGAGCCCTCGGTCGAACCGCTGGAGGAGGTGCTGCTCTCCTGGCAGGTCGAGGAGGCGATGCGGCGGCTCGGCGAGGACCACCGCCGGGTGCTGGTCGAGACCCATTACCGCGGCCGCCCCTACGCCGAGGTCGCGGCCGAGCTCGGGGTGCCGGAGGGGACGATCAAGAGCCGCGTCTACTACGGGCTGCGGGCGCTGCGGATCGCGCTCGAGGAGACGGGCTTTGAAGGCTGAGCGCCCCGAGAGCTGCCGCGACCGGCGCCTGCTGCTGGGCGCCTACGCGCTCGGCGACCTGCCGGCGGACGAGCGGGCGGGCCTCGAGGCGCACCTGGAGGGATGCCCCGACTGCCGCGCCGAGGCGGAGGCGATCGGCGCGGTGGCGCGGCTGCTGCCGCTGGCCGATCCCGACCGCTTCGACCGGCCGGCACCGCGGCCCTCGCCGCAGCTGGCGGGGCGGATCGCGGCGGCGATCGGGGGCGAGCGCGCGAGCGGCGAGAAGCGCCGACGGCGCCGGCGCCTCGCCTTCGGCGTCAGCGGCGCCATGGTCGCCGCCGCGGCGGCGCTGCTGCTGATCGCCATCCTCCCCGGCGGCGGCGAGAGCGGGCCCGAGCAGCACGTCGAGTTCGGCCAGCTGCCGGGCGGCCTGAAGATCGACGCGACCCTCGTGCCCCACGCCTACGGCACCGAGATCCACATGTACGTGAAGGGGGTGCGCTCCGGCACCCGCTGCCGCGTCTTCCTGCGCGGCCCGCGCGGCGAACGGGTCCCGGCCGGCACCTTCACCTACCGCTGGGGCGACGACTCCGACGCGGTGCTGAGCTCCGCCCTCGACCTCTCCCGAACCAGGGCGATCGGCGTCCGCGCCGGCAACAGGACCTTCGTGGCGCCGGTCGAAACGACTGGTCCCAGCGCAGACAACCCGAACGAGGAGGACGTGACGTGACCCGAAGCAGCTACGCATTCGCGCTCCTGGCGCTCGCCGCCGCGCTGGCGCTCGCCGGCTGCGGCGGCGACGGCACCAGCGGTGGCTACGGCGGCAAGGACAGCGACAGCACCACGGTCGAACCGGCGACCTCGCCCCCGGGCGCCGAAAGCGGCGCCGCGGTGCTGACCGTCGCCAGCGCCCCCAAGGTCGGCCGGATCCTGGTCGACGCCGACGGCTTCACCGTCTACGACTTCCACAAGGACCAGGGCACCACGTCCTCCTGCTACGGAGCCTGTGCCAAGGTCTGGCCGCCGGTCCTGACCGACGGCGAGCCGCAGGTCGGCGAAGGCGCCTCGGCCTCGAAGCTGGGGACGACCGAGCGCCAGGACGGAACCACCCAGGTCACCTACGCCGGCCACCCGCTCTACACCTACACCGCCGACGAGAAGCCGGGCGAAGCCAACGGCAACGACATCGACTCCTTCGGCGCCGAGTGGTACGCCCTGCAGGGCAGCGGCGAGGAGGCCGAGGACTAGGAGGTCGGCTCGACCCGGCCGCGCTTGCGGTAGGAGATCGAGGGCTCGACGAGCTCGCGGATCTCGGCCAGGAGCCGGGCCGAGAGCTCGCCCGGGTCCTCGCCGGGGCGCGGCTGGCCGCCGGCGGGGTCGAAGAAGCGGACGCGCAGGCGCGGCCGCCGCGGGAAGCCGGTCAGGTCCGAGGTGCCCTCGATCGCGACCAGGGTGACGTGGGCCTCCGGCACCTCCAGCGCCAGCCGGCCGACGCCGCTGCGGGCGCGCAGGACCTTGCCGCGCGAGCGCGTGCCTTCGGGGAAGACGCCGATGCAGACGCCCGCCCGCAGCGCCTCGATCGCCCGCGCCAGCGCCTGCTTGTCGCCCTTGCCGCGCTCGATCGGGATCTGGCCCATGCCGTTGAGGATCGGCGCCAGCCCGCGCACCTTCCAGAGGTCGGATTTGGCCAGGGCGCGGATCTGGCGGCGCTTGCGCGCGGCGATCCCGACCATGATCGGGTCCCAGTGGCTGTCGTGGTTGCCGAGGATCAGCAGCGGCCCGCTCTCGGGGATCGCGTCCAGCCCCTCGACCTGCAGGCGACCCCAGGCGGCGACCGGCCGGTTCAGGGTCATCGCCAGGCCGTAGGTGCGGGTTCGCTCCTTCATCGAGCCGTGAGTTCTACTCGGTCGCGCGGCCGAGGATCTCGACGAGGGTGCGGCGGTCGGCCTCGCTCAGGCCCTCGACCCAGGCCGGCGGCTTCTCGACCGCGCGGATCAGGCGGGTCCGCACCCGCCGCCCCTCCGCGGTCAGCGCGATCAGCTTCACCCGCCGGTCCGCCGGCGAGGGCTCACGCGTCGCCAGCCCCTTCTCTTCGAGCCCGTCGACGATGCCGGTGACGTTGGAGTTGTCGCAGTGCAGGTCGGTGGCCAGTTCGCTCATCGTCCGCGGCCGGTCGAGCGCCTTGAGGGCGCCGAACGCCGGCGGTCGCAGCCCCAGCTCGCGGGCGACGGCGAGGAACGGCGGCGGGTAGACGAGACCGGCCAGCAGTCCCCAGGCGGCGCGAGCGGTGTCGGCTTTGGCGGCTTTGGTCATGAAAACTATTGTAGCTCAATCTTTGATAACCTCAAATATTGAGTTAATCTACTAACGCGGAAGGGACCATGGCAGCAGAAACCGCAGGCGCGACCGGCGCCAACGAGCCGGCCGGGATCGAAGTCGAAGGCCTGGTGCGCGAGTTCAAGAACGGGCCGCGGGCGGTCGACGGGATCGACCTGCGCGTCGCCCCGGGCGAGATCTACGGCTTCCTCGGCCCCAACGGAGCCGGCAAGTCCACCACCGTGCTGATGCTGACCACGCTGCTGCCCCCCACCGCGGGCACGGCGCGGGTCGCCGGCTTCGACATCGCCGGCGAAGGGCCGCGGGTGCGCTCGGCGATCGGCGCCGCCCTGCAGGAGGCGGCGCTGGACCCGCTGCTGACCGGGCGCGAGCACATGCGCCTGCAGACCGCGCTGCACGGGATCGCCAAGGGCGAGAGGGAAGCGCGCGGCGACGAGCTGCTGTCCCGGGTCGGGCTCACGCGGGCGGCCGACCGCAAGGTCGGCGGCTATTCGGGCGGGATGAAGCGCCGCCTCGACCTCGCCCTGGCCCTCGCCCACCGGCCCCGCATCCTCTTCCTCGACGAGCCCACCACCGGCCTCGACATCCAGAGCCGCACCGCGCTCTGGGAGGAGGTCGCCAGCCTCGCCGCCGACGACGGGGTCACCGTCTTCCTCACCACCCAGTACCTGGAGGAGGCCGACGCGCTGGCCAACCGGGTCGGGATCATCGACCACGGCAAGATCGTCGCCGAGGGCACGCCGGCGGCGCTGAAGGCCGAGATCGGCCGCCCCACCGTGGAAGCGGTCCCGCGCGACCCGGACGAGCACGAGCGCATGGTCGCCGTGCTCAGCCGCTTCGGCGAGGCCGCCGGCGCCTCGCCCAAAGGCGCGGCCGTGCGGCTCGCCGGCGGCGAGTCGGAGCTGGCCGAGGTGGTCCGCGCCCTCGACGCCGAGGGGATCGCGATCGAGCACCTGCAGCTGCACGCGCCCTCGCTCGACGACGTCTTCCTGACCAAGACCGGCCGTTCGCTGGAGGGCGCCGAGGAGGCCGAGGAGGAGGCGGAGGACGCCGCCGCGGAGGCGCTCTCCTCGTGAGCTCCGGCCTCCGCACCCAGGTCGGGCAGCTGGCCCACCGCTCGGTCCTGCGCACCCTGCGCCAGCCGGCCCAGATCGTGCCGGCGCTGATCTTCCCCCTGTTCCTGCTGGCGGTGAACTCGGGTGGGCTCGAGGACGCGACCAACCTGCCCGGCTTCCCGACCGACTCCTACCTCACCTTCGCGCTCGCGGTGCCGTTCATGCAGGGGGCGCTGTTCTCGGTGATGAACGCCGGCACCGACCTCGCCCGCGACATCGAGACCGGCTTCCTCAACCGCCTCGCCCTGACCCCGCTGCGCGGCGCCGCCCTGCTCAGCGGCCTGCTCGCCGGCGCCGTCGTCCTCGGCCTGGTCCAGGCGGTCACCTACCTGATCGTCGGCCTCACCGCCGGGGCCGAACTCGCCGCCGGCTTCGGCGGCGCCCTGGTCCTGGTCGCGCTCTCGGTCACGATCACCGTCGCCTTCGGCACCCTCGGCCTCTTCGCGGCCCTGCGCACCGGCTCCGGCGAGGCGGTGCAGAGCCTCTTCCCGGTCTTCTTCGTCTTCCTCTTCCTCTCCTCGATGGCGCTGCCGCTGGACCTGCTGCAGACCGACTGGTTCCACGCCGTCGCCAGCGCCAACCCGGTCTCCTACCTGCTGCAGGCCTTCCGCTCGCTGCTGATCGAAGGCTGGAACCTGGGCGAGCTGGCGCTCGGCTTCGGGATCGCGCTGACGATCCTGCTGCTCGGCATGTACGCGGCCAGCTCCGCCCTGCGCACGCGGCTGGTGCGAACGTGAGCGAGCCCCGCTCCGCCAGCTTCCGCACGGTCGCGCTCGCGGTCGCCTGGCGCAGCATCCACATCTTCCTCGGCAACCCCGCCTTCCTGGTCCCGGCGGTGATCTTCCCGCTGTTCTTCTTCGTCTCCTTCGCCGGCGGCCTCTCCGCGGTCGCCAACGTTCCCGGCTTCGACTTCCCCAGCGGCTACACCGCCTTCCAGTTCGTCTTCGTGCTGCTGCAGTCGGCCGCCTTCGGCGGCGTCTTCACCGGCTTCGGGATCGCCCGCGACTTCGAGACCGGGTTCTCGCGGCGCTACTTCCTCGCCGCCGGCAACCGCGGCGGGATCGTCGCCGGCTACGCCCTCGCCGCCCTCGCCCGCGCCTTCTTCACCTGGCTGATCCTCACCGTCGTCGCCCTCGCCGCCGGCATGGACGTCGACGGCGGCGGCGTCGAACTGGTCGGCCTCTACGGCCTCGCCATCCTCGTCAACCTGACGGCGACGATGTGGGCGGCCGGGATTGCCATGCGGGTGCGCTCGATCCAGGGCGGCCCGCTGATGCAGTTCCCGGTCTTCCTGATCCTCTTCCTCGCCCCGGTCTACGTCCCGCTCAGCCTGCTCAGCGGCTGGATCCACGCGGTCGCCTCGGTCAACCCGGTCACCGCCCTGCTCGAGGCCGGCCGCGGCTTCATCTCCGGCGACCCGACCGTGGTCGCGCTCGCCTTCGCCATCGCCGTGGTGCTGCCGGTGCTGTTCTCGCTCTGGGCCCGCGGCGGCCTGCGCCGGGCCGAAGCCGCCGGCTGAGCGACGCCCGCGCGGTCGGCCGATCGCCCCGCATTCCTGCCCAGCGTGATGAAAATCACGCTGCCGGGTACAGCAGCCGAAGAGTCTGCCCTCTCTCGCTTTCTGCCGTGTCGCTTTCTGCAGGGCAATCCCGGCCAATGCCTAGCGCTAATCAAACGACGAACTAAAGTGTCATTTGTGACGCAGAGGCCCCTGGAGCTGATTCTCGCCCGCAACCTGATGTCGGCGCTCTCGACGCCGGCCTTCCTGGTCGACGAGGGCGGCGTCCTCGTCTTCTACAACGAGGCGGCGGGGATGATGCTGGGCAAACGCTTCGAGGAGCTGGGGACGGTCGGGCCGGAAGAGTGGGGCGCCCTCTTCGGCCCCTTCGACGAGAGCGGCGAGCCGATCCCCTACGACGACCTGCCGCTGGTCACGGCGGTGCGCAACGGCCGCCCCGCCCACGCCGAATTCGAGATCCACTCGACCGACGGCGCCAGCCACGAGGTCGAGGTCTCGGCCTTCCCGATCCTCACCGCGCACGGCTCGCGGGGCGGGATCGCGATCTTCTGGCCGACCCAGATGAACGGCGGCGACCCCGCCGGCAACGGAGCGCTGCCGGCATGAAGGTCAAGCTCTGGGGAACGCGCGGCTCGATCCCCGCCCCGGGGCCGGAGACGATCCGCTACGGCGGCAACACCTCCTGCGTCGGCGTCACCCTCTCCGACGGCTCGCTGCTGGCGCTCGACGCCGGCAGCGGCATCCGCAGCCTCGGCCTCGCGCTCGGCGACGAGCCGACCCGGCTGCACATCCTCCTCACCCACCTCCACCTCGACCACATCCAGGGTCTGGTCTTCTTCGCCCCCGCCTTCCGGCCGCAGACCGAGATCGTGATCTGGGGGCCGGCCTCGCCCGAGGCCTCGCTGCGCGACCGCATCGCCCGCTACATCTCCGCCCCGCTCTCGCCGGTCGAGGTGCGCGAGCTGCCCTGCGACGTCTCCTTCCGCCACGCGCCGGACAGCGAGTGGGAGATCGGCCCGGCCCGGATCCGCGCCGCCTCCGTCTCCCACCGCGGGCCGACGCTCGGCTACCGGATCGACGACGGCGACTCCTCGCTCACCTACATCCCCGACCACGAGCCCGGGCTCGGCGCCGACCTCGACCGGCTCGAGGAGGACTGGATCTCCGGCTTCGCCCTCGCCCGCGACACCTCGATGCTGATCCACGACGGCCAGTACACCGACGCCGAGTACCCCGAGCACGTCGGCTGGGGCCACTCGCCGCTGCGCGACGCGCTCACCTTCGCCCGCCGCACCGGCGCCGAGCGCACGGTCCTCTTTCACCACGACCCGATGCACTCTGACGAGTTCCTCGACCGCCACGCCGCCGAGGCACGGGAGCGCTGGGCGGCGACAGGGGGCGACCCGGCGGCGATCGAGCTGGGCGCGGAGCGGGCCGAGTACGAGCTGCCGGCGCGGGCGGCCGCCCCGGCCCCGGCCGCCACCGCTTGAGCGCTACCCTGCGCGCGATGGCGCCGAGCCCGCGGATCGAGGCAGCAGCCGAGCGCTCCCAGCTGGTGCGCGAGGCGCTGGAGCAGGCGCGCGCCGACCACGCCGGGCAGATCCGCAACGGCAGCGGCGGCATGCCCTACATCGAGCACCCGATCGCGGTCGCCGACCTGCTCGACGAGCACGGCTACGGCGACGAGGTGCTGGCGGCGGCGCTGCTGCACGATGTCGTCGAGGACAGCGAGACGACGGTGGCGGAGCTGCGCGAGCGCTTCGGCGACCCGGTGGCGGCGACGGTCGCGGCGCTCAGCGACGACGAATCGATCGCCGACTACCGCGAGCGCAAGCGCGAGCACCGCGATCGCGTGGCGGGCGCCGACGGCGACGCGCTGGCGATCTACGGCGCCGACAAGCTGACCAACGTGCGGACCCTGCGCAAGGCGCTGGCCACGCAGGGCGAGGCGGTCGCGGATGAGTTCAAGGTCCCGCTGGAGCTGAAGCTCGAGGCCTGGGAAGCCGACGCCGAGTTGCTGCGACAGCTGACACCGGAACTCGCCTTCCTCGACGCGCTCGGGGCGGAGCTCAGTCGTCTTGCGGCGGATCGAGCAGCGGCAGCCCTTCGTCGCGGTACTTGAACCGCCGCTTCAGTGGCAGCACCGCCCAGAGCACGACGAAGGTGGCGAAGGCGAGGGTGACGGTGACGATCGTCGCCACGGTGCCGAACAGCAGGTGGGTAATCAGCAGGATCGCGCAGGTCATCGCCAGCGCCAGCGCCGCCAGGCCGGCGATCGCCAGCCGGTTGGAGATGAAGACCAGGCGGTGCTTCTGCTGGTAGCGGAAGGTCAGCCGGTGGTAGGCGGAGGGGGCGATCAGCAGCGCCGCCGAGAGCGCGGTCAGCAGCAGGGTGGCGAAGTAGATCTTCTTCTCGAACTCGGAGATCGTCGTGAATTCCTGCTGGAACGGGACCGCCAGCAGGAAGGCGAAGAGGACCTGGACGCCGGGCAGGGCGACGCGCAGCTCCTGCAGCAGCTCGCCGAGGTTGCGGTCGAGGCGTTCGGCCTCGCTCTCCTCCCTGCCTGACGGACGCTCCGACATCGCAGCACCCTACCCTCAGAGGTGCGACGTGAAAACCGCCCTGATCCTCTTCAACCGCGACCTGCGCGTGCACGACCACCCGGCCCTGGGCGCCGCCGCCAGGGCCGAGCGCACGGTGCCGCTGTTCGTGCTCGACGAGGCGCTGCTGGGCTCGCGCTTCGCGGCGCCGAACCGGGTCGCCTTCATGCGCGAGGCGCTGGCCGACCTCGACGAGTCGCTGCGCCGGGCCGGCGGGCGGCTCTTCGTCCGCCGCGGCGACCCGGTGGCGGAGGCGATCGCCGTCGCCCGCGAGTGCGGCGCCGGCGAGCTGCACGTCAGCGCCGACCACAGCGCCTACGCGCGAGCGCGCGAGCGGCGGCTGGCCGCGGCCTGCGAGCAGGAGCGGATCGCCTTCCACCTCCACCCCGGAACGACGATCGTCCCGCCCGGCGCCGTCACCCCGACCGGCGGCGACCACTTCAAGGTCTTCACCCCCTTCCACCGCGCCTGGAGCGCCGTGCCGGACCGGCAGACGCACGGCGCGCCGCGCTCGCTGCGGGTCCCGAGCAGGCTCGCCGCCGGGCGCCTGCCGGCGCTGGAGAAGCTGACGGCCGGCTCCCCCTCGCCACAGCGGACCAGGGGCGGCGAGCGGGAGGGACGGCGGCTGATGGCCTCGTTCCTGCGGCGGCGGGTCGACGAGTACGAAGACCGCCACGACGACCTCCCCGGCGACGCCACCTCGCGGCTCAGCGCCCACCTGCGCTTCGGCTGCGTCTCGCCGTTGGAGCTGAAGTCGAGGGCGGCCGAGCGGCGCGGCGGGACCGCCTTCGTGCGCCAGCTCTGCTGGCGCGACTTCCACCACCAGGTGCTCGCCGCCAACCCCTCCCTCCCGCGCCGCGATTACCGACCGCGCCGCGACCGCTGGTCGCGCTCGCAGCGGGCGCTCGACGCCTGGAAGGAAGGCCGCACCGGCTATCCCCTGGTCGACGCGGCGATGCGCCAGCTGGCCGCCGAGGGCTTCATGCACAACCGGGCGCGGATGACCGTCGCCTCCTTCCTCTGCAAGGACCTCTACGTCGACTGGCGCGCCGGCGCCTGGCACTTCTGGGACCTGCTCAGCGACGGCGAGATCGCCAACAACGCCGGCAACTGGCAGTGGGTGGCCGGGACCGGCAACGACACCAGGCCCAACCGCGTCCTCAACCCCGTGCGCCAGGCCGAACGCTTCGACCCCGACGGCGCGTACGTGCGCCGCTACCTGCCGGAGCTGGAGTCGGTCCGCGGCAAGGCGATCTTTCGCCCCTGGCTGGCGGACGGCTTCGAGCGCCTCGACTATCCCGAGCCGATCGTCGACCACGACGAGGCCGCGGCGGCCTTCAAGGCCCAGCGCGAATGAGCGCTGTCGTCTTTTGGTGCGCATAGCGCCCCAAAAGACGACAGCACCCCTAGGATCGGGCGATGGGACGGCTGGCTGTGATCCTCGGCAGCAACGCGCTCGGGCCCGGCGGCGAGGAGATCGCGGCGGCGGCGGCCGAGCATGGGGCGGCAATCGTGCAGCGCCACGGCGACGTCGACGGCAGCTTCGTCCTCCCCCACCTGATCGACCACGCCGCCAACCTGCGGCCGCTGCTCGAGCAGGGCTGCGATCGCGTCCTCGGGATCGGCTCGGTCGGCTCGCTCGACCCCGAGCTGGCGGTCGGCAGCCTCGTCTGCCCCGACGACTTCATCGCCCTCGAGGCCTCGCCCTCGGTCTTCGCCGACGCCCGCGCCCACTCGGCCCCCGGTTTCCACCCGCGCTGGCGCGGCGAAGTGCTCGAGGCCTGGGGCGCCAGCGGCCAGGCGCCGCGCGACGGTGGCGTCTACTGGCAGACGAGCGGCCCGCGCTTCGAGACCCCGGCCGAGATTCGCCTGATCGCCCCCCACGCCGCCGTGGTCGGGATGACGATCGCCTCCGAGTGCATCGTCGCCCGCGAGCTCGGGCTCGAATACGCGGCGCTCTGCGTCGTCGACAACCTCGCCAACGGGATCGGCGGCGAGCTCGATGTCGCGGCGCTCGAGGACGACCGCCTCGCCAACGCGACCCGCCTGCGCGACGGCCTGGCGGCGGTCCTGCCCCAGCTCGGCGCAGTCGGCCGATGACCCTGGCGGTGACCGGCGCCGTGCTCGACGGCGAGACCGTCGGCGTGCGCTGCGAGGCGGGCCGGATCGTCGCCATCGGGCCCGAGGTCGTGCCCAGGCTCGGCGACGAGACGGTCGAGGCGGGCGGGGCGCCGCTGCTGGCGCCGCTGGTCAACGGCCACACCCACGCGGCGATGACCCTGTTCCGCGGCAGCGGCGGCGACCTGCCGCTGATGCCCTGGCTGCGGGAGCGGATCTGGCCGGTCGAGGCCAGGCTCGAGGCGGAGGACGTCTACTGGGGGGCGCGGCTGGCCTGCGCGGAGATGGTCCGCGGCGGCACCACCCGCTTCTGGGACATGTACTGGCAGCCGGAGGCGACGGCGCGGGCGGTCGCCGACGCCGGCCTGCGGGCGACGATCGGGGCGCCGCTGTTCGACCACGACGGCGACGCGGAGGGGATGCGGTCGCGGGCCCTGCGCAGCGTCGAGCACCTGGCCGAGCTGGGGCCGGCGATCGTGCCGGCGCTGGCCCCGCACTCGATCTACACGGTCAGCGAGGCCTCGCTGCGCTGGATCGCCGAGCTCGCGGCCGAACGCGAGCTGCCGATCCAGATCCACCTGGCCGAGACCGAGGCAGAGGTCGCCGACTGCGTCGCGGCCCACGGCCTGCGCCCGGCCGCCTACCTCGACAGCGTCGGGATCCTCGGCGAGCGCACCGTCCTCGCCCACGGCGTCTGGCTCGACCGCGAGGAGCTGGAGCTGATCGCCGCCCGCGGCGCCACCGTCGTCACCAACCCGGCCGCGAACATGAAGCTGGCGGTCGGCGGCGTCTTCCCCTACCCGGCCGCGCGCGCGGCCGGGGTCGCGGTCGGCCTCGGCACCGACGGCGCCGGCTCCAACGACTCGCTCGACCTGCTCGCCGACCTCAAGCTCTTCGCCCTGGCCCAAAAGCACGCCGCCGGCGAGGCCGGGGCAATCGCCGCCGGGGAAGCCTGGGCGGTCGCCACCGGCGCCCAGGCGCCGCTGCTCGGCGCCGGCGTGCCGCTCCGCGTCGGCGCCGCCGCCGAATTCGTCCTCCCCCGCCCCGGCGCGCCCGAGCTGGCGATCGGCGACCTCGCCTCGAACCTGGTCTACGCCGCCTCCGGCGCGGTCGTCGACACGGTCGTGGTCGGCGGCGAGCTGCTGATGCGCGGCGGCGAGCTGCCCGGGCTGGAGGAGATCGTCGCCCGGGCGGCCGAGCGGGCGCGCCGGCTCGGCCTCTGAGGGCCGGGGGCGACTAATCGGGGTACGGCGGGGTATAGGCTCGCCTCAAGTGCCCGAGGCGAGAGCCGCAGACGACACCCAGTCCAAAACCGGAGCCTCCTCCGTCAGGTACGAGGGCGCGACGAAGCGCTACGGCAACTCCGACAAGCTCGCCGTCGACCAGCTCACCTTCGAGGTCCCGGCCGGTGAGATCTGCGTCCTCGTCGGCCCCTCCGGCTGCGGCAAGACGACGGCGATGCGGATGGTCAACCGCACGGTCGAGATGACCGCGGGCGACATCCTGATCGGCGAGCAGTCGGTCCGCAGCAAGAACCCGGCCCAGCTGCGGCGGGAGATCGGCTACGTGATCCAGCAGATCGGCCTCTTCCCGCACCGCACGATCGCCGAGAACATCGGCGCCGTGCCGCAGCTGCTGGGCTGGAAGAAGGAGCGCACGCGGGCGCGGGCGGCGGAGCTGCTGGAGCTGATCGGGCTCGACCCCGAGCTCGGCGACCGCTACCCGGCGCAGCTCTCCGGCGGCCAGCAGCAGCGCGTCGGCGTCGCCCGGGCGCTCGCCGCGGACCCGCTGGTGATGCTGATGGACGAGCCCTTCGGGGCGATCGACCCGATCAACCGCGAGCGCCTGCAGAACGAGTTCCTGCGCCTGCAGGCCCAGGTCCGCAAGACCGTCCTCTTCGTCACCCACGACATCGACGAGGCGATCAAGATGGGCGACCGGATCGTGATCCTGCGCGAGGGCGGCAGGGTCGCCCAGTACGCGACCCCGGCCGAGGTGCTGATGGACCCCGCCGACGAGTTCGTCGAGGACTTCGTCGGCGCCGACCGGGCGCTGAAGCGGCTGGCCCTGATGCGGGTCGCCGACATCGACCTCTGGGAGGCGCCGCTGGCCCACGTCGGCCAGGCGACCGCCGAGGTGAGGGCCAAGCTCGACTCGCCCGACGTCGAAGTCCCCTACCCGCTGCTGGTCGACAGCGAGCGCCGGCCGCTGGGCTGGCTCTCCGAGCGCGACCTCCGGGCCGAGACCGTGCCGGCCCGCCCCGACTCGCCGCTGGGGCCGCTGCTCGACCGCGACGACATCATGCGCGACGCCCTCGCCGACCTGCTCCAGGGCGAGGCCCAGTACGCCGCCGTCGCCGACCACGAAGGCCGGATCGTCGGCGTGCTCTCGGTCGAGATCATCTCCGAGTTCCTCAAATCGCCGCAGGCGAAGAAAGAGGAGCACAGCGCCGTGGAGCGCCCCCATGATTAGCCCGTCGCTCGCCGCGGTCGGCGAAGTCGGCAAGGGCTTCATCCAGGAACGCAGCTCCGACACCCTCCCCTGCCAGGCGACCGACAAGTTCTTCTGCTGGGACTGGGCGAAGGAAAACATCGACCGCTACGAAACGCCGACGATCCAGCACCTCGAACTGGTCCTGATCTCGGTCGTGCTCGGGTTCCTCGTCGCCTTTGCCCTGGCCCTCCTCGCCCACCGCCGCCGCTGGCTGCAGCCGCCGCTGCTGGCCGCCACCGGCATCCTCTTCACGATCCCCAGCGTCGCCTTCTTCTTCCTGCTCGAACCGTTCACCGGCCGCGGGCGGGACACCGCGATCATCGCCCTCAGCGCCTACACGCTGCAGATCATCTACCGCAACACGATCGTCGGCCTGGCGAACGTGCCGGAGTCGGTCAAGGACGCTGCCCGCGGGATGGGCCTGACCGAGCGCCAGGTCCTCTGGAAGGTCGAGCTGCCGCTGGCCGTGCCGGAGATCTTCGCCGGGCTGCAGATCGCCATGGTCAGCACGGTGGCGATCGCCACCCTGGCCGCCTTCGTCGGCGGCGGTGGGCTCGGCGAACCGATCCTGCGCCAGGGGATCAGCTTCCTCACCAACATCATCATCGCCGGCGGCATCGCCTTCCTGATGGCGATCGCCTTCGGCCTCCTCCTCTTCGGAGCGCAGCGCCTGCTCACCCCGTGGCGACGGGCGGCGACCGCGTGACCGCCCTCCTCTCCCCTCCCCTGGCCTCGATCGGAGGTGCGATCGAATTCATCTTCACCCCCCAGACCTCGAACGTCACCGGCGGCCAGACCGTCGGCGGCCTCGACCAGGTGATCGAACTCGCGCTCACCCAGCTCGAACTGACGCTGTTCGCGCTGCTGCTGTCCGCGGTCATCGCCCTGCCGCTCGGCCTCTACCTCGGCCACCGCGGCGTCGGCGAACCGATCGCGGTGGTGATCGGCAACGTCGGCCGGGCGATCCCCGAGCTTGCCCTGATCGCCTTCATGGCGGCGTTGATCGGGGTCGGGGTCCTCAACCTGACCATCGCCCTGGCGGTGCTCGGAATCCCACCGATCCTCGCCAACACCTTCGTCGGCATCCACCAGGTGGACCGCGGCGCGGTCGACGCCGGCCGCGGCATGGGCATGACCGAGTTCGAGATCCTGCGCAAGGTCGAGATCCCGCTGGCGATCCCGACCATCTTCGCCGGCATCCGCGGCGCCACGATCGCGATCGTCGCCACCGCCACGATCGCGCCGATCGCCGGCGTCCTCACCCTCGGCGACTTCATCATCAACCAGAACGTCTACGGCAGCAACGGGGTGCTCGCCGGGGCGCTCGTCGTCGCCCTTCTCGCCTTAGTGCTCGAGTTCTCGCTCGCCGGGGTGCAGCGTCTGCTGACCTCGCCCGGACTGAAGCTGAGGAGCGCTTGATTTGACCACCAGTGACAAAGGAGGAAGTACGTGAGGACCATGAAGACGAGAGTGTGGGCGGTGGCGGCGATGCTGCTCGCGCTCGCGCTGACGCTTGGAGTCGCCGCCTGCGGCAGCAGCGACGACGACAGCAGCTCGACCGAAAGCAGCAATGGCGGCGGCGCGATCGTCTCCAACCCCGACAACGCCAAGGTCAGCCTGACGATCGGCTCGAAGAACTTCCCCGAACAGGAAATCCTCGGGGAAATCTACGCGCAGGCCCTGGCCGCGGCCGGGTACAAGGTGAAGACCGACCTCAACCTCGGCTCTGAAACCGTGGCCCTGCGCTCGGTCAAATCGGGGCAGATCTCCGGCTACCCGGAGTACGCCAGCACGGCCCTCACGTCGTTCTTCGGCAAGGAACCGGAAGAAGTTCCCGCCGACGCCCAGGGCGCCTACGAAGAGGCCAAAGCCGAATTCGAAAAGGAAGGCCTGACGGCGTTCCCGCCGACCCCGTTCGCCAGCGCCAACGCGGTCGGGACCCTGAAGACCACGGCCGACAAATACGGCCTCGAAAACGTCTCCGACCTCGAAGGGGTCTCGGAGAAACTGACCCTCTACGGCTCCCCTGAGTGCCGCCAGCGGATCGACTGCCTGGCCGGCCTGGAAGAACTGTACGGGCTCAAGTTCAAGTCGTTCAAGCCGGTCGACATCGGCCTCCGCTACACGGTGCTCGAAAAGGGCCAGGCCGACCTCTCGATCCTCTTCACCACCGACCCGCAGCTGGCGGCGGAGAAGGACAAGTTCGTCATCCTCGAGGACGACAAGAAGGTCTTCCCCTCCGGGAACGTCCTCTTCGTGACCAAGAAGTCGACGGCTGAGAAAGCCGGGCCGGACTACGAAAAGACGATCGTCCAGGTCCAGGAAGGCCTCGACCTGGCGGTGATGCAGGAGCTCGACGCCCGGGTCGAACTCGAAAAGCAGACGCCGAAGGAAGCGGCGGCGGCTTACCTGAAGTCGGCGGGGTACACCGGCTGACGGCTAGGCGGTAGGAGGCCCGGCGAGAGGGACTCGCCGGACGAACAGCGGGAGTGTCCGGCGAGTCCCCCTCGCCGGGCCTCCCGTTGTCTCGAGACAGGCGGAGGGACGAAGCCGACTCCGGGTCAGGCCGCCGGGAGTGGGTGTTCCGCGGTGCTCTGGTGGTGCTTTTGGATTCGGGAGAAGGAGACGCGGGCCGCCCAGGCTGCCGAGAGGCCGGTGACTCCCGCAAGCAGGAGGGCCACGCGCGGGTCGTAGGTTTCGGCCAGCCAGCCGGTCAGCGGCGCGCCGATCGGGGTCGAGCCGAGGAAGACGACCGAGTAGAGGGCCATCACCCGGCCGCGCATCACCGGCTCCACCGCCAGCTGCAGGGTCGAGTTGATCGTCGCCGCGAAGGTGACGGCGGCGGCCCCGAGGCCGGCCAGGGCGACGATCTCGAGGGCCAGGCTCGGCATCGCCGCCGAGAGCAGCGACAGCAGCCCGAAGGCGAGCGCGCCGGCGGCGATCAGGCGCGGGCCGGTGCGGCCCTGGTGGCCGTTGACCAGGGCGCCGGCGATCGAGCCGACCGCCATCGCCGAGACCATCAGCGCATAGGTGGTGGCGTCGCCGCCGAAGCTGAACTTGGCCAGCAGCGGCAGCACCACCTGGAAGTTGAAGCCGAGCGTGCCGACCAGCGCCATCAGCGCCAGCGGCACCGCCAGCTCCGGGGTGTCGCGAACGTAGCGCAGCCCGGCCCGGATCGCCCCCGGCTCACGCGGGGCGACCGGCTCGGTGTGCAGGCCGCGCGGATCCATCCCCCAGAGGGCGACGATCATCGCCACGAAGGTCAGCGCGTTGAGGGCGAAGCAGGGGACGACGCCGAAGCCGGCGATCAGCAGCCCCGCCAAAGCCGGGCCGACGATCCGCGCCATCTGCACGATCACGCTGTTGAGGCTGACCGCGTTGACGACCCGGCCGGGGCCGACCATCTCCATCACGAAGCTCTGCCGCGCCGGGTTGTCGACGGCGTTGACCGCGCCCATGACGAAGACCGCGAGGAAGACCATCCAGGGCTGGACGATCCCGGTGGCGGTGACCGCGAAGAGGCCGACCGCGGGGATCGCCATCAGCGCCTGGGTGACGATCAGCAGCCGCCGTTTCGGGATCCGGTCGGCGAGCAGGCCACCCCAGGCCCCGATCAAGAGCATCGGCAGGAACTGCAGCGCCGTGGTCAGGCCGACCGCGACGCCGCTGCCGGTGAGGCTGAGGATCAGCCAGATCGCCGCCACCGTCTGCATCCAGGTCCCGGAGAGGGAGATCAGCTGGCCGGCGAAGTAGCGTCGGTAGTTGGGGACCTCGAGCGAGTTGAAGGACTTGCGCAGGGCCCTGCTCACGCGGCGCCGCGCCGGGCCGGCGCGTCTTCACTCTCCAGCATGCCCTCGAGGATCTCCGCCGCCCGCTCCAGCGTCGCCACGTCGGCCGCCGGCATCTCCCGCATGCGCCGCGCCAGGTAGGCGTTCTTGCGTCCGCGCAGGCGGCGCAGGCGCTCGCGCCCGGCGGCGTTGACGCTGACCAGGGCGCTGCGGCCGTCGGCGGGGTCGGGCGTGCGCGCGATCAGGCCCTCGCGGTCGAGGCAGCCGAGGGTGCGGGTAACGGTCGGGCGTTTGACCCGCTCGATCGCCGCCAGCTCGCTCGGCGTCAACGGCCCGTGGCGCTCGATCGCCGCCAGCGCCGCGGTCGAGGTCGG
Organism: uncultured Solirubrobacterales bacterium; assembly: GCA_963719435.1. Classification (GTDB taxonomy): domain Bacteria; phylum Actinomycetota; class Thermoleophilia; order Solirubrobacterales; family 70-9; genus VAYN01. Next base: position 1,053,523 of record OY970384.1, on the reverse strand, counting down.
GGTCAGCCCGGTCGCCTCGATCGCCGCCTCCTGGCGCAGCCGCCGCGCCGTCCGCACGATCCCCAGCCGCAGGCTCGCGGCGGCGTCGGTGAGGGAGGTGTCTTTCGCTTTCGTCGGCATAGTTAGCTTCGATAATTAGTTTAGCAAATTAGTTTCCCCTTAACCCGTGGCAGATAGCGTGGCGGGCGTGAGCGAGGTCGCGATCAGCGTCAGCGGGCTGCGCAAGTCCTACGGCGAGCACGAGGCGGTGGGCGGGATCGACTTCGAGGTCGGCCGCGGCGAGGTCTTCGGCTTCCTCGGCCCCAACGGCGCCGGCAAGACGACGACGATCGAGATCCTCGAGGGCTACCGCGAGCGCAGCGGCGGCGAGGTCGCCGTGCTCGGCGTCGACCCCGAGCACCCGACCCGCGCCTGGCGCAACCGCGTCGGCCTGGTCCTGCAGGAGTGCGAGCTCGACCCGCTCTGGACCGTGCGAGAGGCGATCGCGCTCTTCGCACGCTTCTACGAGCGGCCGCGCCCGGTCGAGGAGACGATCGAGCTGGTCGGCCTCGGCGACAAGCGCGATGCCCGCGTCGGCACCCTCTCCGGCGGCCAGAAACGCCGCGCCGACGTTGCCATCGGGATCGTCGGCGATCCCGACCTAATCTTCCTCGACGAGCCGACCACCGGCTTCGACCCGAGCGCCCGCCGCGACGCCTGGAACATGATCGAGGGCCTGAAGGCGCTCGGCAAGACCGTCTTCCTCACCACCCACTACATGGACGAGGCGCAGCACCTGGCTGACCGGGTGGCGATCCTGCGCGACGGCCAGATCGTCGCCCAGGGCCGGACCGAGGAGCTGAGCGAGGGCCTCGGCCGCCGCACCATGATCGCCTTCGCCCTCGACGGCAGGCTGACCGTGGAGGAAGTCCGCGCCGCGCTCTCGGCCCCGGTCGCGGTCGCCGGCAACGAGGTCCAGATCGAGACCGAGGACCCGCAGGTCGATCTCCAGCTCCTGCTCGGCCTCGCCGCCGAGCGCGACGCCCGCCTCGAGGAGCTCGAGGTGCGGCGGCCGAGCCTCGAGGACGTCTTCCTCGAGCTGACCCGAAGTCCGGAGCGATGAGCGACCGCGGCATCGTCCTCGCCCAGGCGCGGATGGCGATCCTGGTGGCGCTGAGGACGCCGCGGACGATCATCTTCACGGTCGCCTTCCCGCTGATCCTGCTGGTCCTCTTCAACTCCCTGTTCAAGGGCGGCGGCCGCGACACGGCGACGCTGCCCAACGGCGTCGAGCTCAGCGCCCAGGCCTATTTCACGGCCGGCATCGTCGCCTACTCGGTCGCGCTCTCGACCTTCACCACGCTCGCCGTCTCGCTCACCACCCAGCGCGAGAACGGCCAGCTCAAGCGCTACCGCGGCACGCCGATGCCGCCCTGGACCTTCATCGCCGCCCAGATCGCCCGGGCCACCGCCCAGGCGGTGCTGATGACCGTCGTCCTGCTCGCGGTCGGGGCGCTCGCCTACGGCGTCCCCGTCCCCGCCTCGACCTTCCCCAGCTTCGTCCTCTATGTGGTCCTCGGCACCGCCACCTGCTGCGCGCTGGGGATCGCCCTCACCGCCTTCACCACCACCCCCGACTCGGCCTCGACGATCGCCCCCTTCACCGTCGTCATCCTCGCCTTCTTCTCAGGCATCTGGATCCCGGTCGACCAGCTGCCCGACTGGCTGGAAACGGTCGGCAAGATCTTCCCCCTCTACCACCTCTCGCTCGGCCTCCAGACCACCCTCTCCCCGGGCGCCAAGGGCAGCGGCCTCGAACTCGACAACGTCCTCGCCCTGGCGATCTGGGCCCTCGCCGGCACCCGCATCGCCGCCAAGCGCTTCCGCTGGGAGCCCCAGTCCGCGCGGGGCTGAATCGCAGGCAGAAGTCGCGGGAGTGTCAATTCACAGTGCCAATTCAGTGACGCCCCTTCCTCTGGCCCAGACCCGGACTTAGCATCGCCGGCAGGAGGGTGAAGGAGACAGGCGTGCTCCACGCAGCTGACACCTGCTGTGTCCAGCCAAACCAGCTGGATCCGGTTCGAGTCCGGCGCCCTCCGCAGTCGAATTCGCTGTAGCGAGGTCGAGATCTGGCGCAGACCGTCGTGTTAGCCTAGGGGCGGGTGTCAGCTGCGCGCGGGGTGGTTCCCCGCTCACCAGACTCGACCCGCTCCGGCGAGTCTTGTCGTTTCCGGGACGCTTTCGAGTCAGGCCGTGGCGAAGCGCTTTTCGGAGCGGGCCTTGGCCTTGGCGGCCTCGACCTCGCGGTCCTTCGGCGGCGCCGTGGTGACCAGGCGGTCGAGCAGCTTCGCCGTCGCCGCGGCGATCTCCTCGACGGCGTCGTCGAACGCCTCGCGGTTGGCCTGCGACGGCTTGGTCGATCCGCTGATCTTGCGCACGTACTGCAACGCCGATGCCTGGACCTCCTCCTCGGTCGCGGCTGGCTCGAAATTGTGGAGGGTGCGAATGTTTCTACACATGCCTTCATTGTAGATCTAGACGAGAAGTCGATCGAGCATCGAATAGGTGCTCGATCGACTTCTCGCCGCCTGGTCGGGCCGGTCGGTGGCGTCAGGAGCGGCGGTGGACCTCGGTGGCCCGTGCCTGGTCGCGGGGGCGGACGACGATCTCGTCGACGTTGACGTGCGGCGGCTGGGCAACGGCCCAGCGGATGCACTCGGCGACGTCCTCGGCCCGCAGCGGCTCCATCCCCGCGTAGACCCTGGCCGCCGCCGCCTCGTCGCCCTCGAAGCGGACCAGGGAGAACTCGGTCTCGACCATCCCCGGCGCCACCTCGGTGACGCTGACCGGCTCGCCCAGCAGCTCCAAGCGCAGGGTCCGGACGGCGGCGCGCTGGGCGTGCTTGGCGGCGGTGTAGCCGGCGCCGCCACGGTAGGTCTCGAAGGCGGCGATGCTGGTCACGGCGACGACGTGGCCGTTGCCGGAGGCGATCAGCCGCGGCAGCAGCGCCCGCGTCATCCGCATCGTCCCCAGCACGTTCGCCTCGTACATCGTCCTCCACTGCTCTTCGTCGCCGTCGGCCATCGGGTCGAGCCCGAGGGCGCCGCCGGCGTTGTTGACCAGCACCTCGCACTCCGGCACGGCGGCGGCGAACTCCGTCACCGAGGCCGGCTCGGTGACGTCGAGCGCGATCGCCTCTCCCCCGGTCTCGGCCGCCAGCTCCTGCAGCCGCTCCAGCCGCCGGGCGCCGAGCACGACCCGGTAGCCGTGCGCGGCCAGCAGCCGCGCCGTGGCGGCGCCGATGCCGCTGGAGGCGCCGGTGACGACCGCGGTCGGCATCTCAGACCGCGGTCGGCGCGGACTAGTAGCGGTAGTGATCCGGCTTGTACGGGCCTTCGGCGGGGATGCCGAGGTAGGCGGCCTGCTCGTCGCTGAGCTCGGTCAGCTTCACCCCGAGCGCGTCGAGGTGCAGGCGGGCGACCTTCTCGTCGAGGTGCTTGGGCAGGACGTAGACCTGCTTCGCCTCGTACTGGACGCTCTTGCCGAACAGCTCGATCTGGGCGATCACCTGGTTGGTGAAGGAGTTCGACATGACGAAGCTCGGGTGCCCGGTGGCGTTGCCGAGGTTGAGCAGCCGGCCCTCGGAGAGCATCACGATCGAGTGCCCGTCGGGGAAGCGCCACTCGTCGACCTGCGGCTTGATGTTGATCCGCTCGGCGTCGCTCTCTTCCAGCGCGGCGATTTCGATCTCGTTGTCGAAGTGGCCGATGTTGCCGACGATCGCGTTGTGCTTCATCCGCGCCATGTGGTCGACGGTGATGATGTCCTTGTTGCCGGTGGCGGTGACGAAGATGTCGGCGCTGGCGACGACTTCGTCGAGCGTCCGCACCTCGTAGCCCTCCATCGCCGCCTGCAGGGCGCAGATCGGGTCGATCTCGGTGACGATCACCCGCGCTCCCTGGCCACGCAGCGAGGAGGCGCAGCCCTTGCCGACGTCGCCGTAGCCGCAGACGACCGCGACCTTGCCGCCGATCATCACGTCGGTGCCGCGGTTGATGCCGTCGACCAGCGAGTGGCGGCAGCCGTAGAGGTTGTCGAACTTCGACTTGGTCACCGAGTCGTTGACGTTGATCGCCGGGAACAGCAGCTCGCCGGCCTCGGCCAGCTGGTAGAGCCGGTGGACGCCGGTCGTGGTCTCCTCGGTCACGCCCTGGATGCCGGCGGCGACGCCGGTCCAGCGGTTCGGGTCCTCCTCCAGCGAGCGCTGCAGGGTCGCCAGCACGATCCGGAACTCCTCCGAGTCGGCCGTGGCCGGGTCCGGCACCGCGCCGGCCTTCTCGAACTCGACCCCCTTGTGGACCAGCAGCGTCGCGTCGCCACCGTCGTCGAGGATCATGTTCGGGCCCTCGCCCTCGGGCCACAGCAGCGCCTGCTCGGTGCACCACCAGTACTCCTCCAGGGTCTCGCCTTTCCAGGCGTAGACCGGGATTCCGGCCGCGGCGATCGCGGCGGCGGCGTGGTCCTGGGTCGAGAAGATGTTGCAGCTGGCCCAGCGCACCTCGGCCCCGAGCGCGACCAGGGTCTCGATCAGCACCGCCGTCTGGATCGTCATGTGCAGGGAGCCGGTGATGCGCGCGCCCTTGAGCGGCTGCGACGCGGCGAACTCCTCGCGGGTCCGCATCAGCCCGGGCATCTCCACCTCGGCCAGCGCGATCTCCTTGCGTCCGAAGTCGGCGAGGCCGATGTCGGCGACCTTGTAATCCTGCGTGGCGGTACCGGTGGTCATTGAGAAAGTCTCCTGAAGTTAGTTGCTTGCCGGCCCATGGTACGCGAAGGGTGTGGGCCGGCCGCTGTCGAATCAGTCGGCGTGAGCTCCGCGCCCGCAGCGACGCCGGTCCGCTACCCGCCGGGGATGGACGCCCGCAGCACCCGCGTCGCCGAAATCCTCAACACGCCGATGCTGATCGCGGCGGCGCTGACCCTGCCGACGGTGGCGCTGACCGAGGCCCAGACCCACGGCACTCTGCGCGACATCGCGGTCGTCCTCAACTGGGTCACCTGGATCGCCTTCCTGGTCGAGCTGGTGGTGATGCTGACGGTCGTCCCCAACCGCTGGCAATGGATCCGCCGCCACCCGCTGGACCTGATCATCGTCGTCCTCACGCCGCCGATCCTCCCGGCCGGCCTGCAGAGCCTGCGTGCCCTGCGGCTGCTGCGGCTGCTCCGCCTCCTGCGCCTGGCCCAGCTCTCGCGCGAGGTCTTCTCGCTCGAGGGGCTGCGCTACGCGCTGCTGCTCTCGGTCCTGACCGTGGTCGGCGGCGGCGCCCTCTTCGTCGGCTTCGAGCGCGGCCACCAGGACCTCACGGTCTGGGACGGGATCTACTGGGCGGCGACGACGATGACCACGCTCGGCTCCAACATCTACCCGACCACGACCGGCGGCGAGATCGTCACCGTCGCCGTCCTCTTCATCGGCATCGGCTTCGTCGCCCTGCTCACCGGCGCCTTCGCCCAGCGCTTCCTCGCCCCCGAAATCGCCGTGATCGAGGAGGAGCTGGAGGGCGAGCGGGTCTCGCCCGAGGCGATCGCCCTGCGCGAGCTGCGCAACGTCCAGGAACAGGTCCAGAGCCTCAGCCTGGCGATCGAGCAGATCGCCAGCGAACGCTCCTCTTGACTTTTGTAACCCTGTGGGTGACAAAAGTCAAAGGGACTCGGACGCTCACTCCTCGCCGGCCTGCTCCTCGGCGATCTTGGCCTCCAGTTCGCCCATCACGTCGGGGTCGCGCAGGGTGGTGACGTCGCCCAGGGCGCGGCCCTCGGCGATGTCGCGCAGGAGCCGGCGCATGATCTTGCCGGAGCGGGTCTTCGGCAGGTCGTCGGCCCAGATGATCCGTTTCGGGCGGGCGAATTTGCCGATCCGCTCGGCGACGCTGGCGCGCACGCCCTCAACCAGCTCGTCGCTCGGCTCGGTGTCGCCGTTGAGGGTGACGAAGGCGCAGATCGCCTGGCCGGTGTCCTCGTCGGACTGGCCGATTACCGCCGCCTCGGCGACCTTCTCGTGGGCGACGATCGCCGACTCGACCTCGGCGGTCGAGAGCCGGTGGCCGGAGACGTTGACGACGTCGTCGATCCGCCCGATCACCCAGAAGTAGCCGTCCTCGTCGCGGCGGGCGGCGTCGCCGACCAGGTAGCGCTCGACCCCGAACCTGGAGAAGTAGGTCTCGACGAAACGGTCGTCCTCCTTGTAGAGGCCGCGCAGCATCGAGGGCCAGGGGCGCTCCAGGACCAGCAGGCCCTGGCCCTGCTCGATCGGCTCGCCCTCCTTCTCGTCGACCACCGAGGCCTCGACCCCGGGGAACGGCAGCGTCGCCGAGCCCGGCTTGGTCGCGGTGATCCCCGGCAGCGGCGTGATCATCATCGCCCCGGTCTCGGTCTGCCACCAGGTGTCGACGATCGGGCAGCGGTCGCCGCCGATCACCTTGCGGTACCAGAGCCAGGCCTTGGGGTTGATCGGCTCCCCGACCGAGCCCAGCAGCCGCAGCGAGGAGAGGTCGAACTTGGCGGGGATGTCGGCGCCCCACTTGATGAAGGTGCGGATCGCGGTCGGCGCCGCGTAGAGGATCGTCGCCCCGTAGCGCTCGACCAGCTCCCACCAGATCCCCTTGTGCGGGTGGTCGGGCGCCCCCTCCCACATCACGCTGGTGGCGCCGTTGGCGAGCGGGCCGTAGACGATGTAGGAGTGGCCGGTGACCCAGCCGACGTCGGCCGCGCACCAGTAGACGTCGGACTCCGGCTCGAGGTCGAAGACGTAGCGGTGGGTCGCGGTCACCCCGGCCATGTAGCCGCCGGTCGTGTGCAGGATCCCCTTCGGCTTCGCGGTCGAACCCGAGGTGTAGAGGATGTAGAGCGGGTGCTCGGCCTCCATCGGCTCGGCCGGGCAGTCCGGGTCGGCTGCGGCGAGGACCTCGTCGTAGAAGACGTCGCGGCCGGCGGTCATCGGGCACTCGATCCCGGTGTGGCGGACGACGACGATCGTCTCCAGGCTCGCCAGCGCCCCCATCTGCTCGTCGACCGCGGGCTTGATCGGCGCCGTCCTGCCCTTGCGGCGGGCGCCGTCGACGGTGACCAGCGCCTTCGCCTCGGAGAACTCCATCCGCTCCCGCACCGACTCGGCCGAGAAGCCGCCGAAGACGACGTTGTGGACGGCGCCGATGCGGGCGCAGGCAAGCATCGCCACCACCACCTCGGGGATCATCGGCAGGTAGATCCCGACCACGTCGCCCTTCTCGACCCCGAGGGTCTTGAGCGCGTTGGCGAAGCGCTGGACGTCGCGGTGCAGGTCGGCGTAGGTGACGTCGCGCTCCTCGCCCTCCTCGCCGCGCCAGTGGTAGGCGACGCGCTCGCCGATGCCGGCCTCGACGTGGCGGTCGAGGCAGTTGGCGGAGGCGTTGAGGCGCCCGTCCTCGAACCACTTGTAGAAGGGCGGGTTGGAGTCGTTCAGCGACTGCTTCGGCTCGACGTCCCAGTCGAGCAGCTCAACGGCCTGCCGCAGCCACCACCCCTCCGGATCGGCCGCCGCCTCCTCGTAGATCGCCGGGTCGTTCCAGTGCGCGCGCTCGCGGAACTCCGCCGACGGCTCGAACTTCTCGACCGCAAGCAGCTCCTCCAGTTCCCGCTCCAATCCCATCCCCAAAAACTAGCCTAGGGCGGGCACAACCAAGCAGTTCAAGGACGCAGGGAACGCCGTGTGCTCTGCACACAAGTGACCGAGGACGCCGAAATGCGCCGGTCGTGCACGTCCTCGCTAATAGCCACCCGGATGCCTGGCGATGAAGCCTTCTGGGGAGTCGACCCAGGGGTCGTGCCAGCGCGGGCCGGGGCCGCCGACGGTGTCGAAGGCGATGCCGGCGATCACCATCCAGGCGTGGCTGGCGTTGGCGTAGACGGTGATCCACTTGCCCGGGCCCGGTTCGCCCCAGGTCTCGAGCCCGGTCGAGTCGAGCGGGCTTTCGAGGAAGCCGCCGCCGTGCAGGGCGAAGCTGACCGCGCCCGAGCAGTCGTAGCCGGAGGATTCGAAGGAGCCGTGGCCGCCGCCCCAGATGTAGGGGGTGGTGGCGATCGAGTTGGCGGCCGAGATCGCGGCCTTGACCGCGTCCGGCGCCGCGGCCGGGGCGCTGGCTTCGCTTTCGCTGATCACCTGCGCGGATTCGCCCGGGTTGAGCGGCGCGGGGACCTGGCCGGTGGTCGCTTCGCCGCCCGCTTCGGCGATCTGGTTGGAGATCGAGGCGAGGTTGTTGCTGAGCGCTTCTTCGCGGCTTTCGAGCTCGTCCATCGCCGCCTGGCGTTCGGCCTGCGCCGCCTTCAGCTCGGCGAAGCGGGACTCGGCCTCGGCCCGGGCGGCGGCGGCTTCGCGCTCGGCGACGGCGATCGAGTCGCGCGCCTGCTTCACCTTGGCGCGGTTGTCGGCCAGCTTGGCGACCGCGCTGGTGACCTCGTCGCGCAGCGTCTTCACCCGGTCGACGACCGAGTCGTCGTAGCTCTGGATCCGGTTCAGGTATTCGGTCTGGGCCGCCATCTCCGACCAGTTGTCGGAGGAGAGGATCGCGTTGACGACGTCGGGGGAGCCGGCCTCGTAGATCGCCACGAGGCGCTCGCGCAGCACGCCGAGGGCGCGGCCGAGCTGCTCGCGGACCGCTTCCAGGTGCTCCTTTTCCTTCGTCAGCGCCGCGGTCGCCGCTTCCAGCTCGCCCTGCTTCTCGGCCAGTTCGGTCTCCAGCGCGGCCTGCTTCTGGCGCAGGGCGGAGACTTCGCCGATCATCGTGTCGATCGCGGCGTTCTGTTCGGCGATCGTTTCCGCCAGCGCGCTGGAGTCCTCGCGGACGCCTTCGAGCTTGCCCTGGGTCGCCTCGAGCTTCTCCTGCGGCGTCTTCGCCGGGGCGCTCTGCTCGGTCAGCGCCAGCGCGCAGAGCGCGGCCAGCAGCAGGGCCGCGAAGATCAGGGCGCGTCGCTTGGCCGCGCCGGCGTGAGTGTCGAGGAAGGTGGCCCGCATCGAGTCCACTCCGACCCCCGGACGAGGGGAATCGGAGCGGTCGCGCAGGCTAGCGGAGTCGCCTAAAGACTATGAGGAGTTGCTAATAACCTGCAACTTCGCTTGCAAATTGCGCACTTTGCAGGAGTCGAGACGCCGATCTCGACTCCTGCAGGCGCAGCGACGCTAGGCCAGCAGCTTGGCCTTCGCCTTGTCGAACTCCTCGGCCGAAAGGGCGCCCTTTTCTTTCAGGTCGTTGAGCTTGTGCAGTTCGTCGGCCGGGGTGCTGTGGGCCTGGGTCTGCACGTATTCGTCGAAATGCTTTTTCGCGTCGGCCTGGGCTTTGATCGTGCGGTCGCGCATCCCGGAGCCGCGGGCGATCAGGTAGATCAGGGCGGTCAGGAACGGGATGAAGACGAGGAACAGAACCCAGGCGGCCTTCGCCCAGCCCGAGAGCTCGTGATCGCGGAAGAGGTCGGAGATGATCGTGATCAGGATCCAGATCCAGATCACGAAGAAGAAGACCTCGAAGATCAGGAGGAGGAATTCCCCCAAGGACACATCGGCAAACGGCAGCAAGGCGCTTCCTTTCAGTTGGTCGCAGCGAGATCGCCGCGTTCTTCAATCGGCACGCTATCCCGCCCGCCGGCCTCGTGCGTCATGCATCGAGATTCTCGTCCAAAACCGGAGCCCGGGCGCTGACGATCCAGGTCGAGGCCGGGGCCCAGACGCCGTCGGCTCGCTCGAAATCGGACAGGGCCCGGCGCAGCTCCGCTTCGATCTGCGGCCGCAGCCGCTCCGCCTCCTCCCCCGCCAGGCGGATCACCTCCCCCGCCGGGCCCAGGGCCATGGCGAACTCGATCGCCTCGTCGAGGTCCTTGCCCATCTGAATCGGGCGGTCGCAGCGGCGCAGCGCGATCTCCTCGAAGCCGGCGCCGACCAGGATCTGGCTGGTCACGTCGGCGTCGCCCATCGAGAACGGGCCGGGGCCGCAGGTCGGCTCGTCGGACTCCTCCGGCTCCTCGAGGAAGCGCTCGACCACCTGCTCGGAGCGGTGCACCCACTCGTTCTCGACCTTGCGGCGCCAGACGACCATGCAGAGCCGGCCGCCGGGGACCAGCGCCCGGCGCACGTTGCGCAGCGCCGGCACCGGGTTGGCGAAGAACATCGTCCCCATCCGCGAGAAGGCGTAGTCGAAGCTGCGCTCGAACTCGGTCACCTGCAGGTCGCCGACGGCGTAGTCGGCGTTGGCGAGACCCTCCGCCTCGGCCTCCTCGCGGGCGAGGGCGATGAAGCGCTCGGCGGCGTCGAAGCCGAGCACCGAGCCCTCGGCGCCGACCAGCCCGGCGATCTGCCGGGTGGTGTCGCCGAAGCCGCAGCCGATGTCGAGGACGTCGTCGCCCGCGGCCGGCGGGTGGATCCGCAGCGCCTCCTCGCCGTGGGCGCCGAGGCCGTCGCCGACGATGTGGCGGTAGCGCAGGAAGCGATCGAACAGGACCCCGTTCCAGGCTTCGACCGCCTCCTCGTTGGTCGGCGCGACGTTGGTCATATTTCCCATCGTAGAGCGGTCCGCTCAGGATGCAAGCCGCATGGCGAAGAGCGTCACCGCGACCGAGGTGGCGAGGTTGAGGCTGGAGACGTTGGCCCGCATCGGGATCGCGATGCGGGCATCGGCCCGCTCCAGCAGCTCGCCGCTGATCCCGTGGCGCTCGGTGCCGAAGATGAGCACGGCCCGGGGCGGCAGCCGGTCGGGGTGCAGGTCCTCGCCCTCGGGGTCGATCGCCAGCAGCGGCCGCTCGCTCGCCGGCAGCGACTCGATCGCGCTCACCGGCAGCGCGAAGTGGAGGCCGGCGGCGCCGCGCACGGCGTCGGGGTACCAGGGGTCGTTCTCGCCGGTGGTCAGGACGGCGGCGGCGTCGGCGGCGGCGGCGACCCGGATGCAGGCGCCGATGTTGCCCATGTTCTTCGGCTGCTCGAGCAGGACCACCGGCGCCGGGCGCGGGTCGGCCAACACCGCGGCGAGGTCGACCGGGGGGCGGCGGGCGATGGCGATCACCCCGGTGCGCGGCGTCAGCGGCGCCAGCTCGGCCAGGTCCTCGGCCGCGATCGGCTCGACCCGCCCGGCGAGGTCGCCGGCCAGGTCCGGGGCCAGCTCGCCGGCCAGCCGCTCCAGCTGCTCGGGGTCGCTGGCAACCGCCTCGACCAGCTCGGCGCCGAAGCGCAGCGCGTGCTTGAGCGCGTGGAAGCCCTCGACGACGGTCAGCTGCGGGTCGCGCCGCGCCGTGCGGAAGCGAACGATGCGGTCGTGGTCGCCCATGCCGCCATCATGACTCGATCGCGGGCAGGTGGACCAGCCGGTCGCGGCCCGCCGCCTTGGCCCGGTAGAGGGCGCTGTCGGCCCGGCCGACCAGGTCCTCGGCGCTCTCGGAGAAGTCCCAGCAGGCGAGGCCGGCCGAGCAGGTCTGCTCCCCCGGCGTCACCGCCCGCAGCCGTTCGACGATCTCCATCCCCCGCTCCGGCTCGGTGTCGGGGAGGACGACGAGGAACTCCTCGCCGCCGAAGCGGACGATCGTGTCTTCGCCGCGCAGCTCCGAGTCCCAGGCGACCGCGCAGCGGCGCAGCATCTCGTCGCCGGCGAGGTGGCCGTGTGTGTCGTTGTAGGTCTTGAAGTGGTCGAGGTCGAGGATCGCCAGGCACAGCTCCGACTCGGCCCGACGTGCCCGCGCCATCTCCTTCGGCAGCTGCTCGTCGAGCATGCGCCGGTTCGGCAGCCCGGTGAGGGCGTCGCTGCGGGCCAGCGCCGCCACCTCGACCAGCAGGTTCTCGCGTTCGGACTCGACCCGCTTCAACTCGGTGACGTCGGTGGCGCGGGCATAGATCAGGTCCTCGTCGGAGGCCAGCGTCGAGCTCCAGCGCAGCCAGTGCCAGCTTCCGTCCTTGGCGAGATAGCGGTTCTCGAAACCGACCGTCTCCTTGCCTTCGTACAGCCCGGCGGACTCCGCTTCGGTCCGTTTGCGGTCCTCCGGGTGGACCAGCTCGATGAAGGGCGCCGCGCGCAGTTCCGCAACGCCGTAGCCGAGGGCCTCCTCCCAGGCGGAGTTGAGCTCGACGAAGTGGCCATCCATGTCGGCCGTGCAGAGCATGTCGTGGGAGAGGTCGAAGAAACGGCGGGCGCGCTGGTCGGCGCGGGCGCGGCGGGCGACGATCGTGCTGGTCAGGGCCATCACCACGGTCAGCGAGACGGCGGTGAACAGCCAGCGCGTCAGCGGCGAGTAGCCGGCGGTGCTTTCGACCGTCGCCAGCGCCACCCCGTAGACCGCGAGCAGCCAGGCGAGATGGGCGGCGGCAACGCGGCGGGGAAAGAAGTAGGCGGCGACCAGCGTCCCCCAGACCCAGATCGAGCCGTACTGGCCGACGGCGACGCCGCTCTCCCAGATCAGCAGTCCGGTGGTGGCGGCGGTGAGGCCGAGCAGCGCGTGGGTCGCCGCCAGCGGCATGCGGCGGGAGAGGGACCAGGCCAGCAGCCCGACCACCGCCATCGCCGCCGCGGTGCCGATCAGGGCCGGCGTGTTGCCGCCGCTCGGGTGCGGCAGGACCAGGGAGAGGACGACGAGTCCGGCCCCCGCCATCAGCAGCGCCGCGACCGCCCGGGCCTCGGAGCCCCCCGCCGCCCTCAGCGCCTCCCGCTTTTTAGGTAGTACGGCCAATGCGCACTATGCATCGGCAGCAAGCGCCGGACCTTTAGGGAACGCAAGGATTTCTAGCCGCGAACGACCTCGAACTGGCTCATCAGGCCGTGATCCTCGTGGTCGAACATGTGGCAGTGGATGACGAACTTGCCGGGATTGTCGGCGAAGCGCCCGGAAACCCGGATCCGTTCGCCGGGGAAGACGAAGAAGGTGTCCTTGAGGCAGTCTTCCCAGGGCGGCGGTCGCTTGCCGTCGCGGGCGAGCAGGTACCAGTCGCTGTGGTGGATGTGCATCACGTGGGCGACCGAGGTGCGGTTGTGGAAGTCCCAGACCTCGGTCGTGCCGAGCCGCGGGAAGGCGTCGGCGCGGGCCGGGTTGAAGGTGCGGCCGTTGAGCAGCCAGGTCGTCTTGAAGAGGCCACCGACGGTGATCTCCCAGGTCTGGTCGGGGTCGCCGTGGCGGCGCTTGCGCGAGTTCGTCGCCCACTCCGGCAGCGGCCGCAGCCGGCGCGGGATCCTGGTCCGGTCGTGGACCCGCTCGCGGCCGACCCGGAACTGCATCAGGGCGCCGATGTAGGCGCGGGCGCCGTCGGGGTTGCGGCCGCCGTGGCGGCTGCTGCGCAGCTCCACCGCCTCCCCCCTGGCGGCGGCGAAGTCGACGATCACCTCAGCCCGCTCGGCCGGCCCGAGCAGGATCTGGTTGCGGCGGACCGGGCGCGGCAGCAGGCCGCTGTCGCTGCCGACCTGGACCATCGGCACGCCGCCCGAGAGGTGGAAGTTGAAGGACTGGAACTGGGAGACGTTGAGGACCCGCAGCCGGTAGCGGCAGGCCTCGACCCGGTGGTGCGGCATGAAGGCGCCGTTGACGAGGACGCTGCTGCCGGCGATGCCGTCGGCGGGCGGGCGCAGACCCTCGCTGAAGGGGTCGGTCAGCTGGTTGTGGCGGTCGAAGCTGCGGTCGGCGATCATCAGCGGCAGGTCGCGCTCGCCGCGCGGCAGCGGCAGCGCTTCCTCGACCGCGTCGTCGACGATCCACATCCCGACCAGGCCGCGCCAGCTGTGGGGAGCGGTCTTGTCGAGGCGGTGGTCGTGGTACCACTGGAACGCCGCCCGTTCGGGCCGCCCGTCCTCGACCAGGTCGTAGACGTAGGTTTTGCTGGCGCCGGGGGCGAGCAGCAGGTCGTTGCCGGACTCGCGCGCCGAGAGCCCCTGGGGGATGCGGCAGAAGTAGGAGATCGGGTGCGACTTGGTCAGGCCGCCGGGCTGGCCGTCGAACTGGGTGCGGTTGTGGCCGCCGTGCAGGTGGACCGAGAGCTCACCCGCCGCGGCCGGCAGCTCGTGGCGGAAGGTGACGTGGGTGCGCTCGCCGGCGGGGCGGCGCACGGTCGGGCCGGGGAAGGTGCCGCCGTAGGTCCAGAGCCTGGTCTTGCGGCCGGGCAGGATCTGCGCCTCGGCCTCGCGGATCGGGATCTCGATCCGCGACCCGGTCAGCTCGCGCGGGATCGGCAGCGGCGCCCGGAACGGCACCGCCGCGGCGGCCGCGGCCGGACCCTCGCCGAACGGCAGGGCGCCGCCGCCGCCGCGCAGCGGCAGCAGGTAGGCGAGCGCGCCGCCGCCGAGGGCGCCGAGGAAAGCTCGGCGCCCCAGGCGCGGCGTGGATGTCGGGGTCCCGGACGTGCCGCTAGCTGCCGGCGGGCAGAACCGTGGTCTTGCCCTGCATCCAGGGATGGATCGCGCAGACGAAGTAGAGCGTGCCCGGCTCCGCGGTCACCTGCTGGGTGATCGAGGTCCCGGCCTTGGTTTCACCGCTGAACCAGGAGTCGCCGGTCTTGCTGTTGTTGCCGGCGGTGCTCCAGCCTTCCGGTCCCGCCTCGACCGGGTTGACCGTGATCTTTTCGGTTTTCGGGTTGAACTTGTGCCATTTGGCGATCGACATGCAGATGTGTTTCGGCGTGAAGCAGCTTTTACGCGCGGCCGGGGTCTTCGGCAGCACGCCCGGCGTGACCAGCGAGAAGGTGTGCGGACCGACTTTGCGCGGGTCGGTTTCGCTGATCACCTCGAGCTCGTCGCCCTGGTGTACCGTCGCCGGGCCGACGAACTTGAGGGCCCCCTTGACTTCGACCATGGAGATCGTGTCGGTCGTGCCGGTCGGCGCCACCGCTGCGCCGGCGAGCCCGGGGCCGAAGACGGCGAACGCGAGCGCGCTGGCCGCCACCGTCACGAAGAAGTGCTTTTTCAAGAGATTCCTTTCAAAAGGTTGCGAAGTTGCGAAGAAGCTGCAACTTAATGGCCGCAACGGCGGGTTGCAAGCGCCGTGCAGAGCCGATTGCGGCGCCATGTAGCCTCTCTGCGCAGATGGCCAGCTTTCTCCACACCTGCTACCGCATCGGCGATATCGATCGCTCGGTCGATTTCTACGCGAAGCTCGGGTTCGAGGAGGTGGCGCGGATGCCGATCGGCGACGAGGCGATCAACGTCTTCATGGGCATGCCCGGCGAGGACCCGCGGCTGGAGCTGACCTACAACCACGGCGTCGACTCCTACGAGCTCGGCAGCGGCTACAACCACATCGCCCTCGCCGTCGACGACCTCGACGCCACCCTCGAGCGGCTCGCCGGCGAGGGGATCGAGCCGGAGAAGCCGCCCTACCGCCCCGGTGGCCGGGTCGAGGGCCACCGCATCGCCTTCGTCCGCGACCCCGACGGCTACCGCATCGAGCTGATCGGGGAGTAGCGCCGGTCCGCCGGGCTAGCCGGGGCTGATGCCGCCGCCGACCGAGGGCGGCGTGCTCGGGGTCGGCGCCGGAGTCGGGGTCGCCGCCGCTTCTTCGCCGCCTTCGTCGCCGCCGGCTTCCGCGTCGCCACCGGCTTCCTCGTCCCCGCCCTTGTCGGCCGAGTCCGTTTCTTCTTCTTCGCCTTCGTACGTTTCTTCTTCTTCGTAGCCGCTCGAGTAGCCGGAGGCGGAGGTGTGTTCGCTGTCGAGTTCGGAGAGTTCGGGCAGGCTCTCGGGCACTTCGAATTCCGGGCACTCGCCTTCCTGGGCGGCCGACATGAAGGACTGCCAGATCGGGCCCGCGGTCGGGCCGCCGTAGCCGGTGTATTCGCGCGACTGGGGGTGGCCGACCCACACAGCGGTCGAGTACATCGGCGTGTAGCCGACGAACCAGGCGTCGGACTCTTCCTCGGAGGTGCCGGTCTTGCCGGCCTCGGCGGAACAGCCGATCGAGGTGTAGCCGGCGCCGGTGCCGGAGGTGATCACGCCCTCCAGGATCCGCGTCACTTCGTAGGCCTGGCCCTCGGTCAGCACCCGCTCGCCGTCGTCGGCGCCGGATTCGTCGACCTTGCCGTTGGGGAACTCGACCTTGCTGATCGCGGTCGGGTCGTGGTGGATGCCGCCGTTGGCCAGGGTCGCGTAGGCGTCGGCCATCTCCAGCGGGGTGACGCCTTCGGCGAGGCCGCCGATCCCCTCCGCCGGCACCGATTCCAGCGAGGAGGTGATCCCCATTTCCTGCGCGGTCTGGGTCACGTTCTCGGGGCCGACGTCGAGGTCGAGCTGGGCGAAGATCGTGTTGACGGAGTGCACGGTCGCGTTGACCAGGTCCATCGTGCCGCCGCCGTCGCCCTCGGAGTTGTTGACGGTCCAGGTGCCGCCGCCGGGCAGGTCCAGCGTCATCGGCGAGGCGCCGCTGTAGTAGGTCGAGTCCGGGTCGACCCCCTGCTTGATCGCGGTGGTGAGGACGAAGGTCTTGAACGAGGAGCCGGGCTGGCGGTGGGCCTGCCAGGCGTAGTTGAACTGTTCTTCGGAGGCGTAGCCTTCGGTCGAGGCGAGGGCGACGATCTCACCCGTCTCGGGGTTGACCGAGGCGAGGCCGGCCGCCGGCCCGCCTTCCGGGTAGCAGACGTAGCACGAGTTCTCGACCGCTTCCTCGGCCTTGGCCTGCAGGTCCGGGTCGATCGTCGTGTAGGCCTTGAGGCCGCCGTTGCGGACGGTGTTGATCCCGTAGCGCTCGATCAGCTGCTGCTGGACGAGGTCGAAGAGGAAGGCGTCGTGGATCACCTGGTACTTGTCGCCGGGGTCGAGGCCGAGCCCCTTGTCGACCGCGTCGGCGTATTCGGAGGTGGTGATGTAGCCCTGCTCCTCCATCACCCGCAGCACCTCGTTGCGGCGCTCGGTGGCGGCGGCCGGGTCGAGGAAGGGGTTGTATTCGGAGGGCGCCTGGGGCAGGCCGGCGATCAGCGCCGACTCGTTCAGGTTGAGGTCCTTGGCCGGCTTGCTGAAGTAGGTCTGCGCCGCCGCCTCGGCCCCGACCGCGGTCTGGCCTTCGACCGTGCCGTAGGGCGAGGTGTTGAGGTAGGCGGTGAGGATCCAGTCCTTGTCGTGCGCTTCCTCCATCTCCTGCGCGAGGTGCGCTTCGATCAGCTTGCGCTTGATCGTGTGGTCGGGGTCCTGGATGTAGAGGTTGCGGACCAGCTGCTGGGTGATCGTCGAGGCGCCCTGGACCGGCTTGCCGCCGGCGAGGATGTCCTTCCAAGCGGCGCGGGCGATGCCTTCGGGGTCGATCGCGCCGTGCTTGTAGAAGTTCTTGTCCTCGATCGCGATCGTCGCGTCCTTCAGCGTCTGCGGCAGCGCCCGTTCCGGCACCGGCTGGCGGATGTTGTCGGAGCGGATGAAGCCGATCAGGCTGCCGTCGGCGGCGTAGATCGCCGAGGAGCGCCCCTTCTGCACCGGCTGCAGGCTCGAGAGCGGCGGCGCCGAGTTGTAGACGCTGAGCGCCCAGGAGGCGCCGATGCCGCCGGCGACGAGCAGCAGACCGCCCACGACCACCAGCGGGATCGCGAACTTATGCCAGCGGGAAGCTGGCGGCTTGCGACGCCGCCTACGGGTACGAGTGGCCATCGGCAGCGATTGTAGAGAGGGGTCGGTCCCGGGCCGGGAGGGCGACCGGGCTCGCAATCCAGCTTGCCGAGCGGATAGGCTCGCGCCGCTGCGGCAATAACGGGAGCAGTTCGGAGAGAGGAGAGTTGTGAAACTCGTGATCGGCATCGTCCGGCCCGAGCAGGCGAATCACGTTCTGGAGGCCCTCTACCGGGCCGAGATCAAGGGCTTCTCGATCAGCCGCGTGCAGGGGCACGGCGGCGAGCTGGACCGGGTCGAGACCTACCGCGGGACGACCGTGAAGATGGGCCTCTCGGAGAAGGTGCGGTTCGAGGTCGCGGTCTCCGACGAGTTCGTCGAGACCACGGTCGAGGCGCTCTGCGAGGGCGCCCGCACCGGTGAGGTCGGCGACGGCAAGATCTTCGTCCTGCCGCTGGAGCGGGCGGTGCGAATCCGCACCGGCGACACCGACCACGGCGCGGTCACGCCGGTGGGCAAATGAGCGCCCTCGCGGGCCTGCCCGCGGCGGCGGCGGGGATCGACACCGGCGACACCGCCTGGATGCTGATCGCCACCGCCCTGGTGCTGATGATGACCCCGGCCCTGGGGCTCTTCTACGCCGGCCTGGTGCGCTCGAAGAACACCCTCAACACCTTCATGATGTGCGTCGCCGCGATCGCCGTCGCCACCGTCACCTGGGCCGCGGTCGGCTACTCGCTCGCCTTCGACGGCGACGGCAGCATCATCGGCGGCTTCGGCAACGCCTTCCTCGGCGGCGTCGACTTCGCCCCGCGCGACGGGACGACGATCCCGGAGCTGGTCTTCTTCGCCTTCCAGGCGACCTTCTGCATCATCACCGTCGCCCTCGTCTCCGGCGCCGTGGTCGAGCGCATGCGCTTCGGCCCCTTCCTCGTCTTCGCGGCGCTGTGGTCGGTGCTGGTCTACGCCGTGCTCGCCCACTGGGCCTTCGGCGGCGGCTGGCTGCAGGTCGGCGGCACCCTCGACTTCGCCGGCGGCATCCCGGTCGAGATGGGCTCCGGCTTCTCCGCCCTGGCGGCGGCGCTGGTCGTCGGCGCCCGCAAGGACTACGGCCGCCAGGCGCTGCTCCCGCACAACGCCGTCTACGTCCTGCTCGGCGCCGGGCTGCTGTGGTTCGGCTGGTTCGGCTTCAACGGCGGCAGCGGCTTCTCGACCGGCGAAGGCAGCGTCCTCGCCTTCACCAACACCCTGCTCTGCCCCGCCTGCACGCTGGTCGTCTGGTTCGGGCTGGACCTGCTGCGCGGGCGCAAGGTGACGGCGATCGGCGCCGCCACCGCGATCGTCGTCGGCTGCGTGGCGATCACCCCCGCCGGCGGCTACGTCAGCCCCGGCTGGGCGATGCTGCTCGGCGCCCTGGCGGCGCTGCCCAGCTACGCGATCATCGTCTGGCGCACGCGCACCCGGGTCGACGAGACGCTCGACGTGCTCGCCGCCCACGGCACCGCGGGCCTGTTCGGGATCCTCTTCATCGGCTTCTTCGCCGAGGCCGCCTGGAACGGCACCTCCGACGGGCTCCTCTACGGCAATGCCGCCCAGCTCGGCGACCAGGCGCTGGCCGTGCTGGCGGCGCCGGTCTACGCCTTCGTCGCCACCTACGTGCTGCTGCGGGTGATCGGGGCGCTGACGCCGCTGCGGGCGAGCGACCGCGAGGAGGCCCAGGGCATGGACGTCGTCCAGCACGGCGAGGAGGCCTACGTCACCGGCGAGGGCGCGATCCTCGTCGTCCCCGAGGACGGCGCCCCGGTGCCGGTCCCGGTCGCCGACCCGGGCTAGGCGCGCAGCTTGTAGCCGCGGGCGAAGAGGCGGAGGTTGACGACGAAGAGGGCGGCGGTGGCGGCGGTCAGGGCCAGCAGCGAGAGCGGGATGCTGGCTTCGGTGTAGCCGACGAAGCCGTAGCGGACGAGGTTGATCATGTAGTAGATCGGGTTGAAGTGGGTCAGGGTCTCGAACGGCTGCGGCAGCAGTTCGGCCGAGTAGAAGACGCCGCCGAGGAAGATCAGCGGCTGCAGGACGAAGGTCTGGGCGAAGGAGACGTCGTCGAACTGCTCGGCGCGGACGCCGATCAGCACCCCCAGCTGCGAGAAGAAGAAGCCGACCAGGAAGAGGCCGGGGATCAGGACGAGGACGTGCTCGACCGGGAGGTCGACCAGGAACGAGGCGGCGACGAAGGTCAGCCCGGCGACGATCAGCCCGCGCATGAAGCCGCCGAGCGAGAAGGCGAGCAGCAGCTCCAGCGGCGAGGCCGGCGAGGAGAGCTGGTCCTGGATCGCCCCCTGGAACTTCTGCTGCAGGATCGAGGAGGAGTTGTTGGTGAAGGCGTTGATCGACCAGGCCATCATGATCAGGCCGGGAATGACGAAGACGACGTAGTCGATCCCGTGCAGCTCGCCGACCCGGGAGCCGAGGGCGGCGCCGAAGACCGAGATGTAGAGGAAGGTTTCCAGCAGCGGCGCCCCGATCGTCTGCTTCTTGATCTTCATGAAGCGGCTGACCTCGCGCCGCCAGAGCGTGAAGAGGCGGATCTGCGCGGCGCTCACTGGATCGCCTCGGCCTCGACGTGGGAGCGCGAGAGCTCCTTGCGCCCGACCAGCGCCAGGTAGGCGTCCTCGAGGTTGGGGACGCCGAAGCGGTTGGCGAGCTCCTTGCTGCTGCCCTGGGCGACGATCTCGCCGTCGTTGATGAAGGCGATCCTGCTGCAGAGCTGCTCCGCCTCCTCCAGGTAGTGGGTGGTCAGCAGGATCGTCGTCCCCTCCTGGTTGATCCGCTGGACGTAGTGCCAGAGCTCCAGCCGCAGCTCGATGTCGACCCCGGCGGTGGGCTCGTCGAGGATCAGCAGCCGCGGCCGGTGCATCAGCGCCCGGGCCAGGATCAGCCGCCGCTTCATGCCGCCCGAGAGGTTGCGGGTGCGTTCGTCGCGCTTCTCGGTCAGCGAGAAGGTCTCCAGCAGCTCCTTGGTCCGCTCGCGGCGCTCGCGCTTGGGCATCCCGAAGTAGCCGGCGTGGTAGTCGAGCGTCTCCTCGACGGTGAGGAACCAGTCGATGTTGAGCTCCTGCGGGGCGAGGCCGACCGCCTGGCGGGCCTCGCCGTAGTGGCCGATCGCGTCGTTGCCGAAGACCTCGATCGCCCCCGAGGTCGGCTGCGCGAGCCCGGTCGTGCAGTGGATCAGGGTCGACTTGCCGGCGCCGTTGGGGCCGAGCAGGCCGAAGAACTCGCCCTCCTCGATGTCGAGGGAGACGCCGCGCAGCGCCTCGACCCCGGCCGGGTAGCGCTTGACCAGGTCGGTGATGTGCAGCGCCTTGGCGGCGCTGCCGTCGGTCGGGAGGGTGCTTTCGGCGCTCATCCGCCCAATCTATTGAGGCGGCGGCGCCGGCCTCAGCCGCGCGCGGCGGTCCGGACCAGGACGTCGTTCATCTTCCGCATCGCCAGCTCGTAGAGCGGTGGGCAGAAGCGCTGCGCCCAGTAGCCGATGCGGACGTCGGGCGAGGTGAAGACCAGGTAGCGGTCCTTGGCGATCCCCGCGAGGATCTTCTCGGCGACGTGCTCGGGGCTGACCGCGCGCTTCTCGAAGCGGGCTTTGAGCTTGCGGATGCGTGGGTTCTCGTCGTCGACCCCGACGATCTTCACGGTCCCGACCAGCGGCGTCGCCACGCCGCCGGGGCAGACCAGGCTGACGCCGATGCCGTGGCGGCGGAGGTCGAAGCGCAGCACCTCGGAGACGCCGCGCAGACCGAACTTGCTGGCGCTGTAGGCGGCGTGCCAGGGCAGGCCGAAGAGGCCCGCGGCGGAGGAGACGTTGACCACGTGGCCGCCGCAGCCGGCCTCGATCATCGCCGGCACGAAGGCCTCCAGCACGCTGACCGGGCCGAGCAGGTTGATCTCCACCATCTGCTCCCAGTCGCTGCGCTCGAGCCGCTCGACCGCGCCCCAGGTGGAGACCCCGGCGACGTTCATGACCACGTCCATGCTGCCGTGGGCGGCATGGATCGCGGCCGCCATCGCCATCACCCCCTCGTGGTCGCGGATGTCGAGCGCCTGCACGTGGCTGACCCGGCCGCCGGCGCGGAGGATCTCCGCCTCGGTCCGCTCCAGCGCCACCGCGTCGACGTCGGTCAGGTAGAGGTCGGCGCCCTGGCGGGCGGCGGCGAGCGCGGTGGCGCGACCGATGCCGCTGGCGGCGCCGGTGACGAAGCAGCGCTTGCCGTTCAGCGTTTCGAGAGCCATCGCAGCCTGGATCTGCCGGCGGGCGGCGGGTCGGGGACGACCTCGAGCGAGTTCAGGGTCATCGCCAGCATCTCGTAGTGGCCGGTGAGCATGCAGAGCTCGATCAGCTCGGTCTCGTCGAAGATGCGGGCGAGCGCGGCCCAAACCTCGTCATCGATGTGGCGGTCGCGGTGGAGCTGGTCGACGGCGCGCAGGACCAGCGCCTGCCGCTGCGACCAGCCCGCGGCGTCGGGGCCGGAGCGGACCCGCTCGATCTCCTCGGCGCTCAGCCCCGCCTCCCTGCCGATCCGCTCGTGGTGGCTCCACTCGTAGTCGGAGCCGGTCAGGTGGGCGACGCGGAGGATCGTCAGCTCGGTGTCCTCGCGCGGCAGCTTGCCGCTCGGCATCAGCCGCCCGGCGAAGAAGAGCCAGCCGCGGAAGAGCCCACGGTGGCGGGCCAGGGTGGTGAAGATGCGCGGCGGCTCGCCGCCGATCGCCAGCCCGCTCATCTTGGCGACCCCGTAGTTGAACCAGCCGATCTCGCGGCGGCTGCCTGGGCTGATGCGCGGACCGTTCTCCCCTGCCATCGCCGGGACCGTAACCCACCCGCGGGGCGTGTCTGAGTTTTCGAGCCATATGTGGCCGTAAAGCTCAGACACTCCCCCCGGTTGCGCGGTCCCATATAACTGCCGGGTGGCCGCTCCCCTGCTCGTAGTCGACACGCCCTCGATGCTGTTCCGGGCCTTCTACGCGCTGCCCGACTCGATCGTCGGGCCGGACGGCAAGCCGGTCAACGCGCTGCTGGGCAGCGCCAACCTGATCCTCAAAGAGGTCGAAATCCACGCGCCGCGGGCGGTCGTCCTCTGCTTCGGCCCCGACGCCGCCAGCTACCGGACCGAGCTCTACCCCGCCTACCACGCCGAGCGCGAGGCGGCGATGCCCGACGACCTGGCGCCGCAGTTCACCGCCGCCACCGACTTCTTCGAGGCCTTCGGCTGGACCGTCGCCACCAGCGACGAGCTCGAGGCCGACGACCTGCTCGGCACCTACGCGCGGCGCGAGGCCGAGGCCGGCGGCCGCGCCCTGCTGCTGACCGGCGACCGCGACATGTACCAGTGCGCCGGCGACGGCGTGACGGTGCTCTACGTCCGCACCGGCGGCAAAGGCGCCGAAGAGGTCGGTCCCGACGAGGTGCGCGAGCGCTACGGCATCCCGCCCGAGCTGGTCCCCGACTTCATCGCCCTCCGCGGCGACCCTTCGGACGGGCTGCCGGGCGCCAAGGGGGTCGGCCCGAAGACCGCGGCCGAGTTGCTGCGGGAGCACGGCTCGCTCGAGGCCGTGCTCGACGCTGCGATCCGTGAGCGTCGCCCGAAACTGCGCGCCGCCCTACTCGAGGCCCGCGACGACCTCGTCGCTTTCAAGGACATCGCCACTCTGCGCGACGCCGGCGTCGAGCCGCCGCCGGACCAGCCGACCGACTGGGACGGCGCGGCGGGTGCCGCCCGTGAGCGAGGGATGAACCGCTTGGCCGAGCGGCTGGAGAGCCAGTCCCGGTAGGGGTTTCGCTTAACTTTTTCGGGGGTCGCCGCCGGCTGGCGCCCGGAGCGAAGCCGCGAAAAAGTACAAGACGCTTCACCCCTACCGGGACTGGCTCTCGACCCGTAGGGCTACGAATAGACCCCAGGCGGAGACGATGGCCCAGACGCCCTCTAGGAGGACGAAGCCCCATTGAGAGGCTAGGACTGCGAGCACCGCGAGGATTGCGGAGCCGATCAGGTTGAGCGTGAGGTAGAGGCGGGAGTCGGGGCGCATGCGGTCGAGCTGGACCGCGGTGAAGGCGGCGAGGATCAGCAGGGCGCCAATGATCTGGATCGCTTGGTCCATGGGCCGAGCCTAGAGAGCCCGAGTACCGTGGATGCATGTCCTCGGTCCAGATTCCGTGGCGCGGGCCGGGGAGCGACCGGCCCGATCTGCCTCTCCCCCCTGGTCCGATGCCATTGCGCCGTGACGGGCAGACGCGCAAGCGCTGGCGCTATGTCGGCGTCTTTGGGGAGGAGCTGATGCTGTGCGTGGCCAAGGCCGAGGTCGGGCCGCTCGGGCAGTCCTTCTGGGTGCTGTGGGATCGCCAGGGGAGGCAGCACTACGCCCGCACCTCGCTGCGGCCGGGCAGCCGCGAGGTGACGATGGACGGGTCGCGGATCGAGATCGACTCGCCCGGCCTGCGCGCCAGCCTGCAGCTCGGCCAGTGCCTGCCGATCGAGACGATCTGCCCCAGCGGCTCGAGCTGGGCCTGGACCCGCAAGCGCGCCGGCGTCCCGGTCGAGGGCACGGTCGAGATCCCGGGCCGGCGCTGGCAGGTCTCCGCCCGCGGCGTCGACGACGAGTCCGCGGGCTACCACCAGCGGCACACGAACTGGCTCTGGTCGGCGGGCGTCGGGCGCGGCGCCGACGGCCAGCGGCTCGCCTGGAACCTGGTCGAGGGAGTCAACGACCCGGCCGCGAACAGCGAGCGGGCGATCTGGGTCGACGGCGAGCCCCAGGAGCCGCCCCCGGCCCGCTTCGACGGTCTCGAGGCGGTCGACCTCGCCAGCGAGCGACTCGAGTTCGCCGCCGAGTCCAGGCACGCCCGCGACGAGAACTTCCTCCTCGTCCGCTCCCGCTACCGGCACCGCTTCGGCACCTTCACCGGCGCCCTCGCCGGCATCCCGCTGGCCGCGGGCTTCGGCGTCATGGAGCGCCACGACGCCGTCTGGTGAGCGCCGCCCGGGGGTTTGCTCGGAGGGACTTGACCTTTTCACTCCGAGCGAGGACTATTTCCGGCCGCGATCCGCGGGCACGACCGGAACGGAGGCTGCGAATGGAGCGCAACGCAGGTACCCAGGGGACGGCAGGCCGAGGTCGCCAACGCAAGCCCGGCAGGCTGCTGATCGCCAAACGGCGGCGGGCGGCGCGCAGGGCCGAGGCCTATATCACCGACTACCGATTCCCGATTCACATCGAGAGCCGGGTCCGCAGCCGGTTCCCGGGGCTCGACGACGGCGGCTGGGAACTGGTCGAGCGCGGCCTGCGCGAGTGGTTCGTCTGCTGCGCCTGGCGCGGGCGCACCGTGCTCGGCATGCCCTCCCGTGCCGTCGACGAGGCCTGGCACGAGTTCATCCTCGACTCACGCGCTTACGTCCGCTTCTGCGAGGTCGCCTTCGGCGAGTACCTCCACCACACGCCCGACGAGGCGATGTCGACGCCGATGGGCGACGCGCTCGGCGAAACCGTCCGCGCCTGGGATCGCTCCGACGTCGGCAGCGAGCGGGAATCGGTCCTGTGGAACCTCGATAGGCAACTGGGAACGGATCAGCCGTTCGGGCTGACCGAGATCGAGCTCGTCACCGCTCGCTCGCGCTCCCCGTACCCGACGACCAGCGGCTGGGCCTGCGCGGCCTCCGGGGTGGGTTACGCCGGCTGCTCCACGGGCGGCGGGTGTTCCGGGGGAGATGGAGGCGGAGGCGGGTGTTCCGGGGGCGGCTGCGGCGGGGGCGGTAGCTAGGCCTTAGGCGCGGTAGTCCGGGTTGGGGAAGTCCGTGCGGCAGCCGGCGTCCCAGGCGGGGCGCTGGTTGCCGTGGGCGGGGATGCCGCCGGCGTCCTTGAGCAGCCGCGCCAGGTGCATCATGTTCCAGGCGGCGAAGGTGGTGTTGCGGTTGGTGAAGTCGTTCTCCGGCCCGCCCGAGCCCTCGTCGAGGTACGACGGGCCCGGCCCGGCCTCGCCGATCCAGCCCGAGTCGGCCTGGGGCGGGATCGTGTAGCCGAGGTGCTGCAGCGAGTAGAGGACGTTCATCGCGCAGTGCTTGACCCCGTCCTCGTTGCCGGTCACCAGGCAGCCGCCGACGCGCCCGTAGTAGGCGTACTGGCCGTCGTCGTTGAGCAGGTGCGAGTTGCCGTAGAGGCGCTCGATCACCTGGGTCGCCACCGAGGACTTCTCCCCCAGCCAGATCGGCATCCCCAGCACGAGGATGTCGGCCGCCATCACCCGCTCGAAGATCGCCGGCCACTCGTCGGCCTTCCAGCCGTGCTCGGTCATGTCGGGCCAGACGCCGGTGGCGATCTCGTGGTCGATCGCGCGGATCGAGTCGACCGCGACCCCGTTACGGCGCATGATCTCCATCGAGATGTCCATCAGGCCCTGGGTGTTGGAGACCTCGGGACTGCGCTTCAGCGTGCAGTTGACGAAGAGGGCCTTGAGGTCGGAGTAGTCGGTCTCGCTCTGCTCGCAGAGCTCGGCTTGCTTCGGGGTCAGCTCGGTCATCTCATCTCCTTGTCTACCAGGTGTCCACGAAGCGGCCGCTGGCCGGCTCGGCCGGGCCTGCCGCCGCCAGGGTGCGGGCGATCAGCCCGCGGGTCTCGGCCGGGTCGATCACGTCGTCGAGCTCGAACAGCGCCGCCGCGTTGAGCGCCTTCGCGTTCTCTTCGGCGGCGGCGGTCAGATCGCGCACCCGCTGCTCGCGCTCGGCCTCGTCGGCGATCGCCTCCAGCTCCTTGCGCAGGGCCAGCCGCACCGCCCCCTCCAGCCCCATCGGGCCGAGGTGGGCGCTGGGCCAGGCGACGGTCAGCAGCGGCTCGTGCAGGCTGCCGCCGGTCATCGCCTGGGCGCCGAGGCCGTAGCCGCGGCGCAGGATCACCGCGACCAGCGGCACCCGCAGCGCCGCCCCGGCGACCAGCAGCCGCGAGGCGTGGCGGACCAGCCCGGTCGCCTCCGCCTCCGGCCCGACCATGAAGCCGGGGGTGTCGACCAGGGAGACGACCGGCAGGCCGAAGCTGTCGCAGAGCTGCAGCAGGCGCGCCGCCTTGTCGGAGGCGTCGCTGGTGATCGCCCCGGCGACGTGGCGGGAGTCGTTGGCGACGATCCCCAGCGGCCGCCCCTCGATCCGCGCCAGCGCCGTCACCAGCTCCGGCGCGAAGCGCTCGCGCAGGAAGGTGACCGAGCCCTCGTCGGCGAGCGTCTCGATCACCGGGCGCACGTCGTAGGCGCGGCGCGCCCGCTCCGGGATCGCCTCGCGCAGGCGGCTCTGGTCGGGTTCGGCGCCGGGCGGCGTCGTCCCCTGGAAGTAGGCGAGCAGGCGCCTGGTCACCACGGTCGCCTCCGCCTCGTCGGCGGCGACGACGTCGACCACGCCGTTGCCGGCCTGGGTCGCGATCGGCCCGACCTCGTCGGGATCGACGCGGCCGAGGCCGCCGCCCTCGATCATCGCCGGCCCGCCCATCCCCAGCGAGGAGTTCTCGGTGGCGACGATCAGGTCGGCGCAGCCGGCGATCACGGCGTTGCCGGCGAAGCAGCGGCCGGCGACCACGGCGATCCGCGGCACCTGCCCGGAGAGGCCGGCCCAGAGGGCGAAGGCGCGGGTGTCGAGGGCGGAGACGACCGGGTAGTCGGTGTCGCCCGGGCGGCCGCCACCGCCCTCGGCGTAGAAGACGGTGGGCAGCCGCATCCGCTCGATCAGCTCGAACAGCCGGTCCTTCTTGCGGTGGCCGAGCGCGCCCTGGGTCCCGGCCAGGACCGTGTAGTCGTAGGAGAGGACGGCGCAGCCGGCGGCCTCGCCGAACAGCTCGGCGTTGACCGTGGCGGTGCCGGCGACGAGGCCGTCGGCCGGAGTGCGGGCGATCAGCTCGTCGAGCTCGCGGCGGCCGCGCTGGGCGGCGATCGCGTAGCGGCCGTACTCGACGAAGCTGCCCGGGTCGACCAAGTCGGCGACGTTCTCGCGCGCGGTGCGCCCGCCGGCGGCGTGGCGCTTGGCGACGGCCTCGCCGCGGGCCGGGTCCTCGGTCAGCGCCCGGCGGGCGCGCAGCTCGGCCAGCTCGTCGCGGCCCTCCGCGCCGGCGGCCATCTAGCCGCCGAGGCCGCCGAGGACCGCGAAGGGGTTGGGCGGCCGCTCGTCGTAGGCGACCTTGCCGCTGCCCTCGACGCTGACCTCGCTGCCGCTCGGCGCCTCGGCTTCGAGCCGCGTCGCCAGCGCCTTGGCCGCGTCCTCGTCGGTGGCGCCGACGACCAGGTACTTCCAGCGGCGCACCGCCGGCAGGCCCTCGCCGCGCAGCAGCTCTGCGAAGCGGGCGGCATCGACGTGGCTCGGCAGCTCGACCCGGACCTCGAACTCGGGGGCGCCGCTCTGCTCCAGCTGGCGGCGCTCGGCCGCGATCAGCTCGCCGTGCTCGGCCAGCCGCGCCGCGTCGTCGGCGGGCAGCGGCAGGTCGGGGTCCTTCCACTCCTCCGCCGCCGGGTGCCAGTGCAGCAGCTGCGTCCGCAGCTGCCAGCCGTTGCTCGCCGCCAGCCGCTCGATCAGGGCGCCGGCGCGCTCGGCCTGGGCGCGGTCGCCGGCGTAGACGAAGACCTGGGCGCCGTCGCGGGAGACGATCAGGCGATCGTGCAGGGCGAACTCGAGCTCGTGCTCGAGTTCGGCGGCGGCCAGCTGCTCGGTCAGCGCCTCTCCGTCGCTCGCCTGCTCGACGTCCACCTGCAGCCGCCAGTCGTCATTCATGGCCTCAACATAGAGTCTCTTGTCCATGAACACACCTCCAGACGCCGCCGGGCACGGCGACAGCGACAACGTCGCCGTCGTCACCGACAGCACCACCTACCTGCCGACGGAGCTGATCGAGCGCTGGGGGATCGAGCAGGTGAGCCTCTACGTCGGCTGGGCCGGCGACCACCGGCCGGAGCCCGAGTACGAGCTCGGCGAGTTCTACCGGCGGCTGCGCGAATCCGACGACCTTCCCTCGACCTCGCAGCCCTCGGTCGGGGACTTCCTCGCCCGCTACGAACCGCTGGCCGCGGCCGGGCGCGACGTCGTCTCGATCCACATCGCCGGCGGCCTCTCCGGCACCTGCGAGAGCGCCCGCGAGGCGGCGCGCCTGGTCGAGGACAAGTTCGCTGGGCGCCGGGTCGAGGTCGTCGACGGCCAGACCGGCGCCGGCGGGCTCGGCTGCCTGGTCCTCGCCGCCGCCGAAGCCGCCGCCCGCGGCAAGGCGCTGGACGAGGTCGTGGCGGCGGTCCACGAGACCCGCGCCGGCCTCGACATGTGGTTCTGCCTCGACACCCTCGAGTACCTGCGGCGCGGCGGCCGCATCGGCGCCGCGCAGGCGCTGGTCGGCTCCGCCCTGAAGATCAAACCAATCCTCACCTTCGGCACCGAAATCGCCCCGGTCGGCCGCGTCCGCACCAAGAAGCGGGCGATGCAGCGGATGATCGGCTACCTGCACGAGCTGCACCAGCGCGGCGCCGGCGGCTGGTTCATCCAGCACGCTCAGGCGAGCGACGACGCCGCCACCCTGGTCGCCGAGGGCCGGGCGCTCTTCGCCACCGAGCCGCTCTTCTCCACCGAAGTCGGGCCCGTGCTGGGAGCCCACCTCGGCTCCGGGATGCTGGTCGGCGGCATCGGCTGCGCCGCCGCCGACGGCGCCTGAGTCAGCCGCCGTTGGGGTCGCTGCCGAGGCGCGGGTCGACGTCGGCCCGCTCCTCGTCCTTGGCCCCCGGCGCCCCTGCCTCCCCCTCGCGGCGCTCGTCGCCGCCGACGTTGAAGGCGGCGAGGGCGAGGTCGATGAAGCCGCGGATTGTCTCCGCCGGCCGGTAGTAGTGCTCCAGGGCCCCGCGCCGCGGCTCGGTCCGAACCAGTTCCAGCACTTCGCAGTCGCGCAGCACGTTGACGTGGTAGCTGACGTTGCCGGGCGGCCGGTCGAGCTTCTTGGCGATCTGGGCCGGGCTCAGCTCACCGTGGCTGACCATTGTTTCGAGAATTTCCACGCGGAGGGGGTGGGCCACCGCTTTGACCAATCGCTGGTCGATGACGCGTCTGCTGTCGTCGGGCATATATGCCGCCTCCAGGACGGCAGATTAAACATGGGGTTTCCGCTATTCCGAGATCCTTGCGTATTTTCGTGTCGTATTTTGAACAATTGCTGAATTGTTCAGTTTTTATTGAGCATTGCTTTAAACAAAAGGCTCGGCCCCAAACGGGTGAGGCCGAGCCAAGTCGAGCTAAGCCAGCTTGCGGGTGCTGACCACTGGTATCAGCGCCTCGATCTTCTCGATCTTCATCGACTCACCCCCTTTTTGGTCGCCTCGGCAACACCGAGGCCGTGGGGGTGCGACCCAGCCCTCCCACGGCCCAAGCCGTAGGATTGCTCAAAATATTTAGTTTCAGTTCAATGTCTGAAGCGGCGCGGAAGAAAACCGCTACGAATTCTGTTTAATTAGTGACAATTCCCTTGGCTGTGACTGGAGCCCCCGCTTGACGAAGAGACTGCCCCGCCTCGTAGCCCCCGAGCTGACGAAGGCGCTGACCCACCCGACCCGCAACCGGGTCCTGGCGATCCTCACCGAGCGCGTGGCGAGCCCGAAGGAGATCGCCAAGGAGCTCGATCGCACGATCCGCCACGTCACGTACCACCTGGGAGTGCTCGAAGACCTCGACTGCGTCGAGCTGGTGCGATCGGAACCGGCGATGGGCGGCCGCGTGGTCGAGCACTTCTACCGCGCGACCAAACGCCCCTGGCTCGACCGCCAGAGCTGGGAGCAGCTCGACGAGAGGGATCAGGAGGGCGTGACCTCGACCCTGATGGAGCTGGTCGCGGACGACATCGCCGAAGCGATGTCCTCGGGCACCTTCGACGACCCCCCCGACAACCACATCAGCCGCACTCCGCTGGTGGTCGACGGGGACGGCTGGCGGGAAGTCGTCAGCGAGCTGGACGCGACCCTCGAGCGGCTGCTCGACATCCAGCAGCAGGTCAACGAGCGCAGCGACCCCGGGGCAACCACGATGCTGACCAAGGTCGAGATCATCCAGTTCCGCTCGCCCTCGCCGAAGTCCGAGTAGTCCGCGTACCCGCGTACGGCGGGACTAGGCTTCCGCCGGTGCCGAGCCCGGGAACCAGCGGACGTTGATCGCACGGGTCGCAGCGGCGGTCACCGGGCCGCGCGGGCGCTGGCTGACGATCGCGGCCTGGCTGGCGATCGGCGTCGGCGGCTTCCTCGGCCGCGCCCACATCGGCGAGGTCACGGCCGCCGGCCAGAGCAGCTTCCTCCCCGCCAACGCCGAATCGACCCGGGCGATCGACGCCCTCGAGCGCGGCAAGGGGGGCGGCGACGAAGAGGTGCCGACGGTGATCGTCTTCGAGCGCGACGGCGGCCTCAGCAGGGCCGACCTGGCCGCGATCGGGCGCATCGGCAACGGGCTGAACGAACTCGGGATCGTCGGCGCGACGCCGATCGTCGACCCCTTCTCCGCCGACTCGGAAGCGCCGTTCGGAGCGGTGGCGAGGATCGCCAAGGGCATCGGGCCGCTCTCCCGCGACGGCGAAGCGGCGCTGGTCGTGCTGGCCCTGAACGCCGCCGACCGCGGCGCCGTCGCCGACGGAGTGAGGACGATCCGGCGCTACCTCAGAGACCACTCGCCGTCGCACGTCAATGCCTACGTGACCGGACCCGGCGGGATCGCCGCCGACCTCGAGCGGGTCGCCGACGAAGCCGGCCAGACGCTGCTGATCGCCACCCTCAGCCTGGTCCTGATCCTCCTGCTCGCGGTCTACCGGGCGCCGATCCTGGCGCTGGTGCCGCTGCTCGTCGTCGGCACCGCCTACATGGTCGCCACCGGCCTCGCCTACCTGCTGATCGAGGCCGGCTGGATCACCGTCAACACCGAGGGCACCTTCCTGCTGCTGGTCCTGATCTTCGGCGCCGGCACCGACTACTCGCTGCTGCTCGTGCACCGCTACCGCGAAGAGCTGCGGGAGGGCCGGCCGGCGGCGCAGGCGCTGCCGGCGGCGCTGCGCGAGAGCGGGCCGGCGATCGTCGCCTCCGGCGGGACCGTGATCGCGGCGATGCTGGTGCTGCTGGTCGCCGAACTCGAGTCGACCCACTGGCTCGGCCCGATCCTGGCGCTCGGCATCGCCACGATGCTGCTCGCCTCCTTCACCCTGCTGCCGGCGCTGCTCTCCGCGCTCGGCACCCGCGCCTTCTGGCCATCCCGTGGTTCCTTGGGGACGAATGGCGTCCCGAAGGAACCACGAAACGTGTGGGTCCGGGTGGCGGCGCTGGTCCGGCGCCGCTCGCGGCCGATCGTCCTCCTGGTCGGCGCCGGCCTGGTCGTGCTGGCGCTCGGCAACCTCAGCCACCACGGCACGATTGGCTTCGGCCAGGGCGAGACCAAACCGACCAACTCCAGCCGCGGCACCGCGGTCCTGAACGAACACTTCCCGCCCGGCCTCGGCTCGCCGCTGACCGCGGTCGTCGCCGCCGAAGACCTCGCCCCGGTGGTGGCGGGGATGCGGGAGCTGGGGGCGATCAAGCTGGCCCTGCCGGTGCCGGTGTCCTCCGGCGAGGCCGAGACCGTGGTCGCGCTGGTCCTCCGCGGCAACCCCTACTCGGGCGAAGCCGCCGCCGCGGTCGAGCGGATCCGCGACCGCCTGCACGAGATCGCGCCCTCGGCGCTGCTCGGCGGCATCCCGGCCGAGAACTATGACATCGAGCAGACCAACGCCCGCGACACGCGGCTGATCGTGCCGCTGGTCCTGCTCGTCGTCGCCCTGATCCTCGCCGCCGTGCTGCGGGCCCTGGTCGCGCCCGCCTACCTGATCCTCACCGTGGTCATGTCCTTCGCGGCGACGCTCGGCCTCTGCACCTTCCTCTTCTCCCAGCTCAGCAGCGAAGGGGTCGCCTTCAACCTCGTCCTCATGGCCTTCCTCTTCCTGGTCGCGCTCGGGGTCGACTACAACATCTTCCTGATGACCCGGGCACGCGAGGAGGCGGCGGCGCGCGGCACCCGTGAGGGCGTCCTGGGGGCGCTGGTCCACACCGGCGGCGTCGTCACCGGCGCCGGCCTGATCCTCGCCGGCACCTTCGCCACCCTGACCCTGCTGCCGCTGGAGGAGCTGGTCCAGATCGGCGCCACGGTGGCGATCGGCATCCTCCTCGACACCTTCGTCGTGCGGGCGCTGCTGATCCCCGCGATCACCTACCGGCTCGGCGACCGCGCCTGGTGGCCTAGTAGCCGGTCCCGGTCTTGACCTGTTTGCGCTCGGAGGGGTGGGCGCCGCCCTTCTCCGCCAGCGTCTTGCAGGCCTGTTCGATGTCGTCGGCGAGGCGGTCGACCTGCTCGCGGCTGAGCGTCTCCTTGACCAGTGCCCGCATCACCTTCACGTCTTCGGCGTTGGGCGGCATCGTGTAGGCGGGCAGCATCCAGCCGCGCTCGGCCGAGAGCTGCCAGGAGACGTCGAACTCGTCGTAGTTCTTGCCCTCGACCAGCTTGAAGGCGACCAGCGGCAGCTGCTCCTCGTCGGCCCCGATCAGCTCGAAGTCGCCGCACTGCTCCAGCCGGCCGGCGAGGGCCCGGGCGTTCTTCTCCATCGCCTCCATGATGTACGTGTAGCCGTGGCGGCCGAGGCGGACGAAGTTGTAGTACTGGGCCAGCACCATCGAGGCGCCGGTGGAGAAGTTGAGGGTGAAGGTGGCGTCGGTCTTGCCCAGGTAGTTCTCGTAGAAGACGAGGTCCTCGGCGAGGTCGCTCTCCTCGCGGAAGACGAGCCAGCCGACGCCGGGGTAGACGAGCCCGAACTTGTGCCCGGAGACGTTGATCGAGCGCACCTGCTCGAGCCGGAAGTCCCACTTCGAGTCCGGGTAGAGGAAGGGCCAGACGAAGCCGCCGCTGGCGGCGTCGACGTGCAGCGGCACGTCGAGTTCGCGCTCCTTCTTGATCCTCAGCAGGAGGTCGTTGATGCCGGGGATGTCGTCGGCGTGGCCGGTGAAGGTGGTGCCGAGGACGGCGGCGACGCCGATCGTGTTCTCGTCGACCAGCGGCTCCACGTCGTCGGGACCGATCGTGTACTTGCCGGGCTGCAGCGGCACGGTGCGCGGTTCGACGTCGAAGTAGCGGCAGAACTTCTCCCAGACCACGTGCACGTCGCCGCCGAAGATCAGGTTCGGCTTGTCGACCGGCAGCGAGGCGGCTTCGCGCCGCTGCTTCCACTTCCACTTCAGCGAGAGGGCGCCGAGCATGATCGCCTCCGAGGAGCCCTGGGTGCGGGCGCCGGTGGTCTCGCCGGGCGCGTGGTAGAGGTCGGCGAGCATGCGGATGCAGCGTTTCTCGATCTCGGCCGAGATCGGGTACTCGGCGTGGTCGATGAAGTTGCGATACAGGTTCTCGGCGATCAGCCGCTGCGCCTCGGGCTCCATCCAGGTGGTGACGAAGGTGGCGAGGTTGCGGTTCGGGTCCCCCTCCAGCGCCAGTTCCTCGTCGACCAGCCGCATCGCGTCGAGCGGAGACATGCCGCCGTCGGGGAAGTCCTTGGCGGGGGCGTCCTCGGTGAGGAAGCGGTTTCCGTAGAGCATGGCGGCGTCGTGATCGCTTGGAGAGTTCATGGCGGCCACCCTACGGGGCGGCGCTGTAAGGTGCCAAGCAGTTGGAGCAAACTTCTTTTTCCGTCGACGAAAGGTCCGTAATGAGTGGCGACGAGCTGAACGAGATGGGCCCGATCGACTACGTGCTGGTCGAGTGGACGGGACGGCAGCCGACCGGCGAGGCGATGCCGCACCTGGTCGACCTGGTCGACCGCGGCCTGATCCGCATCCTCGACCTCACCTTCATCGTCAAGGGCGAGGACGGCTCGGTCGCCGGCCTCGAGATCGCCGACCTCGGCGACGCCGGGGCCGAGTTCGCGGTCTTCGAGGGCGCCTCCTCGGGGCTGCTCTCCGACGAAGACATCGACGAGGCCGGGGGCGCGCTGGAGCCCGGCACCTCGGCGGCGCTGCTGGTCTACGAGAACAGCTGGGCCGCCCCCTTCGCCAGCGCCGTCCGCCGTTCCGGTGGGCAGCTGGTCGCCAGCGGCCGCATCCCCGTCCAAGCCGTCCTCGCCGCCCTCGACGCGGCCGAGAGCGCCTGAGCAAGGAGAGAGTCATGCCCGGATTGCTTCGAGGAGTCGCCCGCACCGCCGTCATCGCCGGCACCGCCACCACGGTCAGCAACCGTGTCTCGCGGCGCCAGGGCCAGCGCTGGGCGCAGCAGGAAGAACAGCAGCAGGCCGCTCCCGCGGCGCCCGCGCCCGCCGCGGCACCGGCCGGCGAGGCCTCGATGATCGACCAGCTGAAGCAGCTGGGCGAGCTGAAAAGCCAGGGTATCCTCACCGAGGAGGAGTTCGCCGCGCAGAAGGCCAAGCTGCTCGGCTGAGCAGCGCAGGCGACGTCGTGAGCGAACCGGTCACCTACGAGCTGCGCGACGGCGTCGCGCGCATCACGCTCGACGACGGCAAGGTCAACGCGCTCTCGATCCCGACGCTGGAAGCCGTCCACGCGGCGCTGGACCGGGCCGAGGCCGACGAGGCCGTCGTCCTGCTGACGGGGCGTGAGGGCTACCTCTCCGCCGGCTTCGACCTCAAGGTCTTCCAGCAGCAGCCGGAGCGGATCGTCGAGATGCTGACGCTGGGGGCGACTCTCAGCGAGCGCATCCTCGCCTTCCCCACTCCCGTGCTCGCCGCCGCCAGCGGCCACGCGATCGCCGCCGGCTCCTTCCTGCTGCTCGCCGCCGACCTGCGGATCGGTGCCGAGGGCCCGTTCAAGATCGGGCTGAACGAGGTCCAGATCGGGCTCACCCTGCCGCTCTTCGCGGTCGAGCTGGCACGCCAGCGCCTCTCCCCCGCCGAGTTCAACCGCGGCCTCGTCACGGCGACGATGTACGCGCCGGGCGAGGCGCTCGCCGCCGGCTTCCTCGACCGGGTCGTGCCGGCGTCCGAGCTGGACGCGGTCGCCAGCGAGGCGGCGGCGCAGCTGGCCACCCTCGACCCGGCGGCGCACAGGGCGACCAAGCTGCGGGTCCGCGAGCGCGCCCTGCGGGCGGTGCACGAAGGCATCAACACCGAGCTGCGCGCCAACCAGGGCAACGGGAGCGTCGAGTGAACGTACGCGTCACCCACATCGGCGGGCCGACGGCGCTGATCGAGATCGGCGAGTGGCGGCTGCTGACCGACCCCACCTTCGACCCGGCCGGCGGCGACTACAAGTTCGGCTGGGGCACCGGCTCGCACAAGACGACCGGGCCGGCGATCGCGGCGAGCGAGATCGGCCGCATCGACGCCGTCCTGGTCAGCCACGACCACCACGACGACAACCTCGACCCGGCCGGGCGGGCGCTGCTGCCGTCGGCGGACACGGTGGTGACCACGGTCCCCGGCGCCAAGCGCCTCGGCGGCAACGCCCAGGGCCTCGCGCCCTGGGCGACGACGGCACTGGAGGCGCCGGGCCGGCCGCGGATCGAGATCACCGCCACGCCCTGCCGCCACGGACCGCCGCTGAGCCGCCCGATCGTCGGCGACGTGATCGGCTTCTCGTTGCGCTGGGAGGGTCAGGAGGCGGGCGAACTCTGGATCTCCGGCGACACCGTCCTCTACCCCGGCCTGCGCGAGGTCGCCGAGCGGCTGCAGATCGGCACCGCGATCGTCCACCTCGGCGGCGTCCGGTTCCCGATCTCCGGCCCCCTCCACTACACGATGACCGCGGCGCAGGCGGTCGAACTCTGCGGCCTGATCGGGCCCCGCACCGTGATCCCGATCCACTACGAGGGCTGGAAACACTTCCGCCAGGGGCGCGAGGCAGTAGAGCGCGAGTTCGCCACCGCCCCGCAGCGGTTCCGCGACAGCGTCCGCTGGCTGCCGATCGGCGAGCCGGTCGGCGTCGACGTCTGAGCGCTCCGCGCCGCTAGCGGGCGCTGGGGTCCTGCTCGGCGACCGTCAGCTCGGCGGTCGGGTTCGCTTCCAGGCGGGCGTCGGGGATCGGCTCGCCGCTGCGGGTGGAGAGGCCGTAGGTGCCGGCGGCGAGGCGCTCTTCGGCGCGCTCGACCGCGGCCAGGCGGTCTTTCAGTTCGGCGGCGCGGCCGGCGTCGAACTCGTCCTGGTAGAGGCCCTCGGAGTTGAAGTCGCCCGGTTCGCGGCGCTCGTCCCCCTCCTCGGTGCCGCCACGCTCCAGCGCCGCGACCTCGCCCTCGACCCGCTCACGCTCGGCGGCCAGCAGCTGACGTGCTTTCTCCTGATCCATGGACACACCGTAGCGCCCGGGACTGAGGACTTACTGGGCCCATGACAACAGCAAGTCCTCAACCCTTGCGGGGCCCGGGAGGCGAGGGCGCTATCCTATTTGGAGACTAACTACAGAAAGTGGACTTGGACATGGCCTATCTCCTGATCCCACTCGACGACGCGATCGTCTTCCCCACCGTCACCGCCACCCTGCCGATCGAGGTCGGCGAGGAGGACCGTGTCTTCCTGCTGCCCCGCAGCGACGGCGAGTTCGCCCGCACCGGCGTCGTCGCCGAGGTGGTCGAGCGCGGCCACTCGCGCGGCGGCGCCCCGGTCGCCACGGTGCTCGGCCTGCACCGCGGCCTCGCCGGCGCCGCCGTCGCCGACGAGCACGATGCCGACTCCCTGCGCATCGAGGTGCAGGAGTTCCACGACGGCCACCCGGACGACGAGCGCACGGCCGAGCTGGCCCGCGAGTACCGCGCCGTGGTCGAGGAGATCCTCGAGC
The DNA here is from genome assembly GCA_963719435.1 of uncultured Solirubrobacterales bacterium. GTDB lineage: Bacteria > Actinomycetota > Thermoleophilia > Solirubrobacterales > 70-9 > VAYN01. The sequence goes on along the minus strand of OY970384.1, from coordinate 1,016,164 downwards.
TGCGCGGCGACGACGGCCGCATCGCCGCCTTCCTGCGCTCGGTCGAGGAGCCCGGCGCCCTGGCCGACACCAGCGGCTTCAGCCCCGACCTCACCTTCGAGCAGAAGCTGCGCCTGCTCGACACCCTCGACGTCAGCGAGCGACTGGCGGTCGCGGTCGAGCTGCAGCGCGAGCGCCTGGCGGAGCTGCAGGTCCGCAGCAAGATCCGCGACGACGTCGAGTCCGGCGCCCAGCAGCAGCAGCGTGAGTACTTCCTGCGCAAACAGATGGAGTCGATCCGCAAGGAGCTGGGCGAGGACGAGGGCAACCTGATCGAGGAGTACGAGCGCAAGATCGCCGAGGCGGAGATGCCGGAGGCGGTCGCCGAGCAGGCCGAGAAGGAGCTGCGCCGGCTCGAGCGCCAGGGCGAGCAGTCGCCGGAGTCGTCGATGATCCGCAGCTACCTCGACTGGCTGATCGCGGTGCCGTGGGGAGCCCGCTCCGAGGAGAAGCTAGACCCGGTCCACACCCGCGAGGTGCTCGACGCCGACCACGCCGGGCTCGAGGACGTGAAGCGGCGGATCACCGAGTTCATCGCCGTCCGCAAGCTGCGCCAGGAGCGCGGCAAGGACGAGGACGACGCCCGCGCCAACGGCGCGATCCTGACCCTGGTCGGACCGCCCGGCACCGGCAAGACCTCGATCGGCGAGTCGGTCGCCCGCGCCCTCGGGCGCGAGTTCGTCCGCATCAGCCTCGGCGGCGTCCACGACGAGGCCGAGGTCCGCGGCCATCGCCGCACCTACATCGGCTCGATGCCGGGACGGATCGTCCGTGCCCTGCGCGACGCGAAGACGATGAACCCGGTGATCCTGCTCGACGAGGTCGACAAGGTCGGCGCCGACTGGCGCGGCGACCCCTCGGCCGCCCTGCTCGAGGTCCTGGACCCGGCCCAGAACCACTCCTTCCGCGACCACTACCTCGACGTCGAGGTCGACCTCTCCGAGGTCGTCTTCATCGCCACCGCCAACCTCACCGACACGATCCCGGGGCCGCTGCTGGACCGGATGGAGATCATCGCCTTCGACGGCTACACGACCGCCGAGAAGCTGGCGATCGCCCGCGGCTACCTGCTGCCCCGGCAGCTGACCCGCAACGGGCTCGAGGCCGAGGAGGTCGAGCTGGGCGAGGAGGTGCTGCGCAGCGTCGTCACCGAGTACACCCGCGAGGCGGGGGTGCGCCAGCTCGAGCGCGAGCTCGGCAAGCTGCTGCGCGGGGCGGCGACCAAGATCGCCTCCGGCGAGAAGCAGCTGCCGATCGTGATCGACGCCGACGCCGTCCACGACGCGCTCGGGCGCCAGCGCTTCTTCCAGGAGTCGGTCGAGCGCACGGCGATCCCCGGCGTCTCCACCGGGCTGGCGGTGACCGGCACCGGCGGCGACGTCCTCTTCATCGAGGCGACGGCGATGGCCGGCGACAAGGGCCTGGTGCTGACCGGTCAGCTCGGCGACGTGATGAAGGAGTCGGCGCGGATCGCCCTCTCCTACGTGCGCTCCCACAGCCAGGAGCTGGGGCTCGACCCGGCCCGCTTCGACAGCGAGTTCCACCTGCACGTGCCGGCCGGGGCGATCCCCAAGGACGGTCCCAGCGCCGGCACGGCGATGACCACGGCCCTGGTCTCGCTGCTGAGCGGACGCCCGGTCAAGCACACGGTCGGGATGACCGGCGAGGTCACCCTGCAGGGGCGGGTGCTGCCGATCGGCGGCCTCAAGCAGAAGGTGCTGGCCGCCCACGCGGCCGGGCTGACCGAGGTGATCCTGCCCGAGCGCAACCGCGGCGACCTCGACGAGGTGCCGGAGGAGGTGCGCGAGCAGATGACCTTCCACCCGGTGATGAGCGTCGGCGAGGTCATCGAGCTGGCCCTGGAGCCGGCCGAGAAGGGCGCCGATGTCGCCGCGATGTCGTAGCTGCAGCCCGGTCCCGACCGAGCTGCGGGCGGCCGCCGGCCTGCTCGAGCGCCGCTGGACGATGGCGACGATCTACGCCTGCTCCAGCGGCGCCGCCCGCTTCAACGAGTTCCGCCAGTCGCTGCCCGGCGTCTCGCCGACGACCCTCTCCGACCGCCTCGAGCAGCTCGAGGCGGCGGGGATCGTCGAGCGGCAGCTGGTCGCCGGCCGTCCCCCCCACACCGAGTACACGCTGACCGCGCGCGGCCTGCGCCTGGCCCAGGCCGTCGCCGGCCTGATGGAGCACCGCTAGCAACGCCCCCTGGCTACTGGAGGAAGATCCCGAGGTGAGTCGAGCCCGGCGCCGTCTCGGCTGTGACGGAGATGCTGCCGTCGAATTTGCTGGTGACGACGTGGAAGGTCGGGCAGGCGCCGACGCCGCTGCCGGCTGTGGCGTTGGTTGTCAGGCCGCTGACGTTCATGGCGAAGACGAGTTCACGTGTGGTCCCCGATTCGATCTGCGAGTAGGTGATGACGCCGAGGCCGGTCTGGGAGGGAATGTGGATGGTGCACTTCGGCGCCAGGGGATTGACTGTGATTGTGATTTCGTTGCCGCTGGGACAGACGACGTCCACGGTCCCGGTTGTCGCCGCCCCGATGTGGAACAGGTAGTCGCAGCCGTTCAGGTCGATAGTCGACGAGAAGCCTGCGGTTTTGCAGCCGCTGTAGGTCGGCGTCAGTGTGGCTGTGGTGGCCGGGGAGGAGAAGATCGAGCCCACGTAGGTGACCGTTGCGCATTCGGTGGTCCCGAACGCACCTGTGATCAGGTTGGGCAGACCCTGACGCGCTGTCAGGGTGGCCGGCGTTTTTTCGGTGGCGAATTGATCGGCCCCGGCGACGGAGACAAGCGTGGCAGCGAGAACGACGACTGCGGTCAGGGCGACACAGATTCGCTTCCACATTTCGCACGACCTCCCGATCTTGCGTTTCGGCTCCCGGATCGTCTGACTCCTACCGGGAGGCGGACCGCACGGTCAACGGCGGCTCGCGCGGGACGCGACCGGGACGGGCGACGCGACCCCTTTGCCTGCACGCGGCGCCAGGTGGATGGCTGCGCGTGCCGTTTGGCGCGCGTGCCGAATCCCGCGCGCGAGCGCGGATCGCCTCCCTCCTAGGCGGGAGGAGCCGGCGGGGGCGGCGGGGAATCCGGCGCCGGCGGGGGCGGTGGAGGCGGCGGCGGGGGCGGGGGCGGGGGCGGCAACGGATCGGCCGTGGAGGGGGCCGGTGCGGCCGGGGTCGGGTCGGCGGCGACCGGTGCCGCGCCCTCGTAGGAGCGCAGGCGGAAGTAGAGGACGGAGGCGACGAGGGCGCCAATCGGCGCCGTCACCGCCGAGGCGATCGCGCTGAAGACGATGCGGACGAGGACGCCGTCGGCGATCGCGCCGCCGATCAGGCCGAAGACCATGCTGACCACGAAGACGATGACGAAGGTGACGAGGATGACGCCGAAGACCGGCCAGCCGTTGCCGCGGACCAGCTCGCGCGAGCGCTTGAAGGAGTCGAGCACGCCCGCCTTCTCGACCACGATCACCGGCGCCACCACGGCCCAGATCGTCAGCAGGATCAGGCCCGGGACGACCAGCAGGATGAAGCCGATGCCGATCGCGATGCCGGCCAGGATCCCGACCCCGATCAGCGGCAGGATGAAGGGCGAGGCGGAGCGCAGGAGGTCGCCGATGCTCGAGTCGCGGCGGCCGTCCTGGACGTCGCTGACCAACTCGACGACCGTGCCCTGGTAGAGGGTGCTGGCGATCGTGCTGATGGCGAGCGCCACCGCGAGCATGATCAGGCTGCCGGCGATCAGGCTGTTGACGATCGCCACGGCGAGGAAGAGCCAGAAGGCGATCGGCAGGAGCACACCCGCCTGAGCACCGTAGATCGAGAAGACCTCGCTGAGGACACTGCCGACGTCGAGCTTTCTGTTCATGCCGGAATCTTCGGCGCGTCGCGCCCGTACCCTGCCTAGCCGACGGAGTAGCGGATGTGGGTCACCGCGGGGGAATGGACGACCCGGGTCTGCTGCAGCCGCAGGTCGGTACCGACGTTCTCGAACAGGCGCTCGCCGGCGCCGAGCAGGACCGGCGCGATATTGAGCTGGAGCCGGTCGACCAGGCCGGCCGCCAGGTACTGCTGCCCGGCTTCGGCGCCGCCGGCGAGGTGCACGTCCCCACCGCCGGCTGCCTCGCGGGCCTGCGCCAGCGCCGCCTCGATCCCGTCGGTGACGAAGTGGAAGGTCGTCCCGCCCTCCATCGCCAGCGCCTCGCGCTGGTGGTGGGTGAGGACGAAGACCGGCACGTGAAAGGGCGGGTCGTCTCCCCACCAGCCACGCCAGGACTCATCCCAGGCCCCGGGGCCGCCGCCGAACATCTTGCGGCCCATGATCACCGCGCCGACGCCCTCCATCGCTTCCGCCACGATCTCGCTGCTGGCGTTGGTCTTGCCGCCCTCGCGGCCGTGGGCCTGGCGCCAGGCGCCAAGCTCGACCACCCACTCGTGCAGGGACTCGCCCCCTTCGCCGAGCGGGTTCTCCTCGCTCTGGTTGGGGCCGGCGACGAACCCGTCGACCGAGATCGAGATTTCGAACCTCAGCTTCGACATGGCCAGAGCCTAACCGCACGGGGCGGCACCGGACTACGATCTCGATCGATGTCCGAGTGGCCACCGATCGCCGAGCCGGAGCTGCTGCGGCGGATGGGCATGGACGACGCCCGGTTCGCCGAGTTCGTCGCCGCCACGATCGCCCAGCTGCCACCGCGAACCCTCGACCCCGACTCGTTGGCGCGGGCGCTCGCCTACCCCTGGGAGCGGCCCGCCGGCTCCTATCTGCTGAGCGGGGAGCGGGTCGAGCCCCTGGAGGCGATGGCGCCGGCCCGGCGCGAGCGCACGATCGAGCGCTTCGCCGCCGCGGGCGCCGGCCGCACGCCGGTGCTGGCGATCGGCTCCAACGCGGCGCCCGCCGTGGCGGCCCGCAAGTTCGCCCACTTCGACCGCGAGGAGGACCGGACGCTGCTGGCGCTGAGCGGCCACCTGCGCGAGTTCGACGTCGGCGTCGCCGCGCAGCCGACGATGTACGGGTCGCTGCCGGCCACCCTCTTCCCCAGCCCCGGCACCGCCGTCCGCGCCGCCCTGCTCTGGGTCACGCCGGCCCAGCTCACCCAGCTCGCCTGGTCGGAGATCAGCTACCGGCTGGGGCGGCTGCGGGCCCGGTTCGAGATCGAAGAGAGCGAGACGAGCTTCGACCAGGTGCTGGTCTTCGTCTCCCGCTTCGGCGTCTTCTGCCCGCAGGGGGAGCCGGTGGCGCTGGCCGCGATCCCCGCGCGCGGGCGCACCGCGCCCGAGCTCTCCCAGGAGCAGCTATTGGACGCCGCCGCCCACCTCGTCCTCGGGCCCGAGGCCGGCGCCGAGACGCTGATCCGGGCGATCTTCGCGGCCCCCGCCGAGCTGATGCCGAAGCTCGGTGCCCTGCACCGGGCCGGCCTGCCGTTCGCCTCTCCACGCTGGGAGCCCTTTTGCCCAGAGTAAGTTGACTTATTCAGTTTCACATGAGTAGATGCACGCAGTGCCACCGGGCGGGTCGAAAAAACACACTGTAGGTAAACGCCACTACGTATCCCACGGCGTCGAGGTGGATATAGAGGAGAGCGCGAAAGGCATCTCGCTCACCCTCAACGGCCAGCCGATCGACGTCTCGCTGCTGGCCGGGCAGTACCACAGCCAGATCGCCAACCAGTTCATGGGCTTCTCCTCGGTCGAGGAGCTGGTGGAGGAGATGCTGCGCAACGAGGGCCGCTACTGGTCGCTCCAGGGCGGCCCCACGCACCCACACCACGACCACGGTGGTGGGCCGTGAACATCCGCAAGAGCATCTACGCGCTCAGCGACAGTCAGCTGGCGGCCTTCCAGGCCGCCGTCAACGCGATCAAGGCCAACGGCACCTACGACGAGTTCATCCGTCGCCACCACCACTCGATGATGATGGCGACGCCCTGGCAGACGGAGACCCCGTCCGCCAACCTGCGCAACACGGCCCACCGCGGGCCGGCCTTCCTTCCCTGGCACCGGTATTTCCTGCGCGAGTTCGAGCGGGCGCTGCAGAAACACAACCCGTACGTGACCCTGCCCTACTGGGACTGGGCGGCCGACGCCGCCAACCCGCGCGGGGCGCCACTGTGGAACACCGGCCCCGGCCGCCAGTACGTGGGCGGCGACGGGCAGGTGACGAGCGGGCCGTTCGCCAACTGGACGGCGCTGATCGAGACCGCCGGCGGCTCCTTCGTCCCGCGCCCGGGGGGCATCCAGCGCGAACTGGGCTCATACACCGGCGGCAGCCCGGTCTTCCCCACCCCGCAGCAGGTGCAGGACGTGATCGCCAACTTCCCCAAATACGACACCTCGCGCTGGGACCTGAACAGCACCGGCAGCTTCCGCAACCGGCTCGAGGGCTGGGCGGCGAGCGCCGGCGAGTCCGGGCCGCAGCTGCACAACCGGGTCCACGTCTGGATCGGCGGCGACATGGGGCCCGGCACCTCGCCCAACGACCCGGTGTTCTTCCTCCACCACGGCAACATCGACCGGATCTGGGCGCTCTGGCAGCACGCGCCGGGCAGCGGCGGCTACGAACCGGTCAGCGGCGGCCCCGTCGGCCACAACCTCAACGACCAGATGGCGCACCTCGCCTCGTTCGACCCGACCCCCGCCCGCTCGCTCGACTACCGGCGCTCGCTCGGCTACATCTACGACACCGACCCGCCGATCGTCGACCTGGCGACGCCGATCCTCGACTTCCACGAAGTGCCGACCCTGGAGACGACCTGGCGCGCGGCCGTCTTCCAGGTGCGGGCCGCCGGACCGGTGACGATCGAGGTCGTCCCCGGCAGCGGTCCTCCCGCCCCCTACTCGCTGACCGCGCTCGGCGCCAGCGTGACCCACACCCCGCCGGTCGACAACTCCCCCTACGACGCGGTGCGGGTCTGGTTCGGCTTCACCGGCGAGGCCGCTCCCGCGGTCGCCCCGGAGGGCACGGTGGAACTGCGCTGCGTCGAGACCGGGCAGACCTTCACCGTCACCCTACGCGGCACCACCGTGGCCCGGCCGACGACCGGCGTCGTCCTCTGCCTCGACAAATCGGGCAGCATGGAGGAACCGGCGGGCACCGGCTCGACCCGGATCGCCCTGCTGCACGAGGCCGCCGCCCGCTGTGTCGAGCTGACCCGCGACGGCAGCGGCATCGGCGTCGTCAGCTTCGACCAGGACGCCAGCACCGAGGTCGCCCTGGCCCCCTTCGCGGCCGGCTCCAGCCAGCGCGCCGACGTGCTCAGCGCGATCGCCGCCCTCGCCCCGACCGGGGCGACCTCGATCGGCGACGGGGTAGAGCTCTCGCGCCAGGAGCTGGCCGCGCACGGCGGCGGCTTCGACGGGCGCGCTCTGCTGGTGATGACCGACGGCATCGAGAACGAACCGCTCTTCCTCGACGAAGTGATGGGCGCGATCGACCAGCGCACCTTCGCCATCGGCCTCGGCGCCGCCCAGCAGGTCAGCTCCGACAGCCTCGGCAAGCTCGCCAACAACACCGACGGCTACCTGCTGCTGACCGGTCCCCTCGGGACCGACCTCGGCTCCTACTTCCGCCTCTCCAAGTACTTCCAGCAGATCCTGATCTCGGCCACCAACGAGAACGTGGTCGTCGACCCGGCGGGCTACATCCGCCCCGGCGACGAAGTGGCGATCCCCTTCCAGCTCGGCGAGGCCGATATCGACGCGACCGTCGCCCTGCTCGTCGACCTGCCGGCTGTGCGCCTGCGGCTGGAAACGCCCGAAGGCGAAGTGCTGGGCGAGGAAGAACTGCTGGCCGCCGGCGCCGCGGTCGAGCACGGGACGAACATGACCTACGTCCGCCTCGGCCTGCCGAGCGCGAACGGTGCCCACGCGGGCAGCTGGCGGGCGCTGCTGAGCGTCGACCGCCGCGGCTTCCGCAGCGCCCTCGCCCGCCTCGCCAAGCAGGGCGACGCCGGCGCCGAGGCGGCCGAGCTCGCCGCCGAGCGAGGCGCCCGCTACAACCTCACCGTCAGCTCCTGGAGCAACGTGCGGATGGCCGCCCGCGCCGTGCAGGGCGGGGTCGAATCGGGAACCGAGATCGGCCTCAAGGTGGAGCTGGGCGAATACGGGATGCCGGTCGAGCAGGGCAGCACCGAGGTCGTCGCCGAGATCGACCCGCCCGGCAACAGCTGGACGCGCCGCCTCGACCTCGAAGAAGTCGGCCCGGGCGACTTCTACGGGAGCTTTGGCGGCGAATACCCGGGCGCCTGGCGCATCCGCGTGCTGGCCAGCGGTCGCAGCCGCAGCGGCACCCCGTTCACCCGCGAGCAGCTGCTCAGCGCCGCGATCGTCGACCGCTACGAACCGGGCCGCGGCGAGAGGGCGCGGCGGCGTTCCCACCAGCCCCAGGCGACCATCACCGCGCCGGCGTATCCCCAGCCGAGCAGCACGTCGAAGAAGTAATGCTCGCCCGTTGCCATCAACGTCAGTCCCATCGCCAGCGGATAGAGGAACAGCAGCCCGCGCCAGGGTGAGCGGATCCGGCCGCAGAGGAACAGCGCCACCAGGGCGACGAAGGCGGAGTGCAGCGAGGGCACGGCGGCGACCAGGTTGACGTTGGACTGGCCCTCGGAGAAGAGCCCGGCGGTGCCGACCCCGAGCGAGTCCCAACCCGTCGCGGTGGTGCGGTGGACGCCGTCGAGCAGGCCCATTTCCGCCGCCATCCACGGCGGCGCCGCCGGGAAGACGATGTAGGTGGCGAGGCCGGCCAGGGCCAGCGAGACCAGGCGCTTGGTGAAGCGCAGGAAGGCGGGTCGGTCGCGCGCCCACAGCACCCCGGCGAGGGCGAAGGGAACGATGAAGTAGGAGGTGTAGACGAGCGTGAAGGCGACGTCCCACCAGTTGGCGACGTGTGGATCGCCGAGCCGCGCCTGCAGCCATTCGGTCGGCACCTGACCGAAGAAGACGGTGCGGTCGAAGTCGATCATCGGGTGCACGTGGACGCCGATCCCGAACGAGTCGGCGGCGCCGCGGGTGAAGTCGTAGGCGCACAGCACCAGCACGATCGGCAGCCAGTCGAGCGCGAGCTGAAGGATCTGCCGCGGCGGCCGGCCGATCGAGGCGCAGGCGAGGGCACCGCAGGTCCAGGCGATCACCAGCTCCCGCTGCACCGGGATCCCGTAGGTCGCGCTCCACACCCCGAGCGCGACGAAGTACACACCCAGCGCCCCGCGCCGCAGCCAGATCCACTGCGTGGGGCGGAAATCGGCAGCCGATTCGGCCCCCACCGCTGCGAACTCGGTCGTGCTCACCGCGCCAATTTACGTTTCTTTCACAGCGGCCGAATCCCGGCCGCGCCGATCAAGTCCTTATTTGGGCCTACCTCTGCGGGGCGAAGCGGCGCAGGCGCAGTGAGTTGGTGACCACGATCACGCTCGAGAGAGCCATCGTCGCGCCGGCGATCAGCGGGTTCAGCAGGCCCGCCGCCGCCAGCGGCAGCGCCGCTACGTTGTAGGCGAAGGCCCAGAAGAGGTTGCCCTTGATCGTGCCCAGGGTGCGGCGCGAGAGCCGGATCGCGTCGGCGACGGCGCGCGGGTCGCCGGCGACCAGGGTGATGTCGGAGGCCTCGATAGCGACGTCGGTGCCGGTGCCGATCGCCAGCCCGAGATCGGCCTGGACCAGGGCCGGGGCGTCGTTGACCCCGTCGCCGACCATCGCCACGGTCCGGCCCTCGGCCTGGAGTCGCGCCACCACCGCGGCCTTCTCGGCCGGCAGCACCTCGGCGACCACCTCCTCGATCCCGACCGCGGCGGCGACGGCACGGGCGGTGGCCTCGTTGTCGCCGCTCAGCAGCAGCGGCCGCAGGCCCAGCTGCCGCAGCTGCGCGACCGCCTCGGCGCTCGTCGGCTTGACCGTGTCGGCGACGACGATCAGGGCGCGGAGCTCGCCGTCCCAGCCGGCGGCGATCGTCGTCCGCCCCAGTCGCTCGGCCTCGCGGCGGGCGCCCTCCAGCTCGGCGGGAAGGTGCATCGCCCAGTCGGCGAGGAAGCCGACCCGGCCGACGACCGCAGCGTGGCCCTCGACCACGCCGACGACGCCGAGGCCGGCGTGGCTGGCGAAGCCCTCGACCGCCGGCAGCCGCGGCGTCGCGCTTTTGGCGTAGGCGGCGATCGCCCGCGCGATCGGGTGCTCGGAGGCGTCCTCGACGGCACCGGCCAGCCGCAGGACCTCGGCCTCGTCGGCGCCGGCGGCGAGCTCGACCGCGGCCACCGCCATCTCCCCCGTCGTCACCGTGCCGGTCTTGTCGAGGACAACGGTGTCGATCCGCCGCGTCGACTCCAGCACCTCCGGGCCCTTGATCAGCAGGCCGAGCTGCGCCCCGCGGCCGGTTCCGACCAGCAGCGCCGTCGGCGTCGCCAGGCCGAGCGCGCAGGGGCAGGCGATGATCAGGACCGCGACCGCCGCGGTCAGGGCGAAGGTCAGCCCGGCGCCGTTGCCGAGCCAGAAGCCGAGGGTGGCGACGGCGAGGGCGATGACGGCCGGGACGAAGACGCCGCTGACCCGGTCGGCGAGCCGCTGCACCGGCGCCTTGCCGCTCTGCGCCGCGGTCACCAGGCGGGCGATCTGGGCCAGCGCGGTGTCCTCGCCGACCCGGGTGGCGCGGACCACCAGACGGCCGCCGGCGTTGACGGTGGCGCCGACCACCTCGTCCCCCGGCCCGACCTCGACCGGCACCGGCTCGCCGGTGATCAGCGCCTGGTCGACCGCCGAGGAGCCGCTCTCGACGATGCCGTCGGTCGCCACCTTCTCGCCGGGCCGGACGAGGAAGCGGTCGCCGACGGCGAGCTGCGCAACCGCGACCCGGCGCTCGCCGCCGTCGGCGTCGAGCACGGCGACGTCCTTGGCGCCGAGCCCGAGCAGGGCCTCCAGCGCGGCCCCGGCCCGGCGCCTGGCCCGCGCCTCGAAGTAGCTGCCGGCGAGGATGAAGGTGGTGACGACGGCCGCCACCTCGAGGTAGATGTGGTCCGAGGCGGCGCCGCGCTCGGTGATCAGCTCGAACGGCATCGTCATCCCCGGCATCCCGGCGTCGAGGAAGAAGAGGGCGACGAACGACCAGCCGAGCGCCGCCAGGGTGCCGAGCGAGATCAGCGTGTCCATCGTCGCGGCGCCGTGGCGCAGGTTCTGCCAGGCGGCCTTGTGGAAGGGCCAGCCGCCCCACAGCACCACCGGGGTCGCCAGCTGCAGAGCCAGCCACTGCCAGTTCTCGAACTGCAGCGGCTCGACCATCGAGAGCAGCAGCACCGGCAGCGAGAGCGCGGCCGAGAAGATCAGGCGCCGGCGCAGCCCGGCGCTGGGGTCGGCTTCCGCCGCCGCCTCGCCCCCCTCGCCGTCGGCGGCGGGCAGTGAGGCCGTGTAGCCGGTCCTGCCGACGGCCTCGACCAGCTCCTCGGGCTCGGTGCGCCCGGGGTCGAAGCTGACCGTCGCCCGCTCGGTGGCGAAGTTGACGCTGGCCTGCACCCCGTCGAGCTCGTTCAGGCTCTTCTCGACCCGGTTCGCGCAGGAGGCGCAGGTCATCCCCTCGATCGCCAGCTCGACCCGCTCGCCGGCGGCTTTCACGGCCGGGGTCATTGCGGCACCACGACCGTGAACTTGGCGGTCCGCACCACGCCCTCGTGCCGGAACTGGAGGTAGAGGCGGTAGCTGCCGGCGCTGAGGAAGGTGGCGGCGAAGGCGATCTCGTTCGGGGCGGCCTCCCCCGCCTCCTCGGGGTGGACGTGGAGGAAGGCGAGGTCGCCCTCGCGCAGCGCCACCAGGTGGCCCTTGGCGCCGAGGTACGGAGCGAGGTCGTCGACCTCCTCCCCGTCCCGGCTGACGGCGAAGGTCAGCGAGGAGGGCTCGCCGGCGCGCGGCCGGTCGGCGTGCAGGCGGACCTCGTAGCCGTCGATCGCGGTGAGCGTGGCCGGCGGCGGGAACGGCCGCGCCTCGAACTCGCCGCCGGAGACGAAGAGGTCGCTCGCCAGCGTGCGCTGCTCGCCGCCGACGGAGAAGTCGGTGAAGGCCCGGTACACCCCGGGCGCGGCGAACTCGACCGGCGTCGTCCAGGTGCCGGCCGCGTCCATCTCCGGGTGCAGGTGGCGGAAGCCGCTGCCGTCGCGGCGGACGACGATCAGGTGCAGGCGACGCTCGTGCAGCTGGTCGAACTCGGTGACCGCCTCGCCGCCGGCGTCGGCGATCGTCAGGCGCAGCTGTCGCTGCTCGCCTCGAGCGAGCGAGGTCGGGGCGAGCCGCAGCGAGTAGCCGTCGGCCGCGACCGCGAGCCCCGCCGGCGCCTGGTCCTCCTGGTGTCCCCCGTGACCCTCCATGCCATCTCCCGCGCCATGGCTCTCGGCCGCGTGCCCACCGGCAGCGTGCGCCGCCCTGGTCTCGGTGTCAGCCGGGTCGACCAGCGAGCCGAGGCCGAAGGCGCCGGCGAAGACGACCGCCAGGCCGACGACGAAGACGGCGATCCGCCCACCGGCGTTCATCGCCGCTCCAGCTCGTGTCGGGTCTCGCGCCTGCTGCTCACTTCGTCTCCTCAGAATAGGGGTGGGGGGTATCTGGGAACGAATGTAGCACATACCCTCTAGGGGTATATACTCCGGCTACCAGCAACGCCGATCTAAAGGACGTGGAATGGCCAAGGACAGTCAGCAGCCCGGCTACATCGACAACAAGGAGAAGGTCAGGAACCGCCTGCGGCGGATCGGCGGCCAGGTCGGCGGCCTCGAGCGCATGGTCGAGGAGGACCGGTACTGCATCGACATCCTCACCCAGATCTCCGCCGTCCAGGCGGCGATCGACAAGGTCGCCCTGGAGCTGCTCGACGAACACACCCGCCACTGCGTGGTCGGCGCCGAGGACCCCGAGATCCGCGAGGAACGCACCGCGGAGATGATGGGCGCGGTCGGCCGCCTGCTGAAGAGCCGCTGAGGCCGGGCTGCTAGCGCGGCCCGTCGGTGTGCACGAACAGGGCCGGGCCGTCGAGCCGGCCCTCCGCGCGCCGCGCCAGCAGGCCGGCCATCGCCTTCGCGGTATAGACGGGATCGAGCGTGAGCCCCTCTCCTCTGGCGGCCTCGGCAGCGCGGGCGGCGGCCTCGGTGCGGTGGCCGTAGCCGGCCCCGATCTGGTCGCGGGTCAGGTCGAGCATCTCCGGCCCGAGGTCGAGCGGGCCGAGGCGCGCGCCGCGGCGCTCCAGCAAGTTGGCGGTGCGCCGCGCCAGGCGGGCCAGCACCGGCGTGTCGAGGCGGAGCTGGTCGTTGACGACGACCCCGAGGACGCGGGTGCGCAGGCCGGCGAGCTGGAAGCCGAGCGCCAGGCCGGCCGCGGTGCCGCCGGTGCCGACCGCGACGACGACGTGGGCCGGCTCCGGCAGCGAGCCGTCCTCGACCTGGGCGGCGATCTCCAGCGCCGCCTCGACGTAGCCGAGCGCCCCCACCGGCGAGGAGCCGCCCGCCGGCAGCAGGTAGGGCGGCCGGCCGCCGCGGGCATTGCGGGCGAGCAGCCAGGGCAGCGTCGCCACCGTGCGCGCCTTGGTGTGGGTGCGGTGGATGCGCGCGCCCGAGGCCTCGAGCCGGGCGAGCTGGGCGCGGACGTGGTCGTCGACCGGCTGGTCGACCAGCGCCAGCGCGGTCTCGAGCCCGTGTTCGCGCGCGTAGAGCGCCGTCGCCAGCCCCCAATTCGTGCCGAGGCCACCGAAGGTAAGGATCGAGCGGCGCCCGCGGCGCCGGGCGTCGGGGATCAGCCACTCCAGCTTGCGCACCTTGTTCCCGCCCCAACCGCCCGCGCCGAACTCGCCGTCCTCCTTCACCCAGACGCCGAGCCCGGCCAGCTCGCGCACCGGCGTCGGCCGCGCGGAGAGCACGAGGTGCGGCAGGGTCGCGGCCAGCCCCGGAAAGCGCTGGTGTAGATGCGGGATCGAGATGCGGCGATCGTAAAGCTCACTCGGAGGGCGGGGCCGGAATCGGCCTCGCCTCGAGCGCCCTGGCGACGGCCAGCAGGTTCGCCGCCGCGGTCCTGCCGGTGGAGTGCGACCACTCGTGGCCCACCTCGGTTTCCGAGTAGTCCTCGCCCGGCCCCGGCCCCTTGTTCCAGTAGGTCCAGGCCTGGCCGGGGATCGTGAAGCCGATGTCGCCGAGGGCGCCGGAGACCTCGGAGATCACGTGGTGGGCGCCGTCCTCGTTGCCGGTGACGACGACCCCGGCGACATGGTTGTAGGCGACCGGGCGTTCGTCGTCGTCGGTCTCGGAGATCATCGCGTCCATCCGCTCCAGCACCCGCTGGGCGATGCTGGACGGGCGCCCGAGCCAGGTCGGCGTGGCGAAGATCAGGATCTCGGCGTCGAGGATCTGGCGGCGGATGCCCGGCCACTCGTCGCCCTCCCCCATCTCCGATTCGACGCCGGGCGGGATCGAGTGGTCGACCGCCCGCACCGCTGCCACCTCGACGTCCTCCTCGCGCAGCGCGTCGGCGACGACCTCGGCCAGCGCCTCGGTGTTCGACTTCTCCGGGCTCGGCTTCAGCGTGCAGTTGATCAGCAGCGCTTTCACCGCTAGCTCGATTTCCCCGACTTCTTACCGCCCTCGCGGCCGGCCGCGCGCTTCTGCGACTTGCTGCCGCCGCTTCCCTTCCCGCTCTTTTCGCCGCCCTTCTTGGAGGATTCCGAGGAGTTGGCGATCGAGGCGGCGCGCTGCTTGCTCATCCCCTTCTTGCGCAGGCCTTCGTACTGCTTGTCGTTCTTGACGCTCGAACCGTGGTCTTTGGCCATCGCTATCTCCTCCTCCGGGTCAGGGCTTGAGCACGACCTTGATCGCGCCGTCGTCCTTCTTCTGGAACATCTCGTAGGCGCTCGGGCCATCGGCCAGCGGCAGCTGGTGGGTGGTCAGGTCGTCGACGCCGAGCGGGTCCTTGGACTCGTCTTCGAGCAGCGGCAGGATCTCGTCGGTCCACTGGCGCACGTGCGCCTGGCCCATCCGCAGCTGCAGGCCCTTGTCGAAGATCTGCATCATCGGCAGCGGGTCGAGCTGACCGCCATAGACGCCGGAGATCGAGACGGTGCCGCCGCGGCGGACGCTGTCGATGCAGGCGAGCAGGGCGGAGAGGCGGTCGACCGCCGCCTTTTCGGTCATCTTCGCCGCCACCGCGTCCGGCAGCAGGCCGGTGATCGTCTGCGCCATCTTCGCCCCGGGGGCGCCGTGCGCCTCCATCCCGACCGCGTCGATCGTGCTGTCGGGGCCGCGGCCGTCGGTCAGCTCGCGCAGCGCCGCCGCGATGTCGTCGTGCTCGCTGGAATCGATCGCCTCGACCCCGTTGCGCCGCGCCATCTCCAGCCGCTCCGGGACGTTGTCGACACCGAAGACCTTTTCGGCGCCCTGGTGACGGGCGATCCGGGCGCTCATCTGCCCGATCGGGCCGAGGCCGAAGACGGCGACGCTGCCGCCTTTCGGGATCGCCGCGTAGTCGACCGCCTGCCAGGCGGTCGGCAGCACGTCGGAGAGGAACAGGTAGCGCTCGTCGGGCCCGCTCTCGGGCACCTTGATCGGCCCGAAGTGAGCCTGCGGCACCCGCAGGAACTCCGCCTGGCCGCCCGGCACCTGGCCGTAGAGCTTGGTGTAGCCGAACAAGGAGGCGCCCTTTTCGGTCTCGCGGTTCTGGGTCGTCTCGCACTGGGCGAAGTACTTGCGCTCGCACATCCAGCAGCTGCCGCAGGAGATGTTGAAGGGGATGACGACGCGGTCGCCGGCTTTGATGTGCTCGACCCCGGGGCCGACCTCCTCGACGATCCCCATCGGCTCGTGGCCGAGGATGTCGCCCTCGTCGATGAACATCCCCAGCACCTCGTAGAGGTGGAGGTCGGAGCCGCAGATCGCGGTCGAGGTGATGCGGACGATCGCGTCGGTCGGGTCCTGGATCGAGGGATCGGGAACCTCGTCGACCCGGACGTCGCGTTTGCCGTGGAAGGTCAGGGCCTTCACGACGCCACCCCCAGCGGCACGTCGGGGCGGTCCCAGCTCGCGGCGACCCGCTCCGCCGCCCGGCGCTCCTCGGCCAGGATCTCCTCCGCCGTCGCCACCACGCCCTCGTCGCCGGCCCGGGCCGCGACCCGCTGCAGCAGTTCGTAGGCGGCGATCTCCAGATGCTCGAAGGCGAAGGCGAAGCCGGCGAGCTTGGTCGTCGAGTCCGGCTGGGCGCCGAAGAAGGCGGAGAGGTTGAGCCCGCCGGTCCTGAGCATCGCGTCCTTGACCAGGGAGGGCCCGGCTCCCCGCTCCTCGAGCAAAGAACCAACCCGCTCCAGGTGCTCCCGGGTCTGCTCGAGATGCTCGCGGAAGGCAGCCTCGAGCTGCTCGTCGTCGACCCGCTCGGCGCCGGCCTCCAGCAGTTTCACCGCCTGCCCCTCGAGCGCATGGACGTCACGCAGATAGGCGATCAGCACGGAGTCGAGCTCGTCCTCCTCGACCGTCGCCAGCGAGGCCTCGACCGCCGCGTCGAAGTTAAGCTCCAGGCGCTCGGCCATCCGCGCCTCCTGGACGGCGATGTCGGCCGCCATCCGCGCCGTCTCCTCGTCGCCGGCCCGCTCGGCCAGCCGCTTCAGCAGCTCGTAGGCGGCGAGCTCCATGTGCTCGTAGGAGTAGGCGTGCATGGTCAGCTTGCCCGGCGTGTCGGGCTGGCTCGCCGCGAAGGCGACCATCGCCCAGCCGCCGGCGGCCCCGGCCGCGTCCTTCAGCTTCGAGGGCGTGCCGCCGAGCGTTTCCAGGCGTTCGCGCACGCGCTGCTCCTGGTCTTCGGTCTCGACCAGGTGCTCCGCGAAGGCCTCGGCGAGGCGCTCGTCGCCGGCGATCTTCGGCGCCGCGCGCAGCTGCGCCAGCGCCTGCAGCTCGATCGAGTGCACGTCCGCCAGGTATTTGACGACCTGCTCGTCGCGGTCGCGGTCCCACTGCCGTGCGCCGACGCCCGTCTTCAGGTCGTCGAGACGAGCGCCGGCGCTGTCGGCCTCGAGCGGCGGGGTGTCGCCGCCGTGGCCTTCGCGCATCCCTCCCAGGAGCTCTTCCAAAGCCTCCAGGCCGCTGCGGCGCGGCTCCCAGCCGAGCTCGGAGCGGGCGCGGTCGGAGGACATCATCGGCACGTTGCGCGCCATGTCGAGCCAGCCCGGTGGGGTCGGCTGCAGGCGCATCCGCCAGCTCAGGTCGGCGAGGCGCCGCACCACGCGGGCCGAGACCGGGAAGCTGCGGACGCCGAGCCGCTCGGCCATCTCCTGCGGGCTGAGCGGCGGCTCGGCGGCGATGTTGAAGGCGCCCTCGACGTCGGCCAGGACGGCGCGCAGGTAGGCCTGCCCGACGTCGTCGGAGTGCACGGCCTGGAAGCGCAGCCGGTCGACCCGGGGCAGGGCGAGCAGCAGCTTGCGGCGCAGGAGGAAGCCGGGCAGGAAGGGGCCGACGAAGAGGCGGCGGATCTCGGTCGCGGCCTCGTCCTTGAAGATCAGCGCCGGCCGCAGTCGCACCACGCGGGTCTCGGGATTGTCGGCTTCGAAGCGGTCCAGCTCGCGTTCCACCGCGACCTTGTGGCGCGAGTAGAACGAGCTGGGAGTGCCCTCGGTGGGCCAGCTCTCGTCGACCTCGCGGTCCTTGGGGCCGGGCGAGTAGGCGCCGACCGAGGAGGCGTGGACCAACCTGGGCACGCCGGCGGCGGCAACGGCCGCGAAGACGCGGCGGCTGCCCTCGACGTTGATCCGCTCCAGGGTCACCGCGTCGCGGGAGGGCTGGATCGCCCAGGCGAGATGGATGACGGCGTCGGCGTCGGCGAAGATCGACTCCAGGTCGGCGCTGAGGATGTTCGCCTCCAGCCAGCTCGTCTTCGCTTCCCTGCGGATCGGCTCCCGTCGAGCCAGGCCGACGATCTCGTCGATCTCCGGACTCGCGCTGAGTGCCGCGACGGTGCTGGTTCCAACGTTGCCGGTCGCGCCGGTTATCACTACCTTCATCGCTCGCCTTCCGTGTGAGGTGGTTCGGGTTGGCGAGGAGTGAGCCGGTGGCCGTTTTAGGACCATCGCTCCCTGTGGCCTCGGTGCTTCGTCACCTACCCCCGGTGGGGGTCGGCGAAACGCCGCTCAGGCGCGTCGCACCGACCGCGCCTCGAGCGCGAGCGGTTGACGCGCGCGGAGCGTGCGCAGCGTTTGCATCGTGCGGGTGAGCGAGGGTCCCCGCCGGGTAGCCGGCGACGTCGCTCCCGCTTTCTTCTCCCTCAACATGGCGGCTCGATACCCCGGGGAGCCTCACCCAAACATGGATCGATGCAACCGATGAAGAGGGCAAAGATCGAGCCCGAGGAGCTGCTGGCGGCGATCGCCGAGACGGTCGACGACGGGTTCTGCGCGCTGTCAGATCTACCTCGCCTTGACCCACGAGGGCTAGCGGGCGCTGCGCTCTTCGCGCACCTTCTCGCCCTCGACGAACCAGACCCGGCGCCCGTCGGGGTAGATAGCCGCCGGTCCGTCGTCGCGGTGGCGCCTGCCTTCGCGGTACCACTTCTCGGTCCCGTTGACGTAGACACAGGCCGGGCCGCCCTCGCGGTGGCGGACGCCGTCCACGTAGTACTTGACCGAGCCGTTGGCGTGGATCACCGCCGGTCCGCCGGCGCGATGCAGGCGCCCGTGGCGGAACCACTCCTCGCGGCCGCTCGGGAAGACCCGGGCCGGACCCCCGGCCCGGTGCAGCTCGCCCTCCTCGTCGCGCCACTCGATCGTCCCGTCGACCCCGAGCGTGCCTTCTTTGCCCTTGCGCGCCATGAAGCATCCCTACCCGCCCCGGGAAGGTTTGCGCAGCGGGCGGCTAGGCCGCGAGGCGCTCGGACCGACGTGGGCGCAGCTCGATCAGCTCGGCGCGCTCCGCGTAGACGGCCTCGAAGCTGGCCACCGAAAGCACGACGAGGCCATAGCCGCATTCGCAGGCCTCGCGCTCGATCTCGTCGAGATCCTCGACCATCAACTCGGACTCCTCGATGCAGCCCGAACAGCAAACCTTTACTTGCCACATGCGAGCGATGGTTGCGCCGCCGTCGGACGGAGCGCCCTCGGACGCAGGCTCGAAGCAGGGGAGGCAGGGGCTAGGCGCTGGCCGAGGTCGCCTCGCGCTGGCCCTCGTGCACGCCCTCGCCGAACTCCTCGACGATCTTCGCGTTGAAGGCATCGAGGTCCTCGGGTTTGCGGCTGGTGACCAGGCCCTGGTCGACGTGGACCTCCTCGTCGACCCACTCGGCGCCGGCGTTGCGCAGGTCGGTCTGCAGGCTCGGCCACGAGGTCAGCGTGCGGCCGTCGACGACGTCGGCGTTGATCAGGGTCCACGGCGCGTGGCAGATCGCCCCCACCGGCTTGCCCGCCTCGAAGAAGGCGCGGACGAACTGGACCGCATCGGTATCGGTGCGCAGCTGGTCGGGGTTGGCGACCCCACCCGGCAACACGAGGCCGTCGTAGCGGCCGGGGTCCGCGTCGCCCACCGCTCCGTCGGGGGTGAAGGTGTCGCCCTTGTCGAGGTGGTCGAAAGCCTGGATCTCGTCGCCTTCAGGCGCCAGCAGATCGACCTCGGCACCGGCCTCGCGCAGCGCGTCGCGGGGGCTGGTCAGCTCGATCTGCTCGACCCCCTCGTTGGCGACGAGGATGGCGATTCTCTTGCCCTGCAGCTGGTCTGACATCGGAACCTCCTTGGTCGAATCGAGCGGATGCCACTGGGCCGGGCGGCCCACCCTGCTCCCCTACCCGCGGCGGCATAATGCAAGCCTCTCCGGGTGCACTCGCGGAGGTGTTCGACGGCCTCGCGGAGGGAAGATCCAAGCGAGCCGATGATCGCCATCCTCGCCGACACCCACATGCCGAAGGGCGCGCGCCGGCTGCCGCCGCGCTGCGTCGAGCTGGTGTCCGCGGCGGAGGCCGTCGTCCACGCCGGCGATTTCTTCGCGCAGCCGGCACTCGAGGAATTGAGGGCCCTCTGCCCCCGGGTCCACGCGGTCCACGGCAACGTCGACGAGCCCGACCTGCAGCGGGCCCTGCCACTCACGCTCGAGCTCGAGCTGGGCCGCCGGTCCCTGGCGGTGATCCACGACGCCGGCCCGGCCCGGGGCCGGCTGGCGCGACTGCGCCGCCGCTTCCCGGACGCGGATGCCGTCGTCTTCGGCCACAGCCACCTTCCCCTGCACGAAGAGGAAGGCGACTTTCAGATCTTCAATCCGGGCAGCCCGACCGAACGCCGTCGGGCACCGCGGCCGTCGATGGGGTTGTTGCGGATCGACGCCGATCGTCTCGCCTTCGAGCACGTCTGGCTCTGAGGACCGCCGGGTTGCGGCGCGTCCAACTTGGGTAGACCTGGGTAGGCACTGACACCGGCCAGTCACGGGGTTGCGTTTTCAAGTCCGCGTTTCGACGAAGGAGCTGCCCCATGATCGTGCGACTCGATCGACTGATTGCCGGATGACCGAGCCTGAGACCAGGATCACGCCCTACCGCAACGGCCCCTACCTGATCCGGGGGCCGGTGACGCTCGCCGACCAGGACGGCAACGAGATCGAGCTGAAACGCCCGGTCATCGCGCTCTGCCGCTGCGGGCGCTCGCGCATCCGACCCTTCTGCGACGGGACTCACAAGACGATCGGGTTCCGGGCCGAGAGCGGCCTGCCCGCGGGGTTGTCGCCCGAGGCGCCAGCGGTCGAGGTCGAGCCCGCGGAGTAACGGCGCTTCAGGCGGCGCAGCGGCGTCGCCGCGTGCGCGATGCGCCGGTCCCCGTAGCGGACCCCCCCGGCTCCGCGTTCGACCAGCGCCGCCCAGCAGCAGAGCGAGCGCTCGGCGATCCACACCGGCGCCAGCAGCGAGCCGCTGAGGGGGAAGTGCCGCTGGCCGCCGGCGCGGCGACGGCCGAGCTCGGCGGCGGCGACGGAGGCGAGCGCGGCTGTGCCCAGCCAGCGCCCGCGGCCACGCCGCAGCAGCTCCGCCGCCAGCGGCGGCAGCACCAGGAAGGTGACGAAGCGGGCGGGGATGGCGAAGTCGTCGTAGGCCTGGCGCACCCGCTGGGAGCGGAAGTGGGCGGTCTCGGGCGGGCGCCGGGCGACGTAGAGGTCGAGCGGGCTGACGACGACGCCCCCGGCGGCGAGGATCGTCCGCATCAGCTCCAGGTTCTCGAAGAGGGCGTCGCCGTCGTAGGCGCCGCTGCGCAGGAAAGCCTCGCGCCGCACGGCGAGGGTGCCGGGAAAGTCGCCCACCGGGAAAGTGAGATCGCCGGTGAAGACGCGGTTGAGCAGGGAGCGGGCGCTGTCCCAGCGCGCGTGCCACGGCAGCTCGTCGAAGTAGTTCTGCGGCCGCACCAGGTCGGCCTCGGCGAGCAGCGCGAGCGTGCGCCGCAGCGAGCCGGGCTCGTAGCGGACGTCGTCGTCGGCGATCACGATCCGCTCGCTCTCGCACTCGCGGACGCCGGTGATGACGCCGTTGACCTTGCCCATCTGGAAGCTCAGGTCCGGGTGCGGCGGCAGGTGCCGGGCGACGCCCGCGAGGGCGGCCGCGTGACGCTCGAAGAGCGGCGACGGGGAGCCGTCGACGACGACGATCTCGTCGACCTCGCCCTCGACCTCGCGCAGGTAGGCGGCCAGCTCCTCGATCGGCCCCGGCTCCGTCCAGCGCAGGGGCAGGACGTAGGCGCTCACAACGGCCGCAGCAGCGAGGTCTCCCCCGCCTCCCAGGCCGCCAGGAGATGGCGGGCGAAGCGGTCCTCGAGGAAGAGCAGCGCCCGGGCCCCGAAGAGGATGTCGGC
Organism: uncultured Solirubrobacterales bacterium; assembly: GCA_963719435.1. Taxonomy (GTDB): domain Bacteria; phylum Actinomycetota; class Thermoleophilia; order Solirubrobacterales; family 70-9; genus VAYN01. The sequence continues at coordinate 994,326 of OY970384.1, read as the reverse complement.
GGCGAGCTCGGGCTCCTGGCGGGCGAGGCCGCCGGCGAGGTCGTAGGCGGCGATGTTCTCGTGCACCGCGTCGGCCTCGACGTGCTCGTCGTAGAAGTCGGTCGCCTCGGCGTCGAAGCCGAGCCGGCGCAGGGCATTCCCGTAGCGGCGGTTGGGCAGGGCCGAGGTCATCTCGAACATCGCCAGGTGGCCGACGATCGCGCCCCGCCGGGTGCGGCGCAGACCGAGCGCGGACATCAGGTTGACGGTCGCCAGCGTCACCCCGGGAATGCGGTCGAGGTAGGCGTTCTCGCGGTCGTCGAGCCCCAGCGCCCGCATCGTCTTGGCGAACAGCACGGAGTGGATCCGCTCCGGCCGGCCGCCGCCGTACTCGTCCCCCTGCACCTCGAGCAGCGCCGTCTTCGGCGCGCCGGTCAGCCGCGGGATCGCCCAGCTGTGCGGATCGGCCTCCTTCAGCTGGTAGAGCGAGCGGTGGACGACGAACTCGCGGAAGCACTCGAGGTCCGCCTCGACCTCCAGCTGGCGCGAGAGGGAGGGGCCTTCGTCTTCGGCCTCGAGCCGAAAGAGGAGATCGCCCACCTGACGCGGGTCGACCGCGTCGCCCGAGCCGATCTCGGCGTCGAGGGCGGCGAGAAAGGCCTGCTCGACGACGCCGCGCACGGCGAGCAGGACTGGGCTCCACTCCCAGGCCGGGTCTGCTCCCGGGAAGCCGCGGTAGTGCAGCTCGAAGCAGCTGTAGAGGGCGAGCTGCAGGTCGTCGTCGGCGAGCGGGTCCTCGACCTCGCCGGCGAGGCGCTGCGCTTCCTCGATGACCCCGATCGACTCGCTGACGGGCGCCGCGGGCGGACCGGCGAACAGGTCGCAGACGAGGCCGCTCAGCGGTCCGATCGCGGCGACCGAGCCCGCCCCCCGCTGCTCGACTTGGCCGATCTCACTCACGCCGTCCAAGTCCCCCGTGACCCCCACGGGCAAACTAGGACCTGCTGACGACTCCCGCCTCGGCGGCCGGCGCCGCGTAGGCGGCGGCGAGCGTGGCGACCGTCTCGTGGGCGTTGAGCCCGCTGGGGTTGGGGACCACCCAGAGCGCCGCGCCGGACCACTGGGCCGCGCTGTCGAGCGTCTCCGGCTGCCGGCCCCCGACCGCGCCGCGCTCGCCGAACGCCTCGCGGTAGGCGGAGATGCCGGCGATCGCCACGACCGCCGGCCGGTGGTCGGCGACGAACCGCTGCAGGCGCTCGCCGCCCGCGCGCAGCTCCTCGCGGGAGAGTTCGGAGGCACGGGCGCTGGCCCGCCGCACGAGGTTGGTGATCCCGACGCCCCGTGCCACGAGATGGGCGCGATCGGCGTCGGTCATCCCGGCGACACGATCGACCTCGTAGCCGGTGATGCCAGCCGCCGCCAGCGCCGGATAGAAGCGGTTGGTGGGATGGGCGAAGTGGGTGCCGACCGCGGCCGTCCACAGGCCCGGGTTGATGCCGACGAACAGCAGCCTCAGGTCCGGCCCGACGAGATCGTCGACCTCGCAGCCCTCGAACGCCTCCAGCTCCGCCCGCGTGAAACGCATGCCCACGATCCTGCCCGAAGATGTCGAATTCGCGCGTCCTCGTTCGTCTCATGGGTAGAGGGAGTTCAAAGGAAGCTCCCGCTACCGAAGGAGAATCGAGATGGGCAAGCTGATCGCAACCACGCAGGCCACCCTCGACGGCGTCATCGACCCGGTCGGCGAGTGGGTCCAGCCGGACGGAGGCCACGGCGACTACTCGTTCGAGCGCCAGGCGAGGTCGAGCGGGCTGGTGCTGGGCCGCAAGACCTTCGAGGGGCTGGCGGGCTACTGGCCGAGCCGGTCGGGCAAGTGGGCGGACATGGTCAACGCGCTGCCCAAGTACGTCGGCTCCAACACCCTGTCCGGCGAGCTCGAGTGGAACGCGACCCTGCTCGAGGGCGACCTCGCGGACTCGATCCCGAAGCTGAAGGACGAGGTCGACGGCGACCTCTTCCTGCACGGGAGCGGCGAGTTCGCCTACGCCCTCGCCGAGCGGGGCCTGGTCGACGAGTTCGAGGTCTACCTCAACCCGATCGTCTGGGGCGGTGGCAACGTCCACGTGCTCGGCGACCGCGGAACCGTCCGCATGGAGCTCGACGACGTCAAGCGCTTCGACTCCGGGGTCGTCCTCCTCACCTACCACCCGGCGTCTTAACCGGAGGGAAATCGCCGAACTGGCCAGCCAGCCAGTACGATCCCCGGCAGTGGCCGACGAGACCGAGACGAAGACGCCCGGGCGCGACGTCGAGCAGGAGATGGTGCTCGAGCGCGAGCACTGGGTCGAGGGCCCGCCCCAGGCGCTCTTCGCGGAGATGCGCGCGCAGTGCCCGGTCCACTGGACCCCGGAAGTCACCGAGGTCCCGGCCGCGGCCGGCTTCTGGTCGGTGACCACCGCCGACGACGTGCACGCGGTCAGCCGCAACTGGGAGACCTACTCCTCCGAACTCGGCGGCGTCGTCGTGATCGACGAGGTCTTCCCGATCGAGATGGCGCGGGCGATGTTCATCGGCATGGACCCGCCGAAGCACGACCGCCTCAAGGCCCTGTTCCAGGCCGGGTTCACGCCGAAGCGGATCGCCGCCCACGAGGACGGGATCAGGGAGATCGTCGTCGGCGTGCTCGACCGGCTCGAGGGGCGCGAGGGCTGCGACCTGGTCACGGACGTCGCCCAGCCCGCGGTCTCGCGGGTGATCGGCAGCTTCATGGGCATCCCCGAGGAGGACGACGCGGCCTGGGCCGAGCTGATGAATTCGGCCCTCGCGGCCAGCGACCCCGATTACAGCCCCGACGGCCTCGACAACATCGAAGAGACGATCCAGAAGGCGATCACCCAGGTCTTCGACCGCTGCGGCAAGATGATCGCCGAGCGGCGCGAGAACCCGACCGACGACCTCACCAGCGTCCTCGTCCACGCCGAAGTCGAAGGCCAGAAGCTGGAGGAGCACGAGATCGTCATGGGCTTCTTCCTCCTTGTAGCCGCCGGCAACGACAGCACCAAGGCGACCTACTCCAGCGGCATGCGGGCACTGCTTGAAGACCCGGAGCAGCTGGCATTGGTCCGTAACGATCCCTCCCTGGTCCCGGGCGTGGTCGAGGAGTCGCTGCGCATGTTCCCCGCCTTCGCCCACTTCCGCCGCACCGCGACCCGCGACACCGTCCTCAACGGCAAGGAGATCAAGCAGGGCGAGAAGGTGGTCATGTGGTACGCCTCGTCCAACCGCGACGAGACTCGCTACGAGGACCCCGACCGCTTCGACGCCCTCCGCAACCCCGAGCACCAGGCCTTCGGCGCCGGCGGCCGCCACTTCTGCCTCGGCACCGCCCTCGCCCGCCTCGAGCTGAAGATCCTCTTCGAGGAGACCCTCGCCCGCTTCCCGGACATCTCCCTCGCGGGCAAGCCGAACTACGTCGAGTCGGCCTTCCTCAACCAGCTGAAAACGCTCCCGGTCAAGCTTTAGTCACTGGCTTCCGCCATCCCGATCCGCTGCATGATCGTCGGGTGGTCGAAGTAGAGGCCGTACATCCAGCTCGGCGGATCGGGGTCGCTGAGGCTTTTCGTCGCCAGCCCGCGCATCGTGTCCCGGGCGGCCGCGGGATCGTGCGTCGCCTGCAGGGCCGCCCAGTCCGCCGCTGCCTCCTGGCGGCGAGTGACGGTGTTCAGCGCCGGTGCCGCCAGCAGCTGCAGCGCGACGAAGACCAGCAGGGCGAGGGGTATCGCCTCCGGCTGGGCCAGGCCGCCGCTGCCGCGGGTGAAGAACGCGACCAGCCCGAGGGTCGGGATCAGGAACAGCGCCAGCCAACCGATCTGCTTCAGCGAGTCCTCGTGGGCGAGGTGGGCGACCTCGTGGGCGATCACGAACCGGACCTGGGGGCGGCTGAAGTCGCCGTGCAGGAGGGTGTCCCAGAGGATCACCGTCCTGGTCGGGCCGAATCCGGTCGACATCGCATTGGGGGCCGTGGTGTAGCGGTCGACGTCCTGCACTTCCAGCTCCGCCCCGTCCACGCCCAGGCTGCGCTCGAGCGCGCTCGCTTCGGCCTGCAGGGTCGGGCTGCGGACCGGCGAGGTGTTGGGGATCAGGTAGGGGCTGACGAAGGCGAAGAGCAGCGCCAGGGCGACGAACACCGGCGCCGCCACCAGCCACCACCAGCGCCGCATCACACCGGCGAGCCCCATGGCGATGGCGACCGCGGCGGCGACGAAGAGGAACACCGAGCCGAGGCTGAGGAAGCTTTCCAGCAGCCCCGGCAGATATCCCTGGTCGGAGACGTCGTGGTCGCGTTCCCACCACAGCGCAATCAGGCCGAACGGGGCCTGCGCCAGCCAGACCACGGCAAAGCCGATCATCGCCAGCAGCATCCCCGTGCCGACCCTCCCCGCCGCCGACTCGCGGACCATGCGCTGGCCGCGGCGCGCGTAGACCACCAGCACGAGGACCAGGGTGAGCGAGGCGAGCACGTTGACGATCGCCAGGAAGCGCTCGTAGCTGGCGCTGCGGTCGAGGAAGGCGCTGCCGAAGTAGTCGCGCGGATCGAGCTCGGGGATCTGCAGCGAAGGCAGTTGCGTGGAGGCCCACAGGGCGTGCGCCGCCCACAGCCACAGCGCCGCTCCCCCGACCAGGGCCAGTGCCGCCGGCCAGCGCGATCTCAGGCGGTCACGCGCCCGCAGCGGCTGCCGCCGGATCCAGCTCCGGAGCCCGTTCCAGGCAGGGCCCGCTGTACGGATAGGCGGGGGTGACCATGAGCGCGTAGGCGCTGGCCTGGGCGGTGTAGCGAAGCGCGAAGGCACCGGCGTTGCGCAGCCCGACCGGCATCCGCCCGGTTGCCAACGCCGCGAACCAGCCGAGGATGGCGACCACGCCGAGCAGCCAGCCGAAGACCCCGGCGAGGATCAGAGCGGGCAGGGCGAGGATCAGCCGGAAGAGGACCGTCCAGCGGTTCTGGCGCTGGCGGTCGGCGACGTGGAGGTCGATCGGATAGGTCCCTTCGCCGCCGACGAAGCCCGGGAACGGGTTGCCGACCAGATACAGGTAGGCGCCCACCTGGAGCTGGTAGCGCACGTAGGCGGCGAGGAAGCGGTGCAGCCACTGGGGCGAGGTGCCGGTGGCCAGGGTGGCGACCCAGTTGACGATCGCGGCGAGCAGCGCCAGCACTCCCCACAAGGTCAGCCAGACGAGGTGCGGGACCGCCAGCACCAGGCGGAAGAAGACGGTGGGGCGGCTGCGCCTGAGCTCGTCGCGGACCTCCGTCCAGACCGGGTCCGAGCGGGTCGGCAGCGGCCCGATCGCCGTCAGCGGGTCGCTCGAGGGATAGCGATCGGTCAGGACCAGCAGGTAGGCCCAGAACTGGGCGCTGTAGGAGATCGTGTAGGCGATCAGGTCGCGCAGGCCCCGCGGCGCCCGCGCCCTCGCCATCGCGTAGAACCAGGCGAGGATGGCGGCGACCACGAGCAGCGAGAGGCTGCCGATTTCCCCACCCGAATCGGAGACGTTGGCGCTGGGGCTGCCGGAGCCGGCGAGGACGCTGGCCAGGAGGAAGGCCGGCAGCGCCAGCACGGCCCGGAAGGCGACGGTCCAGCGATTCTGCCGCTGCGGGGGGTCGATCTCGAGGTCGACCGCATAGCCGGGCCTGCCCTCGAAGCCCGGCAGGGGCTCGGCGGCGAGGTACGCGTAGGCGAAGAGGTGGGTCGCGTAGCGGACGAACTGGGAGAGGAAGCGGTGCAGGCCGGCGGGCGGCCTCCCTCGCACCAGGGTCACCACCCAGTTGGCCACGGCGGCGAAGAAGGCGAGGATCGCCCAGAGCCCGAGCCAGATCAGGAACGGGATGGCGATGATCAGGCGGAAGAAGACCGTGAGGCGGCGCCGCACCAGGTCGTCGGCGAGGACCAGGCGCACCGGCGCCTCGGCGACGGGCTTCGGGTCTGGGGGGATCACGCTCACGGCGCGAAACGTACTGTCCGTCACTGACGGAAGCAGGACGCAGGCCGGATGGCCTGGGTTCGGTTTACGCCGAATGGGTAGGGATCCATGGACCGCCAGCACCGCAATCGAAAGGCCCAGCGATGTTGATCGCCGCCGTCGTCGCCATCTGCATCCTGCTCGCAATCCTTGGATTCCTGCTGCCGCGGCTCTCCAACCACGCTCGGCGAGGGGCCGACAAGGGCTTCTCGACCGGGGCCAGGGCGGGCTCGAAGGCCCCGGGGCCGATCGGCCGCCTGCTCTCGAAATCCTTCGGCAGCTCCCAGCGCGCGGCCGACAAGAGCCATTCCGCCGGCAAGAAGGCGCGCTCGAAGTCGCCGTTGTAGGAGAGTAGGAGCATGCCTCGGGTCACCGCAGACATGACGATCACCCTCGACGGCTACGCGAGCGGCAGGGGCCAGAGCCGGGAGAAACCGTTCGGCGACATCGAGCCGAAACGCCTGCACGCGTGGCAGTTCGACCACGCCGACGAAAACGCCGAGGAGAGAGCGGCGATCACCGTGGCCGGGGCCTACGTGATGGGGCGCAAGATGTTCGCTTCCGAAGAAGGCGAGTGGGACCTCGACTGGCAGGGCTGGTGGGGCTCCAACCCGCCCTACCACGCACCGACCTTCGTCCTCTGCCACCGCCCGCGCCCCAGCATCGAGATGGAGGGTGGCACCGTCTTCCACTTCGTCACCGAGGGGATCGAGGCGGCGCTCGAGCGGGCCCGGGAGGCCGCGGGCGAGAAGGACGTCTCGATCGCCGGCGGTCCCAGCGTCCTCGACCAGTACCTCGCGGCCGGCCTCGTCGACGAGCTGCGCCTCCACGTGGCGCCGTTCGTCGCCGGGGGCGGCGAGCGACTGTTCGCGGACACCGCGGGCGTGGAGCTGACGCCGGTGAGCAGCCGCGCCACGCCCCACGTCACCCACCTCGTCTACCGCCGCTGAAGGGATCATCGGGGCGCGCCGGCGCCGGCGCCGATTAGGCTGAGCGCCATCGGACTCTTCGACAGGCTCAAGCAGCGGCTGCGGCTCGCCGCGACGCAGACCGAGGACCCGAGCCGGGAGCTGGGCGACCTGATCGAACCGGGAAGCTACGTCGACCTCTCAGGGACGTTCCAGTCCGCCGGCGGAGCGACCGGCCTCGAGCAGTTGCAGGAGCTCCGCGCCTCCGGGCTGCTCGACGCCGACACCTTCGACCTGATCGAGACGACGATGACGAACGCGACCGCGGAGCTCGCCCGCCTGCACGCCTCGGGAGCGATGAGCGACGAGATCTACGCCCAGGCGATGGCGAGCATGCCCGCTGCGACTTCCGCTTCCAGCCCTGCCGTCGACGCCGCCGATCTGGAGCTGCTGCAGCGCGGCGAGACGGCGACGGCGACGGTTCGCGCCCTGCCGGCGCCCGACGACGGGACGAACGCACGGCGGCGGGTGACGCTCGAGGTCCACCCCACCGCCGGGCCCTCATACGAAGTCGAGTGCAACCTCGGCGTCCACCCGGGCGGCGAGCTCGAGGTCGGCGACTTCCTCCGGGTCAAGGTCGACCCGCAGGACCCCAAGCGGGTCGCGATCGACTGGAACCTATTCGGCGCTTGAGAGCCGGCGCAGAGGCTCTCTGTGGAGGCCGACCGGGAACTGGAAGAGCGGACGTCCGAGCCGCTGAGCCACCGCACCGCTTGCCGTAGGATCGCGCCGTGCCATTCACGCTCAGGAACCTCAAGGAGGACCTGGAGGACGTCGGGTCCAACTTCGACGGCGCGCCGGACTTGGAGTTCCGTCTGGCAACCCAGGCACTCGAACTCGAGCAATCCGGCCTCGGCTACCAGCGCGTCCCGCCCAACTATCGTTTTCCGTACGGCCACACGCACAAGAGTCAGGAGGAGGTGTACGTGGTCCTGCGCGGGAGCGGGCGGATGAAGCTCGACGACGAGATCGTCGAGCTCAGGCAATGGGACGCCGTGCGCATCCCGCCCGGTGTGTGGCGCGGCTACGAGGCCGGCCCGGAGGGCCTCGAGATCTTCGTCATCGGCGCACCCAATCTCGGCGAGTCCCCGCGCGAAGACGTCGAAGGCAGGCGCGACTGGTGGGCCGACTAGCGCGGCTGTAGACCCTATGCTGCGGGGCATATGGCGCTTCAGCGGATGGACAACGTTCTCATCGTCGTCGACGACCTCGAGGCAGCCAAGGCGTTCTTCGTCGAGCTCGGCATGGAACTGGAGGGCGAGACGCAGGTCGAGGGGGCCTGGGCGGGCCGCGTCGTGGGGCTCGACGACGTCCGTGCCGACATCGCCATGCTGCGGACTCCGGACGGCCACGGCCGGGTGGAGCTGTCGAAGTTCCACACGCCGCCGGCGGTTAGAGCCGAGCCGGAAGATGCGCCAACGAACGCGCTGGGCATACGCCGCATCATGTTCGCCGTCGACGACATCGACGATGTCGTCGCCCGCCTGCGCGGCCACGGCGCCGAACTCGTCGACGAGATAGCGCAATACGAGGACCTCTACCGGCTCTGCTTCATGCGCGGTCCCGAGGGCATCGTCGTCGGGCTGGCCGAGCAGCTCAGCTGAACCTCCAAGACGGTTGACCCTCTAGCCGCGCCGGCGGTAGTGCAGGTGCACGGTCCCGCCGAACGCTCGGGTCTCGACCAACTCGAGGTCGATGTGCACATCCGGCGGGAAGAACGGCGTACCGCCACCCACCACGATCGGGATCACGAACAGCTCGAGCTCGTCGATCAGCCCGCGCCGCATGCATTCCGCCGCCAGGCCGGCGCCGCCGACCGCAATCCTCCGGTCCCCGAGCGCGGCGATCTCCTCCTCGAGCGTTCCGGTGGCCAGGCGGTTGCTGCCCTCGACACTCGTCAGCGTGGTCGAGAACACGATCTTCTCGAGCGGTCGCCAGATCTCGCCGAACTCCGCCATCACGGGGTCGGAGAACTCCTCGGTGTCCCACACGAGCATCGTTTCGTAGAGGCGCCGGCCGAGCAACTGGACGTCCGTCGCAGCGGCCCGCTCATTGTGAAACCGATGCAGCTCCTCACTGGGCACCGCCCAGTCGAAGCTTCCATCGGGTCCAGCGATGTAGCCGTCGGCCGACAGGCTCATGGAATAGGAGATCACGAGGACGCAGTAAACCGAGTCGAACCGACGGCCTTCTCAGACCCCGCTGCAGTTGACCGTGGGCGGGCAGTTGTGCGCCGGCTAGTACCACTTAGTGCCCGCCAGGATTTGCACGAACGCCTAGACACAAAAGGTTTAATTTCCGGGGCTTTTCCTCCTATGCGGGGGCAGGATTCGAACCTGCGACCTTCGGGTTATGAGCATTGGCCTGGAGGTCCGCTGGACTACGTGGAGCTAGGTTTCAAGCGGTTTTCGCGAGATCGAACTACGTGGAGATCGGCTGGAATCTGTGGGGCATGTTGCCCCATTTGTTGCCCCAGCAGACCGCGACCGCGAGCATAGACCCGTGAGATGGCCAAGTATCCTGGGAAGACCCCCATCCCCAGACCCAGGTCGAAATCCACAAAGGCAAACCCCGACGCAGAGCTGTCGATCCTCGTCAACCGTGCGACGGAAATGCGGGCCTTGCTGCGTCACGCCCGTCCCATGGAGGAATGCCGCCGAGCGGGTGAAGCAGTCGCGGCCAAATGACCGCAGCGCTTATGGCCCTTGACCGAAGAAGCTGCCACCACGGAAACGTCGTCGCGGGCGATCGCCGCGATTGGGGGTCTGTGCCGTCGCGGCCGCTAGCTTGCGACTGGCGCCACGCCCAGCACAAACTCGATTCCTAGCCGCCTAACAGCGTTGATGATCGTGTCGATCAGCAGGGGCGGCCTCAGGGTATGGAGTTAGGCGGATTCCCCACGAGCCATGTCGTGTAGATAGGCGTCACGCGCGTAGTACTGGCTGAAACGGGCAAGCAGAGCTCGTGCATACGGATCGCAGATCCGGCACAACCGTCTGCAGTCCCATTCGATCACCCGCTTCTCAAGGTCAAGGTCCACGACCTTGAAGGGGTCGCGCTTGAAATCTCCGGCGATTGCCTTCTTTATATCCTCGCCGGCATTCGGCCCGACCTTTCCGGCGTCATCGAGCGCGGCCCCGAAGGTCTTTGCGAGGAGGTCACGACGCAGGCCCCAGTACGGCAGCAGAAGCGCCGCTTCGTCCGCGTCGATCTCAAGACGTGCCTTCCCGTCGGCATTGAACACACAAGCGTCGAGGACCGCTGCTCGAACGGTGGTTGGTCGATTCAATTGGACATAGGCACTGGCGGCCTTGCCTCGGTCGAAGTAAGGCAGCTTGAATGCCGCGAAGCGCTGGTCATCGCCCTCCTCCCCATCGTCGATCCTGGCAAGGGTGATATGCGAAAGATCAGGCTTCCGCCGTCCCCCTGCCCGGACTTCGAGATCACACGGTTGTGCCACGACGACAAATTGAAATCCATCTGCTCGCTCAAAGACATCTCCGAGCGCAAGGGGTAGATGGAGGGCGTTGATCAGGTCGCCTTCCTCGTAGATCTCGTCGTGGGCAATCTCCACGGCGAGCGGTGCCCACTCGGCCTCCGAGGCTTCGCCAGCAACCTCGCCAGTGGACTGCTCGCCGGGAACCTCGTCGGGGAGAAGGCCGGACAGGGAGCGCAGGCGCTCGGTCAACGCAATCACTCTTGGCTCAGAGTGGAGAAACCGGCCGACCTTGGCCCGCTGCATGATCTCGAGGATTCGCAGCATGGTGTCGGCGGGCCAGACGCCCTCTTCGGCCGAACTACGGATCACCATGTGCTCGAGGTCGTCCGCGGTCATTTTCTGAACCTTTTTAAGGGCCTCCGTCCCGGCAGTCGACACAGCCTCCGACACCTCGTGCATAAGCTGCGCAAAGGTCGGCGCCAGAAGCATCGTCCGGAGTCGAAATGCGAGTCTCTCGTAGTCGCCCTCGTCGAGGTTCTGCTTCGAGATCACGACGAAGCGCAACGGATCAACCCCCGCCTCGTCAATGATCTGATTTCGCCGGGCCGGCTCCTCGCCGACCTTGAACGTGTTCGAGACCAACCCATAGAAGACATCTGGCTTCTCGGCGTCATCCTCGCCTGCGCCCAGATCATTTTCGAGGTCGGCGATCAAGCGCTGCCCCTCGTGACTGCCACCCTGCTCGTGGGTGTAGTCCTGGTCGAAGAGGATCAGGGAAGGCACCGTCGCGAACTCTGCGATCAGATCCCCCTTCTTCTCCCGCCATTCCGCCAGGGTCAGGCTCACGTGCTCGACCTCCGGAACCAGCCCGCTCAGGACCTCCACGAAGCTTGACTTCGAGGCGACGCCGTCGCTGTCTCTGGCGTAGACCCGGTCGGCCAACGAAGCCCGACCCCTCGCATCGAGTCCGTCCCAGTGTTCTCGGACCCGCTCCTGCCAAAGGTCCTCCTGGGCCATCTCACCGACATCCCCGCCGAGAATCTCGGCCCGCTCCTCAGGCGAGGCGCCAGCCATCTCGCTGATCACATCGTCGACCTTCGCCGCGAAGGCGTCGTCGATGTAGATCACCCGCTCTATCCCGGCGGCGTCGATCAGGCTCTTGACCGGCTGCTCACCCTGCTCACTGTTCATCCTTGGCTCCCGAAAAATCCAGATGGAACTCGAAGCGGCGGCCCTCGGAGTTTCGTTTCGGGCCAAGCTCGATCGAGCAACCTTCGCCTTCCATGAATTGTCTGACGATGTAGAGGCCGAGACCCCGGCCTTTGCCTCGAGGCTTCCGAGTCGTGAACGGATCGAAAAGAGTGCGCTCGATCGATGAGTCCACCCCCGGTCCGTTGTCGGAGACGATCACGAGAGGATCGCGGAGGTTCAGGCTGATTGTCCCGCTGTCGATCTCCCCTCGTCCGATCGCCGCGGCAAGCCAGTAGTGGCTGTTGAGGATTAGATTGTCGAAGACCTGATTGACACGCCCGCGATTCGCCTTGATCGAGAAGGTCGATCCGGAAGCCCCTTTGACCTTGAGCTCGATGCGATCGTCCTCCCAGTGCCCGTTGTAGTACTCGGCCAGATCGTCTGCGAGCTCCGCCATCTGAATTCGGTCCTTGCGCTCGCGCACGTATCGCATCCCTGGTGAGAAATGCCCGAGCTCCCGACGGAGGGTTCCGATCGAGCTGCGTACATGCTCGACGTACCGTCTGATCTCCCGTTCGTCGGTTTCACCCGCTTTCAACGAGCGGCTGATCTGCTGAGTCCTAGTGCTAAGCCCGTCGGCAACGTTGAACATCTCGTGCGAGAGCGCCTCGGCGGTGAGGCCGAGACCCATCGCCTCGACCCCCATCGCAAGCTGCTCCCGCATGCCTCGGAGCTCCTCTCGCAAGAGGTCGTTGCGGACCTGGGCAGTCTCCAGTTTGTCCAGTACCTCGCCGACCTCCCCCATCACCCGTTCGTTCTCGGCGATCGCATCGCGCAGCGCGGCAGCAGAGCGCTCAAGGGCAGCCGCCCGCTCCTCGGGATCGTCATCGGCCTCCTCGGCGGCGTTGATCGCCTCCTGAGCGGCGGCTGCGGCCTCGCCGAGACTCTCTTGCGCGGCCTCGACCTTGGCCTTTGCCGCGCCAGCCTCTTTCAGAGTCTCGTCGATGCCCTCGCTCAGGCCCTCGGGGGTGGCGTCTTTCTCGACCTCCGCCTGTGCCTCCAGCTTCTCCTTGAAGTAGTCGAGGAATTCACGGCGCAGGAGCCCTTGGACCTGTTCAGTGAAGCTGCGGAACTCCCCCATCAGGCTTTGCAGAGCCCGGTACTCCTCAGTGTCAGTGAATCCCTCGCGATCGGTCTTCTCGACGAGGCCCGCGTTGTCGCGCGCACTGAGGGAGACGTAACCGGTCGTAGTGTCGGGTTTCAACCCATAGTAGGAAGTGGCCGAAGTCCACTGCTCACTGAGACCGAGCCATTCCCGATCAACCCGTACCGCAAATCCGTCGCGATAGACGCGGATGCCAGCCAGATCTTTGATGAAGGCCCGGTACGGTTTAAGACCACCGAAGACCTCGAGTCTCTCGTCCGAACCGCTACCGAGGTCAAATGAATCAACCTCAGCGTGGAACGGACCGGGGTTCGCTGGACCCGACTCGCCAGAGGGCGTTTCGACTACGTCTTTCAGCCAGCGAGTTTGGCTGAAGCCCACATACCAGCGGCCACGCTCCTTGCTCAGTTTGAAATCTTCTCCCGCCTTCCCGTCGGTGAGCCGCTCGCGAAACTCGGCCCCACCGTCCTTTTCGACGATCTCGGTGAAAGCCTCGCGCTCCACCGCGCCCCGCGGGCGAAACAGTCCGAGCGTCGCCCTTCCCTTCATCGTGAGCTTCTCGCCGTCGAAGGAGATGTCGTAGTGGAGCTGGGCAGTTTGCAGAACGTCCCGGTTGATGGTCCTCAGATCGAGCGGCGAACCGTCGATGCTGACGGTCAAGGTGAAGCCGGATACACCCTCGTAGGGAGATATAACCCGCGAGAGTTCACGCTGGAGATTGACGGCCTCCTCACCTCGCCAGCGAGCAGGGTCGTTCAATTCGGTGATCGTCACCGTCGTGCCGTGCTCCCGCTCGGTCGGGCGGCGCTCGGATTGGATGTCGATTTCCTCGAGGGTCCTCGCGGTAAAGAAATCGCGCCAGGAGAAGGCGACGAACAACTCGTTCTTTTTGGCGGCGGTTTTCGTCGCGAGCTGGAGACCCCAGCCGAGTCGCTGAGCGCCGAGGCGCCCCAGACCCTTGTCACCCAGTGGGGTTCGTTTCTTCGACGTGGTCTTGCCGCTCGCCTTGAAATCCGCCTTCAGGGACCGGGCGATCAGAAGCCAGCCGTCCCGTATCTCCTCCGAGGTCATTCCGGTTCCGTCGTCGACGATCTCGATGTAGCCGGGGTCGGCCTCGCTCGTGTCGAGCAGAAGGTTCTGAGGGGTGTTTCGGCTGTCGATGCGCACGACCGCGTAGGAGGCATCGGCGTCGTAGCTGTTCTTGACCAGCTCCAGAAGGGCCTGGGTCTCGTCGGAAATCAGTTCCTGTCCAAGCTTGAAGACGACCTCAGGGTCGATGCGGAATTTCTCTCGCTGCTCGTCAGCCATCGCGATCCACTGCCGCCCGAAGGACCAGAACCTGCTCGGCGTTCATCGTCGCCGCAATTGAGTTGCGAGAGGCCATCCGCTTGCGGCAGTCGGGTATTTCTCGCGCCAAGGTCGTCACGAAAGTGCTGCCGCGATGTTCGAGCAGCTCCCTCAAGATCGAATCCATCGGGACTTCGTCTCCGCCCACCCTGCGGTTCCCGACCGTCCAGGCCATTAGTGCCCCTGAGTCGAGCCCGGCGAGGATGTTGGGGAGGCTCGAGTCGAGGTCACGCCAGAAGGCGGCGACCCGGGCCGAGCGGTCACGTGGCAGCTCTTCCAACCTGGCCAAGGTGTGGTCGAGGGCCGGGGAGATAGCGCGAAGCGGCTCGACCTGATCCAGCGCGCCGCGCGTCGGCGCCCCCAGTGACATCGAGTCGATGGCGTGGGTTGAAACAAGGAAGCGCTCGTCGGCATCGGGGTCAATGTCGGCGAGGTCTATCCACTGCAGGGGCAGAAAGGCATGCTGTCCGTAAGGCACCGTAGTCGCGTTGTCGCCGTAGGGCGGCGAGGTCAGGAGGATCTGACAAGGCGCCGCGGTGGCGGAGTCGCTCGCCGCGCTGGAAATGTCCTTTAGTTCAATCTCGACCCGGCCGGTGTAGTGACCGTGGGCGAGGAAACCCTTGTCCGCCAGGGCTTGCCGCTGATCCCCGAAGCGGTCGAGGTTCTGCTCAAGGATCTGTTCGAACGCCCTCAGCACATTGATCCGACGGGAGCGATCCTCGGGGGTCCGGACGTGAAGCTTCACCGTCGAAGTCCGTGAGTTGCTCGACAGTCGGACGGTCTCAGCCAGGGCAACCCACATGAAGCGACGGGTTGAGAGCACCCGCTCACGACGGATCGCGCGTCTGAGGCGCGAAAGTCCGACTGCGACATCCTGACGAAACCACTTTCGCCAGCCCTTCCAATCGATCTCGATCGTCCTTCTGGTGTCCGCGGCGGCGCGTTCGGTGACCCGACCGGCCGCTTCCTCGAGCGCGTGGATGAAAAACGGCCCGCGCTTTGCTCGGCACAGAAGCACGGCGAGCGGGTTCACGTCCACGCCGACGAAGTCCAGGCCTTGGAGCATCGACTCAGCCATCGTGGTCCCCGATCCGACGAAGCTGTCACAGACGGACTCCGCGCTCGACTCGAGTTGCAGACACTCCAGCAGCTCGCGCTGCATTTGCGGAACCATCATCGCCGGGTACTGAAAAAGTCCGTGCGAATATTCGCGACTCGCCCACGGGCGAAAAATCCAACGCTCGTCCGCGGCCAGATCCTCAAGCCTGCCCGCGAGATCGAAATCGACTGGCGCCATGGTCAAAGGGTCGGTTGCTCCGTATTCGGGACGCCGATGAGCCGGCGCGCGGTTTCGAACGAGGAATATGAAGACAAGCTTCCCCGACTCTCTAGCGACTCCTGGGACGATCCGGTTCGCAATTCGCTGGATCTCCCCCGCCCCATGAGAGGCAATCGTAGTCGTACCAATCCAAGCTCGCGTCCGGACCGACCTGGGAACTGGTCCGCCTGATTTTGGGCCACGAAGACGAACCTCCCCGGCCGATTAGACCCCTCCCAAGGACGCTGCCGGCCAACGGACTCTTGCGGACACCTCCGCGCAGCGCGGATAGTCGGTGCCCGACCATCCAAATACGCAACGAGCCCGAGCACCGCGGCAGCCCCTAAGCCCGGTCGCGACATCAGTCCAGGCGGGATCCCGAACCAGACTTAGTGCCTTTCCGAAAGGCGTGGGACGTGCTCGGCGCAAGTGCCTAGTCCGGGCTCACCCGGACCTCGTGTTGCCCCAGGTGTTGCCCCAGGGCGTTCTTTTTGGCCGGTTTTGAGGTCTCCCAAAACACGAAAGCCCCGCATTTACGGGGCTTTCGTCCTATAGCGGGGGCAGGATTCGAACCTGCGACCTTCGGGTTATGAGCGCGGCCCGCCGACTCGGCTGGGCACTGTGGGGCGCGATTTCAAGCGGTTTTCGCGAGATCGAGATCGGCTGAGATCGGCTGGAATCCGTGGGGCATGTTGCCCCATTTGTTGCCCCAGCAGGTCTGGACTGATCGGCATCTCGGGCGCTCCCGAGGAACCGCGACTCGGGAACCCAGGCGGCTTCAGTCCAGGCTGTCGCGGAACTCCTCTACACGCCGATGGAGTCGTGCGGTGGCATGGCCCGCATACAACTGTCGGTCGCGTGAATAGGTCGCGCGAGCGACTCCCCACCCCCGGGCGGCGACACGGGCCGTGCTGGAGACCTCCGGCCCAAACACGATTTCCGGTCGCACGTCGACATCTGCCCTACTGAAGACTTCGTCGTGCGCCGCATCCTTCGAGACAGTGAGAGGTCTAGGAGAACCCGACGGAGATCGGGGTCGCGGTATCCGCTTCGGAGGCGACCGGCAACTCGCTCAGGTGGCGGGCCTCTTTGCTTGCCCGCCGTTGACGCAACTCGAGGTCGTGCGCGCGAGTGCGAACCCGGCCCTCCTGCAAGCGACGCTCACGATCCAGTCGGCGCAGCTTCGAGATCTCCACTCGCTGCTGAAGCATGATGAGTCGCAGCGCGTCGATTTCGTCACGCCGCTCCTGTTCTGCCTGCGTGATCGCCTCCAACAAAGCCGCTTCATGCTCCGCCTTGGCATTCGCGTCGATGGCCTGGTTGCGTGACCGGAACTCAGCTCCCTCGGCCTCAAGTCGAAGCGGCGGAACCAATCGGTAAGCAGCCCAAATTGCCGCGGCGGCCGCGCCAACTCCAAGAATTGCTATTGCGGATGCGATCGACATTAGCCTACGAACCTGATCCTTGCGCCCTGGGCGGACGGTACGAAAGACGGACGAGGACCAATCCCACTACGACTCCGAGGAAGGCCCAGAAGCCGCCGATAAGGATCGGCCAGACATCAGAATACTCCTTTGCCAGCAGGCTATGGACGGTTAGCAGGGCCCAGCCGATATAGCCCGGCAAGATGATCACCGCCAAGACGATGATCGCGACGATCATCGCGTTGATCGCCTGATCGGTCCGAGAGGCGATCAGACTGATGCAACCGACGAAGCCAGCGTTGCTTGCCGCCAGGAAGAGCTCACCGTGGTCCACTGCGGATCGAATCGGCGCGCTTTCGATCGCTAGCGCAAAAGCAATCAACCCGATCGGCAGGGCGAAACCAATCAGACCGATAGGAATGATGCCTTGCAACAGCATCGTTTGGGTCAGACTCAGACCAGGATCGTCGTGACGGCCGACCGCAAATGGGGGCCTCACGCTTGCTCCCGAGGATGCGCCTGCCGGTAGAGTTCGCTCTCCATCCCTCCGTAGGCGCGCGTAGAGCCGGCCTCCCTGACGTAGAACTCTTCGTGCTTGCCCTCGATGTCGCGTCCCCAGAACCAGACGGGCGCAGGTTTGACAGTCAGGACGCATACCTGGCTCTCTCCCTCGCGACGAATTTCGAAGGTGATGAACGGCAACGGCGTCGGGTTGATCTGATCACGCAACGCCTGCAACATCCGGCGTTGGTAAGCATCTGGATCCGGAAACAGCTTCCCCTCGCCGACCTCCGCCTCGATCCCAATAAGCGCGTTGGGGGGGTTGCTGATCTGATTTGGCTCGATCTCGAACCCGAACTCATCCCGCAGGCGCGACAGATAGGCGAGTTTGTCCTTGGTCCGCTCTAGCTCCCGACGGGTCTCAAGCACGCCGATCATCAGGCGCCCCCCGTTCGGCGAGTTCAGCAGCCCGCAGACCGCCCTAATGAGACCGTGCATGACACGTTTGTCCGCGGCCTGCTCGTTGCTCGCGATGTAGCGTCGGAGGTTCAGTGCGAACGTCGCTTTGTACTCGAGTGATTCCGTCTCCTCCTCTTCGATGTCCAGCTTCGCCGCGCCGTCCGCCGCCTTGACGGGACGGTTCTCCGCGAACTCGGTGAACATCTCATCGGCGATCACGTGGGTGTAGGGCCTGATGTCGTACTGCTCGTCAAGCCCCGCGGTTCTCAACGCTCCGGCCAATCTGCTCACAAATGCGTGGAAGTGTCCGTAAGGCGCCCTTGCCATCACTAGAAACTCGGTCATCGGCCCCGCACCGCCGTAGGCCGAAGCATGCGTCGGCAGTTCCTCTGGATATTCCGCGTTCCATTCGTCGCAGACCGTTGTGCACACGGTCTCGATGGTGGAGAACGCCAGCCGACGCCCGCCTCGATTCAGCGGCTCACGGGGGTGATCGAAGATGATGAAGACCCGCACCCCCCTCGTGTCTATGGGGATGACCATGAGCACCCCCCTTTTGACGAGCTCCTCGATCGCCTCGCCGCGCTGGACAGGTCCGTCCCCGAGCTGTGCGCGGTTGAACTCGGAGACCTCGGCGATCACCGGATCATCGAGAGCCGGCCAGCGTTCGCGATCGGTAGCCACATCGGCCCAATGTGAGGACCTGTGGACGATCATGTAGTTGATTTTCCAGAGACGTAGGCTTTCGAGCGCCTCTTCAAACTGATTTTCGAGATCGTCCTCGGCGAGCCCGCGCGGCACCCAGAGACGGAGCAGCAGGTCGTACTCACCCAAAGTCTCGTAGATCACGTACGACGTTATCTCTCGCTCCGAAAACAGCTGATGAAGCGCCTCGAAGATTTCCTCGTGCTTGTATGACGGCGAGAACGAGAGTCGCCAGAATTGCAGGCGAGCTAAGTCTTGCGACTCATGAATCTCGTCATGCCAAAGCAACACCTCAGGCATCGGTGGCGCCGTTGCGCCTGCTTCCCCCTCTGCCGACCCCATCAACGAAACATACTGAACCACAGAAGGAATAGTCAGAAACACCAGCGCAGGTCATTTCTCGATGCACGTCCCCCGGCTTGATCGAACCAGCGACCATTGGATTAGACGCGCGGCCCAGCGCCCCGGCAAGTCTGCGGGTTCGGGAATCAGGGGGTCAAGCTGTCGCGAAGCTCCTCCACGGTAAGGGAGTCGCCGCGATGGAGCATGCGGTGGCAGTTCGCGCATACGACCGCTAGATCGCGGAGATAGGTCGATCGGGTGCCGTGGGAGAGAGGCAGCTTGTGATGGCACTCGGCGAACCCATTGCCTCTCTCGCCATAGGTCTCGAAGAAGTCAAAGCCGCAGACCTCGCACTCGAGCCTTCCGGTCGCCTCCATGACCGCGCGCTTCTTCTCGGCGCTCCTCTTGCGCTCCCGCGTCTTGTGAACGCGATAGAGGACTCGTCCCTCGATCACGCCCTCCTCGCCCTCCTCGGGCCGACCCGGCAGAGCATCGCCCCCAGTCTCGATCCGGTCCCCGATCTGCTGCGCGATGGCTCGCAGTTCCGCCCTGTCCTCGGCGTACCGCTCGAAGAGACTCCGCTCGCGTTGGGTCGCGCCAGCACCAAGACCCGTTCGCCCGTCGGCCGTGTACTCGGGGTCCACGGCCTTGAAGTTCTGGAGCTTCATGAACACGCCATTGACATTCCGAAAACGCTCTGGATCAGGCCGCTCGATAGGCAGGGGGAGCGCCCGGAGGGTTTGGCTGAGGTTCGCCACCGCCGGATGAGCCTTCGACTGCCTGGCCTGCGGCTCGCGGAAATAGAGATCGAGGGCAAGCAACAGCTCGTCGCGTTCCCATGGTGGGTTCCGCGAGCCTTGGGATTCGACTTCAGCGTCCGCTTGGTCGTCCGACGTGTCCATCACAACGAGCTTAAAGCGGTCAGCCTGGCCGAGGGCTACGTGCCCCGTTTCGGGACGTAGCCAGATCGGGTGTTCGGGTGGACCTGCGAACAGCAGCAGAAAGCGTTGGATCAGTAGCTAACCACGGGGCCATCCGCATTCGGAAGCCCAGCGAGTAGCCCACGCAACTCCGCTGACGATAAGGAAATCCCGACTTCGGCCAGCCAATCCGGATCATGGTCGAAACGTTCCTGCAGTGATCCGTCGTCGATCAGATTCTCGCGGTACAGAGGGCCACGTGACCAGCGATCCGAGATCGAGGACTCCTGCCACAAGAACTGGAGCGTTCCGTCCAAATCGCGAACCACGCAAGTCGCATTGTGGCTTTCCCGCAGCAGCGACGTAAGCGGATGCTCTGCTTCGTCCAGGCCGGCATGAGTCCGAAGGTCGCCCTCGATCTCATCCTGCTCAAAGTCCGTGAGTTGGCTGAACTCATTGGCCGCATCGACTATCGCCATCGAGTCATGCCGGCGTCCGTCGAGTCGGTCAATCGCGTCCATACGCAGGTTCCTCACCGAGACCGAGGGAAGGGCCCAGAGCTCACGCTGCCTGTCTCAGCTCCGCCCGCGAGTTGTCGTCACCGTCTCCAACCTCGCTGGACCCAGCTTGGACACTGACGGCCTGCGCAATCGCCCGGCCGAATACCTCTCCGATCGTCGGCGGCACCGCGTTACCGATCTGGCGTATGGCGGCGGTTCGGGTCGTGTCGATCTCAAGCTCGTCGGGAAGGCCCTGTATGCGCATGCACTCGCGGACGGTGAGATACCGATAGTCGCCAGAGTCGAGATGCACGATGTGCTCGCCTCCGGCGACCCCATGCACGCCAGCCTTGATCGTCTTTGAAGGCCGATCCAGCTCACTGCCGCGGTGCCCGCGATAAAGCCTCGCTCCGGGCCAGAGCGAGTGCCAATTGAGCGCCGGCGTCTCTTCGTGGGCGACAGGGTCGGGCAGCCCAAGCAACGCATCTCGCAGCGTTCGCCATCGGGCCATCGGGGCTGGATGCGCCACCCTACGGACGCGCTTCCTGGTGGCCGGGGTGAGGATCGGGCTGCGCGCGGGAAGATCGTGCTCAGCCCAGTAGAACCCGTCGAGCTGATCCAGAAGCAACACCTCATGGCTGTGGGTTGGCCTGGGCCAAGCCCAGCGCTCAGCCAGATCGGCACGGATGGCGACCATGATTACCCGCACACGACGTTGCGGAACGCCGTAGTCGGCGACGCAGATCGGCCGCCACTCGACGACGTAACGTTCGGCCGGGTCCTTCGGGCTCCGCTTGAGAGCCTTCCGCAGCCGCCGGTGATGGTCGGGCCAGTCCTCGTCCTTTTTGCGCGCAAGACCAGGGAGGCGAAGGTGATCGACGATGTATTCGACGAACGGCTTGAACGCTGGACGCGCGAGCCCCCGAACGTTCTCGATCAGCACGGCCTTCGGCTTCAACTGCCTGATCGCGGCGAAGGTCTCCGGGAACATGTTTCGCTCATCTCCCGGCCCGGCATGAACCCCTGCCTGACTGAACGGCTGGCACGGCACTCCCGCAGCGAGAAGGTCGACCTCTCTCCCGACCTCGGACTGGAGATCTAGGTCGCGGAGATCGCCGTCGTGCAGAGGCCAGTCCCGCGTCAGGTCATTGGCACGCAACGTCGCTGCCGCCTGCGAATCCCGCTCGACCAGGAGCTCATGACTCCATTCGGCACGGTCAAGACCGATGGCAAGTCCTCCCAGGCCGCTGAACAACTCGACGCAGACACCGGCGCGCGAAGGAACAAGGCTGAGCGTTGCTGCGTTCACGACGGTAAAGATAGGTGGAGTCGAACCCGGCCCGCGTCTATACCGCCCAGAACCTACCGCCGGACGTTGACGACGACCGTGCGTTGCCCTTAACCTTTGTCTTGGCTGCTTCGCTCCGAAGCCGCCGGTCACGCGACCAAGCCGTCGCGGAAAAACCCAACAGCCTCGGCGTAGACGCCGACTATCGCGGGTGAGGCCGACGGCGAGCGGAACGAGCACCGACCCAAGCACGCCGTGCGCGAGCACGGACCCTCGGGAAGGGACGACCGGCACGCGGTGTCGGCTTGTCGCCCAGACAAGTCCATCACCACCAGATCGGAGCCGGTATGTCCGTCGCCACTTCTGCGCCCGAGCTTTCCCCAGGCGCGCTGCCTGAAATCCCCGCGCCCCCCAAGCGAGGAGCCGTCAACTCGCTACGAAAAGCGCTGCTGACCCGCCCCGCCGCCAACGTGGGCGAACTCGGTCTGAGCGAGCAAGCCGCAGAGGCCATCGCGTTCGCCGTGGCAGACCCGGCGGCGACGCGAACTTTTTCGCTGCGCCACGTCTCTTACATGAGAGTCCCAGGTGGCACCTTCACGCTGATCCGCGATCAACTGCTCGTGAACCGGGTCATCACCTATCCCGTGAATCCGCGGATTCTCGACAGCCAGAGCTTCCCGGCGGCCGGGTCGCAAGGCGATCCTCAGCGTTTGTTCTGGCCAGAGCGCGACGTGGTCGGCGATCCCGATGGTCACTGCCAACTCCTCTTGCGTGGCGGAACGCGCTCACGCGTCTCAGGCGTGCTGCAGGATCAGGCCAAGCGTCTTCGTAAGCAGAACAACAAACTCGACACGATCCCCCAGCTAGGCGTGCTGCGGCCGATCATCGTGATGCCGATACAAGTCCAAACCGACGCCGACGTCAACAAGGAGCCGGTCACGGCGCTCACGAGCGTCGAGGGTTCGTCCCGCACCGCGTGGAGCCATCATGTGCAGGGGTTGGACGCGGCCGACCCTCTCTACGGCGTCACCGCCGACCCGGTCGCCGCCCAGGCGGTCGCCCGAAGCCTGGCCGAGGTTGCCACCGCGCCGGCGAGTGCCGTGACGGAGAAAGAGATCCAGCGGGCTCGGACTCTTCTGATACCGGCGGAGATCGTCGTCGGATTTACCCCTGACAGCGTCACCAGCAGATCCTCCCTCGCCGCAGCCGTCGACCAGCTGCTCGGGCTGACCCACATAGACCCGCCAAAACCGTGGAGCCCCCAGGCGACCGAGGCGAAGATCGGCGAGAAAATATTGGCGAGTCTGCAGGAGAAAGGGCACATAAACGCCGACGAGCACGCTTGGCTCGCCGGGATGCTCAGCCCTGAGGACGCCCGCGAAAAGGGACTGGACCCGTGGCTGGCGCGGCGGGCCGCGCATCTGCTGTGGCTGGCGAGTCGGCATCCAGACGATCCGATCAGCCAGGCGGTTGCTGAAGGAGTGCGCAGCGCGTCGTTCCAGCGGCGTGTCCGGCGGGAGGCGAAGGGCGACTCGGTCGCCGCGCTTGCCTTGCGGGCGTTCGATCCCACCAGCGTGAAAGACGATGGGAAAGTCCGGGCGGCCCTCCCACGCGCGATGCGAACGCCGGCCTTCTACGAGAGCGGCCAGGCCGGCAACGGCCAATGGACCGTTACCGAGCGCGCGCCGGACGAGTTGCGAGATGCCGCGCTGAAAGAGCTGGCCAGCGGCAAGACGGGGAGCGCGACGTTGGAGCTCGCCGCCCTGGCGACCTGGGGTTTAGTCATCAACGGGCACCTTTCACGAGGCTCGGCAAAAGGCCGGGAAGGAGGCGGCGACCCGCGGGATCCGGAGCAGATCCTCAGCGCGCTGATGGGCTCTGAGCGTGGAATCCGAGTCCTGCATCGGGTCGCTGCGGATGATCTAGCCGGAATCCCGCCCCGGCAGATTGATGACGCCTTCGCGCCTGTCCCCACTGCGGACGGCGACTGGACCCCGGTCGCGGAACCGTGGCTACGGAATGAGGTAGTACCCCGCCCTGACGCCGCGGCGCCAAGCCCGGCCCAGGACCCGGTGGCGACGATGACGCCGGTCAAACAACTGGAGCAACACCTGGAAGCTCTCGATGGACACGTGGCGCGTCTGCCGAAGCTGCTTGGGGGGCTTGAAGACGTCGTCGAGGACAGCGGCACCCCGGTCATCGCGCAGGAGGGCATCGAGGACGGGCGGGCAGAACGCTGGACCCAAACCTTCGTCTCGGCGATGACCGTCGTCAGCAACCACCAGCGGACCCACAACAACCGATACGGCAGCCTGGCCGAGCCCGAGGAGGACGATTCAGACCTGCCTATCGACAGCGAGACCGAGAACAACTCCTGAATCCCTGGTCTTCCGACGAGTGATCAGGTACGCTCAGTTCTGGACGAGTTTGACGAGTTGGAAGCACGCGCCGCGAGTTGGCGCGAACCCCCTGACACGACGGCCTGAGGGCCATCCCGACGGGTAGCGGACCAGCAAGCGTCGATCTCGCCGGAGATAGCGCACGAGCCAGCGTGAGAGCGCGGGCCGAGGCTTGAAACCGGGACGCCGGCCCAGGTGGGACGTCGCCTCCACGACAACCCACCAGCTAGGAGGCCGAGATGCCCCGGAAGTCCAGCAGCAAATCCACGTCCAAGCCGAAGCGCGTGCCGGCTAAGAGCCGCTACAGGTTCGGTGACCCGATCGGAAGCGGCGGGATGGGCAACGTGCGCCGCGCAGAGCGGCTTGACGAAAACGGCGAGGTGATCGACGACCATCTCGCCGTCAAGCACCTCGCGCGGAAGTTCCTTCTCTCTGAGGAGGCGATCAAGCGCTTCAAGCGCGAGGTGCTCCTGCAGCGCCGGCTCGACCACGTCAACGTCGTACCCGTCTACGGGCGCAACCTCAGCGCCACGCCGCCGTGGTTCACGATGCCGCTGGCGGAAGGCAACCTGGAACAGGAGATCGCGCGTCGCATGCATCGCGACAAGGCCTGGATCATCGACACCGTCCGCCAGGTTCTGGCAGGGGTCGCCCACGCGCACGATCATCAGGTAGTTCACCGCGACCTCAAGCCTTTGAACGTCCTGCGCTACGGCGAGGTCTGGAAGGTCTCGGACTTCGGCCTGGGCAAAGACCTCGACCCCGACGCGACACGCCTGACGCACACCACGCAGGAACTGGGGACCAGGCCCTACATGGCCCCCGAGCAGTTCGACGAACCGAAAAACGTTGGCAAGCAGGCCGACATTTACGCGATCGGAAAGATGCTCTGCCAGCTCTGCACGGGCCACAACCCGCCCACCCGTGCGGTCGATCTTGGCGGGGTCCCGCGGGATTTCCACTACTTCGTCAGTCGCTGCTGCGACGACGATCCGAGCCGCCGCTACGCGGACGCGCGTGAGGCGCTGGAAGCCCTCGACGCGCTGGTCGACGAGGACGATGCCGATCCCGCCCAGCTCGCGCAGGCGCTGATCCGCGACGTTCACGAGGCCGTCCGCGGCCTCGACGCGGACGAGGCGCCCGTCGCTTCGCTCGCCAGCCACATGCTGCGCTACGGCGACGAGGAGGAGATGTACCTGGAGGTCGTCCCGAGGATGCCCCGCGAAGTTATCCGCGCCTTCCTCGACGAGGACCCCGGTGACTTCGGACGGATGCTCGCCGAGTTCGACAAGCACATCGAGGGCAGCCTGCCGTTCGACTACTGCGATGTCGTCGCCCGGTTCTACCGGAGCGTTTGGGAGGAGACGGACGATCTCGGAATCCGCGAGCTCATTCTGCGTCGCCTGATCGTCATGGGCGCCAGTCACAACCGCTGGTTCGTCGGGGAGGTGGTGGCGGAACTGCTCGGTGAGGTCGCTGACACGGCGACGGCGATGATGGCCGCTGCGGTCATCAACGACCTGGCCGACGACGCCGCCTGGCACGCCGAGGAGGCGCTGGCCGCCAAGCCCACGCAGGTCATCGCCAAGGCCCTGCGCCGCGCCGAGCGCTAGCCGCGACTGCGGCGTCGGGCTCGTCAGAGGGCTCGGCGCCGCGCGTCGGCGACCGCGACGCGCACCCGCTCGGCGACCTCGACGGGGTCCTCGTGCTCCCAGACGCGAACGACCCGCCAGCCAGCGTCTTCAAGCGCACGATCGACGCGACGGTCGCGGGCGACGTTCGCCTCGAGCTTGGGGCGCCAATAGTCGGTGTTGGTCCTGGGCTGGTCGCCATGCTCAGGGCACGAGTGCCAGAAGCAGCCATCCACGAACACCGCGACCCGAACGCCCTTGAAGACGAGGTCGGGCCGCACTCGGACATCGCCGCAGGTGATCGAGGTGCCGACGCGATACCGCAACCCCAGAGCATGGACGGCACTGCGAACTGCCTTCTCGGGCCGCGTGTCTCGACTGCGGGTGGCGGTCATCACACGCCGCGTCGCCTCATCAGAGGCCCAGGAGCCCTCAGTCTCCGGCGGCCGACCTCGCAACGACATGGCTACACGCTACCCCGGTCCTCATCCCGTTCCTTTGACTGCGTGAGGCGCGGGCTTACCCCGTTGGCGTCGGCGAGCCTGCGCTGTCTCATGAGGTTGTCGCCAACTGCGCCGCGATGTCGCGGCATCACGCCGCCCTCGCCTCGACCGCGGCCAAGGGGTCGACGGTTGCCGGTCTGGGGCTCAGGTCGAGCGGGGGCGCCTCGTCGCCGGGGAGCAGATGCGTGTAGCGGCTCAGCGTGAAAGCGGCCGAGTGGTGGCCCAGCGCGCGGCTGAGCTGGAGCAGGTTGGTCCCTTCGCTGAGGTGGATCGAGGCGAAGGTGTGGCGGAACGTGTGAAACGCCGCCCACGGCGCGCCGGCCTCCTCGACCAAGGGCTTGAGGACCCGGCGACGGAGGTTGTTGGGGTCGATCACCTCGCCCTCGATGTTGGGGAAGGCCGGGGCGGTCGAGTCCTGATCCTTCTGGGCCAGGTGCTCCCGCAGCCTGTAGACGAGCGGTGCCGGCAGACGTACATCGCGCCTGCTGTACTTGGACTTCGGCGGCTCGATCCGCCCCCTGACGATTGCCCGCCTGACGCAGACCTCGGGCGTCGAGCCGTCCAGTTGCAGATGAAGGCGCTGGAGGCCGATCGCCTCGCTGATCCGCAGGCCGCAAGTCGCCAGGACCTCGAATAGCGCCTTGTGCCGATCGGGCGCCATCGCCAGCACAGCGGCAAGCTGCTCGCGGCTGAACACCTTGGCGACCTCCTCCTCGTCCTCGATCTCCTCGCGGTGAGGCAAGGTGAGGCCGAGCGAGGGGTTGTGGCGGATCAGGCCCTCGCGCTGCGCGGTGCTGAGCGCCGCTCGGAGCGGGATCACGATGTTCGCGATCGTCGCGTCGCTGAGAACCTTGCCTTGCTCGGCTTCGTCGGCGAGCCAGTCCACGAAGCGGGCCAGCCCGAACGTGCTCACGTCGATCAGCTTCATCTTCGATGAGAAGTAGGGGTGCGCGTAAGCGTGGATCAGCCTCCGGTATTCGTCGCGGGTGTTCTCCCGGAAGCCGCGACGGCCCTGGCCGCGATAGCGCTCGACCCATTCATCGAGGAACGCCAGGAACTTGATCGTCGTCGGCTCCTGCAACTCGCCGCGATCGCGGTCGGTCTCGCTCTCGCGCTTGATCCTGCGCGCGCCGTCGTAGGTGCTGGCGTTGCGCTTTCGCTGCTTCCCGGCGACGCGAATGATGGCGACGTAGCCGACCGTGGCGCCGTGGCCGTCGATTCGCTTGAAGACGCCGGGGGTCTTGGTCTTGACGAGGCGGCGCAGGTCTCCGCAACCTGGACGCCCCTCGGGAACAGACTTATCCTGGGAATTGCTCATGAGTCATCACCTCGTGAGCCGGGGGCGGGCCGTTTCGGCGGCGCCGCCCCATTTGCGTTGTCGGACAAAACGTTAACAGGATGATGCGCCCTGTATTCACGGCGCATAGGACCGCAATCCCTGCTGTCATGGGATATTCGGCCGGTCGAGATCACGGCCTGCCCCCCGCCGCCGTCACGTACTCGTCCAGCGTCTGCCGGCGGTAGAGCGGCGTGCGCCCGTCGTAGCCGTCGGGCGTCAGCAGGCCGGCGCTCGTCAGTTCGTGGATGCGTCTGCGAGGGACGCAGATGTAGCGGCCGGCGGCCTCGGGGTTCAGGTAGCCCTCGCCCTCGGCGGCGGTGCCGTGGAGGCGGTCGGCGACCTGCTCGGCGACGGTGGCGGCCAGCGCCTCCACGAAGCGATCGTCGGCCCGCAGCATCGGCATCCCGGCAGGGCGGCGGCGCTCGCTGGCAGGTCGGGGCCCGGCCATCTCAGTCGACCCCCTCCCCCAGCCAGTCCACCGCCTTGCCGGGGTCGGCGAGGGTCCGGCAGATCGGCGCGAACGGCCCGCGATCGGCGAGGTCGTCCAGAAGGCAGATCGAGACCTCGACCTCCGGGGTCTCGGCGAGATCGGGGTCCTGGCCGCACAGCGCGAGCACGGTCCGGCGGCGATCCTCGAGCCGGTCGCTGGGCCGGCCGGCGAGGACGACCAGCACGGTCGGGAAGACCCCGTACAGCCGCGACCACAGCGGCGCCGACCCGCCGGGCGCGTCCTCGACGGGGACGGTGCGGCGGTAGAGGCGCGCATAGCGGCCGAGCCGGTGCGCGAGGTCGGCGGCCGAGCGGGTCGCGCGGTCGAGCTCGATGAACCTGTAGGCGATGCTGGTCTGCCCGCCGGCCTCGGCGAGCTGGTAGGTCAGCACCGCGTCGGAGATCAACTGTTCGGGCGTGCGCCTCCCCGGCGGCGGCCCCAGCGAGTGCGCCACCTCATGCAGCCAGTCGAACGGGCCGCACTCGTCACCGCGCTCGCGCGCCGCCCGCACGAAGGCAAGGCCGACATCGTTGACGGCGATCGTGTGCTGCTGGAGGGGACCGGCGGCCTGCTCGGGCGAGATCACCTTGCGCCGCGTCTCCGCACGGCTCGGGATCGTCGCGGCCGCATCGACGCCGCGCTCGGTCAGATGCCAGAGCAAGCGCCGCCCCGGCAGCGAGGCCGATTCCGCGAGTCCGACCTCGCGCAGCAGGGCGAGCTGTTCCTGAGCCCAGCGCCGGGAGGCCCGAGGCGCGTGCAGCTCGTGGACCTGCGCGGTCGAGAGCAGCCGGTGCTGGTTGAGGCTTTCCAGCACCGCGATGGCGGTCTCGCCGAGCCGTCGCAGCGGGTGTTCGGAGGCGGTCAACTCGCCGCCCCGGTGTCGAGGGTCTGACGACCGCCGCTCGCGCGCCCCGGCTGCCGTCGCGAGCCGGCGAGGTGCTTGACGATCTCCTGCGGGTGGCGGTCGAGCCGATCCAGCGTCTCGGCGATCGGGGCGCGGCCGAGGCTGCCGTCGATCGCGGCGTCGAGCGCCGGCAGGCCGTCGGGGTGGCACTGGTCGGGGAACAGCTCCTCGACCGGCACCCCTCCGAGCCGGAAGGGGCGGCTGATCTCCCCGTCGAGGGTGACGGAGGCGAGGCTGTGGAAGCGGGGCAGCTGCCCGATCGTCTCGGCGCTCACCTCGCCGCCGAACTCGCGGGCGAGCAGCCCGGCGGCTTTCGCGTTCAGAGCCGTCGTCACCAGGTGGGAGCGGTTCGTGGTGACCGCGTCGCGGGTCGCCGCCGTCAGCCGCTCGGGGTTCTGGTTCAGCAGCAGCGCCCGCACGCCGAACTTCGCGACCTGCTCCAGCAGCGCCGCCAGCGTGCCCGAGGATGCCCCGTCGTATATCTGGACCTCGTCCAGCCACACGTAGAACTCGCGGCGGCGATCAGGCCGAATGTCGGCCCTGGACTTCGCGCCGTGCAGGGCGTCGTAGACGACGAAGTTGGCGATCAGCCGGTCGCGCCCCGATCCCGAGCCGGGGCAGACGAGGACGATCTGCCCCCGGTCCATCGCCGCGCGAATGTCATAGCTCGCTAGCGGGTTGCCGAGCAGCGCGGCGGTGGACGGCGCCGCGCGCAGCCGGTCGATCAGGTTCGTGACCGGCGTGATCGCCTCGGGCGCGAGGCGCGGGAAGCGTTCGCGGAAGAACTGCCGGACCGGGGGCGACACATACGGCAGTACCGCCTCCCGCCAGTCGTCGTCGCTCAGCAGGACGGGGATCTCGAAGATCGTCGGCGCCAGCTCGGCCGGGAGGCGGCGGGCGAGGTCGACCAGCGCCTGCGCCGCCTGCGTGGTCAGGTTGAGCGCGCGGGCGTTGACCTCGTCCCAGCGCAGGGCCGAGGCGAAGGCATCGACCACGGCATCGACCTGGCCGGCGGCCCGCCTCGGCGAGCGGCCGGCGACGGCGAATAGGTTCCAGGCCGGCTGACGATCGGGGTCGGCCAGGTTGACTTCCACGACCCGCTCCCGCAGCCCCTCCTCGGTCAGGTAACCCTTGATCCGGTTGAGCGCGTCGAGGTGCGGGTCGAGGAACAGGCAGCCGTGACCCGAGCGGGCGACGTGCAGGAACTGGCCGATCGCCGTCTCCGTCTTCCCGAACCGGCTGCGGCCGGCCATGTAGAAGAAGAAGGTGTCTCGCAGAGGGACGCCGACCATCCGCTCCCCCGTCTCGGTCTGCACGTTCCCGAGCGGCAGCAGGCCCGCCTGCCCGACGAAGGTCGGCAGCTCTCGGGGCGGCGGCGGAACCGCCCCACCGGAGCGCAGGACGTTCGGCGAGGCGCATTGCTTGCTCGGCGGCTTCAACAGGCCCGCGATCTCGCTCGCGGTGACGACCCGGCGGCGGGCCGGGCGGAACAGCCCGGTTGCGAGGCGGTGGTCGAACCCACGACGGCGCCCCGGCAGGTCCGAGCCAAGGAAGGCGACGCCGGGGATGCGAAGCCCAGAGACGCGCAGATGGTTCTCCCCGGCGAAGGCGTCGAAGCCGGCCAGGATGCCGGCGAGCTGGGCCTTCGCCCGGCCGGGCACAGGCGAGGCGACCCGGATCAGGACCTGCATCTCAAACAGCGGCTCGTCGGTCCCGAGCTTCCGGGCCAGCGCCTGACGCCCGACCCTTTGCTCCACCAGCTCGGCCGGCGGCGCACCACCGCGACGGCGATCGCCGCCACCCAAGAGGTCGGTCAGCTCGTCTCCCGGCGACGGCGACGGCGCCCGGTGGCGAGCGCGTCGAAGCAGCCGCCGCCGCAGGCGCCGGCGCTTCCCCGGAGTGACCGGCAGGAGATCGACGCAGATCGTCGCGCCGTCGCCGCCGGCCGGATCGAGGGCGTCGATCGCGCGGGCGAAGCCCGAGAGCGGATCGGGGTCGAGGCCGGCCGCCCGCAGCGGCTCGCTACTGGCCCTGGCAAGGACCAGCTCAGCACGGACGACCTCCCCCGTCTCGGGCTCGGGCTCGGCCGGCGCCTCCGGGGCGGCGCGAAGCTCGACGCCCTGATACGCGGACATCGCCGCGCGCAGCGCTCCCCGCGCCCGCTCGGGCACCTCGACGCAGTAGCGGAGCTTCCCGGCGGGGTCGGCGTCGAGCCTCAGTCGGACCGCACTCGCGGGGGCGTCGAGCAGACCGCGAAGCGCTCGCCGAGAACGGCTGAGGCCGGAGGCGAAGCGGATGACGGACTCAGGTGAGGGATCGAAGGAATCGGCGGGGATCGCGAGGATCGCCACGCGGTGATCGAGAGCCCGGCGAGTGACAACGAGCCGAGCGACGAGCACCGCACAGGCGAACATCAGCAGAGCCCCGGCGAGGCTGACGGCAGCGGGACGTTCCGCAAGCTCGCGCAGCGTAACCAGCCATTGACGGAGGCTGGCGGCGACGAACAGAGCCGCGATAGCTGCCGCGAGGAGAGCGAGCGGGACTGCGTCCCGCCGGTCTGACTCACTCACGGATTGACCCCCTTCGGGGATAGATGCCAGCGAAAGCCATCCGCGTCGATGGCAGGCAGGAAGCGACCGGGAAGCCGGTCGCCCAAAGGCCGATGCGAGCCGCAGTGCGAAGTGCAGTGCGAGCCACAGTGCGAGCCGCAGTGCGAAGTGCAGCGCGAGCTTCGATCGGCGTCACCGCTCGCCCTCTCGATCGAGGCTGTGGCGGGCCGCTGCCGCGACGACGAGCCGCGCCAGCGGCGGGCAGACCGCGTTGCCGATCTGCAAGAAGCAGCGAGTCCGCGAGCCCTGCCAGGGATAGTCGGCCGGGAAGCCCTGCAGGACCGCCGCCTCCTCGACGCTGACGCGGACGGCGTTCTTGAACTGCGAGGGCCACTTGTCACCTTGCTGCCAGCTTGGGTCGCGATCCTTTGCCGAGGGCGCCGCGATCCGCGGATCGGCCAGCACGGTCGTCGCCGGCCGCCGCCTCGTCCACTCGGGCCGGCGGTCAGCCATCCTCGTCGCCGCCTTTCGCCGAGCGCTCGACCGTCCACGATCCCGAGGCCGAGTCGAGGGTCCGCGCCGGGCAGGTCGCCGGGCGGCTCAGGCCCTGCGGGCGCCGGCCGCTGTTGGTCTGGTTGTTGGTGAAGGCGACGGCGTCCCGCGCCCAGCCGAGGGCGTCGGCCATGCTGACCCAGGGCTGTAGGTCCTCCTCCCCCTCGCGGACCTCGTCAGGGCGGCGCGGGTTGTAGGAGCGATGGGTCGGGGCGGGCAGCTGCGCCGGCCCGTCGAGCGAGGCGACCAGATAGGCGCGCTTGCGGGTCTGCGGCAAGCCGAACTGCTCGGCGCTCAGCACCCCCGCGGTTGCGTCGTAGTCGTGGGAGGCGAGCAGGCCGGCGAACAGCGACCAAAGCTCGAGGACGCCCGGCACCTGCTCCAGTGCGACCCAGCGAGGTCGCAGCGCCAGCGCCCAGCGCAGCGGCTCGACGGTGAGCAGCGAGCGAGGATCGCGGCAGGCGGCAAGGTGTTCGGCGCGGGTGTCGTGCCCGGCGGCGAGCTCGTGGGCGCAGGCGATCACCCGCTCCTTGTCGAAGCGGCCGAGCCCCTTGCCGGCGGTCGAGTAGGCCTGACAGGGCGGCGAGCCGATCAGCCCCCAGACCGGCGCGAACTTCTCGGGGTCGAGCGCGGCGATGTCCGCTTCGATCCGCTCATGCCCGGCGGCGCGCGCCGTGGCGCAGGCCCATTGGTCGACCTCGATGCCGACCGCCGTGTAGCCGAGGCCGCGCAGGCCCTCATCCCAGCCGCCGGCGCCCGCGAACAGGTCGATGATGCGACCGGGCTGAGCGTCGCTCCGTGGCTCAGCCATCGCGGCCCCCGGTCGCTCGGAAGACCGGGACGTAGGCTCGCCCGGAGTCGCGGTAGCGGCTCAGAAACCGATGCCACCCTCTCCGCGCTGCCGGGACGGTGGAAGCGCTGACCCGCAGGACGGCCCGACTACCTTTCGCCCCCGCCAGGGCGACCGTCACCTCGCCGTCCCGGTACGGGACGTGCTGGAGCGCCCGGTGCGATCGCAGGGCGTGCGCGGCCCGTCGCGCGGCGGCGCTGCCCTTGCGATCCTGGGGGTCCTGCCGGTGAGTCGGCGGACGATCCTCGGCTGCTTCGCCTTCGACCGCCTCGACCGGGGCGACCGTGGCGGATGGGGAAGCCGCAGCCGGCCGGACCCCTTGCGAGCCCGGCCGGCCGGGCTCGCTGGCGGCGAGGGCGAACAGCGCCGCGAGCCCGAGCAGGATCGCGCTGGCGAGGACCAGGATCGCCCGCGCCGCGCTCGGGTCGAGCGGGCGATCGAGCAGGGCGCGAAGCCGGTCAACCATCGGCGCCGTCCTCGGTGCTGGGCGGGTGGGCGAAGCCGTAGACCGGCCCCGGCATTCCGTACTGCACGGCCTGCGAGGGAAGGAACGGACCCGAGCGGGCGACCCGGTCGCCGAAGTTGCCGTCGATCGTCGTGATCTGCCCGCCGGGGAAGACGCGCTCGACGATGCCGACGTGGGCGCTTTCGCCGTACTCCGGCCCGCTGCCGTAGAGGACGGCGTCGCCGGGCGTGGGCGTCGCGGTCGGTGGCAGGGCGCGAGCGCCGTTGGCTTCGGGGGTGGAGAGCGGCGGATCGCCTGGACCCGGCACCGCGAACGGGCCGCCTTCGTGGGCCTCGGCCCATTTGTAGATCGAGCCCGAGTAGGCGTAGGTCGCGGTGCTGCCCTCCAGCGGGACGCCGGCCCGCTTCCAGACCCAGGCGACGAACAGCGAGCACCATTCGACGCACGGCCCGTAGGGGTTGCAGTTCGATCCGGGTGGGCTCTCCGAAGTGCCGAGCTGGCTCTGCGCAATGCGGACGATCTCGTTGCCGCTCGCCCCGGCCGCCGAGCTCGACCCGCAGGACGAGCCGCCCCCGCTCGCGGCGGGTTCGCTCGCCGCCGGGCCGGTCGGCGCCGGTGCTCCCTTGCCACGAAAGCCGTAGGAGACGGCCCGAGACATCACCTCGTCGGCGTAGTTGGCGACGCCGTCCGCGCAGGCGCCGTAGTAGTTGCAGGCGACCTCCCGATAGGCGGCGTAGGAATCGCCCGCGAGCCCGAAGACCGGGCGCAGCATCCGGGCGGCGGTGAAGATCGCGTCGGCGGGATCGAAAGGATCGGCGCCGCCGCCGTCCGCGTCGAACTTGTAGCGCTCCCAGATCGTCGGACCCGAGCCGGGACTACAGGCGCTTTCGCGCACCATCCCGATCTGCATCGGTCCGCCGCAGCCCGAGGGATAGACCTCGGTACAGGCGCCGTGGCCGCACTCCTGGTAGCCGATCGAGGCGAGGAAGGCCCAATCGACATCGAAGCGCTGCCCGGCCTGCTGGTAGATGCGCAGGCGCTTGGGTGGAATCTCGCGCACCGCTGCCTTGGTCGCCGGGGCGGCGACCGCCGATCCGCCCCCGCCGATGCAGGCGATCTCGCCGCCGAGGATCGCCATCACCGTGCCGGTGATGGCGACGACCAGGACCGCGAAGACGCTGACCGCGATCAGGACGAGAGCCGATCCGCCGCGACGCTTGGCGCTCACCGTGCGCCGCCTTTCCGCCCCTTGCGCTTGCGCCGGGGCGGCGGTGGAACATCTCGGCCGGGGTCGGGGCGCTTCTCTGCCGGCGGCTTCCTGACGCCCTCACGGCTGCGCTCGCGCTCGGCGCGGAGCTCGGCGCCGAGGCTGTCTTTACCCTGGGTCGGGGACGCGGCTTTGCGAGCCGGCGGCTGCCCTGCGGCGGGCTGCTTGGCCTCGCGCCGGGCAGGACGCCCCGGCTGCCCCTTCTCGGAGCGCGGCGCGGGCGGCGGGGCGGCGGAGGCGGGCTGGTCGGCGGTGGGACGCCTGCGCCTGCCGGCGCCCTTTTTGGCCGGGTCGCCGGCTGCGGCGGGCTTGGCTGCCGAGGCCGGCGGCCGGGAGTCCGGGGCGGCTTTTTCGGTCTTGTCGGCCGAAGGCGCCGCCCGGCGCGAGCGCCCGGCGGGGGGCGGCGCGTCGAGGGCAGGCGCGTCGCCAACGACCGGCCGGCTGGAGCTGGTGCCAAACAGGGGCGCCCGGTGCCGATCGGAGTCGGCGCCCCTGCCACCGGCAACGCCGCCGACCACGCGACCGGCCCGACCACTCGCCGAGCGGGCACCACGCCGGAGGGGTTGCGCGAAGCGCCCCGCGATGCGGCCGCCCGCGTAGACCGAGAGCAGTTTCAGAGAGGCATCGCGCCCCGGCGCCTTCGGCCCGGTCGCGATCCCGATCAGGCTGTCGGCGAGGGTCTTCCGCTGGAGGAAGACGGCCCAGAAGAAAAGCGACTGGAGGCCGAAGGACATCAGCCAGCCGAGCTGGTCGGTCGCGCTCGACAGGGCGCCGTTGACCGCGAGCAGGACCGCCAGGATCAGCGAGTAGGCGGCCTTTCGCAGCAGGTAGCCGGCCAGCTTCTCCAGCCAGCCCTTGAAGAAGTGGTGGCCGCGACCGGGAATCACCGCCGCGACCAGCGCCACCGGGGCAAAGGCCAACAGGAGCAGCAGCAGGACCTGGGCGAGGATGATCCCGATCGAGAGCGACCCCAGCAGGCAGAAGGCGCCGAGCTCGCCGACGAACAGGACGATCGCCAGCGCCAGCCGCTGGTACTGGCCTCCCTCCTCCATCGCGTCGCTCGCCGGCTTGTCGGCGGCGCCGAGGCGGTAGCCCGAGCGGTCCGCGTCGGGGAGGTCGGAGGCGTCGCCGTCGTTCAGGGCGTCGTACTCCTTGTCGCGTTCATCCTTCTCGGGAACGCCGAGGCTGTAGCGGAGGAAGCGCGGCGCGTACTTGTTGGCGTTGTTGACGCAGACCTTGCCATCGGCGGTGATCTCGGTGCCGGTCTGGAGCCGGCGAGCGAGCGTCGCGTCGCGGCTGGGGTCGGAGGACAGCGGCCGCACCGCGACCGACTCGGGATCGGAGTCCTCCGAGCCGGTGCCGGCGACGACGCAATGTTCGAGGCCGCCGAAGTTGAGGACGACCCAGGGCTTGAAGACGAGCAGGTCGAACAGCGCGTTTGCCGTGTCCTCCTTCGCCTGCCCGGCGCTCGTCGCGTCGCCGTGGGAGGAGATCGAGAGGAACGCCCCCGACATCTCGTTCGTCCACTTGGAGACGCTGCCGATCGTCGTGCCGGGCTGGGCGACGAAGAACAGCGCCGCGACGACATAGATCAGCGACAGCCCGAGCGCCCCTGCCGTCTCGGAGTAGCGGCGCTGCACCAGCGCCTTCCACATCGCCCAGATGCCGGCGATGGCGACGGCGAGGACAAGCCAGGGCTCGCCGAGGACGCCAGCGTAGATCGAGTGGATCGCGCGGGAGACGGGGGCGAGCGCTCCGGCGCCGTCGGTGGCCTGCGAGCCGTTGACCAGGTCGAGACCGAAGGCGAAGCCGAAAAGGGTGATGAGCAGGTTCGCCAGGAAGCTCGTCCCGAGCCAGAGGATCGAGGCGAGGAAGTAGGCGATCATCGGCGGGACGCCGGAGACGTCGACCCCGCCGGTCAGCGATGCCTCAACCGCGTCGAAGTGCTGGTCGAGCGAGTAGTTGACGAGCGGGTAGCGCCCGGCGATCCCTTCGCCGCCGACCTGGGGCGAGGGCCCGACGTTGCCCCAGACATCGCTGGCCGCCCCCGCGAGGGGATGGGCACCGAGCACGATCAGGGCCGCCAGGCAGAGCACCACGACGACGCGGAGTCCCCAGCTGCTCGAAGCGCTCCGGCTCATGCAGCCACCGCCCGAGGGGTGTTGTCGAGCGCGGCGAGGAGCTCTTGGTCGACCAAGTCGAATTGGACCTCGCCGACGCGACCGTCGAGGTCGCGCATCAGGCACATGCCCTGGCGGTATTCGGCCTGGCGCGAGCGCAGGGCCGCGTCGGAGGGGTCGAGATCGACGATCCGCAGCGCCCGTTCGGCACCCGGGATCGAGTCCTGGCCGAAGAGGAAGTAAGCCCCGAAGAGCTCGGAGAGATCGCCGAGGTCATCGAGGCTCTGGGTCGCGACCAGGATCGTCGCGTTCATGCTGCGGCCGAGGCGGACCAGCCGGTTCAACAGCAGCCGGCCTTGGGTGGAGGCCAAAAGGAACCACGCCTCGTCCAGCAGCACGATCTTGTGTCGTGAGCGGTTGCCGCTGACGAGGCGCAGAGCTAGGGCCGCGACCAGGGAGAGGGTCGCGACGGAAATTCGCTCAGCGCGGGTGTAGGTCTCCCGCGAGGCGCCGGGGTCGGGCAGCGAGAGTCCCGGCGTGCGGATCGTGATCACCGAGGAAGCGGCCTCGGCGCTTGGCACGTCACCATCCGCGAAGCCCAGGCGCGCGAGGCCGAAGTCCGAGAGTACCTCCAGTGCCTCCGCCACCTCTCGCGCCGCCTCGGCCTCGCTTCCGCGCAGCCGCTCGATCACCGTCAGCAGGCTCCGCTCGCCCGCCCGCACCGCGTCGCGCACCGCCCGGTCGATCGCGTTCTCCCAGGAAGGCGGCGGGTTGCGCAGGAGATCGAGCAGGTAGCTGGAGGCCAGCTCCTCGCGCAGCTCCGGCAGCCCGATCGCCAGCGGGTCGAGCTTGCCCCGATGGCGCGGGTCGCCCGATAGCTCCAGCACCTCGACCTGCCCGGCGAGCGCCGGGACCCGGTCGAGACCGTGGTCGGGCTTGGGATCGAAGTCGACCACCAGCGAGCCCCGGCGCTGTGCGCCATAGGCGATCGTCTCCGCCGCCAAGGTCTTGCCGGAGCCGAGGGTGCCGGCGAAGAGCACCCCGGAGGGGCGGGCAGTGCGCGAGGCCTCGGTCGGGTCAAACCGCACCGGACGGGCGGCGCCGGTGGGCGTGTGGCCAATGTAGACCCCGTCGCGGGAGCCGACCTCGGCGGTTGCGATCGGAACCATCGCGGCGAACTGCTCGACGCTCATCTGCTGGAGGTAGTCAGGGACCGAGCCGGTGTCGGTGCGCGGCAGGTGGTCGAAGAAGAGGCGGTGTTGCAGGCCGCGGGGGCGATGCAGGCGGACCTCGCCGAAGCGCTCGCGCAGTACCTCGACCCGGCGCTCCAGCTCGGCGCGATCGGGGGCGCCGACCGCGAGCGAGAGATAAGCGCGGAGCATCGGCGGATGCGCGGAGGACTGAAGAACAGCCTCGTACTCGCGGGCCAGATGGCGATCGTCCTCGGTCAACCAGCCCGGCCCTCCGGTAGCGCCCTCGGCGGCTTCGCGGTAGGCGTGCTCGACATCGACAACGCGCTTTCGCACCTGACCGAGCGCCTCGCGGTTGCCGACCCAGCGGGCATGGAGGACGGCGTCGACCGGGAAACCGGCCTCCTCCAGCGGCGCGAAGAGCAGCTCGGCCTGGCCAGGGAACTCGGCCTCTTCGGCCAGCGATCCGGCGCAGAGGAACGCCTGGTAGGAGCGGCCCTCTTCGGCCTCGACCTCCAGGGACGGTGGCTCGGCCGGGTCCTCCGTCATCGGCGCGTTGGCGCAGCGCCAGAGGTCGTGTTCGAGCGGCTCGTAGGTCAGCGGGCCCTCCCCGAGGACGAGCGCATCCGGCTCCCAGGCGCCGTCGAGTTCGGGCTCGGCGACTCCGCGACACCCGCCCCGGCGCAGAAGCCACTGCAGCTCGATCGTCCTCGCGCGCCGCATCCCGACGACGCCCCCGAGGCGCTGGAAGGTCAGCTCCTCGGCCGCGGCGAGCGCCTCCAGCTCGGCGCCGGAGATCGGCCGCGGGCCGCCGACGCCGGCGAGGTCCTCCACCCGCCGCCGAGCACGGTCGAGTGCGCGCAGGTGGCCCTTGGTGGGCTCCTGAAGTGAGACGGCGATGTAGACCTCGGCCAGGTGCGAGCCCAACTCGGCGAGCCGGCGCTGGTGGCCCTGGAGGTAGCGGCGCCACTGCTGCGCATCGGCGTGCCGGAGATCGGCGGCGTCCGCGAGTTCCCCGGCGTAGCGCTCGGCGGGGTAGGAGCGCTGCACGCGCCACAGCGAGAAGTCGGCGCCGACGAGATGGGCGAAGCGCTCCAGGCGGCCCAACAGCGCCCACTTCTCGGCCACCGGCAGGAATGGATAAGAGACCGACTCGGCGCGGTAGAGGGCCGCCGCCTCTCCGCCCGGCCCGATCAGGATGTTCCTGCGCACGTAGCGCAGCGGGAAGCTCACGGGCGCACCTCCAGCTCCTCGCCGACACCGAGCGCCAGCCGCCTCGTCCACAGCTCCCCGGCACCCGAGCGCCCGCGCGCCGCGCTCGTGGCAATCACCCTCTGGCGACGCGATCCGCGCCGACGAACTCGGACCTCCGAGGAGAACGCGACCGACCCGGGGCCGCTCACCCGAGCGCGGCGAAGGCGCGGCGCGTGCTCGTCCGCAGCGACCCAGACGGCGCCCCCTTGCCTGTGCGCGACCCCCGCCAGCGGCAGCGCCCGGCCCAGCGAGCGGCGGCGCGGTGCCAGGCGCAGCGCCAGCCAGGACAGCGCGAAGCGGTCGGCGCGCCGACCGTCTGGAGTCGCCTGGGTGGCCAGGGTGGCCACCGCCACCGGTACCACCACGAATCGCAGCGGCCAGTCGAGCAGCCCGAGTAGAGATCCGGCGGCCCAGAAGGCCGCGAAGGCCGCGCCGCCCGCGAGCGCCGCGCTGGTCCTGTCGCCGACGAGCAGGCCGGCGAGTGCGGCGCCGAGTGCGACCAGCACCGCGATGGCCCTGGAGCCCGAGCCGATCACCAGCACCGCCACAAGCGCGGCGACGGCGTAGAGGAGCCAGCGCAGGGGCACGCCGCCGGGAACCGGAAGCGCCCGGCCCTCGATCTGGTAGATCCGCCGCTCGGGGCGAAAGATCCGCTGGTAGGAGCGAATCGGCTCGGGCCTCTCACTCAAGGCAGCACCCGCTGTCCGATCGCGCGGGCGGCGTCGGCGACCTGGTCGGGGCTGAAGACCAGCCAGCCGACCAAAATCGCCGCGAGGAAGTACATCGCCAGCTCGGTGAAGCGCCGGTTGAAGAGGAACATCAGCCCGACCACGGCGACGATCCCGCCGTAGACCTCCCCCGCGTACTGGCGCATCAGCGAGCCGAGGTTGCGGCCCACGTCGTTGCCGGCGGCGAAGGCCGAGGGGGCGAGAAGAAGGGCCAGCGGCGCCAGCCAGAGCGTCAACACCGCCAGCGCCAGGAAGAGGACGCGGCGGCGGCTCATACCGAGGCCCCCGCGACGGCCTTCACGTACCAGCGAGCGCTCCGCTCCAGATCCAGTCGGTAGACGACCGGGTAGACGGCGCCGCTGGCGGGGTCCGACACCCGCGCCGCCACTAGGGCGCTGCGCCGCCGCCCTTCCCCCGATCCGAGCTGCCTGACCGAGGTGATCCCAAGCAGGCGCACCGCGCCCGCGAGCGGCGCCACCGCCGCGCCCGGTGCCAGCAGATAGGACAGCGAGTGCCCATCGCGGGCGGCGACGTAGGCCGGCAGGAACTTCGAAACCAGCGCCCCGATTGCCTGCGCGTCGGGACCGGCAAGCGACTGGGGCCGCTCCTCGGAGTCGACCCCAGCCACGCCCGGCGCCGCGACTATCGAGGGCGCGCCCAGCGCCGCCACCTCGCCCGCCCTCGAGCGGACGATCGGGACAGCGAGAAAGAGGACGCGCGCGTCGCGGAACTCGCAGGCGACGGTCAGTACCGACCGACCGCCGCCAAGCTCGATGGATTCACTGACCTCGGCCTGGAGGAGATCAGCGCCGCCGGGACGCGGCGGGCGACCAAAGCCGACCTTCGCCCCTTCGGCGAGGAAGGGCGAGAGCGTCTGCGGCTTTGGATCGGCCAGGTAGGCGCGAGCGAAGCGCACCGCGAAGGCGGCGCTCTTGGGATCGACGCCCGTGGCCGCGCGAGGGCCGCTCGGCCCGCCGCCGGGCTGATCTGCCAGGACCCCGCGCAGCAGCAGGAGCCCGAGCGTGGTCCAGATCGCCGCTCGACCGACCCCGCGCAGCAGCGACCTCGCGGTGGTATCGGTGGAACTCAGTTTGGTACTTGCCTCTTGACTCACGTCTGCACTCGCCTCCTGTCCGTCGCCGAGTGAGATGTGTTCACCCGGCGACGGGTGTGTTGTTTTGTCGGTGAGCTAGGAGTACTGCGAGTGAGCCGCAAGGTCTACAAACGTGCCTAAGCGCTTAAGCGCTTAGGCACTTAGGCGTAGGTATGTGCTAAGGGGGGCAGTGACAGTCACACTTTCCAGGCCCGGGCAGAGCACAGAAAAAGCCGCCCGGACTGGAGCCCGAGCGGCTATGTGCAACACGCGGCCAGGAGACCGCGACCGATGTGACAGTCGGCTACGCGGCGGCGGCCTGGGTGGCCTGCTCTTCCTGGCAGGACTGCACCCAGTTGGCGATTTGCTCCACGACCCACCAGGCGCTCCAGTCGCTCACGGCGTAGAGGGTCGTATTCCCCTCACGGCGACGGCTGAGCAGACCGGCGTTCCAGAGCTGGGTGAGGTGGTGGGAGGCGTTTTGGTGGGGCAGGCCGACACAA
The DNA here is from genome assembly GCA_963719435.1 of uncultured Solirubrobacterales bacterium. Classification (GTDB taxonomy): domain Bacteria; phylum Actinomycetota; class Thermoleophilia; order Solirubrobacterales; family 70-9; genus VAYN01. The sequence goes on along the minus strand of OY970384.1, from coordinate 952,924 downwards.
TCGGCCAGCTCTTGAACTCCCGCTTCACCGCCGTTCAGGGCCTCCAGCAGAGCGATGCGCTTCGGCTCGGCGATGACACGAAGGCGCTGGGCCGTCAAGTCTTTGACTTGAACCGATAGCGGTTCTCGACCGCTGGTGTGAAGCTGCGGTGGGGCGTGTGCCGGGTCCCGGGTTGAGTGAATATCGTTTGCATTAGTAGGTGTCACCGCTGCCTCCTGTCGATCCTGGCTATCTGGTGACATACATCAGGTCTCCGTGACTAACGCCCCGGTCAATTCCTACAACCCGAACTCCGATTCCACCTGGGCCCCGGAGGCCGGGGGTGCGTTCGGGGTGGTGTTGTGAGACGGAGACACGGCCTCAGGCCGGGCGGCCGTGGAGGTGGGTGGAGGCGCGGCTTCTGGAGTCGGAGCCGCTTCGTGCTCGATCCCGAACTCTTCTTCGACTTGTTGGGGAGTCGCCGGGGCGGGGGTCGCTGCCGCCCCCCGCGTCTCGCCGCGCCGCTCGGCCGTCGCCCGCGCTCCTTCCGGGATGCTCGATCGCTCGACGTGTGCCGCTCGCTGTTGGCTGGGCGCGGTGTGGACCGGCGCGCTCGCGCTGGTGCGGGTGCGCGGAGCGGGAGTAGGCTCGGCCAACGGCGCGGTCGTCCGTACGCTCGGCGCGGGTGGTGCCGCATCGCGGTGGGGAGCCTTCTCGGATGCGACCTCGCCGACCAGCAGCGCGCAACCCGCCGCGATCGCGGCCGCGCCGCAGGCGCCAAGAACGCGACCCGCGCCGCCCGAGGTCGCCAGCGTGACCGAGTCGCCGAAGGGGACCAGCCGACGGGCAAGCTCGCCGAGACGGCGGCCGCCCGATCTCATTGCCTCGCCTGCGGCGCTCGCCCGCTCTGAGACAAGGTCGACCGGCACCCTCGCCGTCGCGCCCCAAAGCCGCGAGCCTTCGCTCCGGTCCACCACCCAGGAGGCCAGGCCGAGGCCGGCGGGGCTGAGCAGGCTGGGATCGACCAGCGCCCGCAGCCGCTCCAGGGCGGCCTGGTGATGGCGGTCGGCCGCCGACTTTCGCCACCCGAGCCGACGCCCGGCCTCCCTGATCGAGCAGTCCTCAAAGTAGACAAGGGAGAGCAGACGCCGCTCGCGCGCCGGAAGGTGGCTGAGCGCCCCGCGCAGGCGGCGCTGGCGATCGTCGTCGAGCGCCGCCTGCTCCGGGCTCGGGCTCGACTCGTCGGCGAGGTCGACGGCGTCCTCGATCGAGGACGCCCCTCCTCGCCGGCCCTGGGAGGTGAGCAGGTTCAGGCCGCGCCGGTAGGCACAGGTGACGAGCCAGCCGACCGGGTTGGCCTCCGGCTCGTGGCGCTTCAGCCACTCGATGTACTCGAGGTTGGCCTGGGCGAGGAGGTCGACCGCGTTGTGGTTGACCCACGCCACCGGGAATCCCTTGTTGCGGAGCATCCCGATCAGGGCACGTTCGGCCTCTCGCAGATGTGCGCCGGAGACCGGCTCGCGTTTCATGGCAGCACTCGCAATCCCAGCGGATCGGAGTCCCCCGCCTCATAGGGATAGCCGCTCTGCTCCCGGACCTGGGCCCGGGTCACGAACGTGGTCGGCTTCTGCGTGTGGGTGAACCGGTAGCGCAGCGTGAACTGCCCGTCCTCACGGGTGCGGTAGCGACGGAAGGCCCGCCATTTCTTCTTCCCGTCCCTGACCTGCAAGACGACGATGACGTTGCCGTTGTGGGGTCCGGGGATCGAGCCCGTGAAGATCCCGAACCCCTTGTTGTGGATGACCTTTCGGCGTAGCGCGAAGGTCGGGTGGACGATGGTCTCGACGGTCGCGCTGGCGCTCAGTTCGCGCTGGCCGGGCCGGTAGGCGGCGATGACTTCGCGCGAGGGACCGGCGGGAACGGCAAACCGATACTCGCCGCCCGTTCCCGTCATCGCGACTCCCAGGAACTGGCGCTCCTGATCGGTCGTGACGCGGCTGAAGACACAGATCGACGCGCCCGCGTTTGCGCCCTGAACCGTCCCGGACAGGGTTGCGCCCTGACCTTCATTAACGAGCGCCGATCCATCCCCGGTGCCGAAGCTGGCGCTGAGGTTCGTGCCGCCCCCTACCTCCGAGCGCACGCAGTCATAGGAGAGCGGTGCGGTGACCGGGGCGCCGACGTTGCCCTCGGCATCTGAGAGCCACAGGCGCAGGGTGCCTTTGCCCTGTGCCTGTGGCGTGTCGAGGTTGGGGATCGCCTGCGGGTTATCGCCGGGCAGATCGTGGGTTCCCACGACGACCTTGCCGGAGGCGTCGAGCACCTGGTAGTGGACAGCGTCGATCGGCGAGCCGGCGTCGGTGAGGTTGCGCCAGTGAACGTCGAAGCCGTCCAGTGCGCGCGAGGTCTGGGGCGTCGTAACCGAGAGGCCCTGCGGCGCGGACGGCGGGGTGGTGTCGTGCGGGATCGGGGCGAGGGCCGGCGGGCCGGTGAAGCCGACCTGATCCTCGAGCCAGACCCGCAGGCGATAGGCACCGGCCTGCACGGGACCGTCGATCGCCGGGAGCTCGGTCGGGTTGAGCGCCGAGACCGTCTGCTCGGGAACGACGACTTTGCCAGCGGCGTCGATCTCCTCGTAGTGGACCTTGACGATCGGCGAGCCGGAATTCGACGGCAGACCCCAGCGAGCGCCGACGCGGGGCAGGTAGCGGGCCGGGTTGGCGCTGGTGACTTCGAGACCGACCGGTGCGCCGGGTGCGGTGTTGTCGGTGTGGATCGTCGTCTGATCGCAGCTGGCGCCGCCGCTGCCGTAGAGGCCGATGTACTGGCCGTAGTCCTGGGCGCAGGCGCGCAGGGTGTGGGCGCCATCGGGGAACGCTGCGGTGTCGAAAGTGTCCCCCCGCCCGATGCCGGCAGCGACGGCGCAAGCCTGGAAGTCGCGCGCGAACTCGCCATTGACCTGCGAGTAGCCGATGTTGCATTCAGACGCATGGTCGATCGTGAAGTTGCGCGCACCGTCGATGTCGATCCACTCCAGGCGGATGCCCGAGCCTTGATCGGACCAGACGTAGGTGGCGGTCTGGGCGCCCCGGACCCATTGGCCGTTTAGCGGCGCGGAGCCGGTGCCGGTGAGGTGCAGGTCGACGGGCGCGGCGTCGTTGAGGAGGAGCACGATGGAGTTGGCATCGACGCCGTTCCAGCCCGAGCGATCGCAGCCCGCCGGCCGCATGCAGGTCAGCTCGAAGAAGAAGCGGCGGTAGTCCGCAAAGCCCGTAAAGGGCCAAAGATGGGAGCCGAAGGTCGAGGTCGTCCCCCAGCCGACCCCGCCGAGGCTGCCGTTGGCGACACCGGAGCCCTGCATGAGGATGTTGTTGGTGGAGCCGTCATAGCCTTCGGCCCAGAAGCGAGCGCGCCAGCCGTCGTTGAAGGAGCCAGGCTCGCGGGTGTAGCCGCCCGCGGCAGCGATGCCGACCCACGGAACGGTGCCCCAGGACGCGCTGGCATAGGCGGTGTCACCGGCACTGCCGGAGGGCTGGTTCTCATAGATGCGAAGGAAGGCGCTGTCGCCAGCGGGATCCCCGGCCGGGCCGCAGTAGTTCTCAACGCTGAAGATGCCGCTGGGGTTCTGCGCGCTGGCGGTGTTGGTGCGGACCTGGTAGCCGTTAGAGCCGTTGTTGGCGGCGCAGAGGACCAGCTTGTAGTAGGCGGCTTGGGCGTCGGCGGCGGCGACGATGGCGATCGCAAAGGCGAGCGCCATCAGGCATGAGGCGACCAGTACCGGCCGTTTGGCCGGTCGGCTGTTTCGAGAATTCATTTCCCTGCTCCCTTGATCTCCGAAGATCGCGGCTCAAGGGAGGACTGCCTGCCTTCCTTCCCTCCCTCACCGACGAGTCGGTGGGCGGAGGTGGGCGTTCCTGCGATCTGGCTGATATGCGAGTTCACTAACAGCCAGGTACATCAATCAGAGCGCCTGAACGCCCCCGAACATTTGTTTACTCCCTCGCAAAGGACCAGTAAGGGTTTCGGGCAAATCGACTCGCTAGACCTCGAAGCTGCCGTACTGCGGCCGAGGGGCCTTCCAGCGGAGACCCGCGAGCAGCTCGGCATACTCGGCTTCCAAGCCTGAAGCGAGCTTCACCAGCGTGTCGGCGCGCGGTACCCGCAGGCCGCGCTCGAGCTGGCTGACCTCCGTGCGATGCATCCCGGCCATGTAGGCAAGGGCGTCCTGGCTGAGATCGGCGGCCTCGCGCAGGCGCACCAGGTTCTCCCCGAAGCGGCGCGCGAATGCCCTCGCCTGGCGGGATGAATCGAGCATGGCTACTCGGTCCCTTCGAGTTCTACGGACTGGGTGCCGAGGCGATCGAGCTCCGCCATCACCTGCATGCAGGCCTCGTAACCGAGCTGGAAGCGCCGATCGGTCTCGGCGTTGGCCCTGCTCGCCTGCCCCTCGGCACCGGACTCGACGAGGATGCCAACGGCTTCGCGGTGCAGGCGGTTGAGCACCTGCCTAAGGGGGCTGGACGGCATCGTCAGCTGATAGCTCTCGCGGACGTCGTGCTCGCTCCAGCCGATGTCCTGGAGCAGCCGGAAGTCTTCGGCGAACTCCAAGCCGAGGCGCTCGGCGGTGGCGAAGTCCTTGGTCCGCTCCATCGCAATCCAGAAGTCCTCGATCAGGGCGAGATGGTTGCGAACGACTTCGTAGAGCCCGCTGCGGCGGTCACGGTCGATGACGATGGTTGTCTCGGGCATTGCGCCCCCCTTGCGGTCGGGGCACCGAAGAACGAGCCGCGATGCAGCCGCTCCCCTTAGAAGGGCGCGGCCGGTACCGTCGTCCTTGCATCGAAGCTAGTTCTTCGGTGCCGGGCCCCAGGGCGTTTGCGCGCCGCTGGGGCCACTTGTTTGCATTTGCATTTCTCGCCGGGAACGTAGGTGGACCGGAAGCCCTGCGCAAGGCTGGAAACGACCTCTCTCGGACCTCATGTTGCCCCAGGCGTTGCCCCAGGGCGCTTTTTGGCCGTTTTTGAGTTCTCCCAAAAACGCGAAAACCCGCTCTATAAGCGGGTTTCCGTCCTATAGCGGGGGCAGGATTCGAACCTGCGACCTTCGGGTTATGAGCCCGACGAGCTACCTGGCTGCTCCACCCCGCGGCGGACTGGAGATGGTAGCAACGGTGGGATTGCTGCGGGGCAGGGCTGCGAGCTGGCGCAAGGGGCGTGCCGGCGCGGTTGCTGTCTAGAGTCCCGCCGATGCCAGAGGGCTCCCACAGGGTCGCGGTGATCGACATCGGCACCAACTCGGCGCGGCTGCTGGTCGCGGACGTCGCCGGCGGTCGAGTCGTGCCGGTCGAGCGGCGCAGCACAGTGACGCGGTTGGGGCGCGGGGTCGACCTCTCCGGCCGGCTCTCGGCCGAGGCGATCGAGGATGCCTGCGCGGCGATCGGCGAGTACGTCGCTCTATATAAGGGGCTGGAGGCGGAGACGGTGACGGCGATCGCCACCAGCGCCGTCCGCGACGCCGAGAACGGGGGCGCCTTCGTCGCCGAGCTGCGGGAGCGGTTCGCGCTCTCGGCCCGGGTCCTCGACGGCGAGGAGGAGGCGCGGCTGACCTACCTCGGTGCCACCTCCGAGCAGCCCCCGAGCGAGCCCACCCTGGTGATCGACATCGGCGGCGGCTCGACCGAGATGGTCGTCGGCACCGGCTCGGAGGTCTCCTTCCACACCTCGCTGCAGGCGGGCGTGGTCCGCCACAGCGAGCGCCACATCGCCTCCGACCCCCCCACCGCGCTCGAGCTGGAAGCGCTCGCCGCCGACGTCCGCGGCCTGATCGAGCCGGCGCTCGGCGCCGGGATCGAGGCCAGCACCGGCATCGCCGTCGCCGGCACCCCCACCTCGCTCGCCGCGGTGGAGATGGAACTGGAGCCCTACGACCCGACACGGGTCCATGGCCACGTCCTCTCGCTGCGCTCGATCCAGCGGATGCTCTCGCGGCTCGCCTCCGCCCCGCTCTCCGAGCGGGTCGAGATCGCCGGCATGCACCCCGAGCGGGCGCCGACGATCGTCGCCGGTGTCGTCATCTTGGTCGAGGCGATGCGGGCCTTCGGCCTCGAGCAGATCGAGGCCTCCGAGCACGACATCCTCTACGGCACCGCGATTTCCGCTGCCGAAGCCGTCTGAGCGCGCCCTCCCGGCATCTGAGTACTAGCTATTTCGCTCGAAGGACTTCGCGGTACTGGGTGTACAGCCGGGTTCATATGAACCTGCCAGATGGGTAAGACCTGTCGCCGTACCCCAATAACTGGGTAGTATCTCCCTACCCGGTTATGAGTACCGGGGTTATTGCCGACTAGACGCAGCGGATAGCGGTGCGGATAATCGGCTCACCGGGGAAGAGTTGTGGATCGTCCGCAGCTTCCATCCCGGGACACAGGGCTTAGGCGATTGCCGCATCATGGCGCCTCCCGCCGTCTGAGCCCATCGAATACACATTGGTCCCTGAAGACGTACCCCTGCCCGTCCTGAGGGACCAGCTTGAATCGGCCGCCAGCGATGGTGGCCGATTCTTGTATGGGGCAACGCTCTCCCGCCCCCTGACCGCTACACCGAAATCTGGCTTATCTAAGCCAGATTCGACTTGCGCGGGTAGACGACCTCGGGGTCGGTGAGGACGTTGACCAGGGTCGGCCGGCCAGACTCGAAGGCCCGCTCGAGCGCCGGCTTCAGCTCGCTGGGATCGCGCACGAGGATGCCGTCGCAGCCCAGCGATTCGACCAGCTGGTCGTAGCGCGTTTCCGGCCGCAGCTCCGCCGCGACGGAGTATCCGTAGAGGAATTTCATCGGGTGATGCTCGAGCGCCCAGATGCCGTTGTTGCCCATCACGCCGACGACGCCGAGGCCGTGACGCGCCATAGTGTCGAACTCCATGCCGGCGAAGCCGAAGGCGCCGTCACCGAGCAGCAGGCAGACCTGGCGGTCGGGATGCGCCACCTTGGCGCCGATCGCCTGGCCGGGGCCGGCGCCGAGGCAGCCGAACGGCCCCGGGTCCATCCAGCAGCCGGGCTCGTAGGTGTCGATGAAGCGGCCCGCGTAGGAGACGAAGTCGCCGCCGTCGCCGACCACGATCGCGTCGCGGTCGAGCACTTCCCCCAGCTCCTTGTAGATGCGGACCGGGTGCAGCGGCGAGCGCGGGTCGTCCAGCTCCGCCTGCTCCGCCGCCCGCTTCTCGCTCTCGACCTCGCGCAGCTGCGCCAGCCAGGCGTCGCTGCGGTGCCCGCTCCCGGCCCCGGCGCGGATCGCGGCCAGGCTGGCCCGCACGTCGCCGACCAGGTCGACGCTGGGCTCGCGGTTGGCGCTGAGCGCGTTCGGGGCGACGTCGAGCCGCACGATCTTGGTCTCCTCGCCGAAGCTGCCGCCGAAGCCAAGCCGGAAGTCCATCGGCACCCCGACCACCAGCGCCACGTCCGCCCCCTTCAGGGCGGTGCCGCGGGCCCGGCTGAAGGCAAGCTCGTGGTCGGCGGGGATGCAGCCGCGGCCGAGGCCGTTGAGGAAGACCGGGATGCCGAGCGCCTCGGCCAGCGCCCGCAGCTCCCCCTCCCCGTGCCCCCAGTAGAGGCCGCTGCCGGCCATGATCGCCGGCCGCTCCGCCGCGGCCAGCAGCGCCGCCGCCTCCTCGACCCCGGGCGCCGGCTCAGCCGCGGCCGCCGCGGGCGCCGCCGGGATCTCCGGCTCGGCCTCGGTGAAGACCACGTCGAGCGGATAGTCGACGAAGGTCGGCCCGCTCGGCGCCGCCGCCGCCAGGTCCAGCGCCGCCGCGGTCACCTCCGCGATCCGGCCCGGCTCCTTGACCGTCTGCGCCGACTTGACCAGCGGCGCGACGAAGGGAAGGTGGTCGATCTCCTGCAGCGAGCCCGAGCCCCAGCGCAGCTCCGGCGCCCGCCCGCCCAGCACGCAGATCGGCGAGCCGTTGGCCTGGGCGCCGGCGATCGCGCTGAGCCCGTTGGTCACGCCCGGCCCGGCGGTCAGCGCCGCGACGCCGAGGCCGCGGGTCGCCTTGGCGATCCCCTCGGCGGCGAAGGCCGCGGTCTGCTCGTGGCGCACGTCGACGAGCCCGATGCCCTCCTCTTTGCAGCCGTCGTAGATGGAGAACAGGTGTCCCCCCGACAGCGTGAAGAGATGCTCCACCCCACGCGACTTCAGCGTCTTGGCGACGATGCGCCCGCCGTGCTCCATCGCGCGAGCCTATATAGAGCAGTGCCCGGAGCGGGACTCGAACCCGCAAGCCCCTTTCGGGGCAGCGCCTTTTAAGGGCGCCGCTTTTGCCAGTTTCGCCATCCGGGCACCCCGATGGTAACCCGGTTGCAGACCCATAAAAGCCGGGTAAATGTTCGCTGGCCGCAACTACGCCGCTGTTACGGTGTCCTTAGTCCTAGGAACACGCCTTCCCTGGAGGAGAGCTTGGAGGCATCAGCCCTAACGCACGCCAGTCGCCGCGGACTTCTAGCCCGGCGCTCACCCCTGCTGAAGCTGCAGGGCGACGCCAAGTTGGTGGCGATGGTTCGCAGCGGCAACCCCGGCGCCTTCGAGGCGATCGTCGACCGCTACCAGGGCCGCCTGCTGGGCTTCTGCCGCCAGATGCTGGGCTCCACCGAGGACGCCGAGGACGTGCTGCAGGAGGTCTTCGTCAACGCCTACAAAGCGATGCTGCGCGACGAGCGCGAGATCAACCTGCGCCCCTGGCTCTACCGGATCGCCCGCAACCGCTGCCTCAACCAACTGCGCAAACCGACCGCCGACGCGCAGGAATCGATGGACATGATCCCCGCCGTCGAGGCCTCCTCGACCGCCGAGAAGGTCCACAACCGCGAGGAGTTCCGCCAGCTCCTGGTCGACGTCAAGAAACTTCCCGAGACCCAGCGCTCGGCCCTGCTGCTGCGCGAGATGGACGCGCTCTCCTACGAGGAGATCGCCACCGCGATGGACACCACCGTGCCCTCGGTCAAGTCGCTGCTGGTGCGGGCGCGGATCTCCCTCGCCGAGGCCAGCCAGGCGCGCCTGCTGACCTGCGGCGAGGTCCGGGTCGAGCTCTCCGAAGCCGCCGAGGGCCTGCGCAAGGTCTCCGCCCCGGTCCGCCGCCACGTCCGCGAGTGCGATGAATGCGCCGACTTCCGCTCCCAGGTCCGCTCCAACGAGAAGGCGCTGGCCGCGCTCTTTCCGGTCGGCGGGCTGTTCGCCCTCAAGGGCTTCATCGCCTCCAAGCTCGGACTCGGTGGGGCCGGCGGCAGCGCCGGGACCGCCGGAGCCGGCGCCGCTGGCGCGGGCTCAGCAGCGGCGGGCGCCGGTGCGGTCGGCGGCGTCAGCGCCGCGATCGGCGGCGGCAGCGCCGCCGGCGGGATCGGCGCGATCGGCGGCGCGATCGGCACCAAGGCGGTCGCCGGGGTCGTTACCGCCGCGGTGCTCACGGCCGGCGCGGTCGAGGTCAAGCAGAACACTTCCACCCCGGTCGATCCGCCGGCGGCCAAGGTCTCGATGCAGCAGGCACCGGCGACCGGGCCCGCCCTGGCGCCGGCCCAGGTGAGCGAACCGAAGATCGCCAGCAGCGCGCCGCAGGAAGCGACCGCCCCGCCCGCCGAGCCCGCGGTCGAGCCGGTCCCGGCCGAGGAGCCGGTCGAGCCCGCTCCCGTCGCCCTCGACGAGGAAGCGGCCGGACAGTCCGCGGCCGGCGAAGAAACGATCAGCACCGGCGACCCCGCCAGCGAAGCCGTGACCGGGGCCACCGCGCCGGCCGGAACCGTCACGCCGGGCGCCGCCGGCGCCCACAGCGGCGGCAGCACCGTCGTCGTCACCGTCGGCGGCGGCTCGACGACGCCGACCGCACCGGCGGCCACCACCCCGCCGCCCGCGGCCGAACCGGCCCCGGCACCCGCTCCCGAAGCCCCGCCCGCCGCCGAACCGAGCGACGGCGAAGCGGCTCCGGTCGAAGTCGAAGTCCTGCCCTAGCCGAGGCCGATGACTTTGAGCCGCCGCATCAGGCAGGTGGCGGCGAACTGCCTGGTCTCCTCGAGCGAGTAGCCGAACAGCTCGAAGTCGTCGCCATCCGCCCAGGGTGGCTGCAGCACGCCCTCGGCCGCCGGCACCGCCTCCTCCAGCGTGCGCTGGATCGCCTGCTTGTAGCGCTCGTCCTCGCGCGCCATCTCGCGCAGGAAGACCGAGCCGAAGGCGACGTGGCGGTGCTCGTCGCGGGCGACGTTGCCGAAGCCCTCGACGAAGGCCGGCAGCGTCCCTTCGCGTTCGTTGAAGTCCATGATGAAGTGCTGCCCGGTCAGGGCCAGCATTCCCTCGATGACCATGTGGTAGAGCGTCACCGCCTCGACCAGAACCTCGGTGTCCTCGGGTTCGGCCGAGAGCCGGTCGGTGCGCCGCTTCAGCATCTCGTCGAAGAGCTGGCCGAAGTTGTCGTTGAGGTGGGCGGAGGTCTCCGCCAGCATCTCGGTCAGGCCGTCGGACTCGAGCACCCCGACCTCGCGGTAGAAGCGCTCGAAGAAGCGGACGTGGCGGGCCTCGTCGGCGATCTGCGTGCAGAGGAAGATCTTCTGGTCCTCGGTCGGCGCCGCGCGCATGATCGGCCCCAGCTCCTCGGCCACTTTCTGCTCGCCGATGAAGAACGAGGAGAGCCCGTACATGCGCTGGAAGCGCTCCTCCTCGCTGATCCGCTCGTGCCAGTCCTCGCGGTCGCGGCTGAAGTCGAGCTCCTGCGTCTGCCACTGCTGGCGCTCCCACAGCAGGTACAGCTCGCCGTAGGTGAGCAGCTTGACCTCGGCGGTGCGGTCGGCGGCCTCCATCAGCGCCGGGTCGCTCGTCTCCTGGAAGTCGGCGCGTTCGGTCCGCGCCTGGGTTCCGGACAGCTCCTTGGACTCCATCCTCGGCTCCTCCTCCGGTCGCTGCAGCGGTCCGGGCGAGGCTACCGCACGTTTGGCCAGCTGGCCAGTTTTGCTTAGGCGCTGTGCGACTCGCCCGGCTTCAGCACGACGACCTGGGCCGAGGTCTCGGCCTCGACGTCGGACTTGAAGGCCCCGGCATCGGTCTCGATCGGCGGGAAGGTGTCGTAGTGCATCGGGATCACCGTGGCGGCGCCGACGAACCGGGCGGCGACCACGGCGTCGTGGCGATCCATCGTGTAGTGGCCGCCGATCGGCAGCAGGGCGATGTCGATCGGGTTGCGCTCGGCGATCAGCTTCATGTCGCCGAACAGGCAGGTGTCGCCAGCGTGGTAGACGGTCTTGCCGTCGATGTTCACCAGCAGGCCGGTCGCGGTCCCGATCGCGGTCCCGTGCTCGGCGCTGAACGGGGCCTCTTCGGAGCCGGGGATCGTGCTCGTGTGCCAAGCCGGCACCAGCTTGATCCAGCCCCAGTCGAACTCGACCGTGCCGCCGAGGTTGGGGTCGCTGACGTCCTCGATCCCCGCGCCCTTGAGCCATTCGGCCAGCTCGACGATCGCCACGCAGTGGGCGCCGCTGCGCTTCGCCACCGGGATCGCGTCGGCGACGTGGTCGGCGTGGCCGTGCGTGATCGCGATGTGGGTCGGGGCGACTTCCTCGCCGGTCGTCACCGCCGCCGGGTTGTTCGGCTTCAGGAAGGGGTCGATCAGCAGCCGGGTCTCGCCGGCGCTCAGTTCGAAGCAGGACTGGCCGTGGAACTTGATCTCCATCTCAACGCTCTCCCTCTGGTTCGTCCCCCTGCGGGGGGTCGGTCATCTCTTCTTTCAGTGCCCAGCCGACGGCAACGCCAACCATCATCCCCATCCGCGCCTCCTCGGCGAGCAGGGCGCGGACGGCGGCGATGCGCTCGTCGGGGTCCGGCGCGGTCGCTGCCTTCAGCGCCTCCGCCTCGTGCGGCTCGCCGAACCAGCCGCCCTCGGCGAGCGCGGCGGCGAGCACCTTCTGCAGCTGCGGCGCCGCCTGCGCGACCATGCGCTCGGCCTCGGAGAAGCGCTCGGGCTCGAGCAGGCGCTCGATCGCAGCCTCGAACTCGCTCTCCGCCGGCACCCGGCGCAGCCTAGTCGCCGGAGTGCAGGGCCGAGGCGGCGAGGCCGGCGAGAGCGCCGACGGCGCCGCCGACCAGGCCGGCGACGAGGTCCGCGGTCGGCACGAACAGCGGCAGCGCGATCAGGACCACGGCGGCGACCGCGACCCCGATCAGGTCGTACTCCTCGGCGATCGCCCCGCGCGCCTCGGCCCGGCGGATGGCGAACCAGGCGCCGACCGCGCCGAGGGCGATGCCGTTGCCGCCGGCGATCACGGCCAGATCCCCCTGCGCGTCGGCGACCCCACCCGCGGCCAGCATCCCCAGCGCCCCGCAGGCGACCAGCAGCACCGCGGTGGGGACGCTGCCGAGCCGGCGCTCGACGCCGGTGGCGAAGATCGCCAGCCCGACCGCGACGACGAACAGGTAGCCGACGTCGACGTAGGCGAAGGGCGCGGTCAGGTAGCGCCACCACTCGCTGCCCTCGGTCGGGACCAGGAGGCCGCCGAAGGTCGAGAGCGGGTCGCCGCTGGCCTTCTGGACCAGCAGCAGCAGGGCCGAGCCGAGGATCACGGCCGCGGTCGCGTAGGGGCGGAAGACGTAGCTCGCGTCGGCCGAGCGAGAGCGCGGTCGCAGGCGCGGCAGAGCCCGGCGCCGGCGGCGCGGCCGCTGCGCCTCGAGGCCGTCTCCGCGGCGCTCCAGCTTCGGTGCCCGCTTGCGCAGCCTGGTGCCGCAGTACGGGCACTCGGTTACGTAGGGACTGACCTCGGAGCCGCAGTTCTTGCAGATGACGCTGAGCTCAGTCTCGCTCATGGTCCATCGAGAATAGCCCCCTCGTCCCGCTCCCCGCCGCGCTTGGCGGTGGCATACTCCCGGGACACCCGTCTTCGAGGAGGAATTTACGTGGAGCTGAAGAGTCTGACCGAGCAGAAATCGCTGCTTGCGACCCTGCCGCCAGGCAAACGTGCCCGCCTGCATCGACTGCTGTTCGAGTTCGGCCCGGGCAACGGAACCCTGATGCTGCTGCCGATCGACCAGGGGATCGAGCACGGCCCCCGGGACTTCTTCCCCAACCCGGCGTCCAAGGATCCCGACTACCAGTTCCGGCTCGCCGCCGAGGCCGGTTACTCGGCCCTCGCCTGCCAGATCGGCATGGCGGAGAAGTACTACCCCGACTATGCCGGCCGGGTGCCGCTGATCCTCAAGGTCAACGGCAAGACCGACATCCCCTCCTCGTCCAAGGCCTTCTCCTCCTGCAACTCCAGCGTCGAGGACGGCGTCCGGCTCGGCGCCGACGCGATCGGCTACACCCTCTACGTCGGCTCCCCGCGCCAGGACGAGGACCTCGCCCAGCTGCGCCGGGTGCGCCAGGAATGCGACCGCTTCGGGATGCCGCTGGTGATCTGGTCCTACCCGCGCGGCGAAAACGTCGACGCCAAGGGCAGCGCCAACTCCTTCTACGCGATCGACTACGCGGCGCGGATGGCGATGGAGATGGGCGCCGACATCGTCAAGCTCAACATGCCGAAGATCGATTCCAAGAAGGACAAGGACGCCCCGGCTCCTTATAACGAGATGGAAATCGACCAGGCGGAGGCGATCCGCCAGTGCGTCGAGTCGGCCGGGCGCGCCCTGGTCGTCCTCTCCGGTGGCTCCAAGACCGACGACGACACCGTCCTCACCAATACCCGCGAGGTGATGGAAGCGGGCGGCAGCGGCGTCATCTTCGGCCGCAACGTCTGGCAGCGCGAGTGGAACGAGGCGCTGGCGATCATCGAGCAGATCAAGGCGAGCTTGCTGGCTAACGTCAGGCGCACGCCGTAGGCGCCTGCAATCGGCGCATCTCGGGTCCTCGGTCGCTCGGGTCGGGTCACGCACTAGGAGTGCGCTCCCCTCGCCTCGCTTCCTGCGTCCCCCGGCCTGCTTGATTTTCGGCGCCTTGCCCGGGGAGAGAGTGCATCTCTCCGGGCTTGTCGCTGCGTGAATCGCCGAACGTTCGGGAGCATCGCGTTGGCGGTGGCGGTCGCCACCCTCCTCTTGCGGCCCTGGGAAGGCGGTGAGGCCGAAGGCGGCCCGCCCATCGCCAGCGCCGTCGTCCTCCGCGCGGTCGACGGCGACACGGTCGAGGTGCGGATCGGGGGCGAGACCGAGGACGTGCGCCTGATCGGGGTCGACACCCCGGAGACGGTCGAGCCCGGCGCGCCAATCCAATGCTTCGGGCCGCGCGCCTCCGCCTTCACCCACCATCTGCTCGACGGGCGGCGGGCGCGGCTGGTCTTCGGCGTCGAGCGCCGCGACGCCTACGGGCGCCTGCTCGCCTACGCGTACATCGGTCACAGGTTCGTCAATGAGGAACTCGTTCGTAGGGGTCTGGCCCGGACCCTGGCGATCGCGCCGAACACCCGCTATCAAGCGGTTTTCCGGCGCCTGGAGCTGAAGGCGGCCAGGAGCGGGCGCGGCCTCTGGGGCGGCTGCCAGCCCTGAACCGGTTCTTGCAGCTTTGCTACGGTGCCCGCGGTCCTTTTGGACCAGCCCTTTATGAGAATGCGACAAAGCATCTCCCAGTTCGAGAACGCCTTCGAGCAGGAGACCTCACTCGAGCGCCGCCGCCGCGAGCAGCTGCGCCGCCGCGCCGCAAACCGCTCGCGGGCGCGGAAAATCAACCGCACCGAGCAGCACAGCAAGGTCCGTTTCAGCGTCCTCGCGGTCTGCCTGAGCGTCACCGTGATCGTCGTCGTCATCGCCATGTTCGAGGCGCTGGCCTTCCTGATGGCCTAGCGCTCCGCGAACGACCGCCACTGTTGAATAGACTCGCGCGCCGATGGCTCGACGCTCACTGAAGCCGCAGCTCAACCAGATCCGCGCCTGGGTGCACCAGGGGCGGACCGACGCCTGGATCGCCCACCAGCTGGAGATCAGCGCCACCGAGCTGCGCGAGTTCCGCAAGCAGTACGACCTCTCGCCCGACGACGAGGGCGCTGGCGCCAGCGACATCGATCTCCGCGACGAGATCGAAGCGGAGATCGAGGCCGCGGCCGCCGAGGAGGACGACGTCGTCGAGGAGGACGACGAGGACGGCGGCGAGGACTCGGGCGACGACGACTCCGAGCGTGGCTCCGACGAGGGCGGGCGTCCCAAACGCCGCCGCCGCCGCGGACGCCGCGGCGGGCGCGGGCGTCGCAAAGAGCTCGAGGCGACCTTCGACCACGGCGAGACCGACGGCTACGGCCTCTGGCTCGACGCCGGCATCAAGGACAACCCCGTCTACGCCGAGCACTGGGCCGGCAAACGCGAGGTCACCGTCCGCATCGAGGCCGACCAGATCGTCATCCGTCGCGCCGGCGATTCCGGCCCCGAGTCCAGCCAGGCCGGCTCGGACTCCGACTCAGACGAGTAGCTCACTGCGCCCCGAGGCGCTCTGACCAAGCAGAGCAAGGACGCAGGGAGCGCCCGTGTGCTTCTGCACATAAGCGACCGAGGACGCCGCTATGCGCCGGTCAGAGCGCCTCGGTCAGACCGGGAGCTGGCGGCCGCCGGCAAAGTTGCCGGCCCCGCGCAGGTAAAGCCAGAAGGCGGCGTCGGCCAGGGACTGCGCGTCCCCCTCGACCGCCGGCGCCACGTCGATCGCCACCTGCTGGCACCAGTCGGTGCCGAGGGCGTAGAGATCGGCCAGCTCCTCGGCCGTGAAGGTCGGCCCGATCCGCCGCCGCAGCTCTTCCCGCACCGTGTCGACGACGCGGTCGGCGAGCCGGCGCTGGCGCGGGTCCTCGATCGCCTGCAGCGACCGGTGGCCCTCCTCCCACTGGTAGAGCGCGTTGGCGAGGGGGTAGCCCATGCGACGAAAATAGCGCCCGCGGGATGCCGGCACTTCCCGGCGGGCGGATCGCCTCGCACCCGCTTCCGCCCGCTCGACGGCGGTCAGGCGCCGGGAGTGTCAGGCACTTCGCGCAGCGGCGCGTTGGCGGCACCGCAGGCGGCTGGGGCGAGCTCGCCGCCCACCCTCCAGACGGTCACCGGGCCGCTGCGCAGGACCGGGGCGACGGCGTCCTCGCCGCGCAGCCAGCGGGCCTCGGGCGAGGGGACCGGATCGCCGGGATGGAGGAAGTTGAGGAAGGGGGCGGTGACCAGGTAGTCGAGGTCGGCGGCATTGACGGCGGTGCGGAAGCGGGCGCAGGTCGGGATCGCGTTGAAGGCGCCATGCGGTCCCCTTTCGCCGAGGTAGACCACCCGGTTGGAGAGGTCGGGACCGAAGAAGCCGTACTGGGCGAAGCCGGCGCTGGTGCCGGCGAGGCCGATGCGGGCGCCCTCGACGCCGCGGGCCCAGCGATAGGCGGAGTCGAGCCGCATGCCGGGGATGCTTTCGTCCGCGACCTCGTTGGCGAAGCGCTGGTCGAAGTAGTGACGCTGGAGCGGGTAGCCGATCGCCACCACGGCGAGGACGAGCGCCGCGCAGCCACCGGCGACGATGCCGCGGCTGGCGCCGCGCCCGCGGGCCAGCAGCAGCGCCGCCGGCACCAGCACGGCGAGGACGACGACGAGCAGGGCGAAGGCGCGGTCGGGGTCGCGGGCGACGGCGACGCCGCGGTCGCTGAGCAGGAGCACGACCAGGAGGGCGCCGAGCAGCCACCAGCGCCGGCGCCCGGCGTCGAAGAAGCGTGGCAGCGGCGCCAGGACCAGGCCGGCGAGGACGGCGGCGTAGACGTAGCGGATGTTGATCCCGAAGGCCTCAGGGGCGCCATCGGCCCCGGCGGCGCTGAGCGGCGTGACGAGGTAGGCGAGGAAGCCGAAGAGGGCGACGGCGCCGGCGGCGCGCACGGCCCGGTCGCGTCCCTGCGCCAGCGCCAGCACTGCCGCCAGGATCGCGCCCCCGATCACCAGCGGCCAGAGGGCGCCGAAGCCGCTGTGCAGGCCGGGCGCGAAGTATTCGCTCCAGACGCCGGTGTCGGTGGCGTAGTGGGCGATGCTGAAGTCCGGGCGGCCGACCTGCAGGCGCTCGGGATGCGGCAGCGAGATCGGCCCCAGGCTCTCCACCGCCGGCAGCGGGTTGCCGGCGACGACGAGGTTGCGCAGGTACCAGTAGCCGCCGGCCAGCAGCGCCGGCACGAACCACCAGGCCGCCGCCGCCCAGCGCCGCCCCGTCGGCGCCAGGACGAGCACCGCGACGCTCAGCGCCGCCGCCATCGCCAGCGCCGTCACCTTGGTCCCGGCGGCGAGCCCCACCGCAAGCCCCGCCACCGCCAACGGCCACCCGACCGGCAACCCGCCCGTCCCAGCGGCGGCATCGCGGCGCACCCAGGCGTTGACGAGGATCGCGATCGCGGCCAGCAGCAGCGCGGCCGCCATCAGGTCGTTCTTCGCCGCCCCCGGCTCGCGCACGACCAGCACATGCGCCTCGAGCAGGATCGCCGAGGCGACGACGCTCAGCGAACCGCGCCCGTACGGCCTGCCGATGCACCAGGCGGCCAGGAACGCCACCGCCAGCCACCCGTAGTTGAGGAACAGCGAAAGCGTGTCCCGTCCCGTCAGCAGCATCCCGTCCGCATGCAGCAACTCCGAGTTCTGCGGGTAGAACCAGTTCGTGAACACCGTGTCCACGTAGTGCATCCCAGTGACCGAGTGGCTCTGCGCCATCTCCGCCGAGAACGGCAGGTGGTACCAGAGCGAATCGAAGTTGAACACGCCCCGGTCCAGCGCGTGCTTCGTCGTCAGCGCCCAGTGCCCGACCACCAGCGCGACGACTCCGACCATGATCAACAGGGACCAGAAGCCCTCCGGGCCGGCGGGTCCTGTCACCGAGCGGGACCCCCCACCCCGCTGCGGTGCAGTAGCTCCTCGGGGGTGGGCCCCCCGCTCGGCGCCACCCCCCGGCAGGAGCGCCATGGTCAGAGCGACGAGGGCCGAGACGCCCACGAGGGCTCCCGCATAGAGCACCCCGAACACCCCGAGGAGCTCGGAGATCCAGGTCAGTAGGGCGACAGCGACGATCGCCTCAACCAGCCTGGCTGGCGTGCCCTCCCACGACCGCATCAGACGCACTCTTAGCCGATAGGCGCTGAAACCCAGCGAGAAGGCCACCACGGCCACCTGCGCGGCTCCCAGGAGGTAGGAGCCGAGGCTAACCATGCGGGGCCCTGAGGAGGCTGCTCAGCCGCCGTGGAGGATGATCGGGGTCTCGCCTTCGGAGACCATCCCCTGGGCGCGGGCGAGGCGGTCGAGGACGAGAGGCTCGTCGGCCGACTGGATCCGCTTGTGCAGCCTGGTGTTTTCGTGCTGCAGCTCGTGCAGCTGGGCTTTGGCGGCGGTCGTCGCCGTGTAGGTCTTGACGAATTCGATCGCCGGGTTCAGATACGAGTAGAGGACGGCGGCGAGGACGAGGGTCAGGGCGATCCGCCCGACCCGGTCCCAGTTGACGCGGCTGGCGCCGCGGCGGGCGGCGGGCTTGCGCCGGGCCGCCGGTTTGCGGCGTGCTGCCGGTTTGCGGCGGCTCCTGGTCGCGGTGCGAGCGGCCTGGGAGCGTGCTGCCATGCCCGGTCCTTTGCGGCCGGGCGCCGCATTCCTTCATTTAGGAACGGCGCTGGACGAATGCCTGCAGGCCGGGGAACTCCGCTGAGGAGCCCAGCTCCTCCTCGATCCGCAGCAGCCGGTTGTACTTGGCGACGCGATCCGAACGCGAGGGAGCGCCGGTCTTGATCTGCCCGGCGCCGGTGGCGACGGCGAGGTCGGCGATCGTCGTGTCCTCGGTCTCGCCGGAGCGGTGGGAGATGACCGCGGTGTAGCCAGCCTCGCGGGCCATGCGGATCGCCTCCAGGGTCTCGGTCAGGGTGCCGATCTGGTTGACCTTGACCAGGATCGAGTTGCCGACGCCGAGCTCGATGCCGCGGCCCAGGCGCTCGGGGTTGGTGACGAAGAGGTCGTCGCCGACCAGCTGCACGCGGTCGCCGATCTTCTCGGTCAGCAGCTTCCAGCCGTCCCAGTCCTCCTCGTCCATGCCGTCCTCGATCGAGACGATCGGGTAGTTCGAGCAGGCGTCGGCCCAGTAGGAGGCCATCTCCTCCGGGCTGAGGCTGCGGCCCTCGTGCTCGAGCACGTAGGCGCCGTTCTCGAAGACCTCGCTGGTCGCCGGGTCGAGGGCGATGAAGACGTCGGAGCCGGGCTCGTAGCCGGCCGCCTCGACGCCGGCGAGGACCGCCTGCAGCGCCGCCTCGTTGGAGTCGAGGTCGGGCGCGAAGCCGCCCTCGTCGCCCCCGGCCGTGGAGAGGCCCTTGGAGGAGAGCGACTTCTTCAGCGCGTGGTAGACCTCGGCCCCGACGCGGAGGCACTCGGAGAAGCTGGAGGCGCCGGCGGGGACGACCATGAACTCCTGGAAGTCGACCGAGTTGTCGGCGTGGGCGCCGCCGTTGAGCACGTTCATCATCGGCACCGGCAGCAGCGTCGGCTCGCCGCCGCCGTAGAGCTCGGCCAGGTAGCGGTAGAGCGGCTGGGCGGAGTCCATCGCCGCCGCCTTCGCCGCCGCCAGCGAGACGCCGAGCAGCGCGTTGGCGCCGAGTCGGCCCTTGTTCGGGGTGCCGTCGAGCTCGATCATCGTCTGGTCGAGCGCGCCCTGCTCGGCGGCGCGGGCGCCGACCAGAGCCGCGGCGATCTCGCCGTTGACGTTGGCGACCGCGCGGGAGACGCCCTTGCCGGCCCAGGCGTCGCCGCCATCGCGCAGCTCGACCGCCTCGAACTCGCCGGTGGAGGCGCCAGACGGCACCGCCGCCAGCCCGCGCGCACCGGACTCGAGCGCGACTTCGACCTCGACGGTCGGGTTGCCGCGCGAGTCGAGGATCTGGCGGGCGTGGATGGAGGCGATGACGCTCACGGGCGCGCCAGTCTATTCACCGCGGACGCGGAACCACCGCGGACCGACGGCGCCCAGCTTCGGGGGCTCGCTATTCGCCGCTGGGGGCGACGGTGCCGGGAGCCCCGGCGCCTTCGGGCAGCAGGCTGGGAATGCCGGCGCCTTCTTTGAGGCCCGCCGGTCGCGGCCGCTGCGGCAGCCGTTCGCCTTCGGGTTTCAGCAGCGTCGCGCTGCCGGGCAGGGCGGGTTTGGGCTGGGTCACCGGGGCCGGGCAGTCTGCCGGCAATCCGCCTTTGGGATCGGCTTCATAGCAGGCCGCCGGAGCGCCCGAGGGGTGCGCGCTGCCCTTGGCGTTGGCGCACCTTTCGCTGATGTCGACGCCGCTCAGTTCGCTGATCAGGCTCTCCGCGCAGAACGTCCGCGAGGACCACTTGCTCTGGTACTCGGCGACGAATTCGGAGAAGACCGCCTGGGATGCCTGCTGCGCCAGCTGGGATTTGATCTGGGCTTTGACCGAGCCCAGCGACTGCGTTTTCGCCGGATTCAGTTTGACCACCTCGAGCGTGAAGAAGTTGCCCTGGATGTCGAGCGGGCCGACGAGCACGCCGGTCGGGTTGCCGAAGACCGCCTCTTTCAGTTCCGGCTGGCTCTGCAGCAGTTCCTCGCTCAGCGATTTCTGCAGACCGCCTTCGGCTTTGGTCGTCGGGTCGGTCGAGTATTTCGCCGCGATCTTTTTCCAGCTGGCCGGGGAGTCGTCTGCTTCGAGCAGTTTCTTCGCCGCTTCGACTTTGGCTTTGTCTTTGTTGACGATGACGCGGACGTCGCGCGACTCCGGCGTCGTGAACTGGCTCTCCCTGGCGCTGTCGTAGAACTCGGCGACTTCGCCTTCCGTCGGCTGCGGCGCCTGCTGCGTGATCCGTTCCTGGATCTGGGTGCTGAGCAGCTGCAGTTTCACCCGGGCGAGCACGTCGTCCTTGGTGAATTTCGAGGTCGTGAGGAATTTCTGGTATTCCGCCTCGGTTTTGAAGTTCGTTTTTTTGATCTGGGCGAGTTCGGTGGCGATCTGTTTCGGGGTCACTTTGAGGCCCAGCTCTTCGGCTTCGCCCTGGATCCAGATCTGGTCGAGGAGTTCGCCCAGCGCCGCTTTCTTCAGTTCTTCGTCTTTTTTCGCGCCCGCTTTCGGCGCTTTTTTGAGGCCGCCCTGCGCCACCTGCTGGACCAGAGCCCGTTTGAAGTCGGCTTCGCTGACGGTGCCGACGTCCTCGGGGACGCTCTGGACGATGGCGACGTCGCCATCGGGGACGCTCGGGTGGCCGATCCCGTCGGCGATCGCGTAGCCGGCGAAGAGGATCACGAAAACGGCGCCGAAGATGATCAGCGCGAGGCGCTGCCGGCCGGCCTTCCTGCTCTGCCCCGAGTTCGCTCCCACGAAGCCGGCAGCATAGTCAAATCGACTAAAGAGGGGTGAAACGGGTGGCACTGCCGGCCGGCGGCCGCGACCGGCGTCGGCTCAGGCGGCTGCGGCCTCGCCGGCGCGTCGCGCCTCGCGCAGGCCGGCGGCCAGCGCCAGCACCGCCGCCAGCCGCTCCTCGGGGTCGCTGCCGGCTCGCAGCGCCGCGGTCTGCTCGCGCCATTCGTAGAGCGCGCCCTCGACCTGCTCGGCCAGCACCCCCGCCCCCTCGGAGTCGAGCTCGACCCCGGTGACGCTGAGGCGGCCGCCGCGGAACTCGACGCTGCGCGCCCCCGCCTGGCCCAGCTCGATCCGCGCCCGCTGCAGCTTCAGCAGGTTCTCGGCCGCCGCCGGCAGCTCGCCGAAGCGGTCGGAGAGCTCGTCGCGGATCGCCCGCAGCTGGCCGGTCTCGCGGGCGGCGACGATGCGGCGGTGGATGTCGATCTTGGCCGCCTCGAAGGGGACGAAGGTGGCCGGCAGGTAGGCGTCGACGGGGACGTCGAGGCGGACCGGCTCCGGCGGCTCCTCCGCCCCCTCCTCGACCTCGCCGGCCTCCGCCACCGCCTCGTCGATCATCTGGCAGTAGAGCTCGAAGCCGACCGCGGCGACGTGGCCGGACTGCTCGTCGCCGAGCAGGTTGCCGGCGCCGCGGATGTCGAGGTCGCGCATGGCGATGCGGAAGCCGGAGCCGAGCTCGGTGTGGTCGGCCAGGGTCGAGAGCCGCGCCGCCGCGTCCTCGCTCAGCGCCTCGGCCGAGGGGTAGAGCAGGTAGGCGAAGGCGCGCTCGCGCGAGCGCCCGACCCGGCCGCGAATCTGGTAGGCCTGCGAGAGCCCGAGCTGGTCGGCGCGCTCGACGATCAGCGTGTTGGCGCTGGGGATGTCGAGGCCGGACTCGATGATCGTCGTCGTCACCAGGCAGTCGGCCTCGCCGCGCAGGAAGCTCAGCATCGTCTCCTCCAGCGTGTGCTCGTCCATCTGCCCGTGGGCTTCGGCGAAGCGCGCGTTCGGGACCAGCGCCCGCAGCCGCTCGGTCGTCTCCGGCAGCGAGTCGATCCGGTTGTGGAGGACGAAGGCCTGCCCCTCGCGCTCGACCTCGCGCACGATCGCCTTGCGGACCAGGTCCTCGTCGTAGGGGCCGACGTAGGTGCGGACCGGGCGCCGCCCCTCGGGCGGGGTCTCGATCACGGAGATGTCGCGCAGCCCCGCCAGGCTCATCTGCAGGGTGCGCGGGATCGGCGTCGCCGAGAGCGCCAGCACGTCGACCTTCAGCTTCAGCTGGCGCAGCAGCTCCTTCTGCTTGACCCCGAAGCGCTGCTCCTCGTCGACCACGACCAGGCCCAGCTCCCGGGCGCGGACGTCGCGCGAGAGCAGCCGGTGGGTGCCGATCAGGATGTCGACCTTGCCCGCCTCGAAGTCCTTGAGGATCGCTTTGGTCTCCGCCGCCGAGCGCAGCCGCGAGACCCCCTCGACCCGGAAGGGGAGGTCGGCGAGGCGCTCGCGGAAGGTGCCGAAGTGCTGCTGGGCGAGGATCGTGGTCGGCACCAGGACCATCACCTGCTTGCCGTCGGAGGCGGCCTTGACCGCCGCCCGCAGCGCCACCTCGGTCTTGCCGAAGCCGACGTCGCCGCAGACCAGCCGGTCCATCGGCTGCGCGGATTCCATGTCGCCCTTGACCGCCTCGATCGCTTCCAGCTGGTCGGCGGTCTCGCGGTAGGGGAAGGCGGTCTCCATGGCGATCTGCCACTCGCCGTCGGGCGGGAAGGAGTGGCCGCGGCGGGTGCGGCGCTCGGCGTAGAGGTTGAGCAGCTCGCCGGCCAGGGCGCCGGCCGCTTTGCGCGCCCGCGCCTTCATGTTCTGCCAGCGTTTGCCGCCCAGCGCCGAGAGCGACGGTTCGCCGCCGGCGCCGACGTAGCGGCTCAGCTTCGCCAGCTGGTCGGTGGGGACGAAGACCCGGTCCTCGCCCTTGTATTCGAGGTAGAGGTAGTCGCGGGTGACGCCGCCGACGTCGCGGGTCTCGAAGCCGGCGAAGCGGGCGACGCCGTGGTCCTCGTGGACGACGTAGTCGCCGACCCGCAGTTCGCTGAAGGCGAGGCGGCCGCGCCCGGCGCCCGGCGCCGGCTCCTCGGCGCGGCGGCGGTGGACGAGGCGGCGGAAGGGGTAGACGGCGAGTTTCAGCTCCGGGCTGACGAAGCCCTCGCGCAGGCGCGCCTCGACGAAGGCGAGGCCGGGATCGGGCGAGAGCCGCCCGCCTTCGAGCAGGCGGGCGTCGAGCCGGTCGAGGCCGTAGCGGGCGCGCTCGGCCTCGCCGCGGTTGTCGAAGGCGACGACGGCGCGGTAGCCGGAGCGGACCAGTTTCTCCAGCTCCCCCTCGGCCTCCTTGACGCTGCGGGCGGGCGACTCGGCGCGGGCGGCGCGGAAGGCGTCCTCGTCGTCCTCGCCGGCGGCGCTCAGGGCCAGCGCCGCGCGCTCGCTCAGCGGCGCGGCGACGTCGACGTAGAGGTGCTGGGCGTCGTCGGCGTGCATCGCCGCGGTCGCGTCCTCCCAGTGGTCGCGCAGGGCCGGCTCGATCTCCTCGACCGCGGTGAGCACGACCGCGGCGCTCTCCGGCACCAGCTCGAGCGGGGCGCGGAAGTGCTCGAGCGGCAGCAGCTCGGCCAGGTTGGCGAGCGGCTCGTCCTTCTCCGCCGCCTCCAGCGCCGCCAGCTCGGCCAGCTCGCGGTGCTCGGCGTCGAGCTCGGCCGCCGGCGCCAGCTCGACCAGCTCGGCCTCGCCCAGGGAGCGCTGGGTGAAGGTCGAGAACCAGCGCATCGACTCGACCTCGTCGCCGAACAGCTCGATCCGCACCGCCCGCTCCTCGGTCGCCGGGTAGACGTCGAGGATGCCGCCGCGGACCGCGAACTGGCCGCGCTCCTCGACCTGCTCGACCCGTTCGTAGCCGGCGCCGACGAGGTCCTCGGAGACCGCCCCCAGCTCGATCTCCTCGCCCTTGGCGATTTCGAAGCCGGCCGGGCGCAGGGAGGCGTCGGGGACGGCCTCGGCTAGGGCGGTGGCGCTGGCGACGACGATCGCGTCGGCTTCGCGGCCGAGCGCGTCGAGGGCGTCGATCCGCAGCCCGACCAGGTGCGGCGGCGGGGTCACGTGCGAGGCGTAGCCGGTGCCGCGCGAGGGGTAGAAGCGGACCCGGCGCGGCGCCAGGTAGGCGCGCAGGTCGGCGGCGAGGTCGCGGGCCGAGCGGTCGTCGGCGCTGACCAGCAGCGCCGGCCGCCCGGCGAGGCCGCGGTCGTCCTCCAGCAGCGCCGCCAGCAGCAGCGGCCGCAGCATCGCCGAGGCGCGCACGGTCGCCGCCTCCCCCCCGTCGGCCGCCGCGCGCACGCGGCCGGCGAGCGCGTGGACGCGCTCGTTCTCGGCGGCGATCTCGATCAGTGGCCTGAGGCTCATGGCAGCAGAAGCGCCCGGATCGACCGATCCGGGCTGCGGCGCCCGATTCTAGGTCGTCGGCCGGCTTAGCTCAGCACGGTGAACTTGTACTGCGCCGGCTGCGGCTCGACGTTGCCGGCCGCGTCGACGGCGCGCACCTTGAAGACGTGCTTGCCTGGCTTCAGGTGCTTGTACTTGCGCGGCGACTCGCAGGCCTTGAACTTCTTCTTGTCGAGCTTGCACTGGAAGCTGACGCCCGCCTCGTCGGCGACGAAGGCGAACTTGGCGCTCGTCTTCTTCGACTTCTTCGGCGGGTGCTTGCCGATCTTGGTCAGCGGCGGGGTCACGTCGGCGGGGGGCGTACAACCCGCCGCCGGGCAGGCGTCGGGGACACGGGGCGCGGGCGCGGGGGGCGCGGGCGGGGTCGCGGCGATGCGCAGCTCCGAGGTCCCGCCGCCACCGCCGCCGCCGACGGTCTGCGTCGCCGCGATCGTCGTTCCCGGGGGGAGCGTGGCGTAGTCGACGACCCAGAAGCCGTCTTCGTCGGCGACCGCTTCGCCGAGGAACGATTCCAGCTCGCCCGCCGCCGCCCCGGCCTTGCGGAAGATCCGGATCAGGGCTTCCGGCGCCGCGCTGCCGCTCGCTTCCGCGCGGTCGACGACTTCGAACAGGGGCGGCGCGACCCCGTCGTTGGGGCCTTTCGGTTCGGTTTTGGGTGAGAGCGCGACGAGGTCGATGAAGGGCCCGCCGTTGCCTCCCCCCCAGTTCCGCGCCACTTCGTTGTTGCTGTTTTTTTCGATGTTGGCGATCTCGATCGCGGCGCCGCCGCTGCCGAAGATCGCGTTTTCCTCGGCTTCCGTGTCGCCGCCGACGCGATTGCCGAAGGTGCGGAACGGCGACACCCCGAGCAGCCTGATCCCGGCACCGCCGCTGTCGAGGATTTCGTTGCCGAGGACTTCGTTCAGTTCGTTCTCGACCAGGATCGCGTTGACTTCCGAGCCTTCGACCAGGTTGCCCTCGATCAGGTTGCCGCGTTCTTCGTAGCCGGAGGTGGCGATCCCGGTCGTCGCCCCGGCGATCAGGTTGCCCGCGATCCAGCCGCCGAGCCCGTTCTGGCCGATCCCCACGCCGCCCTGCAGCCTGATCTCGTTGCCGGCGATCGTCGCTTCCGCCGCGGCGCTGGGCAGGCCTTCGGAGTTGACCAGGATCCCGTCGCTGGGCGGCGCCACGCTCGCCCCGTCGGCGGCGACGCCGATCGAGTTGCCGCGGACGACCAGGTTCGTCGCCGCGGGGCCCGCGGCGACGGCGGTGTCGCCGGCGCCGAAGCGGTTGGCTTCGCTGGTCCGCGGGCCGCCGATCACGGTGCGGGCGGCCTGGCCGACGTGGATACCGTCGCCGGCGTTGGCGACGGAGACGGTGCCGCCGGCGTCGAGGCCGACGTAGTTGCCGATGACGGTGGTGCTCGCCGCGGGCGCCTCTTCCTCGAGCGGCTCGCCTTCGAGGTCGATGCCGCTCGAGCCGGAGCCGGAGATCACGTTGCAGCCGCCGTCGCAGTCGGCGCTGGCGAGCGCTTCCGGGCTGAGCTGGTTGCCGATCGTGGTCCCGCTCGCTTCCAGGCCGCTGCCGGTGTCGGCCGTCACCTCGATGTCCTTGCCGTTGGCGGCGGCGGTGATCCCGTCCGGCGCGACGCCGAAGTAGCCGTTCATGACGCTGGCGTTGGCGGCATCGAGGATGTCGAGCCCGACGCCGCTGTTGTTGGCGAAGACGTTCCTGAAGCTGGGGTTGCCGATGCGAGCGCGGTTGGAGCCCGGGCCGAGCAGGATCCCGGTCGCGTTGGCGCCGGCGCTGCCGTCGAGCTCGACCCCGAACCAGTTGTTGAAGGCTTTGAACCTGGGCGTGCCGGTGACTTCGATGGCGGCCTCGGCCCCCGTGATCGCCAGCCCGTCGATTTCGACTTCTTCGGTGTTTTCGACGCTCAGCGCCGGTTCGGTCGGCCCCGGCCCGTCCACCCCGACACAGGGGCGGAGGACGTTGGCGATGACGCATTCGCCTTCGATGCTGATCGGGTCGACGATTTTCGGCAGGCTCGCGGTCGGGGCGATCGTGCCCCCGGCATCGCCGTCGAAGAGTTCTTCGTCGAAGCCGACGACGTCGAATTCCCCGACCGAGGCGTTCGCCTCTTCGAGGGCGGCGCGCAGCGTGCATTTGCCGCCGGCGGTGAGGCAGACGAAGTCGCCGAGGGTTTCGTCGGCTTCGTTCGTCGTGCTGTTGACTTCGTACGATTCGGCGCTGGCGACAGCGGGCGCCAGAAGCGCGCAGGCGAGCGCCAGCAGCGCGCATGCGAGCACCACGGCACGACGACTTCCCCCTGCATCCCCGACCAGCACGGCCGCGACTCTAGCCGTCTCCGGACGGTTAGGCAAGGGTTCCTTAAGCGCTTAGGCGAACCTGAGTCAATCGGGGGCCGGCAGGCCGGGCCCGGTGCGGGCCCAGTCGACCTGGCCGACGCCCTCGACCTTGGAGCGGCCGACGACGTCGTCCCACTCGTGCAGCATCCGCTTCAGCTGCGCCACCGCCTGCGGCGGGTGCGCGGCGACCGCGGTTGCCAGCTCCAGCGCCGCGGCCTCGGTCGCGGCGGCCGGGGCGACGCGGTTGACGAGGCCGAGTCGCAGCGCCTCGTCGGCGCCGACCGTGCGCGAGGAGAGCAGCAGGTACTTGGCGGTGGCGAGGCCGCAGAGGGTGACCAGGCGAGCGGGGCCGACCGGCACCCCGAGCGCCGCCCCGGGGAAGCGCATCCGCAGGTTGGAGCCGCCGACCCGCATGTCGCAGGCGATGGCGATCTCGGCGCCGCCGCCGACTACGTCGCCGTGGCAGACCGCGATCGTCGGCTTCGGGAAGGCGACGATCTGGTCGTAGAGGTCGGCGAACAGCTGCATCCGCCGGACCTTGCCCTCGTCGTCCATCTGCTCGCGGACGTCGGCCCCGGCCGAGAGCCCCATCTGGTCGTCGGAGCTGATCACCAGCACCCGCACGGCGTCGTCGCCGCGGGCGACCGCCAGGTGCTCGAGCAGCTCGAGCAGCATCTGGGTGCTGATCGCGTTGCGCGCCCCGCTGCGTTCGAGCCGGATCGTGGCGACTCCCTGCTCGCCGACCGCGTAGCTGCTCAGCGTCTCCTTCTCCTCGCTCACGCGGCGGAACCTAGCCGTTCGACCAGGCGCTCGGTCTCCTCGGCGGCACCCGCGATCAGCGCCTCGACCTCGGCCGCCGGCTCGCGGAAACGCGAGAGCACGTAGGAGGAGACGATCTCCGGGTCGGTCGAGTCGGGCCGCCCGACCCCGACCCGGACCCGCCAGAACTCGGCGTCGCCGAAGCCGCGTTTGAGGCTCTTGAGGCCGTTGTGGCCGGCGAGGCCGCCGCCGAGCCGGCTCTGGATCTCACCGAACGGCAGGTCGATCTCGTCGTGGACGACGATCGTGCGGTCCAGCGGCACCTTCAGCGAGCCCCGGGCAGGGCCGGCGGAGCTGCCGGATTCGTTCATGAAGGTCAGCGGCTGCAGGAGGGCGACGCGGGGGGCGCCGGGGCCGATCCGGCCTTCGGCCAGCTTGCCGTTGAACTTGTCGCGCGGCCGCGGCAGCTGCCAGCGCCGGGCCAGCTCGGAGACGACGCCGAAGCCGACGTTGTGGCGCGTGTCCGCGTACTCGGGACCGGGGTTGCCCAGCCCGACGATGAGGATGCGGTCGCCTCCCTCGCCGCTCTCACGACGGCGGAACAGCGACAGGAGCTACTCGCTCTCGGAGTCGCCCGAGTCGTCGCCGGAGTCGCCCTCGGCGGAGTCGGACTCGCCGACCAGCTCGGTCTCCTCCTCGACCTCCGGCTCCGGCTCTTCCTCGACGCGCGGCGGCGAGAGGGTGACGATCGTGACCTCGTCGAGGTCGTCGGCGACGAAGGTGACGCCCTCGGGGGCGACGATCGCCGAGAGCTGGAAGGTGTCGTTGATCTCCATCGCCGAGACATCTGCGACGAGCTGATCGGGGATGTCGGTCGGCAGCGCTTCGACCGTGATCTCGCGGGTGACGTGCTCGAGCACGCCGCCGCCTTTGACGCCGGGGGCGGTGTCGGCTCCCTCGAGCTCGATCGCAACCTCGGCCTGGATCGCCTCGTCGAGCTTGACCTCCTGCAGGTCGATGTGCTGGAGGCTGCCGCGGACCGGGTGCAGCTGCTGCTCCTTGACGACGACCGGGACGGCTTTGCCGCCCTCGATCTCGAGGTCGAAGAGCGCGGCGCCCTCGGAGATGATCGAGCGCACCTCGCGTTCGGCCACCTGGAAGGCGATCGCCTCTGAGCCGCCGGAGTAGACGACACCGGGCACCAGGCCCTCGCCGCGCAGGCGGCGGGTGGTGCGGGAGCCGAACTCCGCGCGGGGAGCGACCTTGAGAGTTGAACGTGCGCCGGCCATCGGACGGGAGAGGATAGAGAACCGAGGCGAAACGGAACCTGTGGCAGTCTTCTGCCCGTGGCAGACGACTCCAAGATCCCCAAGGGCCGGGTCCGGCGCTCGGCCAAGCTGGGCTCGATCGTCGGGGTCCAGGGCGCCCGCTACGCCGGCACCAAAGCGGCCAACGTCGGCCGCTCGGAGGAGACCAGCAAAGAGCGTCTCGACCAGCGCCACCTGGAGACGGCGATGAAAATGGTCGGCGCCCTGGGGCAGATGAAGGGGGCGGCGATGAAGCTGGGGCAGTTCGCCTCCTTCATCGACACCGAGTTCATCCCCGAGGAGTACCGCGAGGTCTACCAGGAACAGCTGGCGAAACTGCGCACCGACGCCCCGGCGATGCCGTGGGAGAAGGTGGTCAAGGTGCTGGAAGAGGAATACGACGGCGAGCCGCTGTCGGAGCTCTTCACCGAGATCGAGACCGAGGCCTTCGCCGCTGCCTCGATCGGCCAGGTGCACCGGGCGGAGCTGCTCGACGGGCGCAAGGTCGCGGTGAAGATCCAGTACCCGGGGATCGCCGAGGCGCTCGACGCCGACCTCCGCAACGCCGGCACGATCGTCCGCCTCGCCAAGGCGGTCGCGCCCGGCCTCGACGCCAAGGCGATCGCCGAGGAGCTGCGCGAGCGGATCATGGAGGAGCTCGACTACGAGTACGAGGCCCAGAACCAGCGCTTCTTCGCCCGCGCCTACCGCGACCATCCCTTCATCTACGTGCCCGAAGTCGTCACCCGGCTCTCGCGGCGGCGGGTGCTGGTGACCGAGTTCGTCGACGGGATCGGCTTCGAGCAGATCAAGGAGCTGCCGCAGGAGGAGCGCAGCCGCTTCGGCGAGATCGTCTTCCGCGGCAGCCTCGGCTCGATGTTCAACCTGCAGCACTTCAACGCCGACCCCCATCCCGGCAACTTCCTGCTGATGGCGGACGGGCGGGTCGCCTTCCTCGACTTCGGTATGACCAAGAAGCTCGACCGCGAGCAGATCGTGCTCGAGCAGCGCGCCTTCGACGCCGCCACGCGCGAAGACCCGGAGGCCTTCCGCCTGGCCCTGCACGACCTCGGCTTCGTCAAGAAGCCCTCCAAGCTCGACGCCGAGCGGCTGCTGGAGCACATGGGCGCGGTCGGCGGCTGGTACATCGAGGACCGCGAGATCGAAATCACGCCGCGGCGGGTGATGAAGATCATCGAGTCGACCAACGACCCGCGCTCGGAGTACTACGACCTGATGCGGCGCGAGTCGATCCCGGCCGAGGAGCTGATGGGGCGACGGATGGAAATCGGCGTCGTCGCCGTGCTCGGGCAGCTGCGGGCGCAGCGCAACTGGCACCGGATCTTCCGCGAGTGGGTCTACGCCGACCCGCCCGCGACCGAGCTCGGCCAGCAGGAATGGGACTACTTCGAGGAGCGCGGGCTCAAGCGCACGCCCGGGCTGGCCGAAATCAGCTGAGACGACGGATCGAACCAGCGGAGGAGAGACGATGCAGCGGATCAAACGCGGGTGGGGACTGACCAAGAAGAGCTGGGGGCTGCTGAACAGCCACCGCGAACTGCTGCGCTTCCCGCTCTACGGCGCCGTGGCGACGACGCTGCTGGCGATCGTCACCCTCGGCCCCGGCCTCTACCTGCTGGACCAGGACAGCCTCGGCGGCGCGATCCCGCTGCTGGTGATCGGCGTCTACGTGCTCAGCGTCGTCGGCTTCTACTTCAGCGTCGGCCTCGCCGCCGCCGCCGACATGATCTTCCGCGGCCAGACCGATGTCACGGTCGCCGACGGCCTCGCCGTCTCCCGCGCCAACTTCAGCCAGATCTGCGGCTGGGCGGCGATCTCGACCGCGATCAGCGTGCTGATGGGCCTGCTCGAGAACCAGGGTGGGATCGGCGGCCAGATCGCCGCCCGCCTGGTCGGCATGGCCTGGTCCCTGGTCACCTTCCTGGCGGTGCCGGTGATCGCCATCGAGGGCACCGGCCCGATCGAAACGCTGAAGCGCTCGGCCTCTATGTTCAAACAGCGCTGGGGCCAGCAGATCACCGGCAACATCGCCATCGGCGGCGCCGTCTTCCTGCTCGGGATGCTGCCGGCTGCCGCCCTGATCGTGCTCGGGGTCCTGCTCTGGTCCTCGGCCTCCTTCCTCGGCGCCCTGCTGGTCGTCGTCGGCGCCCTGGCGCTGGCGATCGCGATGCTGGTCCAGCGGGCGCTCAGCGGCATCTTCGGCGTCGCCCTCTACCGCTACGCGCTCGACGGCGAGGCGGTCGGCGGCTTCACCGCCGAGGAGCTCGAGTCCGCGGTCAAGGTCAAGAAGGGCGGCCGCAACGCCCCGCCCACCGCGACGCCCGGCACCGTCTGAGCGTCTTCTGTCGAGTTAGTGACCCTGGAGGGTCATCAAGTCGACAGATCCGCGAAGAGGCGGGGGTCGTTGGAGCAGAGGCCGGTGACTCCGGCCTCGACCAGCTTTCGCATCCGCGCCCCGTCGTCGACGGTCCAGGCGATCAGCTCGACCCCGGCGAGCTTGCAGATGCGGGCGAGGCGGGCGCTGACCAGCGGGTGGTAGACCCACATCGCCTGCAGGTCGAGCTTCGTCAGCTTCTCCGCCGCCAGGCCCGGCAGGCGGTAGCGCATCCCCGCCAGCGCCACCGGCAGCACCGGCTTCGCCCAGGGCTTCGAGTTCCATTCCTTCGTCACTTTGGGATAGGTCCAGCCGCGCCGCAGGTTCGGTTCCAGCTCGAGCATGCGGCCGAGCGAGTAGAGCTCCATGGTGGAGACCATCGCCCGCTCGACCAGGCCGCGCTCCCGCAGGGCGGCGACGATCTCCTCCTCGCGCCCGGGCAGCTTGATGTCGAGGTCGATCTCGACCCGGTCCAGGGGCGGCTCGAGGAAGGCGTCGAGCGCCTCGGTCAGCGCCAGCGGCGTGCGGCGCCCGGCGTCGGCCCAGTCGTGGGCGACGACCAGCGGCGCCCGCTGCTCCAGCGGCAGGTGCGCGTCCTGCAGCCAGAGCACGTCGAACTCGATCGTGTCGACGCCGGCCTCGACCGCGGCCCGGAAGCTCTCCAGGGTGTTGCCGGGGGCGATCAGGTCGGCGCCCTTGTGGCCGACCAGGCGCAGCTTCGTGGGTGCCTCGGTGGCCAAGGGCGCCGGCCGTTCCCGGCTAGAAGAGCTGGTTCTCGCCGGCGAAGATCTCGGAGACCGAGTCGTCGGTGAAGATGCGCCGGATCGAGTCGGCGAAGGTGCCGGCGGTCGACAGGACCGAGATCTTGTCCGGGGCGCCGGGGCGCAGCGGCAGGGTGTCGGAGACGACGATCTGCTCGATCGCCGAGTCGGCCAGCCGTTCGTAGGCGGGGCCGGAGAAGACGCCGTGGGTGGCGCAGGCGATGACCCGGGCCGCGCCCTCGTCGAGCACGGTCTGGGCGGCGGCGCAGAGGGTGCCGGCGGTGTCGATCATGTCGTCGACCAGGACCGCGGTCTTGCCCTTGACGTCGCCGACCACGTAGCCGATCTCGGCCACCTGCTGGGCCGGGCGCTCCTTCTCCATCACCGCCCAGTGGGTGCCGATGCGGCGGGCGAAGTTGCGCGCCGTCTTCACCCGGCCGGCGTCGGGGCTGACGATCACCAGGTCCTCGGCCGGGTACTGGTCGGCGAACCACTGGGTCAGCATCGGCATCGCCGTCATGTGGTCGACCGGGACGTGGAAGAAGCCCTGGACCTGGCCGGCGTGGAGGTCCATGGTGAGGATGCGGTCGACGCCGACCCCCTCCAGGCACTTGGCGACGATGCGGGCGGAGATCGGCTCGCGCGGGGCGGACTTCTTGTCCTGGCGGGCGTAGCCGTACCAGGGCATGACGGCGATGATCCGGTGGGCGGAGGCGCCCTGGGCGGCGTCGATCATCGTCAGCAGCTCGACCAGCGAGTCGTTCGGGGTCATCCCGCTCTGCTCGTTGGCGCAGGTCGACTGGATGATGAAGACGTCGGCGCCGCGGATCGACTCCTCGTAGCGGCAGTAGACCTCGCCGTTGGCGAAGGTCGTCAGCATCGCCTGGCCGAGGTCGAGATCGAGCTTGCCGGCCACTTTGGCGGCGAGGTCCATCGAGCTGCGACCGCCGAAGACCATCATCCGCTTCGAGTAGTCGTGCTGGAGGGCGCTGGGCACCTGCGGGCGCTCTTCGATCGTGCTCACTCCTTGTCCTCTCGCATCCTGGCGGCCTTGTCGGCCGCGTATCCGTCGATGTTCCGCTGCGCGTTCTCGCTCACGGCCAGTGCCCCCTCGGGGACGTCGTCCTTGACCACCGCACCGGCGCCAGTGTAGGCGGAGTCGCCGACTTCTACCGGTGCGATCAGCATCGTGTCAACGCCGATCCGGACGTCGCGGCCGATCGTCGTGCGGTGCTTGCGGAATCCGTCGTAGTTGGCGGTGATCGTGCCGGCGCCGAGGTTGCTGCCGGGACCGACGTCGGCGTCGCCGACGTAGGCCAGGTGCGGCACCTTGCTGCCCTTGCCGATGTGGGAGTTCTTGACCTCGACGAAGGTGCCGGCCTTGGCGCCGGCGTCGAGCAGGGCACCGGGGCGCAGGTAGGCGAAAGGGCCGACCGAGCAGCCGTCGCGGACCTCGCACTCCATGAGGAAGGAGTGGACGACTGACGACTCGACGCCGACCGCGCTGTCGATCAGCGTCGTCAGCGGCCCGACCACGGCGTGGGCGCCGACGCTGGTGGCGCCGCGCAGGGTGGTGCCGGGCTCGATGCGGGCGTCGGCGGCGATCTCGACCCCGGCGTCGATCCAGGTCGAGGCGGGGTCGACGACGGTGGCCCCGGCCAGCATGTGGGCCTCGAGCAGGCGGCGGCGGGCCTCGGCCTCGACCGCGGCGAGGTCGACCCGGTTGTTGACCCCCATCGTCACCGCGGGGTCGTCGGCGAGATGGGCGGCGACGCTGTGCCCGGCCTCGCGCAGGGCCGGGAAGACGTCGGGCAGGTAGTACTCGCCCTGGGCGTTGTCGTTGGAGAGACCGGCGAGGGCGGCGGCCAGCGGGGCCGCGTCGAAGGCGTAGGTGCCGGCGTTGATCTCGCGGATCGCCAGCTGCTCGGGGTCGGCGTCGCCGGCGGCTTTGGCCTCGACCACGCGCTCGACCTCGCCGCTGTCGGTGCGGACGACGCGGCCGTAGGCGGCGGGGTCGTCGAGCTCGATCGTCAGCATCGTCGCCGCCGCCGGCGAGGCGGCGTGGGCCTCGAGCAGGCCGGCGATCGTCGCGCTCGAGAGCAGCGGCACGTCGCCGGAGAGGACCAGCACGGTCTCGCTCTGCTCGATCAGCGCCGCCGCCGCCCGGATCGCGCCGCCGGTGCCGTCGGGCTCGGGCTGCTCGACCGTCTCCACTCCCTCCGGCAGGCCGGCGGAGAGGTCGATGCCCGGCGAGACGATCGCCGCGACCCGGCCCGCGCCGGCCTCGCGGGCAGCGAGGATCGGCCAGGCGACCAGCGGTCGACCGCAGACGGGATGCAGCATCTTCGGCAGGGAGGAACGCATTCGCGTGCCCTTCCCGGCCGCCATGACGAGGACGGTGGGGGAACTCATCGACCGGATCGTATTGGGAAGGGGCCGTGCGCCCCTCCCTCAGAAGCCGTTGCGCAGCAGATTGCGGGGCTTGCTTCGGGGCCTCTGTCCGTGAGCTTCTGCGAGAGGGGCGCACGGCCCCTTCATCAAGCGCTGCGGGAGAGGTCCCGACCGACCAGCGCCACCGAAGTAAGGGTCCAGCCGGCGAAGATCAGGTCGATGCCGACGAGCAGGCCGATCGCCCAGTCGGCGGAGCTGGGGAACTTGGCGAGGACGAGGATCCCGATCAGCAG
Organism: uncultured Solirubrobacterales bacterium; assembly: GCA_963719435.1. Lineage (GTDB taxonomy): Bacteria > Actinomycetota > Thermoleophilia > Solirubrobacterales > 70-9 > VAYN01. Next base: position 917,913 of record OY970384.1, on the reverse strand, counting down.
GCTGCAGACGCCGCTGAGGCCGACCAGGCCGGCGTTCTGCTGGCCGCGGGCGAGGAAGGCGACGGTGGTCCGGGTGATGCCCATGAAGAGGAAGTAGATGCCGAGGACCAGGGTCAGGGTGAGGGTGCCGTTGTGCGGTTCGACGATCAGCCAGACGCCGACGACCACGGTCAGGGCGGCCCAGATCAGGCGCAGGACGACGCTGCCGATCGAGTGCGCGGAGAAGGCGGCGGCGACCAGGAAGGCGCCGGCGATGACGAGGATCCAGCCGATGAAGATCGCGGTCCCGACCGCGGCGACGGCGGGGACGAGGATCGCGATGCAGCCGACGACGATCGCCAGGATGCCGACGGTCATCAGCGCCTTCCAGCTGCGGGCCAGCCCGGCGCGGACCTCGGGGTCCATCGATGCTCCTCCGATCTCCACGCCGGCAGCGTAGGCCGCGCCACGGACGGAGGCGGCGGCGCTACCCTCGGGGCTCGTTCCGGGATGGTGTAATCGGTAGCACGCGTGGTTTTGGTCCACGCAGTGGGGGTTCGAGTCCTCCTCCCGGAATTGCGGGGGCCCCGGCTCAGTCCTCGTTGCCGCGCGTCACCTTGCCGCCCTTGGCGCCGGGCTCGAGCGCCGGGCCGCGGGGGGAGGCGATGCCGAGGACGCGCATCGCCTTGAGGCCGAGGCCGAGCTTCTCCCGGCCCTCGGTGGCGGAGACGTCGTGGCCGCAGAGCTCCTTCACCCGCTCCAGGCGGTAGCGCACGGTGTGGCGGTGGGTGAAGAGCTGTTTGGCGGTGGCGGCGACGTTGCCGTCGTTGTCGAGGTAGGCCTCGACGGTGGCGACCAGCTCGGTCTCGTACTGCTCGTCGTACTTGGAGAGCGGCTCGATCGTCTCCGCGTAGAAGCGTTCGAGCTCCCCCGGGTCCTCGCTCATCGCCGGCAGCAGCAGCCGGTAGGCGCCGGTGTCCTCGAAGGCCAGCAGCGAGTGGCCTTCGGCTTCGCCGACGTTGACCGCCAGCCGCGCCTCGCTGCCGGCGCGGTAGAGGTCGACCGGGTCGGCGCTGCGGCGGCTGCGGCCGACCGTGAGGTGGAAGCCGGAGAGGGTGTCGTCGAGCTCGCGGGCGAGGCCGGCGGCGGCGCGGGCCAGGCGCTCGTCGTCCTCGGCCGGAACGATCACGGCGATTTCCGCCGCCACCTCGCCGTCCACGGTCGTCGCCAGCGAGCCCTGGGCGAGCGAGCGCAGGGTCCGCATCGCCAGGGTCAGGACCCGTTCCCGCCACTCCCCCGTCTGCGCCGCGCGCGGCGCCGCCCGCAGCACCAGCACGCCGGCGCCGCGGTCGAGGTCGGCGCCGAGCTCGGAGGCGCGGGCGACGATGTCGCCGCGGTCGGTCACCTGGCGCGCGAGCACGGCGGCGACGAAGGCGCTGGCGACCTCCTCGCTCTCCCACTCGGGCGAGCGCGAGCGCTCCAGCTCCAGGGCCAGCAGCGTCGTCACCATGCGGGCGATCGCCGGGTCCGGCGGCGCCTTGGCGCGGTAGCGCAGCTCGCCGACCGCGGCGTCGGCGACCCGCAGCTCGACCGCGGTGACGCCGTCGCCGCCGGAGAGCAGCTTCTTCTCCTGGTCCGGGGAGGCCCCGGCGACGGCGAGAACGGCGCTGGAGCGGTCGATCAGGGCGACGCTGGCGTCGAGCAGCCGCGCTGCGGCGCGCGCCACCGCGGGCAGGCCGGCGCCCGACTCGACCGCGTCCGAGAGCGCGTCGAGCAGCCCTGGATCTTCCGCTTTTGCAGGTATTTCAGCCCCCTCCGAGGTTGCCGGCATGGCTCCATTATTCCCGGCGGCACGCTTATTCCGGCGCCGGCGGCGCGGTTGGCGGCTCGCTGTCGCCGACCCGCCACCCCGTTCGACGGCTAGTTGCCGTTGATGAAGTTGGAGATGTCGGTGTAGTAGTAGACGATCACGAGGCCGATCACGACCCCGGAGACCAGCAGCGCCGCGAGGACGAAGATCGAGAGGAAGCCGGCCGCCGCCTTCTCCCAGATGCGCCCGTGCGAACTCAGCGCCGGCGCCAGGATCAGGGTCACGAAGGCGACCAGGCAGATCAGTCCGGCGGCGCCGAAGAGCAGGTACTGGTCGCCGATTTTGTCCAGCGCGAAGGGGATCACTGCCGGGGATTCTGCCGAACTCCGGAGATGACCAGGCCGACGGTGGCGCAGAAGGAGAAGCAGGCGGCGCCGAGCGCCCAGCCGGCGCTGACGTCGCTGAGGTAGTGGACGTTGAGGTAGACGCGCGAGAGCCCGATCACGATCGTCAGCGCCAGGCCGGTGACGACGACCGCCGTCGCCCGCGCCATCCCGGGCCGCAGGCGCAGCACGATCGTCACCGCCAGCCAGAGGTAGAGGACCGAGTAGGCGGCGTGGCCGCTGGGGAAGGAGGAGCCGGTGGTGTCGATCAGCCCTTCCTCAGGGCGCGGCCGGTCGACCGTCGCCTTGACCTCGTGGAAGCCGAGCGTGGTCAGGGTCATCCCGGCCAGCAGCACGCAGAGCTCGGTCCAGCGCCGGCGCACGCCGAGGGCGACGGCGCAGACCAGGGTCAGGGCCCAGACGAAGGGGCCGGAGCCGAGGAAGGTGACCGCCTTGGAGATGCTGGTGAGCCAGCCGACCCGGAGGCTTTCGACGAAGTCGATCGCGGTGGTGTCGCCGGGCGTCGGCCCCGGGTCGCGGCCGACCAGGACGGCGTAGGCGACGAGGACGAAGAGGGCGACGGCGAGGGTCGCCATCAGCGTGGTGAATTCGAGCCCGAAGGTGCCGCCGGGGGTGACCCGGTCCCAGAGGAAGCGCAGCTGCGGCTGGTAGCGGCGGCCGAGTGCGACCAGCCAGCGGGTCGCCCAGTGGACCTCCATCCAGCGCACCGTCGCCTGCCGGTTGGCGGCGACGCGGAAGTGGCGGTAGAGGAAGATCGTGCCGCCGACGACGACGATCAGGGTGCCGAGCAGGAAGGCGCCTTTGCCGGCGTACTTGGCGCCGGTCTCGATGCTGCGCGAGAAGAAGTAGCCGACCAGGATGTGGGCGCTGGCCCAGAGCCCGGTGCCGAGGATGCTGTAGGGGACGAAGGCGCGGTAGCGCATGCCGGAGCTGCCGGCGATGAACGGGGCAAAGGCGCGGACGAGGCTGATGAAGCGGCCGATGAAGATCGTCTTGCCGCCGTGGCGGGAGAAGTAGTCCTCGACCCGCTCGAAGCGCTCGTGGCTGATCCCGACCCGGGGCCCGTGGCGGATGACGAACTCGCGGCCGAGGCGGCGACCGAGGAAGAAGCTGGTCGTGTCGCCGAGCCAGGCCGTGAACCAGGCGATGGCGATCAGCAGGTAGATGTCGATCGCGCCCTGGCCGGCGACGGCGCCGCCGATCAGCATCACCGTCTCGCCGGGGACGACGAGCCCGACGAAGGCCCCCGTCTCGGCGAAGGCGAAGGTGCCGACCAGGAGATAGGTCCAGGCGCCGAGGGTGTTGGAGATGTCTTCCAGCAGCCCCTGCAGATCGAGGTGGCCGAGCTCGCGGCTGATGAAGTAGTAGCCGACGGCGACGAGCGCCACCGCGGCGCCGACGATCAGTTTTTTGCGGCTGCCTCCCTCCCCGCTCTCGCCCGGCATCCTCATGGTGCGCTCGCTCCGGGCTCGGGCGCCCGCCCCGCCTCGCAGACGATCGCGTCGTCGCGTTCGATCGCGGCCGCGGCCGCGCGGGCGGCGGCGAGGTCGGGGAAGAGCCCGACCGCGGTCGGGCCGGAGCCGCTCAGCAGCGCCACCGGGGCGCCGGCCCCGCGCAGCGCCCCGAGGGCGGTGCCGATCGCCGGCCGCAGCGAGCGCGCCGGCGCCTCGAGGTCGTTGACCAGCAGCTCCGGGTAGGCGAGCGGCGAGGCGCCGGCGCCGGCCGCCTCGCGCAGCCGCACGGCGAGGTCCACGAGCTCCTCCGCCCCGCGCCCGACCCCGAGCCGGTCGGCCTCGGCGAAGACCTCGGCGGTGCTGAGGCCGCCACCGTCGGGCAGCAGGACGGCGGCGTGCGGGGCCGGCTCGGGCAGCGGCTCGACCCGCTCGCCCGCACCCTGGACCAGGGCCAGCGCCGGGCGCAGCTGCGAGGGCACGTCGGCGCCGAGCGCCGCCGCCAGCTCCTGCAGGTCGTCGACCTCGCCAGCGGCGAGTCGCAGGACCGCGGCCGCGTCACCGCTGCCGCCGCCGAGGCCGGCCGCGACCGGCACCCGCTTCTCGATCTCGACCCGCAGCGGCGGCCGCTGCCAGCCGCGCTCGCGCAGCGCCGCCAGCGCCCGCGCCGCCAGGTTCTCCCCCTCCACCCCGGGGCAGACCACCTCGTCGCGGTCGGACTCGGTGACGGCGATCAGGTCGGCCAGGGCCAGCGGCTCGAACAGCGAGCAGAGCTCGTGCAGGCCGTCGTCGCGGCGCGGCCCGAGGTAGAGGCAGAGGTTGAGCTTGGCGGGGGCGTGGAGCATCGGCGGTGGCGAAATGGTCAGGCGTCGTCCTGGAGCTTCGCGGACAGAGCGGCGAACTGCGCCGGCGAGAGCGCCTCGGCCCGGGCGTCCTCCGCCAGGCCGAGCTCGGCCAGGGCGGCGCGGGCGGGGGCGAGCGAGCCCGGGCGGCCGTGCTCGAGCGAGCGCGCCAGTGACTTGCGGCGGTGGGCGAAGGCGGCGCGGACGAGGTCGTGGGTGGCGGCGTCGGCGGCGGGCCCGGTGCGGCGCAGGCCGAGGATCGCCGAGTCGACCCGCGGCCGCGGCTTGAAGACCGCGGGGTCGACCTTGCGCACCAGCTCGACCGTGCAGGCGAGCTGGGCGATCACGCTGGGCGAGCCGTAGGTGCGGCTGCCGGGCGCCGCCCGCAGGCGGTCGGCAATCTCGCGCTGGACCATCACCGTCCAGCGCCGCAGCGAGGGCAGCAGCTCGATCGTGCGCAGGATCAGCGGCGTCGCCACCGAGTAGGGCAGGTTGGCGACGACCGCCGTCGGCGCCGGCTCGAACCCCGCCAGGTCGAGCTTCATCGCGTCGCCCCAGTGCAGGTCGACGTTGGGCAGAGCGGCGACGGGCGCCAGCGCCGGCTCGAGGCCGCGGTCGATCTCGACCGTGTGGACGTGGGCGGCGACGGCGGCGAGGCGCTCGGTCAGCACCCCTTCGCCGGCCCCGACCTCCAGCACCACGTCGGCGGCGGCGAGCTCGGCGTCGCGGACGATCGCGTCGAGCAGGTTTGGGTCGGCGAGGAAGTTCTGGCCGAGGCGGACCAAGGCTGGCTACCAGCCGAAGAGGGCGGCGGCGTTGGCCTCGACCGTGCGCTCCAGCTCCGCGTAGGAGACGCCGCGCTCACCGGCCACGACCTTTGCCGTCTCGACCACGTTGGCCGGCTCGTTGCGCTTGCCGCGCTGCGGTTGCGGTGAGAGGTAGGGGGCATCGGTCTCGACCAGGAGCAGATCCTCGGGGATCTTGGCGGCGGCGAAGCGAAGGTCCTTGGCGCTGGGGTAGGTGACGTTGCCGGCGAAGGAGCAGTACCAGCCGCGCTCGGCCGCGTCGGCAACCCGCTGCGGGGCCGAGAAGCAGTGCAGGATCACCGCCTGGCCGGCGGCCCGGGCATCGAGGGTGGCGAAGATCTCGTCGACCGCCTCGCTGCTCCCCTCCGGGTCGCGGGCGTGGATCACGATCGGCAGCTCGAGCTCGCCGGCGATCTCGATCTGGGCGGCGAAAGCGCGGCGCTGGTCCTCGCGCGAGGCGTGGTCGCGGTAGTAGTCGAGACCGGTCTCGCCGATCGCCCGCACCTTCTCGTGGGCGCCGAGGCTGGCGATTTCGGCCACCGTGGAGTCGTCGAAGCCGCTCGCCTCGTTCGGGTGGCGGCCGACCGCGGCGAAGACCGCGGCGTGGCGCTCGGCGGCGGCGATCGCCAGCGGGTTGGTCTCGGCGTCCATGCCGACGGTGAGCATCCGCCCCACCCCGGCCGCCTCCGCGGCGGCGACCACCTCGGCCTCGGGCGCCTCGCAGAGGGAGAGGTGGGTGTGCGAGTCGATCACCCGCAGCAGTCTAGGAACGGAGACGGGTCGCGGGCGGGCTCCGTCCTCGAATAGCCTTCCCCCGTGGCCCAGTTCGCCGACCACTACCGCGAGATCTACATGCGCGGCCTCGCCGGCGAGAGGCCGGCGGTCCCGGTCTCGATCGCCGAGCTGGAGAGCGCCGCGATCGCGGCGATGGAGCCGCGCGCCGCCAACTACGTCGGCGCCGGCGCCGGCAGCGAGGACACGATCCGCGCCAACGCCGAGGCCTTCCGCCGCCGCCGGATCGTCCCGCGGATGCTGCGCGACGTCGCCGAGCGCGACCTCTCCACCACCCTGCTGGGCACGGCGATGCCGGCGCCGCTGCTGCTGGCCCCGATCGGGGTCCAGCGGGTGCTGCACGAGGAGGGGGAGCTGGCCAGCGCTCGCGCCGCGGCCGCGGTCGGGGTGCCGATGATCGCCAGCACCGCCTCCCACTTCACGCTCGAGGAGATCGCCGCGGCGGGCGGCCCCGAGGCGCCGCGCTGGTTCCAGCTCTACTGGGCCAACGACCGCCGTCTGGTCGAGAGCTTCGTCGGCCGCGCCGAGCGCGCCGGCTACGGGGCGATCGTCGTCACCGTCGACACCTTCATCCCCGGCTGGAAGCCGCGCGACCTGCAGCAGGCCTGGCTCCCCTTCCTGGAAGGGATGGGGGTGGGCAACTACTTCCAGGACCCCGTCTTCCGCGAAGCCCTGGAGCAGAGCCCGGAGGAGGACCAGGGCGCCGCCACCGGCCACTTCCTCGGCGTCCAAGCAAACCCCTCGCTGAGCTGGGACGACCTCGCCTCGCTGCGCGAGATGACCTCGCTGCCGATCGTCGTCAAGGGGATCCAGCACGTCGACGACGCCCGCGAGGCGGCCCGTCGCGGCCTCGACGGCATCGTCGTCTCCAACCACGGCGGCCGCCAGGTCGACGGCGCGATCGCCTCGCTCGACGCCCTGCCGCCGATCGCCGACGCGGTCGGCGCGGACCTCACGATCCTCTTCGACAGCGGCGTTCGCGGTGGCGCCGACGTTCTCAAGGCGCTCGCGCTCGGCGCCGACGCGGTCTGCCTCGGCCGCCCCTACGTCTGGGGGCTCACCCTCGACGGTCAGGCCGGCGTCGAAGCGGTGCTGAGGATGGTGCTGGGCGAGCTCGACCTGACGATGGCCCTCTGCGGCCTCACCCGCCCCGACCAGCTCGGCCCCGACTGCCTGCAGTGAGAGCGATGCGCGCTACGGACAGGCGAAGGCCGGCAGTGCGGGCGGCAGGGCGACCGGACTGAAGAGCGGGATCAGCGTTCCCAGCACCGTGTTGAGGGCGCCGAGGGAGCCGGCGAGGCCGCTCGACTGTTCGTTCAGCTGTTTGGTCTGGCCGCAGAGCGCGGTCACCGCTGGCACTTTGCCGATCGCTTCTTTGAGGCCGGCGTTGGTGACCCCGGCGAGAATCGCTTCCAGGCTTTTCACCTGGCTCAGCAGCTCGGTCACTTTCGTTTCCAGCGAGGCGACTTTGGTCCCGGTGGTCAGCGCCCCCGGGTCGCCTTTGCCGCCGCCCTGACCGCTTTCGCCGCCCGAGCCGCTTTCGCCGGGCGTGCCCTGTTCGCCGGCGCCGGTCGGGCCGGCGGCGCTCCAGGCGGCCTTCTTCCAGCCGCGCGGGCAGCGGGCCTTGGCGCTGCGGACCAGGCGGACGGTCCCCTTCCCCTTGCCCTTCGCCTTGTAGCAGGCGTGGATCAGACCGTTCTTGCCGACCAGCGGAGCCGCGACTGCGGGTTTGGCGGCTACGGCCAGGAGCAACACCAGCGCCAAGGACGAGATGGCGAGAACCGCCAATCCTCGCGCGGCACTGCAATCGAAATCCGCCCGGTAACTCATTGCCTATCTCTTCCCGGCGGGACGCAAATCAATCCCCCAGCGCTAAATCAACTCAGATAATGAGTATGCGGCGATCGCGGCAGGCAGATGCTCAGAGGTCCCGCCGGGAGAAGACCAGCGCGGCGAGCGCGAGGACGCCGACCATGTAGGCGAGCGCCCAGAGGATCAAGAGGGGGCCGGCGGCTTCCGAGCCCCCGAACGGGCCGAGCTGGAGGACGACCCCGGTCAGGCCCGAGGTGCCGGAGATCAACCCGTGCAGGCCCGCGGCGTAGAGCCCCTCGAAGGGCAGCGCCCAGCTGGCGACGCGCCCGATCGTGTGCAGCGAATCGGAGTCGATCGCGTTGCCGATCTGGGCCAGCAGCCCCGCCGTCAACCCGGCCCCGAAGATCATGAAGACGACGATGCCCTGGGCGGTCACGGGAAGCAGCACCGAGAGCAGCAGGGAGATCGCCGCGATGATCGCCACCGCCAGGGCCAGCCCGAGCGCCGGGCCAGCGAGGTGGTCTGGGGACCAGTCGCCGGTGGCGCAGGTTATCGCCCAGGCGGCCAGATAGACGAGCACCACGTAGGCGGCCGACAGCCCCGCGGCGCCGGCGAAGCGCGCGATCAACATCGTCGTGCGGCCGATCGGGCGCACGACGACCGGCTGCAGCAGCCCGCTCTCCGCGTCGCCCCGCACCGCGCCCAGGGTGAGGAAGACCGCGAGCACCGCGCCGAGGAAGAGGATGGCGAACATCGCCAAGCCGAAGATCGTCGCCCCGGCAAACGCCTTCGGGTCGAGGATCCCCTGTTCGCCGCCGGCGAAGTTGCGGGCGTCGACGAAGACGAAGTGGGCGCCCACCGCATAGAGCGCGAGGAAGGCCGCCGTCAGCGCCAGGACCGCGAGGAAGACGCGCCGGCGGATGCCTTCCCGGACCGAGTGGGCGATCACCGTCGTCGCCGAGACCAGCAGCGAAGGGGTCACCCGGTCTGCCCCCCGACTGCCTCCAGGTAGACCTCTTCCAGGGAGCTGTGGCGGACCTCGACCCGGTAGACCTGCTCCCCGGCGGCGACCAGCTCGGCGACGATCCGCGGCGCGTCGGCGCGCTCGGCACCCGCGAAGACCCGGGGGCCGGACTCGGTCTCGACCTCGACCCCGCCCGGGCCGGCGAGCTCCGCCGGGGTCCCGGCCCGGACCAGGCGGCCGCGGGCGATGATCGCCACCCGGTCGCAGACCTGCTCGACCTCGCTCAGCAGGTGCGAGTTGAGCAAAACCGCGACGCCGCGCCCCCGCAGCTCGGTGAGCAGGTCGCGGACGATGCGGCGGCCGACCGGGTCGAGGGCGCTCGTCGGCTCGTCGAGCAGCAGCAGCCGCGGCGCGCCGACCAGGGCCTGGGCGATGCCGAGCCGCTGCTGCATGCCCTTCGACATCGCCTCGATCCGCTTGTCGCGGGCGGCGCCCAGATCCACCAGGTCGAGCAGCTCGGCCCGCTCCGCCGCCCCGCCCTGCGAGCCGGCCAGGCGTTGGTGCAACCGCAGCAGCTCGTCCGCGGAGCACCAGCCGGGGAAGCGGAAAAGCTCCGCCAGGTAGCCGAGTGCCGCTCGGGCCGGCGGCGAGCCGGCGGGGCGGCCGAGCACCTCGACGGCGCCGCCGCTGGGCCTCACCAACCCGCAGGCGATCTTCGTCAGCGTCGACTTGCCGGCCCCGTTGGGCCCGAGCAGCCCGACCAGCTCACCCGCGCCAACCTCGAGATCGATGCCCGCCAGCGCCGTCTGCCGCCGGTACTCCTTGCGGAGGCCGGCGACCGCGAGCACCGGGGAAGACATCAGCTGGGCGGCTCGATCTTGGGGAAGAGCGCCGCGGTGCGCTCGACCCGCTGACCGCCCGGGCGCGACCCCAGCTCGGCCAGCTCGCGTCCCTCTTCGGCCAGCGCCGCCAGCAGCGTCTCGCTCGCCCGCGGCAGGTAGGGGACCAGCAGCAGGGTCGTCACCCGCAGCCCCTCGACCAGGTTGTAGAGGACCTCGTCGAGCCGCTCGGGGTCGGCCTCGTCCTTGGCCAGGACCCACGGCTGGGTCTCCTCGACGAAGCGGTTGAGGCGGCGGACCAGCTTCCAGGCCCCCTCCAGCGCCTGGGTCAGCTCGGCCCGGTCGAGCAGCTCGCGGAAGCGCTCGACCGCGCCTTCGAAGTCCTCGGCCAAGACCGCGTCGACGGCGGCCACGGGGACGGTGCCGTCGCGGTAGCGCTCGACCATCGCCAGCACCCGGCTGGCGAGGTTGCCGTAGTCGTTGGCCAGCTCGGTCTCGTAACGGGACTCGAAGCCGGCGGTGGAGATCGAGCCGTCCTGGCCGAAGCTGACCTCGCGGAAGAGGTAGAAGCGCAGCGCGTCGGCGCCGAAGCGCTCGATCACCTCGAACGGGTCGAGCACGTTGCCGAGGCTCTTCGACATCTTTTTCTCGCCCATCAGCAGGTAGCCGTGGATCGTCATCCGCCGCGGCGGCTCGAGGTCGGCGGCCATGCAGAGCGCCGGCCAGATCACCGCGTGGAACTTGAGGATGTCCTTGGCCAGGACGTGCAGGCTGGCCGGCCAGAAGCGCGCGGTCAGGTCCTCGCCCTCGCGGGCGAAGCCGAGCGCGCTGACGTAGTTGAGCAGCGCGTCGAACCAGACGTACATCCGCTGCTCGGGGTCCCAGGGCAACGGCAGGCCCCACTTCAGGGTCGGCCGCGAGAGCGAGACGTCTTCCAGCCCCCCCTTGATGAAGGCCACCGCCTCGTTGCGGCGGAAGTCGGGAACGACGAAGTCCGGCTGCTCCTCGTACAGCGCCTCCAGCCGCTCTTGGAAGGCGGAGAGGCGGAAGAACCAGTTCTCCTCCCGCACCTTCTCCAGCGGGATCTCGTGGATCGGGCAGGTGTTGCCCGGCCCCAGCTCGCGCTCGGTTTTGAAGTCGGCGCAGCGCGGGCAGTACCAGCCCTCGTAGACCCCCTTGTCGACCCAGCCGTTGTCGTAGACCCGCTGCATGATCTCGGCGACCTTGGCGGTGTGGCGGGGGTCGGAGGTGCGGATGAAGAAGTCGTTGCTGGCGTCGATGATCGGCAGCAGCGCCTCGAACTTGGCCGCGTTGCGGTCGGCCAGCTCCTGCGGCGAGATCCCCTCGCGCTCGGCCGCCAGCTCGATCGGCTCGCCGTGCTCGTCGGTGCCGGTGAGGAAGAAGACGTCCTCGCCGCGCTGGCGCATGTGCCGGGCGAGGATGTCGGCGGCCATCGTCGAGTACGCGTGCCCCAGGTGCGGCTCCGCGTTGACGTAGTAGATCGGCGTGGTGACGTAGTAGCTCATGGTCGGCTCGCTCCTACGTTATGAGACCGGCGCTAGCGCCTGGCCTCGCGGCCGGTCAGCGCCTTGTAGAGGTCGTTGGCGCGGGTGCCGGTGAGGGCGGCGACGACGCTGGCGGCGGCGCGGGGGCGGGCGCCGGACTGGACCAGGTGGCGCAGGGCGTCGACCGCGAAGCCGACGTCTTTGTCCTCGGCGCCGGAGGCGGCGGGGCCGATCACCAGCACGATCTCGCCCTTGACGTCGCCGCGGAAGCGGCGCGCCAGCTCGCCGAGGGTGCCGCGCGCCACCTCCTCGTGCATCTTCGAGAGCTCGCGGCAGACGGCCGCCTCGCGGTCCGGCGCCAGCGAGGCCAGCGCCGCCAGCGACTCGCCGACCCGGCGCGGGGACTCGAAGGCGACGACGGTCTCGGCCGAGCGCAGGACCCGCTCCATCTCGCCGGCGCGGCGTGGCAGGAAGCCCTCGAAGCGCCAGCGGTCGGTCGGCAGCCCGGAGGCGACCAGGGCCACGGGCACGACCGAGGGGCCGGGCAGGACGGTGACCTCGAGGTCGCGTTCGATGCAGCGGTGGATCAGCTTGTAGCCGGGGTCGGAGATCGCCGGCATCCCCGCGTCGGAGACGAGGGCGACGACGTCGCCGCGCTCGATCCGCTGCGCCAGCTCGGTCGCCCGCGCCGCTTCGTTGCCCTCGTGGTTGGAGACCATGCGCGGCGCCGGCCGGATCCCCAGCTTGTCGAGCAGGGCGCCGGTGCGGCGGGTGTCCTCGCAGGCGATGTAGTCGGCGCCGACCAGCGCCTCGCGGACCCGCGGGGTGACGTCGTCGAGGTTTCCGATCGGGGTCGGGCAGACGACCAGCAGCCCCGGCATCAGGCCCGCACCTTCTCCAGATCGACCCGCGCCAGCGCCGCGGCCCCGATCATGCCGGCGTCGTTGCCGAGAGTCGCCTCGAGGATCGGCGTCTTGTTCATCGGGTTGAGGGCGCGTTCGCGCACCTCGCGGCGGGCCGGGTCCAGCAGCAGGTCGCCGGCGGCGATGACGCCGCCACCGACGACGATCGCATCCGGCTGGAAGATGTTGGCGAAGCTCGAGCAGGCGACCCCGAGCCGGCTGCCGATCAGCTCGAAGACGCCGATCGCGGTCTCGTCGCCGGCCAGCGCCGCCTTGGTGACCGCGGTGCCGTCGACCTTCTCCCCCGCCGCCAGCAGCTTGCCCAGGGCGGAGTCCGGGGCGCTTTCGGCGACCGCCGCGCCCTCGCGCCCAAGCGCGGTGCCGGAGGCGAGCGCCTCGACGCAGCCGTGGTTGGGGCAGTTGCCCTGGCAGGGGGGGCCGTCGGCCTGGATCACGGTGTGGCCGAGCTCGGCCCCGGCGCCGCTGGCGCCGCGGTAGATCTCGCCGCCCAGCACCAGGCCGCCGCCGATCCCGGTGCCGACGGTCAGCATCACCGTGTTCGGCTTGCCCTGGGCGGCGCCGTAGAGGTGCTCGGCCAGGGCGGCGACGTTGCCGTCGTTGTCGACGAAGACCGGCAGCCCGACCCGCTCTTCGATCAGGTCGCGGATCGGCAGGTCCGACAGCGGCAGGTTCACGGCCGAGACCGCGATGCCGCGGTCGTGGTCGATCGTCGCCGGAATGCCGAGCCCGACCGCGGCGACGTCGGGGCGGGCTTCCCTCGCCTCGCTCACCTCGCGCGCCAGCAGCTCGACCAGCTCGTCCTCGTCCTGACCGGTCGAGGCCTCGCGGCTCTCGTAGCGGACCTCGGTCCCGTCGAGCACCCCGACCAGCACCTTCGTCCCGCCCAGATCGACCCCGATCGTCTCCATCGCGCTCACGCGCGATCGGGGGCTGGAAGGCGGGCGACCGAAGACATCGCCATGATTTCTAGCCCTTTTATGCCCGACAGTGGAGAGCAGCGGCCCCAGGGACCGCCCGACTACAAGGTCTACCGGTCCCGCAGAGGTCTGTTCTCGCGGCTCAAGTCGGCCGACCTCGCCAGCCTGCGCGAGCGCGCAAAGCTGCCTGGGAAGCGGCCTCGGCGCGATCGCGAGCCCGGCGAGGGCCGCCGGATCCGGGCCCCGCGCAGCGGCGTCAAGCGTGTTCTGAAATGGGTCGGGATCGCCGCTTTGGGATGGATCTTGCTCAGCTTCCTCGCCTTCGCGGTCTCGGCCCAGCTGCAGTCGTTCAAGCTTTCCGGCGAAGCGAAGGACACCCTGCACGGCAACCCGCTGCTGCTGCCGAGCGCGCAGACGATCCTCGTCCTCGGCACCGACGCCCGCCCGCCCGACACGAACGAGCCCGGGGCTGCGCCCTCGGAGAAGTGCTTCGAGCAGCAGTCGCACGGCGACGCCCCCCACGACGGCTGCGAACAGGGGCAGTTCCGCGCCGACACGCTGATGCTGATCCGGGCCGGCGGCGGCGCCTTCCGCAAACTCTCGATCCCCCGCGACAGCTATGCGGAGATTCCCGGCTCAGCGCCGACGAAGATCAACGCCGCCTTCGCCTACGGCGGCGCCGCTCTGCAGATCAAGACGATCGAGCAGTTCCTCGGAATCCAGGTCGACCACGTGGCGATCGTCGACTTCACCGGCTTCGAAGACCTGATCGACGCCGTTGGCGGGGTCACGGTCGACCTTCCGCAGAAGCTCTGCGCCGATATCTCCGGCGGCTCCGGCGGCGGCCAGGGCGGCGTCACCCTGCATCTGAAGAAGGGCGAGAACACGCTCGACGGCGAAAAGGCGTTGGCCTACTCGCGCATCCGCAAGCCGAGCGAATGCCCCGGCCCCGGCAAGAGCGCCTACTCGCTCGGCTACGACGACCTCGACCGCGAGAAGGCGCAGCAGTCGGTGATCAACGGCATCAAGGACCGCCTCACCGACCCCCTGCGCGCCCCCTACAACTTCGTTAAGGGGCCGATCATCGGCTGGGAGGCGCCGAAGGCGTTCGTCAGCGACATGGGCTTCCTGACGATGCCGCAGCTGGTGCTGGCGGCGGCGATCGGCGGCAGCGCCCCCGCCCACATCCTCTGCGGCAACGCCGAAGCGGGCTGCGGCCCCGGGCCCGAAGGCAGCATCGAAGTGCCGGAGTCGGTGCGGCGCAAGGCCGTCAACCACTTCCTCAACGGCTAGTCAGTCCGCGGTCGTGGCGGCGGGCTTGGAGTCGCCAGAGCTGGACTTCGACTCGCTGGACTTGGAGTCCGATGAGCCCGAGTCGGTGCTCTTCGACTCCTTCGAGCCCTCGTCAGAGGAAGAGGAGCCGGAGCCGCCCTTCTTCTTCTTGCCGTAGTCGGTGTTGTAGAAGCCGGAGCCCTTGAAGTGGACCGCGGGCGAGTGCAGCACACGCACCGCGGGGGCGCCGCACTCCTGGCACTCGGTGAGCGCCTCTTCGGTCATCTTCTGGATCACGTCGAAGACGTGGCCGTTCTCGCATTTGTACTCGTAGATAGGCACGGGCTGCGGGATTATCGCAGCCGATACGGTTCAGCCATGGCCAGCACCGAGCCAGCCGCGCGTCCGACCGAGGTCTCGATGGAGGAGATCGTCGCGCTCTGCAAACGCCGCGGCTTCGTCTTCCCCTCCTCGGAGATCTACGGCGGCCTCGGCTCGACCTACGACTACGGCCACTACGGGGTGCTGCTGAAGAGCAACGTCAAAGCCGAGTGGTGGCGGGCGATGCTGCAGGACCGCGACGACATCGTCGCCCTCGACTCGGCGATCCTCCAGCACCCGCGGGTCTGGGAGGCCTCGGGCCACCTCGACGGCTTCACCGACCCGCTGGTCCAGTGCCTGGGCAAGTGCAAGCGGCGCTGGCGCGAGGACCATCTGCGCGAGGCGGTCGAAGCCGAAGGCGGCGACCCCGACGCGGAGCTGAAGTGCCCCGAGTGCGGCGGCGACCTCTCCGAGCCGCGCCAGTTCAACCTGATGTTCGAGACCCATGTCGGCCCGGTCGCCGGCGAGGGCTCGGAGGTCTACCTGCGGCCGGAGACGGCGCAGGGCATCTTCATCAACTTCAAGAACGTGCTCGGCTTCGCCCGCAAGAAGCCGCCCTTCGGGATCGCCCAGATCGGCAAGTCGTTCCGCAACGAGATCACCCCCGGCAACTTCATCTTCCGCACCCGCGAGTTCGAGCAGATGGAGATGGAGTTCTTCGTCCCGCCCGACCAGGCGGAGCAGTGGTACCGGACCTGGATCGACGAGCGCGAGCGCTGGTACACCGAGCTCGGCATCCGCCCCGACTACCTGCGCGTCCGCCCCCACGACGCCGACGAGCTCTCCCACTACTCGTCCGGCACCAGCGACGTCGAGTACCTGTTCCCGATCGGCTGGTCGGAGCTGGAGGGCATCGCCAACCGCGGCGACTTCGACCTCACCCAGCACGCCAAGTTCAGCAGCGAGAAGCTCGAGTACTTCGACCAGCAGACCAAAGAGCGCTACGTCCCGCACGTGATCGAGCCCGCCGCCGGCGCCGACCGCGCCACCCTCGCCTTCCTCGTCGACTCATACGAGGTCGAGGAGGTGGAGGGACGCCAGCGCACGGTGCTGCGCCTGCACCCACGCCTGGCCCCGGTCAAGGTCGCCGTGCTCCCGCTCGTCTCCAAGGAGGGGATGCCGGAGAAAGCGCGGGAGATCTTCCAGGATCTCCGCCGCAAGCTCCCGACCGAGTTCGACGAGGGCGGCTCGATCGGCAAGCGCTACCGCCGCCAGGACGAGATCGGCACCCCCTGGGGCATCACCGTCGACCACCAGACGATGGAGGACGACACCGTCACCCTGCGCGACCGCGACTCGCTGGAGCAGACCCGGGTCCCGATCGAGGGCCTCGGCGACGAGCTGGTCACCCGCCTGCACCAGCCCTGGCAGAGCCCGAAGCTTTCTAAATAGTTCAGTACTCAACAACTTATGTGGTGGTGTTAGTGTCGACTCATCGCAGATGCGGCATTAGTCACTGGAGGTACGGCGGTCCTCACGGGAGGGCTCGGCTATTTGGGAGCGCGCCTGCAGCACAAATCGGAGCGTAAGCGCTTAGTCATCGAGGAGAAGCGTTTGGAGGGCGAACTCCAAGCGCAGGAACTAGACCGGGCCGGAGAAGTCATAAATGCCCGAAGGGATCTATACCTGGCCTATCTCACTACGTTCGACGCAGCCTGGCAGCTTTGCCATGATTCCGAGCAACTGACCACCGTCCATGTGAATGAGTGGTGGTCGACCTATCAGGCCGTCCAGCAGCGCATGTCCCTGCTGGCTGCGGGTCCAGTCGCCGCAGCCATTGATAACTGTCGAGATCTTTTCAGTGCCTTCGCAGGTGATCTCGAAATCGCTCGGCTAAATAACTCCGACGCTCAGGAAGCGGCACGGGGAGCCGTCTGGACCAAACATGCCGAAGAGATGCGCAGCAAGCAGACGGAAATCGAGCAACGCATGAGAGAGGATCTGAAAACCCCCGAATAAGCAGAACGCCACGGACCTCGGCGATATCGGCGAAGGGGGATCAGGTTCGCGGTCGAAGCAGTACGCGAATGTCCTCGACCAAGCACTAAGGAGACCATGGCCTACGAGATGAAAATCCGCGGCACCGAGCACGAGGTGAAGGTGCGCAGCCCGTGGGCGGTCGCCCTGCTGCCGATCATCACCCTCGGCATCTACCACCTGGTCTGGTGGTACAAGATCAACAAGGAGCTGAAAGCGTACGGCGAGGCCAAGGGCTTCGACCTCGGTCAGAACCCGACCAACTCGCTGCTGGCGCTGTTCCCCGGCGGGCTGATCGTCATCCCCGCCCTCGTCACCTACTGGAACGGGACCAAGCGCGTCCAGGGCGCCTCCAAAGTCGCCGGCCGCGAGCCGGTCAACGGCTGGATCGCCCTGCTCCTCTACCTGCTGCTCTCACCCGGCATGTGGGCCTACCTGCAGGTCTCGCTGAACCACATCTGGGAGCAGGAGGCCGAGGCGCTGCCCGGCCACGAGCCGCCCCCGGTCTCGCAGGAGATGCCGCCCCCCGCTCCGCAGGCCTAGATCTCCAAATCGACGGCGTCGATGCACCGCTGCGGCTCGGAGTGGGCCCGGGTGTGCCAGCGACCGTCATGAGTCGAAACCTCGGTCAGGCCGTCCAGCGGCAGGCAGCGCCAGTCGCCGCCGGACGGCAGGCCGCGGTGGCTACCGCCGGCGAACTGGAAGAACAACGCCCGTGGCTGGCCATCGCGGGTGCCGATGACATGGGGGCACATACGTCGCCGGTGGCCGCTATAGGTGGCGTGGACCTGCCGCCTCTGCTCGATCGCCAGACGCACCAGCGCGTACGTGCCCTCCATCCCTATGAGGCCGCCTGCGTCAGCCCGACGACGTTGCCCTCGGGGTCCTTGAACTGCCCCAGGGTGATGCCCTCCATGATCGTCTCCGGGCCCATGATCCGGGTGCCGCCGAGGCTCTCGGCCTTGGCCAGCGCCGCCTCGACGTCGGGGACCTCGACGTAGAAGGTGATGTGGCCCTCGTAGCCCTCCGGGCCCTGGCCGATGCCGCCGGCGATGCCGGGGCCGACCGAGCCGGTGGCCGCCTCGACCAGGCCGTACTTCATCGGGTTGTCGTCGTTGACCTCCCACTCGAACATCTCGGCGTAGTAGCTCTTCAGCTTGTCGCCGTCTTTGCCGACGACCTCGAAGTGAACGACTGGCTGTGCCATGACTCTCCTCTCAGGGGGTGTTGAGGAAGTCTTCCACGGCCCGCGCGTCGGCCTCCAGCGCCGCGGCGGCACGCTTCGACACCTCCTGCAGGTACTCGATCGTCACCTTGCCGCCGGCGAAGCGCCAGGTGGCGACGGCGCGGCCCTCGACCAGGGCGAAGGGTCGGAAGATGCCGTTGATGGTCACCAGCAGCAGGTGCGGGCCGACGACTTCCTCGCGCGAGGTCCAGCCCAGCAGCAGCGGGTCGAAGGCGCCGAGCAGCCGCGGCGGCGGCGGCTTCGCGGCCGGCGGCTGCCGCTTCAGCTCGAACAGGCCGTCGTCGCGCTCGACCAGCTCGGAGGCGATCGCGGCGAAGCCGGCGCGGGCGTCGCGCAGCGGCAGCCCCGCCCAGCGGGCGAGGTCGCGGTCGTCGGCCGGCGCGTGCCCGGCCAGGTAGCGGCGGGCCAGCTCGGCCAGGGCCGTGTCGCGCTCGGGCGCCACCTGCTCGCCGAGCCAGTCGCGGACCAGCGCGTAGGCGTGCTGCTTGCCGACCATCGGGCCGCGGACCGAGATCCCGCGCAGGGCGGCGAGGAACATCAGGTGGATGAAGGCCTGGCCCGCGGTCCGCAGGCGCGCCGCCTCGAGCCGCTCCTTCAGCTGCTTGCCGGTCTGCGGGCCCTCGTCCGCCAGCGCCTTCTCGATCGTCTTCAGCGCCCGCTCGGCGGCCGCTTCGGAGACCCCCTCCTGACGTAGCCGCCGGTTGCTGCTGGTCAGCAGCGGCGGCGTCGTCAGGCTCTGCAGCAGCGGGTAGTCCTCGCTGCGCACGAGGTGCAGGGTGCCGCGGTTGAGCCAGGTGATCAGCAGCGAGCGCTCCTCGCTGAAGGCCCGGTCGACGTCGGCGGCACTGAGGCCGTCGGTGCGGGCGCGGACCGCGAGGCGGGCGCCGCGGGGATCCTGCCCCTGCACCGCCAGCAGCCGCTCGGCGACGTCGACCGGACGCGCCAGCGGCGGGCCGGCGAGCCCCTGGGCGGTCAGTCGTTCGGCGATCGGCGCGCGCATCGCGGCGATGATCGCCGATCCGATCAGAGGCTGTGCAGAAGCGCCGCAGCGAGGACGCTGGCCAAGATGCCACCGCCCAGCCTCAACATCAGTGACCGCAGGGCGTCGATCTCGCCGCGCACGCCGGCAAAGCCCGCATTCATCTCGCTTCGGAGCTCACGGATGTCGCCTCTCAGCTCGCGGATGTCGTGGTCCACATGCTGCGCGCGATCGTCCAGTCGCTCGTCGGTCCAGGCGGTTCGCTCCATGCGGCGAGGATAGCCGAGGTCGGCGCACCGGATACGCCGAATTCGTAGAGACTTTCTGTCTACTTACCCGCCGATGCCTGTGCACTTCGTGTGCGCGGCGCTATTTGACCGAGAGCATGTCGATCACGAACACCAGGGTGGCGTTCGGACCGATCGACGGCGGTGCGCCGGTGGCGCCGTAGGCGAGGTTCGGCGGCACGATCAGCTCGCGGCGGCTGCCGGGCTTCATCCCGCGCACGCCCTGGTCCCAGCCGGGGATGACTTCGCGGTCGCCGATCGTGAAAGTGTACGGTTCGCCGCGGTCCCAGGAGGCATCGAACTGTTCGCCGGTCTCGTAGTCGACGCCGACGTACTGGACGCTCACCGTCTCCCCCGGTCCCGCCACTTTGCCCTCGCCCTCGACCAGTTCCTTCGTTTCCAGCTGCTTCGGCGGCGGGCCGTCGGGCACGGCGATTTCCGGCTTCGTTTCGAGGTCGGTCGAGACCTCGCCGGACCCTCCGCTCGCTTCCGTGGAGCCGGTCGAGGAGTCGTCGCTGCCGCAGCCGGCAACCAACAGCGCCAGCGCCGCGAAAAGCGATGCGATCAGGATCGTCCCCCTGCCCATGGCGGCCATCCTACCCACAACCACAAAGTCTTGCTTGAGCGATCAGCCCTTGCCGGAGAGGCGGTCCCAGGTGCGACCGAGCAGGCCGCGGCGACCGCCGCCGGCGAGGTCGGCCGGGTTGACCGAGAGCGCCCCCGGGTTGGCCCCGGGAGGCGGCAGCTGCGCCGCCGCCGCCGCGTCGATCTTCAGCACGATCCCGTTTTCGAAGATCTCCCCGACCTCGGGCGCGTCGACGAAGCGGTGGCCGCCGGGGCCGGCGGTGGTGTCGAAGACGACGCCGTCGAACATGTCGATGTTGGGCGCCGAGAGCACGCGCACGACCCGGCCCAGCTTCTCGCCGTCGCTCGAGAACACCGGCACGCCTTTGCTCACGGTCAGATAGGAGCTGCGCTCCCCCAGATCCTCCATTCGCCGAGCCTAGCGAAGGAACAGCTCGTACACTCAGCCCGGGACAAGGGCGAGAGGAGAGAGATGGGACTGAACCTGGCATCGATCGTCACCGAGACCGCCGCGGAGCTGCCGGACGGTCCTGCCGTCCGCCTCGGCGACGTCGCCGTCACCTACGCCGAGCTCGACGAGCGCAGCGCCCGCCTGGCGACGCTGCTGCGCGAGCGGGGTATGCAGCCCGGCGACCGGGTCGGGGTGATGCTGCCCAACGTGCTCGAGTTCCCAGTCGCCTATTACGGCGTGCTGCGGGCCGGCGGCATCGTCGTGCCGATGAACGTGCTGCTGAAGCGGCGCGAGATCGCCTTCTACCTCGAGGACTCCGGCGCCAAGCTGCTGCTGGCCTGGCACGGCTTCGCCGGCGACGCGCGCGACGGCGCCGCCGACGCCGGCGCCGAGCTGATCGAGGTCGAGCCGGAGAGCTTCGCGGCGCTGCTGGCCGAGCAGGAGCCGACGCCGGGCCTGGCCGACACCGCCGAGGAGGACACGGCGGTGATCCTCTACACCTCGGGCACCACCGGCAAGCCGAAGGGCGCCGAGCTGACCCATCAGAACCTGCACCGCAACGCCGACGTCTCCTCGCGCACGACCAGCGAAATCGCCGCCGGCGACGTCGTCTTCGGCGGCCTGCCGCTGTTCCACTCCTTCGGCCAGACGGTGAGCATGAACGCCTCGCTGATGGTCGGCGCCTGCCTCACCCTGGTCCCCAAATTCGACCCCGGCGAGGCGCTGGAGACGATGCAGCGCGACGGCGTCACCCACTTCTACGGCGTCCCGACCATGTACGGGGCGCTGCTGCACCACCCTGGGCGCGAGCAGTACGACACCTCGACCCTGCGCACCTGCATCACCGGCGGCGCCTCGATGCCGGTCGAGGTCCTGCGCGGCTTCGAGGAGGCCTTCGGAGCGATCGTGCTGGAGGGCTACGGGCTCTCGGAGACCTCGCCGGTCTCCAGCTCCAACCACCCCGACCGCGAGCGCAAGCCGGGCTCGATCGGCACTCCGCTGGAAGGGGTCGAGATGAAGGTCTTCGACGAGGACGACAACGAGGTTGCCCAGGGCGAGGTCGGCGAGATCGTGATCCGCGGCCACAACATCATGAAGAGCTACTGGCAGCGCCCCGACGCGACCGCGGAGGCGATGCGCGGCGGCTGGTTCCACTCCGGCGACATGGCCAAGGTCGACGAGGAGGGCTACTTCTACATCGTCGACCGCAAGAAGGACATGATCATCCGCGGCGGCTACAACGTCTACCCGCGCGAGGTCGAGGAGGTGCTCTACGAGCACCCGCAGATCCGCGAAGCCGCGGTGCTCGGCGTCCCCCACGAGCAGTGGGGCGAGGAGATCGGCGCCGCCGTCGTCCTCCACGAGGGCGAGCAGCTGGCCCCCGAGGCGGTCAGCGCCTACGTCAAGGAGCGCATCGCCGCCTACAAGTACCCGCGCCTGGTCTGGTTCCTCGACGAGCTGCCGAAAGGCCCGACCGGCAAGATCCTCAAGCGCGAGATCGAGCCGCCCGCGGCGGTGTGACCGACCTCACCCCGACGATCCTGGCCAGCCAGCCAGGATCGCGCTAGGCTCAGCCTCCCGGGTATGCACCACCAAAAGGAGAAGAGATGAGCGTCGCCTCCCAGAGCCTGATGGCCAACATCACCTACGAGGATCTCTACCGTCGCTGGGAGGGGGGCAACTGGAGCGCCTACGACCTCGACTTCTCCGAGGACAAGGCCGGCTGGGAGTCGCTGAGCGATATGCAGCAGCGCTCGGCGATGTGGATCTACTCGATGTTCTTCTACGGCGAGGACCGGGTCGCCGACACCCTCGCCCCGTACATCACCGCCGCGCCGACCGAGGAGCAGTCCTACTTCCTCGCCACCCAGCAGGTCGACGAGGTCCGCCACTCGATCTTCTTCCATCGCTTCTTCAAGGAGGTGATCGGGGTCGGCGGCGACTCGATCGAGTCGACCCTCGCCTCCACCCTGCCGCAGCTCAACTGGGGCTACCGCGGCATCTTCGACCGCCTCGACCTGATGGCGGAGGAACTGCGCAAGGACCGCTCGGTGCCCAAGTACGCGCAGGCGATCACCCTCTACCACCTGATCGTCGAGGGCAGCCTGGCCCAGCCGGGCCAGCACTTCATCGAGGACTTCTTCTCCTCCGAAGCGACGATGCCCGGCTTCAGCGCCGGCATGGTCAACGTCAGCCGCGACGAGCAGCGCCACATCGGCTTCGGCGTCAAGGTCCTCTCCGAGCTGCTCGGCGAGGGCGCGCCGGGCTGGGAGGAGAACCGGGCGGCGGTGGTAGAGCTGCTGCGCGAGGTCCTGCCCTACGGCCCCGCCGTCTTCTCGCCGCCGAACCTCGACCGCGCCTACACCGAGTGCTACGGCTTCTCGCTCGAGGACATCTACGCCTTCGGCCTCAAACTGATCCGCCAGCGCTGGCGCACGATCGGCTACCCGACCGAGGAGATGCCGCCCGGCGTCTTCCCCTTCGACCCCGATGCCTCCGAGGAGGACATCGCCGCGAACCAGGTGAAGCTGATGATGGCCGGCATCCTCGGCCCCCCGGACGGCCCCGCCCCCGGCGCGACGCCGGAGCTGCAGCGCCTCTACTTCGACGTGATCAGCCGCGTCGCCAACCCGAAGGCCGCCAACGGCTCGCCGCTGGTCTACCAGTGGCGCTTCAGCGACGCCGAGCCCTGGCACCTGGTGATCGACAACGGCTCGACCCGGGCCGAGCCCGGCGAGGCGCCCTCGCCGAACCTGGTGATCGAGTCCAGCTGGGCCGACTGGGTCGCCTCCGGCAAGCCCGACGCCAACCAGATGAAGATGCTGCTGCAGCGCCGCATCCGCCCGCGCGGGAAGCTGCGCGAGCTGGCACGGATGCGCAAGGTCTTCCCCGGCTAGCCGCCGACGTAGTCGGCGAGGTGCTCGCCGGTGAGGGTGGAGCGGGCGGCGACGAGGTCGGCGGGCGTGCCCTCGAAGACGACCTTGCCGCCGTCGTGACCGGCGCCGGGGCCGAGGTCGACGATCCAGTCGGCGTGCGCCATCACCGCCTGGTGGTGCTCGATGACGACCACCGACTTGCCGGAGTCGACCAGGCGGTCGAGTAGGCCAAGCAGCTGTTCGACGTCAGCGAGGTGGAGGCCGGAGGTCGGCTCGTCGAGGACGTAGACGCCGCCCTTCTCGGCCAGGTGGGTGGCCAGCTTCAGCCGCTGCCGCTCGCCGCCGGACAGGGTCGTGAGCGGCTGGCCGATCGTCAGGTAGCCGAGCCCGACGTCGGCGAGCCGCCGCAGGATCTTGTGGGCGGCCGGGATCTCCGCCTCGCCGTCGCCGAAGAACTCCTCGGCCTCGGCGACCGACATCGCCAGCACCTCGCTGATGTCGCGGCCGCCGAACTCGTACTCGAGCACCTCGGCCTGGAAGCGCTTGCCCTCGCACTCCTCGCAGGGGGTGGCGATGCCGGCCATCATCGCCAGGTCGGTGTAGATGACGCCGGCGCCGTTGCAGTTGGGGCAGGCGCCGTCGGAGTTGGCGCTGAACAGCCCCGGTTTGACGCCGTTGGCCTTGGCAAACGCTTTGCGGATCGGGTCGAGCAGCTTGGTGTAGGTCGCCGGGTTGCTCCGCCGCGAGCCGCGGATCGGGGCCTGGTCGATCGAGACCACGCCCTCCCGCCCCGCCACCGAGCCGCCGATCAGCGAGCTCTTGCCCGACCCGGCCACGCCGGTCACCACCACCAGCACGCCGAGCGGGATGTCGACGTCGACGTCCCGGAGGTTGTGGGTGTCGGCGCCGCGGATCTCCAGCGCCTCCGAGGAGGTCCGCACCGTCTCCTTCAGGGAGGCGCGGTCGTCCAGGTGCTGCCCGGTCAGGGTGCCGCTGGACCGCAGCTGCTTGACACTGCCCTCGAACACCACCTCGCCGCCCTCGCCGCCGGCGCGCGGGCCGAGGTCGACGACGTGGTCGGCGATCGCGATCGCCTCCGGCTTGTGCTCGACGACCAGCACCGTGTTGCCCTTGTCGCGCAGCTGCAGCAGCAGCTCGTTCATGCGCGCGATGTCGTGCGGATGCAGTCCCACGGTCGGCTCGTCGAAGACGTAGGTGACGTCGGTCAGCGAGGAGCCGAGCTGGCGGACCATCTTCACGCGCTGCGCCTCCCCGCCCGAGAGCGTGCCCGCCGGGCGATCGAGGCTGAGGTAGCCGAGGCCGATCTCCGCGAACGAGTCGAGGTTGTGCCGCAGCGTCGCCAGCAGCGGCGCCACCGAGGGCTCGTCGAGAGCGGCGACCCACTCGGCCAGGTCGCTGATCTGCATCGCGCAGAGGTCGGCGATGCTCTTCTTCCCGATCTTCGACGAGCGCGCGCCCTCGCTGAGCCGGGTGCCGTCGCACTCGGGACAGGTGGTGAAGGTCACCGCCCGCTCGACGAAGGCGCGGATGTGCGGCTGCAGCGAGTCGACGTCCTTGGCCAGGAACGATTTCTGGATCTTCGGGATCAGGCCTTCGTAGGTGAGGTTGATGTCGTCGACCTTGATCTTGGTCGGCTCCTTGTGGAGCAGGTCGCCCAGTTCCACCTTGGTGAACTTCCTGATCGGCTTGTCCGGGTCGAAGAAGCCGCAGCCGCGGAAGATGCGGCCGTACCAGCCGTCCATGCTGTAGCCGGGGATCGTCAGCGCGCCCTCGTTCAGCGACTTGCTCTCGTCGTACAGGGCCGAGAGGTCGAAGTCGGTGACCGAGCCGCGGCCCTCGCAGCGCGGGCACATGCCGCCGGTGCGGCTGAAGTTCACCCGCTCGGACTTGCCGTCGCCTTTCTTCAGCGTCCCCGACGCCTGGACCGAGGCGACGTTGAAGGAGAACGCCTGGGGCGAGCCGATGTGCGGCTTGCCGAGCCGGCTGAAGAGGATGCGCAGCATCGCGTTGGCGTCGGTCGCGGTGCCGACCGTGGAGCGGGCGTCGCCGCCCATCCGCTCCTGGTCGACGAGGATCGCCGTCGTCAGCCCGTCGAGGACGTCGACTTCCGGCCGTGCCAGCGTCGGCATGAAGCCCTGCACGAAGGCGCTGTAGGTCTCGTTGATCAGCCGCTGCGACTCGGCGGCGATCGTGCCGAAGACGAGCGAGCTCTTGCCCGAGCCGGAGACGCCGGTGAAGACGGTCAGCCGGCGCTTCGGGATCTCGACGCTGACGTCCTTGAGGTTGTTCACGCGCGCGCCCTGCACGCGGATCAGGTCGTGGCTGTCGGCGGCTTGCGGCAAGGCCAGCGCTAAGCGGGCGGCTGGTCGATGCGAACCATGTTGCCGGCCGGGTCGCGCACGGCGCAGTCGCGCGTGCCCCACGGCTGGTCGGTCGGCTCCTGCACGATCTCGGCGCCGTCGGCCTGCAGCTTCTGGAAGCTGGCGTCGAGGTCGTCGCTGTGGAAGTGGACGCCGTTGAGGGCGCCCTTGGCGACGAGGGCGGCGACCGCCTCGGCATCGGCGGGGCTGCCGTTCAGGTAGTTGGTGAGGACGACGGCGACGTCGGGCTGGGAGGCGGCGCCGACGGTGAGCCAGCGGAAGTCCCCTTTGCCGACGTCGTTGCGCAGCTCGAGGCCAAGCGTGTCGCGGTAGAAGGCGAGGGCGCGGTCGGGGTCGTCGACGATCACGAAGCACTGCGAGAGAGTGAGGTTCATGCCCGCAAGGCTAGGGGGTCGGCAACCCCACCGTTTCTCCGATCCTGCTCGACTTGGGGCTCGGGCGGGTGAGGTCCTTGGCGATGCAGCCCGGCACGCCGGCGAGCGGGCCGTGGTCGAGCGCCCGGTAGGCCGTCGGCGTCTCCCCCACCAGCTCGGTGAAGCGGGCGCTGAAGGAACCGAGCGAGGTGCAGCCGACGGCCATGCAGACCTCGGTGACCGAGAGGTCGCCGCCGCGCAGCAGCGCTTTCGCCCGCTCGATGCGTCGCGTCATCAGGTACGCGTAGGGCGTCTCCCCGTAGGCGGCACGAAACTGGCGCGAGAAGTGCGCGGTCGACATCAGGGCGGTGCGGGCGAGCGCGGAAACGTCGAGTGGGCGCGCGTACTCGACGTCGATCAGGTCGCGCGCCCGGCGCAGGTGCGCAAGGTTTTCGAGTTCCTCCGACGTCACCACGCGAGCGTAGCGGCGGGCGGGCACCGCACCGCGAACCGCTTTCCGAATTCGTACAAGAACCCAATATGAGCCGAAACCCAAACGATGGCGAGACCATCGCCGCCTCGATCGCCGACCCGCGTTCCTTCGGCCTGATCTTCGAGCGCCATTTCGGCGCGATCCACGGCTACCTGCGCCGCCGCCTCGATCGCCAGCTGGCCGACGAGCTCGCCTCGCAGACCTTCCTCGTCGCCTTCGACCGCCGCGCCCAGTTCGACCTCAGGCGCACCGACTCCCGTCCCTGGCTCTTCGGCATCGCCACCAACCTGACCCGAAACCACCGGCGCCGGGAGATCCGGGAGCTGCGGGCGATCGCGGAGCTGCGCCCGGACCCCGTCCCCGGGATCGACGGAGTCGAGTCCCGGATCGACGCCGAACGGCTGCGCGGCCCGCTCGCCCAGGGCCTGGCCGATCTGCCCCCCGAGGAGGCCGACGTGCTGCTCCTCCTCGTCTGGGCGGAACTGAGCCAGGCCGAGATCGCCGATGCGCTGGAGATTCCCGTGGGCACGGTCAAGTCGCGGCTCTCGCGCGCTCGCGGGCGGCTGCAGGCCGAACTCGGGCTCGAGCCCCCGGCCGCGAACCAGACCGCCGCAAACCCAACATCTTCTGGAGGTAAACGATGGACGACCTGACCCTGATCCGTGCCTTCCGCGCCGAGCGCGCCGATGGCGATCCCGAGGCCCGCGCCACCGCCTGGCGGGCGCTCGAGGCCAGGTTCGAGCTGGCCTCGACGACCTCCCCTGCGGTCCCGGCCCGCCCCCGGCGCCGCGGTCTCCTCGTCCTCGCCGGCGCCGCGGCGCTGTCCGCGATCGTCGCCTGCATCCTGGTCCTCAGCTCCGGGCCGACCGCCGAACCAGCCGCCGCGAAGGTTCTGCAGCTGACGGCCGGCGTCGCGGCGGACAGCCCACCCGATGCACTGCCCGGCCCGGGACAGTTCCTCTACACGCGGACCAAGTCACTCGAACTCCAGGGCTGGACGCGCGGGCGGCCGCCGAGCTTCGGCGGCACCTCGGCCTGGCCCAATGCGTTCGCCGCCCTCCTCCCCACCACCCGCGAGTTCTGGATCTCCCCGGACGGAGTGGGTCGTTCGCGCGAAGTGCTCGGGACGCCCCGGTTCTTCTCAGATGCCGAGCGGGATCGCTGGGAGCAGGCGGGCGCGCCCCTACCGGCACCCTTCGACCCGAGCAGCCAGGACGCCCCACCGAGCAGCGAAGTCCAGGTTCTCGGAGCGCGCCGGGGGGTGATCGACGTCAAGCTGCCGACGCCGAAGGGGCTTGGGCCCGGCCTCGGCTACCCGGACCTCTCCGCCGTCCCGACCGATCCCGCGACGCTGCGACGCGCCATCCGCGGTAGGGAGATCGCCGGCATCAGCTACAGCTCCAGCGGGAAGCGGACCGGCCCCCAGCCGCCGCTCGACGTCGAAGAAACGATCGGCGGCCTCTGGGAGCTCCTCGGCCGGCCGAATGCCACCCCTGCGCTTCGCGCCGCCGCCTTCGGGGCGATGGCCGAACTGCCCGGCATCGGGCTCGACCGCGGCGCCACCGACCTGGTCGGGCGTTCGGGGTATGCCGTCACCTATGCCGACGGCCACGGCCTGCGCGACGAGTACATCTTCGACCCCGGGACCGCGGCGATCCTCGGTCAGCGCTCCGTGATCCTCGACCCGAGCCGGACCCATATGTGGGATGGGATCCCGGCCGGCACCGTGATCCGCGACACCGCCTACCTGCAATCCGAGGTCGTCGACTCGATGCGGGCGCCAGGCGGCAGCGGGGCTGCCGGCGAGCGCTAGGAGATCGGCGGCCGCTGATCAGCCCAGGGCCGCTCGGCCTCGAGCTGGGCGGCGAGCGAGAGCAGCGTCGCCTCGTCGCCGGGGCGGCCGATGATCTGGACCGAGAGCGGCATCCCGTCGGCGGCGAAGCCGGCGGGCACCGCCATCGCCGGGTTGCCGAGGTGGTTCCAGGGGACGCAGAAGGGATAGAAGCGGCTCATCCCCAGCACCGTGTGCAGGGCGCTGCGGCCCTCCCAGCGGCGGATCGGGATCGCGGTCCCGCCCATCACCGGGGTCATCAGCACGTCGTGCGTGTCGAAGATCGCGTTGATCCGGCGGGCGTCCTCCTCGCGCCCACGCAGGGCACGCTCGTAGAGGCCGTCGGGCAGCAGGCTGCCGAGCCGGCCGAAGCCGCGGGTGCGGCGTTCGAGCCGCTCCGGGTGCGGCACTTCGGCGACGGTGTCGGCGACACCGCGCAGGAAGCGCGGGGTGATGTTGTTGCCGACCCCGCCCCAGACCGGATCCTGCTGGGCGACCTCGTGGCCGAGCGAGCCGAGCAGCTCGGCGGTGTCGGTGACGGCGGTCCTGACGACCTCGCCGACGATCGCCGGCGCCGCCGCCCGCGGAGCGACGGTGGACCAGGCAACCCGCAGCTTCCCCGGCGCGGTCTGGGCCGACTCGACGAAGGGCCGCTCGGGCGCGGGCGGCGCCCCCGGCTCTTGCGAGCCACCGGAGACGATATCCAGATACAGCGCGGTGTCGAGCACGGTGCGGCTGACGCAGCCGTTGACCGCCAGCCCGTGCCAGCCTTCGAGCTC
Source organism: uncultured Solirubrobacterales bacterium (assembly GCA_963719435.1). Lineage (GTDB taxonomy): Bacteria > Actinomycetota > Thermoleophilia > Solirubrobacterales > 70-9 > VAYN01. The sequence continues at coordinate 888,957 of OY970384.1, read as the reverse complement.
GGGCGCGAGCGAGACCCGGCCGCGTTGCGGTTTCAGGCCGAAGAGACCACAGGACGCCGCCGGCAGGCGGATCGAGCCGCCGCCGTCGCCGGCGGAGGCGATCGGCACCAGCCCGGCGGCGACCGCGGCGGCGCTGCCACCGCTCGATCCGGCCGGCGAGCGCTGCGGGTTCCAGGGGTTGCGGGTGACGCCGTAGGTGGCGGACTCGGTGAAGCCGCAGATCGCCATCTCCGGCAGCAGGGTCAGGCCGATCACGATCGCCCCCGCCTCGCGCAGGCGGCGGACCATCTCCGCATCCGCCTTGGCCGGCTCGGTGAAGGCGTCGGTGCCGTGGGTGTTGATCTCGCCGGCGACGTCGACTTCGTCCTTGATCGCGATCGGCACGCCCAGCAGCGGCCGCTCGTCGCCGCCCTTGATCCGCGCTTCGGCCTGCTCGGCTTCGAGCAGCGCCCGCTCGGCGAAGACCAGCCGGAAGGAGTTCAGCTGCGGATCGAGCCGCTCGATCCGCTCCAGGCAGAGGCGGACCAGCTCGCTGGGCGAGACCTCGCCCGCGCGCACCATCTCCGCCTGCCGCGCCGCCCCCGCGAACGCGATGTCCTGATCGGCCACGCGCCGATCTTACGGGCTAGGCCTCGGCCGGCTCGGGCTCGCTGCTGCCGCCCTCGAAGCTGAGGTCGGGCAGGAGGCGATCGAGCCAGGAGGGCATCCACCAGTTCCAGGCGCCCATCAGCTTCATCGCCGCCGGGACCAAGATCAGCCGCACCAGGGTCGCGTCGAGGGCGATGGCGACGGCGCAGCCGAGTCCCAGCTCCTTGATCGACGGGACGCCGGTCATGACGAAGACGGCGAAGACCGAGGTCATGATCAGCGCCGCCGAGGAGATCGTGCGGGCGCTGGAGGAGAGGCCCTCGGCGACCGCGCGCTCGTTGTCGCCGTGGCGCAGGTAGCGCTCGCGGATCCGCGACATCAGGAAGACCTCGTAGTCCATCGAGAGGCCGAAGACGACGGCGAAGATCAGCGGCACGTTGATCGTGCTCAGCGCCCCCTGGCTTTCGAAGCCGAGCAGGCTGTCGAACCAGCCCCACTGGAAGACGGCGACGAGGACCCCGAAGGCGGCCCCGATCGAGAGCAGGTTCATCAGCACCGCCTTCAGCGGCAGGATCAGCGAGCGCAGCATCACCATCAGGACGAGGAAGCTGAGGGCGAGGACGAAGAGGACGATCTTCCACATCGAGCCGCTGATCTGGAGGCGGACGTCGTGGCTGCGGGCGGTCTCGCCGCCGACGTCCACGCTCGCCGCCTTGCCCAGCGCGGTCGCCGGGACGACGTTCTCGCGCAGGCGCTCGACCAGGGCGGCGGCGGCGTCGGACTCGCTGGAGGCGTTCGGGGTCGCCTGGACGAGGACGTCGGCGCCGGCGAAGGCGGGCGGGGCAACGGCGCTGATGCCCGGCGTCGCCTCGACCCGGCGCACGAAGCCGGCGACGGCGGCGCGATCGGCCCCGTTCGGGGTGGCGGCAAAGGCGGCGACGATCTGGATCGGGTCGGTGCCGCCGCCGAGCTGCTCGGAGGCGAGTTCGTTGCCGATCCGGACGTCGCTGTCCTTGGGGAATTCACCGAGTGCCTCGGTCCCGGTCTCGAGCGAGAGGATCGGGACGGCGAGCAGCAACAGGATCGCGGAGACGCCGACGATCGCGGTCCAGGGCCGCGCCATCACCCGCCGCGTCCAGCCTTCCCAGAAGCGGCTCGGGGCCGCGCCTGTATCGACCGCGGCGGCGACCGGGCGGCGGAAGACGGTGTGCTTGAAGAAGCGCTCGACCCGGCCGACGACGCCGCCGGGGAGGACGCGGTCGCCGAGCATGGCGATCAGCGCCGGCAGCAGCGTCGTCGCGGTCAGGATCGAGACCGCGACCACGGTCATCGCCCCCAGCGCCATCGAGCGCAGCGCCTGGTTGTCGACCATCCAGAGGCCGGCGAGGGAGATGATCACGGCCAACCCGGAGAAGGTCACCGCCAGGCCCGAGGTCGAGAGCGCCTCCGCCCGCGCCCCGCGCTTGTCGCGGCCCGCTTCGCGCTCCTCGCGGTAGCGGGCGAGGATGAACAGCGAGTAGTCGACGGCGACGCCGATGCCGATCATCGAGGCCATGTTGGTGACGAAGACCGAGGTCGTCATCTGCAGCGAGATGAAGTAGATGAGGGCGCCGGTGACCAGCACGCTGACGAGGCCGAGGGTCAGCGGCAGCGCCGCGGCGGCGAGCGAGCCGAAGACGACCAGGAGGATGAGGGCGACGATCGGGAAGCCGCTCGACTCGGCCCGCGAGAGGTCGCGCTTGGAGATCTCCTGCATCCCGGCCCAGATCGTCGGCTGGCCGATCAGGTACGGGGTGACGCCCGCGGCGGCGGTGCCGGGGTCGAGGTCTTCGCGCAGGGTCGTCGCCGAGTCGATCAGCTCGTCGGAGGACTGGCTGCTGCGCAGCGGCAGGATGGCGAAGCCGGTGCGCTGCAGCTGGCGCCGGCCCGCGGCGGCCGCCGCCGGGGTCAGGGTCACCTGCTCGAGGCTCGCCACCTCGCGGCGCACGCGGGTGACGGCTGCGGCCCGCTCAGCCGGGGTCGACCCGGGCGCCGCCTTCAGCGCCACCGAGATCCCGTCGGCCTGCGAGCCGAAGTCGCGCTGCAGCGCTTCGCTGACCGCGATCGACTCGCTGCCCGGCACGTCGAAGCCGCCACCGGTCAGGTGGTCGGTCTGGTTCATGGCGAAGGGCAGCGCGAGGACGACGATCGCGATCCAGATGCCGAGGACCCAGCGCCGGCGCCGGCCGAGAACTGCCGCAAGTCGATTCATTCCGTCGCGCATTGGCTGGTTGGCCAGCTTTTCGCAACGGCGACCTCCGGTCTGTGAGTGCCATCACTCGGACGGCGAAAACCGCTCCCTCAGACGGGCGCTACTCGGCGACGAGCAGGTACCGGGCCGAAGCGGCGCCAGCGGCGAGGGCGGTGCTGTTGTCGCGCTCGGGATCGGAGAGCGCCTGCAGGGCGAAGCCGTCGCCGACCGCGAACAGGTAGGAGACGATCGCCTCGGCGTCGAAGCGCAGCTTCAGCACGCCCTCGTTCTGCTTCGCCTCCAGCACCTCGGCGACGTGGGAGCGGGTGCGCTCGAACAGCTGCCCGACCTCGCGCTGGATGTCGGGGTTGCGGCGACCGGCGCTGAACAGCTCGTAGAGGAGGAGGAAGAAGCCCGGTTCGTTCTCGATCATGTCGGTCAGGCTGGCGACCAGGACGTCGAGCACGTCGTCGGCCGACTGCGCCTTGGCGAGGCGGTCGTCGAGGCGGGCGATGCGGATCTCGGCATCGCGGCGGACGACCTCGACCAGCAGCCGCTCCTTGGTCCCGAAGTAATAGTGGAGGAGGCCGCGACTGACGCCGGCCTCGCGGGCGACGTGCTCGAAGGTCGAGCCGGCGGCGCCGCGACGGGCGACGCTGTCGCGCATCGCGTCGACGATGCGCTGCGCCTTGTCGCCACTCAGCTCGCGCTCTTTGGTTGCAGCCTCCATCACTTCAGTCTAAGAGAGAGGCCGGGCGACCAGCTGCCAAGCCCGGCCAGGGCGTCTCCCGGTAGGGGTGAAGCGTCTTGTACTTTTTCGCGGCTGTGAATTGGGCGCAGCCGGCGGCGATCCGCGAAAAAGTTAAGCGGAACCCCTACCGGGAGACGCCCTAGGACCCGTTGATGGAGGTCGTGCTGGTGTACTCGAACTCCTCTTCGGCTCCGAAGAGGGCGTCGAGCACGGCCTTGCGGGCACCCTCGCTGACCGCCAGGGCGATCACGGCGCCGACGATGCCGACGACGAGGAAGCGGGCGATGCCGCGCTTGCGCTTCGGCGGCTTGCGCAGGCGCTCGCTGGCCTCGCGCAGGCTCTCCGCCGCCTCGCGGATGTCCTTCTGCACCTTCTTGTCGCTGGTCACGGCCTTGACCGCACCCTTGCCGTTGCCGGTCGCGCGTCCGTAGGCGCCCTTGGCGGCCTCGAAGGCGTCGCGCAGGCTGTCGCGCAGCTCTTCGTCCTCGATCAGACGCTGCACGTAGGGGTTCTCGCGGGCGGTCTCGTAAATATCGGTGGCGCGGGTCGCCGTCGTCTTGCTCATACCTTCTCCTCGCTGGCTCTGCAGATCCGTGAGGAGCTTATACCCGAACTCGCAGCCGGTTATCCCGGTCCGATCCCATCCAAGAGAACGCCCGTGTTGCGGAAATTCAGCTGCGCGGCCCTGAGCTCACGCAGCCGCAGCGGCGCCAGGCCGGGCCCGGGCAGCTCGAAGTGGCGGACGAAGAGACGACCGACGTCCTCGCTGGCGGTTTCGCGGAAGCCGGGGCCGAGCAGGCGCGGCGGGGGTGGCGGCACCCTGCCGTCGGAGACGAAGTCGACTTCGTGCACGAGCCACTCGTAGCCTTCGGCCGGGGTCGCCTGGAAGGCCCCGGTCGAGAGGTAGTAGCGCAGCGAGGCCTCGCCGAGGACCCAGGTCACCGTCGCCCGCGGCGCCGCCGGTTCGCCGATCTCGGCGGCGACCGTGTCCCAGTCGGGACGCTGCAGGTCGGGCGAGAAGCTGGCCCAGATGCAGAACCCGAGCGAGTAGGCGAGCAGGCCGGCGGCGATCGCGGCGCCGAGCCGGCGCGCCGCCGGCAGGGTGAGGGCGATCGCCAGCGCCAGCAGCAGCGGCACCAGCGCCGGCAGCACGTTGCGGGAGAGGACGAAGTCCTTGCCCCCCGGCACCAGCGCCAGCAGGATCGGCACCCCGATCGCGGCCAGGGCCAGGCTGAGCGGCAGCGCGGCGCTGCGGCGCTCCTCGCGGCTGCCTCGGAAAGCGAGCAGGGCCAGCGCCGCCAGGGCCAGGGCCAGCGGCACGAAGGCGAGGGCCGGCCGCTCGGGGCGGGCGATGATGTCGGTGGTCTCGCCGGTGACGAAGGTCGCCGCGGTTTCCCAGAGGCGGTGGCCGAGGGTGAAGTTGCCGATCCATTCGGCGTGGGCGAGCGAGGTCTGGTGGGCGGCGAGCGGCGCCAGGGCGAGGCCGAAGGCGGCGAGGACTCCCATCCCCCCCAGGCTCGCCCTGCCGCGGCGGCGCAGCAGCCAGATCGCCTCGGCGACGAGCGGGAAGACGGCGAAGTAGTGGGTCGCCAGGGCCAGCCCCGAGGCCAGTCCCCAGAGCAGGAAGTCGCGGCGCTCGCCGCGCTGCAGCGCCCGCACGCAGTAGAGCAGCGAGACCGTGCAGAGCAGCGCCAGCAGGGCGTAGGCCCGCGCCTCCTGCGAGTACCAGAGCAGCATCGGGTTGACCGCGACCAGGGCGGCCGCCAGCAGCCCGGCGCGGCGCCCGCGCAGCTCGAGGCCGACCAGGTAGGCGACCGGGACCGTCGCCACCCCGGCCAGGGCGGAGAGCGAGCGCAGGCCGAACTCGCCGGTCCCGGTCAGCTGGGTCCAGAACCAGGCCAGCGCGTAGTAGAGCGGCGGCGCCGACTCGCTGAAGCCGACCGCGTCCATCGCGTGCCAGAAGCTGCCGCGCAGGACCCGGCTGGCGGTGACGATCTCGTCGTGGTGGTAGGCCTGGACGCCGAGGGTGGCGAAGCGCAGGACCGCGGCGAGGACGGTCAGCCCGGCGACGATCCAGAATGCCCGGGAACGCGCCCGCGCGGCCTCGCGCAGCGACTGCGCGAACGCCGCCGGCCGGCCCCGGTCGAGAGTCGCCGCCTCCATCCCGCTAGGAGAGGGCTACGTCGAGTGCCCTGGAGACCTCGTCGACGAAGACGAACTCGAGGCCGCCGAGCTCGTGCTCGGGGATCTCGGCGACGTCGCCCTCGTTGCGCCCCGGCACGATCACCCGCTTGATCCCGGCCCGCTGCGCCGCCAGCGACTTCTCCTTGAGGCCGCCGATCGGCAGCACCTGGCCCGTCAGGGTGACCTCGCCGGTCATCGCCACATCGTTGCGAACGGGCCGGCCGCTGATCAGCGAGGAGAGGGCGACGGTCATCGCCACCCCGGCCGAGGGGCCGTCCTTGGGCACGGCGCCGGCCGGCACGTGGATGTGGATGTCGTGCTCGGCGAACCAGTCCTCGCCCAGCGCCGGGTCGACCTCGGCCCAGTGGCCGCGGACCCAGGAGAGCGCCGCCTGCGCCGACTCCTTCATCACCTCGCCGAGCTGGCCGGTGATCGTCAGCTTGCCCGCGCCCGGCATCGCCGTCGCCTCGATGAAGAGGACGTCGCCGCCGGTCGGGGTCCAGGCGAGGCCGGTGGCGACCCCGGGGTGTTTGGTACGACGGCGCTGCTCGGCGAAGACGCGGCGACGGCCGAGCAGCTCGCGCGCTTTCTTGCCCGAGACCTTCGCCTTGCCTTTGGCCTTGCCTTCGGCGACGTCGCGGGCGACTTTGCGGCAGATCGTGCCGAGCTGGCGCTCGAGCCCGCGGACGCCGGCCTCGCGCGTGTACTCCTCGATCACCGCGGTCAGGGCGGCGTCGGCGAACTCGATCTGCGAGGGCTTGAGGCCGTTGGCGGCGATCTGACGCGGGACCAGGTAGCGGCGGGCGATGTGGCGCTTCTCCTCGACCGTGTAGCCGGAGAGCTCGATCGTCTCCATCCGGTCCAGCAGCGGCCCCGGGATCGTGTCGAGGACGTTGGCGGTGGCGATGAAGACGACGTCGGAGAGGTCGAACTCGAGGTCGAGGTAGTGGTCGCGGAAGGAGTCGTTCTGGGCCGGGTCCAGCACCTCGAGCATCGCCGAGGCGGGATCGCCGCGGAAGTCGGCGCCCATCTTGTCGATCTCGTCGATCATGAAGACGGGGTTGCGCGACCCGGCGTCGCGCAGGGCGCGGATGATCGTCCCCGGCAGCGCCCCTATATAGGTGCGCCGGTGGCCGCGGATCTCGGCCTCGTCGCGGACGCCGCCGACCGAGATGCGCTCGAACTCGCGCCCCAGCGCCTTGGCGATCGAGCGGCCGAGGCTGGTCTTGCCGACGCCGGGCGGGCCGACGAAGCAGAGGATCGGCCCCGGCGAGTCGGGGTTGAGCTTGCGCACCGCCAGGTACTCGAGCAGCCGCTCCTTGACCTTTTCGAGGTCGTAGTGGTCGGCGTCGAGCACCTTGCGGGCGTGCTTGATGTCGAGGTCGTCCTCCGTCTCAACTGACCATGGAAGCTCGACCAGCCACTCCAGGTAGGTGCGGATGACCCCGTGCTCGGCCGCGGCGGGCGGCAGTTTCTCCAGCCGCGAGAGCTCGCGTTCGGCCGCTTTCAGCGCCTGCTCGGGCAGGCCGGCGGCGTCGATCCGCTCGCGCAGTTCGTTCGCTTCGGCCAGCTGCTCGTCTTCCTCGCCGAGCTCGTCCTGGATCGCTTTCAGCTGCTGGCGCAGGAAGAACTCGCGCTGGCCTTTGTCGACTTCCGACTGCACCTGGGTCTGGATCTGGGTGCCGAGCTGGACCACCTCGAGCTCGCGGGCGAGGATCCGCGAGAGGTGGCGCAGGCGCTTGGCGACGTCGACCTGCTCCAGCAGTTCCTGCTTCTCCGGCGTGTCGATCCGCAGGGCGCCGAGGATCAGGTGGCCGAGCGCCGCCGGGTCCTCGATGTTGGCGACCGCCAGCTGCAGCTCCTCGGGCAGATAGGGGATCTGGGCGACGATCTCCGAGAAGGTGCGCTGGACGTTGCGGGTCAGCGCCTCCAGCTTCGGGCTGGGCTTGACCACGTCGGGCAGCTCGGAGATCTTCGCCACCAGGTAGGGGTGCTCGGCGACGTAGGGCCCGAGCCGGACCCGCTGCGTCCCCTGGACGAGGATGCGGAGCGAGCCGTCGGGGACCTTGATCATCCGCGCGACCACGCCGACCACGCCGACCTCGTAGAGGTCCTCGGGTCCCGGCGTTTCGTTCTCGGGGTCGCGCGAGGCGACCATGACCAGCATCCGGTTGGCGCCGAGGACGTCGTTGACGAGCTGGATCGAGCGCTCCTGCCCGACCGCCAGCGGCGTCAGCGTCTCCGGGAAGGTGACCGTGTCGCGCAGCGGCAGCACCGGCAGCGCCTCGGGCAGTGGCTGGCTGGCGAGGATCGCGTCCTCCGCGTCGAGCGGCGCGTCGACCACTTCGAGGACCGGTGCGCCCTCCATCAGCTGCCCTCCATCAGTTGCGCCCGATCGGGACCCGGCGGGTGGTCTCGCTCGGGTCGCGCAGCGGCAGCTCGATCTTCAGCATCCCGTCTTCGTAGGTCGCCTTGGCGCGCTCGGCGTCGACCTCGACCTGGAGCTCGACGATGCGGCGGAAGGGGCCCGAGGGGATCTCGACCTGCTGGTAGACGCGGCCCTCGGTCTCCTGCACGGGCCGTTCGCCGACGATCGCCAAGTGGCGGCCGCTGACCTCGATCCCGACCTCGCTCAGCTCGACCCCGGCGAGATCGACCTTGACCACCGCCTGCTGCGGTTCGCCGCAGTAATAGACGTCGACGTTGGGCGAGAAGCCACTGGAGCGCCGGGCGACGTAGCGGCCGCGGCCCCAGGCGTCACCCATCATCTGGTCCATCTCACGGCGCATGCGGGCGAAGTCGGCGAAAAGATCGCGTTGGGGCACCGGCAAAACATAGCCAGCGCAGCAGGTGAAGGCCGCGGGAGCCGGGTACCCCGTCGGCCGAATTCAGTCGCGCACGCTCCGCGTGCGGCTCCGGATGCTCGTGCCCGCCTATGGCGGGCAGAAGACAGATTGCATATCGCCGCTGCGCGACATTCGCCCGACGGGGTACCCGGCTCCCGCGGCCAACTCCAAGCGCCTGTCCAAGCCACTTGGCGCGCCACGCTGCTGAGTGATTGCGAGGGCCGGTGAGCTGCCGGGATACCGCACAAAGCGATCTCTTCACGAGCTGACGAGCCATCCCGTGAGACGAAGAGCGACGGGTGCTGAGCGGGGGTCCGGGGGTCGCTCGGGGGAATGTCGCGCAGCGGCGATATGCAATCTGTCTTCTGCGCGACCGTAGGTCGCGCTCCAACATCCGAACCGCGCGCCCATAGGGCGCGCGTGAGTCAATTCCCCCGAGCGACCCCCGGACCCCCGGCCCTCAGGCCGGCCGCGACGCCCATCGAGGGGCTCGCATCAACAGCACCGGCTGCTTGGGAGGCACGAGCCCCTCGGGGCGGTTTGGGCGGAAGGTCGCGCAGGGCTCGTTCAGCTCGAGCGCGCAGAGGAGGTTCTTGTGGAAGTAGCAGTCCTCGCAGGTGGGGGGCTTTGGCTTGCGCGGCACGGGGGCGGCATATTGGCACCGCCGTGACGCTTCCGTGAGGGGCAATTCCGCAAATCGCTACCTCTTTGACACAGACTCGTCACATGTTCCCCGCGTCTTGCGGGGGCACCGGCGGCCGTCGCTACTATTGGGCGCCGATGGAGGCTCACGACCGCACCGAGAAGCTCTCGGCATCCCCCCCGCTCTTCAAAAGCGAGTTCCTCAACTTCTTCTCCCGGGTCCACCCCGCGGTACCGGCAGTCGTCTTCGTGCCGGTCGTGGTGGCGATGGAGTGGCTGGGGGCCGACCGTGGCTACGGCGTCCTCTCGCTGATTCTGCTCTCCCTGGGCGGGATCGGGATCTGGACCCTGACGGAGTACTGGCTGCACCGGCTGATCTTCCACTGGGAGCCCGACAACGCCTTCGGTCGCCGCATGCACTTCATCATCCACGGCATCCACCACGACCACCCCAACGACAAGTTGCGGCTGGTGATGCCACCGTCGGTCTCGATCCCGCTCGCCGCACTCTTCTTCGGCGCCTTCTGGCTGATCTTCGGCAGCCCCGCCGCCTTCCCACTCTTCGGCGGCTTCATCTTCGGCTACCTCGCCTACGACTACACGCATTACTACGTGCACCATTTCGTGCCGAAGTCCAACCTCGGCAAGCAGCTGCGCGAGCAGCACATGCGGCACCACTTCCAGGACCACCGCTTCGGCTACGGCGTCTCCTCGCCGCTGTGGGACGTGGTTTTCCGCACCCTTCCGCGCAAACGGAACCACTAGACCCCGGCCTCCCCGGTTTGGCTGGCCAGCTAGTTAGGAAGAAACCTAACTAGACACTTAGGCAGCCTCTGACTAAATGGAGAGTCACAGTTGATGTCACTGTGCCACACTCCGCATAAGTAATTAATTGGATGGATTTTGGATGGAAAGGAAATCAATGCCCAGCACGACGAACGTACTCGACGAGGCACGTGAGCTCGTAGAGAAGCGCCTCGCCGATCTCGACGAGGAGCGCAAGCGCCTCGAGCGCGCTCTGGCCGAGCTTGGTGGCAAAGCAACCCGGCGTGCCCCCGGCCGCCCGCGCGGGAGCAAAGCCGCCTCTGCCTCGACCGCCTCCACTGCCACTGCCGCGGCCCCCCGCCGTCGTCGTAAACGTCGCGGTGGCACCCGTGCCGACCAGGCCGTGAACCTGATCACGAAAGAGCCTGGCATCAGCGCCTCGGACGTCGCCAAGCAGATGAAAATCAAGCCGAACTACCTCTACCGGGTGCTCGGCGACCTCGAGAAAGAGGGCCGCGTCAAAAAGCAGGGTCGTCAGTACTACCCCGGCAGCTGACCCGGACGGCAAGTAGTCGAGAACGGGCCCGGGTGGGCCCTCCAAGACGCGCTTCGCGCTGAGTGTCTTGGAGGGCCCACCCGGGCCCGTTTTGCAATCGCTAGATCAGCCCCAGCTGACTGACGGCGTCGCGCTCCTCTTGCAGCTCCATCACGTTGGCGTCGATCCGCTCGCGTGAGAAGTCAGGTACCTCGAGGCCCTGGACGACGGACCACTCGCCGCCGCTGCAGCTGCAGGGCAGGCCGCAGATGATGCCCTCGCCGATGCCGTAGGAGCCATCGGCCGGCACGCCCATCGAAACCCAGTCGCCCTCGGGGGTGCCCAGCACCCAGTCGTGGATGTGGTCGACCGCGGCGTTGGCGGCCGAGGCGGCGCTGGAGGCACCGCGGGCGGAGATGATCTCGGCGCCGCGCTTGGCCACGCGCGGGATGTACTCGTCGGCGATCCAGGCCTCGTCGTCGACCGCGTCCCAGGCGCTGGCCCCATCGACCCTGGCGTTGACCAGGTCGGGGTACTGGGTCGCCGAGTGGTTGCCCCAGGCGGTCATGTTGGTGACCGCGGAGACCGGCTTGCCGAGCTTGTTCGCCAGCTGCGAGATCGCCCGGTTGTGGTCGAGGCGCATCATCGCCGTGAAGCGCTCGCGCGGCACGTCAGGGGCGTTCGACATGGCGATCAGGCAGTTGGTGTTGGCCGGGTTGCCGACCACCAGCACCTTGACGTCGTCGGCCGCGCCGGCGTTGATCGCTTCGCCCTGGGGCTTGAAGATGCCGCCGTTGGCCTCGAGCAGATCGGAGCGCTCCATGCCGGGACCGCGCGGGCGGGCGCCGACCAGGAGGCCGACGTTGCAGCCGTCGAAGGCCTGCTTGGGGTCGTCGGTGATGTCGATCTTGCGCAGCAGCGGGAAGGCGCAGTCGTCGAGCTCCATCGCGGTGCCCTCGGCGGCGCCGATCGCGTCGGGGATCTCGAGCAGGCTCAGCTCGACCGGGGTGTCGGGGCCGAGCATCTGGCCGCTTGCGATCCGGAACAGCAGCGCGTAGCCGATCTGGCCGGCGGCGCCGGTGACAGTGACCTTGACAGGGGAGGTGCTCACGAAATCGTCTCCTCGGAGTTGGGGTTTGAGTACTGCTAAGCCATCGCCTGCTGCAGGTTCTCGTCGATCGAGGCCAGGAACTCCTGCGTGGTCTGGAACTCCTGGTCGCCGCCGACGAGCAGCGCGAGGTCTTTGGTCATCTTGCCGCTCTCGACCGTCTCGATGCATACCCGCTCGAGCGTCTCCGCGAACGCCGAGACCTGCGGCGTCTCGTCCATGCGACCACGGGCGGAGAGCCCACGGGTCCAGGCGAAGATCGAGGCGATCGGGTTGGTCGAAGTAGGTTTGCCCTCCTGGTGCTGGCGGAAGTGACGGGTGACGGTGCCGTGCGCGGCCTCGGCCTCGACGGTCTTGCCGTCGGCGCTCATCAACACGCTGGTCATCAGTCCCAGTGAGCCGAAGCCCTGGGCCACGGTGTCGGACTGGACGTCGCCGTCGTAGTTCTTGCAGGCCCAGACGTAGCCGCCCTCCCACTTCAGCGCCGCCGCCACCATGTCGTCGATCAGGCGGTGTTCGTAGGTGATCCCGGCCTGCTCGAACTCGGTTTTGAACTCGCTCTCGTAGACCTCGGCGAAGAGGTCCTTGAAGCGCCCGTCGTAGCGCTTGAGGATGGTGTTCTTGGTCGAGAGGTAGACCGGGTAACCGCGGTTCAGCCCGTAGCGCATCGAGGCACGGGCGAAGTCACGGATCGAGTCGTCGAGGTTGTACATCGCCATGGCGATGCCGCCACCGGGGAAGTCGTAGACGTCGAGCTCGACCGGCTCGGAACCGTCCTTGGGCGTGTAGGTGAGAGTCAGGGTGCCCTCGCCGGGCACGACCATGTCGGTGGCGCGGTACTGGTCGCCGAAGGCGTGACGACCGATCACGATCGGCTTCGTCCAGCCCGGCACCAGGCGCGGCACGTTGGAGATGACGATCGGCTCGCGGAAGATGACGCCGCCGAGGATGTTGCGGATCGTCCCGTTCGGCGAGCGGTACATGTCCTTCAGACCGAACTCCTCGACCCGCGCCTCGTCGGGGGTGATCGTCGCGCACTTGACCCCCACCCCGTGCTGCTTGATCGCGTTGGCCGCGTCGACGGTGATCTGGTCCGCGGTCGCGTCGCGGCTCTCGATCCCGAGGTCGAAATACTCGAGGTCGAGGTCGAGGTAGGGCAGGATCAGCTGCTCCTTGATGAACGACCAGATGATGCGGGTCATCTCGTCGCCGTCGAGCTCGACCACCGGGTTCTTGACCTGGATCTTGGTCACGGGCGGCGATGCTATCTACCTCACGGCATCGGTCGCATGACCGCCTCGGAAAGCGCCGGAACTGCCACAATCGGTACCGGATGGCTACCGCGGAGCGACCCACCTTCGGCAATCACCTGGTCATCAACCAGCCGCCGCCCCTGGTCGACTACAACGTCTTCGAGGCCGACCGGCCGCTGGTCGAGGCGGTCCGGCGCGAGGGTGCGGAGTGGGACCTGGAGCGGATCGCCGCGGTCGGCGAGTACGCCGGGGGCGAGCGGGCGCAGGCCCTGGGCCGCCAGGCGAACGAGAACGGCCCGAAGCTGCGCACCCACGACCGCTACGGCAACCGCGTCGACGAGGTCGAGTTCCACCCGGCCTGGCACGAGCTGATGACCAGGGCGGTCGGCTACGAGCTGCACTCCTCCCCCTGGCAGGACCCGCGGCCCGGCGCCCACGTCGCCCGCGGCGCCGCCTTCATGTGCTTCTCCCAGGCGGAGGCGGGCGTCGGCTGTCCGATCTCGATGACCTACTCGGTGATCCCGGCCCTGCGCACCCAGCCGCAGCTGGCGGCGGAATGGGAGCCGCGCTTCTTCTCCTCCAGCTACGACCCGGCCAACGCCCCGGCGTCCCGGAAGCAGGGCGCGCTGGCGGGCATGGGGATGACCGAGAAGCAGGGCGGCACCGACGTCCGCGCCAACACCACGGTCGCCCGGCCGGTCAACGGCGGCAGCCCCGGCGCCGAGTACGAGCTGAGCGGCCACAAGTGGTTCATGTCGGCGCCGCAGTGCGACGCCTTCCTCGTCCTCGCCCAGGCCGACGGCGGCATCTCCTGCTTCCTCTTCCCGCGCTGGACGCCCGACGGCGAGCGCAACCGCTTCCGCCTGCAGCGGCTCAAGGACAAGCTCGGCAACCGCTCCAACGCCTCCAGCGAGATCGAGTTCGACGCCGCCTCGGCCTGGCTGGTCGGCGAGGAGGGCGCCGGGGTGCGAACGATCATCGAGATGGTCAACCACACCCGGCTCGACTGCGTCATGGGCGGCGCCACCGGGATGCGGGCGGGGGTCGCGCAGGCGATACACCACGCCTCCCACCGCTCGGTCTTCGGCCGCGAGCTGGTCGAGCAGCCGCTGATGCAGAACGTCCTCGCCGATCTCGCGGTCGAGTCCGAGGCGGCAACGATCGCGGCGATGCGGCTGGCCCGCGCCTACGACGAGGCGATCGGCGGCGACGAGGAGGCGGCGAACCTGAAGCGGATCGCCAACGCGGTACTCAAGTACTGGATCTGCAAGCGGGCGCCGATGCACGCCGGCGAGGCGCTGGAGTGCCTCGGCGGCAACGGCTACGTCGAGGACTCGGGGCTCCCCCGCCTCTTCCGCGAGAGCCCGCTGAACTCGATCTGGGAGGGCTCCGGCAACGTCCAGTGCCTCGACGTCCTGCGGGCGACGATCAAGTCCCCCGCCGCGCTCGAAGCCTTCTTCGCCGAGGTGCAGGAGGGGGCGGTCGCCGAGCCCCGCCTCGACGCCTACGCCAAGTCGCTGCGCGAGGAGTTCCCCGGCGACGTCGAGACGATCGAGTCCCGCGCCCGGCGCGTGGTCGAGAGGATGGCACTGGCGCTCCAGGCCTCCCTGCTCGTCAGGTACGGCGACGAAGCGGTGGCCGACGCCTTCTGCGCCTCCCGCCTCTCCGGCGACTGGGGCCAGGCGTTCGGGACGCTGCCCGCCGGAACCGACTTCGGGCGGATCGTCGACAGGCATCGCGCGGGCGTTTGAAGTCGGGAGCGTTCGCGGGACGTCAGTACTTGGAGTCGACAGCGTTCGCGGGATGGTCTGCGCAGAAGACCCTGCTCGGAGAAGTTCTGGAACCCGACGGCGGGGACCGGGTAGGGGTGAAGCGTCTTGTACTTTTTCGCGGCTGTGAAGCGGGGCGACAGCCCGGCGGCGACCCGCGAAAAAGTTAAGCGAAACCCCTACCCGGTCCCCGCCGTCGCGTCCCGCAACGCCCGCCCGACCTGCTCCACGGTGATCACCCCGCTGAGCCGTCCCTCGTCGTCCACCGCCATCAGCGCGCCGAGCCGCCGCAGGTTCTGGTTGGCCAGCAGCGAGTCGAGCGGGGTGTCGTCCCTGATGAAGAGACCCTGGTCGAGGTCGGTCAGGTCGGAGACGTTGGAGCTGGAGCGCGAGACCTCGGGCACCTCGTCGGCGCGGTCGCGTTCGACCAGGCCGAGGAAGCGGTGGGCGGCGTCGACGACCGGGAACCAGGGCCAGCGGTAGCGCAGGAAGTACTCGTCGAGCGCCCGCTCGACGCTGATGTCGCCGGGGATCGCGACCGGTTCGCGGTCCATCACGTCGGCGACGCGGACGTCGCTGATCTTGCTGCTGATCGCGGTCTGCATCGCGGCGCCGCGGGCGGAGCCGTTGATCACCATCCCGACCAGGGCCAGCCAGACGCCGGCGAAGATGTCGCCGAGGAAGATCAGGGCGAGCCCGCCGGCCATGATCACGTAGGCCAGCACCCGCCCCAGGTTGGCGGCGAAGCGGGTGGCCGAGGTGCGGTCGCCGGTGCGCCACCAGGCGATCGCGCGGGCGACGCGGCCGCCGTCCATCGGGAAGGCCGGGATCAGGTTGAAGACCAGGACCAGGAGGTTGATCGAGGCCAGCCAGGCGATCATCGCGATCACGCCCGAGACCCCCGCCGTCGATTCGAGCACGGCGGCGTCGCGGAACTCCTGGGCGCCGACCGCGACGATGCCGCCGACGGTGAGGGCGACGACGATCGCCAGCGTCACCAGCGGCCCGGCCAGCGCCACCTTCAGTTCGGTCCCGGGACTGTCGGCCTCGCGGTCCATCCGCGCCATGCCGCCGAAGATCCAGAGCTGGATGCCGGTGATCCCGATCCCGTTGCGGGTGGCGGCGACCGCGTGGCCGAGCTCGTGCAGGAGGATCGAGCCGAAGAAGCCGGCGGCACTGGCGACCGCGAGGACGAAGGGCACCGTGGCGGCGCCGGATTCGTCGAGCAGGTCGCCGTAGAAGCGCGACATCCAGAAGATGACGAAGAAGAGGATCAGGAACCAGGACCAGTCGACCGAGATCCTGATCCCGCGAACGTGGAAGAGAGTGAAGGAGCGGCCGCCGAACATGGCCCCATGGTAAGTGGGTAGCGTCTCCGCCTCCATGGCACCGGACCAGAATTGGCTGCGGGAGCGGCTCGAGGAACTGGAGCGGATCGATCGCCCCTCCGCCTCGGAGGGCGAGCGGCGGGCCGCCGAGTGGCTGGTCGAGCGCTACGCCGAGCTCGGCGCCGAGGCGCGGATCGAGGCCGAGCCGGCCCACGGCACCTACTGGTGGCCGCTCGGGCTCGGCGCCCTTCTCGGCGCCCTCGCCGCGGTCCTCGGCCTGCGCGGCCGGCGCCTGCTGGGAACGCTGCTGGGTGCGATCGGCGCCGCCGGCATCGCCGACGACTTCCCGCCCGGGCAGCGGCGCCTGCGCCGCGTCCTGCGCAAGCGCACCACCTACAACGTCGTCTGCGAGCTCGGCGACCGCGAGGCCGAGCGCACCGTCGTCGTCGTCTCCCACCACGACTCCGCCCACTCCGGGCTCGTCTTCCACCCCCAGATCCCGCTCGTCGCCGACCGCCTCGGGCTGATCGAGAAGACCGACACCAGCCCGATGCTGATGGCGCCGGTCGTCGCCGGGCCGGCCCTGGCCGCCCTCGGCGCGCTCAGCGGCAGGCGCCTGCTGTCGAAGCTGGGCCTCTTCCTGGGTATCGGCTCCATCGCGGCGATGGCCGACATCGGACTGCGCAAGGTCGTCCCCGGCGCCAACGACAACGGCACCGCGGTCGTCTCCGAGCTGGCGCTGGCGAAACGGTTCCTCGAGGAGCCGCCGGCGGGGATCCGGGTGATCCTGCTCTCGGTCGGCGCCGAGGAGTCCTTCAGCGAGGGGATCAAAGCCTTCGGCGAGCGTCACTTCCCGCAGCTGCCGCGCGAGTCGACCTTCTTCCTCGTGCTCGAGTCGATCGGCTCGCCGCACCTGCTGGCGCTGCGCGCCGAGGGCTTCCTCAAGCTGCACGACTACCCGCCGCGGGCGCTGGCCCTGATCGACGACCTGGCCGAGGAGATGGGGATCTTCCTCTACCCCAACCTGCGCCTGCACAACGGCACCGACGGCCTCGAGCCGCTGGCGGCGGGATACGAGACCGCCGTCATCGCCGGCTGCACCGACCTCAAGCAGCCCGCCAACTACCACTGGTGGCACGACCTGGCCGAGAACGTCGACTTCGGCACGGTCGCCGACGGCGTCCGTCTCAGCGAGGCCGCGATCCGCCGTCTCGGCGAGCGCTGGCTCGACCCGGTTTAAATCCGACTGCGGGCTCGGATTTCGGCTCTATAGCATCCGCGCTCGTGCCTACTCATGACGTTCTCGTAATCGGCGCCGGCCTCGCTGGCCAGCGCGCCGCCCTCGCCGCCGCCGAGGAAGGCGTCTCGGTCGGGATCATCAGCAAGGTCCACCCGGTCCGCTCCCACTCCAACGCGGCCCAGGGCGGGATCAACGCCGCCCTCAACCCCGGCGACTCCTGGGAGTCGCACGCCTTCGACACGATCAAGGGCTCCGACTACCTGGGCGACCAGGACGCGATCGAAGTGATGACCCGCGAGGCGCCGGAGGAGATCCTCCACCTCGAGCACCTCGGCGTCACCTTCCACCGCAACGAGGAGGGCAAGCTCGGCACCCGCGCCTTCGGCGGCGCCTCCGCCGCCCGCACGTACTACGTCGCCGACATCACCGGCCAGGCGATCATGCACGTGCTCTACGAGCAGCTGATGAAGTACTCGGAGTCGGTCGCCCGCTACGAGGAGTGGTTCTCCACCGCCCTGGCGATCGACGAGAACGGCGAGTGCTGCGGCGTCGTCACCCGCAACGTCGCCGACGGCTCGATGGAGCTGTTCCAGGCGAAGTCGGTGATCCTCGCCTGCGGCGGCAACGGCCAGGTCTGGAAGCCGACCACCAACGCGCTGATCTGCACCGGCGACGGCATCGCCATGGCCTACCGGGTCGGGGCGAAGCTGATGGACATGGAGATGATCCAGTACCACCCGACGACGCTGGCGGGCAAGGGCTTCCTGATCACCGAGGGTGCCCGCGGCGAGGGCGCCCACCTGCTCAACGCCAACGGCGAGCGCTTCATGGAGAAGTACGCGCCGAACAAGATGGAGCTGGCCTCGCGCGACGTCGTCTCCCGCGCCGAGCAGACCGAGATCAACGAGGGGCGCGGCTTCCCCGACGGCACCGTCGCCCTCGACGTCACCGTGGTCCCGAAGAAGCGCGTGCACGAGGCGCTGCGGGAGATCGTCCTCGTCGGCCGCGACTTCGCCGGCGTCGACATCACCCGGGAACCGATCCACATCAAGCCCGGCAACCACTACACGATGGGCGGGGTCAAGACCGACGTCGACGGCCGCACCGACATCCCCGGCCTCTACTCGGCCGGTGAGACCGCCTGCGTCTCCGTCCACGGCGGCAACCGGCTCGGCGCCAACTCGCTGCTGGACACGCTGATCTTCGGCCGCCGCTCCGGCGCCGACGCCGCCGCCCGGGCCAAGCGGATCGAGGGCTCGCGGCCCTCGCGCAAGGTGCTCGAGGACGAGGACGCGATGATCGCCGACATCAACTCGCGCGCCAAGGGCTCCGGCCGCCGCGTCTCCGAGATCAAGCTCGAGCTGGGCCAGACGATGGACGCCAAAGTCGCGGTGTTCCGCGACGAGGCCGGGATCCAGGAAGCGATCGAGATCGTCAAGCGCCTCAAGGAGGAGGCGAAGACCGCCTACATCGACGATCACGGCAGCATCTTCAACCAGGACCTGCTGGGGGCGATCGAGCTCGGCTACATGCTCGACAACGCCGAGTGCACCTGCCTCGCCGCGCTCGAGCGCAAGGAGAGCCGCGGCGCCCAGTACCGCACCGACTTCCCCGAGCGCAACGACGAGGAGTGGCTCAAACACATCGACCTCGAGCAGACCGACGACGGGCCCGAGATCTCATACTCCGAGGTGACCATTACCCAGTGGGAACCGGAAGCGAGGACTTACTGATGGCCGACTACACGATCAAAGTCCGCAGGTTCCAGCCCGAGAGCGGCCAGGGACCGTACTGGGAGGAGTTCAACGTCGACCTCGAGCCCTCGCTATCGGTCCTCGACGCGTTGCTGCAGGCGAAGGACCGCGAGGACGGCTCGCTCGCCGTGCGCTGCTCCTGCCGGGCCGCGATCTGCGGCTCCTGCGGGATGAAGATCAACGGCCAGTCCGGGCTCGGCTGCAAGACCCAGATCGGCGAGGCGCAGGAGCTGGCCGACAAGAAGGCAGGCGCGGTCGGCGGCGAGACCAGCGACAACACGATCGTGATCGAGCCGATGGGCAACATGCCGGTGATCAAGGACCTGGTCACCGACATGGAGTCGACCCACTGGACCAAGATCCGCCGCGTCACCCCCTGGCTCCTCCCCCACGGCGAGGCGCCGGAGCGCGAGTACATCGTCGAGCCGGAGTCGATGATCGACATCACCCAGTCGATGGCCTGCATCCAGTGCGGCGCCTGCGTCTCCTCCTGCCTCTCGATGGAAGCCGACCCCGACTTCATCGGCCCGGCGGCGCTCGCCAAGGCCTACCGCTTCGTCGGCGACCCGCGCGACGCGGAGACGGTCGAGCGCCTGCACGACCTGGCCGAGGACCCGCACGGGATCTACGACTGCACCCACTGCTTCAGCTGCGTCGACGCCTGCCCCAAGGGCGTGGCGCCGATGGACCAGATCATGCGCCTGCGCCGCAAGGCCGGCGAAGAGGGGATCGAAGACCCCAACAGCGGCCACGACCACGAGATCGCCTTCGTCAAGATCATCGAGAAGAAGGGGACCCTGGACGAGTCGCTGCTGCTGCAGGAGTCCTTCGCGCCGGGCCTCAAAGGCAAGCTGAAACCGAGCAAACGGGCGATCAAGGAAATGCTCGGCTCGATCCCGACCGCGATCCGCGGCATCAAAACGGGCAAGATGCGCTCGCTGCCGAAGCTGATCCCGGGCGTCCACCACAAGCTCCCCGACGGCGCCCAGGACGAGGTCCAGGCGATCTACAAGCACGCCGAGGAGCACAACGAGGAATTCAACCTGTACATCAAGGGCGAGGAGGGCGACGAGGAGGCGGCGATCGAGGAGGGTCTCGAGCCGCCCCGCCCCAAGGCGCCCGCGGCCGAGGAGGCTTCGAATGGCTGACAACATCAAGGTCGCCTACTGGCCCGGCTGCGTCTCCCGCGGCTTCACCCCGGAGCTGCACGGCTCGATGGCGCTGGTCGCCGAGAAGCTGGGGATCGAGCTCGTCACCCTCGACCGCGCCAACTGCTGCGGCGCCGGCGTCATCGCCGAGCACAACCAGGAGCTGGCCGACACGCTCAACGCCCGCACTTTCGCCCTCGCCCAGAAGACCGGGCTCTCGATGATGAATATCTGCTCGACCTGCCAGGGCGCCCAGTCGGAGTGCCAGCAGCGGCTCGACGCCGACTCGGCCTACCGCGCCCACGTCAACGAGGCGCTCTCGGGCCAGGGCCTCTCCTACGAGAAGGACAAGAACGGCTTCACCAACAAGAACTTCCTCTGGCTGCTGGTCGAGGACTACGGGCTCGACAAACTTGCTTCCCAGGTGAAGCGCCCGCTCTCCGGCCTCCGCGTCGGCCCCTTCTACGGCTGCTACATCGTCCGCCCCAAGGAGCGCCTCGGCTACGAGGAGTTCCCCGACCGCGACGTCTACTTGGAGCAGGTGATCAAGGCCCTCGGCGGCGAGGTCGTCGAGTACGACGGCGCCCGCAAGTGCTGCGGCTTCCCGGTGATCACGATGAACCGCGAGACCTCGCTGAAACAGGCCGGCACCCACGTCGGCGACGCGATCGACGCCGGCGCCGACTGCCTCGTCACCCCCTGCCCGCTCTGCCACCTCAACCTCGACATGCAGCAGCCGGAGGCGGCCAAGGTCGTCAACCGCGACCTCGGCCTCGCCGTCCTGCATCTCCCCCAGCTGGTCGGGCTGGCGCTCGGCGCCGACCCGAAGGAGCTGGGCATGACCAAGCACATCGCCTCGACCGGCTGGGTCGAGGAGCGCCTCAGCGCCGTCCCGGCCTAGAACTGCGCCGCGGCCGTCAGCGTCAGGGTGGCGGCGACAAGGGCGCCGAGGGTGACGATCAGCGTGTTCTGAAGCCGGTCGAAGCGGTCTTCGAGTCGATCGAAGCGGCTTTCCATCTTGTCGAAGCGTTTGTCGACGTGCTCGAACTGTGCGTCGAGACGATCGTCGTTCCAGTTCACGCGGCCGGCCTCCATGTCCAAGACGCTAGCTGACAAAACGTTACGTATGGGTGACATGATCGCAAAATCATTGCTCGTTCGTCGCCGCCCGGATGCATAGCCTGCGGTGATCGGCGCTCTCTCCCTCCCAATCGCGGCTACCAGCGACGTCGCCAACGTCCTCACTGACCTCTTCCTGGTGCTGGTCGCGGCCAAGCTGGGCGACGAGGTCTTCAAGCGGATCGGGCAGCCGGCGATCGTCGGCGAGATCCTTGGCGGGGTGCTGGTCGGGCCCGCGGTGCTGGGGCTGGTCGAGGTCAACGAGGTGCTGCGGGTCTTCTCCGAGCTCGGGGTCGTCTTCCTGCTCTTCTGGGTCGGGCTGGAGACGCGGCTCTCGGAGATGCGGGCGGTGGGCCGGATCGCGGTCGCGGTCGGCAGCGCCGGCGTCGTCCTCCCCTTCCTCGGCGGGGTCGGGCTCGGGCTGGCGCTCGGCGAAAGCACCGAAACCAGCGTCTTCCTCGGCGCCGCCCTGGCGGCGACCAGCGCCGGCATCACCTCCGCCACCTTCCTCGACCTCGGGATCGCCAAGCGGCCGGCCGCCCGCACCGTGCTCGGCGCCGCCGTGGTCGACGACATCCTCGCCCTGATCCTGCTCTCGGTCGCGGTCGGGATGGCCGCCGACGGCGGCGTCGACGCCGGCAAGATCACGCTGGCGCTGGGGATCGCGGTCGCCTTCGTCGCCTTCGTCGCGCTCGGCGGTACCCGCCTGCTGCAGAGCCGGCCGAAGCTGCTGCAGGCGCCGCGCTTCGCCGAGTCGCCGCTGCTGCCGGCGGTGATCCTCTGCCTCGGCCTCGCCGCCTTCTCGGCCCAGATCGGGCTGGCGGCGCTGATCGGCGCCTTCCTCGCCGGGATGATCGTCGCCGAGACCAAGGACCAGAGCTCGATCGAGGAAGAAGTGCGACCCCTCTATGCCTTCTTCCCACCCTTCTTCTTCGCCTTCATCGGCATCGAGCTCGACCTCGACTCGCTGTTCAGCGCCGACGCCCTGCTGCTGCTGGTCGCGGTCACGGCGCTGGCGGCGGTGACCAAGCTGATCCCCGCCTACCTCGCCGCCCGCGGCCTCGGCCGCGAGGAAGCGGCGATCGTCGGGGTCGGCATGGTCCCCCGGGGCGAGGTCGGGATCGTCGTCGCCTCGATCGGCGCCGCCGAGGGCGTAGTCGGCCCCGAACTGTTCGCGGTCGTCGTCGGGATGTCGATCCTGACGACGCTGATCGCGCCCTTTGCGCTGCGAAGGCTCAGCGATGGGCGCGTTCGTCCCGCTATGCGGGACTAACGCGCCCCGAGCAGATTGCGCTCGACGAGCAGCTCGGCGAGCTGGACGGCGTTCGTCGCGGCGCCCTTGCGCAGGTTGTCGGCGACGACGAAGAGGTCGAGGGCGCGCTCGTTGCCGGGGTCGCGGCGGATGCGGCCGACGAGGACGTCGTCCCTGCCGGCGGCGTCGATCGCCATCGGGAAGCGGGCCGCGGCGGGGTCGTCGACGACGGTCACGCCCGGCGCCGCCTCCAGCAGCTCGCGGGCGCGCTCGGGGCTGAGCGGCTCGCGGGTCTCGACGTTGACCGCCTCGGAGTGGCCAGTGACGACCGGGACCCGCACGCAGGTGGCGCTGACCTTGATCTCCTCGTCGCCGAGGATCTTGCGGGTCTCGTTGATCAGCTTGCGCTCCTCGTCGGTGTGGTCGTCCCCGTCGGGGAAGCTGCCGGCCTGCGCGAGCACGTTGAAGGCGATCTGCTGCGGGTAAATAGAGGCCTCGGCGGCCTGGCCGTGGAGGATCGCGTGCGACTGGTCGATCAGCTCGTCGATCGCCGCCTTGCCGGTGCCGGAGACCGCCTGGTAGGTGGAGACGACCAGCCGCTCGATCCCGGCCTCGTCGAACAGCGGCTTCAGCGCCACCACCATCTGCATGGTCGAGCAGTTGGGGTTGGCGACGATCCCCTTGTGGCCGTCGAGCGCCTCCGGGTTGACCTCGGAGACGACCAGCGGCACGTCGTCGTGCATGCGCCAGTAGCTGGTGTTGTCGACGACGGTCGCGCCGGCGGCGACCAGCTGCGGCGTCCACTCGGCGCTGATCGAGCCGCCGGCAGAGGAGAGGACCAGGTCGAGGCCCTGGATCGAGTCCGCGTCGAGGGCGCGGCAAACGAGGGTCGAGCCGTTCCACTCCAGCTCCTTGCCGACGGAGCGCTCGGAGGCGAACGGGACGATCTCGGCGGCGGGGAAGTCGCGCTCGGCGAGCAGCTCGAGGATCGTCGTCCCGACCAGCCCGGTCGCGCCCAGGACCCCGACTCTGTATCCGTCGCCCGCCATGATCCGAGTATGACGAGCGCTTAGCCGGCGACCGTCGGCCGGTGCTCGGGACCGGTCGGGTCCTCGGGGCGGATCGCGTCGTCGCCCAGCTCGAACGTCCTGTGCAGGGCGTTGACCGCGTCGGGGACCCGGTCGGCGGGGATGACGCAGGAGATCTTGATCGGCGAGGTGGAGATCATCTCGATGTTGATCCGTTCCTCGCCCAGCACCTCGAAGACCTTGGCGGCGACGCCCGGGTGCGAGCGCATGCCGGCGCCGACGATCGAGACCTTGCCGATCTGCTCGTCGGTGCGGACCTTGAGCGAGACGTCGCCGAGGGCGGCGATCGTGTCCTTGGCGGTCGGCAGGTCGGCGCGGTCGACGGTGAAGGAGAGGTCGGCCAGCTGGTCGCCGCCGACCGGCTCGTTCTGGATGATCACGTCGACGTTGACGTTGGCCTCGGCGAGGGCGCTGAAGATGCGGCCGGCGACGCCGGGCTCGTCGCGGACGCCGGTCAGCGTCACGCGGGCCTCCGCGTTGGAGTGGGTCACGGCGGTTACGAAAGGTTGCTCCACGGTCTCGTCCTCTGCGACCACGAGGGTACCGGGACCGTCCTCGAAGCTGCTGCGGCAGTGGATCCTCACGCCGTGGTTGCGCGCGTACTCGACCGAGCGCAGCTGCAGGACCCCGGCCCCGGAGGCGGACATCTCGAGCATCTCCTCGAAGGAGACGCGGGCGAGCTTGCGGGCGTCGGCGACGATTCGCGGGTCGGCGCTGAAGACGCCGGCGACGTCGGTGTAGATCTCGCAGACGCTGGCGTCGAGCGCGGCGGCGAGGGCGACGGCGGTGGTGTCGGAGCCGCCGCGGCCGAGGGTGGTGACGTCGCGGCTCTCGGTGGAGACGCCCTGGAAGCCGGCGACGAGGACGATCCGGTCCTCCCCCAGCGCCTGGCGGATGCGCTCGGCGCGGACGTCGACGATCCGCGCCTTGGTGTGGAAGGAATCGGTGACGATCCCGGCCTGGGAGCCGGTCAGCGAGATCGCCTCGTGACCCATGTCGTGGATCGCCATCGCGCAGAGCGCGCAGGAGATCCGCTCCCCGGTCGAGAGCAGCATGTCCATCTCGCGGGCGACCGGGCGCTCGGAGATCTCCTGCGCCTGCGCGACCAGCTCGTCGGTGGTCTTGCCGCGGGCCGAGAGCACGGCGACGACCCGGCAGCCCCCCTCGCGGGCGGCGACGATCCGTCCCGCGGCGCGCTTGATCTGCTCGGCCCCGGCGACCGAGGTGCCGCCGAACTTCATCACGACGATGTCGGATTCGCTCCCGCTCATGGAGAACTGAGGATAGTCGGCCAAAGCCGTGTCCCAGCGCGAGGCGGCAGTCGCCGCGCTGGGCCGGGTCGGACCCTCAGCCCGCGGTCGGCTCTGGATGGAAGATCCGCACGCTGCCGTCCTCGGAGGCCACGACCGCGGCATAACCCTGGTCGAGCGCATCGACGATTTCGCGCTCCGTGAAGGGCGTATCCGCGTTGATGAATGCCGACGCTTCCGGGCAGATGGGCTTTTCGGCGATCGCTGCCTCGATCGCTTCGTCCATTACCCGGCCCGCAGGCGAATCGTTGTACTTCTCAGCCATTTCTCCATCCTTCGATCATCTGCTGGCAGCCCCGCTTCGCGTCGTCGATCGCTGCGTTCATCCCTTCAGCCAGGGTACCGCTGTGGAAACGTGTTCCGGGTTGCTTGCCGCCACCGCGCGTGAACCGGTGCATCTCGTTGAAGCCATGGGCGCTGTCGTAGACCCGGATCGTCTCGGCACCATCCTCGGTCGCAAGTAACACGACGACGGTGTAGCCGACCAGAACTCCGCGCTCGGTGAAGAACTCGATTGCGAGGTCGACCCCCAACAGGTAATCGAGTTTTTCGACGTAGCTCGCGCTCACCCGCCGATCGTGGAAGCGACCGGCGCACCCGTGGCGCGCATAAAGTCAGAACTTCGTCATCGGTGAGAGGCGGAATCGCGCCGATGCGATGGATCGGGCTCGGCGCCCGCCCTACGACCCTCCGCCGAGGTTGCCGAGCATCGCCTGTTCGGCCATCCGCACCAGGCCGAGGCCGCTGTGCGGGCGCATGTCGCTGCTGCGGACGCGGACGTGGGAGCCGTGGGGGCCGACCACCTCGACGATCGTGCAGACGTCGCCGATCTCGCAGTCGTCGCCGTAGTCGCCTTCGATCGCCTCCATCTGCTCGGCCACGACGCGGCCGATCTTGCTCTGGTCGAGCGACATCTCTGGACTCCCTTCTAGGGGTGATTGGGAAACGGGTGCTGAGTGACGACCATAAGCGATGGGTCGCGCTTCTACAGCGACGGAATGAGTGTGTTCCAGATCACACTCGCGGATATATCGGAGCGATATATATGCACGAGATGGAGCAGCTGAGCGCAACCGCCTACGTGATCCTCGGGATGATCCGCAAAGAGCCGCGGTCCGGCTACGAGATCAAGGCCCTGGTCGACGACACCACGCGCTTCTTCTGGGCCGCCAGCTACGGGCAGATCTACCCGGAGCTGAAGCGGCTCTCGGAGGCCGGCCTGGTGGTCGGCGCCGACGCCCCCACCGGCGGTCGCCGCCGCACCGTCTACGAGATCACCGCCGACGGCGAAGAGGAGCTGAAGACCTGGCTGCGGCAGCCGCCCGAGACCTACGAGATGCGCGAGGAAGGGCTGCTGAAGCTGTTCTTCGCCGACGCCCTGCCGCGCGAGGAGGCGGTCGAGATCCTGCGGGCGATGCGCGCCCACCGCCTCGCCGTCGCCGCGCAGCTGCGCAAGATGGAGCCGCAGGCCCTGGAAAGGGAGGACCCGTTCCCGCTGACGGTACTGCGGGGCGGCATCGAGTTCACCGAGTGGTTCGCCGACTGGTGCGAGCGGATGGAGGAGCAGATCCTCGCCTCCGTTCCCGAGAAAAGGAGCAGCTGATGTTCGACGCCCTCGCCCGTTTCGCCGACGGCAACGCCCGCCGCATCGGCATCGCCGCGATCGCCTTCTTCGTCCTCGCCGCCCTGCTTGGCGGCTCAGTCGCCAACCGGCTCGACCCCTACGGCGCCGACGACCCCGCGACCGAGACCGTCCAGGCCAAGGAACGCCTGCTCGACGCCGGCCTGCGGGTGCCGGCGGTGATCGTCGTCGTCACCGACGCGCCGGTCGCCCAGGCCGCCACCCGGGCCCGGGTCGAGGCGCTCGAGCGCAGCGTGCGCCGGCGCCCCGACGTCAAGTCGGTGACCGGCTACTACGACACCCGCTCGCCCGCCTTCGTCTCCACCGACAGGACCTCGACCTACTTCGCCGTCGCTCTGCGGCCGACCGGGGACAAGCAGTGGCAGGAGGCCGGGGCCGCGATCGCCGACCAGCTCGAGGGCCGCCCGGGGGTCGTCGTCGGCGGCGCCGCGGTCGCCCAGGAGCAGGTCAACAAGCAGGTCGAGGAGGACCTGCGGATGGCGGAGATGCTCGCCTTCCCGCTGCTCTTCCTGCTCTCGCTGCTGTTCTTCCGCAGCCTCGTCGCCTCGGTGCTGCCGCTGATGATCGGCGGCCTGGCGATCGTCGGCACCTTCCTGATCCTGCGCCTGGCCAGCGAATTCGGCTCGATCTCGATCTTCGCCCTCAACCTGACCACGGCCCTGGGCCTGGGCCTGGCGATCGACTACAGCCTCTTCATCGTCTCCCGCTACCGCGAGGAGATCGCCCGCAGCGGCCCCGGCCTGGAGGCGATGCGGCGGGTGCTGGCGACCTCCGGACGCACCGTCTTCTTCTCCTCGCTGACGGTCGCGGCGGCGCTCGCCTCGCTGCTCGTCTTCCCCCAGCGCTTCCTCTACTCGATGGGCCTGGGTGGGGCGCTGGTGGCGCTGTTCGCGGCGCTGATCTCGCTGACCGTGCTGCCGGCGGTGCTGACCATGCTCGGCTCGCGGGTCAACGCCGGCGCCCCGAAGTTCCTCCAGCGCCGAGCCGAAGCCGACGCCCGGCCCGACCAGCACGGCTTCTGGTACCGGCTCTCGCGCTTCGTGATGCGGCGCCCGCTGCCGATCGCCACGCTCAGCGCCCTCTTCCTGATCGTCCTCGGCCTGCCCTTCTTCGGGATCAAGTTCAACACCGTCGACCCGACCGTGCTGCCGGACTCGGCCAGCGCCCGCCAGGCCTACGACACGGTCAGCAGCGAGTTCCCGCCCTACCACGACACCCCGATCTGGGTCGACGTCGAAGGCGGCGGACCGCAGGCGGCGACCGCGATGGCCGCCCGCATCGAGCGCACCCCCGGCGTCGCCGAGGTGCTGCCGCCACAGCGCCTGCGCAGCGAGGTCACCGCGCTGCAGGTCGTCTCCGCCAACCCGTTCGTCTCCGACGCCAGCCAGGCGACGGTGAAGGCGATCCGCACGATCGAGCCCCCCGCCGGGACGACGGTCCTGGTCGGCGGCGCCACCGCCGACTTCGTCGACTTCCAGTCGAGCCTCAGCTCGCACCTGCCGATCGCGCTGGCGATCGTCATCGTCGCCACGCTGGTCATCCTCTTCCTGATGACCGGCTCGGTGATCCTGCCGATCAAGTCGCTGATCATGAACTTCCTCAACCTCAGCGCCGTCTTCGGCCTGCTGGTGCTGATCTTCCAGGACGGCCGCTTGGAGGGCTTCCTCGACTACTCGAGCCCGGGGGCGATCGAGCAGACGATGCCGATCCTGCTCTTCGCCGTCGCCTTCGGCCTTTCCACCGACTACGCGGTCTTCCTGCTCTCGCGGATCAAGGAGGCGCGCGACGCCGGCGCCTCGGAGTCGGAGTGCGTGGCGATCGGGCTGGAGCGGACCGGGCGCATCGTCACCGCGGCGGCGCTGCTGTTCGCGGTGGCGATGGGCGCCTTCGCCACCTCGCAGATCATCTTCATCAAGGAGAACGGGGTCGGCACGGCGCTGGCGGTGCTGATCGACGCCAGTATCGTCCGCGCCCTCTTGGTGCCCTCGCTGATGGAGCTGCTCGGCAAATGGAACTGGTGGGCGCCGGGGCCGCTGCGGCGCCTGCACGAACGGATCGGGATCAGCGAGACCGCCCCACCCTCCCCCGCCCGCGAGCCGGAGCCGGAGGGCGCATGAGCGAGGAGACGAGCACCGTCTCCCTGCCCGGGTTCGACGCCGACACCGCGATCGCCGAGCTCGGCGGCGGCCGCTTCGGGGCGGAGATGAGCGAACGCTGGTGGGTCGGCAAAGGGCCCAACGGCGGCTACGTCGCGGCGACGATCCTGCGGGCGATCCAGGCGATGGCGCCGGCGGCGCGGGCGCCGCGCTCGCTGACCGTCCACTTCCAGCGTGCGCCCGCCGCCGGCCCGGTCGAGATCGCGGTCACGGTCGAGCGCGAGGGCGGCCGCGCCACCTTCCTCTCCGCCCGTATGGAGCAGGAGGGCAAGGTGCAGGCGACCGCGCTCGCCGTGCTCTCCGAGAACTGGCGCGAGGACGAGACCTTCGCCGAGCTGCGGATGCCGGAGACGGGCGAGCCCGGCGAGCTGTACACGGTCGACACCGACAGCACCAACCGGCCGAACATGCTGCAGAACTACCGCGTCCGCCCCGCTCTCGGCGAGGGCGCGTTCTCCGGCGGCGAGCCCCGCAACGGCGCCTGGATCCGCACCCGCGAGCCGCACCTGCTCGACGCGCCGCTGGCGGCCGCCTTCCTCGACACCTGGTTCCCGGCGCCGTTCATCCGCCTCGACCGGCCCTACGGGGCGCCGACGATCGACTACACCGTGCACTTCCGCTCGCCGCTGCCGCCGGCGGGGGCGACCCCGGAGGACGTCTACCTGATCGGCTTCCGTTCCAACATCGCCCGCCACGGGTTCTTCGAGGAAGACGGCGAGCTGTGGTCGCCCGACGGGGTCCTGCTGGCGCAGTCGCGGCAGCTGGCGCTGCTGCTGGAGCCGTCCGAGTAGCCGCTGACCGTGCTTTCCTCGGCGTTGTAGACGCTGGAGTCGAAGGCGGTGAGGGCGATTTCGGCGGCGTAGCCGAGCGGCTCCAGTTCGAACAGCTGCTCGATGCTGAGCAACAGCGAGTAGTGGTTGAAGTAGCCGCTTTCGTTGACGCTGCCGGGGGCGACGAAGGGTGAGATCAGCAGCAGCCCGACGCGCCCTCCCCCACCGGCCGGTTTGACCGGGCCGGTGGCGAGTTCTGCGGCCGCGGGATCGGCCGGCAGGTTCGGGTATTTCGGCGCGATGCAGCAGGAGCTGGCGTCCGGGGTCGGCCCCGTCTGGCGCGCCTGCGCGGAGGTGATCGCGATCAGCCCGCCTTCTTTGTAGGCCGGCGAGGCTTCGATCGCCGGCACCACCCGCCGCAGGAAGCTTTCGGCCTCGAGCGCGCCGCTCGGCTGGTCCGGCGCGCAGGGCGTTTCGCCGCCGTCGTGGCAGGCGTTGGGGACGATGTAGGAGAGGGTCGGGGTCTTCGCCGCGCTGGCCAGGTCCGTCGCCAGCTGTTCGAGGCCGACGTCGCTCCGGGCGCACTCGGGGCTGTCGACGATCGCGCGGAAGTAGACGAGCGGGTCGAGCGAGCCTTCCTCGTGCGCGCAGGGGACGGCGCGGTCCTCGACGTAGGCCTTCCATTTCAGCTTCTTCTCGGCCAGCTGGCCGGGCAGCGTCTCGGTCGCGGCCGGGTAGACGCAGCCGGCTCCTTCGACCTGGCCTTCGGCCGAGACGGTGCCGGGGACGATGTCCGTGTAGGTGGGGCAGTTGGCCGCCGTCTCCGGCGTCGGGCCCTGGCCGCTGAGCAGGGCGATCCGGTTCGCCAGGTCGCCCTTGGTCACCGCGTAGTAGTTCGGCAGCAGCTCGCCTTTCTCGACCAGCTGCTGGGACAGGTACGGCGCCGGCGAGGCCTCGCCGAACGCTTCCTCGAAGCTGTTTTCGCCGAGCACGACCAGGAACAGGTGCTTCACCGGCGGCAGCGTTTCTTCTGCTTCCAGTTCCGGCGGCAGCTCCAGCGGCGGCGGCGCCTCTTCCGCCGCCGGTTCTTCGACCAGGGGCGCCGGTTCGGCGAAGCTGGGGATGGCGGTCGGCACGACCGGCGCCGGTTCCGGGGTTGCGGCCACTTCGGGGCCGGGTTCGGGGGGTTCCTCCTCGCTCGGTGGCGGGGTCGCTGCCGGTTCTTCCAGCAGGATCGAGGTGAGGCCGGCGCTCTGGGCGACCTGGCTGGTCGCCGAGCCGAGCAGGACGCCGAGCGTCAGCATCCCCATCACCGCCACCGCGGCGGCCCAGGGCGAGGGCATGAAGCGGCACTCGAGGCAGAGCTCGCGCTTGCCGGAGACCGGTGCGCCGCACTCGCTGCAGCGCTTGTCGCTGGAGGTGGTCACGCTTCGCCGCAAGTGTCACCTCACACCGCGAAGAAGATGTGAACATCCTGAGTCGAATCGGCCGAATGGTGTGCGTGGCCTTCACAACTCTTAAACACCGGCCGTGGGCGGTCGCCCGAAGATGCGAGCGTGACTGCTGGCCACCAGCCACCGACGCCGACGATCCAGGCGCCGTCGGTCGCCACCGCGAACGAACAGTGCCCCTCCTGCGGTGCCCACATGGCTATGGATCAGCGTTACTGCCTGGAATGCGGGCAGCGCCGTGGCGATCCGCGGCTCCCGTTCATGGACGCCGTCGTGTTCATGGACGCGGTCAAGCGCCCGGCGGCGGCCTCCACCCCTCCCCCGCCGCCAGCCCGCGAGGCGCGCTCGCGGATGACCGCCAACGCCTCCCTGATCGCCGGCGTCGCCACGCTGGTGCTGGCGATCGGGGTCGGCGTGATGATCGGCCAGTCGGGCGACAACAGCACCCCCACCTCGGCCGCGGCGCCGCAGATCATCAAGGTCGGCGGCAGCGGCGGCGAAGAAACCGCGACCGCGTCCACCGCGGGGGGAAGCGGGGGCGACGAAATCGGCGGCAAGGGCGGCAAAGCCAAGAAAGCCGCGGCGCCGGAGAAGGCGATCGACAGCAGCGGCACCTCCGAAGCCGCCGCGGAAGTGCTGAAACCCGCCGGCGACGTGAAGCTGCCACCGCCGACCGTCAAACCCGGGGGCAAGTGCGAAAGCGGCGCCGCCGGCTGCGAGGGCGGCAAATTCACCGGGGAATTCTTCGGCGAATGAAACTCGGGATCCCCGGACGCAGGGCGCCGTCGCCGGCGTCCCCCAGCCCCGCTCCAGCCGCTTCGCAGGTGGCCAGCTCCGCCTACGGGCAGGAGTTCATCGTCGACCTGCAGCGGCGCCGCGACCAGCTGGTCGCCCGGGTCGCGGAGCTGCAGTGGGACCTCGGCGGCCTTGCCTACGAGATGGCGACCCGCAACCGGATCAAGCCCGAGGTCCTGACCCGGCGCGCCGCCGACCTCCAGGACGCCGACGCCGAACTGGGCGAGGTGGAACGGATCCTGCGCCTGGACGAGACCGCCACCACGGGCTCCTGCGTGTCCTGCGGAGCGCCGCACAGCAGCGGCGCCACCTTCTGCTGGCAGTGCGGCAAGTCGCTGCTGCCGCCGGTCGCCGGCGACGCGATCCTGCGCGGCTAGCCGCAGCGGCGCCCCGGCCGTTACGGCACGGTGCTCAGCCGAAGCGACCGTTGACGTAGTCGCGGGTGCGGGGGTCCCGCGGCTGGGCGAAGATCGTCTCGGTGTCGTCGAGCTCGATCAGGGTGCCGACCGGCTTGGCGTCGGCGCTGTCGAGGCTGAAGAAGGCGGTGCGGTCGGCCACCCGCGCCGCCTGCTGCATGTTGTGGGTGACGATGACGATCGTGAACCGCCCTTTGAGGCTGTGCATCAGGTCCTCGATCGCGCCGGTGGCGATCGGGTCGAGCGCCGAGGCGGGCTCGTCGAGCAGCAGCACGTCGGGCTCGATCGCGATCGCACGGGCGATGCAGAGGCGCTGCTGCTGGCCGCCCGAGAGCCCGAGGCCGCTGTCCTTGAGCCGGTCCTTGACCTCGTCCCAGAGCGCCGCCCCGCGCAGCGCCTTCTCGACCCGCTCGTCGAGGCCGGCACGAAGGCCGAGGTTGCGCGGCGCCCAGGCGACGTTGTCGTAGATCGACTTCGGGAAGGGGTTCGGTTTCTGGAAGACCATGCCGATCCGGCGTCGGACCTCGACCTGGTCGACGTCGGCGCCGTAGAGATCGTGGCCGTGGTAGAGGATCTGGCCCTCGATGCGGAAGCCGCCGACCGAGTCGTTCATGCGGTTGAGGCTGCGCAGGAAGGTGGTCTTGCCGCAGCCGGAGGGACCGATCAGGGCGGTGATCTGGCCGCGCCGGATCCGCATCGAGACCCCGGTCAGCGCCTGCTTGGCACCGTAGAAGACGGAGACGTCGCGGGCGTCGAAGACGACCTCGGGCGCGATGTGCAGCGCGCCGGCGCCGCTGGTCGTCGCGGCGGCGCCCGGCGGCGCCGGCGCCCGGTCGCGCAGGCGGACCCGCGGCGGCACCGCGGGGGCTCCCGCTCCCGGCTCGAAGTCGAGGCCCTCGATCTGCTCGAACTCGCTCACGCGCCCAGCTTCCTGCGGCTGCGGGCGAGCAGCGCCCGGGCGCCGAGGCTGGCGAAGAGGATCAGCGAGACGAGCACGAAGGAGAGCCCCCAGGCTTCGGCGAAGCCGCTCGGGTTCGCTTCTTCGGACAGCTGGAAGATCCGCACCGGGACGTTGGGCAGCGATTCGAACGGGTTGAGCGAGTAACTGCCGGGATCGAAGATGAAGCAGGCGAAGATCAGCGGCGCGGTCTCGCCGGCGGCGCGGGCGGCGGAGAGGATGGTCGAGGTGACGATGCCGCCGAGGGCCCTCGGGAGGGTGATCCCGAGCACGGCGCGCCAGCGGCTGACCCCGAGCGCGTCGGTCGCTTCGCGCAGGCTCTTGGGGACCAGCAGCAGCACCTCCTGGCTGCCGCGGGCGATCAGCGGCACCTCGATGATCGCCAGCGCCACCGAGCCGGCGAAGGCGGACGGCTGGCGCTGGTTGACCATCAGGCCGAAGATGAAGAGGCCGATGATGATCGAGGGCAGGCCGTTCAGCAGATCGAGGGTGAGGCGGATGCCGTGGGTGGCGCGGGAGCCGGCGAACTCGGTCAGGAAGAGCGCGATCGCCACCCCGATCGGCATCGCGATCGCGGTGGCGATGCCGACGATGATCGCGGTGCCGACCAGCTCCGGCCCGATCCCGGTCGGGGCGGCGTCGAAGACGAAGTCGAGGCTGAGCGCGCTGGCGCCGCGGCTGACGACCGTGTAGATGACGATCCCCAGCACCGCGACGGCGAGCACGGCGGCGGCGGTCGCCCCGTACTCGGCGAGGTGGCTGAACAGCTGCCGGCGGCGCAGGTTGCCGCTCGGCGTCAGCGGCGCGGTCGGGTCGAAGGCGGCGCCCGCGCTCATCGCGCCGTCGCCCCCTGGTAGCTGAAGCGGCGGCCGACCCACTGCGCGACCAGGTTGGAGACCAGGCCGATCACCAGCAGGATCACCCCGAGGTAGAAGAGCGAGGCTTTGTGCATCTCCGTCAGCGCGCCGGGGAACTGGTTGGCGATCCGCGCCGCCAGGGTGTCGCCGGTCCTGAACAGCGAGGCCTGGATTTCCGAGCCGGCGCCGATCACCTGGGCGACCGCGATCGCCTCGCCGAGCGCGCGGCCGAGCCCCAGCAGCGAGGCCGCCACGACCCCCGACGCGGTCGAGGGCAGCACCACCCCGCGGATCACCTCCCAGCGGGTCGCGCCGAGGGCGCTGGCGCCGTCCTGGATGTCGTGCGGGACGGCGCTGAAGAGGTCGCGGGAGATCGAGGCGATGATCGGCACGACCATGATCGTCAGGATCAGGCTGGCGGTGAAGATGCTGGCGCCGGTGGTTTCCGGGGCGCCGAAGATCGGGATGAAGCCGAGCGTGTCGTGCAGCCAGGGCTCGAGCGTGCCCTGGACGAAGGGCGCCAGCACCAGCACTCCCCAGAAGCCGAGGATGACGCTGGGGATCGCCGCCAGCATCTCGACCAGGGGCGCGACCACCCCACGCACCCCGGAGGGCGCCAGCAGGCTCAGGTAGAGGCCGATCGAGATCGCGATCGGGGCGCCCAGCAGGAGCGCGAAGAGGGAGCTGACCGCGGTCCCGAAGATCAGCGAGCCGGCGCCGAATTCGCCGAAGTTGGGCTGCCAGGCGGTGTCGGTGAGGAAGCCGAGCCCGTACTCGGAGATCGCCGGGACGGCGCCGTGGATCACCTGGTAGCCGACCAGGAGGAGCACCGCGATGGCGATCAGCGCGGCGAGCAGGCAGACGCCGAAGAGCGCCCGGTCGCCGAGGCGGTCGAGCTGCTTGCGGCGACGCGCGGAGCGGGCGCGAGCCGCGGCCGGAGCGCCGGAGAGGGTCGGCGAGGTGGCGCTCATCTTCCCTGGGATGCGGGGGTGCTCATCGGGCGCAGCGTAGTGAAGGTGACACACCTATTTGTTACGAAATTTCACACTTCTTGTCACATTTTTGTAACACACCTCTTTCACGAGATTGAAACATGTGTGCGAATCCCGACCCTGATGCTATGCCGCGCCCGGGCTGCAACCTTTGCGCCCGCAGAGAACACGAAACGAGTCGAAAGGAATTCTCTTGAATCGCATCAGGTTGCTTGGGGTGGCCATCGGGGCCATCTTGATCATGGCGACGGGTGTGGCCAGCGCCTCCGCCGCTGGTCTCACCGGAGCCGGGTCGACGCTGGTCGCGCCGCTCATGGCGAACTGGATCAACGGCTTCGAAATCAAAGAAGGCATCCCGGTCAAATACGGCGCCGTCGGCTCTGGGGCTGGAATCGCCCAGATTACCGCCCGCACCGTCGACTTCGGCGCCTCCGACGCGCCGCTGACCCCGGAGCAGGCCTCGGCCTGCAACAGCTGCGTCCAGGTCCCCTGGGCGCTCTCCGCTACCGGCATCGGCTTCAACGTCCCGGGTGTGAAGAAACTGAACCTCAGCGGTTCGATCCTCGCCGGCATCTATTTCGGCAAGATCACGAAATGGAACGACGCCAAGATCAAGAAACTCAACCCGGGCGCGAAACTCCCAGGTCTGACGATCACGCCGGTGTTCCGCAGCGACGGTTCGGGTGACACCTACACCTTCACCGAGTACCTCTCGAAGATCAGCCCTGCCTGGCGCAGCGAAGTCGGCTTCGCCACCACGGTCGGTTGGAAAGCCGGCGTCGGCGCCAAAGGCAACTCGGGGATCACCGCCACCGTGGTGAAAACTCCGGGTGCGATCGGCTACATCTCCGCCTCCTACCTGATCGCCGCCGGCCTCGGTGCCGCCGCGGTAGAGAACAAGGCCGGCAACTTCGAGCTGCCAAACCTGAAGAACATCGAAAGCGCGGCCTCGACGGTGAAGAGCGTGCCCTCGAGCAACGCGATCAGCATCACCAACCCACCGGCAAGTGCATCGACCGCGTACCCGATCTCCACCTTCACCTACGCGATCGTCCCTCACAACGCCCCGCAGAAGGGGTTCCTGCAGCAGTTCCTCAACTACGCCGTGACCAAGGGTCAGGCCTACGGAGCGGCGCTCGACTTCGCGCCGCTTCCGAAAGTCGTCCTCAGCGCGGCCAAAAAGAGCATCGGCTCGCTGTAGCGAAGTGCCGTGTTGCCGGCCGCCTAGGCGAAAGCCTGGGCGGCGCGGCGGCGCAGGTCGGCATTGAGCATGCCGGTCACCTGGCTGGGCTTCTCTCCCGCCGAGGGCACCGCGGCGCCGATCAGGCCGGCGGCGCGGAAGCCGTAGAGCGGGGCGACGAAGCCGAGCTCGCGGATCTTGCGGACCAGCCGCACCGCGTCCTGGGTCTCGGCGCCGGGGCCGCAGAGGACGATCGCGGTCGGGTCGAGGGCGCCGAGCGCGCGCTCCATGCGCTCGTCGCCGAGCTCGTTGGAGAGGACGAGGACGCGGAAGCCGGCGCGGCGCAGGGCGAGGTCGAGGGCCTGCGTGTGGACCTCCTCGGCGTCCTGGCCGTGGCTGGAGTCGAGCAGCAGGATCCCGGCCGGGCGCGAAGCGGTGGAGGCGAGGCGGCGGGCGCCGTGCAGCCAGCCGGTCGCCCAGCGCGAGGCGAATTCGAGCTCGGCCTCGCGGTCGGGGTCCGCGGCGAGCTCGTCGATCGCCGGCAGCAGCAGCTCCTCGACCGTGCGCTCCAGCGGCCGCAAGGCCAGGCTCTCCTCGATCGCGCGGTCGGCGGCGCTCTCGTCGAAGCTCTCGAAGGCGGCGAGCATGCTGCCACCGCTGGCCGGCGCCGACTGGCGCTGGCGGGCGAGCTCGATCGCGGAGGAGATGTTGCCGGTCTGGGCGAGCGCGTCGCGCAGGGTCTGCAGCTCGATCAGCTCGTAGTTGCGGTGGTTGCCGACGGTGCGCTTCGGCGTCGGGTAGCCGTAACGGCGCTCCCAGCTGCGCAGGGTGTTGGGGCTGACCCCCAGGACTTCGGCAGCGGCGTTGGTTCGGATTCCCGGCATCTGCGGGGATTCTGTCACCGGAAATGCGGGTTTACATCAGTTATGGACGGATTTACGGAATCTGTCAGCGATCTTGCAAGACGCCGGGTCAGCGATCCTGCAGCGCGCCGAGCCCGACCGGCTGGCCGACGGCGCGGGCGCGCCACATCGCCGCATCGGCCTTATGGAGCAGCAAATCCACGTCGGCACCGTGTTCGGGACAGGCGACGACGCCGGCCGAGACGGCGATCCGCAGCCCCCCCGCCCGCTCCAGCTCCTCCAGTTTCCCGAGCAGCCGCTCGGCCATCTGCACAGCTTCGATCGTGCGCAGGTTCGGGGCGAGCACGCAGATCGCGTCCTCCTCCAGCTGGAAGGCTTCGTCGACGAGGCGGATGCTGTCGCGCAGGGCGGCGCCGACCACCGCCATCACCGTCTCCTGACCGCCGCCGACGTCGCCGTTGCGCGTCCCCGGCCCGGAGGCGTCGAAGACGGCGAGCGCAAAGGGGTGGTCGTAGCGGCGGTTGGTCTCGGCCATCTGGTCGAGCCGGCGGCGCATCTGGCCAGGCCGGTAGAGGCTCGAGAGTTCGTGGTGGGCGTCCGGCCCCTGCCCTGACTCCGGGGTGGCCTCGGGGGCGGTCGCCTGTCCGGAGGCGAAAGGGGCAGCTGTTGCCTGCTCAGGAGTGGGGCCGGCAGCAGCAGCCTGCTCGTAGGCGGCTTCGACCGCGGTGGCGGTGACCGAGCCGAAATCGGCGGCCAGGCGCTCGGCCGCGGCGGCGAACTGCTCGGGCGACTCGGAATCGAGTTCCCGGTGCAGTTTCGCCAGCAGCGAGGCCTGCAGCTCGGAGACCTCGCGGGCCAGCCGGCCGGCTGGCGAGCCGCTCCCGGAACCGTCGCCTGAGTTCGAGTGGCTCGCCACGCCGTGACCTTGCCGAAAGCGGCGGACGCCGACAACTCAAAAACCCGCTATTTGCGGGCTGATGGTCGTCCAGGACAGATATCCAATTTGCGGATTAATCGAGACTGCGGCGGCCGGCCAGGGCCTTGCCCAGGGTGACCTCGTCGGCGTGCTCGAGGTCGGCCCCGACCGGGAGGCCGCTGGCCAGGCGGGTGACCGCGACCTGGCCGCGCAGCGCCTCGGCGATGTGCAGGGCGGTCGCTTCGCCGGTGGTGGTCGGGTTGGTGGCGAGCACCACCTCGCCGATGCCACCGCGCCCGACCCGGCTCAGCAGCTCGGCGATCTTCAGGTCTTCGGCGTCGACGCCGTCGATCGGCGAGAGGGCGCCGCCGAGCACGTGGTAGAGGCCGCGGTATTCGTGGGTGCGCTCGATCGGGATCACGTCGGCGGGCTCCTCGACCACGCAGATCGTCGCCCGGTCGCGATTGTGGTCGGCGCAGATCCGGCAGAGCGGACCCTCGGCGAGGTTGAAGCACTCCTCGCAGAGTCCGACCTTCTCCTTCACTTCGCGGATCGCGTCGCCGAGCGCGAAGGCCTCTTCGTCCGGCGCCCGCAGCAGGTGGAAGGCCAGCCGCTGGGCGGTGCGCTGGCCGATCCCGGGCAGGCGCGAGAGCTCGGCGACGAGGCGCGCCAGCGGCGCCGGGCCCTCGGTGCTCACATTCCCGGCAGGGCGCCGCCGCCGAGCCCGCCGGTGATGCCGCCCATTTTCGAGCTGGCCAGCTCCTCCGCGGCGCGCAGGCCCTCGTTGACCGCGGCCTGGACCATCTCGGCCAGCATCTCGGCCTCCTCGGGGTCGATCGCCTCGGGGTCGATCGTGATCTCGCGCAGGGTGAGGTCGCCGCCCATCTTCACCTTGACCATGCCGCCGCCGGCGCTGGCCTCGACCGTCTCCTCTTTCAGCTGCTCCTGCGCCTGCAGCATCTGGTCCTGCATCTGCTGCGCCTGTTTCATCAGCGCGTTGACATCGAAACCACCGGGACCGCCTCCACGTGACACCTAACTGACCTCCTCCGCGTCGAACTCGCTCTTCAGCCGCTCCAGCAGCTCTGCCTCGTCCATCTTCTCGTCCCGCTCGGCGGGTGCCGCCGCCTCCGCGGCCGGCTCCGGCGCCGCGTCCTCGTCGGCGAGCACGTATGTCGGCTTCAAGCTCTGCCCGGTGACCGCCTGCAGCGCCTCCGCCACCCGCTCCCGCTGCTCCTGGGTCTCGGCCTTGCGCTTGTTGAAGGTGGCCCCGGCGGGAAAGCTGATCTCGACCACGCTCTCCCCCGGCTCGAAGCCGACGGGGCGGGCCTCCTCGAAGAACGCCGCCAGCGCCGGGGCGGTCTTCGCAAGCTGATCCAGGATCGTCGGCCAGATCTGTTTCAGGGTGTCGAGGTCGAGGGACGAATTGCTATCGGCCGCGGGTCCTGTCGGGGCGGCATCCCCCACAGGCGAGTCAGCGCTGTGGCCAGCGGGTCCTGTCGCGGCGGGCACCCCCACGGTGCTCGGATGCTCCGCATCCTCCGCGCCGCGGGGGTCCCCCCCGCCACGCCACCCGCTGGAGAGGCGCCTTCGCCAGGCGGCTCGGGTTCAGGAGTGGTCGAGGGCGCGGAATCCTCCGCGACCGCCCGCGGCTCGTCCGGCGAGTGGGTCTGGGGTGCGTTCGCCTGATCGGACCCACTCGCGGTGCTTGCAAGCTCAGTCTCGCTCGCGCCAGATGGAGTCTCCGACTCACTCGCAGCGCGCGGCTGCTCGGGCTCATCCGCGGCGCCTGGAGTCGGTTGCTCGTCAACTGGCGGGGGGTCTGCCGCGGGTGGCGCGGGGGGAGGGGGGTCGAGGACGACCCCGCCCGCAGCGCCCCCCTCCCCCCGTGACAGGACCCGCGGCCCACCCGCTTCCGCGCCAGGACCCGCGGCCTGACTGCCCTCAAGCTGTCCCTCCAACCGCTCGATCCGCCGCAACAGTCCCTCGGTACTGGGATCCAGATCAGGCCGCGCTGCTTTCAGCAGCGCGATCTCGACCGCCATGCGGGCATCGTCGCCCTCGCGTACCGCGGTCAGGGCGGTCGCCAGCTCGTCGATCGTGCGGATCAGGGAGGCGGCGCCGATCGCGGCCGCCTGGGCTTCGAGCCGGGCCGAGTCGGTCGCGGTCACCACGAAGGAGGTCGGCACCTCGCCGGTCGTCTGGGTGACCAGGAGGAAGCGCAGGTGGGCGAGCAGGTCGCGGGCGAACTGGGCCGGGTCGCGGCCGGCGCGGGCCATCTTCTCGACTCCGAACAAGACCTCCTTCGGGTCCTCGGCGACCACCGCATCCACCGCGTCGAAGAGCAGCTCCGCGTCGGCGGCGCCGAGCATCTGCAGGACGTCGTCGAGTTCGACGTGGCTGCCGCCGAAGGCGACCAGCTGGTCGAGGGTGCCGAGCGCGTCGCGGAAGCTGCCGGAGGCGGAGCGGGCGATCAGCGCCAGCGCCCCCTGGTCGACCTCGATCGACTCGCTCGCCGCGACCCGGGTCAGCACCTCGGAGATCTGCTCCAGCGAGGGGCGCTGGAAGTCGAAGCGCTGGCAGCGGTCGGCGATCGTCGCCATCACCTTGTGCGACTCGGTGGTGGCGAGGACGAAGACGGTTTTCGGCGGCGGCTCCTCGAGCGTCTTGAGGAAGGCGTTCCAGGCCTCTTTGGTCAGCATGTGCGCCTCGTCGAGGATGTAGACCTTCCAGTGGCCGCCGGCGGGGGCGTAGGCGACCCGCTCGCGCAGGTCGCGGACGTCGTCGACCGAGCGGTTGGAGGCGGCGTCCATCTCGATCACGTCGATCGAGGTGCCGGCGGCGATCGTGGTGCAGGACTCGCACTCGCCGCAGGGGGTGACGGTGGGGCCGCCGCGCTCGCAGTTGAGCGAGCGGGCGAGGATCTTCGCCATCGAGGTCTTGCCGGTCCCGCGCGAGCCGACGAAGAGATAGGCGTGGTGGACCTTGTCCTGCTCGACCGCGTTGCACAGGGTGCGAACCACGTGCTGCTGGCCGACGACTTCGTCGAAGGAGCCGGGGCGGTGGCGTCTATATAGAGAGGTCGACTCGGTCATCGGGAGGACTGCGGCCAGTGTATCCACGGGCATCCGCCGCCCCTCCGGGGGTCCCATCGATACCGTGCGCGCGTGCCATCGAGGGTCTCCAGCTGGCTGACGCCGGCCGCCTGGGTCGCCGCGGTGACGGCGCTGCTGCTGCTCGTCTTCCCCGTCGGCTTCCCCAACTACGACACGATCTACGCCCTCGTCTGGGGGCGCGAATTGGCGCATGGGATGAGCCCCGACGTCGGCGCCGCGCTCCCCCCCACCCCGCACCCACTGACCGAGCTGATCGGCCTGGTGACGACGCCGCTGGGTGACGGCGCGATCGCGGTGACGATGGTGATCGCCTACGCCGCCCTCGGCCTGATCGGCTTCTTCGTCTACCGCCTGGGGGCGATCTGGTTCGACCGCTGGGTCGGCGCCGTCGCCGCCGCGATCGTCCTCACCCGCGCCCCCTTCCTCTCCAACGGCCTGCGCGCCTACATCGACCTCCCCTACATCGCCCTCTGCCTCGCCGCCCTGCTGGTCGAGGCCAAGCGCGAGCGCGCCGGCTGGCCCGTCCTCGCCCTGCTCGCCCTCGCCGGCCTCCTGCGCCCCGAGGCGTGGCTGTTCTCACTGGCCTACCTCGCCTACCTGGCCTGGGAGCCCGACGGCGGCGCCGACGAGACGGAGAGGGCACCTCTCGAACGGGCGGATACTCAAAGTGCCGGTCTCCTCAGACCGGCACTTGGACGGGCGAGGGGTGCCCTCTCCGTCCCCTCTCTGCCCCTCTGCGCCCTCGCCATAGCCGGCCCGGCACTTTGGATCCTGTTCGACGCGATCACCGCCGGCGACCCGCTCTACTCGTGGACCGGGACCAAAGAGACGGTGGAGACGCTGGAACGGCAGACCGGCCCGGTCGACCTCGTCCTCTACGGACCGCGCCGGCTCGGCGAGGTCCTGCAGTGGCCGGGGATGGCCGGGGCCGCGGTCGGCGTCGGCTTCGGCCTCGCCTTCCTGCGGCGGCGCTCGGCGCTCGGGGTCGCGGCCGCCGGCCTGGCCCTGCTCGCCTTCGCCATCCTCGCCTGCGGCGGCCTCGCCATCCTCCCCCGCTACACGATGCTGGCGGCGGCGATCCTGGCGATCTTCGCCGCCCTCGGCCTGCTCGGCTGGCGGCTACTGGAGCCCGGCCACCGCTGGCGGCGGCGCTGGCAGGTCTGCGCCGGCGTGGTCGCGCTGATGTTCGTCGCCTGGGCGCCGAACCAGTGGGACCTCGACTCCCGCGTCGACACCGACCTCACCAACCAGGCGCGGATCGAGGGCGACCTCACCGAGCTCGTCGACGCCGGCGCCTTCGAGCCGCTCTGCGGCCCGATCGCCGTGCCCAACCATCGCGCCGTCCCCCGCCTCGCCTTCGGGCTGGACATCGAGCCGACCCAGATCGTCAGCGCCAGCGAGGAACGCGTCCCCCGCCGCGGGTACTTCGTCGCCCCGGCCAGCCCCTTCGTGATCCACAACTTCATCCTCGACCCCAACGACCCGACCGACTTCTCGCTCGCGGTGCCGCCCGGCTACCGCCAAGTCGCCCAGAACGAGTCCTGGAAGGTCTACCGGCGCTGCTGAGCGTGCGCGCTACGGCACCGGCAGCGGCGGCGTCAGCTCGAAGCCGCGCTGGAAGCGCAGAGCGCTGACACCGTCGCAGCTCTCGAGCGCGTCATCGGGCCCGGTTTCGGGCGTGCGCTCCTCGGGGACGATCACGGCGAAGTTGGCGACGTCGCGGACGCCGAACTTGAGTTCGACGTGGACCCGCCCGAGGCGGCCCTCGCCCCGCTCCTGCCAGTTGAGGATCAATTTCCCGTTGGCGGGGACGGTGCGCCCCTGCGGCGCCTCGGCGCCGGCGCTGAAGAAGCGCTGTTCGCTGAACGGGGCATCGGACGCCTGGCAGGTGATCTGGATGTTGAAGGCGAGGTCGCGCACCTTGCGGTTGCGCACCTTGAAGATGACGTACTCGCCGCGCGGCCCGAGCACACCGTAGGTGCCGTTGGGCACGACCGCGGTCGGCTGCGACGCAGGGCGGGCGGAGGAGTCGCCGGCGGCGCCGAGGCAGACGGCGGCGCTCAGCGCCAGGACCACAAGGGCGGCGAAGGCTTCGCGCTTGAAGGAGGGGAGCGAGTTCAATCGCATCCCGGTCCTTGTCGGCCGCCGCGCCCTCGAACTTGAGCGCTGCAACGCCGCTCCGCCCCGGCGCCTACGCTGGGGCGATGCCGCGCCGCTCCAGCCGTGCCGCCGC
Source organism: uncultured Solirubrobacterales bacterium (assembly GCA_963719435.1). Taxonomy (GTDB): domain Bacteria; phylum Actinomycetota; class Thermoleophilia; order Solirubrobacterales; family 70-9; genus VAYN01. The sequence continues at coordinate 845,702 of OY970384.1, read as the reverse complement.
GATCGCGCTCGCCGCCGCGACGCTCCTCCTCACCCTCGCCCCCACTGCCCCCGCCCGCTGGCAGCCGCAGCCGACGACGGCCCCGTGGCAGTGGCAGCTGCAGGGCAAGGTCGACACCTCTGTCGCCGCCGGCGTCTACGAGGTCGATGGGTTCGAAACGCCGCGCCACACGGTCGCCGAGCTGCACCGGCTCGGCCGCAAGGTCATCTGCTACCTCGACGTCGGCTCCTGGGAGAGCTACCGGCCCGACGCCGGCAGCTTCCCGCTCTCGACCCTCGGCAAGGCCTACGCCGGCTACCCGGACGAGCGCTGGCTCGACATCAGGCGGATCGGCGCCCTGGCGCCGATTCTGCGCAACCGTTTCGACCGCTGCGCGCGCAAGGGCTTCGATGCGGTCGAGCCCGACAACATCGCCGGCTACGAAAACCCGACCGGGTTCCCGCTAGGCGCCGCCGACCAGCTGCGCTTCAACCGCTGGGTGGCGCGCGAGGTCCACCGCCGCGGGATGGCGGTCGCGCTCAAGAACGATCCCGAGCAGGTGCGTCAGCTGCTCGGGAGCTTCGACTTCGCGGTCGTCGAGGAGTGCTTCGCCTACGCGGAGTGCGCCCGTTTCAGCCCCTTCGTCGCCGCCGGCAAGGCGGTCTTCGCCGCCGAGTACGAGCAGGAGCCGTCGAGCTTCTGCCCCCAGGCCCTGTCCCTGCGCTTCAGCGCGATCGCCAAGGGCTACGACCTCTTCGCCCGCCCCTGGCAGCCCTGCGGCGGCTGAGGCGGCCGCGGTCGGTCAGCCGCCCTCGACGCGGCGGATCGCGGCGTGGGTGGCCGCCGCCAGGTCGGGGTCGCCGAGGTCGACCTCCGGCGGCAGCTCGACGTGGAGGTCGTCGGAAGGGTCGAGGCGGGCGCGCAGGTCGGCGGCGCGGGAGTCGAGCACGTGGCCGCCGCGGGCCCGGGCGGCGTCGATGAAGTGCAGGTGGTAGCCGGCGACCTCGATGCCCTCGACGTAGGCGGGGAAGCGGAAGCCCAGCATCGTCCCCTCGACCTCGGCGAGCTCGAACACGTGCTGGTCGGCGACGACCTCGGCCAGCGGCCGGTAGGGCGGGCTCTGGGCCGGGACCGAGCGGGCGCGGACCAGCTCGAAGCGGCCGTCGAGACGGACCGCGCAGGAGGAGGCGCCGGGCGGGACCAGCTCGTCCAGCCGCGCCAGCAGCTGCTCGTGCGAAAGCGGGCCCGGGAGCCACTCGTCGATCGTCGGCTCGAAGCGGGTGACGACGGCGAACGGCGTCTTCGCGCTCGCCGGCACCGGGTGGATGCCGCCGTCGACGTCGGCGCGGAAGAACTCGCCGTCGAGGGCGATCATCTCGCCGTCGAGCCGGTTCAGCGTGCCCAGCCCGAGGTCGCCGTGCGCGGCCAGCTCGGCGAAGCTGAGGTCGCCGTCGAAGGCACCGTCCAGCAGGGCGCCGATCGTCGACGCCTGGAAGAGCACGTGGGGATCGCGCTCGGCATGGAGGTCGGCCCGGCGCATCGCCTCCACGTGCAGCGAGCGCAGCCAGCGCTCATCGAGCACGGCGGCCGCCTCTCAGGAGAGCGGGCCGCGCTGCATGCGCAGGACGAGCAGGCCGTCGCAGATCTCCAGGCCCCCGTCTTTCTCGGGCACCCTGATGCCGACCTCGGCGAAGGTGCCGCGGTTGCGGGTGAAGTTGATCTCGACCAGCCCTTCGCCGTAGCGACCGCCGCTTTCGGAGGTGTAACGGCTTTCCCAGTGCCCCCTGGAGGAGATGCGGCCGCCGCCGATACCGCGGGCGTCGAAATCGCGGACGTAGTCTTCGTTGGTATCGGTGTTGTGGCATTCCATGTGCATGTTGAAGGTGAAATCGCTGACGACCCGGTTGCGGATCTTGAACCCGATCAGCTCGGCCCCACCGGCGGTGAGCCCGCCATAACGGCCGTTCTGCGCGGGGACCGGGCCCGCCGGGCGAGCCAGGGCCAGCGAGGCGGTGCCGAGCAGCACCGCGACCAGGGCCAGTGGGACGAGCTTGAAGAGACGCGCGCGAGTGGGCATGCCGGCTCATCGACAGCCCGCTTGCCCACCTTGAGGCGCGGTAGCCTGCCGCCCGTGTCGGGGGGCTTCAAGCGCTCGGGGGTGTTCGGGATCGTCGGCGTCTTCGTCGTCGCCGCGATCGTGGCCCTGATCGCAACCACGCTGGTCGGTCAGGACGAAGCGAACCCGAAGCTGGCGCTGGGCCTGATCTTCGGCGTGATCGCGGTCTTCTGCGTGGTCCTCTTCGCCCTCCAGCGCTCCGACCTCGAGCGGGTCGCCGGGACCAGCGCCCGCGACAGCGCCCGCGCCGCCGCCGAGGGCGGGCGCCAGGTCGACAACCCGACGACGATGGGTGAGCCGGAGCTGTGGGCGGCGCTGGCGGTCGCCCCGATCGACGCCGAGGCGGTGCGGGCCCGCACCGCGATGTGGGAGCCGGCGCGCCGCAGCCAGCGGCTGGCGATGATCGTCACCCTGCTGATCCTCCTCACCGTGCCTCCGATCTACCTGCTCGAATCGTTCGTGCCGCTGCTGATCGGCGGGCCGCTGATCGTGATCGCGGCGCTCTACGGCTCCTTCCGCGCGGTCGCACCCGGCGGCGAGCTGGACCAGGGCTACGAGCGGGCCGGCGCGGCGCTGGCGCCGCTCGGGCTCGAGGTCAGCAAGCGGCCGACGGTCGGCATCGAGATGCGCGACCCGGTGCAGCCGCGGATGGGGCCGAAGATCCACGGGGCGCTGGTCCTGAGCGGCGAGCGGCACGGGCGCCCGGTCTCCGTCCGCCTCGGCGGCGGCGAGGTCAGCAGCCGCAGCGAGGTGACGGTGCGGACGGCCGCGCCGGCGTTCGTGGCGAAGTCGCGCGACGGGCGGGTGCGGACGGGCGACGGCGCCCCGGAGGCGATCGTCGCCGCCTTGCGGGCGGTCCCCAACTCGACCCGCTGGAAGCGGCTCGAGGTCGCGGGCGGCGCCGAGGGCATCGTCGTCACCCGCAAGGGCGGCGAGCAGAGCGACTGGCTCTGCGACCTCTGGCTGGCCGAGCGCCTCGCCTCAGTGCTTTAGCGTGGCGCCGATGGCAGCGATCGAACTCAGCGGCGTCGTCAAGCGCTTCGGCCCGATCACGGCGGTGAACGGGCTCGATCTCGACGTGCCGGAAGGCATCTGCCTCGGCCTGCTCGGGCCCAACGGCGCCGGCAAGTCGACGACGATGCGGCTGCTGACCGGACAGGCGATCGCCGACTCGGGCCAGCTGCGGGTCCTCGACTACGAGCTGCCGAAGCAGTCGAAGCCGGCGCGGGCGGAAATGGGGGTCGTCCCCCAGCTCGACAACCTCGACGTCGACGTCACCGTCGAGGACAACCTCGCCGTCTACGCCCGCCTCTACCGGGTCAAGGACGTCGGCGCCGCGGTCGACCGCGCCCTCGACCTCGCCCGTCTGCATGACCGCCGCCGCGATGCCGTCGACAAACTCTCCGGCGGGATGCGGCGGCGGCTGCTGCTGGCCCGCGGCCTCGTCCACGAACCGCGCCTGGTCCTGCTCGACGAGCCGACCGTCGGGCTCGACCCGCAGATCCGCACGGAGCTGTGGACGCTGATCGGCGAGCTCAAAGCGCAGGGGACGACGATCCTGATGTCGACCCACTACATCGAGGAGGCCGAGCGCCTGGCCGACGAGGTCGCGGTGATGCACAAGGGCAGGATCATCAGCCGCGGCCGCCCGGCCGAACTGATCGCCGAGCACGCCGGCACCCATACCGCCGAGATCTACGCGGCGCCCCAGCGCCTGACCGAACTCCGCGCCGACGCCGAGCAGGCGGGGCTGCGGGTGCGGCCGGCTGGCCCGGCGATCGCCATCGTCGGCTCCGAGCAGGTCGCCGACGGCTTCGCCGTGCCGGACGAGGCCGTGGTCCGCGCCGCCACGCTCGAGGACGTCTTCGTGCTGCTGACCGGCGAGGAGGCGGAGTGAGCACCGCGGCCGACAGCGCTCCCGCCCGCACCCGCGCCCCGCGCAAGATGCGCCGCCTCGAACCGGCGGCGATCGCCGGGGTGATGAGCCGCGAGGTCGCCAACTTCCGCACCTACTGGAAGGGGACGACCTTCTCCAGCGTCCTGGAACCGATCGTCTACCTGCTCGCCTTCGGGCTCGGCCTCGGCGCCACCCTGGTCGACGAAGTCGAAGGCGTCCCCTACATCCAGTTCGTCGGCACCGGCATGGTGGCGACCGCAGTGATCTTCTCCAGCGCCCTGCCCTCGATGTTCGGCACCTTCGTCAAGCACCGCTTCCAGAACACCTACGAAGCGATCCTGGCGGCGCCGGTCGACGTCGAAGAGCTGGTCTCGGCGGAGATGCTCTGGATCGCCGCCCGCTCCGCCGTCTACGGCTGCGTGCCGCTGCTCGTCACCTTCTTCTGGGGCCTCGACCCGGCGCCGGGGATGCTGCTGGTGCCGATCTTCTGCTTCGTCACCGCCCTCGGCTTCTCCGGCTTCGGCGTCGCCATGGCGGCGACCGTGGCCAAGATCGACCAGTTCAACTACGTGACGGCGCTGTTCGTGACGCCGCTGTTCCTCGTCGCCGGCACCTTCTTCCCGATCAGCGGCCTGCCCGAGGGCGTGCAGGTGGTCGCCCAGATCAACCCCCTGCACCAGCTGGTCGAACTGGTCCGTGGCGGCGCCTTCGGCTTCGAGGCGGTCGACCTCGCCCGCTTCGCCTTCCTGGTCGGCTTCGCGCTGCTGACCTGGCGCGTGGCGATCAGCCGCATGTCCAAGCGCCTGATCGACTAGAGAACGGCGCGTATCCAAGTTTGTCCCCGCTATGGCCGGGACAAACTTGGATACGGCGAAGGTATGGACCGTGCAACCGCCTTCGAAACGTGGTCACCGGGCGTGTCCGTCGTTTTTGGCTCTTGCCGGGCTCACCTGCGGCACCCGCGGCATCCGCTTAAGGCTGCTTCCTTCCGGACCTGACCTGATTCGCGTGCCCACGTCGCGCAGGACCCGGCCGTCAACGCCGCCGCGACGCACTGACCCCGACGGCCAGTTCCTCGGAACGGGATTCGGCCCCGCTAAAGCGGATTGCGGGTGACAAGGCACCGCTAACTCCCCGCCTAGCACGGTCCGCTGACGATCCTACCCTGCTCGCCGTAGGATCACCCCTTGCTCGCCCTGCCGATAGCCGCGATCGAGGTCGATACCGGCTCCTTCTTCGCCATCGTCGTCGTCGCCGCGCTCTCCGCCGTCACCGTCGCGGTGGTGCCGAAACGGCTGGCGCCGCCGGTGGTGGTGATCGAGCTGATGCTGGGAATCGTCATCGGGCCGGAACTGCTCGGCCTCGCCCACTCCGACGAGTTCATCGAATTCTTCTCCAACCTCGGGCTGGGGATGCTGTTCTTCTTCGCCGGCTACGAGATCGACTTCAACCGGATCAAGGGCAAGCCGATGAAGCTCGGCGCCTGGGGCTGGCTGCTCTCGGTCGCGCTCGCCTACGGGATCGGCGGCGTCCTCGCCGCGGCCGGGGTCGTGGTCTCGTTCCTCTACACCGGCTCGGCGATGGCGACGACGGCGATCGGCACGCTGATCCCGATCCTGCGCGACAACGGCGAGCTGAAGACCAAGTTCGGCACCTACCTGCTGGCCGCCGGCGGCGCCGGCGAGTTCGGCCCGATCCTGCTCGTCACCCTGGTCCTCTCGACCGCCAGCCCGCTGCACGAGTCGGCGATCCTGCTCGCCTTCATCGGCCTGGCGCTGGTGCTGGCGCTGCTCTCGGTGCGCTACGCCTGGCGCGGCTGGCCGGCGCTGGAGCGGACCCTCGAGTCCAGCAGCCAGCTGGCGGTGCGGGTCACCGTCGTCCTCGTCTTCGGCCTCGTCCTGCTCGCCAGCAAGCTCGGCCTCGACCTCCTGCTCGGCGGCTTCGTCGCCGGGATGATCGTGCGGGTGGCCCTGCGCGGGCACGAGGTCCAGGTCTTCGAGTCGAAGCTGACCGCGGTCGGGTTCGGCTTCTTCGTCCCCTTCTTCTTCGTCACCAGCGGCATCGAGTTCGACCTGGCGGCGCTCGGCTCGGTCGAAGCGGTGTCGAAGCTGGCGATGTTCTTCGGCCTCTTCCTCGTCGTCCGCGGCGCCCCGGCACTGCTGCTCTACCGCGGCGTGCTCGGCGCCCGCGACCGCGCCGCCCTCGCCTTCTACTCGGCGACCGAGCTGCCGCTGGTGGTGGCGATCACGACGATCGCGATCGAGACCGGCCACATGCGGACCTCGACCGCGGCCGGGCTGGTCGGCGCCGCGATGCTCTCGACCCTGGTCTTCCCCTTCGTCGGCATCGCCCTGCGCAAGGGCAACGCGGAGGCTGGGAGCGAGGGCGAGACGGACCCGCCGGACGCGGGCCCCTCCCCACTTGGAGAGGGACCCGTCGCCCAACCGGGACTCGTGGGCTAGCGCTTGCGGATCAGCTTCAGGCGCTTGTAGACGGTCGCCTTGGCACTGCCGGCCTTGACCGTCTCCTTGAAGAGCAGGCGCTTGCTCTTGAGGAGCTTGACCCGGGCCTTCGGCTTCACCTTCAGCACCAGCGTCTTCGCCTTGCCCTGGGCGACCTTGCTGGTCCGCTTGGTGGTGGCGGGCTTGCGCTTGCTCAGGAGGCCCTGGATCGAGACCCGGCAGCTGCGGCCGATCTTCGCCGGGCACGGTCGCTTGACGAAGAGGCGGTTGCCTTTGAGCACCGCCGTGCCGCCCGCATTCGACTTCAGCAGCGAGAGCAGCTGACTGTCGGAGAGCCCGTTGCCGCCATTGCCGGCGCCCCCTCCGTTGCCGCCGTTGCCACCTCGGCCGTTGCCGCCATTGACACCGGAGGAGCCGACGGTGAGGGAGATGTTGTCGAAGCGCAGGGTCGTCGAGCCAAGTAAGCCGACGTTCGCCAGCGACGAACTCGTTTCCGCGTCGATCGAGATCGCGTAGACGTGGCCGGCGATCACGGTCGCCGCGCCGTCTTTACCGGTGAAGGAGGCGTTGCCCCCCGCGACCGAGTCGGTGATCGCCTCGGAGCTGATGCCCGTGGTGCGGTCGATCAGCGTCACCACGTAACTGGCCTGGGGTGCCAGGTCGAGGAGGTTCCCCGAGTCGAGCCCGCGATCGAGGTGCAACGTCGCCGCCCCGCCCTCGCTTGCCGTGAAATTGGGCGACTGGAAGGCCGCTGTGGCTTTGAACGCACCTCCCAGGTTGACGAGGATCGTCGTCGTGGCCGCCAGCGAGCCCGCTGGATTGCCACCTTCGCCGTCGTATCCCGCGGTGGTAGTGCAGACCCCCATCAGGGGGATGTTGCAGGTCGGTTTCACCGGCGTGGTCCAACCTTCGAGACCGCCGTTGAACGCACCGCCTCCGGCGGGATAGGTGGCCGCCTGCGCCGAGCTGCCCAGTAGGCAGAGGGCCGCGACTGCCGCGCAGACGGCGGTGGACAGGACTGGAAGTCTTCTTCTTGCGGATTGCATCGCTGCTCCTTCTATTCGCTGGATGCTTTCTCCGCATACTTAAAAATCTCAAGCCAAATACCTAATTTTATGGACTACTATTCTATTCCAGCCACGATGCCCCGCCTCCCTTTTGGCTCGCTGCCGAGCGACGGGATCTGCGTAAGATCCAGCTCTCCCGGGCGCGTAGCTCAGTGGGAGAGCGCTCGCTTCACACGCGAGAGGTCGCTGGTTCGAAACCAGCCGTGCCCATCCTGGATTTTTGGCTCTAGGCCTGAGAAGGCGCTGGCGCCGATGCGATAGCGGGGAATTGCCCGGAGGCTCCTTGAGGCAGCGTTGGGCTTTTCGTGGGGCTATTCCGCTCATAGCCAGGGCGATCCTCGGCCTCATCCGCGAAGCGCATGAGGGCCCAGACACAGCCTCGATCGACCCGGTGACGCCTGCTGGCGCTGGCGTAGACCTCGACGGTCATGCGAGAGTCGTCATGGCCGATCTGATCCATCACCCATGGCAGCTCGCGTCCGGCCCAGAAGCAAAGGCAGGCAAACGTGCGGCGGAGGGTGTGGGGCGTCACATGCGGAAGCAGCATCTTTCCTTCAGCCTCCCGCTTCTCGTTGGCCCGCTTGACCACCCCGCGCAACATGCGGCGGACATTCCCGGCTCGAAGCCGCGTGCCTTTCGAGGTGATCCACATCGGATCGTGAGCGCCGGTCTCCCTGCCATCCACGTGCTTTTGAGCCATGTGGGCGCGGATTTCCGCGGCCGCGTAGGCGGAGGCTTCGATCAAGCGAACGCCAGCCGGGGTCTTCGCGTCGGGAATTCGCCACAGGCCGGTTGCGCGATCGAAGTGGCCGACGTCGGCGTCGAGGGCCTCGCTGATTCGCGGGCCGCAGAGGCAGAGTGCCACGAGGAGAGAGCGGCGCCCATAACACTGCCCGGGGCGCTTGCGGGCGCGCAGTTCCTTCTCCCACTCGCCGGCAACCTCAAAGAGGTCGAGGACCATGTCGGGCTCCAAGAAAGCTCCCTTTGACTTGGTGACCTTCATTTTGCGGCGCTTGCCGCGAGCGGGGTTCGCCAGGAGGAGCTTGTGGTCGACGGCTAGGTCGAGCGCCTGGGCTAGTGCGCCAAGAATCTTGTTGACCGACGAGGGGGCAAGGGTCTCACCCTTTTTGCGGTTTCGGGCGGGCTGGGCCGCAAGATGTTCGCGGAGTTCGTCGACCCAGCGCTCGTCAATCTCAGTCGTGGGCGTGTCGTGGCGAAAAGCAAGGATGTGATCGAGGCGCCATTGGTAGTCGGCCTTCGTGTTCTCCTCGACTTCTTTTTTCTTGCGCTGCCACCAGCGCGAGAGCGTGATGTGGATCGTCTCACCGGTATCGAGATCGGCGCTCTCTTTGCCGGGGTCCGAAGCTTCCGGTGGCCGCCAGGTGCCGCGCTCGACCTGGCCCATGATCCGCTCGAGCTCGACGTTTGCCCGCTCGGCATTCCAGCCTTCATGGTTCGTACCGAGCGTGATCCGGGGGCGACGGCCGTTGAACGGCACCCGCGCCCGGAAGGTCACCGTGCGACCATCCTTCCAGGCATGGGTTTCGATGATGCCCTTCGCGGGTCGTGGCATGGCTTGGTTACCTCCGATCGGGAATTGGAAGAAGCTCGAGGGCAGTCGCCAAGGGTCGGCGACGGCGGGCCCGATGGGCAGGCGGCGATTGCACCGCGAGTTGCCGCAGGGCCTTCCAGGCGTCGATGCCATCGGGATCAAAGCGGAGCTGGGAATGCTTTGAGGGGCCAGTGCGAATGCCGCCGAGTTCATGAGCGTGCTCGCGCACCCAATCGGCGCTGAATCCGACCTCGGCGGCTACCTGGGCAGTGGTGAGCAACGGCATCACCAACAAGACGCCGATCCGCGCCATATTGGTGACACCCAAGCGTCCTGTATGTCTCCTGCCCGCCACACGCCCAAGCGGGTGGGCAGGAGACACAACTACGACCAAATCAAGTGCCCGAGAAGGACGTGAAGCTGCTGGAGCGGTGCTCCAAAGAAAACGCGAGCGACATCGAGCCTCCAAACAATGCTCCGCTAGCAGGAGCGGCAATCGCTCATGAGCAATCAACTATGAGATGTCGAAACGAGCGCTCAAGAGTTTGGGTTTTGCTTGGAGATGATCCCATGCTTGTACCTCGATTCGGTATGGCCCTGGAGGAGCGCCGGCAGGCACTTCGAATGCTAAGCAGCTTCCGACCTCTCCGGCCCGGACCACCGGTTGCTCGTTCGTGACATGAGTCTCCCCTGGCGACAGCTCAACAGGAATAGGGCCGCCTAGGTTCCAGATCCGATACCTATTGGAGTAGCGAGTGGCGACAGTCCCATGGTTCTGGACCTGAACGTATCCAGTCTCTCCAGTTCGGAGCATCGCACTGTCGATCTCTAAGCTCGCACTTGACAATGGCTCGACAACGCGGAAGTACTCAGCGTAGGTTCCAAGCCGCTTGGCTCCTTGACCAACAAATGACACGGAAAGCCGATAGAAACCATCACGAACATCGGCACCAAAACCAAAACTTCGGCCACGGAAACCTTTCGCCCTGGCAATAAACTGCTGCTTTTCCCTGACTACCCTCCCAGGCACCCCACGCCGTGATACACGTTCCAGCCAGCTGATCGCAGTCCAGCCCAAGACGATGTCCTTTTGAGAGCCGCCCGAAAGCTCGCCCCGCGATTCGAGCCGCCCCATCCCTGAGACAACGAGCTGTGACCTCGGCGGAAATACTCGCAGTGACGCTGGACCCGCTCCCAGCCGGCCCGAGTTTTGGAACTCTCGTATAGGCGGAAAGCTATCCAGAGGGGCCAAATAGTCCTCCACCATGACCCCCGGTCGGCAGGCTTCGATCTGCGCACTGGCTATCTGCGGTACAGACAGTGCAATTAGGACGGCGACGACGCCTATCCAAGGAAATTGCCGACATGAACCTCGGATAACTGAGCGCATAATCGTAACCTCTCCCCCACTTTTGCCAATTAGCTTAGTTATTTTATCACCGCCCTAGAGTCAGATTTCCGGGGGTGAAGTCCAGCTGGTCCAGGACTCCCGGAGCCCCGGGGAACGCCGGCAGAAGTGGCGCTACATCTGACGGGCGCGTGCCGGAATTCCAAAGGCCAATGGCGTTCCCAGTGCCCGCCTGCCACACCGGCCCCCCGCTATCTCCTCCTTCCTCCAAAACATCGATAGGCACCGTCCAAGATTCGACGCTAGGAGTCTTGGTGATTTCCGGACCGCCCACCACGCTGCCACATTTGACTTCATCACTTGACGCGCCCGACGTGCAGACGAACATTCCAATACTCGGAAAAGCAACGCCACTCACCGGCAATACTGAATCAGGCGTCAGATAGATGCTTCGGGGAACAGTACGCTCAGCATCTTCTTCCAACCGGATCGCCAAGCCATCGACTGCCGGATTCTTACCTTCAGTGCCGGACCGGACTACTTTTCCTAGATCTGACCATTCCCATTCGTGCGTGTATGGATTGTGACCTTCGCGGTAGAACAGTTCGCCCATCCATGCGCAGTGCGCAGCAGTAAGGAGAAAATGCCGGAACACCTTATCTCCACGCAGGTTGATCGCTTGCTGCCACGTTCCGAACGCGGCGGTGCATTCACGAAGGTCGGTGGTGATCCTATCTCCCGCGCGGACTCGCCCAACCGCTCGTTTTCTGTTGTTCCCAGAATTGTCGGTTGATGGGGCGGAGTCGAAATAGACGTCTACTGCAGATCCCGGGCCTAGCACGGCCGTTAGTGCGTTGGTCATTGCCTGCACCGATCCCGTCGTCCCAACGCTAACTACGTTTGCCTGTAGGTCGATGGAAGCGTTGCTCAGGCTAGGAAGGGCTTTGGCATTCAGACCAATCGCTTTCTGGGTACTGGAGAGAGTCGAGAATGAATGCTGCGCTGGCGTAGCGAATGACGAGACGCGATCCGGCGCCATCAGTCCGGCCTGTTGAACCAGGTTCGCAAGATTTTCGGCTTGACTACCCGTAAAGCCAACCCGGATAATGCCTCCGGCTTTGTGGTCGACATAGTATCCAGCGTACGTACTGGGCGCATGGCCTTGGGCCCACTGAGGGATCACATCGGCAGCTTGCTCGATGTACTGCTGCCGATATTCCAGCTCAGAAGCATCCGCCTGCCGAAGGGGCACACCCCACCTCTCCGCCGTCGCTCGCGCCGTCTCGCCCGCGCTGGTATGCGGATTGTTCCAATCGCCGATGAGATCAAAGATTCGATCGTTAATGGCAAGCTCATCGCCACCGAGGTCCAAGTCGAGACCGTAATCGGTGCGGAACCGCAGAATGTCTGCAAATTTCGGTGCTCCAGTTGCTGCCGGGTCCGGTGGCGGGGTATATGGAAAATTGACCCAAAAACGTTCCGCTGCGACTTGACCAAGGCGATCGGTGATCAGAACCTCGAAATAGGTGATCCCGGGCGTCCAGTTTGACGTGTTCGTAACCCACTCATTCTGAACTTCGACGCACTCCATGCCGGCTTTGCCCGGATCCTGAGCGCAGGTCTTTTCATCGACGAGCTGGTTGCCGTTGGCGATGACCTCGATCTTGTCGATCCCCTCCTCGGAGTGGGCCTGCGTGACGAGATTGTGGTCGCCAACCCAGATCGGTGACGAGGTTTCGCGGTTCGCGTAGAGCGTCCCGGCCATGTCGTCGAAGTCCGGCGGAGCAACGACGTTCCACCATTTGAGCACCGAGCCATCCTCGCCGATGTCATAGGTCGTAACCGGGCTGCCGGGCGGCGTCACGGTGGTCCGACGCGGTTCGTCGGAGTAGGTGAAGTAGGTCGTTTTGGCATTTGAGCCGTTGACGGCCACGGTGACCGATTTGACGCGACCGTAGGTCGCTTCATAAGTGATGGAGCCCCAGGTGCCGTTCGGCAGCGTGACTTTCGTCATCCGCCCAGCTCCGTCGTACTCATAGGTCGTATCCCCCGGAGGCGCTTCGACTGCGGTGAGGAGGGCTCCGCTGTGCTCATAGGCGAAGGAGCCGGCCTCCTCCCCCTCGAGGCTCTCGACGAGACCCCCGGAGCTCTCGATCTCCACGCTTGGATCATCCTGGGGCTCTTCGGGCTCGTATTTGAGCCGCAGGTTCCCCGGCGCCGTCCACCGCGACACCCTCGAGTTCCCCTGGTCGCTGATGAAGATGTCGCCCTGGGGGCCGACGGAGATCCGCAGCCACCAGTAGGTGCCGATCTGACCTGCACCCGAGCCGGTCTTGCCGAACTGGGTGACGTATTCGCCCTCCTGGGTGAATGCCTGGACGCGGTTGTTGCCGCCGTCGGTCACCCAGACGTAGCCGTTTTGGTCGATCTCGACGTCGCTGGGCCGGTCGAATTCGCCTTGGCCGGTTCCCCAGGAGCCGAAGCGCCTGACCACGTTGCCGCTCTGGTCGAAGACCGAGACGCGGTGGTTGGTGGCTTCGGCGACCCAGATGTCGCCGTCGGGGGCGACCGCGATCCCCCACGGTCGGCTCCAGGTTCCGAGCGGGACGGCTTTGACGAAATTGCCGGCGGTGTCGAACTGCTCGATCCGGTCGTTTTCGCTGTCGGCGACCCAGAGCTTGCCGGTCGGATCGAAGGCGAGGTCGAGCGGGAAGCGAACCTGGGCGTTGCCCGAGCCGAAGACCGCCAGCGTTTTCAGCAGGGTGCCGGTGTCGCTGTATTTGCGGACGCTGCCGCTTTGGGAGCAGGCGAGGTAGATGTCGCCTTTGGCGTCGACCTCGACTGCGCCGGGGTCGGTGCAGGTGGTGAACTTGCCCAGGTATTCGCCGGCCGGGGTGAAGTGCTGGAGGCGATCGTTGTCGTCGTCGGTCGCCCAGATCGTGCCGTCGGTGGGGTCGGTGGCGACGTCGGTGAGGACTTTGAACTGGCCGTTGCCGGTGCCCTGGGAGCCGAAGGAGGATTTGTAGGCGGTGAAGTGATTGGGCTCTTTCCACCGCGACACCCTCGAGTTCCCCTGGTCGCTGATGAAGATGTCGCCCTGGGGGCCGACGGAGATCCGCAGCCACCAGTAGGTGCCGATCTGACCTGCACCCGAGCCGGTCTTGCCGAACTGGGTGACGTATTCGCCCTCCTGGGTGAATGCCTGGACGCGGTTGTTGCCGCCGTCGGTCACCCAGACGTAGCCGTTTTGGTCGATCTCGACGTCGCTGGGCCGGTCGAATTCGCCTTGGCCGGTTCCCCAGGAGCCGAAGCGCCTGACCACGTTGCCGCTCTGGTCGAAGACCGAGACGCGGTGGTTGGTGGCTTCGGCGACCCAGATGTCGCCGTCGGGGGCGACCGCGATCCCCCACGGTCGGCTCCAGGTTCCGAGCGGGACGGCTTTGACGAAATTGCCGGCGGTGTCGAACTGCTCGATCCGGTCGTTTTCGCTGTCGGCGACCCAGAGCTTGCCGGTCGGATCGAAGGCGAGGTCGAGCGGGAAGCGAACCTGGGCGTTGCCCGAGCCGAAGACCGCCAGCGTTTTCAGCAGGGTGCCGGTGTCGCTGTATTTGCGGACGCTGCCGCTTTGGGAGCAGGCGAGGTAGATGTCGCCTTTGGCGTCGACCTCGACTGCGCCGGGGTCGGTGCAGGTGGTGAACTTGCCCAGGTATTCGCCGGCCGGGGTGAAGTGCTGGAGGCGATCGTTGTCGTCGTCGGTCGCCCAGATCGTGCCGTCGGTGGGGTCGGTGGCGACGTCGGTGAGGACTTTGAACTGGCCGTTGCCGGTGCCCTGGGAGCCGAAGGAGGAGGAGTAGGTCGGCCGCATGTCTTCGAGCGTTTCCCGTTCGAGAACGTCAGCTGGATCGCCGCCGACCGTGGCGGGGTCGTCGACCGCGATTTCGGCGAGCTCGTCGCCCTCGTAGCTGTAGTCAATGCGCGTATAAGGAGAGGTCCGTAATTCGCTCACCTCGCCTTCCTCGTTAAAAATGAGCTTGCCTGGAGATTCGCCGGTTTCATCGGTTAGCGCATAGCCGCCTGGTTCTTTAGTGATCATGGCCCGGAGGTCTTTGTCGAAGTGCTCCCCGCCGGCTTCGGTCGGCAGATCGATCGAGCTTTCGACGGCGCCACTGTCTTGGACCATCGTGGCGTCGGTGACGGGCCCCGGCGCTCCCGGTTCGTCCGGTTCGATCGTCGGGGTCTGGGCGAGCGTCCAGCCGCTGCCCCACTCGGTGTCTTGGGCGTCCGGGAGCAGCGAGTTGTAGAAGAGTTCGACGCCGAGGGTCGCCGCCGGCCCCGACACTTCGACATCCCGCTGGCGGTAGACGAGATTGCCGTTCATGACGTTGACCGCGAGTTCGGGTCGTTTCGGGTTCTCTTCTTCGGCTTCATTGCCCTGCCCGTCGGGCAGCGGGAAGCGCTGCATCACGTACTCGTCTTTCATCCCGGTCGCGGGGATGTATTCGAACTCGATTTCGCGTTTGCGTTCCTTGCCGACGAAGTCCTTGGTGATCACCTTGAGCGTGTGATGGACGTCGGCATTGAGTTCGTTCAGTTTCAGCGGGAAGCTCCTGGTCATGCCGCAGCTGCTGTTCGGGCAGCTCTGCGTCCACGACTGCAGCGGGGTTGGGTTCTGGTCGAGGAAGACGTCGATGCTTTTGACCCCGGAACGCTTGGTGGCGGGGATGGCATTGCTCCCGTCAAACGCCTGCACGGTGAGGTTGTAGACGGGAAGGCGCAGCACGTCCCATTTTTCGGGGTCTTTCGCATCGCCTTCGGTCTCTTGCGTCGCCGTCGCAAGCTGGCCGCTCAAGAGGACCTCCGGCGGCGTGCGGTCGACCTTCATCATCACTTCGTAGGTGTTGGAAGTCTTGCCGAGGATGTCTTTGGCACTGAGACGGACGCCTTTTTCGCCCTCGTCGAAGCTGTCGGCAGAGAGAGCGCCGCCGAAGGTGAAGCTGCCCGGGCAAGGGTTAGAAAGGTGGCCGTCGCAGCCGAGCTGCAGTTCTCCCAATGGCGGGGAGCCCGCCGGCGAGATCGTCAACGACTTCACCCCAAGTCCCGGATCGCTGGTGTTGACAGCGAAGGAGAAGGGGGTCGAATCATTGGTCCATCCGCCCGGGAAGCCGGAGACCGAGTTGACGCTCGGATCCTCGGGGTCGTCTAGATAGAGGCTCGCCCCTCCGAGGTAGTAATCGCGGCCGCAGCTGATTTTCGTGTTGTTGGCGGCCTCGATGGCGACGAAGATCGTTCTGCTGCCGGCGCCGAGATTGCCTTCCCCGGTGTCGACATAAGTAGCCCAACCGCTGGGATAGGCAGCGTTCAGAACGGACCACCAGCCGCCTTCGTTATAGACCCCGACGTAGGGATGGGGCTCGTTGGCGGTGCAGCCGTGAGCGTCCATCCTCATCGGCCCGATCGAGACCCGACGCATGTAGGTCGTCTGTCCCTGAGGCGTGAACCACCAGCGGCCAAAGCTGCCGGCGGGGTAGAAGAAGTTCGACCGCGACCGCACGTAGAGGCCGTTGCCCCAGCAAGTGACGATGCAAGAGCGCCAGCCGATGTAGTCTTCCGACGCGACGCCGTTCCAAGACCAATTCCAGTAGTTCAGTTTGCTGGTGTCTTTGAACTCCCACCAGTTTTCTTCGATCTGAGGATCGATCAGGATCGGGTAGGCGATGTCCATCGAGCGGTGTTGCGCTTCGACGATCAGGCTGCCTCCCTTGACCGCGAGCGCGACCGGCACGTCGGTCCCCTGCGCATCGACGGCATGGGGCGGACTGACGAGAGCGAGAAGGCGATCCTTGCCTTCGATCACTTCGGCGCCCCCGTTTTCGCTGGCGCGGAGCTCCGCGCCCTCCGGCAGCTGCACCGCAAAGCTGAACTGCTCGGGGCTCTTGCGAGACAGCAGCAGAGTCGAGATGTCGACGCCGCCGGTGATCGGCGAGAGCAGGAAGTCGGTGTCCTCGGCCGCCGATGGCAGGAAGAGGTCTTCGCGGCCAAAGCGCTGCGCGGTGCTCGCCGGATTCAGTCCCTCGGCCGTGATCGTCAGTCCGTGATCCCCGATCTCGATCGGCCCCGTTGCGTCGCTGGGCAGGTTCAACTTGACGACGCTGTTCGCCGTCTCATAGCCACGAGCAGCTTGCTTTAGACCGAGATCGACCTTGCCCAGGTCGCCGTCCTCTTCGGGCGCGCGCAGTGGCACCTCCGATTCGAGCAGCATCTTTTCCCCGTCGACGGAGACCAGCGCCTCGGTCGGAGAATCAACCCTCTCGAGGGTCACGTCGGCGAGCACGCGCGAGGGGTCTGAGTCGATTGCCTGCAGCTGCTCGGCGAAGAGATCGCGCAGCAGTGCTTCGGATTGCTCGGCGGAGATGTCGGTGTATGCGTATTCGGAGGCGTGGCGCTCCTCTACAGCCGCTGGGCTGGCGAGTTCCTTTTCGCGCTCTTCGGCTTCCCGGGCTTCGATGGCGCGTGCCTCCGGCAGGGTCTGGCCGACTCCATCAGCAGGCGGGATCGTGCTGCCCATTTCCTCCCCGCTGGGTATTTCGGGCTCCGCAGGAATCGCCGGCGATGACTCAACCTGCTCTGAGGGTGGTTCTGGCGCTAGTGCAACTTTTGCATCCGCGACTCCTATCTGGTCGTTTGAGTCTCGAGCATCGCTGGCCCGTGACTCGACCGCGCCAGCGGTAACCACCACGGCAACGCAAGCGAGCAATAGCACTGCGAAGACGCACAGTGCGCCCACTCTGCTGTTAGTTCCCCCCCTACTGACCACGACCGAGACCCCTCCCTTTGACGAGGGCGGTGTGCCCTCGGTTCATCGAGTACCTGAATCTGCGGGAACGCTAGTTGGAGTAGCAACTCTTGTCTAGTCGGAAAATGAACTTTATTTTGTGATTGCTGGAGCGCACTATTTTTACATCTGGGGAAAGCCCAATTAACCCAGTGGGGAACCAGATCTTTTGGCCGAATATTTTCCACCAGGGCTCGCTGATTGAAGGACTATCCGAAACGGAGACCGATCGAGACAAGTCCGGAAAACCGAAAAGCTGAGTAGATCAGGTCACCAACCGGCGGGTACCGCTGGCACCCAGAGGCACTTCACGAACTCAGCTATCCAAGTGCATCTACGTCGTCAGAGATTGGAAACTGCATCATCACCACTCGAATATCGGTTAAGTCGTCGCCGGTCGAGGCGGCGCGGATGCCGCTATTGCTATGAACCTCAAGTACTTCGTCCAAACTTCGCGCGAGGATGTCGACGATTTCTCGCCATCCCTCCCGATCGACTCTTATGGGTGATCGACTCAGGTGGTTGTTTGGAACGACGTCAAATAGACCGGTGGCGAGGGCCTTGCCCGCGTCTTCAGAAACCATTTGCAAAATACTTGCCGTAATTGGCTTGCGAGATTTAGGTTCAACCGCTTCCCATTCCTCCCGACTGAAAAACTGCCGTTCAGTTGCGCGGTAGACGCTTTCTTTGCGGCCACCCTCAGTACGAGTGCGGATCAATTCGACGCATTCGTACCGGAGCAGGACTTTTACGTGGTAGGAGATGAGGTTCAGCGGAGCGTCAACCATTTTTGCCATCCCAGATGGACTATTCGGGCCGTCATTGAGGATGTTGAGGATGTGAACTCGCAGGTGATGCGAGAGAGCCTTGGTTAGGCGTGGATCGATGAGTGCGGGGCCGGCGTTCAAAGAATTCCTCCGAGGCGATGATCGCTCTTATCTCTGTGGAGTATTCCAGACTCCTCCCCCTTTTAGTTATTGCCGTCCGCTCAATTTCCTTGAGCGGGAACGGCGCACTTTGCGCGGAAACAAGGGAAATCTCGTTGATTGCAGCGACTCGCCTCAACTAAACCGCTAGCGAGGGCTCGGGGGCACGCACCCATTGGCGGTGGAGCGGATGGCAATCGACAACCGCTGAAGCTCCTGCCGTGTTTGGCCACTGCCTGCTGGGCTGAAAAGCCGCTGTTAAGGGAGGTGAGCCGTGAGAATCGAGACCGCATCGCAGCAATTTCCGTTTCTAAATATTCGGAAGGGCAGCTAGGGCGAAGGTGGAATGAAGGGGGGCTTGGCGTAGGCCAAGCCCCCCTTCGCCTGGTCAGACAATTTGAGCGAGCGGTCAACTACTTTGACTAGAGAAGTGTCGTCCGAGTAGGTATGGATGTGTGCGAACCACCTTCCGCCCTCAGCTGACGGAAGGCAACTTTGCGTAGGGGGGAGCAAGATGCACTTCAGTGAAGAACCCGCACATATCCGTGACGCCGCCTTTCTAGCGACAACTCTCAGCTTTTCTGAAAAAGATGGCCTATCCCAC
The DNA here is from genome assembly GCA_963719435.1 of uncultured Solirubrobacterales bacterium. GTDB lineage: Bacteria > Actinomycetota > Thermoleophilia > Solirubrobacterales > 70-9 > VAYN01. Next base: position 826,919 of record OY970384.1, on the reverse strand, counting down.
CCGATTAGGCGTCACATTCTCCGTGCCCTAAATAGCAGCTTGGTGGGGGATAGCCCGGTCGAGCTAGCTGTTCGCTTCGATTTACGCGTGGCCAGAGTCAATTACCATGCGCTCCAACTCGTGGATGCCGGACTAGCGGTTTTGGGCAGGTCTCCGCTGGCCTATGGCGCTACCTGGCTCATCTCGACCTGCGCAAGCGATCGTCGGCTCAGCTTACTTCTAGAGACTCTTGAAGAGTGGGATGAGCGCTACCTCGCGTCCGAGTGTGCGTAAGTGAGGCCTGGGAGCATGAAACCAATCCCAAGGCACGAAATCGTTACGCGAGTAACGCGCGCCTTGGGGCATCCGATCCGAGTTAGCTTCCTCGAATCGCTAGCGATGACCGGAACGGCCAGTGCCAAGTCCTTTTCGCAACTTAGCGACTTTACGCTCAGCGACGTTGCATATCACGTGCGGATTTTGCATCTCGAGTGCGAGGTTCTGGAGTTGGTTCGAACGCAACCAGCACGCGGGGCAATTGAGAAATTTTTCCGTATGGCGCCTGTTCCGCTTGGCACCTCCGACTGGAGCCGCCTTCCCGCCCACCTCCTGGACTGGGTTAAGGCAGCTGGTCTTCTGGCCTTCACGGATGCCTCCGTTGCGACTTTTTCGTCGGGTGGATTCGGGCGGCTGGATGACAATGTTTTCACGGGCCGAATGTTGGTTTTGGATCGAGATGGGCTAGCCGAAGTTACGCATGCGCTACGGGGCGCGGTCGGACACGCAGAGCAGGCACAGGCCCTCAGCAGGGCCAGGCTCGCGGCGGGGAACGCGGCCGCGCTGAACGTTGTTCTCGGGGCGGCTGCGTTTCGTACCGCTGGGGCCGGAATGAGATGCGTAAGCATCGATGGTGGCGAGTGATGCCAGCAACGCGATGGCCATTTGAACCAAGACTTTCCTTAATCCTTGCTGCCTGTTGGGAACACCGACTGAGTGCGTCGGCGTTTAGCAAGGCAAAGACTGCCGGGGTGCCTAAACCTGGGATCGCTTCCTCCCATGGAGTTGTGTTCCACTTGGGCACCTCGGCGGTACCTCATATTGCGACGTATTCCGAGACCAGCCCAGGGAAAATCTTGCCGAATCCAACCCACCGATCGAAGTCGCGGCCCCCAGCACTTCGGCTTGGGCGTGCGGCAAGGACGAAGTGTCGTCGGGGGCGTCTTCCTCAACTGTTTGGAAGGCGCCCCCTCGTGCCATCTAGATCCAGCTGAATGCTTGACAGAGCGAGATGGAGGCGGCGCGAATCGAGTCCAAGGCAATACGACGACACTTTGGTCCAATCGGTTGTTCTGGCCTATCTCACGGTGGAGTGCCCTGGTGGCGAGCGAATCGTTGCTCTGTCAAAGCGCTTCAACAGTGAGTTCGAGCAGGGCTCCGGCGGCGCGGCCGTCGAGCGTGCTGTCGTCGAACTTGTGCGGGCTGGAGAGCTGCAGATGAAGGATGGATTAGTGGTTGCTCCCCCGGCGCAAGTCACAACCATCAGTCGAGGCCGCGGCGACCGAACCTAGTCCGCGCTACACAAGAATTTGACTCTGATCCGCACGGAGGGGAGATGTCTTAACCCGGCCTAGTGCGTTTAGCCCGCCGCTTTACGAGTACTAGTAGAACAGGCGATCTAAGTCAGAAGGCTCAACTGCGGAGGTGCTGCGACGAGCGAGAGTCCCTGTCCCAGGCGCGCATCGCGCCAACGAACCCAGCCCGTACCGTCCACCGAATCGCAGCCGATCTCGCTGGCGTATGCGATGCGCTTCGCGCTATTGACCCGGCCCATATGAACCCACTTCCCGCGCTCTTTCGCCTCCGCGACAAGTCCGGCAACCCGCTCGCCCAGCTTCTCCTGATCATCGGCACAGCCAATGAAGAGCGCTGAGATTCGACTCCAGGGAACCCCACGCGAGCGCTGCGCGCCGCGATCCTCCTGCACGACGTAAGCGACAGGAAGCGCACGGCGCTCGATGTGCGCGGCCCAATCATCGAACATGGCGTCGGTCAGAGCTGCATCGCCCACGACATCGGGGCAGGCGACGAAGAGGCAGCCGGGGATGCCAACCAAGGCGTTCAGCATCCGCTCAAAAGCCGCGCCAGCGACAGCGTCGAAACCACCGAAGGCGTCGTTGTCGGCGGCCCACGGAACACCTCGCGCTGCCGTATCCCTGATCCGGGGATAGTGCCGAGGCTGCACGAGGCGGCCAAGATTCGGATGTGCCCATTCGAGCATCTGCGGCTCGGCTTGGGTCACGAGCAGCAGCACGATTCGATCGCCCCGGTGTCATTGGTCATGCCCGCCGGAAAGCAGGCCGAGGGAGCGCGGCGGTGCCGCGCGGAACCGGCCTGCTAGGTGTCAGGCATGACCAATGACACCGGGGCGAGACGTAGATGCCGCCGGGTCAAAACCCTTTCGGATGGCTCGCCACAAAGCCTTCCTTCGAATGCTCCGCGAACCCGGGACCATGGGCAAAGTTCGTTTCCGAGGTCCCCCAATCGCGCCCGTTGATCGTGGCGAAGACGTGGACGGCGTTCGACCAGATCGTCAGTTCCCTTCCCGGCCCCGGCTCATAGCGTTCCGAGAAGCCGCCGGAGGCGATCGGCCCGGGGTCGTCGAAGCCGGACAGAACCAAGAGCCAGCGGACAGCGCCCGAGCAGTCGAGCCCTTATCCCCCGCGCCGTAGACCTGGGCACCGTCTGCGCTCCAGCAGTAGGCGCCTCCCGACGGCCCGGGCTCGGCGCCGTGGCCACCGCCCCAGCAGTAGTGCAGACGGCGCGATTCGATCCAGCCGGCGACGGCTTCGAGCTGTTCGCTCCCCGGTCCCGAAGAGGTCGGCTGGCAGACGACCATGGCCTCGAAGCCCTTCGCCGCCTCGAGCACCTCGTCGCCGTACCACTCGGCGTGGTTGTAGGAGAAGAGGGCGGCGTGCCAGTCGCGGGGGGCACCGGAGGCGTGGAGATAGTTGGCGGTGGCGAGGATCGAGTCGGGGACGCTGTAGGGGTCGGGGCCGCCTATGCCATCGGCGTCAACGCCGTAGGCGGCCCAGGTCGCGGCGAGGAACTGCCCGGGTCCTTGGGCGCCGGCGAAGTTGGCGCCCGAGCGCACCCCGGGCAGCGTCGAGCGCCCAAAGTTCGACTCGACGTAGTGGACCGCGGCGACGATGGCGAAGCCTTCGGGACCGAGCTCGTAGCGCTGGGTCGCCTTTGCCAGCCAGGGCCCGTAGCTGGCCGGCACCCCGGAAGCGTCCTCTCCTTCGACCGAGCAGCTTTGGCCAGGGGTCCCCCCCACCGCTGCACCGGAGGCACTGATGAACAAGCCGATAAAGAGCAGGAAGGCGAGCAGGCAGACTGCGAGCGCAGCTGCAACCTTGGCGCTGACCAGGAGCCCGCCGGCGCGGACGGCGAGCGCGAGCGCCCGGTTCCCCCGGCGCTCGTGGTCGGTGTCCGCACTCACTGCCCCGCCCCGACCGCCAGCCATTGTCCGCGATGGCGGGCGAAGACGAAAGAGAACTCCTCCTCACCGTCGCGCCGTCGAGCGCTGCCGGAGAGGACGGCGCGCGGCGGCGTCCCCGGCAAGGGCACGACGTGCAGCTGGCTGAGGACCGCCGCCGGGGGGAACCCCTCGGCGGGCGGCCTCGGCCTGCTCGCCAGCAGTTGCGCGGCGAAGTCCGGCGCGGCGCCCGCCTGCAGGCGGGCGCGCACGGTCGAGGTGAGCTCGCCGACCTCATAGCGCAGGAAGGCTGCGAGGAAGCGCATCCCGGCGACCCGCAGGTCGGCCTCCTGCCGGCGGGCTCGATCCACGGCGCGAAGCGCCGACGGCGAGAGCCCCCCGACGGCACCGTGGTCGGGCGGGGGTCGGTCATGACCAGCGGGGGCGCGACCGAGCGCGAGTGCGACCGCGATCAGCGCCACCGCGATCGCCACGAATGCGACCAGCCGCGCGGCCGATACCTGCTTCATCGGTATCCAGCCCGAGAGAGGTTTCGCCGCGCGATCCGGGTGTGGCGCTCGCGGCGCAGCCCCTTGAGGCGCTGGCGGCGCTCGTGCCAACCCTCCTCGCGGCGCTGGCTGAGGCCCTCGGCGAGTTGGCGGGGACGACCGCGGATGCGGCCCGGGATGTCGCTTGCGACCTCCAGGCGGCGCACGTCGCGCACCCGGGCCTTCTCGATCGCCTCCTCGGCCCGCTCGCGGTCGGGGCCGACCTTGCCTTCGAACTCGGTGCGGTCCAGGCCGATGCGGTGAGCATGGTCGACGGGCGCCTTGGAGTTCTTCAGCAGCTCGCGGTCTTCGCTTAGGAAGCGCGCCAGACCGGGGTCGCTCCCGCGTTCGCCAGCGCGGGCCTCGTCGCGGGCGCGACCGGCAAGCAGTGCCTTGGCCTCCTCATAGCGTCGGTGCTCGGTGGCGCTCGGTGGTGCGCTCGCGGCGCCGAGCACCTTCGCTTTCGCCGTCTCTGGATCCGCGGCGAGCGCGGGCGCCGCGGTGCTCGCAGCCACGGCGCCGGCCCTCTTGCCGTGACGGCGCTCGAAGGTCTCGACGGTCTTGGCAGCTTCACGGTGGCGCTGCTCGGCGAGACCGCGGGCGGAGTCGTGCAGCGACTCGCGCGCGGTCTCCCGCGTCAACACGCCGCGCTCGGTCCGGCGCTCTCGGCTCCAGTGGGCGCCCGCACGCCCAGCGCGTCCAACGAGGCTGCCGCCGCGGCGCGCGCCCATCCGCCGCGCCAGGCCGAAGGCGGCGATCTCGCCGACGAGGCCGCGGCCGGCGACCCGCTCGGCCTCGCCGATGCTGAGCCAGCCGACCAGCTGCGCGCGTTTCAAGAAGACCGCCCAGGCGAAGGCGCAGGCGAGCAGGAAGCCGGTGGCGCTGCCGCCGGGTCCGCTCACCTCGCCGAGCACGGTGATGCCGAGCAGCACGATCGACAGGAAGGCGGCGTAGATCACCTTGGCCGCCACCGCCCCCAGCAGGGTCAACCCCCAGGTCTTGAAGGCACGCCGACCGGAGTCGCCGAGCAGCGGGAAGAAGATGGCGAAGGGGGCGGCGAGCAGGAGGACGAAGGCGATCGCGGCCTGGGTGAAGAGGCGGATCGCCAGCCAAGCCAAGAGCAAGACGGCGCCGAGCAGGCCGATCGCAAACAGTCCGAGCATCGAGAGCCGGGTCAGCACTCCATCCCCGCCCTGGGCCGCGACCTTGGGCTTGTAGGTGTCGTCGTTGTCGAAGAAGTCCCAGAGCGCCTGGCGCGCGGGGCTACCCGGCGAGGAGCGCAGGTAGAGGTCAATCACCCGCTTGGGCTCGCCGTAGCGACGGCGGGCAAACTGAGCGCAGGCTTCCCTGGCCTCCTCGTCGCCAAAAGAGGCCCGCGCCGCCAAGAGGGCAAGAGCGCCGACGTCATCGCAGAACTTCTCATCGGCCTTCTGCACCGCCTCCGGCGGCGGGCGACTGAGCGCCCAACGGACGTCGGAGAAGTCCAGGCCGGCGAAAGGCACCTCGACCAGCCGCGACCACAGCCGCGACATCGCTTCCGCGTAGCTGCCGGCGGGCCGCGAGGCCGAGCCGGCCTGCGGGGCGCCGATCACCCCCAGCGCCACCTGATCAGACAGGGTGGCGAGACGGCCCACCGAGGCCTGCGGGTCGTGGACGACCCAGAGGCCGAGCACCAACATCGCCACCGCCGCCAGGGTGCCGGCGACCCCGGCGGCGACTTCGCGGCGGATCAGGCCCTTGTAGGAGAACCAGATGCCGGCGCAGACGATCGCCGTCGACAGCCAGGGCTCGGTCACTCTCGAGTACAGCCGCGCGATCGCGGTGGAGATCGTCCGCATCGTCTCCCCTTCGGCGAAGGGGTTGAGCCCGAAGGCGAGGCCGAGCAGCGCCAGGACCAGCTTCAAGACGAAGATCAGCCCCAGCCAAAGGCCGTTGAGGATCATCACCAGGCCCTTGGCGAAGGTCCCGGTCGGGGCGTCGACGCCGGAGTCGATGAAGATGTCGAAGCCGTAGTTGGAGGCCGGGTAGCTCGACTCCGGCGTGCCGTTGGCCTCGCAGCTGAGCCGGGTGGTGCGGTCGCGGATCTCGCCGAGGTCCTCGCAGACGGGGTTGGCGATCCCCAGGCCGCTGAGCGGATCGACCTGGCCGGAAGCTCCGAGTTGTTTCGCGCCGAGGGTGGTGCCCGCCACTTCGGGGTCCGTAAGCTGGCCGTTAGGAGTCCGGGCGGGCTTGGATGGAGTTCGCTCATGGCTTCCATTGCTCCCCGATGCCGGTTTGCCATCAGGCGCGGGCGCCCTTGCCCCACCGCCAGGGGGAGGCACCGCGCGCGCCGGCACGGCGAGCGCCAAGGCCAGGACGAGCGCCACCGCCCCGGCGCCCGCCCTGGCCGCTTTTGCCCTAGCGCCCGCCATCGCCGGCCCCGGCGCGGGCGGGCGTGTTGTCGAGCGCTGCCAAGAGCCAGGCCGGCGGGTCGATCTGCACCGGGGCGACGCGGCCCTCGTAATCGCGCATGTAGCAGCGCCCGGCGCGGTAGCCGAGCAGGCGCTTGATCGCCGCCGGGTCCTCAGGGTCCAGGCGCAACAGCGTGAGCGCGGCACTGGCCTCGGCCTCGGTTTCCACCCCGAAGGCAAAGAGGGCGCCGACCAAGGGCTCGAGGCCGGCGACGTCGGCGAGGATCTGCGCCGCCATGATCGGGGTGATGTTCATCGCCCGCCCCATGCGGCTGATCCGCTCCAGCAACTTCCGCCCCTGGCTGTCGGAGATCAGCACCGGGGCCTCATCGATGCCGAGCGCCGCATGGCGATCGGCATCGGCCGCACACAGCCGCAGGGCATAGGCGGCGAGCAGGCGCAGCACCGCCAGCCCGATCCGCTCCTCCTCGAGCAGGTCGGCGCGGGCGGTGCCGGCCAGGGGCAGGGTGAGGTTCCGGATCTGCAGCGAGACGACCTGGGCACCGCCCACGTCGGGCAGCTCGGCCGCCGCGGCCCCCAGGCCGAGGCGGGCGAGGCCGCTGGAGCCGTGGACCTCGACCGCCTGGGCGACGGCAAGTGCGTCGGCGTCCCCCGAAGCGGCCAGGGCCGAGAGGACCTCGCCGCAGCTGTGGCCATTTGCGGCGACGGCCTGGGAGACCGCGAGGCGCAGCTGCGTCTGCCACTCCGGGCGCACCGGCGCCGGCAGGATCGAGACCAGGAAGCTGTAGGTGAGGTCCTCGCGGATCTCCTCGGTCCCGACCCGCATCGGGTCGATCAGGCCCGCATAGCGCTCCTCGCCGGAGAGCTCGATCGTCTCGATCCGCCCCTCGATCCCCGGCAGCTCGCCCAAGCGATGATCGCCCTTGGGGTCGATGTCGACGACGAGGGAGCCCTGCAGGAACGCCTGCCAGAGCGCCAGCTGCATCCAGATCGTCTTGCCAGAGCCCGACGTCCCTACCGCCAGGCAGGTCGGCGGGCGGTTCTCCTGACAGCCCTCGGCCAAGTCGAAGAGGACCGGCGAGCGCGAGCCGGTCAGGGTGTGCCCTATATAGGGACCGATCCTCGAGCCGGCATGACTGATTGCGTGCGGGACCATCGCCCCCACCTGGTCGGGCAGCAGGTGCTCCTTGTACTCGGGGAGGGGGAACGGGGTGGCCGGCAGGGTGGCGAGGAAGAGGCGGTACTGCTCGCCGGCGGGGCGGTGCAGCTGCACGCGGCCGTAGTTCTCCCCCAGCCGCTCGATCCGCTCCTCCAGGGCCTCGGCGCTCGGGGCACCGAGCGCGAGCGTCAGCGCGGTGCGAAGGAGCGGCGGCCGGTCGCCGCCGCCAAGCACCGCCTCCAGCTCGCGCGCGGCAGCGGGGCGCTCGGCGCCCTCGACCGAGGGGCCGTGCGCTCCGGCGGCTTCCTCGGCGGCGATCTGATCGGCGTCGACCTTGCGCTTGGCGACCTGGCGGCGGGCCTCGCGGTTGGGGAGGAACTCGACCGAGAGGGTGGCATCGACCCCGAAGCCGACCTCCAGCGGCGCGAACATCAACTCGGCCGCGGGGCCGGGGACGACCGCTTCCTCGGGCACCGCGCCCAGCACCAGCATCGCCTGATGGCCGCGACCGCGCTCGGAGTCGATCACCAGCGAGCGACGCTCGATCGCCACCCGGCTCTCGTGCAGGCGCTGGAGGTCGTGGCCGTAGGGCTCAAAGCGCTCCTCCCCGCCGGCGTCGAGGAAGCAGAGCGCCTGCGGTGCGAACTCCTCGTCGCAGTCGGGCTCGCCCAGGCCGCGGGTGTAGGCGCGGCGGATCAGGGTGGCGATCCGCCGCGAGCCGACCCGCCGGCACCCCAGGTAGCCGAGCACGCGCTCGTGAACCTTCTCCTCGGCGGCGCGCAGGGCGGCGATCTGGGCGGAGGAGAGGCCGCCGCCCTCTTCGAAGCCGACCCGGGCGGCGAGCGCTCGCCAGCCCTGGGTGGCGAGGTCGAAAGCGCCGCCGAGCGGGCCGGCGCCGGCGGCGCCCTGCAGGCGCACCGACAGGTATATCTCCGGGCGCAGCACCTCGCGCTGCTCGAAGGCGATGCGGTGCTCGGCCAGGTGGTCGACGAAGCGCTCGCGGTGGCCGAAGCGCGGATCGAGCGTCGCCGTCGCCCGCCGCACATACGCCTCGGCGTCGAAGCTGCGCGCCACTCGCAGAACCTGGAAGTCGGCCTCGATCGCATAGGCCAGTGCCTCCAGGCGCTCGCCGACCTCGATCTTCGCCCGCTCCGAGAGTCCCGGGTAGCTCTCGCCCTCCAGCTCATAGACCGCCCAGGCATCGGTCGGCGTGCGCAGGACGATGTTGCCCCAGAAGAAGTGATGGGGCGCCCTCACTCGAAGATCACCACCCGGCCTGCCGGCACCGCGACGACAGAGCCGCGGTGAAGGGGACCGCCACCGGTCCCCCGCACCCGCCAGCGGGCGGCGGCGGCGCGCCGCTCTGCCAGCGAGCAGCCGGCCGAGCGCGGCACGCCCTCGACCCGCACCTCGACCGGGTAGCGCAGCAGCACCCGGACCGGACCGCGCAGGCGCCCGTGCGGATAGCTCGGGCCCGCGAGGTCCGCCCCTACCCCGGTCGGGGCGGAGATCGCGGGCAGCGGACCCGGCGCCGGGCAGCGGCGCAGGGCGGCGACGGTGCGGGGGCGCAGCCGCCAGCCGGCGATGCCCAGCAGCGCCCGGTGGGGGCTTCGCCCGTCGAGCTCCCAGCTCGACAGCGCCCAGGCGCCCAGCAGCGGCAACACCGCCAGCCTCACTGAGGCCGGCAACGCCCCGACGAGGAGACCGACCAGGGGCAGCGCGCCGAGCAAGCCGATCACGGCGACGCAGGCCAGCCAGTAGCCGATCGCGCGCAGCTCCAGGCCGCCCGGGAGGGGGATGCGCCAGTTCTGGATGCGGAAGATGCGCCAGCGGCGGTGGAAGACGAGGCGGTAGCTACGCACCACCTTCGGTTGGCTGGATCCAGTCACGCCCGCTAGACGGGCGAGGCGGTGGATTCGATCCCCTGGGGCCAAGTGAGCGGGAGGAATAAATTCTCCGCCATGGGAGAAGCCGCCTTCTTTCAAATAGCCGCAACCCTGATCCCCGTCTTGACCTTCACCGGGGTCTTGGTGGTACGTCCGCCTGCGCAAAGGCACGCGTGGAAGAAGCCTTTGACGCCGTGGGAGCTAGTGCAGGCAGCGGCCCTATTCGTCTTCGGAATAGTCGCGGTGACGGCCGAGACCGTGGCGATCAGCGGAGCTATGTCGGGACACGGATCGGTGCTCGATCGCTACCTCATCATCTACACCCTGCTGATCGGGATGTGGGCGCTGGTGCTTCGCGGTTCCTTGCCGGTGTTCATCAGAGCTGCCCGTGAGACCGAAAGCAGGAAGGGCGGAAAGTCGGGCCGCAGAGACCGATGGTGGCTGATCAGCATTGCCCTCCTGACCGTAGGCGGCATCGTTCTCTCTGCCGAGGCACTAAGCACCTCCGTACGGGCAGGCGAGGCGGTGGCGAGGTCTGACCTCGCCACCAAGCTCACCAACCGCTACGCCGCGCTCACGGATGAGATCGACCGTGACGAACGCCGCTATCGAGCCATCTCGATCAGGATCGCCGCCCTGGAAGCGAAACGACCCCTGACGGAAGCGGAGCGCCTAAATCTCAGGTTTTTGCGTACCGAACAGGACTCAGCCTTCGCCAGCGAGAAGCTTGACTGGCTCCGCCAGCGGCAACTACAGGACAAGCTGGTGGACCTGCTGGCGAATCCCGTCCCGCCATGATCACCTCAGAACACCGTGTTGGCGATGCCCTTGGCCATCGTTTCGATCGACTGCGGGCTCAGCAGGAAGATCAGGCCGATCAAGGTGATCAGGATCACCCCGACAAATGAGCCGATGTTGCGCGAGGCGAGGGTGCTGATGACGAAGTAGCCAGCGACGGCGACGATGACCGGGGCGCCGGTGCTCAGCAGGTCGCCGAGGCGGTCCGCGGCGCCGCTGATGTTGCCGCCCCCTCCCCCCTCCCCCAGGGACTTGCTGACGGCCGCCTGCGCGCTTGCCATGGCACCGATCGGGCTCGTGCCGCCCCCTGGAGGTGCGGCGGCGAGGCCGATCAGCGCCAGCGCGCAGGCGCCCAAGGTGACTGCCATCTTCCGTTTCATCTCTTGCCTCGCTCTCATTCGGATTGCTCTCAACTCGAGGTCGGGATGACCTCGATGAAGTCCAGGTAGGGGCGCTCGCGGTAGGCGATGCCGAGTTCGTAGGCCAGGGCGTAGGTGCCCCCGCGCTGATCGGCGGCGGTGAGGGTGGCGAGCACGGCACCCGATCCGGCGCCGGCGAGCCACTCGATGCGATCGACACTGCGGACCGTCAACGAGACGGTCGGCAGCGTCACCTCCGCCGCCGGGGCGAGGTCGGCAGCGAGGTTCGGAGCTGAGGCGCCGAGGTAGTTGCGCAGGCCGCGCTGCACCACCGCCGACACCGCCGGGTCCTCGACGCTCTCGCGCGTCGGCGCCGGGACCGCGGCGCCGAGCGCCGGGGCCCCGACCAGGGCCGGATAGCCGAGCAGGGCGACACCGTCGGCGTGGTGGGAGACGGTGAGGGCCAGGTAGGCGGGCGCAGGCTGGGTGTCGAGGCCGGCGGCGACGGTGATCGTGCGACCGCCGAGCAGCGCCGGCTGATCGGAGGCGACCTGGACCCACAGCACGCGCTGGGAACCGTGGCTGGCGTAAAAGCCGGCGTCGGCGTCCATGTCTTCGGCGAGGAAGGGGGCCAGCGCCCGGTTTCGCAGCTGCGGCGCACGGGCGTCATAGGTCAGGTAGGCGCGGGCGAACTGCAGGGCGAAGTCGCGGCTCGGCGCGTCGGCCTGCGCCGCCGGTGCGGGCGGCGCGGCGGCGCGCGGCGGGTCGAGCAGCGAGCGGAGGCCGAGCGCAACCAGGACCACCAGCACCGCGGTCGCCAGGTAGCGCGGCCAGGCCGCGCGCAGCTGCGCGACGGCGGCGGACCCGCGAGTGCCTTGGAAGCGAGCGCGCATCGCTAGCGCTCGATTCCGAACTCGGGCCTCGCGCCCGGCCCGCCACCCAGGGGAAGTGACGGGCCGGGGGGCGCGGGCGGCACGGCCGGCACCGACGCTGGAGGCGGTGGCATCGGTGCGGCCGCTTCGGGGAAGGAGCTGACGGGCGCCTCGTCGATGATTGGTTCGCGCTCGGTTCCCTCACTCGAAGTTTTGGAAGGCAGGTGCTCGGCACTCACTCGGCGCTCGAGCGGACGGCGGCGGCGACGAAGCGTCTGCGTCAGGCGCGGGCGCGGAGCCCGCGGCGCCGTGAGGACGGGTGGAGCCTGCGTCCGCGGGAGCGCCGTGGACGGGGCGAGTTGGCGCTCCTGGGAGCCACCGCCCTGCAGCGCGGCAGCGATGGCGATGGGGGCGAGCGGAGCCGCCGCGAGCATCGCCACTCGCCAGCGTCCTGCGCCCCCGCGATCGCCCGGCGGGGCGGGTGCGTCGGAATCTTCCTGCGCGGGCGTCTCCTCAACGTGCGGCGCCTCGGCGTCGGGGTCGAGCCGCTCTTGACCGAGGAAGAAGATGTCGTCTGCGTGCGGTGCCATCTGCCCGGGGAGACGACGCGCCGGGTGAGGTCGATACCCCTCTTCGGATTCCGGCGCTCAGCGCGTCGGGAACCACGGGGGCTCAGCCGTGGAAGCCGACACCGGCGCTGCTCGCCGGCGCCGGTTCGGCCGCCGCGCCGGCACCGAACTCTTCGCCCGTGGGTGCAGCTGGGGTCCGCGCCGCCGACGGCGGCGGCGACGCGGAGCCGAACTCGCTCGGTTCACTCACCGCGGGTTCTGGCGCCGGCGAGGCTTCGGTCGCTTCGGGTGCCTGTACGGGTGCGCTCGGCGCCAGCGGCGCCGGCGTGCTCGCGGGCTGTGCGGCCGGGGGCTCGGGGTCTGGTGGAGGGCTCGCTTCGGGCGGGCTCGCCTCCGGGGTAGGCGTTACCTCGCTCGGTGCTTGCAACTCGCGCACCTGTGCCGCCGGCCGCGGAGGCGGCTCGGCGGTCGCAGGGGCGGCATTGATCCCGGGGCCGACGGCGCCGGTCAGCAGGCAGGTCGCCGTCGTCGCCGCCCCCGCGGTGCAGACCGCGGCGATCTTCTGGCCGCTGCTCAGCAGCACCCCCGCACCGCCATCAGAGCCCGGCAGGGCACCGGTGGCCTTGTAGGCGAGGTGGCGGACGCGGCCGGCTCCGGCGTGGGCGCCGTCGAGGACGGTGGTTCCCCACTGGCTAAGGTGGTCGACGACGCCGACGTGGACGCCGAGGTGATCGCCGCCGGCGATTCCGAAGACGGCGACGCTGCCGAGCTCGTGCATCCGCTCGTGGAGGCTTGTGAGGAAGGACTTGCAGGCGCCGCAGTGGGCGAAGTGAGCGCGCAGCAGCTCGGTTTCCTCCTTGCTCGCGGTCTCGCTGAGGTGGCGGTCGAGGACCGAGCGGCGCGCGAGGTCGCGCATCTGCGGGCAGAACTCGGCGCCGTCGATCGCTTCCAGGCGCTTTCGCGCCTGGGCGGTCGAGCGCAGCACCAGCTTCTTTGCCGCCGGCAGGCTGATCTCGAGGTAGGTGGCGATTTCCGGCACGGTCATTCCCAGGCCGAAGCGCAGCAAGATCGCCTGGCGGTAGTTGGCACGCATCCGCCCCAGCGCCTCGCCCAGGCGGGCGGAGTCCTCGCGGCTCTCGGCCCACTCGCTCGGCGGCGCCTCGGTCGAGGCCGCCTCGCCCGCCTCCTCCAGCTCGACGGTCGGCCTGATCGCGCGCGAGCGCAGCTGGTCGATCGCCTGGTTGCGGACGCTGGTGAAGAAGGTCGCGCGCAGGTTCTGCGGCGGCCGGCCGGCGGCGGCCATGCGGTACAGGCGGATCAGCACCTCGGCGACGGCGTCCTCGGCGTCGGCGCGGTTGAGCGAGCCGCCGAAGCGCCGCAGCAGGTACGCCTCGCCCAACGGGCGCAGGCGCTCGCAATCGCGCTCGAAGGCACTCGCCCGCACCCGCGCGGGCAGTGTGGAGGCGGCGGTGGCCGCCTCCATCAGCGCCCGCGCGGGCGCCCCACAGCGCTTCGGTGGCCTTCGCGGCCCCGGTGAATCTCTCTCATCGCACCCAAGACGACGGGCGCGCTGGAATCGATACCCCTTCCCATGTCAACTTCAACACGGCGGTTGCCGTGGAAGTGCGAGGCAAGCCCCTCGCACATTCGGCCAGGGACTAGACGTCGACCAGGTCGATGTCGGCGGTGCCTTCCTGCTCAGCCGCAGCGGGCGAGGAGGCGGGCTCGGGCGTCTTCGCGCGCTCAGAATCGGCGCGGGGACCTCCTGGCAGGAACTCAACCGAAGAGGCCACGATCGAGACGATGGAACGGGGACCGTCGCCGTGCTCGCGCTGTTGTGGGCGCAAGCGGCCGACGATGGCAACGTGCCTTCCCTCCCTCAGGTACTTGACACAGTTCTCCGCCTGGCGCCCGAAAGCGGCGACAGCGATCCTGAGAGGCGAGTCCCCACCGTTTAACTCGACCACCCGCATGTCGCAGACCGTGGTCTTTCCATGGCGGCTCAATTCGGGTTCGGCAACCAGCGTCGCGGTCAGACTGATCGAGTTCATCGTTCCTCCTTGCTCGGGCTCTGGGAGCCCGGGGTCTTTGATCGTGGGCAAGCTCTTTGGCGTCGGGAGCCGCTCCCAGGCGGGAACGACCTTGGCGCGGGCACTGCGGCTCGCGCCGGCCTGCTGCAGCTGGGCGACTACCGCCTCCCCCCGCCCCAGGCGCTGCAGTTCAGAGGGGTTGACCTCGAAGCGATAGCCGCGGGTGCGGGTCCCCTCGTCGGTCGGGCGGCCGATCCGGTCAGTCCGCGTGGTCGTCTCCCAGGTCGGCACCGTGCCGATCGCCTGGGCGATCCACTCGGCGTCCTCCTGGCCGCCGATCCGGTGGCAGATCAGCGCCGAGACGGTGGCGCCGACCCGCTCTCTGACGGCCGGCCCCGCGGCGCGGAGGTCGGCGAGCGTCTGCGTCCCCAGGGCGACGCTGAACCCGGCGGCCCGGCCGCGGGTGTAGAGGCGCTCGAGGGCGGGTGCCTCCAGGGCGCCGTACTCATCGATGGCGACGAAGGTGCCGACGCCGTGGCCGATCATCGAACTCGCAGCCGCGCCGAGATCGAGCAGCGCCATCTGGGCGATGGCGCGGCCGACGTTGCCGGTGCGATCGGTGTCCAGGCGCAGGTAGACCACCTCGCAGCGCTCGATCGCCGCGCGCAGGTCCACGCAGGGGACCCCTGCGCGCTGGGGATCGAGCCAGGCGCGCGCGAAGTCCGAGGTGGCGAGGTTCGCCAGCCGCGCCCGCATCCCCGCGATCGCCCGTCGCTCGTCGGCGCCGAGGCCGGCGAGGACGGTGTCGAGCTCGGCGCTGAGCGCGGGAGCGTGGAGGTCGTGGGCGAAGCGCTCCAAGCCATCGGGCGCGCAGTGGCGGGCGACCGTGGCGAGCGTGGGCGGCTGGCCGGCGACGTCGAGGGTGCGGAGCACCAGCCGCAGGAACGGCGAGGCCGCCTGGCGATAGAAGTCGGCGTCGTCTGATCCCCAGACCTGGGCTGCGACCAAGCGCTCGGAGCGCTCGTCGACCGAGCCCCGGGCGAGCGGGTCATAGCCACAGGGACCGGTTGGCGTGATCAGCCGCAGCTCGGCACCACGGCTGGCCGCGGCCGCGCTGGCCGCAGCCAGCAGGGCGTCGTCGCTCTTGGCCTCCAAGACGACGGCGCCGAATCCCGAGCGGGCGACGTACTCGACCACGAGCGCGGCGAGCGAGGTGGTCTTGCCGGCGCCGGTCGCACCGGGGATGAGGACGTGGACGCCCGACTCGGCGCTGCCGCGCGGCACGCAGGCAAGGACGCCGCGCGAGGTGCGCCCGAGCGGGATGCCGTCGGCGAGCACCTGTTCCTCGCGCTGGGCGCGACGGGCGAGCCGTTGGCGCAGGAGATCGAGCGGGCGGCGCTGGGCGCGCAGGGCGATCTCGCGGTCCGCGCCGGCGCGGCGGTCCTGGAGATCGCGGTCGGCCGAGTAGCCGAGCATCCCGGCGGCGACCCCCCAGGCCACCGCGCAGATCGGCGCGCCGAAGGCGCGGTCGATCCCGACCGCGAGGAAGAGCGCGGTCAGGGCGAGTGGAGCCGCCAACGCGAAGGCGCTCCAAGTCCAGGCCAGGCCGCGGCGGCGCAGGTGGAAGCCGAGAGCGACCCCGATCGCGGCGCCGGCAGCGAGGCAGGCCAGCGAGACGCTCGCCAGCTCGGCGAAATCGCGCAGGTGGGCAAGTGCGTCGCCCTCGGTGGATGGGTTGGTGTGCCGCATCGCCAACAAGACGCGGCCGAGAGCTCGGGCGACACCCCTGGCGCCAAAAAAAAGACCCCGGCGGAGCCGGGGCCTGGCACTGCGATCTGCGGGGGACGCTACGCCGGAGCGTGCGCCTGCCTGTCGGCCTCCTGGAAGCGCCCGACGCTCTCGGCGATCACCTCCGGGAAGCGGGCGCCGCTCCGCAGCGGGCCGAGTTCGCCGAGGGCTTCGATCAGATCACCGCCCTCGAGCTTGCGGTGACAGCGGCGGGCGAGGTCGCCCTTGACGTAGAGGGCGACGATCACCGGCGAGCTGACCGGACCGGCGGCTTTGCGCGCGACGGTGAGGCGGCAGACGGCCTCGCCGCCGGTCGTGTGGCTGATCCGCGGCTCGCTACTGATGCGCCCGACGATCCTGGTCGTCGCTACTTCGGTGGTGGGTGACATCTCACAGCTCCTTTGATCTCAGGTTGGGGTTCAAAGGAGCCCGGCGCGGCGGCCGGGCTCCCGTGGATCGGCTCGTTAGACCGGCATCGGCTCCCCCGAGTACTCGTCGAACTCCTGCTCCTGACTGGAGGCGTCGTCGGGGCTCTCACCACCGTTGTCGTCCCTGACCGAGGCTCCGCCGGCAGAACCCAGGAACTGAACTCGGTTGGCCACGATCTTCACCGCCTGGCGCTTGCCGCTTCCGTCTTTGGCCTCCCACTCGTTCCAGTCCAGGCGCCCTTCGACTGCCAGCGGGCTTCCCTTCACCAGGTGCTCGGTGCAGGCCGTCGCCCAGTTGTTCCAGACCGTGACGGTGAAGAAGTTGGGCTTGTTGACCCATTCCCCCGTCTTGGGATCCTTGCGACTGCCGTTGACCGCGACGCGCAGGTTGGTTACTGGCGTCCCGCCGCCGGTGTAGTCGAGCTTGGGATCTTCGGTCAGGTTGCCGGTGATCACAACTACGTTCACGTTGTCCATTTCGGGTCTCCTTTGAGAGGTGGTTCGTTTGACGAGCCCAGGTAGGGCACGCGACCGAACGCGCGGAACCGAGCCGGAGACGAATGTCGGAGGTGAGGGGAACCCCCCTTGGGGGGTTGAAGCGCGGGCGGCGCGTGCCACCCTGGTGTGAGGAAATCGGACCGCCTCTCAGAGGGGACCCGAACCGAGACATGCCAGTGGCCCCGTGACCTGCGCGACCGTCGGGGCCGAGAAGGCTCACAGGCGATCCGAGGACCAGGCGCCTTTTTCACCGCACCCTTGACACCCCCGCGGTCCCTGATATCAATGCCGACTATGAGTCCTCGCACGCCGAAAGAGACCCCCGCCGAGCTAACGGCACGCAAAGCTCTCGAAGAGCAGATCGAGGCAGGGCGCAATGACGAGGAGTTTCAGGCGCGGCTGAAGCGGCGACTCAGGGAGGACCGTGAGGTCCTCGAGCGCCTAGCCAAATAGCGCTGGCTCAGGCAGAACGAGTGCAACCCGGCGTCTTAGCCGGCACCTCCACAACCACCTCCTCGATCCGCTTTGCCAACCGGTCGATCAGGGCCGCGTAGCTCCCGATCTCCTCGCCCCGACTCCAGCTCGCCATGTAGGGGACCGAAGCGCCGGAGGTGTCCAGGCCGGCGCTCGCACAGACGATGTAGGCGACGCACTCCACGACGACCTCCTCTTCGCCCCGGGTCAGAGCCGGATCGTCCTCGCGGCGCTCGGCGCGCAGTAGGGCATGGGCCACCTCGTGTATCGCGGTGGCGATCTGGGCGTTGGCGGAATAGGACGCCGAGACCTCTTCGACCACGATGCGCTGCTTCTTCGGATAGCAGTAGCCGCGCGCGGCGCCGGCGATCTCCTCGACGCAGACCCCATAGCCGATCGAGGACGCGAGCTCGGTCAGCGGCGCGAGCAAGTGAGACAGGCCGTCGCCGTCGACCGACTGCAGCGCCGGCGGGTCGAGCGGCGCCGGCCCGCCCGGGAAATCGTCGAGCGGATCGACCTGGGAGCGATCGAACACGCAGGCCATGCGAAAAAAGGTCTCTGGCTTCTCGGCGGGGTTCGCCCCTTTTTCCCGCCACCGCTTCAGCGCCTTCTTCGAAGGCGGGCATGGTGCCCAGATCCTGATCGCCGTCTCGCCTTTGCGAACGGCGTAGCCGAGGTCGAACCAGCGGCGAAAGCCGGCGACGACCGTCGCCTCCGGGCACTGGTCGGCGATCAGGATCTGGTTGCGAAAGCTGTAGTGATGGAAGCGACGGCGGACCTCCATCCAGCGCGTCCACCCCTCGCTGCTGCGAAGCGCCTCCAGGGCCGCTTCCATCTTGCGGCGCTCAGCCGCGCGCTTGGTGGCGCGAGCCTCCGCGGTTGACTCGCGCTGCCGCGTCTTGGTCTTGGCCATGACGACCTCCCGTATCGAGCCGCCCCGGATGAGCGGCGAGGGCCGACGGTCAGCACGGCGAAGCCGTGCCAGGATCAGGAGGCTTCGCCGCTCGGCCGGGGCGGTCTCATGGGGTCATGACGAGCTTGCCGGCGGACCTCCATGAGGACGATGCCGAGGAGGTTTCGGCCGAGGTACTCACCGCGAGGATCCCGGCCGCCCCAGGCATAGTCGCTTGGGCTGTCCTCGACCAAGGTCCGATCGCCAGTGGCGAGGAGTGGTGCTCGGTACCGAGGCAAAGAGAACTTGCCGCGGCAGGCGGCGAGCATCACTGCGAGTTTCACCTGCTCCCAGTCTGGCCGCAGATCGATGGTCCGCCCACCTTCACCGCGAGCGCTGCCACGGCGCTTGGCGGCCGCAGGAGTCGGCGCCGCCAGCACCCAGCCGAAATCTCCTGGGTCACATGCCTTGCACGCCTGTAAGTAGTGCTCGACTGATCGGACTGGCATCCGAGGCGAGGGACGCGGGTGCCCGTACCAGCCTTCGGGCAGCCGCAAGCCGTCAGTCGCGGCGAAGTTGGAGAGCGACCCGCCATAAAAAAGCAGGGCGTTGCCCTGATTCCAGGGCAACGGCTGCGGGCGAGCTACAACTGCGTTGATCGCCGCCGGCATCATCGTCCCGCCCACCGGGCAGAGGACCCGAAGCCGACGATCTCAGACTCCCGGACGGCGGTAGCGTCTCCCCTGCTTACTCCGACCCGGTCGAGCTGGTCGCGCTCGATCGCTCGCTCTATCCGGCTGCTCGGCCGCCGCCTGAGCAGGCGCTTGATCTCCGCCGATGCCTCGCCCTTCGTGGCGGGGTAGGTGAAGGACTCACCGCGCTTCAGCGCGAGGTCTTTCAGGTACCGCAGCTGCTTGGGTCTAGGGGGCTCGGCCGTATGGGTGTTCATCAGGTGCTCCTTGCGTCAGCTGGTTTTCGCTTGCGGAGCGACCCGGCCGCCATAAGGCACCCCGCGCACCGAGCGCAGCGAGGGGAAGGGAGCGAAGCGACCTTGCGCGGAGTGGCGTTGGTGGCAAGGTGAGCGGAGTTGTGAAAACCAGCGAGCCAGGACTTGCGCGAAGACCCCCTACAGCTCGCGGACCTTCACAGCTTTGTCGGTCCGGGTCCGCTCGACGGCCCGCACCACCACCGGATACATCGCCTCAGGGCAGAAGTAGACGACCCGCCGGAAGCGGCCTCTGCCGACCGCGCGCCGCCAGGCCCGGAGCAGCTGGTCCAGCCGTTCGGCCTTCTTTCGGGTCAACTCGACCTCGATTGCGATCGGCGCCGCATCCTCTCCGTCGAAGGCGATCAGGTCGCAGCGATGAAAGCGCCCGTCCGGCAACGGGGCAGACAGAGGCCGGGTCGACTGCCCCTGCTCGCGCACCGCGATCTCTCGCTCGGAGAGAACAACCAGACCTTGGCGCTCAAGACGGGCCGCGAGCATCGCGCTCGCCGCATCATGACGGGCGGTGTTGAGGGAGAAGCGGGCGCAGCCAAGGTGCTCGTGACCGGCGAGCCGGAGCCCGGCGGCCGTGGCGGCAATCAACTTCGGCTCCTCGACGATGAGACCGCGGACCTCGATCAGCCCCGCTTCGCGCAGGCGCCGCTCGCGGATGAAGGTGGCCGTCTGGGCCGTCTTCGCCCAGACGCCGATCGCGCTTCTGGATACGACGCCGTGGCGGGCGATGAACCCCAGTACCTCGATGTCGCGCTTGCTGATCCGCTCTGAAGTCCTTGGCATCTCGTCCCCATGACGACGAGCTCGCCGCCGCCGGGACACTCTGCTGTTGTTGGAACCCGGCCGCCCCTTCGCAGAGACCCGAGCCTGGTCGGCAGCTCGGAGACAACAGGGGCGGCGAATTGAAGTGGCCTTCGCCTCCCGCCGGATGGCTGCGCCAGCGGAGTTCTTCGCCGAGGTCGGAGGTTGTTGCTGTTTTTGTTGTTGTTGATGATCCGGGCCCGAAGGCAATAGCGCAGCTATTTGCCTTCGGGTTGCCTGCAGTTGTTTCTTGCTCCCTCTCGATCTGACTCTCTTCTGTCATGGGTCTCGATCTCCATCGATCCCCTGGACCCCACCCCGCTCGCCCCTACCCGGCTCCCCGGCTCTTGGTCCCTGTGCCCAGCTGACCACGGGCGCTCACATCGTGAGGGTGTGTGGTCAGCTGGGCGCAGGGACCTCCAGACCACTTCTCAAGCCGGGTAGGGGCGAGCTTGAGATTCACCCCCTCCTTCACCCCAGACGACACCCCTAGGCAAGCCCAACAGACGAACAGGCCGAGGCGCGTCGACGCGCAAGACCGCTTCGACCACCTGTCTACTAGAAGGAGCCGCTCTGGCTTTTCGTGCGATAGAGCAGCGTGCCCGCCCGGTTGAAGACGAGCACGGTCTGCACCGGGGCGCCGGGTGGGAGGTACTCGAGGAAGTAGCGAAACGAGCGCAGCCAGACGAAGTTCTCTCGCAGCGCGGCCGGCGGGAAGCGAGGATGAATCTCGGTGCGCTTTCCGTCGCGGCCTTCGGCCACCACCAGGGTCGCGTCGCGGCCGACGATCCCAGCGAAGGCCCGTTCAGAGCCGCCGTCGCTGGAGAATTCGTTGGCGCTGATCGAGAAGTAGCGGGAGAGGTGTCCGCCGACGGGGATGCCGGTGCCCATCCCCCAGTTGCCGATCTGCGGTATCGAGAACTCGGCCCCGAACAGCCATTGGTCGCAGGTCCCGTTCTTCCTGATGCTGGCGGAGAAAGTCCACTCTTCCCCCGCAGGACTCGGTCCATAAGCGATCGGCACGGTCCGTGGCTTGACGCACGCGCTCGCCGGGGAAGCAAGTAGAGCCGAGACGAGAAGGAGGCCGAGGATGGAGGCGAGAGCTCTGCGCACGTCGGGCACCTTAGCGGTGGGCAACCCGACGGAATACTCCGTTAGGTTCCCGGCGGTGAGGCT
This sequence comes from uncultured Solirubrobacterales bacterium, assembly GCA_963719435.1. Classification (GTDB taxonomy): domain Bacteria; phylum Actinomycetota; class Thermoleophilia; order Solirubrobacterales; family 70-9; genus VAYN01. Next base: position 805,776 of record OY970384.1, on the reverse strand, counting down.
GCGAGGCATCCTGAACATCGGCGCCCGGGTCGCCCTCGTCGGCACGCTCGTCGCGCTCGCCGTCACGAGCCTTGGCACGGCGGACTCAGCGGACGGCGAGAAGGCTCTTCTCGAGCGTGCTCACCTGCGAGTGAGAACCGACGGGCACCTCCGCCCCGGGCACCTGGAGAGGATCCGACTCACCGGGTTTCCGGGACGAGGAAGAGTTGAAGTGGCCTTCTTCCCGACTGCTATCTGCGAAGGGTTCTGCGGCGCAGAAACGATTGAAGGGAACCCGACGACGGCACGCGGCAGCTCGACCTTTGCGGTGCGGGTCCCGGGCATCTTCTTCAAGGCCAAGAAGCGGGTCTATTTCCGCGACCACGAACAGATCGACCTCAACGTGACCTGGATCAGCCAAGACGAAGAGAGCTTCCGGTCCGCTTCTGCCCGCCCCCGACCGATCATCCTGCGCGCTGGAGCAGCTAAGTCAGGTTGAGACAGGGCGAAGTTCAGCGCGACCGCGGTCGACGGCAGGGCAGCCTCGATCCTCGAACAACTTGGTACGCCCCCGGTCTACGGGTCTTCTCCACTTGCAGCAGTTTCGAGCGACAATCCCCGAAGGCGGGTCCGGCTCGGGGTTCTGCAGACACAGCACCCACGATGATCCGGCCTGCCCCCGCGGGTCGGCCCGGGTGGCGAACTTGGGGTCGGCCCGCTTTCCTCTAAGCCTTCAAGTGGCCGCAGTTGTAACAGGGTCGCTCTCCGACGATGTGCCGCAGCCAGGACTTCTCGGGGTCGGGCTCGGTGGTCTGTTCCATGCGGGTTCCGCGGCAGACCAAGCACGGCTCATCGACGCCGGGGACCGCCGGCGCTACGGGTCCTTCGAAGTCCAGTGAGTTGGCGATGTCCTGCCTGCCATTGGGCCAGCGGCGAAGAAAGAGCTGCCATCCCGTCTCCTCGTCCCACTCGCTGCGCAGCTCGACGGCGAGGGCCTTGCGGCCCTGCTCTCCGGGCACCCAGCCGCAGTAGGCGTAGGTCTTGCCGACCTCGATCTTCATGCTGCGGAGGATTGCGCAGACGAGGCGAGATTGCGAACATTTGTTCGTGTCCTTTACAGACCTGCATTCGGCCCTGCGCGCCCGCGACGTCGAGCGCTCCTTGAAGGCCGCCAGCGCCCTCGAGCAGGTTCCCCTGCGCTTCGCCGTTCGCCTAGTCGCCCTGCTTGCCGACGAACACGATCGCCGCTATGACGCCGCCGCCCGCCGCTTCCTGGTCCGGGTGGTCGAGGAGGTCGACCCCAAACGGGCACCGCTGATCGAGATCAAGAAGCTCGCCGACATCCTCGCCCACGTCCACCACTTCTTCTGGCAGCACGAAGCACGAGTGGGACTCCAGGAAGTCGTCGGCCAGATGCACGACCGTGACGTGCGGCTGCACCTAGTCTTCGACTCCGAACGCGAAGGACAGCGGACCTGGCGGTAGCCAGGAAGAGCGGCGGCGCCTCTACTAGGGACGCCGGGATAAAATGCCACTCCGAGGACCGCCACTCCCACCAGGCAGTGCGCGCAAAATGTCCTCGCCGTGCCTGATGACGTGGGCGTTGCCGTCGGCGATCAACTCGTTGGGCCCCATGGACGCCTGCGTATAGATCGGTCCGGGAACGGCGCCAACCGGACAGCTGATCGCGGTGGCGCGGGCGACAGCTTCCATCGTGGGGGACTCAGGCTGAGCCTCGACCACCACACTCATGGCGACCAAAGCGGTGATGATCCGACTGCGGGCCGCGAGCGTCCAGCGCCAGGGCGGCGTGCCCGGCGGCAGCTCGGAGACCACGGCGCCGAACTCGCAGAGCCGTCGCCAAAGTGGGCGCTGCGCCGCCGGGAAGGGGATCTCCACCCCACAGCCGTGCACCGCGACGGCTCGGCCTGCGTCCACCGCGCCGCGCAAGGCGTTGCCTTGGACTCCGGCGCTGAGACCGGAGACCACCGTGAGGCCCGCCTGCGCCGCTTCCCGACCCAACTGATCGGCGACCTCGCGCCCGTAGGAGGTGGCACGAGTCGAGCCGATGATCCCGATCGTCTCGGTCCATTGCAGCTCCGACAGCAACGCGGAATTACCGCGACCGATCAAAGCCCAAGGCGCGTCCTGGGAATCGCGCAACGCCCGGGGATAGGCGCCGTCGTGGCGGCAAATCGCCCAGCACTCGGCGGCTTGCAGCTGCTCGTGCAGATGAAGCTCTGAGAGAGCCGAAGCCCGGGCGAGGATCTGTTCGACCACCTTCGGCGCGACCCGGGCGGTCAACTCTTCGGTGTCGAGGCCCATCAGGTCGGAGAGGTCGGCACCGGCGCAAACTTCCTTCTCGATGTAGGGGGTGAGCAGGCCGAGTAGCCATGAGCGCCGTAGGCACTCGGGACAGGCGGTGGGATCGGACATGAGACCTCCTGTGAATGGAGGCCCCGCCGTGTGCGGGGCCGGTCCCTTCCCCAGCGCGCGGAGCGCGCGAGAATGAAGGGCCGGCTCCGCACACGGCGGCGCGCCGGCGAGAGCACTGGCCTACCTCAGCCCTCACCCGTCCCCGTTGTCGAGTATCGGGCGACCGCCGCGCTTAAGTTCGACGGCGAGGAGTTCACATACGTCTCCCCCGTTTCATTGGCCGGGCTGATTTAGATACGCGGCCAAGCGGTCAAGGCAAGCAGCGTCGTCATGCCAGGTGGACGCAAGCCGGCTCGCCTGATCCACCACCTCGCCGAGCAGTCGGACCGTGAACTCGACGGGGTCTTCGCCGTCGGCGCCGTGCATTGCCACGGGGTCGCCGAGGAGCTTGGGATCGCGGTCGAATTTAACCGCGAGCAGCGGTTGCGGATCTGAAAGCGAGCGCGGATGGATACGAATGCGATCGCCAGGCGAAGGCACGGCGATGACATCGTCCTCTATCGCCGCCGAGACGAGGCAATGCAACTCGTCGGCATCGCTGAAGCGATTGATCGGCCAAATCGCACCCCCTGCGGGGTCCAGCAGTTCTCGTCGAGCCTTGTCCCGGTCCAAGCTGAAGACCTTTGCCTCGGAATTGCCTGCGTTGACCGTGTCCATGAACGCTCCTCTCGTCGGGCCCCCCGCCCGTAGCGGGGTGCCGGTCCCCGCGGCCAGCGCGCGCAGCGCGCCACGATCGGGGGGACGGCTCCCGCGAGGGGCGGGGAGCCATGTCACGCGCTGCCCCGAAGTGCCCTACTCAGGGGCGAGGGCCTCGAGCGCGGCCAAGGCCCGCTCGATGCCCTCGAAGCCAAGGTTCCAACCACCCTCGGCCTCGGCCAAATCCTGAACGACCTGCAGGTGGTCGTAGAGCAGCACCCGCCGCCGATCGAGCAGCGCATCGCCTCCCACCGTGAGGATGCGATTGCGAAGGGCGGCGGGACCGCCGCCGTGGACCGCGCTTTCGGCGACCGCCACTTCTTCGCTTCCCTCGCCACCGACATAGGCACTTCGCAGCTCAATCCCCAGCTGCGCCGAGCAGCTGGTCAACACGAGGACCATCGCGCCGGCGTCGAGACAGAGCGTCTCGCCGGCGACGGGAGTGAGGATCTCCCCCTCACCCGGACCGATGATCCCGAACTCGATGGGCAGAGGTTCTCTGGACACGCTCCCAAGATAGCGCCAGAAGATGCGACGTCAATCGAGGTCGGCGAGCTTCAGCGCGATGAACTCATACTCGCCGTTGACCAACGGCACCTCCTCCGGGTAGCGAGCCGCCCAAGCGTGCAGCTGCCAGCTCTTGAAGCTGTAGCGGCTGGCCCTGATCCGCTCTTCCCTGCTCATCCGCCCCAGCCAGGCGAGGAAGCTCTGAAGGCGCTCGTCGGCACCGGCGGGGACGGAGACGTCGACGAAGGCAGGCAGCGGGCGGGCGTCACCTGCCTCGCCCACTGCCACCTTCGCCGCGCTACTTGGACTCACTGGCCTTGGGCGGCAGCACCGCCTTGACCTCGGTCGACAGCAACGCGATCGCGTCTGCGCAGCCGGGGGCGTCCCAGTACTTGCGCTGGGCCTGCGGCACAGCATTCGGATCGGCGAAGGCCGCGGCGATCATCGCCTCCGTCAGGAGCTCGTAGACCTCTGACTCAGAGCGGGCGTCGGCGATCTTCTTCGCCAGGTATTCGTTGGCCTCCTCGACCCCGACGTAGTGGATCTCGTGGCGAACGTCGCCGCTCTTGAGGGTCTTCTGCTTGGTCTCCTGCAGCTGCGGCAACGTCAACCGCAGGCCGGCGGCGGCGATGTCGGGCTGGTCGACCAGGAGGACGGCGGCGATCGCCTTCGCCCGCTTGAGACCGTGCTTCTTGCGAGCGGCGGCACCGCGCCGCTTGACCAGCTTGACGCCGATGGCGGCGTTGTAGGACTCGGCCTTCTTCTTGGCCTCCATCCTTTGCTGATAGACGGACTTGGCCTTGGGAGCGGGCTTCTTTGACTCGGCGGCGGAAGCGGCCTTGGCTTCTTCAGCCTGCCTCTCCTTCTCTTCCTTCTGCGCATCCCGGATCAGCTTCTCGACGTTGCACTCGAGCAGATCCGCGGCCAGCTCGCGGTCGGTGATGAAGCGGACCCTGCTCACGAACTGACCCGGTCTCGCTTTCTGCTCGAGCAGGCACCCAGCTGCCCTCGCGGCATCGACGTCGGCCTCAGAGAAAGACAGGTAGGGGTCCTCGCCCCCACCCCACTCCTGCAAACGCGCGATCAGCTCCTTGGCCTTCGCCTGATCGGTGATCACGTCGAGCAAGCGAGCGCCGTTGGTGCTGATCATCGTCGGCGGGTTCTTGAACTCTGATTCGGCAACCGCGTAGAAGACCCGCAGCGGACTGTGAACGAGCTCCGCCGCTTCCAGGTCACCTCGACGGACCAACTCGCAAGCGCACTCCGCGACCCGCGGGGAGACCTTGGCGATCTCGCGCAAGGTCCGCTCTGCGTCGATCGGCACCGTGCCGTTCGCAAAGTAGGCCTGGACCTCGGTGGGGAGCTTGAGGAGTCGCAGGCGCGAATTGACGAACTCGACCTTTTTGCCGGTCCGCTCGGCGAGCTTCTTGTTGGTCCCCAGGTTCTCGGCTTCGCGGAGAGTCTGAAGTGCCCTTGCCGCCTCGATCGGATTCAGATCGGCCCGAACCAGGTTCTCAACGGCTGCTTGGACGGCAGCGTCTTTCTCGTCACCGACCAGCGCCGATACCTGCTTGAGCCCGGCCTTCCTGGCGGCGATAAGTCGCCGCTCGCCGGCGACGAGGAAATGCCGGCCGCTCTTGCCCGGTTTGACCAGCAAGGGCTGCACGACACCCGACTGCCTGACGCTGGTGACGAGTTCGCTCATCTCCCTCTCGTCGAAGGAAGTCCGCGCGTTGAAGCCCTCCTCGATATCGATCTTGTCGACGTCGAGGACGGCAAGGGTCGGTTCGCCCATGAGACACCTCCTGCTCTTGCCCACGCCCGATGCGTGAGCCGGTCGCCCCGACCCGCACGCGGAGCGTGCGAAAATCGGGGCGCGGCGAAGCGCAGGAAGGGCGCGGGAGAGCAGTCCTCTGCGGCTGGACTACCTAGGGAGCACGCGCTGTCTCAATGCTTGCCCCCACGGACCGATCGACCGTGGGCTCGCTTCTTCTTCTGACAGCGCTTCGGTGACCGTTGGCGAGTGGCGTGCCCACGCTTTCCGCAGCGGGGCCGGTGCGTGGCCTTTCTCCCTGCGCCGGCCTTAGGCCGGCCGGGGACGACGCGCAGGACGAGAGGGTCGGAGTCTCCCTCGAGATAGGGATAGCTGCCGGCTTCACGTATCTGGGCGCGGAATTCATATTCGGTCGGCCGCGTCGTGCGGCGGAACGGATAGGTGAGTTCGAAATGGCCGTCGCCGCGGGTGCGGTAGCGACGGAATGCGAGCCAGCCCTTGCCGCTCTTGACCTGCAGGACGACGGTCACGTTGTCGTTGTGCGGACCGGGAATCTCGCCGTCGAAGTAGGCCGAGTCGCCGTTGCGGACCACGGTCGCGCGAGCTCGCAGGGTCGGGTGGACGACCGTGCGCAACATCGCGCTCGCCCGCAGCTGGCGCTGGTCGGGCCGGTGGATGGCGGTGAGTTCCCGCGAAGGACCGGTGGGGACCGGGAAGCGATAGCCGCCAGCCTGGTCGGTTAGGGCGATGCCGAGGAAGTCGCGGCCGGCATCGGTCTCAACGCGGCTGAAGATGCAGACCGAGGCAGTGGCCACGGGGCCCGACTGGCTGCGCAGAGAACCGCTCAGGGTCGAGCCCTGACCCTGCTGCAGGATCACTTCGCCGCGGCCATCGAGGCCGGCACTGAGCTGGGAGGCACCGGGCGCCCCCGCGCGCGGGCAGTCGTAGGCCAGGGGTGCCGTGGTCGGTGCGCCGACGTTGCCCTCGGCGTCGCTCAGCCACAGGCGCAGCTGATAGCCACCGGCGGCGCTGGGAGTGTCGAGGTCGCGGACGGCCTCGATGTTCTCGCCGGTGACCGCGGTGGTCGGGACGACGACTTTGCCGGCACCGTCGAGCACCTGGTAGCGGGCGCTGTCGATCGGCGAGCCGGCATCGACGATGTTTTGCCAGCGCAGATCGAAGCCCTCGGCGGCGCGCGAGATCGATGGCGCGGCGACCGCAACGGCCTGCGGCGCCGACGGCGGAACCGTGTCTCGCGGGATCGATGCCACGCTCGCCGCGCCGATGAAGCCGACTTCATCCTCGAGCCGGACCCGCAGGCTGTAGTCGCCGGCTTTGGCGGGGCCTTCGATGCTGGGGACCGCGGTCGGGTTCGTCGCCGAGTAGACCTGTCCGGGCATCACCGCCTCGCCGGCGGCGTTGATGACCTGGGTGTGGACCTTGACGATCGGGCTGCCCTGGTTGGGCGGCAAGGCGAACTGAGCGCCAAAGTGGTCGAGGTAGCGGTTGGGGTTGGCGCTGGTGACGGTGAGGTTGGAGGGAGCGCCCGGAACGGCGTTGTCGGTGCGGACGACGCGCCCATCGCAGCTTTGCCCGCCGCTGCCGCCGAGCCCCTGGGACTGCGCGTAGTCCTGGGTGCAGGCGACGAGCCAGTGGGCGCCGTCGGGCAGGTTCCAGGTGTCGATCGGGTAGTAGCGGGTCAGGTTCTCCGCGGTCGGGCAGGGCTGGAAGACGCGGGCGAACTCGCCGCTCACCGGCGACCACCCCAGGTTGCAGTTCTGCTCGGTGGCGTTGATGAGAGCGTTGTCGATGTAGACGCGCTCGAAGCGCATCCCCGACCCGCGCTCAGTCCAGGTGTAGGCGATGCCGTGGGTGCCTTTGACCCAGCCGCCGTCCATGAAGGGGTCTCCCGTGCTGGTCAGCGAGACCTGGGAGGCAAATTCGTCGGCGAGCACGAAGTTGAAGGTGTTGGCGTCGACCGCGTTGAAGCCGGCGCGATCGCAGCCAGCTGGTCGCACGCATTTCAGTTCGTAGACGAAGCGAGTGAAGTCGAGGTAGCCGCCGACCTGCCACAGGTGCGGCCCGAAGGTCGGCCAGGAGACAGCCTGTTCGCCGGAGTTCGGAAGGCCGGCGCCCTGGATGAAGACCTGGCGCTCCCCGGCGGAGCCGCCGGTCACCCAGAAGCGAGCCCGCCAGCCGTCGTTGAAGGACTCCGGCTCGCGGGTGTAGGCGCCTGCGGTGCGGAAGTGGACCCAGGGCGGGCTGTCGTAGTGGGCGAAGGCGTAGGCGTTTTGCGCCATGTTCCCCGAGGAGGCGGTCTCGGCGATGCGCAGGAAGGCGGCGCCGCCGGCCGGGTCCGGCGCCGGACCGCAGTAGTTCTCGATCGAGAAGTTCGGCGAGTTAGTCGAGGTGCCGTAGCTGTTGGAGCCGTTGTCGGCGGCGCAGAGCACGCTCTTGTACTCGGCGGCGTGGGCGGTCGCGGTGCAGATCAGGGCGACGACGAAAGTCAGCGCCATGAGGCATAGGGCTACTAGCACCGGCCGATTGGCCGGAGGATTGGTCCGGGATGGCATACCGCTCTCCTTGTTTGGTGCCCGTTCGCGGGCTTTCAGAGCCTTGACTTGGGCTCTCTCAACGGCGACGAGGTAGCGGCGCTAGCCGATACCCGTGCCAATGAGATTCCGTGAACCGGGCTGTTTACCCGAACGCTCAAACAGCGTCGGATAGTCAAGGCTTCGGTCACCCCGACTCGTCTATTCGTTGAGAAAGCAGGGCGAGAGCTAAAGGCGCGCACGACGCCTCAGCCAGAGATCTCGAAGCGCTCGCCCTCCCAGGGCTTGTAGCCGACCCCGTGCAGGTTGAGGACGAAGCCCGGGGCTCCGGCCCGGGCGAGTTTCGTTCTCAGTCTGCTCGCTCGGCTGTCGAGGCAGCGACTGCTGCGCAATACCCCGCTGCCCCAGATCTTGCGCATCAGCTCCTCCTTGGTGAAGACACGGTCGGGATAAACCGCGAGAGTGCGCAGCAACTCGAACTCGAGGAAGCTCAGCTCGACCTCCGCCTCGTCGACACGAGCCCGCCGAACTGGGGATCGATCCAGAGCACGCCAAGGCGCACCGCTTCTCCTCCGGGCTCCGGCCGTGGAGACCTCTGACCCGCGACGAGGTCACCGCTGCAGGCGAGACGCCAGTCGCGCTCGCCGTCGGGGCGGAGGAATAGCTGCCAGTTGCCCTGCTGGCTCAGCCGAAGCTCGGCCTCGCCCGCTTCGGATAAGACGACCGCGCGAGTGAAACGACCGGGATTTACGGATTGGCTGGCAGAGGTCCTCAACCAACTACTACGTCTTAGCGAGACCGGACACCCTATTTCCCAGCAGCTGGCTTGGCGACGGCTTTCTTGGCCCGACCCTTGGCTGAGCCTTTTTTTCGGCCAGCTTTCTTGCGGACCGACGATTTTGCCGCCAACGGCTTGGCGACTCCCGGCCCGGACGCCCCTACTTGGACCTCGACCTGGGTACCGTCGGCCTTGCGGACCAAGCGACCCTGCTTGCGAAGACCGGTGAGCATGTTGTTCACGTAGTTGGCGGTCGTTCCGACTCCGGCGCCGATCTCTTTGGCACTTGCCGACGGATGACCTTTGAGGAAGGCGAGGATCGCCTGCTCGCGCTCAGCCTTGGGGATGCGGACGGCACCCGCTTCGCGGCGGCTGGGTTTGTCGGCGGCTTTCGGCGATGCAGCAGCGCCGCGACGGCCTGGCTTCGGTCCCGATTTGCGGCGAGCAGGAGGACGGCCTCGGTGGGGAACGGCACTGGAGCCGAGTTCGTTGAGAGCTCGCTCGAGCCTTTCCTTCTCGGAGTTCAGCTCATCGAGTCGGGTGCGAATCAAACGTGCTGCCTCGTCGATCACTGCCATTTGGGGATCCTTTCTCAGAGGGGCGTCGACCTGGGCGCAAGGGGATCGCCAAGGGCCGGCTAACCGTTCCCGCAGACCTTGAAACTGAGGCCTTCAGCCAAGTCGTCGGTTGTGCGTTCTCGGTTTCCAATTCAATCCATCGGCTTGCTCGATGAGTTGCGCCCTCGACAATGGCTGGTGGTCATTGACAGTGACGGTCTCCGTCGACGAGCCGCTATCGCTGTCAGCAGATGAGAGCAAATCCGACAACTGCGCCCGCCAGAAACAACAGGGCTTCGAGCGCGGTGGGAATCCCCCACCCGTGGAGTGTCACCGCACCCGACATCCAGATGGTGAGGACGTAGCCGTAGGGCGCCACGCTCGTTTCGACCGCTGCCTGGAGATGGGTGATAGCGCCCCAACATGGCGCGAAGAGTGGCAGCGACCACGGACGCGGCGGCAACTGGCTAGGGATGAAGCCGCCGGGTCGAGCCTGTCGAGCGGACCGACGAAAGCGGCTCGACGGCGACCACGGCGGCTACACGTTCCTTCCCTCCCTGCTACGACTCGAACCTGGATCGTCGGCGGATCCCACTACGCCCGACGTTCCCTTGGACGAGCCGCCGCATCGTGGCAGCCGCGGGTGTTCGCTGCCACTAGGCCGTCATCAATCTGACACTCCTCGTCGTTCAGCTCGCGTGGAACTTGATCCACCGCGATCGACAGGGGTTGCCCTTTCCATATCTGTCGGTGAGACGGACCCGCCCCCGGATCGTGCCGTTGTTGACACGCCCGCGGATGAAGACGGTGTCGGTGTCGCCGTACTGGACTTCGTGGATGGCACCGTTGGGGCGGACGTCGGAGGGGAGAAAGCCGCCCTCGGCCAACTGCAGGACGGTCCCGTCACGGCACTGGAGGTCCGCCTTGAAGTCGAGCAGCCTGACCGAGTGATCCCCCTGCATCATCGCCTTGATCCGGTATCCCTGGGCCGTGCGCCCCTTGACGACCTCGGCCTTGGCGGCTGCGACATCGGCCATCACGAGGCTGAGCGCCAGGGCGCTGCTGAGTATCAGTCGTAGGAACATCTATCTCTCCCCTGCTTTTGTGGACTCCCGCACCTGCAAGCGCTTGAACCGCAGAGACGAGAGATCGTGGCGGCGGGCTGTTAGCTGGCTGACACCGCCGCGCTGCCTCAGCGGCGGGCCGAGCAGGTGCGCACGATCGTGCCTTCGGCGCGGCTGCCGTCGGCAAAGGCCGTGGTCGCGTGGGCGAAGAAGCGACCGTTGGCGCAGCGCGCCAGCAGGTAGCTGTGCTTCTTGCCTCTGTAGTTGAAGGTGCGATGGATCTTGAAGTCAAAGCTCGTCAGTGAGCCGCTGCCGCCGGCGATCTTCGGGATCATCGCCGTCGCCCTGGTCCCGTAGCGGCCCTTGTGAACCTTGGTGATCTTGACCACGGTGACGATCGCGGTCGGGGTCGGGACGCTGACGTAGGCGTGGATGTACATCGTCGTCACGCCACCGCGAACGCCGCCGTTGAAGAGGACAAGTGGTCCACTGGCATTGAAAGCATTTTGTTCTGCGAAGGCAACTCGAACCGTGGTCTTGCCAGTGCCGACGATCGCGGTCGGGCAGGCTCGCTTGGCCGCCGCGGTGTCGCGCGACTGCAGCTGCCCGGAGCGACAGACGGGCAGGCCCTTGGCGTCGATCGTCCCGTGCTCGTCGAAGTCGATGGTCACGGTCTTGGCCGCTGGGGGCTGCGACCCGTCGGTGGTGGTGATGGTGCCGGACGCCCTCAGCGTGATCGGCGCCAGCTTTCCCTTCGGAAGCTTCTTCGGCGTAACGCCGCCGTTCAGCTTCAGGATCAGGTTGCCGGCACGAACCACCGTCGGCGGCTCCGCCAACGCCGCTCCGGCGATGAGCCCAGCGAGAACGACGGCGGCAATCAACGAAGGCACCAGCTTGCTTTGCATACCCCTGAAACACGGCGGAGCGAGAGCCGGCGCGGGCACCGCCTTCAGATGTCAGCCTCCTTACATCTCCCTGCCTGCGCAACTGGAGGCGCCCGCGCGCGTTTCAATATCGGCACCAGCCAGATTCACCAGTCGAGCGCAGGAGGGGCCTTGAGCAGCAGTGGCATCAACGGGAAGTTCCCGGAGATCGAGATCGAGGCCGGCCCGTGGCCACTGCCGGAGGGCGGCAGCGACGAACTCGGCTACATCGTCCTCTCGGGCATGCTGCTGCGACGAGTGCAGATCGCGGGCGGCAGGAGCGTCGAGCTGCTAGGCGCTGGCGATCTCCTGCTCCCCTGGCGCGAGGAGCGCGCCTCTTTTTCGCGCCCAGAGTGGGAAGTGGTCGACCGTGGCCGCCTCGCGGTCCTCGACCTCCGAGCCGGCTCGCCGCTCTCGCATTCGCCGAGCGCGGTGTCGGCGATCGCGACTCGAGCGATCGACCGCTCCCGGGCCCTGGCCCTGCAGTCGGCGATCATGAGTATCGTCGGCATCGAGGAGCGCCTGCGGGCGCTGCTCTGGGCACTGGCCGAGCGCTGGGGCGCCGTCGTCGCCGACGGCGTCGAGATCAAGGTCAACGTGCCGCAGTCCGTGCTCGCGGAGATGGTCGGCGCGCGACGGCCGACCGTCAGCCTCGCTCTGGGCAGCCTCGGCGATGCCGGGCACCTGATCGCGCCCGAGCCAGGTCGCTGGATACTGCAGGGCGAGCCGCCGGCCGCCTTCACGCTCATCGCCGACGAAGCGCCCGCCTGAGTTCGATTCCTTACTTCCGCTCGCCCCATCGGCGCCGCGCCGTGTTGGAGCCAGACAAGGCACCGACAACGGAGGGAAACATGAGACGGCTCCTCAGCCGCAATCGCACGAGCTTGATCGGCATCGCGCTCGTCGCGGTCCTGGCGCTGGTCGCCACCGCGACCGCCAACCGGATGATCCGCGACAACACGATCAACTCGCGCGACATCCGCGACAACCAGGTGAACACCCGCGATCTTCGCGACGGCTCGATCACGACCCGGGACATCCGCGACAACCAGATCAACTCGCGCGATCTGCGCGATGGCTCGATCCACGGCGTCGATATCGGCGACGGCAGCATCGAAGCCCAGGATCTATCAGCGGGGGTTGCCTCTGGGCTCGCAACCACCACGCTCTTCGATCCGCGGGCACACAACACCGGGGCCTGCTGCCTGGACTGGCAGCTCGGCCCGACGGCAGTCGGCCAGGTCGCTCCCTCAGCCTCCGATCCGCTGCCGAGCACGACCAGCGGCGACGGCTGGCGCAGCGCCGTGCTCGAGCCGGGCGCCTACGTGGTTCAGACCACCGCCTACGTTGAGAAAGGCGCCGCCGAAGCCAAAGGGGTCGCGACCAGGCTCTTCCTCGGTGGCAACCCGGTCGGCGTCGGGGGTGGCTACAGCTTCGTGCCGGTTTCCGGCAGTGGCCTGCCCGAGACGCGGACGACCTCGACCGCGATCCAGGTGCCGCAGGGCACTCCGGGGCAGCGAGAGCTGACCGAGCGTGTTATCTCGCTCGGGGCTGCCGCCAAACTCTCAGACAACCTGCTGATTTGGAAAGTGTCGCCGCACTGAGCCACGGCGGGAGACCGGGTCGAGCGGGCCGGTAACGGCAGCTCGACCCGGCGCCTAACCGGCCACCGCTTCGCTGGCGGCCGGAGGCGGAGGCTGGTTCTCCGTCGGTCTCAGCACGAGCAGGCAGAGATCGTCGCGGATCGGCTGATCGGTCCAGTCGAGGATCGCCTTCTCGGCTTCGATCGCCAACTCTTGGGCGGGCAGCCTCGCGAGCGGAATGAGTAGGCGGATGAGCCCTGTGGCGCCCAGCAGCACCCCGTCCCTGCGGACGTCGGTGGCGCCATCGGTATGGGCCAAGACTCCCTCGTCGCTCGCGAGGACAGCTTCGGCGTTGCTCAGCTCGAGCCCGGCAGTCAATCCCAGGAGAAACGTGGCACCGACAGGGGTCATCTCTTCGAGGCCGGGAAGCCTTCGCGGAGGTGGGTGGCCCGCCACGGCCCAGGTCAGCCGGGGCCCTTCGGACTGAAAGCGCAAGCAGATCGCGCTGACCAGCTCGTGCGTCTCGCCGGGGCGATCGACAAGCGCCCTGTTGGTCAGCATCAGAAGCTCGGCCGGGTCGCTCGTGCTCGCGACGAAGGCGGAGAACTGCGTGCGAATGAAAGTCGCTAAACGAGCGGCGCGCGGACCGTGGCCGACGACGTCGCCGACGATCGCCACCGTCGAGTCGTCGGGCCCGTTGGTGAGCAGGAAGAAGTCGCCCGAGACGCCGAACTCCGAGGCGACGAACGCGAAACCGGCGTCCAGGCCCGGCAGCTCCGGCAGAGCGGACGGCGTCAGCGCCGCGCGGATCGTCTCCAATTCCTCGGCGGAGTGCTCAAGCACGAGCTGGCGCTCCCGCAAGAACGCGACGATGGTCGCCACCGCGATGAAGGCGATCAGGCGCACCGCGAAGGCGGCGGCGAAGTCGGACACGGGCTGGACCAGGTCGCCGACGACGTAGAGGGCGACGCAGCCGGCGATCGCTATGGCCCCACCCCGGCGTCCGAACCACCAGGTGGCGAGTCCGATCGGCACCAGGTAGAAGAAGCCGAGACCCGCGTTGGCGCTGACGTCGGTGGCGATCCAAACGACGAAGATCACTCCTGCAAGCGCACCCAGCCAGGCAATTCGCGCGGCGTCAGACGAATCCCCTGGCATCGCAACGACCTTACAGCCGCGAGCTAGGGCAATCCCTTGCCGACCTCGCAGGAACTCGCCTCATCGCGCTCGCTGCCGCCCGGGCACACGTCTCTCCCGGCGCCGCCCAGGAGAAGGTCCGCCCCGGCGCCTCCGTAGAGCGCGTCTTCCCCACCGCGGCCGATCAGCGTGTCGGCCCCCGCCCCTCCGACCAGCCGATCCCCTCCCTTTCCCCCGACGAGGGTGTCGTTCCCAGCTCCACCTATCAAGGTCACACTCACCGGCACGCTGGGGCCGAAAATCACCACATCGTCTTCCGGCCCTCCGAGGAAAGAGAATCCGGTGATCGGCGAAGCCGGGCAGATCAACTCCTCTGGCTTCCCGGCCGGATTCGCGCAGAGGCCTTCCCCAACTTCGAGGGCGGTCGAGGAATCGATCGTGTAAGTGGCCCCGTCCGGGCTCAACGAGACGTGTATTTCGTTTGCTGCCGGACTGCCCCTCAGGACCAGCGTGAAGTGCCGGTCTGCGGCCCCCGCACGAGGTACGACGCCTGCCACCGCTCCGAGGCAGAGCAGCAAAAGCAACAGCGGCAATGGAGAGAGCGACAGTCGCACTTGGCCTTCAAGTAGGGGTCACTCCTTCCCCAAACATCGGGAGACGAGCCAAGATGCGGTCCAATCGCCCCGGTCACGTCGAGCACCCGAGCCGGCCTCATAACATCGGCGCATCGCCATCGCCATCGCCACCTTCTGCATATCGCTGGCGATCATCGCCAGCGAGAAGATGCACCGCACCAACGTGGCGCTGCTCGGCGCCGCGATCGTCGTCCTCTTCGTCGGCGACTTCTCCCAGGAGCAGGCGATCGAGGCGGTCGACTTCAACACGATCGGCCTCTTGGTCGGGATGATGATCCTCGTCTACCTGACCCAGCAGACCGGGGTCTATGACTACGTCGCGATCCGGGCCGGGCAGCTCTCCGGCGGACGCCCCTTCGCGGTGACGATGAGCCTGGCCGCGACGACGGCGCTGCTCTCGGCCTTCCTCGACAACCTGACGACGATCCTGCTGATCGCGCCAATCACCTTCCTGCTCGCCGACGCCCTCGACATCGAGGCGGTGCCACTGCTGATCATCGAGGTGATCGCCTCCAACATCGGCGGCACCGCGACCCTGATCGGCGACCCCCCGAACATCATCATCGCCGGCGCCACCGGCCTCAGCTTCAACGCCTTCATCGCCAACCTGGCCCCGATCGTCGCCCTCACCTTCGCGGTCGTCATCCCCCTCCTCTACCTCTTCTTCCGCAAACGGCTCCAGGTCGAGGAGCGAAATCGCCAGGCCGTGATGGGGCTGAACGCCGCCGCCTCGATCCGCGACGCCGCCGAGCTGCGCCGCACCGGACCGGTGCTGGTCCTCACCGTGCTCGCCTTCTTCGCCCACCAAGCGCTGCACGTCGAGCCGGCCACGGTGGCGTTGACCGGCGCCGCGGTCGGGCTGCTGGTCACCAAGGTCAAGCTCGAGGACGCCCTCTCCCACATCGAGTGGACCACCCTTTTCTTCTTCGTGGCGCTGTTCGTGATGGTCGGCGCCCTGGAGGTGACCGGAGCGATCGACCACGTCGCCGACGCCGTCAAGGACCTGACCGGCGGCGAGCGCACGGCGGAGCTGCTCGGGATCACCTGGGTCGCCGCGCTCGGCTCGGCCGTGGTCGACAACATCCCCTTCACCACCGCGATGGTCCCGGTGGTGAAGGAGCTGCAGCACTCCGCCGGCAACGGTGGCGACGACGCCTACTGGTGGTCGCTTTCTCTGGGCGCCTGCTTCGGCGGCAACGCGACGGTGATCGCCGCCGCCGCCAACGTCGCCGCGGCCGGCATGGCCGAACGGGCGGGAACCCCGATCGGCTTCATCGCCTTCCTCCGCGTCGGCCTGCCTGCGACGATCCTCTCGATCGCCCTCGCCAGCGCCTACATCGCCATCCGCTACATCCTGATCTGAGGAGAGACCGATGCCCGACTCGATCGTCAAGCAGATCCTCCGCGAGATCGAGCCACTCAGCGCCGAGGAGCAGATCGGACCGGCGGCGCGCCGGGTAATCGAGGCGGGGCTGCCGGCGCTTCCCGCGGTCGAGTCCGACGGCCGCTTTGCCGGCATCTTCGGCGAACGCGAGTTCATGGCCGCCCTCTTTCCCGGCTACGTCGGCGAGCTGGCCTCGGCAGCGATGGTCTCGCGCTCGATCGACGAAACGATCGAGCGGCGCAGTGACTGCGCCCTGCAGCCGATCCGCCGCTACCTGACCACCGACCACGTCGTGGTCGAGGACGACTACTCCGACACGCACCTCGCCGAGCTGTTCCTCCACCACAGGGTGCTGATCGTTCCGATCGCCAGCGCCGGCCGGGTCCACGCGGTCATCACCCGCCATGACTTCTTCTGCCAGCTGGTCGAACGCTTCGGGGCGATCGCCGAGGCTCTCGACCATTGATCCACGTCGACACCGAGTCGTTCTTCGTAATCGTCTCGGTCGCCGCCCTCGCCTCGATCACGGTGGCGATCTCCCCGCGGCACTTCGCCGCGCCGGTGGTCGTCGTGGAGATCGTGCTCGGAATCCTCGTCGGCCCCCAGGTCCTCGACCTAGCCAAGACCGACAGCTTCATCGACTTCTTCTCCAATCTCGGCCTCGGGATGCTGTTCTTCTTCGCCGGCTATGAGATCGACTTCGAGCGGATCAAAGGCGCACCGTTGCGGCGGGGCGGCATTGGCTGGCTGCTCTCGCTCGTCCTCGCGCTGGGCATCGGCGGCGTCCTCGCGGCAACCGGAGTAATCGACTCCGCCCTCTACGTCGGCACGGCGATGGCCACCACGGCGATCGGCACGCTGATCCCGATCCTGCGCGACAGCGGCCAGCTCAAGACCCGCTTCGGCACCTACCTACTGGCGGCGGGCGGGGTCGGCGAGTTCGGGCCGGTCCTGCTGATCACCCTCTTCCTCTCCACCGACCACCCCCTGGAGGAGGCGGCGATCCTGATCGCCTTCGTGATCCTCGCGATCGCCGTCGCCCTCGCCTCGATCGGCCTCGCCTGGCGTGGCTGGCCGGCGCTGGAGCGGACCCTGGAGGCGAGCAGCCAGCTCGCGGTCAGGGTGACCGTGGTCCTCGTCTTCGGCATGGTCCTGCTGGCGAGCCGGATCGGGCTCGACGTCCTCCTGGGCGGCTTCGTCGCCGGGCTGATCACCCGCGCCGCCCTCCAGGGCCATGAGCTGCAGGTCTTCGAGTCGAAGCTGACCGCCGTCGGCTTCGGCTTCTTCATTCCCTTCTTCTTCGTCACCAGCGGCATCGGCTTCGACCTCGACGCGCTCGGCTCGGTCGGGGCGCTGGCGAAGCTGGCGATGTTCTTCGCTCTGTTCCTCGTCGTGCGCGGAGCGCCGGCCCTGCTGCTCTACCGCGACGTCTTCGGCCGCCGTGACCGCGGCGCCCTGGCCTTCTACTCGGCGACCGAGCTGCCGCTCGTCGTCGCGATCACGACCATCGCAATCGAATCCGGCCACATGAAATCCTCGACGGCCGCGGGCCTGGTCGGCGCCGCGATGCTCTCGACCCTGTTCTTTCCCTTGCTCGGTGCCGCACTGCGCACCCGTCCCGCGACGGCCGCCCTCGGCGGATCTGTCGCCTGAGAACGCGCGATGCTCCGAGCGCTCGAAACGACTCTTGGCACTCGCAACAGCGCGGCAGCAAGTTGGGCTCCGCCGATCCGGTGGGCTAGCGGGGTCATCTTCATCGTCTTTGGTATCGGCAAGTTCAGCGAGCACGCCTCTGAGGTGAACTCATTTGATTCCTACGGCCTGCCGGCGCCCGACTTTTTCGTCCACGCCATCGGCGGGCTGGAGATACTCGGCGGCACCCTGCTCCTTGCCGGCCTCCTGACCAGGCTGGCGGCGCTGGCGCTGGCCGGGAACATGATCGGCGCGATCGTGGTTTCGGGGATCGGTCAGGGCGAGGTCGTGCCCAGCCTAACCCTGGCGCCGATCCTGCTCGTCGCGCTGCTCTTCCTGCTCTGGGTCGGCCCGGGCGTCCGCTCATTGGACACTCGTCTTCTCAGAGGACGAGTGGCGGCGCGCAGAGCGGCAGGCGTTCGGTAGCTTGTATTTAACGAATATGTTAATTAGCCTGACGGTAGATGGCCACGTCCAGCGACCAGCTCAGCCTCACCTTCGCCGCCCTCGCCGATCCGACCCGGCGCGCGATCCTCGACCGCCTTGCCGAGGGCGACGCGCCCGTGGGGGAGCTGGCCGAGCCCTTCCCGATCAGCCTCCCCGCCGTCTCCCGCCACCTCAAGGTCTTGGAGGAGGCGGGGCTGATTGCCCGCGGCCGTAATGCCCAGTGGCGGCCGAGCCGGATGCGGGCCGAGCCGCTCGAGGAGGCCGCCGGCTGGATCGAGTCCCGCAAGCAGACCTGGGAATCCCGAATGGACCGACTCGAAGCGCAGCTGCGCGCAAAAGGAGATGCAAAATGAGTGACCTCGCCCCCGATACCGGTGACGAGCGCACCGTCCTGATCACGCGGGTCTTCGAGGCGCCGCGCGAGCAGGTCTTCCGCGCCTGGACCGACCCCGAGCAGATCGCCGGCTGGTATGGCCCGCCGCACATGGAAGCGCCGCGCGAGCGGATCGAGGTCGACCTGCGGGTCGGCGGGCGCTGGGAGCTGACCATGGTGCGCCGCGACGGCGGCGGCGGCGAGTTCTCGATCGGCTACGAGATCGTCGAGCTGGTCGAGCCCGAGCTGTTGGTCCTGCGCTCGGACCCGATGCCGGAGATGGGCATGGAGGAGGGCACCGTGGTCCGCCTAGAGCTCCACGACCACGGCGAGAAGACGCGGTTGACCCTGAGCGATGGCCCCCTCCCGCCTCCAGGTCGCGACGGCGCCGAAGCTGGCTGGAACGCGGCACTGGAGAAGCTGGCGGCGCTCGTCGAGGGAGTCGGGCCTGATGCCTGACGGACCGGTCTACGCGCTCAACCTCTTCGACATCGCCGACCGCGAGGAGTACCTGGCCTACTCGCGCCGCTCCGCTGTAGAGGTCGAGCGCCACGGCGGGCGAGTGGTGGCGCTCGGCAAGTTCTCCGAGGCGATCAAGGGCGATATCGAGCGCAAGCACTGATCCTGGTCGAATGGAAGAGCCGAGCCCACTTCGACCGCTACCGCGACGACCCCGCCCTGGTGGACCTCCATCCACATCGGGAAGCCGGCGGCGGTGCCTACGACTGACACCTCTTTGACCGCATCGAGGATCTGCGGGCCCTGGTTTGCGACTGATGGAACGAGCTACGCCCCCGTCCTTCGCCAGAGCCGCCGCCACGCGGGCGGCCATCGGCCTCCTATCTCCCGAGAAGCGGTTAAGGGTCTCGTTCGGTGAGACGGGTCCAATCACCAACCTGCGACCTCCGGGTTAGAGCCCGATTCAGGGTCCCACCTAACTACACTCGGAGGTCGCGGGAATGGGTGCCGCAGATCAGGGAGTTGCTGTAGAACTCAAAAACGAAGCGATAGTAGACCGGCACACGCTCCGAGCCTTACTCATCCGTGGGAGCCGTAGCCAAATGCGAGGCGATCCGCACTATCAAATGGCAGCTATCTATTGCCCGCCGGCGACGATCAGCTGCGGAGCCACGGGATACGCAGCCGGATCTCCTCTCCTGCAGCGGCGACGCCACCGGAAACGTCGATCCACTCAATGCCTAGTACGTCACTGTTCAGCTCGACCTCACCTCGCTTTAGCAAAATCACCCCTTCTCGCCCAAGGCGGGAGAAGAAGTAGCCCATCTCGAAGAGGACATTGGGACGAGGGCGGCGCTCGTCGCCCGGCGAAACCAGCTTCTCGGCTCGCTCGTCGTCCTCCGAGAGCAGGATCACCGCCAAGCCGCATCCTTCGGCGTGCCGCTCGAACTTGTCGATCAGCGTCGCGCCGTGGGCGCTCTGCTCGTGGAGGATCACCGGGTCGGCGCCGAGCGTGTTCTGGAAATAGTTCTTCGCGTCGAACTTAAGCTCGGTATCCCAACCGTGGACAATGAAGACGCGCCGCGGATTATCTTCGGGCTCATTCGGCAGATGGTCGAGCAGTTGAGAGAGCAGCGGGCCGACACTGTCAGGCGCGTGGTCGAGCGCCTCCCGCAGCGCCGCTTGGCGCCGAACCGCCAGCGGCTGTCCAGGCTGAACCGAGAGAGACAGCGAAACTGCCAGTCGGCCCGCCTCTTGGACTCGACCCGAGGAGAGCAGCGATCTGACACGCGCGAGTTCCTCCTCGATTGTCATGTCGCCACCGACTCGGCATCGGCTCCCTCCGGTGCTTGCGGCGCCGGGGCGACCGCGAGCACGAAGCTGAGTGCGAAGCGTACTGCCAGGTATTCGTGGGCCGAGACCCGTGGGTCAAGTGCCCGCAGACGACCCTCGATGACCTCCGCCAGCAACCCCATCCCGTAACTGTCAAGAGCCCCTTCGCGCTCGTGGCGCAGCAGCGGAGTCGCGATCGCCTCGATGATCTCGCCAGAGGCGACCTTGGCATGGACCCACCCCTTTATCCGCGCCAGCTGCGATCCGTTCACCGGCTTCTCCGAGAGCAATTCCCCCAACAGCGTCAGTCCTTCGCGCACCATCGGAATAACGTCCCCCCTCTCGGCCATAGCCAATACTCGCTCGAACGCCGGGCGGTCGGCGTGAGGAGACGCAATGTGGGCCAACAGAAGGCTGAGCTGCGCCTTTCGAACTTCGTGGTTACCGCATTCCTCGGCGGCCCGCAGGATCCTCGAGAGTGCGCTGTAGCGGATGCGGACGGTCCGGAAACAGCGGTCGAAGCCCTCCCCGGCGAGCGAGAAGAAGTCACTCCTATGGAGGCTCCTGACGAGCTCCTCGCGGATCCATTCGTCCACCAGTGGCACCTTGACGATGATCGTGTCGGCGAGGACGCGGCGCTCGTCAGACCATGGGCCGCCGGTCCCCCCGCTGCCGATCGTCGAGAGCAGAGCGTGGACGACGAAGGGGTTGTTGGCGTTGGTCTGCAGGTGGTCGGCGATTCGCGAGCGGCCGGCTGCGAAATTGGCGCGCAGCGAAGCCTCGACCAAGGCAGTCGCAAAGATGTAGTGCAGGTACACGTGGTCGCTCTCGAGGACGTCGGTAGCGGCCGCGTCGATCAGCGCCATCGCCCGACGACTGTCGGGAGCCGCAAACCAGTCGCCGAGATGGCGCAGCAACAGTAGGCGCTCCTCTGGCTCCAAGGTTGCGATCTCGTCGAAGCCGCCGGTGCCCGTCCGCAGCTCGACGACTTTGCGGTCGATCAAGGTTCCCTGCCGGTCCTCGTAGTAGTCAGAAAGGAAGCGGCCGAGCGTGGGTGCGAGGTAGAGCAGACCGTCCTCACAGGCGACGATCAGCTCGCCGTCCTCAAGCAGCTTGACGTCCCGGATCCGATCGGGGAACTGGTAGCCCGCTTGGATTCCGCGCTCGTTGACAAAGTAGACGCAGCCATCGCCGCAACCGACCACGTACTGCCTGCCAGACTTAGGATCGTGGTGGATGTCGACGCAGAGCGCCCGGTGCGGGAAGCGGTAGCGCCAGCGGATCGAGCCGTCGTCGGCGAGCACGTAAAGGAAGTGATCCTCCGACACCGCCACACACTCGTCGTCATCGATCAACACCTCACGCACGCGATCATCGGCGGCGTGACGCCACTGCTCCTTTTGGTCACGGAACCTGGTGATGAAGCAGTCGTCTGAGCCGGTGAGGATGTCATAGGAGTCGCCGACCCGCCGCGCGTAGCCACTGCGGAGAGTTTGGCCGGTGTTGAACCGCAGAGACTCGTCGCCATGGACAAACAGGTCGCCGTTCTCGCAGCAGACCAGGATGCGTGGTCCATCGCGTGAGGTTCCCGCCACAGAGCGGATCTCACGCGGCCAGTCGCCGAGCTCAATCTCGTCTTCGTGCACGATTTCAGGCGGCGTCAGCTGCATGTCGACGACGTAGCGGACTATGTTGCTGCCGCTGGTCGCCGCCAAGACCCGCAGCTTGCCGGGCTCGACCCACTCGGCGTCGACCGCCCAGACTCTGACCTTTTCGAGGCGCTGGCGATGTCTGATCGCGCCGCGCCCGTCCACCAGGTCGAGGATGCAGATGTCGCCCCCGTCGGTCCCGACCACACAGGCCATGACTCCTCGTGGCGAGGCTTCGGTGACGTGGACGAAGCGGCCGATCCCCAGGAATACCTCCTGCCGGGTTGGCCCGAAAAGCAGGTTCTTCGCGAGCGAACTAAAGTCGTCCGGCGGGGACTCTTCCAGCAATCTACCCCGCGTCTCCCGCAGAGTCGCCGGCATCCCCGGCTCTACTGCATAAAAACAGCAAGAGAGCCGACC
Source organism: uncultured Solirubrobacterales bacterium (assembly GCA_963719435.1). Taxonomy (GTDB): domain Bacteria; phylum Actinomycetota; class Thermoleophilia; order Solirubrobacterales; family 70-9; genus VAYN01. The sequence goes on along the minus strand of OY970384.1, from coordinate 783,399 downwards.
GTAGGAGCGGCCGAGCAGGATCTCGCCGCTCCCGCCGCCGGTTACGCCCTGCATCGCGAAAAGACGCTCCCCGACCGGCAGATGAGCAGTCAGCTTCCGTTCCACGGTGTCGAAGACATAGATATTGCCGTCCTCGCAGACGGCGAGTAGGTTGTCGCGCTCCTCGTCGGCGAAGGTCATCCGCGTCACCCGGTGCGGCACATCCAACTGATTTATCTCCTGGTAATCCTGGCCGGTCCAGCCGATGACGGAGAGCCGACGGGCATCTGAGGCGCAGAAGACCTGCGTGCTAGCGGGGTCGCCGACGACGCAGTGGACCTTGGCGTCGACGAACGCTCGACGCAGCTCGCGGTGACCGGGCTCGGCGAAATCCCGCTGACCTAGGAAGTAGACATGCTTGTCGCCGCAGCCGGCTGCGATCGCCGGTCCGTTGCCGTCGGGATCACGGCAGAAGGCGACGCTGCGAATCCACCCGTTGACACGAACTTTGTCGATGGCCGGCTCACTGCCGCCGGCGATGAGGTCGTTGAGCGTGGCCAAATAGACGTGCCGATCCTCGGAGCCGGCGGCAACAAGCACGTCGGTGCCAGTGAAACAGGAGTCGATCTCGCGCACGGTGTTGCCGGCGCTGAAGCCTGAGAGCTCCAGCAGGTCGGCTTCGTCAGGCGCGATCTCAATTTGGAAGCAGGTGAAGGTACCCCGCTTCGTGCCCGCCATCAGGTATAGGCCGGCGCTGCGCCCATCGCCCTCGTGGGGGCGTTCGATCACCTCAAGCGCCCCCACCCAACTGTCGAGGAGCCGGTGGCCGACGGGCGTGCCGTGCTGGTTCAACACCCAAAGATCGCCGGCGCGCGAGCCGACAAAGACCGTGCCGTCCTCGGCGCGATCCACAGCCGTAATCCAGTCACTCGTCTCGCAAAACTCCCATCTCGTTCGAAGACCGCTCAGTGCACCCCCTAGCCCCGCCAGTAGAACGTCGCCTCCTCCATGAGGTCGTCATCGACCGCGCCGGGATCAACTTCGTCGTCGTCGTGAAAAGTGATCGCGAACACACCCGAGCCGATATCGCTATCAGTTTCGAAGCAGTGCCACATTTCCGGCGGCATGCGGATCGCGGCGAAGGTCCCGGCCGGCACCACCAGCTTCTCTTCTGCAATCTGCGGATCGACGTCAACGGCGGCGGGGCTGTGGTGAACGTGCATGTCGACGTCGCCAACCAAGAGGATGTATCGGCCGCCGGGGTGGTAGTGGAAATCCTGGCGCGCCTTCGGTGGAAAGAACATGTAGTGCAGACTCCCTGGCTGGACCACGGTCGGCCGGAACAACATCGCCGTAGGAAGGTCGCTGAACGTAGTAAGCGGTAGACTCGGATCGCTGTGGGCGGCCCGACACGCCTCAAGGATCCCATTGACGGCGGGCGGCTCCAGACGCAGAAACTCGCGGAACTCGAAGGTTCGGCTCACGCGATCTCCGGCTCCAGCAAACCGATGATGCGTTCCTCGGTCATCAGCACCGGGTTGTTTTTGAGCAACGGCTGAAAGGCGCCAGCGGCGATCTCTTCCAGATGCCCCCGCCTCGCCCCCAGGTCACGCAGGGTAGGAATCGTCGTCGCCTGCTGTCGAAGGCGCAGAATCGAGGCCGGTACCTCCCTCCCATCGTTGAGTCCGAGCTGCACCGCCAGCAGATCGAACTTGGCCGCCACCACCGCTGCATTCTGCTCCGCGACCAGATGCAGCGTCATCGCGCAGGACGCTCCATGGGAGAGACCGAAGATCCGCTCGATTGGATACGAGAGGGCGTGGCAGCCAGCGGTCAGAGTGTTGCTGAAGGCCATGCCAGCAATCGTCGCCCCTTCCGCCATCGCCGTCGCCGCCGAAAGATCGCCGGGGGAGCTGTAGTGACGTACGAAATTGTCGGTGATCAGCTTGATGGCCCTGAAGGCAAGCGCGTCCGATACCGGATTCGCGTTGACTGACCACACCGCCTCGTAGGCGTGGGCGAGGGCGTCAAGCCCAGTGTCGCCGATAACCTTTCGCGGTACCGTCGAGAGGAAACCGGGCAGCACCAGCGATACATCCGGGTAGAAGTACGGGGACGGCAGAGATTTCTTCTCGCCGGTGACCTCATTGCGGAGAACCGAGAACGGCGTCACCTCGCTGCCGGTCCCAGCCGTCGTCGGCAGGGCAATCAACGGAATCTGCTTGCTGCCAAATTCCCGCTCCCGGTCCATATAAGGAGCGATTTCGGCATCAATGTAGGCGAGGCAGGCGACAGCCTTGGCGGCGTCGATCGTGCTGCCTCCGCCGAGCGCCACGACACCGCGAAAACCCCCCTCCTCGACGAAGCGCTTCGCCGCCATCACGATGGAGTGCGACGGCTCAGGCTCGATCCGGTCGAACACCCCAAACTGCCTGTCGCCGAGCGCCGAACACACCTGCTCGAGGTAACCGTTGCTTCGTGCGGCGCCGTTGCCGGTCAGTACCGCCACCGGGCCGTCGATCACAGCACCGACCTGTGGGCCGAGATCGTCGAGCCACTCCTGCCCAAAGAGCAGGCTGGTCGGGTGTGCGAACTTCCAGGAACTCACAGGCTCTTCACCCCCACCGCGGACCCCTCCCTCGCGCCGTCACGTCACCAAGAGAGGGCAACTCTACTGGACGACTCTGCTAAGGCGAGGGCACGAGGTCGGCGTATCCCACACTTTCCAAAAACTCGACTATAGGTGGCACAACGCCTCATCCCCCGAGTCATCGAACACCACGCAGCCGTTGGGCGGCACAGATCTGCAGCGCCTTAGCACTCGCTGGATAATGCTCGGGGCGCTGCGTTTTGATCCGCTGCTGGGTTCGCGCAGACAAGCTGCAGATCCGCTTCCGCTCAAGGGAAACCGACACCCACCAAGCCGGCGGCTGGGTTGATGCAGGGAACAGCATTCAGCGGCTCTAGCAGCGGGGAAGCAAGGCAAGCTATGGAACTTCACCAACGTCTTCTACCGCGACCAGGGACCGGAGTTCACGGGATACGTCGACAAGGCATTCCTTGACCAGATCGCGGTCAAGGCGGGGGCTCGATAGGCCGCGCTGGGAAAGGGACTGGGTGTCGCGGGAATGAGTGCCGCAGATCGAAGCTAGCCAGGACCCCCTCGTTCCCCTCGGGCCGACTGGTGGGGTGGCGCGGCCGCTGCGGCACTTCGGACTCGAGGAGCCGGAGGTGTTCGAAGAAGCGATCAGGGGGCTGTAGTAGAGCGCGAAACGGGCGGCAGTAGACCGATCTCGCTCGGTGGCGCTGCGACGCAGCGACCGGTCCGACAGCGCCACCCACTGGGGCGGGGTGGACGGCGAACCCGGCAGACCAACGCGATCTCCTCTCGTCCAGCCCCTCGTGACAGCGGTGATTTTTGGCTCATTCATGCGAAATCACGATAGGACCAAACATAGGTGAAATAGAGGTATGGCCTGGGTCCTGCGTCTGCGTGTGCATGATCGGGATCGTGGCGAAACGAATGATGAGCTTCAAGGTTGCTGAAGGCCGTTGGGCGTTTCGTGGGGCTAAACCGCCCCGAACCAGACGGAAGAGACAGGAACCGCATTCGAGGCAGATCGCTCTGTGCCGCAGAATCGGCTCTAAGCTGGGCGATCAGAAATCGGGCGGCGTTGCTTCACACGCGAGAGGTCGCTGGTTCGAAACCAGCCGTGCCCATCGATTGCCTAGCTCTCCTGCAGCACCGAGAGCGTGTTTCCGGCCGGGTCCTTGAACCAGGCGATCAGCGGGCCGCCTTCGCGCATCACGCCCTTCTCGTCCTGGGGCATCTCGTCGTAGCGCTCGAGCTCGACGCCGCGCTCGCCGAGCCAGTCGACGGCGGCGTCGATGTCGTCGACCGGGAAGTTGAGGATCGTGTAGCTGGGCGGGGTCATCTCGGGACTGAGGTAGGCGAGGACGTCGCGGCCGCCGCCGAGGTGGAGGCTGAGCAGGCCGTTCTCCTCGTCGAGCAGCTCGACCTCGAGGCCGAGGGTCTCGCCGTAGAAGCGCTGGGCCTGCTGGAGGTCGTCGACGGCGAAGCCGCTGAAGGCTTTGGAGTTCGTCAGCATGATCGGGTCCTTTCGAGTGGGTTGGTTCGTCTCTACCCCTAAGACCGCCCGGCACGCCGGAACTCATCGCGGTGCCCGCCCGCCAGGCGCAGCGTCAGTCGTCGCCGCCCGGCCGGCGCCGGCCGCGCTTGCGTTCCCCGGTCCGACGCTTCTGTTCGAGCCGGCGGTAGCGCGAGGCCTTGGTCGGCCGGGTCGGCCGGCGCCGGCGCGGCGGGGTCAGGCCGACGGCGATCTTCTCGGCCAGGCGCCGCAGCGCCAGTTCGCGGTTGCGGAACTGGCTGCGGGCGTCCTGGGCGACGGCGGTGACGGTCGGTCCGGCGCGGCCGAGCAGCAGGGCGCGCTGGGCCTCGTCGAGCGCCGCCGAGGCCTCGACGTCGAAGACGGCTTCGACCCGCGAGGCGGTGACGTTCGCGTGCTGCCCGCCGGGCCCGGAGGAGCGGCTGGTGCGCAGCTCGATCTCCGCCAGCGGGATCGCCAGGCGCTCGTCGATCCGCAGCTCTTCGGCCACGGCTACCCGGCCAGCTCGGGGATGTGGCGCTGCAGGTGCTCGGCGATCGTCTGCCGCACCCAGCGCTGCGTCTCCGCGTCGGCCATGCGGTAGCGGCCGAGCAGCATCTTCTGCTCGGTCAGCGGCAGGCCGGCGATCTCCCAGCTCACCGCGAGGCGCTCGAACAGCGCCTCCGAGCGGCGGCGCCAGGCGTCCTCGAGCGAGGCCGCGTCGCTGGCCGGCGGCTCGCCGATCTTGGCGATCGTGCCGGCGCTGAGCTGCTGCCGCAGGGCGAGGACGTTGCCCTCGGGGTCGGTGTAGGCGATGGTCGGCGCCTTCTCGCGCGGGCGCCGCGGCTTCTTGCGCTTTGCCACCGCGGCCGCCTAGGCCAGCGCGTCGATCTTCGCGGCCAATTCGAAGTCGGCCGCGGTCAGGCCACCCTCGGAGTGGGTCGAGATCGTCACCTTCACCGTCGCCCAGGAGATCTCCAGGTCCGGGTGGTGGTTCATCGCCTCGGCCGGCTCGACCAGGCTCTCGACGAAGCGGACCGAGCCGACGAAGTCGCCGCGCTTGAACTCCTTGGCGATCGCCGTGCCCGCACGCTCCCAACCGGGGAGCTGCGCCAGCTTCGACTCGATCTCGGCATCGCTCAGGAGCGCCATCGCGCCTATGCTGACAGAGACCGAGGGGGCGCATGAACGACGACAGACCGATCCTGATCCAGCTCGACATCTCGCACTACAGCGAGAAGATCCGCTGGGCGCTCGACCACAAGCAGGTCGCCCACGTCCGCCGCTCCCCCCTGCCGGGGTCGCACATCCCGATCGCCTACGCGCTCTCCCGCGGCGAGAGCTACACCCTGCCGCTGCTGCAGCTGGACGGCCGCACGATCGCCGACTCGACCGCGATCATCGCCGCGCTCGAGCAGCGCTACCCCGAGCCGCCGCTCTACCCGGCCGACCCCGAGCAGCGGCAACGGGCGCTGGAGCTGGAGGACTTCTTCGACGAGCAGCTGGGACCGCACGCGCGCCTGCTCCCCTTCCACGAGCTGACCAACGAGCCGGAGATGTTCGCCGAGGTCGCCGCGGCGGCGGTGCCGGGCCCGCTCGGCAAGGCCAAGGGCCTGGTCGGCCTCTACGCCCGCACCTACACCGGCCTGCGCTTCGGCGTCCGCGACGAGGCGGCCGCGGTGGCGGCGCGGGAGGGCATCGTCGCCGCCCTCGACCGGCTCGAGGCGGAGCTGGAGGCCAACGGCAACGGCGAGTTCCTGGTCGGCGAGCGCTTCAGCGTCGCCGACCTCACCGCGGCCTCGCTCTTCTACCCCGTGGTCGGCCCCGAGGAGGGCCCGCTGCCGGCCGACTCGCCGACGCCGCCGGCCTTCGAGAGCTTCAGGGCGACGATCAGCGACCGCCCCGGCTACGTCTGGGTCGAAGAGACCTTCCGCCGCCACCGCCTGCCAGCGGCCGCGGTGAAAAGCGCCAACGTCGGCCGCTGAATCGAAGTTACGAAGAAGTTACGTTTTGCAGACAATAGGTTGCGGCGAGTTTCCTACGCTGGCAGCATGGAACGCATGGCCTGGACGGACGAGCGCCTCGAGGAGCGCTTCAAGGGAATCGATCGGCGCTTCGACGGGGTGGACCGCCGCTTCGACGAGGTCGACAAGCGCTTCGACCGGGTCGAACGGGAGATTCTCAAGCTGCGGCGGGAGATGCATGCGGGCTTCGCCTCACTGCAGACTCTGCTCAACCGCGCCGGCGCCGGGATCATCGTCAGCCTGATGGGCGTGATCGTCGCCGTCCTCATCAACGGCACCTAGCCGCCGATCGGCACCCGGGGGTTGGCGCCCCAGAAGACCACCGTGCCGAGCATGCCGAGGATGTGGACGGCGACGATGTTGAAGACCATCGACTTCGCGGTCGCGGTGCCGACGCCGACCGGCCCGCCGGAGGCGGTGTAGCCGTAGTAGCAGCCGACCAGCACGATCACGGTCGCCATCGACATCCCCTTGATCAGGCTGAACATCAGGTCGGTCGGGCTCTGGAACATCCAGAAGATCAGCGAGTAGCCGCCGGAGGAGACGTCGCCCACCTGTTCGACGACGGAGAAGTAGGAGGCCGCGTACATCACCCCGATCGCCACCAGGTACATGAACGGCAGCGCGATCCAGGCGGCGATCAGGCGCGAGCCACAGAGGAAGGTGACCGGCGGCACCCCCATCACTTCCAGGGCGTCGATCTCGTCGGAGATCCGCATCGCCCCGATCTCGGCGACGATCCCGGTCCCGACCTTGGCCGAGAGGATGTAGCCGAAGGCGTAGGGCAGCGCCTCGCGCAGGTCGCAGAAGGCGGCGAACAGCCCCGCGTAGGAGGGTGCGCCCTGGGCGCGGAAGAAGTAGGCGCCCTGCAGCCCGCACTGGAGGCCGAGGATGAAGACGAAGGCCCAGACGATCAGGGCCGAGCCGAAGATCAGGATCCCGGCCTGGCGGATCCCCTCGCCGAAGAAGAGGAAGGCGCGGCCGGAGAAGACCTGGCCGCAGACGCGGACGCCGAAGCGGGCGATCTCCCCGAAGGAGTCGAGCCAGGCGCGCGGTGCGTCGAGCCAGCCGATCACCGGATCGCCTGCAGTTCGGGATTGGTCGCCAGCAGCAGCGAGGTGACGACGAACTGGAAGAAGAAGACGGCGACGAGCGAGATCACCACCGCCTGGTTGACCGCCCGCCCGACGCCGGCGGCGCCGCCGGAGGCGGACATCCCCTTGTAGGAGCAGACGACGGCGATGATCGCGCCGAACATCGTGCACATCAGGACCGAGGCGCCGACGTCGGTCACGGTCGCGTTCGAGAAGAGGGTGGCGAAGAAGCCGCCGAGCGACTGGTTGTAGAGCAGCTCGGCGGCGATGCCGGCGCTGAGGCCGAAGACGATGGCGAAGATGTCGAGCAGCGCCGTGATCCCCATCAGCGCCAGGAAGCGCGGCACGACCAGGTTCTTGATCGGGTCGACGCCGAGCACCTGCAGGGCGTCGAGCTCCTCGCGGATCTTGCGGGCGCCGAGGTCGGCGGTGATCGCGGTGCCGGCGACGCCGGCGACGACGACCGCGGTGACCAGCGGGCCGATCCAGCGGATCGCGGTGAGGACGAAGAAGCCGCCGAGCCGGTCGAGGGCGCCGAAGATCTGCAGCGGCCCCGCCGCCTGCAGCCCCGGAGCGCCGAGGTTGAGCGCGAAGGTCGAGATCAGCAGCGGGAACCAGCAGAGCTTGAGCGTGAACAGGAGCTGGTCGACCAGCTCCTCGCCGTAGGGGAACGGCGGGCGCACGGCAGAGATCAGCGTCCTCGTCGTGAGGATCACCATGTTCCCCACTTCGACGAAGAAAGCGGAGACCGAGCCGAAGCTCTTGGTTACGGCTTCGAGCGCCACCAGCTCATCGCCCTGCCGAGCGGACCGTTGCCGCGGGCCTGCACTTCCTCGCGCACCCGCTGCTCCGCCGCCCTCTGCGCCTCCGAGAGCTGGGCGATCAGGGTGTCGCGGGTCTGCTCCAGCTCCTGCACGCCGGCTACGTGGGCGACGGCGCGGCGCGGCGCCGTCGGCAGGTCGGCGCTGAGGTGGCGGGTGTAGCTCGCCAGCTCCGCCTCGAGGCGGCCGATCTGGCGCCGCAGCTCCTGCCGCACCTCGATCGACTCGCTCTCCTCGCCCGGATCGGGGAGGCCCGGCATGGGCGCCGGTGCCGGGGCCTCCCCCCCAACGGTGCCGGGGATGCTCGCGCAGGCCATGGCGACGATCGCAAAGGCGCGGGGGTCGAGGCCGGCGTCCTCGGCCCGCCGCAGCGCCTCGGCGGCGATCTCCTCCAGCTCCGGCGCCGCCTCGACGCCGCCGGCGACGAAGGTGCCCTGGCCCTGGCGGCTGACGACCAGGCCGTCGGCCTCGAGGCCCTCGTAGACCGAGCGCACCGTGTTGACGTTGACCCCCGCCCACTCGGCCAGGCGGCGGAAGCTCGGCAGCCGCTCGCCGCTGGCCAGCTGCCCGGTCGAGATCAGCGCCCGCAGGCGCCAGGCCAGCTGCAACCCGACCGGCAGCTCGTCGCTGGGATCGATTTCGAAGGGGTTCGGCTCACCGCCGCGGGTGATCTGCTGCTGTGCCATCTGGCGACACAGTAGTAATCCTCACTGTCCTAGTCAACCGACACAGCTAGCGTCAGCACCGGTGGCGTCGCCGGCGCCCGGCCCACGCGTCGCCCGCCAGAGCCGGCGCGGCGAGATCACCCCGCAGAGGCCGGAGCTCCAGCGACCGCCGTCGCCGAGCAGGAAGAGGCCGAAGTGGCGGCCGATGCCGTCCGGCAGCGCGCAGGCGGCCGAGCCGCGCGGGCTCAGCACCGAGATCCGCGCGCCGGGCCGGATCGCCTCGCGGCCGCGGTAGACGTGGAGGACTTCGTAGCGGTACTCGGCCCGGGTCGCCCCCCGGGGATGGACGGCGAGCAGGCGGGCGGCGATCGCGGCGTCGGACCCGGCCAGCGACTCGGCTGGGCTGGTCGGCGCGCAGGAGCAGGCAAGCGCGCTGCCGGCATGGATCGATCCGAGCAGCACGGCAGCTACCACCGCGATTGCGACGCGCCCCCCGCGCACCGGCCCAGGCTAGTGGAAACCGCTACGGCGTGAGGACGATCTTCAGCGCTTCGCGGCGGTCGTAGATCGCGTAGGCCTCGGCCACCTCGTCGAGCGCCATGTGGTGGGTGACCAGCGGCGCCGGGTCGAGCTTGCCGGCCTGCATCAGCGCCAGCACCCGGTCGACGTGGGCGATCACGTTGGCCAGCCCCAGCCGCAGGTCGAGGCCCTTGAGCCAGGCCAGGCCCAGCGGCACCTCGCCCTTGCCGGCGTAGGCGCCGATCCCGGAGACGGTGCCGGCGTCGCGGACCAGGCTGACCGCCAGCGCCAGCGGCCCGGGGTCGCCGACCGCGTCGACGACGACGTCGACGCCGAGGCCGTCGGTAGCGGCGCGGATCGCCCGCTTCGGCTCCTGCTCGGTCAGGTGCAGCGCGGTGGCGCCGAAGGACGCCGCCATCTCCAGCCTTTCCCCCACCGAGTCGATGGCGAAGACCTCGACGGCGCCGCCGGCCAGCGCCGCCTGCACGGCGCAGAGGCCGACCGGCCCCAGGCCCAGCACCGCGACGCTGTCGCCGGAGCGCATCCCGGCGTGGGCGACGGCGTGGTAGCCGGTGCCCATCACGTCGCCGGCGAAGAGGGCGACGTCGGCGCTCATCCCCTCCGGCACCCGCCGCAGGGTCAGGTTGGCGCGCGGGACCAGCAGCTGCTCGGCCTGGGCGCCCTGGAGGTTGCCGAGGTGGGAGCCGTGGCCGAAGGTCTGGCCGCTGCGGCAGCGGTGGTAGTCGCCGCGCAGGCAGGAGCCGCAGGTCGCGCAGGCGGTGTGGAAGGTGCCGAGCACGCGGTCGCCGACGGCGACCCGCTCGACCTCGTCGCCGACTGCCAGCACGGTGCCGACGAACTCGTGCCCGATCGTGAACCCCGGCTCGACCGGCACCCGCCCGTGGTAGATGTGCAAATCGGACCCGCAGATCCCACTGGCCTCGACCCGCACCACCGCGTCGTCGCCAGCGACGATCTCCGGATCGTCCTTCTCCTCGATCCGAACCAGCTCCGGCCCCTGAAAGGTGACAGCACGCACCCCCGCAACCTATCGCCGACGGCAATCGTGAGGGCCGATCCCGGCAGGGTGGAGCGTCTTGTACTTTTTCGCGGCTTCGCTCCGGGGCGACAGCCCGCGGCGACCCCGAAAAAGTTAAGCGGAACCCTGCCGGGATCGGCCCACGCTACGCACTGACGCCGGCGACCTGGAACCGGTTGCTCTCGCCCTCGGGACTGGCCGTCTCGGCGATCCGCGATTCCAGCGCCAGCTCCTTCTCGAAGTCGGCCGCCTCGCCATGGGCGAAGGAGACGTCCTTGCCCTCGAGCAGCTCGATGAAGACCTCGACGAAGCGGGCGTCGAGCTGTTTGCCGGCGACCCGCCGCAGCTCGACGATCGCGTCGTAGCTCGACATCGGCGTGCGGTAGGAGTCGCGCGCGGTCATCACGTCGTAGGTGTCGGCGACGGAGATGATCCGGGACAGTTCCGGGATGTCGTCCCCGGCCAGGCCGCGGGGATAGCCTTTGCCGTCGATCCGCTCGTGGTGGGCGAGGATGATCTCCGCCACCGGGCCGTAGCCGTCGAGCGAGGAGACGACGCGGGCGCCCTGCTGGGGATGGCGGCGGATCAGCATCCAGTCCTCGTCGGTGAGCGGCACGTTGGCCTTGAGGATGCGGTCGGGCAGGATGAACTTGCCGATGTCGTGCAGCAGCGCGGCGATGTGGACCAGCTCCTCCTCGCGGCGCGAGAAGCCGGCGCGCTGGGCGATCGCCCGCGAGTAGCGAGCGACGGCGGCGGAGTGGCGGGCGGTCATCTGGTCGCGCAGGTCGAGGGTGCGCAGCATCGCGCTCAACATCCCGACCTGGAAGCTGGCCAGCTGCTTGCTGCGCAGCTCCAGCTCCTCGGCTCGCTGCTGGGAGACCAGGAGGGCGCCGAGCAGGTACTGGAAGGTGACGAGGACGACGCCGAAGAGGGCGACGCCGGCGAGGCCGACCTGGACGTAGAGGTAGGCGATGCCGCAGGCCATCAGCGCCGCCGCCAGCTCGGAGGGCAGCAGCGGGATCAGCGCCGTGCGCACCTTGAGGAAGAAGGAGCTGCGGTCCAGGTAGCAGGAGTAGGAGGCGATCATCGTGAAGTTGATCGCCAGCGCCAGCAGGAAGACGGCGAAGATCAGCGCGTAGAAGGCCGGTTCGGTGTCGGCGATCGCCTCCGTCACCGCGGTGTGGAAGGCGATCCCGGTGACCAGCGGGAAGGTCGCGTAGGTCAGCAGGTTGTTGAGCAGGAAGTGCCACTCGTCGCGCCAGCGCAGCCAGCCGGCGAGGATCGTGATCGCGCCGATCACCGCCGCCGGGGTTCCGCCGAGGAAGACCATCGCCAGGACCAGGGCGAGGAAGCTGCCGGAGATTTTGACCTTCGAGGTGGTGCTGATCGCGGTCAGGTCGCTGAAGACCGAGAAGCCGAGCAGGATCGCGAACAGCGGCAGGTTCCAGCTGGCTTCGGGCGCGCGCCAGACGGCGACGGCGGCGACCACGGCGAGGCCGACGACCTGGGCGCCTATCGCTGCTTTGGTTGGGCGGTTGCCGCTCATCTTCACGGGGGCTGGGTTTTCCGAGGCCGCAGCTCTGGCTAGATTCCGCGGCCGCCCCCCGTTCCCTTCGCCATCCTGGGACCTTGAATCGAACGCTACGTGCGGCATTCGAAGCTACCGCATGGCGAACCACGTTCAAACGGCCTTGGCCGGATGGCCGGTCTCGTGCAAACAGCCTCCCCAGGCGGGGCGAGAGGTGCCCGCGGGCCTACCGAGAGGTGCCCGTGCAGCGGCCCCGAAAAGCACGAGAGGCGCCCGTTTCGGGGCGCCTCTCGAGAAGACTGGTGCGAGCAGATGATTCGCTCGCTTAAGAAGATCTAGTGACGGTAGCCCATGTATCCATCCCCTTCCGTGGTGGTTGAAGCCCGCAACGTTGTGCGTTGCATTCCGGGAACTTCCAAATTGCCTGGCAACTTTGTAGCACAACTTCGCCGAAAGTTGTGCAACTGCAGGAAATCTTGTGCATAAATGCAGTAGGACCCTGGTCCACCAATGCGTAGACGACGCCTAACCGACCCCCTGCGGAGGCCCCTCTTCCGCCGGCTCGCGACGACCTACGCGGTCAACGAGCTGGGCGACTGGATGGGGATAATCGCCCTCTCGGTGCTGGTCTTCGACCGCACCGACAGCGCCCTGGCGACGGCGGCCTTGTTCCTCGGGACCCGCTTCCTTCCCGCCCTGCTGGCGCCGATCCTGGTCGCCCGGGCGGAGAAGCCCCCGCCCCGCTTCGCCCTGCCGGTCATCTACTGCGGCGAGGCGGCGGCCTTCGGCGGCCTGGCGCTGCTGGCCGGCAACTTCTCGCTGCCCTGGGTGATCGTCCTCGCCACCGTCGACGGCGCCCTCGCCCTCGCCGGCCGCTCGCTGACCCGGGCCGTGGTCGCCGTCCAGCTCGAGCCGACCGGCGAGCTGCGCGCCGGCAACGCCCTGCTCAACGTCGCCTTCACCGGCGGCGCCGCGATCGGCCCCGCCCTCGCCGGCCTCGTCGTCGCCGGCTTCGGCGTGCAGACGGCGCTGCTGCTCGACGCCGTCTCCTTCTACGCGATCGCCTGGATCCTGCTGACCGCGGGCCCGATGCCCCATGCCGAGCCGGAAGAGGGGCGGATGCGCGACCGCGTCCGCGCCGGCCTCGCCTACATCCGCGAGAAGGTCGTGCTGCGGCGGCTGCTGATTGCCCAGGGGGCCGCCTTCGTCTTCTTCGCCGCGGTGATCCCGGTCGAGGTCGTCTACGCCAAGGAAACGCTCGACGCCGGCGACTCCGGCTACGGTCTGATGCTGGCCAGCTGGGGCGCCGGGATGGTCCTCGGCAGCGTCGTCTTCGCCGCCGTGCGGCGGGCCTCGCTGGCGCTGCTGCTCTTCTTCAGCACGCTCGCCGTCGGCGCCGGCTACCTCGGCCTCGCCGTGGCCCCGACCCTGGCTCTCGCCTGCGCCGCCTCGGTGCTCGGCGGGGCCGGCAACGGCGTGCAGTGGGTCTCGACGATCAGCGCCGTGCAGGAGATGACTGTGCAGGGCATGCAGGCGCGGGTGATGAGCGTGCTGGAGTCGATCGGGGCGGCGATGCCGGGGGTCGGCTTCCTGATCGGCGGCGTGGTCGCCACCGTCGCCAGTCCGCGCACCGCTTTCCTCATCGCGGGGGCCGGGGTCTTCCTCATCGTCGCCGTCGTTTCACCCGTTCTTGGGGGTAAATGGCCTGAACGCATTGCAACCTCCAATTCAAATCGGCTTGACGCCGGAGACGACGTTGTGCTGGAGTTGATTCCAGGGAGCAGGTCCATCCACTCCGATCCGGAGGTAATACGTTGAAGAAACTTTGCGTGCTTGTCGCGGTTTTCGCACTTGCAGCGGTCACGTCGGTTGGACTGGTTTCCTGCGGTGGCGGCGGTGACGATTCCGGCGGCAAAGAGGGCGGCACGCTCAACGGGACCTATGCCTCCTTCCCGGATTACCTCGACCCGGCCCTCTCCTACACGGCCGAAGGCTGGACGGCGATGTACACGACCTACATCCCGCTGCTCACCTACAAGCACGCCAGCGGCGAGGAGGGAAGCGAAGTGATTCCCGGCCTGGCCAAGGAAATGCCGAAGATCAGCGCCGACGAAAAGACCTACACGCTGTTCCTCCGGCCCGGGCTCAAATACTCCGACGGCACCCCGGTCAAGGCCTCGGACTTCACCTACGCGGTCGAACGCCTCTTCAAGGTCAACTCGGGCGGCTCTCCCTTCTACACCGCCATCGTCGGCGCCGAAAAGTTCGCGGAAACGAAAACTGGCGGCATCCCCGGCATCGAAACCGACGACAAGACCGGCAAGATCGTCATCCACCTGACCAAACCGCGCGGCACGTTCACCAACGAGCTGGGCCTGATGTTCGTCGCGCCGGTGCCCCCGGACACCCCGAACACGAACCAGTCGACCAACCCGCCCCCCGGCACCGGTCCGTACATGATCACCAAATCGGACCCGAGCAAAGGCTGGAGCTACGAGCGCAACCCGTATTGGGAGAAAGTCAACGGCAAGGCGATGCCCGACATCCCCAGCGGCCACATGGACAAGATCAACATCACCCTGATCCGCAACCCCTCGACCCAGGTCAACGACATCGAGCAGGGCAAGTTCGACTGGATGCAGACCCAGCCCCCGCCCGATCGCTACCCCGAGGTGAAAAGCAAATTCGAGGGCACGCAGTTCCGGGTCGAGAAAACGATCAGCACCTACTACTTCTGGATGAACAACAACCGGCCGCCGTTCGACGACCCCAAGGTCCGCCAGGCGGTCAACTACGCGGTCGACCCGGAGGCGCTGGAACGGATCTACGTCGGCTCGCTGGTCGGCACCCAGCAGGTCCTCCCGCCCGGCATGCCCGGCTACGAGAAAATCGAGCTCTACCCGCACGACCTCGCCAAAGCGAAGCAGATGATCAAGGAAGCGAACCCCTCCGACATGGACGTCACCGTCTGGGGTGACAACGAAGCCGAAAACGAAGCGGCCGTCACCTATTACAACGACGTCCTGCAGCAGATCGGCTTCAAGACGACGCTGAAAATCCTCAACGCCGACAACTACTTCACGGTGATCGGCAACCAGACGACGCCGGAACTCGACACCGGCTGGTCGGACTGGTTCCAGGACTACCCGCACCCGAACGACTTCTTCCAGCCGATGCTCTCGGGCGAAAGCATCCTGCCGACCAACAACGGCAACTTCGCCGAAATCGACGTGCCCGAGTTCAACGACAAGATCGCCAGGCTCGGCGAAGTCCCGCTCAGCCCCGAGGTGGAAGCGGAATACGCCGCCCTCGACAAGAAATACATGGAAGAAGCCCCGTGGGCGCCCTACGGCAACCGCGCGGTCTCGACCTTCGTCTCCGATGCGATCGACCTCGACAAGGTGATCTTCAACCTCACCTTCGGCCAGGATCTGACCAGCTTCCAGTTCAAGTAGGCCGCCCGGCGCGCAGGGCACAATAGGAGCGTGGCGCCCGAGCCTCACGGCCACAGCCCCTGGTACCTGGCCTATAGGCGACTGCGGCGCAACCGCGTCGCGCTCGCCGCGCTGGCCCTCTTCTTCCTGGTCGTCGTCTTCGTGCTGGCGGCGCCGCTGTGGGCGAACCACGTCGCCGACACCGGGCCGAACACGACCCACACGACGGAAAAAATCGAGGTCGACGGCGAAAAGCGGGAAGTCGTCGACATCGAAGGCAAGCCGATCGGCCCGCAGTGGTTCGGGGCCGGCGGCAAGTTCTTCCTCGGCGCCGACGGCGGCCTCGGCCGCGACGAGATGGTGCGGCTGATGTACGGCGGCCGCACCTCGCTTCTGATCGGCCTCACCTCGGCGATCATCACGACGATCCTGGCGACGATCCTCGGGTTGCTGGCCGGCTACTACCGGGGCTGGACCGACGGCGTGATCACCCGCGTCTTCGACGTGATCTGGTCCTTCCCGGTCGTCCTCCTGGGGATCGCGCTCGGCACCGCGCTCGCGGTCGGCGGCCTCAAGATCGGCCCGCTCGAACTCGCCGGCAACTCGATCTGGATCCCGATCCTGATCATCGCCATCGTCTACACGCCCTACATGGCGCGGCCGATCCGCGGCGAGGTGCTGGCGATGCGCGAGAAAGAGTTCGTCGAGGCGGCGGTCGCCCAGGGGGCGGGCTCGCTGCGGATCATGTTCGGCGAGCTGCTGCCCAACCTGTGGTCGACGGTGATCGTCTTCTTCACCCTCAACATCGCCAACAACATGCTGCTCGAGGCCTCGCTCTCCTTCCTCGGCGCCGGCGTGCAGCCGCCCAACTCCTCCTGGGGGAAGATGGTCTCCAGCGGGGTCGAATCGATCTACACCTCACCCCTGCTCGCCTTCGCGCCCGGGGTGCTGATCCTGCTCACCGTGCTCTCGCTCAACATCTTCGGCGACGGCCTGCGCGACGCCCTCGACCCGCGCTCGAAAGTGCGCCTGACCCGGGCCGAGGCGGCCGAGGCCGCGGCCGGAGGCGCGATCTGATGGCCCGCTTCGTCGCCAGGCGGCTGGTCGGGATGATCTTCGTGCTGTTCGCCGTCTCGGTGCTGGTCTTCGCCATCTTCAACCTGATCCCCAACTCCGACCCGGCCCAGCGGCTGGCCGGCAAGAACGCGACCCCGACCCTGGTCAAGAGCATCGAAGAAGACTGGGGGTTCGACGAACCGCTGCCGGTCCAGTACGCGGAGACGATGAAGAAGATCTTCACCGCCGAACTGATCTCCTACGGCGACGAGCTCAACGTCGACGAACGCATCCTCGAAGGGCTGCCGGTGAGCTTCTCGCTCTGCATCGGCGCCGCCGTTATCTGGATGTTCTTCGGCATCCTCTTCGGCTACCTCTCGGCGACCCGGGCCGGGGGCTGGCTCGACCGGGCGCTGACCGTCGGCTCGGTCGCGGGGATCTCGATCCCGGTCTTCCTGATCGCCGCCCTCTTCCTCTACTTCCTCACCTACAAGATCGAACTGTTCCCGGCCAGCGGCTACGAACCGCTGCTCGACGACCCGATCCAGTGGGCCTACCACCTGATCCTGCCCTGGTTCACGCTGGCGATCCTCAACGTCGGCTTCTACAGCCGCGTGCTGCGCTCGAACATGCTCGACGTGATGCGCGAGGACTACGTCCGCACCGCCCGCGCCAAGGGGCTCGCCGAGGGGCGGGTGATGGTGCGCCACGTGCTGCGCAACTCGCTGATCCCGATCGTCACCCTGTTCGGGCTCGACTTCGGCGCCACCCTGTTCGGCGGCGCGATCATCACCGAGGTGATCTTCAGCCTCGGCGGCATCGGCCAGTACGCGGCCGAATCGATCACCAACCTCGACCTGCCGCCGCTGATGGCGATCACCATGTTCGGCGCCTTCTTCGTCGTCCTCTTCAACGCCCTGACCGACATCGTCTACGCCTACCTCGACCCGCGGATCCGACTCGGGAGCTCGGCCCGATGAGCGCGGCGCCGATCCTCTCCGTCAGCGACCTGCGGGTCGGCTTCACCACCGAAGCCGGGCGCCTGCAGGCGGTCGACGGGGTCAGCTTCGACCTGGCGCCGGGGGAAGTGCTGGCGATCGTCGGCGAGTCCGGCTCCGGCAAGAGCGTCACCGCGCAGACGATCCTCGGGCTGACCCGCTCCGCCAACACGACGATCGAGGGCTCGGTCCGGCTCGGCCAGGAGGAGCTGCTGGAGGCCGGCGAAGCGCAGCTGCGCAAGGTCCGCGGCGAGCGCATCGGGATGATCTTCCAGGACCCGATGACCTCGCTCAACCCGGTCTACCGGGTCGGCGCCCAGATCGTCGAGGCGATCCGCGCCCACGACTCCGGGGTCGACAAGGGGGCGGGCCGGCAGCGGGCGATCGAGCTGCTCGACTCGGTCGGCATCCCCGACGCGGAGCGGCGGGTCGACGACTACCCGCACGAATTCTCCGGCGGCATGCGGCAGCGGGCGATGATCGCCATGGGGCTGGCGCTGGAGCCCGAGGTGCTGATCGCGGACGAGCCGACGACGGCGCTCGACGTGACGATCCAGGCCCAGATCCTGCGCCTGCTGGAGGGCCTCAACCGCTCCCGCAACCTGGCGACGATCCTGATCACCCACGACCTCGGCGTCGTCGCCGAGGTCGCCGACCGGGTGATGGTGATGTACGCCGGGCGGGTGATCGAGGAAGGGTCGCTGGACGAGATCTTCTACGACCCCCAGCACCCCTACACCTGGGGCCTGCTGGGCTCGCTGAGCCGGCTCGACCGGCCGCGGCCGAAGCGGCTGCCGCAGATCAGCGGTGCCCCGCCCTCGCTGCTCTCGCCCCCGAGCGGCTGCGCCTTCCGGCCGCGCTGCCCGCACGAGTTCCCCAAGTGCAGCGAGAAGCCGCCGCTGGAGGCACGCCTGCCCGAGGCCCCCTCGCACTGCGACCGCTGCTGGCTCAGCCCCGAGCAGAAGCGGGAGAAGCGCCAGGTCGCCGGCCAGATCGGGCTGGAGGCGCCGGCATGAGCGCCAACGGCGAGCCGCTGGTCGAGGTCACCGACCTGGTCAAGCACTTCCCGGTCAAGGAAGGGCTGCTGATCGACCGCGAGGTCGATCAGGTGAAGGCGGTCGACGGGATCAGCTTCAGCGTCGCCCGCGGCCAGACCCTGGGGCTGGTCGGCGAGTCCGGCAGCGGCAAGTCGACCGCCTGCCGGGCGATGCTGCAGCTGCTGAAGCCGACCTCGGGCTCGGTGCGCTTCGAGGGGCGGGAGATCGCCGGGCTATCGCGGCGCGAGCTGCGGCCGCTGCGGCGGCAGATGCAGATGATCTTCCAGGACCCGTATGCGTCGCTGAACCCGCGCCAGCGGGTCGGCCAGATCGTCGGCGCGCCGCTGAAGCTGCAGAAGCTCGCCTCCGGCGGCGAGCTGCGGCGCCAGGTGCAGGAGCTGCTCGAGCGGGTCGGGCTCGCGGCCGAGCACTACGACCGCTACCCGCACGAGTTCTCAGGGGGGCAGCGGCAGCGGATCGGGATCGCGCGGGCGATCGCGCTGAAGCCGAAGCTGGTCGTCGCCGACGAGCCGGTCTCGGCCCTCGACGTCTCGATCCAGGCGCAGATCATCAACCTGCTCGACGACCTCCAGGACGAGCTCGGCCTCACCTACGTCTTCGTCGCCCACGACATCGGCGTCGTCCGCCACATCTCCGACCGGATCGCGGTCATGCACAACGGCAGGATCGTCGAGGAAGGCGAGGCCGACCAGGTCTGCGAGCGCCCCCGCGACCCGTACACGAAGGAACTGCTGGCGGCGGTGCCGATCCCCGACCCGCGCGAGAGCCGGGCCCGGCGGCGCGTGGCGTGAGCCTCCCCCTCTCCCCTCCGATCAAGCCGCAGCTGGCGCTGACCCGCAAAGCGCTGCCGGTCGGCGAGGAGTGGGCGTATGAGCCGAAGCTGGACGGCTTCCGCGCGATCGTCTTCGTCGACGGCGATGACTTCTACGTCCAGTCCCGCGGTGGCAAGGAGCTGCGGCGCTACTTCCCGGAGCTGAGCTTCGCGCCGGGGCGCTGGGTGCTCGACGGCGAGCTGGTGATCCGCGACGCCGACGGCAACCTCGAATTCGACGCCCTGCAGGAACGGATCCACCCGGCCCAGTCCCGCATAGACCTGCTCTCGAAGGAGATCCCGGCCGGCTACATCGTCTTCGACCTGCTGGCCGAGGGCGACGAGTCGCTGCTGGAGGCGCCGCTGGCGGAGCGGCGGGCGCGGCTGGAGGCGATCGCCGAGCGGGCCGGCCTGGAGCTGACGCCGCTGACCCCCGAGACCGCGCAGGCGGAGAAATGGCTGGGCAGCATCGAGGGGGTGATGGCGAAGCAGCTCGACGCCCCCTACCAGCCGGGCAAGCGCAAGGGATTCGCCAAGGTCAAGCGCGAGCGCACGATCGACTGCGTGGTGATGGGCTGGCGGCCGGGCAAAGAGGAGGGCACGGTCGGCTCGCTGATCCTCGGCCTCTACGACGACGGCGAGCTGCGCTCGGTCGGCCACATCTCCGGCTTCTCGGCAGCGGCGAAACGGAGCATGCGGGCGATGCTGGCGCCGCTGGAGACGGGCGAGAGCGGCAGCGCCGAGCCCAGCCGCTGGACCGGCGGCCGCGACCTCGAGTGGGTGGCGCTGCGGCCGGAGCTGGTGATCGAGGTGGGGTACGACCATGCGGCCTCGGGGCGGATCAGGCACGGGGCGCGGTTTCATCGGTTTCGGGACGACAAAGCGGCAGCGGATTGCAGGTTCGAGCAGTTGGACGAAGGGGGCTAGGGACTGAGGTTTTCGGCCGGGCGGGGCCTGCCTCGGGGGGAGGCGCCTGCGGGCGAGGTGTTCGTTCTCGACACCTCCCCCCGAGTCACCCACTCGGAGGAAAGCCTCGCCTAGCCAGGGCTGCCTGGCCGGCTAACTGCTCAGAAGAGCGCGCGCTGGGGTGGGGCCGAGGGCTCGGATGTCGCCGCTGCCGAAGGAGCGCTCTGGCGCGCTGGGTTCGGACCCGCGTCGGAGCGGTCGGCTAGGGAGGTGCGGAGTTTGTTGCGGCCCCAGCCGCGGACGGCGCGGGTGGTGCGCTGGCGCTGCTCGGGCTTCATGTAGGCACGGTCGCGGTAGAGGGCCTCGTAGCGGGGGAGCAGGTCGGGGCGTTTGGCCTCGAGCCAGGCGAAGAAGACGTCCTTGACCTCGTCGCGCAGGTGCAGGGCGACGCCGCCGAGGAAGGTCGCTTTGGCCTTGCGGGCGCGCTCGATGATCGGCCGCACCTGGTCGGGGTCGTCGTTGATGCCGGGCATCAGCGGCGCGATCAGGACGCCGGAGTCGATCCCGCGGCGGCGCAGCTCGGCGACCGCGTCGAGCCGGGCGGCGGGGCTGGGCGTGTGCGGCTCGGTTGCCCGCCAGGCGTCCTCGTCGAGGGTCGGGACCGAGAGGTTGACCGAGACCGGCAGCCCCTTCTTCGCCATCCGCTCGAAGATCTTCACGTCGCGCATCACCAGCGGCGACTTGGTCAGGACCGAGACCGGCGTCTGCGCCCGCTCCAGCGCCTCGAGGATCGCCGGCATCATCCGGTAGCGGCTCTCGACCCACTGGTAGGGATCGGTGTTCGTCCCCAGCGCCACCAGCTCCCGCTTCCAGCCCGGCCGCGCCAGCTCCGCCCGCAGCAGCTCCGGCACGTTGACCTTGACCACGATCTCGCGCTCGAAGTCGCGGCCGGCGTCGAGGTCGAGGTAGGTGTGGGTGCGGCGGGCGAAGCAGTTGTGGCTGACCACGCCATTGGCAATGAAGTCGCCGGTGCCGGTGGTGATGTCGTACATGCGAATCTGCCTCCCCAGCGGTTCGATCGCAACGACCCCGAGCTTCGCCTCCGACTTGATCGCGATTCCGTCGATCGAGCGCTTTCTGCTGATCGCCGGATCGATGCGCTGGAACAGGCGCATCTGCTCGCGGAGGCCGCCCAGCAGCCGCACGTTGCGGGCTCCGACAGCCGTTGGCTTCTCGATCGTGAACGAGTGGCCGAAGCGCCTGAGCCCCTCCGCCGTCCTGGCGATGATCTCGTCGTCCTTGTTGCAGATCCGCAAGGCCTCGCTCCGGCTCCCCTCGGCATCGAAGATCCCTGCGAGGAATCCACGCGTCCACTCGTCGCTCGCCGAGCCCGGCCAGCGGATCAACTCGCGGATGCGATCGACGTTGTCGCGGGACGACGTGCGTATCGCCTTCATCGGCCGATGCCGCGCATTGCCCTCGAGGAACTGGAATTCGCTGGTACGGATGCCGACTCCGGCCAGATAGTCCCGCGACCTGTGTAGCGCCTCGGAATCGGTCAGGGCCAGCCGAAAGCGGTGGACGTCGAACACCGACCTGCCCGGCCGTGGATAGGAATAAGAGCCGAGGTGCCCGTCGCCGCGGATCATCCCGCAGAGATAGCCGCGCCGATACTCGTCCGACTCCTCGATACGGGGGCCGAGGGAGCCCATTCCCATCAGCTTGCTGTTCAGCGTGAGGTGGGGCCGCTGCAACGGCCCTTGCTCCGCCCCGACGACGTACTTCCATCCCCGGCGCGTGAGGAAGCGATGATCGCCGCTCGCAATCAGCTCGGTGCCGTCCTCGAGCAGCACCCGATATGCCGCTTTCCTGGTCATCCAGTGAGCAAGGACCTCGGTCTTCTCGTAGCGCCGATATTGGCCGCGACGCACCGTGCCGTAGACGGCGTCTCCGACCCGGATGTCCTCGAGTGGACGGGTCGAGCCGTCCGCCATGAGGATCGGCGTCTCCCCTCCCAGGCAGTAGACGCAGGCATGGCTGCAGCCGCGATAGGGATTGATCGTCCAGTCGAAGCCGAAGCGCCCGCCCTGCACGTGATTGAGGGCGGAGCGGGCGCGGACCTCGTGGAAGTTGATCCCCATCGCCTCCGGCGCGTCGAAGGTGCGGGTGACCGTCCCGTCCCCCACTCCCGGCAAGCGCAGATCGTTCTCGACGCGCTGTTCATCCCACCTCATACGAACGTATGTTCGCATACGACTCGGCGCAGAAAGAAGGCGGGGGACGCGGGAGCGGCTGCCGCGGCGGCGGCGGGCGCTAGAGGCTGGAGCCGGTCTCGTCGCGGCGGAAGGCGGCGAGCTGGTCGAGCGCTTTGGCCCGGGCCTTCTTGCGCAGCGGCGGCAGCAGGGCCACCAGGTGACCGCTGGGGCCGAGGGCCTGCTTGGCCCAGTTGTGGAAGTCGAACTCGTCGACGTGGTCGGCGATCCTGCCGTCGGGGGCGAAGCGGAAGCTGGCCTGGACGTCGTTGACGACGGGGCGGCCGGTGGAGAAGGTGTAGCGGGCGATCCAGTGGGCGCTGCCGCTCTCCTCGCCGGCTTCGTGCTCGCGCAGCTCGATCTCGAGATCGGTGGCGCGGCCGGTCAGCATCCGCCACATCGCGCCGATCTCCTCGCCCTCGAGATCGCCGAAGGCGGGGTCGCGGAAGTGGGCGCCGGGGGCGTAGCAGGCGGTCATCGCGGCGCCGTTGCACTGGCCGAAGGCCCTGTAGAGGCGCTCGATCGTCTCCTTGTTCACCTCGGCGGCAGCCACGGGGTCAGCCTATGCCCTCGGCGGCCGGGCGCCTAATCCCGGCGCCGGCTCAGCTGTGCGGCAGCTCGCCGCGGATCACGTAGCGGAGCACGTCGACCACCTGCTGGGCGGTGCGCGCGGTCGCCTGGGCGGCGCGGTCGACCTCCTTCAGCGCGTGGTCCAGCTCCGGGTCGTGGAGGGTGACGACCGGCTTGCCGAGGGCGGCGGCGAAGCCGGCGTCGAAGGCCGCGTTCCACTGCCGGTACCTGTCGCCGAAGCGGACGACGACGAGGTCGGCGTCGCGGATCAGCGTCTGCGTGCGGATCGCGTTGACGCCGGCGCCCTTGTGGTCGCGCCAGAAGGAGTCGCTCTCCGCGCCGAGGGTGCCGCTGCCGGCGTCGTCGGAGGCGCCGTGGTCGGTGACCGGCGCGGCGAAGGAGACCGGCAGCGCCTCGGCGCTGGTCCCCGCTTCGATCTGCTCGCGCCAGTCGGAGTGGATCTCGCCGGCGAGGTAGACGCTCCAGGTGCGCTCGGCCATGAGGTCGATCTTAGACGCGTCTGCTCCAGCCCCCGCTATACAGGGGGTAAGGCTGACGGCGAGCGGCTGACCGAGCTGCTGGCGAACTAGGCGCCGGCCGTCTGCTCCTCGAAGTGCTTGCTCAACATGGTCACCTGGCCCTGGTAGTTGGACCCCAGGTCGGCACCGTAGAGACGCTCGGCCGGCTCCTCCATCCACTCCAGGCCCAACTTGCAGACCGGCTGGCGGTGCTCGACCATGAAGGAGACGTCGCGGGCCCGCACCTCCAGGGCGGCGCGGCTGCCGGGCCTGCCCCCCGCCGGGTCGTAGCCGAAGCCGGGGTCGAAGAAGCCGGCGTAGTGGGTGCGCAGCTCGCCCGCGGTCGGGTCGTAGGCCATCATCTCGGCGGCGATCTGAGGCGGGATGCTGACCCCCTCGGCCGAGAGCAGCAGGTAGAAGATCTCCGGCTCCAGCACCACCCTCCCCCCCGCCTCGGGATAGACCGGGTCCCAGTAGTCGCTCCAGCGGTAGGCGCGGACGCGTGAGAGGTCGACCGGGAGGCTGTTCTTCTTCGCCCGGTAGCCGACGGTGCGGTCGGCGGGGCCGGAGAGGTCGAGGCTGAGGAAGAGGCCGTCGGCGATCGCCAGGTCGGCCTGCGGCACCGGCTCGGAGTCGAGGTAGAGCAGCGGCTCCTCCCCCTGCAGCTCGCGGATCCGCGCGTCGCCGAGCCGGACCTCGCCGCGGGCCAGGCGCAGCTGGTTGAGCGAGAGCCCGGTCTTGACCTGGATCGCGAAGGAGCGCGGGACGACCTCGAGGTAGAGCCTGCCGCGGTAGCCCGGGCGGACGTCGTCGAAGCGGTGGTGGCGGTCGGTGATGACCCGGGTGAAGACGTCGAGGCGGCCGGTCGAGCTCTTCGGGTTGGCCTTGGCCCGCACGTCGTCGGGCAGCGCCAGCTCCTCGATCAGCGGCACCAGGTAGGGACGATCGCGCTCGAGCACGGCGCCGTCGCGGAGATCGACCTTCTGGAAGGCGAGCCCCTCGACCTTCTCCTCGACGGTCGAGTCGACGTCGGGCAGGAAGGAGCAGCGCAGGGCCCAGGCGAAGTCGCCGAGGCGGAGGTCGATGCTGGCCGGCTGGATCGCCTCGGGGCGGATCCGGTAGTCGCCGGAGCTGACCCACTCGCGCTCGATCGCCCGGTTCAGGGCCTGCGAGGGGAAGACGCCCGCGTCGGCGCCGGTCTCGGGCGACCCCAGGGCCGCCCCGCCTGCGCTTTGGGCCTCGCTCATCCAGGGGAGATTATTCGCCTCGCCTCGGCGGCGCCGAGGTATGGCGTCAAGGCGAACTCGAGCACGTCGGGCAGCAGCTTGTCGATCTGCTCCGCCTCGCCGGCGAGGACCCGGCGGCCGAGCAGCGAGGCGATGCCGCCGACCACCGCTTCGTCCATCGCCGCCGGCACCGGTTCGCCGTCCGGCGCCGAGGGGGCGCCGTTGCGCAGGTAGGGGACGAAGCTCTCGACGGCCGCCTGGTAGCGGTCGTAGATGCCGCGGCCGGCGCGCAGGCCCTCGACCAGGGAGATGCTGGCGAGTGCCGGGTCGCCGGCGAGGAGTGTCAGCAGCGAGCCGATCGCGGCCCGCACCCGCAGCCCCCACTCGTCCTTCTCATGTGCCTTGCAGGCCTCGACCAGCTGCGCGCGGATCCGTTCTATCGCCGCTTCGTAGGCAGCGAAGAAACAGTCATCCTTACTTTCGAAGTGCTTGTAGAAGTCACTCTTGGAAACCGAGGCGCGTTGGCCGATCAGTGACACAGTGGTCTTCTGGTAGCCAACCTCGTAGAGGACTTCGGTCAGCCCGTTGATCAGCCTTTCGCGCTGATTTCTAGCGACGAACTCAGGAGAAAGACCGTGGCGACCTCGGGGTAAACGCTCCATTAACCATTGGAGTCTGCCACCGTACTGTCACTTTCGTCTCCAGGCTCCTGTCCGAGTGTGGCCGCGCCCTGATACGGCGAGAGCACGAAATCCAGCAGTTCCGGCATCAAGTCCAGCGCCTGCTCGGCCTCGCCGCGACGGATCTGCTGGTGCAGGATCCAGGCGACTCCTCCCGCCAGGGTCTCCTCGATGGTCGGCGGCAGGCTGGTTCCGGCGGGAGCGTTCTCCCGCAGCAGCTCGACGAACCGCTGCAGCGCCGCGTCGTAACGGGCCGAGGCGGCTGGAGTCGCCGACATCGCCTCGACCATGCACATCCGCGCCGGCGCCGGATTCTCCGCGACGTAGGCGAGGAAGGCACGGAGCCCGGCGGCGATGCGGTCGATCCACTCGGCCTCCGCCGCCCGGCAGGCCTCGTCGATCTGGGCGCTCACCTCGGTGACGGTCATGTCGAAGGCGGCGAGGAAAACCTCTTCCTTGCCGTCGAAGTTGTCATACAAGGTTTTACGGGCGACACCGGCGCGGCGGACGATGTCGGCGATCTTGGTCGCCTCGTAACCCTGTTCGGCGGTCAGCTCCGCCATCGCACTCATAATGCGGCGGCGCTTACGCACAGCAATGAACTCTCGCGGAAGCTCGGGCCGAGTCGACTTCACCGATGCTCCCCCTGGTGGCGTTGGGGGCATGGCCCCAAGGATAACCGCGGTCTCCAAAAACGGGGGCACGCCAGCAACTCTTCTGGTACCTTGAGAAAACTTCCAACGTACTTATTGGAAACGAAGTGGTTTCCCGGTGCCATTCGATCGAATCCAACTGAGCGAGGAGAAGCTGGTCGCCGCGATCGGCGGTCAATGGCCGCCCGCTCAGGTTGACGCCGCGGTCGAACTGCTGAGCAGCGCCGACGGGAAATTCCCCTCCGGCGTGCGCAAGCTCCCCTCCGACCTGGTCAGCGCCGTGCAGCGCGAGCGGCTGCTGGCGGCGATGCTCCGCGCCGCCGCCGAACTCGGCTACCGCGAAGCCAACGTGCAGGACGTGATCGAACGGGCCGGCGTCTCCCGCCCCACCTTCTACGAGCACTTCTCGAACAAAGAAGACTGCTTCCTCGCCGCCTTCGACGTCACCGCCGCCCGCCTGCGCGAGCGCGTCGCCAGCGCCGCCGCCAAAGGTGGCGACGACTGGCGCGACCGGCTGCGCTTCGGGCTGGAAACGCTGCTGAACTTCACCGCCACCGAGCCGGACGCCGCCCGCACCCTGATCGTCGAGGCGCGGGCCGCCAGCGTCGAAGCGGTGATGCGGCGCGACGACCTGCTCGACCACTTCGCCAGCTGCATCGACGCGCAGGTGCGCGAGCTGCTGCCCAACGCCCCCTCGCACTCGCCGATCACCGCGGCGGGGATCGTCGGCGGGGTCGAAGCGCTGCTCTACTCCCGCCTCAACAAGGGCGAGGTGGACGACCTCGACTCTCTCCTGCCCTCGATGATGTATTTCCTGGTCCTCCCTTACGCGGGCCACGAAGCGGCGAGCGCGGAGCTCGCCGTCTCGGCGCAGTAGCCGGCGGCCTGCCTGCGCCTCGCCGGCGCCGCCTAGGTGAACTTCGAGGGCTCGAAGCGGCAGTACTGGAATTCGAAGCCGAGCACCTGGTTGTTGGCCAGGTTGGCGTTGTGGGTGAGGCGGACGACCATCGCCTGGGCGGCGGTCTTCTGGTCCGCCGCCAGCTTGTTGGCGGTGGCCTGGAAGAGATCGGCCTCGGTCTTGACGTAGCCGAGCCACTTGGCGAGCTTGGCCGCGTCGGCGCTGGGCTCAGGGACCGCTTTCAGCTGGGCATAGGTCTGCTTCAGCGCCTTCGCCGCCGCTTCGAACTGCTTTGCCGCGGCGTCGAGCTGGCCGCTCTTCACCTTGCCCTGCACCCCTTTGAGGATCTTTTCGTTGAGCTCGGTGTTCGCCTTGCAGATCGGGTCGACCTTGGCGGCGTAGTCCTCGCGGGTGACTTCGGCGGCGGTGGCACCGGCGGCGCTGGCCATCACGGCTGCCGCGCCGAGGAACAGGATCAGGCGCTGCGTGGCTTTTCTCATTCCGCAATCGTCGCGCCTGAGCGACGGCTTGCGGGAGTTTTCTCCAAACCCGTTGCTAACTATCCTGCGGCGATGAGATCGACCACGGCGGCGCGGGTCGCGCTCGGCTTCCTGCTGGTCTCCGCCCTGGTCATCGGCTTGACCGCGGCGGCGCTGCCGCGGACCTTCTACGACGACTTCCCCTTCGTCGCCCACTGGGTCGAGCTGCTGCCGCCCTACAACGAGCACCTGGTCACCGACGTCGGCGGCCTCTACCTCGGCTTCGCGGTCCTCTTCGCCTGGGCCGCCTGGACGCTCGAGCGCACCCTGGTCCGCGCCGTCTGCGTCGCCTGGCTGCTGACCGCGACGATCCACCTCGTCTTCCACGCCGGCCACCTCGAGGGCTTCGACACCGCCGACGCGATCGCCGAGATCGTCAGCCTGGCCCTGCTGCTGCTCCCTCCCCCATTGGCGATCTGGGCGGTCGAGCCGGCGGGCTAGGCGCGCACGGGGGATGAACGGGGCTCAGAGCCTCACCAGGGCTGAGTACCGGCGACGCCTAAACCGTTCTTCTCGGCCGCGTGACTCAGATCGCCGTCCCAGGTGATGAGGACGACATCCTGCTCACCCAGATCGAGCGCCGTGGTGAGGTGAACCGCGTCGTAGCCACGTAGCCCGAACTCTTCGGCAAGCTCGCCCGCCTGACGCGCCAGGCCCCCATCGACTCCAACCAGGACCAGACTACGCTGGACCTCCTCGAACTCAGCGAGGGCACGGGCGTGCCCCTTGGGCGTCAGGCGCCTTCCTCGAAGGGCTGCCGCCAGAGCGGCCCGCCCCTCGGAGTAGGAGAGGATGCTGGACACCGCGGGGTAGGCGCTGTTCCAGAGCTTCGCCGCCAACCCGGAGCCGTCCTCGTCGATGACGAGCTTGACGAGCGCCGAGGTGTCGAAGTAGAGAGTCAGCGTCGTTGCTCGGACACGAGATCGGACACCGAGCCGGTGCCCTTCACCCGAGCCTTCCGGGAAGATCTCGGCGTCTCCGGCAAACGAACCAAGCCACGGCGAACCAGGTCCGCGAGGGGACCGTCGGCTTCGACCGCACTGAGGCGAGCGATGCGCTTCCCCCGGCGGGTGACCACGATCTCGCCGCCCTTCTCCACTCGCTCCAAGTACTCGCTGAGTCGGTCGTGGAGCTCCCGGACCCCAACCTCGTTCTCCTGTGGATGTAGCGTCATACGGACGAGGCTAGCAGCTACATGGTGCGCCGGATCGCTCGATTGGGGGACGGTGGAAGGTGGCTATCGTCGCTGGATGAGATCCAGCCCCGAGCCAGTGCCTGCCAGTGGTTGAGCCGACCGCCGCAGCCGGTGGCGCGGCGACCGGCGCCGTTAAGGCGGGGCGCTGGGCGTGGCGCCGTGACCCGGTTCGCAACCTACTGCGAGCGCTGAAGCGCGAGCTGCACCACTCGCCGCGACTCAACGCCAATCGCTCCGCCCGCACCGACCTCTACAAGCAGTTCGTCGGGCAGCGTAGTGACCCGGGCTTCAACCGCGCCCTTGGGGAGTTCGTCGCCCATGGCGGCGAGGAGGCACTGGCCACAATCCGCGTCCACCTCGACGAACACCTCGACACCTCGCGGCTCGGTGCCGGCCGCAAGGTCGTGATCGAGGAGGTCATCGCTGTGCTGCGCTCCCAGCTCGGCCAAGCGCAGCGCAACCCGAGCGCCGCAAGCGATGCCAACACCGGCCAGCTCCGTGATCGCCTCGGGCAGGTCGAGGATCTGATCGAGGAACACCACGAGGAGGTGATGGCGACCCTCTCGCCGACCGGCGAGGCAGGGCCGGTCTACCGTTTCCTCGACGCCGACTGGGCGCCCCAGGGCGCACGCCGCTCTCTCGAGCGCCTCGCCGCCGCCGACGCTGGGCTGCTTGCACGACTGCAGGAGGAGGTCGGCGACCCAGCCGAGCACGAGCGGGTGCTCGAGCTCGTTGAGATCTGGCCCGCCTGGGTCGAGGCGGGGCCGGCCGAGCTCCTGATCGCCCTGGCGAGGCTGATCGAGCAGCGCGGCGAGTGGGCGCACTCGACGACGATCTGGCAGCGGGCGGCGATCAAGCGCGAGGGCCCGGGCCGCGCCGAGCTCTTGGTCCGGGCTGCGGTCTCGGCCGAGCTCGCGGGCGATGCTGGCCGTCACGACGAGCTGATCGCCGAGGCGCAGGAGATCGATCCCGAGAACCCGCGACTTCTTCTCGAGCAGATCTCTCAGCATGACGACATCGCCGAACAGCTCGCTGTCCTCGACCGTGTGCAGACCGATGACCCGGAGCTGCAGGCGCTTGCCCTGCTGCAGCGCTCGATCGCCTTACTGATCGGCGGCGATCCAGCCGAGGCGCGGCGCCTCGTCGACCGGGCCGAGGCGAGGGCGCCGGAGATGATTCAGGTCAAACTCGCCCGGCTGAACGTCGACGTCCACGAGGGGCGGATCGCTATCGGTAACGATCGCCCGGTCGACGGGCCCCGCCTCGAAAAGGCTGCCGATCGCGCCCGTGCCCTGCGCCGCGAGCTGCTCGAGCAGCGCCGCTTCGAAGAGTCAGGCCGAGTGCTGATGCTCGGCATCGACGCCCTGGTGATCAGCGCCCAGCGCGAGAAGGCAGGCGAGCTGCTCGGTGAGGTGGCCGAGGAGGAGCTGGGCGCGATGGAGGGCGCAGAGATCCTCGCCGAAGCGGCGATCCGCGCCGGGCGCCCGGCCGAGGCACGGCGCTTCCTCGAGGCCGTGCCCGAGACGCCGGCCGGGCGCAGGCTGGAGCTCAATGCGATGGCGCTCACGGGCACGAGCGAGGAGGTCGAAGTGGCGCGAGCCGGCTTGGAGGCAATGCTCGACGACGAAGAGGAGGGAGTCTCGGCGGCGGCCAGCCTGGCGCTGCTCGCGGTCGAGAAGCCCCAACTCGGCTGGAGCGAGAAGGCCGAGCGGGTCCTGATCGAGAACGAGATGGCGAAAGTGGCGGTCGGCTCGCACGCGATCTACCTCACCGAGAAAAACGACCACCGCGGTGCGATGGAGATGCTCAAGCCCTACCGCCCTGAGCGCTGGGCGCTTGAGACCGAGGTCCGAGTGACGAAGCTCTGGGGCAACAATGCCGAACGCGCCGCTGCAGCCGAGCGCCTGCTCGCCCGTGGACCCGACCAGCCGATGGTGGTCGAATGCGGTCAGGCATTGGCCGCCGCCGGTGAGCACACCCGCGCCGCCGAGGTCTTGGTCTCGGTCGCCTCCAACCTCAGTGCTCCGCGCAGCGTGCGAGGCACTGCCTACGTCCTGCTCATGCACGTCGTCGGCCGCGACCTCGGCGAATGGGAGCGCGTTGCCGAGCTCCTCGATGATTGGGAGCGGGCGATGCCCGGCGACGCCCGGATCGGCTCCTGGCGTGTGGCCCTCGCCGCCAACCGCTGAAGGGCGGATGCCCGTGAGGACTGGGCGGCGCTTTTCGCTGACTGCGTCGCAGCAAGGACGTGGCCAGCGAATCGATCCAGATCCGCCAGTCCCACGCCCCACGCGGGAAAGCGGCTCTGACAGCGGAGGGGGTGGGATTCGAACCCACGAGCGCCTTGCGACGCCAACAGTTTTCGAGACTGCCCCGTTCAACCACTCCGGCACCCCTCCGGGGAACTCGGTCGGGGGGTGATTCTAGGGATGCCGGCCGGCTCGCAGACTTAATGGGAAGGGCGGGGATGCCGATCCACTCCCTGTGGACAGCGGTGCCCAGACCCGAGCCGGGCGGTTCTTCGACCGCCATCAGCTGCTGCTGCGGGCGCTGGCGCTGCTGGCGCTGGTCTGGGGCGCCGGTTACCTGACCTGGCGCATCGGCTGGAGCGGCGAAGGGGCGAACCCGGTGCTGTTCGCAATGCTGCTGGTGACCGAGGTCTACGGCCTCTACGCGCTGGCGGTCCTCACCTGGTTCTCCTGGTCGCGGGCGCCGGTGCGGCGGCCGCCGACGACGGCGGGGCGCGCGGTCGACGTCTACGTCTGCACCTACGACGAGCCGATCGAGGTGGTGATGGCGACCCTGGCCGGCTGCCGGGCGCTGACCTACCCGCACACGACCTACCTGCTCGACGACGGCCGTCGGGCGGAGATGGAGGAGCTGGCAGGGCTGGCGGGCGCCCGCTACCTGACCCGCGGCGACAACTCGCACGCCAAGGCGGGCAACCTCAACGCGGCGCTGCCGCGCACCGAGGGCGACCTGGTGCTGGTGCTCGACGCCGACCACGTGCCGATGCCCGACGCTCTCGACGCCCTGGTCGGCTACTTCGACGACGAGCGGATGGCGGTGGTCCAGACGCCGCACGACTTCTTCAACCACGACTCCGCCCAGCACTACTCCGTCGGCCGCCACGAGCAGTCGCTCTTCTACCGCGTCGTCTGCCCCGGCAAGGACCGCCACGGCGGCGTCTACTGGTGCGGCTCGGCGGCGCTGATCAACCGCCACGCCCTGCTCGAGATCGGCGGCGTCGCCACCGAGACGATCGCCGAGGACTTCCACACGACGATCCGGCTGCTGCGCCACGGCTGGCGCAGCCGCTACCACGACGAGGTCCTGGTCCAGGGCCTGGCTCCGCACGACCTCGACGGCTACCTGCTGCAGCGCGACCGCTGGGCGCGCGGCAACCTCGCCGTCTTCACCCTGCCCGAGTCGCCGCTGCGGGCGCGCGAGCTGCGGCCGCTGCAGCGGCTCTCCTACCTGGCCAGCCTGCTCGCCTACCTGGCGCCGCCGATGCGGCTGCTGCTGCTGGTCACCCTGGGGCTGGTGCTGTGGACGGGGGCGCTGCCGATGAAGATCAGCGTCGTCGCCCTGGCGGCGCTGTGGCTGCCCTTCCTGGTCCTCAACCTCAGCGCCGGGATGGCGCTGGCGCGCGGCTACATGCGGATCCCCGAGACCGCCCACTACGAGCTGCTGACGATGGAGATCTACAGCCGTGCCCTGCGCTGCATCGTGCGCCCGGGACGGACGGCCTTCAAGGTGACGCCGAAGCAGGGGCGCGACGGCGGCGGCCTCGAGGCCGTGCGCAAGCTGCACCTGGTGATCTTCTGCACCGTCCTGCTGGCGACCGGGACGCTGCTGCGACTGCTCGACCTGGCCGGGGTCGGGCCGCTGCCCGACATGCCCGGGATCGCCGCCGTCGTGGTGCCGCTGCTGGGCCTGTTCGAGCTGCGGCGGCTGGCCAAGACCCTGCTCGCGGTCGGGCGCCGGCGCCAGCGCCGGCTCGTCTACCGCTTCGAGGGCGACGCCGAGGCCCACTGCTTCAGCGAGGAGGGTCACGTGCCGGCGCGGCTGGTCGACGCCAGCGCCTCCGGCGTCGGCCTCGTCGCCGAGGCGCCGCTGGCGGTGGGGATGAAGCCGGCCGTGCTGCTGGAGCTCGCCGACGCCGCCGGCGAGCCGCACGAGGTGGCGGCCCGGGTCGAGGTGCGCAGCTGCCGCGAGGTCGAGGGCCGCTTCCTGATCGGCGCCACGATCGCCGAGATCGACCCCGACGCCCGCCTGCGGCTGATGGAGTGGTGCTACGTCGTCTGCAGCCACGAGCGCCTGCGCGGCCACCGGCCCGCGGCGCCGCCGCTGCCGGAGTCCGAGGCGATCGTCGTCTCCCTCGACGACTACCGCGGAGGGCTGGAGCCGGTGCGGCCGAGCCTGCCGGCGCTGCGCCAGGCCTGAGCGTGTTCGGCGCGACGCGCAGCTAGGCTTTCGACAGCACCCCGGAGAGGTGTCCGAGTGGCTTAAGGAGCGCGATTGGAAATCGCGTGGGCGGGGTTAACCCGCCTCGAGGGTTCGAATCCCTCCCTCTCCGCTTGCAGGTCGGCTCAGCCCTGGGCGTGGGCGACGCGGAACTGGTGCCAGCTGCCGCCGATCGCGGAGAAGCTGGAGAGGCCCTCGATGCCGACCACCTCGTATCCGCGGCCCTGGTCGTCGACCCGGATCACCCCCCGCTCGTCGCCGCTGACCCAGGGGATCCGGGCTCGCCAGACGCAGTAGCAGGAGCGCGCGGTCGCCACCACGTAG
Source organism: uncultured Solirubrobacterales bacterium (assembly GCA_963719435.1). GTDB lineage: Bacteria > Actinomycetota > Thermoleophilia > Solirubrobacterales > 70-9 > VAYN01. The sequence continues at coordinate 750,039 of OY970384.1, read as the reverse complement.
AAGACGAGCGGACGGGCGAGCGAGACGGTCCAGGGGAATGCGACCGGGCGGGTGCTGGCGGCGGACAGGCCCATGGCGCTGAAGGTTCCCCGCGGGTTGGCGCTGGAGGAGACCATGCGCGGCGGCACGGCTTCGACGTCGGCCTGGAACCCGCGCCCTTCGACCGGCACTCCTTGGCAGGGCGCGGCGAAGGCGGCCCCGCCGGGGCGCCGGCGCTGCTCGACCGAGAACCCGATCCCGGTCATCGTCAGCTCCTTCGCGGTCCCGCCCCGGACCGAGACCCGGACCACGTCGCCGCCGACGGGCTTCGCCCCGGGCTGGTCCCGGAAGGCCGACCAGGCGCCGGTGGTCGGCGCGGGCGGGTCGTGGCGGCGGGTCCTGGCGACGGAAGCGGCGGGCAGGTAGGTGATCGAGCCGCAGTGATACCCCCGCTCTTCGGAGCTGTAGGTCAGCGGCGGCGAGTCGCCGCCGCTGAGCCAACCGAACCCGATCGCACCCAGCCCGACCAGGACGACGAGGAGGATCGCGGCGAGGACGGCCATGACCCGGCGCCGATGGGCGCGGGCCGGGCCCGGGTCGTCTCGCCCTTGCCGATCGGCCTCCACTCAAAAAATATTAAGCGACTTGGGGAGACGGGCCGTCAGGGAGCCCGGCGGGCAGCGAAGAAGCCGCGGAGGAGGGCGGCGCACTCGGGCTCGCGGATGCCGGTGAGGACCGCGGGGCGGTGGTTGAGGGCGGGCTCGGCGAGGACGTCGAGGACGCTGCCGGCGGCGCCGGCCTTGGGGTCGGGGGCGCCGATGACGACGGTGGGGATGCGGGCGAGGACGATCGCGCCGGCGCACATCGCGCAGGGCTCGAGGGTGACGTAGAGGGTCGTCCCCGGCAGGCGCCAGCCGCCGAGCGCCTCGGCGGCGGCGCGGATCGCCAGGACCTCGGCGTGGGCGGTGGGGTCGCGGCGCAGCTCGCGCTCGTTGCCGGCGGCGGCCAGGAGCTCGCCGTCGCGGAGGATCGCGGCGCCGATCGGGACGTCGCCGTGGGCCTCGGCCGCGCGCGCCTGCTCCAGGGCCAGGCCCATGCCGCGCTCGTGGGCGGCAGCGGCGTTGCCCGCGCCCGTCGATCCATCGCCTGCGCTCATCGATCCGGGAGTATGTCCCCCTACAACTTCACCGGCCTGCCGGTGTTCGTTCTAGAGCTTGCCCGGATGCGGGGGATCCGGGCACTCGCATGACCAGATGAGACGACTGCATCCGAAAATCGCCGGCTCGAGACTGCCCGGGCGCTTCGCCCTCGGCGCGGCCCTGCTCGCGCTGCTGGCCCTCGGCGCCGCCCCGGCCGCCGCCAGCACCGGGATCGCGGGCGCGCACGGGTTCGCCCCGCAGCGGCTGATCGTCAAGTTCGACGGCGAAGCGCGCGGCCGGGCGCTGGCCCTGCCCAGCGGGGCCGGGGTGCGGGCGACGGCGGCGGCGCTGCGGCGCAACCCCGAGGTCGCCTACGCCGCCCCCGACTACATCGCCACCGCCTCGGCCGAAGTCGAGTTCGCGCTGCCCAACGACCCCGGCACCCTGGGCGGCGCCTCGGAAGCCTCGGCCACCGCCGGCGACTGGGCCTTCAAGCAGTGGAACTTCCTCCCCTGGAGCGGCGACGCGAGCACGCGGGTGCCGGTCTCCCCCGGCGGCATCGACGCCGTCGGCGCCTGGCGCCACCTCGACGAACTCGGCCGCCCCGGCGCCGAAGGGGTAACGGTGGCGGTGCTCGACACCGGCGTCGCCTACCGCAACGAGGGCCGCTTCCTGCGCAGCCCCGACTTCGCCTCCGGCCAGTTCGCGCCCGGCTACGACTTCATCGACCGCGACCGCTTCCCGCTCGACGAAAACGGCCACGGCACCCACGTCGCCGGCACGATCGGCGAGAAGACCTACAACTCGGTCGGGCTCACCGGGCTCGCCTACCGGGCCAAGCTGATGCCGGTCCGGGTGCTCGACCGGCACGGTCGCGGCCGCGCCAGCGACATCGCCAACGGCATCCGCTTCGCCGTCGCCCACGGCGCCCAGGTGATCAACATGAGCTTCAACTTCGGCTGCGGCAAGCAGGTGCCGGAGATCGACGAAGCGCTGCGCGAGGCCTACGCCGCCGGCGTCGTCGCCGTCGCCTCGGTCGGCAACCTCGGCTCCGAGACCTGCGTCTCCGAGCCGGCGACCGGGCCGCGGGTGATCGGGGTCGGCGGCACCACCGAGGGCGGCTGCCTCGGCAACTACTCGCTCGCCGGCAAGGGCCTCGACCTGCTGGCCCCGGGCGGCGGCACGCCGGCGATCGGCTGCGCCTCGGTCTCGGCCCGGCCGATCTACCAGGTGACGCTGCGCACCGACTCGACCCGGGTCTTCGCCATCCCCGGCAACTACGTCGGCACCTCGATGGCCGCCGCCCACGTCAGCGGCCTGGCGGCGATGGTGCTCGCCGCCGACACCTATCGCGGCCCGCGCTTCTACCCGGAAACCGGCATCGGGGCGAAACCCCGCGTCAACGGCGTCGCCAAACAGCTGCGCCGCACCGCCCGCAGCCTCGGCCTCCCCTCCAGCCTGCAGGGCGCCGGCCTGATCGACGCCGCCCGCGCCACCGAGCCCCCGGGCCCGAAGCCCTAAAACTCGACACGCCGGTTCGCCAGCCGGGCTTCGCCTCGGCCCCCTGCGTCAGTCAGGATGCGGGGCACCGATCGGTACCCGAACCGATGACCGACCTTGCTCAAAGCCTGATCGACGCACTGGCACTCGGTGGTCTTTACGCGCTCATCGCCATCGGCGTCACCCTGATCTTCACCGTGATGGGCATGATCAACTTCGCCCAGGGCGAGTTCATCATGCTGCCCGCCTACGCCCTCTACGTGCTGGCCGGACTGCCGTTCGCCGTCGCGGTCGGCGCCGCGCTCGTCACCGGGATCGGAATCGCGGTCCTCTCCGAGCGGGTGGCCTTCCGCCCCGTCCGCAACGCCGACCTGGCCGCTCAGCTCGTCACCTCGCTGGCCGTGGCGACCATCCTGCAGAGCGTCGTCAGCACGGCGGTGGACGCCCGCGCCCAGTCGGTCGCGGTGCCTGAGCTGCTGAGCGAATCGAGTCAGATCGGCGCGCTCTCGGTGCCGAACCTCGAGATCCTCACCCTCGCGCTGACCGCGACCGTCCTCGGCGGCCTCGGGTGGCTGCTCTACCGGACCCGCATCGGCCTCGAGATGCGGGCGGCGGCGGAGAACTTCGAGATGGCGCGGCTGCTCGGCGTCCGCGCCAACCGCGTGATCGCGATCGCCTTCGCGATCAGCGGCGCGCTCGCGGCCGTGGTCGGAGTGCTGATCGTCATGCAGACGGGCCAGGTCTCTCCGACGATGGGACTGACCCCGGTGCTGGTCGGCTTCATTGCCGTGGTGATCGGCGGCTTCGGCAGGATCTTCGGCGCCGTGGTCGGCGGGCTCGTGCTCGGGGTCCTCTCCTCGCTGCTCGGCACCTACCTGCCGGACGGGCTGGTCCCGTTCCGCGACGCGATCGTCTTCTCGCTGCCGGTGGCGATCCTGATCGTCAGGCCGCAGGGCCTGCTCGGCGCGGCGACCGGGGAGGCGCGCATATGAGCGGCCGGGGACTGCGCTCCCCGGCCTCCGCGGCCGCCTCCCTGCTCGTCCCGCTGGTCCTCGTGGGGCTGACCGTTGCGCTCGGGGCGAGCGGCACGCCCTCCTTCGAAGAGACCGTCACCCTGATCCTCTGCAACCTGATCGTCGTCCTCGGCCTGCAGGTCTTCATCGGCAACAGCGGCGTCTACTCGTTCGGGCAGCTGGGCTTTGCGGCGGGCGGCGCCTACGTCGCGGCCCTGCTCACGCTGCCCGCGGCTTTCTCCGCCCTGCAGACGCCCGAGCTGCCGCAGCTGATCGCCGATGCCCAGCTCGGCCCCCTGCTCTCCACCCTGACCGCCGCGGTGGCGTGCGGGCTGCTGGCGGCGCTGGTCGGCTGGCCGCTGATGAGGACCTCGACGCTGGCGATTCCGATCTCGACCTTCGCCTTCCTGATCGTCGCCTACAACGTGCTCGCCAACTGGAACCCGGTCACCGGTGGCAGCAGCGGGCTGGTCAGCATCCCGACGACCACCGACGTCGAGTCGGCGGGGGTCTGGGCCGGCGTGGCGGTCGTCGTGGCGCTCGCCTTCAAGCGGTCGGCGAGCGGCTACCGGCTGCAGGCGACCCGCGAGGACGAGGTGGCGGCGCGCTCGCTCGGCATCGGCCTGATGCGGGAGCGGCTGATCGCGTTCACGATCAGCGGGATTCTCTGCGGGATCGGCGGCGCCCTGGCGGTGCACCAGTCCGGGGTCCTCTCCCCCAGCACCTTCTACTTCGCCGCCACGGTGACGACGATCACGATGCTGGTGGTGGGCGGCGCCCGCAGCGTCCTCGGGGCCGTCGTCGGCACCCTGGCGGTGGCGACGGTGAACGAGCTGCTGCGCGGTTTCGAGGACGGCGCCGACGTGCTCGGGGTGGTCTCGATCGGCGCAGCGCCGGGCCTGGCCGCGATCGGCCTCGGCCTGATCCTGCTGGTGACGATGGTCGCGCTGCCGGCGGGGCTGAGCGGTGGCCGCGAGGCGGGTGAGATCGAGCCGATCCGCCGCCGGCTGCGTTCTCGGTCCGCGCCGACGGTGCCCGCGGTGACGGCGGCGGACCGCGCCGGGTCCCGGCCCGCCCGGGGAGCGGCCGGGAGCCTGCGCGCCGAGGGGATCGCCCTCGCCTTCTCCGGGCTGCAGGTGCTGAGAGGAGTGAAGCTCGAGCTGCCTCCCGGCGAGGCCCTCGGGCTGGTCGGCCCCAACGGCGCCGGCAAGACGACGCTCGTCAACGTCCTCAGCGGCTTCCAGGCCCCCGACTCCGGAAGCGTCCTCCTCGACGGAGCCGACGTCACCGGCTGGTCGCCGCCGCGGCTCGCGCGGGCGGGGCTTGCGCGCACGTTCCAGGCGGCACTCCCCTTCGCGGGGCTGACCGTGGCGGAGAGCGTCGCCGTGGGCGCGATGGGCGTCGGGGTCGGCCGGCGCCGCGCCGTCGACGTCGCCGCGAACGTGCTCGAGCGCCTCGGCCTGGGCGAGCAGGCGCAGAGCCCCGCCGGCCTGCAGCCGCCGGGGAGCCAGAGGCTGCTGGGCATCGCCCGCGCCCTGGCCACCGGGCCGCGCTACCTGCTGCTCGACGAGCCCGCGGCGGGGCTGAACGACGAGGAGCGCCGCGAGCTGGTGGCGATCCTGCGCGGGGCGATCCGGGATTTCGGCTGCGCGCTCCTCCTGATCGAGCACGACATGAACGTGGTCATGGACCTCTGCTCGCGGGTGCAGGTGCTCGACGACGGCCAGACGATCGCGCTCGGGAGCCCGGAGGAAGTCCAGGCCGATCCCGCCGTGGTCGAGGCCTACCTCGGCACCTCCTACGCGGCGGGCGCGCATGCTTGAGCTGCGCGGGCTGAAGGTCGCCTACGGCGGCGTCGAGGTGCTCCACGGCGTCGAGATGAGCCTCGGCGAGGGGGAGGTGGTCGGCATGATCGGCCCCAACGGCGCCGGCAAGAGCTCGCTCCTGCGCGCGATCTGCGGCCTCACCCGTCCGAGCGCCGGGGAGATCGGCTTCGAAGGCAGGTCCCTGCGCGGGCTTGCCCCGGAGGAGATCGCGCGGCTGGGAATCGCCCTGGTGCCCGAGGGCCGCCAGATCTTCGGCACGCTGACCGTGGCGGAGAACCTGCGCCTGGCCGCCCACGGCGACGGGAACGAGGCGATGGAGCAGGTCCTGGAGCGGCTCCCGATCCTGCGGCAGCGGGCCGGACAGCGGGCCGACCGCCTCTCCGGCGGTGAGCAGCAGCAGCTCGCGGTGGCCCGTGCGCTGCTGCGCCGGCCGCGCCTGCTGATCCTCGACGAGCCCTCGCTCGGTCTCGCACCGAAGACGATCGACGTCGTCTACGGGCTGCTCGAGGAGCTGCGCGCGGAAGGGACGACGATGCTCCTCGTCGAGCAGAACGCGGCGCGGACGATCGACTTCTGCCAGCGCAGCCTGGTGCTCGCCGGGGGCCGGGTCCGCGCCAGCGGCAGGCGCGAGGAGCTGCAGCGCAACCCCGAGGTTCTGCGTGCGTACCTGGGGAGGCAGCTATAAGTTCCTGGAGGAAGAGATGACCGAGGATCGCCTTTCCCCATCACCGAGCAGCGAGGACGTGGCGCTGGCGCTGCGTCACTGCTGGCAGCCGGTGGCGCGGCTGGAGGACCTCGCCGACGGACCGCAGCGAGCGGTCCTGCTCGAGGAGCCTCTCGCCGTCTTCCTCACCGAGAGCGGTGAGGCGGCCGTGGTCGCCGACCGCTGCGCCCACCGGGGCGCTCTGCTCTCGATGGGCAAGGTCTGCGGCGACAGCATCCAGTGTCCCTACCACGGCTGGGAGTGGGCGGGCCACGACGGTTCCTGCACCCGGATCCCCTCGCTCGCCGATCAGCGCCAGATCCCACCGCTCGCCCGGATCCCGTCCTATCCGTGCCGGGTCCAGTGGGGGCTGGTGTGGACCACGCTCGAGGAGCCGCTGACCGACGTGCCCGACGTGCCGTGGTTCGACCCGGACACGTGGACGTGGGGACACGGCACCCCCTTCGAGCTGCCGGTCGCCTTCGGGCTGATGATCGAGAACTTCCGCGACGTCGCCCATTTCGCCTTCGTCCACCAGGACACCCTCGGGCCCCAACCGGAGGAGGTCGAGCCGCTCCTGCCGGAGAAGGACGGGCTCGAGCTGACGCTGCGCCGGAAGATGGAATGGGGAGGCGGCGCCAGCGCGGCGTGGGGCCCGTTGCGGGAAATGGGGTACCACATCATCGCCCCCAACTTCACCTCGGCGAGGATGTTCACCGACGAAGGCGAACGCTGCCTGCTCCACGCCGCGCGCGCGATCAGCGCGACCGAGTCGGCGCACTACTGGATCGAGGCGGGTCTCGAGAATTTCGACCAGGAGAGCCTCGAGCAGGTGATCGCCTACGACGCCGGCATCTACGCCGAGGACGTGGCGATCATCTCGAAGATCGAGCCGCCCGAACTGCCGCTGGACCCCAACGCGGAGGTCAACGCCCTCGCCGACCGGTTCACGCTTGCCTACCGGCAGGCGTTCGTGGAGTTCGTGGACCAGGCCCTCGCCAAGCGCGCCTGACCCGAACCCACATAGTTCACTTTTGCCACGGCGCCGCCTGGTAGTGAAACTGGGAGATGTCGCTGCGGGCGACGATGCGGGTCAGCTCGACCGGAGACTCGCGGCCCTGATCCCCGCCGTACTGGACGAGCCGGCCGACCAGGGCCGGGTCACCGGTGCGGACGCCGAGGATCTTGGCGGTCCAGGGCCCGCAGGAGGAGCCCTCGAACGAGACGTCGATCCGGGTGAGCTTCGGCGACTCGCCGAGGACGGGCTGTTCGCCGCCTTTGAGCGAGACCGCGGCGCCCAGCAGCCAGGGCACCCGCTCGACCGGGAAGAAGGAGTCGAGCAGGCAGATCGGTTTGTCGATGCGGAGGATCGAGGTGACCTGGGCGACGGTCTCCCCGCGGGAGACGTCGAGAAAATCGGCGATCGCCTGGTCGTTCGTCTGCCGGCGGATGCGGAGGACGGCGAGCTGCGAGTCGCTGACGCGATCCTCCTGAAGGGAGCGGATCAGGCCCCGGATCGGCACCAGGCGCTTCGGCGCGGCGACGTAGGTCCCCGAGCCGCGGCGGCGATAGATCGCCCCGTCGCGTTCGAGCAGGCTGAGGGCCGGGCGAACGACCGCGCGCGAGACCCCGAAGTGCTCTTCGAGCTCGCGCTCGGAGGGAAACAGGGTGCCGGGCTCCCAGGCGCCCCCCTCGAGCTTCTGCTTGAGAATCTCACCGAGCTGGTAATAGAGGGGGACCTGGCCGCCACGCTCGGGCCGGCGGAGTCCGTCGAGACCGATCAGAGAGGGTCTTTTGGGCCGACCCGAGGTTCTGGGGCGCCTGCCCGAGGCGGGTTTCTCGGGCTCCAATCAACTCACCGAGCGGTCTACTGTTCGTACTCGGGTACGTAAGCGGGCGTGATCCGCTCGAGGAGCTTCGGCTTGCGGTCCGGATATTCGTAGATGTACCAAGGTCCCGAGGGTAGGTGATCGTCTCGGGTGTAGCTGAGCGGACCCATCACCGTCGGGTGTGGCTTCGCCTCGAGGGCGGTGGCGAGCCTGGCGCCGTCGGTGGTGCCGGTTTCGCGGATGGCGGCGAGGATCAGCTGGCCGGCGGCGTAGGAGGCGAGCAGGTTGCCGGAGACGTCGGTGTCGACCCCCGCGCGCTTCAGCTTTTCGAAGAGCCTGGCGGTCTGGGAGTTGGTCGGGTCATAGGCGGAGCCGTTGAGCGTCGCGTACACATTCGCCGTGTCGGGGACGCCCTTCAGCCAGAAGGTGCCGTCGAAGGCGCTCGGCGCGGTGATCGGCAGGTCGATGCCGGCGGCGCGGATCTGCTTGATCGCCGACGCTCCTCCCGGCGGGTAGGAGCTGATGTTGATCGAGTCGGCGCCGGAGCGCTCGATCTCGGCCAGCTGGGAGGCGATCGAGAGGTCTTCGTTCTTGAAGTCGGCCTCCCCGGCGAGCTCGCCGCCGAGGTGTTCCCAGGTCTCCTGGAAGCCGAACTGGTCGATTCTGCCGAGCAGGATCGAGGTATCGCGCAGCTCGAAGGGATGGCGGAGGCCGCGCTCCCAGAGGAAGGTGGCGCGGGCGGCGGCCTCGCTGATCAGGCTGCGGTTGGCGCTGAAGGAGAGCCGCCCGGTGTAGGGCGGGCCGAAGCCGGGTTCGCTGGCGCAGAGGGTGAAGTTGAGCTTGTCGTGTTCTTCCGCGATCGGGGCGCCGGCGGCGGCGATCGGCACTTCGCAGCTGACGAGGAGGACGTCGGCCCCGTCTTCGATCAATTCCTGGACGGCGATCGGCTGGCGCTGGGGTTCGGAGTGGTTGTCGACGGAGACGACACGGAGCGTCGAGCCATCGATGCCACCGCCGGCGTTGGTTTCCTCGACCAGCTGTTCGACCGCGGCGATGTTGGCGTCGTAGGGGACGAGGTAGCCGCTCTTGGCGATCGCGGCGCCGATCACGATCTCCTTCGGCAAACCGCCCGCCGAGACCTGCGGGTCGCTGGAGGAACCGCAGCCGCTGAGCAGCGCGAGGCTGAGAGTCAGGGCAGCGGCGAGCGGTAGTCGGAGGATGCGCGACATCGAGGCGACATCCTAGGTTGAGTCAGGAAAGCCCCTACGGTGTGTAGGCGCTCAAGCGCGTAGTTGTTACTACAGGATCCTTCTAACCGGGCCGTTGAGTCGAGAGTGTGTCACCGTTCACAGTGCCCGTGTGTCCCTTTGCCGCCCCACGCAGGGCAGCAGCGTCCCAATTGCGGGTTGGGGCGCTGCGCCGCGCGGGGAGGTGTGTCCAGCTCAGGTCGTGCGGACGATGATCACGCTGCAGGGGGCGTGATGGGAGATGTTGTTGGGGACGCTGCCGAGGACGAAGCGGCGGGCGCCGGTCATGCCCTTGTTGCCGACCACGATCAGGTCCGCCTTGGTCTCTTCGGCGACGTTGAGGATCGCGTCGGCGGGGTCGCCCTCGACCGGGTGGGTCTGGACCTCGATGCCGTCCTTGCGGGCGTCGGCGGCGGCGGCGTCGAGCACGAGGTTGACGTCCTCGCGCGGGCCGATCTCGTACTGGACGTCGGCCGGGGCGTCGCGCTGCTCGTCCTTGACCTTGCGCGCCGGGATCGGCGCGTAGGCGCTGACGATGCTGAGCGAGGCGCCGGAGAGCTTGGCCAGGTCGATCGCCTGGCGGACCGCCTCGGCGGCGGTCTCGGACCCATCGGTGCCAACCACGATGCGAGTGAACACGCCGCCTCCTCTACTCGGTTCGCTGAACGGGTCGATACTAACCGCCCTCCCGGAACAGCTTGGCCTGCTCGGGCGGGAGCCCGCGGAAGCCGGCGCCGAGGATCTCGGTCGGGGTCGTGGTCAAGCGCACGATCGCGATCACCATCGAGGCGGCGAGGCAGACGATCAGCACGACCATCCCCGCTTTCCAGATCCAGGGCACGCGCGCAACCCTAGCCGGGGTTACCCTTGACCGATGGGGCTGGAGCGAGTCGCGGACGGAGTCTGGCTGCTGCGCGGCGATTTTCGCGGCGCCATGAACATCTACTTCCTCGAGGACGGCGACGGCGTCGTCCAGTTCGACGCCGGCACCAAGGCGATGCGCAAGAAGGCGCGGGCGGCGGCGGAGCAGCTGGGCGGGGTCAAGAAGGTGGTGCTGGGCCACGCCCACGCCGACCACCGCGGCACCGCTCCATACATGGGCGCGCCGGTCTACTGCCACGCCGACGACGTCGCCGACGCCGAAAGCGATGCCGCGATCGCCCCCTACATGGACCTCTCGCAGCTGCCGGTCGCCTGGGTGCGGCGGCTCTACCCGTTCCTGCTGCGGCGCTGGGACGGCGGCGCCGTGCAGATCGCCGGCACCGTCGCCGAGGGCGACGAGATCGCCGGCTTCCGCGTCATCCACTTCCCCGGCCACGCGCCGGGGCTGATCGGGCTCTGGCGCGAGAGCGACCGGGTGGCGCTGGTCAGCGACACCGTCTACCTGGTCGACTCGGCGCGGCTGAAACCGCTGCCCGAGGGCGAGGCCAGCGTCCCCCACCCCGCCTGGGCCTGGGACCACCAGCAGGCGAAGCAGTCGCTGCGCAAGCTGGCGGCGCTGGACCCGCAGGTGGTCGGCGCCGGCCACGAGGCGCCGCTGCGCGGCGAGAGCCTGCGGGCGACGCTGGAGCGGGCGGCCGATAGGTACTGAGGCCCCCGCGGGCCCTGGCGGCGGCATCGGGCGCGCGGCTGCCATAAGTTGCCGTTCCTGATGATCGGGACCTACGCCTCGGCGGCGCTGATCTGTGCCGCTTCGCTGCTGGTCGGGCGGGCGCTGCTCGCGCTCGCCGGACGGCGGACGTGGTCGTGGCTGGAGCCCGGCATCGGCCTGGCCGCGGTGCTGACGGTGACCGGGGCGCTGGCGCGGGCGCCGGGGCACGGGACCAGCGCCACGCTCGGGGTCGCCCTGCTGCTGGTCGTCGCCGCGGTCGTGGTCTGGCGGCTGCCCTACGAGGCGCCCGGCGCCCTGCGCGTGGGCCTGCCGGTGGCGCTCGTCGTCCTCCTCGTGCTGGCGATCCCGTTCGCGGTCAACGGCCGCTGGGGCCTGCTCGGGGTCGGCTTCAACAACGACCTCGGCCTGCACCTGGCCTGGGCCGAGTGGCTGCGCAGCGGCTTCGGCCCGGCGCCGGACACCGGCTACCCGCTGGGCCCGCACGGACTGGCGGTGGCGACCGCCTCGGTCCCCGGGATCGGCCTCGGCCAGGCCTTCCTCGGCGAGATCGTCGCCATCGGGGTGCTGACCGGGCTGACCGCGCTGGGGCTGCTGGGCCGGCTGGCGCCGGGGCGGCGGCTGCTGGGGACGACGCTGGTCGCCCTCCCCTACCTCGCCGCCTCCTACTTCGCCCAGGCCGCCTTCAAGGAGACCGCCGAGGCGCTCTTCGTGCTCGCCTTCACGCTCTTCCTGCTCGACCTCGGGCGGCCCGACGGCGGGCCCTGGGCACGGCTGCGCTACGCGCTGGTGCCGCTGGCGCTGGCCGGCGGCATCTTCTTTTCGTACAGCTTCGCCGGCATCGCCTGGCCGCTGGCGATCTTCGCCTGCTGGAGCCTGACCCAGCCGGCGGTGCGGCGGGCGCTGCGGCCGCGGGCGCTGCTGCGCTTCCTGCTGCGGCCGGCGACGCTGGCAACGCTGATCGTGCTCGCCGGCCTGGCGGTGGTGGCGACCGTGGTCGGCCCCTTCGGCTTCGCCAGCAGCTTCAACAAGGTCGCCGGCAGCAATACCTACGGGCCGGTCTCGCCGGTCGAGGCGCTGGGGATCTGGCCCGCCGCCAACTACCGGCTCGACGCCGCCGGCGGCGCCCAGCTGCCGGGGCTGGCCGGAGCGATCGCGGCGCTGGCGCTGCTGGCCGGGGTCGGCTGGTGGGCGCGGCGCGGCGAGCTGACGGTGCCGGTCGCGCTCGGCGCCTGCGCCGTCCTCTATCTGGTCTCGCTGCCGTTCAGCGGCGACTACTCGCAGGCCAAGGCGCTGATGATCGCCGCGCCGCTGGCGATGCTGGTGGCGATCCGGCCGCTGCTGGCCGAGTTCCCGGGCGGCGATGAGGAGTCTGCGGCGCCGGGCTGGGCGCGAGCCGGCTGGGCGGCGCTGGCCGTCGTCTTCATCGCCGGAGCGGTCTACTCGAGCTTCCTCGCCCTGCGCGATGCCCCGGTCGGGCCGGCCGGCCACGGCGGCGAGCTGCGCGCCTTCCTGCCGGTGGTCCGGGGCGAGCCGGTGCTCTACGCGGGGCAGGACCGCTACGCCGCCTACGAGCTGCTCGGCGCCGACACCCACGTGCCGCTGGTCGAGTTCCCCGATTCCGACGTCGCGCCCAACCCGGAGAAGCCGTTCGACACCGGCAACGCCTACAGCCCGATCGACTTCGACTCCTTCTCGCACGGCACCCTGGAACGCTTCCAGTACGTGATCACCGGCCGCGCCGCCTGGAACAGCGCCGCGCCGCCGAACTTCAGGCGGGTCGCCGCCACCCCCTCCTACGTGCTCTGGGAGCGGACCGGGCCGACCCCCGAGGACCGCCACGTCCTGCTCGAGGGGACCGAGCCGGGAGCCCTGGTCGACTGCGCCGCGCCGGAGATCCGCGTCCTGCTCGCCAATCCGGGCCGGGCCTCGCTCTTCCCCGGCGCCGTGGTCGGGCCGAAAACCGCCTGGGACGAGGGCAGCATCCTCGGCACCGGCAGCGAGACCGCGCAGGCGCTGGCGCTGCCGGCCGGGGCCTGGAACCTCTCGATCCAGTACTTCTCCCCCTTCGACCTCACCCTCTCGGCGCCCGGCTTCGAGCAGCCGCTGAAGGCGGCCCTCGACGGCCAGCGGCCGAACACGATCAGCCTCGGCAACAGCGGCCAGTTCTGGCCCGCCGGGCGCTATCGCAGCGACGGCGGCCGCACCGAGTTCACCCTGAGGACCGCTGGGGCGAGCACCCCGCAGAGCCTCAGCGGCTACGACGGCAAGGCCTACCTGGGGGAGCTGGTCGCGGTCCCGGCCCGCCCCCACCGCGAGGTCCCGCTGGCCGCCGCCTGCGGGGCTTGGCTCGATTCCTACGAGTCGCCGGCAGTTCCCTGAGCGGGGCCGGATTCTCCTCTAAAAAAACCGTTGGTGTTCATTCACGGCTTTTTGGTGGGGATATTTCCACCGCTTGCCAAGCGCCGTCGGGATCGGTATACATGCCTCCAGACAGGGAATAAACATCACGTTATGCAGTTTTCGGCCAGCAGTTTCCTGTCGAAGATGTGGGAGCAGTACATCAACCATCGTCGTTCATAAAACGCAGGGGGATACAGGGATGCAGCACTCTACGCAGGCTTCGGCCGCGTCCGGAGCTGCAGGATGGCTGGAAGTCATTGCCGACCCGATTCGGCTCAGCATCCTGCGCTCGCTCAGTCAGATGAAAGAGGCGACCACCTCGGACCTGGCCACGCTCGGCCAGGCCAGCAGCCAGACGCTCCGCCGCCACCTCGACGCGCTCGTATCGCTGGGCGTGATCCGCGAACACCCGGCCCAGAGCGATGGCGAAACGCCCGGCCGCCCGGCCGCGAAGTACAGCCTGCCGGGCGAAGTCAAGGAAAGCGTCTGCGCCGTCTTCGGCGCGCCCGCCTTCGGCGCTGAGAAGCGGGAACCGGTCGGCGCCCGGTCCTAGCTAGGAGCAGGCGGCCGCCTTCTCGCTGACGAAGGCGCGCGCCGCCTCCGGCCCGATGAACGGGGCCAGGGCCACGTAGGCGGCCTCGGGGAGCAGCCCCAGCATCTCCTCGGTCCGGCCTTCGCCGACGTGCCAGCGCATCAGGCCGACGATCGAGCTGCCGATCACCTCCGAGCAGAGATGCGGCAGCTGTTCCGCCTGCGGGCGCTGGCGGTAGCCGTCCTCGAAGAAGAGGCCGTAGGCCCGGCGGTTGTCGAACGAGCGTCGCAGCGCCGCGGCGCTCGCCGCGTAGCTCTCGATCACGTCGAGGTAGACGACGTCCGGCTGCTGGACGATGCGCCCGAGCAGGGCCTCCAGGCCGTTCCAGATCCGGTCCGGCCAGGTCTCGCCGGCGAAGAAGCGGGCGGCGACCCGGGCCATCCCCCGCTCCATGGCGGTGGTCTGGGCGGCCAGGAACGCCTCCTCCTTGTTCCTGAACATCGCGTAGAAGACCTCGCGGGTGACGCCGGCGTCCTTGACCAGGTCGGCCACCGTCGTCGCCGCGAACCCCTGGGTCCGGCAGAGGTGGCCGACCGCCACCAGCACCCGTTCGCGCTGCTCCGCCGCGACCACCTCGGGGCTGGCGGCGCTCTTGCCGCGCGGCAGCCGGCGCGGCTCCGGTTCCGGCTCGATGTTGGCGGCGGCGACCAGGCCGGCACCGAGCCGGCGCCAGTCCGCGGGGCCGAGCCGGGGCTGGTCCTCCGGCACGGCGTAGGAGTAGATCCAGGCCTGGAGGTCGTCGCGGAGGTCGGCGAGGTTCGCCGTCTCGCCGCGGAAGCAGCGGATCAGGAGGATGCCGCTGATCCCCTCCATGAGGCCGCGACCGGTCAGCGTCAGCCGGTAGCCGAGCTCGCCGGGGCCGGCGAGCCAGCGCTCGAACGTCGACTCGATGCTCTGCACGAAGTCTTCGTGGGCGCGCCTCACGGTGGGCCCGCCGGCGAGCGCCTCGACCAGGAGGATCTGGGTCGAGGCGGGCATCCGCACCATGCTGGTGAGCAGGTCGTCGAGCAGCTCGCCGGTGCGGTGGGCGGGCGAGAACTCCGCCTCGATCCGCGCCAGCGCCCCTTCGATCCGCTCGGCGGCGATTTGGAAGGCGGCGAGAAAGCAGGTTTCGCGGTCGGCGAAGTGCTCGTAGAAGGTCGCCCGCGAGACGCCGGCCTGCTCGACCACGCGGGCGACGCTGGCCTCGCGGTAGCCGTGACGGGCGGCGACCTGGGTCATCGCCTCGATCAAGCGCTGCCGCTGACCGCCCTTCGCGGCGGCGCGAGGGGGACGGTTGCGCGTTTTACCCGGCACGGCCTAGCTCAGGCCGGTGGCCTTGGCTGCCAGGCGCTCGGGGGGGACCCGGACCACGTCCCAGACCAGACCGGTCTTCTCGAGCCCGTCGATGACCAGGGCGGAGATGTCGATCTGGAAGCGACCGAGCCCGTGGGTGGCCGAGGTCGGGAAGGCGTGGTGGTTGTTGTGCCAGGCCTCGCCGAAGGTCGGGATCGCGATCAGCGCCAGGTTGCGCGACTGGTCCGTGGTCTCGAAGTCCTGCTTGCCGAAGACGTGGCAGAGCGAGTTGATGCTGTAGGTGAAGTGATGGAGGACGAAGACGCGCACGAGGCCACCCCAGAGCAGGCCGGTGAGGGCGGCGAAGAGGGTGCCGCCGATCGCCCAGCCGAGGAAGAAGGGCAGCAGCAGGCCGCCGATCGCCCAGTAGATGAAGGTGCGGTCGACCCAGCTGATGATCGGGTCCTTGAGCAGGTCCGGCGCGAAGCGCTCCTTATTGCCGCGCTGGGTGTGGATGAAGAGCCAGCCCATGTGCGCGTGGTAGAGGCCCTTGAGGGCGCCGCTCCAGCCGTGGCCATGGTCGACGTGAGGGCTGTGCGGGTCGCCCTCGACGTCGGCGAAGGCGTGGTGCTTGCGGTGGTCGGCGACCCAGGAGATGACCGGGCCCTCGATCGCGGCGGAGCCGAGGATCGCCAGCAGCCCGTGCAGCCAAGGCTTCGCCTTGAAGGCGCGGTGGGTGAGGTGGCGGTGGAAGCCGACCGTGATCCCCAGCCCGGTCAGCAGGTAGAGGCCGAGGAAGAGGAAGACGTCGCTCCAGTGCAGGGCGCTGCCCCAGACCTGCCAGGCGGCGAGGCCGATGGCGATGAACGGGATCAGCGTCACCAGGCCGGTGATGATGCGGTCCCGCGTCTCGTTCTCGACCGGCTGGATGTCGGAGGGGAGTGGGCCGGCGGTGGAAGACACTGCGGCCGATCATACGGACCGCGGGCGGATCGTGAGGCGAATAAGCCATCGATCGGTGTCAAATAGCTCCCGGTTCGCCGCCGCGGGATTGTTAGGGTGCGGCGCGATGGCGTTTGCGGACACGGCGCGGCTGCGGAGGGAGATCGAGACGCGGATCCCGGAGCGGCCGTTCGCGGTCGAGTTCTGGGACGGCAGCCGGCTCCCCGCCAGCGCCGGCGACGGCCCCACCTTCTTCGTGCGCTCGCCGCGCGCCGCCGCCCACGTGCTGCGGGCGCCGGGGCAGCTCGGGCTCGGCCGCGCCTACGTCAGCGGCGAGCTCGAGGTCGACGACATCGAGGCGGTGATCGAGCTGCTCGACGGCTGGCAGCCGCCGGCCCTCGACGGCGCCGACAAGCGGGCGCTGCTGCTGGGCGCGGTGCGCGCCGCCGGGGTGACGAAGCCGCCGCCGCGGCCGCGGGCGGAGCTGCGCCCGAGCGGGCGCCGCCACAGCAAGGAGCGCGACGCCCGCGCCGTGCGCCACCACTACGACGTCTCCAACGAGTTCTTCGAGCTCTTCCTCGGCCCGACGATGGTCTACAGCTGCGCGATCTTCGCCCGCGGGGCCGAGACCCTGGAGGCGGCGCAGGAGGAGAAGCTGGAGACGGTCGCCCGCAAGCTGGCCCTGAAGGAGGGCGACCGCGTGCTCGACGTCGGCTGCGGCTGGGGCGGCTTTCCGCTCTGGGCGGCCGAGAAGCACGGCGCCAGCGTCGTCGGCATCACCCTCTCCCCGCCCCAGGCGGAGAAGGCGCGGCAGCGGGCCGAGGCGGCCGGGGTCGGCGACCGGGTGGAGATCCGGGTGATGGACTACCGCGACCTGCCGGCGAGCGGGGAGAAGTTCGACGCGATCGCCTCGATCGGCATGGTCGAGCACGTCGGCGCCTCCCAGATCGAGGTCTACGCTCAGACCCTGGCGCAGATGCTGGAGCCGGGTGGGCGCCTGCTCAACCACGGGATCACCCGGCTGCGCCACGGCGACGGCGAGGCCGGCGCCTTCTCGGAGCGCTACGTCTTCCCCGATGCGGCGCCGCTGCACCTCTCGCGCAACCTGCTGGCGCTGGAACGGGCCGGCTTCGTCACCCACCACGTCGAGGACTTCGCCCCCGACTACGCCGAGACCCTGCGCCACTGGGCGCGCAACCTCGACGACAACCTCGACGAGGCGATCCGGCTGGCCGGGCCGGAACGGGTGCGGGTCTGGCGGCTCTACCTGCGGGCCGCCCGCAACGGCTTCGAGTCCGGCTTCACCTCGATCTACCAGGCACGCTGCGAGCTCGCCTAGCACCGCCCCGTCGATGGGAACGCTCTTCGCGATCAGCGACCTGCACGTCAACCACGCCGAGAACCGCGAGTTCGTCGCGGCGCTGCGGCCGCGCTCGGCGGAGGACTGGCTGATCGTCGGCGGCGACGTCGGCGACTCGGTCGCCGACCTGGAGTGGGCGATCGAGCTGCTGGCCGCGCGCTTCGCGCGGGTGATCTGGGTGCCGGGCAACCACGAGCTGCTGACCCCGCGGGCGCTCGAGGGCGCGGCGGACGGAGGGCCGGAGGGGCTGCGCGGCGAGGAGCGCTACCGGCACCTGGTCGCGGCCTGCCGCGAGCGCGGCGCGCTCACGCCCGAGGATCCCTACCCGCTCTGGGAGGGGGACGGCGGCCCGGCCCTGGTGGCGCCGCTCTTCCTCCTCTACGACTACTCCTTCGGGCTCGACCGCTTCGGCGACCGGGAGCAGGCGCTGCGCCGCGCCTACGAGGCCGGCGTCGTCTGCGTCGACGAGTTCCTCCTCCACCCCGACCCCCACCCCAGCCGCGAGGCCTGGTGCGCGGCGCGGCTGGCGCAGACGGAGGCGCGGCTGGCGGCGCTGCCGGACGGGGTGCCGACGGTGCTGGTCAACCACTTCCCGCTGCTGGAGGCGCCAACCCGGGTCCTCCACCACCCCGAGTTCGCGCAGTGGTGCGGCACGACCGCGACAGCCGACTGGCACCGCCGCTTCGGCGCCGTCGCCGTCGTCTACGGGCACCTGCACATCCCGGTGACGACCTGGCACGACGGGGTCCGCTTCGAGGAGGTCTCGCTCGGCTACCCGCGCGAGTGGGTCGGCCGGCGCTGGCGACAGCCGGGGCTGCGGCCGGTCCTGGTGGCGGAGGTGGCGGCGTGATCGAGGCGATCCTGCCGGCGGCGGTGGCGGTGGCCGAGTCGCGCCGGGACGACCCCGCGGCCTTCCGCTTCGCGGCGGAGGAGGCGCTGGTGGCGCGGGCGGTGGAGAAACGGCGGCGCGAGTTCGCCGGCGGCCGCGACTGCGCCCACCGGGCGCTGGCCGCGCTCGGGGCCGGGCCGGCGCCGATCCTCGCCGGCGAGCGCGGCGAGCCGCTCTGGCCGACCGGGATCGTCGGTGCGATCAGCCACTGCCGCGGCTACCGCGGCTGCGCCGCCGCCCACAGCGCCGAGCTGGCCACGGTCGGGATCGACGCCGAGACCCACGAGCCGCTGCCGCAGGGGCTGCTCGCCGACATCGCCCGGCCGGAGGAGCTGGCGCGGCTGGCCGAGCTGGCCGGGGCCGAACCGGATGTGCACTGGGACCGGCTGCTGTTCAGCGCCAAGGAGTCGGTCTACAAGGCCTGGTACCCGCTGGCCGAGCGCTGGCTCGGGTTCGAGGACGCGAGCCTGACCCTGGACCCGGCCGGGCGCAGCTTCGAGGCGCGGCTGCTGGTCCCCGGCCCGACCGTCGGCGGCGCCGAGCTGCAGCGGCTCGAGGGCCGCTGGCTGCTCGCCGAGGGCCTGGTCCTGACCGCGATCGCGCTCCCCGCGTAGCCGACCGCCAACCAACCACATCGTGGAAAACCGAGTTCCCTTTGGGTACGCTCGGGGCAGATGGTTCGACGGGGGATGTTTTTGGCTGCGCTATCGCTGATGTGCGTCCAGGCGATCGTGTTGGGCCACTTGCCGGATCGCGCAGCCGCAGCGATCTATTGGGCCAATGGCAATTCCATTGGCGGCGCCAATAGCGACGGCAGCAATCCCAATCCGTTCTATATCTCCAAATTTGGCGCATCCGACATCGGTAGGGCATGCGGCATGGCGGCCGATGCTGCGCACATCTACTGGACGGACGCGAATCGCAATCAGATCGGACGGGCCAACCTGGACGGAACCGAACCGAACTACAGCTTCATCGCGGGCGCAGACGAACCCTGCGGAGTTGCAGTGGACTCGGGTCATGTCTACTGGTCGAACACCGGGGGCAACTCGATCGGCCGAGCAAACCTTGACGGGACCGGATCCGACCAGAATTTCGTAGTCGGCATCGCCCAACCCTGCGGCGTCGCCTTGAACAACTTTTTCATCTTCTGGGCCAGCCCCAAAGAAGACTCGATAGGCCGAGCACTGGTCGCCAACGGCGGCGAACCGAGCAACAAGTTCATCGGCGAAGTCGACGGTGCCTGTGGTGTGGCCGTCAATTCGCCTCATATCTATTGGGGCTCATTCTCAAGCTCGATCGGACGAGCCGAGATCGACGGCTCCAATCCCAACCAAGCATTTATCGGCGGTCTCGACCGGCCTTCCGGCGTCGCACTCAGCTCCTCTCACCTCTACTGGACCGAGGAATCGATCGGGGCCGGGGGGCGTATCGGCAGCGCCAATCTCGATGGCAGCGCAGCAAATCCAAGTCTCGTTACCGGTCTTTCCGGTACCCCAAGCGGGATAGCAGTGGACGACCAGCCGTTTCCACTCGACCGCAGCGCACATCTTCCTCCCAGTCAGTTCTACTTCGCCAAGGTCAAGCACAACCGCAATGTGCGCGAGCCGGTGACCTTCCTTGCCATCGACGTTGCCGAACCTGGGCGTTACAGCGTTGACGTTCCTCCAGGAGTGGGCTGGAACAGCCTCGCACAGGGCCCTTACGGAGACGTCTTCCTGACGGCGGGCCGAAAATGGTTGGCCATCTTTCTCGACGAAAGCCGGGCCGGAAAACGCCTGGGTCGTGTTATCCGGAAGAAGGGTCGCGTCCGGGTACCCGTCACGTTTCACTTCACCTCGGCTGACCACAACGAAACCGCCAGTTGGAGAAACGTTCCGATCGTCGGCAGAAAGCAGAGCCGAGGCGCTTCACCCGCGGGCAGCAAACACTGACCCAGGTGCACCGCAGAATCCCTACGGATACGCGTGATCGCAGCCGCTAGGCGAGGAACTCGGCGATGGCGGCGGTGGTCTCGCGGGGGGACTCCCAGAGCACGTTGTGGCCGTTGGGGACGGCGACCAGCTTCAGCTGCGAGCCCAGGGCCTGGCGGTAGCGCAGGTCCTGTTCGCGGCTCTGGCCGGAGGAGGTGACCGGGCGGACCAGCAGGGTCGGCAGCGGCGCGACCGGGGGCGGCGGCAGCGCCATCTCGCTCCAGGCGGCGACCAGGGCGGCGGGCGAGTAGCGGAAGCGCAGGCGGCCGTCGGCGCCGCGGACGAGGTCGGCGGCGACGTAGGCGGCGACGGTCTCGGCCGGGGTGGCGACCACGGTCTCGGCGCTGAGCAGGGCGTTGGCCGCCCCCTCGGCGGTGGCGAAGCTCCAGTCCTGGCGGTCGCGTTCGGCTCCGACCAGGGCGATGTCCGGGGCGACGCCGAGGCCGGGGTCGAGCAGGGCCAGGCGCTGGGCCCGCTCGGGCGCCAGCGCCGCCAGCTTGGCGACGACGAGGCCGCCGAAGCTGTGGCCGATCCAGGCCGCGCGCTCGACCCCGAGCGCGGCCGCCGTCTCCAGCAGGTCGGCGACGTGGGTGCCGAGGTCCCAGGGCGGCTCGTAGCCGGAGGCGCCGTGGCCGCGCAGGTCGACCGCGACGACGCGGCGGCCGCCGGCGAGAAGGGTCGCCGCCAGCTCGTCCCAGATGCCGCCGTGCTGGGCGAGGCCGTGGACGCAGACGACCGCCTCCGCCCCGGCCGGGCCCCGGTCCACCGCCTCCAGCCGCACTAGCCGAACTTCCGGAACAGCTCGATCTTCTCGGCGCCGATCTGCTCGCGCCGCCGCGGGTCTTCGACGCCGAGGCCCGCTTCCGGCGCCAGGCAGAGCACCCCGACCTTGCCGACGTGGCGGTTGGCCTGCAGCTCGTAGGCCGCCTGCGGCGCCTCGTCGAGGTCGAACAGTTTCGACAGCGCCGGCTGGATCCGGCCCATGCCGATCAGCCGGTTCAGCTCCAGCGCCTCCTGCAGGGTCGAGCCGTGGCTGCCGACGATCCGCTTCGCCCGCATCCACAGGTAGCGGTTGTCGAATTCGTGTTCGTAGCCGGTGCTGGAGCCGCAGGTGACGACGCTGCCGCCGGGCCGGACCAGGTAGACGGAGGCGGGGAAGGTCTCGGCGCCGACGTGCTCGAAGACGACGTGCGGGTCCTCGCCGAGCTCGCGCCGGACCACTTCCCGCATCCCCTTGCCGAGCTCCTTGCCGCGCAGCTCCGCCAGCCCCTCCTCGTCGCGGCGGATGACCACGTCGCAGCCGAGCTGCTCCAGCAGCGCCGCCTTCGCGCCCGAGTTGACGACGCCGACGGCGATCCCGCCGCCGTTGCGGATCAGCTGGATCGCGTAGCTGCCGAGGCCGCCGGCGGCGCCCCAGACGAAGACGATGTCGCCCTGTTTGAAGGGAGCGCCGTTGGGGCTGACCAGCATCCGGTAGGCGGTCATCGCGCAGAGCGTGTTGCAGGCCGCCTCCTCCCAGCTGAGGTGGCGCGGCTTCGGCATCAGCTGGGTCGCCTTGACCACGGCGAAGTGGGCGAGGCCGCCGAAGTTGGTCTCGAAGCCCCAGGCCCGGCTCTGCGGGGTGTGGATCATGTCGTGGAAGGCCATCGAGTGTTCGGCCTCGGTCCAGGCTGGCCAGACGACGACCGGGTCGCCGGCCGACCAGCTCCGCACGCCCTCGCCGACCCGGACCACGAGGCCGGCGGCGTCGGAGCCGAGCACGTGCTGGGGCTGCTCGTGGCGGGCGTTCCAGCCGCCGGTCTTGGCCAGCTGGTTGAGGAAGACGAAGGTCGGGATCGGCTCGAAGCGGCCCGACCAGACGGTGTTGTAGTTCATCGCGCTGGCCATCACCGCGACCAGGGCCTCGTCCGGCGCCAGCTCCGGCATCGGCACCTCCCCCACCTTCAGCGTCTGGCGCACGTCTTTGTCCGGCTGGTCCCAGAGCCGGGCCGCGTCCTCGGCCTCGACGTAGGCGGCGCGGTAGCTGGACGGGACCTCGGCGGCGAGGATCTCCGCCGCCGTGGCCCCCGTGGTCGCTGCCTCGAGAACGGTCATCTGCGCACTCCCTCCCCTGTTTGCACTGCGGTTTCCCCCGTCCCGGCAACCGTCGCCGCGAGCCATTCGGCGAGCGCGGCGGCGGTCGAGTCGACGTGGGCGTCCAAGATCGTCAGGTGGTTCCCCGGCGCCTCGACCAGGCTGTGGGGCACCTCCCAGAGCGGCTTCCAGGCGGCGGCGCCGGGATCGTCGACGAGCGGCTCGGCGGCGGCCAGCAGCAGCACCGGGCGGTCCAGCGGCTCGGCCTCGACCTCGGCCAGCAGGCGCAGGTAGGCGACCGTCGCGGTCAGCCGGGTGTCGTCGAGCGCCAGCCCCGATTCGCCACCCGCCAGCTGGGCGAGGACGGCGAGCCCGACCGCCCGCGTCTCCGGGTCCTCGGAGGTGGCGAAGGCGATCTGGCTGGGGTGGTAGCTGTCGATCATCGCCACCCCGGCGAGCGGGCGGCCGAGCTGGCGCAGGCGCTGGGCGACAGCGTAGGCGAGGGCGCCGCCGGTCGAGTGGCCGGCCAGCACCACCGGCTCACCGGGATGGGCGCGCTCGATCGCCGCCACCTGCATCTCAACCGCGACCGCGGCGCTGGCCGGGAGCGGCTCCATCGCCGCGAAGCCGGGCCAGTGCAGGGCGGTGACGGCCTGGCCCTCGCCGAGACTGCGGGCCAGCTTCGCGTACTCGTGGGGGCCGCCGTTGGGGACGATCGAGGGCACGCAGACCAGCGGCGGGCCGTCGCCGGTAGAGAGGTGGATCGCGCGCGGCTCGCCCGCCGCGGCCGGGTCGGCGAAGCTGGGGCGGAAGCTGGCGAGGGCGCTGAGCAGCTGCGCGAACTCGCCGCCGCGGCCACTTTCGAGCGCGTTGCGGAGCAGCAGCTCGAGCGTGTCGCCCTCACCGCCGTCGCGGATCGGGTCGTCGGCCACGGTCTCGGCCAGCAGGTGCGCGGCCAGCGCCGCCGGGGTCGGGTGCTCGAGCGCGACGCTGACCGCCAGGCGCAGGCCGGCGGCGCGGTTGAGGCGGTTGCGGTACTGCAGGGCGGTGATCGAGTCGAAGCCGAGTTCGAGGAACGGCCGCTGCGGGTCGAGCGCGGCCGGCGACTCGTAGCCGAGCACCGTGGCCAGCTCGCCGAGGACCAGGTCCAGCGCCAGCCGCGGGCGCTGCTCGGGCGCGGCCGCCTCGACCCGGTCGGCGAAGCCGGCGGCGGCCGGGGCGGCGGCGGGCGCCGCGGCCGTCATCCCGCCCCTGTCCGCGGCGGGCAGGCCGGGCCCGTAGAGCCAGTGGTGGCGGCGCTGGAAGGGGTAGGTCGGGAGCGCCACCGGCGGGGCGGTCGGCAGGACCGCCTCCCAGTCGACGGCGACGCCGTTGGCCCAGGCGCTGCCGAGCGCGAGGGCGAAGCCGGCGGCACCGCCGCGGCCGCGGCGCAGGGTCGGGGTGAAGCTGGCCCCGGCGGCGTCCTCGCCGAGCTCGTGGGCGAAGGCTTCGTCGAGCGCGACCATCAGGGTCGGGTTGGGGCTGACCTCGACGAAGCGGCGGTGGCCCTGGGCGAGGACGGCGGCGACGGTGGGGCCGAAGCGGACCGTCTCGCGGGCGTTGCGGAACCAGTACTCGGCGTCGAGCGTGGCCGGGTCGAGTGGGCCGGCGGCGACCGAGGAGTAGAAGGGGACGGTGCCGGGCCGGGGCGCGATCCCGGCGGCGGCGTCGAGCAGCTGCTCGCGGAAGCGGTCGATCACGGGCGAGTGGCCGGCGCCGAGCGCAGCCGGGATCCTGCGGGTCCAGATGCCGGCCTCGGCGCACCGCGCCAGCACCTCGTCGATGCCCGCGTCGGGACCGGAGAGGACGATCGAGGCGGGGCCGTTGACGCCGGCCAGCGAGACCAGCCCCTCCCAGTCGGGGAGGCGGGCGGAGAGGTCGTCGGGGGCGGCGGCGACCAGCGCCATCGCGCCGCTGCCGCGGCCCTGGGCGAGGACCGCGCTGCGGCGGGCGACCAGGGCCGCCGCGTCGTCGAGCGAGAGGCCGCCGGCGATGTGGACGGCGGCGATCTCCCCCTGCGAGTGGCCGACCACGGCGGCCGGCTCGACCCCGGCGCGGCGCCAGAGCGCGGCCAGGGCGACCATCATCGAGAACAGGGCCGGCTGCACGACGTCGATCCGTTCCAGCTCAGCGGCCCCCTCCCGGCGGCGCAGCACCGCCCCCAGCGACCACTCGAGGTGCGGCTCCAGGGCCTGCTCGCAGGCGTCGATCGCGGCGGCGAAGGCAGGTGAGGTCTCGAGCAGCTCGACCGCCATGCTGCGCCACTGGCCGCCCTGGCCGGGGAAGAGGAAGACCGGGGCGCCGCCGTCGCCGTGGACCGGCCCGGCGGCGGCGAAGGCGCGGACCTCGTCGTCGTCCTCGCCGCCGGCGGCGATCGCCGCCAGGCCGGCCAGCCGCTGCTCGCGGTCGCCGCCGGCGACCGCGGCGCGCAGCTCGTGACGGGGCCGGCCGCGGTACAGCGAGGCGGCTATGGCGGCGTCGTCGCCGAGCTCGGGATCGGCCAGCAGGCGCGCGCGCAGGCGCTCAGCGCCGGCGCGCAGGGCGGCGTCGCTGCGGGCCGAGAGCAGCCAGGGCAGGGACGCGGCGGCGGGCTCGGGCTCGGCGGCGTCCGCCGCGTCGGGGGCGGGCGGCGCGGTGTCCTCCGACGCGGTCGGGTCGGGGGCGGGCGGCTCCTCGAGGATCAGGTGGGCGTTGGTGCCGCTGAGGCCGAAGGAGGAGACGGCGGCGCGGCGCGGGCGCTCGCCCCGCTCCCAGGCGCGTGCCTCGGTCAGCAGCTCGACCTCGCCCGCCGACCAGTCGACGTGCGGGGTCGGCGCGTCAACGTGCAGGGTCGGCGGCAGCACCCCGTGGCGCATCGCCATCGCCATCTTGATCACACCGGCGACGCCGGCGGCCGCCTGGGTGTGGCCGATGTTGGACTTGATCGAGCCCAGCGCCAGCGGCCCCGCCTCGCCGCGGCCCTGGCCGTAGGTGGCGAGGATCGCCCCCGCCTCGATCGGGTCGCCGAGCGCGGTGGCGGTGCCGTGGGCCTCGAGCGCGTCGACCTCGGCCGGGCCGAGGCCGGCGCTGGCCAGGGCCTGGCGGATCACCCGTTCCTGGGCCGGCCCGTTCGGCGCCGTCGGCCCGTTCGAGGTCCCGTCCTGGTTGGCGGCCGAGCCGCGGATCAGGGCCAGCGGCCGGTGGCCGTTGCGCTCGGCGTCAGAGAGGCGCTCGAGCAGCAGCATCCCCACCCCCTCGGAGAAGCCGGTGCCGTCGGCGGCGGCGGCGAAGGAGCGGCAGCGGCCGTCGGCGGAGAGGCCGCGGTAGCTGCTCATCGCGGTGAAGACGAGCGGGGTCGAGAGCACGGTGACGCCGCCGGCCAGGGCCAGCTCGCACTCGCCCGCCCGCAGCGCCTGCGCGGCGAGGTGCATCGCCACCAGCGAGGAGGAGCAGGCGGTGTCGATGCTCAGCGCCGGCCCTTTGAGGTCGAAGCCGTAGGCGAGGCCGCCGCTGACGACGCTGCCGCCGGTGCCGCCGCTCTGCGGCAGGGCGCCGGCCTGGGCCTCGGGCGGCACCCCGATCCCGTAGTCGTCGTACATAACCCCGGCGTAGATCCCGGTGCGGCTGCCGCGCACCGCGGCGGGGTCGATGCCGGCGCTTTCGAAGCTCTCCCAGGCGGCTTCCAGCAGCAGCCGCAGCTGCGGGTCCATCGCCTGCGCCTGCAGCGGCGGGATCCCGAAGAAGCCGGCGTCGAAGCCGGTCGCGTCGGCGACGAAGCCGCCGGCGCGGGCGTAGGTGGTGCCGGGGCTGTCGGGGTCGGGGTCGTAGAGCCGCTCGAGGTCCCAGCCACGGTCCTCGGGGAAGGGCGAGATTCCGTCCTCGCCCGCGGCGACCAGGCGCCAGAGGTCCTCGGGCGAGTTCACCCCGCCCGGGTAGCGGCAGGCCATACCGACCACCGCGATCGGCTCGTTCTCGCGCGCTTCCAGCGCCCGCAGGCGCTCGCGGGCGCCGCGCAGCTCGATCGTCACCCGCTTCAGGGAGTCGAGGATCTTGTTCTCGTCAGCGCTCATCGGGCCCCTATCTCGTTGTCGACGATTTCGAGCAGCTCCTCGGCGCTCGCGGACTCGATCCGGCGGGTGACGTCGGCCCCCTCGCCGTCGTCCTCGCGGCCGCCGCCAAGCAGCGCCCGCAGGCGCGCGTCGGCCCCCTCGCGCTGCTCGCCGTCCAGCCCATCCAGCAGCGCCCGCAGCCCCTCGATCGCGGCCTCGACGCGGGCGCCGCCGTCCTCCTCCCCGCCCTCGACCGCGGCCAGCAGGAAGGCGGCGACGGCGGCCGAGTTGGGGTGGTCGAAGACCAGGGTCGCCGGCAGCCGCAGCCCGGTCGAGCCTTCCAGCCGGTTGCGCAGCTCGACCGCGGCCAGCGAGTCGAAGCCGAGCTCTTTGAAGGGCGCGGTGGGGTCGACCGCGGCGGCTGAGGGGTGACCGAGAGCGGCGGCGACATGGGAGCGGACCAGCTCGACCACGACCCCCTCGCGCTCGTCCGCGACGACCCCGGCGAGGCGGTCGGCGAGCGAGCCGCGCTGGGCGCGGCGGGCGGGGGTGCGGACGAGGCCGGAGAAGAGCGGCAGCAGCATCCCGGCGCGGGCGGCGGCGCGCAGGGCGGCGGGGTCGAGGCCGACCGGGACCAGGTGCGAGCGGTCGAGGGCGCGGGCGCGGTCGAACAGCGCCAGGCCCTCGGCGTCGGAGAAGGGGATCGCGCCGCCGCGCGAGAGCCGGGCGCGGTCGGCCTCGCCGAGGTCGGCGCTGATCTCGCTCTCCTGCTCCCAGGCCCCCCAGCCGAGCGAGAGCGCCGGCAGGCCGGCGGCGCGGCGCAGGGCGGCGAGGCCGTCGAGGAAGGAGTTGGCGGCGGCGTAGTTGCCCTGGCCGGGGTTGCCGACCGCGGCGGCGACCGAGGAGAAGAGGATCAGCTCGGCGCCGCTCTCGGCGGTCAGCTCGTGCAAGTGCCAGGCGGCGTCGGCCTTGGGCGCCATCGTCGTCGCCAGGCGGGCGGGGTCGAGCGAGCCGATCGTGCCGTCGTCGGTGACGCCGGCGCAGTGCAGGACCGCGGCCAGCGGCCGCTCCGCCGGCAGCGACTCGATCGCCGCCTGCAGCTGGGCGCGGTCGCCGGCGTCGCAGGCGAGGACCTCGGCTTCGGCGCCGAGCTCGGCCAGCTCGGCGACCAGTTCGGCGGCGCCCGGGGCGTCGGGGCCACGGCGGCTGGTCAGGAGCAGGTGGCGGGCGCCGTGGGCGGCGACCAGGTGGCGGGCGAAGAGGGCGCCGAGGGTGCCGGTGCCGCCGGTGATGAGGACGGTGCCCTCGGGGTCGAGCGCCGCCGCGGCGGCCTCGGGGGCGGCGGTGCGGGCCAGGCGCGGGGCCGAGGCGAGGCCCTCGCGCAGGGCGATCTGGGGCTCTTCGGCGATCGCCAGGGCCGCCTCGAGCGCGGCCTCGGAGGCCTCGCTGCCGTCGCGGTCGAGCAGGACGAAGCGGCCCGGGTGCTCGGCCTGGGCGGAGCGGACCAGGCCCCAGACGGCGGCGGCGGCCAGCTCCGGCGCCTCCTGCTCGCGCGCCGCCATCGCCCCGCGGGTGAGGAAGGCGACGCGCTCGTCGGCGCCGATCGCCGTCTGCAGCTCGGCCAGGACCTCGGCGCAGAGGGCCAGCGCCGCGGCGGCCGGGTCGAGGCCGGGGGCGGGCGCGCACTCGAAGCGGCGCGAGGCGGCCTCCGGGTCGGCGGCGGCGGGCAGCTGCAGCGGCCGCCACTCGATCGCGAACAGCGAGTCGGCCGGCTCCGGCGCCGCGGCCTGCAGCTGCGCGGGGTCGACGAGGCGGGTGGCGAGCGAGCGCACCGAGGCCAGGGGGGCGCCGGTGGCGTCGGCCAGCTCCAGCTCCAGCGCCTCGCCTTGGGGGCGCAGGCGCACCCGCAGCGCCTCGGCGCCGACCCCGCGCAGGCGCACGCCGCTCCAGCTGAACGGGACCGGCACGCCCTCGGCCTCGCGCTTGCGCAGCATCGCCGCGTGCAGGGCGGCGTCGAGCAGCGCCGGGTGCAGGCCGAAGCGCCCGGCCTGCTCGCTCTGGGCGCCGTCCAGCTCGACTTCGGCGAAGACCTCCTCGCCGCGGCGCCAGGCGGCCCTGAGGTTGCGGAAGGCCGGCCCGTACTCGAGCCCGATCTCGGCGACCTGGTCGTAGAGGTAATCGGTCGGCACCGGCTCGGCCCCGGGCGGCGGCCACTCGCCGGGCGGCTCGGGAGCGCTGGCGGCTGCCGCGGCCAGCGAGCCGGAGGCGTTGCGGACCCACTCGGCCTCCTCCTCTTCCTCGTCGCCCTCGGGGCGGGAGTGGATCGTCAGCGGCCGGGCGCCGTCCTCGTCGCCTGCGCCGACGCTGACCTGGATCTGGACCGCGCCGCGCTCGGGCAGCAGCAGCGGCGCCTCGATCGTCAGCTCCTCGACCGCGTCGAGCCCGGCCAGCTCGGCCGCCTTCAGGCCGAGCTCGACGAAGGCGGTGCCCGGGAGGACGGTCGCCCCCATCACCACGTGGTCGCCGAGCCAGGGATGGCTCTGCAGCGAGAGGCGGCCGGTCAGCAGCCAGCCGGCGTCGCCGGGCAGGGCGATCGCGGCGCCGAGCAGCGGGTGCCCGGCCTCGCCCTGGCCGGCGGCACGGACGTCGCCCCGGCCGGCGCCGGCCTCGATCCAGAAGCGCTGGCGCTGGAACGGGTAGGTCGGCAGCAGGGTGCGCCTGGCGCCGGTGCCGGCGAAGAGTCTGGCCCAGTCCGGCGAGGCGCCGTTGACGTGGGCGGTGGCGAGGGCGGACAGGAGGGTCGAGGCCTCGGAGCGTTCGCGGCGCAGGAGGGAGGCGACGGTGGGCTGAGCGTCGGAGGCGGCGAGCGTGGCGCGGGCCATGGCGCTGAGGACGCCGTCGGGGCCGAGCTCGAGGAAGGTGGTGACGCCTGCGTCGGCGAGGTGCTCGACGCCGGCGGCGAAGCGGACGGCTTGGCGAACCTGCGAGGCCCAGTAGGCGGGGTCGGCGGCCTGCTCGGGGGTGAGGAGATCGCCGGTGAGGTTGGAGACGATCGGGATCTGGGGTGGGCTGTAAGTGAGTTCGGCGGCGACCGCTTCGAACTCGGCCAGCATCGGCTCCATCAGCTTGGAATGGAAGGCGTGGCTGACGCGCAGCTGGGAGGTCTTGCGGTCGTTCTGCTTCCAGGTCTCGGCAAGTTCGAGGACCGGCTCCTGCTCGCCGGAGACGACGACCGAGGTGGGCGAGTTGATCGCGGCGATCGAGACGCCGTCGGGCAGCTCGCCCAACTCGTCCTCGGAGGCTTCGATCGCAACCATCGCCCCGCCCTTGGGCAGGGCACCCATCAGGGCGCCGCGGGCGGCGATCAGCTTGCAGGCATCGGCGAGGTCGAGCACGCCGCTTATATGGGCGGCGGCCAGCTCGCCGATCGAATGGCCGATCAGGAAGTCGGGTTTGAGTCCCCAGCCTTCGATCAGGCGATAGAGCGCGACCTCGATCGCAAACAGGGCCGGCTGGGTGTACTCGGTGCGGTTGAGCAGGGCCGCGGCATTGGAGCCGGTCGCGGCGAAGAGCAGCTCGCGCAGCGGGCGCTCCAGATGGGGATCGAGCTCGGCGCAGACCTCGTCGAGCGCGGTGGCGAAGGCCGGGAACGCCTCGTAGAGCTCTTTGCCCATCTCGGCTCGCTGAGCTCCTTGGCCGCTGAGCAGGAAGGCGAGCTTGCCGGACTGGGCCTTGCCCTCAACCACGGCGCTGTGGGGCTCGTCGTTGGCGAGGGCCTCCAGGGCCTCGATCAGCTCCTCGCGTCCCTCCCCCACCACCGCGGCGCGCAGGTCGAGCTGGGGCCTGGTCGCCAGGGTCAGCGCCGCGTCCGCCAGCCCGGTCTCGGGGTCGGCGCGCAGGTGGGCGCCGAGGCGGGCCGCGGCGTCGCGCAGGGCCGGCGCCGATTTGGCGGAGAGCAGCAGCGGCGTCGCCGGCAGTGACTTGCCGGCCGACTCCGACAGCTCCGCAGCGGCGCCGTCGCTCGGCCCCGCTGTGCCCGCCGGCGCCTCCATCGCTGCCCGGTCCTCCACTCCCCTCGGCGCCTCCTCGAGGATCACGTGGGCATTGGTGCCGCTCATCCCGAAGGCGGAGACGGCGGCGCGGCGCGGGCGTCCGTTCGACTCCCACGCCCGGGCCTCGGTCAGCAGCTCGATCCCACCGGCGGACCAGTCGACGTGCGGGGTCGGGGTCTCGACGTGCAGGGTCGGCGGCAGCATGCCGTGCCGCATCGCCATCGCCATCTTGATCACGCCGGCGACGCCGGCGGCCGCCTGGGTGTGGCCCATGTTCGACTTGATCGAGCCCAGCTGCAGCGGCGGCGCGCCGTCGCGGGCGCGGCCGTAGGTGGCGAGCAGCGCCCCGGCCTCGATCGGGTCGCCGAGGGTGGTGCCGGTGCCATGAGCCTCGACCGCGTCGATCTCGGCCGGCTCCAGCCCGGCGTTGGCGAGGGCCTGCAGGATCACCCGTTCCTGCGAGGGGCCGTGGGGCGCGGTCGGGCCGTTGGAGGCGCCGTCCTGGTTGGTGGCGGAGCCGCGCAGGACGGCGAGCACCTCGTGGCCGTTGCGCTCGGCGTCGGAGAGGCGCTCCAGCAGGACCAGGCCGACGCCCTCGGAGAAGGCGGTGCCGTCGGCGTCGGCGTCGAAGGACTTGCAGCGGCCGTCGGGGGCAAGCGCCCGCTGGCGGCTGAACTCGACGAACTGGCCCGGCGTCGCCATCACCGTCGAGCCGCCGGCCAGGGCCAGGCCGCACTCGCCGCCGCGCAGCGCCTGCGCCGCGAGGTGCATCGCCACCAACGAGGAGGAGCAGGCGGTGTCGATGCTGAGCGCCGGTCCCTCCAGCCCAAAGGCG
This sequence comes from uncultured Solirubrobacterales bacterium, assembly GCA_963719435.1. Taxonomy (GTDB): domain Bacteria; phylum Actinomycetota; class Thermoleophilia; order Solirubrobacterales; family 70-9; genus VAYN01. The sequence continues at coordinate 718,733 of OY970384.1, read as the reverse complement.
TAGGCGACGTTGCCGGAGGCGAAGCTGCCGGCGGCGACGGTCCCGGCGTGGCTGCCGAGGGCCGAGGAGTCGGTGCCGCCGAGGCCGTAGTCGTGGTGCATGAGGCCGGCGAAGACGCCGGTGTCGGAGCCGGCCAGCGCCCGCGGGTCGAGCCCGGCCGCTTCGAAGGCCTCCCAGGCCGCTTCCAGCAGCAGCCGGCCCTGGGGGTCGGTGACCAGCGCCTCGCGCGGGCTGATGCCGAAGAACTCGGCATCGAACTCGGGGGCGCGGTGGAGGAAGCCGGCGCCGCTGGCGCTGGTCGTTCCTGGGTGATCGGGATCGGGGTGGTAGAGCCGCTCGGCTTCCCAGCCGCGGTCCTCCGGGTAGGGCGTGACCGCGTCGGTGCCGGAGCGGACCAGCTCCCAGAGCTGGTCCGGAGACTCGACCCCGCCCGGGTAGCGGCAGCTCATGCCGACGATGGCGATCGGCTCCTCGCTGGCGGCGCGGCCGCGGACGGCGACGGCGGCGCGGCCGCCCTCGACCTGGCCCAGCAGGAAGCCGGCAACCGCGTTCGCGGTCGGGTAGTCGAAGACCAGGGTCGCCGGCAGCTGCAGGCCGGTAGCCCGCTCCAGGCGGTTGCGCAGCTCGACCGCGGCCAGCGAGTCGAAGCCGAGGTCCTTGAAGGCGGTACCGGGGTCGACCGCCTCGGCGGCGGCGTGGCCGAGCACGGCGGCGACGTGGCCGCGGACCAGCTCGACCGCGACCCCCTGGCGCTCGGCCGCGGCGACGCCGGCGAGGCGCTTGGCCAGCGAGCCGCCGGCGGCGCGGCGGGCGGGGACGCGGACCAGGCCGGAGAGGAGCGGCGCCAGGGTCCCGGCCCGGGCGGCGTCCTGGAGGGCGGCGCGGTCGAGCCGCACCGGCAGCAGCTGCGGCGCGCCGAGCGCGCGGGCGCGCTCGAACAGCTGCAGTCCCTCGCCGACCTCGAAGGGGGCGACGCCGCCACGCGAGAGCCGCGCTTTGTCGGCCTCGCCGAGCTGGGCGACCGCCTCGCTGATCTGCAGCCAGCCGCCCCAGCCGAGCGACTGTGCCGGCAGCCCGGCGGCACGGCGGCGCTGGGCGAGCGCGTCGAGGAAGGCGTTGGCGGCGGCGTAGTTGCCCTGGCCGGGGTTCTGGAAGGTGCCGGCGATCGAGGAGAAGAGGACCAGCTCGCAGCCCTCGATCCCGGCGGTCAGCTCGTGCAGGTGCCAGGCGGCGGTGGCCTTCGGGGCGAGCGCGTTGGCGAGGCGCTCGGGGTCGAGCGAGCCGATCGTGCCGTCGTCGACGACGCCGGCGACGTGGAGGACGGCGGCGAGCGGGCGCTCGGCCGGGATCGCCGCGAACAGCCGCTCCAGCCGGGCGCGGTCGGCGGCGTCGCAGGCGACGACCGCGGCCGTGGCGCCGAGCTCGGCCAGCTCGGCGACCAGCTCGGCGGCGCCGGGGGCCTCGGGGCCGCGGCGGCTGCTCAGGAGCAGGTGGCGGACGCCGTGCTCGGTGGCGAGGTGGCGGGCGAAGAGGGCGCCGAGGAAGCCGGTGCCGCCGGTCACCAGCACGGTGCCGTCGGGGCCGAGCGGGGTGCGGTCGGGGGCGGCCGCGTCGGGATCGCCGTGGTCCCCGACGGCGGCTTCGGCCCGCGCCAGGCGCGGCACCGCGGCGGCGCCCGCGCGCAGGGCGAGCTGCGGCTCTTCATCGCTGGCCAGGGCGGCGGCGAGCGCGGCCTCGGAGGCGTCGGTGCCGTCGCCGTCGATCAGCAGGAAGCGACCCGGGTGCTCGGCCTGGGCGGAGCGGACCAGGCCCCAGACCGCGGCCGCGGCCGGGTCGGCGGACTCGCCCGCGGCGACCGCCATCGCGCCGCGAGTGACGAAGGCGACCCGTCCATCCACGTCATCCTCGATCGCCGCCTGCAGCTCGGCGAGGACCTCGACGCAGAGCGCCTGCGCCGCCTGGGCCGGGTCGAGGTGGGGCGTGGGGACGCACTCGACGCGGCGCGCGCCCGTCTCCGCCTCCCCCGGCTGGGGCAGCTGCAGCGGCTGCCACTCGAGCGCGAACAGCGAGTCGGGAGCGCCGGCGCCGGCGCTGCGCAGCTGGGCCGGGTCGAGCGCCCGCAGCGCCAGCGCCTCGACGGCGGCGAGCGGCGCCCCGGTCCCGTCGGCCAGCTGCAGCGAGAGCCGGTCGCCGGTGCCGCCGACCCGCACCCGCAGCTGCGAGCTGGGCGGGCCGAGCAGCTGGATCCCGCTCCAGCTGAAGGGGACGCGGATCTCCTCCGCCCCCCGCCGGTCCAGCATCGAGGCGTGCAGGGCGGCGTCGAGTAGGGCCGGGTGGATCGAGAAGCGCTCGGCTTCGGGGCCCTGCTCCTCGGCCAGGCCGACCTCGGCCAGCACCTCGTCGCCCAGGCGCCAGGCGCGGCGCAGGCCCTGGAAGGCGGGGCCGTAGGCAAGCCCGAGCGCGGCCAGGTCGGCGTAGAAGTCGTCGAGCGCGAGCGGCTCGGCCCCGGCCGGCGGCCACTCGACCAGTGGCTCACCGGGTACGGGCGCCACGTCGGCGGCGAGGGCGCCGGAGGCGTTGCGGGTCCAGCCGCCCTCGGGCGCGTCGGGGTCGTCGAGCCGGGAGTGGATCGCCAGCGAGCGGCGGCCGTCCTCCTCGCCGCCGATCCGGACCTGGACCTGGACCGCGCCCTGCTCGGGCAGGGCGATCGGCGCCTCGATCGTCAGCTCTGCCACCGCCGCGGCGCCGACCTGCTCGGCCGCCTTCAGCGCCAGCTCGACGAAGGCGGTGCCGGGCACGATCGCGTTGCCGAGCAGCGCGTGGTCCCCCAGCCAGGGGTGGCTCTGCAGCGAGAGCCGGCCGGTCAGCAGCCAGCCGTCCTCCCCCGGCAGCGAGGTCGCCGCCGCCAGCAGCGGGTGCCCGGCGTCGCCGAGGCCGGCGTTGCGGACGTCGCCGCGGGCGCCGCCGCTGAGCCAGAAGCGCTGACGCTGGAACGGGTAGCTGGGGAGGGCGACGCGCTTGGCGCCGGTCGGGGCGAAGAGCCTGGCCCAGTCGGGCGAGGCGCCGTTGACGTGGGCGGCGGTGAGGGCAGCAAGGAGCGTCGGCGCCTCGGGACGTTCGCGTCGCAGCAGGGGGGCGACGGTGGGCTGGGCGGGGACAGCGGAGGCGCCGCTGGGGGCTGCGCTGGCGAGCGTGGCGCGGGCCATGGCGCTGAGGACGCCGTCGGGGCCGAGCTCGAGGAAGGTGGTGACTCCGGCGTCGGCGAGGTGCTCGACGCCGGCGGCGAAGCGGACGGCTTGGCGAACCTGCGAGGCCCAGTAGGCGGGGTCGGCGGCCTGCTCGGCGGAGAGAAGCTCGCCGGTGAGGTTGGAGACGATCGGAATCTGGGGGGCGTTGTAAGTGAGTTCGGCGGCTACCGCTTCGAACTCGGCCAGCATCGGCTCCATCAGCTCGGAGTGGAAGGCGTGGCGGACACGCAGTTGCGAGGTCTTGCGCTCGTTCTGCTTCCAGGTCTCGGCGAGTGCGAGGGCCGGGCCCTGCTCGCCGGAGACGACGACCGAGGTGGGCGAGTTGATCGCGGCGATCGAGACGCCGTCGGGCAGCTCGCCCAACTCGTCCTCGGAGGCTTCGATTGCCACCATCGCCCCGCCCTCGGGCAGGGCGCCCATCAGGGCGCCGCGAGCAGCGATCAGCTTGCAGGCGTCGGGGAGGCTGAGTACGCCACTGATGTGAGCAGCCGCCAGCTCGCCGATCGAGTGGCCGATCAGGAAGTCGGGCTGGAGACCCCAGCTCTCGATCAGGCGGTAGAGCGCGACCTCGATCGCAAACAGGGCGGGCTGGGTGTACTCGGTGCGGTCGAGCAACGCGGCCTCTTCGGAGTCCGGCTCGGCAAAGAGCAGCTCGCGCAGCGGGCGCTCCAGGTGGGGATCGAGCTCGGCGCAGATCTCGTCGAGCGCGCTCGCAAAGGCCGGGAACGCCTCGTAGAGCTGCTTGCCCATCTCCGCCCGCTGGGCGCCCTGGCCGCTGAGCAGGAAGGCGAGCTTGCCGCCCTGGGCCTTGCCCTCGACCACCGCGCTGTGGGGCTCGTCGTTGGCGAGCGCCTCCAGGGCCTCGATCAGCTCCTCGCGTCCCTCCCCCACGACCGCTGCCCGGTCCGGCAATGCCGCTCGCGCCGTCGCCAGGGTGAAGGCCGCATCGATGGGATCGAGTCCCTCGTCCTCGCGCAGCTGCGCCGCCAGCCGCTTCGCCTGCGCGCGCAGTGCCGGCTCGCCTTTGGCCGAGAGCAAGAGCGGGGTCGCGGGCAACGGCTCGGCTGAGGCCAGCGGCTCCGCAGTATCGCTCGGCTCCACCGCGCCCCCCAGCGCCGCCGCCACTGCAGGCGTCGGGGCCTCCTCCAGGATCACGTGCGCGTTCGTCCCGCTCATCCCGAACGACGACACACCGGCGCGGCGGGGGCGGCCGTTTGGCTCCCACTCCCGAGCTTCGGTCAGCAGCTCGACCTCGCCGGCGCTCCAGTCGACGTGGGGGGTCGGCTCCTCGACGTGGAGGGTCGGGGGCAGGACGCCGTGGCGCATCGCCATCGCCATCTTGATCACGCCCGCCACGCCAGCGGCCGCTTGGGTGTGGCCGAAGTTGGACTTGATCGAGCCCAGGGCCAGCGGCCGCTCGCGCTCCTGGCCGTAGGTCGCCAGCAGGGCCTGCGCCTCGATCGGGTCGCCGAGCACGGTGCCGGTGCCGTGGGCCTCGACCGCGTCGACCTCGCCCGGCTCCAGGCCGGCGTTGGCGAGGGCCTGCATGATCACCCGCTCCTGGGCCGGCCCGTTGGGGGCGGTGAGGCCGTTGGAGGCGCCGTCCTGGTTGGTGGCGCTGCCGCGCAGGACGGCCAGTACCTCGTGGCCGTTGCGCTCGGCGTCGGAGAGGCGCTCCAGCAGCAGTAGCCCCACCCCCTCGGAGAGGCCGGTGCCGTCGGCGCCGGCGGCGAAGGACTTGCAACGGCCGTCGGGGGCGAGGCCGCGCTGCTGGCTGAACTCGATGAAGAGGCCGGGCGTGGCGAGGACGGTGGCGCCGCCGGCCAGGGCCAGCTCGCACTCCCCCGTGCGCAGGGCCTGGGCCGCCAGGTGCATCGCCACCAGGGAGGAGGAGCAGGCGGTGTCGACCGTGACCGCCGGTCCCTGCAGGCCGAACGAGTAGGCGAGCTGGCCGGAGGCGATGCTGCCGGAGGAGACCGCCCCCTGGTGGCCGCCCATCTCGGTCGAGCCGGAGCCGCCGAGGCCGTAGTCGTGGTGCATCAGGCCGGCGAAGACGCCGGTGTCGGAGCCGGCCAGCGCGGCGGGAGCGATCCCGGCGTCCTCGAAGACCTCCCAGGCCGCTTCCAGCAGCAGCCGCTGCTGCGGGTCCATCACCCGCGCCTCGCGCGGGCTGACGCCGAAGAAGGCGGCGTCGAACTCGGGGGCGTCGTGGAGGAAGCCGCCCTCGCGGGCGTTGCTGGTGCCCGGGTGGTCGGGGTCGGGGTGGTAGAGGCGCTGCAGCTCCCAGCCGCGGTCGCCGGGGAAGGCGCTGACCGCGTCGGTGCCGGCGGCGACCAGCTCCCAGAGCTGCTCCGGCGACTCCACCCCGCCGGGGTAGCGGCAGCTCATGCCGACGATGGCGATCGGCTCCTCGCTGGCGCTGCGGCTGCGGACGGCGACGGCGGCGCGACCGCCCTCGACCTGCTCGAGCAGGAAGCCGGCGACGGCGCTGGCGGTCGGGTAGTCGAAGACCAGGGTCGCCGGCAGTCGCAGGCCGGTCGCCTGGGCGAGGCGGTTGCGCAGCTCGACCGCGATCAGCGAGTCGAAGCCGAGGTCCTTGAAGGCCGCCTCGGGGTCGATCGCCGCCCCGGCCTCGTGGCCGAGCACGGCGGCGACGTGGCCGCGGACCAGCTCGACCACCGTCTCCCGCCGCCGCCCCGGCTCGGCGCCGGCGAGGCGCTGGGCGAGCGAGCCGCCGCGGGCGCGGCGCACGGGCACGCGAACCAGGCCGGAGAGCAGCGGCGCCAGGGTGCCGGCGCGGCCGGCAGCGCGCAGGGCGGCGGCGTCGAGGCCGATCGGGACCAGGTGGGCGCGGTCGAGGCCGCGGGCGCGGTCGAACAGCTCCAGGCCCTCGGCGCTCTCCAGCGGCAGGAAGCCGCCGCGGGCGGCGCGCGCCTGCTCGGCGACGCCGACGACGTCGGTCAGCTCGCTCTGCTGCAGCCAGGCTCCCCAGCCGAGCGACTGCGCCGGCAGGCCCTCGGCCCGGCGGCGCGCGGCGAGCGCGTCGAGAAAGGCGTTGGCGGCGGCGTAGTTGCCCTGGCCGGGCGCCCGCAGGGTGCCGGCGGCGGAGGAGAAGAGCAGCAGCTCGCAGCCGGGAAGGTCGCGGGTCAGCTCGTGCAGGTGCCAGGCGGCACCGGCCTTCGGCGCCAGCGTCGTCGCCAGACGATCGGGGTCGAGCGAGCCGATCGTGCCGTCGTCGGTGCCGCCGGCGAGGTGGAGGACGGCGCCTAGCGGACGCTCGGCCGGGACCCGGTCCAGCAGCGCCTCCAGCCCGGCGCGCTCGGCGACGTCGGTGGCGACGATCTCGACCGCGGCGCCGAGCTCGGCCAACTCCGCGACAAGCTCGGGGGCGCCGGGGGCATCGGACCCGCGGCGGCTGGCCAGGAGCAGGTGGCGGACGCCGTGCGCGGCGACCAGGTGGCGGGCGAAGAGCGAGCCGAGGGCGCCGGTGCCGCCGGTGATCAGGACGGTGCCTTCGGGGTCGAGGCCGGTCTCGGCGCCAGCGGCGAGCGGCTCAGTCCCGGGCGCTGAGCCGCCGCCTTCGAGACCATCGCCTACCCGCGCCAGCCGCGGCACCGAGGCGACGCCCGCGCGCAGGGCGATCTCCGGCTCCTCGGCCGCGGCCAAGACGGCATCGAGCGCGGCGGCGGAGGCGTCGCTGTCGTCGCGGTCGAGCAGGAGGAAGCGCTCGGGGTGCTCGACCTGGGCCGAGCGGACGAGACCCCAGACCGCGGCCGCAGCCGGATCAGGCGACTCGCCCTCCCCCACCGCGACGGCGCCGCGGGTGACGAAGGCGACCCGTTGCTCCTCCCCGCCCTCGGTGGCGATCGCCGCCTGCAGCTGCGCCAGCACCTCGGCGCAGAACGTCTGCGCCGCCTGAGCTGGGTCGAGGTCGGGCGCGGGCGCGCACTCGACGACGCGCACCGCGGGGGCGTCGGTGCCGGGGCCGGCATCGGCCTGCGCCGGCTCCAGCGGCTGCCACTCGACGGCGAAGAGCGCGGCGGCGGGCGCGGGAGCGGCGGCTCGCAGCTGAGCGGGGTCGAGCGGGCGCACGGCGAGCTCGCCGACCGTGGCCAGCGGGGCGCCGCTGCCATCGGCGCAGAGCAGCGAGTAGCGCTCGCCCCGGCGCCGCAGGCGCAGCCGCAGCGAGTCGGCGCCGGCGGCGCTGAGCTCGACCTCGCGCCAGCTGAAGGGGACGCGCAGGCCCTCGGCCCCGTCCTCGCCCAGGCCGGCGACGTGGAGGGCGGCATCGAGCAGGGCCGGGTGCAGGCCGAAGCGCCCCGCCTCGGCCGCCTGCTCGGCGGCCAGCTCGACCTCGGCGAAGAGATCGTCGCCGGCGCGCCAGGCGGCCGCCAGCCCCTGGAAGGCCGGCCCGTACTCGAGCCCGAGCTCGGCGCTGCGCTCGTAGAAGTCCGCGACCGCGAGCGGCTCGGCCCCGGCCGGCGGCCACTCGGCGAGGGACTCGGGCTGCGCCGCGCCGGCGGTCGCCGCCCGCAGGGCGCCGGCGGCGTGGCGGCTCCACTCGCCCTCGCCGCCCTCGGGGCGGGAGTGAATCTCCAGCGGGCGGCCGCCGTCCGCGTCGAGCTCGCCGAGCCCGACCCGGACCTGGACCGCGCCCTGCTCGGGCAGGGCCAGCGGCGCCTCGATCGTCAGCTCCTCGATCCCGCCCAGCCCCGCCTGCTCGGCCGCCTTCAGGGCGAGCTCGACGAAGGCGGTGCCGGGCACGATCGCCTGGCCGAGCAGGGCGTGGTCGGCCAGCCATGGATGAGTCTGCAGGGAGAGGCGGCCCGTGAGGAGCAGGCCGGCCTCTCCCGGCAGTTCGATGGCAGCGCCCAGGAGCGGGTGCTCGGCGCTGTCCAGTCCGATCGCGCCGGCGCTGCCCGCGGCCGAGCCCGAGGACTCGAGCCAGAAGCGCTGGCGCTGGAAGGGGTAGGTGGGGAGCGGGACGCGGCCGGCGCCGGCGAAGCTGCGCTCCCAGTCGACCGCGACGCCGTTGACGTGGGCCGCGGCCAGCGCCGCCGCGAAGCGCTCGCGGGCGCCCTCCTGGCGGCGCAGGCTGCCGATCGCGGCGACCTCGACGTCGGCCGCGGCAGCGCTCTCCTCGACCGCCATCGTCAGCACCGGGTGGGCGCTGGCCTCGACGAAGGCGTCGAAGCCCTCGCCCAGCAGGCCGGCGAGCGCGCCGGCGAAGCGGACCGGCTCGCGCAGCGAGCGGTACCAGTACTCGGGGCCCAGCTCGGTGCCGTCGAGCGGGCCGCCGCTCAGCGCCGAGTGGAAGGGGATCGCCGCCGGGCCGGGGACGACCGGCGCCAGCTCGGTGGCGAGGCGCTCGCGGATCGCCTCGACCTGGGAAGAGTGGGAGGCGTAGTCGACGGCGACCGAGCGGGTGCGGACCTCGTCGGCCTCGCAGGCGGCGATTAGCTCTGCCAGGGCCTCAGGCTCGCCGGAGACGACGGTGGAGAGCGGGCTGTTCTCGGCGGCGACGCCGAGCGCCGCGCCCCAGGGCTCGATCCGCTCGCGCACCCGCGCCGCCGGCAGGTGGACGGAGAGCATCCCGCCCCTGCCGGCGAGCTCGGTCAGCGCGCGGCTGCGCAGGGCGACGACGCGGGCGGCGTCGTCGAGCGAGAGGGCGCCGGCGACGTGGGCGGCGGCGATCTCCCCCTGGGAGTGGCCGAGGACGGCGTCGGGCTCGACCCCGTGGTGGCGCCAGAGCGCGGCCAGGGCGACCATCGTGGCGAACAGCGCCGGTTGCACGACGTCGACCCGCTCGCTGTGGGCCTCGCCGCGCAGGACCTCGGTGAGGGAGAAATCGACGAAGGGCTCGAGCGCCTCCTCGCAGTCGGCGATCGCGGCGGCGAAGGCGGGCGCGGTCTCCAGCAGCTCGCGTCCCATCCCCGCCCACTGCGAACCCTGACCGGGGAAGAGGAAGGCGAGCTTGCCGCCGCGGGCGCTGCCGGCGAGCAGGGCGGCATCGGGCCGACCCGCAGCGAGAGCGTCGAGCGCCGCCAGCGCTCCCTCCCGCCCGCTGGCGAGGACGGCGGCGCGGCGCGGCAGCGAGGCGCGGGAGGCGGCCAGCGAGGCGGCGACGTCGACCAGGGGCGTGCCGTCGTCCTCGCGCAGGTGGGCGGCGAGGCGGGCGGCGGCGGCGCGCAGCGCTTCCTCGCTTTTGGCGGAGAGCAGCAGTGGCGCGACGGGGGCGATGGTCGTCGGGGCCTCTGGCGCGGCGGGGCCGGCGGCCGACGGAGCCTCTGGCGCGACGGGGGCGGGCGGCGGCTCCTCCAAGATCAGGTGGGCGTTGGTGCCGCTGATCCCGAAGGAGGAGACGCCGGCGCGGCGCGGGCGCCCGTTCGGCTCCCAGGCGCGGGCCTCGGTCAGCAGCTCGACCTCGCCGGCGCTCCAGTCGACGTGCGGGGTCGGCTCCTCGGCGTGCAGGGTCGGCGGCAGGATCCCGTGCCGCAGCGCCAGCGCCATCTTGATCACGCCGGCGACGCCGGCAGCCGCCTGGGTGTGGCCGATGTTGGACTTGATCGAGCCCAGCGCCAGCGGCCCGGACTCGCCGCGCTCCTGGCCGTAGGTGGCGAGCAGCGCCCCAGCCTCGATCGGGTCGCCGAGGGTGGTGCCGGTGCCGTGGGCCTCGACCGCGTCGACCTCGCCGGGCTCCAGCCCGGCGTTGGCCAGCGCCTGGCGGATCACCCGTTCCTGGGCGGGGCCGTTGGGCGCGGTGAGGCCATTGGACGCTCCGTCCTGGTTGGTCGCCGAGCCGCGGATCAGGGCCAGCGGCCGGTGGCCGTTGCGTTCGGCGTCGGCGAGACGCTCGAGCAGGACCAGGCCGACGCCCTCGGAGAAGCCGGTGCCGTCGGCGGCCGCGCCGAAGGACTTGCTGCGCCCGTCCGGGGCGAGCCCGCGCTGGTGGCTGAATTCGACGAAGAGGCCGGGGGTCGCCATCAGGGTCGAGCCGCCGGCCAGAGCGAGCCCGCACTCCCCCGCTCGCAGCGCCTGCGCCGCCAGGTGCATCGCCACCAGCGAAGAGGAACAGGCGGTGTCGACGGTGACGGCCGAGCCCTCGAGGCCGAGCGCGTAGGCGACGTGGCCGGAGGCGACGCTGCCGGAGGAGACAGCGCCGCTGTGGCCGCCCATCTCGGCGCTGCCGGAGCCGCCGAGGCCGTAGTCGTGGTGCATCAGGCCGGCGAAGACGCCGGTGTCGGAGCCGGCCAGCGCCGCCGGGTCGATGCCGGCGTCCTCGATCGCCTCCCAGGCCGCTTCCAGCAGCAGCCGCTGCTGCGGGTCCATCGTCCGCGCCTCGCGCGGGGGGATGGCGAAGAAGCCGGCGTCGAACTCGTCGCCGTCGTGGAGGAAGCCGCCGCCGCGGGCGTAGGTGGTGCCGGGGCTGTCGGGGTCGGGGTCGTAGAGGTTGGCGAGGTCCCAGCCGCGGTTGGCGGGGAAGGGGGTGATCGCGTCGCCGCCACCGGCGACCAGCTGCCAGAGCTGCTCCGGCGACTCCACCCCGCCCGGGTAGCGGCAGCTCATGCCGACGATTGCGATCGGCTCCTCGCTGCTGGCGCGGCTGCGGACGGCGACGGGGCTGCGGCCGCCCTCGACCTGCTCCAGCAGGTGGGCGGAGAGCGCCGTCGCGGTCGGGTAGTCGAAGACCAGCGTCGCCGGCAGCTGCAGGCCGGTCGCCCGCTCGAGGCGGTTGCGCAGCTCGACCGCGGCCAGCGAGTCGAAGCCGAGGTCCTTGAAGGCGGCCTTGGGATCGATCGCGCCGGCAGCGGCGTGGCCGAGCACGGCAGCGACGTGGCCGCGGACCAGCTCGACCACGACCCCCTGGCGCTGCGCCGCGCCGACCCCGGCCAGGCGCTCGGCGAGCGAGCCGCGGCCGGCGCGGCGGACCGGCACCCGGACCAGGTTGGAGAGCAGCGGCGCCAGAGTGCCGGCGCGGGCGGCGGCGCGCATCGCCGCCGGGTCGAGCCGGACTGGCAGCAGCTGCGCCTCGTGGCGGCCGCGACTGCGGTCGAACAGCTCCAGGCCGGTGGCGCTGGAGAAGGGCAGGACGCCGCCGCGGGCGAGCCGGGCGCGATCGGCCTCGCCGACCCCGGCGCTGAGCTCGCTCAGCTCCCCCCAGCCGCCCCAGCCGAGCGAGGTCGCCGGCAGGCCCTCGGCGCGGCGGCGCGCGGCGAGCGCGTCGAGGAAGGCGTTGGCGGCGGCGTAGTTGCCCTGGCCGGGGCTTTGGAAGGTGCCGGCGAGCGAGGAGAAGAGGATCAGCTCGGCGCCGCTCGCGGCGGTCAGCTCGTGCAGGTGCCAGGCCGCGGTCGCCTTCGGCGCCAGCGTCGTCGCCAGGCGAGCGGGGTCGAGCGAGTCGACGAGGCCGTCGTCGGTGCTGCCGGCGGCGTGGAGGACGGCGGCCAGAGGGTGGGCGGCGGGGATCGCGTCGAGGACCGCCTCGAGCTGGGCTCCGTCGACGACGTCGGCGGCGGCGATCTCGACCGTGGCGCCGAGCGCGGCGAGCTCGTCCCGCAGGGCGGCGCCGCCGGGGGCGTCGGGCCCACGGCGGCTGGTCAGGACCAGGTGGCGGACGCCGTGCTCGGCGACCAGGTGACGGGCGAAGAGGGCGCCGAGGGTGCCGGTGCCGCCGGTGATCAGCACGGTGCCTTCGGGGTCGAAACCGGTCTCGTCGCCGGCGACGGGAGACGCGGCGTCGCCGCCGCCGACGCTGTCGGCGGCGGGCGCGTCGCCGACCGGCGCCAGGCGCGGTGCCGAGGCGGCGCCCTCGCGCAGCGCGAGCTGCGGCTCCTCGGCGGACGCCAGAGCGGCGTCGATCGCCGCGGCGGAGGCGTCATTGTCGTCGCTGTCGAGGAGCAGGAAACGCCCCGGGTGCTCGGCCTGGGCGGAGCGGACCAGGCCCCAGACCGCGGCCGCGGCCGGATCGGGCGATTCGTCGTCCCCCACCGCGACGGCCCCGCGGGTGACGAACGCGACCCGCTGCTCACTCGTACCCTGCCCCCTAAGCGCGTCCTGCAACTCGCTCAGGACTTCGGCGCAGAGCGCCTGCGCGGCGGCGGCAGGGTCGAGGTCGGCGTTGGGCACGCACTCGACCAGGCGCGGCGCGCTGCCGTCCTCCACCGGGTCCGAACCCTGCGGCAGGTCCAGGGCCTGCCACTCGACCGCGAACAGGGAGCCGGCGGCGTCCTCGCGCGGGGCGAGCTGCTCGGGGGCGATCGGGCGCGCCTCCAGCGCCTCGACCACGACGACCGGCGCCCCCTGCGGGTCGGCGACCAGGAGGCCGAGCCCGGCCCGCTCGCCGGCGTTGGGGGCGAGGCGGATCCGGGCCGCGGTGGCGCCGGCGGCGCGCAGGCCGACGCCGCGGCAGGCGAAGGGGACGAGCAGCTCGCCGTCCGCCGGCGTCGCCAGCAGCTGGGTGTGGAAGGCCGCGTCGAGCAGGGCGGGATGGATTCCGAAGCGCTCCGCCTCGGCCGCCTGCTCCTCGTCCAGCTCGAGCTCGGCGAAGATCTCCTCGCCGCGGCGCCAGGCGGCGCGTAGGTTCTGGAAGGCCGGCCCGTACTCGATCCCGAGCCCGGCCGCGCGCTCGTAGAAGTCCTCGACCGCGACCGGCTCGGCACCGGCGGGCGGCCACTCAGCCAGCGACTCGGACGCCGCCGGTGCGCTGGCGGCGAGCGAGCCGAAGGCGTTGCGCGCCCACTCGGCCTCCTCGCCGGCGCCCTCGGCGCGGGAGTGGATCGCCAGCGCCCGGGCGCCGTCCGCGTCGGCCTCGCCGACCCGCAGCGCGATCTGGACCGCGCCCTGCCCGGGCAGGGCCAGCGGCGCCTCGATCGTCAGCTCCGCGACCGCGGCGAGGCCGGCACGCTCGGCGGCGTGCAGGGCCAGCTCGATCAGCGCCGCCGCCGGCAGCACCGCGGTCCCGTGCACGGCGTGGTCGGCCAGCCAGGGGTGGCTCTGCAGCGAGAGGCGGCCGGTCAGCAGCAGCCCGTCCTCGCCGGGGACCGCGGCGACGGCGCCGAGCAGAGGATGCTCGCTGGCGGCCTGGCCGACCGCGGCGGCGCTGCCGGCGCTCTGCGGCTGCGCCTCGATCCAGAAGCGCTGGCGCTGGAACGGGTAGCTGGGGAGGGCGACGCGCCTGGCCCCGGTCGGGGCGAAGAGCCTGGCCCAGTCGGGCGAGATGCCGTTGACGTGGGCGGCGGCGAGAGCGGTGAGGAGCGTCGGTGCCTCGGGACGTTCGCGGCGCAGCAGCGGGGCGACGGTGGGCTGGGCGTCGGAATCGGCGAGCGTGGCCCGGGCCATGGCGCTGAGGACGCCGTCGGGGCCGAGCTCGAGGAAGGTGGTGACTCCGGCATTGGCGAGATGCTCGACGCCGGCGGCGAAGCGGACCGCCTGGCGGACCTGCGAGGCCCAGTAGGCGGGGTCGGCGGCCTGATCGGCGGTGAGGAGGTCGCCGGTGACGTTGGAGACGATCGGGATCTGCGGTGGGCTGTAGGTGAGTTCAGCGGCGACTTGCTCGAACTCGGCCAGCATCGGCTCCATCAGATCGGAGTGGAAAGCGTGGCTGACGCGCAGTTGCGAGGTCTTGCGACCTTGCTCCTTCCAGGTCTCGGCGAGTGCGAGGACCGGGTCCTGCTCACCGGAGATGACGACCGAGGTGGGCGAGTTGATCGCGGCGATCGAGACGCCGTCGGGGAGATCGCCAAGCTCGGACTCGGAGGCTTCGATCGCCACCATTGCCCCGCCCTCGGGCAGGGCGCCCATCAGGGCGCCCCTTGCCGCAATCAGCTTGCAGGCGTCGGCTAAGTCGAGGACGCCGCTGATGTGAGCGGCCGCCAGCTCGCCGATCGAGTGGCCGATCAGGAAGTCGGGCTCCATCCCCCAATCTGCGACCAAGCGGTAGAGAGCGACCTCGATCGCAAACAGGGCCGGCTGGGTGTACTCGGTGCGGTTGAGCAGGGCCGCGGCATTGGAGCCGGTCGCGGCGAAGAGCAGCTCGCGCAGCGGGCGCTCCAAGCGGGAGTCCAACTCGGCGCAGACCTCGTCGAGCGCGGAGGCGAAGACTGGGAACGCCTCATAGAGCTCCTTGCCCATCTCGGGACGCTGGGCTCCCTGGCCGCTGAAGAGGAAGGCGAGCTTGCCGCTCTGGGCCTTGCCCTCGACCACGGCGCTGTGGGGCTCGTCGTTGGCGAGCGCCTGCAGGGCCTCGATCAGCTCCTCGCGTCCCTCCCCCACCACCGCGGCGCGGTCGGGCAGCGCCGCCCGGGCCGTCGCCAGCGTGAACGCCGCGTCGAGGGGATCAAGCGCCTCGTCCTCGCGCAGCTGCGCAGCCAGCCGTTCGGCCTGCGCGCGCAGCGCCGGCTGACCTTTGGCCGAAAGCAGCAGCGGGACCGCGGGCAGCGGCGCCACCCCGCCGAGCTCGACGGGGGCGGCCGCAGTCGCCGACGGATCCGCGGCAGTGCCATCGCTCGGCTCCGCCGCGCCCGCTGGCACCGAAACCGCTGCAGAGGGCGCCTCCTCCAGGATCAGGTGGGCGTTCGTCCCGCTCATCCCGAAGGACGAAACCCCGGCGCGGCGGGGCTTGCCGTTCGTCTCCCACTCCCGCGCCTCAGTCAGCAGCTCGACCTCGCCGGCGCTCCAGTCGACGTGGGGCGTCGGCTCCTCGACGTGCAGGGTCGGCGGCAGGACGCCGTGGCGCATCGCCATCGCCATCTTGATCACGCCGGCGACCCCGGCCGCCGCCTGGGTGTGGCCGATGTTGGACTTGATCGAGCCCAGCTGCAGTGGCCCGGAGTCGCCGCGCTCGCGGCCGTAGGTCGCCAGCAGCGCACCCGCCTCGATCGGGTCGCCGAGGGTGGTCGCCGTCCCGTGGGCCTCGACCGCGTCGACCTCGCCCGGCTCCAGGCCGGCGTTGGCGAGGGCCTGCATGATCACCCGTTCCTGCGAGGGGCCGTTGGGCGCCGTCAGCCCGTTCGAGGCGCCGTCCTGGTTGATCGCCGAGCCGCGCAGCAGCGCCAGCACCTCGTGGCCGTTGCGCTCGGCGTCGGAGAGGCGCTCCAGCAGCAGCAGTCCCACCCCCTCGGAGAAGCCGGTGCCGTCGGCGCCGGCGTCGAAGGAGCGGCAGCGGCCGTCGGCGGCCAGCCCGCGCTGGTTGCTGAACTCGACGAACAGGCCCGGGGTGGCGATCACCGTCGCCCCGCCGGCCAGGGCGAGGCCGCACTCGCCGCCGCGCAGCGCCCCCGCCGCCAGGTGCATCGCCACCAGCGAGGAGGAGCAGGCGGTGTCGACGGTCACCGCCGGTCCCTCCAGCCCGAACGAGTAGGCGACGTGGCCAGAGGCGAGGCTGCCGGCCGAGACCGAGCCCTGGTGGCCGCCGAGCTCGTTGCCGCCGGAGCCGCCGAGGCCGTAGTCGTGGTGCATGAGCCCGGCGAAGACGCCGGTGTCGGATCCGGCCAGCGCCGCCGGGTCGATGCCGGCGTCCTCGATCGCCTCCCAGGCAGCTTCCAGCAGCAGGCGCTGCTGGGGGTCGACGACGCGCGCCTCGCGCGGGCTGATCCCGAAGAAGGCGGCGTCGAACTCGGCGGCGCCGGCGAGGAAGCCGCCCTCGCGGGCGTAGCTGGTGCCGGGCCGGTCGGGATCGGGGTCGAAGAGGTTGGCGAGGTCCCAGCCGCGGTCGGCGGGGAAGGGCGAGATGCCGTCGCGGCCGTCGGCGACCAGCTCCCAGAGCTGCTCCGGCGACTCCACCCCGCCCGGGTAGCGGCAGCTCATGCCGACGATGGCGATCGGCTCCTCGGCCCGCTCGCGGCCGCGCACGAGCGCGGTGGCGCGGGTTCCCTCGACCTCGTCGAGCAGGAAGCTCGCCACCGCGGCGGCGCTGGGATGGTCGAAGACCAGGGTCGCCGGCAGCTGCATCCCGGTCGCCTGGTCGAGCCGGTTGCGCAGCTCGACCGCCGCCAGCGAGTCGAAGCCGAGGTCCTTGAAGGCGGCGGCCGGGTCGATCGCCGCGCCGGAGGGATGGCCGAGCACGGCGGCGACGTGGGTGCGGACCAGCTCCAGCGCCACTCCCTGGCGCTCCTCGCCCGACTTGCCGGCGAGCCGGGCGGCGAGCGAGCCGCCCTGGGCGCGGCGCGCCGGGGCGGGGACGAGGTCGGCCAGCAGCGGCGGCAGCGCCGTCGCCCGGGCCGCGGCGCGCAGGGCGCCGAGGTCGAGCTCGAGCGGCACCAGCAGCGGCCGGCCCAGCGCCCGCGCCCGCTCGAAGGCGGCGAGCCCGTCGGCGTCGGCGAAGGCGCCGACGCCACCGCGCTGCAGCCGCGCCCGGTCGGCGTCGGAGAGCCGGCGGGAGATCTCGCTCTCGCGTTCCCAGCCGCCCCAGGCGAGCGCCTGCGCCGGCAGCCCCGCCGCCCGGCGGCGCTGGGCGAGCGCGTCGAGGAAGGCGTTGGCGGCGGCGTAGTTGCCCTGGCCGGGACTCTGGAAGGTGCCGGCGACGGAGGAGAAGAGGATCAGCTCACAGCCCTCGATATCGGCGGTCAGCTCGTGCAGGTGCCAGGCGGCGGTCGCCTTCGGCGCCAGCGTCGTCGCCAGGCGGTCGGGGTCGAGCGAGTCGAGGACGCCGTCGTCGGTGACCCCGGCGCAGTGCAGGACCGCCGCCAGCGGCCGCTCGGCCGGGATCGCCGCCAGCAGGCCCTGCAGCTGCGAGCGCTCGGCGGCGTCGCAGGCGACCAGCTCGGCCTCGGCGCCGAGCTCCGCCAGCTCCGCGACCAGCTCGCCGGCGCCGGGGGCGTCGGGCCCGCGGCGGCTGGCGAGGAGCAGGTGGCGGACGCCGTGCTCGGCCGCGAGGTGGCGGGCGAAGAGGGAGCCGAGGCCGCCGAGGCCGCCGGTGACGAGCACGGTGCCCTCGAGGTCGAACGGGGCCGGCTCCGCCTCGGGGGCAGCGGCGCGGACCAGGCGCGGTGCCGAGGCGACGCCCTCGCGCAGTGCGATCTGCGGCTCCTCGGCGGACGCCAGCGCCGCCTCGATCGCGGCGGCGGAGGCCTCGCTGTCGTCGGCGTCGAGCAGCAGGAACCGTCCCGGGTGCTCGGCCTGGGCGGAGCGGACGAGGCCCCAGACAGCGGCCGCGG
Source organism: uncultured Solirubrobacterales bacterium (assembly GCA_963719435.1). Lineage (GTDB taxonomy): Bacteria > Actinomycetota > Thermoleophilia > Solirubrobacterales > 70-9 > VAYN01. The sequence goes on along the minus strand of OY970384.1, from coordinate 701,335 downwards.
CCGGATCGGGCGACTCGCCCTCCCCCACCGCGACGGCCCCGCGCGTGAGGAAAGCGACCCGCTCCCCCCCGTCGCTCGCTACGTTTGCCCTCTCCTGGATGGCAAACGTAGCGCGGGTCCCCTGCGCCACAAGCGCGTTCTGCAACTCGCTCAGGACTTCGGCGCAGAGCGCCTGCGCGGCGGCGGCGGGGTCGAGGTCCGGCGCCGGGGTGCACTCGAAGCGCCGGGGCGCGGCCTCCTCGGCGCTCGGCTCGGGGAGGCTCAGCTCGCGCCAGGCGAGCTCGAAGAGCGAGCGCGAGGCGCCGGCGCGCAGCTGCGCGCGGTCGATCGGGCGGCCGGCGAGCGAGCCGACGGCGAGCAGCGGGGTGCCGTCGCCGGCGGCGATCCGCAGCGCCGGCTCGGCGCCGGCATCGCTGAAGCCGACCCGCAGCCGCGCCGCGCCGCGGGCCAACAGCCGCACGCCGCTCCAGCTGAACGGGACCCGCAGCTCGCCGCCGTGCAGCAGCGCCGGGTGCAGGGCGGCGTCGAGCAGGGCCGGGTGGAGGCCAAAGCGCTCCGCCTCGGCCGCCTGCTCCTCGGCCAGCTCGACCTCGGCGAAGAGCTCCTCGCCGCGACGCCAGAGCGCCCGAACGCCCTGGAAGGCGGGGCCGTAGTCGACCCCGAGCTCGGCCGTGCGGGCGTAGAAGTCGTCGACCGCGAGCGGCTCGGCCCCGGCCGGCGGCCACTCGGCGAACCCCTCGGGGTCGGCGGCCGGGGCGGCGGCGAGGGCGCCGATCGCGTGCCGGACCCACTCCGCCTCCTCGCCCTCGGGGCGGGAGTGGATCTCGAGCGAGCGGCCGCCGTCCTCGCCCTCGGCGCCGAGCGCGACCTGCAGCTCCACCGCGCCCTGCTCCGGCAGCAGCAGCGGCGCCTCGATCGTCAGCTCCTCGACCTCCTCCAGCCCGGCCTGCGCGGCGGCCTGCAGCGCCATCTCGACGAAGGCGGTGCCGGGCAACAGCTTGGCGCCGAGCACCGCGTGGTCGGCCAGCCAGGGATGGCTCTGCAGCGAGAGGCGGCCGCTCAGCAGCCAGCCTCCGGCCGGCAGCGAGGTCGCGCTGCCGAGCAGCGGGTGGACGCCGGACCCGGCCCCGCTCGCCCGGCCGCCGCCGGCGCTGGCGGCGTCGATCCAGAAGCGCTGGCGCTGGAACGGATAGCTGGGGAGCGCGATGCGCTTTGCGCCGGTCGGGGCGAAGAGCCTGGCCCAGTCGGGCGAGGCGCCGTTGACGTGGGCGGCGGTGAGGGCAGCAAGGAGCGTCGGCGCCTCGGGACGTTCGCGTCGCAGCAGGGGGGCGACGGTGGGCTGGGCGGGGACAGCGGAGGCGCCGCTGGGGGCTGCGCTGGCGAGCGTGGCGCGGGCCATGGCGCTGAGGACGCCGTCGGGGCCGAGCTCGAGGAAGGTGGTGACGCCGGCCTGAGCGAGGTGCTCGATGCCGGCGGCGAAGCGGACGGCTTGGCGAACCTGCGAGGCCCAGTAGGCGGGGTCGGCGGCCTGCTCGGCGGAGAGAAGCTCGCCGGTGAGGTTGGAGACGATCGGAATCTGGGGGGCGTTGTAAGTGAGTTCGGCGGCTACCGCTTCGAACTCGGCCAGCATCGGCTCCATCAGCTCGGAGTGGAAGGCATGGCTGACGCGCAGTTGCGAGGTCTTGCGGCCCTGGTCCTTCCAGCTCTCGGCCAGCTCCAGCACTGGGTCCTGCTCGCCGGAGACGACGACCGAGGCGGGCGAGTTGATCGCGGCGATCGAGACTCCGTCAGGGAGATCGCCGAGGTCGGACTCGCTCGCTTCGATTGCCACCATCACCCCGCCCTCGGGCAGTGCGCCCATCAGGGCGCCGCGGGAGGCGATCAGCTTGCAGGCGTCGGCCAAGTCGAGGACGCCGCTTATATGGGCGGCTGCCAGCTCGCCGATCGAGTGGCCGATCAAATAGTCGGGCTTGAGTCCCCAGCCCTCGATCAGGCGGTAGAGCGCGACCTCGATCGCAAACAGGGCGGGTTGGGTGTATTCGGTGCGGTCGAGCAGGGAGGCGTCATCTGAATCCGGCTCGGCGAAGAGCAGCTCGCGCAGGGGGCGCTGTAGGTGCGGGTCGAGCTCGGCGCAGACCTCGTCGAGGGCAGATGCGAAAGCCGGGAAGGACTCGTAGAGCTGCTTGCCCATCTCAGCTCGCTGAGCGCCCTGGCCGCTGAGCAGGAAAGCGAGCTTGCCGCTCCGGGCCTTGCCTTCGATCACAGCGCTGTGCGGCTCGTCATTGGCGAGAGCCTCCAGGGCCTCGATCAGCTCCTCGCGTCCCTCCCCCACGACCGCGGCGCGGTCGGGCAGCGCCGCCCGCGCCGTCGCCAGGGTGAAGGCCGCATCAATGGGATCGAGCCCCTCGTCCTCGCGCAGTTGCGCCGCCAGGCGCTCGGCCTGCGCCCGCAGCGCCGGCTCGCCTTTGGCCGAGAGCAGCAGCGGGGTCGCGGGTAGCGGTTCGGCCGCCGGCGCCGCACCGCCGAGCTCGACCGGCGCCGCCGCAGTCGCCAGCGGCGGCGCCTCCTCGAGGATCACGTGCGCGTTGGTGCCGCTGAGGCCGAAGGAGGAGATGCCGGCGCGGCGGGTCCGCTCTCCCGGTTCCCACTCCCGCGCCTCGCGCAGCAGTTCGACCTCCCCCGCCGCCCAGTTGACGTGCGGGGTCGGCTCCTCCAGGTGCAGGCTCGCCGGCAGCGCCCCGTGACGCAGCGCCATCGCCATCTTGATCACCCCCGCCACCCCGGCCGCCGCCTGGGAGTGGCCGATGTTGGACTTGATCGAGCCCAGGTGCAGCGGCCGCCCGGGCTCGTGGGCCTGGCCGTAGGTGCCGAGGATCGCCTGCGCCTCGATCGGGTCGCCCAGCACGGTGCCGGTGCCGTGGGCCTCGACCGCGTCGACCTCGGCCGGGCCGAGGCCGGCGTTGGCCAGCGCCTGGCGGATCACCCGTTCCTGCGAGGGGCCGTTGGGGGCGGCGATCCCGTTCGAGGCGCCGTCCTGGTTGGTGGCGCTGCCGCGGATCAGCGCCAGCGGGTGGTGGCCGTTGCGCTCGGCGTCGGAGAGGCGCTCCAGCAGCAGCAGGCCGGCGCCCTCGGAGAGCCCGGTGCCGTCGGCGCCGGCGTCGAAGGACTTGCAGCGACCGTCGGGCGAGAGGCCGCGCTGCTGGCTGAACTCGACGAACAGGCCCGGGGTCGCCAGCACGGTCGAGCCGCCGGCCAGGGCCAGCTCGCACTCGCCGCCGCGCAGCGCCTGCACCGCCAGGTGGGTCGCCACCAGCGAGGAGGAGCAGGCGGTGTCGACCGTGACCGCCGGTCCCTCCAGCCCGAACGAGTAGGCGACGTAGCCGGAGGCGATGCTGCCGGAGGAGACCGCGCCCTGGTGGCCGCCGAGCTCCCCCGAGCCGGAGCCGCCGAGCGCGTAGTCGTGGTGCATCTGCCCGGTGAAGACGCCGGTGGCGCTGCCGACCAGCGTCGCCGGGTCGATGCCGGCGTCTTCCAGCGCCTCCCAGGCGACCTCAAGCAGGAGCCGCTGCTGCGGGTCCATCACCCGCGCCTCGCGCGGGCTGATCCCGAAGAAGGCGGCGTCGAACTCGCCCGGCTCGGGCAGGAAGCCGCCCTCGCGCACGTAGCTGCTGCCGAGCCCGCCCGGCTCCGGGTCGTAGAGGTTGGCGAGGTCCCAGCCGCGGTTCTCCGGGAAGGGCGAGATCGCGTCGCGGCCGGCGGCGACCAGCTCCCAGAGCTGCTCGGGCGACTCGACCCCGCCCGGGTAGCGGCAGCCGATGCCGACGATGGCGATCGGCTCCGCCTGGCGGCGCTCCAGCTCCTCGACCCGGCGGTTGGCGTCGCGCAGGTCGCCGGTCACCTTGCGCAGGTATCTGCTGAGGGTGGCGCGGTCGGTCATCGCTCCCCCTCCCCGGCCGCGGCGACGTCGGCGCCGGCCAGGCGCAGGCTGCCGTCGCGGCGCTCGACCGCGAAGCTCTCGGCGATGACGATCGCCGGCTGGCGCTCGCTGACGATCCGGTAGAGGCGGCAGAGGGTCTCGGCGCCGGCCGCCTCGCCGGCCCACTCGGGAGCGCGGTCGAGGCCGAACCAGAGCAGCTCGCGGCTGCTCTCCAGCGCCACCCGCTGCAGCGACTGGCCGATCCCGTCGGGGGCGCCGGCGAGCAGGCCCATGAAGCCCGGCGGCAGCCGCTCGGGGAGGATGAAGGACTCGGCCCAGAGCACCGGCGCTGCGCCGGCGACGATCCGCACCCGCCGCCGCACCGAGTCGACGCCCGGCTCCACTTCCAGCTGCTCGGCCGCCGCGGCCGGGACCGGCACCTCGGCCTGGCCGACCGGCTCGACCGCGACCGGGCACAGCGTCCCCACCGCCAGCGCCCGGGTCACGGTGCCGTCGGTGAACAGCAGCCCGCGCAGGAACGGGTCGAGGCTGGCGACCTCGACCTCGCCCAGCCGCGGCGGCCGCTCGTCCTGGAGCAGGAAGTGCTGGCGCACGAAGTCGCGCGAGCCGCCCGCCCGCCGCTCCGCCGACCGCGCCCGTCGCAGGCTGGAGAGCAGGTTCATGGCCGGCCCGCCCCGTTGCCGAACTCGCCGTCGATCAGCTGCAGCAGCTCCTCGTCGGAGGCGGACTCGAGGTCGACCTCCTCGGCCTCCTCCGCCTGGGCCTCGCCGGCGAGGCCGGCGAGGAACGACTGCAGGCGGGCCAGCGCCCGCTCGCGCTCCTCGACCGCGATCGAGCCCAGCAGGCTGGTGATCGTGTCGAGCTTGCGGTCGGTGTCGACCGGCGCCGCCGGCCCGCCGACCTCGGCCAGCAGGAACCCGGCGACCGCCTCGGTGCTGGGGTAGTCGAAGACCAGCGTCGCCGGCAGCTGCAGCCCGGTCGCCCCCTCGAGCCGATTGCGCAGCTCGACCGCGGTCAGCGAGTCGAAGCCGAGGTCCTTGAAGGCGGCAGTGGGGTCGATCGCCGCCCCCGAGGCGTGGCCGAGGACGACGGCGGCGTGGCTGCGGACCAGCTCGACCACGACCTCCTCGCGCTCGCCCTCGGCGACCTCCGTGAGGCGGGCGGCGAGCGAGGCGGACGCGCCGCCGCCGGCGCGGCGCGAGGGGGCGCGGACGAGGCCGGCGAACAGCGGCGGCAGCATCTGCGCCCGCGCCAGCCCGCGCAGCGCCGCCAGGTCGAGCGTCGCCGTGATCAGGAACGGGTCGGGCAGGGCGCGGACCCGGTCGAACAGGGCCAGCGCCGCGGCCGCCGGCATCTCGGCCAGGCCGGTGCGGCCGAGGCGGGCGACGTCGGCCGCCGCCAGCCCCTCCTCCTGGGCGACCCGCTCGACGTCCCAGTAGCCCCAGGCGAGCGAGCGGCCGGGCAGCCCTTCGGCCCGGCGCCGCTGGGCGAGCGCGTCGAGGAAGGCGTTGGCGGCCGCGTAGTTGCCCTGGCCGGGGTTCTGGAGGCTGGCGGCGATCGAGGAGAAGAGGACGAGCTCGCACCCGGGCAACTCGGCGGTCAGCTCGTGCAGGTGCCAGGCGGCGGTCGACTTCGGCCCCATCGCGTAGGCGAGCCGGGCCGGGTCGAGCGAGTCGACCAGGCCGTTGTCGAAGACGGCGGCGGCGTGGAGGACCGCGGTCAGCGGCCGCTCGGCCGGGACCGCCGCGAACAGCGCCCGCAGCTGCTCACGGTCGCCGGCGTCGCAGGCGACCGCCTCGGCCTCGGCCCCGAGCTCGGCCAGCTCCGCGACCAGCGCGGCGGCGCCCGGGGCGTCGGGACCGCGGCGGCTGGTCAGGACCAGGTGGCGGATGCCGTGCTCGACGGCGAGGTGCTTGGCGAAGATCCCGCCGAGGGCGCCGGTGCCGCCGGTGATGAGAACGGTGCCCTCAGGGTCGAGCAGCGACGCCTCCGCGGCGGGCGGCGCCAGCCGCTGCAGGCGCGGGACCAGGACGGCGCCCTCGCGCAGAGCGAGCTGCGGCTCCTCGGCGGTCGCCAGGGCGGCGGCGAGCGCGGCGGCGGACGCGTCGCTTTCGTCGGCGTCGAGGAGCAGGAAGCGGCCCGGGTGCTCGGCCTGGGCGGAGCGCACGAGCCCCCAGACAGCGGCCGCGGCCGGATCCGGCACCTCGCCCTCCCTTGCCGCGACGGCTCCGCGGGTGACGAAGGCGACCCGCTGCTCGCCGGCGTTCTCCAGGGCGTCCTGCAGCTCGGCGAGTACTTCGGAGCAGAGCGCCTGCGCGGCGGCGGCGGGGTCGAGGTCGGTGTTGGGCAGGCACTCGACGACCCGCACCTCCCCCCCGCCCCCAGGGGCGGACGCATCCGCTGGCGCGGGCGCGGCCAGCTCGCGCCAGCCGATGGCGAACAGCGAGTCGGCGCTGGGCGCGGCGGCGGCGCGCAGCTGCGAGGCGTCGATCGCGCGGCTGCTGAGGCTGGCGATCGAGGCGACCGGCGCCCCGGCGGCGTCGCAGGCGACGACCGCGATCGCGTCGCTGCCGGCGCGGTCCTGGCGCACTCGCAGGGTCGCGGCGCCGCCGGCACCGACGCGGACGCCGCTGAAGGAGAAGGGCGCCTTCGGGTCCTCGCCCGCGGCCTGGGCGAGGAAGGCGGTGTGCAGGGCGGCGTCGAGCAGGGCCGGGTGGATGGCGAAGCGCCCGGCTTCCTCGGCCTGCTCGGGGGCCAGCTCGGCCTCGGCGAACAGGGTCTCGCCGCGGCGCCAGACCGCCCGCGCGCCCTGGAAGGCGGCGCCGTAGTCGATCCCGAGGCTGGCGGTGTGCTCGTAGAAGCCGTCGAGCGCGATCGGCTCGGCCCCTGGCGGCGGCCACTCGCCCAGCGGCTCGGGCGGCGCCGGAGCCTCGGCGGCGAGCGAGCCGGAGGCGTTGCGCACCCACTCGCTCTCCGCGTCCTCGGGGCGGGAGTGGATCTCGAGCGGGCGGTTGCCGCTTTCGTCGGCCTCGCCGACCTGGACCTGGACCTGGACCGCGCCCCCCTCGGGCAGCAGCAGCGGCGCCTCGATCGCCAGCTCCCCAACCGCCTCCATCCCCGCCAGCTCGGCCGCCTTCAGCGCCATCTCCAGGAAGCCGGTGCCGGGCAGCAGCGGGCTGCCCATCAGCACGTGGTCGGCGATCCAGGGGTGCGTCTGCGGCGAGAGCCGGCCGGTCAACAGCCAGCCCCCCTCGCGCGGCAGCGAGATCGCGGCCCCGAGCAGCGGGTGGTCGGCGTCGCTCTGGCCGATCGCCGCCGGCTCGCCTTCGCCCTGGCGGACGGGCTCGAGCCAGTAGCGCTGGCGCTGGAAGGCGTAGGTGGGGAGGGCGGCACGCGGGCCGGGGGCGAGCAGCCGCGCCGGGTCGAGCCCGACCCCGGCGATGTGGGCGGCGCCGAGGGCGACGGCGAAGCGCGCCAGCCCGCCCTCCTCGCGGCGCAGGCTGCCGATCGTCGCCACCGTCGCCCCGGCCGCGGCGGCCGTCTCCTCGACCGCCATCGTCAGCACCGGGTGCACGCTGGGCTCGACGAAGGCGTCGACGCTGGCGGCGAGCAGCGACTCGACGCCGCGGCCGAAGCGGACCGTCGAGCGCATCGAGCGGTACCAGTACTCGGGGCCGAGCTCGGCCCCGTCGAGCAGCTCGCCGCTCAGGGCCGAGTAGAAGGCGGGACCGGTGGTCGGCCGCGGCTCGATCGGCGCCAGCTCGTGCAGCAGCCGCTCGCGCAGTACCTCGGCCTGGGGCGAGTGCGAGGCGCAGTCGAGGGCGAGGCGGCGGGCGCGGACCCCACGCTCCTCGCAGAGCCGCGACAGCTCATCGAGCGCGTCGGGGTCGCCGGAGATCACGGTCGAGCGCGGGCTGTTGATCGCCCCCACCGAGAGGACCTCCCCCCAGGGCCCGATCAGCTCCGCCGCCTCGTCCTCCGGCAGCTGCAGCGAGACCATGCCGCCCTTGCCGGCGAGCTCGTCGCGCAGCGCCTGGCTGCGCAGGGCGACGACCCGGGCCGCGTCCTCGAGGCTGAGCGCACCGGCGACGTGGGCGGCGGCGACCTCGCCCTGGGAGTGGCCGAGGACGGCGTCGGGCTCGACCCCGAAGGAGCGCCAGAGGGCGGCCAGGGCGACGGTCATGGCGAACAGCGCCGGCTGGATCACGTCGACGCGCTCGTCGTGGGCGGCGCCGGCGACGACCGCGCGCAGGTCGAACTCGACGTGCGGACGGAGCGCCTCGGCGCAGGCGTCGATCCGGGCCGCGAACAGCGGCGAGGCCTCGAGCAGCTCCCGTCCCATCCCCACCCACTGCGGCCCCTGGCCGGGGAAGAGGAAGGCGAGCTTGCCGACGCCGGCGCGGCCGCTCAGCAGCGCCGGGTGCGGCTCGCCGGCGGCGAGGGCGTCGAGCGCCGTGAGCTGCTCCTCCCCAGCGCCGAGGACGAAGGCGCGGTGGCCGAGCCGGGAGCGGCGGGCGAGGGCGCGGGCGACGTCGGCCCGCTCCAGCCCGGGCTCGGCCCGCAGGTGGGCGGCGAGCTGCCGCGCCTGCGCGGCGAGCGCCGCCTCGCCTTTGCCGGAGAGCAGCAGGGGCGCGAGCGGAAGGGGCGGCTCAGCGGCCGCGGGCGCTGCGTTCGGGGACGCCGGCGCCTCGCCGTCCGCGGGCGCCGACGTCTCCGCCGCTTCCGATGAAGGCCGGCGCGGCGCCTCCTCGAGGATCACGTGCGCGTTGGTACCGCTGAGGCCGAAGGAGGAGACGCCGGCGCGGCGGGTCCGCTCGCCCGGCTCCCAGGCACGCGCCTCGCTCAGCAGCTCGACCTCGCCGGCCGACCAGTCGACGTGCGGGGTCGGCTCCCGCAGGTGCAGGGTCCGCGGCAGCAGCCCGTGGCGCAGGGCCAGCGCCATCTTGATCACCCCGGCGACGCCGGCGGCGGCCTGGCTGTGGCCGATGTTGGACTTGATCGAGCCCAGCGCCAGCGGCGGCGCCTCGCCGCGCCCCTGCCCATAGGTGGCGAGGATCGCCTGCGCCTCGATCGGGTCGCCGAGCACGGTGCCGGTCCCGTGCGCCTCGACCGCGTCGACGTCGCCCGGTTCCAGCCCGGCGCTGGCCAGCGCCTGCATGATCACCCGTTCCTGCGCGGGCCCGTTCGGCGCGGTGAGGCCGTTGGAGGCGCCGTCCTGGTTGGTGGCGCTGCCGCGGATCAGGGCGATCGGCTCGTGCCCGTTGCGCTCCGCGTCGGCGAGCCGCTCCAGAAGGACCAGGCCGACCCCCTCGGAGAAGCCGGTGCCGTCGGCGGCGGCGTCGAAGGACTTGCTGCGGCCGTCGCGGGCGAGGTTGCGCTGGCGGCTGAACTCGACGAACAGGCCCGGCGTCGAGAGCACGGTGGCGCCGCCGGCCAGGGCCAGGCCGCACTCCCCCGCCCGCAGCGCCGCCGAGGCCAGGTGCATCGCCACCAGCGAGGAGGAGCAGGCGGTGTCGACGGTCATCGCCGGCCCCTCGAAGCCGAAGCTGTAGGCGACGTGGCCGGAGGCGATCGCCCCGGCCGAGACGGCGCCCTGGTGGCCGCCGAGCTCGGCCGAGCCGGCGCTGCCGAGGCCGTAGTCGTGGTGCATCTGGCCGGCGAAGACGCCGGTGTCGGAGCCGGCCAGGGCGGCGGGGTCGAGGCCGGCGTCCTCCAGCGCCTCCCAGGCCGCTTCCAGCAGCAGCCGCTGCTGCGGGTCCATGGTCAGCGCCTCACGCGGGGCGATGGCGAAGAAGCCGGCGTCGAACTCGGCCGCGTCGTAGAGGAAGCCGCCCTCGCGGACGTAGCTGGCGCGGCTCTCGGGGGCGGGGTCGTAGAGGCGCTCGAGGTCCCAGCCGCGGTCCTCGGGGAAGCCGGCGATCGCGTCGGTGCCGCTGGCCAGCAGCTGCCAGAGCCGCTGCGGCGAGCAGGCGCCGCCGGGCAGGCGGCAGCTCATGCCGACGATGGCGATCGGCTCCTCGCTCCGCGTCCGCGTGGCGGCGCGGGCCGGCCGGGGGCGCTCGGCGCCGACCGCGAGCTGCGCCAGGAAGCCGCTGACCGCGGCCGCGTTGGGGTGGTCGAAGACCAGGGTCGCCGGCAGCCGCAGCCCGCTCGCCCGCTCGAGGCGGTTGCGCAGCTCGACCGCGGCCAGCGAGTCGAAGCCGAGCTCCTTGAAGGCGGCCTCGGGGTCGATCGCCGTACCCGAGGGATGGCCGAGGACGGCGGCGACGTGGCTGCGGACCAGCTCGGCGACCAGCCGCTCGCGCTCGGCCGTGGGGGCGGCGGCAAGGCGCTCGGCCAGGGAGCCGGCGGCGGCGCGGCGGGCCGGGGCGCGGACCAGGCCGCGCAGCAGCGGCGGCAGGCTGCCCTCGCGGGCGACGGCGCGCAGCGCGGGCTCGTCGAGGCGGATCGGCAGCACCCGCGGGCGCCCGAGGGCGCGAGCGCGGTCGAACAGCGCCAGCCCCTCGGCGTCGCCAAGAGCGCCGATCCCGTCGCGGGCGCGGCGGGCGCGGTCCGCCTCGCCGAGGCCGGCGGTCAGCTCGCTCTCGCGCTCCCAGGCGCCCCAGCCGAGGGCCAGCGCCGGCAGACCGTCGGCCCGGCGCCGCTGGGCGAGCGCGTCGAGGAAGGCGTTGGCGGCCGCATAGTTGCCCTGACCGGCGGCCTGGAAGCAGGCGGCGGCGGAGGAGAAGAGGATCAGCTCGCACCCGGGCAGCCCGGCGGTCAGCTCGTGCAGGTGCCAGGCAGCGGTCGCCTTCGGCGCGAAGGCGGTGGCGAAGCGGACCGCGTCGAGGGCGTCGACGAGGGCGTCGTCGCCAGCGCCGGCGGCGTGGACGACCGCGGTCAAGGGATGCTCGGCGGCGATCGAGTCGATCACGGCCTCGAGCTGGGCACGGTCGGAGACGTCGGCGGCGACCGCCTGGGCCTCGGCCCCGAGCTCGGTCAGCTCCGCGACCAGCTCGTCGGCCCCGGGCGCGTCGGGCCCGCGCCGGCTGACTAGGACCAGATGGCGAACGCCGTGCTCGGACGCGAGGTGCTTGGCGAAGAGCCCGCCGAGGGCGCCGGTGCCGCCGGTGACGAGGACGGTGCCGTCGGGGTCGAGCGCGCTCGCGTCGATGCCGGTGCGACCGGTCGTGCCATCGGACTCGACGCGTCCGGTGCCGTCGGCGTCGCCGACCCGCGCCAGGCGGGGCACCGTGACGACGCCCCGGCGCAGGGCGATCTGCGGCTCCTCGTCGATCGCCAGCGCCGAGTCGATCGCCGCCTCGGAAGCCTCGCTGTCGTCGGCGTCGAGGAGGAAAAAGCGTCCCGGGTGCTCGGCCTGCGCCGAGCGGACGAGGCCCCAGACCGCGGCCGCGGCCGGATCGGGCGACTCGCCGTCCCTCACCGCGACGGCCCCGCGGGTGACGAAGGCGACCCGTTGCTCATCGACTTGCTGCTCCCCGACGAGCGCGAGAGCGCCCTGCAGCTCGGCCAACACTTCGGCACAGAGCGCTTCGGCTGCGGCAGCAGGGTCGAGGCCGGGAGTGGGGATGCAATAGAAGCGGCGCGTCGGCGGCTCCTCGTCTCCCGCTGTCGCGGCGACGCTCGCAGAGGCGCTGGCGCTCGGCAGCGACAGCTCGTTCCACTCGATCTCGAACAGGGAGCGGGCGATGTCGACGCCTGTATCGAGGCCCACCGCCTCGATCCCCCGCACCGCCAGCGCCTCGATCCCGACCACCGGCACGCCGTCGGGGTCGACAGCGTGCAGCGCCAGCCGCTCGCCCTCGCGGCTGAGCCTGACCCGCAGCGCCTGCGCTCCGCCGGCGTGGACCGAGACGCCGCTGAAGCTGAAGGGGACCTGGACCTCCCCATCGCTCTGCAGCAGGGCCGGGTGCAGGGCAGCGTCCAGGAGGGCCGGGTGGACGGCGAAGCGCTCGGCTTCCTCGGCCTGCTCGGGAGCGAGCTCGACCTCGGCGTAGAGGTCCTCTCCGTCCTGCCAGGCCTGCTTCAGTCCCTGGAAGGCGGGGCCATAGTCGATTCCCAGCTCGGCGATGCGCTCGTAGAGGTCGGCGTTGCCGAGCGGCTCCGCACCCGGTGGTGGCCACTCGCCCGCGAGCTCGGGTGCTTCCGTTGCTTCGGTGATCTCGCTCGTCAGCGTCCCGGAGGCGTGGCGGCTCCACTCGGCGTCTGAGCCCTCGGGGCGGGAGTGGATCTCGATCGGGCGAGCGCCGTCCTCGCTCTCCTCGCCGACCTTGACCTGGAGCTGGATCGCACCGCTCTCGGGCAGCAGCAGCGGGGCCTCGATCGCCAGCTCCCCGACCCCGGCCAGTCCCGCCTGCTCGGCCGCCCGCAGGGCGATCTCGACGAAGGCGGTGCCGGGCAGCAGGGCACTGCCGTGGAGGACGTGCTCGGCGACCCAGGGATGGGTCTGCTGGGAGAGGCGGCCGGTGAGGAGCCAGCCAGCCTCCCCCGGCAGTTGTAGGGAGGCGCCGAGCAGGGGGTGCTCGGCACTGTCCAGTCCGATCGCGCCGGCGCTGGCGTTGCCCTGGGAGGGCTCGAGCCAGTAGCGCTGGCGCTGGAAGGGGTAGGTGGGGAGGGGCACGGGGCGGCCGGGCAGCAGCCGCTCCCACGCGACCGCGACGCCGCCGACGTGGGCAGCGGCCAGCCCGGCGAGCAGGGTCGCCGGCTCGGGCCGGTCGCGGCGCAGCAGCGGCAGCGCCGCCGGCTGGCGCTCGGCCCCGGCGAGGGTGGCGGCGGCCATCGCGCTGAGCACGGCGTCGGGGCCGAGCTCGAGCATCGTCCCCACCCCGGCCGCGGCGAGGTGCTCCACTCCGGCAGCGAAGCGGACCGGCTGGCGCACCTGGGCGACCCAGTAGGCGGGGTCGGTGGCGCGCTCCGGCGCCAGCGTCTCGCCGCTGACGTTGGAGACGATCGGCAGCTGCGGCTCGCGGTACTCGAGGCCGCGGGCGACGGCTTCGAACTCGGCCAGCATCGGGTCCATCAGCTCCGAGTGGAAGGCGTGGCTGACCCGCAGCCGCGAGCTGCGGCGGCCCTGGCGCTCCCAGCCCGCGGCCAGCTCCAGCACCGCCGCCTCGGCGCCGGAGACGACCACCGAGCTGGGCGAGTTGACGGCGGCGATCGCCAGCCCCTCGGGCAGCTCGGCGAGGACCTCGGCCTCGGAGGCCTCGACCGCGACCATCGCCCCGCCCTCCGGCAGCGCCCCCATCAGGGCGCCGCGGGCGGCGATCAGGGTGGCGGCGCCGGCCAGATCGAGGACGCCGGCGACGTGGGCCGCGGCCAGCTCGCCGACCGAGTGGCCGATCAGGTGGTCGGGCCGCACCCCCCAGCTCTCCAGCAGCCGGTACAGCGCCACCTCGACCGCGAACAGGGCCGGCTGGGTGTACTCGGTGCGGTCGAGCAGAGCCGCCGCCTCGGAGTCGGGGGCGGCGAACAGCAGCTCCTCCAGCGGCCGCTCCAGGTGGCGGTCGAGCGCGGCGCAGCTCTCGTCGAGGGCGGCGGCGAAGGCCGGGAAGGCCGCGTACAGCTCCCGCCCCATCCGCGGCCGCTGGGCGCCCTGGCCGCTGAAGAGGAAGGCGAGCTTGCCGCCGCCGGCCCGGCCCGCGATCACGGCGCCGTCGGGCTCGCCGGTGGCGAGGGCGTCGAGCGCCTCCAGCAGCTCGCCGTCGGCGGCGAGGACGGCGGCGCGGTGGGGCAGCGAGGCGCGCGAGGTGGCGAGCGTGGCGGCGACGTCGGCGCGCTCCAGCTCGGGGTGCGCGCGCAGGTGGGCGGCGAGCTCGCGGCCGCGCTGGCGCAGCGCGCCCTCGCTGCGGGCCGAGAGCAGCAGCGGCGGCGGGGCGGCGGCGGGCGGTGCGGCGTCGATCTCAGCCACGATGCCCCCTGCCTCCTCCAGGATCAGGTGCGCGTTGGTGCCGCTTATCCCGAAGGAGGAGATCCCGGCGCGGCGCGGTCGCTCGCCCGGCTCCCACTCGCGCTCCTCCCTCAGCAGCTCGACCGCGCCGGACTCCCAATCGACGTGCGGGCTCGGCGCGTCCAGGTGCAGGCTGCGCGGCAGCACGCCGTGGCGCAGCGCCATCGCCATCTTGATCACCCCGGCGACCCCGGCCGCTGCCTGGGCGTGGCCGATGTTCGACTTGATCGAGCCCAGCGCCAACGGCGGCGCCTCGCCGCGTCCCTGGCCGTAGGTGGCGAGGATCGCCCCCGCCTCGATCGGGTCGCCGAGCACGGTCCCGGTCCCGTGCGCCTCGACCGCGTCGACCTCGCCCGGCTCCAGGCCGGCGTTGGCCAGCGCCTGGCGGATCACCCGTTCCTGCGCGGGACCGTTCGGCGCCGTGATCCCGTTCGAAGCCCCGTCCTGGTTGGTCGCCGAGCCGCGGATCAGGGCGATCGGCTCGTGCCCGTTGCGCTCGGCGTCGGACAACCGCTCCAGCAGGACCAGGCCGACGCCCTCGGCGAGCCCGGTCCCGTCCGCCCCGGCGGCGAAGGACTTGCTGCGGCCGTCGGCGGCGAGGCCGCGCTGGTGGCTGAACTCGATGAACAGGCCCGGCGTCGCCAGCACGGTCGAGCCCCCGGCCAGCGCCAGCTCGCACTCCCCCGCCCGCAGCGCCTGCGCCGCCAGGTGCATCGCCACCAGGGAGGAGGAGCAGGCGGTGTCGACGGTCATCGCCGGTCCCTCCAGACCCAGCGAGTAGGCGACGTGGCCGGAGGCGAGGCTGCCGGAGGAGACCGCGCCCTGCAGACCGCCGAGCTCGGTCGAGCCGGAGCCGCCGAGGCCGTAGTCGTGGTGCATCAGCCCGGCGAAGACGCCGGTGGCGCTGCCGGCCAGCCCGGCGGGGTCGAGGCTGGCGTCTTCCAGCGCCTCCCAGGCGACTTCCAGCAGCAGCCGCTGCTGCGGGTCCATCGTCCGCGCCTCGCGCGGGCTGACGCCGAAGAAGGCGGCATCGAACTCGCCGGCCTCGTGGAGGAAGCCGCCCTCGCGGGCGTTGCTGGTGCCGGGATGGTCGGGGTCGGGGTGGTAGAGGCGCTCGCGGTCCCAGCCGCGGTCGGCCGGGAAGGGACCGATCGCGTCGCCGCCGGCGGCGACCAGCCGCCAGAGGTCGTCGGCCGAGGCCACCCCGCCGGGGAAGCGGCAGCCGATGCCGACCAGCGCGATCGGCTCCTCGGCGCGTCGCCGCGCCCGCACCGGCGCCGCCGCGCGGCCGCCGCCGACCTCGGCCAGCAGGAACTCGCTGACCGCGGCCGCGGTCGGGTGGTCGAAGACCAGGGTCGCCGGCAGCCGCAGGCCGCTCACCTGGTCGAGCCGGTTGCGCAGCTCGACCGCGGTCAGCGAGTCGAAGCCGAGGTCCTTGAAGGCGGCGCCGGGCTCGATCTGGGCCGCGTCGGCATGGCCGAGCACCGCGGCGACCTGGGTCCGCACCAGCTCCAGCGCGATCTCCCCCCGCTCCGCCGCCGTCGCCGCGGCGAGCCGGCCGGCAAGGGCGCCGCCGGCCGCGGCGGCGCGGCGGGTGGGGACGCGGACCAGGCCGGAGAACAGCGGCGGCAGCGTGCCGGCACGGGCGGCGCGGCGCAGCTCGGCCGGGTCGAGCGCGACCGCGGCCAGCCGGGCCTCGCCGGCGGCGCGGGCGCGGTCGAGCAGCCGCGTGCCCTCGGCGTCGGCGAGGGGCCGGACGCCGGCGCGCTCGATCCGCGCCCGATCGGCGGCGGCGAGGCCGGCGGTCAGCTCGCTCTGGCGCTCCCAGGCGCCCCAGCCGAGGGCCAGCGCCGGCAGCCCAGCCGCCCGGCGCTGCTGGGCGAGCGCGTCGAGGAAGGCGTTGGCGGCGGCGTAGTTGGCCTGGCCCGGGCTCTGGATCGTGGCGGCGAAGGAGGAGAAGAGGACCAGCTCGCACCCGGGCAGCGCCGCGGTCAGCTCGTGCAGGTACCAGGCCGCGTCGGCCTTCGGCGCCAGCGTCGCCGCCAGGCGCTCGCGATCGAGCGACTCGACCGTGCCGTCGTCGGTGGTCCCGGCCGCGTGGACGACCGCGGTCAGGGGATGCTCGGCGGCGATCGAGTCGAAGACCGCCTCGAGCTGGACGCGGTCGGAGACGTCGGCGGCGACCGCCTCGGCTTCGGCGCCCAACTCGCGCAGCTGCGCGAGCAGCTCCGCGCTGCCGGGCGCGTCGGGACCGCGCCGGCTGACGAGGACCAGGTGCCGGACGCCGAGGGCGCTGGCGAGGTGCTTGGCGAAGAGCCCGCCGAGCGCGCCGGTGCCCCCGGTGATCAGCACGGTGCCATTGGGGTCGAAAGCGGTCTCGTCGCTGGCGGCAGAACGCTCGAAGTCGGACGCCTCGCTGCTCGACCTGCCGATCCGCGCCAGGCGGGGCACCGTGGCAACGCCCTCGCGCAGGGCGATCTGCGGCTCCTCGTCGATCGCCAGCGCCGCCGCGATCGCCGCCTCGGAGTCCTCGCTGTCGTCGGCGTCGAGCAGCAGGAACCGCCCCGGGTGCTCGGCTTGCGCCGAGCGGACGAGGCCCCAGACCGCGGCGGCGGCGGGGTCGGGCGACTCGCCCTCACCCACGGCGACGGCGCCGTGGGTGAGGAAGGCGACGCGGGACTCCCCCGCTCCCTCGGCGACCGCGCCCTGCAATGCCGCCAGCGCTTCGGCGCAGAGGTCGAGGGCGGCGGCGGCCGGGTCGAGCTCGGGGTCGGGGACGCACTCGAAGCGGCGCACCGCGGTCGCCGCCGGCTGCGGCAGTGGCAGCTGCGCCCACTCGATGCGGAAGAGCGAGCCGGCGGCGGAGTCAGACCGCAGCGCCGCCGCCTCGATCCCCCGCACCGCCAGCGCCTCGATCCCGACCACGGGGGCGCCGTCGGGGCCTGCGGCGTGCAGCGCCAGCCGCTCGCCCTCGCGGCTGAGCCTGACCCGCAGTGCCTGCGGACCACCGGCGTGCACGCAGACGCCGCTGAAGCTGAAGGGGACCTGGACCTCTCCATCGCCTTGCAGCAGGGCCGGGTGCAGGGCGGCGTCGAGCAATGCCGGGTGTACGGCGAAGCGCTCGGCTTCCTCGGCCTGCTCGGGGGCCAGCTCGACCTCGGCGTAGAGGTCCTCTCCGTCCTGCCAGGCCTGCTTCAGGCCCTGGAAGGCGGGGCCGTAGTCGATTCCCAGCTCGGCGATGCGCTCGTAGAGGTCGGCGTTGCCGAGCGGCTCCGCACCCGGTGGTGGCCACTCGCCCGCGAGCTCGGGCACTGCAGCGGCGTCTGCGCTCTCGCTCGTCAGCCTCCCCGAGGCATGGCGGGTCCACTCGGCGTCAGAGCCCTCGGGACGCGAGTGGATCTCGATCGGGCGGTCGCCGGCCTCGCTCTCCTCGCCAACCTTGACCTGGAGCTGGATCGCGCCCTGCTCTGCCAGCAGCAGCGGTGCCTCGATCGCCAGCTCTCCGATCCCGGCCAGGTCGGCCTGCTCGGCCGCCCGCAGGGCGATCTCCACGAAGACGGTTCCGGGCAGCAGGGCGCTGCCGTGGAGGACGTGCTCGGCGACCCAGGGATGGGTCTGCTGGGAGAGGCGGCCGGTGAAGAGCCAGCCAGCCTCCCCCGGCAGTTGTAAGGAGGCGCCGAGCAGGGGGTGCTCGGTGCCCTCCAGTCCGATCGCGCCGGCGCTGGCGGTGCCCTGGGGGGAGGGCTCGAGCCAGTAGCGCTGGCGCTGGAAGGGGTAGGTGGGGAGGGGCGCCGGCTCGGTGCCGGGCGCGAACAGCCGCGCCCGCTCCAGCTCGACCCCGGCAATATGGGCCTCGGCGAGGGCGGCGGCGAAGCGGTCGAGCCCGCCCTGCTCGCGGCGCAGGCTGGCCACCGCCGCAACCTCGGTGCCGCGCGCGGCCGCGGTCTCCTCCACCGCGACGGTCAGCACCGGGTGCACGCTGGCCTCGACCAGGCAGTCGAAGCCGGCAGCGAGCAGCGACTCGGCTCCCTGTCCGAAGCGCACTGTCGCCCGCATCGACTGGTACCAGTACTCGGGCCCCAGCTCGGCCCCGTCCAGCGGTTCGCCGGTCAACGCCGAGTAGAAAGCGATGCCCTCGGTCGCCGCCCGCGGCCGGATCGGCGCCAGGTCCGCGAGCAGGCGCCCGTGCAGCGCCTCCGCCTGCGGCGAGTGCGAGGCGCAGTCGAGGACGAGTCGGCGGGCCGGCACCGCGCGTTCGGCGCAGAGCGCGGTCAGCTCCTCCAGCGCCGCCGGCTCGCCGGAGATCACGGTCGAGCGCGGGCTGTTGATCGCCCCCACCGCGAGCCGCTCGCGCCAGGGCTCGATCAGCTCCAGCGCCGCCTCCGCCCCGAGGTGCAGGGAGACCATGCCGCCCCTGCCGGCGAGCTCGTCGCGCAGCGCCTGGCTGCGCAGGGCGACGACCCGGGCCGCGTCCTCGAGGCTGAGCGCGCCGGCGATGTAGGCCGCGGCGACCTCTCCCTGGGAGTGGCCGAGGACGGCGCCGGGGCGGGCGCCGAAGGAGCGCCAGAGGTTGGTGAGGCCGACGGTCATGGCGAACAGCGCCGGCTGGATCACCTCGACCCGTTCGTCGTGGGCCTCGCCGCGCAGGACATCCACGAGCGAGAACTCGACGTGGGGCGCCAGGGCCGCCTCGCAGGCCTCGATCTCGGCCGCGAAGAAGGGCGAGGCGGCGAGCAGCTCCCGTCCCATCCCCACCCACTGCGGCCCCTGGCCGGGGAAGAGGAAGGCGAGGCGGCCGCTCCCGGCGCGGCCACGGCGGGCGCCGGCGTGGGGCTCGCCGGCGGCGATCGCCTCCAGCGCCGCCAGCAGCTCGGCGCGGTCGGCGCCGAGCGCGGCGGCGCGGTGGCCGAGGCCGGCGCGGGAGCTGGCGAGGGTGAGCCCGACCGCGGCCGGGTCGAGCGCCTCGTCCTCGCGCAGACGGGCGGCGACCTGCCGCGCCTGGGCGGCGAGCGCCCCCTCGCTTTTGGCCGAGAGCAGCAACGGCACGAGCGGCAGCGGCGGCTCGCCGGCCGCGTCACCGGCTGCGGCCGCGGGCGCCTCCTCCAGGATCAGGTGCGCGTTGGTGCCGCTGATCCCGAAGGAGGAGACGGCGGCGCGGCGCGGGCGCTCGCCCGGCACCCACTGGCGCTCCTCCGTCAGCAGCTCGACCGCGCCGGACTCCCAGTCGACGTGCGGCGTCGGCTCCAGCAGATGCAGCGTCCGCGGCAGCATCCCGTGGCGCAGCGCCAGCGTCATCTTGATCACCCCGGCAACCCCGGCGGCGGCCTGGGTGTGGCCGATATTGGACTTGATCGAGCCCAGCGCCAGCGGCCGCTCGCGCCCCTGGCCGTAGGTGGCGAGCAGCGCCTGAGCCTCGATCGGATCCCCGAGCACGGTCCCGGTCCCGTGCGCCTCGACCGCGTCGACCTCTCCCGGCTCCAGCCCAGCACTCGCCAACGCCTGCCGAATCACCCGTTCCTGCGCCGGCCCGTTCGGCGCCGTCAGCCCGTTCGAAGCCCCGTCCTGGTTGGTCGCCGAGCCGCGGATCACGGCCAGCACCGGGTGCCCGTTGCGGCGCGCGTCGGCCAGCCGCTCGAGCAGGACCAGGCCGACCCCCTCGGAGAAGCCGGTGCCGTCGGCGGCGGCGTCGAAGGACTTGCTGCGGCCGTCGGGGGCGAGGCTGCGCTGGCGGCTCAGCTCGACGAACTGGGCCGGGGTCGACATCACCGAGATCCCTCCCGCCAGCGCCAGCTCGCACTCGCCGCCGCGCAGCGCCCCCGCCGCCAGGTGCAGCGCCACCAGCGAGGAGGAGCAGGCGGTGTCGACGGTGATCGCCGGTCCCTCGAGCCCGAGGCTGTAGGCGACCCGGCCGGAGAGCACGGCGCCGGCGGTGCCCAGCCCCTGCTGGCCCTCGGCCTCGGTCGCGGCGGCGCCGCCGCGGGCGTAGTCGTGGTGCATCGTCCCGGCGAAGACCCCGGTCCCGCTCCCGGCCAGCGTCGTCGGGTCGATGCCGGCGTCCTCGATCGCCTCCCAGGCGGCTTCCAGCAACAGGCGCTGCTGCGGGTCCATGACCAGCGCCTCGCGCGGGCTGATCCCGAAGAAGGGCGCGTCGAACTCGGCCGCGTCGTGGAGGAAGCCGCCTTCGCGCACGTAGCTGCGGCCGAGCCGGTCGGGGTCGGGGTCGAACAGCCGCTCCAGCGGCCAGCCGCGGTCGCTGGGGAAGGGTGAGACGCCGTCGCCACCCGCGGCCAGCAGCTGCCAGAGCTGCTCCGGCGAGGCGACCGCGCCGGGGTAGCGGCAGCTCATGCCGACGATCGCCACCGGTTCCCCGGCCCGGGCCGGGGTCGCCGCCCGCCCCGCCCCGCGCCGCTGGCCGCCGGCGGCCAGCTCGCGCAGCAGCCGCGCCACCGCCGCGGCGCTGGGATGGTCGAAGGCCAGCGTCGCCGGCAGCCGCAGCCCGCTCGCCTGGCCGAGCCGGTTGCGCAGCTCGACCGCGGTCAGCGAGTCGAAGCCGAGGTCCTTGAAGGCGGCGCCGGGGTCGATCCGGGCGGAGTCGGAGTGGCCGAGCACGGCGGCGACGTGGGCGCGGACCAGCTCGGTCGAGACCGCCTCGGCCTCGGCGCTGCCGAGTCCCGCCAGCCGCTCGGCCAGCGAGCCGGAGGCGGCGGCCCGCGCGGGCGCCCGGACCAGGCCGGAGAGCAGCCGCGGCAGCGTCCCGGCGCGGGCGGCGGCGCGCAGGGGGCCGCTTTCGAGCCGGGCCGCGAGCAGCTGCGCCCGCGGCAGCGCCCGGGCGCGGTCGAACAGCGCCAGCCCCTCGGCGTCGGCGAGGGCACCGATACCGCCGCGGGCGATCCGCGCCCGGTCGGCGGCGCCGAGCCGCGCGGTCAGCTCGCTCTCCCGCTCCCAGGCCCCCCAGGCGAGCGAGGTCGCCGCCAGCCCCTCGGCCCGGCGCCGGGCCGCGAGCGCGTCGAGGAAGGCGTTGGCGGCGGCGTAGTTGCCCTGGCCCGGCGTCGGCAGGGTGCCGGCGACGGAGGAGAAGAGGACCAGCTCGCACTCGGTCAGCGCCGCGGTCAGCTCGTGCAGGTGCCAGGCGGCATCCGCCTTCGGCCCCAGCGTCGTCGCCAGGCGATCGGAGTCGAGCGACTCGACCGTGCCGTCGTCGGTGGTCCCGGCGGCGTGGACGACGGCGGTGAGGGGATGCTCGGCCGAGATCGAGTCGATCAAGGCCTCGACCTGCGCGCGATCGGAGACGTCGGCGGCGACGACCTCGGCCGCGGCGCCAAGCTCGGCCAGCTCCGCGACCAGCCCATCGGCCCCGGGCGCGTCGGGACCGCGACGGCTGACGAGGACCAGGTGACGCACGCCGTGCTCGCCCGCGAGGTGGCGAGCGAAGAGCCCGCCGAGAGCACCGGTGCCGCCGGTGACAAGGACGGTGGCGTCGGGGTCGAGGGACGGGGCCTCGTCGCTCGACTCGCCGACGAGCGCCACCCGCGGCACCAACGCCCCACCCTCGCGCAGAGCGATCTGCGGCTCCTCGGCGAGCGCCAGCGCCGAGTCGATCGCCGCCTCGGAGGCCGCGCTGTCGTCGGCGTCGAGCAGCAGGAACCGCCCGGGGTGCTCGGCCTGAGCGGAGCGGACAAGGCCCCAGACGGCGGCAGCGGCCGGATCGGGCGACTCGCCCTCCCCCACCGCGACAGCCCCGCGAGTGACGAAGGCAACTTGCCCCTCGCCGACGCTCGCCTCAAGCGCGTCCTGCAACTCGCTCAGGACCTCGGCGCAGAGCGCCTGCGCGGCGGTGGCGGGGTCGAGGTCGGCGTCGGGCACGCACTCGAAGCGGCGCGGTGGCTCCTGCCCGTCGCCCGCTCTCGCGTCGCCGCATGGCGCGGACGGCTCCTCCGCGCCCTGCGGCAGCTCCAGGGCCTGCCACTCGACCGCGAACAGCGAGCGCGCGGCGGCGTCGGCGGCGTGCAGCTGCGCGCGGTCGAGCGGGCGCAGGGCCAGCGTCTCGACCGCCCCCAGCGGCTCCCCGCCCGGTCCGGCCAGCAGCAGCGAGAGCGCCTCGCCCCGGGGACGCAGCCGCACCCGCAGGCGCGTGGCGCCGGTCGCGGCCAGCCGCACTCCCTCCCAGGAGAACGGGACCCGCAGCTCGCCGCTCTCCTCGGCCGCCAGCAGGGCCGGGTGCAGGGCCGCGTCGAGCAGCGCCGGGTGCAGGCCGAAGCGCTCGGCCTCAAGCGCCTGCTCCTCCGCCAGCTCGACCTCGGCATAGAGGTCCTCGTCGCGGCACCAGAGCGCCCGCAGGCCCTGGAAGGCGGGCCCGTACTCGACCCCGAGCGCGGCGACGCGCTCGTAGAAGTCCCCCAGCGCCACCGGCTTGGCCCCCGGCGGCGGCCACTCCTCCAGCCCCTCGGCCAAAGGCGTGGTGGCGGCGAGAGTGCCGGAGGCGTGGCGGACCCAGGCCGCGTCCTCGTCGTCGGGCCGGGAGTGGATCTCCAGCGGGCGGTCGCCGGCCGCGTCGGCGCCGCCGACGCTCACCTGGAGCTGGACAGCGCCGCGCTCGGGCAGCGCCAGCGGCGCCTCCAGGGCCAGCCCGCCGATCCCGGCCAGTCCCGCCTCCTCCGCTGCCGCCAGCGCGATCTCGGCGAGGGCGGCGCCCGGGAGGATGGCGCTGCCGTGCAAAAGGTGGTCGGACAGCCATGGCTGTCCGGCGCGGGAGAGGCGGCCGCTGAGCAGCCAGCCGGCCTCGTCCGGGAGCGAGATCGCGGCCCCGAGCAGGGGATGCAGCGAGGCGCTCTGGCCGGCGCCGCCGAGCTCGCCACCGCCGTCGCCGGCGTCGAGCCAGAAGCGGCGGCGCTGGAAGGGATAGGTCGGCAGCGCGACCCGGCGGGCGCCGCTGCCCGCGTAGAGCCGCGCCCAGTCGACGGCGACGCCGGCCACGTGGGCCTCGGCGAGGGCGGCGGCGAAGCGGTCGAGCCCGCCCTCGTCGCGGCGCAGGGTGGCGATCGCGCTGGCGGCGACGCCGGCCTCGCCGGCGCTCTCGGCGACGGCGCTGGTCAGCACCGGGTGGGCGCTGGCCTCGACGAAGGCGTCGCAGCCGTCGCCGAGCAGGGCGGCGACGGCGCCGGCGAAGCGGACCGGCTCGCGCAGCGAGCGGTACCAGTACTCGGCCCCCAGCTCCCCGCCGTCGAGGCGGCCGCCGTGCAGCGCCGAGTAGAACGGGATCTCCCCCGGCCGCGGCTCGATCGGCGCCAGCTCGCGCAGCAGCCGCTCGCGGATCGCCTCGACCTGGGGGGAGTGCGAGGCGTAGTCGACGGCGACCATGCGGGTGCGGACCCCGTCCGCGGCGCAGGCCGCGACCAGCTCCTCCAGCGCCCCGGGCTCGCCGGAGACGACGGTCGCCAGCGGGCTGTTCTCGGCCGCGATCCCCAGCGCCGCCCCCCAGGGCTCGATCCGCTCCGCGACCGCCGCCGCCGGCAGGTGGACGGAGAGCATCCCGCCCCTGCCGCTGAGCTCGGCCAGCGCCTGGCTGCGCAGGGCGACAACCCGGGCCGCGTCCTCGAGCGAGAGCGCGCCGGCGACGTGGGCGGCGGCGATCTCCCCCTGCGAGTGGCCGACCACCGCCTCCGGCTCGCAGCCGTGATGGCGCCAGAGCCGGGCCAGCGCGACCATCGTGGCGAACAGCGCCGGCTGCACCACGTCGACCGGCTCGGCCTCGACGTCGCCGCCCAGGACCGCCGCCAGCGAGAGCTCGGCGAAGGGTGCCAGGGCCTCCTCGCAGGCGGCGATCCCGGCGGCGAAGACCGGCGAGCTGGCCAAGAGCTCGCGGCCCATCCCCGCCCATTGCGATCCCTGGCCGGGGAAGACGAAGGCGAAGCGGCCGCTGCCGGCGACGCCGTGGAGCAGGTCGGGGTGCGGCTCGCCGGCGGCGAGGGCCGCCAGCGCCGCCGCCGGCTCGGGGCCGAGCACGGCGGCGCGGTGGGCCAGCGCCGCCCGGCCGGTGGCGAGCGAGAAGCCGAGGTCGGCGCGCCCGGGTGCGGGCTGCTCGCCGAGCCGGGCGGCGAGGCGCTCGGCCTGCTCGCCCAGCGCCGCCGCGCTCTTCGCCGCCAGCAGCAGCGGCGCCTCGCGCAGGTGCGGGGCATCCCCCGTGGCCTCGCCCACGCCCGCCGCGGCCGGCGCCTCTTCCAAGATCAGGTGGACGTTGGTGCCGCTGATCCCGAAGGAGGAGACGCCCGCCCGGCGCGGGCGCTCGCCCGGCCCCCACTCGCGCTCCTCGCTCAGCAGCTCGACCGCGCCCGCGTCCCAGTCGACCCGCGGGCTCGGCTCCTCGACGTGCAGCGTCCGCGGCAGCAGCCCGTTCTGCAGCGCCAACGTCATCTTGATCACTCCGGCGATCCCCGCCGCCGCCTGCGCGTGGCCGATGTTCGACTTGATCGAGCCCAGCGCCAGCGGCGCCGCCTCGCCGCGCTCGCGGCCGTAGGTGGCGAGCAGCGCCCGCGCCTCGATCGGGTCGCCGAGCCGAGTGCCGGTCCCGTGCGCCTCGACCGCGTCGACCGCGCCCGGCTCCAGCCCGGCGTTGGCCAGCGCCTGGCGGATCACCCGTTCCTGCGCCGGCCCGTTCGGCGCCGTCAGCCCGTTGGAGGCGCCGTCCTGGTTGGTCGCCGAGCCGCGGATCACGGCCAGCACCGGGTGCCCGTTGCGGCGCGCGTCGGCCAGCCGCTCGAGCAGGACCAGGCCAGCCCCCTCGGCGAAGCCGGTGCCGTCGGCGGCGTCGTCGAACGACTTGCAGCGCCCGTCCGGCGCGAGGCCGCGCTGGCGGCTGAACTCGACGAAGGGCCAGGGCGTCGACATCACCGTGGCGCCGCCGGCGAGGGCTAGGTCGCATTCGCCGCCGCGCAGCGCCGCCGCCGCCAGGTGGGTCGCCACCAGCGAGGAGGAGCAGGCGGTGTCGACGCTGATCGCCGGCCCGCGCAGGCCGAGCGCGTAGGAGATGCGGCCGGAGAGGACGCTGGCGGCCGAGCCGACCCCCTGGTAGGCCTCGAGCGCGCCGGCGCGGGCGCCGCGCTGCCAGTAGTCGTGGCGCATCGCCCCGGCGAAGACGCCGGTGGCGCTGCCGGCCAGCGAGGCGGGGTCGATGCCAGCTTCCTCCAGCGCCTCCCAGGCCGTCTCCAGCAGCAGCCGCTGCTGCGGGTCCATCGCCAGCGCTTCGCGCGGGGAGATGCCGAAGAACTCGGCGTCGAAGCCGGCGACGTCGGCGAGGAAGCCGCCCTCGCGGCCGTAGCTGCTGCCGGGCCGGTCGGGATCGGGGTCGAGCAGCCGCTCGAGGTCCCAGCCGCGGTTCTCCGGGAAGGGCGAGATCGCGTCCTCGCCGGCGGCGAGCAGCCGCCACAGCGCCGCCGGCGAGTCCGCCCCGCCGGGGTAGCGGCAGGCCATGCCGACGATCGCGATCGGCTCGCCCGGGTCGGCGCCCCCGGCGGCGGCCAATGGACGAGCGGGCTCGACGGCGATCGCCGCGCCTGCGCCCGCCCCCGCGCCGAGGAACCCGGCCAGCGCCCGCGGCGTCGGGTGGTCGAAGGCGGCGGTCGCCGGCAGCTCGCGGCCGGTCGCGGCGCCGAGCCGGTTGCCGAGCTCGACCGCCGCCAGCGAGTCGAAGCCGAGGTCCTTGAAGGAAACGTCGGGATCGACCGCCGCCGCCTCCCCGTGGCCGAGCACGGTCGCCGCGACCTCGGAGCGGACCAGCTCCAGCAGCTCGCGGCCGCGCCGGCGCCTACCCGCGCCCGCGTCAGGACTCGCGCCCGCATCGCCGCCCACGCTGGCGTCCCCGCCGCCCTCCCCAAGCGCGGCGATCAGCTCGCCGCGGCGGACCTTGCCGGTCAGCGTGCGCGGTATCTCCCCGACCCGGACGAAGCGGCGCGGCAGCTTGTGGGGGGAGAGGCGGGCGGCGAGCTCGGCCCGGATCTCGCCGTCGCCCACCTCCGACCCCGGGGCGGCGACGAGGAAGGCGACGACCCGTTCGCCGTCGGGCCCGGCGACGCCGGCGACGGCGCCGTCGGCGACCCCGGCGCACTCCAGCAGCGCCGCCTCGACCTCGTCCGGGTCGACCTTCTTGCCGGCGAAGTTGATGCGGCGGTCGGCGCGGCCGTCGACGTGGAGGTTGCCGTCCCCGTCGAGGTGGCCGAGGTCGCCGCTGTCGCGCCAGCCGTCGGAACCCGCCTGCTCGCCGATCACCCGGTAGGGCCGCTGCGGCGCCCGCCGCCGCAGCTCGATCGCGCCGCCCTCGCCGATCCGCAGCTCGACGTCGTCGAGCGGCCGCCCCACGCCCTCGCCGGGCCCGCCGGAGGCGAGGGTGACGTGGCCGCCCTCGGTCAGCCCGTAGTGCGCCCGCAGGCCGAGGCCGGTGCGCCGCCGCCAGGCCTCGACCAGCTCCGGCGCCACCGGCTCGCCGGCGGCGATGCAGCAGCGCAGGCTCCAGTCCGCGGCCAGCTCCGGCTCCTGCTCCAGCATCGCCAGGTAGCGGCGGTAGAGGAAGGGGACCGAGAGCAGCACCGTCGGCCGCTGCTCGCGCAGGGTCGCGGCGAACCGCGGCGGCGCCATCGTCCCCTCTCCGAGCAGCACCATGGCGCCGCTCAGCAGCCCGGCCAGGACCCCGACCCCGAAGCCGTAGAGGTGGGCCAGGGGGGTCGTGCACCAGATCGTGTCGGCCGCCTCGTAGCCGGCGGCCGCGGCGAAGGAGGCGGCGTTGGCCAGCAGGCTCTCCCAGCCGAGCTCGACCACCTTCGGCAGGCCGCTGCTGCCCGAGGTGGTGAGTCCGACGCACGGCCGCTCGCCCGCGTCCGCGCCCTCCCCGGCCTCGCTGAAGATCGCCGCCGCCCGCTCACGCTCGGCCGCGGTCGCCTTCGGGTCGAGCAGCAGCAGGCTCTCGCCGCCAAGGCTGCGCCGCAGCACCGCCTCGACCGCGCCGACCTCGGGAGCGAGCGCGATGACGTCGCGCCCCGCCTCCTCCCAGCGTCCCGCGCCCTCCCCACCGCCCTCCCCGGCCGCCGCCAGCAGCTGCGCCAGCTCGCCGTAGCTGCGGCTCGCAACCCCGTCCGCCAGGGCCACCCGCTCGGGATCGCGCCGCGCCGCGGCGGCGATCGCCTCGCCCAGCGGACCCAGCGGCGCCGGCATCTAGGCCTCCCCTCCCAACCGGCGTGGAGTCCGGTCCGGCAGCAGCCGGGCCATCCACCTCGGCCGCCACCAGCAGCGGTCGCCGAGCGCCCGCATCGTCGCCGGCAGGATCACGAAGCGGATCACGAAGGCGTCGATGAAGACGCTGATGGCGATCGCCACGCTGGTGTCGCGCATCGTCGCCAGCGGCGTCACCGCGAAGGCGAGGAAGACGACGATCATGATCACCGCGGCGCCGCTGATCACGTGCGCGGTGCGGGCGACGCCGCGCTCGATCGCCTCCCGGGTCGAGCCGGTCCGCAGGTACTCCTCGCGGATCCGGGCGAAGATGAAGACCTCGTAGTCGATCGCCAGGCCGAGGGTGAGGATCACCGCGATCGGCAGCACCGAGGTGTCGACGTAGCCCGGCCCGCCCAGCAGCGAGGTGTCGAACAGCAGCGCCAGCAGGCCGAAGGTGGCGCTGACCGTGAGCAGGTTCAGCAGCGCCGCGATGATCGGCAGCAGCAGCGAGCCGGTGACCGGGATCAGCACCAGCAGGGTGACGATCGAGAGCGCCAGCCGGGCCAGCGGCGCCTGTTCGCGGAAGACGTCGTTGAGCTCGACGATGTTCGGCGAGAGCCCGCCGACGATCACTTCGCTGTGCGTCTGCCGGGCCAGCTCGGCGGCGTCGGCGGCGAGCCGCTCGCCGGTCGCGGCGGCGCCGGAGCTGGCCAGCGGGTCCTTGCCGATCACCAGCATCCGCGCCGCCGAGCCGCCCTTGGAGAGGTTGACCAGGAGGCTGGCCTGGTTGCGCGTTTCCGGGCGGCCGCCGTCGAGGCCGGCGAGGAAGAAGTAGCCGGAGTCGAACAGCCCCGGCGAGCGCTCGAGGACGCTGCTTTCGGAGTTGCCTTCTTCGCTGCCGGCCTGCAGGCGCCCGACCGCGCCGGTCAGCCGCTGCGATTTCAGCGCCCCTTCGTCGAGGCCGCCGGCGAGCCCGCCCGCCCCGCTTTCGACTTCGCCGAGCCCGTTCAGCAGCCGTTCGGCGCCGGCGGTCAGCCGCTCCAGGCCCGGCGGCAGGTCCTCGCCCCCGCGCGAGAGCCGCTCCACCGCGCCGGAGAGCTTGCGGCTGCTCTTCAGCAGCCGTTCGACCCCGCGGTCGACCCGCGCCGCCGCGTCGGCCAGCTTGTCGACCCCGTCGCTCGCCTTGCGCGTGTTCTCGTCCTGCTGCCCGACCAGATAGAGGCCGAGGCCGAACTGGCTGAGGCCGCGTTCGAGCTCGGCCGCGACCCCGCTCTCGGCCGCCTCGCCTTCGGCTTCCTCGTCCGGTTCGCGCCCGCTCAGTTCCCGGCTCGCCGCCCGCACCGCTTCCACCGCCGCCGTGTACTGGGGGTCGCCGCGGCCGGCGCTCATCCGCTGCAGCGCGCCCCAGGCCGCGGCCAGCTCCTCTTCGGTCGTCTTCAGCGGCGCCGCTTCCAGCGCTTCTTCGCCGCTGCGCAGGGCGCTTTTCAGGGTCCGCGAGGCGCCCACCGCTTCCGCCGTTTCCACGCGCGCCCGCGCCGCCTTGTCGGCCAGGCGGTCGGCGCCGGTGCTGACCTTGGCGGTGCCGTCGGCGAGCTTGCCGCTGCCTTCGCTGGCCTGGTCGAGGCCGCCGCTGAGCTGGACCGAGCCGTCGGTGCTGGCCTGCAGCCCGTCGGCGAGCTGGCCGGAGCCGTTCCGGGTCGTGCCGATCGCCGTGCTCAGTTCGCGTGCCCCGCCCGCCCCCTGGGCGAACCCGCTGGTCGTCTTCTCGCTGCCCTGCCTGACGCTGGCGAGGCCGTTTTCGAGCTTGTCCGCCCCCCGTTCCTGGTCCTTCAGGTTCTCTTCCGCGGCGGCCAGTTCCCGGGTCGTGCCTTCGAGCCCGGCGAAGCCCGCCATCGCCTCCACCCCGGGGTCCTTTTCGACCTTGCGCTGGAACGCCGCCAGCGCCCGCAGCCGCTCGTCGGTGGTGACCGGTTCGCTGCCGCCGTCCATCACCACTTCGAACGGCGCCGTCCAGCCCGGCCCGAGCTCGTGCTCGATTTCTTCCTGGGCGATGCGGCCGGGGTCGTCGGGCGGCAGCTGCTCGACGCTGCCGCTGTTGGTGTCGAGCGTGAAGGCCCAGCCGGCGCAGAGCATCAGCACGAAGATCAGGCCGAGGACGAAGCCAGGCCGGCGTGAGAGCCGGCGTGAGAAGCCGGCCGCGAAGCTGCCGCTCTGGCGCCGCCGCGGCAGCGCCCAGCGGTCGAGCCGGGTGCCGAGCAGCATCAGGATCGCCGGCATGGCGAACATCGCCGTCAGCACGCTCAGCACCGTCGCCGCGGTCACCGCCAGGGTGAAGGAGGCGACGAAGCTGCCGGGGATCACCTGCAGCGAGACCAGCATCGCCAGGGCGAGGCCGCAGCCGGCGGGGATGATCGAGCGGCCGGTGGTCTCCACCGTGGTCCGCACCGCCGCCTCGACGTCGCCGTTCCTGGCCAGCTCCTCGCGGAAGCGGGAGACGACCAGCAGCGAGTAGTCGACGCCGAGCGCCAGCCCGAACATGCCGGCGACGGCGACCCCGATCGCGTCGACGGTGACGAAGCCGGCGAGCAGGCCCATCACCCCTTTCGAGGCGCCGACGACGAGGCCGCCGACCAGCAGCGGCATCGCCGCCGGCAGCAGCGAGCGGAAGACGAAGAGCAGGATCAGCAGCAGCAGCGGCACCGCGACCAGCTCGCCGACCGTGCCGGCGTCCTTGATCGCCTCGCGCAGCGAGTCGACGATCGCCGGGCCGCCGGCGACGCTGACCGTGACCGGCGCCGTGATCGTCTCATCCACCTGGCGGCGGACCCGCGGCACCGTGTCGGAGCTGGAGCCGCCGGAATGGCCGATGCTGACCAGGACCGCCGCGACCCCGGGCGCGGGCCGCAGGCCGTCGATCGACCCCTGCGAGCTCCAGGGCGAGATCGCCAGCGTGTTCGGCATCGCCTGCAGGCGGTCGACCAGCTCGCGGCCCTGGCGGTCGACCTCGAGCCGCGGGCCGCGCAGCATCAGCACCAGCGTGTCTTCGCCGCCGAATTCGCGCACCGCGAACCGGTGCGCCAGTTCGGGGGCGCTGCCCTGGTCGTAGACCGGCTGGGTCGAGACCTTGTCGTCGATCCCTTTGCTGCCGGCGCCGAGCGCGAAGAGGACGAGCAGCCAGACGACGACGACCAGGCGCGGCCGGCGGCTGACCAGCGAGCCGACCCGCCCGAGCGCGCCGGAGCGGGTACGAGGGTTCGGTCGGGAGCGGGAGCTGCTCATCACCGCGGCCGAGTCGAGTTCACGCTTCTCCCTCACTTGCACATCGCTGCCGCACCCCTGCGGAACGGCCCGGCCAAGTTACGGAGCACCATCGGCAGCGGCAACGATTTGCGCCAAAGCTGTAGGTAACTGCGCCGCTCAGCAATTGCCCGGCAGCCGCAGCGGCTCCCGGCTCTCGACCGTGGCGCCGTTCTGGCCCGCGACCGCGAGCGGCGCCATCGGCCTCCCCGCGCGGCGGGCGCAGGGGCTGCGGCGCAGCTCGAACACCCCGCGCTCGCCGCCGCCGAAGCGCAGCGCGAAGGAGGAGAGGGTGAAGTCCGGCAGGTCGGTGAGCTCGGTAACGACGCGGCCCTTCCGCACCTCGGTCTCGCCCCGCAGGGTGACCTCGAGGCCGGAACCGGCCAGCGCCGCCCAGATGTCGGGGCTGCCGCCGCCCTTGGGCTGCACGGCGTAGACCTCCCCCTGCATCGGCGCCCCCAGCAGCGGCGTGCGGGCCGAGGCGGTGCCGACCCGGGCCGCCCGCGGGCAGCGGTCGCGTTCGGCCTCGCGGCGGGCGCAGAGCGCCGGCAGCTCCGAGGCGTCGAGCCTCAGCAGCCGCGGCAGCTCGATCTCGGCGCTGGCGATGTTGGCGTCGCCGCGCGGCACCACGCTGGCGATCCGCAGCCCCGGCCGCCCGCCCCGGTGCAGCTCGCCGCGCTCGCGCAGGGCGAGCGCGAAGGCGGGACGGAAGCGCAGGCCGGTGCAGCCGCGGACGCGGAAGGGGAAGGAGGCGCTGGCGCGGGCGCCCGCGGTCGAGCGCAGGCTGGCGCCGAGCTGCTTCGGCGCGCAGGAGGTCGGGTTGTGGACGAAGCCGGGCCGGTCGAGGTCGAGGCCGAGGGTCTGCAGGCGCACCGGCATGCCCTCGATCGAGGTCGGCAGCGGATTGGTCTGGACGCTGACCTGGCCGCTGCGCGAGTCGACCTCGATCGTGCCGCGGACGACCATCTTGCCGAGGTCGAAGGGCCCGATCGCGCTGTCGAAGACCAACGCCAGGCCGTAGGGCGCGTCCTTATAAGGACCGGTGAGGTAGGCGGTGCCGCGCAGCTGGGCCGGGTCGGGGCCGGGGCCGAGCTCGGCCAGGGCGGAGCCGATCCGGCTCGCGGCAGCGCAGTCGCCGCGCCCGGCCGCCGCGGCGGCACAGGGGTCGACCGCGCCGAGGGCGGTGTTGATGCCCTGCGGGAAGGCGATCTGCAGCCGTTCCGGCAGGCCTTCGCCGTCGCGGCGGCTGAGCGTCGCCGTGAACTCCGTCGCCGCCCCGGCGCGGTCGCTGAGCGAGCCGCCGCTGAAGCGGGGCGCGAAGGGTGCCGGCGCGGCGCAGCCGGAGATCGCCGTGCTGGCGCCGCGGGCGACCGGGGCGGTGCCGCTGTAGGGGGTGAAGGTGGCGCTCGCGGTCGCCGCCCCGCAGTCGAGCGGGGTCGCGAGCAGGGCGCCGGGACCGCCGTCGAAGGAGAGCGTCATCCGTTCGGAGGCGATCTGCGGCAGCTCCCGCAGCGTCGTCGTCAGGCGCCCGCTGACCGGGTCGGGGCGCAGCGAGCCGGCGATCTTCATTTCCGTGCCCGAGCCGGCGGCGACGATGAAGAGGCGGAAGCGGTCGCCGGGCCGTTCGGAGCCGAGGTAGATGCGGCCCGTGAGCGGCCGGCTGCCGCTGGCCAGCAGCATCTGCACCGAGCCGACCCGCGAGGACGGCGGGCAGCTCGACGCGCGGCCGCTCCCGAGCCCGAACTCGGCATCGCCGCAGGCGGCGAGCCCTTCGGCGCCGCCGGGGGAGATCGCCACCCCGTCGGGCAGGGCGACGCTGACCTCCTTCAGCTGCGAGGAGGCACGGCCGTCGGGGTCGCGGTTCTGGGGGTTGGAGATGCTGACGCTGGCGCCACTGGGGCTGTCGGCCCGGGCGTCGTCGAGCGCCAAGGAGACGCCGGGGTCGAAGGGGATCCGGTCGCAGCCGGTGAGGGCGTGGCCGCTGCTGCCGCTCTGGCTGATCCAGCGCTCCGGCTGCTGCCAGGTGTGGGTCCTGACCGTTACCGTCGGCGCCCCGGCGTCGCAGCGGGTGGGGGTGCTGAGCAGCGGCAGCCGCGGGATCGGGGTCCCGCTCTGGTGGTCGGCCGGCACGCCCCAGAGTTCGATGTCGAGGTGCGTCAGCGGCGCCGGCAGCAGCGGGTCGAGCGGGTTGGGCTGGATCAGGTCGCTGACCCGGATCGAGAGGCCGCTGCCGTCGGCCCGCGGGGCCATCGTCATCTTCTGCGGGAAGAGCCCTTCCGGCGCCGCCCCGAACACGGCCGCCTCGTTGGGCCCCGCTTCGACGCTGACCAGGCCGGCTTCGGCCGAGACGCCGATCTGCGAGGTGCCGTCGCAGGTCGTCGACCTCCAGGGGTATTCGGCGAACACTTCGCGCGGGCAGACGGGGACCGCGTTGGCGTCGCCGACCAGCCCGTCGGGCAGGTCGATGATCAGGTCCTTGGGATCTTCGTGGGCCGCGCCCCCGTCGCTGAACTGGACGTCGATCAGGAACCGGTCCGGGTGGGCGCCGGCGCGGGTGTCCGGCTGCCCGCTGGCGTCGAGGGTCTCGACCGTGACCCCGCCGGGGGCGAAGTCCAGCTGCGCCGAGGCCGTCGCCGGCAGCAGGCAGAGGAGAAGTGCCAGAGCGCCGCCGAGCAGGCCGCAGCGCCTGCGGCTCATCGTCCCGCGGCTCATCGTGCGCCCCCCAGCTCGAAGCGGATTTCTCGGCCCTGGCGCAGCTGCGAGAGGCGCAGGGTGACCCGCACCCGCAGGCCCTCTCCCCGGGCCAGCTGCCGCCGCGCCGGCCTGGAGAGTCGCATCCGCAGCTGCACCGGACCGGCCTGCGCGGCCTTGACCGCGGCCGCCGCGATCGTCTTCGCCTTACCGCCGACCTTGGCGAAGGCCGCCGCCGTGAGGCGACCGGGGGCGGGGACTTCCGCCAACAGCTCGATCCAGCCGCTGGCGGCGGCGCGGCGGCGGGCGGCGGCGTCGGGGCGGCGCAGCTCGATGCCGGCACCGCTGCCGGCGGTCCGCGGCGCCGAGCGGCTGGCGCGCTGGCGCGGCCCTGAGCAGGCCGCGCCTTCGCAGACCGCCGCGGCGAGCGGTTCGGCGAAGCCGCCGCCGATCCGGGCGGCGTAGAAGTCGAGGTCGCCGCCGTCGCGGTCGCTGCGCAGCAGGGTCTGGGTGGTGCGGAAGAAGACGGTGCGCCCGTCGGGCGTGGACCCCAGGTACATGGCGGGGTGGTCGCCGCTGCCGGAGCTGATCAGCCCGAGGCTCCCGTTCGCCCACTCGTAGACGTCGTTGACCTCGTTGCGGTCCTCCGGCAGCAGCCGTTCCTCGGTGCTGAAGAAGATCCGGCTGCCGTCTTCCGACATCGCGCTGAAGGGATGGGTCGACGCCGTCTCCGAGATGAAGTTCGGGCTCGCCCAGGCCTCGACCGGTCGGTTGCTCGCGGTCGGGCCGGTGGAGATCTGGACCACCGATCCGGTCTCGGCGTCGTAGCGATACACGTCGTTGGCGAACCTGATCGGGTTCCCGTCGCCGCCGTACATCGTCGGATCGTCGTCGCCGGGCACGGCCGACTCCGCGGTCTCGAGGACCGCGTAGCGCCCGTCGGCGGACAGCTCCAGGATCGGCAGGGCGAGGTCCGACGCTTCGCCGCCGGGCAGCCGCCGCACCCCGGCGCCGTCGGCCACGTGGTAGGCCGGCTGGCCGGTCGCTTCGGTCCCGTCCCACTGGCGGGCGAGGAAGTAGACGCGGGAGCCGTCGCTCGAGACCTGGGTCTGCGCGGCCGACGCGACCAGCTCCGGGCCGCCGCCCACGTCGGTCAGCAGGGTCAGGTCGTGGCCGGCGACGTCGTAGCGGTAGAGGTCGGCGTGGGCGTTGCCGTCGTCGTCGGTCAGCTTCTCGGCGCTGACCAGGAAGACGCGGGAACCGTCCGGCGTCGCCGCCGCGAAGCTGACGTCCGCCGCCGGGCCGCAGTCGGCGAGGGTGCACTGCGAGGCCGAGACCTCGGTGGTGGTGGCCCCGTCCTCGCGCATGAAGACGCGGGTCGGCCCGGCGCAGCCGGGGCGCGCCTGGAAGAAGATCCGGCGCCCGTCGCGGGAGATCGTGTCGCGGCGGTCGGAGAAGAGCTGCTCGCCGTTCCATTTGCGGTTGGGAACGGTCGCGCCGCAGGGCGAGAGCGGCGAGCCGTCGGCGGCGACGTCGACCAGCCGCAGGGTCGAGCCGGCGACCTCGTACAGGGACTGGCCTTCGCTGCGGCCCGCGTCGGCGGGGAGCAGGTGCCGTTCGGAGGCGAAGACGACGTGCTGGGCATCGTCCGAGACGCCGGTGAGGGCCCCGAGCGGGCCGATGTCGGCCAGCAGCGAGTAGGCCCCGTCGGTGCCCCAGCGGAAGAGGCCGCGATCGCTCCCCACGCCCCCCGGGGGCAGCGACCTCATCCCGACCACGGTCCCGAGGTCGGGGCTGAAGTCCTGGCCGCCGATGTAGGCGCCGATCGTGAGGTCGAAGGCGGTCGGGTAGGAGCCCAGGTACGGGAACGGGACAGCGAGCGGAACGCTGGTCCAGCCGCCCGCCCCGCGCACGGCGAGGTTCGCGGTCGGCATCGGCGCCCCCGCCGGCGCGCCCGGAAGCGGGCCCTTGGTCATGTAGGAGAGCCGGTCGCCAGCGGCGGTGATCGCCCGCACGTTGAAGACCTGGGTCGAGTCGGTGTCGGGCGCGGTCACCAGCTCCCAGGCGCGTCCCTGGTCGGGCACGCCGGGGGCGACCGTCGCCGGCACCCCGGGCGCCGGCGCGGCGAGCGCACCCGAAGCCGCGGACACAGCGATCGTCAGGGCGAGGGCGAAAGCGGTCACCAACCCCCGGTGCCACTGATTTCCCCGCCGGCTCGTCTGTCCCTCGCCCGTCGCAAAGCCCATTCCCGCTCCCGCCCGCCGCATTTGTGTACCGCAGCTTTTGTTAAAAAAAGAGATCGTTTACAGACAGCGGCGCCAACCTACGCGCGCCCCGGGGCAGGGGCAACGGTTTCGGTCAAAGCTGGGAGTAACGACGACTGGCGCCGCCCTGGCGATCGAGCTGGGCGGGGCCCTAGGCGGGGAAGTCGTGCTCGACCGTGGCCAGCGCCCAGTCGGCGCCGGCCTCGCGCAGCTGCTCGACCGCGTAGACGCCGGTGGCGACGCCGACCACGCGGATGCCGGCGCCATGGCCGGCGACGACGTCGCGCGGGGTGTCGCCGACGGCGATCGTCGCCGCCGGGTCGAGCGGTTTGCCGACCACCTCTCCCCCGCGCTCGAGCGCGCGCTTCGTCAGCTCGGTGCGGTCGCTGGAGTCGGAGCCGTAGCCGCCGAAGGCGAAGAAGCGGTTGAGGTTGCCGCGGGCGAGCTTCATGTGGGCGGCGGACTCGATGTTGCCGGTGACGATCCCCAGCAGCACCCCCTGCTCGGCCAGGCGCGCCAGCAGCGCCTCGATCCCCGGCTTCACCTCGTAGCCGCTGGACTCCGCGACGGCGTCGTCGAGATGGCCGAGGTAGGAGGCGATCGCCTCCGCCCGCTCGCTCTCGCTGCCCTCGCGCCCGATCACCTCGCGGAAGACGATCGCGGCGATTTCGGGGTCGGTCATGCCGGCGTGGGTGTGCTCCTCGATGTCGGCGGAGACGTCGTAGAGCTCGCGGAAGGCGCGCTGCCAGGCGACCGCGCCGGCGCCGCCGGTGACCAGCAGGGTGCCGTCGATGTCGAAGAGGACTGCCGCGATCGGGGGCGTCTCGGTCATCGCCGCGAACCTACCGGTCGGCGCCGCGGAAGCTGCTCGCGGTCTCGGCCGCACCCCGATGTGCTCGCGGCCTCAGCGCGGGATCGTGCGGGCGCGGATGTCGGTGCGGCGCAGGGCGCGGCCGCTGACCGAGGCGACCGAGTCGCCGCGGGCGAAGCGCCGGTGGCCGCGGCGGCGTGAGGGCCGGGAGTCGCCCCAGCGCTCGTCGCCGGTGGCCGCCTGCCCGGAAACCGAGCCGTCGGCCTGCCGCTCGCCGGCATCGGGGTCGTCGACGGGCTCGCCGCCGACCCCGCTGAGCTCGGCGACGAAGGCGCCGGCGGGGCCGCTGACCCGCAGGCGGGCGGACTTGGTGCCGGCGCCGTCGGGGACGAAGCGGACCCGGACCAGGCACTCCTCGCCGGGCGCCAGGGTGGCGCCGCTGCACTCGTCCCCGGCCAGCGCGAACTGGTCGAGGCCGGCGCCGGCGAGGGCGACGCGGTCGAGCTCGAGGTCGGTGCCGCCGTCGTTGCGGACGGCGAAGTCGTGGGCGGCGCTCTTGGCGCCGGCGGCGACGGCCCCGAAGTCGAAGCCGGAGGGCGCCAGGGTGACCGCCGCCGCGACCCCCTCACCGCTCAGCAGGGCCATGGTGCCGCCGTCGTCGTCGCCGAACAGGGCCAGGCGGGCGAGCTTGGGCCCGGCCCCCTGGGGGGCGAAGCGGACGTGGGCGACGCAGGTGGCGGCCGGCGCCACCGGGGCGGCGCTGCAGCTCTCGTCGAGCAGCTCGAAGCTGCCGGCGTCGCCGCCGGCGACGATGCCGATGAAGAAGTTGCCCGGCAGGTTGCCGTGGTTGGTGAAGAGGATCGTCTGCACGGGACCCTTGGCGCCGACGGTGACGGCGCCGAAGCCGGTCGGGTTCGAGCCCGGTTCGACCTGCGCCCGCCCGCCGAAACCGACCAGCGTGGCGACGGCGCCGGCGCCGTTGGCCTGCGCCTGCAGCTCGGCTTCGTAGGCGCCCGTGTCCCAGGGGTTGAAGCCGACCTGGACGCTGCAGGTCTCCCCCGGCGCCAGCCAGCGGCCGTTCCAGCAGTCGCCGCCGGAGGTCCAGAAGTTGTTCGTGTCTTTGCCGCCGATCCCGACCGAGCCCAGCTGCACGTTGGCTTCGCCGCCGTTGGCGAGCTGGAAGGAGGCCGACCCTTCGCCGCGGTTGACCCGCTGGATGCCGAAGTCGTGCGAGCCCGGCGCGAAGGCGATCTGGGCGGCGACGCCGGTGCCGGCGATCGGCATCGTCTGGGCTGGGAATTCCTTCGGCTGCACGACCAGGTCAGCCCCCTTGGCGCCGAGCGAGCCGGGCGCGAAGGAGACCCAGGCGGAGCAGTCCTGGCCGGGTTCGAGCCAGCCGCAGCTGCTGCCGTTGAGCTTGAAGTCGCCGGAGTCGGCGCCTTCGACCGTGACCTTGTCGATCGCCGCCGCGGTGGTGCCGGCGTTGTGCACGGTGACCGCGACCGTGTTCGTTTCCGTCCCCAGCGTGGCCTTGCCGAAATCGAGCGGCGCCTGCGGGAAGGAGAGTTCCGGCGGGTTCGGGCCGCCGCCTTCTTCTTCAGCCGCCAGGCCGGAGGCCGGGAAGAGGGCGACCGCCAGCAGGGCGAGAGCGAGCGCGAGCAGCACGATGGACGGGACGAGGAGGGTGGCGGCGGCGCTCTGGCCCCGCTGGACGAGTTTGGTCATGCGGCGTCATCGGAGCCGCGCAGAAGCGATCTTGAGGTTGGGCAGGATCCACCGCCGAAACTCCCAAAATTGGGGAGAGCGACGCTCTCGGCACCCCACTATCGGGGTGCCGGCCCGCCTCGCCTCAGTGGTCGGCCTCGAGCAGGTCGCGCTGGCTGAGCACGTAGAGCAGCCCCAGCGAGGGCAGCACCAGCACCGCCGCGACCGCGAAGACGACGAAGACGGTGACCAGCGTCGGGTCCGGCGCCGCCGCCTGGTCGATCCGCAGCGAGGTCGGCAGCAGGTAGGGGAACTGCGCCACCCCCCAGCCCCAGATCACCGCCACCACGGCGCCGGCGGCGAGCGGGCGCAGCGGGCGCCGCCCGCCCCGCAGCAGCGCCGCCAGCAGGCCGACCCCGCAGAGGGCGGAGAGGACCACCAGCGGCAGGCCCTGGTCGACGAGGCGGTCGAAGATGTAGCGGGCTTCGGCGTGCAGCTCGACCAGCCCGACCGCGGCCGCCGCGCCCGCCACCGCGGCCGCGGCCAGCGCCCGCCGCACGAAATAGCGCTCGAGGTCCCCTTCCCCCGCCCGCCGCGCGTCGCCGACCAGGAAGACGGCCGAGAGGTAGGCGCCGGTGGCGACGAACATCGCCCCGGTCAGCAGCGGCAGCGGCTGCAGCCAGGACGAGAAGGCGTCGCCGTTGCCGTCGGCGGGGACGTTGCCGGAGGCGATCGCACCGACCACCGCGCCCATGAAGAACGGGGTCAGGACCGAGGAGAGGGCGAAGGCCGCGCCGGCCGCCCGCTGCCCCGAGAGCCCCTCGATCGACTTGCGGAAGGCGAAGCCGGTGCCGCGCAGGACGATCCCCAGCGCCGCCAGCGCGATCGGCACGTAGAGGGTCGAGAAGACGGCGCTGAAGGCGGGCGGGAAGGCGGTCCAGAGGACGACCAGGATGAAGATCAGCCAGACGTGGTTGGCCTCCCAGACGGGGGTCAGCGAGCGCTGGATCAGCGCCCGCGGCCGCGCCCCCTTCTCGGCATCACCGGCGATCAGGTCCCAGAAGCCGCCCCCGAAGTCGGCCCCCCCGAACAACGCGTAGAACGTCGCCCCCACCCAGAGGATCGCCGCCGCGGCATCGGCCTTGCTCATCGCCCCGACCCCGTTGTCGCCTTTGTTGCGGTAGGCGAAACAAACGCGACACGTCGGCTCATCGCCCTGCCTCCGCCTGCGGCGCGTAGGGGCCCTCGGACTCGGTCTCGGCGCCCTGCTCGCGCCAGCGGCGCGACATCCCGCGCAGGACTTTGACCGCGATCGTCCCGATCGCCGTGTAGACCAGCAGCACGGTGGCGAAGCTGAACCAGATCCCCTCGGCCTCGGTCACCGCTTCGGAGGTGCGCATGTAGCCCTGCACGATCCAGGGCTGGCGGCCGACCTCGGTGACGATCCAGCCGCACCAGAGGGCGAGGATCGCGCCCGCCCCGGAGACCGCGACCGCGCGCAGGAACCAGGGCGTCTGCGGAATGTCGCGCTTTTTCCACCAGACCCAGCCGAACCAGAGCCCCAGCAGCAGCAGCGCCGAGCCGATCCCGACCATCGCGTCGAAGGCGAGGTGCAGCAGCGTGTTCGCCGGCGGCCGCTCGTCCTTGGGGATGTCCTCCAGCCCGATCACCTCGGTGTCGGCGCTGAAGCCGACCAGGAAGGAGTCGAGGTCGGGGATCGGGATCGCCCACTTGACCCCGTCCTCGGTGCAGATGCCGCCGACGTACTCGGTCTGGTGGCTGCCGGTCTCCTGGATGCACTCCATGCCAGCGAACTTGGCCGGCTGGTGGTCGGCGACCGCGCGCGCCGCGGTGTCGCCGACGAAGAGCTGGATCGGGGTGGCGATCAGTCCGATGCTCAGCGGGATCAGCAGTCCCAGCCGGTGCAGGCGGTCGCGCCTCCCCTTCAGCATCCCGACCGCGTAGATCGAGGCGACGAGGAAGCCGGTGACCATGTAGGCGGCGAGGATCATGTGGGGGACCTCGTAGGAGGTCGCCGGGTTGAACAGCACCTTCAGCGGGTCGGTGTCGATCACCTTGCCCGCCGCGTTCAGGGTGAAGCCCTGCGGCTGGTTCATCCAGGCGTTGGCGGCGACGACCGAGAAGGCGCCGCCGATCCCGGTGATCACCATCGGCACCCCGGACCAGAAGTGGGCCCAGCCGGAGAGCCGCTTCCAGCCGTAGATGTAGATCGCCAGGAAGATCGCCTCGATGAAGAAGAAGATCCCCTCGATCGCGAAGGCGACCCCGAAGACGTTGCCCCAGCGGTCCATGAACTCGGGCCAGAGCAGCCCGAACTCGAAGCTGAGCACGGTGCCGGTCACGGCCCCGACCGCGAAGGTCACCGCCATCGCCTTCGACCAGCGTTTGGCCAGCTCCAGCGCGTCCTTGTCGCCCTTTTTCAGGCCGATGTAGTTGGCGACCAGGATCGTCGCCGGCAGCGCCACCCCGAGGCAGGAGAGGACGATGTGGAAGCCGAGCGTGAACGCCATCTGCTCGCGGGCGGCGAGCAGATCGGATGCCGACGCGGCCAGGGGGAGCGCGTCGAGCTGGAACATGAAACGAGCCTATTCCCCGCGGCGGGCGTTCCGGTAGCGCCGGATCAGGGCGTTGGTCGAGCTGTCGTGGCGCAGCTTCGGCTCGGCCCCGGCCTCGAGCTCGGGGATGATCTTCACCGCCAGCACCTTGCCCAGCTCGACCCCCCACTGGTCGAAGGAGTCGATCCCCCACAGGGCTCCCTGGGTGAAGACGCTGTGCTCGTAGAGGGCGACCAGCGTCCCCAGGGTCTCCGGCGTCAGGCGCTCGGCGAGGATCGTGTTCGAGGGCCGGTTGCCCTCCATCACCCGGTGCGGGACGACCGCCTCAGCGGTCCCCTCCTCGCGCACCTGCTCCGCCGTTTTGCCAAAGGCCAGCGCCTCGCCCTGGGCGAAGACGTTGGACATCAGCAGGTCGTGGTGGCGGCCGAGCGGGTTGTTGGAGTGGGCGAAGCCGATGAAGTCGCAGGGGATCAGCCGCGTCCCCTGGTGGATCAGCTGGTAGAAGCTGTGCTGGCCGTTGGTCCCCGGCTCGCCCCAGTAGATCGCGCCGGTCTCGTAGTCGACCCGCGCCCCGTCGACGGTCACGTGCTTGCCGTTGGACTCCATCGTCAGCTGCTGCAGGTAGGCCGGGAAGCGGTGCAGGTACTGGTCGTAGGGGAAGACGCCGCTGGTCTGGGCGCCGAAGAAGTCCGAGTACCAGACGGCGAGCAGGCCCATGATCATCGGCAGGTTGGCCCCCGCCGGGGTCTCGCGGAAGTGCTCGTCCATCGCGTGGAAGCCGGCCAGCATCTCGGCGAAGCGGGCCGGGCCGATCGCCAGCATGGTCGAGAGCCCGATCGCCGAGTCCATCGAGTAGCGACCGCCGACCCACTCCCAGAAGCCGAACATGTTGGCGGTGTCGATGCCGAACTTCGAGACCTCCTCGGCGTTGGTGGAGACGGCGACGAAGTGCTTCGCCACCGCGGCCTCGTCGCCGCCGAGCCCGGCCAGGCTCCACTCGCGGGCGGAGTGGGCGTTGGTCATCGTCTCCAGCGTGGTGAAGGTCTTGGAGGAGATGACGAACAGCGTCTGCTCGGGGTCGAGGTCGCGGGTCTTCTCGGCGAAGTCGGTGCCGTCGACGTTGGAGACGAAGCGGAATGTCATCTCCCGTTTCGAGTAGTGCCTGAGCGCCTCGTAGGCCATCGTCGGGCCGAGGTCGGAGCCGCCGATGCCGACGTTGACGACGTTGACGATCGGCTTGCCGGTGTGGCCCAGCCACTCGCCGGAGCGGATCCGCTCGGCGAAGTCGCCCATGCGGTCGAGCGTCTCGTGCACCTCCTTGACCACGTCGACGCCGTCGACGACGAGCGAGCGGTGGCGCGGCATCCGCAGCGCCACGTGCAGCACCGCGCGGTCCTCGGAGACGTTGATGTGCTCGCCCGCGAACATCGCTTCCCGCCGGGTCTCGACCCCGCGCTGGCGGGCCAGCTCGCCGAGCAGCATCAGCGTCTCGTCGGTGATCCGGTTCTTCGAGAAGTCGAGGTAGAGCCCGGCGCCCTCGGCGACCAGGCGCCCGCCGCGCTCGGGGTCGGCGGCGAAGAGCTCGCGCAGATGGGTGCCGCGAATCCCCTCGTAGTGCGTCTGGAGCGCCTGCCAGGCGGCGCTCTCGCGCAGCGCGCTCACGCCCGGCCCTCGGCTCCGCGCGCCTGCTGTGGCGCCACTAGGCCGCGGCCCCGCGCTGGGAGGAGATCGACTTCAGCAGCTCTTCCCAGGACTGGTTGAAGCTCTCTTTGCCCTCGACCTGCAGCCGCGCCGCCAGCGCCGCGACGTCGATCCCGGCGCCCTCGAACTCCTTCAGCACCTGCTCGGCGTTGCCGCCGTCGGCCGGGATCAGGTCGCCGACCTCGCCGTGGTCGGCGAAGGCGAGCAGGGTCGGCTCCGGCATCGTGTTCACGGTCAGCGGCGAGGCGAAGGCCTCGATGTACATCGTGTCGGAGGCGTCCGGGTCCTTGGTCCCGGTGCTGGCCCAGAGCAGCCGCTGCGGCCGCGCGCCCTCGTTCATCAGCCGTTGCATGCGGGCCGAGTCGATCAGCTCGCGGTAGCCGCGGTAGGCGCGGCCGCCGACCGCGATCCCGAGCCGGTTGACCAGCTCGGCG
Organism: uncultured Solirubrobacterales bacterium; assembly: GCA_963719435.1. Lineage (GTDB taxonomy): Bacteria > Actinomycetota > Thermoleophilia > Solirubrobacterales > 70-9 > VAYN01. The sequence goes on along the minus strand of OY970384.1, from coordinate 658,774 downwards.
GGGACCTCCTTGGCGACGGCGACGTCCCAGCGGCTCATGAAGATCGAGGCCACGGAGGCGACGTCGGGGTCGAGCCCGGCCTCGATCCGGCGCTCGATCCCCTTCATGTAGGCCTCGGCGGCGGCGATGTACTGGGCGTCGTCGAACAGCAGGGTGACGTTGATCGGGATGCCGGCGAAGATCGACTCCTCGATCGCGGTCAGGCCGGCGGTGGTGCCGGGGATCTTGATGAAGAGGTTCTCGCGCCCGGCCTTGGCGTGCAGCGCCTTCGCCTGCTCCAGCGTCGCCGCGGCGTCGTCGGCCAGCAGCGGCGAGACCTCGAGCGAGCAGAAGCCGTCGACCCCTGCCGTGCGCTCGTGCACGCCGGCGAAGAGCTCGGTCGCGTCCCGCAGGTCGGCGACGGCGAGCTCGAAGAAGACGCGCTCGTCGGCGTTGGCGCCGACGCCCTCGCCGGCCTCGGCGGCGGCGCTGACCTCGGCGATCTGCTCGTCGTAGGAGTCGCCGCCGGAGATCGCCTTGTCGAAGATCGTCGGGTTCGAGGTCAGGCCGGTGACCGAGAGCTCGTCGATGTAGCCCTTCAGGGTGCCGTCGCCGAGCATCTTGCGGGTGATGTTGTCGAGCCAGAGGCTCTGCCCCAGCTCGTGCAGTCGTGCGGTTGCCTTCACGGGGCGACCTCCTCAGGTCGTTGACTTGGCGGTCGCGCCGGCGGCGACCTCGCGTGCCACCTCGGCGACCCGCTCCGCGGTGAAGCCGAACTCGGCCTCGACGTCGGCGAACGGGGCCGACTGGCCGAAGGTGGTCATGCCGAGGATCCTGCCCTCGGGGCCGACGTAGCGCTCCCAGCCCTGCGGCGAAGCCTCCTCGATCGCCACCCGGGCCGTGACCGCCGGCGGCAGCACGCTCTCGCGGTAAGCCTCGTCCTGGCGGTCGAAGATCTCCCAGCAGGGCAGGCTGACGACCCGCGAGCGCACTCCCTCGGCGCTCAGCGTCTCGTACGCGCCCAGCGCCAGCTGCACCTCGCTGCCGGTGGCGATCAGGATCAGCTCCGGCTCGCCCTCGCAGTCGGCGAGCACGTAGCCGCCTTTGCGGGCGCCCTCGGCCGAGGCGTATTTGCTGCGGTCGAAGACCGGCACCGTCTGCCGCGTCATCACCAGCGCCACCGGGTTTTTCGTGCGGTCGATCGCGCAGCGCCAGGCCTCGGCGACCTCGTTGGCGTCGGCCGGGCGGATCACGTCGAGGTGCGGCATCGCCCGCAGCGAGGCCAGCTGCTCGATCGGCTGGTGGGTCGGGCCGTCCTCGCCGAGCCCGATCGAGTCGTGGGTGAAGAGGTGGATCACCGGGATCTCCATCAGCGCCGAGAGGCGGATCCCGGGGCGGCCGTAGTCGGAGAAGGTGAGGTAGGTCGACCACAGCGGCCGCAGCTTGCTCAGCGCCAGCCCGTTGCAGGCGGTGACGGCGGCGTGTTCGCGGATCCCGTAGTGGATCTGGCGGCCGTCGAAGCTGCCCGGCTCGAAGTTCTTGACGCCGTCGAAGTTGAGCCGGACCGAGGTCGAGTCGGTGAGGTCGGCGGAGCCGGAGATCATCCACGGCACCTTTTCGGCGATCGCGTTCTCGACCTTGTTCGAGGCCTTGCGGGTGGCCAGGCCCTTCTCTTCGTCGGCCTCGAAGCTGGGAATCGCGCTGTCCCAGTCCTCGGGCAGCCGGCGCCGCTGCATCGTCTCGATCTCCGCCGCCCGCATCTGGTCGCCGTTCTCGAGCTTCAGCCGCCAGGCCGCGCTGAGCTCGGCGCCGCGCCTGCCGAGGCCCTCCTGGAAGTGCTCCATGACCCCGTCGGGGACGAGGAACTGGGCGTCCTCGGGCCAGCCGTAGGCCTGCTTGGTCAGCTTCACCTCGTCCGCGCCTAGCGGTTCGCCGTGCGCGGACTCGGTGTCCTGCTTGTTCGGCGAGCCCCAGCCGATGTGGCTGTCGACGACGATCAGGGTCGGGCGTCCGGTCTCGGCCTTGAACTGCTCCAGGGCCCGCGCCAGCAGGCCGCGGTCGTTGGCGTCGCCGACCCGCAGCACGTTCCAGCCGTAGCCCTCGAAGCGGCTCAGCACGTCGTCGTCGTAGGCGAGGCTGGTGGCGCCGTCGATCGTGATGTGGTTGTTGTCGTAGAGCCAGCAGAGGTTGTCGAGCTTGAGGTGGCCGGCGAGCGAGGCCGATTCGTGCGAGACGCCCTCCATCAGGCAGCCGTCGCCAGCCAGCGCGTAGACGTCGAAGTCGAAGAGGTCCTTGCCGAAGCGCTCGCCCTGCCACTTCGAGGCCAGCGCCATCCCGACCGAGGTGGCGATCCCCTGGCCCAGCGGCCCGGTCGTGGTCTCGATCCCGGTCGTCCAGCGGTACTCGGGGTGGCCCGGGGTGCGCGAGTGCAGCTGGCGGAACTCTTCGATCTCGTGCAGGCTGACCGCCGGCTCGTCGAGCACCTCGTAGTCCTCGTCGACCCGCTTCACCCCGGCCAGGTGCAGGACCGAGTAGATCAGCATCGAGGCGTGCCCGGCGGAGAGCACGAAGCGGTCGCGGTTGGGCCAGATCGGGTCGGCCGGGTCGTAGCGCAGGTGGTTCTGCCAGAGCTCGTAGGCGACCGGCGCCATCGACATCGGCGTCCCCGGGTGCCCCGAGTTCGCCTTCTCGACCGCGTCGATCGAGAGCGTGCGAATGGTGTCGATGCAGAGGGTGTCGATGTCCTGGGCCACGGGAACTCGATCCTAGTCATTCCGCCCCACGGCCGAGCGCGACCGTGCGCCCGCCCGACGCGGTCAGGGTTCGATGCGGGTGATCGCGCCGTCGCCGTTGTCGGCGACCCAGACCGCGTCGCCGCCGACCGCGACCGCCCCCGGTTCGGAGCCGACCGCGATCGGGCCACCGCTGCGCTCGCCGCTGGCGAGGTCGAGGCGGCTGACCGTGTCCTCGGCGGCGCTGGCGACCCAGACGGTGCTGGTGCCGGCGTCGATCCCGCCGGGGCGGCCGCCGACCTCGATCGGGTCGCCGAGCACCGAGTGGATCGAGGGGTCGACCTTGCTCACGGTGCCGCCGCGGCTGTTGGCGACCCAGACCAGGCCGCCGGCGACGGTGACGCCGGCGGGGCCGCGGCCGACCGGGATTGGGGCATCGACGGCGAGGGTGCCGAGGTCGATCCGGCGCACGTTGCCGGTCGAGGCGCTGCTGACCCAGAGGCCGCCGGCGCCGACCGCCAGCCGCAGCGGCGCCGCCTGCGGAGCGAGGCCGCGGCGCACGACCCGGCCGCCCTGGGCGTTGACGGCGGTAACGCCGCGCCCCTCATCGTCGGCCACCCAGACGCGGCCGCCGCCGAGCGCGATCGGGCCGGGCGTGCCGCCGACCTCGATCGTCTCCAGCAGCCGCCCGCTCTCGGGGTCGAGCCGCAGCAGCTCGCCGCGGTCGGGGACGGTGGCCCAGAGCCAGCGCCCGCCGACCGCCACCCCGGAGACGCCGAGGCCGAGGCGGACCGGCTCCCCCGGCTCGCCGCTCTCGGGATCGAGCCGGGTCAGGGTGCCGTCGCGTTCGCTGCTGACCCAGACCGCGTCCCGGCCGGCGTCGACCCGCAGCGGCGCCGTCCCGATCGGGATCGGGCCGGAGACCGTGGGCCCGTCGTCGCCGAAGAGCAGGAAGGGGATCAGGACCAGGATCACGATCGCGGCGACGCTGGCGCCGATCCAGACCAGGGCGCGGTCGCGGGGAAGCCTGGAGTCGCCGCCGCCGCGCAGCGCCCGCGTCGCCCGCTCCGCGCCCGCCGGCTCCGAGAGCACCCGGGTCGGCGCCATCCCCTCCCCCTCGCGCTCGCGCGCCGCCGCGATCAGGGCGCCGGCGCTGGGGTAGCGCTCGCCCGGGTCCTTCGCCACCGCACGCTCGATCACCGCCTCCAGCCCGGCCGGCATCCGCGGCTCGCTCTCGGCTTCCTTGCGGGCGAAGGGGGCAATCCCGGTCAGCGCCTCGTAGAGCACGCAGCCAAGTGAGTAGACGTCGGCGGCCGGGCCGACCGGCGCCCCTCCCCACTGCTCCGGCGACATGTACTCGGCGGTGCCGACGACCGAGGCGGAGCTCACCTGGGCGCCGCTCGCGTCCAGCGCCTTGGCCAACCCGAAGTCGGTGAGGAAGGCGCGGTCGCCTTCGACCAGGACGTTGTGCGGCTTGACGTCGCGGTGGACGATGCCGGCGGCGTGGGCGGCGTCGAGCGCTTCCGCCACCTGGCCCAGCAGGGCGATCGCCCGGGCCGGCTGCAGCGGCCCCTCGCGGTCGATCGTCTTGCGCAGGTCGCCGCCGGCGACCAGCCGCATCGCCACGATCAGCTCGCCGTCGACCTCGCGCGAGTCGTAGACCGGAACCACCGCCGGGTGGTCGAGGCTGGCGGCGAGGCGGGACTCGCGCAGGAAACGCTCGCGGAAGCCCTCGCGCTCGGACAGCTCGCGGGCGATCACCTTCAGCGCCACCGGCCGTTCGAGCCCGAGGTGGGTGGCGCGGTAGACGACCCCCATCCCGCCCCGGGCGATCAGGGCGTCGATCCGGTAGCCGGCGACGTCGGAGCCGATGTCGAGGTCTGCCACCCAGCGGTTATATCGCCGCCCACCGGAACTCGGTGGGCGGCGACCCCGGCGAACCGGCTACCGCGTCGGCTGCCAGGAGATGACCGGGCCGATCGTGGTGCCGTCGGCTTCGGTGAAATCGAACCCCGCGGCCAGTTCGCTCTGGCGCCGGGTGGAGACGTCGATCGCCACCAGCTGCTGGCGCTCTTCGACGGCGACGAAGGCGGCGACCCGGCGGCCGTCGGAGGAGAAGACGCCGTTGGTCACCGAGTTGTCGGGCAGCTGGCAGAGCTTGCGCGCCTTGCCCGGCCCGATCCGCTTCGACCAGAGGCCCTGGTCGCGGCGGAACAGCAGCGTGTGGCCGTCGGCGGAGACGTCTTCGACGTAGGCGGAGCCGACGCCGGCGACCTGCGGCTTGATCTTGCTGCCGTTGGTGAGGATGGTGTAGACGTCGGCGTAGGCGGCCGCCCCGGGAGTGCTCTCCCCGCGGCTGTAGATGACGCCGCCGGCGAAGTAGCGGGGGGCGAACTCGTCGACCCCGCGGGTGAAGGTCAGCCGCGACTGGCCGGCGCCGCTGGGACGAATCGTGACGAGGTCGTCGTTACCGCCTTCGGGCCCCGCCGAGCCGCGGACGAAGACGATTTCCCGACCGTCGGCGGAGAACGCGGCGCTGTGGTCGTCGCCGAAGCCGCTGCTCAGCTGGTGCAGGCCGCCGCCGGTGGCCCCGACCGTGTAGAGGTCGGCCTGCCCGCCGCTGGCGCCGCGCCGCTCGAAGACGACGAGCTTGCCGCTCGGCGATACGACGGGGGCCGAGTCGAGCTCGCCGCCGCTGGTCAGGCGCCGCTGGCCGGAGCCGTCGGGCCGGACCGAGTAGAGGTCGCCGCCACGGGCGAAGGCGATCGTGCGGCCGTCCGGGGAGAAGGCCGGTTCGGTGTCGGCCGGGTCCTCGGTCAGCTGGTTGAGATGGCCGTCCTTGATGGCGAAGAGGCCGCCTTTGGCGACGCCGTCGACAGTCGTGGTCTTGGAGAAGACGACGGCCCCCGGCTTCTTCGCGGCGGCCGCCGCGCTCGCCGGCACGGCGAGGGCGAGGAGCAGGAACAGTGCGGTGATGAGATTGCGGTAGCGCATGACTTCCTTTCGGTGGTTTGGAGTTGCCCACCGATCCTGCGCCCCGCCCCCGCACCGGCAAACGACACCAGCGCCCCCCACCGGGCCAGCTTTGGCCCGCACCGGGTCAGCGGTCGAGGCCGAGCTCGATCACCCGCGCGGCGATCTGGCGCGGGCGGTCGCGGCCGGCGTCGCCGCCCACCTCGAGCTTGGCCGCGAGCGCGTCGAGCCGGCGCTGGGCGGTGCGCTCGCTGACGTGCAGCTCCGCGGCGATCTCGGCTCGGGTCGCGGGCCGGCCGGCGAAGGCGCCCTCGCTGCGGTAGGGCGCGGTCAGGGCCCGCGCCGTCCCCCGCTCCTCCTCGCTCAGCGCCACCGCCGGGGCGCCGCTGGCGACGGTCGCCCCGACCGGCGTCGCCGGCCCGGTCGCCACCTCCAGCCGGTGACCGCCGACGATCAGGGTGTCGCCGTTGCGCAGCCGCCGCGGCCGCTCCAGCGGCTCGCCGTTGAGCGCGGTGCCGTTGCGGCTGTCGAGGTCGGTCGCCATCAGCACCTCGCCGCGGCGCTCGATCTCGAGGTGGTTCCAGGAGACCGCTTCGTCCTCGAGCTGGACGTCGGCCTCCGGCGAGCGCCCGACCACGGTCCGCTCCCCGCTCAGCGCCACGCTGCGCGGGGCCTCGCCGCCACTGGAGATCCATAGCCGCGCGTCCATCCGGCGAGGATAAAGTCCACCTCGGTGAGTACTGCGGATACCGAGAAGCGGCTGGCGGCGGAGGCCGCGGCGGAGCTGGTCGAGGACGGGATGACCCTCGGCCTCGGCACCGGCTCGACCGTCGCCTTCCTGCTGCCGGCGATCGCCGCCCGCGGCCTCAGCGGCATCCGCTGCGTCGCCACCTCGGTCGCCACTGAGGAACAGGCGCGCGGCCTCGGCATCCCGGTCGAGCAGTTCGACCAACTAGCGCGTCTCGACCTGGCGATCGACGGCACCGACGAGGTCACCCCCGACGGCTGGCTGATCAAGGGCGGCGGCGGCGCCCACCTGCGCGAGAAGATCGTCGCCGCCGCGGCCGCCCGCTTCGTCGTCATCGCCGACTCCAGCAAGCCGGTCCCGTCCTTCACCTGGCCGGTGCCGCTGGAGCTGTTCGGCTTCGGCGCCGCCTCGACCCTGGCCCGGCTCGGCCCCGAGGTCGAGCCGCGCGACGTCCCCCGCAGCCCCGACGGCGGCCTGATCGCCGACTACCGCGGCCCGATCGGCGACCCGGCCGAGCTCGCCGCCCGGCTCGAGGCCGACCCCGGCGTCGCCGCCCACGGCCTCTTCCCGCCGGCGCTCGTGCACGACGTCTTCGTCGCCCGCGGCGAGGACGTCGAGCACCTCGACCTGCGCGGCTGAAGCGCCCGGACGCTCTCCCGCCGGCCCGGGCTTGAAGCCGCGGTCGCGTAATGAAAGGGTGCCCGGCATGACCGACTTCAGCGCACTCCAGATCGACGGCCACGTCGCCGTGCCCACCGACTCCGACTGGGACCAGGCGCGACTCGCCTGGAACCTCGCGGTCGACCAGCAGCCGCAGGCGGTGGTCTTCGCCGAGAGCGCCGCCGACGTCGCCGCCACGGCCGGCTTCGCCGCCGCCAACGGGCTCAAGGTCGCGGCCCAGGGGACCGGCCACGGGGCCGGGCCGCTGCCGTCGCTCGAGGGCACGATCCTGCTCAAGACCGAGCGCATGCGCGGGATCGCGATCGACCCCGAGGAGCGCACCGCCCGGGTCGAGGCCGGCGTCCTCTCGATCGAGCTGGCCGAGGCGGCCGGCGAGCACGGCCTCACCTCGCTGCCGGGCTCCTCACCCGACGTCGGCGTCGTCGGCTACACGCTCGGCGGCGGCCTCAGCTGGCTCGGCCGCCAGTACGGCTTCGCCTGCAACAGCGTCAGCGGGATCGACGTCGTCACCGCCAGCGGCGAGCAGCGCAGCGTCACCGCCGTCGACGACCCCGACCTCTTCTGGGCGCTGCGCGGCGGGGGCGGTGGCTATGCCCTCGTCACCGCCCTGCACCTCTCGCTGCTGCCGATCGCCGAGGTCTACGGCGGCATCCTCATCTTCCCGGCCGAGCTCGGCGTCGACGCCTTCCGCGCCTACCGCGACTGGGCCGTCACCGCGCCGGAGGAGGTCACCTCGGTCGCCCGCCTGCTGCGGCCGCCGCCGATCCCCGACGTGCCGGAGCCGCTGCGCGGCGTGCCGCTGATCACGATCGACGCCTGCTTCACCGGCGACCCCGCCGCCGGCGACGAGCTGATCGCGCCGCTGCGGGCGATCGGCGAGCCGATCATGGACACCTTCGGCGCGATGCCCGCCGCCGGCCTCTGCCGCATCCACATGGACCCAGAGCAGCCCGTCCCCGGCCTCACCGGCCAGGCCCCGATCGCGGAGCTGACCGACGAGGCGATCGAGGCCTTCGTCGCCAACGGCCCCGGGCCGGAGACCGGCTCGACCCTGCTGCTGGCCGAGCTGCGCCACCTCGGCGGCGCCCTGGCCCGGCGGACCGAGGGCGCCGGCGCCCTCGACAAGCTCGACTTCCCCTTCGTGATGGAGGCGGTCGGCGCCCTGATGGCGCCCGACGCGGGCGAGACCGTGCCCCGCGACCTGAAGCGGCTCGACGAGGCGCTGGCCCCCTTTCGCGCCGACGGCGGCTACTTCAACTTCATCGACTCGGCCTGCGACGTCGACGCGATCCTCCCGGCTGAGACCTGCGCGCGCCTGGCCGAGGTCAAGCGCGCCTGGGACCCCGACGGCACGATCGTCGCCAACCACGCCGTCGCGCTCGGCGAGGCCGCCTAGCCCGGCGCTGCAGCGCCAGCGCTAAACCGACTCGCGCGCCGCGTCGACCGCGGCGCCGAACGCCTCGGCGTCCGCCTGCCGCGCCAGCGGCAGCCAGATGTTGGTGACGAGCCCGCCGAAGCCGAGCCGCACCCGCTCCTCGTTGGCCCCGAACAGCTTGCGCTTGTCGTCGCGCTCGATCTTCGCCGGGCTGAGGTTGACCAGCGGCACCCGCTCCTGCTCGGACCCCCAGCGCAGGATCTGCAGGTTGTCCCCGTCCAGCGCCAGCGCCCGCTCGTCGAGCCCCTCGAGCATCTCCATCGCGCCAGCCTAACGTCCGTCGCTCGAAGTCAAGCGCGCTGCACCGGTGCAAAAACCTATAGTGGTATGATCTACCCACTATGGCATTCATCGTCCCGACCAAGAAGGGTGCCTTCGAGGTGCGCGAGTCCCACAGCACGCCGGCGGGGCCGCGCAGCCGCACTCTCGCCACCTTCAAGGAACTCGACCAGGAGACGATCGAGAAGGTGCGATCGCGCGCCAGGAAGCCGCCCAGCGCCGATCAGCTGCGCGAGGCGGCGCTGCGGGCCGGAGCGACCATCGCCCCACCCCCCATCGACGGCGCGGCCCGCGACCTGCTCGGCAAGCTCGCCAAAGGCCAGCGACCCGACCCGATGTTGAGGCGGTTGCTGCTCGACGCGCTGACCGACGAAGATCGCAGCGACAGGCCCAGGGACCGGTCGGCGGCCGTCTCCGACAGCGCCCGCTCGGTCAGCGAATGGGTCGGCGCCAGCGCCGGCGAGCGCGGCGAAGCGCTCGAGGACCTGCTGCTCCTCGCCGACGCCCTGCCGCTGCGCCGGCGCCCCGAGACGATCGGGTTTCCGCGCCTGAAATCGGCCTGACCATGCCCACCGGTCCCGCCTCCACCCCACACCGATCCGACTCCGAACCGCCGCTGCCCGAGAAGGTGGTCGCCATCCACCGCCGGCTTTCCGAGGCCAAGGTCCCGCACGCGATCGGCGGCGCCCTCGCCCTTGCCTTTTACGCCGAGCCGAGGGCGACGGTCGACGTCGACGTCAACGTCTTCGTCCCCACCGACCGCTGGTCAGAGGTGCGGGATGCGCTCGCCTCCATCGGGGTCGACGTGGGCGTGGACCTGGATGCGCTGGAACGCGACGGGCAGGTGCGTCTGTGGTGGGGGCGCAACGCCGTCGATCTCTTCTTCTCCTATGACGAGTTCCACGAGGAGATGCGGCGCCGGGCGCGCAAGGTGCCGTTCGGCGACGCGACCCTGCAGATCCTCTCCCCCGAGCACCTGGCCCTCTGCAAGGCGATGTTCGACCGCAGCAAGGACTGGCTCGACATCGAGCAGATCCTCGTCGCCGCAGACCCGCTCGACCTGGGCGAAATCGAAAGCTGGCTGAGGCGGATGGTGGGAGAGTCGGATCCCCGGATGGCCAAGCTCGAGGAGATCAAGGCGCGCCTCTCCCTGGGCGACGGCGCCCGGTCCAGCTAGGCCAGGTCCGCGGCCGCCGCCTCGTCCGCGACCACGATCATGTTCTCGTTGCGCACCCTGCCGGCCGGGATCGAGTCGTCGCCGGCCAGCAGCTGCGCCAGCGGCTCGCGCTTCTCGGCGCCGGTGACCAGCCAGAGGATCTGGCGGGCGGCGTCGATCGCCGGGTAGGTCAGGGTCATGCGGCGGTGGCCCTGGTACTCGCCGCCGGTCAGGGCGACACGGCGGTCGCCGACCTCCAGCACCGGGTCGCCGGGGACCAGCGAGGCGGTGTGGCCGTCGGGACCGAGGCCGAGGTGGACGAGGTCGAAGGGCTCCGGCAGCGAGCTTTCGTACTCCCGCGCCGCCGCCTCGAGGTCGCGCTGGGTGACCGGCATCGGCCGCAGTGTCGACTGGTGGTCCATCGAGAGTCCCAGGACCATGTGGGTCAGGTTGCGGTCCTCGCCGCCCGGCGAGGCGATCCGCTCGTCGACCTGGAACAGCTCGGTCGAGCCCCACGGCATCTGCTCGAGTTCGCCGAGGATCGCCAGCATCGCCCAGGGCGAGCGGCCGCCGCTCAGCGCCATCCCGAACGGCCCGCGCGCCGCCGCGGCCTCCTCGCCGGCCGCGGCGATCAGCTCCGCCGCCCGCCGCGCCGCCGCCTTTTCGTCGCCAGCGACCTCCAGCCTCGGGGCCACCCCCTAGCTCGGCTTCTCGTCGTGGCCGCCGAACTGCTTGCGCATGGCGGAGAGCACTTTGTCGGCGAAGTCGTCGTTGCCGCGCGAGGCGAAGCGCTCGTACAGCGCCGAGGTGAGGACCGGCGCCGGCACCCCCTCGTCGATCGCCGCGATCGAGGTCCAGCGACCCTCGCCGGAGTCGGAGACGCGGCCGGCGAAGTCGGCCAGGTCGGGTGATTCCTGCATCGAGGCGGCGGTCAGGTCGAGCAGCCATGAGCCGATCACGCTGCCGCGGCGCCAGACCTCGGTCACCTCCGGCAGGTCGAGGTCGTACTGGTAGTACTCGGGCTGCTCCAGCGGCGCCGTCTCCGCGTCGGCCTCGCGCTGGACCTTGCCGGCGTTGGCGTTCTTGAGGATGTTGAGGCCCTCGGCGTAGGCGGCCATCACCCCGTACTCGATCCCGTTGTGGACCATCTTCACGAAGTGCCCGGCCCCGTTCGGGCCGCAGTGCAGGTAGCCGTTCTCGGAGGCGCTGACGTCGCCGCTGCGCCCCGGCGTCCGCTCCGCCGCCTCGACCCCCGGCGCCAGCGAGGCGAAGATCGGGTCGAGCCGCTCGACCGCCCGGTTGGGCCCGCCGATCATCAGGCAGTAGCCGCGCTCGAGCCCGAAGACGCCGCCGCTGGTCCCGCAGTCGACGTAGTCGATCCCCCGCTCGCCGACCTTGGTGGCGCGGCGGATGTCGTCGCGGTAGTAGGAGTTGCCGCCGTCGACGATCGCGTCGCCGCTCTCCAGCACGGCGGCGACGGCATCCACGGTCGACTCGGTGATCTCGCCGGCCGGGACCATCACCCAGACCGAGCGCGGCGCGCTCAGCTTCGCCGCCAGGTCCTCGAGTGAGGAGGCGCCCTCCGCTCCCTCCCCGGCCAGCGTCGTGACCGCCTCGGGGTTGACGTCGTAGGCGACGATCTTGTGCCCGTCCCGCATCAGGCGGCGAGCCATGTTCGCGCCCATCCGTCCAAGGCCGACAATCCCGAGTTCCATCAAAACCTCCACTGGTAGGCGCTGCCGAGCTGACTCCGCTTGTCCTTTGTAACCCAGGGGGTGACAAAAGTCATAGGGAGGCGCAATCCTAGGCGCTGGGGCGGCGAGCGATAGCCTGAGCAGCCGAATGGGCCAGGGCTCCAGCCAGCACAGCGACAAGGCCGCCGGCGTGATGGCGATCTTCGGGATCAGCGGCGACCTGGCGAAGAAAATGACCTTCCGGGCGCTGTACCGGCTCGAGGCCGCCGGCAAGCTGGAGACGCCGATCGTCGGCGTCGCCATCGACGACTGGGACGACGAGCAGCTGCGCCAGCACGCGCGCGCCTCGATCGACGCCACCGTCGCCGCGCCCGACGACGAGGTCTTTGCCCGCCTCGCCGCCCGCCTCTCCTACGTCCAGGGCGACTACGCCGACGCCGCCACCTTCGAGCGGGTCGGCCAGGCGCTGGGCGACGCCAAGCACCCGGTCTTCTACCTCGAGATCCCGCCCTCGCTGTTCGCCACCGTGGTCGAGGGGCTGGGCAAGGCCGGCCTCACCGAGAACGCCCACGTCGTCATCGAGAAGCCCTTCGGCCACGACCTCGCTTCGGCCCGGGCGCTCAACGCCGAGCTCTGCGCGGTGCTGAACGAGGACCAGATCCTCCGCATCGACCACTACCTGGGCAAGGAGCCGGTGATGGACATCACCTACCTCCGCTTCGCCAACTCGATCCTGGAGCCGGTCTGGAACCGCGAGCACGTCTCGCACGTGCAGATGACGATCGCCGAGAACTTCGGCGTCGACGACCGCGGCCGCTTCTACGACGCGGTCGGGGCGATGCGCGACGTGATCCAGAACCACGCCCTGCAGGTGCTGGCGCTGATCGGGATGGGGCCGCCGACCCCCAACCACCACGACTCGATCCGCGACAAGAAGCTCGAATTCTTCAAGGCCGTCCGCAGCGCCGACCCGAAGCGCTACGTGCGCGGCCAGTACGACGGCTTCCTCGACGTCAAGGACGTCGCCCCCGACTCGACCACCGAGACCTTCGCCGCGGTCGAGCTCGAGGTCGACAACTGGCGCTGGAGCGGCGTCCCCTTCTTCATCCGCGCCGGCAAGTGCCTGCCGGCCAAGGCCAGCGAGGTGACGATCGTCTTCAAGCGGCCGCCGAGCCTCGGCATCGGCCACGGCAAGACGCCGGAACCGAACCAGATGACGATCCGGATCGAGCCGACCCCCGGCTCGCGGATGCGGCTGTTCGCCAAGCGGGCAGGCGAGGAGGCGTTCGAGCCGGCCGACCTCGAGGTCCTGTTCGAGAAGACCCCGGGCGAGGACCCCGAGCCCTACGAGCGCCTGCTCGGCGACGCGCTCGCCGGCCGCCACACCCTCTTCACCCGCCAGGACGCGATCGAAGAGACCTGGCGCGTGGTCCAGCCGCTGCTCGACGACCCGGGTCCGGTCCACCCCTATGCCCCGGGCAGCTGGGGACCGGCGGCGGCCAACGATCTCACCCGCGGCATCGCCCAGTGGTCCGAGCCCTGGCTGCCCTGAGCCCGGGCCTTTTGCCCTCCATATCGGCTGGTTTCGGACTCCTCGTCGAGGAATACCAAGTGGGCTGCTAGGTTTTGGCTCCCCTTATTAGGGGTGCCTAAGCATGATTCCCACCTTCGTAATCACTCTGCGAGAGGGCGTCGAGGCCTCTCTGATCGTCGGCATCATCGCCACCTTCCTGGTCAAGGAGGGGCGGCAGGACGCCATGCGCCAGATGTGGATCGGGGTCGGGATCGCGATCGTCCTCTGCACCGCCGTCGGCGTCGGCCTCGACGTGATCGGCCAGCAGCTGCCGCAGCGCGAGCAGGAGGGCCTGGAGACGGTCATCGGCCTCGTCGCCGTCGCCGCCGTCACCTACATGATCATCTGGATGCGGCGCCACGCGCGCAGCATCAAGGGCACGCTCGAGGGCGAGGCCGCCTCGGCCCTCGCCACCGGCTCGACCATGGCCCTGGTCGGGATGGCCTTCCTCGCCGTCCTCCGCGAGGGCTTCGAGACCTCGGTCTTCCTGCTCGCCGCCTTCCAGGACTCGACCGACACCACCGCCGCCGGCATCGGCGCCGTGCTCGGGCTGGTCGCGGCGATCGCGATCGGCCTCGGGCTCTACCGCGGCGGCATCCGCATCAACCTCACCCGCTTCTTCCGCTTCACCGGCCTGATCCTCGTCTTCGTCGCCGCCGGCCTGCTCGCCTCCGCCGCCCACACCGGCCACGAGGCCGGCTGGATCAACAGCTTCCAGACGCAGGCGCTGGACCTCACCTGGCTGGTCCAGCCGGGCACGGTCACCGGCGCGCTGCTGACCGGGATGCTGGGCCTGCAGCCGACCCCGACCCAGATCGAGGTCGCCGTCTACCTCCTCTACGCGGTGCCGATGACGCTCTACGTGCTCTGGCCGGACCGCCTGCGGCGTCGCCGCGAGAGCGGCAGCAGCGCCGCCGAGCGCCAGGGACAGGGCGCCCCGGCCCAGAACCCGGCGTGAGCGCGCCCGCGATCCGGAGCCCGCGATGAGTCCGATATCCCGCCGTCGCTTCCTCACCTCAGCCGGGATCGGCGCCGCCGGCATCGGCCTCGGCGCCGGCGGCTACCTGGTCGGCCAGGAGGCGGCCGAGGCGAACAGCGGCGAGGGCACCGGCAGCGTCCCCTTCTTCGGGGCGCACCAGGCCGGGATCGACACCCCCGCCCAGGACCGGCTCTTCTTCGCCTCCTTCGACCTGCTGACCGAGAGCCCGGCGGAGCTGCGCGAGCTGATGCGCGAGTGGACGCGGGCGGCGGCGGAAATGGCCGCCGGCGAGATGATCGGCGACGTCAACGACGTCGAGCTGGCGCCGCCCGACGACACCGGCGAGACCGTCGGCCACCTCGCCTCCAACCTCACGGTCACCTTCGGCTTCGGCCCCGGCCTGTTCGAGAAGCGCGGCCTCGGCCTGGCGGCGAAGCGGCCGGCGGCGCTGCAGCCGATCCCGCCGCTCCCGGCCGACGAGCTCAACCCGGGCGAAAGCGGCGGCGACGTCTGCGTCCAGGCCTGCTCCGACGACCCCCAGGTCGCCTTCCACGCGATCCGCAACCTGGCCCGCATCGGCCGCGGCACGGTGGCGATGCGCTGGTCCCAGCTCGGCTTCGGCCGCACCGCCAGCACCACCCGCGCCCAGGACACCCCGCGCAACCTGATGGGCTTCAAGGACGGCACCGTCAACATCAAGGCGGAGGACACCGAGGCGATGGACCGCTTCGTCTGGGTCGGCGGCGAAGGCCCGGCCTGGATGCGCGGGGGCACCTACATGGTCACCCGTCGCATCCGCATGCTGCTGGAGATCTGGGACCGCTCCTCGCTCGAAGACCAGGAGCTGACGATCGGCCGCGCCAAGTACAGCGGTGCCCCGCTCGGGGGCAGCGACGAGTTCGAACCGCTGCCGCTGGACGCGAAGCAGAGCGACGGCCTGCCGAAGATCCCGGTCGACGCCCACGTCCGCCTCGCCTCGGCCCAGCTCAACGACGGCGAGCGGATCCTGCGTCGCGGCTACTCCTTCACCGACGGCGTCGACGAGAGCCTCGGCGAGCTCGAAGCCGGTCTCTTCTTCATCTGCTTCCAGCGCGACCCCGAGCGCCAGTTCACCGCGATCCAGCGCCGCCTCGGCTCGATCGACAAGCTCAACGAGTACATCAAGCACGTCGGCAGCGCCGTCTTCGCCGTCCCCCCCGGCGCCAAGCCGGGCGGCTACGTCGGCGAATCCCTGCTCGGCTGAGCGCTATTCCGACTCCGCCGCTCGGTTTTTTCGTTTAGGGTTCCCTAACTCTCGTTCCGAACCGCAACAAGGAGCTTCCGAACCGATGAACCGTCTTCCCCTTCGCGCGGCCCTGGTCGCGCTTGCAGTGGGCCTCCTGGCCGTCTTCGCCGCCGCCTGCGGCTCCAGCGAAGACGCCCCTCCCGGCGCCAAGAAAATGGCCTTCGAGCTGACCGACGCCGGCTGCGAGCCGCACGACGCCAAGGCGCCCGCCGGCCCGATCAACTTCGAAGTCGAAAACGCCGGCACCTCGAAGGTGACCGAGCTCGAGATCATGGACGGGGAAACGATCCTCGGCGAGAAGGAGAACCTCTCCGACGGCCTCTCCGGCAGCTTCGCGCTGACCCTGGAGAAAGGCGAATACGTCATCTACTGCCCGGGTGGGGACGACGAGCGCGGCACGCTCACGGTGAGCGGCGAGCTGAAGGCGTCGAACAGCCCCGAGGTCGAAGCCGCGGTCGAGCAGTACCGCGAATACATCGAGCAGAACACCGACGAGCTGGTCGCCGAAACCAAGCCCTTCGTCGCCGCGGTGGTCGCCGGCGACGTCGCCAAGGCGAAATCGCTCTACCCGGCGGCGCGCATCCCCTACGAGCGGATCGAGCCGGTGGCCGAGTCCTTCGGCGACCTCGACCCCCGCATCGACGCGCGTGAGAACGACGTGCCGAAGTCCGAATGGAGCGGCTTCCACGTGATCGAGAAAGCGCTCTGGGAAGAAGGCACCGCCCAGGGCATGGCCCCGGTCGCCAAGCAGCTGGAAGCGGACGTGGCGGAGCTGGCCAAGAACGTCGAAACCGTCGAGCTGCAGGCGGTCCAGATCGCCAACGGCGCCAACGAGCTCCTGGGCGAGGTCTCGGCCTCGAAGATCACCGGCGAGGAGGAGCGCTACTCCCACATCGACCTGGTCGACTTCAAGGCGAACGTCGAAGGCTCCGAGGCCGCCTTCGAGGCGGTCGAGCCGCTGCTCAGCAAGCGCGACCCGAAGCTGGCCAAGGAAATCGAAGCCGACTTCAAGAAGGTCTACGCGGCGCTGGTGCCCTACGAAACCGCCGACGGCTTCGTCAGCTACGAAGACCTGACCAAGGCCGACACCCGCAAGCTGGCCCAGTCGATCGACACCCTGGCCGAGAAGCTGAGCCAGGTGCCGGCGGTGATCGTCAGCGGCGAACAGGGTTAGGGCGCCGCAGGCCGGGTGGGGCCTGTCACCGGAGGGGCGGAGGCGGCAGGCCGGGCGGGGCCTGTCGTCGGGGGAGAGGCCTGCGGGCGGGCACGGGGTGTCCGTTCTCGGCCTCTCCCCCGACGCCACCCACCCGGTCAGCGCTCTCCGTGAGCGGAAAAAGCGCGATCCTCGGCGGTCCCCATCCGTGGGGGTGCGTAGCCTGGGACGCGTGACTGTGCAGGCAGGAGAAAAGGCTGACGTACTGCTGGGGGAGCTCGGGTATGAGCATTGGCGGCCGGGGCAGCGGGAGGCGGTGATCGCGGCGCTGGAGGGGCGCGATTCGCTGATCGTGATGCCGACCGGCGGCGGCAAGAGCCTCTGCTATCAGCTGCCGGGGCTGGCGACCGAGGACCTGACGATCGTGGTCTCGCCGCTGATCGCGCTGATGCGGGACCAGTGGCTGCGGCTGACCGGGGCCGGGCACCCGGTGGCGATGATCTCCTCGAACATGGATCCCGAGGCGGTGCGGCGCTCGCTGGGGATGGTGCGCGGCGGCGAGGCGCGGATCGTCTACTGCTCTCCGGAGCGCTTCGCCTCCAGCGTCTTCCTCGATGCGCTGGCGCAGCGCCGGATCGACCTGCTGGCGGTCGACGAGGCCCACTGCGTCTCCGAGTGGGGGCACGACTTCCGGCCCGACTACCTGCGGCTGCCGCAGATCGCCGACCGGCTCGGGCGGCCGACGGTGATGGCCTGCACGGCGACGGCGACGAAGCCGGTGGCGGCCGAGATCGCCCACCGCTTCGGCATGCGCGAGCCGCTGCAGGTCCGCTCCGGGTTCGACCGGCCGAACCTCTCCTTCGACGTCGTCCCGCTGGAAGGGACCGGCTCGAAGGCGCGGCGCCAGGCGCTGCTCGAGGCCGGGCTCGCCGACCCCGCCAACCGGCCGGCGATCGTCTACTGCGGCACCCGCAAGGACACCGAGGAGGTGGTGGCGACCCTGCGCGAAGCCGGCCTGCGCGCGCTCGCCTACCACGCCGGCATGGAAGCCGAGCAGCGCAGCTCGGTCCAGCAGCGCTTCATGAGCGGCGAGGTCGAGGTGATCGTCGCCACCAACGCCTTCGGCATGGGGGTCGACAAAGCCGACGTCCGCTCGGTCTGGCACATGACGATCCCGACCAGCGTCGAGGCCTACTACCAGGAGGCAGGGCGCGCCGGGCGCGACGGCCAGCCCTCCCGCGCCGTGCTGCTGGCGATGAAGATGGACCTCGGGCGCCTGGTCCGCTTCAACGAACAGCGCGCCGGCGACCCCGAGCTGGCGATCGCCCACGAGCGCGGCTGGCGCGCCTACCACGCGATCAAGGCCTTCATCTACTCCGACAAATGCCGCCGCCGCTCCCTGCTCGACCACTTCGGCGACCGCGCCGCCGGGGCGCCGCTGGAGCGCTGCTGCGACGTCTGCGAGGAGCGCAGCTGGCTGCCGGACCCGGAGACGATCGCCGTCCGCCGTCCCAAGCGCGCCGGCTCCGGCTCGGCCGCTCCGCCTCCCGACCTCTCCCCCGCCGACGGGCCGCTGTTCGAGGCGCTGAAATCCTGGCGCCTGACCGCCGCCGCCGGCAAACCCGCCTACACGGTTGCCAACAACCGCACCCTGGCGGCGATCGCCGCGATCCGCCCGAGCGGCGAGGCGGCGCTGCTGGAGATCAGCGGCGTCGGCCCCGCCTTCATCTCCAAGTTCGCGCCGGAAGTGCTGGCGATCGTCGCCGAGCATCCCGCCGCTCTGGCCGCTTAGCTAGGGCGCACCCCGGACGGGAGGAACGCGGCGCCTCCTCGACGCGTCCCTCCCGGCCCCAGAACCGCCAGGCTCGTCCTCAGCCGCCCGGCCCGCGCGAGGTCAGGCCCTGCAGCACCACCTCGATCGGCGAACGATGGCGCGCCGCGCCGCCGTTGCCGTTGCGTCCCTCGCGGGCGCGCCGGACCTCGAGCGCCACTTCGCCGACCTGGGCGCCGATGTCGCCGGCTTTCCGGGCCGCCTTGGCGAGGTCCTTCGAGCTGACCTTGGCGAGGCCGCTTTTGTGATGCGCCTGGCGGGCGCCGAGCGCGAGCCCGCCGGCGGCGCCGACCAACGCTGCGCTGCCGGCCATCAGCGGCACCTTCGCCTTGCCCACCGCCTGGCCGACTTTGCCGGCGGTGTTGCTCACCGCCTCGCCGGCGTCCTTGGCGGTCGACTCGACCGCCTCCCGCGCCGCCTGCGGTTTGCTCGGCGCCGCTTTGCGCGAAGCCCGGCTGGTCGCTTTCGCTTTGCTCGTCGAGCGTTTGCGCGGTTTCGCCGCTTTTCTCGGTTTCGTCGTGGCGCTTGCTTTCGCGCCGTTCGCGTTCGATTTGGTCGAGCCGCGGGCTTTGGGTTTCGCTTTTTTCGCCCGTGCTTTAGTCGCTTTGGTTTTGGCCTCAGCCATCTCTCATCCCTCCTTTTGGTCCTGCCGGTCCTGCTCTCCCTTACTCGCTGAGCTCGCGCTCGCGGGTGCTGGCGCGCTCCTCGTTCAGCTCCGCCTCGGCCCGCGCCCGCTTCGCCTTCTCCTCGGCCAGCGCGGCCTCGTTGCGGCGCTCGTCGGCACGCTCGCGGTGGTGGTCCACGTCGTCGTGCTGCGCCTTCTCTTGGGCCTGGCCCAATTGACGGCGCTGTGCGGATCTGCGGCTCGCCGCGATCAGCATCGCGATGACGATCAGCGCGACGACGACGATTACGACGATCAGAAGCGTTGACATCTCTCCTCCTAGGTCGCTTACACAACCTTTCTGCCCTAATAGCGAGGGATGAAACGCGAACGGACCGGTATCGGGATCCTGAGGAAGCGGCCGCCTCCCGTCCGCCCGGCGCGGGTGACGCCGAGCGGAGGATTGCCGATCACTCTCCCTGGCTAGCTCGTGGCCCGAGTGCGGCGCTCAGAAGCTCGGCGCCGAGCATACGCGGGTCTGCGCGTGTTGTGAAGGTCATGCGCGTACCCAGTCGAAGAGGTCGGCGATGACCCGTGGACACAAGGTCCAGGCGGCAGCCTGCCTGCTCGCCACCTTCGCCGTGCTCGCCTTCGCCTTCGCCGCGACGGCGGGCGCCGGCCTGCTCGAACCGCGCGGCAAGAAGGTCTGGTTCGGCGTCTCCGACACCGGCGACCCGGCCCAGTTCGGCGAATTCAGCGAGGTCACCGACAAGCACCCGGCGCTGATCGAGTCCTTCCGCACCTGGGGCAGCGACTTCCCGGACTCGATCCAGCGCTGGCAGACGGCGCGGGCGCGGCCGATCATCCACATCACCACCGCCGACAACAACGACGGCCACGAGATCATCTCGCCGCGGGCGATCGCCCAGGGGGGCGGCGACGAGTACCTGATCCGCCTCAACCGCCTCTTCGCCGAGAAGGAGATGCGCGCCTACGTGCGGCCGCTGGGCGAGCCCAACCGCTGCCTCAACGTCTACGCCGCCTTCGATTGCGGCGGCAACGCCCGCGGCGGCGTCCACTCGCCGCGCTGGTACAAGCTCGCCTTCCGCCGCATCTACGTGATCGTCCACGGCGGCGGCAAGGCGAAGACGATCAACCGCCGCCTCGCCGAAGCGGGACTGCCGCCGCTGAACGCGAGCCTCGGCGGCCTGCCGAAGGCGCCGGTGGCGATCGTCTGGAGCCCGTTGCCCTCGGGCTCGCCGACGGTGCCGCGGAACCGGCCGCGTTACTTCTGGCCGGGCTCGCGCTGGGTCGACTGGGCCGGCACCGACTTCTACGCCTCCTATCCCGAATGGGGCGCGCTGACCGGCCTCTACAACCGCTACGCCGGCAAGAAGCCGTTCGCGCTGACCGAGTGGGGAGTGGAAAACGGCGACGACCCGGCCTTCGTCAGCAAGCTGTTCGCCTGGGTGCGCAAGCACCCGCGCTGCAAGATGCTCGTCTACTACCAGGACTTCGGCAGCACCAGCAGCTACCGGATCCAGAACTACTCGGCCAGCCTGGCGGTGCTCAAGGCCCGCCTGCACTCCGGGCTCTTCCCGGCCTACGCGCCGGGTGCCCCGCAGCCACCGCCGCCCCCGCGGGGCGGGCTTGCGCCCGGCCGTCCTTAGCGGCCTGCTGCTTCTTCTTCGCGGCGGCCCCGGCCGCGGCTCCCGCCCCCTTCGGCTTCGGCTTGAACGGCTGCAGGGCGGTGATGCTCGAGTAGCCGGTCAGGTAGATGCGGCGGCCGTCGGAGATCACCGGCGTGTAGGTGCCGTAGGGATAGCGGAAGACCCGCTTGCCGCTGCGCATCATGAAGCCGGAGGTGGTTTTGCCGGTGAACTCGGCGACGTAGACGATGTCGCCGACGGCGGAGAGCGAGCCGATCACCTGGCCGCCGGCGGAGCGGGTCCAGCGTTCGCTGCCGTCCTTGGCGTCGAGCGCATAGACGTTGCCGTCGAAGGAGCCGATGAAGACGGTCGGCGGGCTGTGCCTGGTGTTGGCGACGGTCGGGCCGGAGTAGGCGTAGCCGCCGGTCGAGTAGCTCCAGGCGAGGGTGCCGTCGCTGATGTCGAAGCTGTAGACGCGGCCGTCGTTGTTGCCCGCGTAGACGCGGCCGTAGGCGACGGCGGGGGTCGAGTAGAACTGGCCGGAGGCGCCGAAGCCGGGACCGAGCGAGCCGCTCTGCCAAATCAGCTTTCCGCTCTTGGCGTCGACCGCGTTCATGTAGCCGCCGTAGTCGCCGACGTAGATGCGACCGCCGTAGTAAGCGGGCGCCGACTTGATCGGCCCGCCCAGCGGAGTGGTCCAGCGCACGTTGCCGCTGACCGTGCTGAGCGCGTAGAGGTTGCCGTCCTCGCAGCCGAAGTAGACGGTGCGGTCGATCACCACCGGCGAGGACTCCGCCCGCCCCGGCAGGTCTTTCTTCCAGATCGTCTTGCCGGTCTTGGCGTCGAGCTTGACGATGTGGCCGGGGACGAGGTTGACGATGTAGAGACGGTGGCGGTAGTAGGTGGGCGAAGACGCGTTCAGCTCCCCCACCCGCCGTTTCCACAGCTCCTTGCCGGTGTCGGCGTCGAGCGCGTGGGCGAAGCCGCTGTTGTTGACGAAGTAGAGCTTGCCGCCGACGTAGATCGGGGGGAACTCGAGCAGCGGCCGGTCGGTGAAGCGCCAGAGTTTGCGGAACGGCGGCTTCACCCCCTTGACCGGCAGATAGCGAGTGCGGGCGGGGTTGAGCCCGAACATCGGCCAGTTGACCGTCTTCGCCGCCTTCGGCTCAGGTGGCTTCTGCGGGACGAAAATCGCGTCGGGATTGTGGACGTCGGCGGGACGCTTCAGCAGCTCGTAGCCGACGACCGCGGCAGTAAACGCGATCGCCGCCACCAGCAGCGCGATCGCCGCGCCGCGGTTGCGGTGCAAAAGCCGGTCCGCGTCGCGCAGCAGACGATCCGCATCGCGCACCAGCGGGTGTTCGCGCCAACGGCGGGCCTCCGGCCCGCCCTCAGCCATTCGCCGCGCGCCGCTCGGACTCTTTGACGATGCCCCCGAGCAGCTGCCCGACCCCGATCTTCACCGCCGCGACCACGGCGGCGCCGACGACCGGCACCGTCGGCGTGGTGCGAACCGCGTAGACGACCTTGGTCCCGCCCGCCTCCGGAGTCAGCTCGACGGTCCCCACGTGATCGCGCACCGGCAGCCCGGAGAGCAGCTTGTAGGAGAAGCGCCTGGACGGCTCATAGGCCAGCACTTCCTCCCGCAACGGCGGCCCCACCGCGCTCAAAACCCGAATCGCCCCGACCCCATCCGGCGCTGGCTCCCCCTCCCGCTCCAGCACCGCCTTCCGCAACGGCGTGATCTCCGTGTAGCGCCGATGATCGGTGAGCACCGCGAAGACGGTCTCGGGCGGCGCCGCGACCTGGCGCGTGAAGGTGAAGCTGGCCATGGCGGAAGGCTATAGGCCGGGTCGGGCTGGACGCGGTTAGCGCCCTCTGCATCGCCTCCTCGTACCTTTAGACAAGTCCACCGCGACTCAGCGCCGCAGGAGGCCAGGTGACCAACCGCCCCCACCCCCGCGCGGTTCTTTGCTCCCGGGGTGAGGATGCCCTCCGGAGCAAAGACTCGGCGTCCTAGTCCAGCTAGCTAGAGAGAAAGACACCGACGTGTTGAGAAACCAGATGGTTTTTCCTTACCTGTGTATGTGTACCTACCGAGCAATGTACCAATCGTCGAAGACCGGAAGTGCATTACCAATGCCGGTCCCTGCTGTCTGAGAATATTTCATTTCTTTCAGTTTCACAAGGGATGTCACTTCACGTGTCCCGCCACTTCCGACGTTGGCAAAAGAGACTTCAGACAACCCCGTCTGCGGTGGCACCTAAATTACACACTTACTGCTTGTATTCGTTACTGCCCGAGCAGACTATGTCCGCCGTCGCCGTTGTCGACGAGCCTGCACCGATATGAAGGAGGAAGGTACAGCCATTGGTATCAATCGCCAAGTGAAGCAAGGCTGGTGCCCGGAGGCGATCTTTCTCGTGCCGTGTTCTAGCGATGCCTCTCATCACAGTAGGAAGAGATATCACGCAGCACTATTAACTCAAGAGATTCGCTCAATGGGTTGCTGCAAAACTTGTACGACAGTCCTCAGCGTGCGCCAATTAGTGTCAGGCGAGTAATTGGGGGCGGCACTACCACAGACACTGAAGCTCGGGGCATCGCTTCCGAGCAGAAGGTCAAGTCAAATAGCCATGTTTGCGTCAACGCAGACTTCCTCCTCAGTAAAGGTAACCAAGTCTATGTTGCTTGGCTGCCTAGATGTCCAATCATGTCTAAGAGAGAAAAATGCCGATATGCCCAGCCCCGGCAAAATCCTCCTCTCCTGTTACTGAGATTTTCCCGGCCAGAGTCCCGTTAGTGGCAGAGCCGGCGGAACATTTGCCGATTCCAGTTCCTTCTGTGTGGGAATAGTTAATTCCCCCAATTGCAACATTGCCTGTTACTTCGCGTGTCGTACCACTGCCGATGTTAATCCAGGTCGTATGAGCAAGTTCGCCCTGTGGTGGAATATGAATCACGCACTTGCTGCTTGTCAGTGTGATTTCTTTGCCAGCTGGACAAACTAGGCTTAGTTTGGATGTTGTACCTTCAGTCATTGTGATTTTGTAGGTGCATCCATTCATATCGACGGTGCACGCAACACCGATACAAGTGCAGCCCGTGTGGGTTGGAGTGGCAGAGGTCGTTGTTTTGGGATCCGATTCTTTGCCTGTCGCCGTCCAGGTATTAGTCATACATTCCGCACTTCCAGCTGTCGTTTTGAAAATTGGTGATTTACCTTCATCCCCACTAGCTGTGAGTGTCACTGGATATTTTTCCGCTGTGAGGTCGTCTGCGGCGGAGGTGAAGGAAGCGAATGCCGCCCCCAGCACGAAAACCGCGGCCAGGGCGGCCCCCAGAACCTTGAGATTGCGCATCATGATGGTATTCCTTTCTCTTTGCGCTTTCGGCAATCGCCAGGCGCACAGTCGGCCAGAGAGTTCGGCGTCACGCTCCATGCACAACGCCCTCCTTTACAGAGTTGGAACACCAATAGCGACCGGCGTTGAGTCGGTCAAGAACGCGTGATCGATCCTTGCACTGCCGCCGACCAGCCTCCGTAATTCCCTGGAATTTACGTTGGAGACATATGCGCGCGCGTCGGTAGACGTCACGCAGCTACTAGCCGTAAGGACCGCCCCTACTTCGTCCCCTTGCTCCCCTTCGTCCCCTGCTTCTTGCCCTTCTTGCAGGACGTCCCCACCACCGGCCTGGTGTCATAAGGCCGGTTGTTCTGCCCGGTCAGCTTCACGTCTGCCTTGAGGTCGGCGGAGCAGAGGTTGCGGCTGTTGACCAGCAGGCCGCGTTTGCCGCCATAGAGGCTCAGGGTGAAGGTGGAGACCGGGGCGTCTGGGACCTGATCGAAGGTGGTGCGGATACGCCCCTTGACCGAGTCGACTTTGCCAACGACGGTGATGTGGACTTCGCCGTTTAGATCGGCGACGACGTCGGGCAGCAGGCGTTCGCCGCCGTTGGAGCGGAAGTAGACCGGGCCTTCGAGCGGTTTGTCGAGCAGCGGCGTGGTCGCCTTGGCGGTGCCGAGGATCGAGCCTTTGGGGCAGCTGTTGGCGGCGAACTGAACCCTCGTGCAGGGGTTCTGGATGTGCGCGTTGTCGATGAACTCTGAGGGCGGCAGCTTGGTCACGGCCTTGCCGATGTTGGCGTAGCCCGCTCCCTTGGGATAGGTGAGGGTCGCGGTCAGCGCCGGGTGGTCGTTTCTCTTCGTCCCCCCCTTGAGGCTGAGGGCGAGGCTTGGTCGGAATTTGAGCTCCGCGCACCTGGAAGCTTGGTAGGGCGAGGAGACGGGGACGCCGACGTCATCATTGGGGCTGAAGACGTCCGCGGCCGAGCCGAAGATCGTGGCCGTGGTCGCATGGGGCTCACAATTGGTCGGGTTGAGGGTGAAGTCGGGGCGATCGACGTAGACGCGCAGGTCCCTGAGCTTCAACGGGATCCCCTTGAGGATGTGGGGGATCGGGTCGGCGTGAGAGCCATCGGCTTCGGCGAGGAAGGTGGTGGGGTTGACCTGAAGCCCCTGGCGCACGACCACGGTGCCGGCGTCAAAGGGCCCGGCCACCGCGGGGGTGATGGCGATGATCGAGAATGGGTCGCCGCCAAAGGGGCCGGCGAGGTAGACCGAGCCGGGCACGTAGGTGAGTGGGGAGCCGACTCCCGCGCCGCCAATCGTGCGTCCGACCTGGGTGGCGGCGGGGCAGCTGGGGCTGGCCAGCTCCTGGCGGCCGGTCTTGCCCTTGGCGGCGGCGACGGCGGAGTCCGGGCACTTGGGAACGCTGGCGAGCTTGGCGATCACTCCGGGGGGCAGGATCGCGTCGAAGCGGGTGCCCTCCTGTTCGCCGTCATTGCGAGTGAGGCGGACGTTGAAGGGCGAGTAGGCACCGGCGCGATCATTGGTCGAGCCGGCCTCAAAGCCCGGCTTGAAGGGCAGGGTGCCCTGTGGGCAGGGACCGCCACCGACGCCCTGGGAGATCGGGAAGCTGGAGGCGGTCGGGAAGATGGCCGCGGGATTGGCCCAGGGAGAAAAGTCCGCGGTGGCGGTGAAGGAGCCGCAGGTGGGCGGAGTGACCAGTGGCGCAGGAGCAGTGGAGCGGAAGTGAAAGCGGAAGTGGGAGAAGGGGAACTGGGGGATCTCCTGGCCCGGTTCGCCGAAGGTGGTGGTGAGCTGGCCGGTGCGGGGGTCGGGGATGATCTTGCCCGCCTGCTTGACCAAGAGGCCGAGGTCGCGGTCTCTGATCACCATGTAGGCGGCTATGAGGGAGTTGAAGGGGTTGTCGTCCTGGGTGGCGGTGAAGACCTGGCCCTGCACGACCTCTTTGTCGAGCAGCGGGGTTTCGACTTCCACGTTGCCGAGCTTGGAGGCCTGGGGGCAGCCCTGGGGTGGCTGGGAGTCGAGGGTCTCCCCCGCGAACTGGGCCGGGGAGCAGGCCTCGAGGCCGGCGGAGACGCCGGGATTGACCGTCATCCCCTCCGGCAGGGTGACGATCGTCTTGCGGATGTCGGAGAGGGCGCGTTTGGCGGGGTCGAGCATGCCGGGGTCGTCGATGTCGAGATTGAAGTCCAGGCCGGTGGCGCTTTCGGCCTGGTTGGTGGTCGGATTGGCCTGGGTGGTGGCGGCGAAGCCGATTTCATCGCAGCCAGTTACCACTAGGGCACCCTCAGAGGGGCCGGCGACGAAGGTGCCCGGTTCCTCCCAGCTGTTGGCCCGGTAGGCGGCGGACAGGGGGCCCTCGCAGCTGCGCGGCAGGGTGAGGAAGGCCTCTTCGTCCTCATCGGTTTCGCAGCTGATCGGGTTTTCGTTGCCCAGGCACTGACCGCGCTGGAGGTCGTGCAGCGGCGAGGAGGGGTTGCCCCAGAGCGTCAGTTCCGAGGCCCCGACCGGTTCGATGTCGGAGGTGTTTTCCAGGGTCCCGATCAGGTTGTGGGGGTAGGCGGGGTTGACCCGGACCGAGAGCGCGATCGGCACGTTCAAGAAGATGAAGCCGAGCTTGGCGGCGACGCCGGGAGGGGCATTGAGGTTGTAGATGGCGGTGAGGTTGGTGCCGGGCTCGGGGTCCGATAGCGGTTCGCCGGGGGCGAGGACACGCATCACCCCGACCGCGGTGTCGTTGGGGCAGTGGCTGACCGGGAACTCGTTGCCGGGCACGAGTTCCTTTTGCAGGAAATCGACGTTGGAGCAGTGCGGGACCGCGTCGCGGTTGCCGACCACGCCGGCCGGCAGTTCGACGCTCACGTTCTTGGGCGAGCCTTCGCCGATTTCGCGGCCGGGGTTTTTGGGGTCGGGCTTGGTCGAGAATTCGACCTTGGTGGTCATCGCCCACGGATGGGAGCCGGCCTGGGTGGCGGGAGTGCCGTTCTCGTTGGTGTAGGTGACGTCGAAGCGGGTGAGATGGAAGGCGCTTGCCGAAGAGGCGAGGGCCAGGCTGGCCACGGCGGTCAGGGCGAGGGAGAGCGCGATGCGCCGGCTCATCGTCCCGCCCTCCGGTTGGCGTTGGCCTTCTTGTTCTTGTTGGCGTTCTTGCCCTTGTTCTTCTTCACGCACTTCTTGCCCTTGAGCACCTTGCCCTTCGGGCACTTCTTCACGCACTTGTTCCCCTTGAGCACTTTGCCTTTGGGACATTCCTTTTGCTTGAACTGTTCGACCGGCTTGGAGGCTGCGGAGCTGGGACTGGGGTCGTTGGGCCCAACCGGCGCCGGGTTGGGGCAGAGCTTGGAGTTGGCGGGCGTTTCGCAGTCTTCGCCGAGCGGCGGTGGGATCGGCAGGCCGCCGCCGATGCGGGCGTCATAGACGTCGATCTGGCCGGGGTCTTGGGGCAAGAGGCTCGAGCCGGTGCGGATGAACACGTCGTGGCCATCGGGGGTCATGTCGGCCAGTTCGGAGTCGACTTCGTCTTGGCCGGAAGAGATCAGGCTGAGGCACCCGCCGGCTTTGGGGACGAAGAGCTCCGCGCCCTGGGCTTCGCACTCTTCTTGGCCTGAGGCCCGGGTCCACTCATAGACGTCGCCCATCTTGTTGCGGTCGCTGGGGACCAGGGCGTCGAAGCTGTCGAAGAAGAGGTGATTGCCGTCGGCGCTCAGGGCCCGGGGGGTGAAGAACTGGTTCTGGCCGGCGGGGAGGCGAGCGGCGACGCGGCGGATCAGAGGACTGCCGAAGCTTTTGAATTCCCGCCCCTGCGGCCGCGCACCGCTCGGGTTGCAGGAGATGCAAGCCAGTTTGCCCGTGCCGGCGTCGTAGAGGTAGACCTCGAGGGCCT
The DNA here is from genome assembly GCA_963719435.1 of uncultured Solirubrobacterales bacterium. Lineage (GTDB taxonomy): Bacteria > Actinomycetota > Thermoleophilia > Solirubrobacterales > 70-9 > VAYN01. Next base: position 630,769 of record OY970384.1, on the reverse strand, counting down.
TGCGGCCCTGCGGGTCGGCGGCGTCGGTGTTGTCATAGCCGGTTGGGCTGCCGGCCGAGACGAAGGCCAAGTGAGAGCCGTCGGCGCTGGCGCGAACCCCGTTAGCGTTTGAGTTGGAGCTTCCTACCAAGAATCCCTGATAGTTGAACCCCCCGCCGATATCCCCGCCCGGCAGCGTCGCATCGCCGCCGTAGAGGGTGGTGACGAGCTTGGTCGCCCCCCCCTCACGCAGGTATAGGTTCGGCTCTTTCGCCACCCCTTCCCCACCCAGCGCTTCGGTCGAGACGAAGTAGATCCGTGAGAGATCGGCAGTAGTGGCGGCGATGCCTTTGAATTTGTCCGCGATTGGCGTACTCGCCCCCGGTTGTCCTGCCAGGGCTTTGGCGGCGTCCACTTCGAAGAGTTTTTCGTCGATCGCGTAGAGGGCCTTCGACCCGCTGGGGTTGGCCGCCTGGTATTCCCCACCGGTCGCGATCAGCACAGTTTTGCCGATCTCCATCTCCCGTAGGTAGAGTGCCACGTTGCCGGCCGTCGACCAGAACGCCCGCGACCCGTCGGCGGAGAGCGCGTTGGCTACGGCGTTGCCGCGTGATTCACCCGGCAACCCTTTGAAGGTCGCCAATGAAGAATCGGTAGCAGTTGCACTCCCATTCGGCAACACGCTGACCAGTTTCAGTTCCCCGCAGCCCCCTTCGGGGTCTTTAACGTGCATATAGACCTGCGAGAGCGTGCTGGTCGAGGCTTTGGAGGTAAGTTTGCCGTTGGCGCGGAAGACCGCGTGGGCTTCGTCGGCGGAGACTCCCTGCAGTTCCAGCTCATAGCCTCCGGAGGCGACGTTGGTCGGGAAGGTGGTAGTCAGCGCTTCGTAGCTGCCGGTCGTGTTGTCACGGCGGTAGAGGTTGAGCGTGTCCGCCGGTGCACATTCATCCAGTGGCGGGTTGGTGTCGTGGATCAGCCAGCCGCTGCCCAAGTCCGGTGAAAAGGTCTTGTATTGGATATCCCATTTGAAGGCCGGGGTGAAGGTGAGGCTGTTGGATTCCCGCGGCGGGGAGATCGCCTGGGTAAACCAGCCGACTCCGTCGATCCGGTTCGCCAGGTACTCCGAGGTCCAGGGCGCGCTGACCGCATCGGCGAAGGCGGTGACCGAGGAGAAGGCGAAGCGACTGCCGTCGGCCGAGCTCTGTTCGAGGCGGGCCGCGTAGTTGAGGGTGCTGTTGAGGACCTTGATGTCGCCACCGTTTTTGTTGACCGGGCTGACCATCTCATAGGCGCGGCAGTCCGGCAGGTGGGCGCCGGGGCCGATTCTCGAGGCAACATTGGCGCAGCTATTGGTCGGGTTGCTCCGTGCCGGGAAGGTCGTAAAGGACTGGGTCGGGCCGAATTTTTCATCGACAAAGGAATCGCTGACGACGATCCGGTAGCGGTAGGTGGTGTTCGGAGCCAGACCCGGGAGCGTCACCACTTTGGCGACCGGCGCTTCGCCCGCTCCGAAGTCAAGTGGCGCTTCTGAGGCGTCGACGTTCGGGGCTTTGGTCGCTTCGTCGAATTCGTTAGCTTGGAACTGCGCCTCGGTCACGTACTCGAAGTAGCCACTCGCCGGGATGCCGAGCGGGTTGACCGTCGTGTTCAGGGTCGCGGAGCCGGTGTCGACCCCGGTGGCGAAGGTTGCGAGGATTTCGAAGGGGTCTTTGGTAGTGAATTGGCCTTCGACCTCGCTTCCCCCGTCGGCGTTGATTGCGACCAGGCGATAGCGGTAGTCGGTGGCCGGCAGAAGGCATTCGGGCTGCGGCGGGTCGGTTGGGGTGGCGCAGCCGATCGAGGCGCTGGCGGGATGCAGCGAGAAGTCTTCGCCGATCGAGGCGCTCTCCGAGGTGGAGACGGTTTTCGGGCTGGCGAAGCCGCCTTCGTCTTCGAAGCTTTCCTCGGTGACGTAGTCGAAGTGATAGGTGGTGGCTTTGCCCTCGGGATTGACTTGGCCTTTGAGCGTTGCTTTGGTGTTGCCGGTCTGGACATCTAGGCAGCAGGAAAGAGGGCCAGAGGGAGGTCGATCGATACTGATCACCCTGTTGCCAGGAAAGGGCGTGCCGACATATTCTTCGCTGCCAAACACTTCTCCGCCTGCCGCCACCGCAATACTGCTCATGCCGAAGTCTATTTCGCCATATCCGAAGCGCTTGACGATGAGACCGCCAGGATTGCGCTCAGTGACTATCCACGAGTTGTTATCTAACTGAGCAATGAAGAGACTGTCGTCTTGGCCAATCGCGATTGCTCTCAGGTTGGTGTTGCCATCAAATTCGTTAAGTAGCGTGCTTACCGGTTCAGTGAATTCATATTTTTGTATCGCGTCCCCCCTTTTCACATAAATCTCGCCGGTAGAATCGACGACCAGATCCCCGACTGAGCCAGATCCGGGCAGTACAGAAGAACCAGTCAGTTCGCCAGCCGAGGAAAAGACTTTGATTTGATTGGGGCCATCTGCAATAAGAACGTCGCCTCCTGACCTGATCGTCAGCGGAGCGTTCCCTCCGCTGAGTTTTCCTTCACCAAATTTCATGAGGAATTCACCTGAGGGACCAAATACCTGTACTCGAGAACTCTCATCAGTCACATATACGCGGTGGAAAGCCGTACTGGAGGGATCGTTGTCCACGGCTATTCGTTTCGGCGAAGAAAATTGGCCGAGTCCCGAGCCAGCGATACCTTTGAGACATGAAGGCGTCGGGGGGGACGCAGCTGGCCCACAGCTCTGAAGCGCGGAGGAGCCATCGGCAACGCCCCAGCCGAACGCGAAGAGGAAATTGCCGGTGCCAGAGTCGAAAACATCGATTCTGTTATTACGGGAATCAACTGCATAAAGTCGTTTGCTCGCATAGTCCACGGCCAACCCGGCCGGTTCTTCGCACTGCGCGATTCCCGAGCCTGCGCCGCAAAGCGGGGTCGCGGCCGAGGCCTGAGCATTCAGTCCAACTATGAGCGCACCCGTAAGCACGAGAGTAAGCACGACTACGGATCTTGCCTTCATATTTTCGCCCTCCCATGGCCGGCAGCAGCCGGCGCTTTTCCCCCGCGCAGATACGCAGACTTCCCCTAACAAAACGTGCAGTTAACCATATAGGAACAGAACGATATTTGTCAAATACAACTGGGGCCAAGCACTCGCTTGGCCCCAGTTACAACTGATTATTCCCTTAATGACTTACTTACGAGAAGAAGAGTCCGATGTGTTTGCCTTCACCAGTGTCTTCCTCACCTGTCGCTAGCACTGAGCCCGTGAGCGAGCCCGTGGTGCCAGAACCGGTCGTGCATTTGCCGATGCCGGCTCCTTCTGTGTGGCTGTATTTAATTTTATTTTCGATCGTGATGGTACCTGTTACTTCTCGTGTCGCGCCTGCTCCAAGATTTTTCCACGCAATACTGCCAAGGCCTGCCTGGGCTGGAACGTGGATAATGCACTTACTGCTTGTCAATGTGATTTCGTTAGCGCCCGTGCAGTCAACGCTAACCGTCGAGCCTGTTCCGACGGCGTCCATGGTGACTGTATAATCACACCCGTTCATATCAATCGTGCAGGCGACTCCAAGGCAAGTGCACCCAGAGTAGTCGGGAGTGACTGTCAGGCTAGGTGTACTCGAGGAACTGTTCAGGAGTGTTGCTGTCAGCGTGGCAGTCGTGCATTCCGCGCTCCCCGCTGTAGTTTTGAGTATGGCGGATGCTGGATCATTATTGCCTGTGATTTTCACTGGATATTTTTCTGCTGTGAGATCGTCCGCGGCGGAGGCGAAGGAGGCGAAGGCCGCCCCCAATACGAGAACCGCGACGAGGGCGGTCCCCAGAACCTTGAGATTGCGCATCATCTGATGCTTTCCTTTCCTTGGGCACTATCGGTGTCGGCCGAGGCCATATCATCCGTAGCGCGCTTGCCACGTCGAGCCTTTGATTAGCTCAACGCCTACTCCCCTCGGGAGCACGAAATAGATAACTGCAGAGGCTGTGATTGGTCAAGAAATATTGGGGAACCACTCAGCACTTATCTATTCTGGACTCTCGGTGCATATAAATCCCTGCAATTTAGCCTCGACGCTTTGGCGCGTGCGTCGATTCGTGCGATGCACATACCCGATAGTCGGGGCGTTTGGCGCAATTCCGGGTCGCTACGCGATTCGCACTCACAGCTCAGTAACGCATGATCGATCCCTGCGACCTGCCGTGCTCCCGGCTAGTCGGTGAGTATGCGGGTCGTCGACAGCGCAGAGCTACCCCAACCTTTGACATTCTCTGCCTTAGATAGGAACAAAACAATACTTAGATAGGAACAAAACAATATATTGGGTCAAATAACGTGGGCCAGGCACAGTGGCCTGGCCCCGTAATCATCACACTGTTCCTAGATATCCACCCTAGGAGAAGAAGAGTCCGATGTGTTTGCCTTCACCAGTGTCTTCCTCACCTGTCGCTATCACTGAGCCCGTGAGCGAGCCGGTGGTGCCAGAACCGGTCGTGCATTTGCCGATGCCGGATCCTTCTGTGTGGCTGTATTTAATTTTTTCGTTAATTGCGATGGTGCCTGTGACTTCTCGTGTCGCTCCTGCGCCAATGTTTTTCCACGTGATAGTGCCGAGGTTTTCCTGAGCCGGAATATGAATAACACACTTACTGCTTGTCAATGTGATTTCATTGCCGACCGTGCAATGAATGATGACGAGCGACTTTGTTTCGGCTATGATCATTAGGACTGTGTAATCACACCCGTTCATATCAATCGTGCAAGCGACTCCAAGGCAAGTGCACCCAGAGTAGTCGGGAGTGACTGTTAGGCTAGGTGTACTCGAGGAACTGTTCAGGAGTGTCGCTGTCAGCGTACTGGTCGTGCATTCGTGGCTGCCGGCTGTCGTTTTGAGTATTGCGGATGACGGATCGTTATTGCCTGTGATTTTCACCGGATATTTTTCCGCTGTGAGATCGTCCGCGGCGGAGGCGAAGGAGGCGAACGCCGCCCCCAGCACGAGAACCGCAGCGAGGGCGGTCCCCAGAACCTTGAGATTGCGCATCATCTGATGCCTACCTTTCGATCGTGGATTGATTCGCTCCCCCAACGGGGAGGAACACGATCGATAGCGCCATTGTCTGCCCAGCGCAAGAATGACTCGGTGCTCGCCAGGTTTGGGATGGCGAGCCGTCTCGAGTTAGGTTTTTTTACTGCAATTCTCGTCAGCTATGTGCGAGCGTGCGCCGGTTGGTGCTAGGCACGCCTTCGCGGCAAGATCCTCTCCGGTATGGATCGGATGCATCAGCCGCCAGCGTTTCAGCCCAGCCGCCAGCGCCCCGGATCCGTCCCGGTCACCGCCTCCACCTCGCCCGCCAGTGCCAGGTGGTCCAGGCAGGAGAGGACGATCTGGAGGACCCAGGCGCTTGCCGGGGTGTTGAGGTTCTCGGCACCTACGATCTCGGCGACGATTTCGAAGGCGGTGCGATCCTGCTCGGCCAGGGCCTCGCGGACCTTGGTGAGGAGCTCGGAGACCTGGCGGCGGGCCTCGGCGATCTTGGCATCGGGGTCGCGGAAGGGGCGGCCGTGGCCGGGGAGGCAGAGTTCGACCTCCAGGGGCTCGACCTCGTCGAGGCTGCCGAGGAACTCGCCCACTGGATCTGGGGTGTGGCCGTAGTCGAAGAAGAGGACGGTGCGGCCGAGGAGGTGGTCGCCGGAGATCAGGAGCTTGCGCTCGGGTTGGTGGAGGACCACGTGGGACGGGGCGTGGCCCGGAGTCTCGTAGACCTGCCAGTTGCCGAGGCCGGTCTCCACTTCCACTCCGGGCACGAGGTCGCGGTCGGGGACCTGGATCGCGTCGATGCCGGTCTCTTCCTCCCCGCTGCGCGCCTCGCGGTAGCGCTCCAGGGCCGCCACCGGCACCCCGCTCTGGCGCGCGACCTCGAGCCGGTGTTCGAGCGCCGCCGCCGGGTTGTCGGCGAGCAGGCGCACGTGTTCCCAGGCGGGGTGCATCCAGAGTTCGCAGCCCGCCGCCTCGACTATCCCCGCCGCCAGGCCGTAGTGGTCGACGTGGGCGTGGGTGCAGACCAGGAGGCCGATGTCCTCGACCCCGAAGCCCGCCTGGGCGAGGGCGAGGTCGAGCTGGCGCAGGCGGCCCTTGCCGCCCATGCCGGTGTCGAAGAGGACGATGCCGTCGCCGGACTCGATCGCCCAGGCGTTGCCGTGCGGCACCCCCGGCCAGGGCAGTGGCAGGCGCAGGCGCCAGACCCCCGGCAGCGTCTTCTCGGTCCGCGGGGCGTTGGCTTTGGAGGCGGTCGCCATCGCGCCCATCCTCTCAGGCGGGGCGCTCGAACTCCTGCAGCACGCCCGCAAACGCGAAGCAGAGCGCCCCGGTCAGCGTGCCCCAGTTGGCGATGCCGACCGCGATCATGTCGCCTTCGGCGCGCACGAACGAGGCCACGGCGGAGACCATGAAGAGGACCGAGCCGAGCTGGTTGACGGCGACGATCCACCAGCCGAGGTCGCGCGGCCGCCAGCAGGGCAGCCAGGTGCCGGAGATCTCAACCATCGCCAGGTGACCCGATACGAGGAAGAGGGCGCAGCCGACCATGTCCGGCGACCAGACCAGGCGGTCGTACTGGGCGGTCGACAGGTCGCTGAGCAGCGAGTCGACGAGGTTGATCGCAAAGACCAGGGTGCCGACGAAGAGGACGACGGTGCTCAGCCACTCGGCCCGCCGCGGCTCGACCGACCACCAGCGCCAGCCGCCGTCGCGCGGGCCGTTGATCACCTGCAGCGCCGCCGCGTAGCCGCCGGTGCTGAAGAAGACGCCGCCGACCAGGTACACCGCCGCCGGCAGCCGCGGCCCGCCGACATCGCCCTGCGCCAGCGCCGCCCCCAGCGCGAACAGCGAGCCGCCGACGACGAAGGCGGTCGCCGAGATCGCGTTGATCCACCTGCCGAGCGGGCGGTCTGGGTGATCGAAGACCCGCTGCCGGCCCATGGGCCGGAGCGTATGACCTACGGCTCTCCTACGGCGAGACGAAGGTGGCGGGGTCGGGCCCGGTGCGCTCGCCGCGGTCGAGGCCGGCGATCGCCGCCATCTCCCCCTCCCCCAGCTCGAAGTCGAAGAGATCGAAGTTCTCGCGGATCCGCTCCGGCGTCCCCGACTTGGGGATGACGACGTTGCCCAGCTGCAGGTGCCAGCGCAGGGTCACCTGGGCCGGCGTCCTGCCGTGCGCCTCGGCGATCTCCACCAGCACCGGCTCCTCCAGCACCACCCCCTGCGCCAGCGGGCTCCAGGCCTCGGTGGCGATGTCGTGCTCGGCGTGCCAGGCGCGCAGCTCGGCCTGCTGCAGCAGTGGGTGCAGCTCGATCTGATTCACGGTCGGCAGGTACTCGGCCTCGTCGCGCAGCCGCCGCAGGTCCTCGACCCGGAAGTTGGAGACGCCGATCGAGCGGGCGCCGCCGTCTTCCTGGATCCGTTCGAAGGCGCGCCAGGTGTCGACGAAGTGGTCCTGGGTCGGCATCGGCCAGTGGATCAGGTAGAGGTCGACGCGATCCAGCCCGAGCCGCTCGAGGCTCTTCTCGAAGGCGCGCAGGGTCGAGTCGTAGCCCTGCTCGGAGTTCCACAGCTTGGTGGTGACGTAGACCTCCTCGCGGCCGAGCCCGGAGGCGGCGATCGCGGCGCCGACCCCCGCCTCGTTGCGGTAGGCGGCGGCGGTGTCGACGTGGCGGTAGCCGGTGGCGAGCGCCTCCTCGACCGTCTCCTGGGTCTCCTCCGGCGGGACCTGGAAGACGCCGAAGCCGAGCTGGGGGATCGCGCTGCCGTCATGCATGGCGACGGCGGGGCTAGAGGTCATGCACTAGCTGGTGGCGAGGCCGACGGCGAGCAGCGGGAAGGCCAGCATCACGCCGAGGTAGAGCCCCATCGCGGCGCCGCTGCCGAGGCTGGCGGTGCGCGAGCGGGCGCCGGCGACGACGCCGACGAGGAAGATGAAGGCCGCGATCCCGAGGCCGATCCAGAAGACGGGGGGCATTGCGCCGCGAGATTACCGAAACCGGGGGGATTTTCGTCCGCGCCCGCTTGCATCGGGATCGCCGTCAGGGAGGATTCGCGCCCCGTTCGGCAAACGGGAAGACCATGAACACGACCAGCGGCAAGAACAGCAAACTGATCCTGGCGGCGATGATCTTCGCGGTCTCGATGACCTTCATCGACCAGACGATCGTCGCCATCGCCATCCCCAGCATCCAGGACGACCTCTCGCTCTCCTCGACCGGGGTGCAGTGGATCGTCAACGGCTACCTGCTGGCGCTCTCGGCCCTGTTCGCCTTCGGCGGCAAGCTCGCCGACATCGCCGGCCACCGCCGCATGGTCACGATCGGCGTCGTCGTCTTCGCCACCGCCTCCGCCCTCTGCGGCGCCACCCCGACCGGCTCGCTCGACGAGACCTGGCTGATCGTCTTCCGGGTAGTCCAGGGCGCCGGCGCCGCGCTGATGTTCCCCGCCGCCCTGGCGATCGTCCTCAACGCCTTCCCGGTCCAGGAACGCGGCAAGGCGATGGCGATCTTCTTCGCCATCGCCGGCGGCCTCACCTCGATCGGCCCGCTCGCCGGCGGCTACCTGGTCGAGATCACCTGGCGGGCGATCTTCTGGGTCAACATCCCGGTGGCGATCATCGCCCTCATCCTCACCGCGATCGCCAAGCCCGACGACGAGAAGCACCCGGCGCCGCTCGACTACCGCGGCGCGGTTCTGATCACCGGTGGCATGGGACTGGCCGTGCTCGGGCTGCAGCAGTCGAGCGTCTGGGGCTGGGGCAGCGCCACGACCTGGATCTGCATCGCCGCCGGTATCGCCCTGATCGCCGCCTTCGTCCTCTACGAGCTGCGCCAGACCCACCCGCTGATGCAGATCCGGACCTTCGCCGACCGCGCCTTCGCGGTCGACAACGCGATCCTCTTCCTGCTGATGATCCCGTTCGTGCCGCTGTTCTTCTTCGCCAGCATGTACGCGCAGATCTCGCTCGGCGAAAGCGCCTCGGAAACCGGGCTCTACCTGCTGATCTTCTTCGGCGGCTTCGCCGTCGCCTCGCAGCGCGGCGGCCGCGTGCTCGACAAAGTCGGGGCCCGGCCGACGGTCGTCTCCGGCTGCGCGATCGCCGCGGTCGGCTTCTACCTCTGGGGGGAATCGCTGACCGAACTCTCGGTCGGCGACCAGTGGCCCTACATCGTCATCGCCGGCGTCGGCGTCGGCCTCGTCCTCAGCCCGGCCAACACCGACGCCCTCAACCGGGTGCCGAAAAGCCGCTACGGGGAGGCGACCGGGATCACCCAGACGGTGCGCAACTTCGGCTCCAGCCTCGGCCTCGCCGTCCTCGGCAGCGTCCTGATCCTGCAGAACAGGTCGAACCTGGAGGCGACCGCGGCCGAACACGGGGTGCCGAAGGCGACCGCCGACGAAATCGCCGATACGATCAGCCAGGGCGCCGGCGGCGAAGCGCCCGCCCATGTAAGTGGGGCGGTCGGCAAGGTCGTCGCCAACATCCCCCACGACTTCGCCCTCGCCACCCAGACCGTCTTCTACGGCTTCGCCGCGGTGATGGCGGTGGCCTTCCTCGTCGCCCTGGTGGCGATGCCGAAGGGCAAAGTCGAGGAGCAGGTCGAGGAGCCGGCGGCAGCGCCGTCGGGCTGACCGGCGTCAAGGTCTTCGCGGCGCCACCGCCGCTGCCGCGAAGCGTGCTGGCTTAGGTCTCCCGCCGCTGGTACGTTCGCCCGGGTGAAGACCCGGTTTCGCCGCCTCGTCCCGGCGCTCGCATCGCTCTTCCTGCTCGCCGCGCCGGCCACCGGGCTCGCCGCCTCGCCCCCCGCCGCCTCGCCCGCCGGCGACGGGTCCGCAGGCGCCCCGGCCGAAGGCAGCCCGCGGGCGGTCGGCGCCGCCGCCAGCGCGGCCGCCGCGCAGAAGCTGGCCGAGACCTATGCGCCGATCACGATGCTGCGCGAACAGGTCGACCCGCCCTGCGAAAAGACCGCCGAGCAGTACCAGCCGACCAGCGTCGGCACCGTGCTCGGCAACCCCACCGTCACCCTCGCCCACGACGACCCGCGGACCGGCGTGCTGGAGAAGGTCATGGAGGCGCCGACCGCGGCCGACATCGCCGGCCTCCCCGACGGCTACTACCTCGACCTCGAAGGGGAAGCGCTCGGCGACACCTGCGTCTACTCGCGCGCCTTCCAGAAGCTGATCGACGAAGGCCGGGCGCCGGTCGTCACCTACGCCCACATCGCCCGCGAACCCAACCACCCCGGCTTCGTCCTCCAGTACTGGTTCTTCTGGTACTTCAACCAGTTCAACGACCTCCACGAGGGCGACTGGGAGGGGATGCAGATCAGCTTCGAAGCGGAAACGACCGCGGCGGCGCTGAACGAAGAACCGCGGGAAATCATCGTCTTCCAGCACGCCGGCGGCGAGCGCGCCAGTTGGGGCGACTCGAAGGTGCAGAAGGAAGGCACGCACCCGATCGTCTACCCGGCCGCCGGCTCGCACGCGACCTTCTACGACTCCGCCGTCTACATCCAGAACGGCCAGCACGGTTCCGGGGTCGGCTGCGACAACACCTCCGAGCCGCTGCGGGAACTGCGGCCGCAGCCGGTGCTGCTGCCGGAAACGGCCTCCGAGCAGGGCCCGTTCAAGTGGCTCAGCTACGACGGCCGCTGGGGCGAAAAGGAAAAGGGCTTCAACAACGGGCCGACCGGGCCGACGACGAAGACGGTCTGGCGCGAACCGTTCGCCTGGATGGAGAAGCAGCGCACGACCAGCCCGCGCCTCCCCGGCGGCTCGATCGCCGGCCCCCAGATCACCGGCGCCTTCTGCGGCGCCGTCGCCCAGGTATCGGACTTCATCAACCTCGAGGCGAAGTCGCGGCCGCTGGCGATCGGCACGCTGATCGGCCTCGGGATCCTGATCGCGCTCTTCGTCGGCTTCACCCGCTGGGGCCCGGTCGACGTCGCCCAGCTGCGGGCCCGGCGCGCCTTCGGCCAGCTGATCCGCACCGCCCGCCAGCTCTACGGCCGCCACTGGGCGCTGCTGGTGACGATCGCCCTGGCCGGGCTGGTGATCGTCGCCGGCACCAACCTGCTCGCCGGCCTGCTCGCCGGCGGCAGCGGCGCCGACGACGCGGCCGGGCGCTCGGGCGTCAACCTGGCGCTCGGCGACCTGGCCGAATCGATCGCGCGGCCGATCGCCTACGTCGTCGTCGCCGCGATCGTCGTCATCTTCATGCGGCTGCTGGCCGAATCCCAGCCGGCCAGCTTCCGCGCCTGCTGGCAGGGAATGCGGGAACGCTTCTGGCGCATCGTCGCCGCCCTGGCGCTCGCCACCCTGGGGATCGGGGCGATGGCGATCACGATCATCGGCCTTCCCTTCGCCATCTGGAAGCTGGTCGGCTGGTCCTTCGTCGGCCAGGAAGTGCTGTTCACCGACAAGACCCTGCGCGAGTCCTTCCGCGGCAGCTCCGAGCTGGTCCGCGGGCGCTGGTGGCACGCGGTCCGGGTCGTCGTCTTCCTCGTCGCCCTGCTCTTCATCGCCGGGCCGGTCCTGACCCTGGGGCTGATCTTCACCCCGCTGCCCTTCCTCGTCATCAACCTGCTCGGGGCGCTGATCTTCTCGCTGCTGCTCCCCTACGCGATCATCGCCCAGACGCTGCTCTACTTCGACCTGCAGGCGCGGGCCGAGGAGGAGCCGGCACAACCGCGGCGGCGCGAGCGGATAGGTTCCAGCGCATGAAGCTGCTCGCCTTCAGCGACCTCCACCGCGACCTCGAGCAGGGCGCCCGGCTGGTCGAGATGTCGGCCGAGGCCGACGTCGTCATCGGCGCCGGCGACTTCGCCTCGGTCCACGAGGGGCTGGAGGAGACGGTCGCGGTGCTGGCGGCGATCGCCACCCCGACCGTGCTCGTGCCCGGCAACAACGAGACCGTCGACGCGCTGCGCGACGCGACCCGCAGCTGGGAGGCGGCCACGGTCCTCCACGGCGAAGGGATGACGATCGCCGGCAGCGAGTTCTACGGCCTCGGCGGCGGCATCCCGGTCACTCCCTGGGACTGGAGCTTCGACCTCGACGACGAGGAAGCCAGCGGGATGCTGGCGGGCTGCCCGGAGGGCGCGGTGCTGGTCCTGCACTCGCCGCCCAAGGGCCACTGCGACAGCGCCGGCGACGACACCCACTTCGGCAGCCCGGCGCTGCTGCGGGCGATCGAGCAGAAGCGGCCGCGGCTGGCGGTCTGCGGCCACATCCACGAGTCCTGGGGCTGCGAGGGCGAGGTCGGCACCACGCCGATCCGCAACCTCGGCCCGAACGGCACCTGGATCGAGCTCTAGCCCGTGGAGGCAAGCGGGCCCAAGCGCGCCGGCCTCGTCCTGGCGACGCTGATCCTGGTCGCCGGCGTCGCCAACCTCAACCTCGCCGTCGCCAACGTCGCCCTGCCGGACATCGGCAAGGCCTTCGGCGCGGGGCAGACGATGATCGACCTGATCGCGGTCGGCTACTCGCTCGGCCTCGCCGCCTCGGTCCTCTACCTGGGCGCGGTCGGCGACCGCTATGGGCGCAAGACGCTGCTGCTGCTCGGCATGGCGCTGACGATCCCGATCTCGATCTTCGCCGCCCTCGCCCCCTCGGCCCCGGCCCTGTTCCTCGCCCGCGTCGCCGGTGGCGTCGCCGCCGGCATGGCCTACCCGACCACCCTGGCGCTGATCACCGCGCTCTGGCCGGCGCCGGTGCGGACCAAGCCGATCGCGCTCTGGTCGGCGCTCGGCGGCGGCGTCTCGGCGCTGGGGCCGCTGCTGGCCGGGGCCCTGCTGGAAGGGTTCGAGTGGGGCTCGGTCTTCATCATCAGCGCCCCACTGGCCGCGATCGCCCTCTTCCTCGCCTGGAAACTGATCCCGGCCCACGTCAACGAGACGACCGAGCCGGTCGACCACCTCGGCGGCATCCTCTCGATCGGGCTGGTGGCGACGCTGGTGCTGGCGATCAACCTGGCGCCGGAACCGGGCAAGGGTGAGACCGCGATCATCCTCGGCGTCGCCGCCCTGCTCACCACCGCGGCCTTCGTCCTGCGTCAGCGCCGCGTCGCCAACCCGCTCTACGACCTCAGGATCGCCGCCCGCAGCACCTTCTGGGTGGCGGCCCTGGCCGGGATCATCGTCTTCGGCTCGCTGATGGGGGCGATGTTCATCGGCCAGCAGTTCGTCCAGAACGTGCTCGGCTACTCGACCCTGGAAGCCGGCCTGGCGATCCTCCCCGGCGCCGTCGGGATGATCGTGGTCGCCCCGCGCTCGGCGAGGCTGGTCGAGTCGCACGGCTCGCGCCTCACCCTGCTGGTCGGGTTCGTCTTCTGCTTTCTCGCCTTCCTCGAGATGTTCGTCTTCTGGGACGAGGGCGTCGCCTACTGGGTGGTCGGCTTCGGCTACCTACTGGTCGGGATCGGAGTTGGCTTCGCCGGCACCCCCGCCTCGCGTTCGCTGACCGGCTCGGTGCCGGTGATCAAAGCCGGCATGGCGTCGGGCACCGCCGACCTCCAGCGCGACCTAGGCGGCGCGATCATGCAGTCGATCTTCGGCGCCCTGCTGACCGCCGGCTACGCCGCCAGCTTCAGCTCGCAGATCGCCGAATCGCCGGAAGGCGCCAAGGTCAGCGAACAGGTGCAGAACGAGCTGACCAAGTCCTTCGCCAGCGCCGCCAACACGGCCGAGCAGTACCCGCAGTACGCGCAGCCGATCGTCCAGGCCGCCCGCACCTCGTTCCTCGACGGCGGCGACTGGACCTACGCCGCCGGCATGATCGCGATCGCCCTCGGCATCGCCGTCGTCTTCTTCCTCTTCCCCCGGCACGAGCGCGAGCAGGAGCTGCTTGCGCGCTACCACGGCGAAGACGCCGCCCCCGCTCAAGCCTGACTCAGCGCCCATACGGGGCATTCGCGCGTTCCCAAGTTTGTCCCCGCTCTGGGAGGGAGAAACTTGGGAACGCGATAATCCGGCGGTGGCCTACCGTCTACTGAAAGCCGGCGACGCCTTCTGGCGCCCCTCGAACCAGATGTCGGTGCTGAACACCGACCTCGGCAAGCAGCTCGAGGCGAGCTCCCTGGGGGCGCGGCTGTGGCGGCTGGCGCCGGGCCAGGCCTCGACCAAGCACCGGCACTTCGAGCAGGAGGAGCTCTACGTCCTGCTCGAGGGCAGCGGCCGGATGCGGATCGACGCGGAGGAGCCGCTGACCCTGGAGCCGCTGGACAGCCTCCTGGTCGAGCCCTTCTCGGTGCGCCAGCTCTTCAACGACACCGGGGCGGACCAGCTCTGGCTCGTCGTCGGCGCCCCGGCGGAGGCGGTCACCAGCACCCTCGAGATGAGCGAGGAGCAGCTGCGGGGGATGTACCCCGACGGGCCGAAGGCGCTGCCGCCGGAGCTCGATGGCTGACGGCATCGCCTTCGAGAGCGGCGCGGGCCGCTGGCTCCTCGCCGTCGCCGTCGCCGGCTCCGGGATGGCCTTCCTCGACGGCACCGTGGTCAACGTCGCCCTGCCGGACATCGGCCGCGAGTTCGACGCCAGCACCAGCGCCCTGCAGTGGATCCTCAACAGCTATCTGCTCACCCTCGCCTCGCTGATCCTGCTCGGCGGCTCGCTCGGCGACCGCTACGGGCGCCGCCGCGTCTTCGTCCTCGGGGTCGTCCTCTTCACCGCCGCCTCGCTGCTCTGCGCGCTCGCTCCCAGCGTCGAGCTGCTGATCGCAGCGCGGCTGCTGCAGGGAGTCGGCGGCGCCCTGCTGACCCCCGGCAGCCTGGCGCTGATCGAGGCCAGCTTCCGCGCCGGCGACCGCGCCCGGGCGATCGGCGCCTGGTCGGGGCTGGGCGGGGTCGCCACCGCCTTCGGGCCGCTGCTCGGCGGCTACCTGATCGGGGCGATCTCCTGGCGGGCGATCTTCCTCATCAACCTGCCGATCGGCGCCTTCGTGATCTGGGCCGCGACCGCGCACGTGCCGGAGAGCCGCGACCCGATGGCGACCGGGCGGCTGGACCTGAGCGGCGCCGTGCTGGCGGCGCTGGGGCTGGCCGGCACCACCTACGCGCTGATCGAGGCCCCGGGCCAGGGCGCCTCGCCGGCGATCGTCGTCATCGCCGTCGGCGGTCTGCTGGCCCTGGCCGCCTTCTTCGTCGGCGAGCGCCGCAGCGCCAACCCGATGCTGCCGCTGGAGATCTTCCGCTCGCGCCAGTTCAGCGCCGCCAACGCGGTCACCTTCGTCGTCTACGCCGCGCTCGGCGGCTTCTTCTTTCTGCTCGTCGCCTTCCTGCAGATCTCGATGGGCTACACGCCGATCGAGGCCGGTGCCGCCTCGCTGCCGGTGACCTTCCTGATGCTGCTCTTCTCCGCCCGCTCGGGGGCGCTGGCGCAGCGGATCGGGGCGCGGCTGCCGCTGACCCTGGGGCCGCTGATCATCGCCGTGGGGCTGCTCTGGATGACCCAGCTCGACCCCGGCGACAGCTACCTGACCGGGATCCTGCCGCCGGTGATCGTCTTCGGCCTCGGCCTCACCCTGGTCGTCGCCCCGGTCACCGCGACCGTGCTTGCCGCCGCCGACAGCCGCCACGCGGGGATCGCCTCCGGGGTCAACAACGCCGTCGCCCGCGTCGCCAGCCTGCTCGCGGTGGCGGCGCTGCCGATCGTCGCCGGCCTCACCGGCGACGCCTTCTACGACCCGGAGAAGATGACCAGCGGCTTCCACATGGCGATGGCGGTCTGCGCCGCCCTTGCGGCCCTCGGCGGCCTGCTCGCCTGGCTGACGATCAGCGCCGAGGTCCTGCACGCCGAGCCGGAGCCCGGCGGCGACACCCCCGAGCGCCTCGGCGAGGACTTCAGCTGCGGCGTCGGCGCCCCGCCCCTGCGGCCGGGCAGCGAGGCCGAGTGCGAGGTGGCGCAGGAGGTGACGACGCCGGCCTGAAGGCACGGGCGGCAGGAGCCGCTCAGCGCGCGGTGCAGCTGCGCGTCAGGGTCGAGCTCAGGATCGCCCCGGAGCCGAAGCTGAAGGCAGCGCGGATCAGCGGGAAGACCGCCCCCGGGAACCCGGCCGGGGCCGGGCAGCCGGCCGCCAGGTAGCTGCGGGTCTTGCCGCGGTAGCGGAAGCGGCGATCGAGGTTGAGCGAGAGCCCGGTGACGAAGCCGACGTCGGTGGTGACCTCCGGCAGCGAGGCGTGGAGCACGGTGGCGAAGGTGCCCTTGGCGCGGCGGATCTCGAAGGGCAGCGTGTAGGAGGTGGGAACCGGCTCGGTCCCGTAGACGTGGGCGAAGATCACCGGCTTGCCCCCCTTCCTGCCGTTGAATGCCAGCACCCTGCCCTTGGAAGGGAAGGGAGCCTGGCCGGGGATGAGGACGTTGGCCGAGAAGCTTCCTTCGCCGACCAGGGAGGCCCGACAGGCCTTGAGGGCGTCCTTGTTGGAGGAGGGCTGCAGGCGCTTCAGCTGACAGGCGGGAAGGCCTCTGTAGTCGAGACGACCGTGGCGGTTGATGCCGATCTCGATCTCCTGCAGCTGCGGTGGCGGGGTGCGATCGGTGGTGGTGATGTGGCCGCCGATCGTCACATCGATCGGCGCCGTCCCCTGGCGCGGCAGCGCACGCGGGGCGATCTCACCCTCGAAGGCGACCCGCAGGTTGCCCTTCTGGGCGATCTCGGCAGTAGCGGTGGCGACACCGAGGGCGGCGGCGCAGATCGCCACCGCCCCCAGGCCGAGGATCGTCCTTCTCATCAGGGCTAGCGCTTGGAGCGCTTCTTGGCCTTGCCGCAGCGGCTGTTCTTCAGCTGCGGGCGCAGTTCGGCGAACCTGCCGTTCTGGCCGATGAATTTGGCCGTCGCCCGGCCAGGGATGCCGCAGATGTCGCGGCTGTTGACCAGGAGGCCCTTCTTGCCGCCGAGGAAGGACAGCTTGAAGGTGTCCACCGGGGCGTCGGGGATGGTGTCGAAGGTGGTCCTGATGCCACCGTTGACCGAGTCGATCTTGCCGCTGACGTTGAAGTCGACCTGGCCGTGCAGGGCCGCCACCAGATCGGGCAGCGGGTTGGAGGAGCTCCTCAGGTAGACCGGACCGCTCAGCGGTTTGTCGAGCAGCGGCGTGGTCGCCGATGCGTAGCCGTAGATCGAGGCCGCCGGGCAGGCCTTGGCGGCGAACTGCACCCGGGTGCAGACGGTGCCGATGTGGGCCTGTTCGAGGAACTCGGAGTGCGGCAGGGTTACCGAAGCGCGACTGAGGTTGGCATCGCCGCGGCGAGCTTTCAGGGTCGCGGTCAGGGCCGGGAAGTCACCGCGCTTGGTCCCGCCCTTGAGGTTGAAGCTGAGCTTGGGCTTCATCTCCAGGGCGGCGCAATTGGTCACCCGGAAGGGGCTCTTCGGGTTCGCCACCTTGCCCCCGTCGGAGACGATCGTCGCCTCCACGTTCATCGGTTCGCAGGAGGTCGGGTTGATGGCGAAGTCGTTGCGGTCGATCTCGACCCGGACTTCGCGGTAGGAGACCGGCAGCCCCTTGAGGATCCGCGGCAGCGGGTCTGACTGCACCGAGACCTGGGCGGTGACCGGATCGATGTTCAGGGCATTGCGCACGGCAACCGTGCCGAGGTCGAAGGGACCGGCCTGGGCCGGGACCTTGACGACCAGGGAGTAAGGAGCGCCCTTATATGGACCGGCGAGGTAGACGGCGGTCGGCGCCTTGCCCGCTTCCGGCACATAGAGCGGGAAGGGGCCGGAGCCGATCGCCGCGGTCACGGTGCCGACCTGGCTGGAGGCCGGACAATCGCCCGTCGTCGCGCCCGCGTCGGAGCAGATCCCGACGCCGGCCAGCTTGGCCAGCATGCCCTCGGGCAGCTTGGTGGCGATCTGGGAGAGGTTCTGTTCCCCGTCCTTGCGGGCGATCTGGAAGTTGAACGTCCCGTAGCCGCCGGCCGAGGGGCTCGAGCTGCCGGCCCGCAGGCTGGGATTGAAACCGCCGGTGTTGCAGTTTTCGTCGATCGTGAAGCCCGAGTGGCCGACCACCGGCTCGGTGCCCGACCAGGGATAGATCTCGGTTTTGATCGAGTAGTCGCCGCAGGCCTTGGGGGTGCTCAGCGCCGCTTTCGGCCCGGACTTGAATTCCACGAGTATTTTTTCGGAGGTCAGCTGAGGGAGGTCGGGGAAGGTGGTCTTGAGCTGGCCGGTGACGGGATCGGGGTCGATCCGGCCCGGAAGCTTGAGGTAGAAGTTCGGGCCTTTCACCGTCAGGTACATCGCCAGCATCGTCCCGAAGGGGTTGTCGTAGGGCTCGGCGAGGATGATGTCGCCCTTCAGTTCTTCTCCCAGCAGCGGCGAGTCGATTTTGACTTTGCCGATCTTGGCCGAGTTGGGGCAGTTCGGGATGGCGTTGCTGCCCAACCCGACCGCGGCCGGAGAGCAACCGCCGAGGCCCGCACCCTGCGAGGCGGAGACGAACATGCCCTCGGGGAAGGTGAGCACCGCTTTGCGCGGCTGCGAGGTGGCGAAGCCGTTCGGCGATTCGTTCTGCAGGAGCCGGAAGTCGAAGTTGATCCCGGTCGGCGCGTCGGTCGAGCGGGTCGAGGGCTGGACTTCCATCGTCGGTTCGAACGGCAGGTTCTCGCAGCCTTCGAAGGCGAAGGCGTTGCCTTCGGGGTCCGCGGTCAGGGTGTGGACGTCGAAGACGTCTGGGAACTCCCACGAGTCGCCGCTGACCACGAAGTTGGTACTGGCCGGGCACGAGGTCGGGTTGGTGAGGAATGGCAGGATCGGGAAGGCTGGGTTGTGGATCGGGTTTCCGAAGATCCCGGCGCTGTTGGGTTCTTCCCGTTCGGTGTCGTGGGAGGGATCGGCGGGCACCCCCCACAGCTTGATCTTGATCGAATCGAGCGCAACGGTCTGGGTGATATTGAGCCCGTCGGAAGTGACACGGTAGTCGCCCGCTCGCACACCAGCGCGAAAGGTCGCGGTCGCGTTCAGGTAGTTGAAACCGAACATCGCCGAGGTGTCGTTTCCGTGCTCCAGGCTGTAGACGCCGACATATCCGCCGAGTTGAGGCGAGTCGATCGTTGCGGTTCCGACCTGTGACTCGATCGGGCAGGCCGGATAGCCGTTGTTGTTGTTCTGGAATTCCTGCTGGGTGCATTCGACCGCCACAGTCGGATTGCCAACCATCCCCTGCGGCAGGTCGACGAGCACGTCACGGTACGCCTCCACCGGATAATTTTTGAAGTCCTTCTTGGCTGAGAAGCGGAAGGTGAAGTCCGAGTGGGCACCGGCCTGACGCGAAGGAGTCCCGTCGGGGTTGGTGACCGAGACTTCGGTCGCTTCGAATTCGAGCTTGGCGCTGGCGCCCGGGGCGCCGATCAGCCCCGTGACCGCGATCGCGGCGACCATCAGGGTGCCGAGCATGGTGCGTCGTCTGCTGCGCTTCATCTGCTTCTCCTTGCCAAGTGAAATGCCAGAGTCCCGGTTGCCTGCGAGCGCCCTCATTTGCCCGCCCTCCCGGTCGACTTGGCTTCGAAGGTGATCTGCGTCTTGGCGTTGGACTGCTTGCCGGCCGAGGGCGTGAAGGTGACCAGGGCCGTGATCGTGACCTTGCCCTTCTTCTTCAGCTGCGCCTTGCCCTGGCCGCTCAGCTGGACGGGGATCCGCACGCTGCCGGCGCCCTTGACCCTCTTGTCGGTGCGCTTGAGACCGCTGCCGGTGACGGCGATCTTGCCCTTGGAGAAGACGCTCACCCGCATCGTCGTCTGCGGGCCGAGGACCGGCTTGACCTTGGCCACCGCGACCTTGCTGGCCCGCGATGACGAGGATCCGCGTTTGACGTTGCCGCGCCCTGAGAAGCCTCCGGAGGAGACAGATGGCAGGCCCGGCGTCGCCGTTTGCTGGCCCTGGCAGCCTTCGCCCGAGCAGGTGGCCGGTTCGGCCGGTTCGTTCTGCTGCTGGATGCCGCCGCCGACACGGGCGTCGTAGACGTCCGCCGCCCCGTCCTGGTCCTGCTTGACCAGCGACTGGGAGGTGACGAAGAAGACGTTGCTGCCGTCGGCGCTGACGTCGCCTATGCGCGCGTCGAAGTTGGCGTTGCCGGGGCTGATCAGCGTCGTTACGCCGGCTTTGTAGGAGTAGACGTCGGCGCGGGCATTGACGTCTTTGGGAACCAGCCGCGAGGCCGTGTCGAAGAAGAGGTAGCCGTTGTCGGTTACGGGCTTCGGCGTGTGGACGAAGCGATTGATCTCCTCGGAGAAAAGTCGGGGGTTGCCGAGCGGCGGGGTGCCGGGCGGCGGGCAGGTTGCGCACGACAGCTCGCCGGTGTCGGCGTCATAGAGATTGAAGTTCACCCTTCCTTCGGAATCGGTGACTCGGTAGGCGACGAAATGCCCGTCCGGGCTGGCGGAAAAGCCGCCCGCGCCGGGAGTGACGGATTCCACTGCGGCGACGGTCGCTACGGTCCCGTGACGCGACACCCGAAGGTTTCCGCCTTCGACGAAGTAGACCGTCTGCGCGTCGTCGCTGACGTACCTGATCGCTTCTCCGGCACTCGTCTGCAGGTAGGTGAGGCCGCCGGTGCTGTGGTCGTAGCGATAGACATCGCCGAACTGGCCGGGAGCGTCACTGGTCAGCGGCACGTTTCCGGTCGTGTAGAAGACCACGAAGCGGCCGTCCTTGGTAATGCCGGAGCTGCCGTCGTTGGTGATGGCGGGAAGGACCGCCGGCTGGGGCGTGGTGGGTTCTCCTGCGACCTCCGAGACGGAGATCGGCGTGGACTGAGCTCCTTCGCGCAGATAGAGGGCGCCGGCTTCGCCGATGAGATAGAGCTTGGAGCCGTCGTTGGAGATCAGCCCGGTGGGGTAGCCGTAACCCCCGACGTAGGTAAAGCTCCAGGGCTCGAGCCGCAGGCCCTCCGCGACCGACCACCGATAGGTCCCCTGCGGAGGGGCACCCGGCAACATCGGCGGCGCGTTGAAGGCGACCCAGCTGAAGTCGGACGCGCCGGTGATGAAAGAGGCGGGGAATTCGAACGAGGGAACGATGTTGGCGAAGGCGGAGAAGGCATTCAGCCCTGGTCCGGGCGGGGCAAAGCCAACGAACGTATAGGCGCCGGTGTGGGTGTCCCGCAGGTACAGATTGCCGCCTTCCTGACCATCGACGCCCCCCGGAGCGAGCGCGCGATTGCTGACCACGAGAGCTTTCGTCAGGTCTTCGGACACCCCCAAGGTCGTGAAGAACGTCCCGCCGCCGGTCGAGATGCTCGTCGGTGGGCTGAGCTCCAGCGCCCCGCTCCAACCGGTGGGCTGGCGAAAGCTGGAATACAGGGGGATGCTCGGCGCGGACTGGCTCAGGGTGCCGCCGAAGGCGCTGACCGCTTTGTAGATGATCCCGTTGCCGGCTGGGTCGGCGCGGAAGCCGATCGCGGGGTCGACCGTGCCCGCTTTCTTGTCGACCGGGCTGACCTGCTCGTAGCCACGGGTGGGATCGCCGGCGCCGAGAGCGGGAACCGCCATCAGCGCGAGCGCGAGGATCGCCAGAACGGCAAGAACGCCGGCACGGCTGAAGCGGCCTCGGCCTGAGCCGTTGCCTTCGGTCGGTCGCGCAGACGGTGCCTTCGCGTGGCGTCTCACGTAGCTATCTCCTTGTCCCGTGAGCCCCTCTACCGGCCGCCTCCCTAGGCGACCCCTGAGGCTCGGTCTATGTCCCTGTGAACTGCCGGCTCGCTCCCTGGTGCGAACTCGACTGCGCGGCATCGTAAACAGTTCCTTTCATAAAGTCAAGGAAGCGTTTTTTGAGAGAAGGACTGCGTTTGCGCAGAGGAGCGCTACGGTTGCCGGCGAGCGGGGATGGTCGTCTCGATTCACATCGCAGAGCTGGCGCCGCGCGAGGCGGTGAAGCTGCTGCTGCGCCCGCCGCGGCCGGCCGCGATCCCCGGCCTCACCTACGCCGAGACCCTCTTCACCGCCCCGCTGGGGGCGCCGCTGCTGCCCCCGCAGCGGCTGGGCGGCGTGGCGATGCTTGCCGCCTGGGACAGCGACGCCGCTCTCGACGAGTTCTCCCGGCGCCACCCCGCAGCCGCGCGGCTGGCAAGCGGCTGGCAGGTGCGGCTGCAGCCGCTGCGGGTCTTCGGCGCCTGGGCGGGGATGCCCGGTCTGCCGGCGCGGGCGCTACCGGTCGACGACGGAGAGCCGGTCGGGGTCCTCACCCTGGGACGCCTGCGTCTGCGGCGGATCGGGCCCTTTCGCCGCGCCGCCAGCCCGGCGGAGGAGGCGGCGGTCGACGATCCGGCGCTGCTGGCCGGGACCGGCATGGGGCGCTTCCCCCGCCTCGTCGCCACCTTTTCGCTCTGGCGCAGCGCCGGGGAGATGCGCCGCTACGCGGTCGGCGCGGACGGTACGCACAGCGCCGCGATGGCGGCCGACCGCGCCCGGCCCTTCCACCACGAATCGGCCTTCGTCCGCTTCCGCCCCTACGCCTCGAGCGGCAGCTGGAACGACAGCGACCCTCTTGCCGACCTGGCCGGCAAGTCCGCAACCTCCTGAGCTGGGTCCGGCCTCAGCCCTTGGTCTGGCAGGGGCTGAGGAAAGTTCCCTTCATCCTCGTCCCGTCTTTGAAGCTGAACTGACCGACGGCCTGGAGGCGGCCGTCGGGGCAGCGGGCGTTGAGGAAGCTGTGCTTCTTGCCCTTGTAGGTCCACTTGCGCCCGACCCGGACCGAGCCAGAGAGGGGGATGCCCGAGCCGCCGGCGATCTTCGGAATCTCGGCGTTGACCCGGTAGCCGTAGCGGCCGTTGTGGATCGTTTCGATCCGCACCGGCACGACGAAGGTGGTCGGCGCCGGCACCGTCAGGTAGGCGTGGACGAGGATCGTCGGATCCCCGCCCTTGCGCGGGCCGTTGAAGAGGGTGAAGGGCGAGGAGACCGGGATCGGCGCCTGTTCGGGGAAGTTGACGACGGCCTTGCCGAAGCCCTTGCCGACGATCGCGCCCGGGCAGAGCTTGCGCGCCTGCGAGACGGTCGTCGCCTGCAGTCGCGCGGGCGTGCAGGTCGGCAGCCCGATCGTTTGGACCGACCCGTGCTTGTCGAATTCGAATTCGATGTTTTTCAGGACCGGCGGGAAAGTGCCTTTTTCAGCGGTGCTGATCCTGCCGCTGCCGAAGATGGTGATCGGCGCGTCGACGTTCTTCGGCAGCGCCGTCGGCGTGAAACCGCCTTCGCCGTCGATGATGATGTTGCCCGCCTGGAGATGGATCTTCGTCACCTTCTTCACGGCCAGCGCGTTGGTGACGACGACGAGCGCGAGCACGGCGGCCATTGCCACCGCGAGCACGCGGATGGTTCTCCTGCCCATGGGATCAGTCTAGGCCCTTTCAGCCGTTTTCGCTGGAGGGAGAGGTGTACTCGGCGGCGATCCGCCGCGCCTCCTCCGCCCCGAGGTATGGGGTGAGGACGAACTGGACCGCCTCGGGCGCGAGGGCGGGGAGCTCCTCCACCCCGCCGCGATCGAGGCGCTGGCCGACGAGCGCCAGCACCCCGCCCGTCATCGCCTGCTCGGTGATCTCGGGGAGCGGCGGCTCTCCATCCCGCTCCTCCCTGCCGGGCCGCAGACGCTCGCCGAGATAGGCGAGCAGGCGCTCGCGGCGAACCAGGCCCTGCTCGCCCTGGGCCAGAGCCTCGTTCGTCAGCACCTGCGCGCCGGCTGGGTCGGCGGCGGCCAGATCGAGGCCGGCCCGGACCCCCGCCGCCACCTTCCGCGGCCATTCCCCCTCCTGCCCGCAGGCCTCGAGGATCGACACCTGCAGGCGTGCGAAGGCGGCCTCGAAGGCCATCGAGAAGTCGTCTGATTCAGTCGCCGGTTCGCTCATGCCCCCGCCTGAGCCGAGTGCTGGGTTAGGTCACGGCGCTCATCGCTTGGACCGACGGTCGGTCGCCTTCGCCCCACAGCTGCGCGTCATCGTCGTGCTCAGCACCCGCCCGTCTTCGAACCCGAAGCTCGCCCGGGCAAAGGAGTAGGTGGTGCCGGGGAAGCCAGCCGGTGCAGGACAGCCGGCGGAGATGAAGCTCTTGGTCTTGCCCCTGTAGGTGAAGGTGCGCTTCAGAGTCAATGAGACCCCGGAGACATAGCCCCATTCGGCGGCTACCTGGGGCAGGGCCGCGGTCAGGGTGGTGCGGTAGGTGCCGGAGGTGCGGCCGAGCTCGAAGACCAAGACGTTGGACTGCGGCAGCGGGTCGGTCCCGTAGACGTGGGCGTAGACCACATGTCTGCCGTTGAAGATCCCGTTGAAGGCGATCACCTTGCCCGAGGAGGGGAAGGGGCTCTGTTCTGGCAAGACGACGTTGGCCTTGAAGGTGCCTTTGCCGATCACCGAGTCAGGACAGGTCTCGATCGCTTCGATCGTCGAGGCCGGCTGGATCTGGTGGTAGTGGCAGGCGGGCAGGCCGCGGTAATCCAGTTTGCCGTGCTTGTTGATGGCGAGGCTGATGGTCCTGAGCTGCGGTGGGGCCTGGCCGTCGGTGGTCTTGATCTCACCGCCGAGGGTGACCTTGACCGGGGCCACTCCCTGGCGCGGCAGGTCGTGCGGGGCGAGGCCGCCGATGAAGGAGACCCGCAGGTTGCCTTCCTGGGTGACCTCTGCGCCTGCGAGGGAGGCCGAGGTGAGAAGGCAGAGCACCGCCGCTAGCGCGGCGGTGCTCCTCAGCCTCCTCTCACCCTTCGGCCAGGGTGAGCTTGGACGACTCACGGCAAGCTGCCTAGCGCTGGCGCCGGCTGGTGCGCTTTGCCTTCTTCTTGGCCTTCTTGGCGCAGCTGTTGGTGACCACCGGGCGTTCGGCGTGGGTCTTGCCGTTCTGCCCCACCATCTTCACCTCTGCCTTGGAGACCGACTTGCAGAGGTTGCGGGAGTTGACCAGCAGGCTCTTCTGACCACCCTGCATGCGCAGGACGAACTTGGAGACCGGGGCGTCGGGGACGACTTCGAACGTGTTCCTGATCCCCCCGTTCTTGGAGTCGATCCTCCCGGCCAGCTCGACGTCGAACTGGCCGTTGAGAGCCGCCACCAGGTCGGGCAGGGCGTGGGTGGAGGAACGCAGGTAGACCGGGCCCTTGAGCGGTTGGTCCAGGAGCGGCGTGACCGCTTCGGCCGTCCCGTAGATCGATGCCTCCGGGCACCTCTTGGCGGCGAACTGCACGCGGGTGCAGACGGTGCGGATGTGGCTCTGTTCCAAGAACTCCGAATGCGGCAGGGTGACCGCGACCCGGGCGATGTTGGCTTCCTTGCGGCCGGTGGTCAGGGTCGCGGTCAGGGCCTGGAAGTCGCCGCGGTTGGTGCCGCCCTTGACTTTGAAGGCCAGCTTGGGCCCGAAGTTCAAGGCGCCGCAGTCGCCGACCTTGGTCGGGACCGAGGGGTGGGCCTGGGTGCCCTGGGTGGAGGTGATGGTCGAGGTCACCGCTCTTTGCTCACACGAGGTCGGGTTGACCGTGAAGTCCGGTTTTTGGACTTCGATCCGCACGTCGCGGTAGGCGATCGGCACCCCTTCGAGGATCTGGGGCAATGGGTCTGACTTGGCCACGACCTGGGTCGTGACGGGATCGAGGTTGATCGCCGTGCGGACCACGATGTTGCCGAAGTCGAAGGGACCCGACTGGGCGGGGACCTTGGTGATCAATGAATACGGCGCTCCCTTATAGGGGCCGGCTAGGTAGAGGGCGGTGGGGGACTTGCCGGGTTGGGGGACGAACAAGGGGAAGGCGCCGGTGCCGATCGCCGTGGTCGAGATCCCGACCTGGCTCTTCGGGCCGCAGCTGGCGCTTGCCGCCGCACCCTCCGGGCAGACTTCCACGCCCTTCAGCTTCGCCAGCTCGCCCTCGGGCAGGGTGAACTCCAGGCGGGAGATGTTCTGTTCGCCGTCAGAGCGGCGGACCCGCAGGGTCAGGGGCGACTCCGCTCCTGCCACCGGGTTGGCGACGCCGGCCTGCAGGGTGGGGTTGAAGGCGCCGCCCCCGGCGCAGTCTTCGTCGATCGTTATCGGCACGTCCTCGACCACCGGGGTCGACGAGGCCCAGGAGGTGACTTCGGTCCGCACCAGATAGGTGCCGCAGGTGTCCGGCGTCACCAGCGGCGCCGTCGGGCCGCCACGGAAGTCGAGGTGGACGTTTTCGAACGGCAGCTGCGGCAGGTCGGAGAAGATCGTCTGCAGCTGGCCGCTCTGCTTGTCGAGCTTCAGCTCGCCGGGGAGCTTCAGGTAGAAGCCCGGGCCTTTGGCCAATAGGTAGATGGCGTAGGTGGAGTTGAAGGGGTTGGCGTTCTGGGTCGCCAGGACGACTTCGCCCTCGAGTGCGTCCGGCAGCGCCTGGGTCTCGATCGTGACGTTGCCGATCTTCGAGGAGTCCGGGCAGGTCGGCGGGTTGCTGTCGCCGAGGCCGACCTGAGATTCCGAGCAGGCCCCGAGGCCCGCGACCGCGGAGGCCGAGACCGACATCCCGGGCGGGAAGGAGATCACGGTCTTCCTCACGTTGGCGGCCGAATAGCCTTTGGGCCCATCGTTCGCCGGCACGTCGATGTTGACATCGAGGCCGGTGGGCGAGTGGGCACGGTGGGTTCCCGGCACCGCCGTCATCGTCGGTTCGAAGGGCACGTTTTCGCAGCCTTCGAAGACGAAGGGGGTGCCTTCCTCGTCGGTGGCGATGAGCCTGGTGTCGTTCGCGTCCGGGTGCTCGTAGGAGTTGCCGCGGGCGGTGAAGCCCAGGGCCGTCTCCGGGCAGGAGGTCGGGTTGGTGAAGAAGGGCACTCGGGGAGCTTCGGTGGCCAGGGGTATGCCAAAGATGAAAGGCATTTCAAATCCCTGACGCTCGATGTCGTGCGCGGAATCGGCCGGTACCCCCCAGAAGGTCACGCTGACCCGCTTGACCGGGAGCGTCTGCGGGATGCTGAAGCTGCCCGCGGAGATCCCGTAGTCGCCCGGCCGGACCCGTGCCGTGATCGTCCCCAGCGCGCCCAGGTATTGGAAGCCGAAGCGCGCCGGCACTTCGGGGCCGTGGGCGAGGTTGTAGAGGGCGACCAAGGGTTCCGCATTTCCGGCGGCGATTCGCACTACCCCGACCTGAGAGTCGACCGGACACGCCGGAGAACCTTTCGATCCGTTGAACAGCTTCGCCGGCGTGCAGGTGAGGAACGGGGTCGGGTTTCCGATGTAGCCCAGCGGCAAGTCGAGGTCGACGTCGCGCACCGCCTCCGGCGGGCCCGGGGGGAAGGAGAAGTCGAACCTGAAGTCCGGGTGGGCTCCCGCCTGGCGTGAGTAGGTCCCATCCGGTTCGGTGGTCTTCACCCCGACTTCGGCGAATTCGAGGTTGGCGCTGGCGAGCGGTGCGGCGATCGCCGCCGTCGCCAGGGAGCCGAGCAGCGCGATCATGGCCTTGGTGAGGATTCGTCGAGTCGGGTTCATCGGGCCTGCCTCCGGTTGCTCTTGGCTTTCTTCGCGCTCTTCTTCTTGCTCTGCTTGACGCAACGCGACTTGCCCTTGACCTTGCGGGCGTGGCGTCCCTTGCCGCAGCGCTTGCGCGATTCGCCCTTGACGTTGCCCGGCCCGCTCAGCGCTTCGGAGCCGCCGAAGGGAAGTTCGGGCCCGGCGTTCGGCGTCGCCTTGCAGTCGTCGCGCAGGCATTCCTGGGGCGGTGGCGGATTCTGTGATGCCAGGCCGCCGCCGATGCGCGCGTCGTAGATGTCTGGCGAGTCGTCGTTGTCCTGACCCACCAGCTTCTGGTTGGTGGTGAAGAAGACGTCGCTGCCGTCTTCGGACATGTCGGCAAAGCGCGCTTCGAACGGGGCGTTGCCGGGACTGATCAGCGAGGCCTTGCCGTCCTGGAATACATAGACGTCGCTCTCGCCGTTGACGTCCGCCGCGACCAGTCGCGCCGGGGTGTCGAAGAAGAGCTGGCCGCTGTCGTCGACGGCCTGGGGGGTGCTGTTGCCGACGAAGCGCTCGGAGCTCGGCAAGGTGCCAAAGGCCGGGGTGCCGTCCGAGAGGCACGAAGCGCAGCTGAGCTCTTCGGCGTCGGCGTCATAGAGGTAGACGGCCGGGGCGGTGCCCGGCGGTTCGAAGCTGAAGGCGAAGTAGCGCCCGCTCGGGCTGAGGAATCCAAAACCGCGGGCGATGCCGAAGATCGAGGTCCCGACGTCTCGCAACGCCCCGTTGCGCCAGACCTTGATGACATGATCTGGAGCTTCGAAGTAGGCGGTGCCACCGTCATCGCTGACGCCGAAGATCGAGCTCTCGATGAGGAACCCTCCACCGGCCTGGGCGCCGACATATTCGAGCTCGTCGTCGTCGGCGTCGAAGCGGTAGACGTCACCCAGGCTGCCCGGGGCGTCGCTCGTCAACGGAGCTCCCTTGGAGGCGAAGAAGGCATAGCGACCATCGCTGCCGGTGCCGAGGAACTGGGCCGCCCGCACGGTCGCCGGGTCGCCGGGGATGTGGGAGACGGAGATCGCCCGCACCTGCCCGTCTTCGCGCAGATAGACCCCGTCTTCCGCGCCTTCTTCCTTCAGGGTGAAGTAGTCCCGGCTGCCATCGTCGGAGACCGAGCGCACACCGCCCGTATTGCCGAACAGGAGCGCACTCGCGGCGGGGGGGCTGCCGTTCGGCAAGGTCGACTCCAGCGTCAGCCCGTCGGTCTCGCTCCAGCGATACACCGCCGTCTTCGTCACTCCCGGCAGCAGCGGTGCTGGAGACCCGAAGACGACCCAGCTGAAGTCGGGCGAGCCGGCGATGAACTTGTTGTTGCTCCCCAGGCTGATGAAGCCCGGAAGCGCCTCGTGACCGGCGGTGGCGACGAGTGAGTAGACACCGGTCCCGAGGTCGCGGACGTAGAGGTTGGTGCCCCCCGCGACCGCGTCCGGAGTGAGCTTCTGGTCGGTGACCACGAACGTGTGCTTGAAGTCCTCCGAGACGGCAAGCGTCGTCAGATAGGTGAAAACTTCTCCCACGGGTTGAACGCCGATCGGTGGGTCGAGGCCGATACCGCTGTTCCAGGCGGTGCCGGTGCGCAGGCTCATCGAGCGTGCCATCAACGGTGCGCTTTCCAGGCCGCCACTGGCCGGGCGCGAGATGTAGGACATCCCCGAGCCGTCCGCTTTGGCCAGGAATCCGGACCGGCTGTCGATGACGCCACCGCGCTTATCGATTTGGGTCACCTGCTCGTAGGCACGCCGGGCGATCGCGCCGGCAGCGATGGTGGTGAAGGTGCGATCGACGCCCTCGGCCACCCCGGCCGAATTACTGGCGACCAGGCGGTAGTGATACGTGGTGCCCGGCTGCAGGGCGGCGATCGTGCGGCTGAAGATGCGAGGGGAGCGGCCGTTGCCGGCGACCGCCTCGATGCTCTGGGGGATGCGGCTGCCGTAGGCGGTCGTGAGGCCGTACTCGAAGTGGTAGGCCGACTGCAGCCCGACCGGGTTGAGCGTGCCGTTGAGCACGGCACTCGTCTCGGTCACATCGGTCGCGTCGCCGGTCACGGTCCCCGGCGGGACGCCCAACGTGGTGAAGGGCACGGCTTTGGAGGCGTTGTCGATCAGCGAGTTGCTCGCCACGGCGCGGACCAGGTAATCGACGTTGGGGCTGAGGCCCGTGATGTCGGTCTCCATCGGCGAACCGGTGTAGGGCTGGTCGGGGGTCGATTCCCAGCTGCTCCCACCGACCGGCATGTACTCGAAGCGCACGGCGCTGCCCGACGGCGGGCCCGCGCCGGGGTCGACCTCGGCACTCACGTGGATGCTGGTGGTGGTCGGCCCGGAGACGACCGGAGCTTCGATGCTGGGGAGGATGGCTGAGACGAAGGCATGGACCCCCAGCGTGGTGCCGTAGTCGTACGCGAGTTGGTAGGCCCGGCCGTGGTCGCCGTCGATCGCCAATCCCCGCATGTACTTGCCTTTCGCCGGGACCCTGTAGAGCCGTTCACCGCTGGCGGTGAACCCCCGCAGGGAGGCCGGCTCGTAGTAGCCCATGGCGACGACGGCTCCGCCGGTCGACGGGTCGATCGCGACATTCGAAGCTTCACCTTCGACCTCCAGGAATCCGAGCCAGGCTCCGGAGCTGTCGAAGCGCTGGACCCTTTGGTAGTCGATGACGTAGATATCTCCGTTCGAGGCGACAGCGATGCCGCTTGGGCCGTTGAGAGCGCCGGTGGGCGATTCGGACCCGTCGAATGAGGAGATGAACGCGCCGGAAGGGGAAAGTCGGGTGACGCCACCCGACCCGGTCAAAAGCAGATCATGGGTCGTGGGGTCGACCGCGAGCCCGCCCCCGTAGTCGCCCATCGCCGGAGGAGAGAAGCTGGGGTCGAGGGTGTAGGTCGGCGTCGCGGCGCCATCGGAGAGGTAGCGTGCAAGCGAGCCGGAACTCGTGATGTAAACGGCACCATTCCCCTGGTCGATAGCGATGCTGGTTGACACACCACCGGCCTGGATCGAGGTCAGGGGAACACCCCCGAGAGACGCGTCGGGGGCGAACACGTCGACGCTTTCCCCGTCCGCGACGATGATGTTGCCGGTCCCCGGCTCCACCGCGATGGCACCCGGCGCTTGGGCGTTGCCACCCGAAAGCTCCGCTTCGCCGAAGCTCGCCAGGTAGCCGTACGCCGGGACGGCCGGCGGCGCCGCCGAGGCAGGCGCGACAACGAGGAGGAGGAAGGTCATTGCGACGACGAACGGGGCTCCGAGGCGAGTGGTCGCGCCCTTGGTCGATCCCGCAAACGGTGCCTTCGCGTGGCTTCTCACGTAGCTGTCTCCTTGTCCCGTGAGCCCCTCTGCCGGCCGCTTCCCTAAAGCGGCCCCCTTGGGCTCGGTCTATGTCCCGTGGTGCTGCGTTCCCTGTGATCGGGGTCGACCGGATCCGTGGTGGACATCCGTGTTTCCCTAATCGGGAGCAAGGGTAGACACTCGGTTCTCCAAATGTCAAGGACAAATTCGTTTCTCTTCCCGAAAGGGCTCTGGAAAGAGGAAAACCGCCCGAAGTTTTGGGGCGGTTAGAGGGCCGTAAACGCTATCGGGAGACGCGAACGTCTAAGGCGGGACTGCTAGTTGCCCTCGCCATCGAACTTGTAGCCGACCCCGCGCACGGTGACGACCAGCTCCGGTTTCTGGGGGTCGCGCTCGACCTTCTGGCGCAGGTTGGAGATGTGGACGTCGCAGGCGCGCTCGTCGCCGTCGAACTCGGTCTGCCACAGCTCCTCCATGATCTTGGCGCGGGGGAAGACCTCGCCGGGGCGGCCGACCAGGAGCCGCAGCAGCTGGAACTCGGAGCGGGTCAGGTTGACCGGGATCCCGCGCACGGTGGCGACGTGGCGGACCAGGTCGATCGAGACCGGGCCGGACTCGATCTTCACCGCCTGCGCCAGCGGCGAGCGGTCGAGCTCGCGCCGGCGCAGCTGGGCGCGGACGCGGCCGAGCAGCTCGCGCACGCTGAAGGGCTTGGTCACGTAGTCGTCGGCCCCGACCTCGAGCCCGACCACCTTGTCGACCTCGGCGTCCTTGGCGGTGAGGACGATGATCGGCACGGCGCTGCGCGAGCGCACGTCGCGGCAGATGTCGAGCCCGCTCGGCCCCGGCATCATGATGTCGAGGATCAGCAGGTCGAAGGGGATGCCGTTGCCGAGCAGCTCGCTGGCCTCGTCGCCGTCGGCCGCCGGCGTCACCTCGAAGCCCTCCTGGGTCAGCGCGTAGCCGACCGAGTCGCGGACCGAGGGCTCGTCGTCGGCGATCAGGATGCGGCCGCTGCTCATGTTCGCTCCATATAGATGGGCTCTCTATACATGGGTCAGGCCACCGGGGTCGGGCTCGGTTGGGCGATGGGCAGGCGGACCCAGAAGGTGCTCCCCTCCCCCTCGACGGACTCGGCCCCGATGCTGCCGCCCATTACGTCGACCATCCGCCGCGCGATCGCCAGGCCGAGGCCGAAGCCCTCCTGCTTGCGCGACTCGCTGCGCCGGTAGAAGCGCTCGAAAACGCGCTCGATCTCCGCCGCGGGAATGCCGGTTCCAGTGTCCATGACCTCCAAGATGACCTCGGCCTCCCCATCGTGCCGGCCGCGTACCGTAACGGTGCCGGGGGGCGGCGTGTTCTTGAAGGCGTTGGTGAGCAGGCCGATCATCACCTGGCGCAGCAGGGTCGGGTCGCCGGTGGCGGCGAGGTCGGGCTCGACCTCGACCTCGAGCGCGATGTGGGGCGGGGCCGCGACCGCGGCGACGACGTCGCGGATCGCCACGGCGACGTCGACCACCTCGCTCTCCGCCGCCCCGCGCGACTCGACCCGGGCCAGGGTCAGCAGCGACTGCGTCAGGCGGCTCATGCGGTCGGCGTCGTCGGCCAGGCGGGAGAGGAAGTGGTCGCGGTCCTTGGGCTCGTTCTTGGCGCCGCTCTGCAGGACCTCGATCGCGCCGGAGATCCCGGCCAGCGGGTTTCTCAGCTCGTGCGCCGCGTTGGAGACGAAATCCGCTTCGGCCAGCTCGCGGCGCAGCTCGTCGGTGCGGTCGCGCAGCACCGCCAGCACCGCGCGCTCGTCCGGCAGCGAGCGCGCGGTCATCGCGTAGGCGCGGTCGCCGATCCGCAGCGCCGGGTGGGCGGAGAAGCCGACCTCCGAGGCCCGCTTCAGCTGCGGCCGCACCACCACCGGCGGGTTGCCGTCGAGGTCGAGCAGGCGCGAGGCGGCGCTGTTGGAGAAGCGCACCGGGCCTTCGAAGTCGACCACCATGACCGCGTCGGTGAGGCCGTCGAAGATCGCCGCCAGCTTGTTGCGGTCAGCGGTGAGGACGCCGAAGCTCTCCTTCAGCGAGGCCCGCATCGAGTCGAGGGCACGGGCGAGGTCGCCGATCTCGTCCGGCCCGGAGACGTTGAGCTGGTGGTCGAAGGAGCCCTGCGCCATCTCGCCGGCGGCGCGGGCGAGGCTGACCACCCGGTGGGAGATGGCAACCGCGATCAGGAAGCCGGAGAGGACGCCGATCAAGACCGAGGCGATCAGCGCCTGCTGGTTGTCGCCGAACAGGTAGACCGCGGCGGCGGTGATCAGGCTGACCGTGCCGAAGGCGCCGGTCAGCCAGAGGCGCATGCCGATCCGCGGCCTGCCCAGCCGCGGCTGGTTGAAGACCGGCGCGGCGTCGGTGGCAGCGGTAGCGCCCGCCGTCTCCTGTCCATTGCTCATGAAGGTTTACTAACACAATCCATTCACCGAGCGGGCCAGCGGGCTGCGGCGCCGGGCCTTCGTGGGAGAATCGACCGGGTGCGGACTCTCGTCTTCATCCCCGCCTGGAACGAGGAGGAATCGATCAACGCGGTCGTCGCCGACGTCCGCGCCCACCTCGCCGGGGCCGACATCCTCGTCGTCGACGACGGCTCGACCGACGCGACCACGGCGCGGGCGCGCGAGCTGGGCGTGCTCGTCGCCACCCTGCCCTTCAACCAGGGCCTGGGGGCGGCGCTGCAGACCGGTTACCTCTACGCCCTGCGCGAGGGCTACGACTGCTGCGCCCACCTCGACGCCGACGGCCAGCACCCGGCCGCCGAGGTGGCGCGACTGCTGGCCGAGGTCGAAGCCGACCGCGCCGACCTTGTGATCGGCTCGCGCTACCACGCCGGCGCGGTGGCCGAGAGCGACGACTACCAGCCGACCTTCTCGCGCCGGATCGGCACCGGCGTCTTCCGCTTCTTCCTCACCCTGGCGACGCGGCAGCGCTTCACCGACACGACCAGCGGCATGCGCGCCGCCAACCGGCGGGTGATGGCGCTGTTCAGCGAGAACTACTCGCCCGACTTCGCCGAGATCGAGTCGCTGCAGCTGGCGGTGCGCGAAGGCCTGCGGGTCGAGGAGCTGCCGGTGCGGATGCTGGAGCGGGTCGGCGGCAGCTCCTTCCTGACCCCGCTGCGCTCGACCTTCTTCATCTTCAAGAGCGTGGTCGTGCTCCTGGTCGGCCAGTTCCGTCCCCGCCACGCGGAGCCGGAGCGATGAGCTGGCTCGTCCTCGCCGCCGACGGCGCCCAGGTCCACCTGACCTCGCAGACGCGGATCGTCGCCGCCGTGATCGCGGTCTTCTTCATGCTGCTGATCCTCGACCTGATCCGCCGCGACCGCCTGCAGGAGCGCTACAGCGTGATCTGGTTCGTCGCCGGCCTCGGCATGCTCGCCGGCGCCGCCTTCCCCGGCCTGCTCGAGTTCCTCGCCGACCTGATGGGCGTCCGCGACACCAACGTCGCCCTCTTCTCGGTCGTGCTGCTGCTGCTGCTCGGCCTCGCCCTCAACTTCAGCGTGATCATGTCCCGCCAGGCCGCCCAGATCACCCGCCTGGCCCAAGAGCGAGCGCTCGAGAAGGCCCGCGAGCAGGCCGCGGGCGAAGCGAACGGCAACGGCTCTCCGGACCCCGAAGGTCCGAGCCGCAGCAGCGTCACCGCGCAGAGCACCGAGCGCTCCTAGCCCGGGGCGAGGCCGTCGTCAACTACGGCGATCGTCGTGCCGCTGCGCCCGGGTCGGGATTTCGTCTTCGTGGTCGATGCAGTAGTTGCCGATGATCACAACGCCGGCTGCCATATACGCAAGCAGAGCCACCCAAGCGAGGGCGGGGTTCACCTTCAGGATGTTGGCCCCGGCGACCAGAGGGACCATGCCGACGCACATCACTGCGAAACGTATTGTCAGCGCTAGAATCACGACGGCAGCTTAGTCGAAAACAAGATCGAGGACCAGTAGCAGGGCGCCTAAAGCACAACCCGCAGCAAAGCCCGCTGCCGTCATCCACTCGACTCGTTCCTCAGGCAAACTTCTGAGGATTGCCAACGCCCTCGCGGCGCCTGCGACGAACCCCGTTGCGACGACCGTTGCTCCCACGGTCCTGGAAACGAATTCGATGAAGACGCCTGCGACAAGAGGGAATTCGGGCAGAGAGAGCGCGGCCCGAACGGTAGGCGGCAGGAACGCGCCGGTGGCGCGCATCGATCCACGAAAGCGTGAACCTTCTAGCGCAGCTCGCGCTCGAGGCGGAAGAAGAACGCCTCCAGGGCGAGCTCCTCGGAGACGTTGAGGTCGAGACTGCGGCGGGTCTCCTGGACCGTCTCGGCGCCACGGCGGGCGCGGGCGGGGTCTAGGTCGGCGGCCTGGGAGCGGAGCAGGTCGAGGCGGTCGCGGTTGAAGGCGACCTCCTCGGCCCCGGCGGCGACGGCGGCGAGGTCGCGCAGCCAGGCGGCGCAGAGCTCGAGGCCGAGGTCGAGGATCTCGGTGCGGCGGCGGCGGCCGGCGCGTTTGGACTCGTCGGCGATGTCGCGGGCGGTGCGCTTGATCCCGCCCTTCGATTCCTCCTCCAGGGCCTCCCGGGCCGCCGCTTCGACGTCCTCGCCGGCGGCTTCGGCGCGCTGCAGCAGGCGCTTCCAGGGGGCGTCGCTGAGCTCTCCGGCGAGCGCCGCGGCGAGGCAGCGCTCGGCCTGCTCGCGGACCTCGCGGCCGCGGGCGCTGAGCAGCAGGCGGGCGCGCTCGAGGTCGCCGGCGGCGAGGCGCGCGGCGGCGGCGACCTCGTCCGGCGACGTCGGTCCGATCGCCGGCTCGCCTCCGGCGACGTCGGGCACAGCGGCGGCCAGCTCCGCTTCCAGCACCCGGGCCGAGAGCGGCGCGAAGTCGACCGGCTGGCAGCGCGAGGCGATCGTCTCCAGCAGCGCCTCCGGCTCGGAGCTGAGCAGGATCAGGTGGACGAACGCGGGCGGCTCCTCCAGCGTCTTCAGCAGGGCGTTCTGGCTCTCGTCGCGCATCGCCTCCGCCGCCTCGACGACGAAGACCCGCTTGCCGCCTTCGAAGGGCCGGTAGGCGGCGGCGCGAATCACCCGCTCCCGCACCTCCTCGACCAGGTGCTGGGCACCGCGAGGGGTCAGCCAGACCAAGTCCGGGTGCGGCGAGGGATCGAGCAGGGCGCGCCGGCGCGCGTCACCCGGATCCTCAGCACCGGTGGCGAGGATCTCGGCGGCAAAGGCGCGGGCGGCGGCCCGCTTGCCGGACCCGCGCGGCCCGCGGAACAGGTAGGCATGCGAGGGCCCCGACGCCAGCGCAGCCGTCAGCACGACCCGCACCCGCCCCTGATGCTCGGTGGCACCGTCGAGGACGGCGCTCATCGGGCTCCTCTTGCCTTTTGTAACCCACAGGGTGACAAAGGACAAACGGAGCTCATTGGGCGCGGCTCCGAACCGCCTCCAGCACCCGCTCATGCACCTCGTCGACGCTGCCGGCGGCGTCGACGACGACGACTCGGTCGCTGGCGATGATCGCTATCTCCTCGTAGGCGTCGGCGACGGCGCGTTGCAGCTCCAGGCCCTCGGACTCGAAGCGATCGTCGCCCTTGGCGCGGCCGAGGCCGAGCTCGGGGTCGAGCTTGAGCAGCAGGGTCAGGTCCGGCCAGAGGCCGTCGGTCGCCGCCTCGCAGAGGCCGATCACCTCCCCCACTCCCAGGCCCCGCGCCGCTCCCTGGTAGGCGATGCTGGAGTCGGAGAAGCGGTCGGAGACCACGGTGCGGCCAGCCTCCAGGGCGGGCCGGATCACCCGCTCGGTGAGGTCAGCCCGCGCGGCGAGGAACAGCAGCAGCTCGGCCAGCGGTTCCAGCTCGGTTGCCGGATCGGCCAGCAGCTCGCGGATCCGCTCGGCGGCGTCGGTCCCCCCCGGCTCGCGGATCGCCACCGTCTCCGCCCCCAGCGCCTCGACCAGCAGGCGCGCCTGGGTGCTCTTGCCGGACCCGTCCACTCCCTCCAGGGAGATGAACAACGGCCGGGACCTCAGCCTTTGGCCGCGGCTTTGGCGCGTTTGCGCCCGCGCGTCGCGGTGTCTGCTTTGGACGCTTTGACTTTGGCTTTTTTCGCCTTTTTGGGCGCGTCCTCGTCGCCTTTGACCGGCGGTTTCTTCTCCATCGCCGCTTTGGCGGCTTTAGCCGCTTCGCGCTCGGCCCGGCGTTTCTTCATCTCCTGCATCGACTCGCAGTCGTCGTTGAGGCAGAGGTTCCAGGGGCGGCCGCGGAAGGGGACGACTTTGAGCCGCGGGGTCTGGTCGCAGATCGAGCAGCGGTCTTCGAGCTTGAAGACGTCGCCGCGCTGGGGCAGCGGGAAGGTCTGGTCGCATGACTCCGGGTCGTCGAGGGTCCAGCCACTGCAGCCGACGAAGCGTTTGCCCGATTTTTTCGCGCGGATGATCCGCAGCATGTGCGGCGAGCCGTCCTCCTTCTTGCGGCCGGCTTCCTCGCAGACCTTGCAGGGGCCGAGGATGCGGTCCTCGTCCATCCCTTTCCAGATCACTTTCGCCAGATCCTCGCGGCTCTTGTCGATCTCGGTCCAGGTCTTGTGCAGGAGGTCGCGGCTCTCGCCGACGACGGCGCCCTTGGTCATCTCGCCGGCGGCGATCCGGTCCATCTCCGCCTCCAGCTGCGCGGTCATCTCCGGCGTCGCCATCGCCGGCACGAAGTTCTTGAAGGCCTCGTACAGGGCGATCCCGGTCTCCGAGGGGACCGGCGGGTTGCCGTAGACGTAGCCGCGGTCGAACAGCTTCTGGATGATGTCGGCGCGGGTCGCTTTGGTGCCGAGGCCGCGCTCCTCCATCAGCTCGATCAGTTTCGCCTGGGAGATCCGGCTCGGCGGCTGCGTCTCCTTGTCGACGATCCAGGGCGCGCCGTCGAGGGCCAGCTCCTGGCCCTCCTGCAGCGCCGGGATCTCCTCGTCGGCGGAGCGGGCGTAGGTGTAGATGCCGGCGTAGCCGGGGTCGACGACGACCGAGCCGCGGACGAAGTAGGTCTCCGAGCCGGCCTCGATGTCGGCCCGGGTCGACTCGGTGATCATCGGCGGGCTGAAGGTGGCGAGGAAGCGGCGCACGACCAGTTCGTAGACGCGTTTCTTCGGGCCCTCGAGGGCGCCCGGGTGGATCGCCTGGGTCGGGTAGATCGGCGGGTGGTCGGTGGTCTCTTTTTTGCCCCGGGTCGGTTTCAGCTCGCCGTCGAGCAGGCCGGAGGCGGCGGAGAACTCCTTGACCTTGACCAGCGAGGAGACCAGCTCGCGCAGCGGCAGCGAGGACGGGTAGACCGTGTTGTCGGTGCGCGGGTAGGAGATGAAGCCGTCCATGTAGAGGTCCTCGGCGATCCGCATCGCGCTGGCGGGGGTGATGCCGAGGCGGCTGGAGGCGTCGGTGCTGAAGGCGGTGGTGTTGTACGGCGTCGGCGGCCGGCGGGTGTTTTTGCGCGCGGTGACCGATTTGACCACGCCCGGGGCCTTGGTCCCGGCGAAGGCGGCGTCGGCCTCCGCTTTCTCCCAGAATTTGTCGACGCTGTGGTGGGTCTCGAAGGTGCCGTCGGGATGCTCGAACTTGGCGAACAGCTCCCAGAACGGTTTGGCGACGTGGGCGCGGCGCTCCATCTCGCGCTCGACGATCAGGCCCAGGGTCGGGCTCTGGACGCGGCCGACCGAGAGGAAGTTGGAGCCGAAGCGGCGGCTGGCGAGGGAGACGGCGCGGGTCAGGGTCGCGCCCCAGAGCAGATCGATGTCCTGACGGGCGGCGCCGGCGTTGGCGAGCGGGTAGGAGAGCGTGTCGAGCTCGTTGAAGGCGCGCTCGATCTCTTCCTTGGTCAGGGCCGAGTAGCGGGCGCGCTGGATCACCAGGCTGCCGTCGGCGGTGCCCTCGCGGGAGCCGAGCTCGGGGTTGGAGTCGAGCATCTCCTCCAGGGCCTCGAGCCCGATCAGCTCGCCCTCGCGGTCGAAGTCGGTGGCGATCACCAGCTCGTCCGCCTCTTTGGCGACTTTCTTGATCGCTTTGACGACGTTTTTGTCGGTCGGCTCCTTGATCAGCTCGGCGTCGATCAGGTCGTGCAGGTCCGTCTTCTGCCAGTTCGAGTAGCCCTCGGGGAAGGCGGGGCCGAGCACGTGGCCCTTGAGGCCGATCGTCATCTGGTCGACACCGTTCTCGTCCGTCCAGGTGTAGAACGGGACTTTGAAGGTTTTGTCCTCGCCGTTGCTGCCCTTGCTCAGGGCCTCGGCGATCTTCTTGGCGCTGTTGTTCTTCTCGGTGACGATCAGTCGCATGGGGCGGCGAGGGTAGCAGGGGCGCCCGGCCGTTCCCTCGTGCCTGTCCCGCGCCGATCCCCGTAGGATCGGCGACCGGATGAGGTGCTTGGTAACTGGCGGCGCGGGGTTCATCGGCTCGAACGTGGTCGACGCCCTGCTCGCGCGCGGCGACGAGGTGACGGTCGTCGACGACCTCAGCACCGGCCGCCGCGGCAACCTCGAGGGGGCGCTCGCCGCCGGCGCCGAGCTGGCCGAGCTCGACATCCGCGACGCCGCGGCGCTGACCGCGCTGGCCGCCGAGCGCCGGCCGCAGCGGATCTTCCACCTGGCGGCCCAGATCGACGTCCGCAAGTCGATCGAGGACCCGGCCTTCGACGCCGCGATCAACGTCGGCGGCACCGCCAACGTGCTCGACGCCGCCCACGTCGCCGACGACGCCCGGGTCGTCTTCGTCTCCACCGGCGGCGCCATCTACGGCGAGGGCGAGGGGCAGCAGCTGCCGCTGGACGAGAGCACGGCGATCGCGCCGATGTCCGCCTACGGCCAGAGCAAGTACGCGGCCGAGGGCTACCTGGCGCTCTACGAGCGGCTCTACGGGCTCTCCAGCGTCGCCCTGCGGCTCGGCAACGTCTACGGCCCGCGCCAGGACCCGCTCGGCGAGGCCGGCGTGATCGCCATCTTCTGCGGCAAGCTGCGCGGCGGCGAACGGCCGCTGATCTTCGGCGACGGCACCCAGACCCGCGACTACCTATATGTGGGCGACGTCGTCGCCGCGGCGCTGGCGGCGGCGGAGTCGACGGTGACCGGCCCGGTCAACCTCGGCACCGGCCGCGAGGCGAGCGTTCTGGAGCTGGCGCAGACGCTGGCGCGGCTGGGCGGCGGCGAGAGCTTCGAGCCCGAGTTCGCGCCGCCGCGGGCGGGCGAGGTGCAGCGGATCTCCCTCGACGCGGGCCGCGCCGAACGGGAGCTGGGCTGGCGGGCGGAGACCAGCCTCGAGGACGGCCTGCGCCTCACCCTCGACTCCATATAGAGCACCGTCTCTTCGCGGCTGCGGGGACGGCAGCGCCCGATCATTAACCTGTCCCTCATGCCCGCCCAGGCCTATGCCGGCAAGGAGTGCGTCTGCCAGTTCCGCAAGGGAATCTGCGACCAGTCCTGCGTACGGGACATGCTCGAGACCCCCTTCTACATCGCCTGCCTGAAACTGAAGGGGCGGCGCTGCGTGGTCGTCGGCGGCGGCAACCTCGGGCTCGAGAAGACCGAGGGGCTGCTGGCCTGCGACGCCAGCGTGACCCTGATCGCGCCGACCGCCCACCCCGAGCTGGAGGCGCTGGCGCAGGAGGGGTCGATCGAGTGGGAGCGGCGCGAGTACGCCGGCGCGGCCGACCTCGAGGGCGTCTTCATGGTGATCGCCTGCACCGACGACACCGACGTCAACATCGCCGTCTTCGACGACGCCGAGAAGCGGGCGATGCTGGTCAACATCGTCGACGTGCCGCCGCTCTGCAACTTCATCCTGCCGGCGATCGTCCGCACCGGGCCGCTGGCGATCGCGATCTCCACCGCCGGCGCCTCCCCCGCCCTGGCGAAGCGGATGAAGCGCGAAGTCGGCGACCTCTTCGGCGAGGAGTTCGCGCGCCTGGCCGTGATCCTCAACGACGCCCGCGGCTGGGCCAAGGGGACGCTGCCGACCTACCAGGACCGCAAGGAGTTCTTCGAGGGGATCGTCAACGGCGACCCCGACCCGATCGGGCTGCTGCGCGACGGCCAGGAGCCGGCGGTGCTGGCGATCGTCGAGTCCGCCAAGGAGCGGGCCGCGGCGGCGCTGGCCGGCTAGACGACGCCGCGGCAGGCGTTGCCGCGGACGCCGTCGAGCGTCTCGCGCAGCTCGTTCGCCTGCTCGACGCTGAGGCTGGCCGAGAAGGCGACCTCGAGCTCGCCGACGATCACCGGCCGCATCTCCTTCAGCAGGGTCATGCCGGCGGGCAGCAGGGTCGCGTAGCTGACGCGGCGATCGTCCGCGCAGAAGGTGCGCTCGAGCAGGCCGGCCTTGACCAGGCGGTCGACCAGCTTGGTGAGGCCGCCGCGGGTGATCACCAGGGCCTCGGCCAGGTCGCCCATCCGCATCCGCTGGTCCGGCGCCTCGGCGACAGTGGCCAGCACCTCGTACCAGGGCAGCGGCGGGAAGTCGCCCTGCGCCAGCGCTTCCTGCAGCCGCTGGCTGACCGCGGCGTGGGTGCGCGCCAGCGCCCCCCAGGCCTCCCCGTGAGGGGTGTTGGCCGGGCATGCGCTCTTCTCGCCGGGCGCGGTCTTGGTTGCGGTCGCCTGCTCGCTCATCGCCCTGGATCATCGCAGATGACTCTTGTCGTGACAATAGTTGTAGATACAAGCTTTTCTGCTACGATTGTTTCTGCGTCAATCATTTATCCGACAAAGACTTCAGAAGGGACTGACCATGAGCGCCACGCAGACCGTCAAGCAAGAGGTACCGACCGGCACCTACGCGGTCGACCCGGTCCACTCCACGATCCACTTCGCCGTCGTCCACAACGGCGTCTCCACCTTCCGCAGCGGCTTCCGCGGCTACGAGGCCAGGCTCGAGGGCGGCGCGGAGCCGCGGCTCGAGGGCACGGTCGAGGTCGCCTCGGTCGACATCGAGGAGGAGATGCTGAAGGGCCACCTGCTCTCCCCCGACTTCTTCGACGCCGAGCGCTACCCGCAGCTGAAGTTCCGCTCGACCGCCTTCGAGGTCGCCGAGGACGGCGCCCTGACCCTGCGCGGCGAGCTCGAGATCCACGGGCAGACCCACGAGGTCGAGGCCAGCGGCCGCTTCGGCCAGCTCAGCACCGACCTCGGCGGCAGCGCCCGCGTCGGGCTCTCGCTGGCGACCAGCGTCGACCGCCGCAGCTTCGGGCTCGACTGGCAGGCGGAGCTGCCCAGCGGCGGCGAGGTCCTCGACTACACGGTCGAGATCGCCGTCGACCTGGAGCTGGTCAAGGAGGGCGAGTAGAGATGAGGGTCCTGGGCATCGCCGGCAGCCTGCGCCGGGACTCGCTCAACAGCGCCCTGCTGCGGGCGGCCGCCGAGCGGCTGCCCGCGGGGGTGGAGCTGGTCGAGTACGAGGGCCTGCGCGAGATCCCGCCCTACGACGCCGACCTCGAACTGGAGGGCACGCCACTGGCGGTACGGCAGCTGCGCGAGGCGATCCGCGGGGCCGACGCCGTCCTCGTGGCGACGCCGGAGTACAACCACTCGATCCCCGGGGTGCTGAAGAACGCGCTCGACTGGGCCTCGCGGCCCGCCGGCCAGAGCGCCCTCAACGGCACCCCGGCGGCGGTGATCGGCGCCTCGACCGGGATGTTCGGCGCCGTCTGGGCCCAGGCCGAGACCCGCAAGGTGCTCGGCGCCCTCGGCGGCCGCGTGGTCGAGGCGGAGCTGCCGGTGGCGCGCGGCGACAAGCAGCTGGTCGGCGGCGAGCTGGAGCTGGAGCCGCCGCAGTCCGAGCAGCTGCAGGAGATCCTCGCCGAGCTGGTCAGCGCCGCCGAGGAGGTCGAGCAGTTCGCCCGCGAGCGCGTCGCGGCCTAAGGTCAGTCACGAGGAGTGCATTTGGCACGCCTGCGGTGCTGAATGCACTCCTCGTCAGATCGCAGTCGGTCAGCTGAGGCCGCTGAAGACCCAGGCGACGGGGGCGGCGGACGGTTCGTGCGCGCGCTTCCGGGCGTCGGCGAAGGCGAGGTTCCTGGTCGCGCCGATGCCGGCGATGTAGACGCCGCTCTTCTTCTTGACCACGGCGCCGTAGCCGTTGAAGACCCAGACGGCGACCTTGCAGTGGCTCTCGCCGCACTCCTTCAGCGCCTTCTCCTTCGCCGCGGCGGCGCTGCCGAGGTGGCGGGCGTAGCCGACCTTGCCGCTGTCGGGCTCGACCGCGATCGAGCCCCAGGAGGCCTGCGCGGCCGCGGGCGCGGCGAGCACCAGCGTCAGCGCCGCGACGGCGGCGAGCAGGCGGGGACGGAGCCTCATGCGTGGGGGAGGGCGAAGAAGGCGATCGCCGAGAAGTGTGCCACGGCGGCGGCGATGACGAGGAGGTGGAAGACCTCGTGGTAGCCGAATATCGCAGGGTTCGGGTTGGGGCGCTGGGTCGCGTAGACCACCGCCCCCGCCGTGTAGAGGAGGCCGCCGCCGGCGACCAGCAGGGTGCCGCCGATCCCCATCTCCGTCCACAGCTCCGGGAAGGCGGCGACGGCGACCCAGCCGAGCGCGAGATAGATGATCGCCGCCACCCATTTCGGATGGTCGATCCAGATCATCTCGACGATCGCGCCGGCGATCGCGCCGATCCAGACGACGGCCAGGATCGCGTCGGCCAGCGGCCCGTCGAGGACGAGCAGGGCGAAGGGCGTGTAGGTGCCGGCGATGAGGAAGAAGATCATCGAGTGATCGAGCCGGCGCATCCACTGG
Organism: uncultured Solirubrobacterales bacterium; assembly: GCA_963719435.1. Lineage (GTDB taxonomy): Bacteria > Actinomycetota > Thermoleophilia > Solirubrobacterales > 70-9 > VAYN01. The sequence goes on along the minus strand of OY970384.1, from coordinate 587,239 downwards.
CGCACGTTGGGCCGGGTCCAGTTGACGCGGTGGTAGAGGGCGCTGGTGCCGAGCAGGGCCCAGAGGCTGACCGCGTAGATCGCCACCGCCAGGGTCGCCTTCGGCGTCTTCGCCAGGATGATCAGGGCGGCGCCGAAGCCGAGCGAGAGGAAGAACGCCCACTCGTGCGAGACCCCGCGCAGCTTCGGCTTGACCAGGGCGATCGCGTCGCTGGCCGCCTCTTTCGCCGCCCCGGCTTTCTCGACCGCGGCATCGCGCGCGGCGGTCGCCCGCTCGCCCATCGCGCCCCGGGCCGCGCTGGCCCGGTCGCCCATCCGCTCTGCGCCCCTGCGCAGGTCATCGACCATGAACGCAGGGTAGCGCTGTGGGGGCGGCGATTCGACCGCCGCGCCCGCCGGCACACGGATTTGCCGAGATTGCGGGCTTGCCAAACTATGGACAGCGTCCAGTTGCTCTTCGGACCGCCTTATTTGCGTGTTCGGGGGCTTTTTCCGTCTGAGCCTTTAGCGATCCTGCGGAGTTACCCCTGAAAGTCGCTGCGAGAGGAGAAGTTCGATGTCCCAGACCGCCATCAGTGCCCCCAAAAATGGTCTCGAGGGCCTCTCGATCGAACGCCGTTTTTCGACGCCCGGGGTGCATCCCTTCGACCAGATCGAGTGGGAGATCCGCGATGCGGTGATCGGCAATCCGGAGTCGCCGGCCTTCGAGCAGCGCGAAGTCGAGTTCCCCAAGAGCTGGTCGCAGAACGCGACCAACATCGTCGCCCAGAAGTACTTCCGGGGGCAGCTCGGCAGCCCCGAGCGCGAGAGCTCGGTCAAACAGATGATCGGCCGCGTCGCCGGCACGATCGCCAACTGGGGGCGCGAGGGCGGCTACTTCGCCTCGGCCGACGACGCCGACGCCTTCGAGATGGAGCTGACCTCGATCCTGCTCAACCAGAAGGCGGCCTTCAACTCGCCGGTCTGGTTCAACGTCGGCTTCGAGGAGACGCCGCAGTGCTCGGCCTGCTTCATCCTCAGCGTCGACGACACGATGGAGTCGATCCTCGCCTGGAACACCAAAGAGGGGAACATCTTCCGCGGCGGCTCCGGCTCCGGCATCAACCTCTCCAACATCCGCGGCTCGATGGAGCAGCTGCAGAAGGGCGGCACCGCCAGCGGCCCGGTCAGCTTCATGCGCGGCGCCGACGCCTGGGCGGGGACGATCAAGTCCGGCGGCAAGACCCGGCGGGCGGCGAAGATGGTCGTGCTCGACGTCGACCATCCGGACATCGAGCACTTCATCTGGTGCAAGGCCGACGAGGAGAAGAAGGCGGAGGCGCTGCGTGACGCCGGCTTCGACATGTCGATCGACGGCGAGGGCTTCACCTCGATCCAGTACCAGAACGCCAACAACTCGGTCCGGGTCATGGACGACTTCATGGAGGCGGTCGAGGCCGGCGAGGACTGGCACCTGACCGCCCGCACCACCGGCGAGCCGGTGAAGACCCTGGACGCGCGCGAGCTGATGAACCAGATCGCCGAGGCCGCCTGGCGCTGCGCCGACCCGGGCGTCCAGTACGACACGATCATCAACCGCTGGCACACCTGCCCGGAGTCGGGCCGGATCAACGCCTCCAACCCCTGCAGCGAGTACATGCACGTCGACGACTCGGCCTGCAACCTCGCCTCGCTCAACCTGATGAAGTTCCGCCGCGAGGACGGCAGCTTCGACGTCGAGCCCTTCGAGCACGCGGTCGACATCGTCTTCCTCGCCCAGGAGATCGTCGTCGGCTTCTCCTCCTACCCGACCGAGGAGATCACCGAGAACGCCAACCGCTTCCGCCAGCTCGGGCTCGGCTACGCCAACCTCGGCGCCCTGTTGATGTCGGACGGCCTCCCCTACGACTCGGATACCGGCCGTAACGTCGCCGCCGCGATCACGGCGCTGATGACCGGCCGCGCCTACCGCCAGTCGGCGCTGATCGCCGCCGGCGCCACCGGGCCCTACGAGGAGTACGGAAAGAACCGCGAGGCTCACAACGGGGTGATGCGGATGCACCGCGACGCCTCCTACGACGTCGACCCGACCGGGATCAAGGGCGACCTGCTCGCGGCCGCGCAGCGGGCCTGGGACGAGGCGGTCGAGCTCGGCGACGAGCACGGCTACCGCAACGCGCAGGCGACGGTGCTGGCCCCGACCGGGACGATCAGCTTCCTGATGGACTGCGACACGACCGGGATCGAGCCCGACTTCTCGCTGGTCAAGTTCAAGGAGCTGGTCGGCGGCGGCCAGATGACGATCGCCAACCGCTCGGTGCCGCTGGCGCTGCAGACGCTCGGCTACTCGGAGGCGGAGATCGACCAGATCGCCGCCTACATCACCGAGAAGAACACGATCCTCGGCGCCCCAGGCCTCAAGGACGAGCACCTGCCGGTCTTCGACGTCGCGGTCGGCGAGCGGGCGATCTCGCACACCGGCCACATCGACATGATGTCGGCGACGCAGCCGTTCATCTCCGGGGCGATCTCGAAGACGGTCAACCTGCCGCAGACGGCGACGGTGGCGGACATCGCCGACGCCTACACGCGCGGCTGGAAGGGCGGCCTCAAGGCCCTCGCCATCTACCGCGACGGCTCGAAGACGGCGCAGGCGCTGCGCACCGACGCCCAGGACGAAAAGGGCGCCGAGACCGAGGTGGCGATGGCCGAGCCGGTCCGCAAGAAGATGCCGCGCGAGCGCGAATCGATCACCCACAAGTTCTCGATCGCCGGCCACGAGGGCTACATCACCGCCGGCAAGTACGAGGACGGCTCGGTCGGGGAGATCTTCCTCACCGACATCGGCAAGGAGGGCTCGACGATGCGGGGGCTGATGAACGCCTTCGCCACGGCGATCTCGCTCGGCCTCCAGTACGGCGTGCCGCTCGAAGACTTCGTGCGCAAGTTCAGCTACATGCGCTTCGAGCCGGAGGGCATCACCGGCAACCCGGAGATCCCCTTCGCCAAATCGCTGCCGGACTACATCATGCGCTGGGTCGCCAGCCGCTTCGTCGAGGACACCGAGACGCTGGAGGAACTGGGGATCATGACCCAGGAGGTCCGCAACAAGAAGGACGCGGAGACCTCGCAGCTGGGCCTCGGGATCGCCACCGACACGGCCGGCCCCGTCAACGGCGGCAACGGTCACGCGGGCGGCAACGGCGGCCACTCGGTCCCCGCGGCCGCGGCCCTCACCGACACCCCCCCGGTGCGCCCGGCGAAGATGCACGGCCTCGACCTCGGCCCGGCCTGCGAGCAGTGCGGCGGGATGATGCAGCGCACGGGCAGTTGCTACACCTGCAGCTCCTGCGGCAACAACACCGGCTGCGGCTGAGCGCGTAGGACACGGCGGAGGTAGCCGATGGGCGTCGGAGGCAGGGACTGGGATCTTCGCGATGCGGTGATCGTGGGTGGGGGGATTGCGGGGTTGCTCTTCGTCTTGATCGGGCTGACCGGGTCGGACATCGACAGCCAGGCCTCGCAGATGGCCGGCACCGCGCTGGCGCTGCTGCTGTTCACGGCCTTCGGGTCGGCGGGGATTGCGCTCGCCCATTGGCAGCCGCGCTTTGCCCCGTTCGGAGCCGTGACCGCGACGCTCTCCTTGCTCGCCTTTGGTGCAACCGTCGTCCTCACCTGGAGCGACGGCCCCTCCTTATTCGTATTTGCCTTCGACGGGACCGCCGGGACGGTCGGGGCAGTCACCGATCTGCTCGCCGTCTCCACCTCGGCCATCTGCGTGCTGCTGGCGACGGTGCGGCCCGGTGAGGACGGCGGCACGCGGCTGGTGCGGATCGTCGCCGTCGGCTCGCTGGCGCTCTTAATCGCCCTGGTGATCCTTGCCTTCGTCGACCACGGCGTCGACCTCGGCACGCGGGTCTACGCGATCCTCGCCACCGCCTACGTGGTGGCGACCGCGGTTCTCCTGATTCTCCGACTCCTCCCCAGCCGGGAAGCCACGCACTCCCTCTAGCTACCCTGAGCGCATGCAAGTTGTCGCGGCTGCGCTGGCGGTATTGGCGCTTGGGTCGGGTTCGCCGAGCCAAGCCAACGTCGCGCCCTGTGACAAGGCGATCATCGGGCACGGGTCGGCTGACTGGCGGAGCGAATCGACGGTCGCTGGGGCGGTCGGGGTGAGGCGGAATCCGCTGGGCCGGATGTCGCCGACGCGGAACGGAATGGTGACGAAGATGCCGCTGCTGGTCGAAGGACGTGAGCCGGAGACGGTGACGGTCAGCGTGCCGCCGGACCTGCGCGGGCGGGTCTTCCTCTACTACGGCAACCTGCGCGACCGCGACGGCAAGCCCTCCTTCGCCTTCCGCAACACGCGTGGCTCCGACGAAACCGAGTTCCAGCTCTGCGGCGACAAGCCGCGGACGATCTGGCCGGGCGGGATCCGCGTCAAGGGGACCGCGCCGGTGCGCCTGTCGGTCAACGCCGGCGGGGAGCCGCCGGTGCCGCTGCGGCTCGGCCGGCCGCGGGTCTACGACCCGGGTCCGCCGACCCGAACGGCTAGCCGAGCACGACCTCGGCGTCGTGGCGCGGGGTCTCGGTGATGGCGCGGCGGAAGGGGCGCTCGGACTTGGGGTTGGCCGGGCGGACCTGGTGGCGGCGGACCAGCTCGCGCAAGACGACGGCCATCTCGAACTGGGCGAAGGCGGCGCCGAGGCAGCGGCGGACGCCGCCGCCGAAGGGGATCCAGGTGTAGGTGCCGGGCGGGTTGTCGAGGAAGCGCTCGGGCAGGAAGCGGTCCGGTTCGGGGTAGATATCCGGATGGCGGTGGATCAGGTGGATGCTGGGCGTGGCGGCAACCCCGGCGGGCAGCTCGTAGCCGCCGAGCTCGACCGGCTCGGTCAGCTTGCGGATCACCAGCACGATCACCGGGCGCAGGCGCAGGGTCTCCTGGATCGTCGCCGTCAGGTAGGGCTCCTCGCCCCCGGCCAGGACCTCGGCCCGCAGGCGCTCGAGCTTCTCCGGGTGGCGGGTCAGCCGCTCCATCGCCCAGGAGAGGGCGGTGGCGGTGGTCTCGTGGCCGGCGACCAGCAGGGTCAGGAGCTCGTCGCGGATCTCGGCCTCGCTCATCGGGCTGCCGTCCTCGTGCCGGGCGGCGACCAGCATCGAGAGGATGTCGTCGCGCTCGGCCAGGTCCTCGGCGGCGCGGCGCTCGGCGATCTCGCGGTGGATCAGCTCGTCGACCCGGTCGACGCGGCGACGGAAGGCGGGGACGCCGCGGATCCGCTCGGGGCCGATCAGGATCACCGGCAGCAGCAGGCGCGGGTCGGTGGTGAGGTCGAGGAAGTCGCGCAGCGCCGCCCGCAGCGGGTCCAGGCGCTCGCGGTCGTGGACGCCGAAGACGGTCTCGAGGATGATCTCCAGCGTGATCGCCTGCATCCGCGGCCGCAGCTTGTAGGGGGTGCCGGTGGGCCAGCTCTCGATCTCGCGGGCGGCGATCTCGGTCATCTTCTCGCCGTAGCCCTGCATGCGCTCGCCGTGGAAGGGCGGCAGCAGCAGCCGGCGCTGGCTGATGTGCGGCTTCTCGTCGAGCACCAGGACCGAGTTCTCGCCGAGGATCGGCTTGAGGATCTGGTTGCCCTCGCCGGCGTGGAAGACCTTCGGGTCGCCGGTGAAGACCTGCTTGACCAGCTCCGGGTCCGAGAGCATCACCCAGGTGTCTTCGTGGGCGATCTTGAGCGTGAACATGTCGCCGAAGCGGGCGCGGCTCTGCTCCAGCATCCACTGCGCCTGGCGCGACCAGATCGCCGTCTGCAGCGCCCGCGGCATCCGCGGGCCCGGGGGCAGGCCCTTGATCGCGGGCCTCGCCGCCGGTGCCGCCGCTTTCACCGTCGCCTCCATTGCGCTGACGCCACCGTACCCCGCCGTCGCGGCGCCGGGGTGTGACATCCCTCCGCCCCACCTGGGCGCCAAAGTCGCATATAGAGCGACCAAGGCGCCCCGCGGCTGCCGGGTGGCATAGCCTGGGCGCGCCGATGGCCGACCTTCCCCGCCTTTCCCCGCGTGCCGAGCACGCAATGCTGAAGCGGGTGATGGGACTGTCGCCGCGGGTGCAGCGGCGGCTGTTCGGGCGGCCGCCGACGATCGACGGCCAGACCCTGGCCAGCGACATCCACGCGCTGATCAAGCTGGCCGAGCTGGCCGGCGACACCTCCTTCACCGGCGGCCTGCCGCCGGAGGGCGCGCGCGAGCAGAGCCGGCGCGGCTCGGCCGCGACCGCCGCCCAGCCGCCGATCGCCATGGCCCGGGTCGAGGCGCGGCAGATCCCCGGCCAGGGCGGCACGATCCCGGCCCGCTTCTACGTCCCCAAGGGCCTGCCGGCGGGCGAGGCGCCACCGCTGCTCCTCTACTTCCACGGCGGCGGCTGGGTGATCGGCGACCTCGACACCCACGACGACGTCTGCCGCTTCCTCGCCGCCGCGGCCGACGTCGCGGTGCTGGCCGTCGACTACCGGCTGGCGCCGGAGCACCCCTTCCCCGCCCCGGTCGAGGACGCCTGGGCGAGCTTCGCCTGGGCCGTCGCCAACGCGGCCGAGCTCGGCATCGACCCGGCCCGGATCGGGGTCGGCGGCGACAGCGCCGGCGGCAACCTCGCCGCCGTGGTCAGCCTGCTCGCCCGGGCCGACGGCGGCGCCGCGCTGGCGATGCAGCTGCTGATCTACCCGCCGACCGACTCGGCCGGCGACCTGCCCTCACGCCAGCTCTTCTGCGAGGGCTTCATGTTGACCAAGGACGACATGGACACCTTCGAGGCCCATTACCTGCCGCCCGGCACCGACGCCACCGACCCGCGCGTCTCGATCCTGCTGGCGCCGGACCTGACCGGCCTCCCCCCCGCCTACCTCGTCACCGCCGGCTTCGACCCGCTGCGCGACGAGGGCGAGGCCTACGGACGGCGGATGCGCGAAGCCGGCGTCCAGGTCGCCCTGCGCCGCCAGCCGCACCTGATCCACGGCTTCGCCAACATGACCGCGGTCAGCCGCACCTCGCGGGCGGCGATGCTGGAGGCGGCGGGAGCGCTGCGGATGGGGCTCGCGGCCCAGGCCCGCTAGCCGGGTCCGGACCCGGCGGCCTAGAACAGCAGCGAGACCAGGGCCGCGGCGACGACGATCGCGGTCGACCAGGTGACCGCCTCGGCGACGGTCTGGTTGTCGAGGCCGTAGGCGTGGGAGACGACCATCGCGTTGAGGCCGGTCGGCATCGCCGACATCAGCCGGTAGGCGGCGGGGAGGTCGATCAGCGGCGCCGCCAGCAGCATCAGCAGCGCCGGCACCATCACCAGGCGCGAGAAGAGGGTGAGCAGGACCGGCCGGGTCAGCGGCGGCGGCAGCGGCAGCTCGCCGTGTTCGGCCCCCTCGGCGAGGGTGGCGCCGACGGCGAAGAAGCCGATCGGCAGGATCGCCACGATCAGCGCCTGCGAGGCGTCGACCAGGACCTGCGGCGCCAGCGCCTCCGGGGCCAGCAGCCCGGCGATCGCCGCGTAGAGCGGCGGGTTGCGGGTGAAGAAGGCGCGCACCCGGTCGCGCGGGGTGTCGCCGGCTTTGGTCCCGAAGGCGGCGCCCACCGCGAAGGCGCCGAGCAGCAGCGACGGGCCGGTGACGAGGACGTCGTAGAGGACCGCGGTCGAGAGCTCCTCGCGCCCCAGCAGCGCCACCGTCAGCGGGTAGCCGAGATAGCCGGTGTTGACGCTGAGCACGGCGCAGACGACGGCGCCGGTCTGCGGCCGCGAGAGCCGCATCACCCGGCTGGCGAACCACCAGGTGAAGATGCCGGTGAGGGTGACGGCGAGCAGCGCAAGGCCGAGCCCGACCGCGTGCGAGAGGTCGATTTCCGCCCGCGCCAGGTTGAAGAAGATGACCGGCGGCAGCAGCGCGTAGAGCAGGATCAGCAGCGCCTTGCGGGCGGCGTTGGCGGCTCCCTGCGGCCAGCGCCGCTCCGACCAGACGCCGACGCCGACGGAGGCGACGATCGCCAGGGTGGTGAGGAGGACGCCCATCGCCGGGCAGTCTGACGGCGCCTAGCCGAACAGGGAGGCGCCGGCCTGCGAGGCGAAGTCGACCAGCGGCTGCGGGATCACGCCGAAGAAGACGGTGCCGGCGGCGGCCAGCAGCGCCGGCGCCACCAGGTACCAGCGGCGGCCGGCCTCGGGGTCGACCGGGTCGGCCTCGGGCGCGGCCCCGGCGATCGCCGGGGCGCCGGCGACCAGCCCGCCCTCCGGGCGCATCCACATCGCCGCCACCACCTTCAGGTAGTAGCCGAGCGAGATCATCGTGCCGATGGCGATGAAGACCGCCAGCCAGGTGTAGTCGCCTTCGACCAGGGCCTCGATCAGGTAGAGCTTGCCGATGAAGCCGACCGTCGCCGGCAGCCCGGCCAGGCCCAACATCGAGATCGTCAGCGGCCAGGCCAGCAGCGGCCGCTCGGCGCCGAGGCCGCGGACCGCGCGGATCGAGTCGCCGAACGGGGTTTCGCGCTCGCGGGCGACGATCACGCTGAAGGCGGCGAGGTTCATGAAGGCGTAGCCGGCGAGGTAGAAGACCAGCGAGCTGACCCCGGCCTCGGAGGCGACGACGATGCCGCCCAGCATGTAGCCGGCCTGGGCGATGCCGGAGTAGCCGAGCAGCCGCTTCAGCGAGTCCTGGCCGAGGGCGCCGACGTTGCCGACCACGATCGAGACCGCGGCGAGCACGGCGAGGGCCGGCTGCCACTCCTCCAGCTGGGGGCCGAGGGCGACGTCGAAGAAGCGGATGAAGACGGCGAAGGCGGCGGCCTTGGTGGCGACCGCCATGAACGAGGTGATCGGCGTCGGCGCCCCCTCGTAGACGTCGGGCGTCCACTGGTGGAAGGGGGCGATCGAGGTCTTGAAGGCGAGCCCGACCGCGCACATCGCGATCCCGATCAGGATCAGCGGGTCGCCGAGGACGCCGTTGTGGGCGATTCCGACCGCGATCCCCTCGAATCCGGTCGAGCCGGTGCCGCCGTAGAGGAAGGCCATCCCGTAGAGCAGGGTGGCCGAGCCGAGCGAGCCGACGATCAGGTACTTCAGCCCCGACTCGAGCGAGCCCTCGCGGCGCAGGTTGGTGGCGCAGAGGATGTAGAGCGGGATCGAGAGGGTCTCGATGGCGACGAAGAAGGTGACCAGGTTCTGCGCCTGGGCCAGCAGCACCATCCCCAGCACCGAGCCCAGCAGCAGCGCGTGGTACTCGCCGGAGCCGGCTTCCTCGACCGCCCGCTCGCGGGTCGAGAGCAGCACGCAGGCGGCGGCGGTGAGGATGGCGATCAGGGAGATCGAGATCGCCAGGTCGTCGAGCCGCAGCGCCCCGGTGACCAGGTCCAGGCTCTCACCCCATTGCGAGATCAGCAGCCCGGCGGCGGCCGCCAGCGTGAACAGGGTCAGCGCCGGCGCGCTGCGCCGCAGCGGCCTGGAGACCGCCGAGAGCAGGACCACGCAGAGGCCGACGGTGAGGGCGATGATCGGCGCGATGCCGGCGTAGTCGATGACGGGCTCGTTGAAGTTCATGGCAGGGAGACGCTGATCTGGTTGACGCCCGGGTGGGCCTTGTCGGTGTTGGCACGCGCCGCCAGCTGCGCTTCCGGCGCCGGCCCGCCGGTCACGCTCGCCACCGTCTGCTGCACGGTCGGGGCGGTGCGGTGGAGGATCAGCTGCGGGTAGAGGGCGAGGCCGAGGATGCAGAGGACCAGCGGCGCCAGCACCAGCCCGTCGCGCAGGCCGATCTCGCGTGAGGCGATCCCGTCCGGCTTACGGTTGTGCATCGCGTGCTGGTAGAGGCGCAGCGCGTAGTAGGCCGACATGGCGACGCCGCTGATGGCGATGAAGGCGAAGACGATCTTCGCCTGGAAGAGCCCGTTGAGGATGTAGAACTCGCCGATGAAGTTGGCCGACCCCGGCATCGCCAGGGTGGCCAGGGCGACGACCAGGAACAGCACCGCCAGGACCGGGGCGCGCAGCGCCATCCCGCCCATCTCGCGGATGTCCTCGCTGCCGGTGCGCTCGACCAGGATGGCGACGATGACGAACAGCGGCGCCACCACGAGACCGTGGTTGACCATCTGCAGGATCGCCCCGTCGGCCCCGTCGGCGCGCAGGGCGAAGATCCCGGCGGTGATGAAGCCGAGCTGGGCGACCGAGGAGTAGCCGGCGATCAGCCGCACGTTGGTCTGGGTGAAGGCCATCACCGAGCCGTAGAGGATCGAGGCCAGGGCGACGACCAGGATCAGCTCCTGGAACTCGACCACGGCGTCGGGGAAGAGCGGCAGCACGACCCGCAGGAAGCCGTAGGCGCCGACCTTGGCCAGGACTCCGGAGAAGACCACCAGGACCGGCAGCGGCGCCGCCCGGTAGGCGTCCGGCATCCAGCCGTGCAGGAGGAAGGCCGGCATCTTGACCAGGAAGGCGGCGGCGAAGAACCAGAAGATCCAGCGCTGGCTGTCGACGTCCAGGCCCTGCTGCCGCAGCGCCGCGATCGAGAAGGTGAGGTGACCGCCGTCGGCGGAGATGATCGCCGCCGCGATCGCCGCGACCAGCATCAGCAGCGAGCCGATCAGGGTGAAGATCATCATCTTCAGGGTCGCCGCCGCGGCCGTCGGGCCGTCCTTGCGGTCGCTGCCCCAGGAGCCGAAGAGGAAGTAGAACGGGACCAGCATGAAGTCGAAGAAGAGGACGAAGAGCAGCAGGTCCTGAGCGAGGAAGGCGCCCAGCGTCGCCGTCTCGGCGACCAGCATCAGGAAGAAGAAGAGGTGCGGGCGGTCCTGGGCGCGGAAGGCGGCGAAGGCGGTGCCGCCGACCCAGAGCAGCGCCGTCAGCAGGATCAGGAAGAGGTTGAGCCCGTCGATGCCGAGGCTGTAGTCGACGCCGAGGCCGGAGATCCAGGCGGTGTCGACGCTGTACTGCAGGCCGGAGCTGCCGGAGTCGAAGCCGACGACCATGCCGATCGCGATCCCCAGCGTGACCACGGTCCCGAGCACCGCCCACCAGCCGGCGATCCGCTTCGGCAGGAAGAGGCCGACGACGCCGAAGGCCAGCGGGGTCCAGAGCAGGGCGTTGATCATGAGCTGCTCAGCAGGAAGTAGAGGGCGAGCCCGGCGAAGCCGGCAATCAGGAGCAGCGCGTAGCTGCGGACGAAGCCGTTCTGGACGGCGCGGACGACGCCGCCGGCGCCGCGCACCGTCTCCTCGGTGCCGCTGACGAGGCCGTCGACGACGAAGCGCTCGAAGACGCGGTTGGCGAAGCGGCCGATCGCCAGCGCGGGGCGCACGATCAGCAGGTCGATCGCCTCGTCGAAGTACCACTTGTTGGAGAACAGGGTGTGCAGCGGCTTCAGGCGCCGCTGCAGGATCGCCGGCGCGGTCGGATGGGCGATGTAGAACCACCAGGCGACGGCGATGCCGACGACCGAGATCGCGGCGCCGACCCCGAGGCCCTCCCAGTCGGCCAGGGTCGAGGGCTCGATCGCCGCCAGCGGCGAGCCCGCGAAGACCGGCTCAAGGAACTTGGTCACGGCGTCGTCGAGGCCGGGGACCTGGATCAGGCCGCCGAACAGGGCGAGGAAGGAGAGCACGCCCATGGCGATCGCCATCGGCTTCGACTGCTCGGCGATGTGGTGCTCGGAGCCGGGGAAGCCGACGTCGGTGTCCTCCTCTTCCCCGGTCCCCGGGTTGAACGGCTTGGCGTGGTGGACGTGGCCGCTGTCGATCAGCTCCTGCGCCTCGGGGCAGGGCCGGCCGGGAAGGACGCGGAAGATCAGCCGGAAGGTGTAGACGGCGGTGAGGAAGGCGCCGAGATAGCCGAACACGGTGAAGATCACGTACATCCCCCCGCGGGCGTCGGCGTAGGCGAGGATCTCGTCCTTGGAGAAGAAGCCCGAGGTGCCGGGGAAGGCGGCGAGGGCGAGGCCGCCGCAGACCATGGCGATCGAGGTGAAGCGCATCGCCTTGCCAAAGCCGGACATCCTGTCGAGGTTCTGCTCGTTCGCCATCGCGGCGATGATCGAGCCGGCGGCCATGAACAGCAGCGCCTTGAAGAAGGCGTGGGTCATCAGGTGGAACATGCCGGCGCTGTAGGCGCCGATCGAGACGCCGACGACCATGTAGCCGATCTGGCTCATCGTCGAGTAGGCGATCGAGCGCTTCAGGTCGGTCATCACCAGGGCGATCGTGCCGGCGATCAGCAGAGTGGCGAGGCCGACGAAGGCGGCGATGTCGGCGGCGGTCGGGGCGAGTTCGAAGAGCACGTGGGTGCGGGCGATCAGGTAGACGCCGGCGGTGACCATGGTCGCCGCGTGGATCAGCGAGGAGACCGGGGTCGGGCCCTCCATCGCGTCCGGCAGCCAGGTGTGGAAGGGCAGCTGCGCCGACTTGGCGAAGGCGCCGACCAGGAGCAGCAGGCAGATCGCGGTGATCGACCACTCGTTGGTCTGGAAGACCTCGGGCGCTTTCTCGAAGGCGGGGCCGAAGTCGAAGGTCCCCAGTTCGCGGAAGATCAGGAAGGCGGCGAGGGTGAGGCCGATGTCGCCGACGACGTTGATCACGAAGGCCTTCATCCCCGCCCGGGTCGCGGTCGTGCGCCGGTACCAGAAGCTGATCAGCGCGTAGGAGGCGAAGCCGACGAAGGCCCAGCCGACGATCAGCAGCACGAAGTTGCCGGCGAGGACCAGCAGCAGCATCGAGAAGACGAAGAAGTTGAGGTAGGCGAAGAAGCGGTGGTAGCCCTCGTCCGACTGCATGTAGCCGTAGGAGTAGAGGTGGATCAGGGTCGAGACGCCGGTGACGACGAGGACCATGAAGACCGAGAGCGGGTCGACGAAGATCCCGAGCTTGATGTCGAGGCCGGCGACGCTGGCGTAGTCCCAGAGCGAGGAGGCGTGGTGGCGCGCCTCGGGGTGGTCGCCGAGCAGGCTGAGCAGGGCGCCGACCCCGCAGGCGAAGGCGAGGCCGATCGAGAGGGTGCCGACGATCCCGGCGACCTTCGCCGGCAGCACCTTGAACCCGAGCCCGATGACGATCGAGCCGAGCAGCGGGAAGAGGAGGACCAGCCAGGCCCAGGCGGTGGCGCTCATCCGCGCAGCTCCCGCAGGTCGTCGACGTCGAGCGGCAGCTTGCGGCGGAAGAGGGCGACGATCAGGCCGAGGCCGACGACGACCTCACAGGCGGCGATCACCATCACCACGATCGCGAACACCTGCCCCTGTTGATTGCCGACCATGCGGCTGAAGGCGACCAGCGCCAGGTTGCCGGCGTTGAGCATCAGCTCGAGGCAGAGCAGGATCACCATCGGACTGCGCCTGACGAGGATGCCTACCGCCCCCGTGGTGAACAGCAGGGCGGAGAGGACGATGAACCACTCGATGTTCATGCCGTCTCCCGTTTGCGACCGGCGAGGACGATCGCGCCGACGGCGGCCAGCAGCAGCAGGATCGAGGAGGCCTCGAAGGGGATCAGGAACTTCTCCAGCAGGAGGCGGCCGATCGCGGCGGGGTCGCCGAAGCCGGGCTCGACGTCGGGGCCGTGGGTGCCGAGGGCGAGCAGGGCGGAGGAGAGGACGGCGACCGAGAGCTCGATGAAGAGCGCGATCCCCAGCAGCGGCGCCAGCAGGCGCTGGCCCGGGATCGGCTCCCAGGCCGACTCGCCGCCGCCGCCGACGTAGGCGACGACGAAGACGTAGAGGACCATCACCGCGCCGGCGTAGACGACCACCTGGGCGGCGGCGACGAAGGCCGAGGTCAGCAGCAGGAACAGCACCGCCAGCGAGAACAGGTGGACGATCAGCGCCAGCACGCTGAAGAACGGGTTGCGCATGGCGACGACGCCGACGGCACCGCCGAGCGCGCCGATCGCGGCGAGGAAGAACAGCACCGCTTCCATCTATTCCCCCTCGCTTTTCAGCGGGGTGCGCTCGATCGGCTCGGCCAGCAGCATCTCCTTGGTGAAGATGAGGTTGTGCCGGTCGTAGTCGGCCATCTCGTAGTCGTGGCCCATCGTGATCGCGTCGAAGGGGCAGGCGATCTCGCAGTAGCCGCAGAAGATGCAGCGGCTGAGGTTGATCTCGTAGACGGCGGCGTAGCGCTCGCCGGCGGAGACGCGGTCGCCGGGGATGTTCTCGGCGGCGACGACGCGGATGCAGTCGGCCGGGCAGGCGGCGGCGCAGAGCGAGCAGCCGACGCATTTCTCGAGGCCGGTGTCCTCGAACTTGTGCAGTTTGTGGCGGCCGCGGAAGCGCGGGTAGACCGGCGTCTTCTCCTCCGGGTACTCGATCGTCAGCGGCCCCTCGATCAGCCGCGCCATCGTCGTCTTCAGCCCGCGCAGGGTCTCGCCGAAGGCGCGGTAGGCGCCGCCGACGCCGCCCGGCTCGGGGCCGCGCTGGACCGCGACCACCTCGATCGAGTCGAGGTAGGAGGCGCTCTTGGGGTCGAAGCCGTTGCCGTTCTCGGCGCCGCTCACGTCACCACCACCAGGATCGCGGTGACGAGGACGTTGAGGGTCGCCAGCGGCAGCAGCACTTTCCAGCCGAGGCTCATCAGCTGGTCATATCGCAGCCGCGGCAGCGTCGCCCGCACCCAGATGAAGACGAAGACGAGGCCGAGCATCTTCGCCAGCATCCAGATCGGGTCCAGCCAGCCCGGGCCGGGGCCCATCCAGCCGCCGAGGAAGACCGCGGCGGAGATCCCGGAGACGACCAGGATCTCCATGTATTCGACCAGCAGGAAGGAGCCGAAGCGCATGCCGCCGTACTCGGTCATGAAGCCCTGGACCAGCTCGGCGTCGGCCTCGGGCATGTCGAACGGGGTGCGATTGGTCTCGGCGAAGCCGGCCAACATGAAGATCAGGAAGCCGACGATCTGGGGGACGATGAACCAGACCTCGCCCTGGGCGTGGACGATGTCGACCAGCGAGAGCGAGCCGCTCATCATGATCACGCCGAGCAGGGCCAGGCCCATCGAGACCTCGTAGGAGATCAGCTGCGCGGCCGAGCGCATGGCGCCGAGCAGGCTGTATTTCGAGCCCGAGGCCCAACCGCCGAGCAGCAGCCCGTAGAAGGCGATCGAGCCGACGGCGAAGAAGTAGAGGAGGCCGATCGGGACGTCGATGCCGTAGAGGCCGACCCCGTCCTGTACGTCGCCCCAGGGGATGATCGCCAGGGCGAGGACGCCGGAGAGGACCGGCAGCAGCGGCCCGAGGATGAACAGGGTGGAGATCGCGTTGGCGGGGCGGAACGACTCCTTGGAGATCAGCTTGCCGACGTCGGCAAGCGGCTGCAGGAGGCCGAAGGGGCCGACCCGGTTGGGGCCGTAGCGGTGCTGGAAGCGGCCGATCAGTTTGCGCTCGACCACGGTCAGGATCGGCAGGATGCTGAAGATCACGAGGAAGATCACCAGCGACTTGACGATCATGATCCAGGTCGCTTCCGCGAACCCGGTCTCGGCCAGAGGGAGGATCACTCGCCCGCTCCGCTTGGCGCCTTCGCGGCGACCGGCGCCAGCTTCTCGATCTCGACCTTGACCGGACCGCCGTTGAGCAGCGCGTTGGCGTTGCCGATCGAGACGCCCTCGGCAAGGAAGCACACTCCCTCACTCACGCGCTCCTTGATCTGGACCTCAGCCTCGACGCTCGTTCCGTTTTGGCCAACGCGAACCTTGTCTCCGGTCCGCAGGTCCAGCTTCTGGGCATCAGCCGGCGACAGCTCCAGCCGCTGCTGCGGCGTCAGGAACTTCAGCGGAGGATTGAGCTCGGTGATGGGGCCGGCCCAGAGATCGCGGTAGGTCCCGAGGGCGAGCGCCGGTGCACCCTCCGAACGTTTTGCGGAGGAGGAGGGGAGCTCGCCCGAGGCGCCAGCCACCTCACCCTCCTTCGACGAGGTACCGAGTGAGGAGGGTGCACCGGCGCTCGCCCTCGGGACGCTCGCGGCTGCTGGAGTGTCCTGCCAGCGGATGCCGCGGCCGCCGATAGCGGACTCGTCGATGTCGGCATAGAAGGGGACTGCGTCGCGGAGCGCTGCGAAGGCCGAGGGTTGGGAGTCGATGCTGGTCTCGTGACCGAGCGCAGCGCAGAGGTCGGCGAGGACGTGGACGCCCGGGCGGATGTCGCCGGGGCGCGAGGCGCTGGGGCGGACGCGTTGGAGGCGACCGTCCGGGTGCGTCACGGTGCCGTCTTTCTCCGCGTGCGTCTCGAGTGGGAACAGCACGTCGGCCTTGGCGCTGGTCGCGGTCTCGTGCATCGAGAAGGAGACGACGAAGTCGGCGGCGGTGATCGCTGCCTCCCAGGCCTTGGTGTCGGGGAAGTCGCGGATCGGGTCGACGCCGAAGAGGATCAGCCCCTTCAGCTCTCCTGACTCGAGCGCGGCGCGGATCTCCTCGGTCGGCTTGCCGACGAGAGGTGCATTTGGCCCGGATACGGTGCTCAATGCACTCTTCGCCTCGCTCAGCCCCGGCCCCGCATCGGGGAGGACGCCGGCCTCGCGGAGGCCGCGGGCGTTGGTCGTGTCGGGGATTTCAAGCAGGCCGGCGCCCTCGGTCGCGGTCATGCCGAGGGCGGCGGCGAGGTCGAGCAGGGCGGCGGCGCCGTTGCCGTCGCGGAGCACGCGCTCGCCCCAGACGACGACGACCTTGCCGGCCTCGCGCAGGGTCTCGGCCAGCGGCGTGGCGACGTTCTCGGCGCCGCCGACCGCCTGCGCCAGCTCGGCGAGGAAGTGGGCGCCCTCGCCGGGGGCGTAGCGGGCGATCGCCTCGGCGCCGCCGTCGAGCGCGGTCGGGCGCTCGGTGGCGACGGCGAGCCGGGCGCCGTTGCGGCGGATCGCCTTGCGGATGCGGAGGTCGAGGATCGGCGAGCTGTGCAGCGGGTCGGTGCCGAGGACGAGGATCGCGTCGGCATCGTCGATCTCGCTCACCTTCGCCGAGAGTGCCGGCTGCGCCAGCGCCACGATCTGCTCCCGCCGCGCCCCGCGCGAGGGGCGCGAGTCGAGGTGGGGCGAGCCGAGCGCCTCGCGCAGCAGTCGCTGCAGCAGGTAGCCCTCCTCGTTGGAGGCGTCGCCGACGATCGCCGCGGTGGCGCCACCGGTCCCCCCCAGCCCCGCGGCCGCGGCCGCGATCGCCTCCTGCCAGCCGGCCGCGGTGCCGCCTTTGCGCCGTGGCCCGTCGACCCGCTCGGCGGCGGCGAACATCTCGAAGCCGTAGCGGCCGCGGTCGCAAAGCCAGCCGTCGTCGACCTCGTGGTTGTCGCGGGTGATCACCCGTTTCACCCGCTCGTCGCGGATCGTGAAGCTGACGTTGCACTGGCTCGGGCAGAGCGTGCAGACCGAGCCGGCCTGCTCGATGTCCCAGGGCCGGGCGCGGAAGCGGTAGGTGTAGTTGGTCAGCGCCCCGACCGGGCAGATGTCGGTGATGTTGCCGTGGAAGGGGGCGACGTAGGGGCGGTCGTCGAAGGTGCCGACGAAGCTGCGGTCGCCGCGCTCCAGCAGCTGCAGCTGTTCGTCCTCGGCAACCTCCTGGCTGAAGCGCACGCAGCGGTAGCAGAGGATGCAGCGCTCGCGGTCGATCGCCACCAGCGGCGAGAGTTCGATCGGCTTCTGGAAGTGGCGCTTTTCGTCGATCACCCGGCTCTTGCCCGGGCCCCAGCCCTGGGTGATGTCCTGCAGCGGGCACTCGCCGCCTTTGTCGCAGACGGGGCAGTCGAGCGGGTGGTTGACGAGCAGGAACTCGACCACCGCGCTCTGGGCGTGCTTGACCTGCTCGGTGCGGGTGTGGACGACCATCCCCTCGCGCACCGGGGTCGAGCAGGAGGTCTGCAGTTTCGGGATCCCCTCGATCTCGACCAGGCACATGCGGCAGGCGCCGACCGGCTCTCCCAGTTTCGGTTCGTAACAGAAGACCGGGATCTCGACGTCGCCCTTGCGGGCGGCGTCGTGGAGCATCTCGCCCTCGGTCGCGGTCACCTCGCGGCCGTCGATCGTCAGCGTCACCTCGCGTCCGCTCATACCGAGGCCCCGAGGGTCTCCGCCGGCGCGTCGACGACGACGTGCGGGTCGAGCCCGGCCGTTTCGATCACTTCCTCGAACTCGGGGCGGAACTTGCGGACCATGGCGCTGACCGGCATCGCCATCGAGTCGCCGAGCACGCAGAGGCAGTGGCCCATGATGTTCTCCTGGACCGAGCTGATGATGTCGAGGTCCATCGGCGTCGCCTCGCCGCGCACCACCCGCTCCAGCATCT
The DNA here is from genome assembly GCA_963719435.1 of uncultured Solirubrobacterales bacterium. Taxonomy (GTDB): domain Bacteria; phylum Actinomycetota; class Thermoleophilia; order Solirubrobacterales; family 70-9; genus VAYN01. The sequence continues at coordinate 568,989 of OY970384.1, read as the reverse complement.
TCACCGTCCAGTTCGTGCCCTCGCGGCAGGGAGCGCACTTGCCGCAGGACTCGTGGTGGTAGAAGCGCGCCGTGCGCAGCGCCATGTGCGGGATCGAGACGCGGTCGTCGGCGACGATGATCGAGCCGGAGCCGAGCATCGAGCCCGCTTCCGCCATCGCCTCGAAGCTGTAGGGGAGGTCGAGCTCGGCCGGGGTCAGGACCGGTGAGGAGGAGCCGCCCGGGTAGAAGGCCTTGATCTCGCGGCCGGGCTCGGGGCCGCCGGCGAGGCCGAAGATCAGGTCGCGGGTGGAGATCCCCAGCTCGACCTCGTAGTTGCCGGGACGGCGCACGCCGCCGGAGATCGAGACCACCTTGGTCCCCGGCGACTGCTCGGTGCCGAAGCCCTTGAACCACTCGGCGCCCTTGGCGACGATCCCCGGCACGTTGGAGAGCGTCTCGACGTTGTTGATCAGCGTCGGCCCGCCGTAGAGGCCCTGGACCGCCGGGAACGGCGGCTTCAGGCGCGGGTTGCCGCGCTTGCCCTCGAGCGCGTCGAGCAGGGCCGTCTCCTCGCCGCAGATGTAGGCGCCGGCGCCGCGATGGACGACCAGCTCCAGGTCTCTATGACACCCGAGGATGTTGGTCCCCAGGTAACCGGCCTCGTACGCTTCGGCGACCGCGGCATCGAGGATGTCGGCCTGGAGGTCGTACTCGCCGCGGATGAAGATGAAGGCGTGGCCGGCGTCGGCGGCGAGGGCGGCGATGGCGATCCCCTCGATCAGCTGGTGCGGGTTGCGCTGCATCAGCTCGCGGTCCTTGAAGGCACCGGGCTCGGACTCGTCGGCGTTGCAGCAGAGGTACTTGGCCATCTCGCCGCGGGGCAGGAAGGAGGCCTTTTTGCCCATCGAGAAGCCGGCGCCGCCGCGGCCGCGCAGGCCCGAGTCTTCGAGCTCCTTGAGGACCTCGTCCTGCTCCATCTCGCGGTAGGCCTTCTCGAGCGTGGCGTAGCCGCCGTAGCCCTTGTAGCCGTCGAGCGTGCGCAGGTTGGCGTCCTCGGCGTGCTCCAGCAGGACGCGGGTCTCCAGCTCGTGCGCCATCAGCTGTCCCCCGCCAGCCCGCGCTTGGCCAGGTCCTTCTCCGGCAGCACCTCGGCGCCGGACCGCAATTGCTCGATCGCGGTTGCCGCCTCGGCTGCCTCCAGCGGGCCGTAGTAGCGCTGGCCGATCGCCGCCATCGGCGCGATGTCGCAGGCGCCGAGGCACTCGAAGCCGGTGACGAAGAAGTCCTCGTCGCCCTCCGCGGCCGCCACGAAGGCGTCGAGCAGCTGGTCGCCGCCGCGCATCCAGCAGCTGATGTTGGTGCAGACCTCGATCCGGTGGGTCCCCACCGCTTCCGTGTGCAGGAGGTCGTAGAAGCTGGCGACCGACTCCAGGTAGGCGGGGGTGAAGCGCATCACCGCGGCGGCCTGGCGGATCCCCTCCGGGGTGCACCAGCCGTAGCGCTCCTGCACCGCCCACAGCGCCGGGATCGAGGCCGATTTGCGGTCCGGGTAGCGGGCCATCAGCGCCTCGATCCGCTCCTGCAGCTCGGGCGGGCAGTCGACTTCGTGCAGCTCCGGGATGCCTTCCTCGCGGCGGCCGGGGACGCGCCCCTCGCTGACCGCCTGGTCGACCGGGAGGTTCGGGTTGACGCTGCCGGCGCCGTCGACGGGGCTCACCGGTCGACCCCGCCGAGGATCGGGTCGAGCATGCCGAGGCTGCAGATCATGTCGGCGATGTAGCTGTCCAGCGCCATGTCCTTGAAGGCCTGCAGGTTGACGAAGGAGGGGTCGCGGAAGTGGACCCGGGCCGGCTTCGCCGAGCCGTCGGCGAGGACGTAGCAGCCGAGCTCCCCGCGCGGGGACTCGATCGCGTAGTAGGCCTCGCCGGGCGCGACCCGGAAGCCCTCGGTGACGAGCTTGAAGTGGTGGATCAGCGACTCCATCGAGGTCGAGAGCTCCGAGCGGGGCGGCAGCACGTACTTGCGGTCCTCGGCGATGAAGGGGCCGTCCGGGAGGGCGTCGAGGCACTGGGCGACGATCCGCGCCGACTCGACCATCTCCGCCACCCGCACCCGGTAGCGGTCGTAGTTGTCGCCGACCGTGCCGACCGGGATCTTGAAGTCCATCTCCGGGTAGGCGAGGTAGTCGAAGGCTTTGCGCAGGTCCCAGGGCTCGCCGGCGGCACGCAGCAGCGGCCCGGTCACGCCCAGCTCCAGCAGCCGCTCGCGGGAGACGATGCCGACCCCCTTGGTTCGCTGCAGGAAGACCTCGTTGCGGTCCAGCAGCGCCTCGTACTGGCCGACCCGGACCGGCATTTCCTCGGCGAACTTGCGGCACTTCTGCTCGAAGCCGACGGGGATGTCCTCGATCACGCCGCCGACCTGGAAGTAGCGCGTGTGCATGCGCTGCCCGGTCGCCATCTCGAACAGGTCGAGGATCTTGTCGCGCTCGCGGAAGCAGTACCAGAGCATCGAGATCGCGCCGAGGTCGAGCGCCGTCGTCCCCAGCCAGACCAGGTGCGAGTGGATCCGGTTGAGCTCGAGGAAGAGCGTCCGCAGGTATTTGGCGCGGGGCGGGATCTCGAGCCCGATCAGGCGCTCGACCGCGCCGCAGTAGGCCTCCATCTGGAAGAAGTAGGAGACGTAGTCCATGCGCTCGACGAAGGGGATGACCTTCCAGTAGCTCTTGTCCTCGCAGGACTTTTCGATCCCGGTGTGGACGTAGCCGATCACCGGCTTGAGGTCGCGCACGATCTCGCCTTCGAGGTCGACGATCAGCCGCAGCACGCCGTGGGTGGCGGGGTGATGCGGGCCGATGTTGACCGTCATCACCTCTTTGGTCCGGTCCTCCGTGAGCTCAGCCATAGTTGCGCTCGTTGTAGGTGAAGGTGACGGGCTCGCCGCCGACCGGGAAATCGCGTCGCTGCGGCCAGCCGACGTAGTCCTCGGGCAGCAGAATCCGGGTCAGGTCCGGGTGGCCGCGGAAGACGATGCCGAAGAAGTCGAAGGCTTCGCGCTCTTGGAAGTCGGCGGTGGGGAACAAGGACACGCACGAGTCGATTGCGGGGAGCACCGGGTCAGGGTCCTGCGGGCGGGCAGGTGTGTCCGTTCTCGGACTCTGACTCGGCGCTCCCGAGCTCGAAGCGAGGTCGGCCGGGCCGTGCCCATTTCCAGGGGCGCTTGAGTTCGCGGGGCTGGCTGGATCCGCGAGCATCGCTTTCACGCGTATGCGCTCCACGCGGTCGCGGTTGAGCAGCTCGTAGTGGACGGCGAAGCGGGGTTCGGCCGGCAGGTAGTCGGCGACGTGGAGGCTCGACAGGAACGTGTAGCGCTGGCCCGGGGTGTCGCGCAGCCAGGCGAGCACGGCGAGGATCTGCTCGGAGTCGACGATCAGGGCCGCCTGGTCGCGGTCGAAGGAGGTGGCGAGGACGGCGCCGGGGCGGTCGCGCTCGATTTCCCCCCGGAGCAGCTCCAGTCCGGGGGCGTCAGGCACGGCTCAGCTCCCGCGCTTCCTCGTAGGCGGCGGCCGCCGCCGGGCTCGGCTGGCTGGCGGGACCGCCGCGGGCCCACTCCTCCGTGCCGGCCGCGTTGTAGCGCTGGCGCCAGCCCTGGTCGGGATTGCCCTGGATCTTGCGCTGCAGCTTGGTGAAGCCGTACATGACCGCCTCCGGCCGCGGCGGGCAGCCGGGAATGTGGAGGTCGATCGGCATGAACTTGTCGGCGCCCTGGACCACGGCGTAGTTGGAGAACATGCCGCCGGAGGAGGAGCAGGCGCCCATCGAGATCGCCCACTTCGGCTCCAGCATCTGGTCGTAGAGGCGGCGGACGACCGGCGCCATCTTGATCGAGACCCGGCCCGAGAGGATGATCAGGTCCGCCTGGCGAGGCGAGGCGCGCAGGGCCTCGGCGCCGAAGCGGGCGAGGTCGTAGCGGGCGGTGACGATCGAGATCGGCGCCTCGATCGCGCAGCAGGCGAGGCCGAAGGTCAGCGGGAAGATCGAGTTCGACCGCGCCAGGTTGAGCATTTTCTCGAAGGTCGTGGTGACGACTTTTTCTTCCACGTAGCGCTCGAGGTCCTCGCCCTCGAGGTCGCCGCGCAGCATGTCGCGGGCGGAACGCTGCTTCGCGGCCAGGGTGCGGCGCTCTACCTCCAATCCAGGGCCCCCTTGCGCCAGACGTAGACGAAGGCGACCAGCAGCAGGACCACGAAGGTGATCAGCTCGCCGAGGACGAAGACGCTGTCGGCGCTCTTCAGGATCACCCCGACGGGATAGAGGAAGACCACCTCGATGTCGAAGAGGATGAACAGCATCGCCAGCAGGTAGAAGCTGACGCCGAATTTGAAGCCCTTCATCGCTTCGACCGGGATCCCGGACTCATACGGCTCGCCCTGGCGCCGGCTGGCGGCGGTCGGCACCTTCGGCTTCTTCGGGCCGATCAGGTGGTTGAGCATGGCGAAGGCCCCGCCCACCGTGAGGCCGAGGACCGCGAAGACGAGGATCGGGAGGTAGGTCTTGAGCACTGGGTGGCTGGGGATTGCGGGACGAACGGCGCCGGACTCTCCTCGCCCGTCGCTCAACGCCCGTGGGCGCTGTTATACACCCACATTGTGACAACTTGCTACATAGTGGCTTTCCGCATCAGCAAGCCGAATCCCGACCCCTTTGGGCGGATATCGGCGCGTTTGGCGGCGGGGCGGGGAAGGCGGCCGACGGGCGGCATCGATCGGCGCCGGGAGGACCCCGATGCCTGAGGTCCATCTCGTCGTCGGCTGCGCCGTGATCGCACTCAATCTCGCCGCCTTCGCGGTCGGCGGCGTCGCCTGGTTCCGCGACCGTCCCTCGGTCCCGTTCTGGTACCTGCTGCGGGCGGCCCAGACCTCGGTCTTCCTGCAGGTGGCGCTGGGCGGCCTGCTCGTCTTCACCAACCACGAGGCCCCCGACGACCTCCACTACCTCTACGGGATCCTGCCCCTGGTCGTCTCCTTCCTGGCCGAGGGCGCCCGCACCGGCGCCGCCCAGCGCGAGCTCGGCGAGACCGACTTCGAGTCGCTCGACGCCGACACCCAGGAATCGATCGCCCTCCAGATCGTCCGCCGCGAGATGGGGATCATGACCGTCAGCTGCGGCGTCATCCTCTTCCTCGCCCTGCGCGCCGCCGGCACCTCGGGCCACGCCTTCTTCTAGACGCGGTCGCGGCCGATCTGAACGAGGGCGACGGCGGCGAAGAGGGCGCCGCCGGCGAGGTGGAAGATCGCGTCGTTGGTGTTGTTGGGGAAGGTGAAGACCCAGGCCGGCTGCTGCTCGAACAGCGCCCAGATGCCGGTGACGAACAGCGCCGCCGCCGCGTAGATCGCGTAGTAGAGAGCCCAGTCCGGCCTCAGCGCGAAGTAGAAGGCGGGGCCGAACAGCAGCAGGCCGGCGAGCGCGTGGTAGCGCAAAGGCCAGAGGCGCTACTTGCCGGTGACAATCCTGAACGCCGGGTGGTCGGGGGCGATGCGCAGCAGCTCCTCGTCGCTGGCCTCGGGGCCGACGCCGTCGAAGAAGGCGCCGACCTCCCACTTCCACTTCTCCAGGTAGGCGCGCAGCAGGGGCGGGCGGTCGGCGAGCGGGACCTCGGTGGCGCTGAACTCCTCGACCTTGCGGCCGCGGACGAGGCGGCCGCCACCGCTGACCCGCATGTTGCGCACCCACTGGGTGTCGCCGCGCGGCGCGACCAGGTAGTGGCCGTCTTCGAACGGCAACGGGTTGACCGGCGTCTGCCGCCACTCGCCGCTCTTGCGCCCCTTCACTTCCAGCACCGCCGAGCCGGCGATGCTGATCCCGATCCGGGCCAGGCCGGCGACGACGCGGTTGAAGACGTGTTTGGTGAACCAGCCCGGCTCCTGGTATCTGGCGGCGCCGTCGCTCATCGCCCGATTGTCGCAGCAGTAGGCTCAGCGCCATGCTCGACCACGTCGGCATCGAGGTCAGCGACTACGAGCGCAGCAAGTCCTTCTACGAGGCGGCGCTGGCGCCGCTCGGGATCGGCCTGCTGATGGAGTTCCAGTCGGCGGCGGCCGGCTTCGGCAGCGAGACCGAGCACGGCCCGAAGCCCTACTTCTGGGTCCACGCCCGCGGCCGCACGGTCGTCAGCGGCGCCCACATCGCCTTCGCCGCGCCCGACCGCGAGAGCGTCGACGCCTTCCACGCCGCCGCCCTGGCGGCGGGCGCCACCGACAACGGCGCCCCCGGCCCGCGCCCGATCTACCACCCCAACTACTACGGCGCCTTCGTGCTCGACCCCGACGGCAACAACGTCGAGGTCGTCTGCCACCGGTCGCCGAGCTAGTCCAGCGGCCGGTACTCGCCGGCGTGGAAGACCAAGGGGTCGCCCGCGCGCAGCTCGAGGTCGCGGACCTCGCCGGTGACGATCACGTGGTCGCCGGCCGCGATCACGTCGCGCAGGTCGCAGGCGACCCAGAGCAGGGCGTCGTCGATCGCCGGCGCGCCGGCGCGCTCGCTCCACCCCACCCCATCCCACTTCTCCGCCACCGGCGCCTTGGTGGCGAAGGCGCGGGCGATCCCCTCCTGGCCGGCGTGGAGGACGCTGACCCCGAAGCGGTCGGCGGCCTGGACGGCGAGCAGGGTGCGGGAGCCGCGGTCGAGGCAGGCCAGCATCAGCATCGGCTCGATCGAGAGCGAGCAGACGGCGTTGGCGGTCGCCCCGGCGGGCCCGTCGGCGCCGCTGGCGGCGACGATCGTGACCCCCGTAGGCAGGCTCGCCATCGCGGCGCGGAAACGGGCTGGGTCGGGCGGCGGCATCGTCAAGAGATCGGTCTGCTCTGCCAGACAATATGATCCCCGCCGCGTGCGCCCAGTACTGCTCATAAGCATGGTCATCGCCGCCGCCCTCGGCCTCACCGCCTGCGGCTTCGGCGAGGAAGGGATCTCGGTCTCCAAGGACGACCCCAACCACGAGGGGGCCGTCCTCTTCGCCACGCACTGCTCCGGCTGCCACACGCTCAGCGCCGCCGGCACCCAGGGCAGCGGCAACCGCGGCGAGCGGACGCAGGGCCCGAACCTCAACCAGCGAACCGAGACCTACGACGATGCCCTCTACGCGATCCAGAACGGCGGCTTCTCCGGGGCGATCATGCCCCAGAACATCGTCGTCGGCCAAGAGGCCGAAGCGGTCGCCAAATTCGTCGCCGAGTTCGCCGGCGACGAAGCGGAATCTTCGCCGCGGCCCGGCGAAGAGACCTCGCCCTAGCGCGGAGCAGACGTGCTGGACTTGAAGCTGATCCGCTCCGACCCCGAGCGGGTCAAGGCCGCGCTTGCCCGGCGCGGGGCCGGCGACCAGGTCGACGAGCTGCTCGCCCTCGACGCCCGCCGCCGCCAGCTCCTGCCCGAGGTCGAGAGCGCCCAGGCGGAGCGCAAGACCCTCTCCCGGCAGATCGGCGAGGCCAAACAGGCCGGCGGCGACGCGGCCGAGCTGATGGCGACCGTGCAGGGCCTGAAGGAGAAGATCGAGGCCGGCAAGGAGGAGCTGGAGAAGGTCGAGCTCGAGCTCGGCAAGCTGACGGTGGCACTGCCCAACCTGCCCGACCCCGACGCCCCGGAAGGGATGACCGAGGACGACGCGGTGGTCCTGCGCGAGGTCGGCGAGCCGCCCTCCTTCGACTTCGAGCCGCGCGACCACCTCGAGATCGGCACCGCCGCCGGGCTGATCGACATGGAGGCCGGCGCCCGCCTCTCCGGCTCCCGCTTCGCCTACCTCAAGGGCGACCTGGTGCTGCTGGAGCTGGCCCTCGTCCGCTTCGCCATCGAGCTGGTCCGGGCCGAGGGGCACGAACCGGTGGTGCCGCCGGTGCTGGTCCGCGAGGAGGCGCTGGAGGGGACCGGCTTCCTGCCCGGCGACCGCGACCAGATCTACGAGATCCCCAAGGACGAGCTGTTCCTCACCGGCACCTCCGAGGTGGCGCTGGCCGCGCTGCACGCCGACCAGATCCTCGATGCCGCCGAGCTGCCGCTGCGCTACTGCGGCTTTTCCACCTGCTTCCGCCGCGAGGCCGGCGCCGCCGGCCGCGACACCCGCGGCATCTTCCGCGTCCACCAGTTCGACAAGGTCGAGATGTTCTCGTTCGTCGAGCCGGGCGAGTCGGCGGCCGAGCACGAGCGTCTGCTGGCAATCGAGGAGCGGATCCTCGGCGAGCTGGAGATCCCCTACCGGGTGGTCAACGTCGCGGTCGGCGACCTCGGGGCGCCGGCGGCGAAGAAGTACGACTGCGAGGCCTGGATCCCCAGCCAGGAGCGCTACCGCGAGCTGACCTCGTGCTCGAACACGACCGACTACCAGGCGCGCCGGCTCGGCTGTAGGTACCGGGCCGCCGACGGCGAATCCCCCCAGGCGGTGCACACGCTGAACGGAACGGCGGTTGCGGTGGGGAGGACGATGATCGCGCTGATCGAGAACAGGCAGGAGCGGGACGGCTCCTTCACGCTACCCAATACTTTGCATAAGTACGGCTCTCCTGAGAGAATCGCCCCGCAATGAGCGGACTGAGTGCGAGTAGACGTACCCGATTTTGCCTGCGCCGAACCGGGCGAGGGCTGACGCAAGCCGATCGGGGCGGGATCCGATGAACTCCAGCGTGCGCGAAGCGCGGCGGGTCGTCCTCTGCGACGACCACGAGATCGTCCGCGAGGCGATCAAGGCGCGGATGGCCAACTCGAGCATCGTCGAGATCGTCGGCGAGGCCGGCAACGGACGCGACGTCGTCGACGTCGTCAAGGAGCTCGAACCCGACGTCCTCATCATCGACGTCGAGCTGCCCAAGCGCGACGGCATCGAGGCGACCAAGGAGGTCCTGCGGGCGCGACCGCGGACCAAAGTCATCATCTTCACCGCCCACGCCCAGCCCGACCTGCTGGCCTTGGCGCTGCGCGCCGGCGCCTCCGGCTACGTGCTCAAGTCGGCCCCGGCCGAGGACATCGCCCGCGCGGTCAAAGCGGTGACCAGCGGCGGCACCTTCCTCGGCGGCGACTTCGCCGGCGGCAAGCCCTCCGAGGTGGAGAAACTGCTCGAGCTCTCGCCGCGCGAGCGCCAGATCCTCGAGCTGCTGGCCGAGGGGCTGCGGGTCAAAGAGATCGCCGAGCGCCTGGCGCTGAGCCCGGCCACCGTCCACACCCACGTCCGCAACGCGATCGGCAAGCTCGAGGTCGACACCCGCACCGAGGCGGTCGCCCTGGCGGTCCGCTTCAACTACCTCGGCGCCGGCGGCGCCGTCCAGCAGTAGCGCCGCCGCACCTCGCGTTACTTCTTCTCCAGCTCCAGGGCGCAGCCGTTGATGCAGTAGCGCTGGCCGCCCTTGTCCGCGGGCCCGTCCTCGAAGACGTGCCCGAGGTGGGCGTCGCAGGTCTTGCAGACGACCTCGGTGCGGCGCATGAAGAGGCTGTTGTCGGGCCGCAGCTCGACGTGCTCGAGGTTGGCGGGCTCGGTGAAGCTGGGCCAGCCGGTGCCGGAGTCGAACTTGGTGTCGGAGGAGAACAGCTCGGTGCCGCAGCCGACGCAGCGGTACATCCCCGCGCTCTTCTCGTCCACGTAGGGGCCGGTGAAGGCACGCTCGGTGCCGCCCTTGCGGGTCACCTCGAACTGCTCCGGGGTCAGCTGCTCACGCCACTCCTGCTCGGACTTCTGGACCTTCGCGCTCATCTTTCTCCTTTCGTCTCTGCCTCCAGGGTACGCCGACTTCCTTACGGGCCTGTGACGTCCGCGCCCTAACCTTGGAGGGGTGAGACGCAGGGCAATCGCCGCCACCCTCCTCGCCGCGCTTGCCGTGGCCGGCCTCGCCGGGTCGAGCGCGCTGGGGGCGCCGCCGGACGCCGGGTCAGCCGCGGCCGCGAAGGCGCGCGGCATGGAGCGGCTGATCGCGCCCGCCTCCGCCTGCCCCAACCAGACCGATCCGGGCGCGGCAACCGGGCAGCAGCTGCGGGCGATGCGCTGCCTGACCAACTTCGCCCGCCGCGGCCGCGGCCTGCCGGAGCTCGCCGGCGCCGCGGTGCTCGACCGGGCGGCCGCCCGCAAGTCCGCCGACATCCTCCGCTGCGACGAGTTCAGCCACGAGGCCTGCGGCCATCCCTTCACCCACTGGATGGAGCAGCTCGGCTACGAGGGCTGCGCCGAGGGCGAGAACATCGCCTGGGGCAACGGCAGGCTCGGCAGCGTGCGCTCGATCTTCCGCGCCTGGATGCACTCCCCCGGCCACCGCGAAAACATCCTCGGCCCCTACGAGCAGATCGGCATCGGCCTGCGAATCGGCAAGCTCGAAGGCAACGCCGGCGCCCACGTCTGGACCCAGGATTTCGGCAGCCCCTGCTGACCGCGCCTAGGATGGCGGCGTGCCGGCGGCCTTCTACGAAGCGGACGGGGAGCGTTTCCTGGCGACCGAGCTGACCCGGGGGCCGTGGGACCCCGGGGCGCAGCACGCGGGGCCGCCGGCGGCGCTGCTGGGACGGGAGCTGGAGCGGCTGCCGGACGCGGAGCAGTTCCAGATCGGCCGCGTCACCTGCGAGATCCTGCGCTCGGTGCCGATCGCGCCGGTCGCGGTCAGCGCTCGCGTCGTTCGCCCCGGCCGCCGCGTGCAGCTGCTGGAGGCGGAGCTGCGCGACGAGGCGGGGGAGCCGCTGGTGCGCGCCAGCGCCTGGCGCATCCGCACCGCCCCGGTTGAGATTCCCGAGCGGGCACTGCCACCGCCGGAGCCGCCCCCCGGCCCCGAGCAGGGCGCCGAAGCCGAGTTCTTCCCGACCGGGGAGGAGCTCGGCTACCACTCGGCGATGGAGGTCCGCTTCGTCCGCGGCGGCTTCGTCGAGCCCGGGCCGGCGCTGGTCTGGCTGCGGATGCGCCAGCCCCTGGTCGCCGGCGAGGAGCCGACGCCGCTGCAGCGGGTGCTGGTCACCGCCGACGTCGGCAACGGCGTCAGCGCCAGCCTCGACTACCGCCGCTACCTCTTCATCAACGTCGACCTCACCGTCCACCTCGAGCGGATGCCGGCGGGCGAGTGGGTCTGCGTCGACGCGGTGACGCTGCCGCAGCCGAACGGGGTCGGCACCGCCGAGTCGGTGCTCTCCGACGCGAGCGGCCGGATCGGCCGCGCCTTGCAGACGCTGCTGGTCGCCGAGCGCTAGCCGCGGCGGGCGACCAGGGCGCGGCTCTGGGGCACGATCGCGATCGCGGTCAGGGTCGCCGAGCCGAGCGCGATCGCGGCGCCGAGCAGGAACGAGCCCTCGTAGCTGCTCAGCGCCGCCGCGGCGCCGGCCAGCGGCGCCCCCAGCCCGACCCCGGCGTCGAAGAAGGCGGTGAAGGTGCCGAGCGCCGCCCCGCGCCGCGCTTCGGAGACCTGGTCGACGACGATCAGCGAGAGCGACGGGTAGAGCAGCGAGAAGGCGGCGCCCATCGCCAGCGCCCCGGCGATCGCCATCCCGAGGCTGTGGGCGAAGGCGATCGTGACCAGGCCGGCGGCCTCGACCAGGGCGGCGCCGATCGCCACCCGGGCCGGGCCGACGCGGTCGGGCAGGCCGCCGGCGACCAGCCGGGTCAGCACCACCATCGTCGCCAGGGCGCCGAAGACCAGCGCCCCGTGGCCGACGTTGCGGTCGTCGAGGTGGAGGACGACGAAGCTGGCGACCGCCGAGTAGCCGATCGAGCCGAGCGCCAGCGCCGCCCCCGGCTTCACCGCCTCGCGGGCGATCAGCGAGCGGTGTTCCTGCTCCAGCCACTTGCCGGGCCGGAAGGGGTCGGGCACGCGGGTGGCGACGACGGCGCCGACCAGCGGCATCACCCCGGCGAAGATCCAGACCGCGCTGTAGCCGAAGCCGTGCTGGATCAGCTCGCCGAACAGCGGCCCGATGCTGAGCCCGGCCCAGACCGAGAGCCCGTAGAGGCCGATCACCCGGCCGCGCCGCTCCAGCGGCGCCAGGTCGACGATCCAGGCGGAGCCGGCGGTGAAGACCGTGCCCTCGCCGGCGCCGAGCACCAGCCGCGCCGCGATCAGGCCGCCGACCCCGAGCGGCAGCAGGTAGAGGAAGCCGCCGACGGCCATCAGCAGCGAGCCGACCAGCACCGCCGGCTTGCGACCGCGGTGGTCGGCGAGGCGGCCGGCGAAGGGGCGCAGCAGCAGGCCGGTGATCGCGTAGGCGCCGATCACGACCCCGACCGCGATCTTGCCGCCGTCGAGCGGCCCGTCGACGTAGCGGGGCAGGACCGGCAGCACCGCTCCCACCGCCAGCAGGCCGCAGAAGGTGACCGCGAAGATGCCGGCGAAGGCGGCGCCGGGGCGCTCCTGCCCGGGGGCGGCGGCCGCGGCGCTCACCGCAGCAGCGCGGCGAGGTCGGCGACGACGTGGTCGGGCCGCGGCGCGTCCGCGGCCGCGTCCTCGCTGTCGGTGCCGCTGCGGACCAGGATCGTCGCCAGCCCGGCGCGACGGCCGCCCTCGATGTCGGAGGAGAGGCGGTCGCCGACCATCGCCACCCGCAGCGGATTCCGTGGTTCCTTTGGGACGCCATCCGTCCCCAAGGAACCGCGGTCGAGAGCGGCGAGCGCCAGCTCGAACAGGTGGCGCTCGGGCTTGCCGGCGATCTCGGCGACCCGGCCGGAGGCGGTCTCGACCGCGGCCAGGATCGCCCCGGTGCCGGGCCACTCGCCGCCCGGCATCGGCATCGTCGGGTCGCGGCTGGTGGCGACCAGGGCGGCGCCGCGGTCGAGCGCGCGCTTCGCGGTCAGCAGCGCCGCGTAGTCGAAGTCGCGGTGACCGGAGACGACGACGACATGGGCCTCGCGCCCGGCCTCGCCCTCGAGCACGGTGACGCCGGCGGCGGCGACCAGCTCCTTCAGCGCCGCGCGGCTGATCACGAAGGCGCTCCCGTCCGGGCCGGCGGCGTCGCGGGCGAGGCTGGCGGCCACGATCCCGGCGGTGACGATCTGCTCCGCGCCGACGGCCACCCCCAGCCCGGTCAAGCGCTCGGCGTAGGCGGCCGGCGGGTGGGCGGGATTGTTGGTGACGAAGACGATCCTCTTGCCGGCGGCGAGCAGCGCCGCCAGCGTCTCCACGGAGCCCGGGACCGGCTCGCGGCCGATCCAGACGACCCCGTCGAGGTCGACCAGGAGCCCGTCGAATTCGTCCGCCAGCGCCATCGACGCAGGCTATTGCCCGACGGACAGCAGCCGAGCGGCCGATCTCGATACGGTGCCCGATTAGTGAGTACGAACGGACAGGTCGTGGTCGCCACCGACCTCACCCGCCGCTACGGCGAGGGCGATGCCGCGGTCGACGCGCTGGCCGGCGTCAGCACCGCCTTCGAGCGCGACCGCTTCACCGCGATCATGGGCCCCTCCGGCTCCGGCAAGTCGACCCTGATGCACATCCTCGCCGGGCTCGACAAACCGACCGGCGGCTCGGTCCAGCTCGACGGGATCGAGATCACCACGCTCGACGACGGCGAGCTGACCAAGCTGCGCCGCGACAAGCTCGGCTTCGTCTTCCAGTTCTTCAACCTGCTGCCGGTCCTGACCGCCGAGGAGAACCTGGTGCTGCCGCTCTCGATCGCCGGCCGCAAGCCCGATCAGCAGTGGGTCGACCAGCTGATCCGCACCGTCGGCCTCGAGGACCGCCGCACCCACCGGCCCTCCGAGCTCTCCGGCGGCCAGCAGCAGCGCGTCGCCGTCGCCCGCGCCCTCGTCTCCAAACCGGCCGTCGTCTTCGCCGACGAGCCGACCGGCAACCTCGACTCCAAGGCCAGCGCCGACGTCCTGCAGCTGCTGCGCCAGGCCGTCGACGAGTTCGGGCAGACGGTGATCATGGTCACCCACGATCCCGTCGCCGCCGCCCACGCCGACCGCTTGATCACGCTGCGCGACGGCCAGCTCGTCCAGGACGGAAGCCCGGGCTCGGCCGACGACGTGATCGAGCTGATGAAGCGGCTTGACTAGCCTCGGCCTCAAGAGCCTCTGGGCTCGCAAGCTCCGGGCCCTGAGCACCACCTTCGCGGTGGTGCTGGGAGTCGCCTTCGTCGCCGGCTCCTACATCCTCACCGACACGATCTTCGCCGCCTTCGACGAAATCTTCAGCGAGTCGCTGAGCGGGACCAGCGTCGTCGTCACCGCCAAGAACCCGGTCGAGCAGGAAAACGGGGAAATCCCGACGATCAGCGCCTCGCTGCTGCCGCGGATCGAAAAGACCGCGGGGGTGAAGCAGGCCGCCGGCGCGATCTTCACCCCCGGCGGGTTCTTCGACTCCGAGGGGGAGAAGATCGGCAGCAAATTCTCGCCCAAGTTCATCTCCTCGACCCTGCCCGGCGAACTCGAGTCGCTCAACTACGTCGACGGCCACCCGCCCCGCGGCCCGACCGAAGCCTCGATCGACAAGGCGGCTGCCGACAGCTCCGACCTCCAGCTTGGCGAAAAGATCGAGCTGATCGGCCAGGGCAGCGCCCGCAAGTTCCGCCTGGTCGGCTTCACCCAGCTCGGCAGCGCCTCCTTCGGCGGCGCCAGCATCGCCCAGGTGACGCTGCCGGTGGCGCAGCGGCTCACGCACAAGGTCGGCCGCTTCGACCAGATCTCGGTCGCGGCCGCGGACGGGGTCGAGGCGCAGGCGCTGAAACGCCGGATCGAGGCCAAGATGCCGGCCGACGTCCGGGTCGAGACCGCCAAGGAAAGCGCCGACCGCAGCTCCGACGAGATCCGCGACAGCCTCGGCTTCCTGCAGACCTTCCTGCTCGTCTTCGGCTTCATCGCCGTCTTCGTCGGCTCCTTCCTGATCTTCAACACCTTCTCGATCACGATCGCCCAGCGGGTGACCGAGTTCGGGATGCTGCGCACGCTCGGCGCCTCACGCCGGCAGATCCTCGGCACGGTCCTCAGCGAGGCCTTCGTCGTCGGCCTGGTCGGAGCGCTGATCGGGATCCTCGGCGGCCTGGTCATCGCCCTGGGGCTCAACGCCCTGCTGAAAGCGTTCGGGATCGACCTGCCCACCACCGACCTGGTGGTCGCGTCGCGCACGATCGTCGTCTCGCTGATCGTCGGCGTCCTCGTCACCCTGGTCTCCTCGCTGATCCCGGCCCTGCGCTCGACCCGGGTGCCGCCGATCGCCGCCCTGCACGCCTTCGCGCCGCAGTCGACTAGGCGCCGGCGGGTGCTCTACGCGGTGCTCTCGATCCTCTTCGGCCTGGCCGGCCTGGCGATGGTCCTGATCGGCCTCTTCGGCGGCGCCGAGGCCGGCACGGCGGCCGGCCTGATGGGCGCCGGCGCGGTCGTGATCGTGCTCGCGGTCTCCCTCTTCAGTCCTCGCCTGGTGCCGCCGCTGGCGACGATCGCCGGCTGGCCGCTGGAGCGGCTGCGGCGGCTGACCGGCCGCCTGGCCCGCGAGAACGCCCAGCGCAACCCCAGCCGCACCGCGGTCACCGCGGCGGCGCTGATGATCGGCCTCGCCCTGGTCGCGTTCGTCACCGTCTTCGCCGCCGGCCTCAAGAGCACGGTCGCCCAGGTGGTCGACGAAAACTTCGCCGGCGGCCTGGTCATCCAGAACAGCGACGGCTTCTCGCCGATCCCGAACGGGACCGCGGTGGCGGCGCGCGAGGTCCCCGGCGTCGAGTTGGTGGCGACGATTCGCTCGACCCAGGCGAAGCTGGTCGGCAGCGGGACCGGCGTGCGCGTCACCGCGCCGACCAACGACATCGAACGGACCGTCTCGATCGAATGGGAACAGGGCGGACCGGAGGCGCTGCGCGACCTCGCCGACGGCCAGGCGATCGTCTCCGACTCGTTCGCCTCGGCGAACGAGCTCAAAGTCGGCGACCGCTTCCGCCTGCTGGCTCAGACCAGCAAACGGCCGGGCTTCGAAGTGACCGGCGAGTTCGACTCGAAGCTCGGGGTGTTCGGCGACGTGCTGATCTCCCAGTCCGATCTGGCGCGTGAATTCCGCCAGACCCAGGACACGATCGACTTCGTCGAGACCGAACCGTCCGCCGATGCCGCCGAAGTGCAGGCGCTGCTGACCAAGGGCGTCGAAGTCGCCTTCCCGGTGGCCGAAGTCCTCAACCAGCAGGAACTGAAGGAAAGCCGCGAAGAACAGGTGCAGCAGCTGGTCAACCTCTTCTACGCGCTGCTGCTGCTGGCGATCGTGATCTCCCTGTTCGGGATCGGCAACACGCTGGCGCTCTCGATCCACGAACGCACGCGGGAGCTGGGGATGCTGCGGGCGATCGGGATGTCGCGGCGCCAGGTGCGGACGATGATCCGCTACGAGGCGGTGATCACCGCGTTGATCGGGGCGATCCTCGGCATGATCCTCGGCCTGATCTTCGCCACCCTGATCGCGCAGCCGCTGAAAGACGAAGGCTTCACGCTCTCCTACCCGGTCGGCTCGCTGATCGCGCTGCTGGTCTTCGCCGCCCTCGCCGGCGTCGTCGCCGCGATCGGCCCCGCCCGCCGCGCCTCGCGCCTCGACGTGCTCGAGTCCCTCCAGTACGAGTAGCCGAGCGAGCCCGGCAGGTCCGGCTCAGCCGTGGGAGCCGGACCGGTGGACGACCGCGTGCCCCCTGCCGCGGGCGATCAGCCAGCGGTTGACGGGGACGGCGACGACACCGGCGGCCGCAGCGAGATGGCGGGCGCTAGAGCTGGGTGGCGATCAGCCCGACCAAGGCGACGATGACCCCGACCAGCGCGGCGCTCAGGGTGAATCCGACCTGCACCAGCACCCGCTGCAGGGCGTCGAAGCGACCGTTGAGCGCACGCAGATCGGCGTCGACCCGCGCGAAGCCGTTGTCCATGCGCCGGCTCAGATCGTCCAGCCTCTCGTCGGTCCAGGCTTCCCTCACGCCTTCCATTGTCTCACCGTAGCTGACAAGACATTTCGGGTGTGTGCCAACTCTGTGCCTTTTCGCCGCCGCTGCCCTACCCTCGCCGGGAGATGCTGCACCACGTCGGAATCGAGATCGAGCCCGGTGACGTCGAGGCCGCCGTCGAGTTCTTCGAGCTGCTCGGCTTCGCCCGGGTCGAGCCGCCGCCGGCGTTGGCCGCGGGCTTCACCTGGCTCGAGCGCGACGGGACCCAGATCCACCTGATGCACGAGCCGCGGCCGACCGTGCCGGACCGGGCTCACCTGGCGCTGGTCGTGCCGGACTTCGAGGCCACCCTGGAGCGGCTGCGCGAGCGCGGCTTCCAAACCCGGCCGGGCCGGGAGCACTGGGGCGCGGCGCGCGCCCACGCCGTCGCCCCCGGCGGCCACCGGGTCGAGCTGATGGCCGCCCCTCCCCCGCCCCGCGCCTGAGCGCCGGCTAGCCCAGCGGCCCGAGCCGCATGCCGTCGGCGTAGCCGCGGCCGGGGGTGGCGCGGCAGGCGTAGTCGCCCGGGGCGCGGGCGTAAAGGAAGCCGAGGCAGCGGCCGATCGCCCGCTGCCCGTAGGCGTTGGGGTGCAGCGACTCGCGGCTGGAGCCCTGCAGGACCGCGAGCCGCCGCACCCATTCGGCGCTCGCCGGGTCCGGTCCCTCCGGCCCGACCCGCTGGGCGCGGTTGTCGCAGAGCTGGTGGCCGTCGAGGGCGTGGCGGAGGTCGAGGAACTCGGCCCCGGCGGCAGCCGCGGCGCTGCGCATCGCCGTCACGATCGCCCCCGTGCCCTCGCCCGCGGCCCAGTCGGCGTCGGCGTTCCAGACCGGGCAGCCGCCCTCGTGCAGCCGGCTCCAGCCCTGCTCCGGGTAGCGGATCCAGCGCCCGGACGGGAACGGCGAGGCGTAGCCCATCGTCACCAGCCGATAGTCGGCGCGACGGTAGCCGGCGGCGGCCATCGTCGCCCGCACCGCGCGCAGCGCCTTCAGCAGGTCGCGGCGCATCGCCGGCAGCTTCGCCTCGACCGCGGCCTGAGCGTCCTCGCGGCAGAGCACCTGGTCGTCGTCCGGGCTGCGCGCCCAGTCGAACGCGCAGCCGGCGACCAGCTTGCCGAAGCCGACGTCGTTGGCACCGGCGGTGAGGACGATCATCCGCACCTGGTCGCGCCGGGCCACCGCCGCCAGCTGGTCGCCCTGCGGCGGCTCGCCGAAGTGCTCCTCGCCACCCTGCGCCGCCGGCCAGAGGTTGGCCAGCGTCGCCCCCGAGCAGGCGAGGTTGAGCTTGTCCGCGACCGCGATCGGGGCGCTGCGGATCGGCGCCACGTCGGAGCGGTGGCAGTCGTTCCCCTCGCTCTCGCCGTAGACGCGGCCGGCGTCGTACTCGCAGTCGGTGCCGTCGCAGTCGAAGGCGGCGCGGTCGGTGCCGGAGCGGGTGCCGGAGGAGTCGGAGCCGTTGCCGAGCCAGCGCCCGCCCTCGCCGGAGATGAAGCTGTCGCCGAGCGAGACGATCGCCGTCGCCCCCGCTCCGGGGCGGGCGGCGGCCGCCCCCGGCAACGCGCCTCCCACGAGCGCGATTGCCATGAGGACGGTTGCCGCCGCCCGTACGCCGGAAGCGATCAAGTTGCTCAGACTAACTCAAGTGGTGCGACCGGAGTGCTTCGCGGCGAGCAGGTCGGAGTCGGCGAAGCCGAGCAGCTCCTCGACGCCGACGCCGTCGACCGGGAACATGGCGAAGCCGCTGGTCGCGGTCACCGGCCAGCGCTCGTCGCTGCCGAAGCCGCGTCGGGCGACGCGGTCGCGCAGGCGGGCGGCGACTTCCCCCGCCTCTTCGGCGTTGGCCTCGGGCACGATCACCGCGAACTCGTCGCCGCCCTGGCGGAAGACCGAGTCCTCGGCCCGCACCTCGTCGCTCAGCGCCACCCCGATCTCGGCCAGCAGCCGGTCGCCCTCGAGATGGCCGAGCCGCTCGTTGACCGCCTTGAAGCCGTCGAGGTCGAGCAGGACCAGGGCGAACTCACGCGAGTGGCGGCGGTGGCGGGCGATTTCCTCGGCCAGGCGCTCGTGCAGGCTGCGGTAGTTGCCGACCCCGGTCAGCTCGTCGCGGCGCGAGAGCGCCCAGAGCGCCTGGTGGCTGCTGCGCAGCCGCCGCGCCAGCAGCAGAACCCCGGCCGCGATCACCGCCAGGCAGACCGCCTCGACCAGGGCGAGGACGAGGGCCTGCCGCTCGGAGAAGCTGCCCAGCACCAGCGGCAGCAGCAGGCCAGCGACGATTACGGCCAGGCCGGCGACGAGGAAGCCGGCGCCGATCGAGCGGCGGCCGTCGGGGTCGAGGGAGCGGTTCATCATTGATTTTAAGTATGGATTCTTACGGAAGCCGCAGGATATGCGCCTGGTGACGCCCCGTCTCCGGCCGCCACTACGATGCGCCGGTGCGTTATCCAGTTGAACACTTCAGCGCCGAGGAGCGAGCGGTGCTCGCCCCTCACTTCACCAATCTGGACCGCCCCGTGTTCGCCCTGGTGAACCTGCCGGAGACCGTTAAAGGTGCGCTTTTTGCCCGCTATTCGCGCTATTCCGGGAGCGTCAGGCGGCTCTACCTGGAAGAGTTCGCGGCCGACGCCCCGGCCGCCGGCCGGCCCTTCGACGCGGCCGAGGGGGAGCGGGCGGCGCAGCTCTACGAGCGCGTCTTCGTCGGCTATGGCGACGACTCGATCGCCCAGGTGGGCGGCGCCCACGTCGCCTGCGAGTGGGTCTCCAACATCCTCACGAAGCTACTGCAGCGGGGCCGCCTCGCCGCCTACCTCGAGCAGTCGACCCGCTACATCCCCTACGACCAGCCGCTGCCGGAAGGGGGCTACCGCTTCTACCGCGACGAGCAGCTGGGACCGGAGTTCGCGGCGACGATGGACGAGCTGTTCGCCATCTACTCGCGCTCGCTGACCGCGGTCGAGGCCTGGGCGGCCGCGCGCTGGCCGCGCGGCGACGGTGAGCCGGAGGGCGCCTGGCAGCGCTCGATCCGGGCCAAGGCGCTGGACCTGCTGCGCGGCCTGCTGCCGGCGGCGACCCTGAGCCACGTCGGCATCTACGCCTCCGGCCAGGCCTACGAGCAGCTGATCCTGCGGCTGATGGCCTCGCCGCTGCCGGAGGCGCGCGAGTACGGCGGCATGATCCTGGCCGAGCTGAAGCGGGTGATGCCGAGCTTCGTCTCCCGGGTCGAGCGCCCCGACCGCGGCGGCGAGTGGATCACCTACCTGGAGCGGCGCCGCGAGCAGACCGAGAGCTGGGTCGCCCGGCTCGGCCTCGACCGCCGCGGCAGCGGCGAGGACACGCCCTCGGTCGAGCTGGTCCACGTCGACGGCAGCGAAGAGGACCTGCTCGCCGCCTGCCTGTTCGAGGCCGCCAGCGCTCCCGAGACCGACGTCCTCGCCCGCATCGACGTGCTCGACCGCGAGGAGCGGGCGCAGCTGCTGGCGGCCCTGGTCGGCGAGCGCGCCAACCGCCGCCACCGCCCCGGCCGCGGCTTCGAGGCGCTGCGCTACCGCTTCGAGGTCGTCTCCGACTACGGCGCCTTCCGCGACCTGCAGCGGCACCGGATGCTGACCTGCCAGTGGCAGCGGCTCAGCCCCGACCTCGGCGCCGGCGTCCCCGACGAGGTGCGCGAAGCCGGCGTCGGCGGCGAGTTCGAGCGGGCGCTGGAGCTCTCGCGGGCCGAGTACGAGCGGCTGGTCGCGGCCGGGCAGGCCGAGCTGGCGCCCTACGCGCTCAGCCTCGCCTACCGGATCCGCTACACGCTCGACCTCAACGCCCGCGAGGCGATGCACCTGATCGAGCTGCGCTCCGGCCGCGAGGGCCACCCCGGCTACCGCGCCGTCGCCCAGGCGATGCACGAACGGATCGCCGCCATCCACCCCGGCGTGGCGGCGACGATGAGCCACGTCGACACCTCGGCCGAGCCGCGCCTGGAGCGGATCATGAGCGAGATCCGCACCCACCGCAAGCAGGCGCACGCGGCGGAGCAGGCCGAGGCCCCGCCCGGGCTGAACCCGCTCGGCTAGACCCTCCTAGTCGCGCTGCTTGCGCTTGCGGCGCGGCTCGCCCGGATCGTCGTCCGGGCCCGGCGCCAGCACCTCGCCGCCGTCCTCGGGTTCGAGTTCGGCCGCGGCCTTCTCGCCCGGGGTCGGCCAGGGGATCGCTTCGCCGGCCGCCCAGGCCGGCGGTTTGCCGCCGGGGATGCGGCCGAGGATCAGCAGCGCGAAGTAGACGAACCAGACCAGCGTGAAGAGGACCAGGGAGAGCAGGACGGCGACCCCGAGCGCCATCCCCAGCGAGGCCCAGAAGCGGCTCAGGATTCCGGTCCGCATCGCCCAGAGGCAGCTATAGACCATGGCGATGACGAAGCCGAGGGCGCCGGCGACGCCGAGGCCGGCGGTGATCGAGGCCAGCGAGGCTTCGGCGATCGCGTTCGAGGCTTCGTCGTCTTCGAGCTGGCGCTGTTCGCAGGCCGCCAGCGGCGACTGCCCGGCCGCCGGCTCGTATTCGTCGGCGAAGGACTCGGCGCCTTCGTCCTTGCGGTCGGAGGCGCATTCCTTCTTCGCTTCCTTCGGCGTCAGCGTCGACTTGGCTTCGCCGGCGACGAACTGGTCCGCGGCTTCGATCCGGGCGCTGCCGCTGAGCCCGGTCGAGAGGGCGATGAAGAGGGGGGCGATGACGACGAGGCCGACCAGCTGGGAGCGGACGCTGGCGCTGCGCGCCCGCACGACCCGGAAGAGGTAGAAGAGCGGGACCGCGAGCAGGGCGAACCCCAGGCCCTGCACCAGCCCGGTGAGCAGCACCGAGCCGCTGTGGGCGTCGGTCGAGCGCAGGACCGCGGCGTCGCCGCTGCCGCTGACGTCGCTGAAGAATCCCGGGGCGAAGACCAGGGCCACGGCGAGGAAGGTGGCCAGCGCCACCGGCGTTGCCCACCGCGACTCCCAGGCGACCACCTCTTGCTTGCTCTGCACACAGCCCCTCTCGTCGATCGGCCGGGGCGGCTCCCCGGGCGGGGCCGTACGCTACCGCCATGAGCGATGCGCAGCGCACCCCGGTGGTCCCGCTCGAGGCCGGCGCCGGGCCCGAGAACCCGCCTTGTCCGGCCTGCGGCGAGCCGCTGTTCGGCTGGCTGGCGAAGCCCGCCGGGCTGGACCGGCCGGTCAGCCGCTGCGAGAGCTGCGGGCTCGGCGTGGTCGGCGCTCCCGGCGACCCCGAGCAGGCCCTGCACGAGCTGGAGCGGCTGGGCGAGGGCGGCGGCCTGCGGATCGCCAACCGGGCCAGCTACGCGGCCTCGCTCGGCAGCGCCGGCTGGGCCGGGCTGGAGCCGGGCGCGCGCTACCTGTTCACGATCGAGGCCGTGCAGCGACTGGTCGCCCGCCGCGACCAGGTGGTGAAGTCGCGCCGCTGGGCGCCGGCGGCGAGCCTGGCCGCGACCTGGCAGACGCTGCTGAACAGCGTCACCTTCGGCCACAACGTCGCCCTGGCGGCCCTGGGCCGCGGCCGGGCGGCGCGCGCCGAGCAGCGCTGGCAGCGCCGGATCGACGGCCTCGCCAGCATCGTCCTGGCGATCCCGGCGCTGGCGATCGCGCTCCCGGTCGAGCTCGCCGGCGGCCTCACCGGCCGCGGCGCCGTGATCACCCTGCGCCTGGAACTCCTCTAGTCCCAGCGTTCTTAGGCCGCCGGGCCAAGCAGTTCAAGGACGCAGGGAGCGAAGCGTGCTCTGCACGCGAGCGACCGAGGACGCCGAAATGCGCCGCCCGGCGGCCTAGAGAGGCCTTCGCGGGCCTCGCGGACCAGCGTCACGGCCTCAGGGAAGAGGACGCGGATCGCGTCGCGGACCTGCATCGACTGCTCGTCGGCGCTGCCGCTGAGCTCGAGCTGCCCGATCGAGGCGACGGTCATCTCGACCGCCAGCTTGATCGCGTTGTCGGCCCAGGCGACGCGCTGGGAGGACTGCATCTGCTCCGAGAGCTCCTCCATGCGGGCGCGGAACTCGTCGGGGTCGCCGAAAAGGTTGAAGGGGCTGCCCTCCATCGACTCCATGTAAGCAGACCCGCGACGGCGCCGGCACGGAATCGCCACATTCTGCGCGCCACCCGCGCGCCTCCCCCGCCTAGCTTCGGCCGATGCGGCACGGACCGGAAGCGGAGCGGGGCTCGGCCAGCGTCGAGCAGGCGGGCCTGGCGGCGCTGGTCGCGCTGCTGCTGCTGACCGCGATCGCCGCGATCGCCGCCGGCGGCGAGATCGACGCCGGCCGCGGCCTCGCCGGCACGCTCGGCCGCCGCCTCGCCTGCGGCCCCCGGCTTCCCGACGCCTGCCGCCACGATCCGCTCGTGCCCGCCTACGGCTGGCCGCTGGCACGGACGGTGCGGGCCCTGGCGCCGGCGCCGAGCGCCCGGCCCGGCCCCGCGGGCGTGGCCCTGGTCCCGGTCGACTTCCGCCGCTGCCGCCGCCCCAGCTGCGCCGTCGCCGCCGGCCCCCACCTGACCGCCTCCAACCGCCGCACCACCGCCTTCACCGCGGTCGTCGACCGCCGCCGCTCGCTCGGCTGGGTCGAGATCTCCTACTGGCTCTACCGCCCCGGCCTCGGCTGGGAGCACCAGGTTCGCCGGGCCGGTCCGGCCGAGATCGAGGCCGCCGCCGGCGTCACCCTGCTGCGGAGCGCCGACCCCGCCCTGGTCCCGCTCGAGACCCTCCCCGGCCGCAACCACTACGAGTTCCCCGCCGCCGAACGCCCACCCTGGCAATGGCAGGTCGCCGGCCGCTATCCGGGCTGGTCAAGCTGAGCTGGTCTGCGCCGCCTTCTCCTGCTCGGCTTCGTCTTGCGCCTGTTTGATCAGGCCGCGCCAGTCGGTGGTGCGGAAGACGAGCAGGATGGCGGCGAAGCCGAGGACGACCGACCAGGCGGCCATGGCGATCTGGGTGCCGACCGAGAAGGAGAGCACGGCGGTGCGCGAGGGGCCGCTCAGGGTCGCCACCAGCAGCGCCTGCTGGGCGCCGGCGCCGCCGGGGGTGAAGGGGACGATGTTGGCGATTGCCTGCACGCTCATCACCAGCATCACGCTGCTGACCGAACCGCCGATGCCGAAGGCCTCGAGGAAGAACCAGAAGGCGGCGAAGCGGAAGATCCAGCCGAGCCCCTGCCAGGCGGCGACCTCGCGCAGGTAGCGGCCCGGCTCGGCGAGGATGACCAGGCCCTGGCGCACCCGGGCCCAGAAGCGCCGCACCCGGTGGGCGAGCAGGTAGATGCCGATCGCGGTCGCCAGCAGCAGCACGCCGACCGTGATCGCCAGCACCTGCGGGTGTTCGACCCAGAAGGCGATCTCGAAGGCGGGCAGGTTGGGGATCTGCGGCAGCGGCGGCAGCAGGCCCTGGCTGATCGCGTAGAGGAGGACGAGGATGCCGACGCTGGTGTCGAACACCGTCTGCACCAGGAAGGAGGAGGTCACCGCCGGGTAGGAGGAGTCGGGGATCTGGCGCTTGACCAGGAATACTTTGGTGACGTCGCCGGCGTGGGCGGGGAGGATGGCGTTGATCCCGGCGCCCGCCAGGTAGGCGGCGGAGAGCGGCAGGAAGGGGATCCGCTGCCGCGGATAGGCGGCGCGGAGGACGTTGCGCCAGGCCCAGGCACGGGCCAGCTGCATCGCCAGCAGGCAGACCAGGGCGATCATGAACGCGGACCAGCGGATCTCGGCGAGGTGGCGGAAGAATTCCGCCGCGCTGTTGAAGAAGAAGTTGAAGCTGGATCCGAGATCGGCGTACGCCATCGCAGCTACACTAGCCCGCTCGTGCTGGACACCGACACGCATTCCCTGCCCCGCCAAGCCACCCCCCATCCGACCGACGAGGCGATGTGCGCGCGTGCCCGCGAGCGCTACACAGCCGACCGCAAGAGCCGCTTCCGGCGCCGCCGCAAACGGCACGCGCAGATGCCGAACCTGATCATCATCGGCGGCCTCAAGTGCGGCACCACGAGCATCCACCACTACCTCGGCCTGCATCCGGAGATCCAGATGTCGAAGCCGAAGGAGCTCAACTTCTTCGTCGAGGAGATGAACTGGGACCTCGGCCTCGACTGGTACGCCAGCCGCTTCGACGACCGCTCCAGGGTCCGCGGCGAGTCATCTCCGCATTACACGAACCTGCCACGCTTCCACGGCGTCGCCGAGCGCATCCACGAGCACTGCCCGGACGCCCGCCTGCTCTACATGGTGCGCGACCCGATCAAGCGCATCCTCTCCCACTGGGTCCACGCGACCGGCGCCGGCTACGAGACCCGGGAGATGATCCCGACCCTCTCCCGCCCCGACACCCAGTACATCAACCGCTCCAAGTACTGGATGCAGCTGCAGCCCTACCTCGAGCTCTTCGACCGCGAGCAGATCGAGATCATCACCCAGGAGGAGCTGCAGTCCGAACGCGAGGCGACGATGCGCAAGGCCTTCGCCTTCGCCGGCGTCGACGAGACCTTCACCTCGGAGCAGTTCGACCGCGAGTGGGAGAAGTCGGGCGCCAAGGAGGGCGACAAATACCAGTTCATGGAGAAGCTGATCAAGCTGCCCGGCTTTCGCTCCTTCGACCGCAACTTCGACCGCCTGCCGGAGTCGATGCGCTGGCTGGTCGAGAAGGTGGTCCACGACCCCGAGAAGCCCCCGGCGCCGAAGCCGGTGCTGCCGGACGACCTGCTGGAGACGATCCGCGGGCGCTTCGGCGAGGACGTCGCCGGCCTGCAGAAGTTCGCCGGCCGCGAGTTCGCCGGCTGGCACGACTACTCCTGACGACCTGACGAGCGCCTTTGCGCACTAGGCTCCGCGGCTGATGCGGCGCCTGCTTCCCGATCCCGGCCCGACCACGGTCGACGAGCAGCTCGACGGCTACCGGCCGTGGGAGCGGCCGCACGCGGAGCGGCCGCTGGTGGCGATGAACTTCGCCGCCACCGTCGACGGGCGGGCGACGATCGCCGGCGTCTCCGGGCCGATCGGCTCCGACGCCGACACGGCGATGCTGGCGGGGCTGCGGGCCCGCTTCGACGCGGTGATGATCGGGGCGGGGACGATGCGGGCCGAGCGCTACGGCCGGCCCGTCTCCAGGCAGGAGACGCGCGAACGGCGCGAGCGCCTCGGCCTCCCCCACGACCCGCTGATGGTGATCGTCAGCGGCCGCCTCGACCTGCCCTGGGACGCGCCCCTGTTCAGCGAAGGCGGCCGGGTGCTGATCTTCACCGCCTCCGCGGCGGAGCCGCCGCAGACCGCGACCCCGCTGCGGGTGGTCCGCCACCGGGACTTCGTCGACATCGGCGCGGCGCTGCGGCACCTGCGCCAGGAGCGCGGCGTCCGCGCCCTGCTCTGCGAGGGCGGCCCGCGGCTGCACGGCGAGCTCGAGGCGGCCGGCCTGGTCGACGAGCTGTTCCTGACGACCGCCCCGAAGCTGGCCGGCGGCGGCGCCCCCCGCATCGTCGAGGGCGAGCTGCCGGCGGTCGCGGAGCTGGAGCTGGCCTGGCTGCTGGAGCAGGACGGCGAGCTGTTCGCCCGGTACCGCCGCCGTTCCTGAGCTAGCGTTGGGCACAGCCCACGAGGAGAGGAACCGCAACGATGGACTTCACCCCCAGCCCCGAGGTCGCCGCGCTGCGCGAGCGCGTGCTCGACTTCATGGACGCCGAGATCTACCCGGCCGAGCGCGAGCTGATGGAGGCGCTCGACGCCGAGGTCGGGCCCGGCGTCCCCTACCCGCAGGCCCTGGTCGAGATCCGCGAGAAGGCCAAGGCGGAGGGGCTGTGGAACCTGTTCATGCCCGACGAGCGCTTCGGGCCCGGCCTGGCCAACTGGGAGTACGGGCTGCTCTGCGAGGAGATGGGGCGCAGCCCGGTCCTCGCCGGCATGGCCTTCAACTGCGCCGCGCCGGACACCGGCAACATGGAGATCCTCGCCGAGCACGGCAACGAGGGCCAGCGCGAACGCTGGCTGGAGCCGCTGCTGGAGGGCCGGATCCGCTCCTGCTTCTCGATGACCGAGCCCGAGGTCTCCGGCTCGGACCCGACCCTGCTGCAGGCACGGGCCGAGCTCGACGGCGACGAGTGGGTCGTCAACGGCCACAAGTGGTTCACCTCCGGCGCGGTCGGCGCCGAGCTGGCGATCGCCATGGTCGTCACCGACCCCGACGCCCCGCCCTACGCGCGGGCCTCGATGATCTGCGTCCCCACCGACAATCCCGGCTTCGACCTGGTGCGGCCGATCCCGGTGATGGGCCACGACAAGGGTCCCGGCCACTGCGAGATCCGCTACGAGGACTGCCGCGTCCCGGCCGACAGCCTGCTGGGCGAACGCGGCGCCGGCTTCGCCATCGCCCAGGACCGGCTCGGCCCCGGGCGCATCCACCACTGCATGCGGGCGATCGGCACCGCCGAGCGGGCGCACGAGATGATGTGCCGCCGCGCCAACGAGCGCGTCGCCTTCGGCGGCCCGCTGGCCGACAAGCAGTTCGTCCAGGAGGCGATCGCCTCCTCGCGGATGGAGATCGACCAGGCCCGGCTGCTGACCCTCTACGCCGCCTGGAAGATGGACACCGAGGGCAAGCGCGCCGCCCGCCAGTCGATCTCGGCGATCAAGGTCGTCGCCGCCAACATGGTCATGGACGTGCTCGACCGGGCGATCCAGATCCACGGCAGCCTGGGGATGACCGACGACACGCCGCTGGCCGCGCTCTGGCGCTTCAGCCGCATGCTGCGACTCGCCGACGGCCCCGACGAGGTGCACAAGATGGTCCTCGCCCGCCGCGAGCTCAACCGCTGGGCGAAGCGCGACGAGGCCGCCGCCGCGGGCGAGCTGACCAGCAGGCACGCGCCGCGCATGGTCTGAGCCGCCCGGCTCAGCCGATCAGGTTGACGACGCCCGCCGCGAGGCAGACCGAGCTGCCGTAGTTGAGGCCGAGGGCGATGCCCTCGGAGTTGACGGCGATCATCCTGTCGTCGGGGCCGAGCACGTAGCCCTGGTCGATGACGCTGCCGACGTCGACCTCGCCGCCGCCGTCCTGGAACGCGACCAGCTCGCGTTCGTCTGCCGGCGTCGCCGGGCCGAGGTATTTGCCGTTGCCGCCGGGCCCGGTGAGGTCGTCGCTGCCGGCGAGGATCGCGCCCTCGAGGCTGGACTGGGCGAGGATGCGGACGCGGTCGTCGCTGCCGCCGACCCCGCTCGCGCATTCGGCCACCAGCGCGACCGAGCCGTTGGCGGCGATCGTCTGCTCCTGGCCGGGGTTGAGGCGAACGAAGAAGCTCTGCTGGCCGGCCAGGTTCGCCGCGTTGACCGCGTTCAGCGCGTTGGTGGCGCTGGTCGCGCTCGGCACCGTGCCCAGGCCCGCCGCCTGCACCTTGGCGCCGGTGATCGCGCCGTTGGCGAGCTTGGCAGTGGTCACCGCGCCGTTGGCGAGCTTGGCCGTGGTGGCGGCGCCGTCGGCCAGCTTGCCACCCGTCACCGCGCCGTTCGCCAGTTTCGCCGCCGTCACCGCGCTGCGCTTGAGCTTCGCCGCCGTCACCGCGTTCGGCTTCAGCTGCCTGGTGCCGACGCTGTTCTTGGCGAGCTGGCCGGCCGCGAAGGCGGCGCCGCCGCCGAGCACGAGGAACACCGCGAGCGTCGACATCACGTTGGCGTAGGTGAGCCGCTTGCGCATCAGCCCAAGGGAGTCTCGCAGACGGCGACCAGGTCGAGGGCCTCGGCGAGCGGCTCCGCCCGCAGCTCGAAGTCGCCCGGCTCGATCGCGGCGGCGGCCGCGTCCGGCGCCGCCCGGCGCCGCCGCAGGGCGGCGTCGTAGAGACGCTGGCGCAGCAGCCGCGGGAGCAGGCGGCGCGCCCGCAGCGGGTCGCGGCGCAGCAGCCGCTCGAGGTCGACGCGCTCGCGGTCGACCAGCTCCAGGTAGCGCGGCGAGCCGAAGATCCCGCGCAGCCCGACCCGCGCGAACGCCGGCTCGCAGACCGCCCGCAGCTCCGCCGCCGCGAACTCGACGTGGTGGTAGGGGTCGATCACCTCGTCGGGCGGGCCGAAGGTGAGGCGGTTGGGGGTGACGAAGACGGCGACGCCGCCCGGCTCCAGCAGCCGCCGTGCCTCGGCGACCACCCGCTCGGGGTCGGGCACGTGCTCGAGCGACTGCACCGAGAGCACCGCCGCGAAGCTGGCGTCGGCGAACGGCACCTCCCGCATGTCGGCGACCACGGTCTGGCGCTCCTGGCCGGCCAGGGCGGCGGGGTCGAGGTCGAGGCCGACGGTCTCGCGCGGGGCCAGCAGCGCGAAGCTGTGGCCGACCCCGCAGCCGAGGTCGAGCACCCGGCCGGCGGGCAGCAGCGGCGCGCAGAGTCCGTAGGCGGCGACGTGGCGCTGCCAGGTCGGGTTGAAGCCCCCGGCCGCGGTCGAGACCCGCTCGCCGCTGACGGGGGTCTCGCCGGCGGCGGCCACGCTAGGCGGCGACGTCGATCCTGATCGCGTCCGGCCCCGGCGCCCGCTTGCCTTCGGCTTCGTCGCGGGCGCCGACCAGGATCGCGATCTTGCCCAGGTGCCGGTTCTCCTGGACCAGGCGGTGCGCCTCCGGCAGCTGCTCGAAGCCGAGCGCCCGCCACAGCACCGGCCGGATCTTGCCCTGGTGGATCAGCTCGTTGGCGCGCCAGCACTCATACGCGTTGAAGGCGTGCGAGCCGATGATCTGCTTCTGGCGCATCCACAGGTAGCGGACGTCGAAGTCGAGCATGTAGCCGGTGGTGGCGCCGCAGGTGACGACCTTGCCGAACGGCTTCACGGTGAAGACCGAGGTCGGGAAGACCTCCCTGCCGACGTGTTCGAAGACGATGTCGGGGGAGTCGCCGAGGATCTCCCGCACCCGCCCGGCGAAGGCCCGCATTACTTTGAAGCGCTCCTTCTCCTCCGCCTCGGTCTCGCCGCCGCGGCGGACCATGCCGGCGAACTCGTTGCGGTCGATGTAGTCGACGGCGCCGAGCTGCTTGGCCAGCTCGCCTTTCTCGGCCGAGGAGACGACGGCGACGGCGTTGGCGCCGGCGGCGCGGCAGAGCTGCGCGGCGAAGACGCCGAGGCCGCCGGCGCCGCCCCAGACGAGGACGTTGTGGCCGGCCCGCAGATCGCATTTGTCGACCAGCATCCGGTAGGCGGTGAAGTAGGTGACCGCGTAGGAGGAGGCGTCGACCCAGGAGAGGCTCGGCGGCTTCGGCAGCAGCTGCTGCGCCTGCACCTTGCAGAACTGGGCGAAGGAGCCCCAGGTCGTCTGGTAGCCCCAGCCGAGCTGGCTCGGCGCCGCCAGCGGGTCGAGCCCGTGCACCTCGGGGTCCTCATAAGAGGCCCAGTTGGCCTGGATCACGACCTCGTCGCCCGGTTTCCACTTGGTCACGCCGGCGCCGACCTTCCAGACGATCCCGGAGGCGTCGGAGCCGGCGATGTGGTGGCCCCAGCGCGGGTGGTCGCCGTAGCCGAAGATCGAGATCGGCTCCGCCAGCGCCGCCCAGATGCTGTTGAAGTTGACCCCGGCCGCCATCACCCGCACGACGACCTCGAACGGGCCCGGCTCCGGCACCTCGACCTCCTCGACCTCGTAGGCGCTGGCGACGTCGCCCTCGCGCTCGGGCCGCAGCACCCATGCCGCCATCGTCCGCGGCAGCTCACCGGGCTGAACGTCGATGCGGGAGATTTCGGCGCTGTCGGTTGCCAACTGGGGCGGGGGTCTCAGGACCGAGCAGACCCTACTTCGCCGCTTCTTCGGCGGCGCGCTGCTGTTCGACCAGCGGGCGGACGATCCGCTCGCACTCGGGCGTCGGGTTCTGCAGGCAGGCCTGGACGTCGACCGAGGCGCCGTTCGCTTCGGCCGCCTGCTTCTGGGCGGTGTAGAGCGCTTCGCACGCCTCCCTGCTCATCACCTTGAGGCAGTCTTCCGGCACCGCGGCCGGGTAGGTGGGGGCGCTCGGCGCCTGTTCGGCATCGGTGGCCAGGGCTTTGCACTGGTTGAGTTCGACCCCCTGGGGACAGTGCTTGGCCGCCACCCGCTTGATCCCGCCGTTGGGAGCCTGGGTCTCCGTTCCGTCCTGACCCTGGCCCTGCCCCTTGCCGTCACCGCCGCCCCCGCTTCGGGTCGGCGATCCGCCGTTGCCGGGCTGGCCTGCGCCTGCGCTGGCAGCGCCGCCGTCCTCGCCCCCGTCGCTCGAGCCGTTGCCCCCCGCCTGCGAGCTCGGTGCCGAGCTCGAGCCGGGCACAGAGGCGGCCGGGTCGGAGCCGTCGGAACCGGCGACGACGACGCCGGGGGTTTTTGCCGCGGTCGAGTCCTCTCCCCCGCCGCCGCAGCCGGCGACGGCGAGGACAGCGGCCAACGCGAGCAGGGCGCCGGCCGCGAGAGCGAGACGGCGTGGTCGTCGGGCGGAACCGATCACCCGGTCAATGTAGACGACGGCAACGCCGCGGCGGACGAATTGGATAGCTTGGCGGCGTGCACTGCCCGCGCTGCGGAACCCCGAACGAGGCCGGCGACAGGTATTGCAGCTCCTGCGGGGCGACGCTGAAGGCCGCACCGGAGCCCCAGCAGCAGGCCTCCTCGCGCCAGCGTCTGCTGCAGATCGTCGGCACCACCCGTAAGGCGCGGCTGATCACCGGGGGAACGGTGCTTGCCCTGGTGGTTGCCGTGATCGCCTTCATCGCCCTCGAGCCCGAGGACGATTCGATCCCCCGCGACGGATACACGATCGCCGCCGACCAGCTCTGCCTCGCCGCCAAGGGCGAAATCCTCGCCGCCGAGCGCCGCGCCAGCAAGGGCGGCGACACCGCCGCCTTCGCCGGCGAGCTGGTCCCGATCGTCGCCACCTGGCGGTCCCGGGTCGAAGCGCTCGAAGTCCCCTCCGACCGCACCGGGCAGGCGGAAGCGCTGGAAGGCGCCCTGCTCGAAGCGGAGGCCAAGATCGGCGGCCTGGCCCGGGTCGCGGGAGACGGCAGCAGGAGGGAGATCGTGGCCAGTGCCGAAGAGGCCGATGCGGCAAGCGGCAGGGTCGAAGTGGCCGTCGCCGAACTGGGCCTGTCGGAATGCGCCAGCGCCACGATCGGACTCAGCGGCAATAACCGTTGAGAGAGACCGCCGCCTTGTTGCACCGTCCGCCTGGATGTGATCCAATGCCGCCAAGTCTGTATCGATACGAGATCGTTTTCTTACTGAACCACTTGAGGAGAGCCGAATGAGTAAGCGTTATGCAATTTTGGGACTGAGCGTGGTCTTTGCCCTCGCGCTTGCCGTACCGGCCCTCGGTGGGCCCTCGAACCCGATCGCCAGCACCTCGGCGAGCGTGAAGAAAACGGCGAACAAGGCGCTGAAAACCGCCAAAAACGCCCAGGCCACCGCGAACTCCGCACTCAGCGCGGCGAGCTCCGCTCAGAGCACCGCAAATTCGGCTGACAGCGAGGCCGGCAAAGCGCTGACCGAAGCCAAAAAAGGCGTGACCGCCGCCGCCGCGGCCCAGGCCACCGCCAACACGGCTAAAAGCACCGCGGACGGCGCCAAAACCGCTGCCGCTGCCGCGCAGTCAACTGCCGATGCCGCTGCCGCCGCTGCCGCCGCTGCCGAAGCGAACGCGAACAACAGGGTCAAAAGCACGGTCCAGCGGGCCGGCGAATCTTCGGCGGAAAACGCCACCGCCACCAAGTTCGCCAGCGTCAGCTGCGTGGGCAACGAGGTCGTCACCGGCGGTGGCTACTCGGTTGCCGGCGAATCGAACAAGGTCACGGTCAACCTCTCCGAGGAGCAGCTCTACGGCGGTGGCTGGTTCGTGAACGGCCAGACCATCTCCGGCCAGGCCGCAACCTGGGCGATCACCGCCTTCGCGGTCTGCGGCACCAAGTAGCAGCCTGAACCTTCAGCGCAGCTTCGAGAAAGGCCTCCCTCGTGGAGGCCTTTCTCGTACCTTGGGCCCCGGTTCCCGCCGTTGGCTGGCGCCGACGGCGATCGTCCTGCTGGCGCTGGTGCTGCGCTTCGCCGCGATCGCGGCGGACGACGGCTACCGGCCGGGCAACGACGCCTTCGAGTACGACTACATCGCCCGCTCGATCGCCGACGGCAACGGGTACCCGCCGACCGGCTACCTGCTCCAGGGCGGCCCGACCGCGGTCAGGGGCCCCGGCTACCCGTACCTGCTCGGCGCCACCTACGCCCTCAGCGGCGACAGCCGCACCGCCGGCCGGCTGGTCGGGGCGGGGCTCGGGGCGCTCTCCGTCCTCCTCCTCTACCTGCTGACGCGACGGATCTGGGGCCGGCGCGTGGGGCTGGTCGCGGCGGCGCTGGCGGCGGTGTTCCCACCACTGGTGCTGCTCAGCCGCGACCTCGTCTCCGAGACGCTGTTCATCCCGCTGATGCTGGGGGCGCTGCTCTGCGTGCTCAACTTCCGCCGCTCCGGCGGCGCCCTGCGCTGGGCGGCGGCGGCCGGTGCCCTCTGCGGGGTCGCGGCGCTGACCCGCAACACCGGCTTCGCCCTGCTGCTGCCGGTGGCGCTCGGGGTCTGGACCGCGCGGCCGGCGCTGCGCCCGGCGGCGCTGGCGGCGCCCGCCCTGGCGGTGGCCTGCGCCGCCCTCGCCGTGACCCCGTGGATCGTCCGCGACGCGGCCGAATTCGGTCGCTTCGTCCCGGTCACGACCAGCGCCGGGATCGCCACCTCCGGCACCTACAACGAGACCTCCCACGCGGACTCCGCCAGCCACGGCGCCTGGCGCAACCCGCAGGTCGTGCCCGGGCTGAGGGCGCTCTTCGCCACCCCCGGCCGCGACGAGGGCGAGGTCGACGCCGAGCTGCGCCGGCGGGCGTCGGACTTCGCCTGGCAGCATCCCGGCTACGTCGCCGAGGTGAGCGCCTGGAACCTGCTGCGCCTGTTCGAGATCGAGGGCGGCTCGGTGGTCGACGCCGAGGGGCGGGTCGTCGCCGACCGCGGCATCGGCAGCGCTACCCCGACCGCGGAGCGGATCGGGCTGGCGATCATCGTTATCCTCGCCCTGCTCGGCGTGGTCGCGATCGTGCGATCGAAGCCGAGGGGGCCGGACGGCCCCCCGCGCATCCCCCGTGGACCGCTGTTCCTCTGGCTCGTTCCCATCCTGATGATCCTGATCGCCGCCCCGATCGCCGGGCTCCCCCGCTACCGACTCCCCGCCGACCCGTTCCTGCTGATCCTGGCCGCGATCGGGCTGACCGCGGCCTGGGACCGGCTGCGCCCGGTGGAGCCGGGACGATGAGGGGCGCCCGCCGGCTCACCGTCGTCGCCGCGCTCGTCGCCGCCCTGGCGCTGTCGGCCTGCGGCGGCGACTCGGACGACGCCGCGACCGTGCGCCAGGCCTCGCCGGCGGTGCTGGCCAAGGCCAACGCGATCTGCCGCGAGTTCCGGCGCGAAGCCGAAGAGCTCGGCAAGGGCGCGCTCGCCAACCCTCCCAGCAGCACCCTGGAACTGACGACCGACCGCCTGATCAGGCCCAGCATCCCGCTGCTGGAAAGCGCGGCGCGGCGGATGCAGGCGCTCGAGGCGAGCGCCCACAGCCCGCTCTTCGACCTCTACGCGGATCTCTTCGACCCGGCGATCGTCCTCGCCCAGAAGCGTCTGCAGGCCGGGCGCGCCGCCGACGCGGAGGAGTCGAAGCGCCTCGAAGAAGCGCTCAGCAACCTCGCCGAAGAACAGCGGCGGGCGGCGCGGCTCGTCGGGCTGCCGAACTGCGACGTCGACTTCCAGAACGTCCTGCTCGGCTCGCTGACCGAATAGCGGTGGGCGCCACCGCTGCCAACTCCCCGCGGCCGCCGGTGCCCGACGTCGTCGCGCCTCCGCCGCACCACCCCCGCTTCCCGCTCACCGTCGGCATGCGCGGCATCCCGGCGATCGCCATCATCGTCGGGCACGCCTGGTTCTTCACCGGCGGCTTCGGCGGCTTCACCGAAAGCATCCCCAACCGGATGATGGTGCGGATGGACGGGCTGGTCGCGCTCTTCTTCCTGCTCTCCGCCTTCCTCCTCTACCGGCCGATGATCGCCCACCGCACCGGCGGCCCGGCGGCGCCGCGGGTCGGCGACTACGCGCGGCGGCGGTTCATCCGCCTCTACCCCGCCTACTGGGTGGCGCTGACCGGGTTCGCGGTCTTCGTCGGCCTCTACGGGGTCTTCAGCAGGAACTGGTGGTCGTTCTACAGCCTCACCGACTTCCTCCACCTGCCCCTGCACGACGTCTGCCCCGCCGACGAGGAGTTCCTCTGCGGCCTGCCGCAGTCCTGGACGCTCGGCGTCGACATGACCTTCTACGTCCTCCTGCCCTTCTACGCCGCCTTCACCGCGCTGCTCGCGCGCGGGCGCGGGACCCGCAGCTGGGTGCGGATCGAGCTCGCCCTGATCGCCACCCTCGGGATCGCCTCGCTGGTCCTGGGCGGGCCGCCCTTCGACCTGCGCGACGAGGAATGGTTCCGCTTCAGCGCCCTCGGGCACTTCTACTGGTTCGCCCTCGGGCTCGGCCTGGCGGTGATCTCGGTGCTCGACTGGAAGACCGGGCTGCCGCGGGCGGTGCGGGCCCTGGCCGAGCACCCGCTGCTCTGCTGGGGCGCGGCGGCGGCGATCTACGTCCTCACCGTGCTCGTCTACTACCCGGCGCCGTTCATCATCGCCCCCTTCCTGGGCGGGCTCGAATACACCACCCTCAACCTGATCCAGGGGGTCGCCGCGGTGCTGCTGTTCGTCCCCGGTGTGTTCGGCAACCCCAACCGCGGCCTGCCGAACCGGCTGCTCGGCCACCCGGTGCTGATGTGGGTCGGCCTGATCTCCTACGGGCTGCTGCTCTGGAACGTGACCATCGCCGTCCTGCTCGGCTACCCGGGCGCCGACGAGGGCTACTGGACCGTCCTCATCCTCGGCACGATCGCCACCCTGCCGCTGGCCGCGCTCAGCTACTACCTGGTCGAGCGGCCGCTGATGAAATTCAAGTACAAGCCGCTGCGGGGGCTGCTGCGGTGAGCGCCGGGGCGGCCTCGCGCGGGGCGATGCGGCGGACGATGTTCCTCTCCCAGGACGGGGTGATGCTGGCGACGACGCTGCGCGGACTCGATCGGCTCGGGATCCTCGAGCCCTCGCTGGCGGCCGAGCGCTCGCTGGCCGAGCTCTGCCCGGATCTGACCACGGCCGGGTTCGGCGCCCAGCGGGTGGCCCTGCACGGGCTCGCCGCCGCCGGCTGGCTCGAGGGCCCGGCGGCGCTGGAGCCCGGGCGCACGGTCCTGCGCTGGACCGCGGCCGGGCGCGAGGCGATGGCCCAGCGCCAGCGCTACGTCTCCCTCGGCGAGTTCCTCGCCGGCTTCGACAGCAACGCCGACGACGCCTGGACAAGGCCTTGGGCGCCGGCGCAGATCGAGCGGTTCGCCTCCCTCGCCGCCGCCCGCGAGGCCGACGGCGAGGCGATCGCGGGGCTGACCGCGGCCCACCTCGACGGCGGCCTGGTGGTGCCGGCGATGCTCTGGCTGCACGAGACCGAGCGCCTCGGCGAGGCAGGGCCGGAGCTGCCGGAAGACGTGCTGGGGGCGGCGATCGGGCGGCTGCTGGCCCGGCTCGGGTGGATCGACGGCGCCGGTGCCTGGACGGCGAGCGGCGAGCAGGCGCGCGCCTTCGGGCTCAACTTCGGCGGCGTCGCCACCTACCTGCCGCTGCTGGCGAAGCTGCCGGAGCTGTACCGGGGCGAGCTGACCGTGGTCCCCGATCCCGAAGCCGAGGAGCCCGAGTGGCACGTGCACCGTGCCCTCAACGTGCGGATCAGCGCCGCCGCCCACCACCGCTACTTCCGCGACAGCGAGCCGCTCTTCGTCGAGATCTTCGACCGCGAGCCGCTCGCCGAGCAGCCCCGCTTCGTCGCCGACATGGGCTGCGGCGAGGGCAGCTGGCTGGTCCACCTCTACCGCCTGATCGAGGGGCGCACGCGGCGCGGCGGCGCCCTCGGGGAGCACCCCCTGACAATGGTCGGGATCGATCCCGACCTCGGCGCCCTGGAGCTGGCCCGCCGCCGGCTCGACGAGGCCGGGGTGCCGGCGCTGCTGCTGCGCGGTGACGTCACCGACCCCGACCGGCTGGCCGCGGACCTGGCCGCGCACGGGCTGGCGATCGAGGACGGGCTCCACATCCGCTCCTTCATCGACCACGAGCGCGGCTACCGCGGCGGCGACCCGGAGACAGCGGTGCCGGGCTGGTCGAGCGGCGTCTACATGGACGCCGCCGGGGCGCCGCTCTCCGGCGAGCAGGTCGAGCGCGACTTCGTCGCCCACCTGCGCCGCTGGGCCGGGCACGTCTCCAAGCATGGGATGGTCGTGCTGGAGGCGCACTGCACCTCGCCGGCGGTGGTGGCGCGCAACCTCGGCTCCCTGCACGGGATCGCCTTCGACGCCCACCAGGCCTACTCGAAGCAGTACCCGGTCGACCACCCCGCCTTCGTCGAGTGCTGCCGCCTGGCCGGGCTGCGGACGATGGCCCACCGCGAACTGCGCTACCCGAACAACCGGCCCTTCGTCGCGGTCAGCCTGCACCGGCTGCTGCCGGGGGACGGCGAGCCGCCGCTGCCGGGGCTGGAGCCGGGCGCCGCCCGCGCCGACGGCTGGCAGCCGCAGCCGGGGACCGAGCTCGAGGACGGGCGGGCGCTGCACCGGATCCTCTTCCGCGACGGCGACCTCCGCTATCCCGCGACCTGGGGCTCGGCCGCGACCGGGTTCGTCGTCGCCGGGGCGCTGGCGGCGGTCGAAGCGCGGCTGCAGAGCCTCGGCGAGGGCGAGGCGGTGCGCGTCCTCGACTACGGCGCCGGCACCGGCACGGCGACGATCGAGCTGCTGAAGGCCTGCCGCGATGCCGGCCTCGAGCACCGCCTGGCGGCGCGCGGAGCCAGGCTCGAGATCCACCTGGTCGACCTGCCCTCGCCCTGGTTCGCCCAGGCCTTCGAGCTGCTCCGCGACTGCCCCTGGACCCGGCTGCACTCGCTGCGCGCCGAGGGGGGCGGGTTCCGCCCCCTGGACGAGGTGCTCGCCGGCGTCGAGGTCGACGCGGCGATGGCGAACATGGTCTTCCACCTGATCCCGAAACGGGCGCTGGAGCGCTCGCTGGCGGGCTTGGCGCGGGTGCTCTCGCCGGGCGGCCGCCTGCTCTGGAGCGCTCCCGACCTCGGCCCCGCCCGCCCCGGCTCGGTCCTCCTGCACGACCCCAACCG
This sequence comes from uncultured Solirubrobacterales bacterium, assembly GCA_963719435.1. Lineage (GTDB taxonomy): Bacteria > Actinomycetota > Thermoleophilia > Solirubrobacterales > 70-9 > VAYN01. The sequence continues at coordinate 530,872 of OY970384.1, read as the reverse complement.
GGCCCTGCGCGAGCGCTGGCTGCGGCTGCACGGCGCCGAGCTCGACCCCGAGCAGCTGGCGGCGGCGCAGGAGCGGGCCGACCGCCGCATCCAGCCGCGGCCGCTGGCCGCCGACGTCGAGGCGGCGCTGGCCGCCGCCGGCTTCGCCGGCGAGACTCGGCTGGCCAGCTACGAGATGCTGGCCGAGGACGTCGTCGCCGGCCTCCTGGTGCCCTCCAACCAGGCCGAGTTCCTGCCCGAGGTGCCCGACCGCGGCGAGCGCGAGGCGACGATCCGCGAGCTGATGCTGGGCGAGGTGCTGCCGCGGATGCGCACGGGCCCGGCCGGGACCAGCCTCGGCCTCAACCTGCACTGGACGCTCGGCGCCCACACGCGGCGCCCCTGACCCGGGCGCCCGACGCCGCTAGGGCCGGAAGCGGCGCGAGGGCAGGATCCGCGCCCGGTGCAGGGCGAGGCGCGCCGCCGCCCAGAGGGTCTTGAGGCCGTAGACGGCGCCGGCCCGGACCCCGACCGAGGAGGCGTCGTCGAAGTAGCGCCCGCGGGCCGGCACCTCGACGATCCGCATCCCGAAGGCGGTCGCCTGCATCAGCACCTCGGAGTCGAAGCTGAAGTCGTTGGCGTTGCGCAGGAACGGCACCGTGAGGAGGAAGCGCCGCGAGTAGGCCCGATAGCCGGTGTGGGCCTCGCTCAGCGCCGTCCCCATGATCCGGTTCTCGACCGCGGTCAGGGCGCGGTTGACCAGGTACTTCCAGCGCGGCATCCCGCTCGCCAGCGCCATCCCCGGCTCGGCGAAGCGGGAGCCGAGGACGAGGTCGGCCTCGCCGGCGAGGATCGGCGCGCACATCGCCGGGATCAGCTCCGGCTCGTACTGGCCGTCGGGGTGGAGCATGACGACGACGTCGGCCTCGCGCTGCAGGGCCTCGAGGTAACAGGTCTTCTGGTTGGCGCCGTAGCCGGCGTTGTGCGGGTGCCAGACCAGGTGGATCGGCAGCTTGCGGGCGAGCTCGCGGGTCTCGTCGGTGGAGTGGTCGTCGACCAGGATCACCTCGTCGACGAAGTCGCGTGGGATCGCGCCGACCGTGCGCTCCAGCGTCTTGGCGGCGTTCATCGCCGGCATCACCGCGATCACCTTGGGCCGCGGCGCCGCTTCCGGGCTCGTCATCGGGCCGCCCTCGCCTCGACGTAGACGCTGCCGCCGCGGCGGGCCAGGACCTCGGCCGCGGTGGCGACCAGGGCCGCCGGCAGCAGCAGCGCCGCCGCGCCCAGGGCCAGGGCGCGCTGCGCGCCCGAGAGCGGGGCCGAGCGCGCCGCCGGGCGGCGGATCGCGTCGTAGAGGCGCGGGCGCCCCGGCAGGCTGCCGACCATCCCCTCCAGCCAGCCGAAGGTCACCTGGCCCCCGCGCAGGTAGCTGACCCGCCCGCGCCGCAGCCCCAGCTCGCCGATCCGCGCCAGCAGCGCCGCGGCGGTGAGGTGGACGAGGTGGCGGGGCAGGTCGAGGGCGAGCCAGCGGTCGCCGAAGGCGCGCGCCTGCAGGCTGTCGGAGTTGGGCACGGCGACGACGATGACACCGCCGGGCGCCAGCAGCGCCGCGGCCCGCTCCAGCGCCGCCGCCGGGTCGGGCAGGTGCTCGAGCGAGTGCCAGAAGACGATCGCCGCCCAGCTCCCCCCGACCGCGGCGAGATCGGCGGCGGCGACGTCGGCGCGGGCGCTGGTGCGCTCCAGGCCGAGCCCCTCGCGCCCCTGCCGGCGCAGGGCGTCGAGCAGGGCGCCGTCGCCGGCACCGACGTCGAGCACCCGCCCGGCCGGGGCGATGCGGTCGAGCCGCCGCGCCAGCGTCGCCCGCGAGCGCCGCAGCACGGCGTCGCCGAGGCCCGAGAAGCGCCCCTCCCCCGGCCGGTACCAGCCGCCGTAGGCGGCGTCGAGCTCGGCCGCGGTCGGCCAGGGGTCGGTGCTGGCGACGCCGCAGGCGGCGCACCGGGTCCGCCCGCGCAGGCGCTCGCCGTCGCGCAGCGAGGCGCCGCACCAGGCGCAATCGAGGACCGGGCCGCCCGCTCGCATCGGCCGCCCGCCGGGGACGTTCAGCCGCCCCGCCGCTCGGCCGCGTCGGCCGCCTCGGCGAGGCGCTCGACCAGGCGGGCGAAGGCGTGGACGCCCTCGTCGACCTTGCCGTAGCCGCCGGCGACGTAGCGGGCGTAGACGCCCTCGAGGATGATCGCCAGCTTCCAGTAGCCGAGGGCGAGGAAGAAGTCGAGCGCGGCGAGGTCGCGGCCGGAGCGCTCGGCGTAGCGGTCCGCCAGCTCCTCCCGGCTCGGGAACCCCGGCGCCAGGTTCGCCGGCTGGCCGAGCGCGACGTCGGCCTCCTCGCGGGTCGGCCAGTAGGCCATCAGCAGGCCGACGTCGGCCATCGGGTCGCCGAGCGTGCAGAGCTCCCAGTCGACCACGGCGGCGACCTCGCCGCCCGCGGTCAGGATCATGTTGTCGAGCCGGTAGTCGCCGTGGACGATCGTCGCCGCGCCCTGGGCGGGGATGCGGTCGGCGAGGCGGTCGTGGAGGGAGTCGATCAGCTCCAGCTCGCGCGTCTTCGACTTCTCCCACTGCCCCTGCCAGCGGTGCAGCTGGCGGGCGACGTAGTCCTCCTTGCGGCCGAGGTCACCGAGCCCGACCGCGTCGGGGTCGACCGAGTGGATCGCCGCCAGGGTGTCGGCGACGCGCTCGCCGATCGCCCGCCGGTCGCCCTCGTCGGGGAACGCGTCCGCCTCGGCCAGGCCGCGCAGGATCGGGCCCTCGACGAACTCCATCACGTAGAAGGGGGCGTCGTTGATCGTCTCGTCCTCGCAGAGGCCGAGCACCGGCGCCACCGGGACCGCGGTCGGGCCGAGCGCGGAGACGACCTTGAACTCGCGGCCCATGTCGTGGGCGGAGCCGAGCCGCTTGCCGAGCGGCGGCCTACGCAGCGCCCAGCGGTTGCCGCCGCTGTCGTCGACCCGGTAGGTCAGGTTCGAGTGGCCGCCGGCGATCCGCTCGAAGCGGAGCGGCGGGCTGGCGCTGGGCACGTTCAGCGCGAACCAAGATTCGACCCCGTCGGGGTCGATCCCGTCCGGGGGCGCAGCGGTGTCGATAGCCTCGTCGCCCATAGCCGCGCAAGCATATTCCCGAGCAGGACGCCGCTTGAGCCCGTCGCTTGCCAACCGGCTGAGGATCGGCTTTGCGATTGGCTTTGCCGTGCTCACGGCGATGGCGGTGATCGGCGTCGGCCGCTTCATCCAGCAGCGCCAGGACTTCGAGGACGAGATCGCCCGCTCCTACCAGGTGGAGATGGCCGCGAGCGTGCGACTGGCCCGGGGCGAAGGGGGCAAGCCGGCCCGCGCCGTCGTCTCCTCCCAGCGCGCCCGCCGCGACGAACTGCGCAGCCAGATCTCCGACGACACCCGCGACACCGCCCTGCTCGTCGCCGCCGGCCTGATCGCCGGCCTGACCGGGGCGGTGCTGCTGTTCAGCGGTCTGATCGCCTCGATGCGGCGGCCGCTGGAGGAGCTGGTCGACGCGGCCGGGCGCCTCGCCGGCGGCGACCGCAGCGCCCGGGTCGAGGTCGGCGGCCTCTCGGAGACGGCGACGCTCGGCGCCGCCTTCAACGAGATGGCCGCCGAGCTGGAGCTGGAGGCGAGCCAGCGCGACCGCCTCGACCGGCTCAAAGACGAGTTCGTGCTGACCGCCTCGCACGAGCTGCGCAGCCCGCTCACCTCGGTCCAGGGCTTCGCCGAGCTGCTGATGCTGGAGCGCGACTCGCTGACCCCGAAGCAGGTGGAGACGGTCGAGATCATCCTCGACAACTGCCGCCACCTGGTGCGCCTGCTCAACGACCTGCTCGACCTCGCCCGCAGCGACGCCGGCCGGCTGGGGATCACCCCGGTGCCGACCGAGCTGGGCCCGCTGGTCGAGGACGCGGTGCGGACGATGCGGGGCCAGACCGAGAAGGCCGGCCAGACCCTGGTCCAGAACGTCGAGCCCGGATTGCCGCCGGTGAACGTGGAGGCGGACCGAATTCGCCAAATACTGGTGAATTTGCTTACCAACGCGCATGAGTACTCGCCCCAAGGAGCGTCTATCGAGGTCAATGCGCGGGTAGTCGGTGCCGATGTGGAGGTTGCGGTGACCGACAACGGACCGGGGATCCCGGAAGACCAGCTGGACCACATCTTCGAGCGCTTCGTGCGCGGCGACGCCGGCCTGACCCAGCGCGTCGGCGGCACCGGGCTCGGCCTGGCGATCTCGAAATCGCTGGTCGAGCTGCACGGCGGCACGATCGCGGTCGAGTCGACCGTCGGCGTCGGCTCCACCTTCAGCTTCCGGCTGCCGATCGCGGCCCCGTCCGGCCAGGCCTCCCCCGCCACCGCGGAGACCGGCTGATGCCGCGCGTGCTCGTCGCCGACGACTCGGAGACGATCCTGCTCCTGCTGCGCACTCGGCTGGAGCTGGCCGGCTACGAGGTCGAGACCGCGGCCGACGGCCAGGAGGTGACCGAGCGCCTGCACCAGCCGGGTGCCCTCCCCGACCTGCTGCTGCTCGACGCGATGATGCCGCGCAAGTCGGGGATCGACGCCCTGCGCGAGCTGCGCGCCGAGGGCTTCGAGACGCCGGCCCTGATCGTCAGCGCCCACCAGGACGCGACCGACGCCAACGCCCCCAGCGAGCTCGAAGTCAGCGGCTACCTGAACAAGCCGATCGACTTCGACCGCCTGCTCGACAGCATCGCCGAGCTGACGCGGGACAACTGACCCGCCTCAGCTCTTCGCGACCTCGAGCCGGATCTCCTTGCCCTTGAGCTTGGTGCCGTCGAGGAACTCGACCGCGCGCTCGGCCTGGTCGGGGGCGACCTCGACGAAGGAGAAGCGGTGCAGGACGCGGACCTCGTGGATCGCCTCCTCGGGCAGCACCGCGCCCTCGCGCAGGGCCCAGCGCAGGTCCTCCTCCTCGATCCCGCTGCGCTCGCCGCGGTTGACGAAGAGCTTGACGCTGTCGCGGCCGGACCCCTCCTCGCCGTCGGGCGCGGGCGGCTCCGCGGCCTCGACGTCCGCCGTGGGCTCGACCTCGGCCTCGGGCGGCTCGCCGTCCTTGCCGGCTCCGCGCGGCCCCAGCCGCTCGCCGCGCTCGCCGCGCTCGCTCGGCTTGCTGTGCTCGGACCGCTCCGGCCGTTCGCGGCGGCGCGGCGGCGGCGCGTGCTCGAGCCGCTCCTCGGGGGACTCCCACTCGCCGATTTTGGTCTTGACGTCACGCTCGATGCGGCCGATCTCGTCGCGCTCGGCGGGGGTGACGAAGGTGATCGCGCGGCCGGTGCGGCCGACCCGGCCGGTGCGGCCGATGCGGTGCACGTAGGTCTCCGAGGAATTCGGCACGTCGTAGTTGATGACGTGGGTGACGTGCTCGATGTCGAGCCCGCGGGCGGCGATGTCGGTCGCCACCAGCAGCCGCACGCGATGGTCCTTGAAGGAGATCATGACGCCGTCGCGGACGCCCTGGCTGAGGTCGCCGTGCAGCGCCTTCACGTCCAGGCCTTTGTCCTTGAGGATCTTCTCCAGCTTCGAGGCGCCGATCTTGGTGCGGGTGAAGATGATCGCCTGCTCCGGTTCTTCGGTCTTCAGCAGCTCGACCAGGCGCGCCGCCTTGTCCTTGGCCGGGACCTCGACGAAGGCCTGGGCGATCGCGTCGACGGTCAGCGTCTTCGGCGTGATCCGGATCGTCGTCGGGTCGTACATGTAGCTCTCGGCGAGCTTCTGGATCGGCGGCGGCATCGTCGCCGAGAAGAGCGCCGTCTGGCGCCCGCTCGGGCACATCCGCAGGATCTTCTCGACGTCCTCGATGAAGCCGAGGTCGAGCATCTCGTCGGCCTCGTCGAGGACCACGTAGCGGGCCGCGGTGAGGACCAGCGAGCGCCGCGACATCAGGTCCTTCATGCGGCCGACGGTGGCGACGACGACGTGGGCGCCGGAGCGCAGCTGCGACTGCTGCGAGCGGATCGGGGCGCCGCCGAAGACGGCGACGATCTCGATGTCGAGGTGCTCGGCGTAGGAGCGCAGCGCCTGGGTCACCTGGATGCAGAGCTCGCGGGTCGGCGTCAGCACGACCGCCTGCACCTCGTCGTTCTCGGGGTCCAGGTACTGCAGCAGCGGCAGCCCGAAGGCGGCGGTCTTGCCGGTCCCGGTCTGGGCCTGGCCGATCACGTCGTGGCCGCCGAGCAGCTCCGGGATCGCCTGCTCCTGGATCGGGGTCGGGTCCTGGAAGCCGAGCTCGTCGATCGCCTGCTGGATCGGGGCGGAGAGGCCGAGGTCCTTGAACTCGGTCATCTAGGCACCCCCGGACGCGGCAGCGGAGGAGGTGCCGACTGAGCTGGGGTCCAGTAGGAGCTTGCCGCTGCTGCGGCGGGCGATCAGGTCTTCGTGCGCGCGGGCCGCCTCGGCGAGCGGGTAGACGTCGCCGACCGTGACCTTCAGCTCGCCGGCGGCGACGGCGCCGACCAGCTCGCCGATCATCGCCGCCGCCAGCTCGCGGCGGGCCAGCAGGTGGACGAGCCAGAAGCCGATCACGGACTTGGAGCCGCGCAGCAGGGCGGCGGTCGAGACCTCGCGCTGTTCGCGCGAGGCGATGCCGAAGACGACCATGCGGCCGAGCGGGGCGAGCACGCCCATCTCGGCGTCGAAGGCGTCGCCGCCGCTCATGTGCAGGACGGCGTCGACCCGCTCGCCGCCGTTGGCCTCGCGGATCGCGGCGCCGAGGTCTTCGGCGCGGGAGTCGACGGTGGCGTCGGCGCCGAGCCCGGCGACCAGCTCGCGCTTCTCGGGACTGGAGGCGAGCGCGATCACCTTCGCCCCGGCCTGCTTGGCGATCTGCACGGCGAGGGTGCCGGTGCCGCCGGCGGCGGCCTCGACGACGATCGTCTCGCCCGGCTCGATCCGGGCGCAGCGCTTGACCAGCGCGATCGCGGTCAGCCCCTGCAGCAGCATCGCCGCCGCCTGGTCGTCGTCGACCTGGTCGGGCAGCGGGATCAGCAGCGACTCGGGAACGGCGGCCTTCTGGGCGTAGCCGCCGCTGCCCAGAAGGGCGGCGACGCGGCGACCGTCGGCGGTGCGGCCGGCGATCTCGGCGCCCGGGATCAGCGGCAGCGACTGCTCGGCCAGGTAGTCGTTGCGGGTCGCGTGGGTGTCGGCGAAGTTGATGCCGCTGCGGGCGATCTCGACCACGACCTCGCCTTCGCCGGGGGTCGGGTCCGGGAGCTCGACCAGCTCCAGCGTCTCCGGACCGCCGAACTCCTGTATCTGAATCGCCTTCATCGGCCGCGGAGTCTCGCAGGGCAGGCGCTAGGCTGCCGTCCGCATGGCACTGACGGTCGTTGGATCAATCGCTTTCGACGCGGTCAAGACCCCGTTCGGGGAGCGCGAGCGCATGCTCGGCGGCGCCGCCGTCCACTTCTCGCTCGCCGCCAGCTTCTTCACCGAGGTGCGCCCGGTCGGCCCGGTCGGCGACGATTTCGGCGCCGAGCAGTTCGGGGTCCTCGAGAACCGCGGCATCCTCACCGACGACGTCGAGCGGGTTGCCGGCGGCCAGTCCTTCTTCTGGCGCGGCCGCTACGAGTACGACCTCAACGTCGCCCACACCGAGGACACCCAGCTCGGCGTCTTCGGCGAGTTCGAGCCGAAGCTCTCGGCCGCCGCCCAGGCCGCCGACACCCTCTTCCTCGCCAACATCCAGCCCGACCTGCAGCGCCAGGTCCGCTCCCAGTGCGGCGGCGCCAGCTTCAGCGGCCTCGACTCGATGAACCTCTGGATCGAGACCGCCAGGGACTCGCTGCTGGCGGCGATCGCCGAGGTCGACTGCCTGGTCGTCAACGACGCCGAGATCCGCATGCTGACCGGCGAGTCGAATCTGGCCCGGGCCGCCCGCGCGGTGATGGACCTGGGCCCGCGCGCGGTCGTCGCCAAGCAGGGCGAGTACGGGGCGGCACTGTTCACCGCCGACGGCTTCTTCGCCCTGCCCGGCTTCCCGCTCGAGGACGTGCGCGACCCGACCGGCGCCGGCGACAGCTTCGCCGGCGGCTTCTTCGGCTACCTCGACGGCAGCGACGGCGAGCCCGACGAGGCGCAGCTGCGGCGGGCGATGGGCTACGGCACCGTGCTCGCCTCCTTCAACGTCGAGGAGTTCGGCACCGAGCGCGTCTCCCGGCTCAGCCGCGAGGAGATCGACGAGCGCTTCGAGCAGCTGCGGCGGATGACCCAGTTCGACGCCCTCCCGGCCTAGCTCCACACCCTCTTAACGGCCGGCGCGGTCGAAGTGGCAGAATGAGCGCCGCATGGCCACCGACTCGCTGACCGTCACCGACAACCGCACCGGCAAGACCTACGAGCTGCCGATCGAGGACGGGACGATCCGCGGGCTCGACCTGCGCCAGATCAAGGTCGACGAGGACGAATTCGGGACGATGTCCTACGACCCGGCCTTCACCAACACCGCCTCCTGCCGCTCCGCGGTCACCTACATCGACGGCGCCGCCGGCATCCTCGAACACCGCGGCTACTCGATCGAGCAGCTCTGCGAGCGCTCGACCTTCCTCGAGACCGCCTACCTGCTGATCTTCGGCGAGCTGCCGACTCAGCCGCAGCTCGAGCGCTGGGTCTTCGACATCACCCACCACACCTTCGTGCACGAGGACCTGAAGCAGTTCTTCGAGGGCTTCCGCTACGACGCCCACCCGATGGGGATGCTGCTGGCCGGCGTCGGCGCGCTCTCGACCTTCTACCCGGACGCGAAGCAGATCGACGACCCGGAAGAGCGCTACATGGCGGCGGTGCGGCTGATCGCCAAGGTGCCGACCCTGGCCGCCTTCTCCTACCGGCACAACATGGGCCTGCCCTATGTGTACCCGGACAACGAGCTCAACTTCGCCGAGAACTTCCTCTCGATGATGTTCAAGAAGACCGAAGACCGGCACGTGCCGAAGCAGGTCCTCTCGAAGGTGCTCGACGTCCTCTTCATCCTCCACGCCGACCACGAACAGAACTGCTCGACCAACGCCGTGCGCGGCGTCGGCTCCTCCGGCGTCGACCCCTACTCGGCGGTCGCGGCGGGCGTGGCGGCGCTCTACGGGCCGCTGCACGGCGGCGCCAACGAGGCGGTGCTGCGGATGCTGCGGCGGATCGAGTCGCCGGAGAACGTCCCCGACTTCCTCGCCCGGGTCAAAGAGCGCGAGGAGAAACTGATGGGCTTCGGCCACCGGGTCTACAAGAACTACGACCCGCGGGCGCGGATCATCCAGCAGCACATGGACGAGGTCTTCGCGGCGACCGAGTACAACCCGCTGGTCGAGATCGCCCGCGAGCTGGAGAAACACGCGCTCGACGACGAGTTCTTCACCTCGCGCAAGCTCTACCCCAACGTCGACTTCTACTCGGGGATCATCTACGAGGCGCTGGAGATCCCGACCAACATGTTCACGGTCCTGTTCACGATCCCCCGCACCGCCGGCTGGATGGCGCAGTGGATGGAGATGCAGGAAGACCCGGAGCTGAAAATCGCCCGCCCGCGCCAGATCTACACCGGCGAGCGCGAGCGCGAGTACGTGGCGATGGACGACCGCAACGGCCCCGAGAAAATCGTCGGGCCGCCGGCGCGCCGGCCGAAACGCCCGCGCCGCGGCGCCTAGCTCCCCCTCTGCGGCGGTTGCTTAGGCTGGGCGAGTGTCCCGTACTCGCTGGAAGCTCACCGTCCGCAGCGGCTCCGAGGTCGACCACCTCAGCTTCGACGACCTCGACGAGGCGGTGGCGGCGATGCGCGAGCGGGCGCTGGCGATCCGCGCCCGGGGGCCGGTGAAGAGGGTCTCCTCGCTGCGCGACTTCGAGCCCGAGGACCAGGTCCAGGCGCGGCTGCAGCTGCAGGGCAGAGGCCTGCTGCGCAAGCCGGTGGCGGGCGTCGACGTGCGCGGCGACGGCACGTTCGTCCCCTACCGCGGCGGGGTGGGACGCGAGGAGCTGGACCCGAGCAGGCACGAGACGCCGTTCGACCTCGTGCGCGAGACTCTGCAGGCAGAGAGACGATGAGCGCGGCCGACACCGAGATCCCCAAGGGCAGCTACGCCGCCGGAGAGCGGGTGAAGCTGCCGGCCGGGGCCGAACCGCCGTTCACCGTCTTCATCAACGGGATCGAGCAGAAAGAGGGCGGCGACTACTCGATCGAGGGCGGCGAGATCGTCTTCACCCGGCCGATCGTCAAGGAGAAGATCGGCACCAGCCGCTGGCTGGCGATGTACCTGGGGCTCTGGGGCACCTACCGCAAGAACGAGACCGTCGACCTCGAGTTCAACCGCGAGGGCAAGGTGCAGCTGCTCTCCGACCTGGCGGTCGTCCCCTACCCCGAGGAACCATGAACATCGGCTTCCTCCTGCTCGCGGACCACAGCGAGGCGGTCAACGGCAAGCTCTACCTCAACGGCGGCGGCTGGAACGTCCTGCGCCTGCCCGAGCTGCCGCACGAGTGGTCCTTCCACATCGGCCTCGGCATCGACGTCGCCTGGCACGAGACCAACGACCCGCACGAGCTCGTCGTCACCGTCCAGGACCCGGACGGGATCGAGCTCGGCGAGGGCCTCACCGCCAGCTTCGAGACCGGCCGCCCGCCCGGCATGCCCCAGGGCCAGGAGCAGCGCCTGGTGATGTCGATCGGCGCCACCGCCAACTTCGAGACCTCCGGCCCCCACGCCGCCGTCGTCCAGGTCGACGGCGAAGAGCTCGGCCGCGCCCGCTTCTACCTGATGGAAGCGGGCCCCGAGGAAGCCGGCCTCGCCTAATCGAACCTCTAACGCTTTACCCGGTTGCGGAGCGCCAATAAGGACAGAGCAACAAGCAGAGGGCCTAACAGCCGGAGCACCAGCCGAATGCCGTAACCCGTGCTCGTAAGCTGAGCCTCGGGTGCGCCCACAATCGTCAGCGCCGTTCCAGCGGTAAATGAAAGGTTCGAGAGGGTAAACGTCTGCGAAATGCTCGGCGATCCATCTTCTTGAACGCAAGTCGCAGAAGTTCGATCACCAAAAGGATCCTCAGAGTTGCAATAGCCGCTTGCCGCCATTCCATAGGTGGCAATAGCCATTAGGACGACTAGCGCGAGGGCCGATCTACTTGCTCGAAGCCCATAACCGGAAACCGCCCAATAAAGTGAGAGAAGGGCACGTTCACCCGAAAATGCCTTTGCTGCGAGTCTCCTCATCTCCATCTCGCCGTAGTAGAAGTCAGCCCCACCCGGGGTGTCTTTTGCATCTTCCCGACCCTTCCGGAGCTGTCGGTAAATCTCTGCGATGTCTGCTGGCCTCGGCTTTTCCTCTATCGGCTCAAGCTCGGCAGTTCCAATAGGTCTTTGCCTCGGATCCCTAAGCCATTTCGGAGACTCCGCTGATGAAGTACTCCAACCCCAGGACCATCGCCGCGAGGCACGGAGTTGAATCTCTTCCGCAACTACACGCCGCCTCGCCCGAATCTTCGGACTCGCGGCCCACGACATATTGGTCCAACGGAGACCATCCAGTGCAGATGCGTCAAAGAACCGGCACCTGTTCGCACTGATATCGGTCAGTGCTATGTGATGCAAGTCGACGCGTCGAGCTGACACAAGATTTGGTCGGTCACTAAGCGCAATGGGCTGAATGCTTTCTGCCAATTCCTTCTCTTTGCCTGGAAGAATTCCCATCTCCGATTTTCCGATTTTGGCACCGGGAATCATTGGCTCTGGAGAATTCATTCGATCCAGAACATCAAGCCGCACCAGACTTGCTGCTCGCGCGGGATCCTTAAAAGTTTCTCCAGCTATTCGAGTTGATTTTTCGAAGTTCGCCCGGTCGAGAATGATCATTGAACCCTCCGCCAGAAAGGACGACGTATCGCGAAAACTCGCCCCTACGCAGGAGATCACAGCTGCACTAATACTCCAGTGAGACGGCTTATGAAACTCGGCCCCATCAAGAATCAGCCAATCACGGACATCCACAGAATACCGTTCATCAGTTGGCGCATTCCAGGTGGTTCCCGCAAAATCGACAGAGCCGCCAACTTTCATGTTGGAAATAACAACACGATCGTCAAAAGTTGACTGTCTAAAAGTTGCGTCTCCCTCGACCCTTGCACCATCGAGAAGCACTAATCCTTTGCTTGTGATGGCCTCCGCTTGAAGCTCTCCACACCTTCCCCAAGATATCGACACCCCTTCGTCAAACTGGCTGCTTGATATTCGGAGTAGCCCTTCTACATTGCATTCCAAGCCCGCGTCCCTGTCAAAGCGACAAAATGCCAAATCCACCCAGCCCGTGAATTGAGTGCCGTTGAATCTTGCGTCCCCAAGGAAACGGGTCCATTCGAAGTTAGCCTTATCGACTTCAATGGTTGCGTAGCTGAAATCTGCAGCCGTCCAGTTGTAATAGTAATTTTCGCTATATCTAGAGTTGAGGACCTTCCCTAGAAGGTCCTCATCAATTTCGGTTCCCCTAAGATCAATTGCGCGTCGATGTTCCCTCACGCCGTTTAAGTAAGTCTGTTGCTCGGCACTTGAAAGGTGCTTGAGACATCTCTCCGAACCTGCGAGCTGAACACCCTGACATCCGTGCTCAGCACAGGGATCCCACGTTACCCAGGAAACATCATCATCCTTAGAGTCATAAGTATTCACTGGTCGGCCCCTAATTGTCCGTCACTTGGTCACGCCGCACGAGAATACTGTGCGGTACCTAATGTGTGCTCATATGGGGCCTAGTTAAAGACGTAGAGCAGCAGGAAGGCGACCAGGGCCCAGGCGGCGAGGCCGCCCTGGATGCCGCGATCGCCGGCGATAATCCCGGACATCGAGCGGTCGTCGTTGCGGTCGTAGATCAGGTACAGGTAGCGGAAGATCGCGTAGACCACGGGCGGGATCGTCAGCATCATCTGGCTGCCGATCTGGGGTGAGTTGACGGTGTAGATCGCGTAGCTGATCACGGTGCCGGTGGTGACCAGGGAGACCATCTGGTCGAGGAAGGGGAGCGAGTAGTGCTCGAGCACGGGCCGGGTCGAGGTGCCCTCGTGCAGCTCGGAGACCGCCTCCTGGCGGCGCTTGGTGAAGCCGAGGAAAGCGGCGAGCATGCCGGTGCAGAGGATCAGCCACTCGGAGGCGTGGGCGTCGACGGCGCTGGCGCCGGCGGCGACGCGGAGGATGAACAGCCCCGCCAGCGTCATCACGTCGATGATCACGATCTGCTTGAGGCCGAGGCTGTAGGCCATCTGGGCGATCCCGTAGCCGACCACCATCAGCCCCACCTGCCAGTTGACGGTGGCGAAGGCGAGGGCGATCGCGACCAGAGCCAGCGCCGGCGCGATCGCTTTCGCGGTGCCGAGCGAGAGCTCGCCCGCGGCCAGCGGCCGGAAGCGCTTCTTCGGGTGCTTGCGGTCGAGCTCGACGTCGATCAGGTCGTTGACGAAGTAGCCGGCGCTGGAGATCAGGCAGAAGGCGATGAAGGTGAGCACCGCCTCCATGACCTCGTGCGACTGGTTGAACTTGCCGGAGAACAGGAGTCCGGCGAACACGAAGACGTTTTTGATCCACTCCTTCGGCCGCCCGGTCTTGATCGCCGCCCGCAGCGGCGAGCGCCGCCGCACGACCGGCTCCGCGGCCGCGGCCTGCCCGGCCTCAGACGGCACGGTCGGTTGTTCCGAAGTGATGGTTTCCATCGCGGCAGGCCACTGGCGAAGCGCTGAATCCCGCCCGGCCAGGGAAATCGAGTTGCGAAAGGGTAGCGGCGAGAGCCGTCATTGCTCGCCCTCGGCGTCTTCCTGGGCAGTCTCCAGCGCTTCGAGATCCTCCCGGTCCCGAGGCCGGTCGCTGGATCGCTTCATATCCAGCAGATGCCGCAGCGAGCAGACGCGGACGACGAGCCCGTCGAGATCGACGTCGGTCGCCTGCTCGTCGAGCACAGCGAAGCGCGGAACCTGCGGCAGACCCTGGAGGACGTCGACCTGGCCGAGCTCGGTCAGGACCAGAGTCCGGTCGCCGGCTCGCAGGAAGGTGGAGATGGCGCCGCCCTCGAGCAGCTTGCCGCCAACGTCCACCCTTCCGTCGAGTTCGCGCAGAAGGTCGTCGAGACGCGCGAGATTCTCGGGTGCGGGATCGGGGACGAAATCGACGTCCCTGGTCGCGCGCAGATATCCCCACGCGTTCACCGCGAGACCACCGACCAGCACGAACCGGACCTCCGCCTCGACCAGGCGGGCGAGCAGCTCTCGCAGCCGAAGCGACTGCGGCGTCAACTCTTCCGCGCGCTTCCGGTGAAGGTGGAGAGGAATTCGCTCAAAGCCAGGCCTTCCGCAAGATTGACCGCGAGCGGCCGCCTTGCGTCTTCACGGATCTGCCTACGCCGCGATTCCTCGTTGCCGCGCCAGGGATCGGCTGGCAGACGCTTTTTCGGCTCCTCACGCACAAAAACAGCGTAATCGCAAACCGCTCAGCCGGGCAGGCGGATCGTGGACCGGGCAACTGGTTGCGGTAGTCCTTTGTGGCGCTATACGACCCAAAGGACTACCGCACCCCTCGGGGGTCGATCAGGACGCCGGGATTGAGGACCGCGGCGGGGTCGAGCTCGGCCTTGGCGGCGCGCAGGGCGGCGGCGAAGGGGGCCGGGCGCTGGCGGTCGTACCAGGGGCGATGGTCGCGGCCGACCGCGTGGTGGTGGGTGATCGTGCCGCCGCCGGCGATCAGCGCCTCGGAGACCGCGGCCTTGATCTCGTCCCACTGCTCGACCTCGCCGCCGCGCACCGCCGGCGCCAGCACCGTGAAGTAGGGGGCGGCGCCGTCGGAATAGACATGGGTGAGGCGGCAGCTGATCCGCGGCGCCCCCGCGCCCTCGGCCGGCACCCCGCTCACCTTCGCCACCGCGCTCCGCGCCGCCGCCATCACGCTCGCGTGGAACTCCTCGAAGCGATCCCAGGTGATCGCCGTCTCGAAGGTCTCCGAGAGCACCCCGCAGGCGACGAAGGTGTCGCGCAGGTACGGGGCGAGCAGGAAGGCGCCGCGCCAGGCGCCGACCGCGTCGCCGCCCTCACCCCCGCCCCCGCGCACCTCGCCCGGCCGGCCGCCGTGATCGCGGGCGATCTCCAGCGCCGTCGCCATCGCCGCCTCGACCGGGTGGCCGGCCGACTCGAAGCCGAGGATCAAGAGGTCGGCCTCGCCGCTGCCGGCCCCGGTCAGCTCCGCCTCGGAGGCGTCGAGCAGGCGGCAGTTGGCCGGGTGCAGGCCGGACTGGGCGAGCTCCCGCACCGCCCGCGCCGCCGCCGCGAACTCGCCGAACTCGACCCCGCAGGAAGCCTTGAACCGCGGCCGCGGGCGCACCCGCACCCAGGCCTCGGCGATCGCCCCGAGGATCCCCTCGGAGCCGACCAGCAGCCGGTCGGGCGAGGGGCCGGCGCCCGAGCCCGGCAGGCGCCGGCTCTCCCAGGTCCCGCGCGGGGTGATCGCCCGCACCGACTCAACCAGGTCGTCGATGTGGGTCTCCAGCGTGGCGAAGTGGCCGCCGGCCCGGGTGGCGACCCAGCCGCCCAGGGTCGCGTACTCGAAGGACTGCGGGAAGTGGCGCAGGGTGAGGCCGTGCTCGCGCAGCTGCTCCTCCAGCACCGGCCCGGTGGCGCCGGCCTGGATCCGCGCCGCCAGCGAGACGGGGTCGACCTCGAGCACCCGGTCCAGCCGCCGCAGGTCCAGGGTCACCACCGGCCGCTCGCCCAGCCGCGCCTCGACCCCGCCGACGACGCTGGTCCCGCCCCCGAAGGGGATCACCGCCGCGCCCTCGGCCTCGGCCCAGCTCAGCACCGTCTCGATCTCCGACTCGTCGCGGGGCCGGGCGACCAGGTCCGGCGGGTTCTCGAACTCCCCGTAGAAGCCGCGGACGACGTCCCGGTAGGCCTTGCCCAGCGCCCGCGAGGCGCGCTCGTAGCGGTCGTCGCTGAAGAGGTCGCCGAAGCGCTCCGGCGCCCGCAGCCGCGACGGCCGCAGCTCCACCTGCTCCAGCGGCAGCGGCTTGCGCACCTCGCCGCCGAACCCGAACCGGGCCCGGATCCCTTCCGCCGCCTCGCGCATCTGCGTCGCGGTCGGCGCCTGGTCCTCGTACCCCCAACCCCAGTGCTTGAGCCTGCGCGTGGCCATCGGCCAACGCTACACGCGAGCTACCAGTGCACGCCTTTCATCAGGTGCGCGAAGGCGACCGCCTCGGTCGAGGGCGCCTTGTCCGGCGCCTCCTCCTTGCCGCCCTTGGCGGCCTGCGAGTCGGGGAAGAGTTTGTAGGCGGTGTTGAGGATTTTGTCGCTCGCCTTGGGCGCCACCGCGTAGAGCAGCTCGCCGAAGTTGCCGAGTTTGGTCGCCACCTTCTTCGGCTTGCCGACCATCGCCTTGGCGATCATCTCCGCCGCCTCCTCGGGGGTGATCGCCGGGAACATGTCGTACATCCGGGTCGGCGCGATCATCGGCGTCCGCACCAGCGGCATGTTGATCGTGGTGATGTGGATCCTGTCCGCGACCATCTCGGAGGCGACCACCCGGCTGAAGGCGTCCAGCGCCGCCTTCGAGGCGACGTAGGCGGAAAAGCGCGGCGGGTTGGTCTGGGTGCCGATCGAGCTGATGTTGATGATGTGGCCCTGCTTGCGGGCGCGCATCGTCGGCAGCAGCGCCAGGATCAGCCGCAGCGCCCCCAGGTAGTTGAGCTGGATCGTGCGCTCGTAGTCGTGGAAGCGGTCGTAGGAGAGCGCCACCGAGCGCCGGATCGAGCGGCCGGCGTTGTTGACGAGGATGTCGACGTGCCCGTGGTAGCCGAGCACCTCCTCGGCCATCCGCTCGATGTCCTCGATGTCGGACATGTCGCAGCGGTGGATGTGGGCGGAGCCGCCGGCGGAGACGATCTCGTCACGGGTCTCCTCCAGCTTCTCGGCCGAGCGGGCGACCAGCAGCACCGTGGCGCCGGCGTCGGCGACCTTGACCGCGGTCGCTTTGCCGATCCCCGAAGAAGCCCCGGTGATGAGGACGATCTTGCCCCGCACCGCGCCCGAGAGCGAGCGGTCCTTGAACAGGTCGGGATCGAGGTTGCGCTCCCAGTAGTCCCAGACCTTGGCCGCGTAGCTCTCCAGCGGCGGCACCTCGATGCCGGAGCCCTTCAGCGCTTTCTGCGCCTGGGTCGAGTCGAAGCTGGTCGGGTAGTCGACGTAGGTGAGGACGTCGGCCGGCAGGTCGAGCTCGCCCAGCGCCAGCTTCAGCGCCCGCTTCGCCGGCGGGAAGAACTTCAGCGCCGTCCGCGCCAGGCCGGTCGCCGGCTCGGTCACGTCGGTGCCCAGCCGCACCGTCATCTGCGGCGCGTCGGCCGCTCGGGCGAAGAGGTTGACGACCTCGCCCGCGGTCTTCGGGTTGGGGTCGGTGAGGTGGAAGGCGCGGCCGTTGAGGCGCGGTTTGTGGGCGATGTGGTCGATCGCCGCGGCGACGTAGTCGACCGGGACGATGTTGATCTCGCCGCCTTCGACCCCGACCGTCGGCAGCCACGAGGGCAGCACCCGCCGCGCCCGCTGCAGCGTCTTGAAGAAGTAATAAGGCCCGTCGATCTTGTCGATCTCGCCGCTGCGCGAGTCGCCGACGACGATCCCCGGCCGGTAGACCCGCCAGGGGCGCGTGCACTCGTCGCGGACCAGCCGCTCGGACTCGTGCTTGGTGCGGAAGTAGGGGTTGGTGTCGAGCCGCTCGGCCTCGTCGAACATGTCCTCGCGCCACTCGCCCCGGTAGAGGCCGGCCGCGGCGATCGAGCTGACCTGGTGGAAGCAGCCGGCCTCGATCGCCCCCGCCAGCTCGACCGCGTGCCTGGTCCCCTCGACGTTGGCGATCTCCTGCGCCTCGGCGTCGGCGGTGATGTCGTAGATCGCGGCCAGGTGGAAGAAGTGGTCGACCTCGCCCCGCATCGCCACCAGGTCCTCCTCGGAGACGCCGAGGCTGGGCTGGGAGAGGTCGCCGGTGACCGGGACGATGCGGGCGCCGTCGGCGCCCCAGCCGGTCCGCAGCTCCTCCAGCCGACCGCGCGAGCCGGCCCGCACCAGGGCGTAGATCGTGCCCTCGCGCTGCAGCAATCTCTCGACCAGGTTGCGGCCGATGAACCCGGTTGCGCCGGTGACGAAGTAATTCATCGCCCCCCAGCCTACCTCCAACAACAAGCTCGCTTGCCCGGTTTCATAGACTCAGAAGAAGAAATGGCAGAGACGGCCACCGTGCAGATCGCGATGCCCGAGATGGGCGAGTCGGTGACCGAGGGAATTGTCCTCGAGTGGCACGTCGCCGAGGGCGATTTCGTCAACGAGGGCGACACCGTCGTCGAGGTCTCGACCGACAAGGTCGACGCCGAGGTTCCGGCGCCGATGGACGGCGTCATCACGAAGCTGATCGCGGCGGTGGACGACGAGGTGCCGGTCGGGCAGCCGTTGGCAGAGATGGAACCGGGCGAGGGTTCCTCCGAGGGCTCAGACCCGTCAGCTGCGGGTCCTGCCGCGGCGGCATCCCCCACGGTGCTCGGCGACGGGGTCGCCTCCGCGCCGCGGGGGACCCCCGCCCCCGCGTCACCCGCAGGAGGAGGGCCTGAGACTTCGGGGACCGGCGCGGGTTCCAGCTCGGGTAACGGGAGCGCTGATGTGCGCGCTACGCCGGTCGCGCGAAGGGTTGCTGAGGCGAACGGCGTCGATCTGGCTGCGGTGAGTGGGAGTGGCCCAGGGTCGAAGG
The DNA here is from genome assembly GCA_963719435.1 of uncultured Solirubrobacterales bacterium. GTDB lineage: Bacteria > Actinomycetota > Thermoleophilia > Solirubrobacterales > 70-9 > VAYN01. The sequence goes on along the minus strand of OY970384.1, from coordinate 512,084 downwards.
TCACTAAAGAGGATGTGTTGGCGGCGGCGAATGGGGGCGGCAATGGGCGCGCGCCTGCGGCTGCCGGTGAGGCGAAGCCGCTGCGGGGGCCGGCGGCGATGCTGGCGAAGGCGATGGATGAGAGTCGGGCGGTGCCGACGGCGACTTCGTTCCGGACGATCGCGGTGGATACGTTGGACGCGAAACGGAAGGCGATCAACCTGGTGCTGAAGGAGCGCGGGTTGAAGGTCTCGTTCACCCACCTCGTCGCCTGGGCGATCGTCGCCGCGACCAAAGACTTCCCGGTGATGGTGCGGACCTTCGCCGAGGAGGACGGCAAGCCGTTCGCGCTCGAGGGCGGGCCGGTCAACCTCGGGATCGCGGTCGACGTCGAGCGCAAGGACGGCAGCCACAGCCTCATGGTCCCCGCGATCAAGGGCTCGGACGGGCTCGACTTCGCCGGCTTCCACTCCAACTTCGAAGAGCTGATCGCCAAGACGCGCGAGAACAAGCTCACCGCCGACGACTTCCAGGGCACCAACATCTCCCTCACCAACCCCGGCGGGGTCGGCACCGTGGCCTCGGTCCCGCGCCTGCTCAGCGGCCAGAGCGCGATCATCGCCACCGGCTCGATCGCCTACCCGCCGGAGTGGCTGCACGCCTCGCCGGAACGGCTCAAGCAGCTCGGCGTCTCCAAGGTGATGACGATGACCTCGACCTACGACCACCGGGTGATCCAGGGGGCCGAGTCGGGCGCCTTCCTCAAACGGGTCGAGCAGCTGCTGCAGGGCGAGGACGGGTTCTACGAGGGGGTCGCCGCCGACCTCGGGATCGACGCCGCCGGCATCACCTCCGCCCACCCCGCCTCGGCCTCGGCGCCGCCGTTGCTGGCCGGCACCGGCACCGTCGTCGCCCCCAGCGCCGAACCGAGCACCGCCCCCGGCGAAGTCGACGAAGAGCTGCTGCAGGCGGTCCAGGCCGCGACCTCGGTGCTCAAGGCATACCGCACCCACGGCCACCTCGCCGCCCACCTCGACCCGCTCGGCTCCGAGCCCAAGGGCGACCCGGCGCTGGAGCCCGAGAACGTCAACCTGACGCCGGAGCTGATGGCGCGGATCCCGGCCTCGATCCTGCGCATCGGCGTCCCCGGCGAAAACCTGCTGGAAGCGCTGCCGCGGATGCGCCACACCTACTGCGGCACGATCGGCTACCAGTTCGAGCACCTCTCCTCGCACCAGCAGCGGATCTGGCTGCGCGAGATGATCGAGACCGGCGCCCACCGGCAGCCGCTCAGCGACGAGGAGAAGCAGCGCCTGCTGGGCCGGTTGATCGACGTCTTCCAGTTCGAGCGCTTCCTCGAGAAGGCCTACCTGGGGCAGAAGATGTTCTCGATCGAGGGCCTCGACGTGGTCGTGCCGATGCTCGACGAGGTGGTCACACTCTCGCACCGCGCCGGCGCCGAGGAGGTCGTCTTCGGCATGGCCCATCGCGGCCGCCTCAGCGTCCTCGCCCACAACCTCGGCCGCCCGGTCGAGTCGATCCTGGCCGAGTTCGAGGGCTCCAAGCGGCTCGGCGCGGTCAAGGCCGTCGCCGGCATCCCCCACGGCGGCACCGGCGACGTCAAGTACCACTACGGCCACCGCGGGGTCTACGAGACGGCGGCGGGCGAGAAGATCTCGGTCCGCCTCTACCCCAACCCCAGCCACCTCGAGTTCGTCGACCCGGTCGTCACCGGCGGCGCCCGCTTCCTGCAGTCCGACTTCGAGGGCGCCGAGCTGAGCCACGACCCGAAGCGGGCGGTGCCGGTGCTGCTGCACGGCGACGCCGCCTTCCCGGCCCAGGGCGTCGTCGCCGAGACGCTCAACCTGCAGGCCCTGGACGGCTACAGCACCGGCGGCACGATCCACGTGATCCAGAACAACCAGGTCGGCTTCACCACCGACCCCGAGGAGGCGCGCTCGACCCCCTACGCCGCCGACATGGCCAAGGGCTTCAACGTGCCGATCGTCCACGTCAACGCCGACGACGTCGAGGCCTGCTCGGCGGCGGTGCGGCTGGCGATGGCCTACCGCGAGCGCTGGGGCCGCGACATCGTCATCGACGTGATCGGCTACCGCCGCTTCGGCCACAACGAGACCGACGAGCCCGCCTACACGCAGCCGACGATGGCGGCCAAGATCAAGGCCCACCCGCCGGTCTCCGAGATCTACGCCGAGAAGCTGATCGGCGAGGGCGCGATCTCGGCCGAGGAAGTCGGCCACGCCTCCGAGCAGCGCCGCGAGGAGATGGCGACGGCGCTGAAGCAGCTGCGGGAGAAGATGGAGTCGGGCGAGTACGAGGACCCGACGGTGACCACGACCAGCAGCACCGGCGAACTGCTCGACCGCACCGCCAGCCCGCCGGTCCACACCGCGGTCGGGGCCGACGAGCTGCGGCGGCTCAACGCGGAGCTGCTGAAGACCCCGGACGGCTTCAACGTCCACCGCAAGCTGCGGCGCCCGCTCTCGAAGCGGACCGAGGCGATCGAGCAGGGCGGGGTCGACTTCGGGCAGGCCGAGGCGCTGGCCTTCGGCTCGCTGCTGACCGAGGGCGTGCACGTCCGCCTCACCGGCCAGGACTCCGAGCGCGGCACCTTCTCCCACCGCCACCTCGTCCTCCACGACGAGAACACCGGCCTCAAGTACTGCCCGATGCAGAACCTCGAGGACGCCTCGGCCCCGTTCGAGCTCTACAACAGCCCGCTCTCGGAGATCGCCTGCCTCGGCTTCGAGTATGGCTACTCGGCCGCCTCGCCGAACTCGCTGGTCCTCTGGGAGGCGCAGTTCGGCGACTTCGCCAACGCCGCCCAGGTGATCATCGACAGCTTCATCGTCTCCGGCGAGTCGAAGTGGGGCCAGACCAGCCGCCTCACCCTGCTGCTGCCGCACGGCTACGAGGGCTCCGGGCCCGAGCACTCCAGCGCCCGCATCGAGCGCTTCCTCGCCCTCGGCGCCGAGGGCAACATCCGCATCGCCTACCCGACCACCGCCGCCCAGTACTTCCACCTGCTGCGCCGCCAGGCGCTGATCCGCAAGCCGCGGCCGCTGATCGTCTTCACCCCGAAGGGCCTGCTGCGCCTCGAGGGCGCCGCCGCCAGCCTCGAGGAGCTGACCGAGGGCGAGCTGCAGTTCATCCTCGACGACCCCCGCGCCGTCGAGCGGCGCGAGCAGGTCGAGCGCCTCGTCCTCTGCACCGGCAAGGTCTACTACGACATCGACGCGGCCGAGCGCCGGGGCGAAGCCGAGAACGTCGCCATCGCCCGGGTCGAGATGCTCTACCCCTTCGCCAAGGAACAGCTGGAGGCGCTGATCGCCTCCTACCCGAACCTGAAGGAGATCGCCTGGGTCCAGGAGGAGCCGCGCAACATGGGCGCCTGGAAGGTGATGTCGCGGCGGATGCCCGGGCTGCTGCCGGAGGGGGTCGAGCTCACCTACATCGGCCGCCAGGGCCGGGCCAGCACCGGCGAGGGCTACTCCGGCGCCCACGCGCTGGAGCAGGAGCGCATCGTCCTCACCGCGCTCACACCCAGCGCCTGAAAGTCATGCCGAGCTCGCCGTTCGAGAAGCCCGTGCCCGGGCGGCTGTTCGTCTGGGTCAAACGCCTCTCCTGGGTCGAGCTGGCGATCTTCGCCGGCCTGATCGTGTTCTGGCTGCTGCCCGGGTTCGACACCGAGACGATGCTCTTCGGCTGGGCCCATGGCCTCGGCTTCATCGTCCTCTGCATCGTCATCTGGATCGCCGCGGTCAGGCGCGAGGCGCCCTACACCCTGCTCGCCGCGACCCTGACCCCGGTCGGCCCGGTCGGCAGCGTGATCGGCATCGAACTGATCGAGCGCAAGGGCTGGGGGGTGGCCGCCGCGGAGGCAGGAGACTCCATTCGTCCCCAAAGCGCGCCCGATTGATCCCAAAACTCGTACCAAACCAGTCGATCTCGCTTGACCGCAGGGGTTTCACGCGGTATAGCTAGATGGTGACTGTTCCTTCTGGGCAGTCCCGTCCAGGGGAACGGCCGCGTCGGCATCCCTCCCTGGCTACCGACGCGCTGGTGCAGTGAGGGTCGCGCGGACCCCCCTGCCTCCCGCGGCCCTCCTGCGCCCTACCTCTTGAGGTGGCGCAGGACGGTCTGAAGAATCCCGTCGTTCTGGAAGTAGGTGACCTCGTTCGGGGTGTCGAGGCGAACCGTCGCCTCGAACTCCGTCGTCGCCCCTCCGTCGGCCCTGGCGGTCACGGTCACGGTCTTCGCCTCGCCGTTGCGGAGGTCGCCGAAGTCGAAGCTCTCCGCGCCGCTCAGCCCCAGCGAGGCGGCGCTCTCGCCGGCCGCGAACTGCAGCGGCAGCACCCCCATGCCGATCAGGTTGGAGCGGTGGATGCGCTCGAAGCTCTCGGCGATCACCGCCCTCACCCCCAGCAACCTGGTCCCCTTCGCCGCCCAGTCGCGCGAGGAGCCGGAGCCGTACTCCTTGCCCGCCAGCACGATCAGCGGCACGCCCTCCTCGGCGTATGCCATCGCCGCCTCGTAGATCGTCGTCTCGGCGCCGTCGGGGAAGTGACGGGTGAAGCCGCCGGCGCGCTCGACCAGCTGGTTGCGCAGGCGGATGTTGGCGAAGGTGCCGCGGATCATCACCTCGTGGTTGCCGCGGCGGGCGCCGTAGGAGTTGAAGTCGCCGGGCTCGACGCCCTGCTCGATCAGCCAGGCCCCGGCCGGGCTCTGTTTCTTGATCGCCCCGGCCGGCGAGATGTGGTCGGTGGTGATCGAGTCGCCGAGCAGGGCCAGCGCCCGGGCGCCGGCGATCGGCTCGACCCCCGGCGGGTCGGCCGGCATCCGTTCGAAGAAGCTCGGCTGCCGCACGTAGGTCGAGTCCGGCCAGCTGTAGCGGTCGCCGGCGGGGACGTCGACCGCGTTCCAGGCCTCGTCGCCGGCAAAGACCTCGGCGTAGTTGCGGGAGAACATCTCCGCCGCCACCGAGGCGCCCACCACCTGCTTGATCTCCTCGGCGCTGGGCCAGAGGTCGCGCAGATATACCGGCTCGCCGTCGGAGCCCTCGCCCAGCGGCTCGGTGTCGAGGTCGAGGTCCATGCGCCCGGCCAGGGCGTAGGCGACGACCAGCGGCGGGCTGGCCAGGTAGTTGGCCTTGACGTCCTGGTTGATCCGGCCCTCGAAGTTGCGGTTGCCGGAGAGCACCGCGCAGACCGCCAGGTCCTGCTCCGCGATCGCGGCCGAGATCTCCGGCGCCAGCGGCCCCGAGTTGCCGATGCAGGTGGTGCAGCCGTAGCCGACCAGGTTGAACTGCAGGGCGTCGAGGTACTCGGTCAGGCCGGCGCGCTCGAGGTAGTCGGTGACCACGGTCGAGCCCGGCGCCAGCGAGGTCTTGACCCAGGGCTTGCGGGCGAGGCCGCGCTGGACCGCGTTGCGGGCGAGCAGCCCGGCGCCGACCATGACGCTGGGGTTGGAGGTGTTGGTGCAGCTGGTGATCGCGGCGATGACGACGCGGCCGTGGTCGAGCTCGAACTCGGTCCCGTCCTCGAGCGTCACGGCGATCTCGTCGCCGCTCTTGACCGCGACCGCGGCACCGGTGCCGGCCACCGCCGGGCGCGGCTTGCCGTTCTCGCTCTCGTGCGCCTCGGCCGGAGGGTCGGAGGCGGGGAAGGACTCGGCCACCGCCTCGTCGCGCTCGTCGCCGTTGCCGGCGGGCCGCTCGCCCATGCGCTCGGCCGCGTCCGGGGAGAACTCGCCCATCGCCTCGAGGAAGGACTGCTTCGCCTGCGCCAGCGGGATCCGGTCCTGCGGCCGTTTCGGCCCGGCGATGCTCGGCACCACGGCGCCGAGGTCGAGCTCGAGCAGGTCGGAGAAGACCGGGTCGGGCGTGGACTCGTCGTGGAACAGGCCCTGCTCGCGGGCGTAGGCGTCGACCAGCTCGATCGTCGCCGTCGGGCGGCCGGTGAGGTCGAGGTAGCGCAGGGTCTCGGCGTCGACCGGGAAGATCGCGCAGGTCGAGCCGAACTCGGGCGACATGTTGCCCAGCGTCGCCCGGTCGGCCAGGCCCAGGGTCGAGAGCCCGGGGCCGAAGAACTCGACGAACTTGGAGACGACGCCGCGCTCGCGCAGCATCTCGGTCGCGGTCAGCACCAGGTCGGTCGCGGTCGCGCCCTCGGGCAGTTCGCCGCCGAGCTTGAAGCCGACCACCTGCGGCAGCAGCATCGAGATCGGCTGGCCCAGCATCGCCGCCTCGGCCTCGATCCCGCCGACGCCCCAGCCGAGCACGCCGAGGCCGTTGACCATCGTCGTGTGCGAGTCGGTCCCGACCAGGGTGTCGGGGTAGGCACGCAGGACGCCGTCGGCCTCGCGGCTGTAGACGACCTGGGCCAGGTGCTCGAGGTTGACCTGGTGGCAGATCCCGGTCGCCGGCGGCACCACGCGGAAGTTGGCGAAGGACTGCTGGCCCCACTTGAGGAACGAGTAGCGCTCGAGGTTGCGGTCGAAGTCGCGCTCGGCGTTGAGCGCGAAGGCGCGCTCGTTGCCGAAGGCGTCGACCTGGACCGAGTGGTCGATCACCAGGTCGACGTCGACCAGCGGGTTGATCGCCGCCGGGTCGCCGCCGATCTCCTCCATCGCGTCGCGCATCGCCGCCAGGTCGACCACCGCCGGCACGCCGGTGAAGTCCTGCATCAGCACCCGCGCCGGCTGGAAGGGGATCTCGACGCTGGGCTCGGCGGCCGCGTCCCAGCTGGCGATCGCCTCGACGTCGGCGGCGCTGACCGAGACGCCGTCCTCGAGCCGCAGCACGTTCTCGAGCAGGACCTTGATCGAGTAGGGGAGGCGGGCGACGTCGAAGCGCTCCTGCAGGGCGTCGAGCCGGAAGATCTCGTAGTCGCGCCCGCTCACCGCGAGGGTCGAACGGGCGCCAAAGGAATCGCTGCTGCTCATCGGGGTGCCTCCAAGGTCGTCGTCTCTACCTCTTGTTCTTCTGGCCCGCGGCGACTTCGGCCGCCGCCTTCTGGCCGGCGCCGCCGCTGGCGATCTTGACCGCGATGCCGGGGCTGGCGAGGGCGAAGTGGGCGAGCAGGCGCTGCTGGAACGGCGCCACCGTCACCTCGACCTTGTTCTGCTCGATCGCCTTGACCACGGCGGCCGCCACCTGCTGCGGCGAGCCGGTGCCGAGGCCGGTGATCGGCGGCGCGCCGGAGTCCGCGTACATGCCGGCTTCGCGGATCGTCCCCGGGGAGACGATCGAGACGCCGACGCCGAGCGGGTTCAGGTCCGCCCGCAGGCCGAGGGCGAAGCCGCGCAGGCCGAACTTGGTCGCGTTGTAGACGGAGGAGAGCGGCGTCGCCGACTTGCCGGAGAGCGAGGAGATGAAGACCATGTGGCCGGAGCCGCGCTCCAGCATCCCGTTCTCCACCGCCCGGGCCAGCAGCATCGGCGCCTCGAGGTTGACCCGCAGGGCACCGGTCAGCTCCTCCGGCGTGAACTCCGGCAGGCGCCCGGTGCCGGGCAGGCCGGCGTTGGCGACGAGGACGTCGAGGTCGCCCGCCTCGGCCGCCAGCTGCTCGGCGGCGCCCGGCTGCGAGAGGTCGGAGGGCACGACCCGGTGCCCGTCCCCGGGCAGCTCGGCCGCGAGCGCCTCCAGGGCCTGCGGCTTGCGGCCGCTGAGGATCAGCGTCGCGCCGCGCTCGGTCAGCGCCGTGGCGATCGCGCGGCCGAGACCGCCGGTGGCGCCGGTGAGTAGTGCTTTGCGGCCGGCAAGTTCCATCCCAAGGCCCAAGCTAGCAGCCGTGCTGCCGACAGGAATCTGGGATGAACGTGCGAATGGGTACTAAATGTTTGCGTTTTATGAGCAAGCAACCGGCCGATGCACTACACTGCCGCCGGTCCGTAGAACCGAAACGCCGAGTCCCAGGCGCTCAGATGCGCATTGGGAACGGGGGAACCACGTTTTCGGGGCTAACTCGCCTAGTTCAGGCGGGAGCGCAGGCTCCTTTTAGCGCTAGCCCGACAGCTAACCCCGTAGGCCGACAAAGGAGAATCGGTTTGCTGTCTGACAACTTGAAGTTCAAAGCGGGGTTGGCGCTATCCGCGGCTATCGCCGTTCTCGCCCTCCTCGCCCCCGCCGGAGCCTCGGCAAAGTGCGCTACCGGTGGACTTACCCCGGCGGCCATCGACGTATGCACGCCGACCGCCAAAGCCAAGCTCCTCTCGACCGGGGAACTGATCCCCCCGGCAAGCGCTCCTCCCAAAGTCGTCGCGGTGATCGAAGCGGCGAACAAGATCCGCACCAAGCCCTACATCTACGGCGGCGGCCACGGTCGCTGGTGGGACAAGGGCTATGACTGCTCCGGCTCCGTCAGCTTCGCGCTGCACGGCGGCGAATTCCTCGAAAGCCCCCTCCCCTCGGGCTCGATGGAAAAGTGGGGCCTCGGCGGCGAGGGACGCTGGATCACCGTCTACGCCAACGCCGGTCACGCCTACGCCGTGATCGCCGGCGTCCGGCTCGATACGTCGGGGGATGCCGGGGGCGAAACGGGCCCGCGCTGGCACACCGACCTGCGCGACAACATCGGCTACGTCGCGCGTCACCCAGCCGGGTACTAGACCAAGGCTGCAAGAGAGGAGGGGTGGGGACCCCCTCCTCTCTCAACTTTTTCGCAGTATCGCCACGGTCGTCCGTCGTCCCGTCAGCAGCGAAAAAGTACAAGCCGTTCGGAGGGGGTCCCCACCCCTCCCTTCCAGTCCTCGCCAGCTGACGGCCGGGTGACGCGCGCCTGTCTCTAGTGCTCTGTGGCTCGAGCCCTTGAACTTTCTCGAAGGGGTCCGGGCTGGACGGGTCACGGCGGCGTGTCGTTGGAGGGAGGAGGGTGTCTCTCGCGCGCGCGGCGTCCTGATTTTCGCAGTGCCGGTCGGCGAGTCAGTCAGGGCTCTCGGCGAAAATCCCAGCAAGCGCGAGAGACACCCTCCTCCCTTCTGCAACCACCTCTGTACTCCACCCCGTCCAACCACAAGCCCACTCGTTGTCCTTGCAATCTCGGCCCGCTCGGATAACTTCACCTTTGTAGCCGCCTCACCCCCCGACATCCGTCTGGCAAACCTCACCAAGCGGTACGGCGAGGTAGTCGCGGTTGCCGGAATTGACCTCGAGGTCGAGCGCGGCGAGTTCTTCACCTTCCTCGGACCCTCCGGCTCGGGCAAGACGACGACGCTGCGGATGATCGCCGGGTTCGAGGATCCGAGCGGGGGGACGATCGAGCTGGCCGGCGAGGAGGTCGGTGGCATCCCTCCCTACGACCGCGCGGTCAACACCGTCTTCCAGGACTACGCCCTGTTCCCGCACATGACGGTCGGCGAGAACGTCGCCTACGGGCTCAAGGTGGCCGGAGTGGACAAGGGCGAGCGCGGCAAGCGCCGCGACGAGGCGCTGGAGATGGTGCGCCTGCCCGGCTATGGCGAGCGCAAGCCGGGGGAGCTCTCCGGCGGCCAGCGCCAGCGGGTCGCCCTGGCGCGGGCGATCGTCAACCGGCCCAAGGTGCTGCTGCTGGACGAGCCGCTCGGTGCCCTCGACCTGAAGCTGCGCGAGCAGATGCAGGTGGAGCTGAAGACGATCCAGAGCGAGGTCGGGATCACCTTCGTCTACGTCACCCACGACCAGGACGAGGCGCTGACGATGAGCGATCGCATCGCCGTCTTCAACGACGGCCGGATCGAGCAGGTGAGCCCGCCGCGGGAGCTCTACGAGCGCCCCGTCAACGAGTTCGTCGCCGGTTTCGTCGGCGTCTCCAACCTGATCGAGCGCGAGGGCCGGAAGCTGACGATCCGCCCGGAGAAGATCCAGCTGCTGGAGCCGGGCGCCGCCGCCGACGGGCTGCACAGCGAGCGCGGCCGCGTCGCCGAGGTCGCCTACGCGGGGATGGTCACCCGCTACACCGTCGCGCTCGAGCACGGCGGCAGCCTGCAGCTGGTGCGGCAGAACGCGGAGGGGGCGCCCGGAACGGGACAGCCGGAGCAGGGCAACGAGGTCTTGGTGGGATGGCGGCCGGAGCACGCGGCGGCCATCCAGGGGAAGTCAACGAAAGAGGAGGTTGCACCATGAGGAGAAGGGACGCTCATCCTGCCCGTGCGGCGTGGCTGGTGGTTGCCGGCCTGGTCGTGTTCATGCTCGTCCTCGCCGGCTGTGGCTCGAGCAGCGACGACAGCAGCAGTGGCGAAGAACTGCAGAAGATCGGCAAGGGCGAGGGCGAGGTCGACCTGATCTCCTGGGCCGGCTACGTCGAACCGGAATGGACCAAACCGTTCGAAGCGAAAACCGGCTGCAAGGTCAACAACAAGGTCGCCGGCACCTCCGACGAAATGGTGAAACTAATGGAGACCGGCGAATACGACGGCGTCTCCGCCTCCGGCAACGCCTCCGCCCGCCTGGTCGCCGCCAACTCGGTGGACCCGGTCAACGTCGACCTCGTGCCCAACTACGAGACGGTCTTCAGCGACCTCAAGGACCAGCCGTACAACACCTTCGACGGCCAGCCCTACGGCATCCCGCACGGTCGCGGCGCCAACCTGCTGATGTGGAACTCCGACGACGTCACCCCCGCGCCCGACTCCTGGGACGTGATGCTCGACCCGAAAGTCGCCTCCAAATACAGCGGCAAGATCAGCGCCTACGACGACCCGATCTACATCGCCGACGCGGCCGTCTACCTGATGACGCACGAGCCCGACCTGGGGATCGAGAACCCCTACGAGCTGAACGAAGAGCAGTTCACCGCCGCGGTCGACCTGCTGAAGGAACAGCGGGCCAACGTCGGCGAATACTGGTCGGAAGCGACGAAGCAGATCTCGGCCTTCGCCAACGGCGACGCCACGGTCGGCACCACCTGGCAGTACCAGTACTTCGCCCTCAAAGGCGAAGGCGACCCGGTCGCCGCCAGCCCCGCCAGCCAGGGCTTCCTGCCCAAGGAGGGCGCCACCGGCTGGTCGGACACCTGGATGATCAGCTCCGAATCCAAGCATCCCAACTGCATGTACAAGTGGATGGACTGGATCATCGAACCGAAAGTCAACGCCGAAGTCGCCGAATTCTTCGGCGAGGCGCCGGCCCAGAGCCTTGCCTGCGACGAGACCGCGGACAAGAGCTTCTGCGAGAAATACCACGCCGACGAACCGGCGTTCTGGAAGCGCGTCTACTACTGGGAGACCCCGCTGGCCGACTGCGGCAACGGCGAGGAAGATTGCAAGGACTACAACGATTGGGTCCAGGCCTGGACCGCGATCAAGGGGTAGTCGAACGGTCGTGAGCGATGGCTGCTGAAGCCGTCGTCGGCAAGAAGAGGTCGGTGGGCCGCCGGCTCGCCGGCCTCTTCCACGCCCGCCCCCGCCTGCAGGTGGGGGCGCTGCTGGCCGGGCCGGTCGGCTGGCTGGTGGTCGGCTACCTGGGCTCGCTGGCGGTCCTGCTGATCGCCGCCTTCTGGTCGGTCGACCCGCTCAGCGGCGAAGTGATCCAGGGCTTCGGCCTGGAGAACTTCGAAACGCTCTGGAACGAACCGGTCTACCGCGACATCGTCGGCCGCACGGTCCTGATCGCCGCCCTGGTGACGGTCACCGACGCGGTCCTCGCCTTCCCGATCGCCTTCTACATGGCCAAGCTGGCGAGCCGCCGCGGCAAGGCGATCCTGGTCGTCGCGGTGCTGCTGCCGCTCTGGTCCAGCTACCTGGTCAAGGTGCTGGCCTGGCGCACGATGCTCTCCAACGAGGGGATCGTCAACTGGGCGCTGGAGCCGCTCGGGCTGCACGGGCCCGGCTACGGCAACGTCGCCGTCTGGCTGGTGATGAGCTACCTCTGGCTGCCGTACATGATCCTGCCGATCTACGCCGGGCTGGAGCGCATCCCCGGCTCGCTGATCAGCGCCTCCGAGGACCTCGGCGCCGGCCCTTTCACCACCTTCCGCCGGGTGATCCTGCCGCTCGCCTTCCCGGCCGTGGTCGCCGGCTCGATCTTCACCTTCGCCCTCACCCTGGGCGACTACATCACCCCGCGCCTGGTCTCCAACAACCAGTTCATCGGCAACGTCATCTTCAACAACATCACCAACAACCTGCCGCTCGCATCCGCCCTCGCGCTCGTCCCGATCGTGGTGATGGTCGCCTACCTGCTGGTCGCCCGGAAGCTCGGCGCCTTCGAGCACATCTAGCGATGAGGCTCTCCAAACGCGCAACCGTGCTGCTGCGGACCGGGGTCGGGATCGGCCTCGCCTTCATCTACGTGCCGCTGGTCGTGGTCGGCATCTACGCCTTCAACTCCAGCAACATCCTCAAGTGGCCGCCGCCGGGGCTGACCCTCGACTGGTTCCCGAAGGCGCTCGAAAACGAGGCCGCCCGCGAAGCCTTCCTGACCTCGATCAAAGCCGGCCTGGCGGCGACCGCGATCGCCATCGTGCTCGGCACCCTGGCCTCGCTCGCGGTCGCCCGCCACCGCTTCTTCGGCCGCGAGACGATCTCCTTCCTCGTCATCCTGCCGATCGCCCTGCCCGGGATCGTCACCGGCGTCGCCATCAGCAACACCTTTACCCAGGTGCTCGGGGTCGACCTCGGCCTCTTCACCGTGATCGTCGGCCACGCCACCTTCTGCATCGTCGTCGTCTACAACAACGTCGTCGCCCGCCTGCGCCGCGGCTCCGCCTCCTTCGAGGAGGCCTCGGCCGACCTCGGCGCCCACACCTGGCAGACCTTCCGCCACATCACCCTGCCGAACATGCGCAGCGCCCTCGGCGCCGGCGCCCTGCTCGCCTTCGCCCTCTCCTTCGACGAGATCATCGTCACCACGTTCACGATCGGCGCCGGCGAGGAAACGCTGCCGATCTGGATCTTCCGCAACCTCTTCCGGCCGACCCAGCTGCCGATCGTCAACGTCGTCGCCCTGCTCGTCGCCCTGCTCTCGATCGTTCCCGTCTACCTGGCGCACCGGCTGAGCCGCGACGAGGGCGCCAGCGTCGGCGCCAAAGGCGGCGGCCGCGCGGTCGAGGCCGAGGCGACCGCGGTGCCGTAGCGCTAGGGCTGGCGGGCGAGGCGCGCGGCCTCTTCGGTACCGAGGTACGGCGCCAGCGTCAGCTCGACCAGGTCCGGCAGCAGCTGCTCCAGCTGCTCGGTGCGGCCGGCGTTGATCTCGCGCACGATCAGGGAGACGATGCCGCCGACCAGGGTCGCCTCGGTCGCCTCCGGCAGCGGCCGCTCGCCGTTGTGCTCGGGCCGGCCGGCCTTGAGGATCTCGACGAAGCCCTGCATCGAGGCGCGGTGCTTGGCGGCGATCTCGCCGCCGGCGGCGACCGGCTCGATCATGCAGACGCGGGCCAGGTCCGGCTCGCCGGCGAGGAAGCGCAGCATCGTCCCCAGCGCCGCCCGCACCTTCTGCGGCCATTCCTCGAAGGCCTCGGCCGCGACCTGCATCGAGTCGCGGATGTGGTCGGCGACCATTTCGTAGGCGGCGAGGAAGCAGGCTTCCTTGTCGGCGAAGTGCTCGTAGAAGGTGCGGCGGGAGACCGAGGCGGCCTTGGTGATGTGGGCGACGGTGGTCGCGTTGTAGCCGCGCTCGGCGACGGTGTCGACCAGCGCCGTGATGATCCGCTCGCGCTGGTTCTGGGCGATGAACTCGCGCGGCAGGCCGTGGCGGCCGGCGGGCAGGCGCGTCGTCGTGGTCGCCTCCCCGGCTGGCTTCGCCTTCTTTCCTTTGCCTTTCGCCGTTGCCTTCGCCACGCATCGACCATACCCGACCCTCCGGGGCCGCCGGACCGCCCTCGGACAGGCCCCTGGGGCCGACGGGCGATCCCCGGCAAGCCCCCGGCAGCAGTCAGTGCAGCGGCTGGACGAGCAGCTCGTCCTCGGCGGCGCGGGCGCCGAGGTAGGGCATCATCGCCATGTAGACCAGCTCCGAGAGGAATTCCTCGCCGCGCTCGATCGCGCCGTCGCGGACCTTGGTCATGATCGTGCCGTAGATCGCGCCGCTGACCATCTCGGCGGTGCTGCGCGAGACCGAGCCCGGTTCCTCCAGCTCCGCCCGGCCGGCGTCGATCATGTCGGCCAGCCCCTGCAGGACGCGGTCGCGGCGGGCCTGGGCGCGGGCGCCGGCGCCGTTGACGGCGACGACGAAGAAGCGGGCCCGGGCCGGGTCCTCCTGGAGGAAGCGCATCGCCGCCCAGGCGCCGGCCCAGATCCGGTCGTGCCAGCAGCGCGGGCCCATGTAGGCGGCGCCGACGCGCTGGCAGAACTCGGTGGCGATCTCACCGTGGAGGCGCAGGAAGCAGTCTTCCTTGCCGCTGAAGTTGGCGTCGAAGGCGGCGCGGCCGACGCCGGCGCGTTCGCAGACCATCGCCACGCTGATCTCGCCGAGGCCGTCCTCGCCGGCCAGCTCGACCATCGCCATCGCAATCCTCCTGCGGACCGGATCCTCGCTGGGCGCGGCCCCGGGCTCGGTTCCGGTTCTCACATTCGCCCGGCCCTGCCCCCTGCGCTCGTCTGCCTGCGACTCAGGCGGCCACCCGCGCCTGCGCCGCATCGGCGGCCCGCCCCGCCTCGACCTCTCCCACGTACGGCGTCAGCGTCACCTGCAGCATCTCCGGCAGCAGTGCCATCAGGTCGTCGACGTCGTCGGCGACCAGGCGCTGGTGCACCAGCCAGACGATGCCGCCGGCGATCGCCACCTCGAGCCCGTCCGGCAGCCGGCTCGCGCGCGGGTTGAAGTCGCGCCCCTCGCGCAGCTTCGGCGCCACGCTCTCCAGCATCGCCTGGTAGCGGGCCAGCGAGGCCGAGCCCGCGGCCTGGGCCTCGACGATGCAGAGCTTCGCCCGCGCCTGCTCTTTGACCACCATCTCGAGGAAGATCTCCAGCCCGGCCGAGATCTGGTCCTGCCAGGCGTCCTCCGGGTTCAGCAGCTCCGCGAAGACCTCCCTGGCCGCGCCGACGCTCTCGTCGAAGGCGGCGAGGAAGCACTCCTCCTTGCTCGAGAAGTGCTCGTAGAAGGTGACCAGGGCGACGCGCGAGGTCTTGGCGATCAGCTCGATCGTCGTCTTCTGGTAGCCGCGCTCGGCGACCAGCTCGGCGGTCGCCAGCAGCATCCGCTCGCGCTGGTTCTGGGAGACGAAGTCGCTCGGGATCAGGTGCCGGCCCGGAGGCATCTTCGAAAGCCGCTCCGACAGAGGTCGCTGCTTCGCCATACCGGCAAGATACCAGAACGTTCACCTGGTGTCTACTTTCCTTTTCTCTAGAAACTTTGACGTTCTGGCCATCGGTGTCTCTGAAAGCTGCTATATCTAGACAAAAGGAGTTTGTTTTCGAAAGGTGCAGCCGATGGTCGATCAGGCTTCTGCGGTAGCTGGCACGGAGGACGAGGCAACGCCGGTCGCCCCCTTCCCGGGCCGCCGCGTCCGCCGCGCCCGCGAGCGCCTGCTGGAGGCGATGCTGCTGGTCAGCGGCGAGCGCGGCTTCGAGCACATCTCGGTCCAGGACGTGATCGAGCGGGCCAAGGCCAGCCGCGCGACCTTCTACAAGCACTTCGACGACAAGGAGGACTGCTTCGCCCAGGCCTACGGCGACGCCGCCAACTGGCTCTACCGGCGCCTCACCGGCATCGCCAAGCGGCAGCCGACCTGGCGCGAGGGCCTGCGGGCGGCGCTGGCCGAGCTGCTCGAGTTCTGCGCCAACCAGCCCGCCCTGGCGCGGGCGCTGATCGTCGAGGCGCACGCCGCCGGTGGCGCTGCGCTCGCTGAACATGATCTTTTGATGGAGCGCCTCTCCCACGCGATCGATTTCGCGCGCCGCGAGATCCCCTCTCGCCAAGCTCCACCTCCTGTAACGGCAACCTTCATGGTAGGGGCTATCGAGACTCTTGTGCGCGCCAAGCTGATGAGCGACGAACCGGAGACCGCCCCGGAGATGCTGCCGGGGCTGCTGCACTTCGTGGTGATGCAGTTCTACGGCGAGGACGCCGCCTGGGAAGAGCTGACCTCGGCGCCGCTGGCTACGTGGGCTTCACGGCGCGAGGCGGCTACGCGGATTCCCTGATTCGGGGGGTGGTTGGTTGGGAGGGTCGGGTGTCCCTCCTCGCTCAACTTTTTCGCAGATCAGTTGCGGCTGTCCGTCGTTCCCTCGGCAGCGAAAAAGTACAAGCCGCGCGGAGGGACACCCGACCCTCCCCACGAAAGCTTCCGGGATCCGGGAATTCCGCGTAACCGCCGGGGAGTGAGGCCGACGCACCCCCCATCTCGGACGGCCAGCTCTTCACTTCGGCGGCGGAGCAGGTTGCTCCGCTCGGACCTCGCCGTTGACGCTCGAACCCGGTACATCTACTCGAGGGGTCGGGACCCTTCCGCTCTACCGGAACTCGGTCGTGGGACAGGGGGTACCCCTCCGAGCGGCTTGTACTTTTTCGCTGCTGACGGGACGACGGACGAGGTGGCGATCCTGCGAAAAAGTTGAGAGAGGAGGGGTACCCCCTGTCCCCCAACTGACTACGCCTAGAGCGGAATGTTCCCGTGCTTCCTCTTGGGCTGGGCCACCCGCTTCGACTGCAGCATCCGCAACGCCCGGATCAACTTGGGCCGCGTCTGCCGCGGCTCGATCACGTCGTCGATGTAGCCGCGCTCCGCCGCCGAGTAGGGGTTGGCGAAGTGGGCTTTGTAGTCGTCGATCAGTTTCTGGCGGCGCTCGTCCGGGGTCGGCGAGGTGGCGATGTCCTTGCGGTAGATGATGTTGACCGCGCCCTCGGGGCCCATCACCGCGACCTCCGCGGTCGGCCAGGCGACGTTGAAGTCGGCCAGCATGTGCTTCGAGTTCATCACGTCGTAGGCGCCGCCGTAGGCCTTGCGGGTGACCACGGTGAGCTTCGGCACGGTCGCCTCGGTGAAGGCGTAGAGCAGCTTGGCGCCGTGGCGGATGATCCCGTTCCACTCCTGGTCGGTGCCGGGGAGGAAGCCGGGGACGTCGGTGAAGGTGACGATCGGGACGTTGTAGCAATCGCAGGTGCGGACGAAGCGGGCCGCCTTCTCGGAGGCCTCGATGTCGAGCACGCCGGCGAGGAAGGCGGGCTGGTTGCCGACGATGCCGACCGGATAGCCGTCGAGCCGGGCGAAGCCGCAGACGATGTTCTTGGCGAAGTGCTCGTGGACCTCGAAGAACTCCCCGTCGTCGACGACGAGCGAGATCACGCCGCGCATGTCGTAGGGCTTGGAGGGATCGTCGGGGACGACGGTGTCGAGCTCCTCGGATTCGCGCTCGGGGTCGTCGCTGGGCTCGAAGCGCGGCGGCGCCTCGAGGTTGTTCGAGGGCAGGAAGCTGAGCAGGTAGCGGGCGTCCTCGAGGCAGCTCTCCTCGTCCTCGGAGGCGAAGTGGGCGACGCCCGACTTAGAGTTGTGGCTCATCGCCCCGCCCAGCTCCTCGAACTCGACTTCCTCGCCGGTCACCGTCTTGATCACTTCCGGGCCGGTGATGAACATGTGCGAGGTCTCCTTGACCATGAAGATGAAGTCGGTCATCGCCGGCGAGTAGACGGCGCCGCCGGCGCAGGGCCCCATGATCAGGCTGATCTGCGGGATCACGCCCGAGCACTGGACGTTGCGGACGAAGACGTCGCCGTAGGCGCCGAGCGAGACCACGCCCTCCTGGATCCGGGCGCCGCCGGAGTCGTTGATGCCGATCACCGGCGCCCCGACCTGGGCGGCGAGGTCCATCACCTTGCACATCTTCTCCGCCATCACCTCGCCGAGACTGCCCCCGAAGACGGTGAAGTCCTGGGAGAAGACGAAGACGGTGCGGCCGTCGATCGTCCCGTGGCCGGTGACGACGGCGTCGCCCCAGGGCCGTTTCTTCTGCATCTCGAAGTCGTAGGTGCGGTGGCGGACGAAGGTGTCGAGCTCCTCGAAAGAGCCGGGGTCGAGCAGCTTTTCGACCCGCTCGCGCGCGGTCATCTTGCCCTTCGCGTGCTGCTTCTCGACCGCCTCCTCGGAGGCGGAGTGGATCGCGGCCTCGCGCAGCTCGCGCAGGTAGGCGAGCTTCTCCTCGTGGGTTACCGGGTTCTTCTCGCGCATCAGCGGTGGGGGCACTCGTGACTCAAGGGCGGCGCGGGATTCTATTTAAACGCCGCTGAAGGGGCGCCGCTGCGGTTCCGCGAGGCGATCGAGGAAGGCTTCGAGATCGGCCACTTCGAGCCCGGTCGCCTCGTCGGCGCGGACCTCGACCCGGGTGCCGAAGCCCTTCTCGGCCATCCTCACCTCGACCCCGTCGACGGCGCTGATCAGCTCCGCCAGCTCCGGCTCGGACTTCATCAGCGTGCGCGAGACCTCGATCATCGATGGCCCGCTTCAACCAGGGCGCGGTCGTTCCTGCCCACCCCCTCGCCCTGGAAGAAAGCGTTCATCGCCTCGTCCTCGTCGAGAGCCGGCTCGGTCTCGCCGCTGCCGCCGCGCTGGAACAGCGCCACCCCGACGACGATGCCGGCCAGCGTCCCCAGCGCCCACGGGATTCCCTGGCCGATCTGGGTGGCGACCGGCCCCGGGCAGGCGTCGGCGACGGCCCAGCCGACGCCGAAGACGACGCTGCCGACGACGTGGCGTCGCTGCGGGCGGCGGCGTGAGAAGCCGACCGCGGCGTCGGCGAGCAGGGCGCGGGGACGGCCGCGGCGCAGCAGCTCGGTGCCGACCGCGGCCACCAGAACGGCGCTGGCGAAGAAGAGGAAGAGGTAGGACTGCTTCAACAGCAGCGCGGCGCGGATCACGTCCGGGTCGCTCATCCGGCTCCAGCAGAGCACGGCGCCGAAGACGGCGCCGACCGCGAGCGCGGCCAGGCGCGCGCTCACAGCAGCGCCTCGATCAGGAAGCTGACGGCGATGCCGGTGGCGAAGAAGGTCGCGGTGGCGACCAGCGCGGCCGGCGAGAGCATCGAGGTCCCGGTGAGCCCATTGCCGGAGGTGCAGCCGCCGGAGAGCTTGGCGCCATAGCCGATCAGGATCCCGGAGCCGAAGAGGAGGGCGACGATGGCGACGCCGCCGAGGAGCCCGTGGAAGGTCCGCGTGAGCCAGCCGTACCCCTCGAAGACCGGGCCACCGGCGAGGACGAGGAAGAGAGTGCCGCCGAGGAGGACGCCGATCAGGAACCAGCCGCGCCAGTCGAAGCTGAGACTGCGCCGGCCGAGCTGGCCGACGATCTCGGAGAAGCCGCCGGTGACCCCGAGGCGCCCGTTGAAGAGAGCACGGCAGGCGACGACGCAGAGGCCGAGGATCGGGCCGGCGACGTACCAGGCGAGCTGCTGCTCGAACACACCGAACATCGTAGGACGCGGCGGGCTAGAAGAAAGCGCCGCCCTTGTATTCGCCGAAGACGTCGCGCATGGCGCCGCAGACCTCGCCGATCGAGGCGTCGGCGGCGAGCGCGGTGCGGATCGGGTGCAGGAGGTTGCCGTCGCCGCGGGCGACCTCGCGGATCGCCTCCAGCTTGGCGCTGACGTCGGCCTGGTCGCGGTTCTCCTTGAAGGCCTTGAGCCGGGTCAGCTGGCGCTGCTCCGCCTCGGGGTCGACCCTGAGGATGTCGACGTCGTCGACCTGGTCGGTGACGAACTTGTTGACGCCGACGATCACGTCCTGGCCGCTCTTGTAGCGCTCGTGGTAGCTGTGCGCCGACTCCTCGATCTCGCGCTGCATGAACTCCAGCGCCTCGACCGAGCCGCCCAGCTCTTCGACCTTCTCCATCAGCTCCTTGGCCCGCAGTTCGACCTCGTCGGTCAGCGACTCGACGAAGTAGGAGCCGGCGAAGGGGTCGACCGTCTCGGCGGCGCCGGACTCGTAGGCGAGCACCTGCTGGGTGCGCAGGGCGATCCGGGCCGAGCGCTCGGTCGGCAGCGCCAGCGCCTCGTCGAAGCCGTTGGTGTGCAGCGACTGGGTGCCGCCGCAGACGGCGGCGAAGCCCTGCAGGGCGACGCGGATGATGTTGACCTCGGGCTGCTGCGCCTGCAGGGTGACGCCGCCGGTCTGGGTGTGGAAGCGGATCTTCATCGAGTTCGGGTTCTCCGCCCCGAAGCGCTCCTTGACGATCTCCGCCCACATCCGCCGCACCGCGCGGAACTTGGCGATCTCCTGGAAGACGTTGTTGTGGCCGTTGAAGAAGAAGGCGAGCCGGGGGGCGAACTCGTCGATCTTGAGGCCGCGGTCCAGCGCCGCCTCGACGTAGGCGATCGCGTTGGAGAGCGTGAAAGCGACCTCCTGCACGGCCGAGCAGCCCTTCTCGCGGATGTGGTACCCGGAGATCGAGATCGTGTTCCATTTCGGCACCTTCGCGTGGCAGTACTCGAAGATGTCCGTGGTCAGCCGCATCGTCGGCTCGGCCGGGTAGATGTAGTTGCCGCGCGCCATGTACTCCTTCAGCACGTCGTTCTGGACGGTGCCGCGCAGCTTCTCGGAGGGGACCCCCTGTTCCTCGCCGACCAGCTCGTAGAGCAGCAGCAGGATCGCCGCCGGGGCGTTGATCGTCATCGAGGTGGAGACGCTGTCGAGCGGGATCTGGTCGAAGCAGATCCGCATGTCCTCGATCGTGTCGATCGGGACGCCGGTGCGGCCGACCTCGCCGTGGCAGAGCGGGTCGTCGGAGTCGCGGCCGAGCTGGGTCGGCAGGTCGAAGGCCATCGAGAGCCCGGTCGAGCCGTGCTCGATCAGGTAGCGGTAGCGCTCGTTGGTGTCCTCGGGCGAGGCGAAGCCGGCGTACTGGCGCATCGTCCAGAGTCGGTCGCGGTACATGCCGTCGTGGATGCCGCGGGTGAACGGCGGCTCGCCGGGCTCGCCGAGCCGGTCCTGCAACCCGGGCGCGACGTCGCTCTCGTCGTAGAGACGGTCGATCTCGATCCCCGAGTCGGTGAAGACGCGGGGGTCGTCGGGGCCGACCAGGGGCGCGATCGTGCGGTGGGGGTCGTCCGGACTCGGGTTCTGCGGTTCGCTCGGCATCGCGGCGCAGGATATTGAGGGGCGGGCCTAGGCGGCGGGCCGGGCGCGCCACTCGTCGAGCAGGTCGGCGAGGCTGCGGGAGAGCGGGGTCGTTGCCTCGAAGCCGATCGCCTCGCGCAGGCGGCGGGGGTCGCCGACCAGGACGGGCGGGTCGACCGGGCGCTTGAGCCCCTCCTTTTCGCGCAGCCGCACCGGGATGCCGGCCTGGGCGGCGAGCTCCTCGCTGAGCTCGCCGATCGT
Organism: uncultured Solirubrobacterales bacterium; assembly: GCA_963719435.1. Classification (GTDB taxonomy): domain Bacteria; phylum Actinomycetota; class Thermoleophilia; order Solirubrobacterales; family 70-9; genus VAYN01. Next base: position 490,867 of record OY970384.1, on the reverse strand, counting down.
CGTGCCCCGGCCGGAGCAGAGGTTGAAGGTGCCGGCGACCCGGCGGCGGGACAGCTCCAGCAGGGCGCGGGCGCCGTCGCGCACGTCGACGAAGTCGCGCCGGGCGGCACCGTTGCCGAGCGTCAGCTCGAACTCGGTCGCGCCGGCCCGCTCCGCCGCGGCGATCTGGCGGGCGAAGCTGGGGACGGCGAAGCGGTCGGACTGGCCGGGGCCGATCAGGTTGAAGAGCCGCACCACGGCGATCTCGAGGCCGTGGGCGCGTTCGTACTGGCCGCAGACGAGCTCCATCGCCGCCTTGCTGACGCCGTAGGGGGTCACCGGCTGCGGCCGCAGATCCTCGCCAAGCGGCAGCTCCTCCTCGCCCCGCACCCCGTACACGTCGGCGGAGGAGAGGCAGAGCACGTGGGCCCGCGGCGCCTCGGCGACGGCGGCCTCCAGCAGGTTGAGCACGCCGCTCGCGTTGGCGGCGAAGGTCTCCCCCGGCCGCTGCCAGCTCTGGCCGACCGAGGCGGCGCCGGCGGCGTTGACGATCAGGTCCGGGACGACCGCGGCGACGCAGGCCCGCACCGAGTCGGGGTCGAGCAGGTCGCAGGCCGGCGCCCCGGCGCTCGCCTCGCGGCGGGTCGCCACCAGATCGAGGCCGGCGGCGCGAGCCGCGGCGGCCAGGTGGGCGCCGATGAAACCACCGCCACCGACCAGCAGCAGCCTCTGGCTCCCGCTCACTGCCCGGGCGCTAAGCGGTGGCGCCGACGAGGCGGTCGTGGCCGGTCTGGTCGATCGTCTTGCGCAGGCCGTCGATCAGCTCGATCGTCGGTTCCCAGCCGAGCAGCTCCTGGGCCCGCCCGATGTCGGGGCGGCGCTGCTGGGGATCGTCGGTCGGCAGCGCCTCGTGGACGATCTCCGAGCTCGACCCGGTCACCTCGATCACGGCTTCGGCCAGCTCCAGCAGGGTGAACTCGTTCGGGTTGCCGATGTTGACCGGCGAGTGCTCGCTGGACTCGGCGAGGCCGACGATGCCGCGGATCAGGTCGTCGACGTAACAGAAGCTGCGGGTCTGGCTGCCGTCGCCGAACACGGTCAGCGGCCGGCCCTGCAGCGCCTGGCGCAGGAAGGTCGGGATCGCGCGGCCGTCGTGGGCGCGCATGCGCGGGCCGTAGGTGTTGAAGATGCGGACGATCGCGGTATCGACGCCCTGCTGGCGGTGGTAGGCCATGGTCAGCGCCTCCGCGTAGCGCTTCGCCTCGTCGTAGACGCCGCGCGGGCCGATCGGGTTGACGTGGCCCCAGTAGTCCTCTTTCTGGGGATGGACTTTGGGATCGCCGTAGACCTCGCTGGTCGAGGCGATGAGGAAGCGGGCGCGCTTCCACTTCGCCACCCCGAGCATGTGATGGGTCCCGTGCGAGCCGACTTTGAGCGTGTGCAGCGGCAGCCGCAGGTAGTCGATCGGGCTCGCCGGCGAGGCGAGGTGGTAGACGAAGTCGAGGTCCTCGGGGATGTCGACGTAGTTGGTGATGTCGACGTGCCGGAACTCGAACGCATCGTCACGGATGTGGGCGATGTTCTCCAGCGAGCCGGTCTCAAGGTTGTCGAGGCAGATCACCCGGTGGCCCTTCCCGAGCAGGTGCTCGCAGAGGTGGGACCCGAGGAAGCCGGCGCCGCCGGTGACTACGCAGGTGCTCATCAGTGCCGATGCTATCGGGGCGAGACCAGCCGGCGCGCCCCGGCCCGTGCCTGCAATTTCCGTAAATCGGGGGTGGAAAAACGTCCAGGAGGGGGGAGAGACGCAATTCTGAGCCTGCTTAGGCGTGTCATGTTTGGTGAGGGACGTTGAACCGGCTAGGGAGGTCCTGAGCGGATGGCGGTAGGGGGAAGCATCGAGAGCGCGGCGGACGCCGGCATGGCCGAAGCGGCACGGAAGCGTGCCGCAATCGAGACCTACTCGCGCCACGAGGCGTCGCTGCGACGCACCGCCCGGCGCTACTCGCTCTGCGTCGACGACGCCGACGACGCGCTGCAGCGGGCGCTGGAGATCCTGCTCCGCAAAGCGCCGAGCGAGGACCTGCGCGAACTGATCCGCTGGACCCAGACCGTGGTCAAGCACGAGGCGCTGGCGGTACGGCGCGAACGCGAGCGGATCCTCAGCGGGCCGGCGGCGGCGCGGGCCGAGCGCGACCGCGAGGACTGGGTGGCGCTGCTGCCCGCCGCCGGCGCCGGGCCGGCGGAGCGGGCCGAGCGCCAGGAAGCGATCGCCCGCAGCCGCGAGGCGCTGCAGACCCTGAAGCCGCAGGAGCTGCGCGCCCTCACCCTGCTCGCCGAGGGCTACTCCTACGCCGAGATCGGCGCGATCACCGGCTTCTCGCACACCAAGATCAACCGCTCGCTAGCCGAGGGCCGGGAGCGCTTCCGCGGGCTGATCTCGCGCAGCGAGGACGGCAGCCGCTGCGAGGAGATGCGGCCGCTGCTCTCCGCCTTCTGCGACGACGAGCTCGGCGCCGAGGAGACGGCCTCGCTGCGCGAGCACCTGCGCGCCTGCGGCAACTGCCGGGCGACGATGCGTGCCTACCGGGCCGCCCCCGGCGCCGCCGCCGCGCTGGCGCCGGCGCTGCCGCTCTCCCGCTCGCTGTTCGACCGAGCCCACGACGCGCTCGCCGGTTTGGCGAGCCGCTTCGGCGGTGGCGACGCGACGCTGCTGGCGGGGTCGGGGGGATCGCGGGGTGCCGGCATGGCGGCCGTGGCGAAGCTGGCCGCGGTCTGCGCGGGAGCCGGGGGCGCCGCCGCCTGCGTCGCCACCGGCGTGGTCCCGGCGCCGCTCGAGCTCGGCCAGCGGCAGGCGCAGGCGCCCGCGCTCGAGCGCAGGCTCGACCCGGTCATCGCCGCCGAGTGGACGCCGGAAGAAGGCGCCCAGTACACCCCGGCCGTGGTGGATCCGGACCCGTCCCAGGAGACCGAGACGAAGGTCGAGTCCGAACCGGAGCCGGTCGTCGCGGCCGCCGCCGAGCCGGTAGCACCAACCGCGAGCAGCGGCGCCGTCGAATACGCGCCGCCTCCGGCTCCGGCGCCGGCCCCCGCGACGACGAGCGCCAGCGGCTCCGGCTCGAGCAGCGGCAGCGCGGCGGGGGAGTTCGGCCCATGAGGCGCCTCTCGGCCACGCTCGTCTCCCTCCTCGCGCTCGCCTGCCTTGCAGCCAGCGGCGACGCCTCCGCCCTCTCGCCCGAACAGCTGCGCCCGCTCAACCTGCGCGTCTTCGGCGGCGAGGCCAACTGGCACCCGACCAACGACTTCCAGCTCGACTGGGACCTGCCGCCGCTGCCCAGCGGCAGCTCGGTCACCGCCGTCGATTACCGGATCGGCGCCCCGGCCAGCCTGGCGCCGGTGACCACGCTGCCCTGGATGGTCTCCCACCTCGAGCATCTCCACGTCCCCGCCCAGCCCGGCCTCTACACGGCCGAAGTCCGGCTCGCGGTCGACGGCCAGTACGGGCCGTGGGGCGCGGCCGCGCTGCGCTTCGACGACGCCCGGCCCGGCGCCGTCCAGCCCCAGCCCGCCCGGGAGTGGTTCGCGGGTGACGAGGCGGCGCTGGTGAAAGTCGGCCCCGCCGCGAGCCCGGCACCGGTCTCCGGGGTCCGCGGCTACGCCGTCTCGATCGACCGCGGCGACGGCAGCTGGCCCTGCGCGAGCCGCAGCCGCTGCAGCGTCGCCGAGACCGATCTGGCCGGAGGCGGTGACGACACGATCGCGCTGCGCGGCCTGCCGGAGGGGCTGAGCGTCGTCCGCGCCGTCGCCGTCTCCGCCGCGGGCGTGCCCTCCGCCGAGGCCGGCAGCGCGATCGTCCGCGTCGACGCGACCCGGCCCGAGGTCGCGCTCGCCGGGAACCCGGCGGGCTGGTCGAGCGCACCGGTGCGCCTCACCGCTCTCGCCCGCGATGCGATGTCGGGGATGGTCGCCGCCGGGCCCGGCGGGCCAGCGACCGCGATCGCCGTCGACGGCGGCGTCCCCCGCACCGAGCGAGGCGAGCGCGCCTCGGTCCTGGTCAGCGGCGAGGGCGTGCACCAGATCCTCTTCTACGCCCGCGACGCCGCCGGCAACAGCGGCGAGGAGGCGCCGGCGCGGGCCAGCGTGCAGATCGACGAAAGCGCGCCGACGGTCGCCTTCGCCCGCGCCCAGGACCCGGCCGAGCCGGAGCGGATCGAAGCCACGGTCGCCGACCGGCTGTCCGGGGCCGACCCGGGCCGGGGCTCGATCGGCGTGCGCCGGGCCGGCTCCCGCCAGCGCTTCGAGCCGCTGCCGACGACGATCGCCGGCGACCGCCTGGTCGCCCACTGGGACTCCGACTCCTATCCGCGCGGCACCTACGAGTTCCAGGCCACCGGCTACGACCGCGCCGGCAACGTCATGGGCAGCGACCGCCGCGCCGGTGGCGCCCGCATGGTGCTGGCCAACCCGCTGAAGACGACCAGCCTCGTGGTCGCCGGCTTCGGCGGCCGCGAGCTGGTCTGGCAGCGCTGCGTGCGCGGCGCCCGCCAGCGCCACTGCCGGCGCGAGGCGATCAGGTCGTTCGAGGAACGGCCGACGGTCCGGGCGGTGCCCTTCGGGCGCACCGTTGCCTACGGCGGCCGGCTGACCACGGCCGGCGGCGCGCCGCTGGGCCGGCTCCCGCTCGAGGTCGTCGAGACCTTCGCCCCCGGCAGCGAGACGCGGGAGCGGCGGACCACGGTCCAGACCGCGGCCGACGGCAGCTTCGCGGCTCGGCTCGGACCCGGACCGAGCCGCTGGGTCGAGGTCGTCTTCGCCGGCACCAGGACGCTCGGCCGCGCCAGCGGCGGCGGCGTCGAGCTCGAGGTGCTGAGCGGCGTGCGCCTGCACGCCTCCACCGCCGCGGCCCGGGTGGGCGGGGCGCCGGTCGTCTTCAGCGGTCAGCTGCAGGCCCTCGACGCCCCGATCCCGCTCGCCGGCCGGCCGCTCGAGCTGCAGTTCCGCGTCCCCGGCGGCGAGTGGTCGGAGTTCCGGACCGTGCGCACCGATGCCCGCGGCCGCTTCCGCTACGACTACTCGTTCAGCGACGACGACAGCCGCGGCATTCGCTTCCAGTTCCGCGCCGTCGCCCCCGCCGCCGACGACTGGCCCTACCAGCCCGCCGCCTCCCGCCCGGTCTTCGTCACCGGCCGTTAGTCAGTTCTTCGTCCCGCGCAAGAGTGCTCAGGACCAAGCGATGCGTTCACGAAAAGAGCCCCGCATGGTGGTTCCATGCGGGGCTCTTTGAGGGGACGCAGCGCGCCGCGTCCTGTGCGCTCTTATCGGAGAGACGCGAACTGATCGGTGACCTGATCCACCAAACCCTGGGCGCGCGAGGTCTGCTCGTCGATCGCGCGGCGGACGCGCTGCTCGACCTCGTTGCGGTTGCGCTTCAGCGTCGTCTCGACGGTGCGCTGGTGCTTGCGGGCTTCGCGCTCGACCCGGTTACGGGTCTTGCGAGCCTCGGTGGTCGCCTTGCGGCGGGCGCTGGTGCCGCGGCGCTCGGTCCGTTTCAGCGTTTTCCGGGCCTGGGTCCGGTAGGACTTGAGCTGTTTCTCGGCGCTGCTGCGGCCGGTCCACGGCTCGACCAGGTCGGAGACGCGGTCGCTGACGCCGAGCACGATGCCGACCGGGAAGTCGACGGCGGCCTCGGCCACGGTCTGCACCTGGTTCTTCTGGGCGACGGCCGTCTTGGTCGCGGCGCGTTTCGTCGCTTTGGCGGTGGCGGTTGCCGATTTTTTAGCTTCGGTGGTCGCGCGTTTCGCCTGGGTTTTGGATTTGCTGCCGTTTTTGCTCTCAGCCATTGAAAAGGTGATCCCTTCGAATCTTGGGGGTTGCCTGCCTGGGAAGCTCGCGAGTGTAACGAACATACGTTCTTTTGCGAACACACGTTCTTAACCTCTTTTGGGCCGGTGGTTACAGGGCGGCTATGCGGGCTCGGCGGCGCCCTGGGCGGCGCGAACCGTCTCCAGCCCGGCGGCGCTGCTGGCGGCGGCGATCGGATAACGGACGTCGAGGTCGAGCGGCGCCTGGTCGAGGTCGAGGTCGCCGAAGGCCACCTCCCCACCGGCCTCGCGCACGATCAGCTGCGCCGCGGCGGCGTCGACCGAGCGGCAGGAGCGGAGGCTGAGCATCGCGTCGAAGCGGCCGGCGGCGACGTAGGCGGCGGTGATCGCGATCGAGCCGACCACGCGCAGCCGGTAGGCCTTGCCGGCCAGCACCTCGAGCACCGGCAGCGACCATTCCGGCTCGGCCGACTCGAGGCCGACGACCTCGAGCTTGTCGGCCGCGGCGGCGACGCGGATCGGCGCGCCGGCCAGGGTCGCGCCGGCGCCGCGGCGGACGGCGAACTCCTCGTCGGCGCCGAAGTCGTGGACGAAGCCGAACTCGGCGTCGGCCATCGAGTTGCCCGAGGCGACGGCGATGCTGAGGCTGTGCGAGGGGATCGTGCGGCGGGCGTTGAGCGAGCCGTCGATCGGGTCGATCACGACCCGGGCCGAGCCGCCGCCGCCGAAGCAGACCTCGCCGCGCTCCTCGGAGACGGCGACGAAGGAGGCCCCGTCCGCGGCCAGCCGCTCGAGCTCGGCGAAGACGACGTCCTCGCAGCGGCGGTCGATCGCCAGGGTGTGGTCGCCGCCCTCGCCGACGCCCTCGTAGACGGTGCGCTCCTCGCTGCTCGGAGCGGCGGCGAACAGCGCCCGCTGCTCGGCGACGATGCGGCGGCAGATTCCCAGCCAGTCTGCGGAGAAAACGTCCATCGGCCGGATGCTAGTGGCCCGGGCGGCGAGGCCGGTGCCGATTTGGCGAGCGAAAACCAAGCACGCCGCGGACGCAGGGAGGCCGAATAGTGGTGCTATTCGGCCTCCCGAGGACAATGGCGGGCGCCGGTTTGCAGCCGCAAAATCGGCACCCGGGCTTGCCGCCCGGGCCACCGGGCGCGCTAGCGTTGGGCGATGCGCGACGAGCGGCCGACGGCGGCATTGCGGGTGGACGGGAGCGAGCGGGTGGTGGCCCACGAGGCCGGCTCGCTGCTGGTCGTCGGCGCCGCCGGGACCGGCAAGACGGAGCTGCTGGCGCGCCGCCTGGCGCGGCTGGCGGCGGACGGCCTCGCGGTCGAGCGCGTCCTCGTCATCGGCTCGACCCGGGCCACCGCGCGGCGCCTGCGCGAGCGCTCCGAGGCGCTGCTGGAGGGGCCGTTCGAAGAGCTCTGGGTCGGCAGCTGGGACAGCCTCGGCGAGCGCCTGCTGCGCGAGCACGCGGAGGCGGCCGGGCTCGATCCCTTCTTCGACGTGCTCGGCCCGGCCGAGCGGCTGGCGATGCTGCTCGACCGGCTCGACCAGCTGCCGCTGCGCCGGCACGAGATCCGCGGCAACCCGGCCGGGCTGCTGGCCCGGTTGCTGGCCCGGATCGACGCCCTCAAGGCGGACTCGGTCGGCCCGACCAGGCTGGAGACGGGGGCGCGCGAGCGCGAGCGGGCCGCCGGCGACGAGGCCGCCCGCGAGGAGGCGCAGCGTGAGCTCGAGTTCGCCGAGTTCTTCAGCGCCCACGACCGCATCCTCGCCGGCGCCGGCAGCCTCGACCACGGCGACGTCTTCCTCGCCCTCAACTGCCTCCTCATCGAGCGCCCCGACGTCCGCCGCCAACTAACCACCCGCTTCGAGCACCTGATGGTCGACGAGCTCGAGGAGGCAACCCTCGCCCAACGCCAGATACTCGAGTCACTCGCCGGCGACAACCCGAACCACCTCTACGCGCTCGAGCACGCGGACCCACCCGCGGGCCCGGAGGGGGGACGGACGGGGAGTCCGAGAACGGACGCCCCCGCCCGCCCGCAGGACTCCCCGTCCGTCCACGCACACGCCCCCGCAGCCTGGTTCCGCGACCTCCATCCCGACGGAGATGTAGTCGTATTGGAGCACCGCTTCCGTGAGCCGAATCTGCGCTTCTGGAAATGCGGCAACGAGCGCGCCCAGTCGCAGGCGGTCGCCCGCGAGATCGAGCACCTGGTCGCCGGCGGCGCCGACCCAGAGCGGATCTGCGTGATCGTCGACGACCCGGCGCAGCAGGGCGGGACCGTGGCGGCGGCGATGGAGGAGCGCGGCATCCCCTTCCATCTCTCCGGCCCGGCGGCCCTGTTCCAGCGACCGGAGGTGCGCGACGCGATCGCCTGGCTGCGGGTGCTGGCCGACCCCGACGACTCGCCGGCGGCGGCGCGGGCGCTGACCCGGCCGCCGATCGAACTGCGCTCCGGCGACCTGGCGCGGCTGACGACGATCGCCCGCCGCCGCAAGCAGGACATGGTCGCCGCCTGCGAGGCGGCGCTCGACAGCCCCCAGTTCCAGCCCGAGGCGCGGGAGCGGATCCAGTCCTTCCTCAAGCTCTACAACGCCGCCTCGGCGGTGCTGGAGGAGCGCCGCGCCGACGTCTTCGTGCGGCGCCTGATCGAGAACGTCGGCCTGCGCCGCCAGCGCCTCTTCGCCGCCCAGCCCGAGGTGGCGGAGCGGCTGCTCGGGCTCTCGCGCCTGGCCGAGTTGGCGACCGCCTGGGCGCGGCGCGAGCCGCATGGCTCGACCCGCGGCTTCGTCGCCTACCTCAGCGCCGTCGCCGAGGCCGGGGTCGAGCCGGCCGGCGGCGAGGAGCCGCCCGCGCCGGCCTCGGTGCAGGGGATGGCCGCCGACGCGGTCAAGGGGATCGGCTTCGACCACGTCTTCGTGCTCGGGCTCGAGCGCGAGGCCGACTGGGCCCGGATCGGCTGGCCGGCGCGGACCACCCTGGTTCTCTCCCGGCTCGAGCGCGGGCAGCGGGACGAGGCCCGGCCCTCGCGCTTCTACGCCGAAGCGCTGGCTGCCACCGGCGGCGCCGAGGAGGAGCAGGGCGAGGAGCTGTTCGGCCCGGCCGAGGGCCTGCACGCGACCTACCGCAACCTGCGCGAGCAGGTGCTGGAGGCCTCCTGGCTGGCCGGGCGCGAGCTCTCCGAGCCGCGCCTCGACACCGCGATCGACGTCAACCGCGCGATCGCCCGCTACCTCGAGCTGCTGAAGCTGGCGGCGCTGGCGCAGCGGCCCGGCGACGAGCCGACCGCGGAGGCGATCGCGGCGGTCAACGGCCTCCTGCGCCAGGTCTCGACCCCCGAGCAGCAGGCCGAGCTCGACGCCTCCTCGCTCGACTCCTACCTGCTCGACTCCGAGCACGAGCAGGGCCGGCGCCGGCAGCTGATCGCCGCCCGCGAGGAGCCCTCGCTGGCGGCCTTCCTGCCGCGCCGCGGCGACGGCCACCTCAGCCTCTCCGCCTCCGACCTCGGCCTCTACCTGACCTGCCCGCTCAAGTACAAGTTCGCCCGCGTCTTCGGGATCCCGCAGGAGCCGACGATCAACCAGCGCTTCGGGATCCTCATCCACAACGTGCTCGAGCGCTTTCACAAGGAGCCGCCGGAGAGCGACGAGGAAGGGCTGGGCCAGCTCAACTACCTGTTCGAGACCGGCTGGCGGCGCACCGGCTTCGGCTCGACCGACGACGAGCTGCAGTTCCGTGACCGCGCCCGCGAGGCGCTGAAGCTCTACTGGGAACGCGAGCGGGTGGCCGAGGGCGAACCGGTCTGGCTGGAGAAGAAGTTCGACTTCAAGGTCGGCGAACACCATGTCCGCGGCCGCGTCGACCGGGTCGACCGCCTGCCCGACGGCGACTACGAGCTGATCGACTACAAGACCGGCGAACGCAAGACCGCGGCGGAGCTGGAGAACGACCTGCAGCTGGCGCTGTACCGGCTCGCCGCCCGCGAGGCCTGGGAGGTCGAGGCCAGCGCCGGCAGCTACTACTACGTGCTCGACGCCGACAAGGTGGCGGCGCCGACCAAGCCCGACGACGCCGAGCGGGTCGAGCGCACTGTGCTGCAGGTCGGCGAGGGCATCCTCGGCCAGGACTTCGAGCCGCGTCCCTCGCCGACGGTCTGCGGCTGGTGCGACTACCGCCTGATCTGCCCGGCCGCCGAGTCCTAGCCTGGGGGACGGCTCAACGGCCGTCGCCGCGCTGCTTGAGGAAGCGCTGGAACTCGCGGGCGATCGAGTCGGCCGAGGGGACCTCCTCGCCGTCCTCGGTCAGCATGTCGACCTGTTCGGCCTCGATCCGCGAGACCAGCTCCTCGATCTCCGGGTTGGCGGCGACGGCGCGCCCGATCTGCTCCTCGTAGTCGCTCGTTTCCTCCTCCAGCTCGGAGGCCTCGACCGCGATCCCGGTCAGCCCCTCGAGCCGGCGCAGCAGGGCCAGCGCCGCCTTCGGGTTGGGGACCGCGGCGACGTAGTGGGGCACCGCCGCCCAGAGCGAGGCGGAGTCGATCCCGGCCTGGCGGCAGAGGTCGTGGACAACGCCGGTGATCCCGGTCGGGCCCTCGTAGTTGGAACGCTCGAGTTCGAGTTCCTCGACCATCTGCGCGTCGGAGGCGAGGCCGGTGATCGGCACCGGCAGGGTGTGGGAGACCTCGGCGATCAGGGCGCCGAGGGTGATCACCAGGTCGACCCCGAGCGCGTCGGCCGCGGTCGTCACCGTCTCCGAGAAGGTGCGCCAGCGCAGGTTCGGCTCGGTGCCGTCGAGCAGGACCAGGTCGCGGTCGGCGGCCGGCACCTGGACCGCGTAGAGGTTGTTCTCCGGCCAGTCGATGCGGCGGGTCTGCCCTTCGTCCATGCTGATCGTCGGCCGGGTCGACTGGAAGTCGAAGTACTCCTCGGGGTCGATCCGCGCGATCAGCTGCGCGTCGAGCGAGGAGGCGACGGTCCCCAGCGCCGTCGAGGCGGCCGCGGCAGCGTCGTTCCAGCCGCGGAAAGCGCAGACCAGGACCGGAGAACGCAGATGCGGCAGGTCGCCTTCCCATGTGAGCGAATCCACGCTCTGAGCGTAGACGATGGCCGTGTTGGCGCTGGCGCGGGCGGACGCTAGTGCGAGGGTGGCGGCTGCTGCTCGTGCCAGCGTCGCGTCGCCTCCAGCTGGGCGGCGAGCGAGAGCAGCCGCGCCTCGCCGGCGGCGGGGGCGACGAGCTGGGCGCCGATCGGCAGGCCGGCGGCGGTGAAGCCCGCGGGAACGCTGATCGCCGGCCAGCCGACCACGTTCCAGGGCCAGGCGAAGGGGCAGGTGGCGCTGGCCGAGGTGCTGGTCGCCCAGTAGCCGCGGCCCTTCAGGTACTCGACCCGGGGCGGCGGCGCCGCCGTGGTCGGGGTGAGGACGAGGTCGGCGCGCTCGAAGATCGCACCCATGCGGCGGCGCAGCGGCAGCTCTCCGGCGCGGGCGGCCCGCAGCGGAGCGCCGCTCAACGCCCGACCCATGCGGGCGTGGACGCGGGTGCGCGGTTCGAGCTGCGAGCGATCGACGCCGCGCTCGCTGAGCCAGGAGTCGACCGCGGACATCCCGCGCGGGACCAGGCCGAGGCCGACCAGGCCGTAGTCGGGGTCGCGTTCCTCGACCTCGTGACCGAGCTCGGCCAGGGTCGCGGCCAGCGCCTCGGTCGCGGCCCGGTGCTCGGGGTCGACCTTGTTGGTGACGCCGATCGGGGTGCGGAAGGAGAGGGCGATGCGCAGCGGCCGCGCCGGCTCGACCGCGGCGGCGGCAAAGGGCTCGGCGGGGGGTGCCACCTGGTGGCGGTCGGCGGGGACGTTGCCGGCGAGCACGTCGAGCAGCAGCGCCGTGTCCTCGACCGTGCGGGCCAGCGGGCCGTAACAGCTGAGGCCGTTGAAGGCCTCGGGGTCGGGCCAGGTGGAGACGCGGCCGCGCTGGGGCTTGAGGCCGACCAGGTTGGTCCAGGCGGCGGGGATGCGGATCGAGCCGGCGCCGTCGGAGCCCATCGCCCCGGCGACGATCCCGGCCGCGACCGCGGCGGCGGCACCGCCGCTGGAGCCTCCCGGCGTGTGCTCGGGATGCCAGGGGTTGCGGGTGACGCCGTGGACGCGGCTCTCGGAGAAGTGCCACTGGCCGACCTCGGGCGCGTTGGTCTTGCCGACCACGACCGCGCCCGCGGCGCGCAGGCGGCGAACTGCCTCGGCGTCCCGCTCCGCCAGGCTGTGCTCGCCCGCGCAGCCGAACGGGCTGTCGTGGCCGGCAAGGTCGACGTCGTCCTTGATCGCCACCGGGACGCCGAGCAGCGGCGCCCGCTCGCCGGCGCCGAGGCGACGGTCCGCCTCGGCCGCGTCGGCCAGCGCCTGGTCGGCGCAGACGACGCGGAAGGCGTTGAGGGTCGGCTGGGTCGCTTCGATCCGCCGCAGCGAGCGTTCGGTCAGCTCGTGCGAGCTGACCTCGCCGGCGGCGAGCGCGCCGGCCTGGCCGCTCAAGCCCTCGGTGCGATCGACGACGGTGCTCACGCGGCTCCCACGGCGATGCGGGCGCCGCGCTTGGGAACGAGGGTGACGGCGCGGCGGCCGGTTCCCTCGCCGGGACCGCGCTCGGGGCGCAGCTCGACCCGGTCGAGGATCGCCTGCAGGACGATCCGCATCTCGAACAGGGCGAAGCTGGCGCCGAGGCAGCGGCGCATGCCGCCGCCGAAGGGGATCCACTCGTAGGTCCCGGCCGGGCGCTCGAGGAAGCGCTCGGGGCGGAAGGCCTCGGGGTCGGGATAGAGGTCGGGACGCCGGTGCAGGAGGTAGATCGAGAGGTTGAGGTAGACGTCGGCGGGGATGGTGTGGCCGCCGAGCTCCAGCGGCGCGGTCAGGTAGCGGCCGACGGCGGGCACGACCGGGCGCAGCCGCAGCGACTCCTTGATCGTCGCGTCGAGGAACTCGGTCTCCCCCGCCCGGTGCTCGGCCAGCAGCCGCGCCAGGGTCTCGGGGTGGCGGACCAGCCGCTCCAGGGTCCAGCTCAGCGCCGTCGCCGTGGTCTCGTGGCCGGCCAGCAGCAGGGTCATCAGCTCGTCGCGCAGCTCGAGGTCGGTCAGCGGGCGCTCCTCCTCGTCGCGGGCGGCGAGCAGCAGCGAGAGCACGTCGCCGTGCCCGCCGTGCTCGGCCCGGCGCGCCTCGATCTCGTCGTAGACGACCCGGTCGGCCGCGGCGACGAGGGTGTTGAAGCGGCCCCAGGGGCTGAGCCGGTGCGGGTTCTCGGAGCTGGTCAGCTGCAGGGCGAGCAGCCGCGACTGGCTGGCGGTGGCGTCGAGCAGGCGCCGCAGCGGGGCGCCCACGCGCTCGACCCCGGCGGCGTCGCCGATGCCGAAGACGGTGCGCAGGATCACCTCCAGGGTGATCGCCTGCATCGCCGGCTGCACCGGGAACTGGCGCCCGTGCGGCCAGCTGGCGATCTCGCGCTCGGCCACTTCGCGCATCGTCTCCGCGTAGGCCTGCATGCGCTCGCCGTGGAAGGGCGGCAGCATCAGGCGGCGCTGGCGCAGGTGCTCGCGGCCGTCGAGCAGCAGCACCGAGCGGTCGCCGAGGATCGGCTGCAGGATCGCGTTGCTGCGGCCGGCGAGCAGCTGCTCGGGGTCGCCGGTGAAGACGGTCTTGACCGCGGCCGGGTCGGAGCTGATCACCGTGGTCCGGTTCGGCAGGCGGACCGTGAAGTAGTCCCCGTAGCGGCGCTGGCAGCGGTCGAGGAAGGAGGTCGGCTGCAGCAGGAAGCTGCCGACCTGCCACGACTTCGGCGACGAGGGGCCGGGCGGCAGCGCAGGAGTCGCGGCCGGTGGGCTGGCGACAGGCAATTTGTTGACCGTCAGTTCAATAGTGCTGAGATTGAAGCATCTATTGAACAGATGGTCAACAACGACTAGCCTGGGAGCGGTGCCGCTGACCCAGAAACGCCGGCTCAGCACCGACGCCCGGCGCGAGCAGCTGCTCGACTCCGGCGCCCGCCTGCTGGCCCAGCGCCCCTACGACGAGGTCTCGATCGAGGAGATCGCCCGCACCGCCGGCGTCTCCAAGGGCCTGCTCTACCACTACTTCCCGACCAAGAAGGACTTCATCATCGCCGCGATCGAGCGCGGCCAGGAGGAGCTGGCGGAGCTGACCGCGCCCGATCCCGACCTCCCCCCCGCTGAGCAGCTCGGCGCCAGCCTCGACCGCTTCCTCGACTTCGTCGAAGCGCACGAAGCCGCCTACTCGGCGATCTTCCGCAGCCGCGGCGGCGGCGACCCCGACATCCAGGCAGCGCTGGAGGCCGGGCGCCAGCAGCGGATGGAGGCGGTGATCGAGTCCCTCGCCACCTGGGAGGCGGCCCCCGCCGACGTCGAGCGCACCCCCGCCCTGGAGACCGCGATCCAGGGCTGGTTCTTCTTCATCGAAGGCGCCGTCCTGCGCTGGCTCGACCGCCGCGACATCGAGCGCTCGGAGCTGCGCGAGCTGCTCGCCCTCGCCCTGATCGGCTCCCTGCAGGCGGCGGCGACCGTCGGCTGACGACGTTCGTTGGGGTCGGCCGACCCCGCGGTAGAGGTTTGTGGCGCTATCCGCACCAAAGCTCTACCGCGCCCCGAGGAAGTCGAGATCCGAGCGCTGGGAGCTAGGGGGTCGAGCGGGCGCGGCGGATGAGCTGGGCCGCCATGTAGAGGGCGAGGGCGGCGAAGGAGAGCTTCAGCGCCCGTTCGGGGACGTTGTTGGCGACGGCGACGCCGATCAGCACGCCGAGCGGGGAGAGGGCGCCGATGATCAGCGCCTCGCGCAGACGGACGTTGCCGTAGCCGTTCTGGCGGTAGGCGCCGACCAGGGCGACGATGACGATCGTCAGCAGCGAGGTCGACTCGGCCTCGACCTGGCTGAGGCCGACGACGACGGTCAGGGCCGGGACGAAGAGGATGCCGCCGCCGACACCGACCAGGCCCCCGGCGAGGCCGCCGGCGACGGCGATCAGGGCGACCAGGAGCTCGTTCATCCGAGGATCAGCTCGATCGCGATCGCAACCAGGAGGGCGGCGAACAGGTAGGAGACCGCGCGCTGGGGGATGCGCTGCTGGATCGCGGTGCCGAGGACGACGCCGACCACCGCCGGGATCGCGATCAGCAGGCCGGTGACGACGTGGACGTTGCCGTAGATGCCGCCGCCGGCGAGGGCGCCGAGCAGGCCGATGAGGACGATCGCGGCGAGGCTGGTCCCGGTCGCCAGGCGCTCGCCGTAACCGAACCAGAAGATCAGCAGCGGCACGATCACGGTGCCGCCGCCGACCCCGAAGAGGCCGCTGAAGATTCCCGCCAGGGTGCCGATCGCCGCCAGCTTCAGGATCGGGTCCGCGGGCATCGGCCCGGACGACGGCGGCATGCGGCGATACTAGATGCCGTGCCTGGCGAAACTGAGACGGGGGCGGGCAGCTGGGCCGCGCTGCTGGAGCCGCTGCGGGCCGAGCCCGAGCGGGCGGCGGTCCTCACCGACGTCGACGGGACCCTGGCGCCGATCGTCGCCCGGGCCGAGGAAGCGGCCGTGCCGGTGGCCGCGCGGGAGGCGCTGGCGCGCCTGAGCGAGCGCTTCGGGCTGGTCGGCTGCGTCTCCGGGCGGCGGGCCGAGGAGGCGCGTGCGCTGGTCGGCCTGGAGGGGATCGCCTACGCCGGCAACCACGGGCTGGAGCTGCTGCTGCCCGGCGACACGGCGATCCGGCCCGACCCCTCGCTGGCCGGCCAGGAGCAGGCGGCGGCGCAGTTCGTCGCCGGCCTCGACCGCGAGGCGCTGGCCGGCGCCGGGATCCGGCTCGAGGACAAGGGGCCGATCCAGGCCCTGCACTGGCGCGGCGCCGACGACGAGACCCACGCCGAGGGCTGCGCCCACGAGGTCGCGGTCGCGGCCGGGCACGCCGGCCTGGAGCCGCGCTGGGGGCGCAAGGTGCTGGAGCTGCGCCCGCTCGGCGGCGGCGGCAAGGACGCCGCCGTCTCCTCCCTGCTCGCCGACGAGGGCCTCGACCGCGCCGTCTACGCCGGCGACGACCGCACCGACCTCGACGCCTTCCGGCGCCTGCGCGAGCTGCGCGAGTCCGGCGGGCTGGCGCTGGCCGCCTGCGTCGGCATCGTCTCGCCGGAGGCGCCGCCGGAGCTGCCCGAGGAGTCCGACCTGATCGTCGGCGGGCCGGAGGGGTGGCTGCAGATCCTCGAGTGGCTGGCGGAGTAGACCGGTGCCCTACACCGACCTGCTGCGCGTCACCGTCTTCATCACCGGCGCCGAGGCGACGGCGCTGGGGGCGATCACGGCGCTCGGCGCCAACCGCGAGGGCGACTCGACGGTGATCCTCGTCGCCGCCGCCTGGTGGCTGCTCTCGCTGGCGATCGGCTTCTGGCTCGGCCGCCCGGCGCGGGCCGCCGACGACGTGCGCGAGGTCCTCGCCCGCGCCCGCACCGCCACCTCGCTGCCCTCCGAGACGCCGGCCCGGGTCGCCGTCGGCCGGCTTTGGCCGATCGCCCTGACCGCGGTCGTCGCCGGCGGCCTCGGCCTCTTCTTCCCCGGCGTCGCCGTGATCGGCGCCGGCTACGCGCTGATCGTCTCGCTCGCCTGGCACACCCGCGAGGCGGCGGTGCTGGGGATCGAGCAGCGCGACGGGGTCAAGTTCTACGTCGTCCCCAACTCCGCCCTGCGCCCGGTCGAGCTGGTGCGGACGCCGGGCCTGCGCAGCGACCGGCTCAGCCGCGCCTGAGCAGCTTCTTGAACTCGGCCCAGCCGCGGGTGTTGGCGACGTCGTCCCTGGTCAGCCAGGCGCGGCGGGCGGTGGCGATGCCGTAGGCCATGTTGTCGAGGGTGTCGACCCCGTGGGCGTCGGTGTTGACGACGATCTGCACGCCGGCGTCGGCGGCGAGGCGGGCGTGGCGGTCGGAGAGGTCGCGGCGGTTGGGGTTGGCGTTGATCTCGATCGCGGTGCCGGTGCGGGCCGCGGCCTCGGCGACCGCCTCGACGTCGATGTCGTAGGGCTCGCGGCGGCCGATCAGGCGGCCGGTGAGGTGGCCGATGCAGTCGACCTGCGGGTTCTCGATCGCCTCGAGCACGCGCGCGGTCATCTCCTTGCCGGAGATCGAGAAGGAGGTGTGGACGCTGGCGACGACCCAGTCCAGCGCTTCGACCAGGTCGTCGGGGTAGTCGAGGCTGCCGTCGAGGCCGATGTTGATCTCCGAGCCGGCGAGCAGGCGGAAGCCCTTCCTGCCCTTGTTCCAGGCGCGGACCTCCTCGATCCGCTCCCACAGCCGCTCGGCGGTGACGTGGTCGCCGAAGCCGTGGCTGGCCGAGTGGTCGGTGATCGCCATGTAGGCGTAGCCGCGCTCGCGCCCGGCCGCGGCCATCTCCTCCAGCGTGTTGCGGCCGTCGGAGAGGGTCGTGTGCGAGTGCAGGTCGCCCTTGATGTCGCCGAGCTCGATCAGCTGCGGCAGCTCGCCTTCGCGCGCCGCCTTCAGCTCGCCGCGGCCCTCGCGCAGCTCCGGCTCGATATAGGCGTAGCCGAGGCGCTCGTAGACCTCCTGCTCGGTCTCGCAGAGGTCGACCTCGCCGCTCTCGGTCTCGGTGATCCCGTGCTCGGAGACGGAGAGGCCGCGGGCGACCGCCTCTTCGCGCAGCTGCACGTTGTGCGCCTTGGAGCCGGTGAAGTGCTGCAGCAGGTTGCCGAAGGCGGCCGGCGCCACGATCCGCAGGTCGACCGAGATGCCGTTGTGGGTCTGGGCGCGGACGCCGCTCGCGGTGGGGTTGCCGCTGGCGGCGATCAGCGGGTGGCCGGCCAGGTGCTCGGAGAGGGCGGCCGGCTCGTCGGCGGTGGCGATGATGTCGATGTCCTTGCAGGTCTCGGCCCAGCGCCGGGCCGAGCCGGCAACCTCGACCCGGTTCGCCGCCGGGTGCTCGCGCAGCGCCGCCGCCAGCTCCTCGGCGATCGGGCGGACCTTGGAGAGCAGCAGCCGGCCCGGCCCCTCGCCCGGCTCGCCGAGGCGCTCCAGCGAGGCCAGCACGTTTTCCTCCGCTTTCGGGCCGAGGCCCTTGACCTCGCGGATCTGTTCGGACTCCGCCGCCGCCTTCAGCTCCTCCATCGAGGTGATGCCGAGCTCGTCGTAGAGCAGCCGCGCCGTCTTCGCCCCCAGGCCGGGGACCCGGGTGACCTCGATCAGGGTCGGCGGGAACTTCGCCTTCAGCTTCACCGCGGCCGGGATCTCGCCGGTCTCCAGCAGCGCCGCGATCTTTTCCGCCAGCGTCTTGCCGACCCCGGGGATCTCGGTGGCGCGGCCGGCGGCGCTGAGCTCGGCGACCGAGACCGGGCTCTCGCGGATCGCGGTCGCGGCGGTGCCGTAGGCGAGCACCCTGTACCGGACCGCGCCGTCGAGCTCGTAGAGAACTCCCAGCTCGTCCAGCGCGGCGGCGATCTCGGCGTTGGTCACGGTCCCCAAGTTATCCCCTCGCCGCTCCGTCTTTAGTCGCGCTTTGGCGCGCCGAATAGCATCGGCGCGATGCCCCCCTCCGAGCGCGGACCGGCCTGGCTGGTCCTCCCCACCTACAACGAGGCCGAGAACCTCGAGGCCCTGGTCGCGGCGGTGCGGGCGAAGCTGCCGGCCTCGGCGCAGTTGCTGATCGTCGACGACAGCTCCCCCGACGGCAGCGGCGAGATCGCCGAGCGGCTGGCCGCGGCGGAGGCGAACGTCAGCGTCCTCCACCGTCGCCACAAGGAAGGCCTGGGGCCCGCCTACATCGCCGGCTTCCGCCACGCCCTCGCCGCCGGCGCCGGCCTGGTCCTGGAGATGGATTCCGACTTCTCGCACGATCCGGCCTACCTGCCGCGGCTCCTGGAGGCGGCGCAGCGGGCCGACGTCGTGCTCGGCTCCCGCTACGTGGCCGGCGGCGGGGTCAGCGACTGGGGACCGCTGCGAAAGGCGATCAGCCGCGGCGGCAGCACCTACGCGCGGCTGGTGCTGGGGGTCGACGTCCAGGACCTGACCGGCGGCTTCAAGTGCTTCCGCCGCGAGGTGCTGGAGGCGATCGACCTCGACTCGATCCAGGCCCGCGGCTACGCCTTCCAGGTGGAGATGACCTACCGGGCGATCCGCCGCGGCTTCAGCGTGGTCGAGGTGCCGATCGTCTTCCGCGACCGCCGCGCCGGCAGCTCGAAGATGGACCGCACGATCGTCGCCGAGGCGGTCTGGCGGGTGCCGCTGCTGCGTTTCGGATCGCGGCGAGCGGGAAAGCCTCGAACGAGCCCCGGAGAGGGGCGCTATACTTTCTGAAGTATTGACCTGCGAACCTCGATTCCGGGAGATCGATATCCAGTGACTGGGAAACTGACCGACGTAACCGATGCCACCTTCAAAGCCGACGTGCTCGATGCCGACGGCCCTGTGCTGGTCGACTTCTGGGCACCGTGGTGCGGGCCGTGCCGGGTCGTCCACCCCGTCCTCGAGGAGATCGACGGCGAGCGCGACGACCTCAAGATCGTCAGCATCAACGTCGACGAGAACCAGCAGACGGCGGGCCAGTACGACGTCCTCTCGATCCCAACGATGATCCTCTTCAAGGACGGCGCGATCGCCAAGAAAGTCGTCGGGGCGATGCCGAAGCGGCGCCTCGAGGCCGAGCTGGAGCCGGCGCTCGCCTAGGGCGGCGCCGCTCCTCTCAAGCAGATGCCGTTCGTTGAGGTCCACTGGTTCGAGGGCCGCTCCGACGAGCAGAAGGCGGAGATCGCCAAGCGGATCGAAGCGGCGCTGATCGAGGTCGCCGGCGTCGCCCCCGACCACTGCTGGGTGAAGTTCGCCGACTCGGCGAAAACCGACTTCATCATCGGCAAGCCCGCCGGCGAGTAGTGCGGCGCGGCCTCGCCCTCCTGCTCGCCGCGGCGGTGCTCGGCTGCCTGCTGGCGCCGGCCGCCGGCGCCGCGACCGACGAAATCCGGCCCTGCGGGACCTCCCAGGGCTGGGAGGTCAACGCTGGCAACTTCCCGCCGCGGATCCCGCGGACGAAGTGCGCCTTCGCGCGGGCGACCGACCGCGCCGTCAAAGAGTTCGAGCTGGCCAGGGGCGGGCTGCCGAAGCAGTTCGGCATAACCGTCAACGGACAGGCGCTGAACTGCGCCAGCAAGAGCTCGGCCGGCTACGCCGAGGTCCGCTGCAAGAACCCGCGCCGCTTCGTCCTGATCTACGAGTTCCGGTAGCCGGCGGGCGCCGCACTCGGCGGCGCGGGCGATCGGCGGGTCAGGCCTCGCCGTTGAGCTCGGCGAGCGCCGACTCCCAGCGCTCCAGCGCCCGTTCGACCTCGCCGCGGTTGGCCGAGGGGACCCAGCGGACGACGCGGCGGCAGCCGGCCCGGCGCAGCGCTTCCAGCGGCGCGGGCTTGGCCGGGGCGGTCATCACCATGAACTCGATCGGGCGCTCGGCCCGGGCGCGCAGCTCGGCGGCGGGGTCGAGCAGCGCCGGCCCCAGCGCCTCCTCGCCGATGTAGTTGGGGAACCAGGCGTCGCCGAAGGCGAGCACGCGGTCCAGCACCGTCGGCCCGTTGCCGCCGACCAGGATCGGCGGGTACGGGCGCTGGGCCGGCTTCGGCCAGCACCAGACGCGCTCGAAGTCGACGAACTCGCCGTGGTAGCTGGCCTCGTCCTCGGTCCAGATCGCCTGCATCGCCTCGACCCGCTCGCGCAGCAGCCGCATCCGGGTGCGCGGGTCGGTGCCGTGGTGCGCCATCTCCTCGCGGTTCCAGCCGGCGCCGACGCCGAACTCGAAGCGGCCGCCGCTGAGCCGGTCGAGCGAGGCGACCTCTTTGGCGGTGACGATCGGATCGCGCTCGACGACCAGGCAGATGCCGCTGCCGACGCGCAAGCGCGAGGTCGCGGCGGCGGCCGCGGTGAGGGCGACGAAGAGGTCGTAGGTGCTGCTGTATTTCAGCGGCAGCTCGCCGCCGGCCGGGTAGGGGCTGTCGCGGGTCGCCGGGATGTGGGTGTGCTCGGCGAAGAACAGCGACTCGTGGCCGCGCTCCTCGACCATCCGCGCCAGCTCACCGGGGTCGACCCCGTAGGCGGTGGGGAAGTAGCCGATGCCGAAGTCCATCAGGCGGCCTTGGCGACGGCGATCGTCAGCTCGAGGCCGTCGATCTTGGTGCCGGCCTCGCCGCCGTCCGCGTAGGCGACCGCGGTGGCGAGGACCTCGCCGGCGAGGTAGGCCTCGTGGGCGCGGGCGGCGGCCAGCAGCTCCTCGTCGCCGCCGAGGCCGAGCTCGATCCGGTCGGTGATCTCCAGGCCCGCCTCTTTGCGGGCGATCTGGACGGCGTGGACGATCTCGCGGGCGAGGCCCTCGCGGCGCAGCTCCTCGTCGAGCTCGAGCTGCAGGGCGACGGCGTGGCCGGCCTCGGCTTCGACCTCGTAGCCGTCGAGCGGCTGCAGGGCGAGGGTGATCTCCTCCGGCCCCAGCGTGTGCTCGTCGCCCTCGACGTTGATCCCGATCTGGCCGCCGCTCGCCATCACCTCGGCGACGTGGGCGGCGTCGAGCGCCGCGACCGCGGCCGCGACCTGCGGCATCCGCTTGCCGAAGCGCGGCCCCAGCGCCCGGTAGTTGGGCTTGGCCGAGTAGCTGACCAGCTCGCCCTCGTCGCTGACGAAGTCGAGCTCCTTGACGTTGAGCTCGGCGGTGACCAGGTCGGCGCGGGCTTCGATCGCCCCGCGCTCGGCCTCGTTGGCGACGATCACGGCACGGCGCAGCGGCTGGCGCACCTTCGCCTTGGCCCGGGCGCGGGCGGCACGGCCGAGCTCGACGGTGAGTCGCACCGCCTCCATCCCGGCCTCCAGGTCGGGGTCGGCGAGGGTCGCGTCAGGCAGCGGGTAGTCGCGCAGGTGGACGGAGTCGGCCAGGTCGCCGCCGGCGCCACCGGCGAGGTTGAGGTGGATCTCGTCAGCGAGGAAGGGCGTGAACGGGGCCAGCAGCGCCACCGTCTCCAGCAGGCAGTGGCGCAGGGTGGCGAAGGCGGCGCGGTCGCCGTCCCAGAAGCGCCGGCGCGAGAGCCGCACGTACCAGTTGGAGAGCTCCTCGACGTACTCGGCGATCGCCCGGCCGGCGGCGGTGCAGTCGTAGGCGTCCATGCGCTCGCGCACGGTCGCGGTCGTCGCCTGCAGCCGCGAGAGCGCCCAGCGGTCGAGGTCGTTGGCGGGCTCGGGCGCGGCGGCGAAGTCGGCCGGGCCGAGGTCCTCGGCGTTGGCGTAGAGCACCCAGAAGGAGTACGTGTTCCAGAGGGTGAGCAGGAACTGGCGCACCGATTCGCCGACCGTGTCGACCGAGAAGCGGTAGCCGGCCCAGGGCTGCTGCGCGGTCAGGTAGTACCAGCGGAAGGCGTCGGCGCCGTGGGCCGAGAGCACCTCCCAGGGGTCGACCACGTTGCCGCGGCTCTTCGACATCTTCTGGCCCTCGGCGTCGAGGATGAGGCCGAGGCAGACGCAGTTGCGGTAGCTCGACTCGCCGAACAGCAGGGTCGACTCGGCCAGCAGGGTGTAGAACCAGCCGCGGGTTTGGTCCTGGGCCTCGCAGATGTAGTCGGCCGGGAAGCGCTCCTCGAACTCCGCCTCGTTCTCGAACGGGTAGTGGAACTGGGCGAAGGGCATCGCGCCGCTGTCGTACCAGGTGTCGATCACCGACTCGACCCGGCGCATCTCGCCGCCGCACTTGGCGCAGTCGAAGGTCACCGCGTCGATGTAGGGGCGGTGGAGGTCGTCGGGGACCTCGCCCCCGGAGCGCTCGCGCAGCTCGGCGACCGAGCCGATGCACTCGAGCTCGCCGCACTGGTGGTCGGAGCAGCGCCAGACCGGCAGCGGCGTGCCCCAGTAGCGGTCGCGCGAGAGCGCCCAGTCGACGTTGTTCTCCAGCCATTTGCCGAAGCGGCCGTGCTTGACGTGCTCGGGGTGCCAGCCGATCGCCTCGTTGTTGGCGAGCATCTGCTCCTTCACCTCGGAGGTGCCGATGTACCAGCTCGAGGTCGCGTAGTAGAGGAGCGGCGTGCCGCAGCGCCAGCAGTGCGGGTAGGAGTGCTCGTAGACCTGCTCGCGGAAGAGCAGGCCGCGCCGCTCGAGGTCGGCGATCAGGCCGCGGGTCACCTCGGGGTCCTTGACGAAGCGGTCCTCGAAGCCGGCGACGCGGTTGTCGTAGTGCCCGTCGGGCTTGACCGGGTTGTAGAGCGTCTGCCGCTGGGTCGGGTCGAAGATCCCGTTCGCGGCCGCCACCCGGTAGTCGTCCTCGCCGAAGGCGGGGGCGATGTGGACCAGGCCGGTGCCGTCCTCGGTGGTGACGAAGTCGCCGGCGATCACCGGGAAGCCGCCGGGCTCGCGGTCGCTGAGCGCGAAGACCGGGCCGCTGTAGTGGCGGCCGACCAGCTCGGAGCCGGGGAGGCGGTCGGTCACCGGTACCCCCTCGCCCAACACCTTCTCCAGCAGCGGCTCGGCGACGATCAGGGTCTCGCCGGCGACCCGGGCGCGGACGTAGGTGACCTCGGGGGCGACGGCGACGGCGACGTTGCCGGGCAGGGTCCACGGGGTCGTGGTCCAGACCAGCAGGTGCTCGTCGGCCTCGCCACCCGCGCCGAGCAGGGGGAACTTCACGTATATGGAGGGGTCCTCGACGTCCTTGTAGCCCTGCGCGACCTCGTGCGAGGAGAGCGGGGTGCCGTCGCGGGGGCAGTAGGGGACGACCTTGTGGCCCTCGTAGAGGCGGCCCTTTTCCCAGTGCTGCTTCAGCGACCACCAGACCGACTCGATGTAGTCGTCCTCAAGGGTGACGTAGGGGTCGTCGAGGTCGATCCAGAAGCCGATCCGCTCGGTCAGCCGGTCCCACTCCTCGACGTACTCGAAGACCGACTCGCGGCAGCGCTTGTTGAACTCGGCGATCCCGAACTCCTCGATCTCCTGCTTGGAGGAGATGCCGAGCTGTTTTTCGACCTCGAGCTCGACCGGCAGCCCGTGGCAGTCCCAGCCCGCCTTGCGCGGCACCCGGAAGCCGCACATGGTCTTGTAGCGGGGGTAGACGTCCTTGAAGACGCGGGCGAGGACGTGGTGGGAGCCGGGGCGGCCGTTGGCGGTCGGCGGGCCCTCGTAGAAGCTCCAGACCTCGGCCCCCTCGCGGTTGGCGAGCGAGCGGGCGAAGACGTCGTCCTCGCGCCAGCGCGCCAGCACCTTCTCCTCCAGCTCGGGGAAGGACTGCCTGGTGTCGACTGGGCTGAATCCGGGCACGAGGCCTCGGATTCTAGGAGCGGGGGCGCGCCGGAGCGCGCGGCCTCACCAGACGAGGATGAACTCGGTCGGGTCCTCGGGGTTCGCGTAGGCGGGGAGGACCAGGCCGGCGTCCATGCGGTTGGCGGTGAAGACCGGCATCACTTCGCGGCGGCTGACCTCGCTGCGGCCGATGCCGGGGATGTCGAGGGCGAGCCTCAGCTTCATCAGCGGCATCTCGTTGACGGTGGTGTGCGAGTTGCCGACCTCGACGATGGTGGCGCTGCCCTTGATCCCGTTCTGGAAGATCCAGTCCTGGTGGGCGGCCTTGGCCTTGGCGTGGCGCGCGTACCAGGCGAGGCCGGCGGCGACGAGGACGAAGATCCCCCCGGTCGAGGCGACGATCAGCGACGTTTCCAGGTTGGCTCCGAACAGGGCCGGCCCGACGCACATCGCCAGGCCGAGCAGGCCGAAGAGGGCGATCAGGAAGTACCCGGTGCGGTTGATCTGCATCGCTACTCCTCGCACTCCCGGGCGATCCGCGCGGCGACGTGGGCGGTCGCCTCGCAGAGCGCCGCCAGGCCGTCGGCGCCGGGGTCGTCGTCCTCGACGCTGCCGAGCAGGACCCCGTAGGCGAGCTCGAAGGAGAAGTCGGCGGGCGGCTTGCTCGCCAGGTAGTCGACCAGGGCCGGCGAGAACAGCTGCCGCATCCAGTTCGGGTCCTGGTAGGGGCTGGTGGAGATCGTGTAGCGCTGGTTCAGCGCCGTGCTCTCGGTCCAGAGCTTCGAGTAGCGGGCCTCGAAGCCGTAGAACTCGTCGTCGCGGGTGCTGCGGCCGCTGCGGACGCAGAACAGCCGCGGCACCAGCGCGGTCGAGGCGGGGATCTCGGCCAGGGCGACGTTGAAGCGGAAGGTCTTGTTGCGGGTGTAGGCGAGGTGGCCGACGATCCCCTCGACCTCGCCGCCGAGGCGGCCGCGGGCGGCCGGGGCGACCTGGCAGTGCTTGGACTCGACCAGCAGCGGGGTCAGGGCCCCGAGCCCGAGCGACGGCACCGGCTCGAGCCCGCGCGCGGCGGCGAAGGCGGAGTAGGTCGCGTCGAGGTCGGCCATCGGCGCAGCCTAGCCCCGCTTGTCCTTTGTCACCCTCTGGGTTACAAAGGACAAAGGGAGCACGGTACGTTCCTGCGATGGCCCGTTACGACCTCGATGGCAAGGTGGCGCTGGTGACCGGCGGGGCTCGCGGGATCGGGTTCGAGACGGCGCGGCAGCTGCACCTGCGTGGGGCCTCGGTCGCGGTGCTCGACCTCGACGCGGAGCAGGCGCGCGAGGCGGCGGAGCGGATCGGGCCGCGGGCGATCGGCCTCGGCGCCGACGTCACCGACGAGGGCGCGATGCTCGCCGCGGTCGCCGCGGTGGTGGAGCGGTTCGGCGGGCTCGACGTCGCCGTCGCCAACGCCGGGATCGCACCGCCGACGGTAACGACGGCGCGGACGATGCCGGGCGAGGAGTGGAGGCGGGTGGTCGACGTCAACCTGATCGGCGCCTGGCACACGGCCCGGGCAGCCCTCCCCCAGGTCGCCGAGCGCGGCGGGCAGATCGTCTTCCTCGGCTCCATCTACAGCTTCGCCAACGGCCTGCTCGCCAGCCCCTACGCGGTCTCCAAGGCCGGGGTCGAGGCGCTCGGGCGGGCGCTGCGGGCGGAGCTGGCGCCCCTGGGCGCGAGCGCCAGCGTCGTCTACTTCGGCTGGGTCGACACCGAGCTGGTGCGGGAGTCGCTCGACCGGCGCGACGAGGGACGCGGGGCGCGGATCCTGGGCGAGATCCTCCCGGGCTTCCTGCTGCGCCGGATCGCGCCCGCCGCGGCCGGGGCGACGATCGTGCGGGCGCTGGAGGAGCGGGCGCCGCGGTCCTTCGCACCCTGGGAGTGGCGCTACATCTCGGCCCTGCGCGGGGTCCTCAACCCCTTGCTCGACCGCCGCATGGACCGTGACGCGGCGATCGCCGCCGTGGTGGCCGAGGTCGAGGCGGCGCAGCGGCGCGACCCGTAGACCGGCCCGTGCCCGGCGCCCGTGCATGGCACGCGGCCCGCTACCCTCCCCGGCCGATGTCCTTCTACGACCTCAACGGCAAAGTCGCCCTCGTCACCGGCGCCGCCCGCGGCATCGGCTTCGAGACGGCGCGGCAGATGCACCTGCGCGGGGCCTCGGTCGCGGTCCTCGACCTCGACGCCGAGCAGGCGCGCGAGGCGGCGGAGCGGATCGGCCCGCGGGCAATCGGGATCGGCGCCGATGTCACCGACCAGAACGCGATGTTCGCGGCGATCGCCGAGGTGGTCGAGAAGCTGGGCGGGCTCGACGTTGCCGTCGCCAACGCCGGGATCGCCCAGAAGCAGTTCGCCACCGCCCGCAGCATCTCCGGGGAGGAGTGGGAACGCGTCTTCGAGGTCGACCTGCTCGGGGTCTGGCGCACGGTGCGGGCGGCGCTGCCGCAGATCGTCGAGCGCCGCGGCCAGATGGTCGTCGTCTCCTCCGTCTACGCCTTCGCCAACGGCATGGGCAACACCCCCTACGCCGTCGCCAAGGCCGGGGTCGAGATGCTGGGCCGGGCGCTGCGGGTCGAGCTCGCCCCCCACGGCGCCAGCGCCAGCGTCGCCTACTTCGGCTGGGTCGATACCAAGCTGGTCCAGGACGCCTTCGACCAGGAGGACTCCGACCGGATCCGCGACCTCAGCCCCGACTTCCTGCTCAAGCGCATCACCCCCGACGAGGCCGGTGCCGGCCTGGTCCGCGGCATCGAGGAACGCGCCCCGCGCATCTTCGTCCCCAAGTGGTGGCGCTACGTCTCCGCCCTGCGCGGCATCGTCAACCCGCTGCTCGACAGGCGCATGGAGAGCGACGCGAAGACCGCGGCGCTGATCCGCGACCTCGACGCCAAGGGCGTCGACGCGGGCAAAGCCCCGAGCGCGAGCTAGGCGCTCAGGACGCGGCGGCCGCGCGCCGCTTCTCGTACTCGGCCCGCTGCACGTGGTCGTAGAGGGTCTCCGGGGCGATGTCGGCTTCGTTGGGCCATTCGACGGTGACGCCGAACTCATCGACCCTCAGCTTGCGGAAATACTCGACGTCTCGCAAGGGCTCGAAGACTTCTCCGCATCCCACTAGATAGGAGAGGTCCACATCCGCCGCAAGCCCATCGGCGAATCGCAGATGGACCTTGTAGCCGGCGAGTGGAACAGCCTCGATCAGGTTGGGTGGCAGGGCGAGCATCGGGCTCATTGTAGACAATTCATTTCATGGGCTCGATCGCGTGCAGCCTTCGACCCTGGCGGCCACGCTCCCAGTTCTCCAACAACTCCGCTCGGTGCATCCCTGCCCATCTGCGTACGACGCGTTCGACCCGCGACGGCAATTTGCCCGCGAGACGGGTCAGATCCACAGCGTCGAACGAAGCCTGAGCCCCAGCGTGAGAGGCATGGAAGTGAGGTCGGGACGCATGGACGCCCTCGCGGAAGTACATCGTGATCGTGATTCCATGAAACCTGGAGATAGCCGGCACGCCCCTCCCAAGGCAAGCGGGGGCAAGGGTTCTCCCCCAAGCTCAGGCCGGGCGGGTGAGGCGCTCGAGCAGGAGAATCACGGACTCGTAGGGCTCGCCGGTGGCGCGCTCGAGGCCGATCTCGCAGGTGCGGTTGCTGGAGAGGCGGGCGTCGAAGTGGCGGCCGGCGACCTCGCTCGCCTCGGGGGCGGTGGCGGCGGCGGTCAGCTCGGGGTGGGAGATGCCCCGGTCGCCGGCGAAGCCGCAGCAGGTCGCCGACGGGGGGACGAAGACGTCGTCGGCGAGGGCGTCGGCGAGGGCTTCGAGGCGGTGGGTCAGGCCCAGGTGGCGGGTGGCGCAGGTCGGGTGCACGGTGGCGCTGCCGACCTTCTCGCCGACCTCGAGCCAGGGCAGCAGGCGGTCGTGGGCCCAGGCGACCGAGTCGAGGATCTCGAGCTTGCCGAGGCGCTCGGCGTTCTCGTCGGAGAGGACGCCGTCGCCGGGGTCGGCGACCGAGCCGGTGCAGGAGGCGGCGTCGATGACGATCGGCAGCGCCCCCTCCCCGCTCCACTCCCAGAGCCGCTCGACCATCTCGTTCGCCTTCTGGCGGTGGGCCTCGCCGAATCCTTTCGAGCTCCAGGGCAGCCCGCAGCAGCTGCCGACCACGTCTTCGGGGATCCAGACCGGCAGACCCGCCCGGGCGGAGACCGCGACCATGGCCTCGACCACCCAGGCCCGCTCCGCGGACCCGGCGGCGGCCGAGCCGAAGATGCGGTTGGTGCAGGAGGGGACGTAGACCGCGGCGGCGCCGGTGTGGATCGTCGCCGGCAGCTTGCGCGGCGCCGGCGGTGGCAGCCCCTTGCCGCGCTTGGTCCGGTGCGCGAGCGGGCCGAGGCGGAGGCCGGCGCGGCTGGCGCCCTCGACCGTGCCCCAGCGCTTGGCGGTCGCCAAGGCGAGGTTTTCGGCCCGCTCGGTGTGCCTGGCCCGGCGCAGTTCCTTGACGAACTTGCCGGTGTCGATCCCGACCGGGCAGGCGAGCTGGCAGGAGCCGTCGGCGGCGCAGGTCTCCAGCGCCTCGTACTCGAACTCCTCCAGCAGCGCCTTCTGCACCGGCGAGCCGGCGGGCTGGCGCGCCATCTCCCGCCGCAGCACGATCCGCTGCCGCGGCGTCGTCGTCAGGTTGCGGCTGGGGCAGACCGGCTCGCAGAAGCCGCACTCGACGCAGGTCGTCGCCGACTCCTCGATCGCCGGCGTCGTTTTCAGGTTGCGCAGGTGGGCGCCGAGGTCGCGGTTGAGGACGACGCCGGGCGAGAGCACCCCGTCGGGGTCGGCCAGCCGCTTCACCCGCCACATCAGCTCGGTCGCCTTCTCGCCCCACTCGCGCTCTACATAAGGGGCCATGTTGATCCCGGTCCCGTGCTCGGCCTTGAGCGAGCCGTCGTACTTGTCGACGATCAGCTCGACCAGGCCGGCCATGAAGGCCTCGTAGCGGTCGAGGTCCTCCTGCTTGGCGAAGTCCGGGGTCAGCATGAAGTGGAGGTTGCCGGCGGAGGCGTGGCCGGCGACGCCGGGCAGGAAGCCGTGCTCGCCGAGCAGCGCCTGCAGGTCGCGGGCGCCCTCGGCGATCCGCTCCGGCGGCACGCAGACGTCCTCGACGATCAGCGCCGTGCCGGGCAGGCGCAGGCGGCCGATCAGACCGTGCAGCCCCTCGCGCACCCGCCAGGCGAGCTCGATCGTCTCCTCCTCGCGGCTGAACTCGATCGGGCGGATCACCTCGCGCGGGGCGAAGATCGCCTCCGCCCTGGCGACGTACTCGTCGAGGCCGGCGTCGTCGTCGGCGCCGAACTCGACCAGCAGCACCGCCGACTCCGGCGGCAGCTCTTTCCACTCCTCGGGAGCGCCGTGCATGTTCCAGGCGGCGGTGATCAGGGCCGGGGCGACCATCAGCTCGACCGCGCTGGCGCCGGCGTCGACCAGCTCGCGGACCGGGTCGATCGCCTGGTCGACGTCGGGGAAGTGGACCCAGGCGGTGGTGGTCCGGGCCGGCAGCGGCACCGTCTCGAAGACCGCCTCGGCGACGAAGGCGAGCGTGCCCTCGGAGCCGACGACGAGGCGGCGGAAGATCTCCAGCGGCTCCTCGGCGTCGAGGAAGGCGCAGAGGCGGTAGCCGGTGGTGTTCTTGATCGCGAACTTGCGGCGGATGCGGGCGCTCAGCTCCTCGTCGGCGCGGATCTCGTCGCGGATCGCCTCCAGGCCGGCGGCCAGCTCCGGCTCGGCGGCGGCGAAGCGCTCGGCGGCGTCGGGCGCGGCGGTGTCGATCGTCGTCCCCGAAGGCAGGACCAGGGTCAGCGCGCGCACGGTCGAGTAGGAGTCCCTGGCGGTGCCGCAGCGCATCCCGCCCGAGTTGTTGGCGATGACGCCGCCGACGCAGGCGATGTCGGTGCTGGCCGGGTCGGGGCCGAGCTTGCGGCCGTACGGGGCGAGCACGCGGTTGGCGTGGCCGAGCACGGTGCCGGGCTTGACCCGGGCGGTGGCGGCCTCGACCTCGGCGCCGCCCTCGCGGGGCGCGCCGGCCTCGACCGCGACGCCGCCGAAGTGGCGGCGGACGTCGACGAGGATGCCGTCGCTCTGGCCCTGGCCGTTGAGGCTGCTGCCGCCGGCACGGAAGGTGACCGGGATCCCCCGCTCGCGGCCGTAGGCGAGGACCTTGGCGACGTCCTCGGCCTCGCGCGCCATCACCACCGCCCGCGGGAACAGCCGGTAGGGGCTGGCGTCGGAGGCGTACTTGACGATGTCGCCGGCGCTGGAGAGGACGCGGTCGGCACCGAGCAGCGCCTCCAGCTCGCCGCGCAGCGGCTGCGCGACGCCGGCGGCGATCGCGTCCGGCGCCCGGTCCGGCGCCGGCTCGCCGGGCGGCGGCGCGAGCAGCTGCGAGCCACGAGCCGTCAATCGAGCACCTCTGGGGTGCCGGATCGACGGTTGGTGCGGGCCCGGGCCACGGTGCCCTAGAAGAGGGACATCCCGGGGGTGACCGGGACTTCGACCAGCTCCGGCTTCGAGGAGGCGAGGGCTGTGCCGAGCGCCTCGCGGACGGCGTCGCGGTCGCCGGCGCGGTGGGCCTTGACCCCGTAGCCCTCGGCGACCGCGGCGACGTCGAGCTTGGGCAGGTCGAGGCCGGGGGCGCCGGTCACCTGCTCGACTTCGGCGAACCACTTGAGGATCGCGTACTCCTCGTTGCGCAGGACCAGGAACGTCACCGGGGTGTCGTAGGCGACGGCGCTCCAGAAGGCGGTGATCGCGTACTGGGCCGAGCCCTCGCCGAGCACGCAGACGACCGGCCGGTTCGGCTGCGCCAGCTGCACGCCGACGCTGGCGGCGAGGCCGAAGCCGAGGCCGCCGCCGGCGCTGAAGTAGTAGCTGCCGGGGCGGGAGATCCGCAGCTGGTTGCGCAGGGCGAGGGTGCTGGAGGGGGACTCGAGGACGACGATCGCGTCCTCGGGCAGGACCTCGGCCAGCGCCGTGTGCACGGTCGAGGGGTTGAGCGGGTCGCTGGGCGGGATTTCGCCCGGGCCCTCGTTCGGCTCCGGCGCCGGCCGCGCCGACTCGGGGACCGCTGCCAGGAGCGCCTCCAGGGTGAGCTTGACGTCGGCGACGATCGCGTCGCCCATCGGCGCGCGGACCGCCTCGTCGGGATCGCTGGTGATCGCCACCAGCTTCGCCCCCTCGGGCAGCAGCGGCCCGGGGATGTGCGGGTAATAGGGGAAGACGGAGCTGCCGACGACGAGGATCAGGTCATGGCCCTCGAGCGTCTGCCCGACCGGGCCGATCGCCGGCGGCAGGACGCCGCGGAAGTTGGGGTGGTTCTCGGGGAAGCCGAGGCGGACGCCGCCGGTCGCGGGCGAGGCCCAGACGGGGAGGCGCTGGCGCTCGGCGAGGGCGATGCCGAGGTCCCAGGCGCCGCTGGCATCGACGTCGGGGCCGGCGACGAGGACCGGGTTGACGGCGGCGTCGAGCGCCGCGGCGAGGGCGCGCACCGCCTCCGGGTCGGCCGTGGCGCGGCCGCTGACCTTGCGGTCGATCGCGGCCTGGGCGTCGGCGGCGTCGACCTCGACGCCCCAGTCGTCCATCGGCAGGGAGACGAAGACGGGGCCGCGCGGCGGCAGGCCGGCGAGGTGGGCGCCGTGGGCGAGGGCCAGCGGCACGTCCTCGGCCCGCGGCGGCTCGTAGGACCACTTGACCAGCGGGTGCGGCATCCGCGTCGCGTCGCGGTTGGTCAGGTTCGCCTGCAGGGTGATCTGGGCGCGCGCCTGCTGGCCGGCGGTGACCAGCAGCGGCGAGTGGTTGGCCTGGGCGTTGAAGATCGCCCCCATCGCGTTGCCGACCCCGGGCGCGGTATGGAGGTTGACCACGGTGGTCTTGCCGGAGGCCTGGGCGAAGCCGTCGGCCATCCCGACCACGACCGCCTCCTGCAGGCCGAGCACGTAGCGGAAGTCCGAGGGGTAGTCGGCGAGCATCGGCAGCTCGGTCGAGCCGGGGTTGCCGAACATCGTCGTCATCCCGTGGGCGCGGAAGAGGTCGAACGTCGCGTCGCGGACCGTGGGCATGGTCAGGAACCCTATCCGCCACGATTCAAGACCGGTACGGGCGGGTGTCGATAAGCGGGGGGTGAGCGAACCTGCCACCCGCTTCCACCGCGGCGCCATGCGTGCCGGCCTGCTGCTGGCGCTCGCCTGCGCGGCGCTGCTGGCGCTCGCCGCGGGCGCCTCGGCCGCTCCCGGGACCGCCCCCACCCGGCTGATCTACGCGACCGGCAAGATCGTGCCCATCCCGGCCTCGATCCCGCACGAAGCGGGTGACATGGTCGACAAGCGAATCCTCCCGGACCTGCGCTGGATCGCCCAGCGCTACCCCATATATGTGACCGATGGATACTCCGGCCCGCTGCCCAGCGGCGAGCACGCCGGCTGCGACGAATGCCACACCAAGGGCTCCGATCACTACAACGGCCTCGCGGTCGACCTGGTCCCGGTCGGCGGCGGGACCAAATGCGACGCGGTCTGGGCCCCGATCACCCAGCTCGCGCTCTGGGCCGAGCCGGTCCAGGGCCTCCCCGCCCCGCCCTTCCGCTGGGTCGGCTACGACGGCGACGCCGGCCACGGCTGCGGCCACCACCTGCACCTCTCCTGGAACCACTCCCCGGTGGAGCAGTTCCAGCTGGCCGAATGGGTCGAAGTGTTCCCGGTCGGCCCGAACGAAACCGCGGGCGTGCCGCGGACCAAATCCTCCCCCGCCCCGAAGGCCCCGCCCGGCCCCTCCG
Source organism: uncultured Solirubrobacterales bacterium (assembly GCA_963719435.1). GTDB lineage: Bacteria > Actinomycetota > Thermoleophilia > Solirubrobacterales > 70-9 > VAYN01. The sequence continues at coordinate 457,942 of OY970384.1, read as the reverse complement.
GCGGCATCTCCACCGTCCGCACCGGCGGCATCGGCCCCCGGGTCGTCGACTGAGGCGGAACGGCGCGCTCAGCTATTCGGCATAGGTGCCGACGTGAGCCGTGCCACCGTCTATTACGCCTGTGAGATAGAAGCTTCCAGACAGGCTTCCCGTAGTGCTTTCGCCGGTTTTGCAGCGCCCGATGCCGGTTCCTTCTGTATGCCGGTATTTGAGTTTTTCGGTGCTGTTCAGGAAGACGTTCAGTTCCTTTGTGCTCCCGCTCCCGACGTTCACAAAGGAGAGGGAACCAAAGTTGGTCTGAGACCCAATATGAATCGTGCACTTAGAGGACGTGAATGTGAGTTCTTTTTTTTCGGGGCAGACCAAGTCGACAGTGCCGAATGTGAGAAAGCCGATGTTGAGCCTGAAGACGCAACCGTTGGTTTCCACGGTGCACGCCACCCCTATGCAGGTACATGAGAAGGAATTGAAAGTCGGGGTCACCAGTACTGAGCTGCTGCCATTGGTGAGTGTGCCCGCGTAGGTCACCGTGAAGCATTCCGCCGACCCCGCTGTCGTTTTAAGGATGCTGGACAGCGCTTGCTGGCCCGAGAGGTTCACCGAAAGCCCGGCATCGGTTTTGAGAACATCCGCCTTTGCAACGGATGCCGTGACTGCACAGATTGCGAGAGCGGTCACGATGATCGACCCCGAGCCTCTAAGATGCCGCGCCATCTCCAGCCTCCCTTGGATTCGCCGTCCACAATGAGTAATCCGCCGGAGGCACCGCGTCAAACTGAAACGAGGTTCCCAGGTGCACGGGCTTGTTAGCCACCATTACTTGGCTTGGCCAAGCGGCGCCATTTCCCGCGCGCGCCGATCGAAGCAGGTCATGAATCCGAGGTGTCCAGAGTTGGCTCGGAGCTTCAGCGCCGCCTTGGCGATCACGCTGACGTTCCTCTTCCTCGCCGGCTGCGGGGACCAGGACGACTCGACGCCGGTTGCCTGCCTGCAGGGGCAGGACATCTACCTGGCGGCGCTCGACAGGGCTCCCGGCGCCGTGAAGCTGGCCGGGGAGACGCCGATCAGCGACTGCCTGGCGGAGAACCAGCAGGGCGGCGAGCTGGCGACGGTGGGCGAAGCGATGGTCGAGACCGCGACCGTGCTCAACGGCGAAGCGCGGGGCGTGCCGGAGAGCCCGGCGGCGCTGCGGCTCGGCTACCTGCTCGGCGCCGCCCAGCGCGGGGCCGACCGCACCGAAGGCATCCACGCCGACCTGATCCGCCGCCTCACCGTCGCCGCCCGCTACGCCCCCGACCGCCAGCCGCTCTCCCCCGCCTTCCTCGCCGCCTACCGCAAGGGCTTCGACGCCGGCCACAGCAGCGGCTGAGCAACCTCGGCCGCAACTCGGCCGCGGCGGCGAGGTGCGCAGCCCGCTCAGCGCGGGGCGACGATCACCAGGCGGCCGTCGGCGAGGCGGTAGGCGGTGCCGACGGGCTGGCCGCGGCCGCTGGCGCGCTCGCCCCCGGCGGGGTCGGGCAGGACGCGGACCTTGGCCTCGGCGCTGCCGGCGCGGCGCTGGATCTTGCCGTCGGAGCTGACGCTGAGGGTGAGCCCGGCGATCAGGAAGGCGACGGCGAGGACGATGCCGATGTCGAAGAGGTTGACGAGGCCGTCGAGCGGGTCGCCGGCGTTCTCTTCGATCTTGCCGTGGCGACCGAGCCCGATCCGGCTCATCGGCCGGCCCCCACGGCCGCGGCCGGCGCCGGCGCCGGCGCCGCGGCGGCCGCCCCCTGCTCGAGCGCGCTCAGGTCTTCGGTGTACATCCGGGTGCGGGCCAGGGTGAGGGCGAAGGCGACGGTACCGACGAGCAGGCCGATCACGGTGGCGCCGAAGGCGTCGCGCAGGTTCTCGGCCAGCAGGGCGACGTCGCCGCGGCCGAGCGCGGCCAGGCCCGGGGCCAGCGGGATCAGCGTCCCCATCAGGCCGATCGCGGGGCCGGCGCGGACCAGCAGGCGGGTGCGGTCGAGGCGGCGCTGGACCGCGAGCTCGTAGCGGGTCAGGGCCCGCTCGGTGGCGATACCGCGGTCCGGGACCGGCGCGGCCGCGATCTCGCTCAACGCCACGCCGGCGATCGCGCCTGGCGCGCTGTAGGCGTAGTAGGCGGCGTGCTGGGGGTCGGCGACCGCGCGCGCGGTCAGCTCGCCGAGGTCGACGCCGCGCGCCCGCACCCGCCGCCGCCAGTACTCGGCGCCGAAGCGGCCGAGCTCCAGCGCGCAGAGCAGCAGGGCCACGATCGCCGCGATCAGCACCGGCACCCGCAGCGCCGTGGCGATCTGGGCGAGGGCGTCGCCGAGGTCGATCGCGGCGACGTTCGGGACAAGCGCCGCGCCGAGGTCGATCGCGGCGGCGATCACGTGGCGGCTCCCGCCAGCGGGGCCGCGCGGCGGCGCTCCGCCGCGGCTCCGGCCAGCCCGATCAGCAGCGCCACGGCGCCGATGCCGAGGGCGACCCAGGGCCCCTGGTCCTCGGCGGCGCCGCCGCGCAGGCCGGGCGCGCCGATGGCGGACCCGCCGCGATCCCCGACCAGCACGCCGGTGACCTCTTCGCCGGCGCCGGCGCTCCCCTTGCTCCGCGAGCCGGCGCCGCTACCGGCACCGGCCGCTGACTCGGACTCGCCGCCCGCGGCGGCGGCTGCCGGCGCCCTCGCGCCCGCGGGCGCCTCCGTACCCTCCGCGCCGGGGGCTTCCAGCTCCACGGTGGCGGTGGACTGAACCCGGTTGGCGCCGCGCCGGGTGCTGCTGTGGTCGACCGGGTCGCGGCTTCTCAGCACTCGGGTCCCGCCCGGGGTGCGCCCGCGGCTCTGCGGTTTCGGGCGGCTGAACAGCGGCGCGCCGCGGCCGCCCCCGCCGGCGATCACGCCCTCGCCGGAATCGGCGGCGACAACCGGGGCGACCGCCCGCGGCGGCGCCGGGATCGGCCAGGCCTGCCCGGCCAGGGCGGGGGCGACGTAGGCGGTCATCCAGATCCCGTTCAGGTCCTGCCCGCGTTTCCAGCGCACGTGGCCGTCGGGTTCCTGCAGCGATTCCATGTAGCTCAGGGGCTCGGTCCCGGAGGCGGTGCGCCAGGTCTCCGGGTTCTCGCCCGCGGCCCAGATCGCCTGCACGGCCCAGGCGGTGGAGGCGACGTTCGCTTCAAGGGTGCCGGGGTATTCCGGGAAGCCGCCTTCGGGGGACTGGGCCTGGCGCAGGTACCGGAGCCCCTCCTCGACGCTGGCGCCGCGGCCGCGGCCGGCGGCGACCAGGGCCTGGATCGCGGCCCCGGTCATGTCGACTTCGTCGCGGCTGCTGTCGACGCCCCAGGCCCAGCCGCCGTTGTCGTGCTGCTGGCGTTCGATCCAGTCGGCGGCGGGCTGGATCGGCGCCTGCGCCGCCGGCTCGGAGATCGGCGCCAGGGCGAAGATGGCGAAGATCGTGTCGTTGACCCCCGGGACCCCGCCCGGCACGTGCGGGAAGGTCCCGTCCTCGCCGACCCGGCCGAGCAGCTGCGCCGCCAGGTCGACGCCGCCGAAGTCGTGGGGCGAGGTCCCGGAGGCGTTGACGACCATCAGTTCCCGCTCCAGGGTCGTCGTGCAGACCGCCGGCTCGCAGTCGCTTTCCACCACGCCGTCGAGGTAGTGGCTGACCAGGTAGGCGTGGACGTCGGCGCCGCCGGGCTTCATCTGGTCCTGGGGATTGACCCCGGCGGCGGCCAGCGCCAGCGCCACCCAGGCGCTGAACATCGAGCCCGAGGCGGTGCCGGGGGAGCCGCCGAAACCCCCGTCGGCGCTCTGCGCCTCCTGCAGGAAGCGCACGGTGCGGTCGAGTGCCGCCTGGTTGGCGGGATTGGGCGCGGCGGCCGCGGAGGCCGCGAACATCGCCGCGCCCAGCGCCAGGATTGCGAGCAGCCGGCGCATCGCCTAGCGCGGCACCTGGACCCTGCCGAGCGCGGTGCTGGCGCCACGGCCGAGCGCGTCGACGACGGTCAGCCGCAGCCGGTGGGCGCCCGGCGGCAGGTGCAGCGTCGCGCCGGCGCGCTCGCTGCCGCTGGCCCGGGTCACCCAGGGCGCGCCCCTGCGACCGAGCCTCTGCGAGGCGATCGTCCAGCGCCGGATCCCGGCCCCCGGGTCGAGCACCCGCCAGCTGACCGTGACCAGGCCCCGGGCGAGGCGGCTGCGATCCAGGCCCGGCTGCTGCAGCTGGACCGGCCCGGGCTCGGGCGCCGGCGGAGTCTGGCCCGCACCGTTCGATCCGCTCGCGGCACCGCCACCCCCGCCGGAGGGCGATCCGCCCGGCGGCGGCGTGCCGCCCGGTCCTCCCCCACCCGGCGTTTCCCCGTCGACTTCGCCCGCCACCGGGGGCGGCGGCGTCCGCACCTGGTCGTCGGCGGGAAGGGCGCCGCAACCGCTCGCCGGCGGTTGCGGCACGCAGACGTCGAGCCGGTTCGAGCGCACTGCGGTCTCGACCCCGGCGGCGACGTCGGTGGCCTTGATCCGGTGCCAGCCGGGCGTCGTGAAGGTGATGCTGGCCACGCCGCCGGCGCCGCTGACGACGGTGTCCGGGCTGGCGACGTCGATCTGCTGGAAGCCCTCGGAGCTGGTCGTCACGGGCGCCACCTCGGCCCCCGCGTAGGGGTCGCCGGCGCGCCCGGGCGCCGCCGGGGGCTGGCCCTCGATGTCGCCGGCCCAGGTGCCGACTTCGACCTCGAAGGGCTGGTTCAGCGTCGCCGTGGCGGTCAGCGGCTCGGCCCCGCCGCCGTACCCGGCCGGGTAGAGGGCGAGGCGCGGCCGGCCGTCGAAGGCGTCATAGATCCAGAGCACCTCGTCGCCGCCGTCGAGCTGGTACTGGCAGCCGCCGACGGCGGTGAAGACGTTGTTGACGAGCACGCCCCAGTACTCGCCCGCCGCTTCGTCCTCGCTGTCCGGGCCCCAGCGCTCGAGGAAATAGTCCTCGAACTGGTTGTACCACTGGGCGTCGAAGCTCTCGCCGACGATCCGCATCGCGTCGGCCGCGGCCGACGTCGGCACCACGCCGGGGACTTTGTTCTGGGGAACGCTGGCGCCGATCCCGTCGCAGCGCCGCCATTTCGAGTCGCCCATCGCCTTGACCCGGTGGACGTCGGTCAGGATCGGGCCCTCGAAGAGGGTTTCGGCCCTGCCCTCGATCCGGACCCTGACCTGGGTCGGCGCCGCCTCGGCGACCGCTGCGAGGAGGAGAAACGAGAGAGAAGCGACGGCGAGCGCCGCCAGCGAGCTGCGCATGTCTTGACCCCTTTCCGCGAGGGCAATCGACGGGAATGGATCGGAGGGAGGTCTCCTGGCTTCCGAGCCTTTCCCGCCGCGCCTTCCCGGCCTCTCGGCCAGTGGCTTGCCGCACGGCGTGCGACGGGCTTTCTCGCTCGGTCACAGTGGCGGGACCGCGTCGGATTCACACCGACTTCCCTGTCCACCGATCCTCTGGTGGCGGCCAGTCTAACCGCGAGCTCGAGGCGACGGGAAAGGCAGGGGGACGGATCTCCGTTAGATTGCCCGCCCAAACCAATCCACGGATCGGTGGACGGGGAAGCCGGTGCAAGACCGGCGCGGGCCCGCCACTGTGACCGAGACCAAGCTCGTCGCACGCACAGCGTGCAGCCACTGGCGTCAGCCGGGAAGGCGCGGCGAACACCTCGGAAGCCAGGAGACCTCCCTCCGATCCCTCCACCAAACCCTCGAGGAAAGGGGTCAAGGATGCGAGCAGTCTCAGTCCGACGTACCTTCGCGCTCTGCGCATCGCTGTTGTCTCTCCTGGCGTTCCCGGCCGCGGCCGCGGCGACGTCCAGCCCGACCGAAATCGACGCCGCGGTCGCCAGCGCGGTCGACTACATCGGCCTCCAGCAGGACACGGCGACCGGGGCGATTCCCGGCTTCGGCGGCGACTGGTCGGCGACCTCCCTGGCCGCCGCCGGGGTCAGCTCCGCCGACCTCCACGGCCCCCTCGCCGGCGACCCCAGCCTGCAGGATTACCTGCTCGGCGAATACACCGAACCGAGCTGGACCGAAGACCCCCCCGGGGGGACCGCCGTCGACTACGCGCGGGCGGTGCTGGTCGCCCACGCGGCCGGCCTCGACCCGGCCCGGCTCTCGGCCGACTCCAACCAGCCAGCGCAGCTGGCCGGACTCTGGAACCCGGCGATCGGCAGCTTCGGCGGGGCGAGCACCAACAGCACCGTCTTCGGCCTGCTGGCGCTGAGGACGGCCGGCCTGCCCGGCTGGGCGCAGGAGCCGCTCGTCTCCTTCCTGCGCCGCAACCAGCACGACGACGGCGGCTGGAACTTCCCCGCCGCCCTCACCCCGGCCGCGCGGGCGGAAGCGGGGGACCCGGAAATGACCGGCGCGGCGATCGCCGCCCTCTGCGAAGCCGGCCTGCCCGCGTATGACCCCGACGTGGCCGAGGGGCTGGGCTTCCTGCGCGCCCTGCTGACCAACGCGACCGGCGGGATCGCCTACCCGTTCGGCGACAACGTCGACACCAACGCCTGGGTGGTCAGCGGCCTCAATGCCTGCGGGATCGACCCGCAGTCGGCGGCCTGGACGACGGCCGCGGGCAAGACCCCGGTCGACTTCATCCTCTCGCTGCAGGCCCCGTCGGGTCCCGAAGCGGGTGGCTTCGAATACCAGTCCGGCCTCGGGCCCAGCGTCTACTCGACCCAGGACGCGCTGCGGGCGATCGCCGGCGCGGCCTTCACCGCGGCGCCGCCGCAGTCGCAGCGGCCGTCGCAGCCGCTGCCGTCGGGCGCCGCCGGCACCCCGGTGCCGCACCTGCTGGCGATCGGTCACGGCTTCGGCAACGTGCGGATGTGCAAGGCGCTCGCCCCGGCCGGGGCGACCCTGCCGGCGCTGCTGGCGGCGGCGCAGGCGTCATCGAGCCCGGCCGGCTGCGTCACCTCGTTCGGCCTCGAGGGCGGACAGCTCGCCACGCTCGACGGGGTCTCCCCCGAGAACGCCGACCAGGCCTGGCTGCTGCGGCTCGACCGCGGCGCCGAGGCGGTCGCGGGCGAGCAGGCGATCGGCTTCGGCGACCTCGTCTCGCTGCGGCTGGGCGCCCGTCCGAGCAGCACCGGGGGGCCGCAGGGCGAGCCAGGACCGGCGGGTCCCCAGGGTCAGCCCGGCCAGGACGGCGCCAACGGCGGCGCCGGGCCGGCGGGACTCCCCGGGCCGCGCGGGGCGACCGGCGCCACCGGCGCCCGGGGCGCGCGCGGGCCGCAGGGGAAGCCGGGGCGCCACGCCGCGCCCGCCTGCAAGCGGCGGCATCGCGCGGCCGGCAAGCGCCACCCGCGCTGCAACATCAAGCGCGGCGCGAAGCGGCGTTAGCTAGTCCGCGGAGACCGGGCGGGGCTCAGCACCGAGCTCCGCCCGGGCCTTCTGGGCGAGCTTGACGGTCGCCTTGCGCAAGCCCTCGGGGCCCTCGATCGGCTCCTCGTAGTCGACCCGCACCTCGGCCTCGCCGGCGGGCGTCTGTACGACGAGGTCGAGGCCGGTGCGGTCGGCGTCGACGCAGCGGGCGGCGCTCGCCTCGGGGCGGCCGCCGAGCGCCTGCGCCATCTCCAGCAGGGCGTCGGCGTGGTCGTCGTTGAGGTGGTCGATGGCGCGCGCGGCGCCCTGGCTGACCGGATCGTCTGGCTTCATCGGCGGGTCTTCTCCTTTGGCGTTTGCGGAAAGGCTCAGCGGCGGGCGTAGCGTTCGATCACCAGCTGCTCGGTCACCGGCATCGCGATCTCCTCGCGCTGCGGGGCGCGGAGGACGCGGCCGGCCAGGGCCGCGTGGTCGACCTCGAGCCAGGCCGGCAGCACCGCGACCCCGTCGCTCGCCTCGTGCGCCAGGGCCGCGACCGGAGCCCCGGCGGCGATCCGCACCTGGGAGCCGTCGGCGACCAGGGCCGAGGGGATGTCGAGCCGCCGCCCGTCGACCTCGACGTGGCCGTGGACGACGAACTGGCGCGCTTGGCGCCGGGTCGAGGCGAGGCCGAGGCGGAAGACGACGTTGTCGAGGCGCCGCTCCAGCAGCTGCAGCAGCGCTTCGCCGGCGGTGCTCTCGCGCCCGCGCCGCGCCCGCCCGATCAGCCGCCGCATCTGCTTCTCGCGCACCCCGTAGGCGATTTTCAGCTTCTGCGACTCGCGCAGCTGCATCCCGTAGACGCTGGGCGCGCGGCGGCGGGCCGCGCCGTGCTGGCCCGGGGGCGCCGCCCCGCGCCGCTCCAGCGCCGTCTTGCCGAGCAGCTGGCGCTTGCCCTTGAGGTCGAGCGAGACGCCCTCGCGCCGCTCAAGCTTCTCCACCGGTCCTATGTATCGGCCCATTAGGGCACCCTAATACATGTCGGCCGCAGGGGCGCCGGGAGGGGCCGGTCAATACCCTCCCTGGCCCAACCCGATCTTCGATGGAGGCCCGTTTTGACTGAGCAGCTCTGGGGTGGCGAGACCACCAAGGCCGTCGACAACTTCCCCGTCTCCGGTTCGCCGGTGCCGGTGCCCGTGGTCCGCTGGCTGGGCCGGGTCAAGGCCGCCGCGGCCGAGGTCAACGGCGAGCTGGGGCTGCTCGACGGCGATCTGGCCGAGCGCATCGCCGCCGCCGGCAAGGCGGTCGGCTTCGGCGAGCACGACGACCAGTTCCCGGTCGACGTCTTCCAGACCGGCTCCGGCACCTCCTCCAACATGAACGCCAACGAGGTGATCGCCAACCTCGCCGGCACCGGCGCCCACCCCAACGACCACGTCAACATGGGGCAGTCCTCCAACGACGTCTTCCCCTCCGCCGTGCACTTGGCGGCGCTGGACGAGGTGACCCACGACCTGCTGCCGGCGATGGGCGCGCTGGAGGCGGCGCTGGAACAGAAGTCGAAGCAGTTCGCCGACGTCGTCAAGGCCGGCCGCACCCACCTGATGGACGCCGTCCCGGTCACCCTCGGCCAGGAGTTCGGCGGCTACGCGGCGCAGGTCCGGCTCGGGGTCCAGCGGGTCGAGGCGACGCTGCGCCGGGTCGGCCAGATCCCGCTCGGCGGCACCGCCACCGGCACCGGCCTCAACACCCACCCCGAGTTCGCGGCCAAGGTGCGGGCGCGGCTCGGCGCCGACACCGGCCTCGAGATCTCCGGGCCGCTCGACCCCTTCGAGGCGCAGGGCAACCGCGACTCGCTGGTCGAGCTCTCGGGCGCGCTCAAGGTCTACGCCGTCTCGCTCAACAAGATCGCCAACGACCTGGCGCTGATGGGCTCCGGCCCGCGCGCCGGCCTTGCCGAGCTGCGGCTGCCGGAGCTGCAGAAGGGCTCCTCGATCATGCCCGGCAAGGTCAACCCGGTGATCCCGGAGGTGGTGATCCAGGTCGCCGCCCAGGTGATGGGCAACGACACCGCGATCACCGTCGCCGGCAGCCAGGGCCAGTTCGAGCTCAACGTGCGGGTGCCGCTGATCGCCCGCAACCTGCTCGACTCGATCAAGCTGCTCGCCTCCGCCTCGCGCCTGCTCGACGAGAAATGCGTCGCCGGGCTCGAGGCCAACGAGGAGATGACCACCCGCCACGCCGAGGCCACCCTGGCGACGGCGACCGCGCTCAACCCACACATCGGCTACGACCGCGCCGCCGACATCGTCAAGACCGCGGCCGAGTCGGGCCGCTCGCTGCGCGAGGTCGCACTCGAGCAGGGGGTCGAGACCTCGGTCCTCGAGGAGGCGCTGGACCACCGCCGCATGGCCCGGCCGCACGAGTAGCGGCGAGCTCAGCGCGGGTCGTCGATCAGCAGCTCGACGTTGCGGTCGTTCGCTTCGCCTTCGCCTTCGGGGGCGCCGGACTGGAGGTCGTTGAAGGACAGCGTCCGCGCCACCGAGGCGAGGTCGTTGAGGTCCATGCCGCTGGCCGGGGTGCCGGCCGGCGGTGCCGCCGACTGGCCGGCGTGGTCGAGGATCGTGCCGAAGATCGAGAGCGTGCCGTCGTGGTTGTCGAAGATCTGCAGCAGGCGGCTCTGCTGCGGCCAGTCGGCCTCGGCGGCGACGCGGATGCTCCAGAAGCCGCCGTTGCCACCCGGGTCGGGGAAGGCGTCGACCGTGTTCACGTGCGAGTGGCCGGCGACCCAGGCGATCGCGTTCGGATAGGAGTGCAGGAGGTTGACCACGTCGGCCTCGAGGTGGATCGGTGCCGAGAGGCGCGGGTCGAGGTCGCAGCCGGCGTTGACGTCGTGGCCGAGCGAGGGCTGGAACAGCAGGCAGGGCGGCGCCAGCTCGTCGGGGACGTCGGCGCTGAGGCTCTCCGGCGCGTGGTGGCTGAACAGGACCACCAGCTCGTCGGCGGCGGTCGCTGCTTTCAGCTGACCTTCCAGCCATTTGAACTGCGGGTTGTCGATGTTGCCCTCGGAGGTGAAGCTGCCGTTGAGGGTGACGATCGTGCCCGCCTCGGCGACGGTGTCGAGGGAGATGAAGCGCACTCCCGGTTTCGGGCTCCAGGCGTAGTAGCCGGCGGCGCCTTTGGAGGCCGACTCCTGGGCCGGGTCGACGTAGTCGAAGCCGTGGCCGTCGGCCTGCGTGCCGGCCTTGAAGATGTCCTTGTACTGCTTCTTGGAGACGAACTGGCGTTTCGGGTCGCCGGGGACGATCACCGTGTTCTGCGGGCTGGTCAGCAGCGAGGCCAGCAGGTTCGCCGGGTTGAGGAAGGAGGAGAGCAGGGCCGAGGCGTTTTCCGGGTTGGAGACCGGGCCGATCGGCTTCAGGCAGCCCATCGCCACCGCCTCGAAGGCGGCGTTGGCCATCGCGTTGCCCTGGACCAGGGCGTCGTGGTTGCCGAAGGCGACGTAGGAGGGGACTTTGAGCCCGGCCGCGGTGAAGGCCTGCTGCGCCTTGTCCATCAGGCCCGGGTATTTGGGCCAGGCGCCGTGCACGCCTTTGGGCGAGTCGGGGTCGTAGAACTCCGGGTAGGGGCCCTCGATGTAGTCGTCGTAGTCCTGGACGCCGGTGTAGCGGGCGGCCTCGGTGGCGCCGGGGACGAGGAAGTTGGGGCAGAGCGGGTTCGAGTAGGTGGCTTTGTTGACGCCGCTGTTGGGGTTGAGCGAGCCGCCCTCGAGCAGGGTGCGGACCCAGAGCGTCTCGTTCAGCTGCTGGCTGTCGGCCGAATCGCCGGTGTCGATCGTCAGGTCCATGGCGCTGTGGCCGCCGCTGCCGTCGGCGATCGGGCTGGCGGCGGTGAACTGGTTCACCTGGCGGATCATCGCGTCGTCGAGCTGGGGCTCGAGCGCCTCCCAGGGGCGCCAGGCGGCGCCGAAGGGGAGGTTGAGCGGGCTCGAGAGCGGGTCGATCACCTCGAGCCGGGCCGGCGACTCCTCGTCGGCCAGCTGGAAGTCGGAGAGCTGGCCGAAGTAGACCAGCGAGGTGCGGGCGGCGGCGCGGCCGGCGCCCGCCGGCACCATGTCTTCACGCACGGCGTAGGGCTCGCCGGGGCCGAGCTGCAGGTAGCGGAAGGCGCCGGGCGCGGCGGGGACGATCCGCTGCGTGGCGCTGGATTTGCCGGACGTGTCGGAGACCGCGGCGCTTGCCGCCGCCGCCATCGCCGCCAGCGCGACCATCGCCGCCAGGACGACGCCGAACCTGACTCCCACTCCCCGTAGCTTCATCTCCCACCTCTGCTCGTAGGGCCGCGCCTGGGACGAGACCGCCTGACCGGACGACAGACCTTACCTAAAATTTAGGCGAAAGGAGTTTTGAGCTAACTCGTCGCGCGCTCGCGCGCAGCCTCGACGAGGCTCTCCGCGCGCCGCCAGGCCCGCTTTCGCTGTTCGGCACTGACAGCCGGGCCGCCGTAACCGGCGCGGGTCTTCATCTGCAGCAGCGCCCGCAGATCCTTCCCGAGCTGCTTTCCGCCGGGGGTTACCTTCGACAGCTCGGCGACCGCCTGAGAGTGGTCCTCCCCCTGGACGAAGTGGCCAAGTGCGCCGCAGCAGATCACGTCGGAGGCCGCGATCCCGGCGTGCACGCAGAGGGTGACGAGGGAATCGCCGAATTCCGCTTCGCTGTCGGCCAGGTCCCGCAGAGTCGCTGCAGACTCGAGGAATTGCTCGGCCTTGCGGAGCCGTCCCGCGATGAATGCCGCGTCGCAGTCGCGCAGTCGGGTCGCCATCACGCCTTCTTGCGCGCGGCAAGCTGGCGGCGCAGGCGTTCGCGCGAGCCGTAGATCTCGATCCCGTCGGCCAGCGCCTCTTCGACCACGCGGAGCGCTGCGCGATCGGCCAGGTCGGGGGGGCCGTAGTCGACCACGCGCGCCTCGTTGCCGGTCCAGACGGTCGCGTCGTTCTCCAGGCCGGCGAGCTGATCCTGCCAGCCCCCGGCTTCCGCGTCGATGTCCCCGCCCCGCAGAACGAGCAGATCGAGATCGCTGCCGGCCTCGGCCTCGCCGCGAGCGACGGAACCGAAGAGGAGCACGGCGATCGGGGGCGTGCTCCAAGCGCCAACGGTGTTGCGAAGGCGCTCGATGAGCTGAGCGCGCAGCGATCCCAGGCCTTCGACGTACGGGGCCGCGAGATGGCTCCGGTTCAGGCTGTAGAGCTTCGCCTGTCCAGCCTGGCGCCGACTGACGATTCCCTGCTTGACGAGGCGGTCCGCCGCCTTCCGCACTCCCTGCTCGGAGCCGCGGCCGAGGACGCGGTGGATTCGCCGGCCGGTGAACTCCTCATCGGCTCCCGCAAGCACACCGAGAACGTCGCCGTCGAGGGTCGGTGCAACCACGCTCAGAGGGCGTTGGAAATCCATAGCTATAGGAACTATAGGTGAGATACCCCAATTATAGTTGGGATATATGTTGCGGCGACCTAGTGCCTATCCTCAGCCCTGCAGGGTGACGAAGCGCTCCTCGGTCAGCTCCAGAACCGCGAAGGCGGGACCCTCGCGGGTGTTGCCGGAGTCCTTGACGCCGCCGTAGGGCTGCTGGTCGGCGCGGAAGGTCGGCACCTCGTTGATCAGGACGCCGCCGAACTCGAGCGTCCGCCCCGCCTCCAGGCCGCGACCGATGTCGCGGGTGAAGACGCCGGCCTGGAGGCCGAACTTGGAGTCGTTGGCCAGCTCCAGCGCTTCCCCGAAGGAGGAGAAGGTGTCGACCGTCGCCACCGGCCCGAAGATCTCCTCGCACCAGACCTTGGCCTCTTTGGCTGGGGCGCCGAGCAGGGTCGGGGCGAGGCAGCGGCCGTCGTCGACCAGCTCCCCCCCGGTCAGCAGCTCGGCCCCGGCGGCGACCGCCTCGTCGATCCAGTCCTTGACCCGGTCGCGGTCGCCGGGGGTGATCAGCGGCCCGACGTCGGTCGCGTCGTCGTAGGGGCTGCCGACCGTCAGCTTCTCGACGTTGGCGACCAGGCGCGCCTTGAACTCCTCGGCGACGGCCTCGTGGACGAGGATCCGCTGGATCGAGATGCAGCTCTGGCCGGCGTGGGAGAAGGCGTGAATCTGGGCTTTGTCGGCGGCGGTCTCCCAGTCGCCGTCGTCGTTGACGATCAGCGGCGCGTTGGAGCCAAGCTCGAGGTTGACCTTCTTGTGAGGGACGCGGCTGCGGATGTCCCAGCCGACCGCGGCCGAGCCGGTGAAGCTGAGGGCGCTGGTCAGCTCGTGCTCGACGATCGCGTTGCCGACCTCGCCGCCGGGGCCGGGGACGACGCTGAGCCAACCGTCCGGCAGGCCCGCCTGCTCGAGGATCGCGGCCAGCTTCAGGGCGGAGATCGGCGTCTGTCCGGCCGGCTTGAGGACGACCGCGTTGCCGGCGGCGATCGCCGGCCCGAGCTTGTGGGCGACCAGGTTGAGCGGGAAGTTGAAGGGGCTGATCGCGCCGACCACGCCGTAGGGGACGCGCAGCATCACCCCGAGCTTGCCGGCGCCACTGGCCGAGGCGTCCATCGGCACCGTGCCGCCGGTCAGCTTGCGCGCCTCGACCGCGGAGAAGGTGAGCGTGTCGACGCAGCGCTGGGCCTCGACCGTGGCCGTCTTGATCGGCTTGCCGGCCTCGGCGGAGATCGTCAGGGCCAGCTCCTCGACCCGCTCGCCGACCAGCTCGGCAGCCCGGTCGAGCACGGCGGCGCGCTCGTGCTGGGGGAAGTCGGCGGACTCGAAGGCCTCGCGCGCGGCCCGCGCGGCGCGGTCGACGATGCCGGCGTCGCCGAGCGCGACCCGCCCGACCGGACTGCCGTCGTAGGGGCTCTTGACCTCGCCCCACTCGCCGGTCTCGACCCACTCGCCGGCCACCAGCAGCTTGTGATCGACCGCGTCCACCGCCTGCGTTGCCATTCCGGACCTCCTCCGTCGCTTCAGGCCAGCGTAACGCTCGCGGTTGCCCGGCTAGAGCTGCGTGGCGATGACCGCTGCGGAGGCGGCGATTAGGGTGCCGATCAAACCCCCGCCGACCGCGATGATCGTCTGCTGGAGGCCGTCGATACGAGCGTGGACCTGACCGAACTCGTGGTCCATCCGGTTGCTGATTTCCCAGCGATCGCTATCCAAGCGGACGGTGGTCTTCTCGAGCTGGCGATCAAAGCCAGCTGTGATCTTTTCGAGTTGGCGGTCGAAACCGGCAGTGACCTTTTCGAGCTGCTGGTCCATGCGCTCGTCGATCTGCTCGAAGCGCTCGTCGATTTGCTCGAAGCGCGCCTCGATCCGTTCGAAACCTCGATCCATGCGGGTGATGACTTCCTCGAACCGCTCGTCAACGCGGCGGAAGTCTTTCTCCATCCGCGCCGTCAGGTCGTCGAGCCGCTCGTCGGTCCAGGCTTCTCTCATCGCCTCCATGATGCCACCTTAGACAATACGTTGCAGCCTGTGGGACCGAAGATGTGGCAACTCTGTGCCAACTTTGCGAACTCCTCAGCCGGCCTCCGGCAGCCCCGCCAGGGCGACCCGCGCCTCCTCTGCCCCTATATAAGGGATCAGCAGGTACTCGACCAGCACCCGGGTCGCCTCCGGCAGGCGCTCGGCCCGGTCGGCGTCGACGTAGCGGGCGATCAGCGAGACGACGCCGCCGAGCAGCAGGTCGGCGAGGTCGTCGGGCAGCCCCTCGCGTCCGGGGTGGTCGGCGCGCAGCACCGCCGCGAAGCGCTCGAGCATCGCCTGCTGGCGCTCGCGGGCCGGGCGGCCGACCTGCAGGACCTCGACCCCCATCAGGTGCGCGACCGGTGGGTTGCCCGCGAGCAAGCGCAGGGTCTCGGCAGCACCGGTGCGGATCCGCGCCCGCCAATCGTCCTCGCCGGCAACCGTCGCTTCGATCTGCTCGCAAAACCAGCGACTGGCGACGTCGTAGGTGACGAGGAAGCAGTCCTCCTTGTCGGCGAACTGCTCGTAGAAGGCAGCCCGGGAGACCCTCGCTTCGCGCGTCAGGTGGCCGATCGTCAGCGCCGGGTAGCCGTGCTCGGGCAGCAGTCGCAGCATCGCGGCGACCATCCGCAGTCGCTGGTTGTGGGCGACGAAGGAGCGCGGCAGACCGTGGCGGCCGGCGGGCAGGCGTGCCAGGGCGACCTCGGCGGGCAGGCCGGCGAGGGCTCCTGGTTCGAAGCGCTCAGGCGCGCCGCTCATCGGCCAAACGCGCCGTGGCCGGGAGCGAGGGGGTGAGGAGGAAGACGAGCAGCAGGTCGTAGGACTCGGGCAGTAGCTCGGCTTCGCCGCCGAGGACGCGACCGCAGAGATAGGAGGCGAGTCCGCCCGCCAGCAGGCGCGCCGTCTCCTCCGGCATCGCCTCGCGGGCGGGGTCGCCGAACAGCGGCCGCAGCGCCGCGGCCAGCCGGGAGAGTGTTCGCTCGTGCTCGAGGCGGGCCGGGCGGGTGGCGGCAAGCGACTCGACCAGAAGCAGGTGGGCCAAGGGAGGGTCGGAGGCGAGGAGGTCGAGGCCCGCGCGCAGTCCCGCGGACACCCGCGGGAGCCACCCCTGCACGCCTCTGGTCGCACCGTCGAGCTCGATCGAAACGCGCTGCACCGCGTCTCGGTAGGCGGCGGCGAAACAATCGTCCTTGCTTTCGAAATGCTCGTAGAAGGTCGGCCGCGAGATTCCGGCCAGGTCGACGATGGCGGCGACCTTGGTGCCCTCGTAGCCATCCCGGCTGAGGGCGAGGGCAAGGCCGTCGAACAGCTGTCGCCGCTGATCCACGATCACCTCTGCCCGCGATCGACGCACATGGCGCCGCGGTGGAGCGGTGTTCGGGGGGAAGACCTCGACCTCGTCGAGATCCAACGCGTTTGTTCGTCTCTGGGGCCGATCCATGTCAAATCGCGTCTTGAAGGGAGGGCAATACAAACACGTCGGTTCATGTTTGTCAAGATACGCACATGGTATGAATAGATAAGGCCGCCCCTCCGAAGAAGGGCGGCCCTGTCACGCGGTCACTCGATCAGCGACGCGCTACCTCGATCAGCTCGAGGTGACGTAGAGGGGGTTGGGCGAGGAGACGGAATATTCCGCAATCAATTTCGCATTGGATGCGCAGAGCGCCGTGCTCCCCCTGGATTTCACCAGATCGGTGGTCGATTCCGACGCAATTACGTTCGCCGAGGCGCCACCCTGGACCGTGAGATATTTGCCTGCCGCAGTCTGGTTATAGGTACATTCCATTCCTCCGTATTTCACGGTGAATTCGACGTTACTTCCCCAGGTCATGGCGCCATTATTAGTGCCTGAGAGCCAGTTGGTCCACTGGGTTCCTTTTTTGGTGACGATGAACTGAGCTCCGCCTTGACAGTTGCCAAAGTTGAATTCCGTCATGTTGGTCACAACCGGGGCGCTTTCCCCGCCGGCATTCGTGATGGCATAGTTGATCGTGGAGCTGCTGCATTCGAAAACCTGGATGCCCGATTTGAATTTCAACACGGTTCCAGGCTTCAATTGCGTCTGGATTTCAGTTCCAACACCATACTTATCGCCAGCTGGACAAACGTGGCTTGCCGGTGCCGTTTTGCACATCACCGCGGCCGATGCAGACGCTGAGCCGGCAATCGCGGTCAGCGCGAATGCGGCAACGGTCAGCAGGACCAGTTTCTTTGCTTTGGTCATTCTTCCTCTGCCTTCTATTACGAACGCACACTCTGTGGTTCGGTTTGACTGATTTCCCAGATTGATTCTTCCTAATAAGGAGGTGCTCCACTCCACCAATGTGACAAATGACCCAAGTGAATTTGTTCAGGTTGTACCGTTTGGCCTATCCCACCTCGGCCAGATCGATCGGGGGCGAGCCGGCGCACTCCTGGAAGTCATGCATGCGCAGGGCGACGTCGACCTCCACCGAGCGTCGCTCGAGGCTGTCGCCGAAGTGAACCTCGATCGTCCGCAAACGACTCCTCACCGTCTGTCGGCTGACGCCAAGCGCCGCAGCCGTCGAAGAGATGTTGCCGCCGGTGGCAAAATAGGCCCGCAGCGTCTCGCGCAGGGCCTTGCCGCCATCGCGCTCGGTTGCCAGCGGCAGCAGGTAGAGGAGCCGCAGCGAGCTTGCCAGGAGGTCGTCCTGCAGGATCGACGCCAGCAAGGCGACGTCGCGGTAACGGACGACGTTCGCCTGTCCGCCCAAGGCGATCTGCAGCGCCGCCTTCGCCTGGCGGTGGGTCAGCCTCCAGCCGGCGGCGTCCCGGCCTGGCTCGCCGATTGCGACGGAAGCGCTCTCCGGCCAGTTTTCGCCGGCCACTTCCTCGATCTGCGCCGGGTCATAGTCACGCTTTCCACCAAGCCAGGCCCAGACCGTCTCCTCTTCGCGATGAACCAGCAGCAGGCGGCGATCCAGGGTCCGCGCCAGCTCGCTCAGGCCGTCCGCCGCGGCCCGTCCGACCGCCACCACGCCGAGATGGTTGCCCTCCAGCTCATAGGCGAGATCGGAGGTATCCCGCAGTTCCCCGGCCAGGAGCTTCTTGACCCGCTCGGCCTGTCTCTGTTCGGGCGAGCGGAGCCGGTCCCCCACCTCCCGCCGATACTCCTCGCTGACCGCGGCGATCACCCGATCGAAGAGCGTCGCCTGCACCCCGAGCACCCGCTTGAGGGAAGCGTGGTCGAGACCGGCCGCCTTCGCCGACTCCTCGATCAGGACGTCGCCAAGCAGGGTGTAGCCGGCGAAATAGCGCCGCAGGACGGTTTCGAGCTTGACCCCGCTGCGAGCGGCCAGGCGCGCCTGTGCCAGCAGGGTCGTCGGCAGCGGCGGCGCCCGGTCCTCGCTGCTCTCGATTGCGTCAATCCCGTACTCGACTGCCGCCGAGACGGTTCGCCTCAGGCCGTCGGAGTACTCGGGGTCGGACGTTTTCGACGACCCTGAGATCTCGCCGATCCTGGCCAGTGCGACCTGCTCGATCTCGTTTTGCCGCGCCCGCAGCCGAGCGGCAAGCCGGGTGCGAACCTCTTCGATGCGAAGCGCGATCGCACTCCCCCCCTACTGTCCCTGGGCCACGAACGACACGCTCCCCAGCGCTTCGCCGGCCACGAAGACATCGCTCTTGCCCTGGGGCTTGGCGAAGAGCTCGTTGAGGCTCTGCGCGGTGCCGGCATCGAGGCTGAGTGACCCGGCGGCGCTGACCGTTCGCGCCTTGGCGTTGGCGCTGACGCCGGCGAGCTTCAGGCCCGCGATCGAGAGCCGTCCCAGCTTGCCCGCGTAGGGCGGGGAAGGCAGGGACTCGACTTCGGGGCTGGCGCTCCCCGCCGCGAGGTCGAGCCAGCTCTCTGCCCAGAACAGCTGGCCGCCCCCGAGCTGCAGCAGTTCCAGCGAGCCCGAGGTCTGGATCGTGCCCTGGCTGCCGTCGGGGGCGATCGTGCCGCCGAAGATCGGCAGGGAGAAAGTGACGCCGGGGTGTTCGGCGGGGAAGATCGGGTTGACGGCGACGAACAGCGAGCCGAGCTTGGCGGCAAAGCCGGGATCGAGGGTGAGGGCGACGCTTCCCCTGCTCAGCAGGGCGACGGTTTCAGGTTGGGCCGTGGTCAGGGTGGATCCCAGCGGCTGGCTGGCGGCGAAGGCACCACGCAGGCGCAGCTTCTTGCCCAGGCGGGTGGCGAGCTTGGCACTGAGCGCGAGGTCGGCGACCTCGACTCTGTCGCCGAAGCCCTGGCGGGCGACCTCGAGCTTGCCGGCCGAGGCCAGCTTCAGTTGCGAGCCGCCGACCTTGGCCGAGAGTGGGGCGCGGCGCTGGGTGGTTTTCAGCTGCAGCGCCTTCAACGGGATCGAGCGTTTGCCGGCTCTGAACAAAAGCGCCCCTTCATGCTCGACCGTGCCGCTGGCGGCGAGAGGGTCGAATTTGCCGCCCGCGACCGGGAAGGAGACGGTGTCGCCCCTGAGCTTGGCTGGAGCAAGCGCGGAGAGCTTCACCCCTTCCCGCTTCAGGGCGACGAGGAAGCCGCGGTCGAGGGTCAGCTTGGTCTGCCCCGAGCCAAGCGGGTCATAAGCGGCCTGAACGCCGGGGGCGAGGGCCAGGAGCAAAGCCGTGGCCAGCAGGACGATGGTGGCGCGGCGCTTCATTCGCTCACCCCACAGCTCTTGTCGACGCTGAGGCTGACTTCTCTGTCTTCGGCGAAGGAAAAGCTCGCCAGGGCCAGTGGGAAGGAGGTGCGCTTGGCTCCCTTCAGGGCCGGGCAACCAGCGTTGAAGTAGGAGAGCTCGCGGCCGCGGTAGCGGTATTTGCGCCGCAGGGTGAGCTTGATGCGATCGACGAAGCCCCAGTCGCCAAGCGCCTGGGGCAGCGAGGCAGACAATTCGGTCCCGTAGGGGCCGCGGTCGATGCGCTTGATCCGGAAGGTGATCGTGAAGGAGGAGGAGAAGGGCTTGGTCGTGTAGATGTGGGCGAAGACGACGGGTCTCCCACCGAGGCGGCCGTTGAAGACGAGCAGGCGCCCACGGGTGGGATAGGGGCGCTGGTCGGGGAGGACGATCGTCGCCCAGAAGCGGCCCGAGCCAACCACGGCATCGCCGCATTGCTCCAGCGCCCGCTCGCTCGAGGTCGCCTTGACCTGGGCCAGGGTGCAGGTCGGCAGGCCCTTTGACTGCAGCAGGCCGTGGCGGTTGACCTCGATCGCCATCTTCTGCAGCTGCGGCGGCACCGCGCCCGAGGGGGTGTCGATGTGCCCGGAGACGAAGACCGCGATCGGCGCCGTCGTGGTGCGGGGCAGCTTGTAGGGGAGGATCTGGGAGAGCACGGTGATGCGCAGGCCCTGGCTTTGGACCACAGCTCCGGACGCCAGAGTGGTGGCGCCCGTGATCGCCGCCGCTGCCAGGGCCAGGGCCACCGCCCGCCTTGCCATGCCTAGCCCGCGGGGCGTCTCACTGGCGCCCCCGCGGTCGGCTTGGCTTTGCCTTCTTGCCCTTGCGGGCCTTGCCGCACTGCGCCTTCAGCAGGGGTTTGAAGGCGTGGCGCTTGCCGTTCTGGCCGGTGAAGTCGGCCAGAGCGTGGTTGCTCGAGCGGCAGAGGTTGGTGCTGTTGACCAACAGCCCCTTCTTGCCGCCCTGCATGGTCAGGGTGAAGGTTTTCACCGGGGCGTCGGGGACCCCTTCGAAGGTGTTGCGAATGCGCCCGTTGCCGACCGAGTCGATCCGCCCGACCAGGTTGATGTCGATCTTGCCCGAGTGCAGGGCGGCGACCAGGTCGGGCAGCGGGTGGCTGGAGGAGCGCAGGAAGACCGGTCCCTGGATCGGTTCGTCGAGCAGCGGCGTGATCGCCTTCGCGTAGCCATAGATCGAGGCCTTGGGGCACTTCTGGCCGGGGAAGTCGCCTTCTTTGAACTGCACCCGGGTGCAGACCGTCTTGATGTGGGACTGATCGAGGAACTCCGAGTGCGGCAGGGTGACCTGGGCTTTGCCGATGTTGGCGTCGCCGGGCCTTGCCGTAAGCACCGCTTTGAAGGCGGGGTTCTGCCCACGCTTGGTGCCGCCCTTGAGCGAGAGCGCCAGCTTGGGCCCGAAGCCCAGCGAGGCGCAGTCGGCCGCCTGGAAGGGCGAGGTGACGGTGAAGGGCCGATCGTCGGCTTCGGAGCCGAAGTCGGTGCCCGAGCCCAGCACCGTGGAGGCGGTCGAGGTGCGCTCACACGAGGTCGGGTTGAGGACGAACTTGGAGCGGTCGACGTAGACGCGAATGTCGCGGGCGTGGACCGGGATCCCCGCGATGATGTGGGGGATCGGGTCCGAGCCGACGGCGTCGATGAAGACTTCCGCCGTTTCAGGGTTGACCTTCAGGGCCTCACGGATGACCACGGTGCCGAGGTCGAAGGGGCCGGCTTTGGCGGCGGTGATCGCGGCGATCGAGAGTGCGCTGCCGTTGTAGGGGCCGGCGAGGTAGACCTTGCCGGGGACGTAGGTGAGAACCTGCCCGACGCCGGCGCCGACCAGGGTCGAGCCGATCTCCGAGGCCGCGGGGCAACTGGGGGAGGCGAGCTCCTCGGCCCCGCCGTGAGCGCCGGTGCGCGCCTTGGCGGCGGCGATCGCCGCGTTAGGGCAGAAGGGGATGCCAGCGAGCTTGCCGGTCACTCCCGGGGGCAGCTTGATCGAGAAGTGGGTGAACTCCTGTTCGGAGTCGGTGCGGGTCAGCCGCAGGTTGAAGGGGGAGTAGCTGCCGGCGGCGTTGTTGAGGGTGCCAGCGATGAGGCCGGGTTTGAAGGGGGGCGTGCCGCCGGAGGGGCAGGGGCCGTGGTCGGGGCCAGAGGTGAGATTGAAGCCGTTTTGCAGCGAGACCGCCCTTCCCGGGTTGGACCAGGGGGTCAGATTGGAGGTGATCGCATAGCGCCCGCAGGCGGCGGGGGTGACCAGCGGCGCCCTGGCGCCTTCGCGGAAGTGCAGGTCAAAGTCGGAGACCGGCAGTTGCGGGACGTCGTCGAAGACCGCGGTCAGCTGGCCCGTGACCGGATCGGGAGTGACTTTGCCGGCCAGTTTCACGATCACGCCGCGGTCGGGAATCTTCAAGACCATGTAGAGCGCGATCAGGCTGTTGAAGGGGTTCTCGTAGGGCTTGGCGATGTATAGGGAGCCGGTGGCGGTGTCACCGAGGACGGGCGTCTTGGCCGCCACCGAGCCGATCTTCGAGGTCTCCGGGCAGCCGGCGTTGGGGCCGGAGCCGTAAGTCTCGCGGGCGAAGTCCTCCGGGGAGCAGACGCCGAGCCCTTCGGCCTGAGAGGGATTCACAGTCATCCCTTGAGGCAGGACCACCTCCGCCCGTTTCAGCTCCGAGTCGTAGAGCAGGTTCGAGCGTTCCAGCCCGGAACTCGGCAAAGTCAGCGAGTAGTTCAGCCCACTGCCGCTGGTCGCCTGTTCGCTGGTCGGGCCCGCCTTGGCCTCGGGACGGAAGTCGAGCAGGCCGCAACCGCTGATCCCCGGGAACGGCGCGCTCAAAGTCGAGGGACTTCCCGGCACCTGATAGCTGACCGCGGTGACCGAGAGCGTGCGCGCGATCCCGCAGCTGGTCGGGTTGGTGATGAAGGGAATTTCCGGCAGGCTGGATGGACGTCCGCCAGCGGGTGGCGGCGTGCTCGAGGCGACCTCTTCTGGCGTCACCCGTTCGAAGTCGTGGCTCGGGGCCGGAGGCACCCCCCACAGCGTCGTCGTCGCCGCGACGAATGGCGCGGCGCCGAATAGGCCTTCGAGACTCGCGGTCAAGCCGGAATCGTCCGGGCGCAGCCTGATGTTGACGAAGGTCGGGAATATGAACGAATAGAACCCAAGTCGGGCAACGATGTCCCCGCCTGGGGATTCCATGTTGTAGATCGGCTCCACGAAGGTGCCCGCCGCGGAGCCACCGAGGGTGACTTCGGCGATCCCCACCTGCGAATCGAGGGGACAGTGACTGAATTCCGGCTGGACGCCGAACTGCTGGGTGCTGCAGGTGGGGAATGCCTGTGGGTTACCGAAGATTCCCGGCGGCAGGGCCACATCGATGTTGCGGGATTTTGCGTAAGGCTGATTTTCGTTGGACGTGAGCCGGAACGACGAGGTGAAGTCCGGATGGGCGCCGGCCTGGCTGGTGGAAAGCGACGCGGACACGGTTTCGACGCCGTATTTCTCGAATTCGGCCGCGCTGGCGCTGGCAGCGAACAGGCTCACTGCCAGCGCGGTGAGCGCCGTGGTGATAGCGAGCTTCATCGCGCCGCCCTCCGATCGTTCTTGGTTCGCTGGTGGTGCTTCTTCTTGCTGTTCTTGCGATGGGAGACACAGCGCCATTTGCCGACCTTGCGAACCTTGCGCTCGCCCTTCGGGCAACGCGCCGCGGCCTCGGGCCTGACGTTCCCCGCGCCTTGGAAGCTGAGGCTGCCGGGAGTCGCTTCCGAGGGCGCGTTCGCGGCGGGCTGACAGGCTTCCCCAAGACACTCGGCGCGGATGTCGGCGGCGGTCGGGAAGCCCCCGTTGACCCGAGCGTTGTAGATCGACCGGGTGGCTTCGATGTCGAATGGAGAGAGCAGCTCCGCGGTCTGGATGAAGACATCGCTGCCATCGACGGTGGCGCCAGCGAGGTAGCTGTCGGTGGCTCCATGCCCACTGGAGATCAGCGATATACAGGCGGTTGGCGCGGCGCAGGTCCCAGCGCCTGGCGCCTCCCACTCGTATACATCCGTGACGCCATTGGTATCCCGGGGGACGAGGGCAATCGCAGTCTCGAAGAAGGCACGATTGCCATCCGCACTGAGGTTGGCCAGCGACGTGAGTGGATTGACCGCGGAAAATTCCATGCCTACGGTCGCCAAGCTGGCGTCGGTCGAAGCGACGGCAAGGGTCGGATCGCAGGAGAGACAGGTGAGTTCCCCGGCGCCGGGGTCATAGCGGTACACCTGGCGATGTCCTTGGGGGTCGTAAGCGCCGAGCTTGGCCCCCGACTCGAATAGAAGAGTGTCCCCATCCGGAGTACTGCGGGATGGATCGCGGGAGCTCCCGCCTCTGAAGGAGACGGCTTCGGCCCACCAGCCGAGAGCGTGGATACGACCGACGCCGTTATTGGCTTCCCCTTTGACATCGGCTTCGGTAAGAGTGGCAACGAACCCAAGCGTCCCGTCATGCCAGCGATAGAGGTTTTGGTCGCCCGCCTGCGCAAAGTCGCCGTTCGGGTTCGCTTCACCGTTGAGCATGGTGGGCGAGACGAGGTAGGCGGTGGAGCCGTCGGCAGAGACGTTCACCGGCGTCGCGTCATGACTGTCGGTCAGCGGTTCGGAGACACCCGTCTCGGTGTCGAAGCGGAAGAGATCGCCGCCTTTGAGGAAGAACAGGTAGTGGCCGTCAGACGAGAGGCCGGCGAAGGTTGCCCCGGTGGTGCTGACGGCGAGGGTTTCGCGGTTGTCGATCCGCAGGTAGAGGGAATCGTTGTTCGAGATCCCGAACGCAATGACTGAGCCGTCGGCCGAGGCACCGTGGGCGACAGCACCCTCCCCGGCGGCGGGGGTGACCTCACCAGGCAGAAGCGAGACGACGTGGACGGTGCCATCCACCGTGCGGTCATAGATCGCTGCGGTCCCAGTAGGGGGCGCTGCCGGCTCGATCTGGATGGCGACCTGATCTCCGAAGTTCCTCGTTCTGAAGAGCGTGTGGCCGGCCCCGGCGGTGATCGCCAGGGCTTCGGGTTCCAAGTCCACTCCAAGGCTACCTTGGCCGAGCAACCTGGAGGTTCCGTCTGAGCTGCGGACATAGACCGCTTCGCGGCCTTCGACGACCAGGCTTCCGGCTCCTTCGAGGCCGCCGTCCGCGGTCCAGAGTGAGTATTCCTGGTCGGGCGAAAGCACTCCCGGTAAAGGATTCGCCGCCTCCGCTCCGGTCGGGCCGGCGGCATGGATGGTCTGCCAACCGCCGCTGCCACGAGCCGCCACGTAGACGTCGCCATTGAAAGAACCGGTCCCGCCGGCCCGCCCGATCGTTCCCCCTTTGACCAGGTAGGACAGCTTCGTTCCGTCCATCGAGACCGGCGAGAAGTTGAAAGACTGTCCAGCCGCATTGCCAACGGCTTGGGGAATCTGGCTGTTGGTGCTGGGAGGGGTGACGAGCTCGTAGGCCCGACAATCGGGGAGCACCGCCGAGGGCCCGACCCGCAGAGCCTGGTTGGGACAGGCCGACGGAGACGCCGTCTGCTCAGGGAAGGTCGCAATGGCCACGGGGGGCCCGGCGCCGACGCACGCTTCTTCGGCTTTGCAGTTGCTGGTCGCTACCACGCGGAAGCGATATGCGGTGCCTGGCAATAGCGATTCGACTGCCATCGATACCGGGACCGGCACCAGGCCATTCGGCAAGGTGCCGCTGCCCGCGACGACAGCATGGTCGAAGCCGTGACCGGGCCCGAGCTCTTCGACGTCGCGTTCGAAGGCCTCGGCCCTGACGTACTCGAAGCGGTAGCTGCTGGGCAAGCCATTCGGGTTGACTTTGGCTTCCAGCAGCGCCCCGCTGGTGCTCACTCTCGAGAAGCCCTGATCGGCGACGATCGGCGGTTTCGGTTCCCGCTTCGGCGCGAACGCGTAGAGATGCCCGGTGCCCGAGATTCCCGACGGTACATACAGATAGCCCTGATTCGGACTGATTTCGCTGTTGTCATACGCGAACTCCGTACCGGAGTTTTCGAAGCCGTGTTCGATGGTCGAAACCAGATCGCCGGCGGGGTTCAGCTCGTAGATGATCGCCCTCGGTCCGCCGTCCAGTTCGCCGATGAACAGATTCCCAGTCTCTTCGTCGACCGCAACCGGAAGGGTGCTACCGGTGGGCCCCGGAAACGGCCTGAATCCCTGTGGGGTATCGACGCCGGTGATTTCTTCGAGAAGATGGCCGTCGAAATCAAGAACCTGGACGGTTAATTTGGTGCCAGGGGCAATTGCGTTTACGTAGATAAGGCCGGCGTTGAAGTTCACTGCTATCCCTGAATATGCCACCGTCACACTGCTACTTTCGGGTTCGGAAAAGGTCCGGAGAACCGGATTCCCTTCTGCGTAGGTCCCAAATTCAACGAACCCTAGTGCTCCGCCCGAGCCAAAGCTACTGAAAGCAAGTACGTGATCGTTTGGAAGCACGGCAAGTTGAGACGGCCGCATTCCCGCGGGCGCCGCCACTTCCTGTACAGCCGATTCGTACGCAATGTTTCCGTTCTCCGGCACATATTTTTTGGGCGGTAGAACGAAGACTCTTATGGCAGAAGACGAGGCCATATACAGGTTGCCTTCCGAGTCGACACCCGGTCGGCTCGGCGAGATCGTTTCGCCGCCGTAACTCGGTTGAACCTCGGTGATGAAGTGGCCAGCGGGATCGAAGACGTCAAGGCGATCAATCCCACTATTGACGTAGATATTCCCCCACCCATCGACTGCCGTACCCGAGGGCCGACTGAAGGGTTCGGATGGCATCGGACCTCCAAGACAGTTCGGGTCGGGAACCTGGTCCAGAGCATTGACCCCACAAGCACCAGTCAGAGAGCGGGCCGCGTCGAATACATGCGTATCGGCAGCCTGTGCCGGCGCGGCGCCGAGCGCGAGTAGCGCAAGGGCACAAAGGGTCGCGCAGAAACCGCGCTTTCGCAACAAGCCCTTAGTTACTCCGGGTCGCGTTGTCTCAGACTCGACTTTGATCGGGGCGTTCGACATCGTTGTCCTCTCGATTCCTGCTGGCTCAGTTGACACTCCCGATTGGGGCGATTGGCCTCGCCCCAATTCGGGTTGTGGTCAGGTCGTGGTTCGTCTATTCGGCGGTAACAGCCCAGCTACCGCTTCCATACCCGGAGACGTAGTTCTCGCCGTCTGCTTTCATTAAGAAGAAGAGATTCACACCGCCATAGCTCTTGCTCGCAACAACTACGTCTTCGACACCCTCCAATTCTGACGCGTACGCACATAGGTAACCTGGCGAGGCGTCAGGTTCTGCAAAGGTCCCGGGGCATTCGGCTTCATTTTCACCCGGGGTTTTCGTGAAGACGAAGATCGGATCCTGACCCGTGGGAAGCGGGATGTTGAATGAGATCGAGACGAGGGAAGCTGCGGCTTTTGGATTTTCCGCCGTCTGCCCGAATGACCACATCCCGGTCTCGGTTTTCCCACTCGGCAGCGTGTCGGTGAAGCCGGTCTGGCCTTTGGCGCCGTTGCAGGCAACAGTGGTGTTGGCGCCGACGAATTTGACGCCGCCTTCTTTGCAGCCGTTCGCTGCGCCGATGAAAGCCGTACCGGTGGGGCTGACGCCGTTGGCGCCGTTCGAGCCGTTGGAACCGGCAGTTCCGGCATCTCCCTTCGCGCCGGTGTCTCCCTTCGCTCCTGCGGGACCCTGCGGACCGGCGGGGCCGGTGTCGCCCTTGGCCCCCTTCGGACCCCGGGGCCCCTTCTTGGCCTTCGCCGAGGTCGTGGCCTTGCCCGATCCCCCGCCCGTGGCGGCGTAGGCACCGCCACCGAGGGCGGCGACCAGTGCGACGATTGCGACGACCAAGCCGGCCGTTCCGATCTGATTGCGTAGACGCGTAAGCATTCGTTATCTCCCCTTTCGAGAGGTGGGCGTGGTGGCGGGTGGCGCTGCGCACGCAAGTCGTGACCTGAGGTCTGCGTTGCCCGATCTCGAAATCGGAATTGGGCGATGGCGTCGCACCTGGCTGTTCTCCTTGTCCCTCGAGCCTTGCCTGACCGCTCCCTGCGGCCCCCTGCGGCTCTCTATTTCCCTGTGGTGCTGCTAGCTGTGTCCCTGCGTCTTCTTAGATATACCGAAGGCGTACCCAAGAGACGACAGCGGGGATATAAACACGTTGTCACGTGATTGTCAAGATACGCACGCGGTATGGGTAATCGACGCACGCAGAGATTGCCCGCCGCAAGCGCAAAGCGCTTCGCGGAGCTGCAGGCGTAACCGGCCTGGCGAGCTAGGCGCCGGCCTGGCGCCGTCGCGGCTCGGCGGCCGCGTGCCCCGAGCCGGGCTCGGATCCGAGCGGGACCACGGTCTCGGCCTCGGCCCGCAGGCTCGGTTCCGAGTCGTAGAACGCGAGCACGTAGCCGACCAGGTGCGGGGTGAGGAGGCGCAGCTGCGACGCCCGGCCCTGCAGGACTTCGCTGGCGACGCGGGTGGCGATCCCGCCGACGATCACCTGGTCCATCTCCGTCGCCAGGCTCGATTTGGAGGCGGCCTGGGGGACGGCGGAGCGCAGCAGGGTGCCGTAGCGGCGCAGCCACTCGTGGTAGCGCAGGGCGATCGCCTCGCCCGCCGAGGGCGCCTCGACGAAGAGCAGGCGGGCGATCCCGGGCTCGGAGGCGAGCAGGTCGAGGGCCGCTCCCAGGGCCGTTTCCACCCGTTCTTCGACCGAGGAGCCGCGCTCGCAGGGGCGCTCCAGGATCGCCAGCAGGCGCTCGTGGCAGGCCTCGTTGGCGGCGGCGAAGCACTCCTGCTTGTCGCCAAAGTTGTTGTAGAAGGCGTTGCGGGAGACCGCCGCCGCCTTGACGATGTCGGCGACCGACATCGCTTCGTAGCCGTGCTCGGCGGCGACCCGCGGGACCGCCTCGACCAAGCGCCGACGCTGGTCGGCCAGGACCTGCTCCGGCGCCAGCGCATGGCGGCCGCGCGGAAGGCGCCGGGGCTCGTCCTGCTCGTTCCTGCCTCGCGGGTTGACCATCGATCCTTAGACGTGGTGGTGACTTATAAGTACAGAATAGTTCCTAAAGACTCGTGGGGTCAACTCCGGTACGGCCGCCGCAAGCCGCAACTCACGCCTGCGGACAGACAGGGCGCGACTTGCCGACGGCGAAGCTGTTCCTTCGACCATGCGCCGACTCCGACTCCGACTCCGCCCCGCACTCGCCGCCGCCGCAGCGGCGCTGACCGCGCTCGCCGGCCTGGCGACCTTCGCCCCCGCCGCCGGCGCCAGCGTCAGCTGGGTCGTCCACGGCCGCGGCTTCGGCCACGGGATCGGGATGAGCGCCTACGGCGCCTACGGCTACGCCCTGCACGGCAAGAGCTACCAGTTCATCCTCGGCCACTACTTCAGCGGCACCGCGATCGGCACCGTCGACGGCCCGCACGTCGTCCGCGTCCTGCTCGAAATCTCCCCCACCGACATCGGCTTCAGCGGCGCCACCGGCGCCTGCGGGGTCGCTCTCGACCCCGGCCGCAGCTACCAGGCGCACCGCTCCGCCAACGCGGTCGTGTTGCGCAGCGCCAACGGCAAGCGGCTCGCCAACTGCGGCCGCAGGCTGCGCGCCGCCGGCAAGGGGACGATCACGATCGCCGGCCTCGGCAGCTACCGCGGCGCCCTGGAGGCGGTGCCGACCGAAAGCGACCCCGGCTCGCTCAACGTCGTCAACGCGCTCGCCCTCGACCAGTACGTCAAAGGCGTGATCCCGAACGAGTCGCCGCCCTCCTGGCCGGCCGAGGAGCTGAAGGCGCAGGCGGTCGCCTCGCGCTCCTTCGCCATCACCGGCGGCGTCGGCGGCAACGGCTTCGACCTCTACTCCGACACCCGCAGCCAGGTCTACAAAGGGCTGGAAAGCGAGTACGCCAGCACCAACGCGGCCGTCGCCGCGACCCGCGGCCAGGTCGTCACGTACCAGGGCGAGGTCGCCCAAACCCTCTTCTTGGCCTGCTCCGGCGGCCACACCGAGAGCATCGTCAACGTCTTCGGCTCCGCCATCCCCTACCTGGTCGGCGTCCCCGACCCCTACGACTACTACTGCCCGCTGCACAAGTGGACGCTCGAGTTCAGCGGCCCGGAAATCAGCGCCAAGCTGGGCGGCTACCTCAAAGGCAAGCTGAAAGAGGTGGTCGTCACCAAGACCGGCGTCTCCCCCCGCATCGTCAGCGCCAAGCTGATCGGCACCGGCGGCGTCAGCACCGTGACCGGCGAACAGCTCGAGGTCGCGCTCGGCGGCTACGACACCTGGATGACCTTCGAGAAGGTCGTCGGCTGAACTCTCTATCCGACCTCGTCAAGAAACCTCTGGATGTCCTTCATCAGGAGGATGAGATGGAGCGGATCGGTGGGCGACGGTTCGAATCCAAAGCGTTCGTAGAACTCCCGCGCCTCTGCGTAGGAGTGGACGACAAGCGCTCGTATCCCGACTGAGTTCGCCGCGGTCGTACAACGGAGCAGCGCGTCTTGCAGCAGGGACCGGCCGAGGCCATAGCCCTGGTGCCCGTGATCGACGGCCAGTCGAGCGAGGATCACGGCCGGGACCGATCGGCCCGCCGGCTGCCCCTTGAGCAGCCGCGCCGTTCCATCGCGCGGCTCGACCTGGCCGACGACGAGTGCGTAGTAACCGACCACCCGTGCACCCTCGGTCGTGACGAAGACTCGCGCCGATCCGGCCGCCTCCGCCTGGCGGGAATGCCGCTGCAGCCAGCTGTCCAGCGATGCCTCGCCACAGCTGAAATCGCCAAGCCGATGCTTGCCGCGCAGTGGCTCGGGCGGCGTGTAGGACACCGCGAGTCCGGCTACTCGAAGACGCTTGGCTTGGCGAAGAGATCGCGCAGGCCATCTGGAACACGGGCAGGCCTGTCCAGGAGCTCGGTGAACTCCTCCCAGTCCGGCTTCTCGAGCTCGAACCGAGTCCGGTCAGCGAGAATCCGGTGCGCCTCGGAAACCGCAGCGGAGCGGACGAAGCTGCTGTAGCTCGTCGCCGCCGTATCGCTGGCAGCCCGGATCAGGGCATCCTCGGATTCGGCGACGCGCAGGTCCCAACGGTGGTCGCGGATCTCTCGGGCCTTGGCATCCATGGGCAAATGCAGTGTACAGACGTTGTACGGGCATCAGCTCAATCCGTGCGCCAGCCCGCTGAGGCGGTCGCGGGTGAGAGACTGACCGCGTGGCATCGATCCGCAAGGAGATCCAGATCGAGGCGCGGCCCGAGGACGTCTGGGACGCGCTGCGGGACTGGGGCGCGATCCACCAGCGGCTCGTGCCCGGGTTCGTGGTCGACGCGCGGCTCGACGGCGAGGACAGGATCGTCACCTTCTTCAACGGCGCCGAGCTGCGGGAGGTCCTGATCGACCGCGACGACGAGGCTCGCCGGCTGGTCTGGTCGGTCGTCGACGGTCCCTACAGCCACCACAACGGGGCGGCGCAGGTCTTCGCCGAGGGAGAGGGCAGCCGCTTCGTCTGGACCGCCGACCTGCTCCCGGACGCGGCCGCGGCGGCGACCGGCGAGATGATGGAGAAGGGGATCGGCGTCGCCAAGCAGACGCTGGAGGCTCAGCCGTCCGGGTAGGGCTGGATCGGGATGCCGTGGCCTTGTTGATGGCCTGGGGTCTCGCGCATCCCCAGCTCGTAGGCGCCGCCGCCGGCCAGGGTCAGCTCGCGCTTCGGCAGGCCGGGGCGTTCGACCGTCAGTTCGAGGTCGGCGACGGAGCAGTTGACGGTGTTGTGCTCGGGGCCCTCTGGGTCAGCGTAGACCCAGCCGACGAAGTCCTTCTCCGGCGCGGAGACGCGGCCGCGGACGACGATGTCCTTGCCGGGGAGGATGAAGGAGCAGGCGCCGGGAGACTCCTCGATCGAGGCTGAGCGGATCGCCCCGAGCCCGCCGAGCCGGTGCGGCTCGCCGTCCAGCATCAGCATCCCCGAGGGGATCCAGGGGCTGGTGCGGGAGCCGAGCTTGACCCGGGCGGCGCCGGCGTCGAAGTAGGTGTCGGGGGAGTCAGCGAAGCCGGTGCCCTCGAGCCAGACCCAGCGCTCGGCGTGCTCGGTGCCCCAGTTGTGGCCGATCATCCCCGGCCAGCCGCGCAGCTCGATCGACTCCTCGTCGTCGATTTCGAGCCGGCCCTCGAAGCGGGCCAGCGGCACCGGCGCGACGAACTTGGTCTTCGGCAGCGGCGCCGCGTAGAGCCAGTCGGCCGGCAGGTACTTGCAGGGCGCGGCGGCGGCCGTGAAGGTCAGCGACCAGGCGGCGGCGAGCGCCTCGGTGTCGACCGAGCCCTCGGCCTGGCCGGGACCGACCTCGGCGTCGGC
This sequence comes from uncultured Solirubrobacterales bacterium, assembly GCA_963719435.1. GTDB lineage: Bacteria > Actinomycetota > Thermoleophilia > Solirubrobacterales > 70-9 > VAYN01. The sequence continues at coordinate 426,079 of OY970384.1, read as the reverse complement.
GACGCGGATCCAGGACCCGGTCGGTGCCGATAGCTCGCTGGCCGGCACCGTCACCTTGGTCGCCCGCGGACCGTCCGCGTCACGATCGAAGAAGACGAACCAGATCGAGGCGTTGGGCTCGGCCCCCGGCCGCTTGTGCACGGTGTGGCGGATCCAGATGCCGCGGCCGCCGCCCGGCTCGCAGGCCTTGATGTAGAAGCTCTCGTAGTGGCCCGCCTTGGCGGCGACCCGGGGGAACCTCGCGCCTTCGTCCATGCGTTGACTCTAACTTCCGCGGTTCCTTTGGGACGCATTTCGTCCCGAAGGAACCGCGGAACAGACGGCCAGCGAGCTTGTTGCGGTCTGGCGGCGCCGGTACCCTCGCGCCCGTGCCCGTCCTCCGCCGCCTGCTCCTCGCCACCTGCGCGCTCGCCCTGCTCGGGGCGCCGGCGGCTCTCGCCTCCGGGGATGCGCCCGGCGCGACCGCGAGCACGAAAGGCAAGAAGTGCAAGCGGGGCTACAAGCTGAAGACCGTCACCAAGCATGGGAAGAAAGTGAAGGTCTGCGGCAAAGCCAAAGCGAAAGGCAAAGGCAAGCCGAAACCGGTGCCGCAGCCCGGCAACGACACTCCGGCCGCGCCGCCGCCGGCCGCCGGCCTCTTCGAAGCGCCGGGGACGACGCTCGAGGGCGAGGCGGCGAAACCGTTCCTGCAGAAGTACCTGCTCAACTCGCGCTTCACCGACTGCCCCGTCGGCTGGCCCAGCTGCGGCGGCTTCGAGGACCGCTACAGCCACACCGCCGACAACACCTTCTACAAGTGCCTGCTGCGACCGACCTCCGGTTCCGACGTCAAGAGCGTCGGCGAATACGGCATCCAGAACGCGCGCATCGAAGCGGACGGCTCCTGGATCTTCCAGGAGGTCGTCTCCTGGTACAGCGAACTGACCGCCTTCGAATGGCGCGTCGCCACCAACGGCGTGGTCGAAGGCGCGGCCCAGGGGCACCCCGGCGAAACGCCGCAGAAGATCGGCCCGCTGCAGTACGTCAGCGGCGCCCGCGACTGCAGCTACTGAGTGGGTCCGGCAATCGTCTCTAACGCTCGGAGCCGAAAACGTTAGAGACAAACGCCATCCCTAACGTGAATCCCGAAAAGCGTTAGAGACGCCGGCCGACCAGAAGTCGCCCTCAGACCTTGATGGTTATGACGTCGCCGTCCTCGACGACGTAGTCGCGGCCCTCGATCCGCAGCTGCCCCTTGTCGCGGGCTCCCGCGTAGCCGCCGCACTCGACCAGTTGCTCCCAGCCGACCACCTCGGCTTTGACGAACGCCTCCATGATCTCGGTGTGGATCGTGCCGGCGGCTTCGAGCGCGGTGGCGCCGCGGTGCAGCGGCCGCGCCACCGCCTCCTTGTCCTCGCCGGCGGTGAAGAAGACGATCAGGTCGAGCAGCTCGTAGGCGGCGCGGACCAGACGCGCCAGGCCGGAGCCCTCGACCCCGTAGGACTCGCGCATCTCCTCCGCTTCGGCCGGGTCGAGCTCGGCCAGCTCGCCCTCGATCCGGGCGCTGACCGCGACCACGCCAGCGCCGACCGCGGCGGCGTGGGAGGCGACCGCTTCCGGCGGCTCGCCATCGCCCTCGTCGACGTTGGCGACGTAGAGGATCGGCTTGGTCGTCAGCGCGCCGAGGTTGACCGCCGCGTCGGGAGCGGCGTCGGGGGCCGGGACCGAGCGCGCCGGGCGGCCGGCGGCGAGCGCCTCGTGCACCGCCTGCAGCCAGCCGTGCTCGGCGATCGCCTCGGCGTCGCCCGACTTCGCCTGCTTGCCGACCCGCCCGAGCCGGCGCTCGACCTGGTCGTAGTCGGCAAGGACCAGCTCGGTCTCGATCGTCTCGATGTCGGCCAGCGGGTCGACGCGGCCGTCGGGGTGCGGCACGCCGGAGTCCTCGTGGCAGCGGACGACGTGGCAGATCGCGTCGGTCTCGCGGATCGAGGCGAGGAACTGGTTGCCGAGCCCCTCACCTTCGGAGGCGCCCTTGACCAGGCCGGCGATGTCGTGGAAGGAGATCGTCGCCGGCTGCAGCTCGGAGCTGCGCACCGTTGCCGCGACCTTCTGCAGGCGCTCGTCCGGCACCTCGGCGATCGCCACGTTGGGCTCGATCGTCGTGAACGGGTAGTCGCCGGTCTGGGCGCCGCCCTTGGTCAGGGCGTTGAAGAGGGTCGACTTGCCGGCGTTCGGCAGCCCGACGATCCCGACCTTCATGACGCGCACCCGCTCATATCGAGAGCGGCACGATCAGGCCCAGCAGGATGCCGAGGAAGGCGCCGGCGAGGACGTCGGACGGGTAATGCATCCCCAGGTAGGGGCGGCCGAGCGAGATCGCCAGGGCGACGACGAGGGCGCCCGCCATCGCCGGGTCGACCCGGACCATCGCCGTCGCCACCGCGAAGGAGGAGAGCGCGTGGGCGGAGGGGAAGCTGAGCGAGCTGGGGGCGCCGCCGAGCGGCGGCAGGCCCTCGAGCACCGGCCGCGGCCGCTTGACCGCCAGCTTGATCCCGTAGTTGAGGACGATCGCCACCGGGCCGAGCACGGCGCAGATCAGCCAGGCCTCGTGCCGTTCCCAGTCGATCAGCGCCAGGACGACGCCGAGCACGACCCAGACGGCGGCGTTGTTGCCCGCCTTGCCCAGGGCCCTGGCGGCGGACTCGATCCCCGGCGAGTGGCCGTGGGTGCGCATCCAGCGCAGCAGCCGGAGGTCGGCGTTCTCGGTCGGGGCGGCGGCGTTCTCCATCGGCGGCGGAGAATGTCAGATTCCCGCCAGGCCCCTGGCGCCGCGCCCGTCAGTATTCCCCCATGCCCACCGTCCCCGGCTATGTCCACACCCCCGGCCACCACTGCGGCTCGACCGCCCTGCGCAACCTGCTCGGCTTCCACGGGATCGAGCTCAGCGAGGAGATGGCCTTCGGGCTCGGCGCCGGCGCCAGCTTCTACTACCTGACCCTCGACGACGCCTCGCCCAGCCGCTGGTTCAACGGCCGCACGGCGCGGCTAGAGGAGAGCTTCCGCGACCTCACCGGGGCGGCGCTGGAGCTGCGCACCTTCGCCCCGGGCGAGGGCGACGACGACGCCTGGGAGGCGGCCCGGGCCGAGGTCGACGCCGGCAACCCGGCGCTGCTGCTGACCGACATCTACCACCTCGATCACTACGGCAACTCGGCCCACTTCCCCGGCCACGCCGTGGTCCTGGCCGGCTACGACGACGAGGTCGCCCAGCTCTCCGACACCGGCTTCGAGCAGCTGCAGACGACCCGGCTCGAGAACCTGGCCAAGGCCCGCCACAGCGGCCACCCCGCCTACCCGCTGGAAGGCCACATGTTCACCGTCGCCGAGACCGTCGACCGCGAGCGGCTGGAAGCGGCGATCCCGGCCGCGATCGCGCAGGCGGCGAAGGAGATGCTGGAACCGACCTTCGGCGAGTTCGGCGGCCTGCCCGCGGTCGAGCGCCTCGCCGCCGAGGCCGGCGCCTGGCCCGAGACCGCCCCCGACTGGCAGTGGTGCGCCCGCTTCGCCTACCAGGTGATCGAGCGCCGCGGGACCGGCGGCGGCGCCTTCAGGCTCATGTACTCGCGCTTCCTCGCGGAGGCGGGGCGCGAGGAGGCGCCGTTGGCCGCCGCCGCGGCGGCGCGCTGGACCGAGCTGGCCGAGGCGTTCAAAGCCGCGAGCGAGAGCGACGAGCCGACCGCCGCGCTCTGGGGCGAGGTCGACGGCTCCGCCAAGCGCGTGGCCGCGGCCGAGACCCGCCTCTGGACCGCGCTTTCGGCTTAGAGCCACGGAATCCCCGGCGAGGCCTCGTTTGCCTCCGACCGGGCGGGGTACCAAGGCCCAATGACCATCGGCGCAAGCATCTTCCTAATCGCGGTTGGCGCGATCCTCAAGTTCGCCACCAACCTCCACGTCCAGGGCGTCAGCATCGACACCGTCGGGCTGATCCTGATGATCGCCGGCGCCGCCGGCCTCATCCTCGGCTTCCTGCAAGAGGTGATCTGGTCCCGCCGCGCCCGCGCCGACGAGGTGCCCGCGGTCGAAGAACGCCGCGAAGTGCGCGAGCCGCCGCGCTACTGAGTCAGCCGCGCACCGAGCCGGGCAGCTTCAGCAGCACCCGCGGCAGGTCACGACGCGAACGCGCGTAGGCGGTCTCGACCCCGGCGGCCGCGTCCGGGCCGTGCAGCGCGTGGCCGTGGCCGAGTAGGAGATGCCGTGGGCGGTACCCGCGCAGCGCCCCTGGGGGCCAGGCCCGCAGGAGGAAGTGGATGCCGACCGCCTGCTCGCCACCGGTGTGCATCGGGTTGCCCGCCAGCGCCTCCGCCACGATCAGCGCCTCGCGCTGCGGCCACCACAGCGCCGTCTCCTTCCAGCCCGGCACCCGCAGCACCGGGATCGCCTCAAACGGCGAGTCGGGCACCGCGTCCGGGAGATTCAGATGGGGCACGTCCAGGCGCGCCGCGATCTCGGCGCAGTCGCGGTTATGTCGGTCGAGCAGCTGCAGGACGCCGGCGGGCCTGCCGAGCTCCTCGACCGCATCCAGCTCCGGCAGGTCGAGCGGATCGACCAGCCACACCCGGCCGTCGTCGACGAGCGCGTGGAAGGCCCGTTCCATCGGCTCCGCGACCACCCAGGTGCGGCCCAGCGGATGCTCTTCAGTTGCCGAAGCCGACGCGATGCTCGTTGGAGGCGATGCGGATGAAGGCGACCTTGCCGAGGTAGAGGGAGATGACGCCGTCCTCGGTGTGGAGGTCGTGCCAGCCGCCCTTCTCCAGCTGCTTGCGCAGATCCTTGAGGTCGTCGTCGGCGAGGCGGGCGGAAATGACCTGGCCGCCCTCGAAACCGATCTCGACTCGTTGTGCCTCGGCCATCAGTGCCCTCCCGCTGGTTCGACGATCTCGGTCAGAACCCCGCCGGTGGAGCGGGGGTGAAGGAAGGCGACGCGGCTCTCGCGGATGCCGACCCGCGGCTTGGCGTCGATCAGCTCGATCCCGGCGGCGGCGAGGCGCTCGAGGGTGGCGTCGATGTCGTCGACCGCGTAGGCGACGTGGTGCAGGCCCTTGCCCTTCTTGGCGAGGAACTTGCCGACGGCGGTGTCGGGGCCGAGCGGGGCCAGCAGCTCGACGTGACCCTCGCCGACGTCCAGCAGCACCGCCTCGACCCCCTGGTCCTCGACCGTCTCGCGGTGCGCCAGGGTCATCTCGAAGCTCTGCTCGTAGAGCGCGATCGCGGCGTCGAGGTCCTCGACGGCGACGCCTATGTGGTCGATCCTTCCGAACACGGCGGCCAGTCTATGCGGCGGGAGGCAGCGCGTCTTCGCCGTCCGCCGGCCCGGACCCGCCCTCGCCCTGCTCGACCCGGAGGATCTCCGCCATCGCCGCCAGCCCGACCTCGAGCTGCTCCGGGGTCGGCTCCTTGGTCGCCCAGTGGCGCTGGATCTCGCGGCCGGGGGTGTGGAAGGCCTCGGCCAGCGGGGCGCCGTGGTGGCGGTCGCTCCAGGCGAACATCTCGACCGCGATCGAGGCGCCGCCGAGGCCGACCCCGGCGCGGGCGGCGCCGCCCGGGTGCTCGACCAGCCGCTCCAGCAGCACCGTGCCGCCGGCCGAGAGCAGCATCATCGGCACGATCAGGTTGGAGCCGCAGCGGTCGTGCTCCTTCGGCACCGAGGCGACGTCCTCGATGCCCTGCTCGTAGGCGGCGATCGCCTTGTGCTCGACCCCGTGGTAGGCGGCGAGGTCGCGGTCGAGCAGCGCCACCACCGCGGGGACGGCGCCGATCGCCTGGGAGAGGCCCTCGCGCAGCGGCGTCGCCGGGCCGCGCCGGCGCAGCAGGCCGGTGAGGGCGATCGTCGCCGCAGCGGCGCCGATCACCCGCCAGTTCTCGAACGGCAGCCGCATCGCCGGCAACCGCCGTCGCGCCAGCGGCAGCACCGCCATCGCCTCGGCCAGTTTCAGCGGGCCGCGCAGCCCAGGGGCTTTCGCCACCAGCCCGGGGGCCAGCTGAGGCTTGCGCGCGGAGGCGGCTCGGATCGCGCCGTCGCCGTCGCGCACCGCCGCCGCCCAGTGGGTCGGCCCGTGGATCAGCAGGCCGTTGCGCAGAGCCATGCCGCCGAGGCGGAGGCGATCGGGGCGAGCGTTCGAAGCCATGCCCCAACGATAGGCCACCGCGATAGACGACCCGCGGGAACACAGAAGGGCGCCGAGCCCAGTCGACTCGACGCCCTCTCCCCCCTGTGTAAGTCCCGGCCGGAGACCCCCAGTCCAGGCCTCCGGCCGGTGTGTCGGCTCTCCCTGGCTCTAGCTTGGAAAGCCGACTAATAAACCCCTGGGGCGAGGGGAAGTTGCGCCCGTCACCTGTCCTGTCCGAATCTCATCCGCAGCTCGGCCAGGCGCCGGCCCAGCTCGGCCTCGAAGCCGCGGTCGGTCGGCGCGTAGAAGCGCCGGCCCCGCAGGCCCTCCGGCAGCAGCGGCTGGTCGCTGACGCCGCCCGGCTGGTCGTGCGCGTAGCGGTAGCCCTGGCCGCGGCCGAGCTTCTCGGCGCCGGGGTAGTGAGCGTCGCGCAGGTAGTCGGGCGGGGTCTGGGCGCCGTTGGCGCGGACCTCGGCCCGGGCGGCGGCGAGGCCCTTGTAGGAGGCGTTCGACTTCGGGGCGAGCGCCAGGTAGACGGCGGCCTGGGCGAGGTTGAGCGCGCACTCGGGCAGGCCGACGCGGTCGACCGCGCGGGCGGCGGCGTCGGCGACCAGCAGCGCCTGCGGGTCGGCGTTGCCGACGTCCTCGGAGGCGAGGATGACCATGCGGCGGGCGATGAAGCGCGGGTCCTCTCCCCCCTCCAGCATCACCGCCAGGTAATAGAGCGAGGCGTCGGCGTCGGAGCCGCGGGTGGCCTTGATCCAGGCGGAGACGAAGTCGTAGTGACGGTCCCCCTGGCGGTCGTAGTCGATTGCCTTGCGCTGCAGCGCGTCCTCGATCGCGGCGACGTCGACCGGCCCGCCCTGCGCCCGCTCGGCCGCACGCTCGAGCGCGGAGAGGGCGACGCGGGCGTCGCCGCCGCTGCGCTCGGCCAGCATCGCCAGGGCGTCGTCGGCGACCGCTGGCGGTTCGGCGATCCCACGCTCTGGGTCGGCGAGGGCGCGCCGCAGCAGCTCCTCGACCTGGGCCGGCGCCAGCGGCTGCAGCTCGTAGACCTGGGAGCGCGAGAGCAGGGCCGAGTTGACCTCGAAGTAGGGGTTCTCGGTGGTGGCGCCGATCAGGGTCAGCAGCCCTTCCTCGACCGCCGGCAGCAGCGCGTCCTGCTGGGCCTTGTTGAAGCGGTGGATCTCGTCGAGGAAGAGGATCGTCGGCCGCCCCGAGCCCTTGCGCCGCTCCCGCGCCCGCTCGATCACGCCGCGGATCTCGGCTTTGCCGGCGTTGACCGCCGACTCCTCCTCGAAGGCGCCCTCGGCGGCGGCGGCGGCGATCCGCGCCAGCGTCGTCTTCCCCGCTCCCGGCGGGCCGTAGAGGATGGCGCTGTGCGGCTTGCCGGATTCGATCGCCTGGCGCAGCGCCGACCCCTCCCCGACCACGTGCTCCTGCCCGACCAGCTCGTCCAGCGAGCGCGGCCGCATCCGCACCGCCAGGGGCGCGTCGGCGGGCACCGCGTCGTGTGGCCGCTCCTCCCCCGTGTCGAAAAGCCTGTCGCTCACCAGGGACGAGTCTAGAATCGACGCCATGGCTACCACCGAGCTGAAACCCGCAGCCCTGTCCACCGCGACCCTGGAGTCGTTCAACCCGGCGACCGGCGAGCTGGTCGGCTCGGTGCCGACGATCACCCCGGAGGAGGTCCAGGCCGTGGTCGACGACGTCGCCCGGATCCAGCCGGCCTGGGGCGACCTGCCGCTGAAGACGCGCGCCGCCTACATGCGCCGCGCCGCCGACTCCCTGCTCGACGACATCGACGAGGTCGCCGAGCTGCTGGTCCGCGAGCAGGGCAAGCCGCGCGCCGAGGCCTACACGATGGAGCTGCTGCCGACCGTCGACGCTCTGCACTGGTGCGCCAAGGCCGGCCCCAAGATCCTCGCCGACGAGAAGGTGCGGATGACCCAGGCCTTCACGCTCTCCAAGAGCGGCCACTTCTCCTACGAGCCGATCGGCGTGGTCGGCATCATCGCCCCCTGGAACTACCCCTGGTCGATCCCCTTCGGCGAGGTTGCGATCGCGCTGATGGCCGGCAACGGCGTCGTCCTCAAGCCGGCCAGCCTGACCCCGCTGCTGGGCGAGCGGATCGCCAAGGTCTTCGAGAAGGCCGGCTTCCCCGAGGGCCTGGTCCGGGTCGTCCACGGCGGCGGCCGGGTCGGCGACGCGCTCGCCAAGTCGAGCGTGGGCAAGGTCTTCTTCACCGGTTCGGTCGATGTCGGGCGCAAGGTCGGCGAGGTCTGCGCGGCCAAGCTCAAGGGCTCGGTGCTGGAGCTCGGCGGTAAGGACCCGATGATCGTCTGCGCCGACGCCGACCTCGACAACGCCGTCTCCGGCGCCGTCTGGGGCGGCTTCGCCAACGCCGGCCAGACCTGCTCCGGGATCGAGCGCGTCTACGTCGTGCGCGAGGTCGCCGACCGCTTCGTCGCCGGGGTCGCCCGCGAGGCGGAGAAGCTGCGGCTCGGCGACCCGCTCGAGTGGGAGACCGAGATCGGCCCGATGACCTCCGACGGCCAGTACGAGATCGTCGTCGACCTGATCGAGGACGCGGTCGCCACCGGCGCCACCAAGCTCTGCGGCGGCCCGGTCGACGTCCCCGGCCTGCCGGGCAAGTTCGTCGCCCCGACCGTGCTGACCGGGGTCACCCACGAGACCCGGATCATGCGCGAGGAGATCTTCGGCCCGGTGCTGCCGATCGTCGTCGTCGACTCCGAGCAGGAGGCGATCGACCTCGCCAACGACTCCGAGTTCGGCCTCGGCGCCTCGGTCTGGACCAAGGACCGCCAGAAGGGCGAGCGGATCGCCCGGCGGCTGGAGTCGGGGATGGTCTGGATCAACGACCACTCCTTCAGCCACGGTGCCTGCCAGTGCGCCTGGGGCGGGGTCAAGGACTCCGGCCTCGGCCGCTCGCACTCCAAATTCGGCTTCTACGAGTGCGTCAACATCAAGATGAACGCCTGGGAGCCGGGCCTCACCCGCGACTTCTGGTGGCACCCCTACGACCGCACCCTGGGCGAGGCGGTCCAGGCCTCGGCCCGGATCCTCTACGGCAAGGGCGAGACCCGGACCCGCGCCCTGCGCGAGGGCATGGGCCCGCTGCTGAAGATCGGCCAGCGCACGCTGAAGAAGCGCCGCTGACCGACCGCTTGTCGCCTTTGTTCCGTATAGCGATACAAAGGCGACAAGCGTAGGGGCGATCAGCCGCCGGCGATTTCGACCGTCTTCGAGACGGCGCCGAGGCAGGTGGCGGTCGGTCCCGGGGGGCTCGAGGCCTTGACTTCGGCGTAGACCATGGCCGGGATCTCGATGTTTTCGTTGAGCGCATCGAGGTCGGCCTTCCAGTTGCCGTTGGCCTTCGAGGTGACGCGGCTGAGGACGCCGTTGCCCTTCTGCTTGAGGACGACGATCCGGTTGCCGACGCAGCTCGGGTCGGCGGAGCTGACCTTGCCCTGGTAGCCGGCCGCGCCGAGCGTCACCGTCGTCTTCACGTCCGACCCGGCCGAGACCGCCGCCGGGACGCCGAGCACCAACAGCGCGCCGACCGCAGCCAGCAGCGCCAACGAATTCCGCATCTTCATCCAGTTCTCCTTGGTAGGCAAAAGTGCCGCGCCACCCTAGACGGAACCGCGCTGCTCGGCGAGCCGCGCCTCGAACCGCCCGATCAACCGCTCCGCCCACGCGTCGATGAAGTCGAGCATGTCCTCGCCGAAGTCGCCGAGCAGAATCGGGGCGAGCATCTCGCCGGCGTCGATCGCCTTCGCCGCCCCGCGCAGATCGCCGTCGAACATGTGCGCTTTGAGGTCCCGCACACGCTGCTGCTGTGTCTTCAGCAGAGCCACCCTGTCCTCGAGCGGGAGCGCATCGGAGAAGAACATCCGCAGCATCCCCTCGAACTTCATCTGCAGCGGGGCTTCGTGGGGAGAGCGCAGCCAGGCGAGCAGGGCCTGCTCGCCCTTCTCGGTCAGCTCGTAGCGGGCGCGCGAACGGGCGCCGTGGGAGTCGTCGCTGCGGTTCAGCAGGCCGGCCTCCTCGAGCCGCGCCAGCTCGGGGTAGACCTGCGCCAGCGAGGTCGGCCAGAAGGCGCTGGTCCCCGCGTCGGCCGCCTTCTTGATCGCGTAGCCCGAGGTGGCGCCGAAGCGGACCATGCCCAGCACCAGGTAGGAGATCGGCCGCAGCTTCAGCGCCACCCGCAGCCCCCACGGGGTCTGGAAGACCGGTCCCACGAGACCAATTGCCAAGCGACCCCATGTCGGTTTTGATGCATCCAAGCCGTTATATCAGCGCCGATGGGAGGAATCATGAGCGGACCGAGGATGTGGGAGCGATGGGTGGCGATGGCGCTGCTCGGGTGCCTGGCCGTGCTGCTGATCGCCAACACAGCGGAGGGCAACGACAGCAGGGTGGAGGCCGGCAACCTCGTCGTCGACCTCGACCTCAGCTCGGCGCCGGACACGCTGCCGCGCCACGTGGACGCGCCGATCGTCTTCTGGGGCTCGGGCAGGTTCGCCACGAAAGACGGGACGACGCCCCCGCCGACCGAGCGGCTGAACTTCGAAGTCGACAGGTTCGGCCACCTCGAGACGCGCGGGCTGCCGACCTGCTCGCAGGCGAAGCTGGCGGCGACCACGGTCCCGCAGGCGAGGAAGCTGTGCCCCGGGGCGATCGTCGGCACCGGAACCGGGCGCGGGATCATCGAGTTCCCCGAACAGCCGCCGGTCCCGGCCCAGACCCCGCTGACGTTCTTCAACGGGCCGCGGATCGGGGGCGATCCCTCGTTGATCGTCCACGCCCACCTGACGATCCCGGCCCCGACCACCTATCTGGTCCCGGTCCGGATCGAAACCATCCACCGCGGCGTCTACGGCTTCCGGACCGAAGCGAAGTTCCCCGCCATCGCCGGCGGCAACGGCTCGGTGACCAGCTTCGACTTCAGGTTCGACCGCAAATGGAAGTTCGGGGGCGAGGAGCTGAGCTACATCTACGCCCGCTGCCCGATCGGCCGCCTGCAGGCCCTGATCGAGGTGGAGTTCAAAGACGGCACCGGCGTCCGCGGCCACTTCGTCGAACCCTGCCAGGGCCGCTAGCCGAGCGGCGGACCTTCACAATCCCTGCGTGGGCCCGGAGCACACGCGACCCGACGAGCCGGCGATCCGGCTCGTCGGCCTGCGCCGCGACTACGGCGAACGGACGGCGCTGGACGGCGTCGGCCTGACCGTGGCCGCGGGCGAGTCGCTGGTCGTGCTCGGTCCCAACGGCGCCGGCAAGACGACGCTGCTGCGGATCCTGGCGACGCTGCTGCGACCGAGCGGCGGCGAGGCGGTGGTGCTCGGCTGCTCGCTGCCGGACGAGGCCTGGAAGCTGCGCGGCCAGATCGGCTACCTCGGCCACGAGCCGCTGCTCTACCGCGACCTCAGCGGCCGCGAGAACCTGCGCTTCCACGCCCGCCTGCACGGGATCGCCGGCGCCGCGGCCGAGGCGCGGATCGCCGCCCTGCTGGCCGCCGCCGGGATGGAGCGGCGGGCGGACGAGCGGGTGGCCGAGCTCTCGGCCGGGATGCGGCAGCGGCTGGCGATCTGCCGCTGCGTCCTGCACGAGCCGGCGCTGCTGCTGCTCGACGAGCCCGATTCCAACCTCGACGCCGAGGGACGGGAGCTGGCGCGGGGCCTGATCGGCCCCGGCGCGGGCAGCACCCGCGTCGTCGTCACCCACGACCCCGAGCGCCACCTGCCCGAGGCCGACCAGGTGCTGCGGCTGGGGATCGGCGAGGCGGCGGCGGTCTCGTGAGCGCCGGCCGCGCCGCGGAGGCGCCCCGATGACCCCCTCGCGCGCCGCCTTCGCGGCGATCCTCGGCAAGGACCTGCGCTCGGAGCTGCGCACCCTGCAGTCGCTGCCGGCGATGGCGCTGTTCGCCGTGACGACGTTCGTGATCTTCCGCTTCGGCCTCGACCGCACCAGCCTCTCCGGCAGCCTCGCCGCCGGCGTGCTCTGGGCGACGCTGCTGTTCGCCGCCGTGCTCGGCATCAACCGCCTCTTCGTCGCCGAGCGCGAGGAGGGCGGCTTCGACGCGATCCGCCTCGCCCCGATCGACCGCAGTGTCCTCTTCGCCGCCAAGGCGGCGGCGCTCGTCATCTACCTGCTGGCGCTGGAGGCGATCGCGGTGCCGATCTTCGCCCTCTTCTTCCTCCAGGACCTCGGCGGGCTGCTGGCGCTGGCGCTGATCCTGCTGCTGGCCGACCTCGGCCTCGCCGTCACCGGCACCCTGATCTCCTCGATGGCGGTCAACTCGCGCGCCCGCGACCTGCTGGTGCCGCTCGTCCTGCTGCCCCTGGTGGTGCCGCTGATGATCGCCGCCACCGGCGCCACCGAGCCGCTGCTGGCCCTGGGCGGCCCCGGTTACGAGCGCTTCGGCACCTGGCTGATGGTCCTCGGCCTATACGATCTGATCTTCGGCCTGGTCGGCTATGCGGTGTTCGACTTCCTCCTCGAGGACTGACCCGGCCGGGCAGGACCCTCGCCCCCGCGAAGCATGTACGGCAAAGGACTGAGACCACTCTCGATCGCCACCGTGGCGATGATCGCCCTGTCGTTTTCGCTGGTCTTCTTCTACGCCCCGCTCGACGCCGACCAGGGCTTCGTCCAGAAGATCTTCTACCTGCACGTGCCGCTGGCGATCACGGCGCTGATCGGCTTCGTCGTCGGCGGCGTCTTCGCCATCGCCCACCTGCGCACGAACAACCGCAAGTGGGACGCCTACTCCTACGTGGCGATCCACATGTCGGTGATCTTCGGCGTCGCCGTGCTGATCACCGGCGCGATCTGGGCCAAGGCCTCCTGGGGGCACTGGTGGGTCTGGGACGAGCCGACCCTGGTCAGCTTCCTGATCGTCTTCCTCATGTACGCGACCTACTACCCCTTCCGCTACGCGATCGAGGACCCTGAGCGTCAGGCCCGCTACGCCTCCGTCTTCGCCATCACCGCCGGCGCCTTCGTGCCGCTCAACTTCATGGCGGTGCGGATGGCCCAGAGCCTGGTCCACCCGCGCACCTTCGGCACCGCCAACGGCGGCCTGCCGGGCGAGATGATGCTGGTCTTCCTCTGCTGCCTGGCGGCGATCGCGCTGCTCTGGGTGACCCTGGTCAAGTTCGAGCTGACCGCGAAGAGCGCCTCCGGCCAGGTCAAGCGCCTGCGCCGCGCCCTCGACGCGCCGGCCCCGGGCGCCGCCTCGCGGATCGCCCCGGAGGTGAGCTGATGCTCTCGCTCGCCGCCCTGCTGCCGCTCGCCGCCCCGGCGCTGCCGCTCGACGAGGCCGGCAAGTACGTCGCCGGCGCCTACATCGTCTTCCTCGTCCTGATCGTCGTCTACGTGGCGATCATGGCGGCGAAACTGCAGCGGATCGAGCGCGAGCTGCGTGAGCTCGCCGGCTTCGCCGAGCAGCGCAAGCAGGACGAGCAGCGCCAGGAGGTCGGTGCCTGATGTCAGAGCTGCTGGCGCTCGGCGTCTCCCACAAGACCGCGCCGCTCGACCTGCGCGAGCGGCTCTCGCTGACCGAGGGCCGCGCCGTCGGCGCCCTGCACGAGCTGACCGCGGCGGCCGGGATCCACGAGGCGGCGGCGATCTCGACCTGCAACCGCACCGAGCTCTACCTGATCGTCTCCGACTCGGTCGAGGCCGAGTCGACGGCGCTCGGCATCCTCACCCGCCAGGCCGATATCCGCCCGACCGAGCTGCTCGGCCACCTCTACTCGCTGCGCGCGACCGAGGCGGCGCGCCACCTGCTGCGGGTGACGGCCGGGCTCGACTCGATGATCGTCGGCGAGGCCGAGATCCAGGGCCAGGTCAAACGCGCCTACGAGCTGTCGATGGTCGAGGGCGCCACCGGGCCGATCCTCAACCGCCTCTTCCGCGGCGCCCTCAGCGCCGGCGGCCGCGCCCGCGAGGAGACCGGGATCAGCGAGACCGGCGTCTCGATTCCCTCGGTTGCGGTCGAGCTGGCGCGGCGCGCGCTCGGCGACCTCTCCGAGCGCCGGGTGCTGGTGGTCGGCGCCGGCGAGACCGCCGAGCTGGTCGCCCGCGCCCTGGTCACCCGCGGGGTCCGCACCGTCTTCGTCGCCAACCGCCACTACGACCGCGCGATCGGTCTCGCGCAGCGCTTCGGCGGCGGCGCCGTCCGCTTCGAGGAGCTGCCCGAGCAGCTGGTCGAGGCCGACATCGTCGTCACCGCGACCAACTCGCCGCACCACATCGTCGAGCGCGACGGGCTCGAGCATGTGATGGCGCAGCGCCCCGAGCGGCCGCTGCTGGCGATCGACATCGCCGTGCCGCGCGACATCGAGCCGGCCTGCCGCGAGATCGCCGGCGTCTCCGTCCACGACATCGACGACGTCCAGCAGATCGTCGAACGCAACGCCAGCGGCCGCGAGGCCGAGGCGCGGGGAGCGGAACGGATCATCGAGGTCGAGCTGGACCGCTTCGAGCGCTGGCTCGGCCTGCAGGAGGTGGTGCCGACGATCAGCGCCCTGCGCGAGCACGGCGACGAGGTCGTGCGCCGGGTGCTGGCCGAGAACGAGGGCCGCTGGGAGAGCCTCTCCGACGCCGACCGCGAGCGGGTGGAGAAGATGGCCGGGGCGATCGCCTCCCGCCTCCTGCACGAGCCGACCCTGCGGATCCGCCGCTCGGCCTGCTCCGGGGAGTCCTACTTCTTCATCAGCGCCCTGCGCGAGCTGTTCGGGCTCGATGTCGAGACCGAGGTGGAGGCGGAGTCGGGCGAGGGCACCGTGACCGAGTTGCGGAGGAGCGGTCGCGGTGGGAAGAGCGATCCCGGTAGGGGTTCCGCTTAACTTTTTCGAGCCGCGCTTGTGGCTACCGACGATGGCGAGCCGCGAAAAAGTACAAGACGCTTCACCCCTACCGGGATCGCTCCTAAATCCGGGTCGGGTATCCACGAACCCGAGCGCGTCCTCGGACCTTCGGTAGATGATTCGCATCGCCACTCGCGGTAGCAAGCTCGCGCTGACGCAGGCCGGTGAAGTGGCGGAGATGCTCGGGGGGGCGGAGCTGGTCGAGGCCTCCTCCGACGGCGAGCCGGGGGACAAGTCGCGCTTCGTGCGCGGGGTCGAGCGGGCGCTGCTGGCGGGGGAGGCGGAGGTCGGCGTCCACTCGGCCAAGGACCTGCCGGGAGAGATGGACCCGGGGCTGGAGATCGGCGGGGTGCCGCCGCGCGAGGACCCGGCCGACGCCTGGATCGGCGCCGGCAGCTCGCTCGCGGACGTGCCCGAGGGAGCCCGGGTCGGCACCGCCAGCCTGCGCCGCCGCGCCCAGCTGCTCGCCGCCCGTCCCGACCTGCGGATCGAGGAGCTGCACGGCAACGTCGACACCCGCCTGCGCAAGCTCGCCGAAGGTGAGCTGGACGCGATCGTGCTCGCCGCCGCCGGCCTGCGCCGGCTCGGCCGCGAGGAGGAGATCGGCTTCCGGCTTCCGCTCGAGACGATGACCCCGGCCCCCGGCCAGGGAACGCTGGTGCTGCAGGTGCGGGCGGGCGACGAGGAGACGGCGGCGAAGGTCGGGCGGGTCTTCGACCTCGACGCGGCCCGCGAGCTGACCGCCGAGCGCGCCGCGGTGCGCCTGCTCGACGCCAGCTGCACGACCCCGGTCGGCGTCTTCGCCCGGGTCGAGGGCGGGAGCCTCGGCGTCGATGCCTTCGTCGGCCTCCCCGACGGCAGCGAGTGGCTGCGCGACCGGATCGAGGCCGACGCCGGCGAGCCCGCCCTTGCCGGCGTCCAGCTCGCCGAGCGCCTGCTCGGCGCCGGCGCCCGCGACCTGCTCGAGCGCGCCGACGAGTTCGGCGGCAGCTGATGCGACCGGTGGGCGAAATCCCCGCCATGCGGGGAAAAGGACCACCGCGGTGAGCGCCCGGGCGGGGGTCGTCTACCTGGTCGGCGCCGGGCCCGGCGATCCGGGGCTGATGACGGCGCGCTCGCTGGAGTTGATCGCAAGCGCCGACGCCGTCTTCTACGACCGCCTGATCCCGCCCGGGGCGCTCACTGGAGCGCGCGACGACGCCGAGCTGGTCTACGTCGGCAAGCAGCCCGGCGTGCCCTCGGTGCCGCAGGCGGAGATCGGCGCGCGGCTGATCGAGGCGGCGCGGGCGGGCAGGAGCGTGGTCCGGCTCAAGGGCGGCGACCCCTTCGTCTTCGGCCGCGGCGGCGAGGAGGGCGAAGCGCTGCGCGCGGCCGGGGTCGGGTTCGAGGTCGTCCCCGGCGTCACCGCCGGCGTCGCCGCCACCGCCTACGCCGGCATCCCGGTCACCCACCGCGACGACGCCTCCGCGGTCGCCTTCGTCACCGGCCACGAGGACCCGGAGAAGGACGAGTCGGCGCTCGACTGGGACGCGCTCGCCCGCTTCCCCGGCACCCTCGTCTTCTACATGGGGGTCAAACGCCTGGGCGAGAACGCCGCGGCGCTGATCGCCGGCGGCCGCGACGCCGGCGAGCCGGCGGCGGCGATCGAACGCGGCACCTGGCCCGGCCAGCGCACGGTGGTCGCCACCCTGGGGACGATCGCCGACGCGGTCGAGCGCGAGAGCGTCAGGGCCCCAGCCCTGATCGTCGTCGGCGCCGTCGCCGCCCGCCGCGAGGACCTGGCCTGGCTCGAGCGCCGTCCCCTGCACGGCCGCCGCGTCGTCGTCACCCGCGCCCGCGCCCAGGCCAGCGGCCTCGCCGTCACCCTGCGCGACCTCGGTGCCGAGGTGGTCGAGCTGCCGGCGATCCGGATCGAGCCGCGGATCGAGAGCGACGAGGTGCGGCGCGCGGTCGCCTCGATCGGCGAGTACACGCTGATCTGCGTCACCAGCCCGAACGGGGCGGAGCTGCTGTTCGAGGCGCTCGCGGCTGGTGGAGCGGCAGCCGAGCCCGGCGCGACGGAGACGACCGCCGGCCTCGACGCTCGAGCCCTCGCCGGCTCCACCGTCGCCGCGATCGGGCCCAGGACCCGGCGCGCCCTCGCCCGCCACGGAATCGCCGCCGACGTCGTCCCCGAGCGCTTCGTCGCCGAGGCGCTGGTCGAGGCGCTGGCCGGGGTCGAGGTCGAGGGCAAGCGCGTGCTCGTCGCCCGCGCCGCGGAGGCGCGCGAAGTCCTCCCCGACGCCCTGCGCGAGCGCGGCGCCGAGGTCGACGTCGTCGCCCTCTACGAGACCGTGCGCGAGCAGCCCGACGCGGAGGCGGTCGAGGCCGCCCAGGCCGCCGACTACGTCACCTTCACCTCCTCCTCGACCGTGACCAACCTGACCGCGGCCCTCGGCGACCGCTTCCCGGCCGGGGCCCGCGTCGTCTCGATCGGCCCCGTCACCAGCGAGACCGCCCGCGCCGCCGGCCTCGAGGTCGACGTCGAAGCCGAGCGCCACGACGTAGAGGGCCTGATCCAAGCCCTGCTGGAGGACGCCGCGAGGTGAAGATCCGGCGGCTCCTCTTGACTTTGGTCACCCACAGGGTGACAAAGGACAAACGGAGCGTCGATCTATGACCTTCGGCGAGCCGCACGAGCATCACGAGCGCCTGGACTCGACCAACACCCGCGCACGTGAGCTGGCTGCCGAGGGGGCTGCGCACGGGACCGTGGTCACCGCCGACGAGCAGACCGCGGGACGGGGGCGCCAGGGTCGGGCCTGGACCGCGCCTCCGGGCAAGGCCCTGCTCTACTCGGCGATCGTGCGCCCGCTCGACGAGCGCCACCTGATGCTGCCGCTGGCGGTCCCCCTCGCGGTCTGCGATGCCGCTGAGGAGCTCGTAGCCGAGCTCTCCGATGGCGACGCGAACCTGCGCTGCGCCGTCAAGTGGCCGAACGACGTCTGGCTCGACGAACGCAAGCTCGCCGGCGTCCTAATAGAAGCCCGCCCCCAGGACGGCTGGGCGGTGATCGGCGTCGGCCTCAACCTCACGATCGCTCCCGGCGAGTTCCCCCCCGACCTCCGCGACAAGGCGACCTCACTCTTCGGTCCGAGAGGAGAGGATCGGGGGGACACTCGCCGGAGCCTCCCCGCTGTCGCTCCGCCGAGTGTCCCCCCGATCCTCTCCACCGCCACCGAGGCATTGAGCCACCAGCTGTCGCGCTGGGTCGAGGCGGAGCCCAAAGACGTGCTGGCCGCCTGGCGCCAGCGCGACGCGCTGCGCGGGCGGGAGATCTCCTGGGACGGTGGCTCCGGGGTCGCCGACGGAGTCGACGAGCGCGGCTACCTACTCGTCCGCACCACCGACGGCGACCGTGTCGCCCTCGGTGCCGGCGAGGTCCACCTGCGGCTCTGAGCCGGCCTCGGGGCGCTTCGCTTTTTTGGCGCGGCTCCTGCCTTTGCGGGGGCGGCGTTTGGCGTCGCCGTTCCCGGCTTTCGCCTTGCTCTCCTCGGCCCCGTTGCCCCGAGCCTCGGCTCCCTGCGCCCCGGCCGGCGCGGCCTCGCCGTTCTGCCCGCCGCCGCCTTTGCGCTTGCTGCGTTTCTTGCGCCGGCGCTTGCCGCCTTTGGGGAAGTTGCGCAGCAGCTCGCGGGCGACTCCGGAGGGTTTCCGCGCCAGCCGCATCCGCGCCCCGCGCAGCACCTCCTCGCCCTCCGGCGTGTGCGCGACCGAGGCCGCCAGCAGCGACACCGCCAGGCGGCGGTCCTGTTTGCGGACGGCGTGGACGAGCCGGCGCGCATTGCGCCCGTGCGCCCGCCCCGAGGAGTTGACCAGCAGACCCAGCAGGCGCTTCGTCTCCGGCCAGCGCTGCACCGCGTACTCCTCGTGCAGTTCGCGGGTGTAGGAGGCGAGCCGCCAGACCCAGGCCTGCGCCTGGTCCCGGCGGCCGATCCGTTTGTCGATCAGCGCCTGCAGCAAAGTCTTCGTCCCCGCCCGTTTGTCCTCGCGGCTCCAGGTGCCGACGATGTCGATCGCGTCGTCGAAGGCGTCGGGGTCGCTGAGGTCGGCGATCTCCCCCAGCGCTTTCAGCCGCAGCTGCGCGTTGCGGTTGCGCTGCACGCAGGTCAGCAGGAAGCGGCGGCGCAGCTCCTTGGTCTGGTCGTTCTGCAGCATCGCCCGCGCCCGCCGCCAGCCCTGGGTGTTGACCCGGGCCCCGGCCAGCGCCGCCCAGGCGTGCTGCTCGGGGTAGTCGAGGTTCTCGACCGCGATCCGCCAGATCTCCCGTTCCAGCACCTCCATCCGCTTCTCCTCGACGTCGGAGACGGGGACGATGCGGCGCTCGACCCGGACCTTGCGACCGCGCCCGCGCCGCACCGGGCCGACGACGATCGCGCCGCCGCGGTAGACGTCGCGGTCGAGCAGGCTGTGCAGGGTGACGATCGTCTCGTCGTGGGTCGTCGCCGGGTGCACGAAGTCGATCACCAGGCCGGCCTCCTTGCCGGGCGCCCGCCGGGTGACGCGGCCGACCCGCTGCTGGTAGATCCGCCGCGAGGCGGTCGGCGCCAGGTGCATGCAGATCGTCGCCCGCGGGCTGTTCCAGCCCTCGGCCAGCAGCATCGCGTTGCAGAGGACGTCGACGGTGCCGCGCTCGAAGCCGGCGAGGATCTCGGCCAGCTCGCGCTTCGGCGTCTCGCCGGAGACCGCCTGGGCGTTGATGCCGGCGTTGCGGAAGGCTTTGGCGACGTTCTTGGCGTGCTGGACGCCGGCCGTGTAGAGGACGCCCGGGACTTTGCGGAAGCGCGAGCGGTAGAGGTCGGCGATGGCTACGTTGAAGGGCTCCTGGTCGAGCAGCGCCGCCAGCTCCTCCTGGTCGAAGTCCTGGTCGACCTCGCCTTTGCGCAGCGGCACCTTGGCGATCGTGCGCACGCCGGGGCCGGGCGGGATCCGCAGGCAGCGCAGCGGCGAGATGACGCCGCGGCGGGCAGCCTGGGCGAGGTCGAAGCGCGAGGTCTGGGTCGGGAAGAGGTCGGCGACGTGACGGGCGATCAAGGCCCCGGTCGCGGTCATGCCGATGAAGACGGGGCCGTCCCAGGCGCGGATGCAGGCGCTGGTTTTCTCGCCCAGCGCGGTGTGCGCCTCGTCGCAGATGACGACCGAGTAGGCGTCGGAGACTTTCTTGTGGTTGCGGACGAACCACTGGTAGGTCTCGACCGTGACCGGACCGTCGGGGTCGTCGCGCCCGTCCATCAGCGGCGGCCGCAGACGCTCCTTGTATCCACGGTCGGAGATCTCGCCGATGAACTGGTCGACCAGGTTGCGACGGTGGGTGAGGATGAGGACGCCGCCGGTCTTGGTCGCCTCGATGAAGCCGACCGCGGCCACCGTCTTGCCGGCGCCGGTCGCGTGCTCGAACCAGAAGCGGCGGGCGGCGCCGGGGTCCTCGGGGGCCTCCTCGACCACCTCCTCGTCCTCGTCGGCCGGAGCTTCCACCCAGTCCTGCGGCTCCTCGTCGGCGGCGAGCTCCTCGTCCTCCTCCGGCAGCTCCTCCTCGTCGCCGTCCTCCTCTTCGTCCTCGTCGCTCTCCTCGTCCTCGTCGCCGTCCTCGTCGCCTTCCTCGCCTTCGGCCTCTTCGGCGTCGGGATCGGCGCCGTTGGCGCTCGCCTCGGGGGCCTCCTCGGCGATGTCCTCCACCTCGGCCTCGTCGTCGAGTTCCTCGGCCGCCGCGAGGTCGCCGTTGCGGCGCTCGTCGTCGGTGATCACCTGCTGCTGGGCCATCAGCTCGGCCAGGGTGCCGGAGAGCGCGTCGACCTGGTGCGGGTTCAGTTCGGCGCCGTCGCGCAGCTTCGGCGGTTCGTCGGCGAGGAAGCGCTCCAGCCCGAGCAGCAGCGAGAAGTCCCGCCGCCACTCGATCGAGGGGTACTCGGCGCCGGCGTCGAGCTCACCCAGGGCGGCCTCGAGGGCGCGGCGGCGCGCGGTGCCGGGGGCGAGCGCGTCGGGTCCCTCGCCGTCCAGGAGGAACGGCTCGCGGGCAAACTCCGCCGCGCGCTCGATATCGGCGCTTGAAGGAACTGCCGCTATCGCGGCAACGTCGCTGGTCTTGGCCATAGAAGGCTTCTGGAATTCCGCCCCTGCCGCGCAGAGAACTGCCGGCCGGAGCAAAGGTGAACGAGGACTGCCGGGAGTCCGTAACCCTTTCCCCCGGAGATCTCAGCGGCTCGCATACGGCGAACCGAACGTACGTATTGTACTCACGGAACGGATGATGAAGGGACTAACACTGTCGGCAGCCCTGCTGGCGCTGCTGTTGGCGGGGGTGACGGCCGGCGGCTGCGGCTCCTCCGACAGCGGTGAGATCGGCGGCAAGCCGCCCGACTACGAGCGCGCCCTGGCCGGGGCGCCGGCGCCGCTGGCGGCCCTCTACGCCCAGGCCAACGAGCTGCTGGCCGGCGGCACCGATGCCTACGAGCGGCGGATCGCGGCGCTGCGCGGCTACCCGGTGGTCGCCAACGTCTGGGCCTCCTGGTGCGGCCCCTGCCGCTTCGAGTTCCCGGTCCTGCAGAAGCTCTCCGCCCGCTACGGCAAACGGGTCGCCTTCCTCGGCATCGACTCGCAGGACTCCACCGACGCGGCCAGGACCTTCCTGCGCGAGGAGCCGGTCCCCTACCCCAGCTACAGCGACCCCGACGAGGAGATCGCCGACTCGCTCGGCGCCTCGCTCGGCCTCCCCGACACCGCCTTCTACGACCGCAAAGGTGAGCTCGTCTACCTCAAGCAGGGTCCCTACGCGCACGACTCCGAACTGGAAGCGGATGTGCGCCGCTACGCGCTGGAAGGCGGATAATCGAGCGATGGAAGCCTTCGTCGTCATCGCCCTGATCGGCTTCGCCCTGCTGGTGGCCGAGCTGCTGCTGCCGACCGGCGGCCTGCTGGCGGCAGTTGGGGCCGCGGGGCTGGTCGCCGGCGGCATCGTCGCGCTCGGCTCCGACTCGAGCGCCGCCGACATCGCCGGCCCGGGCCTGATCACG
Organism: uncultured Solirubrobacterales bacterium; assembly: GCA_963719435.1. Taxonomy (GTDB): domain Bacteria; phylum Actinomycetota; class Thermoleophilia; order Solirubrobacterales; family 70-9; genus VAYN01. The sequence goes on along the minus strand of OY970384.1, from coordinate 403,987 downwards.
CTCGGGATCCTCTCCGGCGTCACCTTCTACTTCGTCGCCCGCAAAGTGATCGCGGCCCACCGCGATCAGCCGGTGCGAACCGGGACCGAGGAGCTGATCGGCGCCGGCGCCGAGGCTCGCTCGGCGATCGACCCCGAGGGCAAGGTCTGGCTCGAGGGCACGCTCTGGGCGGCGCGGCTGGCCGCTGGTTCGAGCCCGGCGCGGCTGGGGGATAGAGTCACCGTCGAGGCGGTTGACGGACTGACTTTGGTGGTGCGCTCGCAGCCGCAGACCGCGCAGACGAACGAAGGAGGCAGCTGATGGAAGTCGTGCTCGGTGTGATCGTCGTCCTCGCCTTCTTCGCGCTGATCGCGGTCGGCCTGTCGGTGAAGGTGCTGCGCGAGTACGAGCGCGGCGTCATCTTCCGCCTCGGTCGCCTGATCGCAACCAAGGGGCCGGGCCTGATCCTGCTGATCCCGCTGGTCGACCGCATGGTCAAGGTCGATCTGCGGACGGTGACGCTGAACGTGCCGCCGCAGGAGGTGATCACCCGCGACAACGTCCCCTGCCGCGTCAACGCGGTCGCCTACTTCCGCGTGGTCGACCAGAACCGGGCCGTGGTCGAGGTCGAGAACTACCTGCTCGCCACCTCGCAGATCTCGCAGACGGCGCTGCGCTCGGTGCTCGGCAAGGCCGAACTCGACCAGCTGCTGGCCGACCGCGAGCGGCTCAACGAAGAGCTGCAGAAGATCATCGACGAATCGACCGAGCCCTGGGGCGTGAAGGTGACCGCGGTCGAGATCAAGGACGTCGAGATCCCCGAGCAGATGCAGCGGGCGATGGCGCGCCAGGCCGAGGCCGAGCGCGAGCGGCGGGCCAAGATCATCAACTCCGAGGGCGAGTTCCAGGCCGCCCAGAAGCTCACCGACGCGGCCGACATCATCAGCACCAACCCGGCCTCGCTGCAGCTGCGCTACCTGCAGACGCTGCTGGAAATCGGCAGCAACCAGAACACCACCGTGGTCTTCCCGCTGCCGATGGACGTGCTCGAGCCGTTCATCGGAAAGGGCTCGGCGGAGCGCGCCAAAGGGACGCCGCGGCCGCCGCAGACGCCGACCCCACCCCCACCACCGCCGGCGGACGAGCCCGAGCCCGGCGCCGACCTCCCCCCCTCGCGCTCCTGAGCTCTCCCGAGATACGCATCGACCAGCTGAGCGGGCTGAGGACGATCCTCGCCCCCGGGCGCGCCGCGCGCCCGGACAACTTCTCGGCCCGGGCGAGCGCGCCGAAGGGGCCGGACAGCTGCCCCTTCTGCGAGGGGCGCGAGGACCGCACGCCGCCGGAGCTGTACGCGCTGCGGCCGGGCGGCGGGCCGGCCGACAGCCCCGGCTGGAAGACGCGGGTGGTGCCGAACCTCTACCCGGCGCTGGGCGAGCCCGGCGGCGACTCCTCCAACGGCAGCGACGGGGGCGCGGTCGCCCAGGCGAGCGGTGCCACCGGGGCCGAAGCGGGTGCCTTCGCCAGCAGCGGCGACCCGCTGCTGGCCTCGCGCAAGGCGGGCGAACCGGACCTCTTCTCGGCGCGGCCGGCGAACGGGGCCCACGAGGTGCTGATCAACGCGCCCCAGCACGTGACCGCGATGGGCGAGCTGGACGAGGAGCGGTTCGCGGCGGCGATCGCCACCTGGCGCGAGCGCATGCGCGCCCACGCCGACGCCTCCTACGTGCAGCTGATCGTCAACGAGGGCGGCGGCGCCGGCGCCTCGCTCGAGCACTCTCACGCCCAGCTCTACGCGCTGCCCTTCGTTCCCGCCGCGATCGCCCGCGAGCGCGAGCGGGCCGGCGCCTACGCCGAACGCACCGCCGGCAGCGGCCTGCTCGGCGACATCCTGGTCGAGGAGGTGCGGCGGTCCGAGCGCCTGGTGGCGATCGACGACGAGGCGGCGCTGATCTGCCCCTGGGCCTCGCGCTCGCCCTTCGAGCTGCGGGTGATCCCGCGGCGGGAAGCGGGCAGCTTCGCCGAGGACGAGGGCGGCGCGGCGATGATCCGGACCGCGATGCGCGTCCTCGCCGCCCGCTTCGAAGGACCGCCGGAGCTCAACCTCTGGGTCCGCACCGCCCCCCAAGGGGCCGAGCAGTTCGGCTGGCACGTCGACATCGCCCCGCGGCTGACGATCAAGGCCGGCTTCGAGCTCGGCACCGGCGTCGACATCAACATCTATCCCCCCGAGCGCGCCGCCGCCGACCTGCGCGAGGTCCTTCCGGCCTGAATCCGCCCCGCCGGACTAGGCCAAGGCGGTCTGCAGATCGACGGCGAGGCCGGGAGCCAGAAGATCGTCGTCTGCCGAAAGGACTCGGCGGCCCATGCGATGCGCGATCGCCGCATAGGAGGCGTCGTAGAAGGTGAGGCCGTGATCGATGGTGAGCCGGGCGGTTGCGCCCCAGTCCTCGGCGGTGAGATCGAGGGGATCGCCACAGATCTCCCAAAGGAGCCCCAGTGCCGCCGCCACCCGCTCGACGCCCCACTGCGGATCGCGGGCGAGGACGTTCCCGACCTCGTACAGCGCAAGGCTCGTCGTCCGCATCTGCAGTTTTCCGATCGCCGCCCGCGCCAGTTTGCCGTCGGGCTCACGATCGACCGGCAGGAACCACTTCGCGGCAACGCTTGCGTCCACTACCCAGGCGCCGGCTGGGACAGAAGGGCTCACGCGTCGCGCTGCCGGTCGGCCCGGATCATGGCCACGGCGTCTAGTGGACCGTCCCAGGCCCCGCTCAGTTCATCGAGCTCGGCCATCAGTGCCTCGCGGGGCCGGCGCAGCACGGCGAGCTCCCGACGGGCCGCGCCCTGGAGCAGGCCGCTGCGAGTGGTCCCGCGGCGCTCGGCCTCGGCGTCGAGCATCTCCAGCAGGGAGTCGGGGATCGAGATCATCACCTTCGCCATATCCAGAGGATATACCTTTGGCATTACCAACTCGGTGGACGACTCTTGCAGCACCCGCTCCCAAGTCGCCGGCGAACCGAAACTCTCCCCCGCTAGGGTCAGGGCGTGACGCCGAACCCGCGACCGATCCCCCGCTTCATCGCCGACACGACCCAGGAGGGGATTCCGCACGGGCGCTTCGCCGAGCGTCTGGCGACCGCCTTCGGCGAGGCGCTGGCGAAGGTCGGGGACCTACCCAAGGGAGCGGCGCTGCCGGAGGCGATCGACTGGTTCCCGGAGCGTGCCTGGGGCGGGCGGATCTGGGTCCCCTGCTCCGCCCACACCACCAGCGAGGAGGGCAAGCTGGAGCTGTTCGGCCACGTCTCCTACGTGCAGCCGCCCGGCGGCGACCCCTCCGACTTCCAGGCCAAGGCCGACTTCACCGACATCCTCGCCGAGGACAACGAGGACTGGCGGATCGACCTCAACGACGACGTGATCGGCCGCTGGCGGGGGGAGAACGGCCGCGCCGGCGCCGTCACCCTGATCTGGGGCCGCCCCCTGGTCCGCGGCGCCGTCGCCGCCACCGCCGAGATCGAGCTGGAGACCGTCGACCAGGAGGAGATCTCCCAGGACCGCTTCACCCTGATCGCCCTCGACGCCCTCGACGGCTACGGCGACGAGATCTTCGTCGAAGTCAAACTCTGGAGCCGCCGCGCCCAGGAGCTCGCCTCCGAGAGCCTCTACAGCTAGTCGTATCTACGATTGGGCCTTCGGGCCCCGATAGCTCAGCTGGATAGAGCGATCCCCTCCTAAGGGATAGGCCGCTGGTTCGAATCCAGCTCGGGGCATTTCGCAAAGCCGGTCGCAGAGCAAAGTAGGCCGAACCGGCCCTGCCCCTGATCGCGAGGTAGGAACAAAACCCGGCAGTTGATGTTCCCACCCCATTTGGTGCTGTCGTTGATCTGCAGGCAGATTTCCCCGAAACCAAGCAATGGCCTACCCCTAGAGCGGGTATCGCCCTATCTACAAGCGAGCAGCAGAGATCTAGCGCTCTGGCCCCGGTAGCGCCATGCCCTCGCCTCGGCCGCGCCTGCTCTGTGGCAGCGAGCCACAGTGCGGACACTCGGCCTCGTTCGCGAAGGGCTCGACCGGCTCCTCGCGGCGACGGCGGGGACGCCATCGCAGGTAACCGAGCGGGGCCGCCGACTCGATAAAGCCGCCCAGCATCAGGGTGAAGTCAGTAACCGCCTGAGAGGCGCCATGGACGTTGAAGTTGATCACGCTCGGAGCAGGTATCTCCTCTACATAGCGGTTGCGATTGCGCTCGGCGGCGGGCAAAGACTCTTCTTGGAGCTTCTCGGCGGAGATCAGGTGATTGCACTGCAGACAGCCTCGCTCGGGGAGGATGAGGCGAACGTTGCCGCGGATCTCGCCGACCTCGCCACTATCAGGGTCGACATCGATCCTGGTCCCGATCTGGATTGCCGGGATCAGGTACTGGTGGGCAACGATGTTGGTGATTTGGCGCGCCTGGTGGGAGTCGGCAGCGAGGAAGATAAAGTCGCAATCGACTAATGCACGCGAAGCGCTCGGCTCGTTGACGTTCTTGCGGATGCCGATGAACTTGACCCTTGGGTTCGCACGTCGAGCGACCCGCCGCGCAAGGGCCACCTTGGAAGTCGAGAGGCGATCAGCGAGAGCATTGAGAGTTGGGAAGCGCCGCAGGAACATCATCGCGTCGAGACGCCTTGCCTCGGGCATCCTGGGCAGATTCGTCGGCTCGATCCGCTCGGGCTCGATGACAAGGATCGAGCCAACTCCGAGGCGAGCGAGCATGCCGATCAGCGGCTGGCCGACGCCGCCAGCGCCGATCACGGCGACTTTTGTTTGGCCCAGCAGGTCTTGGCCGCGCTCGCCGAACCAACGCACCGCCCGGTCATACATCGGGTCCGCATTCGCCGGAGGTGGCGGCGGTTTGGGATAGACGTGGTTCAGATTACGGCCGACAACGACCGTCTCGACCAGTGGGCGACGGTCACGATCCACGGTCCAGACATCAGCGGCTAGGTGGTCTTCGGAGAGGACGAGAGCGCCGACCGGCTGCCCGGCGATGTCGAGCAGCGCCGGATAGCCGCGCTCGTGGGACTTGAGATCGTCATCGCTGAAGGAGACCGCACCGCTGCCGGGGTGACTGTGGGCACTGAGGTAGATCAGCCCCTGCTCACGGCAGTAGCGAATTTTCTCATTGACAAACTCGGGGACTAGCCGACGGTAGCTGCGCCGACCGGGAACGAAGTCGATTCCGTCCCGGGCGAGAAAGAGGTCGCGGGCGAGCAGTCGGGTGCCGCGGGGGGTGCGGACTATCCCGGCAGCGATCACCGCCGCATGCTCATCTTCGTCGCCGGGGAAGAGGTGGCCATGGAGACGGGCGTGCATCTGCTCGCCGATCCGCAGCTGCCAAGCGGCGCTCATCAGCGAGTCTCCAAAAAGGAGATCACGCGGCACAGCTTGGCCAGTGCGGTGTCAGTGCCGGGGGCGCGTTTGGGCGAGGAGCGCGAGACCTGGATCGCAGGGAGATCAAATCCGCCGAGTTTGTAATCACCGCGCGTGATCGCCGTTGGAAGATTGCCGTCGGGGTGCTGGTTAGGTGCCTCGCCATCGCCGCCATAGTGGAGAGCGGAGTCGATGTAATGCGGATAGACCGCCGCTTCGGGATAGCTGTGGGTGATGTGGAAGCCGATCCAACTGACGGAGGGGGTGAAAGAGGCGCCGATCCCGACACCGTCGACGATTACGTAGGCGCCCCCTTCCCCGTCCTCCTCGAAGCGCACCCCGGTTCCCGGCGCCTCAGCTTCTAGCTCAGTGATCGCCGAGCGCACCGCTTCCTTCATCAGGAATCGTCCTCGCCGTCGTTGCAGGTGAAGCGGGAGTGCTTGTCGACCTTGATCTGCTCGCCGTCGGCGATCTGGCGCGGGTCGTTGCCGTGCTCGGCCTCGAGTACGAGGATGAAGTCAAGCTCGATATCGACTTTCTGGGCGATCGCCGCCTGCTTAACCTGCAAGCCAGTGACGTGCTCGTCGGCAAGGACAACGGCCTTACCGTTGACCTTGACCGTGACCTTCTTGTCCTTCCCTTTACCCTCGCCGCCGCCCGATCCGCGTGCCGTCTCAGTCTGCGTCTGATTCATTGACTTTCCCTTCTGATACGTGTCGGAATTGATGACTAAGTCCGAGGCTAATAGGCCCATCTCCAATTGTCAAGTCTGAAAACCTTAACCTATAACTGATGTCATCAATATTGACTTGCGCCGCCAGACCGGAGATACTGTGATCAGTGAGCTACTTCTATGCAGAGTTCGGGGCGAAGCTAAAACTGGCGAGAGAGAAGGCCGGGCTAACGCAGAAAGAGTTGGCCGAGCGGGTCGAGTTGCCACGGACCTCAGTGACCAACATTGAGCACGGACGCCAGCGCATCGCCCTCCATCAGCTGGTCCAACTCGCCTCCGCATTGGGGACCGAGCCGCTGGATCTTCTCCCTGACGAGGAACTGAACCTCGAGGAACTGGTCCCCGAGAAGACGCGCGCCACCCTTCCCGAAGACGACATGCAGCGACAGTTTTTGGCTGGCTTTCTGCGCAATAATCGAGCAGTGGGCGCAAGCCGTGCCAGTGGCAAACGATGAGCATCTTGCAAGCGGAACAGAAGGCGACGGAGCTGCTCGACAAGCTGGGAGTCGAGTCGGCTCCTGTTCCAGTTGAGGAGGCCGCCCGCAGCCTCGGTGCCGAGGTCGTCTACCAAGCCTTCGAAGGCGATGTTTCCGGCATGGTCTATCGCGACCCCAACAGGAAGCTCGTCGGCGTCAACTCGAGCCACGCTCCCAACCGCCAGCGCTTCACGGTCGCCCACGAGGTCGGCCATCTCGTCCTACACAAGGGAAAGCCGGTCTTCGTTGACAGCTTCGAGGGTCGAATTAACTGGCGAGATGGCGCTTCGGCCGCCGAGGAGTCTGAAGCGAACGCCTTCGCGGCCGAGTTATTGATGCCGCGAGTCTTCGTCAACCGCGAAGTCGAGAAGGCCTTGGAGGACCGCTCGCTCTCACCGGTCCAACTGATCGCCGACATGGCGAAAGTCTTCAAGGTCAGCCAAGAGTCAATGCGATACAGACTTGAGAACCTCGGGATCCTCGATCCCGGTGGCCTAGTTAGCTGAGCGCACCCACCGCTGCACCCTCGTCCTCGAGTAGATCGGAGCGGCGCTCGCCACCTGAGGAAGACAACGACTCGCCTGCCATCCTCAATATTCCTTCACCCGCACAGATCTTGTCGATTGCCCACAAAGCTGGCCTGTTGGGTAGGAACAGATTCGGCCTCCAGAGTCCTCCGGTGTCCGCTCGGGTCCTCGCAGAATCGGCTTGATCAAGCGAAACTCCACACCTCAAAGCCAAATCGAGATTGACAAATGCTCCCTCCTCAGGGATAGGCCGCTGGTTCGAATTCAGCTCGGGGCATGGAGTGGCCGTGGCCGGGCGGGGGTCGGTGCCCGCCCGGCGCGCCTTCGGCTCAGCGGCAGGCTGCCGCTTCGGCCAGCTCGGACAGCGCCTTCTGCGCTTTCGGGCCGCCGACCTGGTCGCCCATCGTCACCGTGTTCATCAGCAGCACGATCTGGCGGCCGCTGTCGGTGTGGCGGGCGAAGGCGTCGTAGCCGGGGACCGAGCCGTCATGGCCTTCCCAGCTGCCGCACTCGGTCTCGCCGCGGGCGATGCCGAGGCCGCGTTCGAGGCCCGGGGCCTCGACGGCGAACTCCTGCATCTCCTCCATCGAGTCGTCGGAGAGCAGCTCGCCCTCGAACAGCGCCTCGTTGAAGCGGGTCACCTCGCTCGCGGTCGAGACGACGTTCCCCGCCGCCCAGTAGTGCGAGGGGCTGATCGCGGTGACGTCGAGCAGCTCCTTGCCGCCGCCGAGGTAGCCGCGCGAGTACGGGGTTTCGAGCTGGCCGTCCTCGGCGAGGCTGGTCGCCTCGAGGTCGAGCGGGGCGAAGATCCGTCGCTCCAGCTCGGCCGCTAGCGGCTGCCCGGTCGCGGCTTCGACCAGCAGGCCCAGCACCGTGTAGTTGGTGTTGGAGTAGACGACCTTCGTCCCCGGCGCCGCCGTCGGCTCGTGCTCGACGGCGATGCCGATCAGCTGCCGCGGCTTCCAGGCGTAGGCGAAGTCGCCCTGCAGGTAGGGCTTCAGCACCCGCGGGTCTTCCTCGTACTCGAACAGCCCGCTGCGGTGGCCGAGCAGCTGGCGCACCGTGACCTCGTCGCCGTTCGGCAGCAGACCCGGGAGCCACTTCTCGACGCTGTCGTCGAGCGAGAGCTTGCCCTCCTCGGCGAGCTGCAGCACGACCGTCGCCAGGTAGGACTTGGTCAGGCTGCCGATGCGGAAGCGGTCCTCGGCCGCGACCGGCCGCTTGCTCTCGATATCGGCGACACCGGAGACGACGACCATCGGGTCCGCCTGGGGATCGTCGACGACGAGCACGGCGCCGGGGACGCCGGCAGCAACCAGGGCGTCGAGTTCGGGCTGCAGCAGCGCCGTCTCCTCCTTGTTGGCTTCCTTCTGGATCTCGTCCTCGGCGGCGCAGCCGGCGGCGAAGATGCCGACGACGACGGTGAGGGCGACGAGGAGCAGGACGCGGGGATTGAACTTGGCATGCATGGGTGACCTCCGTGTTGCGTTTGGCTTGTCACCTCAGCCTGCTCTGAAAGGGGCCGCCCCTCATCAGGGGCGGCCCCTGAACCGGGACCCCTGGATCAGGCGCTGCCGACGAACGGGTCGAGCTGGCGCAGGCGCAGGGAGTCGGGGACCCTGGGCACGACCGCGTCGCGGACCCGCCTGGCTGCTTTCGCCCGCATGAAGATCAGCCGGGTCATCCGCCGCGAGCCGGCGACGAGGGCGGTGGTCGGCTTCAGCCGCTCCCGCTCGTACTGCGCCAGGGCCGCCGCGACCGACTCGTTCGCGCCGCACGCCCGACCCAGCGAGACCGCGTCCTCCAGAGCCGAGCAGGCGCCCTGGCCGAGGAACGGCAGCATCGGATGGGCGGCGTCGCCGAGCAGCGTCCGCGGGCCGTCGCTCCAGTGGCGCAGCGGCTTGCGGTCGAAGAGGCGGTGCAGGAGCACGGCCTCCTCCGGGGTTCGCTCCACGACCTCCGCGAGGCCCGGCCCGAAGTCGGCGAGGTGGCTGGAGAGAGCCTCGGGGACCGGCTCGCCGCGGAAGCAGACGAACCAGTAGACCCGGCCACCGCCCAGGCGCAGCATGCCGGCGGACCCGCGGGGTCCCCACCACTCGCCCTCGGCGACCTCGCCGTCGAACTGGGCGACGCCGCGGAAGGCGACCAGGCCCGAGTCGCGCGGCTCGCCGTCGCCGACCAGGGCGGCGCGGACGACCGAGTTGATCCCGTCGGCGCCGACGACGAGGTCGGCCCGCTCGGCCGAGCCGTCGGCGAAGCGCAGCTCCTCGCCGTCGAGGCCGGTCAGCCGCATCCCCCGCCGCAGCGTCCCGTCGCCGAGCTCTTGCAGCAGCGCCGCGTGGAGGTCGGCGCGGTGCACGCAGACGAGCGGCTCGCCGAAGCGGTCCTCGATCGCCGTCGACTCGAAGCCGGCGAGGGCCGAGCCGTCGGCCCGGCGCACCGCCGCCCCGGGGCGCGCGGCCGCTTCGACCACGCCGTCCAGGCCCAGCGACCGCAGCGCCCGGACCCCGTTGGGCCAGATCGAGAGGCCGGCGCCGAGCGGCTGCAGCTCCGCCGCCGCCTCGTAGACCGTCGCCTCCCAGCCCGCCCGGCTCAGCGCTATCGCCGCCGCCAGCCCGCCGATCCCGGCGCCGACGACCGCTGCGCGGCGCCCCTCCGTCGCACTCGCCTCACTGCTCTTGCCCTGGTTCATCCGACTCACCTTTCGTTCCGAAGATTCGACTTTATGCCGGTGGCGAACGAGATACGGCGGGCACCCGGAAGGCGCCCGCCGTATTCCCGACTCGCCGCCGTGCCTTAGGCGCTGACCGGCTCGGCCTGCGCCGGGGCGCCGGTCCGCGTCCGCCGGGACGGCTTGCGCCCCGCCTGCGGCAGCACCCGCTCCAGCCACCTCGGCAGGTACCAGTTCCAGTCGCCGAGCAGCTTCATCGTCGCCGGCAAGAGGATCCCGCGGATGATCGTGGCGTCGATCAGGATCGCCACCGCGAGCCCGATCCCCATCTCCTTGAAGTCGATGAAGGAGAGGGTTGCGAACACGCTGAACACCATGACCATCACGATCGCGGCGCTGGTCACGGTGCCGGCGCTGCCGGCGATGCCCTTGCGCACCGCGTCTTCGGTGCTCATGCCCCGGTCGTAGGCCTCGCGGACCCGGCTGAGGATGAACACGTGGTAGTCCATCGAGAGCCCGAACAGGATCACGAACAGGAACAGCGGCAGCCAGTTGGTGACGCCGCCGTTGGACTCGAAGCCGAGCAGCTGCTCGCCCCAGCCCTTCTGGAACGTCAGCACCAGCACCCCGTAGGCGGCGCCCACCGAGAGCAGGTTGAGGACGATCGCCTTGATCGGGATCACGATCGAGCGGAACGTGACCAGCATCAGCAGGAACGCCAGCCCGAGCACGAAGGCGAAGACCAGCGGCATCCGGCTGCCCAGTAGGTCGCTGAAGTCGCTCGACTGAGCGGCCGCACCGGTGACCTTGACGGTGACGTCCTCGACGCCGCCGACCGTGGCCGGGACGATCTCGCCCCGGATCTCCTCGAGCGCGGTCATCGACTGCTCGTCGGTGCCCTTGCCCTGGGTCGGGATGGCGACGCTGGCGACGGTGCCGTCATCGCTGTAGGTGACCTCGCTGGCGCCGATCACCGTCTTCGAGGCCGCCGCCTCGTCGACCAGCGCGTCGATCTCCGCGGCGACCTGGCCGCCGCGGACGTCGTCCGCCTCGACCACGACCTGGACCGAGTTGGTCTCGGCCGGGAACGCCGCCGTGAAGCGGTCGTACGTCTTCATCACCGGGATGTCGCGGGGCAGGTCGTCGGAACCGCTCTGGACGACGTTCATGCCCAGCGCCGGGATCGCCAGCGCCAGCAGCAGGCCGCCGGCGGCGACGATCGAGACGACCGGGCGACGCATCACCCAGGTCACGATCGCGCCCCAGACGCGGGACTCCTTGACCTCGCCGCGACGACGACGCGTGAACGGGATCCGGCCCTTCTCGACCCGGTCGCCGAGCCAGGCGAGCACCGCCGGCAGCACCGCCAGCGTCGCCGTCATGGCGACGGCGACGACGGTCACCGTGGCGACCGCGAACGAGATGAACGTGGCGTCGCCGGTGATGAACATCCCGGCCATGGCGATGATCACGGTCAGCCCAGAGATCATCACCGCCCGCCCCGAGGTGGCCGCCGCCACTTCCAGGGCGTCCCGGGTGCTGCGACCGGCCGCCCGCTCCTCGCGCTCGCGGCGCATGTAGAAGAGCGAGTAGTCGACCCCGACCGCGAGCCCGATCAGCAGGATCAGCGCGTCGACGTTGCCGCCGAGCGCGAACAGCTGGCTGGGAATGGCGACGATCGCCATCGTCGCCAGCACCGAGGTGAGGGCGAGCACCAGCGGCACGCTGGCCGCGACCAGGGCGCCGAGGGCGATCAGGAGGATCAGCAGGGTGATCGGCAGCGAGAGCATCCCCGCCTTGCCGACATCGGCCTGCAGCGTGTCTTCGATCGCTTTGTTGGCGCTGCCGCCGCCGAACTGGCCGACGGTGTACTCCGGGTTGTCGTGCTTGACCCGGTCGACCGTGGCGATGCTGGCCTCGAGGTTTTCTTCGGCCACTTTTTCCTTGCCTTCGATCTCGAATTCGACGAAGGCCGAGTGGCGGTCGGCGGAGATGCCGCCGCCCTCGCCGCCTAACGGCGAGACCACGTCGGTCACGTGCCTGGTCGCCGCGAGGGCGCTGGCCGTGGCGGCGATCGTCGCTTCGAATCCAGGATCGTCGACGGTCTCGCCCTCGCTCTGGATCAGGACGATCTCCTCGGTCGGCCGCATGTCGGCGTCGTCGAGGATGCGTTCCGCCTCGCCGGCGTTGCCGGCGATCTGGTCGACGGAGGAGAGGGTCTGTTTCTCGAACGTGCCGCTGGCCATGAGGCCGAAGACGGCGACTACGAAGACCAGCCATCCGAGGATCGCGGTCTTGCGGTGGGCGGCGCTCCAGCGGCCCAGTTTGGTGGCGATGTTCTGCTTGGCATGCATGAGATTCCTTCCTGTAGGTGCGATTGCTGAGTGACTGGGGTCAGCCTCGCTCCGCAGGGCTCCCTGAACATCAGGGGCGATCCCTCAACCGGGACCCTGGAATTTCGCTCTATGCTCGCCGCAGCGATGGTTCCGTCGGGGGAGACGCTCGTGGGGCGCGAGCAGGAGCTCGGGCGGATCGACGCCGCGCTCGAGGCGTTGGAGACGGGTGGGCCCGGCTGCCTGGCGATCGAGGGCGAACCCGGGATCGGCAAGAGCCGGCTGCTGGCGGAGCTGCGCGAGCGGGCCGAGGCCCGGGGGCACGTCGTCCTCCACGGCCAGGCGGCCGAGTTCGAGCGCGACCGCCCCTTCGGCGTCTTCATCGAGACCCTCGACCCTTATATGGAGGCGCAGCTCGACGACGGCCTCGCGGCGGCGCCACCGCACCTGCGCGAGGAGCTGGCGGCGGTCTTCCCCTCGATGCGGGAGCAGGGCGGGACGCTGGCGGCGGCGGTCGGCGACGAGCGCTACCGCAGCCACCGCGCGATCCGCTCGCTGCTGGAGCTGCTGGCCGAGCGCAAGCCGCTGGTGATCGCGCTCGATGACCTGCACTGGGCCGACGGGGCGACGATCGAGCTGCTCGGGGCGCTGCTGCGCCGCCCCGCCGAGGCCGCCGTGCTGGTGATCCCGTCCTACCGGCCCGGCAGCGCCCCGGCGCCGCTGATCGCCGCGCTCGCCGCGCCGCTGACGACGAAGGTCGAGCTGTCCCCCCTCAGCGAGGAGGAGGCGGCGCAGCTGCTCGGCGAGGTCGATGCCGAGGCGGCCGCGGCGATCTTCCGGCACGGCGGCGGCAACCCCTTCTACCTCGAGCAGCTGGCGCGGCTGGAGGAGCCGCGGCGGCTCGACGAGGACGGCTGGGCCGCTGCCGCCGGAGGCGTGCCCGCCGGCGTCACCGCCTCCCTGGCCGAGGAGGTCGCCGCCCTCTCACCCCCCGCCCGGGCGCTGCTGGAGGGCGCCGCGGTCGCCGGCGAGCCGTTCGACCCCGGCGTCGCCGGGGAGATCGCCGAGCTGGGCGAGGGCGAGGCGCTGGCGGCGCTCGACGAGCTGCTCGAGCGCGAGCTGGTCCGCCCCACCGACGTGCCACGGCGCTTCATCTTCCGCCACCCGCTGATCCGCCGCGGCGTCTACGAGTCGGTCGGCGGCGGCTCGCGCCTGGCGTCCCACGCCCGCGCCGCGGAGAGCCTCGCCGCCCGCGGCGCCGCCGCCGCCGACCGCGCCCACCACGTCGAGCAGGCGGCGAGCCAGGGCGACGCGGAGGCGATCGAGGTCCTGCTCGAGGCCGCCGCGGCCGCCTCCGCGCGGGCCCCGGCGGTGGCGGCGCGCTGGCTGGAAGGGGCGCTGCGGCTGCTGCTCGACGGCGACCGCGAGCGCCAGGTCTCGGTCCGGGTGGCGCTCGCCTCGGCCCTGCGCTCGGTGGGCGAGCTGGAGCGCTGCCGCGAGGTGCTGCTGGAGACGATCGGCCTGGTCGGCGACGGCGACGAGCCGCGGCGGCTGCAGCTGACCGGCTGGTGCGCCGCCGTCGAGCACTGGCTCGGCGAGCACGAGGCGGCCCATAAACGCCTGCTGAGCGCCTGGGACGAGCTCGGCGACCACGCGACGGCGGAGAGCACGGCGCTGCAGATCGAGCTCGCGGTCGACGGCCTCTACTCGCTCGACTTCGAGCAGACGCTCTCGATGGGCGCCGGCGCCCTCGCCAACGCCCGCGCCCTGGACGAGCCCGCCCTGACCGCCCACGCCGCGGCCGCCCTCTGCCTCGGCGAGGTCAGCGCCGGCAGCATCGGGCCCGCCCGCGAGCACTACGAAGAGGCGGTGGGGCTGGTGGACCGCCTCGGCGACGAGGAGCTGGCGCCGCACCTCGACGCCTTCTACTACCTGGCCTGGGCCGAGAACTACCTCGAGCACTACGACGCCTCCCTCGCCCACATCGACCGCGGCATCGAGATCGCCCGCGGCACCGGCCAGGGACGGCTGCTGATCCCGCTGATGCTGACCAAGGGCTACCCGCTGGAGCTGCAGGGGAGGCTGACTGAGGCGGGCGAGGTCTGCGAGGCGGCGGTCGAGGCGGCGCGGCTCTCGGGCAACGACCACTACCTCTTCTGGGCCCTGGCCGAGCTCGCCTGGCCGCACTACTTCGCGGGCGAGCTGAGCGAGGCGATCGAGGCCTGCGAAGAGAGCCTCCGCCACAGCCCGCGGCTAACCGGCGGCACCATCCCCGCCTCGGGCGGCGGGCCGGGCTGGGCGCTGGCGGTCGCCCTCTTCATCTCCGGCGAGGTCGAGCGCGGCTACGAGGCGATGCAGGCGCTGGGCAGCGCCGAGATCGAGTTCGCGGTGCCGATCGAGCGCTGCTTCGACTGGGAAACGCTGGCCCTGGCCGAGCTGGCGGTCGGCAACGTCGAGGCGGCGGAAGCGCACGCCGAGCGGGCAGAAGAGCTCGCCGCCAGCCTCGACGGCCTGCAGCTGCCGCTCGGCCTGGCCGGCCGGGCGCGAGCGGCGGTGCTCCTGCATAAGGGCGAAGCGGAGGCGGCGATCGCCCCGGCCAGGCTCAGCGTCGAGGGGGCCGCCGGGGCGGGCGCCGGCCTGCAGGCGGCCTTCGGGCGCCAGCTGCTGGGCCGGGCGCTGGCCGCGAGCGGCGAGCGCGAGGAGGCGATCGCGCAGCTCCGCGAGGCGGAGCGGGAGCTCGACGCCTGCGGCTCCCTGCGCGAGCGCGACGCCGTGCGCCGCGAGCTGCGCAAGCTCGGGGTGCGGCGCGAGGCCCGCGGTCCGGCGGCCGGCGAGAGCGGGGTCGACTCGCTGACCAAGCGCGAGCTCGAGATCGCCGGCCTGGTCACCGACCGCCTCACCAACAAGGAGATCGCCGCCGAGCTGTTCCTCAGCGAGAAGACGATCGAGTCCCACCTGCGCAACATCTTCTTCAAGCTCGGCGCCTCCTCCCGGGTCGACGTCGCCCGCACTTTCGAGCGCGAGCAGCGTGGCTAGCGCCGACGAGGCCCGCCTGGCCGAGCTCGGCTACCGCCAGGAGCTGAAGCGCGGCCTCAGCCCCTTCGACACGATCGCCCTCGGCTTCGCCGGGATCTCGCCGGTGGTCGGCCTCTATGCCGTCGTCCTGGTCGGCACCGCGGTCGCCGGGCCGGCCTGGATCTGGGTGCTGCCGGTGGCGCTCGCCGGCCAGTGCCTGCTGCTCGCGGTCTACTCGGAGCTGGCCTCCGAGTTCCCGGTCGCCGGCGGCCCCTACCAGTGGAGCCGTCGCCTGCTCGGCCCCGGCTACGGCTGGTTCAACGGCTGGGTCGCGCTCTGCGCCTACGCCGCCGCCAACACGACGATCGCCTACCTGGGGGCGCCCTGGCTGCTGACCCTGCTCGGGATCGCCCCCGAGCCGAACGCGATCGTCGCCGCCGGGATGGCCCTGATCCTGCTCGCGGCGGCGATCGGCTCCCTCGGCATCGACCTCGTCGGCAGGGTCGTGCGCGCCGGGATCCTGGCCGAGGTGCTGGCCTCGGTCGGGATCGCCCTCACCCTGCTGCTCGTCTTCCGCAACCAGGACCTGGCGATCCTCGGCGACACCCTCGGCGCCGAGGCGCTCTCCGGCGACTCCGTCTTCGCCGCGATGCTGGCCGCGCTCGCGGTCGGCGGCTGGGTCTTCATCGGCTTCGACTGCGCCGTCGGCGTCGCCGAGGAGACCCACGACGCCGGCCGCCACGTGCCGCGGGCGATCTGGATCGCCCTGCTCGGCGTCGGCGCGCTGGTAATCGCCAACGCCGTCGCCGTCACCCTCGCCCACCCCGACCCCGCCGGGGTGGTCGCCGGCGCCGACCTCGACCCGGTGACGACCGCGGTGACCAGCTCCTTCGGCTCCTGGTCGGACAAGCCCTTCGCCGCGGTCGTGCTCACCGCCTTCGTCGCCTGCGCGGTCGCCGCCCAGGGCGTGACCGCGCGGATGGCCTACTCGATGGCCCGCGACCGGGCCCTGCCGGGGTCGAGCTGGCTGGCCCGCGTCGACCGCCGCGGCAACCCGATCGGCGGCATCGTCGCCACCGCGGTCGCCGGCTGTGCCGGCCTCCTGCTCGGGCTCGAGGCGACCGCGGTCGGCAGCCTGATCGCCTTCGGCACCGGCGCCATCTACGTCTCCTTCCTGCTGGTCGCGGTCGCGGCGCTGGTCGCCCGCCTGCGCGGCGACTGGCGCCCCGGCGGCGGCTTCCGCCTCGGCCGCCTCGGCCTGCCGATCAACCTCGCCGCGGTCGCCTGGCTCGGCTTCGAGACGGTCAACATCGCCTGGCCGCGAACCTCGCTGGCCCCGCCCGGCGCGCCCTTCTACCAGGTCTGGGCGGCGCCGCTGGTGCTGGCGCTGATCCTCGTCGCGGGAGCGGCTTACCTCCTCTGGGCCCGCCCCGGCTCTGACCTGTCGGGCGTCCCGAGCGGCGACGCCGGTTAAGGGACCGTCCCCGATGTTCGCGGCCCGGCGGCGGCGCAGAATGCTTCCATGCCGCTCTTCCACCTCCACCACAAGCACGAGCCGAGCGAGTGCGCCGCCGCCTTCGCCGCCTGGCGCGGCTTCCAGAGCCCGCTCCGCCACCGCCCCGCCGCGGCCACCTGCCTGACCGGCGGCCACTGCCTGTTCTGGCAGGTCGAGGCCGGCGACCGCCAGGAGGCGACGGCAATGCTGCCCGCCTTCGTCGCCGCCCGCACCGAGGTGATCGAGGCGCGCGAGGTGCGGATCCCCTAGGCCGCGGGACAGGGTGCGCGGCGCAAAGTTCCGCCCGCGGGGGTGCAACTTTCCCGGGGGGAGCCCGGTTGTAGCGAGAGTGCAGCGGATGAGCCGACGCGGCCAATCACCGTCCGGCGTCGCAGGCGCGCTCGCCTGCGGCGTCCTCCTCGCCCTGGCCCTGCTGGGGGGCTGGCAGGGCGCGCTGGCGCCTGCCGGCGCGGCGGCGCGCAGCATCCACTTCGACGGCAAGCGGGTCGAGGCGCCCAGGGGCTGGCCGGTCTACCGGCTCGCCGAGCGGCCGCGGATGTGCGTGCGGCTCGACCGTCGCGCCGTCTACCTGGGGACCCCCGGCGCCGACCAGCGCTGCCCCGCCGACGCGGTCGTCGGCCGCCGCCGGGCGATCCTGGTTCAACCGCGTGCGGCAGAGCGGGCCAAGGCGGCCGCGAGCCGGGCGCTGCTGCCGCGGCCGCGCACGGTCCCCCTGGCCGGGGGCGACGTCTTCACCGGGCTCGGCTTCGACGCCTGCACCGCCCCCTCCTCGCGCTCGATGGCGGCCTGGGCGGACTCGCCCTACCGGGCGGTCGGCGTCTACATCGGCGGCCTCAACCGCGGCTGCTCCCAGCCCAACCTGACCTCGAGCTGGGTCAGCGCCCAGACCGACGCCGGCTGGCACCTGATCCCGACCTACGTCGGCCTGCAGGCCCCGACCAGCAGCTGCAGCAGCTGCGCCAAGCTCAGCCCCTCCCGCGCCAGCGCCCAGGGCGTGGAAGCGGCGACCGACGCGGTCGCCCAGGCCGCCGCCCTCGGGATGGGCCAGAACAGCCCGATCTACTTCGACATGGAGTCCTACTCGCGCACCGCCAGCGCCACCGGCGCCACCCTCGCCTTCCTCGAGGCCTGGACCGAAGAGCTGCACTCGCTCGGCTACGCCTCCGGCGTCTACAGCAGCAGCGCCTCCGGGATCGCCGACCTCGCCGCCCAGGTCGGCCGCGGCTACAACCTGCCCGACCACCTCTGGTTCGCCAACTGGAACGGTCAGGCGAGCAGCGCCGACTCCTACGTGCCCTCCACCGCCTGGACCCAGCACCAGCGCATCCACCAGTACCGCGGCGGCCACGACGAGACCTACGGCGGAGTGACGATCAACATCGACAACAACTACGTCGACGGCGGCACCGTCGGCTCGACCGTGCCGCTGAGCGGCGACGAAGACCCGCTCGGCAGGTTCGAGCTGGCGGGCTCGCCCGCCCCCGGCCAGGTCCGGGTCAAGGGCTGGGCCTTCGACCGCAACGCGCCGACCCTGCCGCTCTCGATCCGCGCCTACGTCGGCGGCCGCGCCGACACTCCCGGCGCGGTCGAGTACGAACTCGGCGCGGTCGCCAACCAGGTCCGCCTCGACCTCGGCGCCAGGTTCCGCACCGCCGGCTCCGGCCACGGCTTCGACGTCGCCTTCCCGATCGTCAAGTCGGGGGCGCAGCCGATCTGCCTCTACGCGCTCAACACCGGCGGCGGCGCCGACCGCCTGCTCGGCTGCCGCACGGCGACGATCCCGGTCGCGGTGACGGTCGCCGAACCGACCGCGACCGCGACCGGGGTGCGGGTGCGCCTGACCTGCGAATGGCCCGAGGGAACCGCCTGCCCGGGACAGCTGCTGCTGCGCACCCGGATCAAGATCGCCCTCCCCCACCGGCGCGGGACGCCACCGCGGATCCGCACCGTCACCCGCTCGCTCGGTCGCGCCCCCTTCAGCCTCACCGGCAAGCGCTCGGTCAGCGTCAAGATCCCCTACAGCGCCGGCGCCAAGGCGCTGCTGGAGAAGCGCGGCGGGCTGCGGGCGCAGCTGACCGCGGCGATCCCCGGCGGCAAGCGGACCGTCACTCTGGCCGTCCGCTAGTTCGCTGAGGACTCAGTCCTCGCCGAGCGCCTCGCGTAGCGTCGCCAACTCGGTCCGCAGCTCCGTCAGTTCGCACTCCAGCCGGGTCAGCCGGTCCGCGGCCGGCGTGGGAGCGGTGGGCACACCCGGCGGCGGGGCATCCCCTGCCTCGGCGCCAAGCGTCTCCTCGCCCGCGCCCGCAGAGGTCTCTACCGTGGCGGCCTCTGCCGCTGGGGCCGTCTCCTCCTCCAGCCCGCCCAGCAGCTGCTGGTAGCGCAGCTCCTTCTGCCCCGGCCGGCGCTCGTGCCGGGCGACGTAGCCGCGCTCGACCAGCGCCTCCAGCGTCGCCTGCACCGTGGCCAGGTCGGGGAAGGAGTGCAGGCGCTCGCTGCGCTGCTTCAGCTCGCCGGGGGTCTGGGCGCCGCGCAGCATCAGAACCGCCAGCAGCGAGAGCTCCGCCTCGTCGACCCCCAGCGCTTCCGGCAGCAGGTGGCGGTACTTGCGGGCGCGGCTGCCGGCGCCGCTGGTCAGCCGGGTCCAGCCGCGCAGGGCGGTACGCCGCAGCGCTTCCGACACGGTCGCCTCGTCGTAGGCGACCACCGGGTCGCGGTTGGTCGACTGGTTGCAGGCCAGCCGCAGCGAGTTGAGCGAGAGCGGGTAGGCGTCGGGGGTCGTGCGCTGCTTCTCGACCAGGCAGGCGACGACGCGGATCTCGATTGCGTCGGGCTCCACCGCGCCCTCAGCCGCGGTCCGGACGCTCGGGGTAGATCTCGTCGATCGTGGTCAGGGCCCGGTAAGGCGCCGCGGCAGCCGCCTCGATCTTCGCGGCGCCGCCGGCGAGGCGGTCGACGACGGCGACGACGCCCACGACCTCCAGCCCCTCCTCGCGGACCCGCCCGATCGCGGTCGCGGTCGAGCCGCCGGTAGTGACGGTGTCCTCGACCACGAGGCAACGGGTGCCGGGGCCGACCGGGCCCTCGACCCAGCGCTGCAGCCCGTGCTCCTTGCGCTCGCCGCGGACGAAGAAGGCGACCAGCTCCTGGCCGGCGGGGACGGCGATCGCGGCGCAGGCCGGCGGGATCGCGGCGGTGGCGGGGCCGCCGACCGCCTCCGCCCCGAGCTCGCCGGCGACCGCGGCGATCAGCTCGCCGGCGGCGCGGAAGCCACCCGGCCGCATCAGCGTCCGCCGCGCGTCGACGTAGTACTGCGCCGTCGCGCCGCTGGCCAGGGTCACCTCGCCGAGGATCAGCGAGTGCTCGCGCAGCTCGGCGAGCAGGGTCCGCTTGGCGGCGTCGAGGTCGGGCACGGGCGCATCCTAAGGTCGCCCGCGTCGTCGAGGACTTGACCCACCCAGGAGGGGGTCAAGTCCTCAACTTCGGGAGCGCAGGGACTCGCCGAAGCCCTGGCGCCAGCTCGGGTGCGCCAGCTGCCAGCCGAGCTCGCGCTTCGCCTTGGCGTTGGCGGCGCCGCGCAGGCCGACGGCCGAGGCGGCGACGTCCTTGCCGGCGACCAGGCGGGCGAGCCAGACCGGGACCCGGCGCGGCGGCTTGGCGCCGAGCGCCGCGGCGTAGGCCGGGACCCACTCGCGCAGCGGCGCCGGCTCGTCGTCGACCACGTTGTAGGCGCCGGGAGCGCCACGCTCGAGTGCCGCGACCGTCGCGCTCGCCGCGTCATCGACGTGGATGAAGGAGAAGGTGCCGGTGCCCTCGCCGACGATCGGCAGCCGCCGCCGTTCGACTTCCTCGGCCTGCTGGCCGCCGCGGTCGTAGTAGGTCCCGGGGCCGTAGAGCCAGCCGTAGCGGAGGACCAGGCCCTCCATCCCAGGGGCGTCGAGGACCTGGCGCTCGAGCTCGGCCACCGCCCCGAAGGTCTCCCCGAACCTCCCCGGCGCACCCGTGAACAGCGGCTCCTCCTCGTCCTTGACCCAGCCGCCGCGCGGCGCGTAGGCGAAGGCGATGCTCTCGGCGACCAGCCGCCGCGCCCCCGCCGCCGCGGCTGCCGCGACCAGGTTGCGGGTCCCCTCGACCCGGATCCGGTTGGTCGCCGCCAGGTAGTCGTCCTTCGGCTTGTAGCGCTGCGGCAGCGCGGTGAGGACGTGGACGACCGCCTCCGGCGCCGCCTCGGCGAGCGCCCGCTTCAGCCCCTCCGCGTCGAAGACGTCGCAGACGACCGCCGTCGCGCCCGCCTCCTCGATCTCAGCGGCGCGCTCCTGGCGCCGCGTCATCCCCGTCACCTCGTGCCCGGCGGCGAGCAGCTGCCGCACCAGCGGCCTCCCGATCGCGCCGCTGGCCCCGGCGACGAAGACCTTCACCAGACGAAGATGTCCTCGCCGTAGTGGATGCGCTCGAAGATCTCCGGCTGGTCGGCGATGAAGGTGCGCAGGCAGCCGTGGCTGGCGGGGTAGTCCGGCACCGATTCGTAGCCATGGACCGCGTAGCCGCCGTAGAAGTAGAAGGAGTAGTACATCCCGTGCGAGTTGTAGCCCGGTTCGGTGCGGATGAAGGTGAAGTGGCCGGTCACCGTCGGGGTCGAGGACTTGCCGGAGGAGATCGGGTAGACCGCGAACGGCTTGTCGCCTTTGGCGAAGACCAGCACCTGCTTGGAGAGCGGCGCCTCGACGTGTTCGCCCGCCTCGGGGTGGCGCACCTCGTATTCGCCCTTGCCGCCGAAGACGCGCTTGACCAGGCCGGCGCCGGCGCGCATGCTGCGGGACATGTCGTTGACTTTGCGGTAGGCGAGCACGCCGCGGGCGGTCTTGCCGCCGAAGCAGCTGCCGCTGTTGGCGATGTAGCCCATCTCCCGCATCGCCTTCTTGAAGCCGACGACGACGTCGCCGCACTGGCCCTGGTGCAGGGACGGGAAGCTGACCTTCCAGCTCTTGCGGATCGTGCTGTCGGCGCCCAGCACCGCGGTCGCCTCGTGGCTGGCGCTGACCGCGTACTTGCCGTCCTCGCGGACGATCACGCTGCTGCGGAAGGTTCCCGTCTTGCCCGGCCCCTTGCCGATCGGCAGCTTGTGGCTGACCAGCTCCTTGCCGTCGAGGAAGAAGGTGACCTCGACCCGCTGGCCGGGGACGTAGGGGCTGATCGTGCCGAAGACCGGGACCTTGCCGTAGATCTGGGCGCGGCCGCCGTCGAGGTGGCCGAGCTTGATCTTCACGGTCGCGTCGGGGACGACCTGCGTGGTCGCGCCCTTCGATTTGCCGCCCGCGGCAGCGGAATTGCCCCCGGCGGCGAGGGCGGAGGCGGGAAGCAGGAGCAGCGCCGCAAGGGCGAGCAGGAACGCGATGCGACGACTCACCGCCGGAATGCTACTGACCGAGTAGGGCGACCGAGTTGTTCAGCATGTGCAGGATGATTCCCGGCACGATCGAGCCGGTTTTCTCGTAGAGCAGCGAGAGGATGAAGCCGAAGACGATCAGCGGCGGCACCGCGGTCACCCCGGTCAGGGCGTGCAGGGCGCCGAAGACGATCCCCGCGACCAGCGCCGCCGCGACCCGCGGCAGCCGCTCCCGCAGGCCGCCGAAGAGCATGCCGCGGAAGCAGATCTCCTCGCTGACCGGCGCCGCGATCACGATCAGCAGGATCTGCACCGGGATCGCCCCGAAGCCCTCGGCGATGTCCTCCTGCTTCGGTTCGACGATCAGGGCCGAGTAGAAGATGGCGAAGAGCAGGTAGGCGCCGACCGCCGCCGCCATCCACTTCAGCGCCGAGGGCTGGAAGCGCCGCACCCCGAGCCGGGAGAAGATCTCCCCCAGCGTCGCCGCCCCGCGCTGCGCCGCGATCGCCATCGGCACCATCAGGAAGCCGAGCGCGGTCGCCAGCTGCACGCCGACGTTGCCGAAGGTGGTGAGGTCGCCGTCGTCCTTGTGGCCGATGATCGCCGCCGGGATCCCCAGCACCACGCCGGTCCCGAGCGCGAGGATGACGCCGAGGAGCGCGACCCACGGCCCCCAGTTCGAGTACGGGAAGCGGGTCGGGCGCTGCTCGACGTCCAGGGCGGCTAGGTTGGCCTCCATGTCGCCGGCAGTCTCACAGGTCTCGCGCTCGACCAAGACCCGGCTGCGCTTCCTGCGCCGCCTCGTCTTCGTCGTCGTCCTGGTCGTCCTGGCGATGATCGCGCTGAGCCAGTTCACCGAGCTGAAGCGGCTCGCCGCCGGCATCCTCGCCTCGACCGCGGTGCTGGGGCTGATCGTCGGCTTCGCCGCCCAGCACACGATCGGCAACCTCGTCGCCGGCGTCCAGATCGCGGTCTCGCAGCCGTTCCGGATCGGCGACCGCATCACCTTCGAAGAGAAGGACGGGCGGGTCACCGACATCACCCTCTCCTACACCTACGTCGACCCCGGCGACGGCAGCCACTTCGTCATCCCCAACCAGCTGCTGGTCGAAGGGATCGTCCACAACCACTCGACCGAAGACACCCAGGCCTGAGCGCCCGCGGCGGCGGCGTAACCTCTGCCCGATGACGCAGCGCAACCGGCGACGCCAGCGACGCCGAGGGGGGATCGGCAGCAAGGTCCTGATCGTGGCCGTCGGCGTCCTCGCCCTGGTCGCCATCGCCGCGATCGGGGTCACCTCCTGGGTCCTCGACGTCGCCGCCGACGCGCCCTCGCTGGCAACCTGCAAGCCGATCGAGAAGGGCGGCAACTCGACCCTCTACGCCGCCGACGGCAGCAAGCTCGGCCTGATCGCCTCCGACGAAGCGCGCACCCCGGTCTCGATCGAGCGGATCCCGCGCCAGGTGCGGCTGGCGACGGTGGCGATCGAGGACCAGCGCTTCTTCCAGCACGGCGGCGTCGACCCCGAGGGCATCCTCCGCGCCGCGGTCAAGGACCTCGAAGCCGGCGAGGCGGTCGAGGGCGGCTCGACGATCACCCAGCAGCTTGTCCGCAACCTCTGCATCGCCAACCCGCAGCAGAACCTCGAACGCAAGATCGTCGAGG
The DNA here is from genome assembly GCA_963719435.1 of uncultured Solirubrobacterales bacterium. Lineage (GTDB taxonomy): Bacteria > Actinomycetota > Thermoleophilia > Solirubrobacterales > 70-9 > VAYN01. The sequence goes on along the minus strand of OY970384.1, from coordinate 380,273 downwards.
CGAAGCTGGCGATCGAGTACTCGAAGCGGCACTCGCGCAAGGAAATCCTCGGCCAGTACCTCAACATCGCCTCCTACGGGACGATCGAGGGCAGCACCGCGGTCGGGGTCCAGGCGGCCTCGAAGATCTACTTCGACCGGCCGGTCTGGAAGCTGAGCCTGGCGCAGGCGGCGCTGCTGGCCGGGCTGCCGCAGGCGCCCTCCGAATACAACCCGATCCTCAATCCGGGGACGGCGAAGGCGCGCCGCGACCAGGTGCTGCGCAAGATGGACAAGCTCGGCTACGTCTCCCACGACCAGGCTCGGGCCGCGGCGGCTGCCGGGCTCGGTCTCGACGTCTCCGACGAGTACTTCGAGCACCGCCAGCCCTACTTCTTCGACTACGTCGAGAACCAGCTGATCAGCGAGTACGGGGTGAACACTGTGCGCCAGGGCGGGCTCGAGGTGCAGACGACGATCGACCCCGAGCTGCAGGAAGTCGGCCTGGAAGCGATGCGCTCCGCCCTCCCCTACTCGACCGACCCCTCCTCGGCGCTGGTCTCGATCGACCCCCGCAACGGCCACATCCGGGCGATGGTCTCCAGCTCCAACTACGCGGAAACCCAGTTCAACCTGGCGGCCCAGGGACGGCGCCAGCCGGGCTCGACCTTCAAGGCCTTCGTCCTGACCACGGCGATCAAGCAGGGGATCGATCCCTACTCGACCTTCTACACCTCGAAACCGCTCGACCTCGACCTCCCCCACTGGGGCCACTGGTCGGTCTCCACCGCCGACGAGGGCTACCAGGGGACGGTCAACCTGCAGCAGGCGACGGTCAGCTCCGACAACACCGTCTTCGCCCAGCTCGACCTCGACGTCGGCCCCAAGAGCGTCGCCCAGACGGCGAAGTCGATGGGGATCACGACCCAGCTCGACGGGATCCCGGCCGAGGGGATCGGCGGCCTGCGCCTCGGCGTCACCCCGCTGGAGCTGACCGACGCCTACGCGACCCTCGCCTCCGGCGGCGTCCACCACGACCCGGTGGCGATCGAGCGGGTGACCTTCCCCTCCGGCAAGGTCGACCGGCCCCAGCGCTCGAAGCCGCGGCGAGTGCTGTCCGAGCCGGTCGCCTGGGAGGTGACCCGGCTGCTGCACGACAACATCACCGAAGGGACCGGGACCGCCGCCTACACCGGCTGCGCCGGCCAGGCCGGCAAGACCGGCACCACCGACGAATACACCGACGCCTGGTTCGCCGGCTACCAGCCCAACCTGGCAACCGCGGTCTGGGTCGGCTACCCGGAGTCGAACGACATCTCGATGTCGAGCGTGCACGGGACCACCGTCTTCGGCGGCACCTTCCCGGCCGAAATCTGGCACTCGCTCTACTTAGACGGCGGCGTCCCCTGCGAGGAATTCGAGGAACCCGAGCAGAGGATCAGCTGGGCGCCCTACTACGGACACTTCACCCAGGCCGACCCACAGCTCAGCGACGCCGGGGCGGGCGGCAAGGACGACCCGCCGCCACCCGGGAGCGCCGCGGTCGGCGGCTACGACCCGGGCGACTACGACCCCGACGCATACGCCCCGGGCGCCGGTCAGGAACCGGCGCCGGCGCCGCCCCCGCCGCCGTCGCTGGGGGGCGGTGGGTCCGCGGGCAGCGGCTCTGCCGGGAGCGCCAACTGAGCATCGACCCGGGGCTCGCCTACGCCCTGATGTGGGCCGGGTTCGCGGCCTACCTCGGGGTGCTCGCCGCCGCGCCGGCGCTCGGCCGCCGGGTGATCTGGACGGCGATCGTGCTCGCGGTCGCCGCCTTCGCGGTCGCGCCGGTCCTGCTCTCCCACGACGTCTACAGCTACGTCGACTACGCCCGCCTCGGCGTCGTCCACGGCCTCGACCCCTACGTCCACCCGCCGCTCGCCGCGCCCGCCGATCCCGCCTTCGGCAAGGTCGACTGGATCGAGACGACCAGCGCCTACGGGCCGCTGTTCACCCTCCTCACCTACCCGCTCGCCTGGCTCCCGGTCGGTCTCGCCGTCGCCGCCCTGAAGGCGCTGGCGGCGCTCTCGGTCCTCGGCCTCGCTCTCGTCGTCTCCCGCCTCGCCGCCTGGCGCGGGGTCGAGCCACTGCGCGCCGCTGCCTTCCTCGCCCTCAACCCGCTGGTCCTCGTCCACGTCGTCGGCGGCGCCCACAACGACGGCCTGGCGATGCTGCTGGCCCTGCTCGCCGTCGCCGCCCTGCTCAGCGCCCGCGAGCGCGCCGGGGGCGCGGTCCTCGTCGCCGCCGTCGCCGTCAAGGCCTCCGCCGCCTTCATCGCCCCCTTCGCTCTGATCGCCGCCGCCCGTACGTCGCCGACGGGGCCCGAGCACATCTATGTAGAGGGAGATAAGCCCGCCGACCGCCTGGCGCGCGTCGGGCGGCTCTGCCTCGGCGCGGCGCTGGCAGCGGCAGCGATCTGCGCCGTCGCCTATCTCGCCTTCGGCTGGGACTGGACCGGTGCCTTCGGCCTGGCCGGGGAAAACCAGGGGCGGACCAGCTACATGAGCATCCCGATCACGCTCGCCCGCCTCAGCGGCCTCGACCCCGACGCGGTCCGCCTCGTCGCCCTCGTCCTCTTCCTCACCCTGGTCGGAGAGCTGATGCTCTGGACCTGGCGCGGCTTCGACTGGGTCCGCGCCAGCGCCTGGACCGCCGCCGGCCTCCTCCTCGCCACCGCCTGGCTGCTCCCCTGGTACCTGGTCTGGCTGCTCCCCCTGGCCGCAATCTCGAGAGACCGCCCCCTCCAACTCCTGGCCCTCTGCCTCACGGCGTACCAACTAGGCGCCCGGATCCCCCTCTAACCACTGCGTGGTCGAGCTTTGTCGCGCATAGCGCCACAAACTTCGACCGCCCGCCTACAGAACTTCCGGCGAGTGCCCCCCACCCTCCGGCCCCGCTTCTTCCTCCTCTTTGGAGGGATGCAGGATCCCGGTGTGGATGCTCCAGCCCTCGCGCCGCCCGAGCAGGGTGACGGTGCCGACGTAGATCAGTTCGCCCACCGTCATCACGCCGCGGACCGCGATCGCGATCAGCGAGCCGAGGGCGAAGCTCTTGCCGGGCAGCGCCGCCTTGACCGCCCAGGCGAAGGCGGCGTCGCGGACGCCGAGGCCGGCCGGGGCGACGAGGGTGACCAGCGCCGCGAAGTAGCCGATCGCCTGCGCCGAGCCGACCAGCAGCAGGTCGCTGAAGGGGATGTGGGTGACCGAGCGGGCGACGCAGTAGATGCCGAAGGCGACCACGACCCAGTTCAGCGAGTAGAAGACGATCAGCGAGATCACCCCGCGCAGCGGCACCACCGCCGGCAGCGACTCGCGGCCGAAGGCTTTCAGCGCCCGGTTGGCGAGCGGCCCGAAGACCTTCGGGTGGAGGATGGCGATCGCGGCCGGGATCAGCAGCACCACCGCCCAGCGCAGCGGCTGCCCCTGCAGGTCGGGGTGGCTGATGATGAAGTAGGAGGCGACGACGATCGCCGACGTCGCCGAAATTGCCTGTTCGTAGACGATGCTGGCGATCGTGATCCTCCGCGGCACCCCCGCCCGTTCGGAGAGCAGCACCCGGCCGAGCACGTAGAGGATGCTGCCGGGCACGTAGCGGGCCAGCAGCGGCTGCCCCCAGGCGACCTGGGCGCGGCCGAAGCCGATCGAGTGGCCGAGGAAGCGCAGGGTGATCTCCCAGCCGAGGGCGCTGAAGACGTAGAACAGCGGCAGGATGATCACCGCCGGGATCAGCCAGGCGACGTGGAAGTGGACGCCTTCGCTCTGGATCTCCGACCACTGGTCGATCACGGTCAGGACCAGGAAGCCGAAAATCAGGACGGCGAGGCCGACCTGGAGGGCGAGGCGGACTTTGCGGCTGCGGGGCGGTCGCGTCCCGAACCGCGCCCCGGCCTCACCTACCCGGTGCAGAAATGGTTGGCGGCGCTCCACGTCTGCCGCACCTTAGTGACGCGGCCAGCGCTGACGCGGCTGCCGCCCCGCTTCGAGCACGCGGAGCGGGTTTGGGATAGTCAGGCCATGGGCGAGTTCGAGCTGTTGGCGAAGCTGCGGCAGCGGCTGCCCGCGTCGGGGTCGCGGCTGCGGGTCGGCAGCGGCGACGACGCGGCGGTGACCGTGCCCGGCGGCGCCACCGCGACCTCGGTCGACGCCCTGGTCGAGGGAGTCCACTTCCGCCGCGAGCAGGCGACCCTGGCGCAGATCGGCCACAAGGCGCTCGCCACCGCCCTCTCCGACCTGGCGGCGATGGGAGCCGAGCCCGGCGAGGCCTACGTGGTCCTCGGGGTGCCGGCCGAGCTCGGCGAGGACGAGTGCCTGCAGCTGGTCGACGGCCTGCTGGCGCTGGCCGCGGAGACGGACACGGAGCTGGCCGGCGGCGACGTCACCCGTGCCCCGGTCCTGACCCTCGCCGTCACCGTCGTCGGCCACGCCGACGCGCCCGAGCGGTTCGTCACCCGCGCCGGCGCCCGGGCCGGCGACGCCCTGCTGGTCAGCGGCGAGCTCGGCGGTGCCGCGGCCGGCCTGCTGCTGCTGGAACGCCCCGAGCTGGCGGCGGCGCTGGACGCCGGGACCGCCGAGCGCCTGCGCCGGCGCCAGCTGCAGCCGTCCCCCCGCCTCGGCGCCGGCCGCGCCCTCGCCGAGGCGGGCGCGACGGCGATGATCGACCTCAGCGACGGGCTCGGCGGCGACGCCGGCCATCTCGCCGCTCAGAGCGGCGTGGCGCTGCAAATAGACGCCGGCGCCCTGCCGCTGGCGGCGGGCGTAGCCGAGGTTGCGGCCGCAGCTGGGCTCGACCCGCTCACGCTCGCGGCCGGCGGCGGCGAGGACTACGAGCTGCTGGCGACGCTGCCGCCGCTGCGGCTGGGCGACGCCGAGGGACGCATGCAGGAGGCGAACGAAGCCGGGCTGACGCGAATCGGCGAGGTCGTCGCCGGCGAGGGGGTCGAGATCAGGCTGCCCGGCGGGGCGATTCTGGACCCGGCGGGGTTCGACCAGCTCGGTTGAGCGTGCCGCCGACCAGCAGCTCGCGCACCCCGCGTCGCTGCAGCATCGCCGCCGCGACCCGCGAGGGATCGGGCTTGTAGTGGCCGGACTCGACCAGCGTCTTCAGCTCCAGCGTCTGCATCGCCTTTCTTATCGGCCGCGGACCGCCGACCCTTAGTTCTTGGTACTCGCACATGCGTCCAACCAGCCGCGCCCACTACCCTTCGACTCGTGGCCAATGGGACGGCACGGATTCTCCTCGTCGACGACGAGCAGTCGATTCAGACGCTGCTGAGCTATCCCCTGCGCAAGGACGGCTACCACGTCACCTCCGCGCTCGACGGCGGCGAAGCGCTGCAGCGCTTCGAGGAGGGCCGCTTCGACCTCGTCATCCTCGACCTGATGATGCCCCGCATCGACGGGGTCGAAGTCTGCCGCCAGCTGCGCTCCCACAGCCAGGTGCCGATCATCATGCTGACCGCCAAGGGCAGCGAGACCGACAAGGTCGCCGGGCTCGAGGTCGGCGCCGACGACTACATCACCAAGCCCTTCTCGATGCGCGAGTTCCGCAGCCGGGTGAAAGCGGCGCTGCGGCGCTCGCGGATGGGCGGCGAGGCCCCCGGCGACGAATCGATCGAGAGCGGCGAGCTGAAGATCGACTTCGACCGCCGCATGGTCACCCTCAGCGAGGAGGAGATCCGGGTCACCTACGTCGAGTTCGAGATCCTCGGCGCCCTCGCCCGCTCGCCCGGCCGCGTGCTCACCCGCGAGACCCTGCTCGAGCACGTCTGGGGCGACTCCGAGTACCGCGACCCGCGCACCGTCGACGTCCACATCCGGCACCTGCGCGAGAAGCTCGAGAGCGACCCGAAGGACCCGGAGTTCCTCTTCACCGTGCGCGGGGTCGGCTACCGGTTCAAGGAGTAGGCCCCGCCGTGAAGCGGCTCAGACTGACCAACCTGGGCAGCCGCATCACGGTGATCTCGATCTCGATCGCGGTCGGCACCTCGCTGCTGATCTACCTCTACACGGTGGCGATCGGCGGTGCCGCCAGCGGCGACGGCGCGGTCAAGGGGCAGATCCTCGTCGCCGGCCTGATCGCGGTGATCGTCGCCACCGGCGTCGGTCTCTATTACGCACAGGCCGCGGCGCGCAACATCAGCCACCTCCAGGATGCCGCCCGCAAAGTCGCCGACGGCAACTTCGAGACGACGATCCCGGTCGCCGCCGCCGGCCAGCTCGGCCAGCTGGCCCGCACCTTCAACGAGATGCAGCGGCGCCTGGCCGAGCTCGACAGCGCCCGCAAGCAGTTCATCGCCAACGCCTCGCATGAGCTGCGGACGCCGATCTTCAGCCTCGGCGGCTTCGTCGAGCTGCTCGAAGAGGAGGACCCGAGCCCGGAGGAGCGGGCCGAGTTCCTGCGCACGATGCGGCAGCAGATCGTGCGCCTGACCAAGCTGACCGCCGACCTGCTCGACCTCTCCCAGCTCGACGCCGGGGCGATGGTGATGCAGACCCACAGCGTCGACCTCGGCGCCCTCGCCCGCGAGGTGACCAGGGAGTTCGGCGCGCGTGCGGATCTGCGCGGATCACGCCTGGAGCTGCGCACCCCGGAGCGCCCGGCGATCGCCCTCGGCGACCCCGACCGCCTGCGGCAGATCATCCGTATCCTCCTCGACAACGCCCTCACCCACACTCCCGAGGGCACCAAGGTCACCGTGACCACCTACTCCGTCAACCGCCGCGCAGAGCTGACCGTCTCCGACGAGGGCGCCGGCATCCCGCAGCGGGTCCAGAGCCGCATCTTCGAGCGCTTCTACACCGCCGACAAGGCCGGCGGCTCCGGCCTCGGCCTGGCGATCGCCAGCGAGCTGGCGCAGCGCATGGACGGGCGGATCACGATCAGCTCCAGCCGCCGCTTCACCGCCTTCACGCTCGACCTGCCTCCCGCCCCGGTGGTCGCCGCCGAGGCGCCGAAACCCGGCAGCCTCACCAGGGCACCGGTGTGAGCCGGCGCCCGGCGCAGGCCGCGCTCCTCCTGCTCCTCTGCCTGCTGGCGCTCGCCGGCTGCGGCTCCGGCGACAACGGCGAGACGACCTCTGGCGACCAGAGCGCCGCCGCCCGGCCGACCCCCGAAGTCATCGTCCAGGCCGTCGACCGCGGCTTCGACGCGGCCCGCGTCTTCCGCGAGGCCTCGCCCGGCGTGGTCACGATCCGCTCGATCTTCGGCGGCAGCGGCGGCGCGGCCGAGGGCTCCGGCTTCGTCCTCAACGACGACGGCGAAATCGTCACCAACGCCCACGTCGTCACCGACGCCTCCGGCGGCAAGCGCGAGCCGGCGAAGGAAGTCTTCGTCGAGTTCCCCGACCGCAACGTGGTCGACGCCGAGATCGTCGGCTTCGACCCCTTCGCCGACGTCGCCCTGCTCAAGGTCGAGCCCGACGGCTTCGCCCTGCACCCGCTCGAGCTCGGCGACGACTCAGAGCTCCAGGTCGGCCAGCCGGTGGCGGCGATCGGCAGCCCCTTCGGCGAGCAGCAGTCGCTCTCCAGCGGCATCGTCTCCGCCATCGACCGCTCGGTCAAATCGCTGACCCAGTTCCAGATCGAGGGCGCGATCCAGACCGACGCCTCGATCAACCCCGGCAACTCGGGCGGGCCGCTGCTCGACGCCGGCGCCCGTGTGCTCGGCATCAACGAGCAGATCGAGACCAGCTCTGGCTCCAACTCCGGGGTCGGCTTCGCGGTCCCGATCTCGGCGATCAAGCGCTCGGTCGCCCAGCTGCAGGAGAACGGCAGCGTCGAATACGCCTACATCGGCGTCTCCAGCCAGGCGCTCTACCCGCAGCTGGCGGACAAGCTCGGGCTCGACACCGACCTACGGCGGCCTGCTCGCCGAAGTCGTCTCCGGCGGTCCGGCCGAGAAGGCCGGCCTGCGTGGTGGCGACGACGAACTGCGCTTCCAGGCCGGCGAATACCGCACCGGCGGCGACGTCATCCTCGAAGTCGACGGCAGCAAAGTCGTCCTGCCCGACGATCTGGCCCGCCTGATCGCGGCCAAGAAGCCCGGCGAGAAGGTGTCGATGACGATCCTGCGCGACGGCGAGAAGCAGCAGATCGAGGTCACTCTGGGCAAGCGCCCGGACGGCGCCGACGGGGGCTAGTCAGCGCGTCGCCGCCCGGAGGTGTAGAACTCCGGCCTTGCTTCAGGAAGTCGCACTTGGCCAGAAGTCCCTCACCGACTACACCCACATAGTCGGCAAAGAGACGACGGAGCGCATCCGCGAGCTCGCCGAGCCGCTCAAGGGCAAACGCGTTCTCCACGTCAGCGCCACCGCTTTCGGCGGCGGCGTCTCGGAGATCCTCTACACGATCGTGCCGCTGATGCGGGACGTCGGCCTCGACGCCCACTGGCACGTGATCTTCGGCAAGGAGGAGTTCTTCAACGCGACCAAGCTCCTGCACAACTCGCTGCAGGGCGCCGAGGAGACGCTGAGCGACGAGCAGTGGGCGATCTTTGACGAGATCAACCAGATCAACGCCGAGGGCCTGCAGGGCGAATGGGACGCGGTGATCGTCCACGACCCGCAGCCGATCGGCCTGCGCCGCGGCGCCCTGGAGAAGGGCAAGAACTGGATCTGGCGCTGCCACATCGACCTCTCGACCCCGAACCCGGCGCCGATCGAGCGGCTGCTGCCGCTGATCGAGGAATACGACGCCAGCGTCTGGCACCTGCCGACCTACGTCCCGGGCGCGATCGGCGCCAAGGGCCGCGACGGCGTCAACATCATCCCCCCGGCGATCGACCCGCTCTCGCCGAAGAACATGGCCTTCTCGCCCGAGGACGCCGCCTTCGTCAGCCGCCAGTTCGGGATCGACCCCGACCGGCCGCTGATCACCCAGGTCTCCCGCTTCGACCCCTGGAAGGACCCGATCGGCGTCATCGACGCCTACCGCGAGGTGACCGAGAAAGTCCCGGAGGCGCAGCTGGCGATGGTTGGCTCGATGGCGAGCGACGACCCCGAGGGCCGCGAGTACTTCCAGAAAACCTACGAATACGCCGACAACGATCCCGACATCAAGATCCTCAGCAACCTCAACAACGTCGGCGCGATCGAGGTCAACGCCTTCCAGTCGCAGTCCGACGTCTGCCTGCAGAAGTCGATCCGCGAGGGCTTCGGCCTGACCGTGACCGAGGCGCTGTGGAAGGGGCGGCCGACGATCGGCGGCAACGTCGGCGGCATCCCGCTGCAGATCACAGACGGCGAGACCGGCTTCCTGGTCGACTCGCCCTCCGAGTGCGCCCAGCGCAGCCTCGAGATCCTCGCCGACCCCGAGCTGGGCAAGACGCTCGGCCGCGCCGGCAAGGAGCACGCCCGCCGCGAGTTCCTCTCGCCGCGCCTGCTGCGCGACTGGCTCGGCCTGCTCGGCGACCTCGACACCTAAGCCGAGCCGGGTCCGTAATCTTCGCGGCGTGGACTCCTCGCCGCTGATCATCGTCTCGAACCGGGGGCCGGCCCAGTTCGAGCGCGACGAGGACGGGGAGCGCACCGTGCGGCGCGGCGGCGGCGGCCTGGTTACGGCGCTCTCGGGCCTGGTCTCCCACCGCGACGCGCTCTGGATCGCCTCGGCGATGACCGACGAGGACGTCGCCGTCTCCGAAGAGCGCGGCGGGCCGGCCGAGCTCTCGCTCGACGGGATCGACTACCGGGTGCTGCTGGTCGGCAGCGACCCCGAGGCCTACGACCGCTTCTACAACGTGATCGCCAACCCGATCCTCTGGTTCATCCAGCACTACCTCTGGGACCTCTCCAACGCGCCGGACATCCGCCAGGAGGAGCTCGACGCCTGGGACTTCGGCTACCAGGCGGTCAACCGCGACATCGCCGCCGCCGTGCTCGGCCAGATCGAGGGCCAGGAGCGGCCGCTGGTGATGCTCCACGACTACCACCTCTACACCGCCCCGGGGATGATCCGCGAGCAGCGCCCGGACGTCTTCCTCCACCACTTCGTCCACATCCCCTGGTCGCAGCCGGACAGCTGGCGGGTGCTGCCGGGGCGGATCCGCGAGGCCCTCTTCGAGGGGATGCTGGCCAACGACATCATCGGCTTCCACACCCACTCCTACTGCATCAACTTCCTGCGCTGCTGCGACGAACTGCTGGAGGCCGACGTCGACTACGTCAAGGGCGAGGTGCGCCACAACGGCCGCCACGACCCTGGCCCGCGCCTACCCGCTGGGGATCGACGCCGAGCGCCTGCGGCGGGCGGCCGAGTCGGCGGAGGTGGCCGAGGCCGAGCGCGAGGTGCTGGAGCGCCGCCGCAAGCACCTGATCATCCGCGTCGACCGCGCCGACCTCTCGAAGAACGTGCTGCGCGGCTTCACCGCCTTCGACGTCTTCCTCACCCAGCACCCGGAGTTCCGCGAAGAGGTCACCTTCATCGCCCACCTGCAGCCCTCGCGCCAGGACGTGCCCGAGTACGCCGAGTACCTGGAACGGATCGAGGCCCTGGTCGCCGTCGTCAACCACCGCCACGGGACCACCGACTGGATGCCGATCGACCTCAAGATCTACGAGAACTTCCACGACGCGGTCGCCCGCTACAAGCACTTCGACCTGCTGATGGTCAACTCGATCTTCGACGGCATGAACCTGGTCGCCAAGGAGGCGCCGGCGGTCAACACCCGCAACGGCGTCCTCATGCTCTCCGAGAACACCGGCTCGCACGAAGAGCTGGGCGACTGCGTGCTCTCGGTCAACCCCTTCGACATCCAGGAGCAGGCCGACGCGATCTACCGCGCCCTGACCATGGACCCCGAGGAGCGCCGCCTGCGCTCCGAGCGCCTGAAGGAGATCATCTACTCGCGCAACCCCGGCGACTGGGTCGACGACCAGCTGCGTGACATCGAGGAGATGCGGGCGCAGCTGGCCTGAGCCGTTCGCTCCGGGGTCGGGGGAGAGACGGCCGGGCCCCTCTCTTAGAGAGGGATGCGCGGAGTTCGAGTTCACTGGCGGGGGACGGGCAAGGTGATGCTGGCCCTGATCGGCGCGATCGCGGCGCTGCAGCTGCTGCCATCACTGCTGAAGGCGCCCGAGCCCCCACCACTTGCGCCGGACGTAGGGCTGCCGCAGGTCGAAGTCCGCGCGGGCGCCGAGCCGGCGCCGCGGGAGCGGCCGGAGCCGGCCAGGCGGCATCGAGCCCGGAAGCGCTCTCACGAGCGCCGGGCGGACCGCCGGCTCAACGCCAGACTCGACTCGAAGCCCCAGCGTCATCCACAGCCGCCTCGCCAAAGGCCCAAACCAAAGCCGGCGCCGTCTGTGGCAACCGCGCCTCCCGCTCCCGAACCGCCGCCGCCAGCCCTCGAACCCGCGCCAGCACCCGTCCCACCCCCAACGCCCGCACCCTCACCCCCACCCGACGACGGCTCAGCGGAGTTCGCCCCGCACTGACCCGGGAGGGCGGGGTACCCCGAAACGTCTTGTACTTCTCGGTCACAAGCCACCTCGGACAACCCCCGGCGATCCACCCGAGCAAGTTAAGTGAAGGGGTACCCCGCCCTCCCGGGTCACACGCCTGCGAACCCCGCCGCCGCTATAGTCCCTCGCCGTTTTGGCGCTCCGCACGCGAATACGAGCTGGTCCTGATGTTGGACCCCGAGCTGGACGCGCCTGCCCGCGACGGGTTGGTGCAGGATGCGCGTGGGCAGATCGAGGGCGCCGGCAGCCTCAAACACGAGAACAGCTGGGGCTTGCGCAAGATGGCCTACGAAATCAACCGCCGCACCGAGGCCGACTACCGCTGGTTCCGCTTCGAGGCGCCCAGCGAGCTGCTCGACTCGCTCGACCACAACCTGAAGATCGCCGACGGCGTGCTGCGCTTCCGCATCTTCAAAGTCGACCCCGACGCGCCGGTGATCGTGCCGCCGGCCGTCAACGCCGCCCCCGGTCCCCGGGAGCACAGCGCCACCGGAGCCCGCGAGGACCGCGGCGACTCCGGCGACGACAGCGACGAGTAGCGCCACTTCGCCGCTGTTTGCGGGAATGACCTCCCCCGGGGGGAGAGTCGCGCCGTCCGCGCTCTTAGACTGAAATTCAACCAGCGAACTTCAGAGGAGTGAGTGACTTGGCAGCTTCGAACGTGAACGTGGTGGTCATCACCGGGAACCTGACCCAGGATCCCGAACTGCGGCACACCGGGGGCGGCACCGCGGTCTGCGAGCTGCGCGTCGCCGTCAACAGCCGCCGCAAAGACGGCCAGACCGGCGAATGGGTCGACAAGGCCAACTACTTCAACGTCACCGTCTGGGGCGCGCAGGGCGAGAACTGCGCCAACTACCTCTCCAAGGGCCGCCCGGTGGCGGTCGAAGGGCGCCTCGACTGGCGCGAGTGGGAGGCCAAAGACGGCAGCGGCAAACGGCAGGCGGTCCAGATCGTCGCCAACACCGTCCAGTTCCTCGGCTCGCGTGACGGCGCCGGCGGCCAGTCCGGCGGCAACGGCGGTGGCGGTGGCGGCTTCGCCCCCAGCAGCGACGTGCCCGCCGACACCTCCGACTTCGAAGGCGCAGCCGCCGGCGGTGGCGGAGGCGGCAGCGAAGACGACATCCCCTTCTAGCCTGCTCGGGGCGCCGCCAAGCGGCGCCCCGCTCTAGGTCTGTAGCATCACCCGCCCTATGGCTAGATCTAGAGACACCTCTTCCTCGGACAACAAGCGCGGGCGCCGCGGCGCCGATCGCGCCCGGCCGCGCAAGTACACGCGCATCAACTCCGAGACGGTCGACTACAAGGACCTGAACCTGCTGCGGCGTTTCCTCTCCGACAAGGGGAAGACCCGCGGCCGTCGCGTTACCGGGCTTTCGCGCCGCCACCAGCGGCAGCTCTCGGTCGCAGTCAAGCGGGCGCGCGAAATCGCCCTGCTGCCGTACGTCGGAGAGCGCTGATGGCACAGGCGATCCTGCTCCAGGACGTCGAGTCGCTCGGCGAGCGCGGCCAGGCGATCGAGGTCGCCCCCGGCTACCTGCGCAACTACCTGATCCCGCGCAAGCTGGCGCAGCCGGCGACGCCGGGCGCGCTGGAGGAAGCGCAGCGCCGCCGCGAGGCCGCCGAAAAGGCCGAGAAGGTCCGCAGCGAACGCGAAGCCGAGGCGGCCGGTCTGCTCGGCAAAACCGTGCTGACGATCCACCAGCGGGCGGGCGAGGACGGCAAGCTGTTCGGCTCCGTCGGCGCCAAAGAGATCGTCGACGCCCTGCGCGAGGCCCGCGACCTGCGGATCGAGAAAAAACGCGTCCGACTCGAGCAGCCGCTGCGCGAAGTCGGCACCTTCATGGTCGAGATCGAGCTCGCCGACGGCACCGTCGCCGCGGTGAAGACGATCATCAGCGAGGAGAAGTAGTCCTACTTCAAGCCAGGCGGGCGCCCCGAAGGGAGGCGCCTGCGGGCGAGGTTTACGTTCTCGGCACCTCCCTCCGGACCGCTCACGAGCGCCGCGGGAGGCTCAGGGGTAGCCCACGGGCGCCGTAGGAAGCTCGGGTAGTAGGTCGCGGGTGGCTGGGTAGGCTCAGGGGATGGTGGGATCTCGGCGGTTGAAGACTCGGCTTGCGCGGCGGGCCAAGGCGCGGACTCGGTTGGGGTGGGCGCGGGCGGAGCGGGAGACCGTGGCGCTGGCGGTGGTCGCAATCGGCGGGGCCGGCGTGGTGGTGGCGGGGCAGTTCAGCCGGCTGCTGCGGCGGCGGGCGCATGAGCGCAATGACCACGAGCCGCTGATCGAAGCCGCACCGGCGGCGGCGGCCGACACGGTCGGGGTCGCCGTGCGCGGCTACAGCGAGGCGCCCCGCAGCGAAACCGTCCTCTTCAACCTCCTGGCCGGCTTCCTCGGCTCCTTCACCGTGGTGCGCCTCTCGACCTGGGGGATCCGGGACAACTGGGGCCCCTTCCGCAACGTCAGCATCGGCGGTCGCCACATCCACCACTTCGTGCCCGGCATCCTCATCGCCTTCGCCTCCGGCACCGCCGCCCTGCTGACCGAAGACGACGACTTCGAGGACCACCTGGCGGTGCCGATGGGGATCGGCATGGGCCTGACCTTCGACGAGGCGGCGCTGCTGCTCGACCTGCGCGACGTCTACTGGACCCGCGAAGGCCTGCTCAGCGTCCAGCTCAGCCTCGGCGCCACCGCGATCCTCAGCCTCGCCATCCTCACCCAGCGCATGCTCCGCCGCGGCGAGCGCCAGCAGGAGGCAGAGGGGTTGATTCCGGCATCGGGCGATGATCTTTCCGCTGGAACCGGCGCCCTGGCGTAACAAGAGCGTCAATTCTTTCCACGGGTTTTGCACATAAGTGCGCTCTGCCCGCATCGGGCCTCTGGTTTGCTTGGACTTCGCGCTCGAAGCCTGTCGATGCCGCCGCCGCGAGCCCTTAACTAGACAGCGATGCCGCAGCCAACCTCAACCCACGTCCCGCCGCAGAACATCGAGGCGGAGGAATCGGTCCTGGGGGCGATGCTGGTCGCGGAGCCGACCCTGACCAAGGTGATCGACGAGGTCAAGCTCAACGCGGCCGACTTCTACCTCGACCGGCATCGGAAGATCTTCGAGTGCGTGCACGACCTCTACGCGGCGGCGAAGCCGGTCGACGAGCTCAGCGTCAGCGAGGCGCTGACCCAGCGCAACCTGATCGACCAGGCCGGTGGCAAGCACTACGTCTCCGAGTTGGCGGCCAAGGTCCCCGCCGCCGGCAACGCCAAGCACTACGCCGAGATCGTCCAGCAGAACTCGCTGCTGCGGCGGCTGCTCGGCGCCGGCCAGGAGATCCAGGGCTGGGTCAACGAGCGCGACGGCGAGCCGCGCGAGCTCTCCGAGCGGGCCGAGAAGCTGCTCTTCGAAGTCGCCCACAAAGAGCAGGCGAGCGACTTCCGCATCCTCGGCGACATCCTCCACGACGAGGTCGACCGGCTGGAGAAGCTCTCGACCGGCGAGATGGAGATGACCGGCACCCCTGCCGGGTTCCGCGACGTCGACGCGATCACCGGCGGCTTCCAGCCCGGTAACCTGATCATCGTCGCCGCCCGTCCGGCGATGGGCAAGAGCGCCCTGGTCGCCAACATCGCCGAAAACGTCGCCGTCAAGACGCGACCGCCCGGTCGCCTTCTTCTCGCTCGAGATGTCGGAGGTCGAGCTGGCCCAGCGCTTCATCGCCTGCCGGGCGCGGATCTCCGGCGACAAGCTGCGCAAGGGCCAGGTCTCCCAGCGCGACTGGCCGAAGGTGGTGCGCGCCTGCAACGAACTCGAGCAGGCGCCGCTCTGGTTCGACGACTCCTCCGACCTCGGCATCCTCGACCTGCGGGCGAAGGCGCGGCGCCTGCACGCCCAGGAACAGGACCGCGGCGGGCTCGGCCTGATCATCCTCGACTACATGCAGCTGATGCGCTCCGACGACCACCGCGCCAACCGGGTCGAGCAGGTCGGCCAGATCTCCCGTGGGCTGAAGATCCTCGCCCGCGAGCTGGAGGTGCCGGTGGTGGCGATCTCGCAGCTCTCACGCGCGCCCGAGCAGCGGACGCCGCCGAAGCCGCAGCTCTCCGACCTGCGTGAGTCGGGGCAGATCGAGCAGGACGCCGACGTCGTCGCCTTCCTCTTCCGCGAGGACTACTACCGCGACCCCGACGAAGAGCCGGACGGCCTCGCCGACCTGATCATCGCCAAGCACAGGAACGGCCCGATCGGGACCAGGAAGCTGGTCTTCCTCGACCGCTTCCCCAAATTCGCCGACCACACCGGCCAGGAAGCGCCGATCGAGCAGCCGGCCGAAGGCCCGCCGCTGGACGACGTCGCCGCCGCGGGGCCTGACTTCTGATGCCGGCGATCGCCCGCAGCGAGCCCTTCCGCGAACAGGTCTGCCCGCTCGGGGTCTGCGACGGCTCCGGCTGGATCCTCGGCCCCGAAGACGTCGCCCGCGCCTGCGAGTGCCGCGAGGCGCGGCTCAACCGCGGCCGCAGCCGCGGCATCTCCTCGGTGATCCCGGCCCGCTACCGGGGCGTCTCCTTCGACCGCCCGCCGGTCTCCGACATGGGCCGTGACCTGCAGACCAAGGCGGCGATCGCCGAGGTGCGGGCCTACGTCGACGACCTCGAGGCCCGGCTCGCCGCCGGACGGGGCCTCTGGCTCTTCGGCGACACCGGCACCGGCAAGACGACGCTGGCGATGCTGATCTCCAAGGCCGCCCTGGAAGCGGGCAAGACCGTGGCGATCTACTCGCTGCCGAAACTGCTGGCCCGGATCCGCCGCACCTACGACTCCGAACCGGGCGGCGACTCGTACCTCTCCTTCTTCGAGCGCCTGACCTCGGTCGACCTGCTCCACATCGACGACCTCGGCGCCGAGAAAAGGTCCGACTGGGTGCTGGAGCAGCTGTACGCGCTGATCAACGAGCGCTACGAGACGGAAAGGTCGGTGGTGATCACGACCAACCTCCCGCACGAGGAGCTGGAGGAGCAGATCGGCCCGCGCACGGTCTCGCGGCTGACCCAGATCTGCGACGAGGTGCCGCTGTTCGGCGACGACCGCCGCTACGGCAAGGTCGCCTAGCGGCTGTCGCTAGCGCAATCCCAGGACCAGTCTGAGGGCGTCATCGACGGCGTCCATCTCGTCAAGGCCCAGATGACCGACCCGTTTGCCGAGACGATCTGCGTCGACATGTCCGACCATCTCGCAGAGAACATGGGTCTTGTCTCCTTTCAGCTCGACCGCGGGGCGAAAACTGGCCGCGCGCACACTTTGCGACGTCGGGCAGATTGCAACCGTGGAGAGAGCCATCAAGCCGTCCTCCTGCACGACCACGGCATAACGAGGTCCGCTTTGCGCTCGGCCCCGACCGCGGGGCAACGTGATCGCATGGACATCACCACGGACCACGTAGTTCCTCCATCATCTTGGCGATTTCCCGAGACTCCTGGACGTCGGCGGGATCCTTCATCAACCGCTCCACCTCGGCGGCAAGACCGGATCTCTGCCGTTCCCTCTCGGCGGTCTCTTCAATCGCCTGGCGAGCAGCCTCCGCCCTGGTGACACCGCGAGCACGGGCAAGTGCCTCGAGCGCGCGCGTGCCGGCCTGACCCAGGCGCAGGGAGATCGGCGGCGGAGTACGGCTCATGTCGATCAATGTAGCGCGATTTGCACTACTAGGGCTCACGGCGGTAGACATCGGAGCGATCCTGATCGAGGCGGACGCACGTGTTACGTGCAGCGCGTCAATTCTTCGAGCCAGGAAAGGATGCGTTCGCGCAACGCGCCTGCAACTGATCCCCGTCACAATCCAGCGCTCATGCCTGGCGTGGTCATAGTCGGCGCCCAGTGGGGCGATGAGGGGAAGGGGAAGATCACCGATCTGCTCGCGGCTCGGGCAACGACGATCGTCCGCTTCCAGGGCGGCAACAACGCCGGCCACACGATCGTCCGCGAAGGCGAGGAGTTCAAGTTCCACCTGATCCCCTCCGGCATCCTCTACCCGGAGAAGACCTGCGTGATCGGCAACGGGGTGGTCCTCGACCCGGCCGTGCTGCTGGGCGAGATCGACGGGCTCAAACGCCAGCAGATCGACGTCGGCAACCTGCGGATCTCGGCCAACGCGCACCTGATCATGCCGTACCACGTGCTGCTCGACACGGCGGGAGAGACGAAGCTGGGCAAGCTCTCGATCGGCACCACCCGGCGCGGGATCGGGCCCTGCTACGCCGACAAGGCGCTGCGGCTGGGGATCCGGGTCCAGGACCTGCTCGACGAAAAGATCCTGCGGACGAAGATCCGCGCCGCCCTGGAGCCGAAGCAGCAGGCGCTGCGGGAGCTCTCGGTGCAGCGCCGCAAACAGCGCAAGGAAGCCGGCGAGGAGGCGGACAAGGACGCCGGCCGCGGCGGCAGCGAGATGCCGGACCCGCGGCTCGACCTGCACACGATGGTCGAAGAACACGTCAACTTCGGCCACCGGCTGGAGCCTCACATCGCCGACACCGCGAAGCTCTGCTGGGACGCGCTGGACAACGACGAGACCGTGATCTTCGAGGGCGCCCAGGCGACCCTGCTCGACCTCGACCACGGCACCTATCCCTTCGTCACCTCCTCCAACCCGATCGCCGGCGCGGCCACCGTCGGCGCCGGCGTCGGGCCGACAGACATCACCGAGGTCTGGGGCATCGCCAAGGCCTACGCGACCCGGGTCGGCGCCGGCCCCTTCCCGACCGAGCTCGAAGACGAGACCGGCGAGCGGATGGTCGAGGCCGGGCATGAGTTCGGCACCACCACCGGGCGGCGGCGGCGCTGCGGCTGGATGGACCTGATCGCGCTGCGTTACGCGGCCCGCCTCAACGGCATGCACGCGCTGGCGATCACCAAGCTCGACGTCCTCCGCGGGCTCGGGCCACTGCGGGTGGCGGTCCGCTACCGCTCCAAGGAAGGCGCCGTGCTCGACAGCTTCCCCTACCACCAGTCGATCCTGCACTCGGCGACTCCCGAGTACGAGGAGCTGCCCGGCTTCGACGAGGACATCACCGGCTGCCGCAAGGAGGAGGACCTGCCGCAGGCGGCCCGCGACTACCTCCGCTTCATCGCCGAGTTCGTCGGCGTGCCGGTGCGGCTGGTCGGCGTCGGCCCCGACCGCGACCAGACGATCTGGCTCGAGTCCTAGCCCGGGCTAGGGGAATTCGCTGGGGGCGAGGGCGCCGAGCTTCCAGGCGCCGCCTTCTTTGACCATCGGCACGAAGTAGTCGACCCCGCCGGCCCCGTGGTAGAGCACAAAGCCGTTCACGCCTTCGACCCGCAGGCTGGCGATCGGGCCGGTCAGGGTGCTGGGGCTGTTCGCCGAGGCCGCGTTTCCGGTCAGTGCCTCGAGGGCGGCCGCGCAGCCCTTGCCCTTCGTCTGCGGCGAGCGCTCGGCGTACTGTTCCATCGGCACCCTGGTGATTTTGGACAGGTACCTGCACTGGCCCGCCCAGTCGCCGGCGGCGCGGGCGTCGAGGTAGGCGGCGAGCACGGTGGCGGCGGCTTCGCGTTCGGCCATGTCGGCTTCGTCGCCGTAGTTCTGGATGCTGTTGTCGCCGCCGGGGGTGCGGAAGCTGGCGCTCGGTTCGTCCGCGGAGCTGCCTTCGTCATCGCCGCCACCGTCGCCGGAGCTGCCGCCGCCCGAGTCGCCGTTCCCGGAACCGGCACCGTCGTCCTGCTGCTCTCGATCCGTCCCACCCGCGGCTTGACCCTCGGTCGTCGTCGAAGGCACGCTGGCGGCGGTCGAGCCAGAGCTGGAGTCGTCCGAATCGCCACCGCAGGCGCTCAGCGCCGCGGCGAGAAGCGCCGCGGCGAGAAGCGCCGCGAGCAGCAGCGCCAACGCGAGTTTTTGGCCCCCCCTCATCGCCATCGGGATTCTATGCAGAAACCCTCGTCTGCTCTACAGTCACGGGGTGGCTTCCAGCAGACGTGCAGCTAAGCTGAACGAGCGGCTGCCCCGGGGGAGACACGGTTTGCCGAGGGAGGCGGTGACCGAGTCCCAGCGCAACCGCATCCACCAGGCGATGATCGAGGTGGTCTCCGAGCGCGGCTACCCGGAGACCCGGGTGGTCGACGTGATCGGCGTCGCCGGCGTCTCCCGCAAGACGTTCTACGAACTCTTCGACAGCAAGGAGGACTGCTTCCTCGCCGCCTACGACGTGCTGCTCGGCAACCTGCTCAGCGACACCGCGGGCGGCTTCGAGACCAAGCAGGGGGCCCCCTGGGCGGAGCGGGTGGCCGCCGGGCTGGGAGCGCTGCTGGACCACCTCGCCGAGCATCCCGACGAGGCCCGCTTCGCGATCGTCGAGGTGCTGGCGGCGGGGCCCAAGGCGCTGGCCCGCCGCGACGCCGCCCTGCGCCAGTTCACCGGCTTCCTCGAGTCGGGCCGGGCCGAGACCTCGGTCGAGCTGCCGGGGATCACCTCGCTCTCGCTCGCCGGCGGGGTCAACGAGCTGCTCTACAGCGAGATCCTGCATGGCGCCGCGGCACGGCTGCCCAGCCGGCTGCCGGACCTGATGTTTTGGATCACGCTGCCCTTCCTCGGTGCCGACGGGGCCGCCGCCGAGCGCGAGCGGGTGCGGCTCTCGATGCTCGAAGACTGAGGCGAAGACGCGCCGGTAAGCGCTCTTTTCGCTCGATCTCCGGGTTTATCTAAAAGCCCATGGTGGTAGTTTGACCCGCTGGAGGCACAGTTTTTACACAAGCTTTCGACGGCAAAGCTCCAGACGGGCCTGCCGCAAAAGGAGAGATATAGGGATATGCGCAAGTACTTGCTGATTACCACTGCCCTCGCGGCCTTGATCGCCGTTTCCGTGGCTGGCATCGCCACCGCGGAGAAGCCGGTCAAAGTGCGCGCGGGCGACCTCGAACTCACCTTCAACGGCGGCTTCACCCCGAAGGCGCTGTCGAAGACCAAACTCACCCCGATCACCCTCAACGTCTCGGGCAAGATCCGCAGCGCCAGCGGTCAGCACGTGCCGGCGATGAAAGAGTTCGACCTCGAAACCGACAAGAACGGCGCTGTCAACGTCAAGGGCCTGCCGGTCTGCAAGTCGAGCCAGCTGCAGTCGCAGGACACCAAGCACGCCGAAGACATCTGCCGCTCGGCAATCATCGGCTCCGGTCAGGCAATCGCCGAGATCGCCTTCCCGGAACAGACCCCGATCGACGCGAAAAGCAAAATCATCGCCTTCAACGGTGGTTTCAGCGGCGGCACCACGACGCTCTACATCCACGCCTACCTGACCGTCCCCACCCCGGCGGCGATCGTCTCCACGGTGAAAATCAAGAAAATCAGCAACGGCCGCTTTGGTCTCAAAGCCGTCACCACGATTCCCAAAATCGCCGGTGGCAGCGGTTCGGTCACTGATTTCAACCTGACGATCAACAAAAAGGGCGTGCTCACGGCCAAATGCCCCGACGGCAAGCTGCAGGCCCACGGCACCGCGATCTTCACCGACGGCACCCGCGCTTCGGCTGAAGTCATCCGCACCTGCACCGGTAAGTAAGTTCGCTTCACGCCTTCCGCAAGGACAGGCTCAGGTTCGAGAAGGGCGGCCAATTGGCCGCCCTTCTCTGTTCAGGGAATAGATGCGACTGACTGCGAAGCGTTAAGCAGGAGCCTTGGCCGAGCGACCTTCAGTCAGGTTGGGCGACTCGGAAAGGTGCATTTCGACGGTCGGGGCCTCGATCACTCCTTGGATCAGCGCATCCACCATCAGCTCCGCCGCTTCGTAGCGCCTCTGCCTCGCGGTCATCCTCAGAGCGAATAGCAGCGGCCAGAAGATCAGGAACAGCAGTGAGACCTTGAGCGCAAAGATCGCCGCGATGGCGAGCAGCGGCAGGGTTATCGCGGAACGGAAGTCAGCCTCGGCATTGAGCCTGTCCACCTCACTCGCAGTCTCCGGGCTGGCGTGAATGAGCCTCATCCGCAGGACTGGGAAATCGGCGATGAGATCTGCGACATCTGGGGGATCCTGAGAAGAGGGCAACGTCTGTGCCAGGTAGCGCTTGGCGTTAGCAACGCCATCCACAGACAGATACGGCTTGTAGGGGTCGGCGCCCGCCTTGATCAGCAAACGGGCGGTCCAGTCGGCGATGGCGTCCGCAACGGAGTCGACCTTGATGCCATACCCGAGAATCGCTCTGAGCCCCATGGCGATCCCCATGGCGATAGCGCGCAGTATCTCTCGTACGTAAGCCCACACCAGACCTGGCGCTATTGAAGACCCGGAGCCCTCTGCCGGAACTCTCTCCCCCCTCCCCAGAAAGCCCCACAGTCCGCTCCAAGAGTCCACGAAGAGCGCTCGCGTCTTTTCTCTCCCCTCACGCACTTCGGCCAGGACCTCCGCACGTTCCTCGGCGGTGAGGGAGGAGCTTGCCGACTGGCGCACACGCAGGTAGGCACTCGAGAGCAAGCCGCGGAGTTCGTTGACCCCGGTGCCGATCAGATAGGCCACGAAGCTGATCGCAATTCCCAGCGCAACCGGCCCGAGAACGTCCCCCAGGTGATGCGCTGATCGGTAGGGCTCGCTATCGAGGTCACCCTTTCCAACCAGTGGATCGATCGCCAGCCAGAAGAAGAAGATCCACAGATATCCGCCGGCAAGCGCAGACCTGACCTCCCTTACCCCTGGCAGCGCCGCGAGCATCGGCTCAGCCTAGTTTGGTGGAGGGCTTATCCGCCGGGCTGTTCGAACGTGTGCTGGTACGTAGTCGCCGGGCCGCCGCCGTAGATCGGATCGAGCGGCGCCTGCTGGGCGCAGGCGGGGGCCTGGGAGCTGCTGGTGCCGGAGGCTTCGGCGAAGGCGTATTTCTTCAGGTTGGCGAAGAATTCTTCGGCTTCTTTGGTCTCGCCTTTTTTGGTCCGTTCCTTGAAGGCGGTTTCATTCGGGGTGTTGGCGTCGAGGGTGGCGCTGAGCCCGGAGGTGCACTGGTAGGTGTTGAAGTTGGGCAGGCCGGCGACCAGGCCCTCCGCCCACTTGGGCGGGCTGTAGGCGCTGTTGCGGTTGGTGATCAGGCGCCCGGGATAGGTCGACAGCGTTTCCGGGGTGATCGGACTCATCGCCCGCAGGTAGTTGAGTCGTTCGCCGGCGGCGTTTTCGACCGGCAGTTCGCCGGCGAAGGTAGCGGCGAGGTTGCCGAAGAAGGAGGTGACCTCGTTCTTGTAGAGGTCGAGGCCGGTCAGCAGCGGGTTGAGGTTGCGCAGGAAGGGGTCCAGGGCGCGGAGCAGCGGCGGGAAGTCGTCGCGGAAGAACTTGCGCAGGGCCGGGAAGCCGGTCGGGGCCTCGCCGATCACGACCGAGAGGCCGTCGAAGAAGCCTTTGGCTTCGGGCGCCAGCCTGGCGAAGGCGATCAGGGTCGGGGACAGCTGTTCCGCCGCCGGCACCAGCTGCCGCATCAGCGGGTCGGTGTTGAGCGCGAACTCTTTGAGCCGGTTCAGGGTCAGGCGCGACTCGTCCTGGAAGGTCGGGAAGGCGCGGAACAGCGCTTCGATGTCGCGGTCGCGGCGGGCGGCGGTCTGGAAGACCGCGTTGGAGCTCTGGATCAGGCTCGCCAGCTGGCCTTCGCGCCCGCGCAGCGCCTGCAGCGAGGTGGCGCCATTGCGGAACACCTGGCCGACCGCGACGCGCTGGGTGTCGAGCACGCGGAAGAGCTTGTCGAGGTCGGTGAAGGTCGGTTCGAACTCGCCGATCGCGTAGGACAGCCCCTGGCCCTGGCCGTTGATCGCCACCGCGGCTTCCTGCATCCAGCTCTGGAAGGCGGCCCGGGTTTCCGGGTCGAAGGTGCGGAAGATCTCGTCCAGCTGGACCGATTCGGCCACGTTGGCCTCGGGGACCGCGCCGCCGTCGGCCAGCTCGGGCCCGTTGCCGTCGCCGGGGGTGAGTTCGATGTAGGTCTCCCCCAGCAGCGTCTTCGTGCGCAGAATCGCCCGCGTCGACTCCGGCAGCGGCGCGTACTTGTCGTCGATGTCGACCGTCGCCAGCGCCTGCCGGCCGTTCGGCGCCAGGGCGATGTTGCGGACTTTGCCGACGTTGACGCCGGAGATGCGGACGTCCGACTGTTCCGCCAACTGGGTCGCCTCGTTGAACGGCACCTTGATCTCGTACGGCTTGGCCCGGAACGGGGTCGGGCCGCCGAAGGTGACCCAGAGGAAGAGCAGGATCCCGAAGCAGGACAGCGCGAAGCCGGCGATGACCAGGAGCTGCGTGGTGCTGGGGGCGCGCTTGCTCACTTTTCACCCAGGTATTCGCATTTGCCGGTTTTGGACCGGTTGAAGGGGATTTCTTCGGCCCGCGGCAGGTTGATCGCTTGCAGCAGGGTCTTCAGCACCGGCCGGGTCTCGACGAAGCCGTAGCCGAGGCTGGCGCCGGTGCAGCTGATCATGGTCAGCCCGCGCAGCACCGGGCCGCCGCCGTCCTGGAGGTTGAAGGCGGCGTTGAAGTCGTGGTTGAGCCAGGGCACGTAGAAGAGGTAGCTCTCGGCCGAGCCCTTCGGGTTGTAGGCGAGCTCGTTGAGGAAGGAGTTGAAGCCGCCGAGCGAGTTGCCGAAGCCCTTGACCGTCTTTTCGAGCGGCCCCGAACCCTCGTTGGCCTGGTTCAGCAGCGGCCGGATTTCACGGGTGAAGGGGCGGATCTGGTCGCGGATCGGCGCCGTCGTCTGTTCGAACATGCGCCGCGTCGCGCGGAAGGCGGGGGCCGAGGCCTGCGCCTGCGGGATCAGCTTGGTCAGCGCCGGATAGGCGACTTCGGAGAAGCGCTTGGAGCTGGCGAGGCCGGCGTTCCCGGCCCGCAGCGCCGCCGGGAACTCGCGCAGCGAGTCCTGGATCGACTGCTGCTGGTTGGCGAAGTTGCCGAGGGCGGCGTCGGAGGAGGTGACGAAGCGCTCGAGCTCGGCGTCGTGGCGGCCGAGTTCGGTGGTCAGCAGGCCGAAGTTGTGGATCACGTTGGCGAGCGCGACGTGGCGGGCGGCGACCGCCTTGTTCAGCTTCGCCGTGTAGTGAACGAAGGGCTGGAAGCGGCGGAAGGCGTTGGAGAGCTGCTTGCCACGGCCGCCGATGCCCTGGGCGCCACCGGCGACGAGCAGCTGCAGGTACTGGCGGGTGTCGCCGTCGAGCGTCGCCAGGAAGGCGTCGAGGTTGGTGTTCGGTTCGGTCTGGGTGAGGGTGAAGTGGGCACCGTCCTCGATCGACTTCCTGCCGCTGCCCGGATCGACCTCGACGATCATGTCGTTGAGGCCGGTTTTCGGCCGCAGCAGGAAGTTGGCGTTGGGGTGGATCAGCTTCATGTATTCGGGCACGATGTCCATCCCGACCACGGCGTGGCCGTCTTCGAGGTCGACCGAGGTGACCTTGCCGATCTGGATGCCGGCGATGTCGACCGACTGGCCCTGGCCCGGCGTCACCGCCTGCGCGGTCGAGAACTCGGCCG
This sequence comes from uncultured Solirubrobacterales bacterium, assembly GCA_963719435.1. Taxonomy (GTDB): domain Bacteria; phylum Actinomycetota; class Thermoleophilia; order Solirubrobacterales; family 70-9; genus VAYN01. Next base: position 355,327 of record OY970384.1, on the reverse strand, counting down.
TGATGTGTTCGAATTCTTCGCCCACCACCGGCAGCCATGACGGCAGCGAGGCTTTCTGCTGGGTGAAGATCCCGAGCATCATCACGATGCCGGCGATGGCGAGGACGATGATCGCGATCGTGTCTTTGCGGTGGCCGCGGGCCTGGCGCGAGAGCCAGGCGCGAAAGTGCCGCCAGCGGTTCACCTTCGGCGCCGGCTCGCTCACGGGTTCACCCCTTCCGGCGAGGGCGAGGCGGGGCCGACCTGGCCGAGCGGGCCGTTGACGTCGGGCACCGGGTTGGTGTAGCAGCGCACGTCCGGCTTGAACGGCGGCTGGCCGCCGAGCCGCGGCTGGGTCCCCAACGGCGGCGCGATCGTGTGCGCATAGTTGATCTGATCGGTGATCGTGTCCGGGTTGCCCTGCGGGTTCGGTTCGCCGACCAGCACCGGCCCGCCGCCGACCTGGCTGCGGACGTAGGGGCCGTTACCGTCGAAGTTCTGGGCGGCGCCGGCGAAGTTGACCAGGTTGTAGAGGAACTCGCGGTAGTTCGGGCCGCCGGTGCTGAAGCGGTCGTTGATCGTCTGGTTCGCGGTCGGCACCAGCACCTTGGTGGTGCAGAGGCTGAGCTGGTTGAGCTGTGGCAGGGCCGTCTTCTTGCCGGCGTAGGCGGCGCCGGTGAGGCCCGGCGTCGATTCGGCCAGCAGCCTGGCGACGCCGCCGCCCTCTTTGCCCGAGAGCAGCGGTCGCGTCTGCGCCAGCCACGGTTTGGAGGCGCTGATCAGGCCCGGCAGCTCCGCCACCGCCGGGGTCAACTCGATCGCGTAGGTGCGCAGCGGCGGCAGCGTGCGGTTGAGGCTGACCAGCGAGGCGCGGGCGGTGCGCAGGGTCGGCGCCGCCAGCTGGATCGTGGTCGAGAGGTTCGTCGACTGCGCCGCCAGGGCGCCGGTGAAGACGTTGAAGTTGTCGATCAGCCCCTGCAGGTCGGCCTCGTTGCTGGCCAGGGCGCCGAAGGTCCTGCCGGTGCCGGCGACCAGGCGGGCGAGGTCGCGCTGCTGGGTGCCGAGGAAGGCATTGGTCACCTGGGCGCTGTAGCGACCGGCGTCGCCGCCGTATTTGAGCGCCCCGTTGAGGGCTTCGGCGCCGGACTTGCCCTGGACCTCGGGCAGTTGGGTTTCGTCTTCGGCGGCGCTGGGCCGATTGGTGAGGGCGGTGCCGTAGCTTTCGAGCAGGCGGTTGAGGTCCGCCCGCACCGGCGACTGCAGAGCGCTCAGCACTTCGTCGAGCTGGACCGCGGTCGAGGTGTGGCTGACCGGGATCGTCTCGCCGCTGTCGAGGTCGGGGGCGCTGGGGCTGCCGGGGTCGAGGTCGACGAAGAAGTTGCCCTCGAGGAAGATCCGCGGCCGGATCGAGGCGAAGGCGTCGTCGTGGATCGGCTGGCCGGAGCCGTCGACGGTGAAGCTGACCGTGGTCGCGTCGCCGTCGCGTTCGCTGGAGATCACTTTGCCGACTTCGACCCCGGCGATCCGCACCGGCGAGTTCTTGGCGATGTTGGCCGAGTTGGCGAAGGTCGCCTTCAGTTCGTAGCCGTAGCTGGTGAAGGGCACGTGTTTGGTGAAGGCGAGGTAGGGCCCGATCGTGAAGATGAGGATGAAGATGACCGCGATCAGGACGTTGCTGGGCCGCCACTTGAAGCGGCCGCCGCCCGCCTGCGCCCTGATGTCGCGCTCCGGGAGCCGGGTCATTTCTCGACCTGCCCGCGGGTCGTCGTTCCCCAGGTCGCCGCGGCGTTGCCGATCACGGTCTGGCCCGGCGCATACTTCTCGTTGCCGGCTTCGCAGATGTTCTCCTGGCCCGGGGCGCCGGTCTGCGGGAAGGGGTTGTAGTGGAGGTGGTTGGCGACGTCAGTGCCGTTGGCCGGCGCCGAGGCCTGGCCGCTCTCGCTGTTCGGGCCTTCCGGCGTGGCGAAGGCGATGAAGTTGAGCCAGCGGGCGTTGTCGTTGCCCTGGCTGCCAGCGTTGGCGATCTCGCGGAAGGTCAGGGTCCAGTAGTTGCAGGTCGTCTGCGAGGGGGCGATGAACTGCAGCGAAGGCTTCAGCAGCTTGTTGGTGTCGGTCAGCAGGTCGAGGCCGTTGGAGACCCCCGGCGCGTCCTGGAAGGCGACCAGCGCTTCCGCGGTCGGCTGCAGCTGGTTGTTGAGGACCGGCGAGGAGTTGAGCGCGGGGACGCCGGCGTGCAGCGCCTTGGCGATCACCGGCGAGGTTTCGCCGAGCGCCTTGGCGCCGGGCTTGAGCGCGGTGAAGAAGCGGGCCGAGCTGCGGAAGAACGGCCGCACCGCCGGCAGGTCGGCGTTGACCGCGTCCAGCGTCGGCGGGCCCTTTTCGATCGTTTCCTGGATGTAGGGCCGGGAGACGCGGGCGAAGGCGGCGAAGGTGCGGTCGAGGGCGACGAACAGGCTCGCCTGCGTCTCCGCCACCGGCGCCACCGTCGCCGAGAGGTCCTCGAGCGCACGCCAGAAGCCGGCGAAGTTGGTGCTCGGTTCGACGATCTTGCGCAGCACCGGCTGCCCGTTGACGACCAGCCGCCGCAGGGCGCCGATCGCTTCGTTCAGCTGCGGGCCGCGGCCGGCGAGGGCGTTGCCGAAGCCGGCCAGGTTCTGGCGGATGCCGTTGCGGGTCGGCTCGTCGAACATGTCGAAGAACTGGTCGATGTCGACCGGTTCCGGCGTGTAGGCAGAGACCGGGATCGTGTCGCCGGCGGCGAAGGACTTGCTGGAGTCGCCGGGGGTGAGCTGGAGGAACTTGAGGCCCAGCGCCGACTTCGGCCGGATCGTCAGGGTCGAGTCGACCGGCAGCGGTTCGACGTTCTTGTCGAGGCTGAGCTGCAGCTCAGCGGCGACGTTGCCGTCGCCCTCGTTGACCGGGACCACCGACTTGACGATGCCGACGCGGACGCCGCCGACGCGGACCTCGTTGCCCTTGACCAGGGCGTTGGCGTTGGGCACCTTCGCCGTCAGGTTGTAGGTGGAGACGAAGGGCAGGCCGTTGTTGGCGTTGTAGGCGAGGAAGACGGCGACGATCACGATCAGGATCGTCACCGCCCCGACCAGGATCGGGCTGCTCGCCACTCCCTGTATGCCGCTGCGGTTCCTCATGGGCCCAGGAGGTAGTCGAGGAGCGGTTCGGTGCCGCCACCGGTCTGCGAGGCGCTGCCGAGGCTTTCTTCGCCGCCGGTCGGGTCGGCCTGGCCGAGCCCGGTGGTCGGGCCCTGGCTGCTGCCGGGAGCGGCGAGGGTGCCGCCGGTCTGACCCGCCAGCTCACCCTGGAGCAGGCGGTAGAGGTCGGAGGCGCTGGCGCTCGAGGCTTCGCCGGCGTTGGTGCCGTTGAAGCGGGCGACGCAGCCGGAGGCGCCGACGGCGGCCGGTTCGTAGTCGAGGCAGTTGGAGAGGGTGACCAGGGTGCGACCGAAGTGGCCGTACTGGTCGAAGCCGTTGAGGGCGCCGGTCGAGTTGTAGATCAGTTCGACCAGCCCGTCCCAGCCCTTGGTCTTCTGCAGGCTGGTGAAGAGCTTCGCCAGTTCGGTCGTCGGGATCACGCCGGACTTGGCCAGCGCGGCCGACTGGCGCACGACCGGTTCGGCTTCGCGGAAGATCGGGCCGCTCGCTTCGCCGGTCTCGCCGAGGCTCTTCAGCGCCACCGTGGTCGCTTCCGAGAACGGGGTCAGGGTCCGGGTCGCGTCGGTCAACGAGGGGGCGGCCTTGCCGAGGTCGGCGAAGACCGGCGCCGCCGCGTCGGAGAAGCCCTTGAGGCTGTACATCGTCTGGCGGAACTCGCGCAGGAAGGTGGGGAACTTGCGCAGCGAGGCTTCCAGCGCCGCCCCGCGCTCGGAGCTGGCCTGCGCCGCCGCGCCGGCGTTGGCGAAGAAGCCGGCGACGTGGGCGCGCTCGCGCGCGAACGGCTGCAGGATCTGGTCGGAGTCGCTGGCCAGCTGGGCGAGCCGGTCGCGCTGGGCGGAGAGGATCCCGAACAGGCGATCGACGTCGCGCAGCACCGGGTTCGCCCGCTTGACCACCACCTCGAGGTCGTCACCGCGGCCGGCGAGGCCGGCGCCGAGTTCGTTGAAGATCAGCCGGAAGCGCTGGGCGTAGGGCAGCGTCTGGATGTCGTTGATCAGGTCGGGGTCGACGCTGGTGCCGTTGCTGCCGAGCGGCAGCAGGTACTGGCCGGCGCCCTCCTCCCCGTCGGGGACCTTCTTCAGCGCCGGCGCCGGCGGGGTGCCGGGGGCGCGCGGGACGGTCGGGCGGCAGTCGACGAACTTCTCGCCGATCAGCGACTGCGGCCGGATCTGGCAGCTGGCGTCGCTGCGGAAGTCCTGGAAGCCGGGGTCGGTGATGTCCATGACGATGATCGCCTTGCCGGGAACCGCGACCGGCTCGCCGTCGCGGTAGGCGACCGTCTGGCCCGGCATCGAGACGTCGACCGAGTCGATCGTGCCGACGTTGGCGCCGGCGACCCGGACCTGCTCGCCGGTGACCATGAAGCCGCCGTTGTCGAAGACGGCGCGCACTTTGTAGCCGTCCTCGCTGCCGCCGTCGTCGGAGACCAGCAGGACCACGGCGACGACCGCCACCACCAGCGCTGCCGCGATGATCAGCTTCCTGGTCATGGTTTGGGGGGCGCGGCGGCCGGGTCGCATTCGGAGGTGTTGACGCTGCTGCCGCTGTTGGGCGGGTTGACGAACGGGTTGGAGCCGTCGGCCGCGGTCTGCGTGGCACCGCCGGGGCAGCGGCGCGCGGCGCCGTCGGAGGGCGCGAAGACGTCGTACTGCTGCCCCTTGGTGATCGCTTTCAGGGTGCCGCCTTCGTATTTGAAGAGGTTCTGCAGCGAGGTCGAGGCGCGCAGGTAGTGGCCGTTGCCGTCGTAGAAGCCGGCCGCCTGGCCGACCTTGCCGAGCCCGTTGAAGATGTCCGGCGTGTAGGCGCGGATGAAGTTGAGGTTGGGCTGGAAGCCGGCGATCGCGGCTTCGGAGTGCGGGAACGCGCTCGAGGCCAGTTCCTGGACCCGCGGCAGCACCGCCAGCAGTTCGGCGGCGTCGTTGGCCTGGCCGGGGCGGGCGACGGTCAGGCGCAGGTTGCGGACGAAGGGGACGAATTTGGAGAGGACCGGGCGCAGTTCGGCCAGGAACGGCGCCAGGTTCCTGGTCGCCGGCTTCGCCGTTTCGACCAGCGGGTCGAGGTCGTCGAGAGCGGCGCGGAGGTTGACGAAGGTCGTGTTCGCCTGGCGCATCACCGGCGGCAGCCGCCGCAGCGTCTGGTCGAGGGCGACGTTCTGGCGGGCGATCGCGTCGAAGGCGGTGTTGGCGTTGGAGACGGCGCCGGAGAGGGCCTCGCCGCGCTGGGCGACGGTGGTCGCCAGCTTGCTGGAGTTGACGATGAACTGCTCGAACAGGCGCTGGTCGGAGTTGAGTTCCTTGACGAAGGCGTCGGTGCGGTTGAGGGCCGGACCGAAGTACTTGTAGGCGTCGTTGGCGGCCGGGCCCTGGCCGGCGTAGATCGCCGAGTTGCCCTTGATGAAGTTGGCCAGGCCCTTGCGCACCGAGGGCGGGAAGGTGTTGAAGAGCTGGTCGATGTCGATCGGCGTGGTGGTCGAGCCGAGACCGATTTCGGCGTCGTCGCCGAGCGCCGGTTCGCTGTTCGGGCCGGGGCTGATCGAGACGTAGTGGTTGGCGACGCCGGAGAGCGAGGTGGCGCGGATCACCGCCGTGGTCCCCTCGTGCAGCTCCTGTTCGACTTCGACGTGGACTTCGGCCAGGTTGTCGTCGCTGAGCTCGATGCTTTCGACCGAGCCGGCCGGGGAACCGCCGATGAGCACCTGGTTGTCTGGCACGAGCTGGCCTGCGTTCTGGAAGACGAGGGTGTACTGATGGCCGCCGTTGCCGCTGAAGAAGACGATTGCGAGGGCGATTACAGCCACCGCCAGGACCGCGATCGCCGCAATTCGCGCTGGGGTGACCCCACGGCTTGGCGCCGAGCTTTTCTCCTCGCCTGAAGAATTGGCAGCCACGGGTCGTTGCTTAATCGTTCCCCGGCCTCCGACCCGGCGGAACGGGCGGCAGAATCGTATCCGAGCAGCCAGCCGCCAAGAGCGCTCGCAGCGGGGACTTAACTGGAAATCAACGCGCTGCCAAGCGCGTCACAAGGCCGGATCGGGACATGCCGATCAGACCTTGAACCTGGGCAGTACCCGATCGAGGCTGCGCGGCAGCCACCAGACCCGGTCGCCGATCAAGAGCATCAGCGCCGGCAGCAGCACGATCCGCACCACCGTCGCGTCGAGGATCACGGCGATGGTCAGGCCGATGCCGAGCTGGCTGACCGTCGCCGCCGGCGCCCCGGCGAAGGCGATGAAGACCGCCATCATGATCGCCGCCGCGCCGGTGATCACCCGCGCGGTCTTGTCGAGGCCGAACCTGATCGCCGCGGCGTTGTCGCCGTGCTCGTCGTAGTGCTCGCGCATGCGGCTGAGCAGGAAGACCGCGTAGTCGATCGAGAGCCCGAAGACGAGCCCGAAGATCATCACCGCGCCGATCGCTTCGACGTAGTTGCGGCCGCCGAGCGGGACGTCCTCGGGCAGGTAGGTGAGCAGGGTCAGGACCCCGAAGGCGACGCCGACCGTGATCAGGTTGAGGGCGACCGCGATCGCCGCCAGCAGGACCGCCCGCAGGACGAGGATCAGGACCAGGAAGGTGACCAGGGTGACCGCGATCACGACCAGCGGGAAGCGGTCTTTGGTGACTTCGGTGAAGTCGTTGACCTGGGCGGCGCCGCCGGCGACGCCGGTCACCAGGCCCGTCTCCCGCGCCAGCTCCCTCGCGTCCGCGTTCAGCGTCTTGTCGAGCCGGATCGAGCCGGGGGTGTTGAACGAATACTTGGAGAAGACCCGGATCGTCGCCGCCTGGCCGCTTTCGAGGTCGATCGCCTGGCCCGCCGCTTCGCGCGCTTCCGGCGGCGCCCCGTCGACGACCGAGAGCACGAAGTAGCCGGAGTTGAAGAGGTTCGGCGAGGCGTCGCTGAGCTGCGTCACCTGGTTCTTGATCTGCTTGCGGCTGGAGAGCACCTGGACGCTGGCGCGGTTGAGGCCGCTCTGCAGCGGGCTGCTGCGGTCGACCGCTTCGACCAGGCCCGCTTCCAGCGCCTCGGCGCCGCCGCTGAGCCGGTCGATGCCGCCGACCAGGGCGATCGCGCCGGTGCTGAGCTGCGTCAGGCCGCTGACCAGCCGGTCGGTTTCGTCGGCGAGGCGGGTCGAGCCGGCGGCCAGCCGCTTGCCGCCGGAGGAGATTTCGTTGAGGCCGTCGGAGAGCCGTTCCGCCGCGTTCGAGAGTTTTTTCAGGTTGATCAGCGTCGATTTCAGCCAGGCGGTGACGTGTTTCGATTCTTCGACGTCCTCGAGCAGGCGCGCCTGCAGCGCTTCCAGTTCGGCCGGCAGGCCGCTGTATTCGGGGGCGTAGGGCGTGTTGCCGACCGGGTCGGTGCCGGTCACGGCGGCGGTGGCGCGGCGGACCGCGTCGAGGGTGGCGCCGTAGTTGGGGTCTTCCTTGCCGACGGTCATGCCCTGCAGCTGGGCCAGCGCCGCCTTCAGCTGTTCCTCCGCCACCTTGGCCGGCGCGATCAGCTTCGGCAGCGTTTCGTTGGCGTCCTTTTCCAGCGACTTTTCCAGTTTGCGCGAGCGGTTGAGGGCGTTGACGCGGAGGTTGGCGCCGCCGATGTCGCGGGTGGCGAACTTCAGCTGCAGGGCGCCGAGCGCGGCCCGTTCCTGGGCGTGCGCGAGATCCTTCGCGCCCTGTTCGAAGCGATCCAGCGCCGCGACCGCTTCCTGGCCGCCGCCGCTGGCGCGGCCAAGGCCGTTGGCGATCTGCTGGGCGCCCTCGCCGGCCCGGTCGGAGCCCAGCGCCAGCAGGCCGGCGCCGTTGCTGGCTTCGGCGATGCCGCCGCGCAGCTGCGAGACGCCGCCGGCCGCCGTCTCGAGGCTCTTCCCCAGCCGCCCCAGCTGTTTGACCTGGGCGATTTCGCCGCCCGAGGAGAAGATCGCGTTGCCGCGTTCGCGCAGCGGTTCGGTCTGCGCCGACACCTGCGCCGGGCCGATCACCACCTGCACCCCGGGGATCTTCGCCACCTTCTGCTGGAACCTGGTCAGCGTCGCCAGGTCCTTGGCGTCGGTGATCGGGCCTTCGCCGTCGGCGACGACGACCTGGAACGGCGCTTCGAAGCCGGGCGCGACCTGCTTGGCGATCAGTTCCGCGTCCTCGCGGGCGGGGTTGTCGTGCGAGAGCTGCTCGGGGCTGGGCGGGCCGGTCTTCAGCGCCAGCGCCGGGGCCGAGAGGACCAGGATCACGGCGCCGATCAACGCCGCCACCGCGGCCGGCCGCTTCAGCGCCCCGCCGACCATCCGCATCAGGCGCGAGTCGCCCTCGACCGGGGCCGAGCCGATCCGCCAGCGGTCGACGTTGTCGCCGATCAGCGACAGCAGCGCCGGGCCGACGATGGTCGCCACGGCGACGCTGAGGATCACGACCATCACCACCGTCCCCGCCAGCGAGGCCAGCAGCGGCCCGGGGACGATGAACATCGCCACGATCATCGAGAGCAGCAGGGTGCTGCCGGCGAAGGCGGTGGTGCGGCCGGCGGTGCGGCGGGTGATCCGCGCCGCTTCCACCTTCTCGGTCCCCGCCGCCAGCTCCTCGCGGAAGCGGGAGACCATCAGCAGCGCGTAGTCGACCCCCAGCGCCAGCCCCATCATCGTGCAGACGGTCAGCGCGAAGGCGTCGATGTCGAACCAGTTGGTGAGGAAGTAGAGGATGCCGCGCGAGGCGACCACGGTCACCGCCCCGAAGCCGAGCGGGATCGCCGCGGCGATCGGCGAGCGGAAGACGAGCAGGAGGACGATCAGCAGGAACGGCAGCGCCAGCAGCTCGCCGCGCTCGCTGGCGGAGATCGAGACCTCCTGCAGCGCCCGCGAGATCGTCGCGTAGCTGGTCTGGGTCGCCTGGACCGGCGCGTGGATCTCGCGTTCGAGCGTGGCGTCGAGCCGCGGCACGACGTCGTTGACCGCGGTTTTCACGTCGACGTGGAAGTCGGCCAGGATCAGGACCCGGTTCGGCCCGGGTCGCAGCTGGGTGACGTTGCCGCGGTCCCAGGGCGAGAGCGTGGTCACCTCGGGGTCGCGGCGCAGGGCGCGGACCAGCTCGGGCCCCTGGCGGTCGATCGCCGCGGCGGGGCCGCGCAGCAGGATCGCGAACGGGGCGGAGTCGCCGAAGTGCTCGCGCAGCAGGGCGTTGCCCTCGTAGGAGCTGGTGCCGGGCACGTCCAGCGTGGTCGGGTCGAGCTTGTCTTCGACCCCGGTCCCGATCACGCCGAGCACGGCGAGGACGATCGCGGCGACGACGAGCAGCGCGCGTGGGTAGCGCAACGTCAGCGGTGGGCGCCTGCCCGGATTCGCTCCCACGGAATCCGCGCGGTCCCTGCTCCTGCGTCTCCTCATCCCACTGGTAGTTTGGCGATTGGGGTCGTCGAAGGGAGCGAATAGATGCAGAAGACTGTGTTAAGAACGATTTCGGGCGTAATGCTGTTGACGCTCTTCTGCGCCGCCACGGCGTATGCGCTGAAGATCGAAATCGACAACACGGTCGTCAGCGCCACCGCCGCCGTCTCGCCGCGGGAGCTGCCGGCGCGGGGCGGGGCGCCGGTCGAGGTCGAAAGCGTGACCCGGGTCGGCACCACCGACGGCTCGACGCCGCCGACCCTGCGCCAGCTCGTCTTCATCTTCGACGAGCACGGCTTCGTCGACACCGAGGGCCTGCCGGTCTGCACCGAGGCGAAGCTCGCCGGGACCACTCCCCCGATCGCCCGCAAACGCTGTTCCGGGGCGATCGTCGGCGAAGGCGTCGGCCGGGCGCGGGTGACGCTTCCCGGCGCCCCGCCGACCGAGATCAGCTCCCCCCTCACCTTCTTCAACGCCCCCCCGGTCGGCGGCAAGCCGGGCCTGATCATCCACGCCTACCAGACGATCCCGACCCCGAAGGCGGTCCTGGTGCCGCTGACGATCGACCGGATCCACAAGTCGCGCTACGGCTTCCAGGTGACGATCGACGTGCCGCCGATCGCCGACGGCTTCGGCGCCCCCACCCTCGCCAAGGCAACGATCGGCCGGACCTGGAAACGCGGCGGCAGGACGGTCGGCTACACCAACGCCTACTGCAGCGGCGGCCGGCTGCAGGTGCACGGCACCCTTCGCTTCACCGACGGCAGCTTCTTCCCCGGTACCTTGACCTCACCATGCCACGTGGCCGACTGACCCGATTCGCCTGCGCCTGCGGCGTCCTCGCGGCGCTGCTGGCGACCACGGTCGCGGCCGACGCGGCGCTGGTCAGGGTCAACGGCATCGTCCTCCACGCCGACGGCGGCTTCCAGCCCCGCACGCTGCCGCGCCACCGCTTCGCCCCGATCGAGTTCCAGGGCTTCTTCGACATCGCCGCCAAAGACGGCCTCAAGCCGCCGGCGCTGGAAGAAGCGGTGATCGACTTCGACCGCGACGGCCGCCTCAGCGCCGGCGGGCTCGCCGTCTGCCCGCCGTCCCGGGTCGCCGACCTGAGCCCGGCGCAGGCGCGGCAGGCCTGCGCCGGCGCGATCGTCGGCACAGGCCGGGTCGAGGCGGTGATCGACCTGGCCGGCGGCCCCGCCCCGGCCGGCTCGCCGCTGACCATCTTCAACGGCCCCCCGCAGAACGGCGAACCGACCGTCGTCCTCCACGCCCGCAGCGGCGTCGGCAACGCCCAGACGCTGGCGATCCTGGTCCCGATCGAACGGCGCCCGGGGGAATTCCGCTACCGCGCCACCATCGCCTTCCCGCCGATCGAAGGTGGGCGCGGGTCGATCACCCACGTCGAGGTCGAGGTCGGCCGCCGCTTCAGCGCCGGCGGCGTGCGGCGCAGCTACGTCTCCGCCCGCTGCTCGGACGGCATCCTGCGCACCCACGGCCGCTTCCGCTTCGCCGAGGGGACGATCGTCGACGGCAGCGTCGAAAAGGCCTGCACGCCCCGCTGAGCCGCTGCACCCCGGCGGGGCCCCGCGCTTCCTATACTTCCGGGCTCTGGGCCGCTAGCTCAACTGGTTAGAGCAGGAGCCTCTTAAGCTCAAGGTTGAAGGTTCGAGTCCTTCGCGGCCCATCCCACTGCCTATTCGCCGACTCCCGTTCCTCCACTGAGCGGGTTGGGAACGCTCGACTGGCCCTGTTCGCTGGCTTTCTTCGCTTCCTTTTCGGCTTTGGCCAGCTGTTTTTCGAATTCGTGGCCGCGTTTCTCGAACTGGTCGAGTTCGTTGTCGAGGCTTTCGCGCGCGAACTTGGTGGTCGCGTATTTCGCGGCTTTGTTGCGCGCTTCCTCGGCGCCGTCGAAGTCGAGGGCGAAGTAGCGGAAGATCGCCAGCGAGCTGTAGGCGCCGAGGCTGGGCTTGACTTCGGCGACGATCTGCTGGGCGGCGGCGGCGGCTTTCACGTTGCCCAGGGCTTCGGCGCCGGTCCGCGAGTACTGGGCCAGGCCGAACTGGGCCTGGGCGACGAGCTGGGCGCCGGTGGGGCTCGGTTCCTTCGTCGCCTTCAGGTATCTCGCCCAGGTTTCGCTCGCTTCTTCGAGCGCCAGCCGCGATTCCGGCGTGTAGATGACGGCGCCGGAGGCGGGGATGGTTTCGACCAGGGCGTTGCCGGTGTTGACCTGGGCCCGGGTCAGGTTGAGCAGCAGATCAGGGTTTTCCGGATCTTTTTTCAGCCGCTGTTCGATCCGTTCGGTCTGCTCTTCGAACTGGCTGGAGGCGCTGGTGCTGCTGCTGCCACCGCCGAAGATTTCCGAGAGCGGCGCCGGGCCGACGACGAGGAAGAGGCTGGCGCCCATCAGCAGCGCGAGCACCGCGTAGACGACTTTGACGACGTTTTTGCGACGTCCCCGGATGTCGAAAAGCATTTTGTGCTCGTCGTCTTTGCCCGCCATCTCTTCCTCAACGCTCTTGGGTGGAGGGCTGTGCCGCTCCTCCCGGTTCTCCCGGCCGCCCAAAGGCCCTTGCGAGCAAGATACTCAACTCATACAGAACAAGCAGCGGAACCATCTCAATGAGCATCGAGACGGGGTCGACCCCGGGCAGCGCGGCGGCGACCACCGCGATCCCCAGATAGGCATAGCGGCGGTTGGCCCGCAGCTGCTCGATGCTGACGATGCCGAGCCGGGTGACGGCGATGATCAGCAGCGGCAGCTGGAAGATCAGGCCGCAGGCGATCTCGGTCATCGAGAAGAAGCTGTAGTAGTCGCGGGCGCGGACCTGGACGTTGAACTGGGTGTCGTTGAAGTTGAGCAGGAAGTTGACCGCGGCGGGCATGACGACGAAGTAGCCGAAGGCGATCCCGGCCAGGAAGAGGAACGGGAAGAGCAGCAGGATCGGCAGCACGGTCTTGCGCTCCGAGCTGCTGAAGGCGGGCAGGACGTAGGCGTAGAGCTGGTAGAGCACGAACGGCAGCGACAGCACCACCGCCCCGTAGGCGGAGACGGTGAGGGTGGTCGTGAACGGCTCGGTGATCCCGAAGGTGATCAGCCGTTCGTGGTTGTCGGGCAGCGGCCCGGAGGCGAGTTCGAGCAGCAGGTGGTTCTGCCAGAAGCAGAGCGCGAGGGCGACGCCGAAGACGGCGATGCAGACGATCAGCCGCGCGCGCAGCTCATCCAGATGCTCGACCAGGGTGAGGCGATCTTCGTGCGAGACCGCCTTGACGCGGCGGGCCATCGCCGCCCCTCAGCTGGTTTTGTTGCGGACGACCTCGGCCTCGGTCGGCTCTTCGCTCGGCGCCTCGACGGGCGGCGAGGAGAGCTTCGGCTTCTCCTCCTCGTCGTCGTCGTCGTGGTCGCCGCCGATCGAGCCTTTGAACTCGCGGATGCCGCGGCCGAGCGAGCGGCCGAGCTCCGGCAGGCGTTTCGGCCCGAACACGAGCAGGGCGATGACGAGGACGATCGCGATCTCTGGAAGTCCGATGTTTCCTGGCATCGAGGCAATGGTACCGGGGGCCGAGGGCGGCCGGATCGGCCGCGGAGTTGTGCAATTAGATACTCGGTAGTGGGAGTTTGTTGTGATTTCCGCGACGAACTCCAAATCAAGTCGGCGGCGATCGGGTTCGATAAGTGACCCATGAGCGAGCCCAGTCGCAACCAGACCACCCCAGCCACGGATCTGCACGTCTGTCCGCAGTGCAAGTCGTGCCTGGTGCAGCCGACCTGCTGGGAGCAGGCGGGCGATCGCACCCACTGGCGCGTCTGGCGGCGCTGCCCGGAGTGCGAGTGGTCCTGCGAGGGCGTGCACGGCGAGCGCGAGATCGACGCCTTCGACGAGCAGCTCGACCTCGGCGCCCAGGAACTGGCCGACGAGCTGCGGGCGTTGGAGCAGTCGAACATGGCCGCCATGGCCGATGCCTTCGTCGCCGCCCTGGCCGTCGACCTGATCGGCGCCGACGATTTCGCCTGAGCCCGGCCCTCAGCTGTAGCGCTGGACGACGCCGTCGGCGACCAGGCCGAGCAGCTGCCGCTGTTCGGGAGCGAAGCTGGCCGCGTCGAGGCGACGCTTCGCCGAGGCCACCATCTCCAGCGCCCGCGACCTGACCTGGTCGAGGGCGCCGCTGGCGGCGATGCGGTCGCAGAGCGCCTCCGCGGTGGCGGCGTCGAGCCCGTGCAGATCGGTGGCGCGGATGCCGGGGTCGGTCGCCGCGGCCTCGATCAGGGGCAGCGTCACCGTGCCGTCGAGCAGGTCGGTGCCGCGCGCCTTGCCGGTCCGCTCCGGCGGGCCGGCAACGTCGAGCACGTCGTCGAGCAACTGGAAGGCGAGGCCGACCTCGGCGCCAAAGGTTCCCAGTTCCGGCTCGTCGCGGCCGAGCAGGCAGGCGCACTCGAACAGCTTCGCCGTCTTCAGCCGGCAGCGCTCGAGGTAGCGCCGTTCGGAGACGCCGAGATCGAACGCGTCCTGGCGCTGCGCCAGCTCACCGCGGGCGAGCGCGACCGCCGCCTCGGCGAGCAGGGCGACCGCGCGGGTGTCGCCGGCGTCGGCGAGCAGGGCGAAGGCGCGCGAGAAGAGCAGGTCGCCGGCGGCGACGGCGCGGGCGCGGCCGGAGCTGGCGGCGACCGTCGGCAGGCCGCGGCGCAGGGGCGCTTCGTCGAGCACGTCGTCGTGGACCAGCGTCGCCATGTGGATCAGCTCGGTCGCCGTCGCCGCCCGCACCGCCGCCGCGCCGCCGGCCTCGCCGGCGCAGAGCAGGACCAGCATCGGCCGCAGCCGCTTGCCGCCGGCCTCGAGCGTCGCCGCCGCGTCCGCCCCCAGCGGCTCGCCGTGGCCGCCCACCGTCTCGCGCAGCTGCTCCTCGACCTCGCCGAGCCGGGCCGGCAGCCAGCGACTGGAGGCGTCGAGGACCGCCGTCACCGGCGGCGTCAGCGCCGAGCGCCGGTTCACCCGCGGACGCCGCTGTGGATCGCGATGATCCCCCCGGCGAGCACCGTGTAGCGAATGCGCCCGAATCCGGCGCGGTCCATCTTCTCCGCCAGGCGCGGCGGACTGGGGAAGCTGCGCACCGACTCGGGCAGGTACGAGTAAGCCTCGGGCTCGCTCGAGAAGGAGCCGAGCAGCGGCACCACCCGGTCGAACCAGAGCGAGTAGAAGGTCGAGAGCGGTGGCCTGGTCGGCTGCGTGATCTCGAGGATCACCGCCCTCCCGCCCGGCTTCAGCACCCGCGCCATCTCGCTCAGGCCGCGGTCGAGGTCGGCCAGGTTGCGGACGCCGAAGCCGACGGTGACCGCGTCGAAGCGGCCGCCGTCATAGGGCAGCTGCAGGGCGTCGGCCCACTCGAAGCGAACCCCCGGGGCCGCCCACTCGGCCGCCTTCTCACGGGCCAGGTCGAGCATCGGCTCGGAGAAGTCGCAGCCGACCACGTGGCCGTCCGGGCTGACGTGGCGGGAGAGCTCCAGCGCGAGGTCGCCGGTGCCGCAGCAGACGTCGAGGGCGGAGTCCCCGGGGGTCAGTTCCGCCCTGGCCGCGGCGCGCTCGCGCCAGCGGTGGTGCAGCCCCGCGGTCATCACCGAGTTGAGCGCGTCGTAGTTGCTGGCGACGCGATCGAACATGCGGTTGACCTGCCCCGCGAACTGGGCGGAGTCCCTGGAGGGTTTAGTCGAGTGAGGAGAGGAAATCGGCGAGCTCGTTGAGCTTCTTCGGCGGCAGGTCGCGGAAGGAGGGCATGATACCCGGCCCGATTTCCACCGAGCGCAGGATCGCCGCCCGCGGTACCCGCGCGGCGATGTGGGTCAGTTCCGGGCCCGGCCCGTTGTTGCCGTTCTCGCCGATCTTGTGGCAGGCCAGGCAGCCCGCCCCGGCGACGACCTCCTTGCCGGCCTCGTACTGCGGCGCGACTTTCATGTCGATCTCGGTCGGCGAGCCGCCGATCGCGCCGAGGTAGGTGAGGTAGCCCATGGCGACGATCGTCAGGCAGCCGGCGGTGGTGGCCAGCGGCCGGCGCTCGGGTCGGCGCTCGGGACCGCGGTCGTAGAACGGCAGCAGCAGCAGCAGGACCATGCAGATCGTCGGGATGCCGATCGTCGCCACCGGGACCAGCTCCGGCGGCTTGATCACGCGCAGGACCTCGAAGAGGAAGAAGAAGTACCACTCGGGACGCGGCACGTAGGTGGTCGAGGTCGGGTCCGCCTTCGGGCCCTGCTCGGCGCCGAGGATCAGCGACATGGCGATCACCACGGCGACGACGATCAGCGCCATCGCCGAGTCCTTCAGCACCGCGTAGGGGAAGAACGGCTTGCCTTTCTTCTTGAGGAGCTCGTACTCCTCCAGGTAGGCCTGCTTGTCCTGCGGCTTCACGAGGGCGAGCCTCCGTTGGAGGGGGAGGCGCCGTTGCCCTCGACGCCGGCGTCGAGCTGGGCGACCGGGGCCGCGACTTTCGGCTTCTCGGCGCGGACCCAGGGCGGCGCCGTGGTGCCGAGCTTGACCACCAGGTACATGTGGGCGCCGATCAGGGCGATGATCGCCCCGGGCACCAGCAGCATGTGGATCGAGTAGAAGCGCGAGAGCGTCGTCGCCCCGAGCTCGGGGCCGGCCCGCAGGAAGTCGCTCAGATAGGGGCCGACGACCGGGCCGGTGCCGTTGATGTTGATGCCGACCACCGAGGCCCAGAAGGAGCGCTGGTCGAACGGCAGCAGGTAGCCGGTGAAGGCCATCGTCATCGTCAGGATCAGCAGCACCACGCCGATCACCCAGTTGAGCTCACGCGGGTACTTGTAGGCGCCGAAGAAGAAGGTGCGGCCCATGTGCAGGAAGATCAGGATCACCATCAGGCTCGATCCCCACTTGTGCATCCCGTGCACGAGCGCCCCCAGCGGGACGTCGTTGTTGATGTGGGCGATCGAGGCGTAGGCCTGGGTCGTCGAGGGCGTGTAGAACATCGCCAGGAAGACGCCGGTCACGGCTTGGACGATGAAGGCGAAGAGGGTGGCGGAGCCGAGCGTGTAGAACCAGTTGGTCCCTTTCGGCACCTTGCGGTAGAGCATCCCGGTGAGGAAGCCGCTGGCGCCGGTGCGCTGGTCGACCCAGGCGAGGACGTCGGCGGGGGCCTCTTTGGCCTGGTCGCCGAGCCGCTGCACGTGCGTCTGCCGCTCCGGCGGCGAGCTCTTGAGATCGGCCGGGGCCTGCCCTTTGGGGTCGCCGCCGCTGCCCGGCTTGGCCGGTTTGCGCAGCGGTGCCGGGACGACTTTGTCCGGAATCTTGGGGATCGGGATTTTCGGCATCAGGGCGGTGGGAAGGTAGAGGGACGCGGCGGGTAGAGGTACTCCCAGATCCCGCCGGTGAACTCCCCGGGGTCGCGGGCCCGCACCGGCTCCAGCTGCGAGGTGACGCTGAAGCGCGGGCCGACCTCGACCTTGCCGCCCCGGACCCGGGTCTGGAACTGGTCGAGCGGCCGCACCGGCGGGCCGCCGATCCGTTGGCCCTGGAAGTCGTAGACGCCGCCGTGGCAGGGGCAGATGAAGTTGCCCGCCGCCTCGACGAAGCGGACCGGGCAGCCGAGGTGGGCGCAGCGGTTGGAGACGGCGATGAAGGACTGGGTGTCCTCTTCGAACTGCTCCGAGCCCTTGCGGATGTAGGCGGTGGTCTTGCCGGCGTCGCCGATCCCCTCGGTCTCGGTGAAGACGACCTGGCGGTAGGTGTCCTCGACGAAGTCGTTGACCGGGCCGACCGCCTCCCAGCGCTCCTTGCCGCGGTGGAAGATCGGCGCCACGGCGAAGCCGACGGCGGGCAAGATTATGGCCGCACCAGCGACTCCGCCCAGGCCCTGGGCGGCGATCGTGAAGGCACGCCGGCGGGTCATCGACTCCCCCTCGAAGTAGCCGGGGGGGTCGGGCTTGACCCGCTGCTGCCGGGGAGCCTCTTCGGCCCCGTTCATCTTGTCCGCGTCGTCTGCCACGTGCTTCGAGGAATCGGCCACGCAGTCTATTGCCTTGGCGCCCTCGCCGACGTCGCAGCCGCCGCAACTCCCACCGCTAGGATCGGGTTAGTTGTTCACAGGGACCATGGAGAGACCGTCGTCAAGAGACAGGGGAGCCGTTCGATGAAGACCTTGAACCGCAGTTCGAAGCTGTTCGCGAGTGCCGCCGCCGCGCTTCTGGCGCTGGCTCTGTGCGCCGGCGGCGCGCTGGCCGTGACCTCGGCCGAACAGACCCGCGAAGGCTTCGTCGCCAAGGTCGAGCCGATCTGCAAAGCCAACACCAAGTCCAACGAAGCGATCCTCAAGGACGTCCGCAAGAAGATCCAGAAAGGCGAACTGAAGGTCGCCGCGGGCCAGTTCTCGAAGGCTTCGACCGCCTTCGGCAAGGCCGTCACCCAGATCAAGGCGGTGCCGCAGCCGGTCGCCGACAAGACCAAGCTGGGCAAGTGGATCGGCTATCTCGAAGACGAGACGAAGCTGCTGAGCGAAATCAGCAAGGCGCTGAAGGCGAACCAGAAGACCAAGGCGCAGAGCCTCTCGGTCCGCCTCACCCACAACGGCAACCTCGCCAACAACTCGGTGCTCGGCTTCGAATTCGACTACTGCCTGATCGACTCGTCCCGCTTCAGCTGAGCGGGACGGCGGCACCGGCGATCTCGCGGGCTGCGCTTTTCCACAGCTCCGGGATCGCCGCCGGGTCGCCCTCGGCGTGGAGCTGGGCGCAGCGGCTGATCAGGTCGCTGAGGATCGCCACGGCCCGCTCGTCGCCGAGCGCGGCGAGCCGGTCGAGGCCGAGCGCGTAGAGGTAGTCGCCGGCGAGCAGGGCGAGGTCCGGGTCGTGGCCGGCCAGCAGCCGCGGCTCGCCGTAGTGCAGGAGATAGCCCTCGTGCACCGCCTCGACCACCAGCGCGTACTCGCCCGCGTGGGCGGCGGTGCGCTGGCCGGCGGCGGCCAGGAGGCCGAGCTCGGCCCGGGCCGGCGGGTCGATCACCAGCGGCGCGATCGGTGTGTCCTCGCCGCGCAGCTGCTCGGCGAGCGCCTGCAGGGCGGCGGCCGGGTCGCTCATCGCAGCGCCTCCGCGAGGGCCGCCTCGGCGGCCTCGAGGGTGCGGTCGATCGTCGTCTCGTCATGGGCGAGGGAGACGAACCAGGCCTCGAACTGGGACGGGGGCGGATAGACGCCGCGCTCGAGCAGCGCGCGGCAGAAGCGCGCGTGGGCCTCGGTGTCGCAGGCGCAAGCGCCGTCGAAGTCGCGCACCGGCTCGGGGCTGAAGAAGAGCGTGGTCAGGCCGGGGGCGGCAGCGACCTGGAGTGGGCGCCCGGCGGCGAGCTCGGCGAAGCCGGCGGCGAGGCGGTCGGTGAGGGCGCCGAGGCGCTCGTAAGCGGCGGCGTCGAGCTGGTCAAGGGTGGCGAGGCCGGCGGCGGCGGCGAGCGGGTTGCCCGACAGCGTCCCCGCCTGGTAGACGTCGCCGGCCGGGGCGAGGCGCTCCAGCGTCCGGCGCGGGCCGGCCAGCGCCGCCGCCGGCAGGCCGCCGCCGATCACCTTGCCGAGCACGGTCAGGTCGGGCTCGACGCCGTAGAGCTCCTGGGCGCCGCCGCGGGCGACCCGGAAGCCGGTGATCACCTCGTCGAAGACCAGCAGGGCGCCGGCCTCGCGGGTCGCCGTGCGGAGGAACTCGAGGAAGCCGTCGGCCGGGGGGACGACGCCCATGTTGGCCGCGACCGGCTCCGCCAGCAGGGCGGCGACGGAGTGCTCCTCCAGCGCCCGCGCCGCCGCCTCGCGGTCGTTCCACGGCACCACCACGGTCGCCGCCGCCTGCGCGGCGGTCACGCCTGGGCTGCCGGGCACGCCCAGGGTGGCGAGGCCGGAGCCGGCGTCGGCGAGCAGGCCGTCGGAGTGGCCGTGGTAGGCACCGGCGAACTTGACCACGACCTCGCGGCCGCTGACCGCGCGGGCGAGCCGCACCGCGGCCATCGCCGCCTCGGTGCCGGAGCTGGTCATCCGCACCATCTCCGCGCTGGGGACGCGGGCGACCACCTCCTCGGCCAGCCGCACCTCGGCCAGGGTCGCGGCGCCGTAGCTGGTGCCGCGCTTGGCCGCCTCGATCACCGCCGAGATCACCGCCGGCTCGGCGTGGCCGAGGATCAGCGGCCCCCAGGAGCCGACCCAGTCGAGGTAGCGGTTGCCCTCGACGTCGACCAGCTCACAGCCCTCGCCGCGCTCGATGAAGATCGGCTCGCGGCCGATCTGCCGCATCGCCCGCACGGGGCTGTTGACTCCGCCGGGGAGGACCCGCAGCGCCCGCTGGTACAGCTCGGAGGACATCGGAGCTACGAGTGCTCCGCTTCCCACCTGGCGTAGTCGTCGGTGAAGTAGTGCAGGCGGATCTTCTTGTACTCGGTCGAGGAGTAGAGGGTGGCGCGGCCGTCGGGGCCGATCCCGCAGTCGTCGGCGATCGAGTCGAGGACCGCGTCGCACTCCTCCTTGGAGCGGCCGTGGGCCATGGTGAAGACGCTGTAGGGCCAGTCCTCGTAGGTCGGCCGCTGGTAGCAGTGGGAGATGCCGCGGAAGGAGGCCATGCGGGCGCCGACCTCCATGATCTGCTCCTCCGGGACCTTCCAGACGCCCATCCCGTTGGCGGAGAAGCCGGCGCGCCGGTGGTAGAGGATCGCCGCCACCCGGCGCAGGATCTTGCGGTCGACCATGTCGCGCAGGCGCTCCAGCAGGGCCTCGGTCTCGATCCCGAGCTCGGCCGCGGCGGCGTCGTAGGGGCGCGCGACCGCGGCCATCGGGCCCTGCAGCGCCTTGATCAGGGCGATGTCGTCCTCGTCGTAGGGCTGCGCCTCGAGCTCGCGCGGGGGCGCTGCCTCGACCGCGGCGGCGGCCAGCGCCTCGGTCCCCTTCTCCATCTCCAGGTTCATGTTGATCTTGAACAGGGTCAGGGTCGGCAGCTCCCGCATCGACTCGGCCCCGGTCTCCGCCATCAGCGCCTCCAGGGTGCCGTGCAGGCCGAGCGGGGAGTCGGGCGGGGTGGCGATCGTGAACCAGAGGTTGAAGTCGTGGGTGCGCAGGTAGTTGTGGGAGACGCCGGGGTGGGCGTTGACGATCCGCGCCGCCCGCTGCGGGTTCTCGCCGTCGACTTTCGCCGCCACCAGCATCGACTCGTAGCCGAGCGCGCGGGTGTCGAAGATCGGCGTGATCTCGCGGATGATGCGGCCGTCGAGCAGGCGCTGGGTGCGCTCGAGCACGTCGTCCAGCTCCAGCTCCGCCTCGGAGGCGACGAGGGCGAACGGCTCGGGGTCGATCGGGAAGCTCGACTGCAGCAGGTTCATCAGCCGCTTGTCGGTCTCGTCGAGCGGGATCGCCGAGCCGTCCTTGCGCGAGCGCGCCTTCGACTGCGGGACTTTCACCGAAGCCACGGAGCGGCCTCCTTCGCGTAGTAGGTGACGATCGCGTCGGCACCGGCGCGGCGGATCGAGGTCAGCGTCTCCAGCACCGCCGGGCGCTCGTCGATCCAGCCGTTGGCGGCGGCGGCCTTCAGCATCGAGTACTCGCCGGAGACGTGGTAAGCGGCGACCGGGGCGGCGGTCGCCTCCTTGATCCGGCGGACGACGTCGAGGTAGGCGGTGGCCGGCTTCACCATCAGCATGTCGGCGCCCTCGTCGAGGTCGAGCTCGGCCTCGCGCACCGCCTCGGCGGCGTTGGCCGGATCCATCTGGTAGCCGCGGCGGTCGCCGAACTCGGGGGTCGAGCCGGCGGCGTCGCGGAAGGGGCTGTAGAAGGCGGATGCGTACTTTGCGCTGTAGGCGATGATCGGCACGCCGGAGTGACCCTCCTCGTCGAGCTGGAAGCGGATCGAGCCGACCCGGCCGTCCATCATGTCGCTCGGCGCGACCGCGTCGGCGCCGGCCTCGGCGTGGGAGATCGCAACTTTGGCCAGCAGCTCGACGGTGATGTCGTTGTCGACCTCGCCCTCGCGGACGAAGCCGCAGTGGCCGTGCGAGGTGTACTCGCAGAGGCAGACGTCGGTGATCACGGTGAGCTCGGGGTGGGCCTCCTTCAGCGCCCGCACCGCCATCTGCACGACGCCCTCGTCGTCGTAGGCGCCGGAGCCGGACTCGTCCTTGGCGGCGGGGACGCCGAAGAGCAGGATCGCGCCGACGCCGGCGGCGGCGATCTCGCCCGCCTCCTCGACCAGGCCCGAGATCGAGAAGCGCTCGATCCCCGGCATCGACTCGATCTCCTCACGGATGCCCTCGCCGGCGACGACGAAGGCGGGCTGGATCAGGTGCGCGGGCGAGAGCTCGGTCTCGCGCACGAAGCCGCGCAGGGTGTCCGTACGCCGCAACCGACGCATGCGGGTGCTTGGAAAAGGCATCGACAGGCGAGTTTAGGGAAGGGACGGAGACACCCTCGCCCGGACTCGCTCGCTTCGCTCGCTCTTAGTATCCGCCCGTTCGAGGGTGTCTCCGTCCCTTCCCTACCGGCCAGTAGCGTTGCCTTATGCGGGCACGGGGGCTGGTCAAGCGGTACGGAGACAGGGACGCGTTGCGAGGAGTTGATCTCGCCACCGAAGCGGGGGAGCTGGTGGCGGTGATCGGGCCGAACGGGGCGGGGAAGACGACGTTGCTCTCGATCCTGGCCGGGATCCTCGAGCCGGACGGCGGTGAGCTGGATGGCGGCGAGGGCGCGGTCGGCTGGGTGCCGCAGCAGGCGGCGCTCTACCGGCGCCTGACCGTGGAGGAGAACCTGCTGCTGTTCGCGCGGCTGGAGGGGCACGACGACCCCCGGGCCTCGACCGAGGAGATGCTGGAGCTGGCCGGGCTGGGCGAGCGCCGGGACGAGATCGTCGCCCGCCTCTCCGGCGGCAACCAGCAGCGGATCAACATCGCCATCGGGCTGCTCTCGCGGCCGCTGGTGCTGCTGCTCGACGAGCCCAGCGTCGGCCTCGACCCGCGCCAGCGGGCGCGACTGTGGGAGTTCGTCGCCGGGCTCGCCACGCGCGGGACGACGGTGATCTTCTCCACCCACGACATCCAGGAGGCGGAGCGCTACGGCCAGCGCCTGCTCGTCCTCGCCGACGGCGAGTCGCTCTTCGACGGGGCGGCGGAGCAGCTGCGCGAGGCGGTCCGCAGCGAGGCGCCCGAGGCCGCCGACCGCGACTTCGAGACCGCCTTCGTCGCCTACCTGCAGCACCGGGGGCACTGAGCCGTGCGCTGGCTGCTGCTCAAGGACCTGCAGATCCTCCGCCGCTCGCCGCTGCAGGCCGTGCTGCTGGTCGCCTACCCGGTGCTGATCGCGGTCCTGGTCGGCTTCGCCATCTCGCGCGGGCCGGAGAAGCCGCGGGTCGCCTTCCTCAACGAGGTGCCGACCGACAGCCGGGTCAGCGTCGGCGGTCAGCAGCTGCCGGCGGTCGGGGTCAGCAGCCGCGTCTGCTCCCGGGTCGAGTGCGTCTTCGTCCGCGACCGCGAGCAGGCGGTCGACGAAGTCGAGTCCGGCGGCGTGCTGGCGGCGCTGATCCTGCCCGCCGACCTGGTCGACCGGATCAACTCGCTCTCGACCCTGACCCCGCAGACGCCCAAGGTCGAAGTGCTGGTCAACCAGGAGGACCCGGTCAAGGCGCAGCTGGTCGACGAACGGATCTCCACCCTGCTGGCCCAGGCCAACCTGGCGATCGCCCGCCGCATCGCCGGCGAAGGCGGCCGCTACCTCAACCTGCTGATCGACGGCGGCAGCTTCAACGTGCTCGGCACCCGGGTGCCGATCCTCGGCCTGCGCGCCACCGCCCAGATCCTCACCGCGCTGGAACCGGCGCTGCCGCCGGGTCCGCTGCGCCAGTCGCTGCGCCAGGTCACCAACTTCGCCAGCCAGGCGCGCGACAACCTCGACGTCGCCGGGC
This sequence comes from uncultured Solirubrobacterales bacterium, assembly GCA_963719435.1. Classification (GTDB taxonomy): domain Bacteria; phylum Actinomycetota; class Thermoleophilia; order Solirubrobacterales; family 70-9; genus VAYN01. The sequence continues at coordinate 331,899 of OY970384.1, read as the reverse complement.
CGCTGATCAAACGGCTGGCGCAGCCGATCGAAGTCGAGAAGGAGGTCGTCAGCGGCTCCTCGCCGCCGCTGGAAATCTTCGCCATCGCGGTTGCCGCGACCCTGACCCTGGCCTTCGTCACGGTGCTGCTGGTGGCCGGGTCGCTGGCGCTGGAGCGGGAGGAGAACGCCTTCCCGCGGCTGACCCGGGGGCTGATCTCGCCGAGCGAACTGCTGGGCGAGAAGGTGCTGCTGGGGACGGTGGTCGGCCTGGTGGTGACGTTGCTGATGCTCGCCGGGATGCAGTTATTCGTGCCCCTGCAGTGGAGCCGGGTCGGGCTCTGGCTGCTGGCGATCCTCGCCGGCGGCGCGGCGCTGGCGGCTGCCGGGGCGGCGCTCGGGGCGGCGGCGCGCGAGGTCCGGGCCGTCTCGCTGCTGGCCTTCATGGTGACGCTGCCGGTCGCCTTCCTCTCGCTGGTCCCCTCCGGCGCCGTCGGCTCCGGAGTGTTCGACCTGGTCGGGATCGTCACCGCCCTGTTCCCGTTCAAGCCGGCGCTGCAGGCGATGACCGCGGCGCTCGACTCGGCCGGACCGGACATCGGCAAGCCGCTGGCGCACCTGGCGATCCTGATCGCCGCCTACGGCCTGCTCGCCCGCCTGGCGCTGCGCCGCTTCGCCGCGGTCTGAGATACGGCCGTGAGGACTTGCTGTTGCCAGGGCGACAGCAAGTCCTCAACTTGCGGGTAGGGTCCGGCGATGCGCGTCCTCTTCATCGGTGATGTGGTCGGCGGGCCCGGGCGACGCGGCCTGCGCGAGACGGTGCCGTCGCTGCGCGAGCGCTACGGGCCCGATCTGATCGTCGTCAACGGCGAGAACTCGGCCGGCGGGATCGGCATCACCGAGCGCACCGCCAACGACCTCTTCGGCGCCGGCACCGGCGTCATCACCACCGGCAACCACGTCTACCGCCACCGCGAGGCCTACGAGTTCCTCGAACGCGAGCGGTTGGTGATCCGCCCCGCCAACTACCCGCAGGGCAACCCCGGCCGCGGCTACACCGTGGTCGAGGCCGGCGGCATGCGGGTTGGCGTGATCAACCTCAGCGGCGCTGTCGGGCTGCGGGTCGCCCGCTCCCCCTTCGACGTCGTCGACCAGATCCTCGAGCAGATCGAGGCCGACGCGATCGTCGTCGACTTCCACGCCGAGGTGACCAGCGAGAAGGTGGCGATGGGCTGGCACCTCGACGGCCGCGTCGGCGCCGTCTTCGGCACCCACACCCACGTGCCGACGGCGGACGGCCGGGTACTGCCGAAAGGGACCGCCTTCATCTCCGACGTCGGCATGACCGGTTCGCGCACCAGCGTCCTCGGGGTCAAGCCCGAGCAGGCGCTGGCCTCGCTGATCACGCAGATGCCGACTCGGTTCGAGACCGCGGAGGAGGACGTCTGGGTGATGGGGGCGCTGGTCGAGATCAACGAGCGGGGGTTGGCTGACTCGTTCGAGCAGGTGATGGTGCCGGCGCCATCCGCTGGGTCGTAAGGGTCGTAGCCGGAGGAGGGTCCGATACCCCTCTTCACTTAACTTGCTCGGGTGGGTCGCTGGGGGTCGTCCGAGGCGGCCTGTGACCGAGAAGTACAAGACGTTTCGAGGGGTATCGGACCCTCCTCCCCCAGGGACGCCATGGCGACGAGGAGCAGGGGGTAGAACCAGACGATGTAGAGGTAGAACCAGTGGTTCATCGTGATCTGCAGCCCGATCAGCAGGGCGGCTCCGAGGGCTGCCACCTGAACCAGGGACTTGCGGCGAGGAACGAAGGCCAGAGCTAACGACAGGATCGCCGTTCCGGCGAGGATTGCGATGCGCAGGGGCTCCAGGGATGGGACCTGGCCCCAGATACTGAAGGGGGAGTCGCGGCTTGCTTGATAGGTGATCGTCCTGTCGTAGACGGTGTGCAGGCCGGGATCGATCGCGGGCCACAGCATCACTGCGGCACCAACCACTAAGAAGGCCCCGGTGAAGAGGAGCCCCGAGCGGACGGGGAGGGAATCCTGCGGGCGAGGTTTTCGTTCTCGGACTCCCTCCCCGTCCGAACCGGAGTCCCCTTCTGGGGTCGGTCTGTAGGTCAGGAGCATGGGCGCGAGCAACGCGGGGGCGAACTTCGCAAAGGTGGCCAGGGACGCCAGGGCTCCGCGGGCCACAGGCTTAGCGAGCACCAAGAGCAGCGCCACCAGGAGCATGGCGACCAGCGTGTCGTTGGAGTTGGCCTCAAGCGCGAAGGCCGTATACGGATATGCGGCCCAGCCGAAAGCCAAGACCGCGGCCAGGCGGCGGCCCGCGGGTCCCGGGCGGATGCGGATCGCCAGCAGGATCAGGAGGAGGAAGGTGGCGATGTCGAAGGTGACGGCGGCGCCGTGGGCGGCGGGGAGGTCGTCCCAGCTGCCGGACCAGGGCCAGATCAGCTCCGAGGGGACGTAGGCGAGGTAGTTGACCGGGCCGTAGGTGTCCCCCTGCGAGACGTCGTCGGGGAAGTTGTCGTAGATCGGTTCCCCGTGGGTGATCCGGTCGGCACCGACGACGCTGGCGTAGCCGACGTCGATCGCACCCGAGTCGGCGAGGTTGAGCCCGACCCGGAAGCCCATCAGGAACAGCGCCGCGACCAGCAGCCAGGTCGCCGGCCAGATCGGCCGCAGCCCCCAGCCGCGCCCGCGCCAGCCGATCCACAGCGCCCGCCCGAGCAGGTAGAGGAGCACCGGGTACTGCAGCGGCACCGAGACCCCGATCTCGGCCCGGTTGAAGAAGAAGTGGGAGACGCCGAAGCCGAGCAGGACCAGCAGGTCGAGGTTGGCGACCCGCCGCCAGCGCCGCCAGTCGACCAGGCCGAGCAGGAAGATCGCGCAGAGCGGCAGGAAGACGTAAGGGGCGTTGAGCTTGTGCCCGAAGGCGCCCGAGTATCCCCGCGCCATCTTCCAGGCCACCTGTTCGCCGGTCCACGACTCGGCCACCTCGCCGCTGTGCGGATCGACGATCACCAGCGCCACCTCCTCCCCCGCCGCGAAGTAGGCCACCTCCCATCTCCCATCCACCTTGTCCGCAACCGCCGCCACCCCATCGTTCCGCTGCCGCTCCTTGACCGCATTGGGATCCCGGTCCGCCACCCGAATCGCCGCCGCTTCCGAGATCCACTCATCCGCCGTGGTGCCGGTTGACTCGGCTGCAGCTCGCGCGACGCCAGTTCCGGGCACCAAGCAACCCGCCAGGAACACGAGCAACGCAAGAGTCCCGAGTGGAGCGACAAGGGGTCCGAGAACGGACGCCCTCGCCCGCCCGCAGGACCCCTTGTCGCTCACGCCGGCGCCTTCCCGTTCTCGCCTTCCAGCCCAAAGTGGCCGCGGATGATCGGCGCCACGTCCTTCAAGGTCCACTGATCCCGCTCCTCCGCCGACTCCGGCCCGCAGCCGACGAAGAGCAGCGGCCCCAGCGAGTCGCCGGCCAGCAGCGCCCCGTGGCTGCCGCCGCCGGCGTGGGTGACCCCGCCCCAGTCGACGACCTCGAAGCCCTCCTCCAGGGAGACGACGAAGTCGCCGCCGTGCGGAGCGCTGAGCGCCGACCAGACCCGGGCCAGCGGGTCCGGGTACTCCTCGCTGCGCAGGCGGCCGTCCTCGACGCACGCCATCAGCGCCGCTGTCTCGCCCTTGAGCTCCCAGCTGGCGCCGCGCAGGTCGGTCAGCTCGCCGCCGGGTCGGAAGCGCAGCTGCTCGCCCGCGCGCGCGACCGTCGCCCAGGCGGCCGCGGGCGGTGGGCCGGGCTCGGCCCGGACCAAGGGCGTCCCGTCCTCCTCCTGCAGCCAGCAGACCAGGTCGACCCCCTCGATCTCGGTCAGCCTCCCCCCCACCGCGACCGGATCGGCCAGCTCCTCCGCGTCGGGCAGCAGGTAGACGTGGGCGGCGCGGCCGGTCGGGCTGACCGCGAGCTGAGCCAGCCCGGGGCGGTCGTCGGACGGCTGCAGCACCGACCACTCGTGGCCCAGCAGCTCGGCCAGCGGCAGGCCGCGGTGGACCGGCGTCTGGGCGTGGTCGGCGACCAGGATCAGCGCATGCTCGGCAAGGAACTCGTCGAGGCCGCCGGCCGCCTCGACCACCTTGCCGAAGCAGTGGTCGGCCTTGGCGATCGACTCGACGCTGGCCTCCGGCCCGTGCCGGTGCGAGTAGTTGTCGTTGTCGGGCAGCGAAAGCAGGAGGAAGTCGCAGAGGTCCTGCTCGATCAGCTGCCCCGCGCAGCAGGCGGCGTAGCCGTCGCGGTTGCCGGGGATCGAGGTCGACTTGCACGGCACCTCGCGGCTGGCGTAGAGGTCGCCGTAGAACAGCTCGCCCGGCCCCCAGGTGTGGTGGCGGAACTTGAGCCGGGTCGCCTCGACCGCGCGCCGCATCAACCCCTCCAGCGAGACCTGGTGGCGATGGCGGCCGCGGTAGATCAGGAAGGGGGTGCAGGCGGTGCGGGCGCCGGCGTCGTCGAGGCTCTCGAACAGGGTCTCGATCTCCGGGCTGAGGTGGGCCAGGTTCATGTTGTAGACGAGGTCGTAGAGCGCCCGGAAGACGCCGAAGGCGCGGGTCGCCTCGAGCGAGGAGCCGTACTCGACGTAGCGCCGCTCGAGCCGGTGGTACCAGTTCATGCCGCTGATCCAGTGCTGCTCGGCGCCGACCCCGGTGACCATCTCCGAGCAGGCGACCGGGGTGACCGAGGGGAAGCTGGAGACGCAGTCCTCGATCAGCACCCCGCGCTCGACCAGGGCCGCGAAGTTCGGCGCCCGCTCCTCGGCGATCGCCCGCTGCAGCATGTCGGTGCGCAGCGAGTCGACGTAGGTAAGGACGAGCTTCTTGTTGCGCGGCATCGCCTCCATGATGCTCGACCGCGGCGCCCGGCCGGCGACCTAGCGGAGGACGCGGAGACCGGCGTGCTTGCGCTGGGCGCGGCGGTGGCGGGTGATGCCGAGCCAGGCCAGGGCGAGGATGAAGACGATCACCAGGACCGGCAGCAGCAGCGCGGCGGCGACCACGATCAGCGCCACCAGGGCGACGATGAAGGCCAGTGCCCCGGCGCCGCTCCCCTCGCGGCGACTGGCCCCGGCGATCAGGTCGCTGATCACCAGACAGCCGAGCACGGCGCCGGCGAGGGCCAGGACCGCGCCGAGGGCGCCGTTGAGCAGGAAGCCGGCGATCAGCCCGATCACCGCGGCGAGCACGGTCATGCGCCCGCGGGCGGAGCCGTGGGTGCCGGTGGTGCCGGCGAGCATGCCGATCGCGATGCCGATGCCGACTGATTCGAGAAAGTCCACGTGCGAAAACCTAACCTCCTCGGCGCGGCGGTGTCGATCCGCCACACTTCCGTGCATGAGCGAGGTACCACCGCCCCCGCATCGCCGGCGCGCCCACACCAGCACTCGCGACCTCGAGCGCTACGCCGGGCTCTTCGCCGAGCGGACCACGGTGATGCGCTCCTCGGCGATGCGCGACCTGATGGCGATCACCGCCCGGCCGGAAGTGATCTCGCTCGCCGGCGGCCTGCCCGACACCTCGACCTTCCCGCCCAAGAGCTTCGCCGCGCAGATGACCCGGATCGCCCAGGAGTCGGCGGCCGAGGCGCTGCAGTACGGCCCGACCGAGGGCTTCGAAGAGACCAAGGACTGCATCGTCGAGGTGATGGGCGCCGAGGGGATGCTGGTCGACCCCCACGACGTGATCGTCACCACCGGCGGCCAGCAGGCGATCGACCTCGTCTGCAAGACCCTGGTCGATCCCGGCGACGTCGTCATCTGCGAGGCGCCGACCTACCCCGGCGCGGTGCCCGTCTTCTGCAGCTACCAGGCCGAGGTGATCCAGGTCGAGTGCGACGAGGACGGGATGCGGGTCGACCTGCTGGAGCAGCTGCTGGAGCGCCTGCGCCAAGAGGGGCGGCGGCCGAAGTTCATCTACTCGGTGCCGAGCTTCCAGAACCCGGCCGGGGTGACGATGTCGCTGCCGCGGCGCCAGCGCCTAGTCGAGCTGGCGCGGCTGCACGAGCTGCTGGTCGTCGAAGACAACCCCTACGGCCTGCTGCGCTACGGCGGCGAGCCGATGCCGCCGCTGCACCAGCTCGACGGCGGCGACTTCGTCATCTACATCGGCACCTTCTCGAAGATCCTCTCCCCCGGCATCCGCCTCGGCTGGGCGGTGGCGCCGCCGCCGGTGATGGAGAAGATCGTGCTCGGCAAGCAGGCGGCCGACCTCTGCACCTCGACCCTGACCCAGTACTTCGTGCACGAGTACTTCGCCGAAGGCAAGTGGCGCCAGTACGTCGCCGACCTGGTCGAGATCTACCGCGGCCGCCGCGACACGATGCTGGCGGCGCTGCGGGAGCACTTCCCGGCAGCGGCGACCTGGACCGAGCCCGAAGGCGGCCTCTTCATCTGGGCCACCCTCCCCTCCTACATCGACACCGGCGACCTGCTGGCGAAGGCGCTGCGCGCCGACGTCGCCTTCGTCCCCGGCCAGGCCGCCTACATCGACGAGCGCGGGCGCAACTCGATGCGGCTCAACTTCTCCGGGGTCGACGCGGACGAGATCCGCGAGGGCATCCGCCGCATCGGCGCCGTCATCTCCGAGCAGGTCGAGCTCTACGAGGCGATCAGCGGCGAGGCGGCGGAGCCGGCCGCGGTCGCGGAGCCGGAGACCAACGTGCTGCCGTTCCGCAAGAGCGGCGAGGCCGGCGGGTGAAGGTCGCCGTCCTCAAAGGCGGGCGCTCGCTGGAGCGCGGGGTCTCGCTGCGCTCCGGCGCTCGGGTCGAGGACGCGCTCGGCCGGCTCGGCCACGAGGTCGTCGCCCTCGACGTCGGCGGCGACCTGGTCAAGCGGCTGAGCGCCGAGCGGCCCGACGTCGCCTTCGTCGCCATGCACGGCGTCGGCGGCGAGGACGGGACCGCGCAGGAGCTGCTGGAGATCCTCGGCATCCCCTTCACCGGCCCCGGCGCCGCCGCCTGCGCGCGCTGCATGGACAAGTCGCTGGCCAAGAGCGCGATCCGCGAGGCCGGCCTGCCGACCCCCGACTGGTTCGCCTTCAGCCAGACCGCCTTCCGCGAGCTCGGCGCCGCCGACGCGCTCGGCCAGCTCGAGGGCAGCCTCGGCTACCCGCTGGTGGTCAAGCCCAGCCGCGGCGGCTCCGCCCTCGGGGTCAAGTTCGCCGCCAGCGCCGCCGAGGTCCCGCAGGCGCTGGTCTCGGCCTTCAGCTACGACGACCGCATCCTGCTCGAGCGCTTCGTCGGCGGGCGCGAGCTGGCGGTCAGCGTGCTCGGCGAGGAGGCGCTGCCGGTGGTCGAAGCGATCCCCGAGCAGGGCGACGGCTATGACTTCGAGGCACGCTACGAGATCGGCCGCACCCGCTTCGTCTGCCCGGCCGAGCTCGGCGAGGAGGAGCGCGGCGCGGTGACCGAGGCGGCGCTGGCGACCTACCGGGCGCTGGGCTGCTCCGGCTTCGCCCGCGTCGACCTGATCCTCGGGCCGGACGGCCCGCGGGTGCTGGAGGCCAACGCGATCCCCGGCCTCACCGACACCAGCCTGCTGCCGCAGGCGGCCGAGGCGGCGGGGATGTCCTTCGAGCAGCTGGTCGGGCGCATCCTCGACCTCGCGCTCGCGCCGGCTGCCGCCTAGAGGTCGCCGCCCTGGGCGAAGTCGTCGGGGGTGACCTCGTCGAGGAACTCTTTGAATTTGTCGACGACCTCCTCGGTGTCCTCGACCTCGTGCTCGAACTCGATCGCCGACTCCTCGATCACGTCCTCGGCGGCGAAGATCGGGGCGGAGACGCGGACCGCGAGGGCGAGGGCGTCGGAGGGGCGCGAGTCGATCTCGACCTCGGCGCCGTTGACCGAGACCGTGATCGAGGCGTAGAAGGTGTTGTCGCGCAGCTCCGTCACCGAGACCCGCTCGCACTTGGCGTCGAGCTGCTCGAGCACGTCGGAGAGCAGGTCGTGGGTCATCGGCCGCGGCGTCGAGGCACCCTGCAGCTTCATCAGGATCGCCGCCGCCTCCGGGTGGCCGATCCAGATCGGCAGGAAGCGGTTCCCGTCGACCGTCTTCAAGAGCACGATCGGCTGCTTGCCGACCATGTCGAAGCTGACGCCATAGATCTGCATCTGCTGCACGAGAGGGGCTCCCGACCGTGGTTGACGGCGAAGTATAGGTCGGGCGAGTGGGCGATCCTGGATTCGAACCAGGGACCTCGTCCTTATCAGAGACGCGCTCTAACCAACTGAGCTAATCGCCCGCGGCCGGCGATGATAGCGGCGTCGGGCCCGCCGGTCTCGGCCTCGTCTAGCGGCCGCGTTTGCGCAGCGCCCGGGCGAGCCCCCGCGCCTCGTCGAGGTCGTCGAAGCGCAGCTCGACGCTGACCCCGTCCCCCCGGCGCCGCACGGTCACCTCGTGGCCCAGCGCCGCCTCCAGCGCGTCGCCGGCCTCCGCCAGCGCCGCCTGCTCCTCGGGGTCCACCGGCGGTCGCTTCGTCCTCGCCTTTGGCTGGCCAGCCAGCCGAACCCTGTTCTCGGTCTCGCGCACGGACCATCCCCCGCGTACGGCGTCGCGGGCGAGGCGGCGGCGGACGTCGTTGCCGCTGGCGGCGAGCAGGGCCTTGCCGTGCCCCTCGCTGAGCTCGCCGCCCTCCAGCAGCTCCAGGGTCTCGTCGGGCAGCTCGAGCAGGCGGATCAGGTTGGAGACGGCGGGGCGGCTGCGGCCGACGCGGCGGGCGAGGTCCTCTTTGGTCAGGCCGAGGTCCTCGATCAGGGCCGAGCAGGCGCGCGCCTCCTCGACCGGGTTGAGGTCCTCGCGGACCATGTTCTCGATCAGCGCCGCCTGCAGCCGCTCGGCCTCGGCCTGGTCGCGGACCACGGCCGGGACCCGCTCCAGGCCCGCCTCCTGGGCGGCGCGCCAGCGGCGCTCTCCGGCGACCAGCTCGTAGCTGCCGTCGGGGAGGGGGCGGACGAGCAGCGGCTGGACCACGCCGCTTGCCCCGATCGAGGCGGCCAGCGCCGAGAGCGCCTCGGGGTCGAACTTGGTCCGCGGCTGGCCCGGGTTGGGCTTGATCAGGCCGACCGGCAGCTCGCGCAACTCGCCGGCGTCCTCGACCGCGGCTTCCGGCAGGATCGCCGCCAGGCCGCGCCCGATCCCGCGTTTGCTAGCCACGGCTGGCCAGCTCCTTGGTCAGCGCCTGGTAGGCGACGGCACCGCGGGAGCTGGGGGCGTGCTCGGTCACGGGCAGACCATAACTCGGCGACTCGGCGACTCGGACGCTGCGCGGGATCACCGTCTCGAAGACCATTCCCGTGAAGTGCTCGCGCAGCTCCGCCTCGACGTCCTGGGCGAGGCGGGTGCGCTCGTCGTGCATCGTCACCAGCAGGCCCGCGACCTCGAGCTGCGGGTTCAGCTCGCGCCTGATCATGCCCAGGGTTTCGAGGAACTGGACCAGGCCCTCGAGCGCCAGGTACTCAGCCTGCACCGGCACGATCACGCGGTCGGCGGCGGTGAGGGCGTTGACGCTGACCGGGCCCAGCGCCGGCGGACAGTCGAGCAGGGTCACCGCGAAGCGCTCGCGCACCGGGCCGAGGCGCTCGCGCAGGCGGGTCTCGGAGCCGTCGATCCGCGGCAGCTCGACCGCGGCGCCGGCAAGGTCGCGGGAGGCGGGGACCAGCCAGAGGTTGTCGGGGCCGGCGGGGCGCGCGGCCTCGGCGACGGAGACGTCGCCGGTCAGGCAGTCGTAGGAGGAGGGGTGCATCTCGCGCCCCCCGCCCAGCGCCACGGTCGCGTTGCACTGCGGGTCGAGGTCGACCAGCAGGGTCTGCTGCCCGGCCGCCGCCTCACAGGAGGCGACGTTGACCGCGGTGGTCGTCTTGCCGACTCCGCCCTTCTGATTTGCCACCGCGTAGACCTTGCCCATGTCGCAGCCACCCTAATTACCGCGGCGCGGCGGTGGGAGGTCGGATAGCCTGCGCCTCGTGACCGAGACCGGAGACTGGCCCGCAGAGCCCGCCGAGCGCGTGCGTGAGCTGGTCGAGGGCGTGCTGGACGAACTCGACCTCGACGGCGAGGTGGAGATCGACGAGGACGACGACCGCATCGCCGCCACGGTCGAGGGCGAGGACGACTACGGCCTGCTGATCGGCAAACGCGGCCAGACGATCGACGCCCTGCAGCTGCTCTGCTACCAGGCCGCCTACCGCGGCCTGCGCGAGCGCAAACGGGTCGTGGTCGACGCCGCCGGCTACCGCGAGCGACGCCGCGAGACCCTCGAGGGCCGCGCCGACCGCGCCGCCGAGCAGGCCCTGAGCGGCAACCACGTCGTCGAGATGGACCCGATGAGCGCCCAGGAGCGCCGCGTCGTCCACGAGCGCCTGAAGGAGCGCGCCGGGATCGAGACCTACAGCGAGGGCGACGAGCCCCGCCGCTGCGTGATCGTCGCTCCGCTCGTCGCGGAGTGACCCGGGACCCGGCCGAGGCGCTCGCGCCGGACGCCCGCGCGGCGCTGCAGAAGGTGCTGACGCTGCTCGCCGAGGAGCGCGCCTCGGTCAGCTCGGTGGTCGACGAGCGCGCCTGGCGCGTGCACGTCGTCGACAGCCTCACCGGCCTCGAGGTGCCCGAGCTGGCGCAGGCCGGTCGCATCGCCGACGTCGGCGCCGGCGCCGGCTTCCCCGGCCTCGCCCTCGCGGTCGCCCTGCCCGAAGCCCGGGTGGACCTGATCGAGTCGGTCAGCCGCAAGTGCGCGTTCATGACCGCGGCGATCGAAGCGGCGGGCATCGCCAACGCGACCGTCCTCGACACCCGCTCCGAGGATTGGGCGGAGGCGGAGGGGCGCGAGTCCTACGACGTCGTCACCGCCCGCGCCGTCGGCCGCCTCTCAACCCTCGCCGAGCTCGCATCCCCACTCCTGAAGCCAAACGGCATCCTCATCGCCTGGAAGGGCAAACGCGACGAGGAGGAGGAATCCCAACTGCAAAGCGCCGCCGAGTCCCTCGCCATGACCCCCGAGCAAGTCCTCGACGTAGGCGACCGCGCCGGCAGCCAACACCGCCACCTCCACGTAATCCGCAAGTCCGCCCCCACGCCCCCCAACCTCCCCCGCAAGCCCGGCCTAGCCAAGAAGCGCCCCAAGGGCTGACCCTCAACCAAGAAGTCCGCGGCGTTTCGTGGAGAGGGACGGACACCCCTCGAAACGTCTTGTACTTCTCGGTCACAAGCCAGCTCGGACGGGCCCCAAGCGATCCACCCGAGCAAGTTAAGTGAAGAGGGGTGTCCGTCCCTCTCCCCGCCTACGCCCTAACGCCGTCTCTTCTTTTTCTTTTTAGGCGGCCTCGGAGGCGCCTTCGCCTCGACCGCCGCAGTCGCCCCCGCCGGGGTAGCCGCGACCGGCACCGGGATGATCTTCTGGATCGTGTACTGCTGCCCGATCGTCCAGATGTTGGTCGTGATCCAGTAGAGGATCAGGCCGGCGGGGAAGCTGATGATGAAGGGGACGAAGATCAGCGGCAGCAGGAACATCATCGTGCGCTGGCTTTTGTCGGCGGTGACCGACATCACCAGGCCGGAGATCAGCTGGGTGCCGACGTAGAGGACCAGCAGCGCGATCAGGACGCCGCCCTCGGCCTTCGCGGTCAGGTCGGGGATGAAGAGGAAGCTCTCGCCCCAGTTGCCCGGCGGCACTTCGCTGCAGACCTTCGCAGTCTGGCCGCAGATGTCGAAGCGCAGGTCGTGCTGGAGGACGTAGAAGAGGGTGATGAAGACCGGCAGCTGCGCGATCAGCGGGATGCAGGAGGCAAAGGGGTTGACTTTGTTCTCCTGGTAGAAGCGCATCATTTCCTGCTGCATGCGCTGTTTGTCGTTCTTGTACTTCGCCTGGATCTCTTTGATCTGCGGCTGCAGCGCCTGCAGCGCCCGCATCCCTTTCAGCTGTTTGTAGGTCAGCGGGATCAGCAGGGCGCGGACGAAGATCGTCAGGGCGATGATCGCGCCGCCCCAGGAGAGCCCGGCCGAGTCGTGGAAGAAGACGAGGACCTTGTCGGCGATGTCGACCAGGAACTGCGGCGCCAGCTGGAATCCGAGCGGCAGCATCAGACCTTGGCCTCCCCGTGGTAGTGGCGGGGGTCGATCGGGCCCACCCGCAGCGTGAAGCGCGCGGGAACCGGGTCGAAGCCGCCGTGGCTGAAGGGGTTGCAGCGCAGCAGACGCCAGGCGCCCAGCAGGAAGCCGCGGGCTATCCCGAAGCGCTCGATCGACTCGGTCGCGTAGGCGGAGCAGGTGGGCTCGTAGCGGCACCGGCGCGCGCGCGAGGGGGAGATCCAGCGCTGGTAGGCGGCGATCGGGGCGAGGACGATCCGTTTCACGTGGAACGCCCTCCCGCCAGCGCCTCTTCCAGGCTCTTGGTGACGCCGCCGGTGCCCTCGCGCTCGATCAGATCACCAATCTCCGAACGGGCGACGATGACGAAGTCGTGGCGCTCCGGCAGCCGCTCCGAGAGGCCCCAGAAGGCCTCGCGCAGGGCGCGCTTGACCTTGTTGCGCTCGACCGAGCCGCCGACCTTGCGGCTCACGGACACGCCCAGCCTCACGTCTTCCCGCTCCTCATCGCGGCGGGGAAAGGTGTAGAGAACGAGATAGCGGGTCGCATGTGAAGAACCGTCGCGGTAGACGCGGTCGAACTCACCGCTTCGCGAGAGGCGCCGTCGCTTCGACGCCATCTACGGGGTGAGGCGCTTCCGCCCTTTGCGGCGGCGCCGCGAGAGGATCGCGCGACCCCCACGGGTGCTCATCCGCGCCCGGAAGCCGTGCGTTTTCGCGCGCTTCCGCTTCTTCGGCTGGTAGGTGCGCTTCATGCCGGCGGAAGTATACGGACGCGGCCGGGAAATCTTTTCTGCGGGATTTGCGGGGGGTCGCGTCTGGTCGCTCAGGCACGCCGCTATGGTCGCCGGCCAGGTGCCAGATGACCCCTCTCGACATGAACTCGACTCCCTTTGGCAGGCGACCCAGGAGCGTCTGCGGACATCCGTCCCCGAGTCGACCTTCCGCCTTTGGCTGGAGCCCCTGCGCGCTGTCGGCAGCGATGCCGAGGCCCTCTACCTCAGCGGCCCCGAGGGAATTCGCACCTGGGCCGAGCGGCGCTACTCCTCGCTGATCGGGCAGGCGCTGACGGCCGTCGGCTCGCCCCGGCGCCAGGTCATCTTCACCAGCGACGACGCCGTTCCGGGGAGTGGTGATGGAGGTGGCGGGGTCGAACTGAACCCCAGCTACACCTTCGAGCGCTTCGTCATCGGCGACGGCAACCGGCTCGCCCACGGTGCCGCCCTGGCGGTCGCCGAGGCCCCCTCCGAGGCCTACAACCCGCTCTTCCTGCACGGCCCCCCGGGCCTCGGCAAGACCCACCTCCTGGCGGCGATCGCCAACTACCTGCGCGACAACGCCCCCGGGCTCAGCGTCCGCTACACCACCGCCGAGTCCTTCACCAACGAGTTCGTCGGCGCCCTCAAAACGGCGGGTGCCGAGGCCTTCAAGGCGCGCTACCGCGACCTCGACGTGCTGCTGATCGACGACGTCCAGTTCCTCGAGGGCAAGCCGGCGACGGAGGAGGAGTTCTTCCACACCTTCAACGCCCTCTATGAGTCCGGCAGTCAGCTGATCCTCTCCGCCGACCGCATCCCCAGCGAGCTCTCGACGCTCGCCTCGCGCCTGCGCGACCGCTTCGAGTGGGGCCTCACCGTCCCCGTCGAACCGCCCAACCTAGCCACCCGCCTCACCGTCCTGCGCCGTCTCGTGCAGGAGGCCGGGGTCGAGATCGCCGACACCGAGGCGCTGGCCGAGCTGGCCAACCGGATCGACGCCAACGTGCGCCAACTCCACGGCGCCCTCACCCGCGTCATCGCCCACGCCTCGCTGATGGCCCGCCCGCTCAGCAGCGAGCTGATCGCCGAGGTGATCCCCCGGGGCCGCTCCGCCCAGGCGACCTCGGCCGAGGAGATCCAGCAGCAGGTTGCCGAGGCCTTCGGCATCTCCCGGGCCGAGCTCATCGGCTCCAGCCGCGCCGCCACCCCGCTGCGCGCCCGCCAGGTGGCGATCTTCCTCACCCGCGAGCTGACCGACCTCTCCTTGCCGCAGATCGGCCGCCTCTACGGCGGCCGCGATCACTCGACCGTGCTCAACTCGCTGCGCCGCATCGAAGCCGGCCTCGCCGACGACTCGGAGCTGAGCGAGCGCGTCCACAGCCTGCGCGGCGCAATCCACAACCCCACCGGAGATCGGCGCTGACGCCGACGGCACTGCAAGAATCGGGCCTTTCCCACAACTCCATCCACAAGCTCGAAACCGCATCACGACGCCATTTCCTCCGCGGTCCCGTTACTTTCCACAAGCCCTAATCCAACTCAAGAAGGTAATCACCACTTGAAGCTGACGACCAAACGCGAAGACCTCGTCTCCAAGCTCTCGATCGTTTCCAGGGCTGTATCGACCCGCGCCGCGACCCAGGCCCTCTCCGGGATCCTCCTCACCGCCACGGCCGGCCGGGTGACGCTTTCCGCCACCGACCTCGACCTCGGTCTGGAGACGGTGCTCGACGCGGAGGTCGCCGACGAGGGCTCGGTCCTGCTGCCCGGACGGCTGCTGGCGGAGGTCGCGCGCTCGCTGGCCGATCCGAACGTGGAAATCGAGTCGCGCGAGGCCGAGCACGACGTCGAGATCCGCAGCGGCAGCTCCAGCTTCCACCTGCGTGTCCTCCCTGCCGAGGACTTCCCGACGCTGCCGAAGCCGGGCGAGGAGCCCGGGCTGAAGATCCCCGCCAAGGAGCTCGGCGCCAGCATCGAGCTCGTCGCCCGCGCCGCTTCGCGGGACGACATGCGCCCCGTGCTGACCGGCGTCTTCGTCGCCGGCAGCGGCTCGGAGATGACGATGGTCGCCACCGACTCCTATCGCCTGGCGGTGAAACGGACCGAGCTCAGTTCCGAGCTCGGTGGTGAGATCGACGCCAACATCCCCGCCCGGGCGCTGCGCGAGCTGGGCCGGATCCTCAGCTCCGAGGGGGTCGAGGAGGCGACGGTCTCGCTGCTCGCCAACCAGGCCGTTTTCCAGGCAGGGGCGATTCTCCTCACGACGAGGCTGATCGAGGGGCAGTTCCCCAACTTTCGACAGCTCCTGCCGGAGTCCTACGAGCACGACGTGCGGCTGCCGCGCACCGACTTCCTCGAAGTCACCCGCCGGGTCAGCCAGCTGGCCCAGCGCAACGCGCCGCTGCGACTCTCGTTCGCGCCGGGCGAGCTGACCATCGCCGCCGAAACCCCCGACGTCGGCGACGCCAAGGAGACGATGCCGGCGGCGTTCGAGGGGGAGCCGCTGGAGATCGGCTTCAACCCGGAGTTCCTCCGCGAGGGGATCGAAAGCGTCGAGGGGGACGAGGTCCTGCTGCGGCTGATCTCGCCGCTGCGGCCCGGCCTGCTGCAGCCGGTCGAGGGCGAGGACTTCCGCTATCTGGTGATGCCCATCCGCCTCAACGTCTGAGCGTGGCCCGGTGCTCGTCACCGCGATCGAAGCCAGCCCCGTCCGCAGTCTCGACCGGGTCCGGGTCGAGCTCGAGCCCGGCATCGTCAGCATCGTCGGGCCCAACGGCACCGGCAAGACCAACCTGGTCGAGTCGCTCTACTTCGCGCTGACCGGGCGCTCCTTCCGCACCGCCGACCGCCGCGACCTGATCCCCTTCGGCGCCTCGCTGGCGCGGGCGGAGGCGACGGTGCGCGACGAGGACGGCCTGGAGCGCCGCCTGCTTGCCTCGGTCAGCCGCAGCGAGGGCCGCCGCCACCTGCTCGACGGGGGCCCGGCCGACCCGGCGACCCTCGCCCGCAACCGCCCTCCAGTGGCCGTCTTCGCGCCCGACCGGCTCAACCTGGTCAAGGGCCCGCCCTCCGAGCGCCGCGCCCATCTCGACGCCTTCGCCGCCGCCCGCTGGCCGGCCCGGACCGAGCTGCGCAAGCGCTTCGGGCAGGCGCTGGCGCAACGCAACGCGCTGCTCTCGCGGCTCGCGGCCGGGTTCGGCAGCGGCACCGAACTCGACGTCTGGGACTCCAGCCTGGCCGAGGCGGCCGCGGCGCTGGTGGCGATGCGGGACGAGGCGGTGGCCGAGCTCGCGGTCCCGTTCGCGGACACCGCCGCCGAGCTCGGGCTGGAAGGCGGCGCCAGCCTCGAGTACGCGCCGCGGGCGGCGGGCTCGGCCGAGGAGATCCGCGCCGGGCTGGAGGAGCGGCGCGAGCAGGATCTGCGGATGGGGCGCAGCTCCTGGGGCCCGCACCTGGACGAGCTCAAGCTGGAGACGGCGGGCCGTTCGCTGCGCCGCTACGGGTCCCAGGGCCAGCAACGGGCGGCATTGCTGGCGCTGCTCTTCGCCGAGCGCGAGGCGCTGCTGCAGGCTCGCCGGGTGACGCCGCTGCTCCTGCTCGACGACGTGATGAGCGAGCTCGACCCCGGCCGCCGCGAGCGCCTCGTCGCCCGCCTCCGCGGTCCCGGGCAGACGCTGATCACCGCCGCCGACGAGGAGTCGCTGCCGGCGCCGGCGCTGGCAGCGGTGGTGAGGATGCCGCCGCCCCAGCTCCCCGCCGCCGCCGCCGCGTGACCCGCCGCCGCGCTCCCCGTCAGGCCTCGGCGGCGATCCGCGCCGCCCGCGACGGCGCCGCCCCCCGTACCGGTCTGGCGGCGGTGCAGGCGGCCTGGTCGGCGGCGGTCGGCGAGCGGGTGGCGCTGGCGGCGACGCCGGTCTCCGAGCGCGCCGGGACGGTGACGATCGAGTGCGACGAGGCGGTTTGGGTGCAGGAGCTGGACCTGATGCAGGCGCAGCTCCTGGAGCGCCTGCGCAGCGAGTTGGGCGAGCTGACTCCCACCGCCCTGCGGTTTCGCCTCAAAGAGCGGCGCTCCTAGACCCTGTTTATCCACGATTTGCAGGGAATTCTTCTGTTTGCGGCAGGTCTTCCGAGGCGCTCAACTGGTATTCTTATGGCAACTCGCGTTATGCCCCGATCTGTGTGGAGCGAGCCTCCACGCGTCGGGGTTTTGTATGTCAATCGGAAGGGACTCATTGCCTGAGAACAAATCCAGCGGCGCCACCTCCGCCTCTTACGGCGCCGAGGACATCACCGTCCTCGAGGGGCTGGAAGCGGTTCGCAAACGGCCCGGCATGTACATCGGCTCGACCGGTCCCCGCGGTCTGCATCACCTCGTCTACGAGGTCGTCGACAACTCGGTCGACGAGGCCCTGGCCGGTCACTGCGACAGCGTCCGCGTCGTTCTCCACCCGGACAACAGCTGCACGGTCTCCGACAACGGCCGCGGCATCCCGGTGGGGATGATGGAGAAAGAGGGGAAACCCGCGGCCGAGGTCGTGCTGACCGTCCTCCACGCCGGCGGCAAGTTCGGAGACGGCGGCGGCTACAAGGTCTCGGGCGGCCTGCACGGCGTCGGCGTCTCCGTCGTCAATGCCCTCTCCGAGCGACTGCACCTGCAGATCAAGACCGACGGCAATGTCTGGGACCAGGACTACGAGCGCGGCAAACCGATGACCGAACTGGTCAAGGGCGCGGCCACCGACGACCACGGGACCTCGATCACCTTCCTTCCCGACCTCGAGATCTTCGAAGAGATCGAGTTCGACTTCGAGGTGCTGCTCGAGCGCCTGCGCGAGACGGCCTTCCTCACCCGCGGTCTCAAGATCGAGCTGGTCGACGAGCGCGGTGAGACCAACAGCGTCACCTTCCAGTACGAGGGCGGGATCGAGGACTTCGTCCGTCACCTCAACGGCAACAAGGACCCGGTCCACAAGAAGGTCATCTTCTTCGAGGGCGGCAAAGAGGAGGGCCAGGTCGAGATCGCGATGCAGTGGAACAGCTCCTACCAGGAGTCGATCTTCAGCTTCGCCAACAACATCAACACCCACGAGGGCGGCTCCCACCTCTCCGGCTTCCGCTCGGCCCTGACCCGGACGCTCAACTCCTACGCCCGCAACAAAGGCCTCCTGAAAGAGAAAAAAGACGACAACCTCGCCGGCGAGGACGTGCGCGAGGGGCTGACCGCGGTGATCTCGGTGAAGCTGCACGACCCTCAGTTCGAGGGCCAGACCAAGACCAAACTCGGCAACCCGCCGATCCGCGGCCTGGTCGAGGAGATCGTCAACCGCAAGCTGGGCGAGTACCTCGAGGAGAACCCGGCCGATGCCAAACGCGTGATCATGAAGGCGATCGACGCTGCCCGCGCCCGCTCGGCGGCGCGCAAGGCCCGCGACCTGACCCGCAAGTCGGCGCTGGAGAACTCGACCCTGCCGGGCAAGCTCGCCGACTGCTCGGTCAAGGATCCGAGCCTGGCCGAGATCTTCGTGGTCGAGGGCGACTCCGCCGGCGGCTCGGCCAAGCAGGCCCGCGACCGCAACACGCAGGCGGTGCTGCCGCTGCGCGGCAAGATCATCAACGTCGAGAAGAGCCGGATCGACAAGGTCCTGGCCAACAACGAGATCCAGGCCCTGATCACGGCGATCGGCACCGGCGTCCACGACGAGTTCGACATCGAGGGCGCCCGCTACCACAAGATCGTCATGGCGACCGACGCCGACGTCGACGGCGCCCACATCCGCACCCTGGTGCTGACCTTCCTCTACCGGCAGATGCCGGAGCTGATCAGCAACGGCTACGTCTACATCGCCAAACCGCCCCTGTATCGGGTCAAACAGGGCAACCAGGAGACCTACCTGGAGCGCGAGTCCGAACTCGAAGAGCTGCTGCTGCGCGACAAGCTCGAGGAATTCGAGCTGCTCGACGCGACCGGCGAGCCGCGCAAGCTGACGCCGAGCCGCTGGCAGGCCTACATCCGGCGCTCGAAAGAGTACGAGGGCTGGGGCTCCTCGCTGCAGGCCGACTTCGGCCACGAGGTCGTCCGCTTCCTCGAGGAGTCGAGCCTGCTCGACGAGCAGGTGGCGACGGTGGCCGCGGCCCGCGACCTGCTGCAGAAGGGCGGCGACCCGAAGGAGCCGTTCGAGACCGAGGTCGTCGACTCGAACGACGAGCTCGTGGTGGTCAAGGCGGTCGAGCGCAAGAGCGGCCTCGCCCGCACCCACCGCCTGCCGGCGACGCTGTTCAGCCACCACGACTACCGCAAGTTCGCCGAGGTCCACGCGGCGCTGCTGAAACAGGTGGGACGGCCTCCGTTCGAAGTCAAGCGGGGCGAGAAACGCAACATCGCCCTCTCCTTCGAGGCGCTGCGCGGCGCCGTCCTCGAGCTCGCCCGCCAGGGCGTGCAGCTGACCCGGTTCAAGGGCCTGGGCGAGATGAACGCCAAACAGCTGCGCGAGACGACGATGGACCCCGCCTCGCGGACGCTGGCCCGGGTGACGCTCGAAGACGCGACCGCCGCCGACACGATCTTCTCGATGCTCATGGGCGACCAGGTGGCGCCGCGCCGTGAGTTCATCGAGGCCCATGCCAAAGAGGTGAAGTTCCTAGATGTCTAGTGGCTTCGCGGTGAGTCAGGTTCGGAAAGGAGCGGTGCGCTGATGGCGCTCGACGCCCTCACGGGGAACATCGAGGAACGCGGTCTCGAGCAGGAGATGCGCGCGTCCTATCTCGATTACGCGATGAGCGTGATCGTCGGCCGGGCGCTGCCCGACGTCCGCGACGGGCTGAAGCCGGTCCACCGCCGCGTCCTCTACGCGATGCACGACATCGGCCTGCAGCCGACCCGGCCCTACCGCAAGTGCGCCTTCATCGTCGGCGAGGTGATGGGCAAGTACCACCCCCACGGCGACTCGGCGATCTACGACACGCTGGTGCGGATGGCGCAGGATTTCTCCCTGCGCTACCTGCTGGTCGACGGGCAGGGCAACTTCGGCTCGATCGACGACGACCCGGCGGCGGCGATGAGGTACACCGAGGCCAAACTCGGCCGCCTGGCGACCGAGCTGCTGCGCGACATCGACGCCGACACGGTCGACTTCGGCCCCAACTACGACGAATCGACCCAGGAACCGCAGGTCCTGCCGGCCCGCTTCCCCAACCTGCTGGTCAACGGCACCTCGGGGATCGCGGTCGGGATGGCGACCAACATCCCGCCCCACAACCTGCGCGAGGTCGCGGGCGCCGTCGCCGCCTACATCGACGATCCGCAGATCGACATGGCGGGGCTGATGGAGCACATCAAGGGCCCCGACTTCCCCGGCGGTGGGCTGATGAGCCGCGAGGGGATCCGCGACGCCTACGCCTCCGGGCGCGGCAGCATCAAGGTCCGCGCCCGCGCCCACGTCGAGCCGCTGAAGGGGGGCAAGGAGGCGATCATCGTCACCGAGCTCCCGTTCATGGTCAAGAAGGGCGGCGAGGGCGGCCTGATCACCAAGATCGCCGACCTCGCCCGCGACAAGAAACTCGAGGGCATCTCCGACCTCCGCGACGAGAGCGACGAACGCTCCGGGATGCGGCTCGTGATCGAGCTCAAACGGGGTGGGCCGCCGGCCAAGGTCGTCCTCAACAACCTCTACAAAAAAACCGCGATGCAGTCGACCTTCGGCGCCAACATGGTGGCCCTGGTCGACGGCGTGCCGCGGACGCTGAGCCTGCGCGAGCTGATCGAGCACTACGTCGACCACCAGCGCGAGGTCGTCACCCGCCGCACCCAGTACGAACTGCGCCGTGCCGAGGCCCGCGCCCACATCCTCGAGGGGCTGCTGGTCGCGCTCGACAACCTCGACGCGGTGATCAAGCTGATCCGCGCCTCGAGCGACCCCGACGCCGCCCGCGACGGCCTGATCTCGCAGTTCGAGCTCTCGCGCGAGCAGGCGCAGGCGATCCTCGACATGCGCCTGCAGCGCCTGACCGCGCTCGAGGCCGACAAAGTCCGCGCCGAGCACGCCGACCTGATGGAGCGGATCGGCGAGCTGCGGGCGATCCTCGGCGACGAGGCGAGGGTGATGGCGCTGGTCAAGGAGGAGCTGGCCGAAATCGTCGAGGCCTACGGCGACGAACGCCGTACCGAGCTGGCCCACTTCGAGGGCGACGTCGGCATCGAGGACATGATCGCCGACCAGCAGATGGTGATCTCGCTGACCGCCTCCGGCTACGTCAAGCGACTGCCGCTGGCCACCTACCGCCAGCAGCACCGCGGCGGGGTGGGGGTGATGGGGATGAACCTCAAAGACGACGACTACATCGCCCACCTCCACATCTCCTCGACCCACGACTACCTGCTCTTCTTCACCAACCGCGGCAAGGTCTACCGGCTCAAGGTCTACGAGCTGCCGGAGGGCTCGCGCAACGCCAAAGGCAGCTCGCTCAACAACCTGCTGCCGCTGCGCGAAGGCGAGAAGGTGATGGCGGTGATCCCGACCCGGGACTTCAAGGAGAACAAGTACCTCGCCTTCGCCACCGCCAACGGGCTGATCAAGAAAACCGAGTTCCTCGCCTACAACACGCCGATCCGCGCCGACGGGATCATCGCCATCAAGGTCCGCGACGGCGACGAGCTGGTCCAGGTCCGGCTCACCTCGGGCGAAGACGACATCCTCATGGTCTCCCACTCCGGCCACGCCTCCCGCTTCTCCGAGGAGCTGGTGCGGACGATGGGCCGCGACACCAGCGGGGTCAAAGGGATGAACGTGTCAGGCAAGGACAACCGGGTGCTGGCGATGGACATCGCCCGCAACGACACCGAACTGTTCGTCGTCACCGAGAACGGCTACGGCAAGCGCACCCCGGTCTCCGAGTACCCGGTCAAGGGCCGCGGGACGAAAGGCGTGCTGACCGCGAAGCTGACCGAGAAGAAGGGCGGCCTCGCCGGCGCCCTGATCGTCTTCGAGCACCAGGAGCTGCTCTTCATCTCCCAGAACGGCATGGTCCAGCGCACCTCGGTCGGCGGCATCTCCCAGATGGGCCGCTCGACCCAGGGCGTGAAGGTGATGAACATCAAGGACGACGACGTGGTCAGCGCCGTGGCCCTGGTGGTCGAATCGGACAGCGAGTCGAGCGAGCCGGAGGGCCCGCAGCCGGAGGAACTGCCGCCGGGGGACGGGGCCGAGGTGGACGGGGACGGCGGGTAGCCGTCACTCTCGCCCCGGCCTCCTACTCGGCGAGAACCAGCGCCACCAGCGCCATCAGCGCCTTCTCGAACTTCTCGCGGGTCAGGACGATGTGCGATTGCTGACGGACGGACGTGCTGGCGACGTCCATCTCGTGCAGACGCGGGGCGAGGTCGAGTCGCGGGACCACGAGCGGAACCGTGACGTCAAGGACCCAGGGCCAGCGCTTCTTGCGCATGTCCTTTCGGGGTTCCACTGAGGTGACGATCGCAACGCCATAGAAGCACCCCCACCCAGCCGCATAGAAGACCAACCGATCGTCTCGGGCTATGCCGCTGGGCCTTTTGTTCGCTGCGAATCGGACTTCGTCGAGCAGGTCGTAACGAGAGTCCAGCCAGTCTCTCTCCAACGTCTCATCGGCAGACCCAATCGACTTCAACCAGTAGTTCATCGCAATCCCCCAGCTAGCTAGATGGGTGGAGGCTAACATCGGGCCCCGACAGCTACGGTGCTTATTGGGGTCAGCAAATGAATTTTCTCTTTCCTCTTCCGCTCTATGAGCTAAATAAGCTGCATCAGCTAAGCTTCCTACATGGCTCAGCAAAGCAGAACGATCCAGTCAAGCCCGCTACGCGCCAACGCGTATATCGATGCCTTCAATCTCTACCACGGCGCGCTGAAGCAGAGGCCGGGCTGCAAATGGCTGGACCTGCGGGCACTTTGCTCTCGCCTTCTGCCGCCGGCCTACGAGCTTGACAGGCTGCACTACTTCACCTCCAGGGTCGGTCACTCCGAGGCGGATCCGGGGCAGCCGCAGCGTCAGGACGCCTATCTGCGCGCCTTGAAGGGTGCGAACTTTCCCTTCCACTACGTCAAGGGTCGCTTTCAGACTCGGACGCTGCGCCTCCCCGAGCTCGGGTCCGGAGAACTCGTCCAGGTGCGGCAGACGCAAGAGAAGGGCTCGGACGTGAACCTGGCAGTGCGTCTCGTCTCGGATGCCTGTGACGGCAAGATGGATGCGGCGCTGGTGGTGACCGACGACTTCGATCAGGAAGGCGCGCTGAAGGTCGTTGGCCAGGAGTGCGGCATCACGGTGGTCGTTGCCAGTCCGCGATGCCAGAAGAACCTGGCCAGGGCTGTCGGGGCCGAGTTCACGAAGATGATCCACGAGGAGCTTTTGCGCGAGTGCCAACTGCCGGACATGGTCTTGGACCACGAAGGGCATGAGGTCTTTCGCCCGTCCACGTGGAGGGATCCCCCCGAAAATGGAGAGGCCGCCCCGAAGGACGGCCTCCTCTCTAGCTCCCGAAGCAGCTAGAGCAAGTGAAAGGAGTTTACCACCAGGCGCCTTCCAGCCGCCGAAAACTCGGTCGATGGAATTAAGCGGCCTGCGGCAGGTACTGCTCCCAGGCACTCGGGATCTTCGGGCTCGCCACCTGGATGAAGACCGTGGCCGGGGGGGCCTTGGGGTCGTTCTTGGGGTGCATGTGGATCTCGCGGGGGAGGCGGTTGCCCTTGCGACGGTTGCAGCTGGCACAGGCGGCGACGATGTTCTCCCAGACGGATTTGCCGCCGCGGCTACGGGGGATGACGTGGTCGACGGTGAGGCCGGATTTGGTCGAGCCGCAGTACTGGCAGGTCCAGGAGTCGCGGGCGAGGACGGCGCGGCGGGTGATCTTGCGGCGGTGGGCCTCGCGGGGGATCCGTACGTAGTTGGTCAGGCGGATCACGTCGGGGCGCTCCATGGTCATGTGCTCGGAGTGCAGGGCGGCGCCTTCGCGGCGCTCCAGCAGCTCGGCCTTTTCCTTCAGCAGGAGCACGGCGGCTCGTCTCAACGTGCAGACGTTGATCGGCTCATACGTCGCATTCAGGACCAGAACCCGAGCCATGTGCCCGCAAATTGTAGGGGGGACGGCGCCTGGCGCCGCAAACCGCGCGAAATCGGTTGCGCTACCCGACCGGATAGGAGCCCAGGATCCGCACCGAGCCGGCCTTCGCCCGCAGCTCGGTCAGGGCCTCGGCGACGACCGCGTCGCCCTCCGCGCCCTCGAGGTCGCAGAAGAACATGTAGCGGCCGAGACCCTGGCGCATCGGCCGCGACTCGATCCGGGTCAGGTTGATCGCCCGCGAGGAGAACTCGCCGAGGGCGTCGACCAGGGCGCCGGGGTGGTCCTCGCCGAGCTCGGAGAAGACCAGCGAGGTCTTCCAGCGCTCGCCCTCGCCGGCGGCGGTCCCGGCCGGGGCGATCCAGACGAAGCGGGTGACGTTGTCGGCCTCGTCCTGGATCCCCTCGCGCAGGATCGCGCAGCCGTAGAGCTCGGCCGCCGCGCGCGAGCCGATCGCCGCCCAGGGCCGCACCGACTCGGCGACCATCCGCACCGCCGCCGCGGTGCTGCTGACGCTGCGCAGTTCGACCCCGGTCAGCTGCTCGCGCAGGAAGCGGGCGCACTGGGCCAGCGGCTGCTGGTGGGAGAGGACGGCCTCGATCTCACCCAGCTCGATCGCCGCGCGGCCGATCAGGTGGGCGCGCACCGCGTAGTCGTGCTCGCCGACGATCGTCACCGCCTCGGCGTCGAAGGCGAGCGCGTCGAGGGTGCCGCGGACCGAGCCCTCGATCGAGTTCTCGAAGGGAACCAGGGCGCGCTCGGCCTCGCCGCGCTCGACCGCGAGAATCGCCTCGTGGATCGTCGCCGTGCGCAGCGGCTCGAACTCGACGCCGCCTGTGACCTCGCCGAGCGCGTCCTCGGTGAAGGTTCCGGCGGGGCCGAGGTAGGCGATTCGCATCGGGCCAGCCTAGTGCCCGCCGGCGCGACTATTCGAAGACGACGACGTAGCTTTCTTCGTTGTTCTCGGCGACTTCCTCGCCGGGCACGGTGTCGACCTTGACTTCGAGCGTCACTTCGCCGCTCGGAGTGGGGGTCAGCGGGATCGAGGCGGTGCCGGTTTCGCCCGCCCCGATGGTTTCGATGTCGCCCTGCACTTCGGTGCCTTCGGCCGTGACCGTGACGCCGATGCCGTTCTCGGTCGATTCGCCCTGGTTTTCGACCGTGACTTCGACTTCGGCCCCTTCTTCGGCAGCGACTCCCACCGCTTCCGCGCCCAGTTCGGTGCCGTTGATGCTGACCCCGCTGAGGCCGAGCCCGTGCACGCCGGAGGTGGTGCCGGCGCTGGAGCCGCTGACCGCGCCGAGCGCGTCCGCAACCGCGCTTTCCTCCAGCCATTTGGTCTCGTCGGGCAGGAAGACGCTCTCGGGCACGTCGCTGCCCTCGATCCCGTTGTCGGCGAGGACGCCGTCGATTTCGGGCCGGACGATCGCCGCGTAGAGAGCGTCGGCGGCGAGCAGCTTCTGCATCTGGCGGGCGATCGCCGCCGTCGCCTTGGCCGAGCCGGCATCGCCGAGCGCGGTGCTCATCTTGTCGGCGATCTCGGTCATCGCGCTGGCCCGCAGCTCGTAGGTCAGCTCCAGCGCGTTCTGGGCCCGGCCCATGTCGCCGGGGGCGCCGAGGCCGTCGACCCGCGCCGCGTAGTTGTCCATCGCGCTGCGGTCGGCGTTGACCTCGGCGACGAACTCGGTCACCGAGAGGCTGCCGGGGTCGGAGAGCTTGCCGAAGAAGCCCTTGCTGGTCTGGTCGGTCTCTTCGACGATCTGGGTGACGTCGCGGGCGTAGTCGCTGAGCTCGCGGTTGGCGCGGGCGTCGAGGCAGCCCTTGACCCCGAGCACGATCAGGATCAGGACGATCAGGCCGCCACCGAGCGCGAGACCGCGCCGCAGCATGATCTGCTGGCGTTCCGGTCGGCGTGGGGGGCGCTGCCGCCGCCGCGGCGCTCGTGCTGCTGAATCCTCCAAGAAGCGGCTCTCCAAGCTGGTTGGCTGGGCGGAGAGTATGAAGCCTGGTGAGGTCGGCGCCGTGAGACCGGCCGCAAACGGTGGGTTTTTCCCAGCCCCGCGGGCGCAGGAGAGCCCGCGGGAGGGTCGAAGTAGAAGGAGCTTTGGTCGGTTCCCTCGTCCTCAACCGCTTCCTGATCGAGCGCCGCATCGGCAGCGGCGGCTTCGGCACCGTCTACGAGGCCTGGGACGGGCGGCTCGAGCGCCCGGTCGCGGTCAAGGCGATCGAGCAGCAGGGGGAGGCCGGCCGCCGGGTGCTGCGCGAGGCTCAGGCCGCGGCCCGGCTCAACCATCCCGGCATCGTCACCCTCTACGAGATGGGGGAGGAGGACGGCAACGCCCTGCTCGTCACCGAGCTGGTCGAGGGCTCGACCCTGGCCCGCCTCGCCCTCGCCGGCGAGCTCAGCGACCGCGAGATCGGCGAGATCGGCGCCGACCTCTGCGAGGCGCTCGACCACGCTCACTCGCGCGGCGTCGTCCACCGCGACATCAAGCCGCAGAACGTGCAGATCACCGCGGGCGACGGCGACGGCGAGCCGCGCGCCAAGCTGATGGACTTCGGCATCGCCCGCCTCGCCGACGAGGCGGCGCTGACCGCCCCCGGCGACATCGTCGGCACCCTCGCCTACATGTCCCCCGAGCAGGCCGAGGGACGCCCCGCCGGTCCCGAGGCCGACGTCTACTCGCTGGCCCTGGTCCTCTACGAGTGCTGGAGCGGCGAGAACCCGCACCGCCGCTCCAGCCCGGCCGCGACCGCGCGGGCGATCGGCGCCCGCCACCGGGCGCTGCGGCGGCTGCGCCCCGACCTGCCGCGCGAGCTGGCCGACGAGATCGACGCCTGCCTCGCCGCCCGTCCCAACCACCGACCGTCGCTGGAGCAGCTCGGCACCACGATCGAGGAGTCGCTCGAGCTGCTGGCCGAGGACACGGCACCCGCCCGCGGCCACCTCGGCCTCCGCCTCGGCGCGCTCGCCGCCTCGGCCGCGCTCGGCGTCTGGCTCGCGGTCGGCCACGGCGTCCTGCTTCCGTAGGATTTCGCCATCGGCGTCCTGCGCAATCTCGAGTCCCGGATCGAAGGCCTCGTCGAGGGGGTCTTCAGTCGTGCCTTCAGCTCCGAGGTGCAGCCGGTCGAACTCGCCCGCAAACTGGCGAAGGAAATGGACGCGCACAAGACCGCCTCGGTCCAGCGCGTCTACGTCCCCAACGAGTACACGGTCTACCTCTCGACCAAAGACCGCGCCAAGCTCGAGGGCTACGAGCGCTCGCTGGAGCAGGAGCTGTCCGGCTACCTCCTCGAGCACGCCCGCCGCCGCGGCTACGACCTGCTGACCCGGCCCGCGGTCGAGTTCGACACCGACGAGCGCCTGCGGCTGGGCGAGTTCGGGATCCAGGCCCGCCTGGTGAAGCCGCCGGCGCACGAGGGCGAGGCCCCGAAGCAGGGCGAAGAGGGCCAGACGATGGTCTACTCGGCCGTGCGCGAGCGCGACCGCAGCCGCCCGAAACGGCCCGAGCAGGCGGTCGGCGCCCTGGTCTCGACCCGGGCCGTGGTCTCGCTCGACGACCGCCGCTACGTGCTCGACGGGCCGCGGGCGACGATCGGGCGCTCGAAGTCGGTCGAGTGCGTGCTCTCCGACCCCAACGTCTCCCGCCGCCACGCGGAGCTGCGCCGGGCCGAGTCCGGCGATTGGCAGATCGTCGACCTCGGCTCGACCAACGGGATCAAGGTCAACGGCCGCCGCGTCGCCTCGACCCGGCTCTCGCCCGGCGACCAGGTCACCGTCGGCACCACGACCTTCCATTTCGATATCGAGCAATAGCGGTTTCCGCCCCGCCGCAGCGCGGGCGATGATCTGAGCCCGTCATTAGGGTGCGGTAGGTGGAATACGACCCGATATCGGTCGCCTTGAAGTTTGGCTTCCTGGCCGTCCTCTACCTGTTCCTGCTGGTGATCGCGCGCAGCGCCCTCAAGGACCTGCGGCGGACGGTCTCGCCGGCTCCCGACGCGACCGGGTTCCACGCCGCGCCGGTCTTCGCCGAGGGGGGGAGGGGGGCCGACGCCTGGCTGGTCGCCGAGCGCGGCGGCGGCCTCGCCAGCGACGAGCGCTTCGACCTGATCGGTGGCCTCTCGATCGGCCGCTCGAAGGACTCCGACGTGCAGATCGAGGACCGCTACGCCTCCGGCCTCCATGCCCGCGTCTTCTCGCGCGGCGACCGCTACCTGGTCGAGGACATGGCCTCGACCAACGGCACCCTGCTCAACGGCGCCACGCTGAAGGGCGAGGCGGAGCTGCTCGACGGCGACACCGTGCAGATCGGCGACACCGTCTTCAGGTTCGAGGTCCAATGACGCTGCGGGTCGACGACCAGGCGTTCCGCAGCGACACCGGCCGCCAGCGCAGCGCCAACGAGGACTCGCTCTTCACCCGCGGGGCGGTCTTCGTCGTCGCCGACGGCATGGGCGGGGCGCAGGCGGGCGAGGTCGCCTCCAAGGCCGCCGCCGAGTCGTTCGACCGCGAGCTGCCGACGGCGCCGCCGGAGCGTGTCCTGCGGGAGACGATCGAGACCGCCAACGCGGCGATCCACGAGCGCGCCGGCAGCGATCCCGACCTGGCCGGGATGGGGACGACGATCACGGCCGCGATCGTCGACCTCGATTCCGAGGAGGTGGCGATCGGCCACGTCGGCGACAGCCGCGCCTACCGCCTGCGCGGCGGCAAGTTCGAGCGCCTCACCCGCGACCACTCGCTGGTCGAGGAGATGCGGCGCAAAGGCCAGCTGACCGAGGCCCAGGCCGAGGACCACCCGCAGCGCTCGATCATCACCCGCGCGCTCGGCCCCGAACCGGAGGTCGAGGTCGACCTGCAGACGGTCCCCGCCCAGCCCGGCGACGTCTTCCTGCTCTGCAGCGACGGGCTGACGACGATGCTCGGCGACGAGCAGATCGCCCGCCTGCTCAGCCGCGCCACCTCGATGCAGTCGGCGGTCCGCGCCCTGGTCGACGAAGCGAACCGGGCCGGCGGCCGCGACAACATCAGCGTGATCGCCTTCCGGCTCGAGGACGCGGCCACCCCGGCGACCGCCGCCGCGGGCTCCGGCGGGCCCGAGACCGAGGGAGCGACGCTGATCGGCGCCAGCGCCGAGGAGGCGGGGCTGACCGCGACCGAGGTCCGCCGCCGCGCCGCCGGCGAGGCGGCCCGGCAGCGCCGCGAGGACCTCGCCTCGAAGCCGCGCCACCGCGGCCTCAAGCGGGCGGCGAAGGTGCTGGCGGCGCTGGCCGTGCTGGCGGCGATCGCCTTCGGCGCCTGGTACGGCAACCGCCAGGTCTGGTTCCTCGGCACCGACGACGCCGGCCGCGTCGCGCTCTACCGCGGCGTCCCCTACGAGCTGCCCTTCGGGCTGGAGCTGTACGAGGAGCGCTACGCGATCCCGGTCCAGACCGGGTCGCTGCCACCAAAGCGTCAGGACGCGGTCACCGGCCACGACCTGCGCTCGCGCGAGGACGCGGTCGACCTGATCGAAGACATCGAACGCAGCCAGGGGGTTCCTTGATCTCCGCCCGGAACCGGGAGCTGACCGCCCTGGTCCCGGTCGCCCTCCTGCTCACCGCCGGCTTCGCCGCGGTCTTCGCCCAGGAGGGCACCCGCCTCGACAACCTCAGCCTGATCTACGGCGCCTACTTCCTCGCGGTCTGCGTGGCGACCCACGTCTACCTGCGGATCCGGCTGCCCAACGCCGACCCCTACCTGTTCCCGCTGGTGGCGCTGCTGACCGCCTTCGGGCTGGTGATGATCTACCGGATCGACGACGGCCTCGCCCGCGACCAGGCCAACTGGTTCGTGCTCGGCCTCATCCTCTTCGCGCTGACGATCCAGTTCCTGCGCGACTACGAAGTGCTGGAGCGCTACCGCTACACGATCGCCGGCGCCGGCCTGCTGCTGCTGCTGGCGCCGCGGCTGCCGGGGATCGGCCAGCAGGTCAACGGCGCCTACCTCGGGATCAAGATCGGGCCGCTCGCCTTCCAGCCGGCCGAGTTCTCGAAGATCGCCATCGTCATCTTCCTCGCCAGCTACCTGCGCGAGCACCGCGAGGTGCTGATCGTCGGCGCCCGCCGCGTGCTCGGGGTGACGCTGCCGCCGCTGAAGCACTTCGGGCCGATGCTGGTGGTCTGGGGGGCGTCGATGTTCATGCTCGTCTTCATCCGCGACCTCGGCAGCTCGCTGATGTTCTTCGCCGCCTTCTTGGCGCTGCTCTACGTGGCGACGGGGCGCTTCTCCTTCGTCGTCATCGGCATGGCGATGTTCGTCGTCGGCGCCTGGTTCTTCGCCTCGACCGTGCCCCACGTCCACGACCGGGTCGAGATCTGGCTCAACCCCTACGGGGACCCGACCGAAACCGGGTACCAGATCCTGCAGTCGATCTTCGCCCAGGCTGACGGCGGACTCTTCGGCAAGGGCTTCGGACAGTCGCTGATCACGATCCCCGGCACCGGCGGCGACCCGCTGCTGCCGGCGGCGCAGACGGACACGATCTACGCCCTGATCGTCAATGAGGTCGGCCTCTTCGGCGCCTGCGGGGTGATCCTGATCTACTTGCTGATCGCCGCCCGCGGCTTCAAGATCGCGCTGCTCGCCAACGACGGCTTCTCGAAGCTGCTGGCGACCGGGCTGACCGCGGTCTTCTCGATCCAGGCCTTCGTGATCATTGGCGGCGTCACCCGGGTGATCCCGCTGACCGGCGTCACCCTGCCCTTCATCAGCTACGGCGGCAGCTCGATCGTCGCCAACTTCGTCTTGCTGGCGCTGCTGCTGCTGATCTCCGACCGCGCCCGCCGGGAAACGATCGAACCGGGCGGGCGCGCCCTGCTGGGGACGACGTGAACCGCCAGATCGTCAAATTGTTCGCCTTCATCGTCGTCCTCTTCGCGGTCCTGGTCGGGTTTACGTCCTACTGGTCGGTCTTCGACGCGAAGGCGCTGAAGGAGAAGGAAGCGAACAAACGGCCGCTGCTGGAGCAGCAGCAGATCCGCCGCGGCCGCATCCTCGCCGCCGACGGCACCGTGATCGCCAAGTCGGTCTCCAAGGGCAAGGGCGACTCGCTGCGCTTCGTCCGCCGCTACCCGCAAGGCTCGCTCTTCGGCCACCCGATCGGCTACAGCTTCGTGCGCCAGGGCGACTCCGAGTTCGAGCAGTTCCACAACGACCAGCTGGTCGGCGAAGGCTCGGAATTCAGCTCGATCCTCGACGAGCTGCTGGGCCACTCGCAGGAAGGCAACGACATCGTCACCAGCATCGACCCGGCGGCCCAGCGGACGGCGCTGGCCGACCTCGAGGAAGCCGGCTTCGGCGCCGTCGTGGCGATCGAACCCGACAGCGGCCGGGTCAAGGTGATGGCCTCGAACCCGCCCTACGACCCCAACCGGGTCCCCTACGAACTCTCGAAGCTGAACCGCAACGAACTCGAAACGCCGCTGCTCAACCGCGCCACCCAGGGTCTCTACCCGCCCGGGTCGACCTTCAAGGTCGTCACCGCCGCCGCCGGGCTCGATTCCGGCGCGATCACCCCGGAGACGACGATCGACGCGCCGGGCACGCTGGAAGTCGAAGGGCAGCCGCTGAACAACGACTTCACCCAGGACTTCGGGCCGATCGGGCTCGACACCGCGCTGACCAACTCGGTCAACACCTGGTTCGCCCAGCTCGGGCAGCAGGTCGGGGAAGAGACGCTGCGCGAATACATGGACCGCTTCGGCTTCTACTCGACCCCGGCGATCGACCTGCCCGAAGACGAGGTCAACGAGAGCGGCGTCTACGTCGACGGCGCCCCGGCGAGCCCCGACGAGCCGGTCGACCTGGCCCGGGTGGCGATCGGCCAGGAGCGGCTGCTGGTGACGCCGCTGCAGATGGCCGAGGTGGCGGCCGCGGTCGCCAACGGCGGCAAGCTGATGAAGCCGCAGATCTGGAGCCGGGTGGTCGACCCCGACGGGCGCGTGACCGAGAAGCTCGACCCCTCCGAGTACAGCCAGCCGATCGACTCCGAGACCGCGGCGGAGCTGACGACGGCGATGGAAGGGGTGGTCAGCGAAGGCACCGGCACCAACGCGGCGATCTCCGGCATCTCCGTCGCCGGCAAGACCGGCACCGCGGAAACGCCCTACAACGACTCCTGCGGCGGCGGCACCGACGAGAACCAGGCCTGGTTCATCGGCTTCGCGCCGGCCGACGACCCGCAGATCGCGATCGCCGCCACGGTCGAGTGCACGACCCAGTTCGGCGGCGACGTCGCGGCGCCGATCTTCCGCGACGTCGCGGAATCGATCCTGAACGGCGAATGACCTTGATCCGAGCGACGAACGAGGAGGCGCGCAGTGCCTGAGGTGAACGAGGGAAGCACGGTCGACGGCCGCTACCGGGTCCTGCGCCGGCTCGGCAGCGGCGGCATGGCCGACGTCTGGCTGGCCGAAGACACCCACCTGCAGCGCCAGGTCGCGCTCAAGGTCCTGCACAAGCGCTTCGCGCAGGACCGCGAGTTCGTCGAGCGCTTCCGCCGCGAGGCCGAGTCGGCGGCGGGCCTGCAGCACCCCAACATCGTCTCCGTCTTCGACCGCGGCGAGTTCGAAGGGACCTACTACATCGCCATGCAGTACGTGGAGGGGCCGACCCTGAAGCAGCTGATCGACGCCGGCCTCACGCCCGAGGAGGCGGTGGCGCTGATCCGCCAGGTGCTGGAGGCGGCTCGCTTCGCCCACCGCGGCGGCGTCGTCCACCGCGACCTGAAGCCGCAGAACGTGATCATCGACGGCGAGGGCAAGGCGAAGGTCACCGACTTCGGCATCGCCCGCGCCGGCGTCTCCGAGATCACCCAGACCGGATCGGTGATGGGGACCCCGCACTACCTCTCGCCCGAGCAGGCCCAGGGCTTCGACGTCACCGCCGTCTCCGACCTCTACTCGATCGGGGTGCTGCTCTACGAGGCGCTGACCGGCCGCGTCCCCTTCGAGGCCGACTCGGCCGTGGCGGTGGCGATGAAACAGGTCTCGCAGACGCCGCAGCGGCCGAGCTCGATCAACCCCCGCGTCTCGCCGGCGCTCGACGCGGTGGTGATGCGGGCGCTGGAGAAGGAGCCGGGCCAGCGCTTCCAGAACGCCGACGCCTTCATCGCCGCGCTCGACGAGGCGATGAAGAACCCCGGCACGGGCGAGGGCACCGCTGACTTCGCGGCGCTGCCGCCGGTGGTGGCGGTCCCGGTCGAGGCCGAGGAGGACGACCCCGAGGAGGAGGCGCGCAAGCGCCGGCGCCGCTGGATCGTCGCCGCGATCGCCGCCGTCCTGATCGGGGCCCTGATCGGCCTGGCGCTGACCCGCGACACCACTACCGAAGTCCCGGGCGTGACCGGCAACGACCTCAACGTCGCCGTCGCCCTGCTCCAGCAGGACGGCTTCTCGGTCGGTGAGGTGAAGCGGGTCGAGCGCGAAGCGCCACCCAACACGGTGCTCGAGCAGGATCCGGCGGCCTCGCCGCCTGGCGACCAAGCCGAACTCGACTGCGCCTTCCTCAGCTTCTTCTGCTCGAAGCCGGAGGTGACCCTGACCGTCAGCAACGGTCCCGGCAGCAGCAAGGTCCCGGCGACCGCCGGGCTCGACGGCGAGGAAGCGGTCGAAAAGGTCGAAGCGGCCGGCTTCGAGGCGAAGCTGAAGGAGGCGAACTCGACCGAGGTCGAAGCGGGTCTGGTGATCCACTCCGAACCCTCCGCGGGGGAGACCGCGACCAACGGCTCGACCGTGACCCTGGTCGTCTCACGCGGACCGAAGCTGGCCAAGGTGCCGGTCCTGGTCGGCAGCCAGCGGCGCCTGGCGGTGCAGCAGATCCGCGGCCGCGGCCTCACCCCCAGCGTCTCCGAAGAAGAAAGCGACTCGCCGGCGGGCGAGGTGATCAGCCAGTCGCCCAGCGCCGGCAGCGAGGTCGAACCGGGGGCGACCGTGGCGATCGTCGTCTCCGCCGGTCGCCAGCAGGCGCAGGTCCCGAACGTGATCGGCAAGCTGCGCTCCGAAGCGGTGCAGGCGCTGCGCGAAGCCGGCCTCGAAGCGACGGTCGAAGAAGAAGAAACCGAAGTCACCGGCAAAGTCGGCCGCGTGCTCGACCAGTTCCCGCCGCCGGGCTCGGAGCTGGAACCGGGCGACGCGGTGACGGTCGTGGTCGGCAAGCAGGCCAGCGGCGGCGAAGTGGAAGCGGAAGAAGAACCGTGAGGGTCGCGGTCCTCAGCGGCGGCCGTTCCTCCGAGCACGACGTCTCCCTGCGCTCCGGCGCCGCGGTCGCCCAGGGCCTGCGCGCCGCCGGGCACGAGCCGGTCGAGGTGACGATCGCCCGCAGCGGCGACTGGACCTGCACCGGCACCACCGTGGCGCTGACCCCGGGGCGGGGTCTGCTCGGCGCCGACGCCGTCTTCCCGGCCCTGCACGGGCCCTTCGGCGAGGACGGCAGCGTCCAGGGCCTGCTCGAGTGGCTCGACGTCCCCTACGTCGGCTCCGACGTGCTCGCCTCCGCCGTCTGCATGGACAAGCTGACGCTGAAGCGCCTCTTCGCCGCCCACGGCGTGCCCCAGGTCGAGTTCACCGCGGTCGAGGGCCCCGACTGGTGGGGCCGCTGCGAGCAGCTGGGCCTGCCGCTCTGGGTCAAGCCCTCGCGCCTGGGCTCCAGCGTCGGCATCAGCCGCGTCGACGACCTCGGCCAGCTCGACGAGGCGGTCGAGCTGGCGCTGCGCCACGACCCGCGGGTGATCGTCGAGGCCCCCGCCCTCGGCCGCGAGGTCGAGTGCTCGGTGCTCGGCAACGAGGCGCCGGAGGCCTCGCTGCCGGGTGAGATCGTCGCCCTCGCCGACTGGTACGACTTCGAGGCCAAGTACACCGAGGGGGGGATGGAGCTGCGCGCCCCGGCGCCGCTCGACGAGGCGACGACGACGCGGGTGCGCGAGCTGGCGGTCGAGGTCTTCGCCCTCGCCGGCTGCTCCGGCCTCGCCCGCTGCGACTTCTTCGTCGAGCCCGGGGGGGAGGTGCTGGTGAACGAGATCAACACCATGCCCGGCTTCACCGAGACCAGCGTCTACGCCAAGCTCTGGGAGGCCACCGGCACCGCCTACCCGGAACTCTGCAACCGCCTGGTCGAGCTGGCGATCGAGCGCCACCGCCGCGCCCGCTCCTTCGAGTTCTAGCCGGCGCCCGCGAGGGTCGTGTAGCCGGGGTCAGGTCGAAGCAACGCCGACGCCGTCGCGTCCCAGCCATCTGACCACACTCTCGATCAAGGCAGGGGCGCTGCTTCTGAGCAGTTCGACCGCTTCGCGCACTTCATCGGCGCTGATGTCCGGAGAAGCGTGCTCGACCCGGCCCTCGAAGACGAAGAGGACGTGCAGGTGCTCTGCCTGCTGCTCGGTTATGCCGCCGTGCTGGTGCAGGAGGTCGATCGCGTCCTTGGCGTGTCCCTTGCGGTGCGCGGTCAACCCCGCCAGGTAGGTGCCGGTCTTGATCAACTCGACGTATCCGTTGACGAGCGCCGAGTAGCAGCCGGTAAGACCGTTGCGGGCGACGATGTCGTCCGGGTCGGTCGATTCGAAGGCCCGCTGCCATCTCTCAGGGTCCACGCCGTTCTCGCCGAACGCCTCGACCGCGCGATCCAGTCCCAGGCGATGGGCTTCGAGACTTTCGATGCGGCGCAGCAACCGCGCCTGTTCGGCCTGGAGGTGGCTCTTCTTAAGGACCGGCCGATCGGTCCCGTCCGCCGGCGTCATCAGAGAAGTGCTCCGGCCCGCGTCGTCCTCACTCGCCGCTGCTGGCGGCGAAAGGCGCGCATCGCCCGCTTGCGAACCACCACCCGCTGCGCCCGCAGCTCCCCCCAGAACTCCCCGCGGTCGACGATCACCCGCCCTTCGTCGAGAACTTGCAAGAGCGACAAGGGGTCGTCCAGAACCGACCGCAGACTTGCGACGTCGACATCGCGGCCGAACTTCTCCTTCAGCCGCAGCGCCAGCTTCGCTCGCTCGGCCATCCCATCGCGCTCGAGCTCGACGATCAGATCGACGTCGGACTGCCCGTGGTCGTCGCCTCGGGCCATCGAGCCGGCAAGAATGGCCAAGCGCACGTTTGGCTCCGTCCGCAGTGCCGCCCGCAGTTCCGCGAGCAGTGCCCAGTGGAGCCGGAGGTAGTCGGTCTCGCCCGGGTCGAGGCGGAGCCGTCGCTGGCCCAGACGTCGAGCCCGGATCGACCCCACCGCGACCGCACGCCGGAGCGTCCGTTCCGGCGTGCCGAGCTGGGTGGAGAGCTGTCGAACCGCACTCATGGGTTCAGGGTACCGTGCGGCCGTTACGTGCTCAGAGCGCGACCGGAACTAGTTGAGCAGCTTCACGTCGCTGATCTCGACCTGGTAGCGGCCGGCCTGATCGCGCGCTTCCGCCGCCTTGTTGAACCAGATCAGGAAGTACTTGGAAGCGGCGGGGACGCTGAGGTCGGCCTCGGTGGTGCTGCCGGCGTTGGCGATCTCGCCGACCGGTTCGCCCCATTCGGAGAGCTCGCTCGGCGGCCCCGAGGCGGCGGCGTAGATCTCCGCGTCCCAGCCCGGGGTCGGGGTGCGCACGACCAGCTTCGACGGTTTCACCGCCGACTTCGTGGTCACGTAGAGACCGACGCCGGGGTTGGGCCCGGTCTTGGTCCCGGCGAAGGTGTCGCTGTCGTAGTGCTCGCTGCTCCAGGCGGTGCCGCTGGGGTTGCCGTCGACGGTGAGGCTGACCGTGCCCGGGTCCTCTTCTTCGTCGCCCTGCGGGTCGTAATCGGTGGCGGAGGAGATCGCCACGGTCGCGCCCTTGTCCTTCAGCGCCCCGCCGCCCCCGCCGCCGCCGCTGATGAACAGGACCGCGGCGACGGCGCCGCCGCCGACCAGGACCAGGAGCAGCAGCGCCGCCCATGAGCGCCGGCCGGGCCCGGAGAGCTTGCGCTCGGGCGGCGGCACCGCGTCGAGCACGCTGGTCGCCTCGCCGGTGGTCGAGCCGGCCCGCGCCGCCTCCACCTCGAGCGCGGTCGAGAGGTCCTCGATCATCTCGCCGACCTTCTGGTAGCGCTCGTCCGGGTCCTTGGCGGTCGCCCGCTCGACCACCAGCGCCGCCGCCGCGGAGATCTCCGGGCGCCGGTTCTGGACGTCGGGCAGCTCCTCGTTGACGTGTTTCATCGCCACCCCGACCTGGCTGTCGGCGTGGAAGGGAACCTGGCCGACCAGCATCTCGTAGAGCACGACGCCGAGCGAGTAGATGTCGGAGCGGGGGTCGACCGGGTGCCCCATCGCCTGCTCGGGGGCGACGTAGTCGGTGGTCCCGAGCACGCGCCCGGTGGCGGTCATCCCGTCCTGCTCGAGCTGGCGCGAGATCCCGAAGTCGGTCAGCTTCGCCCGCCCCTCGGCGTCGATCAGCACGTTCTGCGGCTTGATGTCGCGGTGGACCATGTTGCGGGCGTGGGCGACGGTGAGGCCGCGGGCGATCTCGATCGCGTAGGCCAGCGCCTCCTGGGCATCGAGCGCGCCGAGCCGGGCGATCCGCTGCTTCAGCGTCTCCCCTTCGACGTACTCGAAGACGATGTAGGGGTGGCCGCCGTCCTCGCCGGCGTCGATCACCGCGACCACGTTGGGGTGGGAGAGCTTGGCGACCGCGCGCGCCTCCTGGCGGAAGCGCTCCAGCTGGTCGGGCTGCTCTGACATCTCCCGGTGCATCACCTTGACCGCGACGTCGCGGTCGAGGGTGCCGTCCTTGGCCAGGTAGACGGTCGACATGCCGCCGCTGCCGAGCTTGGCCTCCAGCTTGTAGCGGCCGGAGAGAACCGTGCCGATCATCTGCGAGCTGGTGGGGCGGGAGTTCATCGCTGGGGGCGAACGTTATGTGCCGGGGACCGGCGGCTCAATGCCGCGCGATCGGATGACGATCAGCGTGCAGGAATCCCGCTCGAACCCGCTCCTCCGATTCCGCGGTTCCTTTGGGACGGTATGGGTCACTAAAGAACCGCGACTAGGAGCGGCGGACCTGCTTCGGGCCTTCGGTGGCGCTGCCGATGCGCTGCGCCGCCGGATAGTGGGCGCGCAGCAGCTCCAGCGCCGCCGCCTCGTCGGCCGCGGGGACGACGA
The DNA here is from genome assembly GCA_963719435.1 of uncultured Solirubrobacterales bacterium. Taxonomy (GTDB): domain Bacteria; phylum Actinomycetota; class Thermoleophilia; order Solirubrobacterales; family 70-9; genus VAYN01. Next base: position 293,799 of record OY970384.1, on the reverse strand, counting down.
CACAGAAGCCGCAGCCCATGTTGAAGACGTCGTACATCTCCGCGTCGGAGACGTCGCCGCGCTCCTGGATCAGGGCGAAGACCGGCGGCACCGGCAGCGGCGCCTCGATCTCGTAGCCGACCTCGGCCGCCAGCCGCAGCAGGTTGCCGAGCCCGCCCGAGGTGATGTGGGCGAGGCCGCGGACCTCGACCGGCGAGCGCAGCAGCTCGACGATCGGCTTCACGTAGATCTCGGTCGGCTCCAGGAGGACGTCGCCGAGCGGGCGCCCGAGGCGCTCGTCGTCGTGGCCGATCCCCACCAGCGCCGCGCGGGCGAGGGTGTAGCCGTTGGAGTGGATCCCGGAGGAGGGGAGGCCGATGACCACGTCGCCGGGCTGCACCGCGGAGCCGTCGACGATCGCGTCGAGGGCGACGGTGCCGAAGCAGGCGCCGGAGACGTCGGCGCTGGAGACCAGCTTGCCGAGCTGGGCCAGCTCGCCGCCGGGGATCTCGATCCCGGCCAGCTCGGCGCCGCGGGCGAGGCCGACGCCGATCTGCTCGCACAGCTCCGGGTCGGCGGTGGGGACGGCGATGTAGTCGAGCATCGCCAGCGGCTCGGCGCCGACGCAGATCACGTCGTTGACGTTCATCGCCACGCAGTCGATTCCGACCGTGTCGAAGCGGCCGAGTTCCTCGGCGATCAGCAGCTTGGTCCCGACCCCGTCGGTCGAGAGCGCGATGCCGCTGCGCTCGTCGAGCTTGATCACGCTCGCGTAGTGGCCGGGCAGCGGCACCTGCAGCGAGGGCCGGTCGAGCTTGATCGCGCTCAGCGCCCGCACCAGACCGGCGACGGCGGCGTCCGCCGCCCCCTGGTCGACTCCGGCTTTGGCGTAGGCGTCGCTCACGTCTTCCGCAGCTTTGCAAGAACCGCGGCGGCCAGGGCGCCGCGGTAGGCCGCGTAGGGCCAGAGGGCGCGGTCGCGCTCGACCAGGCCGATCAGCCGCTGCGAGGCCAGGGTCGAGGCGAAGGAGGCACCGATGCCCAGGGCCAGGGTGCGGCGCAGCTCCGGGGTGGTGCCGCGCTGGGCCAGCCGCCCGCCCTTCAGCGCCGTGGCGCCGACGATGATCGGCAGCGCGATCGTGCGCGAGAGCAGGTTCGCCTGGTCGCGGGAGAAGCGGCGCCAGCGGGCGGCGGCGAGGGTGATGCCGTTGCGGGAGACGCCGGGCGCCAGCGCCGCCGCCTGCGCGAGGCCGAGCGCGAGGCCGTCGGCCGGGGTGGCGTCGCCACGCCCGCGCCGCTGCGGCCGTGTGTCGCTGGCCAGCATCGCCGCGGCGCCGGCGAGCAGGCCGTAGGCGGTGGCCCGCGGCCCGCCCAGGCGCCGCTCGATCGGCCGCTCCAAGGTGTAGCCGACGACCGCCGCCGGCACGAAGGAGAGGGCGAGGAAGACGATCCGCGGCAGGTCGATCTCGCGCAGCTCCTCGGCGATCACCCGCCGCTGGCCGATCAGCAGCGCCGCCGCGGCGCCGGTGTGCAGCGCCACCTCGAAGCTCTTGCGCAGCTCCGGGTCGATCGCCTCCCAGTCCCAGCCGGCGAGCCAGGGGACGAGGACGATGTGGGCCGAGCTGGAGACCGGCAGCAGCTCCGCCGGCCCCTGGACGATGCCGAGCGCGATCGCGCGCCGGGTCGGCAGCCGTCCCGCGCCGGCCTCGCTCAAGCGCCGCTGGTGCCGGTCGGCGCCGGCGCCCCGCCCGGCTCGTCGGCGTCCGCGTCGGGACCGCCGCCGCGCCGCCGCTTGACCAGCAGGTAGACGCCGAGCGCGATCACCGCCACCACCACCGCGTAGTCGAGGTAATGCAGGTGGCCGCGCCACTCTTCCCAGTTGTCGCCGACGCTCTTGCCGACCAGCGCCAGCATCGTCACCCAGGGGATGCAGCCGAGCAGGGTGAGCACGGTGAAGCGCCAGAACGGCATCTTCGCCACCCCGGCCGGCAGCGAGATGAAGGTGCGGATGATCGGCAGCATCCGCGAGAAGAAGACGATCGGGTCGCCGTGGCGCGCGAACAGGTCGTCGGCCCATTTCAGGTGCTTGGGGTTGATGTGGATCAGCTTGTTTTTTTCCAGCAGGTCGATGCGGCCGTAGTAGCCGACCGCGTAGGCGATCCAGGAGCCGACCAGGTTGCCGAGCACGCCCGCGGCGATCACCCCGAACAGGGTTAGTTCGCCGGCGGCGACGCTGGAGCCGGCGAAGAGCATGATCGCCTCGCTCGGCACCGGCAGGCAGGCGGACTCGAGGACCATCAGCACGAACACGGCCGGGAGGCCGGTGGCGCTGATGAAGTCGGTCCCCCAGTTGACGATGGGGTCGAGGAAGAAGTCGGTGACGCTGGCGTATAGGAGGGCGTGCATCGAGCGGCACATCGTAGGGAAGAAGCCCCCGATTGCACCGTCTAGCCCTAAACTCCCTCGCGCTTATGGGCCGGTTGAACCACCCCGTCTATCGCAACCGGGTTCTGCAGGTGGCGGCCGATGCGGCGCTCGTCGCACTGGCTTACTACCTCGCGTTCCAGCTGCGTTTCCTCGACGACCCACACGGGTTGCCGCACCGCTATGAGGTGCTCTTCGCGCAGACCGTCGGCTTCGTCATCGTCGGCAAGATCGCGGTCTTCGCCGCCTTCGGGCTCTACCAGAAGTGGTGGCGCTACGTCAGCGGCCGCGACTTCCTGCTGATCTTCCGCGCCGTCGCCGTCGCCAGCGCGATCCTCGTCGTCTGCTTCGCCGTCGCCAAGCCGTTCGCGCACACGCTGCCGCGCTCGGTCGAGGTGATGGACTTCGTGCTGACGATGATGCTGATCGCCGGCGCCCGCCTGGCGGTGCGGCTGATCGTCGAGCGGCCCAGCCGCGGCGCCCGCCTGCCCAAGCACGAGGTGCTGGTGATCGGCGCCGGCTCCGGCGGCCAGATGGTGGTCCGCGAGCTGCAGCTCAACCCCAACCTCGGTGCCACCGCGATCGGCTTCGTAGACGACGACGCGCGCAAGCGGGGGATGCGGATGCTGGGGCTGAAGGTGCTGGGCTCGACCCGCGAGATCGGCCGCATCCTCGACGAGACCGAGCCCGACGAGGTGGTGATCGCGATCCCCTCGGCCCCGGGCCAGCTGCGCGGCCAGGTCGTCGCGGCCTGCCGCGAGCGGGAGATCCGCGTCCGCACCCTGCCGACCGTGTTCGAGCTCCTGCGCGGCGGCGTCCAGCTGAACAAACAGCTGCGCGAGGTGCGGGTCGAGGACGTGCTCGGCCGCGACCCGATCGTGCGCGAGCTCGACCGCGTCGGCGCCTACCTGCGCGATCGCATCGTCCTCGTCACCGGCGCCGGCGGCTCGATCGGCTCCGAGCTCTGCCGCCAGATCGCCCAGGTCAAGCCGCGGCTGCTGGTCCTGCTCGACCACGCCGAGGACAACCTCTTCCAGATCGACCGCGAGATGGTCGACGAGCGCCACTTCACCAACGTCGAGTCGGTGCTGGCGGACTGCAAGGAGCCGCACCGGATGCTGGAGGTGATGCAGCGCTTCAAGCCCGACATCGTCTTCCACGCCGCCGCCTACAAGCACGTGCCGCTGATGGAGGCCAACCCGCTGGAGGCGGTTCGCAACAACGCGATCGCCACCCGGATCACGGCCGAGACCGCGGCCGCCTCCAAGGTCGAGCGCTTCGTCCTGATCTCGACCGACAAGGCGGTCAACCCGCAGACGGTGATGGGCGCCTCCAAGGCGATGGCCGAGTGGATCGTCGAGAACGCCGGCCACAACCACCCCGGCACCCGCTTCGCCTCGGTCCGCTTCGGCAACGTCCTCGCCTCCTCCGGCAGCGTCGTGCCGATCTTCCGCAACCAGATCGAGCGCGGCGGTCCGGTCACCGTCACCCACCCGGAGATGACCCGCTACTTCATGACGATCCCGGAGGCGGTGCAGCTGGTGATCCGCACCGGCGACATCGGCGCCGGCAAAGGCGAGGTCTTCGTCCTCGACATGGGTGAGCCGGTGAAGATCGTCGACCTCGCCAACAACATGATCCGGCTCGCCGGCTACGAGCCGGGCGAGGACATCGCGGTCGAGTTCACCAAGCCGCGGCCCGGCGAGAAGCTGCACGAGGAGCTGTTCGGCGCGGCCGAGAAGGTGCAGCCGACGGCGGCCCGGCGGATCAACCGCGCGGTCCGCGCGGTGCCGGTCGACCCCGCGTGGGTGGAGTCGACGCTGAACTCGCTCGAACACCTGGTGATGGCCGGCGACGAGGCCAATCTGGCCGAGCGCGTGGTCGAGATGATCGCCGCCCCGGGCGGGGACGCGGCGAGGGTCGGCCCTGGCAAGTAGCCTCTCGCCCGCTTGCTAAAGGTGATTGAACAGATCGGCGCCTTCGCCGGCCTCGCCGCCTTTCTCGGCCTTGGCGTCCTCGTCCTGCTCTCGTTCACGCAGGGGCGCGACATCCGCCGGCTGCGGGAGTGGGCCGGCTCGGCGCCCGAGCGCGACGCCGAGCGCAAGGAGGCGACCTCGACGATCGCCGCCCAGCGGGCGGAGGAGCTGCGCCAGCTCGAGCAGGCCCGCACGGCCGAGCACGAGGTCGTCAGCCGCCGCGAGGAGCGCCGCCGCCGCCGCGAGGCGGGGCTGCCGGCGGTGTCGCGGCGCGAGCGCCTGCGCGAAGGCCTCTCCGGGTTCGGCGAACGGCTGGCCGAACCGCGCTGGCTGATCGCCCTCTTCGTGGTCATGCTCGTGGTCGTCGGAGGCGCCGCCTACCTGCTCCTCAACGGCTCCGACGACGGCAAGGGCGGCGGCAGGAACGGCAAGCAGGCGGCGGCGAAGGTCAAGCCGAGCGAAATCGAAGTCGCGGTCCTCAACGGGACCTCGACCGCCGGCCTCGCCGCCACCTTCGGCGACAAGGTCGAGGGCAAGGACTTCGAACTCGGCGCCGTCTCCAACACCGAGCAGCCGTTCGAAGTCAGCGTCGTCATGTTCGAGCGCGGCCACAAGCCGGAAGCCCAGAAGGTCGCCAAACAGCTGCAGATCTCGAAGCTGCAGCTGATGACCGGCGAAGTCGAAACCGCCTCGGAAGGGGCGACGGTGGCGGTCGTGGTCGGCGAGGACAATGCCGAAGCGGCGGGTTAGCGCCGCCGCCCTCGTCTTCGCGCTTCTCGTCGTCGCCACCGTCGCCGCGTTCGCCTGGGCGCAGCGGCTGAAGCGGGACCCGCTGGTCCTCGACCGGGTGACCTTCGTCGCCGTTCCCGTCCTCCACCCGGCGTCCCCCGTGCAGAGCTTCACGCCCAACGGCGACTGCCGCTACGACCGGGTGCGGATCCGCTTTCGCACCACCCAGTCCGACCACGGGACCGTGCAGGTGGTGAAGCCGGGCGGCCGGGTCGTGTACACGCTCGCCCGCGACGAGTTCCTCAAGCGCTACCACTTCCACACCTACTACTGGGACGGCCGTCAGCGCGGCGGCGGCATCGCCCCGCCCGGTCGCTACAAGCTGCGGGTGAAACTGCTGGGCCAGGACCGCACCCTGGTCCCGCCCGGCCTGATCCGGCTGCACCGCGCGGGCTCGCGGGGCGGCGGTGGCTGCGAGCCGCCCGCCGCGCCCGCTGGAGCCGGCCCGACCGCCGGGGCGAAGCCTTGAGCGACCTCCTCGCCGCCGCCGGCCTGCTGGTCGCGGCCGCTGCCTGCGCCGCCTCGATCCTGATCCCGCCGGGCCGCCTGCGCTCGCTGGCGATGCTGCTGGCGATCGGCCTCTTCCCGCTGCTGATCCTCGGCGACCAGTGGCACACCGCGCAGATCGTCGACCTCCGCGACGACGCCGCCCGCAGCGCCTCGCTGCTGCTCGTCGCGGTCGTGGTCGTCGCCGGGCTGGTCGTCGCCTTCCGCCGCTGGCCGCTGCTGCTGCCGCTGGCGATCATCGCCGCGCTCCCCTTCCGCGTCCCCCTGCAGGCGGGCGGCGACACCGCCAACCTGCTGGTCCCGCTCTACCTGGTGATCGCCGCCGGCGTCGTCTTCACCCTGATCCGCGACTGGCGCTCCCCGCCCAGCACCTGGACCCCGCGGCCGCTGGCCTGGCTGCTGGCCGCCTTCGTCGTCCTCTACGCCGTCCAGGCCCTCTACTCGGGCGACTTCTCGAAGGGGCTGCAGAACGTCTGCTTCTTCCTCGTCCCCTTCACCGTCGCCTACCGGCTGCTGCGCGAGGTCGAGTGGGACCGGCGCCTGCTGACCCTGGCGCTCGGCGTGGTCGCGGTCGAGGCGGTGGCGTTCGTGCTGATCGGCAGCGTCGAGTACGCGACCCGGAGCCTGATCTGGAACGACCAGGTGATCCGCTCGAACGAGTTCCACACCTACTTCCGGGTCAACTCGGTCTTCTGGGACCCCAACGTCTACGGGCGCTACCTGGCGCTGGTGATCGTGGTGGTGACGGCGGCGCTGCTCTGGGTCCGCGGCCGGCGTGATTTCTGGCTGCTGGCGGCGACGATCCTGGTGCTCTGGGTCGGCCTCGCCCAGACCTTCTCGCAGTCGAGCTTCATCGCCCTGCTCGCCGGCCTGGCGGTCCTCGCCGCGATCCGCTGGAGCTGGAAGTGGACGCTCGCCGCGGTGCTCGCCGGCCTGGTCGGCGCGGTCCTGGTCGTCACCCTGGTCGGCGGCAAGAGCGTCAACGCCTCGAACCTCTTCGATCGCCTCAACGTCGACACCAGCGGCCGCGCCAACCTCGTCCAGGGCGGCCTCGACCTCTTCGCCGAACGCCCCCTCCAGGGCTACGGATCGGGCTCCTTCCAAGACGCCTACAGAGACCACAGGGAGAACAAGGACGTCCCCGTCTCCATCTCCCACACCGAGCCCGTCACCATCGCCGCCGAGCAGGGCCTGCTCGGCCTGACCCTTTACATCGCTCTGATCGTGGTGGCACTTTGGACCCTGACCTCGGGCATCCGCGGCCCCCCGATGGGTGGGACGGGAGGGGAGTCCGAGAACGGAGCCAGTTTGCCCCGCCCGCAGGACTCCCCTCCCGTCCCGCTCACTAGGGGCCCGCAGGACTTCCCCTCTGTGACGCTGACCGGCCGCGCCGCCGTGTTGGCCGCCTTCGTCGCGCTGCTGGTGCACACGATGTCCTACGCAGGCTTCTTCGAGGACCCGATTACGTGGGTGCTGTTGGCGATCGGGGCTTCGTTGGCGCACGCGCCCGCGGTCCGCGACTCGGCGTAGGGTCGGGCCATGTCGGGATACCTGCGCCGGCTGGCCACCACCGGCGCCGCCTACACCGCGGCGAGCATCTTCTCGAAGCTGATCGCGGTCGCGCTGCTGCCGCTCTACACGCGCTACCTGACCCCGGCCGACTACGGCGCCGCCGAGGTGATGTTCGCGGCGATCGTCTCCGCCAGCATCGTCGTCCGCTTCGGTCTGATCGAGGCGGTGCTGCGCTTCTACTACAAGGACGACGAGGACCCCGAGCGGGTCGTCGCCAGCAGCTTCGCCGGCCTCTTCTGGTTCGCCACGATCGGCGCCCTGGTGGCGCTGCCGTTCGCGGGGCCGATCTCCGAAGCGCTGCTCGACCGCCCCGCCGCCGACCTGGCGCGGATCTCGATCGGCGGCCTTTGGGTGCTGACGATGTTCGAGTTCATGCTCACCCTGTTCCGGCTGGAGGAGCGGGCGCGGGCCTTCTTCCTGACCACGATCCTCAACGTCCTCGTCACCATCGGGCTCACCGTGGTGCTGGTGGTCGGGGCCGGCGAGGGCGCCCGCGGTCTGCTGCTCGGCAGCTACGCCAGCGGCGCCGCGTTCGTGCTCGGCCTGATCTTCCTCCAGCGCCGCCACCTCTCGCTGCTCTTCGACCGCCAGCTGCTGCGGCGGCTGCTGCGCTTCGGGCTGCCGACGATGCCGGCCGAGGTCTCCCTCTACCTGCTCAACTTCGTCGACCGGATCATCATCGTCCGCACCGTCGGCCTCGCCGAGGCCGGCCTCTACTCGCTCGCGGTCAAGTTCGCCCAGGGCGTCAACGTCCTCGTCCGCGGCTTCCAGCTCGCCTGGCCGCCGCTCGCCTACTCGATCCGCAACGACGACGAGGCCCGCCGCGCCTACGCCACCGTCGTCACCCTCTTCGTCGCCGGCTGCGCCTTCGTCGTCACCGGCATGTGGCTGTTCTCGCGCTGGTTCGTCCGCGCCCTGGCGGCGCCGGAGTTCTTCGACTCCTACGAAGCGATCGGGCTGATCTCCACCGCGGTCACCCTCTACGCCCTCTACATGGTCCTGGTCGTGATCCTCGGGCGGACCGGCCGCACGGAGTTCAACTTCCCCGCCACGGCGGCCGCCCTAGCCGCCAACGTCGTCCTCAACCTGATCCTGGTGCCGCCGCTGGGGATCGTCGGCGCCGGCCTCGCCCTCGTCGCCTCCTACGTCGTCGTGCTGGCGCTGATGTACGTCTTCACCCAGCGCCTCTTCCCGGTTCCCTACCAGTGGGGCCGCCTGGCCAAGGTGGTGCTGGTCTCCGCCGTCCTGGTCGGTGGGGGGGAGCTGCTGATGCCGACCGCGGGAGCGCTCGGCCTGCTCGGCCGCGCCGCCTTCCTCGCCGCCTACCCGCTGGCCCTCTTCGCCAGCGGCTTCTTCACCGCCGGCGAGCGCGTCTGGCTGGCCCGCCTGCGCCACCCGCGCGAGCTGGCCGCCTCCTTCCAGCGCCTGCGGGCCGAGCCGGCCGCCGTCGACGGCCGCATCCCCGAGACCTACGAGGCAGAGCGCATGGACGAGGACGCCCATCTCTGAGTGCGGCAGTCCTTTGTACCCCTATGCGTTACGAAGGACTACCGCACTCTGTCGCGCAGGCTCTCACCGCGTGCCGGTAAGAGCGCCTGGCGGGCGTGGGCGCGGTAGACGTCCGCGGGCTGACCCGGGAGGACGGTTGCGGCGAGCGCTCGCAGCGCGTAGGACCAGGCGGTGAGCGCTCGCACCGCGAGCGCCGACGCGCGGCCGTGGTGCTTCCGCATGTAGAGGTCGCGGTTGCGGTGGAATTCGACGATCCGCGGCAGGCCGGCGGCGAGGTCGGTGGAGAGCTGGTCGTGGTGGACGGCCTCGGCACCGGGAACGAAGAGCGAGTGCCAGCCGGCCTCGGCGAGGCGCCTGGCGAAGTCGCACTCGTCGTAGTAGACGAAGAACTCGGGGTCCATGAAGTCGACCGCGGCCGCCGCCTCGCGGCGGACCAGGAGGGCGCTGGACTGCGCCCAGTCGACCCGCCGGGTCGCGCTCCCCTCGCTCTGCACGGTCAGCCAGCGGTGCAGGAAGAGCGCCCCGGCGAGGGCGGCGCCGACCCCGGGGAAGCGCCAGGCGCAGGGCACCGGCGCGCCGCCGGAGTCGAGCAGCTGCGGCCCGGCGCAGGCCGCCCGCGGGTCGGCCTCGAGCGCCGCCAGCAGCGCCCCGGCCGCGCCCGTCCGCAGCTCGGAGTCCTCGTTCAGCAGCAGGCAGTAGCGGCCGCTCGCCTCCCGCATCAGGGTCGAGTCGTTCTCCGCCTTGCCGGCGCGCCGGGTCAGCGCGATCAGGCGGATGTCGCCCCCAAGCTGTCGCACGGACTCTGCCGAGCCGTCGCTGGAGGCGTTGTCGAGGACGAGAATCTCGCGCTCGATCCCGGCCGGGTGAGTGCGCTCGATCGCCGCCAGGCAGGCGAGCAGGTACTCGCGGCCATTCGTGTTCACGACGCAGTAGGAGAGCGTGGGTGCCAAGCAGGGCACGATAATCGGGGCGCGCTCAACGCCCGTGCAGCGCTGCACGTCGGCGAAGCGGTGCGCCCCGGCAGAGCAAATTCCATGAACGTCCAGATAGTCGACCCCTCGGCCTTCACGCCGCCTTACGACCGCGCTCTGGCGGCGGCGCTGGCCGGCGCCGGCGCCGAGGTCGAGCTGGTCACCAGCCGCTTCCTCCACGGCGACGTGCCGCCGGCCGAGGGCTACCGGGTGGACGAGCGCTTCTACCGCCACAGCGCCGCCCGCGGCCTCGACGCCCCCGCCCGCCTTCCCTTCAAGGCCGTCGAGCACGTCGCCGACATGCTGCGCTTCCGCCGCGACCCGACTGGGTCGGGCTCCCGCCGCCCGGCGACTGCAAGTCGACACGCCGACGTCGTCCACTACCAGTGGCTGACCGCGCCCTCGCTCGACGTCCACCTGCTGCCACCGGCGCGGCCGCGGGTGATGACCGCCCACTACATCCTGCCGCCGCGCCCGAGCCGCCGCCAGGTCGCATCCGCCCGCCGCGTCTTCGGGCGGATGGACGCGGTCGTCGCCCACTCCGAGCACAGCGCCGCCCGCCTGCGCGACGAGGTCGGGCTCGACCCCGGGCGGGTCCGCGTCATCCCCCACGGCGCCTTCGACTACTTGACCCGGCTGCCGCGGGAGGCGCCGCTGCCGGCCGAGTTGGAGGGCGCCGAGGGCCCGGTGATCCTCTGCTTCGGCCTGCTGCGTCCCTACAAGGGGATCGAGAACCTGCTCGCCGCCTGTCGCCGGGTCGAGGGGGCGGAGCTGTGGATCGTCGGCAACCCGCGCATGGAGGTCGAGCCGCTGCACCGCCTCGCCGCCGAGGTCGGCATCCGCGTCCGCTTCGTCACCCGCTTCGTCGCCGAGGCCGAGATCCCGGCGATCTTCCGCTGCGCCGACCTCGTCGTCCTCCCCTACCTCGAGGCCGAGCACTCCGGCGTCCTCTACACCGGCCTCGCCTTCGGCAAGCCGCTGGTCCTCAGCGCCGTCGGCGGCTTCCCCGAGGTCGCCGCCACGGGCGCCGCGCGCCTGGTGCCGCCGGGCGACACGGACGCCCTCGCCGCCGCCCTCGCCGAGCTGGCCGCCGACGCGCCCACCCTCGCCGAGATGGCCCGCGCCGCGCAGGCCGCCGCCGCCGGTCCCTTCTCCTGGGACGAGGCCGCCCGCCTCACCCTCGACCTCTACCGCGAGCTGATCGAGGCGCGCCGATGATCCGCGCCAAGCTCCCGGCCGAGGCCCTCCGATGATCGTCGTCGAGATCCTCTTCTGGCTCTGCGCCGGGTTGATCGTCTACACCCACGCCGGCTACCCGCTGGCCCTGCGCGCCCTCGTCTCGACGCGCCGCCGCCCGACCCTCAGCCCCCGCACCTGGCAGCAGCCCCCGCGCGTGACCCTGATCGTCCCCGCCTACGACGAGGCGGAGGTGATCGCCGCCAAGGTCGCCAACGCGCTCGCCCTCGACTACCCGCGCGAGCGCCTGCAGATCGTCGTCGCCTCCGACGGCTCCACCGACGCCACCGCCGAGCGCGCCCGCGCCGCCGGCGCCGACCTGGTGCTGGAGCTGCCGCCGGGCGGCAAGGTCGCCGCCCTCGACGCCGCCGTGACCAGCGCCGAAGGGGAGCTGCTCGCCTTCTCCGACGCCAACGCCGTCTGGGCGCCGGACGCGCTCTCCCGCCTGGTCGAGCCCTTCGCCGACCCGACCGTCGGCTACGTCTGCGGCCAGGTCCGCTTCGTCGACGCCGGCGGCGGCAACCTCGAGGGGGCCTACTGGCGCTACGAGATGTCGGTGCGGGAGATGGAGTCGGCGTTGGCCGGGGTCACCGCCGGCAACGGCGCCATCTACGCGGTCCGCCGCAGCGCCTACCGGCCGTTGCCCGCCTCCGGCAGCCACGACCTCTCCTTTCCCTTCGCCCTCGCCAAGCGCGGGCTGCGCTCGCTCTACGTGCCCTCGGCCCGGGCGGAGGAGAAGATGGTGCCGACCCTGGAGGGCGAGTTCGCCCGCAAACGGCGGATGATGGTCGGCCTCTGGGACATCGTCGTCGGCGAAGGGATGCTCCGCCCCCGCGGCTACCCGCCGCTCTACGCCTTCGAGCTCGCCTCGCACCGGCTGCTGCGCTACCTCAGCCCGCTGCTGCACCTGGCCGTGCTCGCCGCCAACGTCGCCCTGCTCGGCCACGGCTGGGTCTACACCGTCACCCTGGTCGCGCAGCTGGCGCTGCTGGCGGCGGCGCTGCTCGGCCGCTGGCTGCCGCTGGCGCCGCTGCGCATCGCCCGCTACTACGTGATGACGACCGCCTCGATCGCCGCCGGCCTCTGGGACCGCCGCCGCGGCGCCGGCGGGCGCTGGGAGAAGGCCGAGGGGACCCGCTGATGCCCCGCGCCCTCGACCTCCTGGTCGCCACCCTCGCCCTGGTCCTGCTCTCGCCCTTCCTGCTCGCCGCCGCGATCGCGATCAAGCTCGGCAGTCGCGGGCCGGTGATCTACCGCCAGCGCCGGGTCGGCCGCGACGGTGCCGAGTTCGAGATGTGGAAGCTGCGGACGATGGTCCAGGGCTCCGACCCGGTCGGGGTCGGCACCGTCGTCACCCGCGAGGACCCCCGGGTCACCGGCGCCGGCCGCTTCCTCCGCCGCACCTCGCTCGACGAGGTGCCCAACCTGGTCAACGTGCTGCGCGGCGAGATGGCGATCGTCGGCCCGCGCCCGACCATCCCGGCCCAGGTCGACGACTACACCCCGCGCCAGAACCGCCGCCACGAGGTGCTGCCGGGGATCACCGGCTGGGCCCAGGTCCAGGGCCGCGCCGGCATCCCCTGGGAGGAGCGGATCGAGCTCGACGTCGAATACGTCGACCGCCGCAACGCCGCCCTTGACCTGCGCATCCTCCTGCGCACCGCCTGGCTCGTGGTCAGCGGCCAGGGCCTGGCGCCGGACTAGGCTTACGGCGATGAGCGCCTTGCCCGAGGTCAGCCTACGCCGCTTCCAGCCCGGCGACGCCGCCGCGGTCCATCGCTGGTTCAACAACCCGGCGGCGACCGCCTCGCTGATGGAGCAGCGCGACAGCTTCTCGCTCGAGCAGGCCGAGGCCTGGGCGCGGCGGGCGATGGACGACTCCGGCGAGGACCGCAAGTTCGCCATCGTCGTCGAGGGCTACGCGGAGCCGGTCGGCTTCACCGCCCTCTACGGCCTCTTCCGCCAGACCGCCCCGGAGCTGGGGGCCCTGATCGGCGACGACGTGCGCGGCAAGGGCGTCGGCCGCCGGGCCGAGGCGCTGACGATCGCCAGGGCGTTCGACGAGTACGGCGCCCACCGCGTCTACGGCCGCATCCCCGCCCGCAACGAGATCGCCAAGAAGACGGTGACCAGCCTCGGCTGGCAGCACGAGGGGACGATGCGCGCCCACCTCGCCCGCGAGGGCGCGCCGGCCGACGACTGCGAGGTCTGGGGCGTGCTCCCGGACGAGTTCCGCGCCGCCGCCGCGGACCTGCTCGGGTGAGCGCGACCGCGGAGAGACGCCTTCCGTGAGCGCCGTCGGGTCGACTCCCGCGCGTGCCGCGGCCACCCTGATCGAGGACCGCGGCGAGGCCGCCGTCTCCGACCACTTCTTCCGCTCCCGCCCCTTCCTCGACGCCGAGGGCGCCACCCACACCCTGCGGATCGAAAGCGGAGATCGCGTCCTGCTCGCACCGCTGCTGGTGCGCGAGATCGGCCCCGGCCCCGAGCGCGACGCCGTCTCCCCCTACGGCTACCCAGGCCTGGTCGAGAGTGAAGAGGGTCGGGGGGATGCCCGACGGAGCCTCCCCGCTGTTGCTCCGGCGGGCATCCCCCCGACCCTCCCTGCCCTCGATCCCGCGGCAGTCGACTTCTCCGCCACCGGCCTGGTCAGCGTCTTCCTTCGCCACACCCTCGACGAGCCGCCGCTCGCCGCCGCCACCGGGCGCAACCTGGTCCAGATCGCCGACCCGGCCCTGCCGCCGAAGAGCCGGCCCAGTGACCGCCGCCAGGTCCGCCGCAACCTCGAGGCCGGCTACGAGCTGGCGCTGGTCGCCGGCGCCGAGACCAGCGCCGAGCAGCGCGCCGGCTTCCTCGACCTCTACGAGCAGACGATGCGCCGCACCGACGCCGCCGAGCACTACTTCTTCGGCGCCGCCTACTTCGACCGCGTGCTCGCGGCCGAGCGCACCTGGCTCGCCCTCGCCACCGCGCCCGGCGGCGACCTCGCCGCCGCCTCGCTGGCCGTGGTCAGCGACGGCTACCTGCACTACTACCTCTCCGGCAGCGCCGACTCGCACCTGCGCGACTCGCCGATGAAGAACGTCGTCACCCGCCTGGTCGAGCACGCCGCCGAGCTGCAGCTGCCGCTCAACCTCGGCGGCGGCATCGCCCCCGGCGACGCCCTGGAGGAGTTCAAGCGCGGCTTCGCCAACCGCGAGCAGCGCTGGCACACCTCCGAGATCGTCTGCGACCCCGCCGCCTACGAGCGCCTCAGCGCCGGCCGCGAAGCCGCCGGCTTCTTCCCCGCCTACCGCGCTCCGGCCTAGCTGGCGGGAGCGGCCGGGGTGGGCCCGGTGAAGGGGAAGTATTCGGCCGGCTCGCCGCCGAACTTGCCCCAGGTCGCCTTGCCGAAGGCGCGGATCGCGTCGAGGGTGGCGGCGCCCTCATAGGTCGGGCAGCCGAGCAGGTTGGTCCAGGTCGTCGCCGCGACCTCGTAGGGCATTTCGTCGTTGGGGAAGAGCAGCGTCGCCCCGTACATCGTGTCGAAGAGGCCCTTCAGCTCCAGCTGGTCGGCGGTGGGCAGGTCGGGCGCGTACATGATCTCCAGGCGGCCGTGCTCGAGCGAGTGGACGAAGTCGATCGGCGCCGGCATTTCCCGGTAGGCGCCGTCGGCCTGCTGGTAGGGCGGGTCGACATGGTCGCCGGAGGTCGGCGGGTTGGTCCTGTACTTCGGCGCCTTCGAGCCGACCGGGATGTGGTCGTGGCCCTCGTCCTTCAGCTTCAGCCGCAGCTCGCAGCCGGCCTTCTTCGCCGCCGCGGCGAGGTTGGCGGTGGCCACCGGCGGTGGCGGGGTCCCGGCCCGGGTGTCCGGCTGGATCCCGTTGGTCGAGCCGATCGAGGCGTTGAGGTTGATGTGGGCGCTGCCTTCCTTCGCCTCGCTGCTCTCGTCGCCACCGCTGGCGAGGACGAGGACGACGGCCGCGATCACCAGCACCACGGTCGAGGCGATCGCGTAACCGACGATCAGCCGGTTGTTGTTGCCGCTCGACTCCTTGCCTTCGGCCTCGATCCGCCGCCGCCGCAGCTGGTCGCGCTCGTTCTCCGGCTCCGCCATCGCCGCGGCAGCCTAGTCGGCGCTGCCGGTCATGGTCGCGGCGTCGCCGCGCACCCGCTCCCAGGGCCTGGAGGCCCGCAGCGACCCGAGCACGGCCCGGGTCGCCGGCGCTTTGTTCAGCGCGTAGAAGTGGATGCCGGGCGCGCCGGCGATCAGCAGCTCGGCGCACTGCTGGGCGGCGAAGGCGACGCCCAGCTCGAACTCGCGCTCGGGGTCGCCGCCGGCCGCCTCAAAGGCCTTTTCCAGCGGCGCCGGGATCGAGGCGTCGCAGAGGTCGCAGATCCGCTTCGTCTGGGCGAAGCTGGCGACCGGGATCACCCCGGCCAGGATCGGCACCTCGATCCCGCGCGCTCGCGCCGCTCGCACGAAGTCGAAGTAGACCTGGTTGTCGAAGAAGAGCTGGGTGATCAGGAAGCCGGCGCCGGAGTCGACCTTCGTCTTCAGGTAGGAGAGGTCGGTCTCGAGGTCGGGCGCCTCCGGGTGCACCTCGGGGAAGCAGGCACCGCCGACGGCGAAGTCCCAGCCGGCGGTGATGAAGGCGGCCAGCTCGGCGGCGCTGCCGAGCCCGCCCTCGGGCTGGACGAAGTCGCCTTCGTTCCGCGGCGGATCGCCGCGCAGCGCGAACACGTTCTCGATCCCCGCCGCCTCGATCCGGTCCAGCGTCGTCGCCAGCCCGTCCGTGGTCTCGCCGACGCAGCTGAGGTGGGCCATCGTCTCCAACCCGAGGTCGTCCTTCAACGCCGTCGTGATCTCCACCGTGCCGTCGCGGGTCGAGCCGCCGGCGCCGTAGGTGACGGAGACGAAGTCCGGCTCCAGGTGCTCCAGCGCTCGCGCCGTCTCGTAGAGCTGCGCCGTCGCCTCCTCGGTCTTGGGCGGGAAGAACTCGACCGAGAAGGTCGGCCGCCGCGCCGCGATGATCTCGTCGATCCGCATCAGGGCAGGGTACTCAGCGACCTGTTCCTGCGTCCGCCCCGGCCGGCGGCGAAATCAGGCGTGCCGGTGGTCGACGCGCGCCTGGAACTCGGCCTGGATGTCCTCGAGGTGCTTCCCCTTGGTCTCCGGCACCAGCTTCCAGCAGAAGATCAGGGTGAGGATGCCGATCGCGCCGTAGAACCAGAAGGCGCCGCTGCGCCCCAGCACTTCGATCAGCAGCAGGAAGGTGAGGGAGACGATGAAGTTGAAGGTCCAGTTCGCCATCGTGCCGATCCCGGCCGCCTTGCTGCGCACGCTGAGCGGGTAGATCTCGGCGTTGAGCAGCCAGAAGATCGGCCCGAGGCTGATGGCGAAAGAGGCGACGTAGGTCATCAGGCTGACGATTGCGATCACCGAGGAGAGGGTGCTGCCACCGCCGCCGATGAAGGCGGCGCCGAGCGCGAACAGCGAGATCACCATCCCGGAGACGCCGATCATCAGCAGCGTCCGCCGGCCGGCCTGGTCGAGCAGGCGCAGCGCCAGCACGGTGAAGGCGACGTTGATCACGCCGACCCCGACCGCGGCCAGGATCGAGCCGGCGGAGGAGTCGACGCCGGTGAATTCGACGATCGTCGGCGCGTAGTAGATGACCGTGTTGATCCCGGTCACCTGCTGCAGGACCGCCAGCCCGACGCCGACCACCAGTGCCGCTTTGACCACCGGCCGCAGCAGCTCGCTCCAGGCCCCCGGCTTCTCGTCGAGGCTCTCCTTGATCTCCTCCAGCTCGCGGTCGATCGTGTCCGGGTCGTCGACGCGGATCTTCGCCAGCGTCGCCCTGGCGGCGAAGTCGTCGCCGCTCATCACCAGCCAGCGCGGGCTCTGCGGCATCCGCAACATCCCGAAGGCGAGCGCCAGCGCCGGCACGCAGCCGAGCCCGAGCATCCAGCGCCAGTCTTCGCTGGCGTCGAAGGCGAGCCCGACCAGGTAGGCGACGAGGATGCCGATCGTCACCGCCAGCTGGAAGAAGGTGACGAGGCGCCCGCGGCTCTCCGGCGGCGCCACCTCGGAGATGTAGACGGGGGCGGCGGCGGAGGCGAGTCCGATGGCGACGCCGATGACGATTCGCGCCAACACCAGCACCTCGACCCCGGGCGCGGCGGCGCTGGCCAGGGCGCCGACGATGAAGACGGCGGCGGCGAGCAGGATCATCAGCCGCCGCCCGTAGGTGTCGGCCGCCGGACCGGCGATCGCGGCGCCGGCGACGGCGCCGATCGGGACCGCGGCGACGACCAGCCCCTGGGCGAAGCTGCCGAGCGCGAAGTCGACCTTGATGAAGAGCAGGGCGCCGGCGATGACGCCGGTGTCGTAGCCGAACAGCAGCCCACCGAGCCCCGCGATCGCGGCGGTGAGAACCACGTTCCGCCGCGCTCGTCGCGCCGACGCCTCCGATCCCGTGCTCATCCCATCGGGACCGTATATCGGCCCGCGGACAGGCGCCGCTTCTCTTCGCAGTGCTTTTAGTGCGGACTTTGCGGGAAGGCCGCCGCGCCACCCCTGGCGCCAGCACCGGCGCGGCGCTAAATTCGCTCTGCGACCGGGAGAGACCGGGTCCCGCGGAAGCCGAGCGGGGGGCGGTCTCAAAGGTGGCGCAACGAGCTTCTGAGCGCGAAGGCTACGCGCACGGCAGGCAAACGAGCGCCATCCCCGGTCGTGTTTTCGTTGGCCACGAAAGCCTCCGACTCCTTGATCGCCTGACAGGGCTATAGGCCCGCTAAGCGCTCAACCAGCGCCGGATGACCCGAGCCGCCGAACGGTCCTGGCCAGCACCCGCCGAACGTCCGGTTCGTGCCGAACCTGACCGTGGGAGAAGCGCAGGGTGGTCCGGCCGGAGCCGGCATGGGCGTTGTCGCGCCGCTTGTCCCTCGCCTGCGTGAACGCAGTCCGGTGATATCGCAGGCTGTCGGTCTCGACCACCAGCTCCAGCTCCGGCCAGTAGAAGTCGACCCGGTAGCCGTCGAGCCAGGCCTGAGTCCGCGGTCGCGGCAACCCGATCCCGTCGGCCAGCGGCAGGAAGAGCCGCTCCAGCTCGGTCGTGGTGAGAGCGACTCCCGCCCCCTCGAGCAGCTGCCGCAGCCGACCGACTCCTGGGCGTCGCGGCACTGAGCCGAGCCCGGCGAGCAGTCCCACCGGATCGACCAGCTCCCGGTGGTCCGCCTCGTTGATCGCCGCTTCCAGCTGTCCGTCCGGCAGGCAGGTGGCGAGGTCGACCAAGGTGGCGACCGGATGGGTGAGCGGGATCCGGTCGACGACCCTCCTCCCGGGCGCTTCGTGCTCGCGCCGCCGGTGCGCCCGGATGCCCGGCCGCTGCTTCGAGAGCCCGGCCGGGACGACGACGTCGATCTCTCCAGGGCCCGCCCGCCCGCCGTTCGACCGCCGGTCCGGCACCCGGCAGATGCCCCACAGCTCGGCGGCGCTGCGATGGCTGAGCAGCGCTCCCGGCCCGCAGGCGAGCGTCGCCGCCATCCAACGCCCGCGGTCGGTTACCTCGGGTCGTCCAACTGCATAGACACCGCGCGCCAGCGGGTGGAGGCGCCCGTTCGCGAGCCGATGCTCGATCGACCTTGGATTCATCCCAAGCCCCAGCAGCTGCGATCGCGCTACGACGCCGTGCTGCTCAGCCGCCAAGCGCCAGGCCGCCCGAGACCAAGGCTGAGGACTTGACCCACCCATGCTGTGGTCAAGTCCTCAACGAAGCAGGGCTCGCCCCTCCGTCCGGGGGGGTTCCTAGGTTGGGCGGTGGTCGGAGAGCCTGCCCTCCCGGCCCGCGACCGGGGCGCATCTCGGGAGTTGGGCGTCGCTGAGGACCCCGTGAGTGCCGTCCGCAGCGACTAGCCCGCCCGCTCCCAACTTCGCCGTAGGATGGGCCGATGAGCGGGGAGGTTCGCTACGAGCGGGTCGGTGCGGCGGCGGTGCTGACGATCGACCGCCCCGAGCGGCGCAACGCCGTCGACGGCGCCACCGCAAAGCTGCTGCGCCAGGGGTTCGACGAGTTCGAGGCCGACGGCGGCGCCCGCGTCCTCGTCCTCACCGGCGCCGGTGGCGAGGCCTTCTGCGCCGGCGCCGACCTGAAGGCGCTCGACCTCGACGTCGACGACCCGGCCGGCCCGGAGGGCTTCACCCGCCTCACCCCCTCGAAGCCGGCGATCGCCGCGGTCGACGGCTGGTGCCTCGCCGGCGGCTTCGAGCTGGCGCTCTGGTGCGATCTGCGGCTCGCCACCCCGGGCTCCACCTTCGGCTTCTTCGAGCGCCGCTGGGGCGTGCCGCTGATCGACGGCGGCACCCAGCGGCTGCCGCGGGTGATCGGCATGGGACGGGCGCTGGAGCTGATCCTCACGGGCCGCCCCGTCGATGCCGAGGAGGCGCTGCGGATCGGCCTCGTCAACGAGGTCGTCGCCCCCGGGGCCCACCTCGAACGCGCCCTCGAGCTGGCCGAGAAGCTCGCCGCCTTCCCGCAGGAGACGATGCTCGCCGACCGCCGCGCCGCGATCGAGGGCGCCGGCCTGCCGCTGGCCGAGGGCCTGACGCTGGAGGCCAAGCTGGGCCGCGAGACGCTGCCGGTGGCGGTCGAAGGCGCCGCCCGCTTCGCCGCCGGCGAGGGCCGCCACGGCGAGGGCGTCTAGTCCCGCCGACGCCCGGCGGGGACCCTGCTCAGATCTCCCGCCCGACCCGCCGCATTTCGTCCTCGGCCGTCTCCGGGCCGAGGTAGGGCATCAGCACCGCGAAGACCAGGTCGGGCAGGATCCGCCGCAGTTCCGGCCCCCGACCCGCCCGCACCTCGTCGAAGATCATCGAGGTGGCGCCGCCGATGGCGAAGCGGGCGGTGTCGGCCGGCAGCTCGTCGCCCTGGGCGGAGGCGGTGCGGCCTTCCTCGAGAAAGTAGGTGAAGCGGCCCAGCGCCGCCCGGTAGCGGATCCGCGCGTCCTCGCCGACCGCGGTCACCTCGACCATCGCCATCCGGGCGATGTCGGCCTCGGTCGCCAGCAGGTCGACCAGGGCGCGCAGGGCGGCGACGATCCGGTCCGGCCAGGGCTGGCCGACGGTGCTCTCGAAGGCGGTGGAGACGTGGGCGACGAGGACGTCGATGACCGCGTCGTAGGCCTCGAGGAAGCAGCCGGCCTTGCCGACGAAGGTCGCTTCGAAGGTCTCGTTGCTGACCCCCGCGGCCTCGGTCACATCGGCGACCGTGGTCGCCTCGTAGCCTTTGGCGGCGGCGACCCGGACCATCGCCTCCAGCATCCGCTCGCGCTCGGAGCGAACCGCGTAGGCCCGCGGCAGCGCCTGGCTCGCACCCAACCCGGACCGTGGATTCGACGCTGATGAATCCATCCCAACCAGCGTAGGGCAGCGGTGGCGACCTGTCCAACCGCGCCTATGCTTCCGACGATGAGGATTGGAATAGTCGGTCTCGGCTACGTCGGTCTGCCCCTCGCGGTCGCCTTTGCCGAGGTCGGCAACGAGGTCGTCGGCCTCGATCTCGACCCGGCCAAGGTGGAGGCGCTGAACGACGGCCGCAGCTACATCGAGGACGTCCCCGACAGCGTCCTGGCGCCGCTCGGCGAGCGCCTGCGGGCGAGCGCCGACTACGAGGACCTGACCTCCTGCGAGGCGGTCGTCGTCTGCGTGCCGACGCCGCTGACCAGCGCCCGCGAACCGGACCTCACCTACCTGCTCGAAGCCGCCGGCTCACTCGCCGCCGTCCTCCGCGCCGGCCAGCTGGTCGTGCTCGAGTCGACCACCTACCCGGGGACGACGCGTGAGCAGCTGACCCCGATCCTCGAGCGCTCCGGCCTCGCCCTCGGCGAGGACTTCTTCGTCGCCTTCTCGCCCGAGCGCATCGACCCCGGCCGCACCGACTTCACGATCCGGACCACGCCGAAGCTTGTCGGGGGCATGACCCCGGCCTGCACCGAGCGCGCCCGCGACCTCTACGCCCTGGTCTGCGACCAGGTGGTCGTCGTCTCCAGCCCCGAGGCGGCCGAGCTCTCGAAGCTGCTGGAGAACGTCTTCCGCTCGGTCAACATCGCCTTCGTCAACGAGCTGGCGCAGCTCTGCGACCGGCTCGGGATCGACGTCTGGGAGGTGATCGACGCCGCCTCGACCAAGCCCTTCGGCTTCATGCGCTTCGAGCCCGGGCCCGGCATGGGCGGCCACTGCCTCCCGGTCGACCCCTTCTACCTTGCCTTCAAAGCCCGCGAGCAGGGCTTCTACCCGGAGTTCATCGAGCTCGCCGGCAAGGTCAACCAGGCGCAGCCGGCCTTCTGCGTGGAGCGCATCGAGCGCGTCCTCAACCAGGCATCGAAGCCGGTCAAGGGCTCGAAGATCCTCGTGCTCGGGGCCAGCTACAAGTCCGGCAGCGGCGACACCCGCGAGTCGCCGGCGCTGACGATCCTGCGCCTGCTGGCCGCGCTCGAGGCCGACGCCTCCTACCACGACCCCTTCGTCCCGGAGCTGCCCGAGTTCGGGCTCGCCTCGGTCGAGCTGGAGCCGGCGCTGGGCGCCGTCGACCTGGTGGCGATCGTCACCGGGCACCCCGGCTTCGACTACGCGGAGATCGTCGCCAGGGCGCCGCTGGTGCTCGACTTCCGCGGCGTCACCCGCGGCATCGAGGCCGACAACCTGGAGCGGCTGTAGAGAGGCGCCGGCCTGGGCGGCGCGGCGCTAGACGTTCGCCGCCTGCATTTCGGCGCTCGCCAGCTCGGCGCCGAAGTACGGCAGTACCGCGAAGTACATGAACTCCGGGAGCAGCTGCCGAAAGCCGCCGCTCTCCCCGGTCGCCAGCCGCGAGTGGATCACCGCGTGGATCCCGGCGGCGATCCCCTCGCCGGCGATCGGCGGCGGCGACTCTTGCTCCCCGGCCTCGTCTCGAGCATGGTCGAGAAAGGCGGTGAGCCGTTTCATCGCCGCCGCGCGTTTCGCCAGCGCCTCCGGCCCGGCGGCGTGCACCTCCACCACTAGGGCACGACCGACATCGGGCTCGGCGTCCAGGAAGTCGAGCAGCGCGCCGAGGCCCGCGCGCAGTTCCCCTGTCCAGTTCCCCTGCTCCGCTGCGGCGGCGAGAAGAAGCGCTTCAACCCGCTCTACACCGGCGTCGTAGGCCTGTAGGTAGCAGTCGTCCTTGTCGCCGAAGTTGTCGTAGAAGGCCTGCCGGTAGACCCCGGTGCGGTCCAGCACGGTGCGGACCGAGGTGTGCTCGTAGCCCTCCGCCCCGACCGCTTCGAGCATCCCGTCGAGGATCGCTTGCCGCTTCGGGGAGGTCACAAGCCTGAGTTCGGGAGCGTCTGGAATCCGCGAGTTCTGGACCCGTGATTCGCCGACCCTCGCGGCCCCTGCCAGGGCCTTGCTGTCGGCGCGCTTTCCCATCTGCCCTTCCTTTTCGTCGATCAAGGGAACCGCTTGTCTGGCTTCCGGTACTTTAGCGGTATATAGCCCAGCCGGCAACCTTGTAAGCCCCTTGGGATCAAGGTACTCTGGCGTTCGTGGCCGAAAACGCATCGACGATGCGACCCCCTCCCGGTCGTCATCCCCTCCCCAAAGAGTTCATCGCCCAGCACCAGCGGGCGCGCATAATCTCGGCCCTCGCGGAGGAGACGGTGGAGAAGGGCTACCGCGCCGTCACCGTGGCCGACATCGTCCGCCGCGCCGGCATCGCCCGCAACACCTTCTACGAGAACTTCTCCTCCAAGGAGGACTGCTTCCTCGCCGCCAGCGAGTTCGCGGTGAAGGAGGCGCTGCGCCGCGTGGTCGACGCCGCCAGCAAGGTCGACACCTGGCCCGCCCGGGTCAACTCCGGCCTCTCCGCCTTCCTCCACTACGTCGCCAGCGAGCCGGCCCTGGCCCGGACCTGCATCGTCGAGGCGCTCTCCGCCGGCCCCGCCGCGGTCGAGCGCTACGAGCGTTCGATCCAGGCCTTCGTGCCGCTCTTCCGCCTGGGCCGCAAGGTCTCCCCGCACGGCGAGGAGCTGCCGGGGACGCTGGAGGAAACGATCATCGGCGGCATCTTCTGGATCATCTACCAGCGCATCATCATGGGGCAGACGGAGCAGATCGAGGAGCTGCTCCCAGAGCTGGTCGAGTTCTCGCTCACCCCATATCTCGGCGCCGAGGCAGCGAAGCGGGCGGCAGCCGAGTCACCGCAGACCGCCAGCGGCGGCTGAGTCGGCGAAGGCAGGGATCGGGGGTCCCATGACCTAGTGCTCGAGACCGAGACCCGCACCTCCGCCTCGTCCGAGCGCGCGCGCCTGATCGAGGCCCTGATCGAGGTCGCCGCCGAGCGCGGTTACATGGACACCTCGATCGAGCTGATCGCCGACCGCGCCGGGCTCGACCGCCCCGCCTTCGAGCGCCACTTCCGGGGCAAGTACGACGGCTTCCTCACCGCCTGGCAGGAGATGAACGAGGAATGCATGGCCTCGCTGATGCACGCCTACGACAGCGAGCGGGACTGGCCGGACCGCCTGCGCGCGGTCGCCCACGAGGTCGTCGGCTCGCTCTGCGACGAGCCCAGCCGCGCCTCCTTCGCGGTCGAGGTGCTGGCCGCCGGCGACGCCGCCCGCGCCCGCCGCGACATGACGATGCGGGTGATCGCCTCGCTGATCGACGCCGGCCGCAAGGAGATGGAGGACCCCGAATCGGTCCCGCACACGACCGCCGAGGCGCTGGCCGGATCCGCCTACGGGCAGGTCTACGCGAAAGTCGTCCGCGGCGACACCGACGAGCTGCCGAAGCTGGTCCCGCAGCTGATGTCGGCGGCGGTGATGCCCTATCTGGGCGTCGAGGCAGCGCTGGAGGAGCTGAACAGAAGCTCTAATTCCCCCGACCGGTATCGTCGCCCTGTGGCCGCTGAACCCGCCGACTCCGTCGAGCAGGCCGAGGAATACCCCCCCGAGCTCGCCCGCCTTCCCCCGGGCCGCCACGGCCTGCCGCGCGAGTTCGTCGCCCACAACCAGCGCGAGCGCCTGATCGCCGGGCTCGCCGAGGCGATCGCCGAGAACGGCTACGCAGGCACAACCATCGCCCATATCACCCGTCACGCCGCGGTCTCGCGGCGGACCTTCTACGAGCACTTCGCCAGCAAGGACGAGTGCTTCGTCGCCGCCTACGACACGGTGATGGCGCAGCTGCGCGAGCGAGTCGGCGAGGCCTTCGAGCAGGAGCAGGACGACTGGCCGCACGCGGTCAAGGCCGGGATCGCGGCGATGCTGCGCTTCCTCGCGGCCGAGCCCAACCTCGCCCGCCTCTGCATGGTCGAGGCGCTGGTCGCCGGCCCGGTCGTGGTCGAGCGCTACGACAGCGCCATCCAGAGCTTCGTCCCCTACTTCCAGAGCGGCCGCGACGGCCGCTCGCCCGAAGTCCTGGCGCGGCTCTCGCCGACCACCGAGGAGGCCCTGGTCGGCGGCATGATGTCGCTGATCTCCCGCCGCATCATCGCCGGCAAGACCGCCGAGCTGGAGTCGCTGCTCCCCGACCTGGTCGAGTTCACGCTCACCCCATACCTTGGCAGCGACGAAGCTGCCAAGGTCGCCCGCGAGGGCTAGGGAGGAAGCTGGCCATGGCTGAGGCGCCGGGCGCTACGGCGGTGGCATAGCGCCACCTGGGTTGCGGCTGTCACCGCTGGCGCCGCCGTGCTCACCCGCGCCTCACCGATGTTTGGCCAACATCTGGAGGTCAGATTGACAGATCCCGGCTCTTCGCGCAAGGAAGTTTGAATAAACGATGGAGTACTGAAGGGTGGGGCTGCCCTGACCCGGTCGCCGCGATCGCCGGGTCAGCTGACCTGGGGGGCGGCGTCGGCGGAGCGCAGCTCCAACCAGGCCTCGTCCTCGCCGAAGTAGTTGAGGACGACGAGGTGGGAGAGGTCCGGCAGCAGCCGCTCGACCGTGGCCGCGCGGCCGGCGCCGATCTCCAGCCCGAGCGATTCCTCGATCGCCCCGACCATGAAGCCGGCGGTCATCGAGGAGGTCGAGGGCAGGGCGTCGGGGTCGAGGCGGGCGCTGTCGACCGCGGCGACCAGCTGCTCGACCACCCGCTGGTGCACCGCCCAGGCGTGGCCGCGGGCGGCGCGGACCTCGAGCAGCAGCGCCTTCGCCAGCAGCGGCTGCTCGGCGACGGTGCGCAGCAGCTCGGCCAGCGCGGCGCGGAAGCCGAGCCGCCAGCTGGGGGCGCGGCGGCCCGCCTCCAGCAGGTCTTCGCGCAGCTGCTCCGCCGCCGCCTCGTAGGCCTGCCCAAAGCACTCGTCCTTGCTGCCGAAGCGGCGGTGGAACTGGTCGCGGCTGATGCCACTGCGTTCGGCGACCTCCTGCACGGTCGCCTTCTCGTAGCCGAGGGCGCCGACCGTGAGCATCATCGCTTCGAATACGCCACTGTCGCTGCTGCGGTCGGGAATGGCGTCCTGCCAACTCCTGACGGCGCGAAGTGTACGCGGTCTTTCCATCTGGGACACCATAACCCATATTTGGGAACTTGCAGCACTTAACGTACTGATCTCGTACCTATGGGAACCCGCGCTATCCTCAGGGGGTGCGTGCTCTGCCTGGAAAGGCCTCGCGGCAGCCCCCCGGCGTCGAGCCGGTGACCCGCAGTGCCGCCGCCGCCGACCAGCGCCGCCGCATCCTCGAGGCGACCGCCGACCTGGTCGCCGAGCATGGCTACCAGGGGGCGACGATCGAGACCGTCGTGCGCCGCGCCAAGGTCGGCTACGCGACCTTCTACAAGAACTTCGAGGACAAGGAGCAGGCCTACCTGGAGCTGCTCGACGCCGCCTACGGGGTCACCGCCCACCGCGTGCAGCGGGCCTACGACCGCGAGCAGGAGTGGCCCGACCAGGTCGCCGCCGGGCTCGGGGCGCTGTTCGAGAACATCGCCGCCCACCCCAACATCGGCCGCGCCTGCCTGGTCGAGGCGCTGACCGCGGGGCCGGAGGCGGTGGCCCGCCACGAGGCGATGCTGAAGCGCTTCATCCCCCTGCTGAAGCCGGGCCGGGAGCTGAACCCGCGGCGGGCGGAGCTGCCGGACACGCTCGAGGACACCCTCGTCGGCGGCGTCCTCTGGGTCCTCAACCAGCGCCTGATCGCCGACGAAGCCGAGGCCCTGCGCGGGCTGCTGCCGGAGACGATCGAGTTCGTCCTGCGCCCCTACGTCGGCGAGGACAAGGCGGCGCGCGAGGCGCAGCTCGCGGCGTCTAGCTGACGCTGCCGCGCGGGACTACCCAGCGGGTCGGCTGTCCGGTCACCCGCGCGATGCGGTCGAAGTCAGCGTCGTAGTGGAGGACGACTAAACCGGCGCGCTCGGCGCAGGCCGCGATCAGGAGGTCCGGCACCGAGACCCCGCGGTGCTGAGAGCGCTCGGCAAGTAGCGCCTGAATTTCCAGCGTGCGGGCCATGCACTCCTCGTCGATCGTGGCTCTCGGCATTTCACCTAACGCTGTGGCCGTGGCGCTGTAACTGGCGGGGCTGCTGGCGCTATAGAGGGCCTCCAAGTCGACGATGCCGCAGGTGGCAACCTCGCCGGACCGCAAGAGGGGATCGAGTGCCTCGCGGACCTCGGCTCGCGTTTGCCGACGGACCAAGGCACTCGTGTCTACGAGAAAGATCTTCCCCCGCTTCGCCAGGCGCCCTTCATCACATCCGGGTTGGCCAGTTCGAGGGCGCCGGGGGTATCGAGAATCTCGATCAGCTTTCGCGCCGCCTCCTGCTGCAGGATCGCGTCAAGCGCCGCGTCAATGGTGTCGGTCATTGACTTGGTCCCGAGTATTTCTCTGGCGGTCTCGACTTTCCCAGGGTCGATTGCGAGCGAGGTCTTGCGTTTGGCGATAGTGATCACGCTCCGAGCGTATAGCGCTTCAGGTTCTAAGAGATAGCAATTTACAGAGAATTTGCTATCTCGTGACATTCGGACCGCAGCGGCATATCCTCAATCCGTGCCCAATGAAGAGCTCGGCCCGCTGCCCGCCGGCCGCCACGGCTTCTCCCGCGAGCAGGTCGCCCACAACCAGCGCGAGCGCCTGCTCGCCGGCTTCGCCACCGCGGTGGCCGAGCACGGCTACAACGCGGTCACCATCACCCACATCACCAAGGCGGCCGCGGTCTCCCGGCGCGTCTTCTACGAGAACTTCGAGGGCAAGGAGGAGTGCTTCCTCGCCGCCTTCGACGCCGTCGTCGACCACATCCGCGAGCTGATCGCGGCCGCGGCCGCGGCGGAGGCGGACTGGCCGCGGCAGGCGATCGCCGCCGCCCGCTCGGCGCTCTCCTTCCTCGCGGCCGAGCCGGACCTGGCCCGGCTCTGCCTGGTCGAGGCGCAGAGCGCGACGCCGCAGGTCTCGGCTCACTTCCACGCCGCGGTGCGGGAGCTGGTGCCGCCGCTGCAGGCGGGCCGCGGGCAGCGGCAGGCCGACCGCGAGCTGCCGCCCAACACCGAGGACTCGACCGTCGGCGCCCTGGTCTCCCTGGCCAGCCGCAAGGTCGCCGCCGGCGAAGCCGAAGGCCTCGAGGAGCTGCTCCCCGACTTCACCGAGTTCATCCTGGCGCCGTACCTGGGCCCCGACGAGGCCGCCCGCCTCGCCCGCCAGCCCGCCTGAGCAGGCGCCGGGGCGTCCCCGACCGCTCGCCAGGCCACAGCAGTACCCAGAGCCCTCCAGGAACTTTCCTTTTCTGTTGGGAATTTCTCCTTGACAAACTCTGATGTCACGTGCTTCACTGGCGGCGCCCGCTGGTACGAGTAGCACCCTCTGGGAACTACTCCCACCTCACCGGGCGAATCAGGGAACACGCTGCATCAGGGACATAGACCGAGCCTCAGGGGGTCGCTTTAGGGAAGCGGCCGGCAGAGGGGCTCCAGGGACAAGGAGAGCTTTACGTGAGAAGCCAGGCGAAGGCACCGTCCGCGGGACCGATCGAGGGCAACAGGCTCCGCGCCGTGCTGCTCGCCTGCGTCGTGTCCCTGGTCGCGTGCGGCCTGCTGGCTTCCTCGGTGCAGGCGGCGACCGTCTACCGCTTCATCGGCGATCGCTTCGCGACCGCGGGGTCGGAAGGCGCGTTTTCCGGCACCCCCCAGCAGGTTGCGGTGGACGATCAGACCGGCTATCTCCTGGCAGCTTCCGGTAGACCGGCAGTGAACATATATGCACCGGCGGAATCGTCCACTACCTTCGTCGGCAGCTTCGGCGAATCCGAACTGTCGAACGTCATGGGAGTCGCAATCGATCAGGCCGCCCGTGCCGTGTACGTCGCCGATTCGGGGCTTGGGCAGATCGTCAAGTACGACATCAGCGGCAGCGGCCCTCTCACCTTCACCCGCGACCTCACTTTCGTCAGTCCCACCGTGGGAGGGGAACCGCAAGAACTGACGACCTTGAATAGCCGCCTTGCGGTTGACCCAACCAACGGCGATCTCCTGGTGGCGGCACGATTCGGCGGCAAGGTCAACCGCTACCACTCCGACGGCACCTTCGCCTCCAGCTTCAACGGCTCCGGCACGTTCACCGTGCTTCTCAGCATTGCCGTGGACGCAAGCGGCTCGGTCTATGTCGTCAACCAGCTCGACCTCAACGAAATCGTCTACGAGTCCGGCAACTCGGTGATCCAACGCTTCGCCCCCGACGGGACGTTGGACGCCTCCTTCGCCTCCAGCATCCCCAAGCCGCGGACGGTGGCGGTCGATCCCAGCAGCGGGAACGTGATCGTCGCCGGCTGCTCAGATGGCGGCTACGTCCATTTCGACAAAACCGGCCCCTATCCGGTTCGCCTCTACACCCTGAACGACGACAAAATCATCGACGAACTCGATTTCCCCACCGTCGACTCCGGCGCGATCGTCACCGGTTTGGCGATCGGCGCCGGGGCCAGTAAGCGGCTCTATGCCTCAACGGCTTTCGGCTTCACCGAAATCCCGGGTCTGGGTGGGGCGGATGGGGTCTACGCGCTCCAATCCTTCAAGGTCCCCGATCTGGTGCTCGACGAGCCGAGCGCCGTCACCACCTCGACCGCCCAGGTTTCCGGCACCGTCAACCCGGTCGGCCAGGCCAGCAGCTACCACTTCGAGTACTCGCGCGAAGGCGGCCCGACCGAGCGCACGCCGGATGTCGCGATCGGCGAAGGCGAAGCCCCGTTGCCGGTCAACGCCGAACTAACCGGGCTCCTGCCAAACAGCGAATACGAGGTACGCCTGGTCGGTGTCGCCACCGGCACGGGCGTGAACATCCCCAGCCCCGCCCGGCACTTGAAAACCCTCGCCGCCTCGCCCTTCGTGATCGTCGGCGACGCGATCGACCGCACCAGCACCACTGCAACCTTGCTCGGCAAGGTCAACCCCCTGGGCCAGCAGACCAGCTACCGCTTCGAGTACGGCACCAGCACCGCCTACGGACAGCAGCATCCCGTCGACCACGACAACGTGATCGGCAACGGCCGCGACTACCTCGCGGTGCACGCTTACCTGACCAAACTCCTACCGGGCACCGAATACCACTACCGGCTGGTCGCCACCAACCCCACCGGTACCACCTTCGGGCCCGACCGCACCTTCAGGACGCTGGGCCCGGCGGACCGGGTCTACGAGCAGGTCACGCCGGTGAACAAGGGCGGCAGCGAAGTCAACGGGATGCGCGTCTTCTATTCCACGGCCGACGGCGAAGGATTGCTGTATCAGTGGAAGACGGCTCCCTCCACCGGCCTCGCCGGCCCCGTCCAGCCCCGTGGCTTCGGCTGGCGCGAACCCACCGGCTGGACCGCTCTCGGGCTCGAGCCGCCGCAATTGGAGGGCACCGCGGCGTACTCCAACGCGGTCCTCTCGTTCGTCTTCGGCCTCTCCGAGGACGGGACGAAAGCAATCGGCGTCTCGTTCAAAGCACTGGCGCCTGGAGGGATCGAAGGCGATACGAACATCTATCTTCAAGACACCCGCACCGGCGCCTACACCACGGTCGCAAGCATCCCGGGGAAAGACGTCTTCGCAGACATGACCGCTCTGCAGGCCGGCCCGGTGGTCGACGGGACCCCCGACTACAGCCAGGTTCTGCTCCGCCCGCGGATCTTTCCGTTTCTTTCCGGAGCTCCCGAAGGCGCTCTCTACGAATGGAATCAGGCCGACGGGCTCCATGTGGCCTCGATCGCTCCCGACGGATCTGGCCTCAGCAACGTCGAAGCGGGTGGCGGGGTCGGTACGCAGGTGCACGATCCCTACTACATCTCCGCCGACGGCTCGAAGGTCTTCTTCCAGTCTGGCAGTGCCTACGTCCGCTACGACGACGAGGAAACTGTCTTCATCGGCGGCCGCTTCGGCGGCGCGACGAAAGACGGGCACTATGCCTTCGTCTACGGCAGCGAACTGACGCCCGACTCCGAACCCGGCATCGAAAGCTTGTACCGGTTCGATACTGAGACCCGGCAACTAGAGTTGCTGACGAAGACCGGGCCAGTTGGCGCCATCCTCCAGGTCTCGCCCAACGGAGCATCGGTCTTCTGGAACTCCCCCGCCGCACTCACGCCGGACGCGGTCGAAGGCCGCGGCAACGTATATGTCTGGCACGACGGCGAGGTCCAGCTGATCGCTGATCGTGACCCCAACCTCGATGGATTCGGTGGCAGCCAGCCACCGCCCGAGTACATGTCAAGCTCGAACGGGCGTTACTTCGCCTTCGTCGCCTTCTCGCCCCTCACCGGCTACGACACCCGCAGCACCGCCTGTCGCGAATTCAACGAAGGCGATCCGAAAGACCCGGCCACCGGCGAGGGAGTCGCCTGCCGCCAGGTATACCGCTACGACGTCGAGGCCGAAGAGCTGCTCTGCGCCTCCTGCCCGCGCGACGGCTCCCCGCCGACCGGCCGCGCCCGCATCACCTCGGGCAACGTCGAAAGCGACTTCTCCTTCAACCGGGCGGTGCTCGACGACGGCACGGTGATCTTCGACACGACCAACCCGCTGAACTCGCGCGACGTCAACTCCAACCGCGACGTCTATACCTTCGACGGGCGCGAAACGGTGCTGATCAGCGCTGGCGAAAACAACGTCAGCTCCCAGTTCGACGCCGCCAGCGCCGACGGCCGCGACATCTTCTTCACCACCCAGGATCAGCTGGTCGGGCAGGACACCGACACCGTGGCCGACATCTATGACGCGAGGATCGGCGGCGGCATCCCAGGTCAGAACCCGCCGCCCAAACGCGGCGAATGCATCCGCGACGACTGCAAGGCGGTGCCGAACGGGGGCCCCGAGCTTCCCTTCGGCGGCTCCGAAGGCCTGAACGGCCCTGAGAACGTGCGGCCAGAGGCGCGCAAGCGCTGCGGCAAGGGCCGCAAGGCGCGCACCGTGAAGGGCAAGCCGCGCTGCGTCAAGCCAAAGCAGGCAAAGAAGCACGCCAAGAAGAAGCAAGCCAACCCCAACCGGAGGCAGGGCCGATGAACAGCACGCGACGACTCCTCACCACGGCCCTTGCGACCGCGACCGCGGCACTCGCCCTCGGTGCCGCACCGGCAGCGGCCGACTTCGCGATCGAAAACCTCCAGGGCGAAATCTCCAACAACGGCCACTTCTCCCGCCAGGCCGGCGGCCACAGCGACCTGACCACGGCCTTCGTGCTCACGAGCAAAGAATTCCAACCGGGACGGAGTGGCCCGACCGAGGACCCGCGCGACGTCAAGGTCAGCCTGCCGCTGGGCCTGGTCGGCAACCCGACCGCGGTGCCGACCTGCACGGCGGCCCAGCTGTCCGCGGGTCAGGGCGGCGGCAACCCCCGCTGCCCGATCGAGTCGCAGATCGGCGAGTCGATCCTCCTCACCGGTTCCAGCGAAACCCGAGTCCCGGTCTTCAACATGGAGCACGGGGACGAAGTGCCGGGCCTCTTCGCGCTCAACTACGCCGGCGTCGTGGTCCGCTTCGTCCCGGAGGTCCGCCCCGGCGACTACGGCATCGACACGGTGGTCAAATCGATCGCGCAGTCGCTGCCGCTGATCAGTGTGGGGCTGACCCTGTGGGAGGCACCCGCCGACATAACCCACGACCCCGAACGCTTCGACCCCGACAAGAAAGGCTACGAATTGCCCGGTTTCGGGGCCTCCAGCAAAGCCCCCAACCTGCCCTTCATGACCAACCCGACCTCCTGCCCCGCGCAGCCGACGGTCACCTACGGGGAAGCCAACTCCTGGCAGAACCCGAACGTCAACGCCCACGCCTCCTTCGACCGCGACCCGGCCGGCATTCCCTTCGTCTGGAAGGACTGCGGGCGGGTGCCGTTCAAGCCGGCGATCACCGTGCAGAGCGGAACCCACCGCGCCGCCGCCACCTCGGGCCTCGACATCCGGATCAAGGTCCCCCAGGTCCAAGACCCCCACGGCATCGCCTCCGCCCACGTGCGCAAGGTGGTGACCGAACTGCCGAACGGGATGACGGTCTCCCCGTCGGCGGTCGCCGGCCTCGGCGCCTGCTCCCTGGCGGAGATCGGCCTGGGGAACAACAACCCGCCGGCCTGTCCGGACTCATCGAAGATCGGCAACGTCACGGTGAGGACGCCGCTCTTGGAGAAACCGCTGGAAGGCGAGGTCACCCTCGCCCGCCAAAACGAAAACCCCTTCGGCTCCACCTTCGTCATCTACCTGACCGCGAAAGGCCCGGGCTTTTGGCTGAAGATCCCCGGCGAACTGAACGTCGACAAGCAGACCGGCGCATTGAAGACGGTCTTCACCGAGCTGCCCCAGCAGCCTTTCTCGGAAGTCCAGCTCGACTTCCGCGGCGGCCCCACCGCACCGCTGGTCACCCCCAACACCTGCGGCACCTATGAGACCCGCACCGAGCTCACCTCCTGGGCCAGCCCGGACCCGGTGGTGGTCCAGGCGCCGATGCTGATCGATGAGAACTGCGCCGGGCGCGGCGGCTTCGATCCCAAGCTGCAGGCCGGCGTCGCCAACCCGGTGGCCGGGGCAAGGAGCCCGCTGACGATCCGGATCCGCCGCGAAGACGGCGAACAAAACATCAGCCGCTTCGACGTCACCCTGCCCCAGGGCGAGATCGCAAGCCTCAAGGGAGTCGGCGTCTGCCCGGAGTCCGGTGCCCCCGCCGGCATCTGCCCGAAAGCCAGTCAGGTCGGGATCTCGACCACGGCGATCGGCACCGGTGTCTTCCCGCTGTTCGTCCCCCAGCCGGGCAAGAGCCCCACGGCGTTGTATTTGGCGGGCCCCTACAAAGGCGCCCCCTACAGCCTGGTCGCCTTGGTCCCCGCCCAGTCGGGTCCCTTCGACTTCGGCAACATCGTGGTCAGGACCGCGATCAACCTCAACCCGGTGACCGCCCAGGTGATCGCCGAATCAGACCCGCTGCCCCAGATCCTCGAAGGGGTGCCGATCCAATACCGCGACGTGAGGATCGAAGTCCAAAAACCGGACTTCTCGGTCAACCCGACCTCCTGCGAACAGCGCTTCGTCAGGACCAGGATCTACTCCACCCAGGGAGCGGTGGCGACGCCCTCGGTCCCGACCAAGGTCGGTGACTGCGCCTCCCTCGACTTCGGGCCCAAACTGGCCTTCAAGCTCAAGGGCGGCACCAACCGCGGTGACTACCCGGCGCTGACCGCGACCCTGACCACCGGCCGCAAGGAAGCCAACATCGCCCGCGTCAAGGTCACCCTGCCGCACTCGGAGTTCCTCGAACAGGCCCACATCCGCACGATCTGCACCCGGGTGCAGTTCGCCGCCGACAAATGCCCGGAGGCCTCGATCTACGGGACCGCGGAAGCGATCACCCCGTTGCTCGACCAGCCGCTCAAAGGCCCGGTCTACCTCAGGTCCTCCAGCCACTCGATCCCCGACCTGGTCGCCGCCCTCGGCGGGCAGTTCGACATCGAGCTGGCCGGGCGGATCGACTCCGACCAGAGGACCCAGAGCATCCGCAACACCTTCGAATCGGTCCCCGACGCACCGGTGAGCAAGTTCGTCCTGCGCATGCAGGGTGGCCAGAAGGGCCTCCTCGTCAACTCGAGGAACCTCTGCAAATCGGTTTCCAAGGCCGACGTGAAGATGACCGGGCAAAACGGCAAGACCCACTCCGAACGGCCGGTCGTCAAGAACAGCTGCTCCAAGGCCGAGCTGCGCAAGGGCAAGCGCGCCGCCAAGGCCAAGACCCGCGCCGAGCGCCGCTAGAGCATGAGACGCAGTCCGGCAAAGAGGGCCGCCGCGGCAGCGGCGGCCCTCTGCTTTCTCCTCTCCGCCTCCCTCGCCTCCGCCGAGGTCACCCAGGAAGGCAACCTGCGGGTCTCCTTCACCGGCGGCCTCGCCCCCCACGCCCTGCCCCGCCAGGGCACGGCCCCGGTCAAGGTCTCCCTCGGAGGCGACATCAAGACCACCGACGGCACCGCCCCGCCGCAGCTGCGCACGATCTCCCTGGCAATCAACAAGAACGGCCGCATCGACTACCGCGGCCTGCCGGCCTGCCACTACCACCAGATCCAACCGGCCTCGACCGCCGAAGCGATCGCCACCTGCCCGGACTCGGTGATCGGCAAGGGCACCTTCGCCGCCCACGTCGTCCTCCCAGAACAGAGCCCCTTCCCCTCCGACGGGGAAGTCGTCGCCTTCAACGGGATCTTCAACGGGCGCCATGTGGTCTACGCCCACGTCTACGGGACGGTGCCCCTGCCGCAATCCAACGTCTTGGTCTTCGAGCTCGGCAAGACCCAAGAGGGCGCCTACCGCACCACCCTGACCGCGGCCCTGCCCCAGGTCGCAGCCGAATGGGGGTACGTGTCCAACGTCTCACTGACCCTGAAGCGCATCTTCAAATACAAGGGCAAGACCAAGAGCTTCATCTCCGCCGGCTGCCCTGCGCCGGCTGGGTTCCCCGGGGCGACCTACTCCTTTGCCCGGGCGAGCTTTGGGTTCGAAGACGGCAGGACCCTGGCGGCGACTATGACTCGGAGTTGTGGGGTGGGTTAGCGGGTCCCGGCGCTTTAGCCACATCTTCGACCCAAACCGTTGCCGGGGGCGATCTCCCAGCCTAGGGTCGAAGCCATGTGGGAACTACAATCTTCTTTTCAGAAACTTTTCCCTCCCGTTTTCTCTCGGCTGGCGGTGTTGGCGCTCATGACCGGCGCGTTGACGCTGGTCGCTGCTGCCTCCCTTCCAGGGGTTGCGACCGCTCTCGAGCCCGGCGCTCCAGTACCGGTCGCGCCCGGCGTGCCAGACCAAGGACGCGCATGGGAGCTCGTGACCCCGCCGGACCCGAACTCGAGCTCGCTGTACGCGATAGTTGCCGTCGGGGACGACGGGAACGCCATCGCCTATCTGTCCATTGGCATGCTTCCTCCAAGCGCGTCAACCGGCTACCCGGGACAGGTCAACCTCGCGCTTAGAGAATCGAATGGCTGGAGGGGCACCTCGATCGGCCCTCCCTATCCGGCGGCGATGCGGGAATCGACGGTCTACCCGATGTACCTGCCGGAGGCTCTGACGCCAGACCTGACCGGCTCGATCTGGGGCAGCCCCTTTCCTCGCCCGCCAGGGCAGCCGGGCGACTTCGGTCTGTTTAGACGCAACCCGAACGGAGCCTTCGATCTCCTTGCGAATTACTCCACCAGTGCTGCCACCGGACCCAATCTCGCACTGAGTGGAGAATTCTCCGGCGCGTCGGCCGACTTGCGGCGAGTCGTCTTTACGGCTACGAAACACCTTCTTCCAGGCGACGTCGGTCGCAGCGAAGGAGAATCGGTGTACGAGTCGGCAGCGGGCGAGCTGCGCCTGGTCGACGTCAACAGCAGCGGCTCGCTGCTGTCCACTTGTGGCTCCACCGTACCGCCGCGGAACGCGATCTCCCGAGACGGCAACCGCATCTACTTCGTCACCCGCCCCGGTTGCGCGGGTCCAGCCCGAGTTTTCTTGAGAGAAGGTGAAACGACCACCGAGGTCTCGGCCTCTCAGTGCGACCTCGCCGATTGCGGTCCCGAAACGGACGCCACCTTCGTGGCGGCCACCCCCAGCGGTTCGGCGGCGTTCCTCCTCACCGAACAGCGGCTCAGCGACGACGATGCCGACAGCGCCCCGGATCTCTACCGCTACGACGTGGCCGACGATCGCCTGACCCTGGTTTCGGTGGGGACCGAAACGCCCGAAGTCGATATCTGGAGCAAGCGGGTGCGGGTTTCTGCTGACGGCTCGCGGGTCTACTTCGCCGGCGCGGAACGGTTCTTCGTCGTGGACGCCGGTGGCACGCACGTCCTCCCGGTCCGCAGCGTCGACTTCCTGCAGACCTCCGCCGACGGTCGCGTCGCCGTGTTCTCGACCACGGAACAGCTGGTGGCCGCGGACAGCGACCAGGCGGCAGACGTCTATCGCTACGACGTCGATAGCGGCTCGATGGCGCTGCTTTCGACGGGATCGGTTGGAGGCAACGCTCCGATTGCCGCTGAGATCGCCCCCACCGTCTTCAACGAACCAGCCACCGATGAATTTGCCGCTCTGACTCATCTGCACCCCTACAGAGCGATGTCCGACGATGGCCGTCGGGTCTTCTTCGCCACCGCCGAGCGGCTGATCCCGGAGGATCGCAATGACGTCACCGACGTCTATGAGTGGGCTGGCGGCAGGCTTGGTCTGGTCAGCCCGGGCAGCGGCGAATCGCCGACGCTTTTCTTCGGCGCCAGTGCCGATGGAGGCACTGTCTTCCTGAAAACGACGGCCACTCTGGTTCCGGCCGATCGAGACGGGGGAGACTTCGATTTCTACGCCGCCCGAATCGGGGGCGGCTTCCCGGAAGGGGAAGATCGGCCGGGATGCGAAGGTGCGGCTTGTCAGCCTGCTGGCGGCGCCACCCGCAGGCCTACGCCGGAGAGCGTCACCGGTTCGGCTTCTGCCATCCGCCTCGGCCGCCCGCCTCGGGACGATCGCCAGCGGGCCGCCGCGACGGGCTGGATCGAGGTGCTGGCAGAAGTCCCGCGGTCCGGCCGACTTATCGCGGTGGCCAAAGCGAAGCTGGGCAGGAAGCTGAAGAAGGTCGCCTCTTCCCAGCTCGAGGTTGATCCCGGCGCGACCAGGGTGAGGATGCGCCTGTCTTCAGGCGCCCGGCAGCGGCTCGACGCCGGCCACGATCTGCGGGTTCGACTCACGTTGAGCCTCGCCGGACTCAGCCGCGGAATCGTCTTCGAGCTCGGGGGCAAGCGATGAGCAGGCTTTCCCAGCTGGGCTGTGCGATTGCCACAGTCCTGGTCGTCGCCGCCACCCTTGCACCTGTCGCCAGCGCCCTGCGAATTCCTCCGGAGGCCATCGAGTTCGAACTGCTCGACGGAACCGGCGCCGCGGAGAACCGCGCGGCGTCCCATCCTTACCGTCTGCTGCTCGGCTTCGAATTCGAAGCCGATGCCGGTGCCGGTGAAGAAGATGTCAAGGAAATAGTCATCGACCTTCCGACTGGGCTCGCCGGCAGTCCCGCCGCCGTTCCGCTCTGTCCGCGTGAGGTGTTCGCCGAGATCTTCCGGACGAATGAACCGTGTCCAGCCGAGTCCGAGGTGGGGAAGCTCGTCGGCAACGGAACCCAAACGATCGCCAGCATCGGATCCACCCCGAACGAACCGGCCAGCTTCGGCGCCTACTTTCCCGTCTCCATACTCAAGACCGGTCTGAGGTCAACCGACCAGGGTCTGAGGTTGAGGGTCGTAGGCGTACCGCAGAGTGGGGCGCCGCTGCGCAAAGGCGAGATCGAACTCTGGGGGGTTCCCGCCGATCACCAAGCAGGGACGGACATCCCGCGCAAGCCGCTGCTGACCCTGCCCACCCGTTGCGACCAGGGCCCGCTGGTGGCGACGGTCTCCGTACGCACCTGGCAGGCGCCGGATACCTGGGTCTCCGGCGCGGGGTCGACGGGCGTGCCCCTCACGGGATGCGACGGGCTTCCCTTCGATCCGTCGGCGGGGTTGGCGTTGACCAGCTCTGCTCCCGACTCCCCAACCGGTGCTGCCTTTTCCTTTTCGGTACCGCAAAACGAGGATCCCGACGGGCGGGTCTCTTCGATGATGCGCAAGGTCGAGATGGCATTGCCGAATGGAATGGCGATCTCCGCCGCGGGGGCGGCGGGACTGGCCGCGTGCTCGGATGCGCAACTGGATCTCGGGGGGGAATCGGACCCGAGTTGCCCGCCCGCCTCGCGGGTGGGGAAGGTGGAGATCGCCACCCCGCAGGCGTTGAAGCCGCTGGAGGGCAGTGTCTACCTCGGTGCCGAACGGCCGGGGGACCGCTTCCGTCTCTTCATCGTCGCCGCCGGTTCGGGGGCGCAGATGAAGGCCGTCGGTTCCCTCCGGCCCGATCCCGTGACCGGTCGCCTGCAGGTCGACATCTCCGACCTGCCACAGGCCGCGCTCTCGCAGATGACCCTGAGCTTCGACGGCGGCCCCGGCGCCCTCCTGAGCACCCCGTTGGCCTGCGGCCCCGCCGTCCTCAGCACCACCTTCGTCCCCTACTCCGGCACCGCCCCCGTGACCCGAAGCGCCACCCAGTCGATCGACTGCGCCGGCGCCACCCCGTTCAGCCCCGGCTTCGTCGCCGGCACCCTCTCGACCGGCGCCGGCGCCCCGGCCGCCTTCACCGCGACGATGACCCGCCGCGACGGCGAGGGGCTGCCGGAACGCCTCGAGATCGCCTTCCCGCCCGGCCTCGCCGCCGCCCTCGGCTCGCTCACGCCCTGCTCCGACGCGGCGGCGCGCGCCTCCGCCTGCCCGTCCTCGGCGCGGATCGGCTCCGCCCTGGCCGAGCTCGGGCCCGGGGAGGCGACGGCCCGGCTCGCCGGCGACCTCTTCCTCACCGGCCCTTATAAGGGCGCGCCCTTCGGCCTCGCCATCGCCTTCGGGGCCAGGCTCGGCCCGTTCGACCTCGGCGCCCTGACGATCCGGGGCACGATCGAGGTGGACCCCGAGACGGGGCAGGTCTCGGTCCGGACCGACCCCCTGCCGCGGCAGATCGAGGGGATCCCGGTGCGCCTGCGCACGCTCGGCCTCGACATCGACCGGCCCGGCTTCCTGCGCAACCCGACCTCCTGCTCGCCGGCGCAGGTGAGCGCGGAGATCCGCTCGACCGAAGGGGCCAAAACGAAGTCCAGCTCGCCCTTCCGCGCCCGCAACTGCATCGGCCTGCGCTTCCAGCCCAGCTTCGGCCTGGCGCTTTCGAAGCGCTCGGAGCTGCGTCGCGGCGGACGCCCCGCCCTGGCGATCTCGGGCAAGCTGCCCAGGGGGAACGCCAACCTACGCCGGGTCGAGCTCGACCTGCCGGCGCTCCTGAAGCTCGACTCCTCCGCGATCGCGGCGATCTGCTCGCGGGCCGAGGCCGAGCGCCGGCGCTGCCCCAAGGGCTCGGTGGTGGGGGAGGCCGAGGGCCGCACCCCGATGCTCTCCGGCCCGCTGAAGGGAAAGGTCTTCGCCGTGCAGCCCAAAGGCGGTGGCACGCCGGATGTGTGGGCCACGCTCTCGGGCCAGGGCATCGACATCCTGCTCAAGGGGGAGACGGTGATTCGCAAGGGCAGGGTTACGGCGAAGCTGACCGAACTGCCCGACTTCCCGCTCGCCTCCTTCTCCCTCGCTTTCAGCGGCGGCCCCCACGGGCTCTTCGCGCTGAAGCGCTCACCTTGTGCCAGGCGCCTCCGCGCCCCGCTCGCAGTCGAAGGGCAGAACAGGGCCCTGCGTGAGGGCGGGGCGCGGGTCTCCACCAGTTGCGGCTGAGCGCGCAGACCTGCGCCCAGCGAGGCCCGAGCCGACCCTCGCCGAGCGAGCGACCTGGATAAGGTCAGGGCAGCGAACGATTCCCCGAAACGGAGGCCCAATGCCACTGGTACCGATGGTCGTCGAGCAGACCGCGCGCGGTGAGCGCTCCTTCGACATCTACAGCCGCCTGCTCGCGCAGCGGATCGTCTTCCTCGGGGAACAGGTGACCGAGGACCTCGCCAACCTGATCATCGCCCAGCTGCTGCACCTCGAGTCCGAGGACCCGGAGAAGGACGTCAGCCTCTACATCAACTCCCCCGGCGGCTCCGCCTACGCCGGCCTGGCGATCTACGACACGATGCAGTTCATCAAGCCCGACGTGCAGACGATCTGTTACGGGATCGCCATGTCGGCCGGCTCGCTGATCCTCACCGGCGGTGCCAAGGGCAAGCGGATGGCGCTGCCCAACAGCCGCATCCTCATCCACCAGCCCAGCGGCGGCTTCGAAGGCCAGTCGACGGATATCGAGATCCACGCCAAAGAGATCCTCGAGCTGCGCGAGCGCCTCGACGGCATCTACGTCAAGCACACCGGCCAGTCCCGCGAGCAGATCAAGAACGACATGGAACGCGACAAATTCTTCCAGCCCCCGGCCGCGGTCGAGTACGGGCTGATCGACCGGGTGATCGAGTCGCACGAGTTCCAGGGCGAGCCGGTCGGCAGTTCCAACGGCACCGGCTGAGCCAGGATCGCGGCCGCCGCTGGCGGTCACGAAGTTGGCACGGAATCGTCACACCCCGCCCTCCACGAACCGCAACGTTTTGTCTAAGGTAGCCTCATGGAGGCGATGAGAGACGCGTGGACCGATGACCGGCTCGACGACCTGGCCAAGCGCATGGACCAGGGCTTCGATCGCGTCGATCGGGACGTCCGCGAACTGAGGGCGGAGATGAAGTCCGAGTTCGCCGAAGCGAGGGCCGACACGAAGTCCGAGCTCGGGGAATCGAGAGCGGAGACGAAGTCTGAATTCACAAAGCTGCGCAGGGAAATCGATGTGCGCTTCGAGAAAGTCGACGAGCGTTTCGACCGCGTGGATCGGCGGTTCGAGCGCATCGACGACCGGCTCGACTCGATCCAGCGCACGATGGCGCTCGGAGCGGTGACGCTGACCGGTTCGATCATCGCTGGCTTCGCGGCGATGATCGGCCTGATCGTAGCCGGTTACTGACCGGCCGCCGACCTCACGGCTGCTGCGTTGGTTGCCTAGCGGCCGAGGCGCTGCGCGGTCCAGGCGCCGACGATCGCCGCGCCGCCACCGGAGGCGACGCCGCCGAGGCCGGCCAGGCGGGTGTCGGGGTCGCGGGCGGCGAGGCCGAGCGAGAAGGCGTCGGCGGCGTCGAGGATCGCGGCCGCCAGGGTCAGATTGCGCAGGGCGGCAGTGTCGTCACGGGCAGCCAGGGTCAGCAGCCCCAGCGCCAGGTCGCGGCCACCGGCGAGCTTGGCCAGCGCCCGGCCGACGCTGTCGGTCTCGCCGAACAGCAGCGCCTTCAGAGTCGGGCCGGTGACGAACAGCGCCCCGACGCCGAGGCCGGTACGGGCCGCGCCCAGCGCCAGCGCCAGCCGGTACGCGGTCGGGTCCGGTTTGCGCCGCGGCAGCATCGACCCAATCTAGCCGCTGCACCGCGCCGGTCATGATGGGCCGATGGCAGAGGGGGACACGATCCTGCGCGCCGCGCGGCGGCTTGACGCCGCGCTCACCGGCCAGACGGTGGCCGCCAGCGCTCCCAACCCACGCGGCCGCGCCGCCGGGATCGAGCGGCTCGACGGCAGGACCCTGGAGCGGGTCGAGTCCCACGGCAAGAACCTGCTGCTGCGCTTCGGCGACCTCGCCCTGCACAGCCACATGGGGATGAACGGCTCCTGGCACGTCTACCCCCGCGGCGGCCGCTGGCGCAAGCCGCTCCGCTCCGCCTGGGCGCTGCTCGCCGGGGACGAGTGGGAGGCGGTCCAGTTCGGCGGCCCGACCCTGCGCCTGCTTCCCGCCTCCCGCCTCACCCGCGACCCGCAGCTGGCCCGCCTCGGCCCCGACATCCTCGCCCCCGAGTTCGACCCGGCGCCGGTGGTCGCGGCGATGCGCGCCGACCCCGGCCGCACCCTCGGCGACGCCCTGCTCGACCAGACCCTGGTCGCCGGCATCGGCAACATCTTCAAGAGCGAGGCCTGCTTCGCCGCCCGCGTCGATCCCTGGCGCCGGGTCGCCGACCTCGACGACGAGGAGATCGCCGCCGTGCTCGAGGCCGCCCGCGCGCAGATGCTGGAAGCGGTCGCCAGCGGCCGCCACACCTACGCCGTCTACCGGGCTCGCCGCCCCTGTCCGGTCTGCCGCGGACGCGTCTCCGCCCGCGGCCAGGGCGATGCCAACCGCACCACCTACTGGTGCCCCAACTGCCAGGGTTAGCGGCTTGAAGATCCCCTCGCTCAGGCGTTCCCCGAAGGTCGCCCCACCGCGCCCGGTCAGGCGCCCGCCCCGGTACTTCCTCGTCGCCGGCGTCCCTCTCGATCGGGAGCTGGAGCGCCTCCGCGCCCTGCCGGTCTTCGCCGACGGCCCGCTGGCCGAGCGCCCGCCCGAGCTCAAGGTCCGCCGCGCCAGCAACCGCCCCAACCGCGTCGGCTTCGCCGTCCCCAGCGAGTACCGTCTCTCGGTCACCGCCTACCCCGGCATCCGCCCCGGCGACGCGCTCGAGACCCTGCTCCACGAGCTCACCCACCTTCACGTCGGTCGCGCCGCCGAGCCCCACGCCTGGCACGGCCGCACCTTCAAGGCAACCCTGGCACAGGCGATGCACGAGGGCTATGGCATCGCCGCCAAGCCCCCGCCGCACACCAGGCACGGCATCTACGCCGAGGCGATCGAGCAAAAGTTTCTCTAGTTATAGAAGTTATTAAAGGGTGTACCGCATTGCCCTAGTACAGAACCAGTCCGAGATGGCGCATTACGGTTACGCCGATGCGAGGTCGCTGATCTCCGACCTCGGCTATGACGTGACGCTCTACACGGCACAGAACGTGAGAGAGCTGTCGAGCGTCCTACCTCAGCATCGCATCGACGCTCTGGTTCTCGGCTCCAACGCGCTCAACGACAAGACGATCCGCGCCTACTTCGAAGAGAGGAAGACGGCCGAGGTGGTCCAGGCTTTCCTCGAATGCGGCCGCGGCCTGCTCTGTTTCCACCAGTTGCGTCTAGCGAGCACCAAGGGCGCTCGGTTGTCCTTCCTCCCCGATCCCCTGGGGCGAGTCGTTCCCGTAGCGCGGTCCAGCGGCGAGAAGTCGGCCCATGGCTCTCTCTCGATACCGAGCGGTGCGGAGACGCACATCAGCCTCCTCTACCCCAATGACATCGCCGCCGAGAGCGTCCAGGAGCGTGCGCTCGGCTTCCGTTCGCTGCAGGGGCTTTACTGGCATTTCTGGGAGAACCCTGACCTGGCCGATTGGGACGTGTTGTTTGCCGACGACGAGCAGGGGGACACACCCCGGCCGCTGGTATTGGCGAGTAAGGAGACCGCCCCTTACCGGGTCCTGATCTCGGCTCTGACCTTGGACTGGCAGCGACAGCGCCAGCCCCTCGAAAACGTGCTCTCCTACGTGGTGGAGGGACGGCACAACACTGCGATCGTCTCGCAGAGCAGGACCGACAGTCAGGCACTCGCGTACCTGACCGCCGCCTTGGAAGCGCGGCGCTTTCCCTTTCGCCGGTACTACCTGAGCGACGGTCTAGAAGCTTTCGACTGTCACGTCGAAAACGGTGTTCACACCACGATCGTCGTCGGTGACGACGTCACCTCAGAGACCCTGGTGGAGCAGACGTCCGTCTCACTTGACGACTTGCTGGCAGAAGGACAGGTGAAGATGCTCTCGATCGAGCCCGGCGACGATCCCAGCAGACTGTCGGGGCTTCACTCGGTCAACCACCAGACCGAGGCGCACCGCCTGCTCGCGCTCGCCGAGTTGGCTGTCCAGGCCGAGCTGAGGGTGGGGAATATCGATGGCAGCTTTTGGAGCACCGCCGAGACGCTGCAGGTGCTGGAGGCCCTGCCTGAGGTGGAGACGGATTTCCGGCCTCTGATTGGACCGGCCCTGAGCCTCGCCGGCGAGCACGATCGGGACGGCTCCTACGACGAGACCTTTGGAGTGACCTGTGCGCTCTACTGGATGCGGGCCACGTATCGCGGGCCTGACGACCCGACGACGAAAGCCACGGAGTCATGGATCCGGACCCGGCTCGATCGCTTCGAAACCCGCGAGCAGGTCCTCGCTCTACGCACCTTCGCCCTGGTCGGCCGCCTCTCCGCCAACGACAAAGCGGTGCTGCGGGAGATCTTCAGCGAGGTCCTCGAAGACCAGCCTTCGGAGATCGATCTGATCGCCTACATAAAGGCCGCCGTCGCCGCGCAGATCTACGAGCCGCTGCCGGCGCTGGTCGACCAGCTCCTCACTGCCCTGGAACGCAACTGGGTGGATCTCGCAACCACGGCCTCGGCGGCTTCCGCGCTTCTGGATGCACGGGTCGCCATGTACGAGCACGGGCCCTTGCCGCGGCAGGTCCGCGGCGATCTGGACGACACTCTGCGGCGCGCGGTTGTCTCGCTCCAGGACGAGATGACGCACTTCGGGGCAAGCTCAGGGGCCGTTGTCTATCCCTGGGAGGGCAAGGCGAGCACCACGGTGCGATGCCTGGAGGCATGGGCGAAGTTCGACACCCAGGTCGCGCCGCCGATCTACGGCGTCATCGATCAGCTGCTCGGATGGGACCGGGTCGCCGCGGAGATCGCCACCACCCGCACCTCGCTAGCGGTGCTGGACGAACTCAAGGAGGAGAACGCGGGCATGGGGGAGCGCATCGTCGCGCTGCAGCCACGGGTGCGGGACGCGGCGGTCGAATTGAAGCGCCGGCGGCTCCTGACGGCCGCGCTGGCATTCACCCTCTACTGCCTGATCGTCCTCTTCCTGGCGGCGACCGGAACCGAGAAGGGCGGTAGCCAGGAGTTGCTGGAACGGGCCTTCACCAAGCCCTGGGCTCTGCACGCCGCCGTTGCCGCACTGATCCTGGCCGCCGCCGTGGTGCCGTGGCGCCGGTTCGTCCAGGACCGGACGACGTAGTCTCCCGCCGGGAGCGAACCGTGCTGGCACTGACGAACTGCGAGGTCTACACCGG
Source organism: uncultured Solirubrobacterales bacterium (assembly GCA_963719435.1). Lineage (GTDB taxonomy): Bacteria > Actinomycetota > Thermoleophilia > Solirubrobacterales > 70-9 > VAYN01. Next base: position 248,898 of record OY970384.1, on the reverse strand, counting down.
AGAAAGTGTCCACCGGGACAAGGCGGTACTCGTGCGGGACGGCCTGATCGCTGATCTCCTCGATCCCGGCGAGATCCCTCCGCAAGCCGCTCTTCACGACCTCGAAGGGGCAACCGTAGCCCCCGGATTCATCGACCTCCAGGTGAATGGCGGCGGTGACCGTCTCTTCAACGACGACCCGACGCCGGAGACGGTGCGGGCCATCGTCGCGGCGCACCGGCGTTTCGGTACGACCGATCTCCTTCCCACCTTCATCACCGACCACGACGAGACGACGGCGCGGGCAATCGCGGCGGTCGAGGAGTGCCTCCAGCAGGGGGTCCCGGGTGTGCTCGGGATCCACCTTGAGGGACCATTCCTCAATCCCGAGAAGGCGGGGGTGCACGACGGCCGGTTGATGCGGCGGCTGACCGCGGCAGACCTCTCCCTGCTACCGCGTTTCGAGCGCGGCCGGGTGCTGCTGACCGTCGCTCCCGAGATGGTCGAGCAAGGGCTGATCGAGGAGATAGTCGAGCGCGGGATCAAGGTGAGCGCGGGTCACTCGAACGCGCTTCACCCTCGCATGGTCGAGGCCTTCGGGGAAGGCCTCGACTGCGGCACTCACCTCTTCAACGCGATGCGCAACATCGAGAGCCGCGAGCCCGGGGTGGTCGGCTCGATCCTGGACGCGGATGGTGTCTTCGCCGGGATCATCGTCGACGGCTTCCACGTTCACCCCAGCTCGGTCCACGTCGCCTGGAAGGCGAGCGGCCGGGGACACACCTTTCTCGTCACCGACGCCACGCCCCCGGTTGGTGGCGAGCGGCTCGAGTTCCAGATCGGGGGACACGAGGCGAGCGTCGTCGACGGCCGCTGCCAGACCGGGGAGGGAGTGCTGGCCGGCTCGGCTCTCGACATGGCGTCTGCGGTCCGCAATGCCGTCCAGATGGTCGGCGTACCGAAGGACGAGGCGCTGCGGATGGCAACCCTGAATCCCGCCACCTACATCGGCGTCAACGCCGAGCTGGGCCGGATCGAGCCGGACTACCGCGCCAACCTGACGATCCTCGACGACGAGTTCCGGGTTCGTGGCGTCCTGGTCGACGGCTCGCCGAGCTGGCACTGAAAAGCCGACGCCCGGACTTGAACCGGGGACCCCTTCATTACGAATGAAGTGCTCTACCAACTGAGCTACGCCGGCGCGCTCGGCCATTCTAGGAGGGATCGGCGCTCGGTTCCGTCGCGGCCGGTGGCGATGATCCCGGGATGGGCGGGGAGCGCAAGTCGAAGCGGCGGGAGGGGAACGAGATCGAGTTCTCGCGGATCGTCGCCTTCAGCGACGGGGTCTTCGCCATCGCCATCACGCTGCTCGTGCTCTCCTTCAGCATCCCCGACCACCTGCGGGGGGAAACGCTCGCCGAAGCGCTCTGGGGGCAGCGCGACGACTTTCTCGCCTACGGGCTCAGCTTCGCGGTGATCGGCCGCTTCTGGATCGTCCACCACCGCTTCTTCAGCGAAGTGACCGGGTTCGACAACCGGCTGCTCTCCATCAACATCTTCTACCTCGCCTGGATCGTCCTCATCCCCTTCAGCAGCGAGGTGCTGGGCGACCACGGGGGCGAGGCGACGGCGGTCGTCCTCTACGCGATCAACCTCAGCGGCGTCGTCCTCACCGGGATCTGGATGATGGCCGATGCCCGCGCCGCCGGACTCACCCGGATCGCCGCCGGCGCGCACCGCGAACAGCGCTACCGCGCCTTCTACATCGCCCTGGTCTTCCTCGCCTCGATCCCGGTCGCCCTCTTCCTCTCCACCGAGGTCGCCTCGCTGATGTGGCTGGCGCTGTTCTTCGATCCCGCCAGCCGCTTCGCGCCTGCCGAGGGTGAGCGCAGCGGCTAGCGCCGCACGGCGACGAAGGCGAGCGACTCGCCCGGCCGCGAGCAGCTGACGGCGGTGCCGCGAGCGGTCGCGGTGGCCAGGCAGCGGTAGGAGCGCACGCCGCAGGCGCCGCGCGAGGCGCCGGCGGGGAGGGCGCAGCCACCGTCCCGCTGCCAGCCGAACATCACCTGGCGCGCCCGCTCGCAGGCCAGGCCGGTGGCCCGCAGCGCCTCGGCGTCGACCGCCTCCGTCTCGCAGCTCCTGGCGGCGGCGCCCGCCGGCGCCCCGGGACCGCTCGCGTCGGGCACCGGTTCCGCTTCGTACTGGATCACCCCCGTCGTCGTCGCCGTCGAGTCGGTCGAGGACGATCCCCCGCAGCCGGCCAGCAACGCGGCGGCGATCACGATCGGGAGGGCGGCGGCGAGCCTAGTCGGCATGCCGCCAAACCTACCCCTCCGCGACCTCCTCAACCGCCGGCTCCGCGGCGCTGTGCTCGAGCTGTCCGCAGACCGGGCAGTCGGGCTCCGGCACGACCCGCTCGCGCTCCACCTCCAGCGTCCGCAGGTCGGAGATGTGGGCGACCCCGAGCGTCGACGGCACCGCCAGCCCGGTCAGCAGGTGCATGATCTCGAGGCTGACCTGGCCGCCGATCATGCCGCAGGCCGGACCCAGGGTCGCCGCCGGAGAGGCTTTCGCCCGGCGCTGTTCGACGGCGACGTCGAACATCGGGTACTGGCGCCGGTAGGCGGTCTCCTGGCAGGCGAAGCAGCCGGTCTGGCCGGGCACGTAGAGCGGCCCGACTCGAGCAATCGGCGGGAAGTGGCTCATCGTGATGTAGGGGATGCCGGCCGCGAAGCAGGCCGAGTTGCACCAGCGCTCGATGTCGTGCGCGGGCCAGTCGGCGGCGTCGATGACGACGTCGGAGCCGGCGATGAACTCGGCGATCTCGGCCTCGCTCTCCAGCCGCCGCGCCGTCGAGGTCACCGTCATCGCCGAGTTGAACTGGCGCAGGCGCCGCGCCGCCGCCTCGACCTTGAGCAGGCCGATCTCGGCCTCGCCGTAGAGGATCTGGCGGTTGAGGTTGCTGACCTCGACCCGGTCGCCGTCGACCAGCCACATCTCGCCGACCCCGATGCTGGCCAGCCAGATCGCGGCCGAGCCGCCGAGGCCGCCCACCCCGAGCACCGCCACCTTCGCCTCGCGCAGACGCCGCTGGGCCTCCGAGGGCGTCGGGTCGCCGCTGCCGACGTCGCTGAAATAGCGGAGCTGGCGGTCGAAACGCGCCAGCTCCGCCGCCGGGACGAGGTCGTCGTCGGCCGCATCCTCGATCACTTCCAGCTCCCCCAGCTGTGAGATCAGGTCGCCGACTTCCTCCTCGCCAAACCGTTCCTGCAACTGCTCGAGCGTGTGCTCGCCGTCGAGCGCCTCGAGCAGCTCCCGCTGTTCGTCGTTGGGCTTCTCGATCCGGATGTCGTTGCCGGCACTCGGCCGCATCAGGTAGATGTCGCCGTCGGGAGACCCGACGGGCTCAGTGGTGCGTTTGATCCGAGGCCGGCGCATGTGTCCGGTCCCTCAGCCCATCTTGTGAATAGAGACCATCGGAACTACTCGTACGACGGTGATCGTCATTTGATCCCCCCTGGTTGATTGGCCGGCCCAGGCCGGCGAATGAACATCAATGGTGGAGACCGACGTATTGCTGGAAATAGTTCCGTTAGTCGAGGAAGCTACTAAAAGTACCTGCAATTCTCGGGTTGTTGGGGGTATGCAGCCAATACCATGGATTGCTCAGGGGATACGTCAACGTCAACCCCACAGCAGATCGGAGACCCGCCTTGACCCCCGCTAAGTCGAGTACCAAGCAGACCGAGAAGGTCAGTCGCCACCGCGGCACCGTCGACCAGCGCCTGGTCCGTGCCATGGGCCACCAGGTGCGCGTCCAGGCCCTGATCATCCTCAACGAACGGGTCGCCAGCCCGAACGAAATCTCCAAGGAGCTGGGCGAGTCGGTCGGCCACGTCAGCTACCACATCAAGGTGCTGAAGGAGTGCGAGTGCATCGAGCTGGTCGACACGGCACCGCGCCGTGGCGCCATGGAGCACTACTACCGCGCCACCGACCGCGCCTTCCTCAACGCCGAGGAATGGGCGGCGCTGCCGGACTCGATCCGCCCCGGCCTCAGCTCCAGTGGACTGAAAACCGTCTTCAACGACGCCGCCGCGGCGCTGCTCGCCGGGACCTTCGACAAGCGCATCGACCGCCACCTCAGCTGGACGCCGATGATCGTCGACGAGGACGGCTGGGATGAGCTCAAGGCCGAGCTGGAAGGGACGCTGGAGCGGATCATCGGGATCCAGAGCAGCAGCGCCGAACGGCTGGCCAAGGCCGACGCCGCCGGGATCCCGGTGACGGTGGCGATGATGGGCTTCGAGGCGCCGCCGTCAGGCGACGGCAAGGTGGCGCCGACCAAGGAGGGCTAGGAGGACGAGCCGGCGAGCTCGCGGGCGCGAGCGAAGGCGGTGTCGATCATCGGCACCGTCAGCCGGCCGGTGAAGGTGTTCTGCTGGCTGGGGTGGAAGCAGCCGAGCAGCTTCCAGCGGCCGAGGTCTGCTTCCGCTCCGTGGCCGAAGCGGGGCTTGGGGCGGGGGACCTCGGCCCCGAGCGCGCGGGCGGCGCGGAGGAAGCCGTCCCAGCCGAAGGCGCCGAGGGCGACGATCACCCGGCAGCGCTCCAGCAGCGCCAGCTCGCGCTCCAGGTAGGGGAGGCAGTTGTCGCGCTCGTCGACCGTCGGCTTGTTCGCCGGCGGCGCGCAGCGGACCGTGGCGGTGACGTAGGCGTCGCGCAGGCGCAGGCCGTCGCCGCGCCACTCGGCCTCGGCCCGGTTGGCGTAGCCGGCGCGGTGCAGGGCGGCGAAGAGCCACTCGCCCGAGCGGTCGCCGGTGAACATGCGGCCCGTTCTGTTGGCGCCGTGCGCGGCCGGGGCCAGGCCGACGATCACCACCCGCGCCGCCGGGTCGCCGAAGCCGTCCAGCGGCTTCGCCCAGTAGTCCTGGCCGCGGTAGCGCTTCGGCGGGTTGGCGGCGCACTCCTCGCGCCACTCGACCAGCCGCGGGCAGCGGCGGCAGCCGTGGATCTCCGCGGCCAGCACGGCGAGCGCCTTCGCGTCGGCTTTGCTCATAGGCTTGGCGACCTCTCCATGGTCCCGAACCGAATCACGCGCGGCGGCTCCGCGCGGCGCGCCCTGGTTCTGCTGCTGGCGACGGCCGCGCTGGCGGCCGTGCTCGGCGCCTGTGGCAGCGCTGGCGAGACGACGACGGTGGCCAAGGACAAGGTCGCCGACGCCGAAACCCTCAACAACGTGCTCGGCCGCGAGCTGGCCGCGGTTCGTGCCTACGAGCGCACCCTGCCGCTGCTGCGCGGCGCCGCGCTCGCCAGCGCCCGCGAATTCCGCGCGCAGGAACAGGAGCACGTCGACGCCGTGGTCAAAGCCCTGCGGGCGCTCGGCGAAAAGGCCGAACCCGAGGAGGAAGAGATCGAGAGCGAGGGGCTGAAGACCCAGGCCGACGCGCTCGCCTTCCTCTACGAAGTCGAAAGCGCCTCGGTCGCCTACGCGCTGCGGGCGATCTCCCACCTCACCTACCCCTGGCCGCGCTCGCTGCTCGGCTCGATCGCCGCCAACCAGGCTCAGCACCTGGTGGCGTTGCGGCGGGCGCTTGGCGCCGACCTTGCAGAAGCGATTCCCGAGGCGTTCGAGGACGGAACCACGCCGCCGCCGTCGAAGGAAGGCGAATGACCGGCCCTCTCTACGCGATCGGCCGGTTCTGCTCGCGCCATCACTGGCCGGTGATCGGGGCCTGGGTCGTGCTGGCGATCGCCCTCGTCCTGATCGGCCAGGCCGGCGGCAGCAAGACCAGCGAAAACCTGACCCTGCCGGGCACCGGCTCGACCACGGCGACCGAACTGCTGGAAGACAACCTGCCCGAACAGGCCTACGGCAGCAACCCGCTGACGCTGGAAGCGCCCAAGGGCGCCAAGCTGACCGACCCGCAGTACTCCGCCGCGGTGCTGGAAACGGTCGAACGCCTGGAAGGCCTCCATGACGTCAACTCGGCGACCAACCCGCTCAGCGCGGCTGGGGAGAACTTCCTCAGCAAGGACAAATCGATCGGCTACGTCCCGGTGGTGCTCAGCATCGGTCCCGGCGAAATCGACGAAGAAGAGGCGCAGCGGATCCTCGACGCCGCTCAGCCGGCGCGCGCGGCCGGCCTCCACACCGCCGTCGGCAGCTACGTCGGCCAACAGCTTTCCAAGCCCTCGACCGAGGTCAGCGAGGCGATCGGCCTCGCCGCCGCGGTGATCATCCTGCTCTTCGCCTTCGGCACCGCGACGGCGATGATGCTGCCGATCGTCTCCGCCGTGATCGGGCTGGCCTGCGCGCTCTCGATCATCCGCCTGCTCGAGCACGTGCTGCAGGTGCCGGGCGTGGCCTCGACCCTGGCGACGATGATCGGGCTCGGGGTCGGGATCGACTACGCGCTGTTCATCGTCACCCGCCACAAACTGCAGCTGGCCGAAGGGATGGAGCTGCGCGAGTCGATCGCCCGCGCCACCGCGACCGCGGGCGGTGCCGTCGTCTTCGCCGGCTTCACGGTCGTGATCGCCCTCTGCTCGCTCGCCTTCGCCGGCATCCCCCTGGTCTCGACGCTCGGCTTCACCGCCGCGATCGCCGTCGTCGTCGCCGTCTGCGCCGCGGCGACCCTGCTGCCGGCGATGCTGGCCGCGCTCGGGCCGCGCATCGACTCGCTCAGCATCCGCCGCGGCAAGGGCAACCCCGAGGACTCCGAGCCGCACGGCTGGCGCCGCTGGGCGGAGCGGGTCGCCTCACGGCCCTGGCGCTCGGCGATCGTCGCCATGGTCGTGCTGGTGGTGCTGGCGCTGCCGATCTTCCAGCTCGAGCTGGGCCAGAACGACATCAGCGCCCTGCCCAAGGACACGACCTCGCGCCAGGCCTACGACAGCCTCAACAAGGGCTTCGGCCCCGGCGTCAACGGGCCGCTGCTGATCGCCTCCGAATTCACCACCCCGGCGGAAGCGAAACAGGTGCTGCCGGGGCTGCAGAAAGCGGTCGGCGGCGCCGGCGACGTCGCCGCGGTGAGCGAACCGAGCTTCGACGAAGCGGGCACGGTCACGGTCTTCACGGTGATCTCGAAATCGGAGCCGTGGGCCGACGAGACCGTCAGCCTGGTCGAAGGCCTCCGGGAGACGACGATCCCGCAGGCGCTGGAAGGCACCAAGGCCGAGTCCTACGTCGGCGGCCAGACCGCCGGCTACATCGACCTCGGCGCCCAGATCGCCGACAAGCTGCCGCTGATGATCGCCATCGTCGTCGCCCTCAGCTTCCTCGTCCTGCTGATCGCCTTCCGCTCGCTGCTGGTCCCGATCAAGGCGGCGGCGATGAACCTGATCTCGGTCGCCGCCGCCTACGGGGTGGTGACCGCGGTCTTCCAGCTCGGCTGGGGCTCCTCGCTGATCGGGCTCGACCACCCGATCCCGATCGTCAGCTTCGTGCCGCTGCTGATGTTCGCCATCCTCTTCGGGCTCTCGATGGACTACGAGGTCTTCCTCCTGACCCAGATGCGCGAGCACTTCACCAAGTACGGCGACGAGCGCCGGGCGGTGGTCGAAGGGCTGGCCAACACCGGCCGCGTGATCACCTCGGCGGCGGCGATCATGGTCTGCGTCTTCACCAGCTTCGTGCTCAACGGCGACCCGGTGGTGAAGGAGTTCGGGGTCGGGCTGGCGGTGGCGATCGCGATCGACTCGACCCTGGTCCGCTGCCTGCTGGTGCCGGCGGTGATGGTGCTGCTCGGCAAGCGCGCCTGGTGGCTGCCGCGCTGGCTGGACCGGATCGTCCCCCGCATCAGCATCGAGGGCGAGGACTACTTCGCCCGCCGCGACGCGAAGAAGCAGTCAAGCTAGGCCGATGTTCCCGCTGAACCTGCCGAATGCGCTGACCCTGCTGCGCATCCTGGCGGTGCCGGTGGTGGTGGTCGCGCTGCTGGGGGAGACGCCGAACGGCGACACCCTCGCCGCCCTCGTCTTCGCCCTCGCCGCCCTGACCGACGGCCTCGACGGCTACTTCGCCCGCTCGCGCGACGCCGTCACCACCTTCGGCAAGCTGATGGACCCGCTGGCCGACAAGCTGCTGATCATCGGCGCCCTGGTCTCGCTGGTCTCGCTCGACCGGCTCGAAGCCTGGGTGGCGATGGTGATCATCGCCCGCGAGATCGCCGTCACCATCCTCCGCACGATCGCCGCCGAGCGCGGCATCGTGATCGCCGCCAGCTGGCTCGGCAAGTTGAAGACGGCGCTGCAGATCGCTGCCGTCCTCGCCCTGATCGTCGCCGACCCGGCCCCGCTCGGGGTCGACCTGCTGGTCTACGCGGCGCTGGCGGTGACCGTGATCAGCGGCGCCGACTACTTCTTCGGCCTGCGCCGGCGGATCGAGCAGCAGCAGCGCGAGCGGGCGGCCGCCAAGGCCAAGCCCGCCGGCTGAACCCGGCCTCCGTTCCGCACGTCTTTGGCGCAAACCGTTGCCTCCCGCGGCGGGCGGATCTAGGTTCGCGCGGCCAATACAACGACGTATCCAAAACGCCGCGATGGCCAGACGGATGCGTACGTGAGAAAGAGGGGGCGCGGGGTGGACATCGACTTGCCGAAGCTTGGAAGGCATCGCGGGCAGCGGTTCGCAGGTGCCGCGACGGTGACCGCCGCGATCTTCCTTTCGCTGTTCGCTCCCGCGGCCGGGGCGATCGTCACCCCCGGCGTTCCCGTCGCGGTCGCGCCCGGGGTCCCGGACCAGGGGCGCACCTGGGAGCTGGTCACGTCGCCGGACCCGGTCGCCGCGCAGCTGTACAACGTGCGCGGACTCTCGCTGGCGGGGGATCGTGTCGTGTACGTCACCAAGGGTCCGCTGCCCGGCGCCGCCAGCGGCATGCCGGAAAAATCGGCGAACGTCGCCGTGCGCGGCGCCGGCGGCTGGGACAACGCGCCGGTCGCGGTCCCCTTTCCCGACCAGGGCGAGTTCCCGACCACGAACGGCCCCTTCTACCTCGGGCCGCAGGCGTTCGATCCGGGGCTGACCAGCTGGCTGGGGTTGCGGCACCTGCCGCTGCCGCCGGGAGCGACCGAAAACGACGTCGGTCTATTTCGCTGGGCCCCCGGAGGCCCCACCTCCCTGCTCGCCGACCTCGGCCCCAGCGGCCAGTTCGTCGGCGCCTCCGCCGACGGCCAGCGCCTCCTCCTCACCTCCGAAAGCCACCTGCTCCCGGCCGATGCCACCCGCACCGAAGGCCGCTCCGTGTACGAGCTGGACGGCTCGACCCTGCGCCTGGTCGACGTCGACAGCGGCGGCGCCCTGATCTCCGACTGTGGCTCGAACGTCGCCACCGACGCCGCCACCGAGGAAGGCTGGACGATCCCCTTCGCCGACGTGTTCTCGCGGGACGGCAGGCGCGTCTTCTTCTCGAGCAAACCGGGCTGCGTGGGAACGGAACGGGTCTTCATGCGCGGGGACGGCACCACAACGACCGAGATCTCGGCCTCCCAGTGCACGCTCGCCGACTGCGGCCCGGCGGCGGACGTCGCCTTCGTCGGCGCGACGCCGGGCGGCTCCAGCGCGTTCCTGGTCAGCGCCGAGCGGCTCACGTACGACGACGCCAACTCCCACTCCGATCTCTACCGCTATGACGCCGACAGCGGGGAGCTGATCCTGCTCACGCCCGCCGGCGCGGACGTGGCGCCGACGACGAAATACGTGCACACGTCGCAGGACGGCTCCCGTGTCTACTTCGACGCTCGTGCCTGGAACGGCACCGAAACGGTCGGTCGGCCGAACGTCTACCTGGCAGACGGCGGCGAGGTGAAATCGGTCCCAGGCTTGAAAGAAATTGACGGATTGGACCGCAAAAACCGCTACATCGAGCTCTCCTCCAATGGCCGCTACGCGGTCTTCACAACGAGCGAGCAGATCCTGCCCGGTGATACCGATCAGGCCCGGGACGTCTATCGCTACGACGCCGTCGACGGCTCGCTCACGCAGATCTCGGCCGGCCCGGCGGGGGGCAACGGCAACTTCGACGCCGTGGTCAATGCAAACTATTTCTCCCAGTCGGCCGTGAGCCACTCCTACCGGTTCGTCTCCAGCGACGGCGGGCGGATCTTCTTCAGCACGGCTGAGCGCCTGCTGCCGGAGGATCGCAACGAAGTCGAAGACGTCTACGAGTGGACGAGCGCTGGCCTGGGCCTGGTCAGCTCGGGCGCGGGCGACCACCCGTCCATGTACCTGGGAGCCACCGCCGACGGCGGAACCGTGCTCTTCAGGACCAGCCAGACTCTCCTGCCCCGCGACCGCGACGGCGGTCAGCTGGACTTCTACGTGGCGCGCATCGGCGGTGGCTTCGCCGAACCCTCCGTGGCCGGCGAGTGCGAGGCATGCCGCAGGGCGCCGGGTCAGCCGGCTGGACGGGCCACCCCGGCCACGGCCGTCCCCGCTGCCGGCATCGACCTCGGGCGCATCGACGCCAAGGCGCGCCGCCGGATCGCCGCGACCGGCTGGATCTCCCTGCTGGTCGAAGCACCGACCGCGGGGCGGCTCTCAGCATCGGCGCGAGCACCGCTCGGCGGGCGCCAGCGAACCGTCGCCGCGACCGTCGTCTCCGTCCCCGCGCCGGGTCCGGTGCAGGTGCGGATGCGCCTCTCGAAGCGCGCCCGGGCCGTCCTTGCCGACGGCGGCAGCCTGCGGATCAAGCTCGCACTCAGCCTCGAGAAGCTGAGGCGAGAAACGCACTTCGTACTGAGGGGGCAACGATGATGGATCGGTGGAAAACGGGATTGCCGGTGCTTGCCGCGACCTTGGCGCTGTGGGCACTGCCGACAGCCGCCAGCGCCCAGTTGGAGATCGAACCCGGTGACATCACCCTGAAGATCCTCGACGCCGCTGACCGGCCGGACACCAGGGCCGGGGCGCATCCGGACCGGATGATCATCGACTTCCAGTTCAGCAGCAGCGGCGGTGCCCTCGAAGACCCGAAGGACATCGTCGTCGGCCTGCCGCCGGGTCTCGCCGGCAACTCGGCCGCCGTGCCGTTCTGCCCGAACGAGCTCTTTCACGAAACCGGCTACTCGGCATCCTGGTGCGGCGATCAGTCGCTGGTCGGCAGCCTGACGCACACTTTCTTCGGCGGTCCCACGGCCGATCGCCTCTGGAGCGTCGAACCCGGCCCCAACGAAGCCGCGCTCTTCGGCGGCGGCCTGTTCCAGCCCGGCCGCGCGGCGATGGCGCCGAGTCCGGACGGCAAGGGCCTGACGATGAGCCTCAACGACCTCACCCAGTCGACCGACAGCCCCTTCCGCGAGGCGACGATCGAACTCTGGGGCGTGCCGGCCGACCACCAGGGCGCAGCGGCGACGTCGCGGTTGCCAATGCTCACCACCCCCACCCGCTGCGATGCGGGTCCTCCCGCCGTGACCATCAGCGTCCACACCTGGCAGAACCCCGACCGCTGGTTGAGCGGGAGCGCCGACACCGGGCACGTCCCCACCGGCTGCGGCGAGATCCCGTTCGATCCCAGCGCCGGCTTCGCGCTCGACGATTCCCGGGTCGATACGCCGACCGGGGCCCGCATCGACGTCGCCATCCCCCAGAGCGACGATCCCGACGGGCGCGGCAGCTCCCAGGTCGAGGAGATGAGCTTCGCGCTGCCGCCGGGTCTGGCGATCTCGCCCGGTGGCGCCGAGGGGCTGGATTCCTGCGGCGATGCCCAGCTCGGCCTCGGGCTGGCCGGCGAACCGCGCTGCCCCGCCTCCTCGCGGGTGGGGACCGTGGAGGTCGCCACCCTGCTCACCGGCAAGCCCTTGCGGGGCAGGATCTTCCTCGGCGAGAGCCATCCGGGCGAACGCTTCCGCCTCTTCATCTTCGCCTCCGGCCCGGGTGCGGAGCTGAAGACGGTCGGCTCGCTGCGGGTCGACCCGCAGACGGGACAGCTGACGACGACCCTGCGCGAGATGCCGCAGGTCACCTTCAAGCAGATGTCGCTGCACTTCGACGACGGCCCCGGCTCGCTGCTGGCGGCGCCGCTGAGCTGTGGCCGGGCGACCGCGACCGCCACCCTCACCCCCTACAGCGGCACCGCGCCCGTGCAGCGCTCCGCCGGCACCGACGTCGCCGGCGTGGGTGGGGGGGCCTGCGGCAACTCCTTCTCCCCGGGCTTCAGCGGCGGCAGCCTGCAGTCCGGCGCCGGCCAGGCGACCGCCTTCACCACCACGCTCAGCCGCCGCGACGGCGAACAGCTGCCGGAACGGCTGGAGATCGCCTTTCCGACCGGGATCAGCACCGCCCTCGGCAGCGTCGAGGGCTGCGCGGACGCAGCCGCGACCAGCGGCTCCTGCCCCGCGGCGAGCCGGATCGGCCACGCCCTGGCCGAGCTGGGACCGGGCCCCGATCCGGCCCGGCTCGGCGGCGAGGCCTTCCTCACCGGTCCTTATAAGGGGGCGCCGTTCGGGCTGGCCCTCGTCTTCGACTCGAAGATCGGGCCCTTCGACCTCGGCAAGATGGTCGTCCGCGGCAAGATCGAGGTCGACTCCGCCAGCGGCCAGGTCACGGTCAGCACCGATGCCCTGCCGACCGGCGTCGAGGGCATCCCGGTGCGGCTGCAGACCCTGGGCTTCGACATCGACCGCCCCGGCTTCATGCACAACCCGACCTCCTGCGGCGCCTCCAGCCTGGAGGCGACGGTGCGCTCCACTACTGGCGCCAAAGCCCGGGCCTCAGCGCCCTTCCGGGTCCGCGGCTGCCTCGGGCTTCCGTTCCGGCCCCGCTTCGGGATCGCCCTCCGCGGCCGCTCCCAGCTGCACCGTGGCGGCCGGCCCGGGCTGGAGATCTCCGGCCGGGTCCCCGGCGCCAACGCGAACATGAGGAGCGCCGACGTCGGCCTGCCGGCGCTGCTCGAGCTCGACGCCTCCGAGCTGGCGGCGATCTGCGCCCGCCGCGACGCCCTCGCCGGCCGCTGCCCGCGGGGCGCCCGGGTCGGCAGCGCCTCCGCCCGCACGCCGATGCTGAGCACGCCGATGAAGGGCGAGGTCTACGCGGTGCAGCCGCGCGGCGGCGGCAGCCCCGACGTCTGGACCTCGCTGCACGGCTCCGGCCTGGAGGTGACCCTGCAGGGCGAGACCGAGGTCGCGCACGGGCGGCTCACCACCCGGCTGACCAACCTGCCCGACTTCACCCTCAGCTCCTTCTCGCTGCGCTTCCGCGGCGGCGAGCGCGGCGTCTTCGAGCTGAAGCGCAGCCCCTGCGGCGAGCGCGTGGGCTCGCTGGTCGCGCCGATCGCGGTCGCGGGGCAGAACGGGGCGGAGACGACGCAGCGGGCGAAGCTGGCGACCGGCTGCCGCTAGGCGGCCGGCGCCTCGAGCCACTCGCGCATCGTCTGCTGGCGCCCGGAGTGCTGGCCGCCGGCCAGCTCCGCGCGCAGCTCGCCGAGGGTTCCGTAGCGCTCCGCCACCACGTTGTGGCGGTGGATCGTCTCCAGGTTCTCCTGCCGCGCCATCACGAAGGCCTCGTCGGGCAGGTCGGGGTAGCCCTCGACCACCTGGCGCACCATCTCCCGCACGCAGTCCTCGACGAAGCGCGGGTTTTCGTGTGCCTTGACGACCACCGCCAGCTCGTCGGGGCGCTTCATCAGCTCGTAGATCTCCGAGCTCATCGAGCTCTCGACGATCCGCAGCAGCTCCGGCGCGTCGATCCAGGCCGGCCCGCCCTCGGGACAGCCGATGTGGAGGGTGCCGATGCCGCGCTGGTTGTGGGTGGCGATCGGGACGACGTCGACGACGCGCTCGATCTCCTCGGTGCTGAACCCCTCCGCGGCGAGCCGTTCGCGCGAGAGCCCGGCGACCATCTCCTGGGCGCAGGGGCAGGCGGTCATGCCCTGGGCCTGGACGCCGGTCAGCGTCCGCGTCCCCCGCTCGGAGTCGACCGCGGTGCCGAAGAGGACGTAGATCTCCTGGGTGCTCTTACCGCTCTCCGGCGTCGCCACCGTCTCCGGGTAGCGGGCGGTGACCGAGACCTCGGCCCGCAGCCCGCCCTGGCGCTCGCGCACCTTCTGGGCGACGTGGGCGGCCAGGACCTCGGCCTTGAAGGCCTCGCCCAGCACGACCTCGTCGATCGCCTCGCCGACGATCTCCTCGAAGCGCGACATGTGGACCCCGGCCTGCTTGGGGTTGAGGTCGACGAAGCACTCGAACTCGGCGTAGAAGAGGTTCTCGCTGCCGTCGGCCTTGACACGGATCACCTTCTCGACCCCGGTCACGCCGACCCGCGAGAGGCCGACCTGGGTCGCCGGCAGCGACGCCTGGACGTCGGGCGCGGCGGGGGTGGCGGTCGGCTGGTCCGGCATCGGCTTATGAAGAGTAAGCGACGGCGTCCCTCGGCGTCCCGGCCCGTCGACTCGGAAGGCTTCGACCATTGAGGAGAATCTTCCGCCTATACTTCGCCGGGCCGGAGCGTCCTGGCCGGCGCATGGGAATTGGGGGAGAGGTGCAGTGACTATCGAACCGCTGGAGACGGTGTCCGACGTCATGGAGCGCGACGGCGAGCAGAGCCCTGTCGCCGAGATCGAGGAGCTTCGCGGCCTGATCACGCTTGGGCGCGAGCGCGGCTATCTGACCTTCGAGCAGATCGCGGCCACCCTGGAGGAGGTCGAGATCACCAAGGAGCAGGTCTCCGGCCTGCACTCCCACCTGGTCGAGCACGGCGTCGACGTGATCGCCGAGGACGGGGTCAGCGCCTACAAAGAGGCGCGCGGCGGTGGCGGCAGCGAGAGTGGTGGCCCGACGAAAAAGGAAGAGCTGGACTTGACGGTCGAGCCGAGCCTCGACTCGCTGCGCCTGTACCTGCGCTCGATCGGCCAGGTCGAGCTGCTGACCGCGGCGCAGGAGGTCGAACTGGCGAAGCGGATCGAGCGCGGCGACATGCTGGCCAAGCGGCAGATGGTCGAGGCCAACCTGCGCCTCGTCGTCTCGATCGCCAAAGGCTATCTGGGCCGCGGCCTCAGCTTCCTCGACCTGATCCAGGAGGGCTCGCTGGGGCTGATCCGCGCGGTCGAGAAGTTCGACTATCGCCGCGGCTACAAGTTCTCCACCTACGCGACCTGGTGGATCCGCCAGGCGGTGACGCGGGCGATCGCCGACAAGGCGCGGACCATCCGCATCCCCGTGCACATGGTCGAGAAGCTGAACCGGGTCACCCACGTCGAGCGCCAGCTGGTGCAGAAGCTGGGCCGCGAGCCGGAGCCGGCGGAGATCGCCGAGGAGCTGCGCTGGCCGGTCTCCGACGTGCGCGACATCCTCCGCGTCAGCCAGCTGCCGGTCTCGCTGGAGAAACCGGTCGGCGACGAGGACGAATCGGAGCTCGGCGACTTCGTCGCCGACGACGCCGTGCTGGAGCCGTTCGAGGAAGCGAGCGAGCACCTGCAGAAGGAGGGCGTGCAGAGGGCGCTGGGGGCGCTGCCCGAACGCGAGCGCCAGGTGATCGAACTTCGCTACGGCCTCTCCGGGGCCGAGCCGCTGACGCTCGAGGAAGTGGGGCGGACCTTCGGCGTCACCCGCGAGCGGATCCGCCAGATCGAGAACAACACGCTGAAAAAGCTGCAGCGCCTGCCCGAGGCGCAGATGCTGCGCGAAGCCAGCTAGCGCGGCTCGAGCACGAACACCTTCGGCGCGCGGTCCAGCTTCGCCTTGTAGTCGTCGAAGCCGGCGTACTGCTCGTTGTGCTTGCGCCAGAGCTCGTCGTGCTCGGCACCGGCGGCGATGCGGGCGCGCACCGGGCGCCGCTCCCGCCCGATCTCGACCTCCGCCTCGGGGTTGGCCTCGAGGTTGAACGACCAGGCCGGGATCTTGGCGTTGCCGGCGTTGGTGTTGATCAGGCTGACGTCGTCGCCGTCGGCGAGGTAGACGACCGGCGCCGTCCGCAGCGCGCCCGATTTGCGGCCGGTGGTGGTGAGCAGGAGGACGGGAGCGCGCCCGACCTTGCCGCCGATCCGTCCGCCGCTGAGCCGGTAGAGCGGAATGTTCAGCTTGCCGGTCCAGCGCAGCCCGGTGGCTCCGAGCGAGTTCGAGATGCGCGCGTAGAAGTGATCGCTCGGCATCGGCGTAGAGTAGTCGCCATGGCTGAGCCACACCCGTTCCGCCGCGCCGCCGAAGCCAAGGACGTCGAGCTGATGACGGAGACGCTGCGCGAGGACGTCGTCCTCCACAGCCCGATCCTCTTCCGCGGCTTCGAGGGCCGCGAGATCGTCGGCCAGGTCCTCACCCACGTGGCGGCGACGCTCGAGGGCCTCACCTACACCGACGAGCTGGCCGACGAGAGAACCGTCTGCCTGCGCTTCCAGGCCAAGGTCGGCGACCGCGAGCTGGAAGGGATCGACTTCCTCGAGCTCGACGAGGACGGCAGGGTCGCCGAGCTGACCGTCTTCATGCGCCCGCTCTCGGCGATCACCGCCTTCAACGAGCAGATGAAAGCCCGGCTCGAAGCGGCGCAGGCTCAGGCCTAGTCGGCGCCTCTGCGCGCAGCTGGCTCGTTCCGACTCTCGATCCGCTCGAAGACGATGCGACCGGGACCGTCGGCCTTGGCGCGAAGGTGATCGCCGGATTCGATGCCCGCTTCTTCGCAAGGAAGCTTCGGGATCGTCAGCTGGCGTTTGGGGCGAAGCAGAACCTGACGACCGGGCGATGGGGGAGGCAGGATTCGAACCTGCGTAGGCATAGCCGTGTGATTTACAGTCACATCCATTTGACCGCTCTGGCACTCCCCCTGGCTTGGGAAAACGATTCTATTCGTGTTCACATCGGGGTGGACGAGCGCTTCGATCGGCGTTCCACGCTCCACCTCGAACTCCGAGTACTTCAAGCCACCCAGCTTCACGGCGTGGAAGGCCTCGAGGGCGTTGGTGGGAATGAACCACCGCCGTCCGTCACCGACGAGAGCAAAGAGGTAGTGGACGCTTCTGGGATCGAACTTCTTCGTGATCCCGCCCCAGCTCCGGTTTCCACCGCTGGTTGCGATCGCCACGTCCCAGCGATCTTCGCCCTGCGGCGTTGGCCTGAGCATGGTCGAGGTCTTCACCTGGATTCGAATCAGCTCGCCGTCGAGCTCCGCCATCAGATCCACATCAGGGCTGTGTCCCATCGGGATCCAGATCAGAGCACCTTTGCTCGCAAGCCACTCCATCGCCGAGAACTCGCCGAGGTCGCCCTGGACGCGGCGGTTGACGGCGCGCGCTCGGCGGTGTGGGTGGCTCGGCGTTTCCGTGGTCGGCATGGACGCAGCCTCGCACACGCCGCAGACAGAAAGTTTCGCCAGTGGGAGACCGGGGCACGGGTGCGAGAGGATGTGGGCATGAGTTCGTCTTCTCTCGACGGCCGCACGATCGCCATCGCCGGCGTTGGCGGCGGCCTCGGGCCGCTCGTCGCGGCCCGCCTCGCCGCGGGCGGGGCGACGGTGGCGGGGACGGACCGCGACCAGGCGACGCTCGATGCGCTCGCGGCGGACCTGGGACTGCCGGCGGAGCGCTGGGACGGCCGCGCGGTCGACCTGCTCGACGAGGAGGCCGCGCGCGGCTGGTGCGCGGCCCTGGTCGAGCGCTTCGGCCGGGTCGACGGGCTGGTCCACCTGGTCGGCGGCTGGCGCGGCGGCGAGCCGCTGCACGAGGCGCCGCTGGCCGACTGGGACCTGCTGCACGACCTGCTGGTGCGGACCGTCCAGCACACCACCCGCGCCTTCCATGACCAGTTGGCGGCGAGCGCGCACGGCCGCTTCGTCCTCGTCTCCGCCAAGCAGGCGCAGGCGCCGTCCAACACCAACGCCGCCTACGCGGCGGCGAAGGCCGCGGCCGAGGCCTGGACCCTGGCCTTCGCCGACGGCTTCGAGCCCGGCGGCGCCACCGCCAACATCGTCGTCATCGACGCCCTGCTGACGCCGCGGATGCGGGCGGAGAACCCGGGCGAGGACTTCCTCACCTTCACCCCGGCCGAGCAGGTCGCCGAGGCGATCGCGTTCCTCTGCTCCGATGCGGGGGAAAAGACGAACGGGCAGCGCCTCTCGCTCTTCCCAAGCGGCTAGCAATCCCGCACCGGGCGCTTACCATGGGGCGATGAGCCCGCCGCCCAAACGGCCGAAAGCGCCCGCGGGCAAGATGACGATCGGCGAGCTGGCGCGGCGCACTGGGATGACGGTGCGCAACATCCGCGCCCACCAGACGCGCGGGCTGCTGCCGCCGCCCGAGGTCCACGGCCGCACCGGCTACTACAACGACGAGCACGTGGCGCGGATCGAGCTGACCCGCGAAATGCAGGCCGAGGGGCTGAACCTGGAGGCGATCCGGCGCGTGCTCGAGAGCACGGAAGGTTCTTCGGCGGAGATCGTCGACTTCGCCCGCGCCGTCCGCGCGCCGTTCGAGGACGAGACCCCGGAAATCTTCGAGCCGGCCGAGCTGGCGCAGATCTGGGGGGCGAAGGAGCTGGACGCGAAGCTGATCCAGCGCGGCGAGAAGCTCGGCATCCTGCGCGAGCTGCCCGACGGCAAGATCGAGGCGATCAGCCCGCGCCTGCAGCGCGCCGGCGGCGCGCTGGTCGAGCTCGGCGTCGCCCCTCACGCGACCCTCGACGTCGCCGACAAGCTGCGGCGCCAGGCCGACGCCGCCGCCCGCACCTTCGTCGACCTCTTCGTCAAGGAGATCTGGGAGCCGTTCGACAAGGCCGGCCAGCCCGAAGAGGACTGGCCCAAGGTCCGCAACGCGCTCGACCGGATGCGGCCGCTGGCCTCCGACGCGGTCCTGGCGATGTTCCAGATCGCCATGGGGGAGGCGACCGAGAAAGCCGGCGAACGCACCCTGCAGGAAGCCGCGAAGGGCGCCAAGAAGCGCGCCAAGCGCCGCGAACGCTGAAGTTCCTCCCCAGCTTTCTCCGCTCTCCAGAGCCATTCAGCGGCTGTCTCTTGACAGTTGCAAACTTCTGTGTTCTCCTTTCTGCGTACTTCATGTACGAAGTAGTTCAGTAGCACCGGAGGCGGTCACGGCCGTCGCCAGGGAATCAGGGACAGGGACAAGCGCCTCGGGCCACAGGGAGTGGCCGCCAACGAGGCCCAGGGACAAGGAGAGCGATACGTGAGAAGCGACGCGAAGGTACCCGCCGTGGGACCGATCGGGAAGAAGCATGGTCATCGACTGGTCGGGCTTCTCGGACTCGCGCTGTTCGCGGCCCTGGCGTTTGCGCAGGTGGCGAGTGCAGCCCCCAGCGCCGCCCAGGCCTACGCGCACCTGACCTCGTTTGGCGGTGGGGAACTGGCGAGCGAAATCAGGGAAGCCCCCGGCGGCATCGCGGTCGAACCGGGGACCGGCAACATCCTCGTTGCCGACGAGCAAAACATGAGGGTCGCCGTCTTCACGCCGGATTCCCTGGCTGGGGGGACGCCGCTGACCACCTTTGGCGCCAGCGACAATTATTTCCCCCGCAGCATCGCGGTCGACCAGGGCACGGGCGCGATCTACGTCTCGAACAAGAACGAAGGGATCCTGAGGCGGTATCAGTCCGACGGGGCACCGACGCCGACCTACAGTCTCGACGTCGGTTTCAACGTCGTGATCGAAGACGGGCTTGGTGCACTCGCCGTCGATCCGACCACCCACGACGTGCTCGTGTCCGAACCGTCCCACGGGCGCATCTCCCGCTTCGATTCAACCGGCGCCCCGCTTGGCTCGTTCGACGCCTCCGGCACCGCCGCCGGCGCCTTCTCCTCTCCGTCCGCGATGGCCGTTGCCGCCGACGGGACGCTCTACGTCGTCGATGACCTCTCACAGGTCGAGCGCTTCAGCGCCGCCGGTGCCTTCGAAGGCACGCTGCCGCTGCAAGGGACGTCGCCGAGCACGGTCGCGGTCGATCCCAGCACCGGCGCGGTGGTGGTCACGACCAACCTCGAATTCTTCGGTGCCGACCCTGGCTCTCTGGAGGTGTTCACTCCCACCGGAACCGAGGTCGCCCGGATCCGCTACCCGGACTCCACCCTCGAAGCGACTGCTGGCGGGCTGGCGATCGGCAGCAGCGGCCGACTTTACTCTTACTTAAACGAGGGCTGGAACGGTACCCCCGTGGCGTCTGTGTACGTGTTTCAGCCGGCTACGGTGCCGGGCGTGGAAGCACCCGTCGCCTCCAACGTGACCGCTTTCGGTGCTCACCTCAGTGGTGAAGTAGACACCGGGCCGGTGGCGCCCGGGGAGACCACCGCGCGCTTCGAATACTCCGACGATGGCGGTGCCACCTGGCAGAACTCTCCCGACCAGAGCGCGGATATATCTCCGGTCGAGGCGGACCTCGCCTTGGCGCCGAACACGTCGTATCTGGTGCGGCTGAGGGCGGCCAATTCGAAAGCGAACAACATTTCCACCACCTCGCAATTCTCGACGGCGATCGAACGCCCCGAGGCGCTCACCGGTGCTGCCACCGACCTCAGCGAAACCGGCGCCGTGGTCAACGCATCGATCAACCCGTTCGGACTCCAGGCCAGCTTCCACTTCGAGTACGGCACGACGGCCGCATACGGCAGCCGGGCCCCCGCGGTCGCCGAGGCGGTCGCCGGCAACGGCCACTCCAGCAGGAGCTTCGGCCGCACTCTCTCCGACCTGCAGCCGGGAACCACCTATCACTACCGGGTGGTAGCCCAAAGTTCCGCCGGCATCAGCGAGGGCGTCGACAAGACGTTCACCACCCTCCCCACCGCTTCGATCGAACGCCGCGCCTACGAGCAGGTCACCCCGGTGGAGAAGGCCGGGGCCGTGATCGACGCCCGCATCGGCTTTCACGCGAAGGCAGACGGGTCCGCGATGTCCTACGTGACCCGCCCGCCCGGGGAAGGCGTCGGCGGCGCGCCCTGGTTCGCGCGCTCGATGACCGTCCGCGGCGCCGACCGCTGGGGGCCCGAACTCAGCCTCAGCCCGCCCAGCCAGGTAACCCGGAAGTTCATCGGCCAGACGACGCTTGGCGAGTCCTCGGACTTCACCCATACGTTCGTCGTCAGCAACAGCAAGCTCACTCCAGATGCCATCGAAGGCGGCGCCAACCTCTACGTCTGTGACCTGAGCACCGGCAGCTACACGCTGGTCGCCAGCAGCAACGTTTTCGGGGCGTTCGATTCCTTCGTCTCGCTGCAGACGGCCAACAAGTTCATCGGCGGAGCGCCCGACTTCGACTGGGTCGTCTTCGGCTCCGTTGTTCCGCTTCTCCCCGGGGTCGAACACGCCGCGCTCTACCGTTGGAGCGCGGATCGCGGCCTCGAGCTGGAGTCGGCCCTGCCCGACGGCAGCCCTGCCGCGGCCAACATCTTCCTGCAGACCCAGAACGGAGCCTCGCGCTCGATCTCGGTCGACGGCTCCCGCGATTACTTCACGCTCATCGGCGCCGGCGAGGATGGTGTCTATCTGCGCGAAGGAGGTGTGACGAAGGCCATCTCCGTCTCGCACATCGCTGGCGACCCGGCAACCCCGCGGGCCGCCCAGCTGTTAGGTGTCGGCAAGGATGGCCGCCATGCGTTCTTCTACTCCGCTGGTGCCCAGTTGACGAGCGATGCGCCTGGGTTGCCCGGCGACCTCTACCGCTATGACGCCTCCGACCAGAGCCTCGAGTACCTCGGCGGGCAGGCAACGCGCGGCGCTCCGGAATTCGTCGCCAGCCTGGGTGTCAGCAGCGATGGCTCGACCATCTACTTCGATTCGCTCCAAGGCGCCTTCGTGTGGCGCAACGGCGAGCTCCATCTCGTCGTCCCCACCGGCATTGCCCTCGGAGAAGCATTCCTCAGCCCCAACGGGCGGTACTTCGCCTACAGGAAGGACACTCTCTTCACGAGTGACACCAACCTCTATTTCTACGATGCCGAGACCCAGCAGTCGTGGTGTGCCAGCTGCCGAGCCGGCGCCAGCTCCGGCGTCGGCGGCTTGCCGGAGCTCGAACGCTACTCCAGCAATCGGGTTCCGCAGGCGATCGACGACCGCGGCCGGTTCTTCTTCGACACCCCGGAAAGGCTGGTAGCGGCGGACGCCAACGGCCTCAACGACGTCTACGTCTTCCAGGACGGCAAGGCGTCCCTGATCAGTCCCGGCAACGCTCCCTTCGAGGCTCGCTTCGGCGACATCTCCGAAGACGGCAGCAACGTCTTCTTCGTCACCCAGCAGAAGCTGGTCGGCCAGGATGACGACGGCGCACCCGACATCTACGACGCGCGTGTCGGCGGCGGCCTGGCGTCGCAGAACCCCCCGCCGTCGCACGACTGCATCCGCGACGACTGCAAGGGAACGCCCGGTGTCGGGCCCGAGCTCCCCTTTGGCGGTTCCGAAGGACTCAACGGCCCGGAGAACGTCAGGCCGGCGGCGCGCAAGCGCTGCGGCAAAGGCCGCCACGTCCGGCAGGTCAAGGGCAAGCCGCGCTGCGTGAAGAAGAGCGCGGCGAAACGCAAGCACGCCAAGCACAACCGGAGGCAGGGTCGATGAGCGCCCCCAAAGCAGCCAGCCACGACCGTGACGACGAGCAGAAAAGGGAGCGCAGGATGAACTGGATTCGAGGACTGGGGCGGAGAAGCCTGATCGCGGTGTTCGGCTGCATGGCGGCCGCGGCCATCGTCGCGCCGGCGGCGAACGCGAATCTGGAATTCGAGAAAGTGGGGGTGGCGCTGACGGAAGCCGACGGCTCCTACTCCCGGCAGGCCGGCGCGCACCCGGATTTCACCTTCGACTTCAAATTCCCGGAAGACGCGACCACGCCGCACGACGGGGTGGTCGTCCCCGGCCCGCCCGAGGCACCGCGAACCATCGATCTCGATCTGCCGCTGGGGATGGTCGCTAACCCCGTCCCCTTCCTGACCTGCTCGCCGGAAAAGCTGTTCAACGGTTCGCGGGGCTATCCCTCCTGCCCGGTTGCCTCGCAGGTCGGCACCATCGATCTCCGGCTGACCGGCGGGTTAGCGGGTCTCAATGGCCTCTACAGCCTCTCCCACGGTCCCGACATCCCGGCCCGTTTCGGCTTCAACTATCTCGGCAACGTGGCGATCATCACCGCCCGGGTGCGGCCCAATGATTACGGCATCTCGGCCGGCAGCTTCAGCATCTCCCAGACGCTTTCACTGCAAAGTGCAACCTTGAACTTCTGGGGAGTACCCGCGGACCCCTCGCACGACACCGAACGGCAGGAATTCGAAAGCCCGTTCATCTCCGGCGACACGATAAAAACCGAGTCGCCGCTGACGCCTTTCTTCATCAATCCG
Organism: uncultured Solirubrobacterales bacterium; assembly: GCA_963719435.1. GTDB lineage: Bacteria > Actinomycetota > Thermoleophilia > Solirubrobacterales > 70-9 > VAYN01. The sequence continues at coordinate 225,683 of OY970384.1, read as the reverse complement.
ACTTCGTGCCCCGAAGCCACCGTCAGCTTCAACACCCGCGTCGACTCGTATGAGCACCCCGATGTCTTCAGCGTCAAATCGCTTGGAGCCGATCTGTTGGGAGCCCCCTTCAATTTCGAAGGTTGCGAAAACGTCCCCTTCGAACCGTCGCTGGTGGCACGGCCGGGCACCCACCGCGCCCACTCGCCGACCGGCCTCGACATCGATCTCAGGGTGCCGTCGAACGAAGGGCCCAAAGGCTTCTCGGCGGCAAACGTGCGCAGGACCGTGATCTCGTTCCCGCGGGGGATGACCGTCTCCCCGTCGGCTGTGGCAGGGCTTGGCGCCTGCTCGGAAGCCCAGGTCGGGTTGGGCAACAAAAACCCCCCGAACTGCCCCGCCTCCTCCAAGCTGGGCAACGTCACCGTCAAGACCCAGCTCGTGAAAGAGGCGCTGGATGGAGAAGTCGTTCTGGCCAGCCAGAACGACAACCCCTTCCACTCGACCTACGCGGTCTATCTCCTGATCAACGGTCCCGGCGTCTACCTGAAGCTCCCCGGGGAACTGAACCTCGACAAGCAGACCGGTGAGTTGAAGACGGTCTTCGAGAACCTGCCGCAGCTGCCGTTCGAACAGGTCAGCTTCGACTTCCGCGGCGGCCCGACCGCGCCGTTCGTGACCCCGAGCACCTGCGGTACCTACCCGATTCGCACCGAAGTCACCTCCTGGGCCTCGTCGGTTCCGGTGGTCTCCGAGCAGCCGATCGTGATCGACGAAGACTGCAATGGCGGCGGCGAGTTCAACCCCACCCTGCAGGCCGGCGTCGCCAACCCGGTGGCGGGAGCCAAAAGCCCGCTGACGATCCGGATCAGGCGAGCCGACGGCGAACAGAACCTCTCTCGCTTCGACGTCACCCTGCCCCAGGGCGAGCTGGCATCCCTCAAGGGCGTCGGCGTCTGCCCCGAGGCGGTCGCCGCCAGCGGCAACTGCCCGAAGGCGAGCCAGGTCGGGATCTCGACCACGGCGATCGGCACCGGCGCCTTCCCCCTGTTCGTCCCCCAGCCCGGCAAGGACCCCACGGCCCTCTACCTCGCCGGCCCCTATAAGTCTGCCCCCTACAGCCTGATCGCCAAGGTCCCCGCCCAATCGGGTCCCTTCGACTTCGGCAACATCGTGGTCCGCACCGCGATCGACCTCAACCCGGTAACCGCCCAAGTGATCGCCAAGACCGATCCCCTGCCCCAGATCCTCGAAGGGGTGCCGATCTCCTACCGCGACGTCCGCATCGAAGTCCAAAAACCGGACTTCACGGTCAACCCGACCAGCTGCGAACAGCGCTACGTGAAGACCGACGTCTACTCCACCCAGGGTGCTGTCGCCCACCCCTCGGTCCCGACCAAGGTCGGCGACTGCGGGGCGCTCGGCTTCGGGCCCAAGCTGGCCTTCCAGGTCAAGGGCGGCACCAACCGCGGTGACTTCCAGGCGCTGACCGCGACGCTCACCACCGGTAAGAAGGAAGCCAACATCGCCAAGGCCGCGGTCACCCTGCCGCACTCGGAGTTCCTCGAACAGAGCCACATCGGCACCGTCTGCACCCGGGTGCAGTTCGCGGCCAGGAAATGCCCCGAGGCCTCGATCTATGGCATGGCCGAAGCGGTTACCCCGCTGCTCGATCAGCCACTCAAGGGCCCGGTCTACCTCAGGTCCTCCAACCACTCCCTGCCGGATCTGGTCGCTGCCCTAAACGGCCAGTTCGACATCGAGTTGGCGGGCCGGATCGACTCCAAGAACGGCGGCATCCGCAACACCTTCGAAGTCGTCCCCGACGCCCCGGTGACGAAGTTCGTGCTGAAGATGCAGGGCGGCCAGAAGAGCCTTCTGGTCAACAGTCGCAACCTCTGCAAATCGGTCTCCCGGGCCGAAGTGAGGATGGTGGGACAAAACGGCAAGCGCCACTCCGAACGGCCGGTCGTCAAGAACAGCTGCTCCAAGGCCAAGAAGAAGGCAAAGCGCACCAGCCGGCGCCAGCGCTAGGCAGCTTGCCGTGAGTCGTCCAAGCTCACCCCGGCCGAAGGGTGAGAGGAGGCTGAGGAGCACCGCCGCGCTCGCGGCGGTGCTCTGCCTTCTCACCTCGGCCTCCCTCGCAAGCGCCGAGGTCACCCAGGAAGGCAACCTGCGGGTCTCCTTCATCGGCGGCCTCGCCCCCCACGACCTGCCGCGCCAGGGCACCGCTCCCGTGAAAGTGACCTTGGGCGGCGAGATCAAAACCACCGACGGGCAAGCCCCGCCACAGCTCAGGACGATCTCCCTGGCGATCAACAAGCACGGCCGCCTCGACTACAAGGGCCTGCCCGCCTGCCACTACCACCAGATCCAGCCGGCCTCGACGATCGAAGCGATCGAGACCTGCCCCGACTCGGTGATCGGCAAAGGGACCTTCAAGGCCAACGTCGTCTTGCCAGAACAGAGCCCCTTCCCCTCCTCGGGCAAGGTGATCGCCTTCAACGGGATCTTCAACGGCAGACATGTGGTCTACGCCCACGTCTATGGCACCGATCCCCTGCCGCAGTCAAACGTCTTGGTCTTCGAGCTCGGCCGCACCTCCGGCACCTACCGCACCACGCTCACCGCAGCCCTGCCCCAGGTAGCCGCCGAATGGGGCTACGTCTCCGGGGTCTCATTGACCCTGAAGCGCACCTTCACCTACAGGGGCAAGACCAAGAGCTTCATCAGCGCCGGCTGTCCGGCACCGGCTGGCTTCCCCGGCACCACCTACTCCTTCGCTAGGGCCTCCTTCGGGTTCGAAGACGGGCGGGTGCTGAGCACGACGATGACGCGGAGCTGTGGGGCCGAGCCTTCGTCGAAGTCCACGAATTCGCAGGGTTAGAAACCTCACCAAGTTTTCAGGAACGGCCTCTATCATCGGCTGATGGCGGCCGAACGCGACGAGGTCCAGCGCCTGCCCGCCGGCGCCCACGGGATCCCCGCCGACGTCGTCGTCCGCAACCAGCGCGAACGTCTGGTGGCCGCCGCCGCGGAGTCCTGCGCCGAGCGCGGCTACGCCGAGACCTCGGTCGCCGACCTCGCCCGCCGCGCCGGCGTCTCCACCGCGACCTTCTACAAGATCTTTCCCGGCAAGCTCGAGTGCGTGCTGGAGGCGCACCGGGAGCTGTCGGCGCGGCTGCTGGAAGAGGTCGACCGGGCCTGCGCGGAGGCGGGGGAGTGGGAGGCGAAGGTGCGCGCCGCGGTCGGTACCGTGCTCGAGCTGTTCGCCGCCGACCCGCCGACGGCGCGGCTGCTCACCGTGGAGGTGCTGGCGCTGGGGCCTGAGGGCGCGGCCCGCAACGACGCCACCCTGGAGTCCTTCGCCGCGCGCCTGCGGGCGGGGCGGGAGTCGAGCTCGGCGACCCTCCCCAATGCCGAGTGGGCGACCGTCGCGGCGATCTCGATGCTGATCGGCCGGCGGGTGCTGGCCGGCGCGCCCGCGAGCCTCCCCGCGCTCGAGGACGAGCTGGTGGCGATGCTCAGCGCCGCCGCCGCGTAGTCCCTTCCTCGCAGTTTGCAGGGCCTATCCGAATTCATCGGAATTGGCCTTGATTCCACCGGGCTCATATACGAACATACGTTCGTATGGAGACCGCTTGCGTTATCGAAAGCCGCTCGCGGTCTCCCCTGCGCCCGGGCCATTCCGGGGGGCTTCGGCCCGGGCGCAGCTCTCTTCCCGATCCAGTCGAGGCGGCGGAGGCGAGCGAGGCGATGGTGCGGTGCCTGGAGGGCATCGGCGCCGCGGTCGAGTCGGAGCGGGCGGGGGAGGCCTTCTTCGCGCTCGACGGCCTGCGCGGCATCCACGGCGGCGGCGCCGGGGTCGCTGCCGCCGCCCGCGCGGCGCTCGGTAAGCGGCGCGGGATGGCCGCGGCTGCCGGCGACCCGCCGCGGATCGGAGTCGCGCCCACTCGCTTTGCCGCGTATGCCGCGGCACACCGGGGAGCGAGGGGTGCGCGTGTGCCGGCGGCGAGGCTCGAACCCTTCCTTGCCTCGCTGCCGGTCACGTCCCTCCGCCTGCGGCTCGGGGTCGCCGAGGCGGAGGCCGGGGATTTGATCGTGGCGCTGGAGCGGCTGGGGATCGGCCACCTGGGCGCTCTGGCGGCGATCTCCCCGGACCAGGTCGCCGATCGTTTCGGCGCCCTCGGCCTGGAGGCGCTGCGCCTCGCCCGCGGCGAGGACGCGCCGCTGCGCCCGCGCCTCCCGCACGAGGAGCTGGCCGAGCAGATCGAGCTGCCGGAGGGGACCGCCGGGCGCCAGCTCGACCGCGCCGTCGAGCTGCTGGTCGACCGCCTGCTGGCGGCGCCGCAGCGCCGCGGCCGCACCCTGCTCGGGCTCCGCCTCGGCGCCCTGCTCAGCGCCGGCGGCAGCTGGAGCGTCGAGCAGGTCCTCGGCCGACCGACCGCCGCGCCGCGCGTCCTCTGCTCGCTGCTGGCGCCGCGGCTGCAGGCGCTGCCCGGACCGGCCACGGCGCTGCGCCTGCGCGCCGTCGGGCTGGGGCCTCCGGCGTGCGACCAGGTCGAGCTCGAGGTCGGCGGGGCGGAGCCGCGACGGCGCCGGCTCGGCGCCGCGGTGCGCGAGGTGCGGGCGGTCCAGGGCGCCGAGGCGCTGCTGAAGGTGCTGCCGGTCGACTCCGCCTCGCGGGTGCCCGAGCGCTGGGCGCTGCTGACTCCCTTCCCGGAGCTCTAGACGGGCGCGCGATGACTCCTGGCCTGCGCCGCCTCTATGCCCCGAAGCCGGCGCGGGTCGAGATCGCCGCCGGTGGCGCCCCCTGTGCGGTCGACGGGGTGGCGGTCGAGGCGGCGCGCGAGGAGTGGCTGGTCGGCGACCGTTGGTGGACGCCGCAGCCGCTGCGCCGCCACTACTTCGAGCTGGCCCTGGCCGACGGCCGCGCCGCGGTCGTCTTCCGCTGTGCGGAGAGCGGCAGTTGGTACCGGCAGCGCGCCTGATGGACGCGGGCGCTCCTTATATAGAGCTGCACGCGCACTCGGCCTTCTCCTTCCTCGACGGGGCCTCGACCCCGACGGAGCTGGCCGGCGCCGCGCACGCCCACGGCTATCCCGCCCTCGCCCTCACCGACCACGACGGCGTCTGGGGCTCGATGGAGTTCGCGGTCGCCTGCAAGGGGCTCGGGGTGCGACCGATCGTCGGTGCCGAGTTGACTGTGTCGGCCCTGGCGGAGACCACGCCCGCCGCGCCGGTCGGCGGGGCGCTCGACCTCGCCCACCTCACCCTGCTGGTCGAAGACGGCGAGGGCTACCGCAACCTCTGCCGGCTGCTGACCGCGGCCCACGCCCACACCCGCGACAACACGGCGCGCCGGGCGGAACGACCGTGGGCGACGCTGGAGCAGTTGGAGCAGCACGCCGCCGGGCTCGTCTGCCTCTCCGGCTGCGCCCGCGACGGGGCGCTGGCCGGCGCCTGGGCGCGCGGCGACCCGGCCCGCGGCGAGCGCCTCGCCCGCCGCCTCCTCGCCGCCTTCGGGCGCGAGCGCTTCCGGGTCGAGCTGCAGCGGCCCTTCTGGCGCCACGACCACGCGCGCAACCGCTGGCTGGCGCAGCTCGCCTCCCGCCTCGGCGTCCCCTGCGTGGCGACCGGCAACGTCCATTCCCACCACCGCGCCCGCGCCCACCTCCAGGACGCCTTCGTCGCGGTCGGGCGGGGGGAAACGCTGGCCGAGTCCGAGTCCCACCGCCGCGGCAACTCGAGCTCCGTCCTCTGCCCCCCGGCCGAGATGGCGGCGCGCTTCGCCGCCCACCCCGAGGCGGTGGCCGAGACCCTGCGCCTGGCCGAGCGCCTCCGGTTCGACCTGACCCGGCAGCTCGGCTACCGCTACCCGCGTGAAGGCGACCCCGACGCCGACCGCGAGCTCGCCGCCGTCTGCCGGCCGCTGTTGGCCGAGCGCTACTCGAAGCCGGGCGATCGCCGCCAGGCGGAAGCCCGCCTGGAAGAGGAGCTGGGGACGATCCGCGGCCTCGGCCTCTCCGGCTTCTTCCTCCTCCACCGCGACCTGCTGGAGCTGGCGCGCGACGTCGCCGAGGAGGTGCGCGGCTCCTCCTCCGCCCGGGCGCTGCTGCCGCCGGGGCGCGGGCGCGGCTCCAGCGTCAGCTCGATCGTCTGCTACCTGACCGGCCTCTCCCACATCGACCCGGTCGAGAACCGACTCTTCGCCGGCCGCTTCCTCAATGACGAAGTCGAGGCGGTGCCGGACATCGACCTCGACTTCCCCCGTGACATCCGCGAGGTGCTGATCCCGCGCGTGCACGAGCGCTACGGGGCCGACCGCTCCGCCCTGGTCGCCGCCTTTCCCACCTACCGCCCGCGCGGGATCGTGCGCGACCTCGGCAAGGCGCTGGGCCTGTGGCCGCAGGAGATCGAGGCGGTCGCGGGGACGGTCGGCTTCCACGAGTCGGCGGGGGAGATGGAGAAGGACGTCGCCGCCGCGCTTGGCTCGGACCGCGCTCGCTCACACGAGTGGCAGGAGCTGCTGCGCCTCAGCGACGAGGCGATGGGACTGCCGCGCAACGCCTCCCAGCACTCGGGCGGGATGGTGATCTCGACCGAGCCGCTGGTCGACGTCTGCCCGATCGTGCCGACGGCGATGGCGGGCCGGCAGATCGTCCAGTGGGACAAGGACTCCTGCGCCGACGCCGGGCTGCTGAAGATCGACCTGCTGGGGCTGGGGATGCTCTCGGCGGTCGAGCGCTGCATCGACGAACTGGCGCAGACGCGGGGCGAGCACCTCGACCTCTCGCGGCTCGACTTCGACGATCCGGAGGTCTACGAAGCGATCCACGCCGCCGAGACCACCGGCGTCTTCCAGATCGAGAGCCGGGCGCAGATGCAGATGCTGCCGCGCACGCGGCCGGAAAACCTCGACGACCTGACGGTGCAGGTGGCGCTGGTGCGGCCGGGCCCGATCCAGGGCGGCGCCGTCCACCCCTATATAGAGAGACGGCAGCGCCAGCGCGAGGACCCCGAGGGCTTCCAGATTCCCTACGAGCACCCGCTCCTGGAACGGGCGCTGGCCGACACCCTGGGCACGATCGTCTACCAGGAGCAGGTGCTGGAGGTGGCGCGGGACCTGGCCGACTTCTCCGCGGCGGAAGCGGAGGGGCTGCGGCGGGCGATGAGCCGCAAGCGCTCCGAGGCGGCGATCGAGGAGCACCACGACCGCTTCCTCGTCGGCGCCGTCGGCGCGAAGGAGGTCCCGCTCGAGCTGGCCGAGCAGATCTGGCAGAAGATCCAGGGCTTCTCCGGCTTCGGCTTCCCGAAAGCGCACTCGGCGGCCTTCGGCCTGCTCGCCTACCAGTCGACCTGGCTGCGGGTCCACCGCCACCCCGAGTTCCTCTGCGCGCTGCTGAACGAGCAGCCGATGGGCTTCTACCCCCCCGACGCGCTGGTCCAGGAGGCGCGCCGCAGCGGCCAGCTGATCGTCCGGCCCGACGCCAACCGCAGCCGCGTCGCCTGCCACGTCGAATCCCCCCGCCGCGAGGGCGCCGACGCGGTGCGGGGCGGGTACCGGGTGCGGATCGGCCTCGGCTACGTGAAGGGGGTGCGCAAGGAGGAGATGGAGGCGCTGGTGGCCGAGCGCGAACGCGGGGGGCCGTACCGCGGGGTGGCGGAGCTGGCCTCGCGCTGCGGGGTCGGGCTGGCGAGCCTGGAACGGCTGGCCTGGGCCGGGGCGCTGGACGGAATCCCGGCCGAGGGGGGCGGCGAACGGCGCCCCGCCCTCTGGCAGGTGGGCGTCGCCGCGGCCGCTCGCACCACCGGCGGCGGCACCCAGCTGGCGCTGCCGATCGAGCCGCCGCCCGCGCCCGCGCTGGCACGGCTGGGCGAGTGGGAGCGGATGATCGCCGACTACCGCTCGGTCGGGATCGCCCTCGGCGAGCACCCGCTGCGGCTGATGCGCCCCGACCTGCCCCCGGAGCTGCTGCGCAGCAGCGACCTGGAGCGGGTCGACGACGGCAGCGAGGTCGAGGTCGGCGGCATGGTCGTCGCCCGCCAGCGCCCCGGCACCGCCAAGGGCGTCGTCTTCGTGCTGCTGGAAGACGAGCGCGGCACCGTCAACCTGGTCGTGCCCCCGCCCGTCTACGAGCGTCACCGCGCCCTCGTCCGCACCGCCATCTTGATCCGCGCCCGGGGGCGCCTCGAGCGCCGCGAAGGCACCATCAATGTCCTCGTCGCCGCGGTCGGGGAGCTGGAACGCAAGAAGAGCACCCCGGCCCCCCCTCGTCAGGCTCCGCCCACCCGTCAGGCCCGCGAGCTGGCCGTCGCCGAGCTCCGTGCCGTCGTCCCGCCCGGCCACAGCTTCGGCCGCCGCGGCCGTTGAATCCCACCACTAAAGGAACCTGTCTGAGTTGACGAAATCCGCTGAGTGGCGGGACTCGAATGCGATGCGCTGGCGCTGATCGTGGTGCGGCTGAACTCGGCCGACTCCCAGGCGGGCGAGCTCTGCTGGCATGACTGGAACGACGCCGTGGGAGCCTCGCCACACGGGCTGGAGAAGGATGCTCACACCGCGTTCCCGGTCCGGCCCCACAAGCGCCTGCCCGAGCCCGATCGCTCCTACTTCAGCTCCCACGTCCAACGCCTGCTCTTCCCGCCCAAGGAGGGGCGCGGCCAGCGGTTGATGTGCTGCCCCGCCGACCTCTACCTGACCGTCGCCGACGACGACCGGCAGCCTCCCCGGTGGGCCCGAGTCGAGCTGCTGGAGCGCTTGACCACGCCGCTGCGACCGAGCAGCACCTTCGGCCTGATCCACCTCTCGCTGCTGCCCGCAGACGATCCGAATGCTCCCGACACGCTGCAGTGGGCGGCGAAGCTGGGAATCCCGTTCCGCACCTCCGAGGTGAACAAGCCGCGCCTGACGCTGCAGCGCGGGGAAGAGGAGGTGCTGCTGCGCGGCCGCCGGCCCATCCTCGCCTTGGTCGAGGAGCTGTTCGGCGACCCGCATCCCGACATCGAGCGCAGCGCGTACACCGTGCTGATGGCCGAGGACCGCTCCGAATCCGAAGACCTCGAGATCCAGCACGAGTGGCGGCGGGCGCTGACCAAACGGCAGCCACAGGTGCGGCAGCCGAACGGCTCCGGACCGGACCGCCAGCGCGAGGAGGAGCAGACGATCCGGATGGGCCCGACGGTCGGCCTGGCGCTGGGGCGCTGCACCGCCTTCACCCTCGGCCAGGAGATCGACACCGGCTTCGCTCGCAACCTGCGCTCCTACTGGGGCGAGAGCATCGTCTGCGGGCTGCTCCAGCACGGCGGCCTCGAAAGCTTCCAGCGCGAACTGGCCGACATGGGCGATGACCCGCTGCAGCCCGCGGTCGAAGACCTCTACCGCAACTGGCTCTCCTTCCGCAACGTCGCCTGGTGGTCGCAGCTCTCACCCGGCGTCGACGTCCCCCAGCGCCTCGTCACCCGGCTCCGCAGCGAGCTCGGCACCGAGCGGCTCTTCACCGACCTCGAGGGCGACCTCGCCACCTACAGCGACCAGCGCCACCGCGCCCTGGAAGACCGCCAGGCGAGGTCGCTGACCAACCTCCAGGTCTACGGTTCCGGCATCGCCGTGCTCTCGACCCTGGCCGGCGTCCTCGCCGTCTTCGGCCCGAGTGGTGAACTGCGAACGCAGCTGGTGGTGCTGTCGGTGCTCGCCTCCGTCGTGGTGGCGCTGATCGTCTGGCTGGCGCTGCGCCGCGACTAGGCCAGCCGCAGCACGATCTTGCCGCCACCGTGGTGCTCGGCAGCCGCACGGTGCGCGGCGACGACGTCGTCGAGGTCGAAGGCGCGGTCCACCTTGACCTGCAGCTGGCCGTTCTCGATCAGGTGCGAGAGGCCGTCGAGGCCGACCGGGTCGGGCTCGACCAGGAAGCCGGTGGCGCGGCGGCTGCCCTCCTTCGCCCTGGCGACCAGGCCCTCGGAGGCGCCGCTGGGGACGGAGACGAGGATCCCGCCCGGCCGCAGTGTCGGCAGCGAGCGCTCGCCGTAGCTGCCGGGGAAGTCGATGACCGCGTCGAGGTCGCCGACCAGGTCCTCGAAGCGCTGGCTCTCGTAGTCGATCGTCGCCTCGGCGCCGAGCTCGCGCAGCCAGCCGTGCTGCTCGGCGCGGGCGCTGGCGATCACGCTGGCGCCCCGCGCCTTGGCGATCTGCACCGCCAGGTGCCCGACCCCGCCGGCGGCCCCGTGGATCAGCAGGTCGGCGCCGTTCTCGAGCGCGATCGTGTCGACGACGATCTGCCAGGCGGTGAGGCCGGCCAGCGGCAGCGCCGCCGCCTCCTCGAAGGAGAGCGGGTGCGGCTTGGCGGCGAAGTGGCGCGAGGGCGCCGTCACGTACTCGGCGTAGGCGCCGGCCCGGCGCGGGAACCAGGGCATCCCGAAGACCTCGTCGCCGACCCGGAAGCGGGTGACCCCGCCTCCGACCTTGGTGACGACGCCGGCGACGTCCCAGCCGAGCACGACCGGCGGCTCGCCGAGTACCCCGGCGACGCCCGCGCCGGCGCGGGTCTTGAGGTCGACCGGGTTGATCCCGGCGGCGTGGACCCGCACCTGGACCTCGGTCGGGATCGGCTCCGGCGCCGGCATCTCCTCGATCGCCAGCACCTCGGGCTCGCCGTACTCGTGCAGGACCGCCGCGCGCATCCGCCGATCATAGGACCGCGCCGCGCCGCGGCATTGCTAGCTTCGAGCCCATGAAGCGGATCAACATCGGCTCGCCCCGGTTCGAGTACGACGGCGAGGATCCGGAGGGCTTTCGCTCCGGCCAGGTCCGGCTCGGCAAGCTGCTCGGCGCCAGCGAGTCCGGGATCAGCGTCTACGAGCTGCCGCCGGGCCAGGCGGTCTGCCCGTACCACTACGAGGTCGGCGAGGAGGAGTGGCTGCTGGTGCTGGCGGGCCGGCCGACGCTGCGCCACCCCGAGGGCAGCGAGCTGCTCGAGCCCTGGGACGTGGTCGCCTTCCCGCGCGGTCCGGAGGGCGCCCACGGGGTCCGCAACGAGAGCGAGGAGACGGCGCGCGTCCTCATGTTCTCGACCGTGGTCCACCCGACCGCGACCGTCTATCCCGACAGCGACAAGATCGGGATCTGGACCGGCGACCCCGCAGCTGACGTGATGGTTCGCCGCAGCAGCGGCGTTCCGTACTTCGACGGCGAGGGTGGCGATGACGGCGCCCCCGATGCCCCGGCTGGGGAGAGCCCCGCCGCGTGACCGAGGCCGCCCTGCTCGACGCCGCCCGGGCCGGTGACGAGGGCGCCTTCGAGCAGCTGCTCGAGCCCTACCGGCGTGAGCTGCACGCCCACTGCTACCGCATGCTCGGCTCCCTGCACGACGCCGAGGACGCGCTCCAGGACGCTCTGCTGCGGGTCTGGCGCGGGCTCGACGGCGTCCGCGACCGCGCCGCCCTGCGCGCCTGGCTCTACCGGATCGCCACCAACGCCAGCCTCGACATCGTCGCCCGCCGCAAGAAGCGGGTGCTGCCGGCCGAGTACGCGCCGGCGGCCGACCCGAACCAGCCGCCGGGCCAGCCGGTCGCCGAGCAGGTCTGGCTCGAGCCCTACCCGGACGAGGCGCTCGCGGTGCCCGACGGCCGCGCCGCCCCGGACGCCCGCTACGAGCAGCGCGAGGCGGTCGAGCTCGCCTTCGTCGCCGCGCTGCAGGAGCTGCCGGCGCGCCAGCGCGCGGTGCTGATCCTGCGCGAGGTGCTCGGCTTCTCCGCCAAGGAGGTGGGGGAGACGCTGGAGACCTCGGTCCCCTCCGTCAACAGTGCCCTGCAGCGCGCCCGCAAGACGGTCGACGAGCGCCTGCCCGCCCAGAGCCAGCAGGTCACCCTGCGCCAGCTCGGCGACGCCCGCATGCGCGAGATCGTTGAGGACTACATGGAGGCGATGCGCCGCGGCGACGTCAACCGCGTCGTCTCGATGCTGGCCGCGGAGGACGCCGCCTGGTCGATGCCGCCGCTGGCCAGCTGGTACGCCGGCCTGGCCGAGATCGAGGTCTTCCTCCGCAACGGCCCGCTCTCCGGCGAGTGGCGCTGGCGCCACCGCCCCGGCCGCGCCAACGGCCAGCTCGCGGTCGGCACCTACACCTGGATCGAGGCCGAGCGCGCCCATATCCCCTTCTCACTCGACGTCCTCACCCTGGAGGGCGAGCGGATCAAAGAAGTGACCGCATTCGTCGTCCGACCCGCCGACACCCCGGACGGCTATTCTCGCTGGCCCGACCGCGCTGCCGACCCGCAGCGAGTCCAGTCGGTTTTCGACCGCTTCGGCTTGCCGGACCGCCTGGATTGACAGAGCGGGCGATGAGTTTCCGCCCCGCCGCCCAGTCACTACCTACGACCACCCCTGGTCAGGATCCCCCGAAGGCAGGAGGCACAGTGAATTCCCCCGACACCGCCATTTCCCCAGACAACGCAGCCGCGGCGCCCGCCGAGGAGGACCGCACCCGCTGGGTCGCCCTCTACGTGCTCTGCGCGGGGATGCTGATGATCGTCCTCGACGCGACCATCGTCAACGTCGCCCTGCCGACGATCCAGGACGACCTCGGCTTCTCCCAGAGCAAGCTCGCCTGGGTCGTCAACGCCTACATGATCCCCTTCGGCGGCCTGCTGCTGCTGGCCGGGCGGATCGGCGACCTGATCGGCCAGCGCCGCGTCTTCCTCGTCGGCCTCACCGTCTTCACCGCCGCCTCGCTGGTCTGCGCCGCCTCGGTCAACCAGGAGATGCTGATCGGCGCCCGCTTCGTGCAGGGGATCGGCGGGGCGCTCGCCTCGGCCGTGATCCTGGGGATGATCGTGACGATGTTCCCGCAGCCGGCGGCGCAGGCGAAAGCGATCGGCGTCTTCGGCTTCGTCGCCTCCGCCGGCGGCTCGATCGGGCTGCTCGCCGGCGGCGTCCTCACCGAGGCGATCAGCTGGCACTGGATCTTCATCATCAACCTGCCGATCGGCATCCTCGTCGCCTTCCTGGCGCTGCGGCTGGTGCCGAGCCGCGAGGGCATCGGGCTGCACGAGGGGGCCGACTTCCCCGGCGCGGCGATGATCACCCTCTCGCTGATGATCGGCGTGTTCACGATCCTGCAGATCACCGAGTGGGGCTGGGTCGACACCAAAACGCTGGCCCTGAGCGCGGTCTCGGCGGCGCTGCTGGCGCTCTTCATCCACCGCCAGGCGACGATCGCCAACCCGCTGATGCCGCTGCGCCTGTTCCGCTCCCGCAACGTCGCCGGGGCGAACGTGCTGCAGGCGCTGCTGGTCGCCGGCATGTTCGGGATGTTCTTCCTCGGCGCCCTCTACTTGCAGCGGGTGCTCGGCTACAGCGCCCTCGACGTCGGGCTGGCCTTCCTGCCGACGACGATCGTCATGGGGACGCTCTCGCTCGGCTTCTCGGAAAAGCTGATCATGCGCTTCGGGCCGCGGCGGACGCTGATCCCCGGCGTCTGCCTGACCGTGATCGCGCTGCTGCTGTTCGCCCGCACCCCGGTCGACGGCAACTACCTGACCGACCTGCTGCCGCCCTTCCTGCTGATCGGGGTCGGCATGGGCTCGGCCTTCCCGGCGATCATGACCCTGGCGATGTCGGGCGCGACCCCGGAGGACTCCGGCCTTGCCTCCGGCCTGGTCAACACCAGCATGCAGGTGGGCGGGGCGATCGGGCTGGCGGTGCTGGCGACGCTCTCGACCGAGCGCACCCAGAGCCTGCTCGACGACGGCGTCTCCAACGCCCAGGCACTGACCTCCGGTTACCACGTGGCGTACCTGATCGGTGCCGGCCTTGCCGCAGTGGCGGTGGCGATCGCCGTCTTCGTTCTGCGCGACGTCGCGCCGGCCGGGGCGCACGGGATGCCGGCGCCGGAGGGCGGACAGGACCCGACCTCGCCGGAGCCGGCGTACTCCGAGGCCAGCTGACCGGTTCGCCCGCCTCAGCGCAACGAAAGTCCAATTAGTCAAGGTTCTCGTCCGGTCGCCGATCAATGGAGCGACCGTGACGAGAACCGCAGCGGACAGCCCCACCGATTTCCGCCCCTCCGCCGAAGCGCCCGGCGAGCGTGCCCGCATGGGGCGGATCTCGGGCTTCCTCTGGATCGTCGGCGCGCTGATCGGGGCGGGCGCGGCCTTCCTCCCGGGCGCCGTCCACGAGGGCCTGCCGTGGGTATTGGGAGTCAGCGCCGCCGTCTTCCTCTACGGCCTCGGCAGCCTCACCGGGGTGATCGCCTGGCAGCGAGCCTCCATGAACGCGCTCGCCTTCGGCATGGTGGTGACGATCCCGGTGGTCGGCCTCGCCCTCTTCCTCACCGGCGGCTCGCTCAGCTACATCGAACCCTTCCTGGTCTGCTCGCTGCTCTACGCCGCCTTCTTCTTTCCCTCGCCCTGGGCCTGGCCGCTGGCGATCGAGCTGATCCTCGTCGCCGGCACGCCGCTGCTCTACGACCCGAACGCGACCGCCAACGCCTTCGTCCCCCGCTACCTCGCCCTGGCGGTGAGCTTCCTGGCGGCGACCTGGGTGATGGTGGGGCTGAAAAAGCGCCTGGTCGACGCCGAGGCCCGCCAGCGCGACTTCGCCAACCGCGACTCGCTGACCGGGGTCGGCAACCGCCGCGTCTTCGACGCCACACTGCACCGCGAGATCGAAGCCCGCACCCATCCCCGCGGCCGCCGCGGCATCGACGAAAGCCCACTGGCGCTGCTGGTCCTCGACCTCGACGACTTCAAGGGCGTCAACGACCGCCACGGCCACCAGGTCGGCGACGCGGTCCTGCGCGAGGCCGCCCGTCGCGCCCACAACATCCTCCGCTCGACTGACACCCTCGCCCGCATCGGCGGCGACGAGTTCGCCGTGATCGCCCCGGGGGCCCACGGCGAGGGCGCCCAGCGCATGGCCGAAGCGATCCGCACCGCCGTCGGCCTGCACGAATCCGACGCCCCCGGCCCCGTCCCCAGCGCCTCCGTCGGCTGGGCCGTCTTCCCCGACGACGGCCGCGACTTCGAGGCCCTGATGCACGCCGCCGACGAGCGCATGCTGCGCTTCAAGGTCGACAGCAAGCAGCTGGCGTTCTAGGGCTACTGCGAGAGCGAGGCCGACTCGAGCACGCCGAGCAGCTGCGTGACCCGGCAGACCAGCAGCCGCTCCTCGTCGATCTCGACCCAGGCGCCGGCAGCGGCGGGGAAGACCACGTGATCGCCGGGCTGGACCGGCATCTCGACCCCGGCCTGCGCCCACCAGTCGAGCCCGGGCCCGACCGCCAGCACGATCCCCTGCTCCGGCGGAGGCTCGCGCGTCCCCGGCGGAACCACCAGCCCGGAGCGCCGCACCCGGTCTTGGTCCAGCTCCTTGATCACGATCTGGTCGAACAGCGGCCGCAGCTGATGGCGGACCGACTCGGTCGGGTCGGGTATCTGCGCGGTGCCCATGCCCCTATTTTGAAGCATGGGGCCGGCGTCGAGCGCTAGCGCCCTTCGGCTTCCCAAACCGGCGCGTAATGACCGCGATCGACCGTGCACTGGTTGAGCCCATAGGCACGGGCGAGCTTGTTGAAGACCCGGAACAGGTTGCCGAGCTGCCGCGCCGAGGTGACCTCGCTGCGCTGCCCCTTCTCGACCGCGAACTGAAAGGCCCCGACCGCTTCCTCGAGCTGATCCTCATCCCCCTCCGGAGCCCCCATCAACCGCAGATCGTCGAAGACGAACTGGATCCCCGGCAGCAGCATCATCTGTGACGCTTCGGCGATCAGCCTGCTCGGCTTGACCTTCGGCCCCTGTTCGTCCCTGAAGTCCTCGAACCGATTGAGCACCAGCGTCTGCCGATTCCGACACATCCGCGTAGCCCGTTCGAAGAACTCCTCCTCATCGAGATCCCCCGTCGTCACCGTCGTCTCGGCGCGGACCGAGTAGACGTGGCCTTCGAGTTCAACCGACTCGTCCCCCGTCGTTCCCCCACAGCCACTTACCACTGCCGCGATGACCAGCGTCCCACAGGCGATTATGCTCAGTCTTTCTAGTCTGATTAGCCAATCTTAACGAGCTTGCACGCGAATGCACCTCGAGAGATGGCACAGCGGAAGCCGGAACCCCGACCCCCGCTGTGAACATTCCGGTAGCCCAAGTACTTGAGCTATTCAGCCCATACGCCGAGATGACCCCCGCCCCCGGAGTCTTCCTCCCCTGTCATCGTCGCCGTCCCCCCGGTCAGGGTTCCGCTGGTTGAGGTGCCGGTCGTGCATTTGCCGATTCCGGTCCCTTCTGTGTGGGCGTAGTGGATGCCCGTCAGGTTGAGTCCCAGTTCGATTTCCCGTGTCGATCCGGAACCGATGTCTTTATAGGTGACGGTCCCGATCCCCGTCTGGGCCGGAATGTGAATCGTGCACTTCGAGTTTGTCAATGTGATTTCTTTGCCTGCGGGACAGACGACGTCCACCGTGCCAGTCGTTTCGGCGGAGATGCTCAGCAGGTAGGTGCATTCGTTAACGTCGACCGTGCAGGTAACCCCGATGCAGGTGCATCCGCCGAAGGTTGGGGCGACCGTGATCGACGAGACCGAAGTCGCAGATGCTGTTCCGGCGAAGTTCGCCGTCGTGCATTCGGACGATCCGGCTGTCGTTTTCAGAACGCCGACCGTCCCTTGTTTACCTGTTAGCGTGACGGGGGCTTTTTCGAAGTTGAAGGTGAATTTGGGAGGAGGTATCGGTGCAGTCGAGACACCCACGTGTCCGCCCCCGGAGTCTTCCTCCCCTGTCATCGTCGCCGTCCCCCCGGTCAGGGTTCCGCTGGTTGAGGTGCCGGTCGTGCATTTGCCGATTCCGGTCCCTTCTGTGTGGGCGTAGTGGATGCCCGTCAGGTTGAGTCCCAGTTCGATTTCCCGTGTCGATCCGGAACCGATGTCTTTATAGGTGACGGTCCCGATCCCCGTCTGGGCCGGAATGTGAATCGTGCACTTCGAGTTTGTCAATGTGATTTCTTTGCCTGCGGGACAGACGACGTCCACCGTGCCAGTCGTTTCGGCGGAGATGCTCAGCAGGTAGGTGCATTCGTTAACGTCGACCGTGCAGGTAACCCCGATGCAGGTGCATCCGCCGAAGGTTGGGGCGACCGTGATCGACGAGACCGAAGTCGCAGATGCTGTTCCGGCGAAGTTCGCCGTCGTGCATTCGGACGATCCGGCTGTCGTTTTCAGAACGCCGACCGTCCCTTGTTTACCTGTTAGCGTGACGGGGGCTTTTTCGAAGTTGAAGGTGAATTTGGGAGGAGGTATCGGTGCAGTCGAGACACCCACGTGTCCGCCCCCGGAGTCTTCCTCCCCTGTCATCGTCGCCGTCCCCCCGGTCAGGGTTCCGCTGGTTGAGGTGCCGGTCGTGCATTTGCCGATTCCGGTCCCTTCTGTGTGGGCGTAGTGGATGCCCGTCAGGTTGAGTCCCAGTTCGATTTCCCGTGTCGATCCGGAACCGATGTCTTTATAGGTGACGGTCCCGATCCCCGTCTGGGCCGGAATGTGAATCGTGCACTTCGAGTTTGTCAATGTGATTTCTTTGCCTGCGGGACAGACGACGTCCACCGTGCCAGTCGTTTCGGCGGAGATGCTCAGCAGGTAGGTGCATTCGTTAACGTCGACCGTGCAGGTAACCCCGATGCAGGTGCATCCGCCGAAGGTTGGGGCGACCGTGATCGACGAGACCGAAGTCGCAGATGCTGTTCCGGCGAAGTTCGCCGTCGTGCATTCGGACGATCCGGCTGTCGTTTTCAGAACGCCGACCGTCCCTTGTTTACCTGTTAGCGTGACGGGGGCTTTTTCGAAGTTGAATTCAGCTGCTCCAGAAACGGCTGCTGAATTCAAGCCCACCACGATGAGTACGACACTCCAAATAGTTATCCAACTACCTCGCATGCTGACCCTTTCACTCGTTTTGCATAGTGCTACGGATAACGAGTGCGGATTAATCGGGTCAAGCAATACGGTGCAATACCCCAGTAGGTATCTGCCTATCTAAGCTTTTCGGCTCTAGATAGGCCCGCGAAAAGTCACGCGCGCGCATCCGCGCAGTGCATTTCTCCGCGATCGTCGTCGAACGGGGACTCGACGAGCGCATAAAAAAGCCACCGTCCGGATATCGGTTATCCGGACGGTGGCTTGATTGCGCTTGTGTGTTGGGTCAGGGAGCCGTAACTGCCCAACTTCCCCGGAGTCGGGCTCCAGCTTCCATTTCAAAGATCAAAGCAGCCCCCGCGGTAGACGCACCCGCAACTGCTGACCCTAGAGTGAAATCCGAATCCAATTTGAGGATCGGTTTAGCGGCAGGTTCGATTACGCCTTCGATAGCGCCGGCATACAGGCATAGGTGGCCAGCTTTCGCTGCAGGCGCCTGCACGTTGCCTGGGCAGTCTTCGCCGGGCGTCCCGTTGAACCCAACCTGCTGATAGTGGACGTTCGTGCCTGCGATGTCGGCAGCCAGCGGGATCGCAAAGGAGATGGTGGTTTCAACCTGGTTGTTTGCTGGAATCTCGCCTGCGCTAATCGGCGAGAAGACCCAGGCGCCCGTCTCCGTTTTTTCGGGAGGCAGTACCGAGGTGAAGCCGGTTTCGCCGTCTACGCCGTCTTTTCCGGCTTTGCCCTGCGGCCCAGTGGCGCCGGTGGCACCCGTGGCGCCGGTCGCACCCGTGTCGCCCTTGGCACCCGTGTCGCCCTTGGCACCCGTGTCGCCCTTGGCACCCGTGTCGCCCTTGGCACCGGGGGCACCGGCGTATTTCTTGGCGATCTTTTCTACTTCCTTCTTCTGCTTGCCGCTCAGGCCGCCGCTTGCGGCGTAGGCACCTCCGGAAAGCGCAGCTACCAGAGCGATGACCGCCACGATCAGGCCCGCGGTGCCGAAGCGTTCGCGTACGCGTGAATACATGTATTTCCCTCCCTAGTCGATTAGGTAGCTCGAGCCCCCTCGAGCCATGCAGGGACCATAACGTATTCAAAGCGAAATCGATGCGTTTTCATAAAAAAAGCCGGGGGCCTGAGCCCCCGGCTTTTGAACTTCTGAAACGAAAATCCTTACGGATAAACTTTGGCCGCGGAAACGAGTTCCAGGTCGAAGTTCTGTTTCGTTTCATTTTTGCCGGCCGGTGAAGGCAGGCCCGACTGCGAGTTGACCAGACCGTTGATGCTGATCGGAATGAATCCGAACAGGGTCAGGACGCAACCACTGGCGCCCGGAGCGGCGAACGAGTTATCGACGAAGGTTCCGTTGGAGCCTTTGTAGATTTCGGTCGTTTCGTTGAACACGAATTCCGCTTCTTTACCGCTGATCGGCGTGTTCGGCGGCGGAGGACTGGTGGTCCCCGTCGTCATGAACAGGCTGATCGGAGTCGCGGTCGACCCTACGTAGCAGTTGCTACCCAGCGCCGAGTTTTCGAGATGGACTTTGATCGGCAGGTAGGCGGGTTCCGCGAGAGGCTGCGGGTTGCCGGCCAGTTCGGTCGTCGCGTAGAGAGTCAGCGCTTCGATGCCGAGGAATTCAGCCAGCCAGGTGAGCCCGGTCAGGCCGATGACGCCGCCTGGGACTTTCTGTTTGACTTTGGTGAGTCCGCCTTTGGAGTTGTACGAGAACGCACCGAATTCGGTGTAGCCACCGCTGAGAGTCATCGGTTTTTCGATCGGCACGTTCTTGCTGCCCATTTTGAAGTTGCCGCTCTTGATGTCGACGCGGAGGCAACCGGTGATGCCGGCTTTCTCTTCGGCGCTTGGGCAGCCAGCGAACTGGGTGTAGCCCGGAGCGGGCGTTTTTGCCATAGCGGCCGGTGCCATCAGCGCCAGCGCCATGATCGCGGTTCCCAGCACAGCCAGGAAACCGACAGGGGTCTTCCCTTTCTTCATGCTTCCTCCCATAAACATTGTGGATTGTTGATCTTTATGAAAAAGATCAATCGGTGCATCCTCTCCGATCAATGCACCAGAGTCAAGCGACGTTCCGAAACAGAGCATCGTGGATACCACTCAGCACCGCTCGGGCGAGCTGTCCGTCGCCGCCGACCTCGAGGCCCTCGAGTTCCTGGGCGGCCATGGCTCGCAGCCATGCACCGGTGGCACCCGAGACCCAGGCATCGGCCTGCCCCGACGCACCGGTCGCGCAAGACACGATGCGCCCCGCTCGTACATCTGCCGACACTCCCGCCAAGGCCGGCCCTTTGGCGGTCTTGAACTCGACCATGAGCCTGCAGCTCCCCGACAGATCGGCCGGCAGCTCGAGCAGCGGCAGGGTGAGGAGGAACATCGTCTCGGCATCGAGTCGCTTGATCGGAGGGGCCTCCGCGGACACGTTGCGCCGCTCCCAGCGCACCGCCGTCACCAGCGGGCCGATCGCGCGCCGAAGCCACTCGCTGGCGGCGTAGGGACTGCGACGGCCGGGCTCCGGCACGCGTTCGATCAATCCGGCGAGGGCCAGGGCACCGAGCCGCCGTTCGAGCGAGGGGTAGCTGACGCCGCCGATCAGCCTGCTCAACTCGGTCAGCGACAGCGGTCTCGCCGCCAGCGCGCGCACCATGTTGGTCTCCCACCCCTCGACCAGCGCCTTGACCGCGGACTGCGCCGCCTTGCTGCCCGGCGCCAGCGGGCGATCCGGCGCCGCCCGCAGCCAGCTGGTGAGCACCTCGGCCACCTGCCAAAGTTCCTCGCCGGGCGCCAGCAGCTCGAAGTCGACCGAGCCGGGGAAGGCGTTCAGCTGCCGGCGTGTGACCACGTCTGTCGCCGCCAGCCCGCGGAGGTGGCCCCGGATCGTCGTCTGCGGCGGCGAGCCGGTTTCCCGTCGCAGGTCCATCAGGGTGTGGGGCCCGCCGGCAAGCACCCGCAGGACGTGGAAGTCCACCGGCGTTGCGAGCAGCCGCAGAGCTTGCGTTCCGGCCCTTGCTCGTGCCTCCATTCAAGAGTCCGGGAGCTGGTCTTCCGCTTCGACGAGCAGCTGCGCCAGCGCCTCGATCGGCTCGGCGACTTCCTGGATCGCTTCTGGCGAGAGTTCGCTGTAGACGACGAAGGCGATGCCCGGCTCACGTGGGCGCGACTGTTCCGGCTCCCGGGCCAGGATCCCGTATTCACCCACCTCCGCGAATGCTTTCCCGAACTGCTTCTCGATCTTGGCCGCCAGCTCCGGGTTCTCTTCCTTCAGCATCGGCTCGACCGCCTCGAACGAGGCATCGACGCCTTCCAGCTGCGCGGCGACGTCGACCAGGTTGCATTTGCAGAAGCGCTCGGTCTTGGCGGGAATCTCCTCGTCGACGATCTTCCTCAGCACGGCGTTCGCTCCCTCGAGCAGTTCGGCGGGCCGCAGCGGTGCCGCCGCGATCCGCCTTTCCAGCGCTTCGACTTCGATCCGCAGCTGCCGTGCCGTGGGTGTCATCCCGGCGGTCCGTTCTTCTCCGAAGATCGCCTTCTCGATCGGCGCGAAACCCCGCGGTTCGCCCCCCTGCAACTCGGCCACGGGGTCGACGTGCCCATAGGGAACGCGGGAAGCGGCGTAGCGCGACGCGGCCTTCGGGGCGGAGCCCTCTGCGACTTTGAGCACGATCGTGTCGGCCCAGTGGGTCAGTTTTTCGCTGTTCTCCTTCAGGTGGGCCTGGTACTCCGATTTCGCCGCCGCCAGTTCGTGCAGGGTCTTCTTGCTCGGTCCGCTGTCGCCTGAGCCGCAGCCGGCGAGGGCGAGGATGAGAAGCATCGCCGCGGTGCCGATCAGCGGTCGGCACCAAGCTGGGATCGTCACTGCCTCAACCTCTCTCGCCGCCCGGCCCCGAACAGCTCGGCATGAAGGCTGTCGAGCAGGGCCCGGGCGAGCTGGTGATCGCCGCCGAGCTCGAGCTGCTCGGTGTCCTGCTCGATGATCGCCTGCAGCCAGGCGCGAGCCGAGCCGGAGGCCCAGGCGTCGGCATGGCCGTGGCCGCCGGTCACGCAGGACACCACTCGGCCCTGCCGGGTCTTGACCAGGACCCCGGCCAGCTGCTGCTCCTCGCCACCGGGGATCTCGACGGCGAATCGACAGCAGCCCGAGACCTCGGCCGGCAGTTCGAGCAGCGGCACCGCCAGCAGAAACGCCGCCTCGATGTCCAGCCGCCTGATCGCCGACGTCTGCGCCGCGGCGTGGACGCGCTCCCAGCGAGCCGCCGCGGCCAGTGGCGCGATCGCGTGGCGCAGCCACTCGGTCACCGCGTAGGGAGTGCGCTGGCCCGCGCCCGAGGTCCGTTCGATCTGCCCGGCCAGCCGCATCGCTCCGAGCCGGCGCTCCAGCGACGGGTAGCTGATGCCGCTGATCAGTCCGTTCAGCTCGGTCAGCGAGAGCGGTTTCGCGGCGAGGGCGCGGATCATGCTCGTGCCCCAGCCCTCGACCAGCGCCCGGACCGCGCTCTGCGCGGCGCGGCTGCCGAGCTCGAGCGGCTCCTTCGGCGCTGTTCGCAGCCAGCCGTCCAGAACCCTGGCGACCACCCACAGTTCCTGGCCCACCGTGGAGAGCTCGAAGTCGAGCGAGCCCGGGAAGTCGTTCTGTCGCTGCCGGATCACGATCCTTGTCTCGGTCAGGGTGCGCAGGTAGCCGCGCATCGTCGTCTGTGGTGAGGAGCCGGCATCTCGTCGCAGATCCATCAGCGACTTCGGTCCCTCGGCCAGCGATTGCAGGACGGCGACGTTGATCGGGACCGCGAGCAGGGAGAGTGCCTGAGTACCGGCGCGACCCCTCGCCGTCTCCGCCTTCTCTTTGACTGGAGTAATGCTCAAGCTAAGTTGATTATGTCAGCCAGATGACTCACGTCAAGATTGGTTGACCAAAGTTCTACCTAGCTGGCGTCGAGCTCGTCCTCGGCTTCGCCGAACAGGCCGACGAGGACTTTGACCGGCGCGAAGAGCCGCCATTTGTCGCCCTGGGTGACCTGGTCGTAGCGAATGAACCCGATCCCCGCGGTCCGTTCGTGTCGTTCCCGGGCGAAGGTCCCGTACTCGCCCACCTTCGCAAAGGCCTCGCGCAGCTGGGCTTCGATCTGCTTCGCCAGCTCGGGATCGTCCTCCTCCAGCAAGGGCTTGATCCCCTCGAAGGCGGCTTCGACCCCTTCCAGTTTCGCGGCGGTGTCGACCAGGTCGCTGTGGGCGTAGCGCTCGGTGTTGCCGGGGAAGTCGTTGGCGACGATCCGGCCAAGCACCGCGGTCGCGCCGGTGACGATTTCGGCCGGCTGGAACTCGGTCGCGTCGATCTTCCTCTGCAGCTCTTCGACGTCGGCTCGCAGTCGTTTCACCACCGGCTCCATCGAGGCGGTTTCCAGCTCCCAGTAGACCCATTTCTCGATCTCGTGGAAGCCGCCGAATTCGCTGGGGAGCGTCTCCTCTTCGAGCCCGTCGATGCGTCCGGCGAGCGGCTTCAGCAGCTGCGCGGCCGGGTCGACATGGCCATAGGGAATCCGCGCGTAGACGTAAGCGCCTTCGGTTCCGGAGAGCGCGCCGGCGTCGATCGTCTTCTGGAGGGTCTTGACCCGGCGCGTCAGGCCGGCGGCGTTCGTCTCCAGGTAGCTCTCGTATCGCGCCAGCGCCGCCTGCTGTTGCTGGTCGGTTTCGGCGCTCGGAGCGCTGTCGCCGCAGCCCGCACCCACGATGGCGAACAGGACCAGCAGTGCGCTTGCGAGGACTCTCCCACCCATGAGATTGACCACTCTAGTTTAATCAACTACCTTGGATCAAATGACGGCGACCAGCGGACAGCGCCCCATCACCTTCGTCACCCTCGGCCCCGAGGGCACCTGCCACGAACGGGCCGTGCGGCGCTACGCGGAGTTCCAGGGAGTCGAGGACTTCGGATTCGAGCTGATCACCGACTTCTTCGACGGGCTGGAGGCGATCCGCGGGCGCGACGACGCCTTCCTCGTCCAGTGCAGCGCCCACCCGCTGGTCCACGAGATCACCGAGAAGCACTGGACCGAGGTCTTCGTCGTCGACACCTTCATCTACCCGACCAAGCACCTGGTCCTGCTCAGCCGCCGCGAGGTCGAGCGGCCGCGCTCGCTGGGGATCGTGCCGGCGACCAAGGGCTACGTCGACCTCTCCCAGTGGGACGAGATCGTCGACGTCGCCTCGAAGCCGATCGTCGCCGAAGGCCTGCTGCGCGGCGACTACGACTCCGGCCTCACCCACATGGAGCACCTCGAGGAGCACGCGGACGAGCTGCGGCTGGACCTCGACATCGGCGAAATCGACACCACCTGGGTGGTCTACGGGACCCGCAAGCGCTTCCAGGGCGAGGTCATCGGCATCCCCTCGGCGGGGCTCTACCGGCAGCCGGCTCAGCCGGCCTTGTCCTGACGGCGCCCGTCGCGCCGGTGGCGGCGGACCAGCGGGGCGACGTAGCCGATCAGGACGCCGACCGCGACCGCGGCCAGGAGGGTGACGATCAACGGCGCGTCGACGGTGACGAAGAGCACTTCGACCTCGACGCTCTGCGAGTTCTGCAGGGCGACGACGACCACCAGGGCGACGAGGACGCCGACGATCCACGCGCGCCAGTTGACCGGCTTCTTCTCCTGGCTCACGACTACCGACTCTAGGCGCTGAGGGCGGCCGGCACGCGCTCGGCCCAGGGCCGTGCCGCTTCCAGCTGGGCGCCGAGGCGGATCAGGGTCGCCTCGTCGAAGGGGGCGCCGGTCAGCATCGTCCCGATCGGCAGCCCCTCCTCGCTCCAGTAGAGCGGCAGCGAGAGCGCCGGCAGGCCGGTGATGTTGCCGTAGGCGGCGAACGAGACCGAGGCGACGACGTCGAAGGTCGCCTGCTCGGGGGCGGCGTGCTGGGCCTCGAGCACGGCGCCGGAGAGGGGCGGCACGATCGCCGAGGTGGGGGTGAGGAGGAGGTCGAAGTCACGGACCCAGCGGGCGACCTCCCGCCGCGACAGCCGCTCCAGCGTCTGCGCCGCGACCACATAGTCGTAGGCGTTGATCTCCTTGGTCGCCGCCTCGTAGCTGTGGCGGTTGTGGGGCTCGACCCGGTCCCAGTCGACGCCGTCGTAGGCGGCGACGCCGGCGGTCGCCATCACCGTGAAGGCGGGCACCAGCTCGGCGGAGATGGTCGGCACCTCGACCTCCTCGACCTCGTGGCCGAGCTCGGCCAGCAGCGCCGCCGTGTCGCGGGCGGCGGCGACGCACTCGGGCGCGGTCGGGATGCCGAGCGGCGCCTCGGCCATCAGGCCGATCCGGAGCCGGCCCGGCTCCGCCGCGAGCTCATCGGCGAACGGCCGCGCCGGCGGGATCGCGTTGTTCCAGGCGAGTGGGTCGGGACCGGCGACCGCGTCGAGGACCGTGGCGGCGTCGGCGATGGTGCGGGTGACCGCGCCCTCGACCACCGCGCCCATCCAGTCCTGCGCCCGCCGCGGCACGCGGGCGCGGCTGGACTTGAGGCCGACCAGGCCGCAGTAGGCGGCGGGGATGCGGATCGAGCCGCCGCCGTCGTTGGCGTGGGCGAGCGGGAACATGCCGCCGGCGACCGCGGCCGAGGCGCCGCCGGAGGAGCCGCCCGAAGAGCGGCCGGGGTCCCAGGGGTTGACGGTGTTGCCGTAGCGGCTGTTCTCGGCCACGGTGATCGGGCCGAACTCGGGGGTGTTGGTGCGACCGCAGAGGACGAAGCCGGCGGCGAGCAGCGACTCGACCACCAGCTCGCTCTCCTCGCTCGGACCCTCGGGGGCGCCGTGGGAGCCGAAGGTGAGCGGCCAGCCGGCGACCGCGGTCAGGTCCTTGATCGGGATCGGCACGCCGAGGAAGGGAGCGTCGTCGTCGCCGGCGGCGAGGCGGGCGTCGGCATCCCGGGCTGCTGCACGAGCGGTCTCGTCGTCGCGCCAGACGATCGCGTTCAGCTCCGGGTTGCGCGCATCGACCGCCTGCAGGCAGGCCTCGAGCAGCTCGACGGCGGAGAGCTCGCGCGCCCGCAGGGCGGCGGCGAGGTCGAGGGCGGAGCTGGATGGGCCCAACTGGCTCACCGGCCAAACCATAGTGCGCCGGCGGCGCCCAGACCTGGCACCGCGGTTTGAATTCCTTTCGATTCCGATCCACCGCTGCGATGATCGGTCTCCGGGATCCGCCGGTCCGAGGCAGGAACGATGAGGAAGGCACGAGGATGGGAAAGATCACCGAGCACGAGTCGCGGCAGATCGAGCAGGCCAACGCGAGCGGGAAGACGCCGGTCGTCTTCATCCACGGCCTCTGGCTCTTGCCCAGCAGCTGGAACAACTGGGCCGACGTCTTCGAGCAGGCCGGCTACGCGGCGCTGACCCCGGTCTGGCCCGACGACCCGGAGACCGTCGAGCAGGCGCGGGCCAATCCAGATGTGTTCGCCAAGAAGACGCTGGGGCAGATCGCCGACCACACCGCCGAGGTGATCGGGCAGCTGCAGAGGAAGCCGGCGGTGCTCGGCCACTCGACCGGCGGCCTGCTGGCCCAGATCATCGCCGGCCACGGCCTCTCCGCCGCCACGGTGGCGATCGACCCCGGACCCTTCCGCGGCGTCCTGCCGCTGCCGCTCTCCGCCCTCAAGTCCGCGAAACCGGTGCTCGCCAACCCCCTCAACCGGAGCCGTGCGGTGACGCTCACGCTCGACCAGTTCAAGTACGGCTGGGCCAACGCGCTCTCCGACGAGGAGGCCAGGCAGCTGTATGAGACTTACCACGTGGCGGCGCCCGGGGTGGCGCTGATGCAGATGGCCAACGCCAACCTCAACCCCTTCACCGAGGCGAAGGCCGACACGACGAACCCGGAGCGGGGACCGCTGCTGATCGTCGACGGCGAGGTGGACCACACGGTGCCCTGGGCGATCGCCAACGCCTCCTACAAGAAGCAGAAACGGAACAAGGAGAGCGTGACCGAGATCGTGAAAGTCCCGAACCGCGGGCACTCGCTGACGATCGACAGCGGCTGGCGCGAGGTCTGCGACACCGCGCTCGAGTTCGTCCAGCGCTTCGCCTAAGAGCGCCTCGCGCTCTATATAAGGCGCGCGGTCTCGCGCCCGGCGCCCGGCGGCAGGCGATCTCGTGGAAACTGGGCGGGTGGGAGATCGCCGAGTAGAGATCCGCCGCGCCGGCGCCGAGGAGGCGCCGGCCATCGCCCGGCTGCTGCACGACTTCAACGCCGAGTACTCGGAACCGACGCCCGGGGTCGAGGCGCTGACCGGCTACGTGCGGAAGATGCTCGAGGCGGAGGAGATGACGGTGCTGCTCGCCGGCGGCGGTCCGGACGGGATCTCGGCGATCCGCTTTCGCACCTGCATCTGGACCGGCGGGCCGGAAGCCCACCTGCAGGAGCTCTACGTGGTGCCGCCGCTGCGCGGCCAGGGCATCGGCCGCGCCCTGCTCGAGCAGACGATCGCCGTCGCGCGTGCGGCCGGTGCCAGCGGCATCGACCTCAACACCGGCGAGACCGACACGGCGGCACGGGCGCTCTACGAGAAGTTCGGCTTCACCAACCGCGAAGGCTCGCCCGACGGTCCGGCGATGCTGTTCTACGAGCGCGAGATCTGAGTCGGCAGCTCGGCGAAGCCGATCCCGCTTGGCGGATCGACCAGGTGGGGATGGAAGAGGTGGGCGAGCAGCTCGGTGCCGTCGACCAGGCGCGGGCCCGGGCGCGAGTAGGTCGAGGCGGCGTCGACCGCGAAGACCCGCTCGGGAGCGAGCGATTCGATCTGCGCTAGGTGCTCCAGTGCCTGGGCGCGGGAGTCCTCGAGATACCAGCCGCAGGGCATCGCCACGACCAGGTCCGGGTCGAGCTCGGCCAGGGCCTCCCAGGTCACCTCGGGCGACTTCGCCCCCGCCGTGCCGGCGACGTCGATCCCGCCGGCGAGCGCGATCATCTCCGGGATCCAGTGGCCGCCGACGAACGGTGGATCGAGCCACTCGAGGGCGATGACACGCGGTGGCGCCGCCCCGGCTACCGCGGTGCGGACGGCCTCGAGCCGGCGTTCGAGTTCTCCGCGCAGTTCCGCCGCGCGCGCCTCGATCCCGGCCGCCGCGCCGAGCCGGGTCACGTCCTCCAACACCTCGCCGAGCGAACCCGGGTCCTGCTGCAGCACCCGGGGCCGGCTCGGCAGCCGCGCCGCGACCGCTACTACGTCGTCGAAGGAGACGGCGCAGACGTCGCAGACCGCCTGGGTGACGATCAGGTCCGGCGCCAGCTCCGCCAGCAGCTCCTCGTCGAGTCCGTAGAGAGCCTTGCCTTCGCCGACGACGGCCTTGACGGCGGCATCGATCTCGCCGGCGCTGAGTCCTTCGGGGAGGACGGTGCTGGTCAGGTGCGGCAGCTCCTTGGCCGCGGGCGGGTAGTCGCACTCGTGCGTGACCGCGACCACGTCGCCGCCGAGACCGAGTGCGAACAGCATCTCGGTCGCCGACGGGACGAGGCTCGCGATTCGCATCAGTCGACTATTTCACCGCCGCGACCAGAGCGGCAGCGCCACCGGCCATTCCCGCTTTATTGGGATGGATCGGTGCCGCCAGGCTGCCCGGCACCAACGGTTCGACCCAGCGGGTCGAGGTGCCTTTGCAGGCGTCGTGGCCGATGCTCGCCTGGTACCAGTCGACGAGCGTGGCCCCGTTGGCGGCAGCCTGCGTCGCCAGCATCGCGTTCAGCCGCTGCTCCGTGGCGCGCAGGTAGGGCGCGTCGGTGAAGCTGATCGGCATCTGCGGCCAGCAGCCATTCCCGGTCTCCGGGAAGATCGCCGGGTAGTTGACGACGTAGATTTTCGCCGACGGCGAACGGCTGTGGATGCCCTGCAGCACCGCCGCCACTTTCGGCGCCGTCGCTTCGATCCGTTCCGCCAGCTGGTCTTTGCCGCCGGGGGCGTATTTGTTTTTGCAGGGCGAGCTGAACGGGTTGTAGGTGATGCAGCTTTCCGCAACTTCGGAGAAGCCGATGTCGTTGCCGCCGATCGTCAGCGAGACCACCGTCGTGCTCGCGTCGAGCGAGTTGAACTGCGGCGGGTTCGGCCCGTCCGGGTCGACGTTCTGCGGACCGGTCATGTTCGTGGTCTTGGCGCCGCTGCAACTGGCATCGCGCAGCGTCAAGCCGATGCTCGGCGCGGCCACATGTGCGTAGTTGCGGTCTGATTTGAGACACCCGAGCGGCAGGACCGGATTCGGGATCAGCGGCCCGGCGGCGTAGGAGTCCCCGAGCGCCGTGTAGTTGGCGGCCCGCGCTCCCGCAGCGGTCATGGCCAGTGCGGCCAGCGCAAGGAGCGCCAGAGCGAGCGTCCGGCGCAAATTCAGAGTCAAGGCGTTCATTACCTCTCCTTCCAATGGCTTGTCCCCGCCCGGTTCCCTGCCCTCTCTAATGCTCAGCTGATTCGGTTCTAAACACGACCTCGACGAGAATCGTCCAAGGCGTGATGTCGGCTAACGCGGTGGTTTGTTGCGGGTGCGGAGCCGCGCGACGCGCTACTTGCTGTCCCGCACAAATCCGCACGCGCGCAAAGTTGTCACACGCCATTTCCAGCGAAAACAGAGGGCACGCCGGAGCTGGGCGGTCAGATCAGTCTCGAACATCCAAGTTTCCTTGACCGATCACGGTTTTGCTCGATATCGATTGTCCATCTCCCAAGGGGAGGCGCGTCGGCAAGGGAAGTGCGACGCGATCAACGCTCCGGCGCAGGCCTGCCCGCAACACAGGCACCGGCGTCGGGCAAGGAAACAATCGAAAGGCAGAAAATGCGTAATCTCAAGGTTCTGGGGACTGCTCTCGTCGCAGTTCTCGCGCTTAGCGCCGTGATGGCCTCGATGGCCTCCGCGGACGTGTTCAAATCGTCCTCGGGCGCTGTGACCACCGTTACAGGTAACCAGGAAGTTGTGGCGAAATTCGTCACGACAGCTGGTTCGGCCGAATGCAAAAAAGCCACTTACACCGGTTCGGCTACCAGCGGCTCCAGCTCGGTTCTGGTGACTCCCGCCTACAGCGAATGCACCTGCATCGGGGTTGCCTGCACCATTGATACGAACGGATGCCAGTTCCGTCTGAACATCACGACTACAACGGGCACCGCGGATGTCGTCTGCCCCGGCAGCGCGACGATCACCCTTACAAACACCAAGTGCACCATTCACGTCGGCTCCCAGACCGGGCTTGGAACCGTGACGTACTCCAACAAAGGCGCCGGGACGACAAAAGAAGTCGGCCTCTCGTTCACGATCGAAAAACAGATCAAATACAGCCATACAGAAGGCAGTGGGGTTGGCAAATGCACCACCGGTTCCAGCACCACCGGGACCATCACCGGCACTGCTAGTGCCACAGGAGAGATTGGCGCCAATCACGAAGGCATCTTCGTCGAATAGCCGCGCTATCTGATCCGACCTAGTGTCGGATCAAGGTCTAGATCTCTGAGAGGCCGGGGAGTCCCTCCGGCCTCTCAGGGGTCCTTGACAGATAATTGTCGGTTCCTATAAGATACGCCGTGTTGGATGGCGTCCACACCTCTCTCGGAAAGGGGTGGGACGTGCCAGGGGAATGGGATTACTTACCGGGAGGGAAGAAGATGCGGACGCTTTCTAGATGCCTGAGCGCGCTCATGCTTGGTTGTGCGTTGACTCTGGTGCTCAGTTCGAGCGCATCCGCCGACTTTGCCCTTTGTAGTGCGGGGTCGGGCGCAGGTCAATGCGAACGACCCGAAGGACTCGCTGTGGACAGCGCCAATGGTCGGGTCTACGTAGGCGACAAGCGCAACAGTCGCATCGATGTCTTCGATTCCGCGGGCAGTTTCCTCTTCGCATTTGGCTGGGGGGTAGCCGACGGTGTAACCAATGCGCTGCAGACCTGCACCGTCACCTGCTTCAAAGGGATAGCGGGACCCGGCGCCGGGCAGCTTTCGAGCGGAGAACTGACCCTGGCGGTCGACAACGATCCTGCGAGTCCGTCGTTCCACGATCTTTACGTTGGCGAACGCGACAACTTCCGAGTCCAGAAGTTCGATCCCACCGGCGCATTCGTTCTGATGCTCGGCGGGGGCGTGAACAAAACGAATGGCAAAGATATATGTACGAAAATCTCGAACAATGTCTGCGGCATCGGGGCGCCCAGTGGCGGAGATGGAAAATTCAACCACAACATCATGCCCGCGGCGGGCCCTGGTGGAGTGCTTCTGGTAGCCGACACCGGCGTATCCGGCGGCCAGGAATTCGAATCGGTCCGAGTCCAGAGTTTCGAACCGTCCGGCGAATTTATCTCTCAGCTGGTACTTCTGGATGAACCGTCACTGGAGAACTCGTTCGCCGTCGACTCGACGGGGGGCTTTTACATAGGGTTCGGTGGCGCTGAAGGCAAAGTAGAAAAGTACGATTCAGCAGGAAACTTGTTTGAAACCCGCGTGGTTCGCTTTTTGAATGCTCTTGCCGTGGATTCGGCGGATCACCTCTTTGCAAGTGAAGGGGACAACGGAAGCCCGGTAATCACGGAGTACGATCCTGCCGGAAATATTTTGCACCGCTTTGGTTATGGCTCGCTCCAGTCCTTCTCGAGGAGCCTGGGGGCGAGTTCGGTGGTTCCGGGGGATGTCTACGCCGCAGAAACCCTTGAAGATCAGGTCCGCTACCTCACCGCCCCGCCCCCCGGTCCCCTCCCCTGCTGCCTGGCGCCCGTAGTCGGCAACACCAAAGCCACCCTCAAAGGCCAGGTCAACCCCGAGGGCAAAGCCACCACCTACCACTTCGACTACGTCACCGAGGAAAGCTTCGAAGACGAAGGTGGCTTCGCCAGTCCTAAAACGGTCTCCACGCCCGAGAGCGCCTCGATCGGCGCAGACTTCTCGCTGCATCCCGCCGAAGCGGCGATCGGCTGCGCGACGCCGACCGATCCGCCGCAGCCCGAGTGCCTCTTGCCCGAAACCGACTACCGCTACCGCCTCGTCGCCACCAATGTCGACGGCAAAGGCGAAGTCGAAGGTCAACTGACGACCAAAAACCCCTTTGAAATCCTGCAGACCTTCGCCACGGCAGTCGATATCGACTCCGCGACTCTGAATGCGACGATCAACCCCCTTGGCATACCCGCCACCGGTTACTTCGAATATGTCACCGAGGCCCAGTTCCAAGACTCGGGCTTCGACGAAGCGAGCAAAGCCCCGAATGTCGACGCCGCAGAGACGCCTATCGACTTCGGTGCCGGCGAAGTTCCCGTAGTGGGTTCGGTCACCCTCCCGGATCTCGACTCCAACACCGCCTACCGCTACCGGATCGTTGTCAGCGACTCGTTCGTGGACGAAGAGCTCGGGCCGGTCCAGTCCTTTACGACCTTCCCACCCCAACCCAAAATCCCGCCCTGCCCCAATGACGCCGATCGCATCGGTCCCGGCGCCCACCTGCCCGACTGCCGGGCCTATGAGATGGTCAGCCCGGTCGACAAAAACGGCGGCGACATCAAGGTCCTCGGCAGCACCCTGAACTACCCCGCCCGCCTCGAACAGAGCTCGACCGACGGCAGCCGCTTTGCCTTCTCCTCGGTCACCGCCTTCGCCAACCCGGCAAGCGCGCCGTGGACCTCGGAGTATCTGGCGAGCCGGATCGAAGGCAAGGGATGGGAAACCCAGCCGATCTCTCCGGCCAGGGAATCCAACAGCCTCACCTTGGTCCCCGCCTTCAAATACGACGTCCAATACAAGACCTTCTCCCCGGACCTCGGCAGCGGCTGGCTGATCCACGACACCAACCCGCCGTTGGATGAATGCGCCCCGGCGGACACGCTCAACCTCTATCGCCGCGACAACGTGACCGGTAGCTACGAAGCGCTGACCACGGCATTCCCGACCAATGTCGCCGCCGATGGCTATGAGCTCGAACTGCAGGGGGTCTCGGCCGACGAAGCCCACGCGGTCTTTCGTGCCAACGGGAAACTCCTCAACAAAGCCCTGGCTGGCGGCCAGTCTCAGCTCTACATGCACGTCAAAGATCCCGAAGGCGGTTGCGGGGAACTGAAGCTGGTCAGCGTGCTGCCCAACGGCA
Source organism: uncultured Solirubrobacterales bacterium (assembly GCA_963719435.1). Taxonomy (GTDB): domain Bacteria; phylum Actinomycetota; class Thermoleophilia; order Solirubrobacterales; family 70-9; genus VAYN01. Next base: position 192,714 of record OY970384.1, on the reverse strand, counting down.
GCGCCGCAGGAAATACCTCGCTAGGCACGTTCGATGGCATCCCAGGGGAAACGAGGGAGAACGCGGTAAAAAACACTGTTTCGGTCGATGGCAGTCGCGTGTTCTGGTCGGCTACCGCCTCGGGCATCAGGACGCTCTACCTGCGCGACATGACCGGGGCCGGCAAAACCGTCCTACTGGCGACCAATGCTCGCTATGAGGCCGCCACCCCCGATGGCAGCAAAGGTTTCTACGCGAGCGGCGAAAACCTGTTCGAAGTAGACAGCGCCAAAGCCCTGGCCGGCGAACCCGGCGCCAGCACCTTGATCGCCGAAGGCTCCCAGGGCACGGTTGCGCTCAGCGACGACGCCTCCCGCCTCTACTTCGTCTCGACCAAAGCGCTGAACGGGGAAGGCAAAGCGGGGACGCCGAACCTCTACCTGCGCGAGGGCGGGACCACCAGCCTTGTCGCCACTCTCTACGGGGGGGACGCGACGCTGCTCGGGGGCGACCTCAGCGTGCGCTTCCCGCACGAGGGCTTCGCCCAGGCTCGGATCAGCTCCATCGCCAACGGCGTGCGCGCCTCCGCCGACGGCTCCCACCTGGTCTTCGTCTCCGCCGGCAGCCCGACCGGCTATGACAACACCGACGTCGCCGACGGCCGCAAAGCCCTCGAGGTCTACCTCTATGACCTGGCGACCGACAAACTCGCCTGCATCTCCTGCAACCCGACCGGGGCGCGGCCTGAAGGGCGGGCGTTCGACAGCACCAACAGCAGCGAGGTCCGCCGCGTCTCCGGCCAGCTCCCCGCCGGCTATAACCAGTTCGCCACCCCAAGGGCCCTGACCACCGACGCCAACCACCTCTTCTTCGAGAGCTTCGAAGCGCTGGTGCCCTCTGACAAGAACAAAGCCGGCGACGTCTATGAGTGGACCCGGGCCTCTGGCCAGGAAGCCTGCGAAGCCCAGGGTGCGGAGCTCTTCGTGCCCAAAGCCGGCGGCTGCCTGTCGCTGATCTCCTCGGGCCTCGATGAAACCGACTCCTCCCTGGCCGACATGAGCCCCGACGGGCACGACGTCTTCATCCGCACCGGCTCGAGCCTGCTTCCTCAGGATCCGGGCCAGGTCGACATCTACGACGCCCGCATCCTCGGCGGCCTGCCAGTCCCGCCGCCGCCCCCACCGGGCTGTGAAACCCCGACCAACCCCACGCCCTGCCCCGGGGCCGCCCCGGCGGGCCCGCCCGCCCAGACCCCCGCCTCCGCGGCCCTCGGCACCCCCGATCAGTTCGTGCCGAAAACCTGCCCCAAAGGCAAGGTCCGCAAAGGCAACAAGTGCGTGAAGAAGTGCCCCAAGGGCAAGGTCCTGAAGGGCAAGAAGTGCGTGAAGAAGGGCAAGAAGGCGAACAAGAACAAGCAGGCCAGCAAGCAGCGAGCCAACAACAACCGGGGGGCGGGACGATGAAAAAGCGCCTGATCCTCACCCTGGCCCTCGCCGCTCTCACCACCCTGGCCCTGGCCTCCCAGGCCTCCGCCGCCTTCAACATCACCGGCTTTGACACCACCTACGCCGAAGAGGACAAAAGCCCCGCCACCGAAGCGGGCTCCCACCCCTGGGAGATGACGACCAAGGTCGAATTCTCGACCAAGCCCGACCCCAAAAACCCCGGCCGCGAAATCGGCGAAGGCTCGCCCAAGAACCTGATCGTCGAACTCCCCGCCGGCCTGGTCGGCAACCGCGACGCCGTCCCCCACTGCTCCAACGCCGACTTCCTGGTCAAGGAATTCGTCGAAGGCAACGAGTTCCCGGTCAGCCACTGCCCCAACGACACCGCGATCGGCGTCCTGCGCGTGCTCGCCCCTGGCGAATCGCTCGAAGAACCGGAGCCCGGCACCAACCTCACCGCCGCCTACAACCTCACCCCGCCCCCCGGCGTCGCGGCCAAGATCGGCTTCATCTTCCTAAACGTGCCGATCGCGCTGCTGATCAAAGTCAACCCCGCCTACCCCCACAACCTGATCGCCACCCTGCAGAACACCTCCGACATCGAACCGGTCGGCTCGACCGAACTGACGGTCTGGGGCAACCCCTCCTCGGCCGCCCACAACCCCCAGCGCGGCCAGTGCCTGGGCAACAAAAACCCGGTCAGCTGCCCGACCGCGGTCCCCGAGGAGGCCTTCCTCACCCTGCCGCGCTCCTGCGAGGGCCCGCTGCACACCACCTACCGGGCCAACAGCTGGGAGGAACCCGACACCTACGTCAGCGGCGCCTCTGAGAGCGCCCTGGAAACGACCGAATGCGACGAACTGGAATTCGAAGCCGCCACCCAGGCCACCCCGACCAGCGAGCGCACCGAAAGCCCCAGCGGCCTCGACTTCGACCTCGGGATCGAAGACCCCGGCCTGCTCGACTTCGAAGGCTATGCCTTCTCTGACATCAAGAAGACCACCGTCACCCTGCCGGAGGGGATGACGGTCAACCCCGGCGTCGCCGCGGGCCTCGAGGCCTGCTCCCCGGCCCAATACGCGGCCGAGACGCTCGAGTCGCTGCCCGGCCAGGGCTGCCCGCAGGCCTCCAAGCTCGGCGACGTCGAAGTCGAAACCCCGCTGCTCGACGGCGAGGTGATCGAAGGCGAAGTCTTCGCCGCCACCCAGAACGAGAACCCCTTCAACTCCCTGATCGCCATCTACATGGTCATAAGGGACCGCGACCTCGGCCTCCTGGTCAAGCAGGCCGGCCGCGTCGAGCCCGACCTCAAAACCGGCCGCCTCACCACCGTCTTCGGCGAACCGGGCCACGAGATCCCCCAGTTCCCCTTCTCCCACCTGCGCTTCCATTTCCGCTCCACCGAGCCCGCCCCGCTGGCGACCCCGCCCACCTGCAACACCTACACCACCGCCGCGGACTTCGGCCTCTGGGCCTTCCCCGAAATCCTCACCTCGACCTCGACCTTCCCGATCGACCAGGGCGTCGGCGGCGGCCCCTGCCCGCAGGGCACCCCGCCCTTCAAACCGGCCATGCAGGCCGGCTCTGACTCGAGCCAGGCCGGCGCCTACTCGCCCTTCTACCTGCACCTGAACCGCTCAGACGGCGAACAGGAGATCACCCGCCTCGACGCCGTCTTGCCCAGTGGCGTGGTCGGCAAGGTCGCCGGCATCCCCAAGTGCGGGGAGGCGGAGATCGCCGCCGCCAAGTCAAAGAGCGGCCGCCAGGAGCTGGCCGCCCCCAGCTGCCCGCAGGGCTCCAAGGTCGGGCGCACGATCGGCGGCGCCGGCGTCGGCTCCCCGCTCACCTACGTCCCCGGCTCGGTCTACCTCGCCGGCCCCTTCGGCGGTGACCCGCTCTCGATCGTCGCCATCACCCCCGCGGTGGCCGGGCCCTTCGACGCCGGCACCGTGGTCGTGCGCCAGGCGCTGCGGGTCAACCCCACCACCTACCTGGCCGAAGTCGACGGCTCCAAATCAGACCCGATCCCCCACACCCTGAAGGGGATCCCGCTGGCGCTCAGAGACCTCCGCGTCTACATCGACCGCGACAACTTCACCCTCAACCCGACCGGCTGTGAGCAAAAGGCGACCAACGTCTCGATCTTCGGCTCCGCCGCCGACCTCTTCAGCCCCGCTGATGACTCCCCGGCCCAGGCATCGGCGCCCTACCAGGCAAGCGGCTGCTCGAAGCTGGCCTTCAAGCCCAAGCTGCAGCTCTCGCTCAAAGGCGGAACCAAGCGCAACGACCACCCGGCGCTGAAGTCGGTCCTCACCTATCCCAAAGGCTCCGGCTATGCCAACGTCGGCAAGGCCACGGTCAAGCTGCCGCCCTCAGAGTTCATCGACAACGCCCATATCCAGAACCCCTGCACCCGGGTCCAGTTCGCGGCAAACAACTGCCCCAAAGGCTCGATCCTCGGCACCGCCAAGGCGACCACGCCGCTGCTCGACGAGCCGCTCGAAGGCCCGGTCTACTTCCGCTCCAACGGCGGCGAACGACTGCTGCCCGACGTGGTCGCCGACCTCAAGGGCCAGTTCCACGTGATCTTGGTCGGCAAGGTCGACGCCAAAGGCGCCCGCATCCGCACCACCTTCGACCAGGTCCCAGACGCCCCGGTCTCCACCTTCACCCTGAGCCTCTATGGCGGCAAACGAGGCCTGCTGGTCAACAGCCGCAACCTCTGCGCCGAGAAGCTGCGGGCAGACGTGAAGCTGACCGGGCAGAACAACCGGCCCTACGACACCCGCCCGGTGGTGAAGACGTCCTGCAAGAAGGGCAAGAAGCAGGGCGGGGGGAAGAAGGGCGGGAAGGGGAAGAAGGGGAGCGGGCAGCGGTAGGGGTGAGGCGGTCTTCGCGCTGCTGCTGCGCGAATCGATGTCCCGCGCAGATTGGCACGTGCGGAATGTTGTTCCGCCGGCCGGAGCCAAGCGCGACGGTCTGCGGAGTGGCTGCCCTTGCTGAGACGCGATCGCCTTGACTTGTCTCTTGGTGGGGCTTTATCGATTTGGCCAATCGATAGCGATAGGAGGCGTCAAATCATGAACAAATTCAAGGCTCTTGGAAGTTTCCTGGCGATCTTCGCCGTGCTTGGCGCGGCGACCGCCGCCCATGTCGCCGCGGATATCTTTAAAAACGCCACTGGCAGTTCCGCCACTGTCACAGGCACTCAAGGGATGACCAATATCCTCAAAACGACAGCGGGGTCGTTCGAATGTAAAAAAAATACCAATTCCGGTACAGCGACCAGCGGTGCGAGTTCCGTGCTGGTAACTCCCACCTACAGCGAATGTACGTGCATCGGGGTCGCTTGCACCATTGACACCAATGGATGCCAGTTCCGCTTGAACATCGGCGCCGGTACAACCGGTCCCGCGGATGTCGTTTGCCCCGGTGGCAGCACCATCACCCTCACAAACACCAAGTGCACCCTCCATATCGGTTCTCAGACTGGTCTGAGTACTATCACGTACAGCAACACGGGTTCGGGCACGACACGCGAAATTGGGCTGTCCTTCGGCATCAACGCACAAATCAAATACAGTCATACAGAAGGAACCGGCATCGGTAAATGCACTACCGGCTCCGGCACCACTGGGTCTCTCAGCGGCACCGTGTCGGTTACAGGCGAGATTGACGGCGGCTCTACGCACCTCGGAATTTTCGTGGAATAGCCACAGTGCAGCCAGTGCGGCCACCGGGGGGACTTCTCCCCCCGGTGGCATCTGCCGCCCCAAACAGCTAGTCTTTGCTCAGGGTTATTCGAATAGAGGGAGAGAGCGTGTCGGGTCGATTGGGCATAGGGGTGGTTTTGGCTGTGATTTTGGGCTTGCTGGTCGCTGGCTGCGGAGGCGGCAGCGACGACGATGGTCTGAGCGTGAAGGCATTCACTAAGCAGGCGAATGCGCTCTGCTTGGAAAACAACCGGCTCACCGAGGCGGAACTGCTGAAAGCGTTTGGCAAGCTCGAAGACGAAAAACTGTCTCCCGCGGCCATGCTGAAGCGCGAAGAGGCGGTCATCGTCCCGATCCTGGTCGACTTGGCGGAAACGCTTTCCACGGGCATCGGCAAACTGGAAGCGCCGAGCGAGAAGGAGACCCAGGTCGAAACGATGCTCAGCAGCTACGAAACCTGGATCAAGAAAGCGACTGCATCGCCGGAGAAGATCGTCGCCACGAACGACATCTTCAACAACGCGCGCGAACTCGCCGGCAAATACGGCCTCGCCAAATGCGAGCAGACGCCGTTCGAGGTTCCTCCGCTGGAAAGCTGATCGGGTTCGATGATGCTCAAAGCACGCCTCTTTCTCTCAGCGGCGATAGCCGCAGCTCTGCTGACCGCGCTGATCGTGGCGGGTTGCGGGAGCAGCGACGACAGCACGAGCTCATCGGATGGCGGCTCGACTCCAACCATTACGACCAACTCCGATCTGACCAAGGCGGAGTTCATAAAACAGGGAGACGCGGTCTGCGAAAAGACCGACAAAGCGCAGGAAGCCGCGCTCAAAGTCTATTTGCAGAAGCACCCCAAAGCCACGTCTTCGGAAGATGGCGAAGGGAAGATGGTGCTGGTCGCGGGGCTGCCGCCGATTCAGGTCGAGGCTGAAGAACTGGCCGAGCTGGGTGCGCCGAGCGGAGACGAGGAGAAGGTGCAGGCGATCGTCGAAGGCATCGAAGAAGCCGCTGAGAAAGGGAAGGAAAACCCGATCAGCCTCGTGAAAGGGACGAAAAATCCCTTCATCGCCGTCGACAAACTCGCCGCCGAATACGGCTTCAAAGTCTGCAATAACGCCCTCTGAAACGCAGTCTCTAGCCCTCTTCCTCGAGCCACTTCAGCGCTTCCTCGGCGACGTCTGATTTGAGCTCGAGGTAGAGGCCCATCAGCTCGGCCTCGCAGGTGCGATTGCCGGCCATCCAGGCCTGGTGGAGGAAGTTCCACATGCTGATCGTTTTGGGGACGGTGAGGTTGAGGGTCTCGGCCGACTCGTCCATCAGGACCTTGAATTCGGATTCGAGGCTCTCGACCGCGACGGCGCGGATATCGGGTTCCGGCTCGGTGGCACGGGCCTGCATCTGGGCATGGCCGGAGCGGGTGCCGGAGAACCAGGCCAGGTCCAGGTAGTCCTCGAGCGCGGCGGTCTGCTCGTAGTCGAGATCGAGCTGGTCGGCGCTCTCTTCTCGCAGCGGCTTCAGGTCGCGCTCTTTCGCGGCGAGCAGGTCGTTGCCGAAATCTTCGCTGTCGAGCGACGGCACTGCTCCATTTTAGACATATAGAAATGCACAGGTACTCCTACGTGTACATATCGAGTTCGCGCTCTAGAGCCCTTCGGGGTGCCTGGCGACGAAACGCGCTGGATCCACGCTCGCCTGATGCCAGCGCGGCCCCAAGGTGCCGCGGGGCGCATCGCGGGTATCGAAGCGCAGGCCGGCGACGACCATGTAGACGTGCTCGCGGTTGGCGTAGACCGTGATCCAGCGGCCGACGCCGGCCTCCCCCCAGGCCGCCAGCTGCCCGGAGACCATGGTCGCGTCGAGCAGGCCGGCGCCGTGCAGCGCGTAGCCGACCGCGCCCGAGCAGTCGTAGCCGCGGCTGAGCCAGGCGAGGTGCCCGCCTCCCCAGACGTAGGGCTTCTCGTCGATGCGGTTCGCCGCCGCGATCACCCGCTTGACCACCGCCGGGGCATCGACAGGGGCGACAGCGCGCCCGCCGACCAGGCTGGCGCCGCAAGTCGAGCTGGTCCGCATGCCCGACGGTGGCAGCGAGGTGCAACCGGCTCCCCAGGGAATGGCGCTGGCACCGGCCGGGCCGGCGCCCACGGCCAGCGCCACCGTCGCGCCGGCGAGCGCCAGCGCGAACGAAAGCCTCCCCCTCTGGATCCCGAGCATGTCAGGAGGCTAGTAGCCCGGTGGGTGACGGGCGACGAAGCCACTGCTGTCGGCCATCTCGGCGTGCCAACGGGGCCCGGTGCCGCGACTGTTCCCCGAGGTGTCCCAGCGCAGACCGGCGATCACCGCAAACGCGTGGCCCGCGTTCGCGTAGATCGTTATCCAGCGACCGGGCCCCGGACTCCCCCAGCGTTCCATCGGGCCGGAGGGGAGCGGGCTGTCGATCAGGCCGGCGCCGTGCAGCGCATAGCTGACGGACCCCGAGCAGTCGTAGCCGCGGTCCCACCAGCGACCGTGGCCACCACCCCAGACATAGGGCTTGGTGCGGATCCGGTTGGCGGCGGCGATCACGCGTTTGACCGCGGCCGGAGCGTCGAGCGGCGCGACCGCCTCCCCGCGCACCAGCGCCGCCTGGCCGGGCGGGGCGCTGGGGACGGAGCTTGCCTGGGCGCTGACCGGCGAGATGCCGCCGGGCGGTTGCGCCCAGGCCTTGCCGGTCGCGCAGACCGAAGCGACGGCCAGGGCCGCCAGGAGCATGCAGATGGCGGCGAACCGCGCCGCCCTTTGGGCGTTCGTCATCGAGCCTCCTTCGTCGGCCGACGGGGTTAGCTGACGGGCTGGCGCTGAAGGACCTGCGCCCCCACCGCAAGGTGGGCTCGCCCCGAAAACGTGGTTCCCCCGCTCCCCGACGTCTGCCGGGGATTAGGCATTGGCTTCCCTCCAACGCGGTTGCGGGCCCAGGGTTGCGGCGTGGAGATGGGCAGCGCGGACTCGATCAGCGGGGCCGATGCCCTCCGGCCCCGCTGATCTGACGTATCGACCGGACGAAGAGCTATTCGACCCAGATCCCGCTCATCGACCCACCCCCGGGGTCTTCCTCGCCTGTGATCAAGGTGGCCCCTTCGATGCTGCCATCGGCACCGGCCCCGTTCGTGCATTTTCCGATCCCGGTTCCAGCTGTGTGCGTGTACGCGATTTTTCCCAGTTTCAGTTCGGCTGTGATTTCACGATTCGGTCCCGCACCGTTGTTGTTTTTGTAAGTCACGACCCCGATTCCATTCTGGGGTTTTATGTGGATGATGCATCTGATCGCCGAGGGGTTGACTGTGACTGTGATTTCTTTTTCGGGAGGACAGACGATGTCTGTGGTGCCGGTTGTCGCGGCCCCGATACGGAACATGTAGTCGCAGCCGTTGAGATCGATTTCGGTCGGGAACCCACCCCACGTGCATTTTTCGTAAACGGGTTCCAGTGTCATTTCCTGGGTTTCGAGTTTGTTCAATGTGCCGGTGTATTTGATGGTTTCGCAGAAGCCCGTGGCCGCTGTCGTTTTGAAGAAATGAGTTTGATCCTGGTTTCCTGTCAGGAGGGTCGGTTTGTTTTCCGAGGTGAAGTCGTCCGCGGAAGCGGTGGTTGCCGCCAGCGCTCCGACGGCGACCAGCATCAGTCCTAGGATCTTGAGATTGCGCATCATTCGAGTTCCTTTCGATTTGAACCCCGCCCGTCCCGCGGTTCACCCCTAGCCGATCGCTCGAAACCGATCAAGAAATTCCAAGCCGCGCGGTCGAATCGGTGTGCGAAAACTCGGGCAGCAGCTCGATTCCGCTGTAAATCCTTGGAGGTGGAATCTGCCCGCGCACCGATCTGCGCCTTGCGGCGACTTGAGCCCAGGTTCACTTCCGCGGCGGTTGCTTCAGCCGAGGTGCCGCAGAACCGTTTGGGCGGCGTTGTAGCCGCCCATCCCGTGCACGCCGCCGCCGGGGGGGGTGGCGGCGGAGCAGATGAAGAGGCCGGGGGCACCGGTTGCGTAGGGATCGAGGGCGAGGCGGGGGCGGATCGCCATCTGCAGCGGGGTGTTGGCGCCGCAGACGATGTCGCCGCCGATGTAGTTGGGGTTCTCGGCCTCGAACTGGGCGGGGGTGCGGACCGCGGTGGCGACGATGCGTTCGCGCAGGCCGGGGGCGAAGCGTTCGATCTGGTCGAGCACCGCCTTCTCGCCGTCGCCGTCGTAGCCGTGGGGGACGTGGGCGTAGGCCCAGATCGGATGGACGTCGCCGGCCGAGCGCTGGGGGTCGGCCAGGTACTGCTGGCAGACGAGGACGAAGGGGCGCGCCGGCATCCGCCCGCGGTTGACCTCGCGCTCGGCGGCTACGGTTTCCTCCAGCGAGCCGGTCGCGTGGATCGTGCCGGCGCGGCGGCAGGCCTCGGCCGTCCAGGGCACGCCGCCCTCGACCGCGAGGTCGACCTTGAAGGCGGCGGGTCCGTACTTGTAGCGGCGGTAGGCGCGGGCGGTCCGGGCCGGGAGCCGGTCGCCGGCGATCTCGGCGACGGCGCGCGGGGAGAGGTCGAAGATCGTCGCGTCGGGGCTGCCGAGCTCGCCCAGCGAGCGCACCCGCACTCCCGTCTCGATCGTCCCCCCGTGCTCGCGCAGCACCGCCGCCAGCGCGTCGGCGATCGACTGCGACCCTCCGGCCGCCACCGGCCAGCCGGCCGCGTGACCGGCGGCGATCATCGCCATCCCGACCGATGCGCTCAGCGGTTGGGTCAGGGGGCTGAACGAGTGCGCGGCGACGCCGCCGAAGAGGGCTCGCGCCCGGGCGGTCTTCCAGCGCCGGGCGAGCAGGGTCGCCGGCGCCGCCGCCGGCAGCCCGAAGCGGGCCAGCAGCAGCGGGTGCCTGGGCAGGTGCAGGAGCGGCTGCAGGATGTCGTCGCCGAGCGTCTCGAAGTGCGTCGCCGGCGACTCGAAAAGCCGCCGCCAGGCGCGCCCGTCCTCACCCAGCCCCGCCGCCGTCTCCTCCAGCGAGCGGACCAGCGTCGCGGCGCTGCCGTCGTCGAGCGGGTGGGCGAGGTCGATCTCCGCCCGCCGCCACTCGAGCCCGTACCGCTCCAGCCCCAGCGAGCGGAAGAAGGGCGAGGTCGCCGCCATCGGGTGCCCGGCCGAGCAGACGTCGTGGATCACCCCCGGCACGGTCAGCTCGGCGCTGCGGGTGCCGCCGCCGATCGTCTCCGCCGCCTCCAGCACCGTCACCTTCACCCCGGCCCGGGCCAGCGCCACCGCGCAGGCCAGCCCGTTGGGGCCGGAGCCGACGACCGTCGCCGCGCTCACGAGACCGGCGCCGGCGGCTCGCTCGCCTCGACCCGCCGCGACACCGCGACCGGGAAGTCCCACGATTCCTCCAGCCAGGGCTGGCGCACGACCATGTCGGCGACCGCGACCGATCCCTCCTCGACCAGCCCGGTCGCGGCGTCGTAGATCGCGTAGGCCTGGCGCCCGCTGCCGACCGCTTCGGACTCCAGCGCGATCACCCGCACCTCCCCGGGCGCGAAGCCGCAGCGTTCCTGCACCGCCTCCAGCAGCTGGCGACCGTGGAAGTGGCCGTCGCCGAAGTTCCAGCCGTTGACGACGTTGGAGATCAGCTCCCCCTCGCGCGCGTCGTAGGCCTCAACGTCGTCGACCGCGTGCGGCAGCAGCGCGTTCAGCGCCCGCCCGTGCGTATGCATCGAGCGGAAGGCGAGGCCCTTGTTGAGCAGGAAGTCGGCCGTCTCCGGGTCGTAGATCTCACCGACCTGCTTGCCGACCACGTGCGCCGGCTTCGTCATCCGCTCGTCGAGTCGGCCTTCGGCGCCGCTGCCCTTGCGGAACAGCCACTGCGTCGTGGCCCAATTGCCGGCGTAGTAACGCATCGACGGCAGGAAGGAGACCTTGTCGGGGCGGAGGTTGCCGAGCACCGGCAGGCCGAGGCAGATGAGCGCGATGAGCGCGATCAGCAGCGGGTCGTCGAGCGAGGAGAGCGGCACGTCGCCGTAGTGGCCGAAGAGGAAGAGGGTGCCGAAGATCATGAAGATGTTCCACTCGAGCGGGACCGCCAGCGGGAACATCGAGGTGATGTTGAGGTGGAAGAGGACCATGCCGACGATGGCGATCGTGCGCACCACGTCGTTGTCCACGGTGAGCAGCAGCAGCGGCCAGCCGAACTCCTGCACGGTGCCGAAGTGGGCGAGGCCGGCGGCCAACCGCGAGGGCCGCATGTCCTCCGGATAGTCACGCCAGAGCTTGCGTTTCAGCGCCTTCGGTCCGACCAGCGGCGCGTTGCTGATCATCACCGAGACGACGAAGGGGAAGTGGCGGTTCAGCTTCGAGGAGGCGGCGCCCCACCAGATGAAGATGAAGACGAACTGCCAGGCGACGATCCACTGGTCGATCGGGAACAGGCCGATCAGCAGCATCGTTCCGTAGATCTCCGGGCGGGCGCCGAGGAAGGAGACCTTGTCGCGCAGCCCGAGCAGTCCGAGCAGGCCGAGCAGCAGCACGATCCCCTCCCGTGGCAGGTGACCGGCCGAGACGGTGACGATTTCGATCCCCGGGAAGTTGGTGGTGACGCCGACCGTGATCGCGTCCACCCCGGTGGCGAAGAGCAGGTAGATGCCGGTGGCGAGGACGCCGGCGTAGAGGGCGACGTCGAGCGCGGTGCGGCGGCTGCCGCGCGTGCCGGGGATCCGGTCCGGCCACGGCGGCAGCCGCACGGTGCCGGGGCGCAGCCAGTAGAGCGGCCCGCCGATCGGCGGCAGGAAGCGGAAGCTGAGCGGCATCGAGCCGGCGCCGAGCCCGAGGATCTCCCACAGCAGGGTCCAGACCGCGAACTTCTCGAAGACGATTGGCTGCGTCCACCAGTCGCCGAACTCGCCGATGCCCCCGAGGCCCGGCGTGGTGGAGATCGCCAGCAGCGCTCCGCCCGCGTAGACGAGCAGCTTGAGGGCGTAGAGCAGGTAGACCGCCGAGGGCGAGCCGAACCCATTTTCACCCCAGTCCTGCACCAGCGGCTTGATCCGCGTCAGATGCGGCTGCCGTTTCCACTCCTCGAGCTCGAACGGCGGCGGCGCTGGAGTGAGGAAGCCCATCCCGGCATGTTCTCATTTGAGGAAGGCGACCAAATGCCAGAACACGCGAGCGCGCTCGCTGCGGCCGATCGGGAGCTTCTCCAGCGTAGTCAGCCACGCGCGCCAAAGGGCGCGCTCGCCTAAACCACTATCGATATACCCAGCCAAATAGTCGTTTCAGCTGCCAATCTGCTCGGCGGAGTGCCATGTGCGCATCGACTTTCTCGACAATCTTGGGCGAAGGCGCTATGCCAACCTTCGTGAACCGTCCCGAAACAGAAAGGGTTAAGGCATGGGCCGCTCCAAACTTTTAATCATTGTGCTCGTGGCGCTGTTGTCGCTCGCAGCCGGAGCTTCGACTCCTGCCAACGCCGATACCCTTACATCGGAAAGTAGCCCGATAACCCTCACAAACAGTGTGGAAACTGGCGGATTTGCGTTCGTCTATCCGAGTTATGGAACCACCGAATGCGAAAGCACCGAACTCAAAGCCACAACCGCGACGCCCACCACGACAGTATCGGGCATCGCGCTCACGCATTCTGAATGTACGACCGTCGGACTACACAGCACAATTTCCAGTTCCGGCTGTACCTACACTATCCATGTTGGTGCAGGGACAACGGGCACGGCCGATATCGTGTGTCCAGCGGGGAAAAAGGTGAAGATCGAAGTATTCTCCGGGGCAACGAAGAAGTGCACGCTCGAATTCGGCACGCAATCAGGTAAAGGCACCGTCAATTACTCGAATGTCGGCTCCGGGACTACACGGGAAGTCCTCGCCGAACTCGATCTAGAAAAAAATATCTCCGCCAGTGCGGTCGCGGGGGAAGGCATCGGAAAATGCCCAACCGGGTCGACTAGCGCGGCTTCATTCTGGGGCTTCTTCCTTCTGACAGGTGAGACCGACGGCGGCTCGACGCATGTCGGCGTGTTCGCCTCCTGACTGCGCCATCGCTGGTCTGGACTTGGTGGGGCCTTCCTCGCAACGGGCCGAGCAAGAATTCGAGAGGATCCAGGGGTGACGGCCATTGTTCTTGCCGCCTTGGCGCTCAGCGTGTCACCCGCCTTTCACGGCCGCGCCGAGCGCATCGATGCCGCCACCCGCGCCCGCATGACCGGTGTCTCCTGGCATCGCGGCTGCCCGGTTGGGTTCGGTCGGCTGCGGTTGCTGACGGTCAGCCATTGGGGATTCGACGGCCGGGTGCACCGCGGCCGGCTGGTCGTCAACCGCGACGCCGCCGCGGCGATGCTGGGCGTGATGCGCTCTCTCTATAGAGAGCGCTACCCGATCCGCCAGATGCGCCTGGTCGATGCCTACGGCGCCAACGACCACCGCAGCATGGCCGCCGACAACACCTCCGCCTTCAACTGCCGCTTCGTCGCCGGCAGTGAAGGCGTCTGGTCCGAACACGCCTACGGGAGGGCGATCGACGTCAACCCGATCGAGAACCCGTACGTGACCGCGTCCGGCTACGTCTCGCCTCCGCAGGGCGCGCCCTACGCGCAGCGAGCCCGGCGCGCGCCGGGGCTGATCCACCGCGGCGGCGAGGTCGTGGCCGCCTTCGCCGCCGCCGGCTGGGAGTGGGGCGGGAACTGGGACTGGCCGAAGGACTATCAGCACTTCTCCGCGACCGGCAGTTGAGACCGCGGCGGCCCCCGAACCTCTAGCTGGCCGGGCGGTAGGTGTTGACCAGAACGCCGCTGGGAAAAGTCTGGGTATCGGACAGCTGCAGCGTCGTCTTGTTCGGCGACTCGGGGAAGACCCTGATGCCGGAGCCGAGGATGAGCGGGAACACCATCAGCCGCAGCTCGTCGACCAGGCCGTTCTCGATCAGCGAGTGGACCAGGGTCCTGCTGCCGGCGACGAGGATCGGGTCGTCCTCGCTCTCCTTCAGCTTCGCCACCTCGGTGGCGACGTCGCCCTTCAGCGCGGTCGAGTTGTTCCATTTCAGCTCGTCGAGCGTCGAGGTGACGACGTACTTCGGCATCGAGTTCATCTTGTCGGCGAACTCGCCCTCGCGCTCGGGCCAGGCGCCGGCGAAGCCTTCGTAGGTCACCCGGCCGAGCAGCTGCGAGCCGGCCGCCAGCGTCTCGGCGAGCTTGAACTGCTGCTGCTCCGGCCCCATGAAGTCGAAGACCCAGCCGCTGTGCGGGTAGCCCGGCTCCCCTCCCGGCGCCTCCATGACTCCGTCGAGGGAGACGAACTCGGTGACGATCAGGTCCGCCATCAGCTGCCGAGGGCGATCACGCGGGCGGTGGACGGGTCGACCCGTCCCTCGAGCACCTCGAGATAGGCGTCGCGGACCGCCTCGAAGCCCTGGCCGTGGACCACCTGCAGCCAGCCCTGGGTCCACTCGCAGAATGGATGCCAGGCGTCGGCGGCGTTCTGCTCGAGGCCGGCGCGGCCCCAATCGGAGGCGCGCTTGGTCACCCGGGTCGGGGCGAAGAAGAAGGTGGGAGTCGGTCCGGCCAGCTCACCATCGCCGCCGCCGAACTCCTCCCAGTGGGTCACCCCGACCGCCATGCTGTGGGCGAGCTCGTCGCCGTAGTGGGAGTGGACCGCCTGGCGGACCGCGGCGTCGCCGGCGATGTCGACGTAGACGGCGGGCCCGTGCTCGAGCGAATCGATCGCGTCGTAGGTGACGGTGCGTCCGTAGATCCCCAACCCGGCGACGAACTCGGCGCTGCGCGGGGAGGTGAGCCCGATCAGCTCGACCCCGTCACGCTGGGCGAGGAGGAAGGCGGCGGCAATCGCCGTCTTGCTGGAGGCGCTGGAGATCAGGATCGGCCCGCGCTCGGTCAGGCCCTCGTCGGCGAGCTGATCGTCGATCAGGAACGAGGTGAAGAAGAGCGGCCGCAGCAGCATCTGCATGTCCTCGGTCTCGGGCCGGTAGAAGCGGTCGGCGCCGGTTGCCAGATAGCGGTGGTAGGCCGAAGGCAGATCGGCACGGTGGGGGGAGCCGTCGACGAACCCGCTCGCGTCGGCATCGACCGGCGTGACCAGCAGGTGCGACGAAGGCGGCAGGTACCCATACACACGCGTTCCCACCTCGACCCCGTCAGCCTCGCTGCGCTCGACCTCGGCGAAGCCCCACATCGGTACCCGTCCCCAGCCCTCCTCGGTCGGAAAGAAGTCCCAGTACGACATCGCCTCGCCCATCACCGCATAGGTGACGTTGTTGGCGGTGAGGCCGAAGGAGTCGACGCGAAGGAGAGCTTGACCGGGCTTTGGTGCGGGGGTCTCGGACTCGGCGATCCGGCACTCGCGCAGATCGTTGCGCTTGACGAGGAAGTCGGTCATGGCAGAGAGGGATATCACGCGAACAGGGCGCGGGCCAGTCGAACGCTCGATCGAGCGTCGCGCTTCTGCGATCGGTCGGACTGTTGACCGGCGCGGATCGGCGCGCGCGAACAATGGCGCGGCTTCTGGCGCCGAAAGGACCGGCATCAGGACCGGGGCGAGGTCGCTTTCTCCGAAATCGCTTGACCGGCCTGACAGCGCTCGGATATCCGTAGGGATCGGCCAAACCACGAAAGGAAGTATCCGATGAAGCGTGCATCGAACGTCTTGATGGCTGCGGTTGTGGCACTCGCCGCGCTCGGCTCTCTAGCTGCCACCAGCGCCCTCGCAGACCAACTCAAATCATCAGGGGCCGCAACGGTCTCCCTGTCCGGCCACCAGAAAGTGGCCAGTACCTTCAAAACCACAGCGGGCGGCAAAGAATGTAAAAGCGGGACCACCAGTGGCACAGGAACCACCCCGACCTCGACACTTACATTGACCGTCACGACGAGCGAATGCAGTTGCTTCGGCGTGGCTTGCACCATCGATATGAACGGCTGTCAATACCTCGGGCATCTGGGTGTTGGAACAACGGCAACGGTCGACATCGTCTGTCCCCCAGGGCAGGAAATTACAGGCACATCAAGCAAGTGCACGACCCACATCAAACCTCAAACCGGGCTGGGGAGCATCACCTTCAAAAACATCGGCACCGGGAGCACACGGGAAATCGAACTTGAATTCAAAGTCGAAAAAATCAGCTATGCGCACACAGAAGGATCAGGGATCGGAAAGTGCACGACCGGATCCGGAACCACGGGCGTCCTGACCGGAACCTCGGTCGTCACAGCGGTGGAAGACGGGAGCAACGTCCACGTCGGAGTCTTCGTCGAATGAGGCACTAGGTCCTAGCGGGAAGGGCGCGCGGACTGTCGACGTCCGCGCCCCCCTTCTGTTCTTGGCACCAAGGCGACGCGCCCGGCAAGACTCGTGAATCAAAATCGCAGACGCGCAGTTTGGCGCGCGCGCTGACTCTCGCCAGATTGGCGCAAATACGGGTGTTTGAGCAAGCTAAAAACGGCTAATGATCAAGAGATATTGATCGACTGAGCGAACTCTCATATGACCTCGTGAAGCAAACGAACGAAGGGAGTGCTCGATGATCCACAAATTCAAGCTGCTAGCTATCGCAATCGTTGCGACCCTCGCATTTAGTTCCCTCGCCGCCTCGCTTGCCTCCGGAGATGAACTCCGCTCGGAAGGCGGGAAAACGGTTGTCATGTCGGGGACGCATATAACTAAATTCACCTTCACGACCACAGCCGGTACTGCTCAGTGCAACAAAGTAAGTACGACTGCCACAAGTAAAACTCCAGCTTCGACAATTACATTTACCCCGGTTTACGAACAGTGCACCTGCTTTGGCATTGCGTGCACGCTCGATATGAATGGCTGCGACTACCTGGGGCACCTTGGAGCGGCGACAACCGCCACCCTGGACATCGTCTGTTCAGCAGGCAAAGAAATCACAGTTACATCAGCAAAGTGCACCCTCCATATAAAAGCGCAAACCGGCCTGGGATCGATAACCTTCAAAAACATCGGAGCCGGGTCGACACGGGAACTCGAAGCCGTGACCGAACTGAAAAATGTCAGCTACACCCATACAACGGGTGAAGGGATCGGTAAATGCACGACCGGTTCCAGCAGCACTGGTCTCGCCACGGGTACGTCGAAAGTGACAGCGGTCGAAGATGGCAGCAACGTCCATGTGGGTATCTGGGTCGAATAGCCGAGGTGGTTAGCCATTGACTTCGGTGAGCATGGCGGCGGGGGAGGGCTGGGTGCATCCCAGCCCTCCCCCGCTCGCGGCTCTGCGATCCTGCAGCCGATGCAGGAGCTGAGTTCAGAGACGCTGCTTGAGACGCCCTTCGTCTCCGTCGCCCAGAAGCGGTTTCGGCGGGCCGATGGGGAGGAGGTCGACCGGCAGGTCGTCGGACACCCCGGTTCGGTCGGGATCGTTGCGCATGACGATGAGGTCGTCTACCTAGTGCGGCAGCCGCGCGAGGCGGTTGGCGAGGATGGCCTGCTCGAGATCCCGGCGGGGACGCTCGACGTCGATGGCGAGAGCCCCCTGGAGTGCGCGAAGCGGGAGCTGAGCGAGGAGGTCGGTCTGGCTGCGGAGCGTTGGCACGAACTGCACGCGATCTACGCCAGTCCTGGATATCTCAGCGAGAAGCTGACGATCTTCGAGGCAACCGGCCTCTCCGAGCAGCCGGGGGAGGCCGATGAGACCGAGCAGATCGAGGTCGTGCGGCTTCCCCTGGCCGAGCTCGACGCGGCCCTGACGAAGATCGAGGACGCGAAGACCCTGGTCGCGCTGCTGCTGTTACGCGATCGACTTGCCGACTGACAGCTCCTCCTGGCTTAGAGCAGGTCGAACTGCTTGCGGTGCGCCTCCGGGACGAGCTCCGCGTACTCGCGGTGGCGCTGGATGTAGGAGTTGACGAAGGGGCAGAATGGGAGCACCGAGAGGCTGCGGGCACGCACGTCGTCGAGTGCGAAGGCGATCAGCCTGCTGCCAAGTCCCTGGCCCTCGAAACGGTCGTCGACCTCGGTGTGGACGAAGGCGATCAATCCCGGCCGCTGCCGGTACTGAGCGAACCCGCCGAGCTCGTCGCCGACCCTGACCTCGTAACGCTCGTCCTCGGGCACATCGGCGAATGAAACCTCGGGCTCGGTGCTCATCGACTCATTCTCGCTCACTCCAGGTCCCAGCCGAAGTAGACCTCGACCTTGACCATCTTCTCGCCGGCGAAGGTCAGCACCTCGGTGTTGCGGAATCGACGGCCGTCGGCTTTGGTGCTCTCGTAGGTGACGACGACCTCGTCATCGTGCTCGATCAGCCGCACGACCTCGAAGCCGGTGATCGTCTCCGCGTTCGGCCAGCAGCGCTCGAAGTAGCCGGCGCGATCGAGCCCGGGATCTGGCGGGCTGTAGAAAGACGAAATCCTCGGCGACGAGGCTCTCGATCAGGTCGCGGTCGCCGGTTTCGTAGGCGCGGTAGGCATCGCGGGCCAGTTGCAGGTGGTTGGTCTCGGACATGAGTGGCTCCTTTTCTCGGTTGCACCAATGAGACTCTTCGGGCGGGCTGAAACTCATCGCTCGGTTGGCGTTGTGAGGCCCGGGGTAGCGTGGGGCGATGGCGCGCGTCCACATCCTCGAGCGCCAGCAGCAGGTGGACCTCCCGATCGAGCGCGCCTTCGCTTTCTACGGGGACGCCTTCAACCTCGAGGCGATCACCCCGCCCTGGCTTGGCTTCGAAGTGACCACCCCGGCGCCGATCGAGATGCGCGCCGGCACGCTCCTCGACTACCGCCTCAGGCTCCATCGCGTTCCGGTCCGCTGGCAGACCCGGATCGAGGCCTGGGAGCCCCCGCACCGTTTCGTCGACGTCCAGGTGCGCGGCCCCTACGCACTCTGGGAGCACACGCACGAGTTCGAATCCGCCGGCGAGGGCGCGACGACGATCCGCGATCGCGTCCGCTACGCCCTGCCGCTCGGCCCGCTCGGCGACCTCGCCCGCCGGCTATTCGTGCGACGGGACGTGGAGCGGATCTTCGATTACCGGCGAGAGGCGGTGACCGAAGTGATGTGTAACGGCGCACCTGGTGAAATTGCACACCCGACCTCGAAAGTCTAAGGCCTTAAGACGCAAAGATGCCCATATGTTCTCCAAAGCTTCGCTCTCCTGTGACACGTATGCTGCCGGTCAAAGTACCGGTGGCACCTGTGCCGCTGGTGCATTTGCCGATCCCAGTTCCTTCTGTGTGGGAATAGTGGAGTCCAGTGATTTCGGTAGCGAGTAGGATTTCCCTTGTCGTCCCAGCACCGACATTTGAGATCCCGACTTTGCCCAAGCCAGCCTGAGGGCCAATGTGAAGCGTGCACTTGGAATTTGTGATCGTGACCCTTTGCCCCACTGGACACACGATGTCGACCGTGGCCGTTGTCGAAGCCCCAAGATGCAATAGGTGATCACAACCATTCATATCGATAGTGCAGGCAACGCCGAAGCAGGTGCAGCTTGAATAACTGGAACTCATTGTTACCGTGGCAGTGGGCGAAGATCCAGTTCCACTGGAGGTAACTGACAAGCATTCGCTCGACCCGGCTGTAGTTTTGAGTAGCAATTTGGTTTCCTGTTTCCCTGTCAACGTCCCTGGTGACGATTCCGATGTGAGTAGATCTGCGGATGCGGTTGAAGCCATCGTCACGGTCATTGCGACGACTACGCTCATCGCGGTGCCGAGAATTTTGAGATTGCGCATTTTTCGACGCCCCTTTGTCTGCTTACGGTGACTACAAGTAGCGCGCGGAAGGCAGTTCGGTCAAGCCAGATCGTCTCGGGGAGTGTTTAGTGAGGCATTCATCCCTGGCTTTTGGCTTGCTTAGCTGCTTCGGCAATTTGCGCGCGCCGATCGGCGCGGCGCATCCTCTTGCGCCGCCAAGTCCCCCGAAGCCGCCTCGCCGAATAGCATCACGCGCCGATGACGCCCTCCCTTGCCTCCTACATCGGCGGCTGCCTTGCCGTGATCGGCATCGTCGCGGCGGTTGGCCTCGGCGGCTACTGGCTGCGGCGCTGGATCGTGCCGGAATTCTCCGGGGCGCTGGCGCGGCTTGCCGACGCCACTTTGGCGACCGGGTTGCTGGTGATGGCGCTGCAGATCCTCGGCACGCTGAGCCTCCTGCGGCTGGGCTGGATCGTGCTCTTCTCGATCGTCGTCGGGCTTGGCGCGGCGCTGCTGGGCTGGCGCAAGGCGCCGCGGGGGGGCTCGCGCGAAGTCTCGGCCCCGCAGGTGACGACAGTCGCCCTGTTCATCGCCCTGGGGGTCGCTTCGTTCACCGTCGCCGAGTGGACCTTCCCCTCGCAGCTCAGCCTCGACCAGGGGATGTTCGGGGGCGACACGACCTGGTACCACATGCCCTTCGCGGCGCGGATCGCCCAGGAACACTCGATCGCGCACGTGCTCTTCACCGACCCGTTGCGACTTGCGGTCTGGTTCTACCCGCAGACCTCGGAACTGATCCACGGCGTCGGCATCGTCCTCTTCAAGAGCGACTGGCTCTCGCCGCTGATCAACCTGGTCTGGCTGGCGATCGCCCTGCTCGGCGCCTGGTGCGTCGGCCGTCCTTACAAGGTGGGGCCGGCGACGCTGGTCGCCGGAGCGCTAGTGCTCGACGCGGGGGTGATGATCGAGACCCAGCCCGGCGAGGGGCGGAACGACATCATGGGCCTCGCCTTCCTGATCGCCTTCGTCGCCTTCCTGATCAACGCCCACCAGCGCCGGGCGCCGGCCTCCGGCGCCGTCCAGGACACGCCCGACCGCGACGCGCCGCTGCTCGACAAGGGCCCGCTGGTGATCGCCGGCGTCGCCGCCGGCCTGGCGATCTCGGTCAAGCTGACGCTGCTGGTCCCGGTCGTGGTGATCGGCCTCGGCGTGATCGCCTTCAGCGGCCGCGGCCGCCGTCTCACCACCGCCTGGGTGCTGGGACTCTCGACCTTCGTCGCCGGCGGCTACTGGTACGTGCGGGCGGCGATCAAGACCGGCGGCAACCCGACGCCGCAGATCGGCTTCGGCCCGCTGCACCTGCCGCGCCCCGACCAGATGCCGCTCGACCCGCGGCCGCGCTTCTCCGTCGCCGACTACCTGACCGAGCCGACGATCTACCGCCGCTGGTTCTTCCCCGAGCTCGACAACGCGCTCGGGCCGCTCTGGCCGCTGATCCTGATCGTCGCCGGCGCCGCCGCGGTCTACATCGCCTGGCGCTCGCGCAACATCATCCTCCGGGTGATCGCGGTGGCGGCGCTGGCGACCGCCGTCGTCTACGTCTTCACCCCGCTTACCGCGGCCGGGCAGGAGGGGGCGCCGACCGGCTTCTTCACCAACACCCGCTACCTGGCGCCGGGGCTGCTGCTGGCCCTCGTCCTGCTGCCGATCGCGCGGCCGCTGCGGGCGCCGGACCGCCGCGCCTGGATGACGCTGCTCTTCCTCACCGGCATCTACGCGATCACGGTGCTGACCACGCCGCGCTGGTACCCCGGCTTCATCGTCGGCACGATCTTCCTCACCCTGGCCCTGGTCTGGGCGCCGGCCGGGCTCGGCTTGGCGCGCTCGCGCCGGCTCGTCAGCCGCACCGTGGTCGTCGTCGCCGGCGCCGCCGTGCTGCTGCTGGCGGTCGTCCTCGGCCGCGCCCAGGAGGTGCAGTACTACAAGCACCACTACACGCGCTCGACCCTGTTCCTGGGCGAAGGCGGGCCGCAGAAAGCGTATGACTTCGCCCACGACCAGCACGGCAAGCGGATCGGGATCGTCGGCTCCAGCGAGATCATCTTCGGCCAGTACGGCTTCTACGGGGAGAACCTCGACAACGAGGTGCAGTTCATCGGCGTCCCCGGCCCGACCGGCACCTACCGTCTGGCGACGACCTGCGAGCAGTTCCGCCGCCGCATCAACGCCGGCGACTACGACTACCTGATCCTCAGCCAGTACACGATGGACGCGCCCGGGCCGTACCAGTTCCCGATCTACGCCTGGATCAAAGGTGACCCGGCGGTGGAAGAGGTGGTCGCCGAGCCCGACATCGTGCCCCAGCCCGACTATGTCTTCAAGGTCAAGGGCGAGCTCGACCCGGCGGGATGCTCGGATGGAGCGTCCGGGTAGGCGCTGGCGCTCCTAAAGGGCGCTCTACGTAGAAATCCCCTGTGTATTCTGCGATGACCCTTGGGAGGGGGTCAATGCAGACTGCGATCGTCTCCGACCTGCACCTCGGCAGCCTGTCCGGTCGGGACCTGCTCCGCGATCCGGCGATCCAGGCCGCCTTCATGGTGGAGATCGCGCCGGCCGACCGGCTGGTCCTGCTCGGCGACGTGCTGGAGCTGTTCGAGCTGCCCCTCGAGCAGGCCTTCGCCGCAGCGCGGCCCTTCTTCGAGCAACTGGGCGAGGCGATGGCCGGGCGCCCGGTCCTGCTCGTCCCCGGCAACCACGACCACCGCCTGGCCCGGCCGCTGCTGCGCCGCGCGGCGGCCACGGGGGAGTCCCTAGGACTTGAGCAGCGCTGCGCCCCCAGCGGCTGGACATCGGAGCGCCTGGCGGAGTGGCTCGGCGACGCCGAGCTCGAGCTCGCCTACCCCGGCGTCTGGCTGCGCGAGGACGTCTACGCGATCCACGGCCACTACATCGACTGCCACCGCGGCCTGCCGCGGCTGGAGTGCATCGCCGCCGCCAGCCTGATGCGTGCCCGGCCGCTGCCACGGCGGCCGACCCCCCGCGACTACGAGCGGGTGCTGGCGCCGATCTACCGCGTCGCCTTCCGCCTCGCCCAGGCCGGCGTCGCCCACCGGGTGACCCACCCCTCCGAGCAGCTCTGGCGGGTCGTCTCCAACGGCAAGAACGGCAACGGCCGCCGCGCTCTGCCCGTCGCCCTGCGCTCCGGCGTCCCGGCTGGGGTGCGGGTCCTCAACCGGGTCCTGCATGCCGAGATCAGCGCCGACCTGGCGCCGGGGGTGCTGTCGGAGACCGGCATCGCCGCCGCCACCGAGCTGGCCCGGCGGCTCGAAGTCGACGCCGCCCACATGATCACCGGCCACACCCACCGCGCCGGCCCGGGCCCCGACGAGCCCCCCTGGCTGCTCCCCGGCGGCGGCCGGCTGCACAACACCGGTAGCTGGATCTTCACCTCGACCCTGCGCGACCTCGGCAGCCTCGCCGACTCCTACCTGCCCGGGGTGGTCACCTGGCTCGGGGAGAGCGGGCCGCCGCGCCGCATCTACCCGCTCGGCGACTCGCGCGAGCAGCTGCGCTCCGTTGCCTCCCAATTCACCGCTTACTTCTGATTACTTAAGAAATTCAAAGGTATACTCGGCGACCGTGACGGCAGAGATCGAGACCCTCCCTACGGTGTTGGATGGGACCCCGCTCGATCCCTCCGACGAGCTGATGTCGATCCGCGCCTGGGAGCGCTTTCAGACGCCGCGCCGGCGGGCCTGGAAACGGCGCCGCAAGCGCCGCGCCGCGATGCCGAACCTGATCGTCGTCGGCGGCCTCAAGTGCAGCACCACCAGCTTCCACCACTACCTCAACCTCCACCCCGAAATCCAGATGTCGCGGCCGAAGGAGCTGAGCTTCTTCGTCGCCGAGATCAACTGGGACCTCGGCCTCGACTGGTACGCCAGCCGCTTCGACCGCCGCTGCCCCGTGCGCGGCGAGACCTCGCCCCACTACACCAACCTGCCACGCTTCCAGGGGGTCGCCGAGCGGATCCACCGCAGCTGCCCCGACGCCCGCCTGATCTACCTCGCCCGCGACCCGGTCGAGCGCCTGCTCTCGCACTGGGTGCACAACACCGGCAGCGACTACGAGACACGCGAGTTCGTTCCCACCGTCTCCGACCCGGAGAACCCCTACACCTGGCGCTCCAAGCACTGGTTGCAGCTGCAGCCTTTCCTCGAGCGCTTCGACGCCTCCCGGATCCAGATCCTCACCCAGGAGGAGCTGCACAGCGAGCGCGAGCGGACGATGCGCCGCGCCTTCGCCTTCCTCGGCGTCGACGAGGACTTCGCCTCGCCCGAGTTCGAGCGCGAATGGGAGAAGACCAGCGCCAAGGCCGGCAAGCGCTACAAGTTCCTCAACCACGCCGTGCGCCGGCCCGCCTTCCGCCCGCTCGACGAATACTTCGACGCCTTCCCCGAGCTCCTGCGCTGGCACGTGGTCGAGCGCCTGCTCCACGACCCCGCCAAGCCGCCGGCGCCGAAGCCCCAGCTCTCGCCGCAGCTGGAGGGCACGCTGCGCCGGCGCTTCGCCGACGACGTCGCCGCCCTGCAGGATTTCGCCGGGCGGGAGTTCACCGGCTGGCGGGACTACCGATGACCATCGAGGAAAGGCGCGACCGATGCAGATGATGCCGCCCACCGCCCTGGCGGAGCCGGGTCCGACGATCGACGCCCAGGAGCTGCGCTCGATCCACGCCGGCCTCGTCCAGGCCAGCCGGGGGATCGCCGACAGAGTGGGCGAGGAACTCGGCATCGACGACCTCGCCGAGGTCGAGATCGCCTTCACGATCCACCTGCCCGAGGCTCACGCCGGGCCGGCCGCGGAGGCGTTGAGCTCGCTCGATCTCGCCTGGCGCCTGGCCTGGCTCGCGGTCGAACGGGAGACCTCGGAGCTGGAGGAGTACGGGACGGTCTACCTGGACGAGCTGCTGCCGCTGGAGCGCACCGGGCTGCTGATCGAGGCCATCGAGCTCGGCTCCCTGCGCGTGCGCCTGCAGAGCGCCCGGCCCTCGCTCGAGCGCGCCTCCGCGACGTTGGTGGCGCTGGCGGCCTTGAGCACGATCGGCGGGAACGCGTACGACGTGGTCTCGGCAGAGGCGCATCGTCCCGACCAGGCTCCGTGCAGCGTCAGGGTCGTCGGCGACCTCGACCAGCCCGCGCGCAGGCTGATCGAGAAGCAGCGGCCCGGCCTGCCGCCCAGCTGCATGGTGGAGACCCGGATCGAGCTGGACGACGACACCCACCTGATCGTCCGCGTCCCCGCCGACGCCCTTCGCTGACCAACCCAACAGAGGAGTCGAGATGAACTTCGGACACGCACTCAAGCTGCTCGCCGCGACCGCGGCGCTGGCGGCGCTGACGGTGATGGCGCCGTCCACCGCCGCGGCGACAACGACGCCGGCGCCGGGCTACGGACAGTTCGCCGGCTGCCCGCACCCGGGTGAAAACCCGGAAATCGCAACCTGCTTCCGCACCGTCTTCAGCGGCGGCGAACTGCAGCTGGGCAGCATGGAAATCCCGATCGAAAACCCGTTCGCGCTGAGCGGCGGGACGACCGCCGCGGGGATCTACGACGACAGTCCTAAAGGCGGTCTGCAGTCGGTCAAACAGATCGTTCCCGGTGGCGTCGTCGGCCTCACCGGCATGACCTGGCTGGAAGAATATTTCGGCCCCGAAGCACTGACCGTCTACGCGGTGGCCGAGCTCGTCAACACCCCCAGCGACCCCCTCGCCGACCCGTTCACGCTGCCGATCAAGGTGCACCTGGTCAACGCGATCCTCGGCAGCAAATGCTACGTCGCCACCACCGCCAACCCGATCAAACCCGTACTCACCACCGGCACCACCAACCCACCGGCCCCCAACGTGCCGATCACCGGCCTCGCCGGCGAACACGAACTCACACCGAGCGGGGTGACAGACGAAGAAAACGGGATCTACGTCGACAACTCGTTCGCGGTCCCGGTCGGCGCCAACGGCTGCTTCCTCACCCTGTTCGGCTTCCCGCCGATCGCCATCAACGGCCTGATCAACGAACGGGCCGAACTGCCGTCGGCGGCGGGGAACAACTCGGCGATCCTCGCCTTCGACACAGAATCCGTCGCGGCGGCGACGGTGTACCCGTAGGGGTTCCGGCTCAGGGCCGTCGCGTCAGCGGCGGCCCTCGGCCCGGGCTTCGAGCAGCGCCTGCTCGCGCGCGTTGCCGCTCAGCGCGGCGGCGCGCGCGAACTCGGCGCTCGCCTCTTCCTCGCGGCCGAGCCGCGCGAGCAGCTCGCCCCGCGCCGCCGGCAGCAGGTGGTAGCCGTCCAGATCGCCCTCGGCGCGCAGCGCTTCCAGCAGCTCCAGGCCGGCCTCGGGCCCGAAGGCCATCCCCACCGCGACCGCCCGGTTCAGCCGCACCACCGGTGAGCCGGTGAGCGCGGCGAGGCCGTCGTAGAGGGCGGCGATCCGCTCCCAGTCGGTCTGCTCCGGCGCCCGCGCCCGCGCGTGGCAGGCCGCGATCGCCGCCTGCAGCGTGTACGGCCCGAGCGGCCGGCCCAACGCCTCGGCCCCCTCCAGCGCCTTCAGGCCGCGCCCGATCAGGACGAAGTCCCAGCGCGAGCGGTCCTGCTCGAGCAGTGGGATCGGCTCCCCGTCGGCACCGGTGCGGGCGGGGAAACGCGACGCCTGCAGCTCCATCAGCGCCACCAGGCCCAGCGCCTCCGGCTCGCGCGGCGCCAGCCCGACCAGGATCCGGCCCAGCCGCATCGCCTCTTCGCAGAGGTCGGTGCGCAGCCAGGTCTCGCCGCCGCTCGCCGCGTAGCCCTCGTTGAAGATCGCGTAGATCACCTCCAGCACCGAGGCCAGCCGCTCGGCCCGCTCCGCCGCCCCCGGCACCTCGATCGGCACCCGCGCCTCGGCCAGGGTCCGCTTCGCCCGCACGATCCGCTGCGCCACCGTCGACTCCTTGGCGAGGAAGGCGTGGGCGATCTCCGCCGTGGTCAGGGAGCCGACCAGGCGCAGGGTCAGCGCCACCCGCGCCTCGGTCGCCAGCACCGGGTGGCAGGCGGTGAAGATCAGGCTCAAGAGGTCGTCTTCGATCTCGTCGTCGGCCGCGGCGGCCAGGTCGACCTCGCCGACCTGCGCCCGCAGCTCGACTTCGCGCCCCAGCTCCTGCCGCTTGCGGGTCGCCATCTCGCTGTGGCGCAGGCGGTCGATCCCCCGGTGCTTGGCGGTCGTCATCAGCCAGGCGCCGGGGTTGTCGGGGACGCCGCTCCGGGGCCACTGCTCCAGCGCCGCGACCAACGCGTCCTGGGCGAGGTCCTCGGCGACGCCGACGTCCCCCGCCATCCGCGCCAGCCCGGCGATCAGCCGCGCCGACTCGATCCTCCAGACCGCGTCGATCGCGCGGCGGGCGTCCTGCTCGCTCATCGTCTCGCCCGCCGCGCCGTCCCGCGGCCTACTGGTTCTGCTCCGCCTGGGCGCGCAGCCGCTCCTCCTGCTCGCGCAGCTCCGGCGTCAGCTCGTCGCCGAAGTCGTCGGCCTCGAAGACCTGGCGGATTTCGATTTCGCCCGGCTCGTCGTTGGGGTTGGGGCAGCGCTTGATCCACTCGACCGCCTCGTCGAAGGAGCGCACCTGGAGGATCCAGAAGCCGGCGATCAGCTCCTTGGTCTCGGCGAAGGGGCCGTCGACGACGCTGCGCTCGCCCTCGCCGCCGAAGCTGACGCGGGCGCCCTTCGTGGTCGGGTGCAGGCCCTCGCCGGCCAGCATCACGCCGGCCTTGACCAGCTCTTCGTTGAACTTGCCCATCTCGGTCAGCATCTCCTCGCTCGGCATCACGCCGGCCTCGGAGTCCTTCGTCGCCTTGACAATCGCCATCACTCTCATCGTGGGGTCCTTTCGTCTCGTCTTCGCGGAAGCTCGGTGCAGTCCCGATATTCCCGCCTCTACCCACTACGACGAGCGAGCGGCGCGGAAATCGACACGGCCCCGAAATTTCTTCGGCGCCCGCCTGGGAGGCTGATCAGCCGGCCAGCGCGCGGCGGACGACGCCGGGGTGGCGGGCGATCTTCGGTCCCAGGACGAGGGCGAAGAGGGTCAGCGCCAGCCAGGGCCGCAGGTGGGGGCTGATCCGCCGGATCTGCCCGTCGGACGCGAGCTCGAAGACCATCGCGTCGGTCATCCCGATTCCGGCGATGCGGGCTTCGCCGACCAGGACCCGGTTCTCGCCCTCGCCCATCTCCTTGGTCCAGCGCAGCCCGGAGAGGGTGCCGTAGACGGCGCTGAGCAGGATGCGGACGTCGTCCTGGCCGCGGAAGACCATGCGGCCCGAGATCGGGGAGACGACCTCGACCCCGGGCGCCATCGTCGCCATGAAGCCGTCGACGTCCCCCGCCTCGGTGGCGGCCCGGTAGCGGGAGATGGCATCGGCCATGGAGGCAGCTTAGTGCGCCGACTGAGCGCCGCGTTGCTCCCAGGCGCGCTCGAACTGCCGCATCAGCGCCGGGTAGACGATCAGGTAGCGGAAGGGTTTGATCAGCGCCATGTAGGCCCGGCCGAAGGCGCCGCGGGGCTTGACGTAGACGGCCATCTGGCCCTGGAAGCGGCCCTCGCCGCGGTCGGCCCAGGCGAGGTGGGCGACGCCGTGGACGGTCTGGTTGGAGATCTCGGCGGCGGCCTCGAACTCGGTCCGGTAGAGGGGGGAGAAGGGCAGGGAGTCGAAGTCGGCGTCGCCGGCGGTGTCGCGCAGGTCGTCGGGCAGCCGCTCGGCCAGCGAGGTTTCGCCGCAGTCCGGGATCGGCAGCTTGCCGACGGGTGCCTCGGCGCCGCCGTCCGCCGGGACGCTGATCCGGCCGAGGTCGAACCAGGCGCCGAGGCGGTCGCGCAGGTCCCAGAGGAAGCGGGTGGCGCGGGAGTCGGAGTGGGCCGGGTCGAGCGAGTCCAGCATCTCCAGCAGCTGCGGGAAGTCCTCGGCGCCGCCTTCCGCCGGCAGCGCCCAGACGTCCTCGAGGGTGAAGTCGGGCACGATCGCCCGGATGCGCCAGGGCCCGGACTCGTGCTCTGCGTTCGGGATCCGTCCGCTCTTCACATTTCCATACGCCATCGTATGGATCAATCTAGGCCCTCGGCTTGCGCTTGTCAATACGGTGCCGTATAGATAGCGGCGATGGCAAAGGCTCGGACCCCACGCAGCGCCTGGATCGAGGCGGCGGCGCGGGCGCTCGCCGCGGGCGGCCCGGACGCGGTGCGGGTCGAGGCCCTGGCCAAGCAGCTCGGCGTCTCCAAGGGCGGCTTCTACTGGCACTTCGACGACCGCCGGGCGCTGATCGAGGAGACGCTCGACGGCTGGGAGCAGGGTGTGACCGAGGACGTGATCGCAACCGTCGAGGGCGGCCCAGACGACCCCCGCGACAAGCTGCGCCGCCTCTTCCAGCTGGCCCCCTCGGCCAGGGAGCTGTTCGCGGTCGAGCTGGCGCTGCGCGACCTCTCGCGCCGCGACCGCGACGTCGCCAAGCGCCTGCGCCGGGTCGACCGCCGCCGCCTCGACTACCTGCGTTCCCTCTTCGCCCAGTTCTGCGCCGGCGAGGACGAGGCCGAGGCCCGGGCGATGCTCGCCTACTCGCTCTTCGTCGGCGGCTACTTCGTCACCGCCGTGCCCGGGAAGCGGAAGCGGGCCGAGGTCATGCAGCTGGCGATCGACCAGCTGCTCGAGGAGCGCCGCAGCTGATGCGCTCGCGCCCGGTCCTCCTCTACGACGGCGACTGCGCCTTCTGCACGACCTGCGCCGGGATCGCGGAGCGGCGGATCGGTCCCGACGCCGAGATCGTCCCCTGGCAGTTCGCCGACCTCGCCGAGCTGGGCGTGAGCGCCGAGCAGGCGACCGACGCCGTGCAGTGGGTGGCGCGCGACGGCGGCGTCAGCGCCGGGCACGAGGCGGTCGCGGCGATGCTGAGGAGCGCCGGACCGTTCTCCCGCCTCGCCGGCCGCATTCTGCTGGCGCCCGGGATCTCCCAGCTCGCCGCTCTGGTCTACCGCCAGGTCGCCGACAACCGCCACCGCCTGCCCGGCGGCACCCCGGCCTGCCGGCGCTAGAGGCGGCAGGAATACTGAGCCGATGTGGATCCAGCGGACGATCCGGCTGCAGGCGCGCCCGCGCGGCTTTCACTTGGTCGACGCCGAGGTGCTCGACGCGCTGCCGGAGCTGGATGAGATCCGGGTCGGGGTCCTGCACCTGCTGATCCAGCACACCTCGGCCTCGCTGGCCCTGAGCGAGAACGCCTCGCCGGAGGTGCGGCGCGACTTCGAGGCCTGGTTCGATCGCGCCGTCCCCGAAGGCGCCCCCTACTGGACCCACACCCTGGAGGGCGACGACGACATGCCCGCCCATATAAAGGCGGCGCTGCTGGGACCGTCGCTGACCCTGCCGCTGAGCGCCGGCCGCCCGGCGCTGGGCACCTGGCAGGGGATCTACCTCTGCGAGCACCGCGACCGCGGCGGCTCCCGCTCCCTGGTCGCCACCGCCTGGGGCGAGCAGGGCTGAGACGCCCGCCCCCCTAGCTAGACGCGGCGAATGAGGTAGATGACGAGCAGGACCAGGATGACGACGACGAGGATTCCGACGATGGTCATGTGAGCTCCTTGGTTGGTGTTTCGCCGAGCAGCGGCCAGCGGCCCCTCCTCGACCCGATTGGCTTTCCTACCCAATCGGCAAGAGCCGAATCACCACTCGACCAGAGGGAGTTCAAAGCACTCGATTCTGGGTATGAACGAGCCATGACTGCTGTCTCGAGGCGAGGGAGATCGCGGGGGAGGGGGCTGGTGATGACCCTGGCGATCGTCGTCGCGCTCTGCGCGGCAGCGCTGGCGCCGGCCGCGCGCGCGGCCGTGCCGACCCCCGAACAGGACCCGTTCTACGCCTACCAGGGCAGCACGCCCCTGGCCGGCATCGCCCCCGGCACCGTACTCAAAACCCGTACCCTGCCCTACCACGTCGCCGGCCTGCCGCTGCCGGTCAAAGCCGTGCAGCTGCTCTACCGGACCAGCGACCAGACCGGCGACCCGAGCGTGAACGTGACCTCGGTGCTGAGGCCGCCGCTCAGCTTCGGCACTCCCAAGATCGTCGGCTACCAGTCCTTCTACGACTCGCTCAATCCCGCCGACGAGCCCTCCTACGCGATCTCGGGCGGGCTGACGCTGGGCGGCGCCATCCCCAACGTCGAGTCGCTTCTCTTCGCGCCCCAGCTGACCGCGGGCAACGCGGTCGTGGTCGCCGACACCGAGGGCCAGTCCGCCGACTTCGCCGCCGGTCCCGAGTACGGGATCAACACCCTCGACTCACTGCGGGCGGCCCTCGCCTCGCCCGCCACCGGCCTCGGCCAAGCTCAGAAGATCGGGCTGATCGGCTACTCGGGCGGCGCCATCGCCACCGAGTGGGCGGCCGAGCTGGCCCCGTCCTACGCCCCGGACATCGACGGCCGCCTGGTCGGTGCCGCCTTCGGGGGCGTGCTCGTCCACCCCGCCCACAACCTCCACTACGTCGACGGCAGCGGCATCTGGGCGGGGGTGATCCCGATGGCGGTGATCGGCATCTCGCGCGCCTTCGACATCGACCTCACCCCGTATCTCAACGAATACGGCCTGCAGATCTACGACAAGCTCCAGAAAGCCTCGATCGCCGAAGTGCTGGGCCAGTACCCCGGCCTCACCTGGGCTCAGCTGGCCAAGCCCGAGTACCAGACGCCGGAGAGCATCCCCCTCTACGTCGAAGTGGTGAACCAGCTGATCATGGGCACGGGGGGCACCCCGACCGCGCCGCTGCTGATCGCCCAGGGCGCCAACGGCGTGCTCGAGGGCACCAGCGGCAACAAGCCCGGGATCGGCCCCGGCGACGGCGTGATGATCGCCGGCGACGTCCGCACCCTGGCCCGCGAATACTGCGCCCGCGGGGTCAAGGTCCAGTACCAGCAGTACGACGCCCTCGCCCACATCGAAGCCGCGGCGCCCTGGCTGGCGACCGCGGTCCCCTGGCTCAACGCCCGCTTCGCCGGCCTGCCGGCACCGCAGAACTGCGCCGGGATCGCCCCCGGCAATCCGCTGACGCTGATTCCCTGAGCCTGCCTACGCGTACAGCGCCTCGATCTCAGCCGCGTACTTGGCGGCGATCGGCCGCCGTTTCAGCTTCATCGTCGGCGTCAGCTCCTCGCCGCCGGGGACCCACTCCTCCGCCAGGACCTCGAAGCGCTTGATCTGCTCGACCCGCGCCAGGCGCTCGTTGGCGGCCGCCACCCCCTGCTCGATCTCGGCCGCGACCTCGGCGTCGCCGGGGGCGAGCCCGCGCGCCGCCAGGGTTTCGTGGTCGAGCGCGATCAGCGCCACGTTGTAGGGGCGGCGGTCGCCGATCGCCACCGCCTGGGCGATCAGCGGCGTCGCCGTCTTCAGCTTCGCCTCGATGTTCGCCGGCGACATGTTCTTGCCGGCGGCGTTGATGATCAGCTCCTTCTTGCGGTCGACGATCTTCAGGTAGCCCGCCTCGTCGAACTCGCCGATGTCGCCGCTCAGCAGCCAGCCGTCCTCGGTCAGCGCCTCCGCCGTGCGCTCGGGCATGTTGCGGTAGCCCTTCATCACGATCGGGCCGCGGATCATCACCTCGCCGTCCTCGGCCAGCTTCACCTCGATCCCGGGCAGCGGCGGCCCCACCGTGCCCACGCGGATGCGGCCGGGCGGGTTCAGGGTCACGGTCGCGCTCGCCTCCGACATCCCCCACAGCTCACAGATCTCGATCCCGATGGCGAGGAAGAACTCGATCACCTCGGGCGGGGTGGGGGCGGCGCTGACGCCGAACCACTCGACCTGGTCGAGGCCGACCACGGCGCGGATCTTCGAGAAGACGAGCTCGTCGGCCCGGTCCCATTCGGCCTGCAGCTCGTCCGGGATCCCGCCCTCCTCGTAGGCGGCGACCCAGCGGCGGCCGATCGCCATCGCCCACTCGGTGGCCCTGCTCTTCTCCGGGTCCGTCTCCAGGGTCATCCCGGTTTCCAGCGCCGCCTTCAGCTTTTCGAAGATGCGCGGCACCCCGCTCCACACCGTCGGCCTGACCTCGATCGAGTAGGCGATCATCTGCCGCACGTCCGGGCAGCAGTAGACGCAGCCGCCGAAGACCATCTGCGCGTAGAGGCAGGCGTAGCGGTCGGCGATGTGGGCGCTCGGCAGGTAGGAGATGATCCGCGGCTCCGCGGTCGGCGTGTACACCGGGGCGGTCGCCCGCCAGCCGCCCATGATGTTGGCGTGGGTGAGCTGCACGCCCTTAGGTGGGCCGGTCGTGCCCGAGGTGTAGATCAGGCAGAGCACGTCGTCGGGCTCGACCGCGCGCCAGCTGGCCTCGAAGTCGAAGCCGGGGTCGCCCAATGCCTCCAGCTCCTCGATCGAGATCGTCCCGGCCGGCGCCTCGCCGCCGATCACGACCACGTGCTCGAGGGTCTCGACCCGCTCGCGCACCGCCAGCACCCGCTCGAGGAACTGCGGCTCGGTGACGATCACCCGGTTGGCCGCGTCGGCGACGACGTACTCGATCTGCTCGGGGGAGGAGGTGTTGTAGACGGAGAAGCAGGTGGCGCCGAGGTGCATCGCGGCGCAGTCGGTGAGCAGGAACCCGGGGCGGTTGACGAGCAGGAAGCCGACCGTGTCGCCCCGCTGCACCCCCAGCGCCGCCAGCCCGGCCGCGCGCCGCCGCACGGTTGCCGCGTACTCGGCGTAGCTGGCCGCGAAGTCGCTGTCCTTCAGCCGCAGCGCCGGCGTCTCGGCCCACTCGGCGGCGGTCGTCTGGAACGCCTCGCACAGCGTCGCGGCGCCGAGCGCCTTCGGTCCGGCACCCGTCGCGGCGCTTGCGGCGTCCACTGGCTTCACTGAATCTCCCCTCGTCGTTGACCCACCACCCATCGTCACCGATGAAGGCGATTTGCGCAAACGGCGGCCGGGCGGGTCAGCTGGCGTTTGGTAGCTTCGCTTCCATCTCAAGGACGCTGCGCTCGACACTTCTCGTCCCGGTCATCGCAGTCTTCCTGCTGACGGCCGCCCCGGCCGCGGCGGACCCGGTCGTCGGCCCGGAAACGGGGACGATCGTCACCGTCGAACTCCAGTTGGAGGCGAGCAACGGGTTGCACGCGCAGCTCGAGACCTCCGACGACGAGACGGTGACCCTCGAGCTCAGGCGCAAGGGTCGCCTGGTCTCCTACGAGGTACAGGGTGAGGTCACCGAAGCGGGTTTGAAGGTTCGGTTCGGGCGCCTGGGGCTGATCGACGTCGCCTTCACCCCGACGAGGACGCTGAACACGACCGAGCCCTCGGAAGGGTGCACGGGGGCGCCGCGGACGCTGCGCGAGGGCGTCTTCGCCGGGACGATCGATTTCACCGGCGAGCGCGGGTATGTGCGGATCGCCGGGTCGCAGACTGAGGGA
Source organism: uncultured Solirubrobacterales bacterium (assembly GCA_963719435.1). Lineage (GTDB taxonomy): Bacteria > Actinomycetota > Thermoleophilia > Solirubrobacterales > 70-9 > VAYN01. The sequence goes on along the minus strand of OY970384.1, from coordinate 158,436 downwards.
TCGATGAGCGTGGTCTCGCAGTGGCAGTGCCCCGATGGGGCGCTGCCCCTCGCGCAGGGCACCTCGCGGCTTGCCGGGCCGGGCTCCGGCGGCGAAGGCGAAACGGCCTCGCTGCACGCCTCCGGTCTTAGCTGCGGCTGCTTTTTCTCGGCCGGCATCCACCATCGCAAGAAGGGTGGGCGGAGTGTCTTCCTCGGGGCGAGAGGCGAACGTCGGGAAGGGATGGAGATCGTCAGCGAGACCATCGCCTACGCCGGCGCGTCCGCCTTCGTCTTCGATCACGCGAGGGGTACGGCGACCGTGCGGCCGCCGCCGCCGTTCAGCGGCCAGGCGACCTTCGAGGACCGTCCTCACGGCCGCGACCTCTGGCGCGGCAACATCCGGGTGCCGATGTTGGGAGTCGAGCCTTTCAGCCCCCACGGCCCTGTCTTCCAGGTGGGGCTGTACCCCGAATATCACTTCGACTAGGTCGACCCGCTCGCCCGAGGGTCCGCTCAGCAGCTGGCCGTGAGGCCCCGGACCAGGCGGATCTTCGCCCGCAGCGAGGCGACCGACACCCCGTTCTCCCTGGCGGTTCGGGCCGGGCTGGAAGCCGCCTTGAAGGACAGTTGACGCAGCCGCTCCACGGTCGCGGTCGACATCGTCGGAGCGGGAACGCCGGCGAGCGCGTCCGGGCCGAGCAGCTCGGCGATCCGCAGCCGCAGCCGCACCTCGGCCGCCGGCAGATCGATCGCCCTGGCGATTGCCTCGACCCCGTCGAGCCTGGCCGCGGCGACGGTCACCCGCTTCAGCTCGCGGAGGACCGGTAGCGGGTACCGGGGTGGAGCCAACGGCGCCGGGCCCGATTGCGAGCGGGTATGGACCTCCCGCAGGGCCGCTCCCGCCAGCTCCGGTTCGGTGAACACGGTCACCGTCTGGTCGCCGGTGCCAATGTCGATCGACGTCGGGTCATAGACAGCCGCCAGCCCTCCACCGCGCAGAAGGAAGACCTGCTGGGGGAGGACGTCGAGCCCGATCGGGTTGCGCGCGCAACTGCTCCAGTTCTGGACCTGGAGCGGCAGAGAACAGCCGCCCTCCCCCTCGGGGAGCTCGCACTTGCCGTAAGCGAACGTCCTCTCCGACGTGCCCGTCATACGCAACCCGGCGAAGTAGGGCCCAAGCCAGTACTGCTCGGCCCGGCTTTCGGCGGCGCTGCCACCCTGCCCGCCCGCCGAGACGGCGAACAACAGCGCGCACAGCGTCGCCAGGAGAGCGATTCGGCCGATCCGCAGCATGTTTCCCATGCTATTCGGGGTGGAGGCCACTCCCGTCCGCCTCTTGCATAACCCGATAATCTTGATAAACTTAGCCAACAATGGCAAACGTCGACGTCCATCAGCATCTTCTCTCGGAGCCGCTGATCGCCGAGTTGGCTCGACGCCGCAGGCCGCCGGCGCTGGTTCGCGGCCGTGACGGATGGACGTTCCAGGTGGCCGGCGAGCCCGACAGCGCCCTCTCGTTCGACGCGACGAACGTCGCGCTGCGCACGGTGGAGCTGCGGCGCGAAAAGATCGACCGGGCGCTGGTGGCCCTCTCTGCCGCCCTCGGCATCGAGACGCTTCCGGCCGAAGAGGCGCGGACGCTGATCGAGGCCCATCACCTCGGCATCGACGCGCTGCCGATCGATTTCGCGGGCTGGGGAGCGGTGCAGCTGGAGGTCCCCGACCCCGACGAGGTCGACGCCGCGATCGCCAGGGGCTGCGTCGGCATCTCCCTGCCGGCGACCGCGCTCGCCTACCCCGCCGCCCTCGAGCGCATCGGGCCGCTGCTCGAGCGGCTCGAGCTCCACGATGCCCCGCTGTTCGTCCACCCTGGCCCGGTCGCCAGCCCCGGCGGACCGGGCGGCGCCGGCTCCCTGCCCGCCTGGTGGCCGGCGCTCACCGACTACGTCGCGCAGATGCAGGCGGCCTGGTTCGTGTTTCTGCACGCCGGCCGCCGCGCCCATCCCCGCCTGCGGGTCCTGTTCGCCATGCTGGCCGGCGGCGCCCCCCTGCAGCTCGAGCGGTTCGCCGCCCGCAGCGGCACCGAGCCCGCCGCGCCCGACCCGCTGGTCTTCTACGACACGTCCTCGTATGGGCCCCGGATGCTGGGGGCGATTATCGACGCGGTGGGCGCGGGCCAGCTCGTCTTCGGCTCCGACCGCCCCGTGATCGGGGGGCGTGCGCCGCAGGGCGACGCTGCGCTCGGGCGGGCGCTGCTGAGCACCAATCCCCAACGCCTGCTGAACCCCGGGTCGGAAGGAGACCTCCCATGATCGAGCCCATCGAGAACCTCACGCGGCCGATCGGGTGCGACCTGACCACCGAGGAGCTGGTCGCCGTCGCAACCCAGATCGCGGCGCGGCCGGAGCTGTGGTCCGAGTTCGTCCGCCACGATTCGGACCAGCGCACCTACGAGCACCTGCTGCACGACGAGCACCTGGATGTGTGGCTGAACTGCTGGTCGCACGACCACGACACCGGCTTCCATGACCACGACCTCTCGGCCGGCGCGGTTGCCGTCGTCGCCGGTGCCGTGCGCGAGGAGCGACTCGTGCTCGGCCGCTCCGTCGATGCCCCGATCTCCCGCACCGCGATCGCCGGCTCCGCCTTCGACTTCGGCGCGAGCGAGATCCACCGGGTGCTGCACGCGGGCAGCCTGCCCGCCGTCACCATCCACGCCTACTCACCGCCGCTGGTGCGGATGGGCAGCTACTCGGTCGAGCCGAACGGGCAGCTGCGCCGGCACGCCGTCTCCTACGAGCAGGAGCTGCACCAGCTCGACGCCGTGGCGAGCTGAGGCCGGGCCCTTACAAGGGCGGCGCGGCTTCGCCCGCGGCAAGCCAGTGGCGCTCCTTGGAGCGCATCACCGGCGTGGCGAGCAGGCTGCCGAGCTGGCGCTGGAGGGAGCGGAGCCGCGAGTCGTGATCGGGCGGCAGCAGCTTGGCCAGCTGCCGGTACTCGCGGGAGACCTGGCTGGCGCGGAAGACGGTGGCGACGGCGGGGAGGAGGTCGGCGGGCCCGGCCACCGTCGTCCGCGCGATCTCCTCGCCCTCCACCCTGACCAGCAGCTCCGCGGGGTAGCTCCGAGCCGGCGGCGGCCGCAGCGGCCCGGCGAGCGCGGTGGAGATCGACGCGGCCAGCTCCGCCTGGGCCGCGGCCGGCGCGACCGACCGCGCCCGCCCGCGTCCCTGCCCCTCCTTCGTCGTCAGCAGCCGCGCGCTGCCCAGCTCGCCCGCCTCCATCTCCTCGAGCAGCCAGCGGTCCCCGCCGGCGAGGAGGATCGGGATCCCCTCGGCGGCCAGGCCCTGCGCGTAGACCTGCACCTCGCTCAGCGAGTGGCCGTCGAGCAGCACCTCCATCCCCCAGATGAAGGTGTGCGAGCAGAATCCACGCGGGCTCGGCGTCTTCGCGTGGTGGCCGATCATCACCACCGCGTCGAGCGGCCCGCCGTGCGCCTTCGCCATCGAGGGCTCGGCCTCGGTCAGGGCCAGGTCGGCGATCGGGCGCACCTCGACGGCGGCCGGCATCCGCTCCCGTTCGACGTTGGTGCCGACCATGTGCCAGTCCCCGACCGAGATGCGCCCGGCGCCGTGCGCCCGCAGCGCCTCGACCGCGACCAGCACTTCGTCGGTCAGCAGCCGGCGCCCCCGCGCGTAGGCCCGGGGATGCGAAGGCAGGCAGTCGCCATAGCCCTCGATCCCGGCAACTCCCTCCATGTCGGCGGCGACCAGGACGTTCACCCGCGCGAGCCTAGCTGCCGCTCAGTCCTGAGGTTGGACGATCTCCTGGACGGCCCAGCCGTTGCCGTCCGGGTCGGCGAAGAAGACGAAGCGGCCCCAGGGGAACTCCTGCACCTCGCTCACCTCGACCCCGCGCTCGACCAGCTCCGCCCTGGCCACCTCGGCGTCCTCGACGACCAGCTGCAGCCCGCTGACGCTCCCCGGCTGCATCTGGTGCGCGCCGGTGGTCAGCGCGATCGAGCAGGCCGAGCCGGGCGGGGTCAGCTGCACGAAGCGCAGCTCGTCGCTCACCCGGTGATCGTGTTCGGCGAGGAAGCCGACCCGCTCGACGTAGAAGGCCTTGGCCCGGTCCACGTCGGAGACCGGCACCTGCACCAGCTCCAACCGCCACTCGATCTTCGTTGCCATGTTTCCCGCGTCCGTCATCCGCACTCCCTTCGTCGTCCGGGCGGCCTATGATTCTCTCACCCGGTAAGTACCTTATCTATCAAGTATCTTAGCAACTAAGAGATATGTCTGCAAGCCCGAAGCAACAGTTGATCGAGGAGCTGATCACCGCTTTCCGCGCCAGCGGCAATCAGGACAGCGCCTTCGAAAACCTCGCCGCCGATCGGCTCGGGGTCAACCGCACCGACCTGCACTGCCTGAACGCGATCGAGAACGCCGGCGGCCTCAGCGCCGGCGAGCTGGCGGCCGCGGTGGGTCTGACCAGCGGCGCGGTGACCGGCGTCGTCGACCGCCTCGAGCGCGCCGGCTTCGCCCGCCGCGTCCCCGACCCCGCCGACCGCCGCCGCGTCAAGGTCGAGGTGACCCCCGAGTTCTACGCCCGCGCCGGGCAGATCTGGGGCCCGCTGGCGGCGGATTGGGAGGCGACCCTGGCGAGCCGCTTCACCAGCGCCGAGCTGACCCGGATCACCGAGTTCCTGCGCCTCGCCAGCGAGGTCGGCAAGCGCCATCTCGACCGCCTGGGGGAGGGGCCGTCCGCTCGATGAGGATCGCCACCTGGAACGTGAACTCGGCCAAGCAGCGGCTGCCGCGACTGCTCCCCTGGCTGGACGAACGGCAGCCGGACGTCGTCTGCCTGCAGGAGACGAAGCTCGCCGACGAGGCGCTCCTCGCCCTGCTCGGGGACGAGCTGGCGGACCGCGGCTACGAGGTCGCCGTGCACGGAGAGGCGAGCTGGAACGGGGTTGCGATCTTCTCCCGCGTCGGCCTCGAGGACGTCGTCCCGGGCCTCGAGGGCGCTCCCGGCTTCCCGCACCCGGAGGCGCGGGCGCTGGCGGCGACCTGCGGCGGCATCCGCGTGCACTCGGTCTACGTGCCGAACGGTCGTGAGCCGGGCTCGGAGCACTACGAGTACAAGCTCGCCTGGCTGGCCGCGCTGCGCGACGTGGTTGCCGCGGGGCCCGACGCGGCCGTCGTCTGCGGCGACGTCAACATCGCCCCGGCCGACGAGGACGTCTTCGACCCCGAGGCCTACGCCGGGCAGACCCACGTGACCGCGCCCGAGCGCGCCGCGCTGGCGGAGCTGCAGGCGCTGGGGCTGCGCGACGTCGTCCGCGACCGCTGGCCGGACGAGCGGGTCTTCAGCTACTGGGACTACCGCGCCGGGATGTTCCACCGCGACCTGGGGATGCGAATCGACCTCGTCCTCGCCAGCGCCCCGGTCGCCGAGCGGGTCCGCGCGGCCTGGGTCGACCGCCTGGCGCGCAAAGGCAAAGGCCCGAGCGACCACGCGCCAGTGATCGTCGACCTCGACGAGGCCCCCGACGGCGATATCGGCCCCGTCGTGCCGCCGCCCTCGGCGCCGGTCACGAAGCGGGGCACGGTAAGGCTGCCGCAGTCGCCCTAGTCGCCGCCGTGCTAACTTGCAACCGAATGGTTGTAAGTGAGAAACCGATCCGCGACGACGAGAAGGCCGCCGACCTGCTGTTCGGGGCGCTGGCCGACCCGACCCGCCGCGACATCTTCCGCCGCGCCCACGAGGGCCGGCTCTCGGTCTCGGCCCTGTCCCGCGAATACCCGATCAGCCTGGCGGCGGTGCAGAAGCACGTCGCCGTGCTGGAGCGGGCCGAACTGGTGAGCAAGCACCGGGTCGGCCGCGAGTCGATCGTGCGCGCCGAGACCGACGCCCTCGCACGCGCCCACGCTGCGCTCGACCGCCTGGAGGCGGTCTGGCGCGACCGGGTCGAGCGGATGGACCAGATCCTCGAAACCGACAAAGGAGACAGCTGATGCCCGTCACCGCAGTGAACAGAGACTTCGACGCCCTGACCATGACGATCACCGCCGAGCTCGACGCCAGCGCCGACCGCGTCTGGGAGCTGTGGTCGGACCCGCGGCAGCTGGAGCGCTGGTGGGGGCCACCGTCCCATCCGGCGACCTTCGTCGACCACGACCTCTCGCCCGGCGGGCGCACCACCTATTTCATGACCGGGCCAAAGGGCGAGAAGTTCCACGGCCGCTGGCGGATAGAGGAGATCGAGCCACCCAAGCTGCTGCGCTTCGCGGACGACGACACCGACGACGAGGGAACGCCGAACGACGGGGGTCCGGCGGAGATGACTGTGACGATCGCCGAGGTCGACGGCACCACGACGATGTCGATCGAGTCTCGCTTCCCTGACCGTGAGGCGTTGGAGCGGGCGATCGAGATGCAGATGGAGCAGGGCATGACCGAAGCCCTCGGCCAGATCGACGCGCTCCTCGCCGGCGAGGGGGCGTGAGCGCCCGCGATCCAGTGCGTCGCCTCGACCACATCCGCCAGTAGGGGCAGGCCTTCGGTAATGGGTTTGATCCAATTCGTCTGTCACGCGCCAAATAGTCAAGACCTGAGGGATTGAGTTGCCTCGCCGGGCCTCACACTTTGCCTTGCCGTCGCTAGGCTGAGTAGTTACACTGTCTCTAGTATTCGTACAAATTTTCGCTTAAGTCCATGTCAGCGGCGAATTGACTGGGGACAGATGGCACGCATCCGGATACGAAGCGATGCGCCGAAGAGAGTGCGGGTCAGTCTGCGGAGATTGCTCCCGCTCTTCTCCGTATTGCTGAGCATCACGCTGCTGAGTCCGCTTGCCACAGTCGCAGCAGCTCCGCCTCCGGCAATCGATCAGCTGGAGATTCAGAGCTACCACGAAGTTTTCGGTGTTTCGCCGGAAGTGGCTAGGGAACGCTTAGAAATTCAGCGTCGCGGTGCTGGGATCGTTGAACTGCTCGAAGCTGCGGCAGGCGATGACTACGCCGGGGTTTGGTTCGACAACGAGAGTGGAGAGTTCGTCATTCCGCTTCTTGACTCAGCCAGCCGAACGTCTGTCGATGAAGCTCTTCAGGCGAACGGACTGGAGGGCAGCTATCGAACTGCGCCCGCCGACTTCAGCTGGAAGGAGCTTGAAGCAGTTCAGGAGCGCGTTGATAGCGAGCTTCTTCGCTTGATCAGCAGCCGCCTAGTGCAGACGTCTCTGGACCCGCGTACCAGTGCCGTTGTGATCGATCAGGCTGAAGCCTCTGACGGCGAGGAGCGGGCGGAAATCCAAAACCTCGTGACGTCGGAGGCGGGGGCAGTGGAAAAGAGGCAGAAGAAGAAGGAGTTCTTCAGGGCCGGTCCTGCGGGCTGCATTCAGGCGCAGAAGATCTGTGGCTATCCACTACGCGGCGGTGTAGAGATATCCACCGGCTCCAGCATCTGCACGGGTGCATTCAAAGCGGTCGGCAATGCCTTTGGAAACAGATTCCTTTTGACCGCTGGCCACTGCGCCGACGAATTGCCAGTTTGGTACACGGGAAACGCAGACGAAGGCGGGAAAACGGAGAAAATTGGCCCAACGGAGACTTTTACCTTCCCGGTCCGCGATTGGGCCGCGATCAAAGCAAACGGTTCTTGGTGGGACCAGAACCCCTGGCCGTCCCAGGTTGCTCTTTGGGGCGTAGATCATCAGCGGCCAATTAACCTCGAAAGCGTTAGCTACTTGGGTCAGGTCGTGTGTCATGCGGGCGCTACTACTGGCTCTGGCTGCGGTCCTGTAACCCAGATCAACAAGACCGTCAACTACCCGGAAGGAACCGTTTACCACCTCACGGAATTCGGACCCACCTGTATGGACTTCGGTGACAGCGGCGGATCTGTCATCGCCGGCAACACGGCCCTAGGCATATTTTCGGGAATGGAAACTACCCCGCCTGTGTGCAGCCGCAAAGGCTTCTATTCGGAGATAACTGAAGCGACGGATGCCCTTGGTGTGAAAGTCGCGCCACGAGCGTCTTCATGGCATGCCGAGAACCTAGGGGGCAACATCACCGGGGATCCGGCGCTTTCGTCGCAGGGCCCGAACCAGTTGGAGTTCTTTGCAAGGGGAGCGGATGGAGGGCTTTGGTACCGCTACTGGAATGGCCCCCCCGCCTGGAGTGGCTGGTACAACTTCGGTGGGCCGATGGCTACCGGTTCTGGGCCAGGGGCTGTGTCTTGGAAGAGCGGCGCGAGGGTAGACGTCGTCGTCCGTGGTGTCGACAACGGCGTCTGGCATCGAGCTTGGGGAGAAGGCGGAAACGGCGGAGCCCCCGTCAGCCTTGGTGGGCAGACCCTTTCCGACCCGGCGATCTCATCCAAGGGCAAAGGACAGCTACAGGTCTTCATAAGAGGAGTCGACAACGCTCTCTGGACGAAGGCCTTCAGCGGCGGAGTGTGGAGTGGGTGGGAATCGCTTGGCGGCCAGCTTACGTCCGGGCCCAGTGCCGTGTCCTGGAACAGTGGCCGGACCGATATCGTCGCGCGCGGCACCGACAACGGGGTTTGGCACTGGTACTGGGAAAGTGGCTCCTGGCACCTCGAGAGCCTCGGTGGGTCTGTCTCGTCGGATCCAGCGATCTCGACTTTGGGCCCTGGCACCCTGGACGTCTTTGCGAGAGGTTGGGACAACGGGCTCTGGCATCAGTCCTTCCACGACAACGGCTGGTGGGGATGGGAGTCGCTGGGGGGGAACATCACCTCAGGACCGGGAGCGGTGTCCTGGGGAACCCAGAGAACGGATGTCGTGGCTCGTGCCGCCGATTGGAGCGTCCAGCATTGGTGGTGGAGCCCGTAAGCCACGGAGGCTGTTGGGAGGCGCAAGGTCGGGGTGGCGGAAGTGAAGGCTGCAATGTGCAGGCACTGCCTCCGATGGAGCTAGGCGGATTCGAACCGCCGACCTCCTGGGTGCGATCCAGGCGCTCTGCCAGCTGAGCTATAGCCCCGAGGGCGTGGCTGGGAAGTTGATCCCACTGCCTCGCAAGCGGAAGGATAACCGCATAGTCTTTGGCAGCCTCCCGGGAAACCGCCATGAGCATCCTCGACGACGCAATCCGAGAGCACCTGGAACTGAAGCGCGCGCACGGCGCGGACGACGTCGAGCTTAAAAAGCTCGAGGACGAGGCGTTTGGGCCGCCTGCCCGGCCCGATGAGCCGGACCCGTTCGCCGAGGCGCCGACCGAGTTCCTCGTCGCTCCGGGCAGCGAGACGTCGGCCGCCGCGCCTGTCGAGGACGATGACGAGGGGGCGCGCCGCGTCCCCAACATCGCCGACTTGCAGGAGGCGCCCGAGCCGGTGCAGGCCGCCGAGCCCCCGGCCGATCCCGCCCCCGCCCCCGATGAGCCGATCGCCGACGCCGGCCACTCGACCGAGGAGCGGCACGCGATCGCTTCGCAGCCGACCGAAATCTTCGACGTCGAGGGTCAGTTCGAGGACGCGGCCACCGAGGCCGATGCGCCCTCCGACGAGCAGCTGGTCGACGCCGAGCTGGCCGAGCCGCGCCTTGCCCCGGTCGACCCGATCGCCGGGATCGAGGCCTCCGCCGCCCCCGCCGAGCCGGAGGCGCCCGCCGCCGAGGAGGAGCACGCGGACGAATTCGACGAGTTCTTCAGCGAGCAGCGGCTCTCCGACGAGCTCAACCAGGCGCTCGAGGCGCCGCTCCCGGACGAGCCCGGCGCCGCCGACGCCCCCCCGACCGAGGAAGCGACCGCGCTCTACGACGTCGTCGAGGCCGACGAGGCTGAGCTCGCCGACGAGACCGCCCCCGCCGAGGAGGACTCGGCCGAGTACGAGCTGGTCGAGGAGGTCTCCGACGAACACGAGGCCGTCGCGGACGACGGAGAGCCCGAGGCGCCCGCCGCCGAGCACTCCGCCACCGCCCACGAGGACGTGCTCGAGGACACCCCCGAGTTCCTCCAGGACGACCCCGAGGACGACAACCTCTGGTTCGAGCAGAAGCCGCCGAAGGACATCGACTTCGGCGATTAGGCAGCCGGCGGTGGGCAATCGCTAGGTTGCCCGGATGCCTGAAGAGATCGCAATCGAGGCCGAAGGGCTGCGCAAGTCCTACGGCAAGGTGCAGGCACTCGACGGCGTCGACCTCAGCGTCCCCGCCGGCACCGTGCTCGGCCTGCTCGGCCCCAACGGCGCCGGCAAGACCACCGCGGTCCGCATCCTCACCACGCTGCTCCCGGCCGACGGCGGCAGCGCCCGCGTCGCCGGCCTCGACGTCGCCCGCGAGGCACCGCAGCTGCGGACCCAGATCGGCCTCGCCGGCCAGTACGCGGCGGTCGACGAGAACCTGACCGGGGCCGAGAACCTGGAGATGGTCGGCCGCCTCTACCACCTGCCGAAGGGCGAGCCGCGCGCCCGCGCCGCCGAGCTGCTGCGGCGCTTCGACCTCGACGAAGCCGCCGACCGCCTCGTCCGCACCTACTCGGGCGGGATGCGCCGCCGCCTCGACCTCGCCGCCGCCCTGGTCGCCCGGCCGCCGGTCCTCTTCCTCGACGAGCCGACCACCGGGCTCGACCCGCGCAGCCGCATCAGCCTCTGGGAGACGATCGAAGGGCGGGTCGCGGAAGGGACCACGGTCCTGCTCACCACCCAGTACCTGGACGAGGCCGACGCGCTCGCCGACCGCATCTCCGTGATCGACCGCGGCCGCGTCATCGCCGCCGGCAGCTCCGACGAGCTCAAGGACCAGGTCGGCGGCGAGCGCCTCGACGTGACCCTGGAGTCCGAGGCCGACGCCGAGGCGGCGGTCGCGGCGCTGGAGCCGATCGCCGCCGAGCGCCCGGCCCTCGCCGACGGCGTCCTGCGGATGCCGATCCGCCAGCGCAAGGGCACGATCGCCGAGGCCGTGCGCCGCCTCGACGAGGCCGGGATCGGGATCGACGACGTGGCGATACGGCGCCCGACCCTCGACGACGTCTTCCTCAAGCTCACCGGCCACGCGGCCGAGGCCGAGGACGGCGAGCCCGAGGGGGAGGGGGAGGAGCGATGAGCGGCTTCCGCTACGCCGTCGCCGACACGCTGGTCCTGGCCCGCCGCAGCCTCCTGCGCATCCCCCGCGCCCCCGACCTGCTGCTCTCCTTCACCGTGCAGCCGATCATGTTCGTGCTGCTCTTCGCCTACGTCTTCGGCGGCGCGATCAAGACCCCGGGCTACAGCTACATCGACTTCCTGATGCCGGGGATCATCGTCCAGACGATGTCCTTCGGCGGCTTCGTCACCGCGCTCGGCCTCTCCGAGGACCTGAAGAAGGGCCTGGTCGACCGCTTCCGCTCGCTGCCGATGTCGCGCGCCGCCGTGCTCGCCGGCCGCACCCTCTCCGACGTCGTCACCAACTCGGTCTCGATCGTGGTGATGCTGGTCGTCGGCGCCATCGCCGGCTTCGCCTTCGACGCGCCGCTGACCAACATCGCCGCCGGCATCGTCCTCCTGCTGCTGTTCGGCTACGCCTTCTCCTGGGTCTTCGCCTTCGTCGGCCTCACCTCCAGCTCGCCCGAGGCCGCCCAGTCGCTCGGCTTCATCGTCATCTTCCCGCTCACCTTCGTCTCCTCGGCCTTCGTCCCGGTCGAGTCGATGCCCGGCGCCCTGCAGGCCTTCGCCGAAGTCAACCCGTTCACGATCGTCGTCGACGCGATGCGCCACCTCTTCCTCGGCGCCCCCGCCGGCAACAACGTCTGGGGCGCCGTCGCCTGGTCGCTCGGCATCATCGCCGTCTTCGCCACCCTCTCGGTGCGCAAATACAAACGCGCCGTCGTCCGCTGAGCGCGGCTTTGGTGGTTACTACTTTGGTGCACTAACGGCACGTTCTGCGCAGAACGGATGATCACGATCTATTTAGCCTCGAGTCGATGGCCGCCCTCAAGCAGAAAGGCGATCTCGCAGAGCTGAAGGTCGCTGCAGACCTGATCGAACGCGGCTGCCGGCTATCTATTCCGTTCGGGGAGGACTGCGACTACGACCTGATCGCGGATTTCGAAGGACGCCTCCACCGCATCCAGGTGAAGTTCACGGAGTCCAACGGCAGTCGCATCCTCCTTCGTTGCCGATTGCATTCGCTGACGAAGGGCAAGGTCCGACAAACCAAGCACTACACGGCCTCGATGGTTGATTGGATCGCCGTCTACGACCGTACGAGCAACCGCTGCTACTACTGCCCGTCCACTGAGTTGGGGGCTGGTCGCAGCGAGCTAAGCCTTCGTCTTACGCCTGCCCGGAACGGCCAGCGCCTCGGAATTCGTAATGCCAGCGACTACCTCGATCCAGATTTCGCAAGTAGCCCGGCGATGGAGCCAGCCGGATTCGAACCGGCGACATCGTGCTTGCAAAGCACGCGCTCTGCCAACTGAGCTATGGCCCCGTAAGCCCAAATTGTAGGGGTCCAGGACTAGCCCGCCAGCCCGATCATCAGCTGCGAGTGGTCGCTCGGGTCGACCTTGACCGGGACCTGGGCGCCGGGCTGGAGCTGGCCGATGATCGCGGGGGAGACGACCTGGACGTGGTCGACGGTGGAGACACTGCCGTTGACGTCGACCGTCATCTGGAACTGGAGCTCGGGCTGCATGTTGATCGTGCGGCCGGTGGCGACCATCTGGATGATCGTCGCGGTGCCGTCGACGCCCTCGTTGGCGAGCTTCTCGGCCAGCTGCTGGTTGCCCTGGACTTCCTGCACGGCCTGGTTCGCCTGCGCGAGACCGTCTTTCATCATCTTCAGGCTGCCGCCGCGATCCTTCTTCATTTCCTTGCCGGCCTTGCTGAGATCCCTCATGTCCTTGAACATGCCCATCTGTGTGCGCTCCTTCGGTATGGGGATCCCTGACCGCTTCCCCGGTTTGCGGCCCCGAATCTAACCGCTGCGTGCGGACTCTGGGATAAATTCGACGCGTGTTCGTCGTCGGCGTCCTGATGATCGTGCTCGGCCTGGCCATGGCGGTCGGCGGGGCGGTGGTGCCTGTCGATGCGGCCAGGCCGGGGCTGATCGGCGGCGGCATCGGCGTCGGGCTCGCCGGCCTGCTGCTCGCCTACCTCGACGCGCCCAGCCGCAAGGAGAAGGCGCCGCCGGGCAGCGTGCGCGCCAAGGCGACGATCCTCGACGCCGCCGCCACGCCGGGGGCGGTCGCCGGCTACCAGATGGTCGAGCTGACGCTCGAGGTGCGGCCCAAGGACGGGATGCCGTTCCAGGTCAAGCGCAAGTTCTCCGCCGGCCGCCTCGGCCGGATCGAGCAGGGCCGCAGCCTCGACGTGCTCTACGACCCGCTCGACCCGCAGCGGATCGAACTCGCCTGAGAAACAGAGCGCCGGCTTACCGCTGAGGTCACGATGCTCGCGGAAGGCAGGTCCTTGCCTGGCACGGATCGACGCGCGCGCAGCGCCGTCCGGCTGCTCAAGCCAAATCCATCCCGGGAACCCCAACCTGAGTGCGACGCCTCCCGCTTGCTTGACCGAGCCACGTCAGCTCGTTATCGATGAAGGGAGAAACCGACGAGGGGAGCATCATGATTCTCAGGGTCAAAACGCTCGGGATTTGTTTATCTGCATCTCTGGTGATCGGGGCAGCGCTGGTCTCGGTGGCGTCAGCGGATCAATTTACAACCGATCCATCAGCTTCAGTCACTCTGGAAGGAAGCCAGGTGATGCAATTGCAACTTAAAACGACAGCCGGCAGCGCTGAATGCAAAAAAGCTGTCTTTCTAGGAGCGGTAACGACGCCCACTTCGACAGTCACATTAGCCCCCACTTACAGTGAATGCAACTGCATCGGTGTTAGTTGTGAATTTCACTTCAATAGCTGCAAGTTCGTACTGCATATGGGAGCTGGAACACAGGCTACGGCTGACATCGAGTGTGTTGGGAGCGAAGAAATAACAATTACAAGCTCCAAGTGTACGATTCATATCCCGGCCCAGACCAACCTCAGCAAAGTTGAAATGAAAAATACGGGATCAGGGTCAACAAAAGAAGTTCTGCTTGATTTCGAACTCGCAAAAATAAGTTACAGTCATACAGCTGGGGAAGGGGTTGGTAAATGCACCACTGGGTCAAGTTCCACTGCTACCTTGACTGGAACGGTGAAAACGACAGCCAATAAAGGCGGTAGTCACATCGCGCTTTTTGTGGACTAGCCTTACGCCAGGAGGTCAATAAGGGAGCCAGAGACCTGGGCCCAGGTCTCTGGCCCGGCCCCTAGAGGGCCGTGTTGTGTCTAGGCGATCAGGCTCTCGGCCCGCCTGCCCTCGGGCAGGTTCTGGTCGGCGTGGTAGCTGCTGCGGACCAGGGGGCCGGCGGCGACGGACTCGAAGCCGAGCTCGTAGGCGGCCTTCTCCAGGGCCGCGAACTCGTCCGGGTGCCAGTAGCGGGTAACCGGCAGGTGGTTCTCGGTCGGGCGCAGGTACTGGCCGACGGTGAGCACCTGGACCCGGTGCTCGCGCAGCAGGCCGAAGGTCTCGACCATCTCCTCGAAGGACTCGCCCAGCCCGACCATCAGCCCGGACTTGGTGACCACGTCGGGGCCGCCCATCTCCTTCGCCATCCGCAGCACCCGGGCCGAGCGCAGGAACTGGGAGCCGCGGCGCGCCACCGGGTAGAGGCGCGGCACCGTCTCGACGTTGTGGTTGAAGACGTCGGGCTTCTCGTGGATCACCTTGGCCAGCGGCATCTCCTGGCCGCGGAAGTCCGGGGTCAGGACCTCGACCTTGCAGCCGGGCGCCTGCATCCGGATCGAGCGGATCACGCCGACGAAGGCGCTCGCCCCATAGTCGGGCAGGTCGTCGCGGTCGACCGAGGTGACGACCGCGTGGCGCAGCCCCATCCGTTTCACCTGGTTGGCGACGCGCAGCGGCTCCAGCGGGTCGTTCCAGGTCGGCTTGCCGGTCTGCACGTTGCAGAAGCCGCAGCGGCGGGTGCAGACGTCGCCGAGGATCATGAAGGTCGCGGTGCCGCGCTCCCAGCACTCGCCGACGTTGGGGCAGTTGGCCTCCTCGCAGACGGTGTGGAGGTTGTCGGAGCCGATCGTCGCCTTCAGGCGCCGGTAGTTGGGCCCGCCCGGCGCCGGCACTTTTAGCCATGGCGGCTTGCGGGCGCGCTTGAAGGGGACGGTGCCGTCGGCCGCGGCGGCAGTGCCGCCGGGCTTGGCGCGGGAGCGGGTGACATGGACGCGCTCGGCGGGCGCGGCGGCTGCCGAATCCGGCGTAGCCGGGCCGGGATCTGGCGCGGTCGCCGCGCCTCCGCTCTGCTCGATCGTCTCGCTCATCGGGGGACACCGAGCGTAGCGGGCGGCAGGTCCAGGCCCAGGTCGGCGGGATCGGCGGCGCGGGGGGCGCGCGCGAAGACGGCGCCGAAGCGGACGGCGACGGTGTCGGCGAAGGCGCCGAGATCCTGCCGCGCGCCCAGCTCGCGGCTGAGCGAGGTGACCTGGCAGCCCTCGATCCCGCAGGGGACGATCCACTCGAACGGCTGCAGGTCGTTGCTGACGTTGACCGCCAGCCCGTGCGTCGTCACCCCGCGGCTGACGTGCACCCCGATCGAGCCGATCTTGCGTTGACCGACCCAGACGCCGGTCTCGCCCTCGATCAGGCCCGCCTCGACGCCGTGCTCGGCGAGGGCGCCGATCATCGCCTGCTCCAGCCCGCGCACGTAGGCGAGCACGTCGTCGCCATAGGGACGTAGGGAGACGATTGGGTAGGCCACCAGCTGGCCGGGCCCGTGGTAGGTGACGCGGCCGCCGCGGTCGGTGTCGCGCACCTCGATCCCCTGCAGCTCGTACCACTCGCGCCCCATCGGCAGCTCCTCCGGCGTGGCGCGGCGGCCGCGGGTGTAGACGGGCGGGTGCTCGAGCAGCAGCAGGACGTCCGGGATCGCCTCCGCCTGGCGCTGCTCCTGCAGGCGCAGCTGTGCCTGGCGCGCCTGCTCGTAGGGCACGATTCCGCAGCGGACGACGAGGATCTCGGCACTCACCCTTGAAATCGTTGCAGGACGCGCCCGTATCCTTGGCGTCCCCACCGATGGTCCAGTCCAAGCCACTGCGCCCCGAATGGCTCCCGGCCGTTGCGCTCAGCTCCGCGCTGGCCTTCCTGATGCTGCTCTGGAGCCCGCCCGTCGGCGACCTCGCCGCCCAGGTCTTCCGCACCGAGCTGTTCGAGCACGCCGGCCTGGCGATCTGGAACGGCAGCTGGTACGGCGGCCACTACACCCTCACCTACAGCGTCCTCTTCCCGCCGCTGGCGGCGCTGCTGGGGCCGCAGGTGGTGGGGATGCTCGCCGTCGTCGCCTCCTCCTACCTCTTCGACCGGCTCGTCCGCGACCGCTGGGGGGTGGAGGCGCGCTGGGCGACCCTCTGGTTCGCCGCCGGCGTGGTGACGCTGCTGGCCGACGGCCAGCTCACCTTCGCGCTCGGGGTCGCCTTCGGGCTCGCCTCGCTGCGCAGTCTGCAGACCGGGCGGGCGGCCCTGGCGATCGCCGCGGCCGCGGCCTGCGCCCTCGCCAGCCCGGTTGCCGCCGCCTTCCTCGCCGGCGTCGTCCTGGTCGGGGCGATCGAACCGGGGCGGCGCGCCAGCCGGGTCGCGCTCGCGGTCGCCGGCCTCGCCCTGGCGCTCACGGTCGCGCCCAACATCGCCTTCCCCGAGCCGGGCCAGTTCCCCTTCGAGTTCTCCTCCTTCGTCGCCATCCCGCTCTTCTGCGGCGGCGCCCTCTTCGTCATCCGCGACCTGCCCGAGGAGCGGCAGCTGCGGCGGGTCCTGATCGGCTACGTGCTGGCGGCGACGGTGATCTGGCTGGCGCCGAACGCGATGGGGGGCAACGCGGTCCGCCTCGGCGCCCTCTTCGGTGGCCCGGTCCTGGCCGCGGTGGTGCTGGCGCGGCGGCCGCGGGTGGCGCCCTGGTTCGTCGCCCTGGCGATGGCCGGCGGCCTCTACTGGCAGCTGACCGCAAGCGTCAGCCAGATCGCCCGCAGCGTCGGCGACCCCTCGACCGCGTCTGCCTACTTCGAGCCGGCGGCCGACTGGCTGCGCGCGCACGGGGCCGACGGGATGCGGATCGAGGTGCCGCCGACCGCGAACCACTGGGAGTCCGCCTACCTGGCCCCGAGCTTCGAGCTCGCCCGCGGCTGGCTGCGCCAGCTCGACACCACCCGCGACGACGTCTTCTACGCCGACGAGAAACTGACCGACGCGACCTACAGCTCCTGGCTGCGCCGCAACGCAATCTCCTACGTCGCCCTCCCCGACGCCCCGCTCGACTACTCCTCGGTGGCGGAGCGGCGGCTGATCCTCGCCGACCCCGCCTACCTCGACCTGCGCTTCCGCTCGCCGCATTGGCGGGTCTACGCGGTGCGCGACCCGAAGCCGCTGGTGGCGCCGCTCGGCGCGGCGGCGGCGCAGACGCTCTCGGTTGGCCGCCAGGGCTTCGCCCTCGACGTCCAGCGCCCGGGCGAGTTCCTCGTCCGCGTCAACTTCACCCCCTACTGGTCGATCGCCCGCGGCGCCGGCTGCATCCTCCGCCGCGGCGACTGGACCGTCGCCCGCGCCTCGCACCCGGGGGTGTTCCGCGTAGCCGCCGACTTCTCGATCGGTCGCGCCTGGAACGCCGTCACCGGCGCGCGGAAGACCTGCTAGCGCCTTTGTCCTTTGTAACCCAGAGGGTGACAAAGGACAAAGGCGCTGTTCAGAGAGCCAGCGAGAGGGGCTCTTCGAGCAGGGTGCGGATGCGGGCGAGGAACTCGGCGGCGGGGGCGCCGTAGAGGATGCGGTGGTCGCAGGCGAGGGTGACCTGGAGCATGTGGGCGGGGACGATCTCGCCGTCGCGGACGACGGGGCGCTGCTTGATCGCGCCGACCGCGAGGATCGCCGCCTGCGGGGTGTTGATCACGGCGCTGAAGTTGTCGATCCCGTACATCCCCAGGTTGGAGACGGTGAAGGTGCCGCCGGAGAGCTCGGGCGGGGTGATCTGGCCGTCGCGGACCTTCTGCGCCAGCGCCCGCGAGTCGGCGGCGATCTGTCGCAGGCCCTTGCGGTCGGCGTCGAAAACGGTGGGGACGACGAGCGAGTCCTGGGCGGCGACGGCGACGCCGACGTTGACCCGCGAGTAGAGCTCGAAGCGGCCGTCGCGGTAGGCGCCGTTGGCCCGCGGGTGCTCGCGCAGCGCCAGCGCGCAGGCCTTGACGACCATGTCGTTGAACGAGGGCACCACCTCGCCCTCGACGGCCGCCGCTTTGATCCGCGCCCGCGCCTCGACCGCCCTACTCATATCTATCTCGGCCTGCAGGTAGAAGTGCGGCGCGGTCGCCTTCGACTCCGACATGCGTCGGGCGATCGTCGACTGCAGCTTCGAGAGGTCCTCGTAGGTCGTGTGACCCTTCGCCGTCTCAGGGGTGATGGGACCGGAGCCCTCAGCCACGGGTCCTGCCACGGCGGGCACCCCCACGGTGCTCGGCGGCGGGGCCGCCTCCGCGCCGCGGGGGTCCCCCCCGCCGCGTCACCCGTGGAAGAGGCGGCGGCCTTCTTCACGTCCTTCTTGACAATGCGGCCACCTGGTCCGGAGCCCTCGATGGTGGACAAGTCGACGCCCTTCTCCTTAGCGATCCGTCGTGCGACGGGCGAGGCTTTG
Organism: uncultured Solirubrobacterales bacterium; assembly: GCA_963719435.1. Lineage (GTDB taxonomy): Bacteria > Actinomycetota > Thermoleophilia > Solirubrobacterales > 70-9 > VAYN01. Next base: position 139,789 of record OY970384.1, on the reverse strand, counting down.
ACCCGCTCACTCTCGGACGCGTCGACGGCGTCCCCCGCCCGGTCCTGAACTTCCTGCGAATCGCCACCCCCGTTCTCCTGCGGGTGGCGGGGGGAGACTCCGAGAACGAAGCCACGTCCTCGCCCGCAGGAGTCTCCCCCCGCCAGGCCCCGCAGTTGACGGGCCGGAACTCTCGCCCGAATCCCCGACCCGCGCAATCGGACTGCCAATCGGCAGCGTCTCGCCCTCGGCGGCCAGGATCTCCGTCAGCGTTCCGGCCACGTCGCTCTCGTAAGCCATGTTCGCCTTGTCCGTCTCGATTTCGACGATCTCCTCGCCGATCGCGATCTCGTCCCCGACCTGCTTCATCCAGGTCAGGATCGTGCCCTCCTCCATCGAGTCGGACAGGCGGGGCATGACGATGTCGGCCATCAGATCGTTCCCTCCAGGGTCGCCAGGGCCGCGCTCACGACGTGCTCCTCGTGCGGGATCGCCGCCTGCTCGAGCCGTTTGGAGTACGGCATGTGGACGTCGGCGCCGGTCACCCGCTGCACCGGCGCGTCGAGGTCGTCGAAGGCCTGCTCGGTGATCAGCGTCGCCAGGTTGGCGCCGACGCCGCCGTGCGGCCAGCCCTCCTCGACGATCACCGCCCGGTTGGTCTTGCGCACCGAGGCGAGGATCGTGTCGAGGTCGAGTGGGCGCAGGGTGCGGGGGTCGATCACCTCGGCCTCGACCCCGTGCTCGGAGGCCAGCTTCGCCGCCGCCTGCTCGGCCACCTGGGCCATCTTCAGCACGCCGACGATGGTCACGTCGCCGCCCTCGCGCCGCACCGCCGCTTCGCCGAAGCGCAGCACCTCGTCCTCGCCCTCGGGCACCTCGCCCTTGACCCCGTAGAGGCTCTCGTGCTCGATGAAGATCACCGGGTTGTCGTCGCGGATCGCCGCCTTCAGCAGCGCCTTGCCGTCGGCCGGGGTGGAGGGGCAGGCGACCAGCAGGCCCGGCACCTGCAGGTAGAGGGCCTCGAAGCTGTGCGAGTGGGTCGGCCCCAGCTGGTGGCCGCCGCCGCCCGGCATCCGGATCACCATCGGCACCTTCGCCTGGCCGTTGAACATGTAGGGGATCGCGGCGGCGTGGTTGACGATCTGGTCCAGCGCCAGCAGCGAGAAGTTGACGGTCATCAGCTCGACCACCGGCCGCAGCCCGCCCATCGCCGCGCCGACGCCGCTGCCGACGATCGTGTTCTCGGAGATCGGGGTGTCCCGTACGCGGCGCTCGCCGAACTCGTCGATCAGCCCCTCGGTCACCTTGAAGGCGCCCTGGAAGACCGCCACGTCCTCGCCCATCACGAACACGCCCTCGTCCCGGCGCATCTCCTCCGCCATCGCGTCCCGCAGGGCCTCGCGCATCCGCAGCTCAGGCATCAGCCTCCTGCTCCTTCGGGCTCGACGCCCGGCTCGGCCTTGCCGGTGTCCTCGGTGCTGGTCGCCGGCTCGGAGCCCGACCCCTCGCCGCCGCCGTCGCCCGGTGCCAAGTCCTCGCCCTCGTCGCCGACCTCGCCCTCGGCCGAGACCCGCGACTCGGCGCCGTCCTGGGCGTCCCCCTGCAGCGCCGGGTTCGGCCGCCGGCCCTCGCGCTCGTCCGGCTGCTCCGCGTAGGCGGCCCCAGCCTCGGCCAGCGCGCGCGCCGCGTCCGGCATTTCGCCCTCGTGCTCGCCGCGATGCGGCTCCGGGCTGCGCTCGTCGACCGCGTACCAGCCGCCCGGATCGGTGACCGCGTAGAGGTTCTCGTACATCGTGTCGAGCGCCGGCTCCGGCGAGGCCTCGGCGAACTCGACCGCCGCGGCGACCGCCGCCTCCGCCGCCTCGCGCGCCTGCTGCACCTCGCGCTCGCCCAGCACGTCGGCCTCGACGCAGCGCCGGGCGAAGCTCTCGATCGGGTCTTTCTCGCGCCACTCCTCGACCTCCTCGCGCTCGCGGTAGACCTCGGGGTCGGCGGCGGAGTGGCCGCGGTAGCGGTAGGTGACGACCTCCAGCAGGGTCGGCCGGTCCTCCTCGCGCGCCGCCCGCAGCCCCTCCGCCACCGCCTCGCGCACGGCGACCACGTCCATCCCGTCGGCCCGCGCCCCGGGGATCCCGTAGCCCTCCGCCTTCTTCGAGAGGTCGGTCTGGGCCGAGTGGCGCTCGACCGCGGTCCCCATCCCGTAGAGGTTGTTCTCGACCAGGAAGAAGACCGGCAGCTTCCACAGGGCGGCCAGGTTCATCGTCTCGCCGAAGTTGCCGGTGTTGGAGGCGCCGTCGCCGAACATGCAGACGGTGACCGCGTCTTCGCCCTTGTACTGGGAGGAGAGGGCGAGGCCGGCGGCGATCGGCAGGTTGCCGCCGACGATCCCGTAGCCGCCCATGAAGCGCCGCTCGGCGTCGAAGATGTGCATCGAGCCGCCGCGGCCGCCGCTGGTGCCGTCGACGCGGCCGAACAGCTCCGCCATCACCCGCTGCGGCTCGGTGCCGCGGGCGATCGCGTGGCCGTGGGTGCGGTAGGTGCCGATCAGGAAGTCTTCGTCGCGCATCACCGAGGTGGTGCCGACGATCGTCGCCTCCTCGCCGATCGCCAGGTGCAGGAAGCCGCCGGCTTTCGCCCGCTGGTACTGGCGCCCCGCCTCCTCCTCGAAGCGGCGGATCAGGGCCATGCGCGCGAGCAGCTCGTAACAGGTGGCGGCATCGGGCAGATCGGCCATCGACCTCACCTTAGCGATGCGCCTGCGCCTGGAAACCGGCTGCTCTCGTGTTCTGTCGAGTTAATGACCCCCTGGCAACAACAACTCGACAGAACGCCTCAATCGGAGGCGGCTTCCACCGCTTCCTCGAGCTTGTCGTCGCCCCAGAAGACCTGGGTGCCGACGACTAGGGCCGGCACCCCTTCGACGCCGCGATCCCCGGCGGCCGCGGTCGCCTCCTTGAGGGCGTTCTTGACGATCTCGGTCTGCACCGCCTTCTCCAGCGCTCGCGGGTGCAGCTCGCAGGCGGCGGCGGCGATCATCACGTTGTCGGGGACGCCGAGGTCGCGGCCGGCGGCGAAGGCCTGGCGGAAGGCGGCGAGGGAGAAGGAGACGGTGCGGCCGGTCTGCTTGGCGAAGGTGGCGACCCGCATCGCCAGCAGCATGTTGCCGGGCCAGGGGTCCGGCCAGACGATCGGCGGCAGCCCGTAGGCGGAAGCGCGCCGCTCGCACTCGGCCATGCCCTCGGCCCGGCTCGGCGTCTGCGACCAGGAGCCGCGATCGAAGCGCTGGAACAGCCCCCCGAGCAGCACCGGCACCCACTCCGGCTGCTCCAGCTCCGCTTCCGTGAACAGCCCGCTGACCCGCTCGGCGGCCAGGTACGAGTAGGGGGAGCCGAGGTCGAAATAAAAAGTGGCTTTACTCATCTGAGCGTCCGAAAATCAAGCAGATTGGGGGACGCAGGGAAGTGAGGAGAGGGGAGCGCACTTCTGTGCGTGACCCGACCGAACGACCGAGGACCCCAAGATGCGCCGATTTGCAGGACGCTCAGGCGTGGGTCGCCCAGCCGTCGACGGCCCGGGCGGCTTCGAAGATCGCCTCGGAGATCGTCGGGTGGGGATGGACGATCCGCGCCAGCTCCTGGTAGCCGCCCTCCAGCGACATCGTCGCCACCAGCTCGGCGATCATGTCGCAGGCGCGGTTGCCGACGATGTGGACGCCGAGGATCTCGCCGTACTTGGAGTCGGCGACGACCTTGACCAGGCCTTCTTTGTCGTCGTAGACGGTCGCCCCGCCGACGCCGCCGAGCTTGAACTTGCCGACCTTGACGTCGTTGCCGGCCTCCTTCGCCGCCGCCTCGGTGAGGCCGACGCTGGCCACCTGCGGGTGGCTGAAGGTGGCGCCGGCGATCAGGTTCTGGTCGACCGGGTGGACCGGCTCGCCGGCCGCCGCCTCGACCGCGGCGATCGCCTCCTCGCCCGCCTTGTGCGCGAGCGCCTTCTTGTTCACGAGGTCGCCGATCGCGTAGACCTTCGGGTTCGTGGTCCGCTGGCTCTCGTCGACCTTGACCTTGCCGTTCTCCTCCAGCTCGACCCCGGCCTCGGCCAGTCCCAGCGGCCCGGTGTCGGCGGCGCGGCCGCCGGCGACGCAGAGGTAGTCGACCTCGGTGGTCGTATCGCCGTAGGTGAGCTTGACCGAGCCCTCGCCGGCCTCGACGTTCTCGACCGGGCTGCCGGTGGCGACGGTGATGTTCTGCTTCTTGAAGGCGCGCTCGACCACCCGGACCACGTCCTTGTCCTCGGCCGGGAGGATCTGCGGCAGCATCTCGATCAGCAGCACCTCGGTCCCGAAGCGGCCGTAGGCGGAGGCGATCTCGCAGCCCGAGGCGCCGGCCCCGACCACGGCGATCCGCTTCGGCACCTCCGGCAGCGACCAGGCGCCCCAGGTGTCGACGACGCGGCCGCCGAACTCCACCCCGGGGATCGGCAGCGCCACCGAGCCGGTGGCGAGGACGACGGCGCCGGCCTCGTAGACCTCCTCGCCGACCTTGACGTTGCCCTCGGGGGTGAGCGAGCCCTCGCCCTCGATCACGGTGACCTTGTTTTTGTCCCAGAGCATCTTCACCCCGCCCGAGAGCGACTCGGAGACGGCGGCGCGGCGCTTGCCGACGGCCTCCCAGTCGAGCGAGACGTCCTTGGCGACGACGCCGAGCTCGGCCCCCTCGCGCGCCTCGGTGTAGATCTCCGCCGTGCGCAAGATCGTCTTCGCCGGGATGCAGGCGTAGTTGAGGCAGCGACCGCCGGCCTTGTCGCGCTCGACGACCGCGGTTTTCTTGCCCAGCTGGGCGGCGCGGATGGCTGCGACGTAGCCCCCGGGCCCGCCGCCGATCACGATCACGTCGAAGGAATCTGCCATTGGCCTGAGCCTATAGAACGGATGCGGGCGGCTCGCGCGCCGCTAGTCCTTCTTCTGACCCGGCATCCGGCTGGCCAGGCGGCCCATCGGCCCGACCGCGCCCTGCAGGGTCTCGACGCTCTCGTTGAGGCCGGCGACCGCGGTCAGGATCCGCTCCATCAGGCCGCTGAGCTGCTCGATCCCGCCGTCCAGCCCCTCGATTCCCTTGTCGAGTCGCTCCAGGGTCTCGGGCAGGTGATTGAGCACCACCAAGTCGTCGCGCAGCGCCGGAAGCGATGAGGTGTCGGCGGCAACCCGGTCGAGGGCGTCCGCGACCCGGCTTAGCTGTGCCGTGTGCTCTTTCATCGCCCGCGTGTTCTCGACGATCTCGGGAATCATCCGCAGCGCCCCGAGCACGTCCGCCGGTAGGGCGGAGATCTTGTCGAGAGAGGGCAGGCCGAGCGGGGTCATGGGTCAGTCTCGCGGAACGCGTTCGGGCATCTGGATCCGCGCCATCGCCTTGACCATGAAGAAGAAGAAGGTGCCGGCGACCGCCAGCAGCCCCAGGGTGGCGGCGAACTGGGCCAGGGTCGATGCCTGCACGGCGAGGCCGAAGACGGCGCTGAAGATCAGGAAGACGAGGATCAGCTGGAAGCCGAGCACGGCCCAGTAGCGGGCCCGCCACATGCCCCAGGCCATGACCCCGAGGATCAGCGCCGGGGCGACGATCTGCGGCACTTTCGGGGTCTCGCCGTCGACCTCGACCCCGGCCAGGTAGCCGCCGACGATCGAGAGCGCGACCAGGGCGGAGACGACGGCGCCGATCGTCACCACGGTCGGCCGCTCGCCCTCGGCCAGCGGCACCAGCGCTTCGCGGGCGGCCTGGTTGCGCTGCTCTGCCTTGGCGTAGCCGCGGGCCATCCGTTCCGCCCCGGAGCTGCGCTGCTTGCGCTTGCGTGGCTGCTCAGCCACCGCTGCTGCTCCCGGGTCGGGCGCGATCAGCCACCGGGCGCCACCCCGACGACCCGCCGCAGCGCTTCCGCCGCCGCGGTCGGCTCGGCGGCGTCGCGGATCGCCCGCACCACGCAGAGCCGCCGCGCGCCGGCCGCGACCACCTGCGCGGCGCTGGCCGCGTCGATGCCGCCGATGGCGAAGAAGGGATGGGGGGCGTGCTCGGCGGCGTGGGCGATCAGCTCCAGACCGACCGCCGGCCGCCCGGCCTTGGTCGGCGTCTCCCAGATCGGGCCGACCGAGATGTGGTCCACGTCGGCGTCCGCGGAGGCCGCGATCTGCTCCTCGGAGTGGGTCGAGAGGCCGATCAGCGCGTCCGGCCCCAGCAGCGCCCGCGCCGCCGCGACCGAGCCGTCGTCCTGGCCGAGGTGTACCCCGTCGGCATCGCAGACATGGACCAGCTCGGGGTCGTCGTTGACGATGAAGGGGACGCTGTAGGTGTCGCAGACGCGGCGGAAGGTCGAGGCGGCGCGTTCGATCTCGGCTCGCCCCAGCTCCTTCTCGCGCAGCTGGACGATGTCGACGCCGCCGCTCAGCGCCGCCCGCAGCAGCGCTTCGAGGTCGCCGCCGTGGGGGCGGGCGTCGCAGACGAAGTAGAGGCGGGCGGTGCGCAGGCGCTCGCGGCGCAGCGGGCCGACCGACTCGGGGGGCGCGAGGCTCATGCCGTCGATTATGAACCGCGGCCTGCTTGCGGCGGCGCCGAGGTGGGTAGCATCGATGCGGTAACGGGAGCCCGCGAGGGCTGAGAGGGTGGCACCGAGGTCACCGACCGTCTGGACCTGATCCGGGTAATGCCGGCGGAGGCAATGGCTTGAGCGAGCAGCGAGGTTTCGACGCGATATTCGTAGGCGGTGGGGTGATCGGCCTCTCCTGCGCCTGGCGCGCCGCCCAGCGCGGGGCGCGGGTGATGGTGCTGGACCGCGCCGAGCCGCCCGCCGGCGCCACCCGGGTCGCGGCCGGGATGCTGGCCCCGGTCGGCGAGCTGACCTTCGGCGAGCCGGAGCTGTTGCGGCTGACCCTGGCCTCGGCCCGCCTGTACCCGGAGTTCGTCGCCGAGCTGGAGGCGGCCTCGGGGGAGTCGACCGGGTACGCGCGCCAGGGCGCCCTGCACATCGCCCTCGATCCCGACGAGGCGGCGCAGCTGCGCCGCGTCCACGACCTGCAGCGCTCGCACGAGCTCGAGGCCGAGTGGCTGTCGCCGCGGCGCTGCCGCGAACTGGAGCCGGGCCTGACCCCCTCGTTCCACGGCGGCGTCTTCGCCGCCGGCGAGGCGGCGATCGACCCGCGAGCGCTGACCCGGGCCCTGCTGGCGGCCTTGGCCGCGGCCGGGGTGGAGGTGCGGACGGGGACCGAGGTCGTCGCCGGGATCCTCGAGGGCGAGCGTCTTGTCGGGGTGCGGACCGCGCCCGTGGGTGCGGAGAGCGGGACTTGGCAGCCCGCCGGCGCGGCCGCGGGGCCGAGCGACATGGCCGCCGGACCGAGCGCCGCCGCGGTCGAGGAACTGCGGGCCGACACCGTGGTGCTCGCCAGCGGCGCTTGGTCCGGCCAGGCCGAGTGGCTGCCCGAGCACGCGCGGCCGCCGGTGCGCCCGGTCCGGGGCGAGGTTCTGGAGCTGCGCGGCCGCGACGGCGCCGCGCCCTGCGAGCGCATCGTCGCCTCCGAGCGCGTCTACCTGGTGCCGCGCGGCGATGGCCGCCTGATCGTCGGCGCCACCACCGAAGAGCGCGGCTTCGACACCACCGTCACCGCCGGTGGCGTCCACGAGCTGCTGCGCGAGGCCTACCGCCTGCTCCCCGAGGTCGCCGAGATGGAGCTGCTCGACGCGATCGCCGGCCTCCGCCCCGGCACCCCCGACAACCTGCCGCTGATCGGCCCCGGCGCGATCGACGGCCTGCTGCTGGCCACCGGCCACTACCGCAACGGCATCCTCCTGGCCCCGCTTACCGCAGACGTGATCGCCACCCAGCTTGCCGAGGGGGTGCGGTCGTCTTTTGGTGCGCATAGCGCTACAAAGGACGACAGCGCTTCGGACAGTCGCGCTTCGGAACTCGCTCGGCGCGGCGCCGCGCTCGCGGAAGCCGCCGAAGCGGCTGAGCGTGCCGCCGAGGTGCCGCGGTGAGGATCGAGCTCAATGGGGAGGCGCACGAGCTGCGCGAGGCGGCGACGCTGGCCGACGCGGTGCGCGCGGCGGGCGTCGCCGCCTCGCATGGATCCCGCGACGGGGCGGAGGCCAGCGTCGGCGCCGAGGCCCGCGGCATCGCCGTCGCGCTCGACGGCGAGGTTGTCCCCCGAGGCGAGTGGGAGGTGACGCCGCTGCGCGAGGGCCAGAGCGTCGAGGTGCTGGCCGCGATCCAGGGCGGCGCCGAAACCTGGGAGCTGGGCGGGCGCCAGTGGTCCTCGCGGCTGATCGCCGGCACCGGCGGCTTCCGTTCGCTGGAGCAGATGGAGGCGGCGCTAACGGCGGCCGGCACCGAGATCGTCACCGTCGCCCTGCGCCGCATCGACCCCGGCGCCGAGGGCTCGGTGCTGGAGGTGATCGACCGCCTCGGCCTCTTCGCCCTGCCCAACACCGCCGGCTGCTTCACCGCCCGCGACGCGGTCCGCACCGCCAAGCTCGCCCGTGAGGCCTTCCAGACCGACTGGGTCAAGCTCGAGGTGATCGGCGACGACCGCACCCTCTACCCCGACGCGGTAGAGCTGCTCGACGCCGCCGAACAGCTGGTCGCCGACGGCTTCACCGTCCTCCCCTACACCAACGACGACCCGATCCTCGCCCGCCGCCTCGAGGAGGCCGGCTGCGCCGCGGTGATGCCGCTGGGCTCGCCGATCGGCTCCGGCGCCGGCATCCGCAACCCCTACAACGTCGCCATCATCGCCGAGCGCGCCGGCGTCCCGGTCGTCCTCGACGCCGGCATCGGCACCGCCTCCGACGCCGCCCTGGCGATGGAGCTGGGCTGCGACGCGGTGCTCGCCGCCAGCGCCATCTTCGGTGCCGAGGACCCGACCGCGATGGCCCGCGCCCTGCGCGGCGCGGTCGACGCCGGCACCGAGGCCCGCCGCGCCGGCCGCATCCCCCGCCGCACCCACGCCGAGGCCTCGACCCCGTACCAGGGCCTGCCGGACCTTTCCTAGCCGGCCTCCCGTCGCGGCACTCAACGTCCCTCTACCATGGGCCGTTCGCCCCTGTAGCTCAGCTGGTTAGAGCGGTGGCCTTTTAAGCCGCGCGTCGCGGGTTCGAGTCCCGCCGGGGGCATTTGGCCGCGGACGACGACGCCCGCCGGACGCCCGGCACCGGCGCCAAACACGACGAGCACCTGCTGCGCGTCCCCGCTGGCGCCGAACAGGAAGACGACGTCCGCCTCGATCGCATCCGCGCCGAGATCGACGCCGGCTTCGACGCCCTGCGCGATGTCGACGACGGCGTCTCGGTCTTCGGCTCGGCCCGCGTCGCCGAGGGTCACCGCTGGTACGAGCTCTGCCGCGAGACCGGCGCCTGCCTCGCCAAGCACGGCTTCACGGTGATCACCGGCGGCGGGCCGGGCCTGATGGAGGCGGCCAACCGGGGCGCCGCCGAGGCCGGTGGCCTCTCGGTCGGCCTCAACATCGAGCTGCCGCACGAGCAGCATCCGAACCCCTACGCCAACCGCAGCCTCGACTTCCACTACTTCTTCGCCCGCAAGCTGATGTTCGTCCGCTACGCCCGCGCCTTCGTCATCTTCCCCGGCGGCTTCGGCACCCTCGACGAGATGTTCGAGAGCCTGACCCTGATCCAGACCGACCGGATCCAGCACTTCCCGACGATCCTCGTCGACTCCGCCCACTGGCGGCCGCTGCTGGAGTGGATCGACGACCCCCTCGAGGACGAGGGCATGATCGCCCCCGAGGACAAGCGCCTGCTCGTTACCGCCGACACCCCGGACGAGGTCTGCGACCACGTGATCCGCGCCAGCGAGCGCCAGAAGCAGCTGACCTAGCGCGCTTCCAGGCGCTCGAGCTTCTCGCGGATCTCGCGCAGCTCCTTGAGGATCAGGTCCTCCTTGGCCTCCTGGCCGGCGATGAAGCGGTCGGCGATGAAGGCGGTCAGCAGGGCGACGAAGCCGATCCCGACCAGCATGATCGCGCTGGCGATGATGCGGCCGCTGTCGGTGTGGGGTTCGAGGCCGCCGTAGCCGACCGTGGTCACGGTCGTCACCGCCCACCAGATCCCGTCCCAGGCGGTCCACGGTTCGCTGGTCGTCGACTCGATGCTGGCGACGACGATGCCGCCGAGGACCACGGTCGTGACCGCGGCCACCGCCGCCATCTTCAGCCCGTCGAGCGAGAGCAGGCGGCGCAGGCTGAAGACCCGCAGCAGGCGCATCAGGCGCAGCACCCGGTAGACCCGGCCGGCCTGCCAGGCGGCGGGTGCGAAGGGCGGGGTGAGGATCGTCACCGCGACGTCGAGGATGTGGGTGCGCAGCCAGGTCCGCTTGCGCGGCACGATCCACAGCATCACCACCACCTCGGTGGCGAAGACCAGCCAGGTGATCCAGTTGAGGACCATCCCGACCGTCGGCCAGGGCTGGCTCAGGTTCGACTCCTGGATCAGGACCAGCGGGATCGTCAGCAGCGCGGCGACGATCACCGGCCATTCGAACTTCGCCTGGATACTCTCGCTGCGCTCGTCCACGCGATCGAATTCGACGGCGTGGCCCGCGTCCCCTCCAAATGGACGCGGCTGCCTCTAACGCAAACGGCCCGCCGAAGCGGGCCGTTTGCTGAAGCGGGGTACCGCCGAACTTAACGGCCCTGCCCTCACGTTTTTCGATGATAACGCCCCGAGCGGGAGTCGAACCCGCCAACCCCGCTGAGTGAGGACAGGGCCCGCGTCCGGCGGCCGGGGCGTTTGCCGCGGCCGCGACGAAGCGAAGCTATTGACGAGAAACGCGTGCGTGGGTCACACGCGCAACAACTGTGTGACGTCCCAGGAGCAAGAGGTGCGCGCCGGGGCGCTAGTGCCGGAAGTGCCGGTGCTTGGTGAAGACCATCGCCACGCCGCCGGCGTCGCAGGCCTCGATCACCTCGGCGTCGCGTTTGGAGCCGCCGGGCTGGATCACGCTGTTGGCGCCGGCCTCGATCCCCAGCTCGGGGCCGTCGGCGAAGGGGAAGAAGGCGTCGGAGGCGAGGGCGGAGCCGAAGAGCAGGCCCTCGGCCTCCTCGCCGCGGGCGTCGCGGCACTTCTCGACCGCGAGGCGGACCGAGTCGACGCGGCTCATCTGGCCGGCGCCGATGCCGAGCGTCGCCCCGTCCTTGGCGATCACGATCGCGTTGGAGCGGACGCGGCGGCAGACGGTCCAGGCGAACAGCAGGTCGTCCCACTGCTCCTCGCTCGGCTGCGTCCCCGTCACCACCTCCATGATCTGGCGCGGCTCCGGGTCGCCGTCGCGGTCCTGGATCAGCAGCCCGCCGTGGACCCGCTTGACATCGCGCTCGCTGGGGTCGGCCTGGCGCCGCTCCTCCTCCTCGAGGATCCGGATCGACTCCTTCTGCTGCAGCACCGCCAGCGCCCCGTGCTCGAAGCCGGGCGCGCTCAGCACCTCGACGAAGTTCTTGTGCAGCTCTTCGGCCAGTGCCAGGCTGACCGGCCGGTTCAGCGCGATCACGCCACCGTAGGCGGAGACCGGGTCGCAGGCCAGCGCCTTCAGGTAGGCCTCGCAGGCGTCGGCGCCGATCGCCACCCCGCAGGGGTTGTTGTGCTTGACGATCACGCAGGCCGGCGGCTCGAAGTCGTCGACCAGGGCCCGGGCCGAGTCGAGGTCGAGCACGTTGTTGAAGGAGAGCGCCTTGCCGTGCAGCTTCGAGACCCGCGAGAGGATGTGGCTGCGCGCCCCGGCGTCGGCGTAGAGCGCTGCCCGCTGGTGCGGGTTCTCCCCGTAGGAGAGGTCGAGCACCTTCTCGTAGGCGACCGCCAGGTGTTCCGGGAAGTCCTCGTACTCGGTCGAGAACCAGCGGCTGATCGCGGCGTCGTAGCGGGCGGTCTGGGCGAAGGCCTCGTTGGCGAGCCAGTGCCGGGTCGTGGCCGAGATCGCGCCGCCGCCCTCCTCCAGCTCGGCGCAGACCGCGTCGTAGGCCTCGGGCTTGACCACCACGGCGACGCCCTCGTGGTTCTTGGCCGCGGCGCGGATCATCGTCGGCCCGCCGATGTCGATGTTCTCGATCGCCACCTCGGGCGCGACGTCGGCGCCGGCGATCGTCTGCTCGAAGGGGTAGAGGTTGACGCAGACCAGGTCGATCGGCTCGATCCCCTCGCGCTCCAGGGTCGCCATGTGCTCCGGGTCCTCCCGCCGCGCCAGCAGCGCCGCGTGCAGGCGCGGGTGCAGCGTCTTCACGCGACCGCCGAGGATCTCCTCCTGGCCGGTGAACTCGGAGACGTCGGTGACCTCGAGCCCGGCCTCGCGCAGGGCGCTGGCGGTGCCGCCGGTGGAGAGGATCTCGACCCCGAGCGCCGCCAGGCTCTTGGCGAAGTCGGCGACGCCGGTCTTGTCGGAGACCGAGATCAGCGCCCGCCGAACGGAGATCGCGCCGTTCTCGGCGCTCTCCTCGCGGGTGTCTGCGGCTGCCTCAGTCATCGATCACGACCCGACCGGGGTCGTCGGCGTCGATCCTAACCCGGCCCTCCGCGATCATGCGGATCGCCTCCGGGTAGAGCTCGTGCTCGACCGTGTGGATCGCCGCCTCCAGCACCTGGCGCTCGCGTCCGACCGGGACCGGCACCCGCCGCTGCAGGATCGTCGGGCCGGTGTCGATCCCCTCGTCGACGAAGTGGACGGTGACGCCGGTCTCCTGGGCGCCGGCCGCCAGCGCCTGGCCGATCGCGTCGAGGCCGGGGAAGGCGGGCAGCAGGGCGGGGTGGACGTTGACGACGCGGCCGCGGAAGCGGGCGACGAACGGTTCGCTCAGCAGCTGCATGTAGCCGGCGAGAACGACGAGGTCGGCGTGGCGTGCCGCGACCCAGTCCGCCAGCGCCGCGTCGCGCCCGAGCCGGTCGGCGTAGGCGTCGGCGGGGAAGACCGCGGTCTCGACCCCGGCCGCGACCGCCCGCTCCAGCGCCCGCGCACCGGGCTTGTCGGAGCCGACCCCGACCACCTCGATCCCGTCGCGCCCGTGCAGCGTGTCGAGGATCGCCTGCAGGTTGGTGCCGCCGCCGGAGGCGAGGACGACTAGCTTGAAGGTCTCGGCCACGGCGCCATCTTTGCGCAGGCCGCGAGGCGCGCGCAGGACGAACCGCGGCGCCTAGGATCGACGGGTGGCCTTCCTCGAGCGCATCGGCGTCGCGGCACCCGTCGTCCAGGCCGGGATGGGCGGTGGGATCAGCCGTCACGAGCTGGCCGCGGCCGTCTCGGAGGCCGGTGGCCTGGGGACCGTGGCCGTCAACGGTGCGGCGGCGATCGAGCGCGAGCTCGCCGCCGCCCGCCGGCTCACCGGGCGGCCGCTCGCCGTCAACCTGCTGCTGCCCTTCGCCCGGCCCTCCTGGTTCGCGGCCGCGGCCGCCGCCGACGTGGTCGTCACCTTCTGGGGCAGGCCGAAGCGACGCACGCCGGGGGTCTGGATCCACCAGTGCGGGTCGGTCGCGGAGGCGCGCGCGGCCCACGCCGCCGGGGCCGACGCGGTGATCGTCCAGGGAGTCGAGGCCGGCGGCCACGTGCGCGGCGAGGTCCCCGCGTTGGAGCTGCTGGAGCGGGTGCGCGCGGCCCTGCCGCCCAGCCACCCGCTGCTGGTCGCCGGCGGGATCGCCGACCGCGCCGACGTCTGCCGGGCGCTCGACGCGGGCGCAGTTGCCGCGGTCGCGGGGACCCGCTTCCTGCTCTCGCCCGAGAGCCGCGCCCACCCCGAATACCGCCAGCGGCTGCTCGACTCCGAGGCGACCGTCCTCACCGAGCTCTTCGGCATCGGCTGGCCGGCGCCGCACCGGGTCGTCGCCAACGCCGCGACCGCCCACTGGCTCGGCGGCGACCCGCGCGGCCCGAGGCTGAACCGCGCCCTCAACCGCCTCTCCGGCATCGGCGCCCGCCGCGCGCCGCCCGCGCTCCAAGCCCGCCTCGCCCGCGCCCAGCATCCGACCGGCCGCCTGCTCACCCCTGCCGGCCCCACCGACGACGGCCCCGCGACCCTGGTCGACGCCGGCCCCCTCTACGCCGGCGAAACCGTTGCTCGCATCGACGCCATCAGCCCAGCAGCTGAGATCGTCGCCGCCCTGACGCCCTGAGGCCGACCCCGGTAGGGGTGAAGCGTCTTGTACTTTTTCCGCGGAAACGTACGCGGATGACCGCAAACTGTCTTCGGAAAAAGTTAAGCGGAACCCCTACCGGGGTCGGCCTCAGCCGCTAGCCGGCACGACCGCGACGTCCTCCAACGCGAATTTCCCGTTCGCCTCGTCGGGGTCGCCGAGCGGGTAGAAGCCGCTGAAGCAGGCGTCGCAGTGTTCGGCCGGGTCGCCCTCGATCGCCTCGTAGACGCCCTCCATCGAGAGGTAGGCGAGCGAGTCGGCGTCGAGCTCCTCGGCGATCTCCTGGACGGTGCGGTTGTGGGCGATCATCTCCTCGCGGGTCGACATGTCGACGCCGTAGTGGCAGGGGTTGCGGATCGGCGGCGCCGAGATCCGCAGGTGGACCTCCTTGGCGCCGGCGTCGCGCAGCATGCCGACGATCTGGCGGGTGGTGTTGCCGCGCACGATCGAGTCGTCGACGACGACGATCCGCTGTCCGGAGACGATCTCCGGCAGCGGGTTGAACTTCAGCCGCAGGCCGTGTTTGCGCAGCTCCTGGCCGGGCTGGATGAAGGTCCGCGCCACGTAGCGGTTCTTGATCAGGCCGTCGTCGCGCGGCAGCCCGGAGGCGCGCGCGAAGCCCGCCGCGGCCGGGTTGCCGGAGTCCGGCACGGCGATCACCAGGTCGGCTTCGACCGGCGACTCGCGCCAGAGGATCTCGCCCATCCGCCCGCGCGACTGCTGCAGTACTTTGCCCTCGAGCCGGCTGTCGGGGCGGGAGAAGTAGATGTGCTCGAAGACGCAGGTGGCGCGGCGGTCGGTCTTCACCACCTGGCGCGTCTCCAGGCCGCGCTCGGTCAGGGAGACCATCTCACCCGGGTGCACCTCGCGCATGAGTTCGGCGCCGATGATGTCGAAGGCGCAGCTCTCGGAGGCGACGACGAAGCGGTCGTCGAGCCGGCCCAGCGAGAGCGGCCGGATCCCGTGCGGGTCGCGGAAGGCGACGATCGCGTGCTTGGTCATGACCACGGTCGAGTAGGCGCCGTGCAGGCGCGGCATCACGTCGGCGACCGCGTCCTCGATCAGCTTGCCCTCGTGGGAGGAGACCAGCGCCGCGATGATCTCCGAGTCGGAGGTGCCGCGGAAGTCGATCCCGCGCTCCTTCAGCTCGGCCCAGAGCTCGACCGCGTTGGTCAGGTTGCCGTTGTGGGCCAGCGCCACCTCGCGGCCGTCGTCGCGCCAGACCGGCTGCGCGTTCTCCCAGGAGCCGCCGCCGGTGGTCGAGTAACGCACGTGGCCGATCGCCATGTCGCCCTCCAACGCCCGCAGCTTCTCCTCGTCGAAGACCTGGGAGACCAGGCCTGAGTCGCGCAGGGTGGTGATGTGGCCGCCCTCGCAGGTGGCGATCCCGGCCGACTCCTGGCCGCGGTGCTGCAGCGCGTAGAGGCTGAAGTAGGCGAGCCGGGCGACGTCATGGCCCGGTGCGTATACGCCGAAAACCCCGCATTCGTCGTGCGGGCCATCGCGGTCGATCCAGGGCCGCTCGGCGGTAGTCAAGAGCGCGTGTTCCTCGCTGTAGAGAGAGACGGGACGCGCAGGCGGACTGCCTACCCCGGCAGGGTAGCAGCGGGTGGCGGCCGCGCTCCCCGCCTCGATTAGCCGCTTTTTGCGGCTTTCAGGCTCTCGCCATTCTCCGGATCGAAGAGGTGCAGCTTGGCGGTGTCGGCCCAGAGCTCGGTCCGCTCGCCGCGCTTGACCTTGCTGGTCGGGTCGAGGCGGGCGACGACCTGCTCCTGGCCCTCGCGGATGTTGGCGGCGCCGGTCTCGTCGAGGCGGTCCTCGACCAGGTCGGCGAGCTGGTCGGACTGGACGCCCTCGGACTCGATGTGGAAGTAGGCGAAGAGGTCGGAGCCGAGCGACTCGACCAGGTCGACCTCGGCCTCGAAGACGAGCCCGCGCTCGCCCTTGAGGTCGCCGCCGACCACGCTCGCGTCCTCGAAGTTCTCCGGCCGCAGCCCGGCCACGACCTGGCCGTCGCCGTGCCCGCCCCCGAGGTCGCCCGCGTCGACCTCGCCGATCGGCAGCTTCAATTTGCCGCCGCTCAGCTCCGCCGGCATGAAGTTCATCGCCGGTGAGCCGATGAAGCCGGCGACGAAGAGGTTCTTCGGGTTGTCGTAGAGCTCGGCCGGGGTGCCGACCTGCTGCAGGAGGCCCGCCCGCATCACCGCCACCCGGTCACCCAGCGTCATCGCCTCGGTCTGGTCGTGGGTGACGTAGACCATCGTCGTCCCCAGCTGCGACTGCAGCCGTGCCACCTCGGTCCGCATCTGCACGCGCAGCTTCGCGTCGAGGTTGGAGAGCGGCTCGTCCATCAGGAAGGCCTTCGGGTCGCGGACGATCGCCCGCCCCATCGCCACCCGCTGGCGCTGACCGCCGGAGAGGTTGACCGGGCGCCGGTCGAGGTGCTGGGTCAGGTCGAGGGTCTCGGCCGCCTGCTCGACCTTCTCGTTGATCTCGCCCTTGTCGACCTTGGCCAGCTTCAGCGCGAAGCCCATGTTCTCGCGCACGGTCATGTGCGGGTAGAGCGCGTAGTTCTGAAAGACCATGGCGATGTCGCGCTCCTTCGGCGCCTTGTCGTTGACCACGTCGCCGCCGATCTTCAGCTCGCCGCCGGAGATGTCCTCGAGCCCGGCGATCATCCGCAGCGCCGTCGACTTGCCGCAGCCCGAGGGCCCGACCAGGATCATGAACTCGCCGTCGGCGATCTCGAGATCCATCTCCTTGACGGCTTCGAAGCCGTCGGCGAAGACCTTGCTGACGTGGTCGAGGACTATCTCTGCCATCGGTGTTGCTCCTTATCCCTTGACGGCGCCGGCGGTGAGCCCGGCGACGATTCGGCGTTGGAAGAAGAGGACGAAGAGGATGATCGGCACCGTCACCACCACCGCAGCAGCAGCGATGCTGCCGGTCGGCTGGGTGAACGAGGACTCGCCGGTGAAGAAGGCGAGCGCCGCCGGTACGGTGCGCGAGGCATCGGATGAGGTGAGCGAGATCGCGAAGAGGAAGTCGTTCCAAGCGAAGATGAAGACGAGGATCGCGGCCGTGAACACGCCCGGCGCGGCGAGCGGCACGATCACCTTGGTGAAGGCCTGGAACGGGGTGGCGCCGTCGACCTGGGCGGCCTGCTCGAGGTCCCAGGGGATCTCGCGGAAGAAGGCGACGAGGACGTAGATCGCCAGCGGCAGGGAGAAGGTCAGGTAGGGGATGATCAGCCCCGGCCAGGTGTCGTAGAGGCCGAGCGTGCGCCACATGTCGAACAGCGGCCCGACCGTGGAGATCGGCGGGAACATGGCGATCGCCAGGGCTCCGGCGAGGATCAGCCGCTTGCCCGGGAACTCGAGCCGGGCGATCGCGTAGGCGGCGAAGGAGGCGAGCACGATCGAGATCACGGTGGTGATTAGGGCGATCCCGATCGAGTTGATCAGCGGCTTGATGAAGGGGCTGTCGTCGATCCCGCCTTCGAACAGGCTCTTGTAGTTGTCGAAGGAGACTTCGGAGGGGATGAAGCGCTGGTCGGTGATCGCTTCCGGCGGCTTCAGCGAGAGCGAGATCAGCCAGACCACCGGGATCAGGGCGAAGATCAGCACCACCGCGATGGCGATGCTCCAGCGGGCGTAGTCGCTGCTTCCGCGATTCATCTCAGCCTCCCGGCCGGCCTTCGTCGAGTTTGGTCCCGAAGCCCTTGACGAAGAGGAAGGCGATCAGGAAGACGCAGAGGAAGATCAGCACCGAGACGGCCGAGCCGAGGCCGAGGTTGAGGCGCGAGATCAGCTGGTTGAAGCCGAGGATCGAGACCGATTCGGTGTCCTGGGCACCGCGGGTCATGATGAAGATCGTGTCGAAGACGCGGAAGGCGTCGAGGGTGCGGAACAGCAGCGCGACCAGGATTGCCGGCTTCATCAGCGGCAGGGTGATGCGGGTGAAGCGCTGCCAGGCGCTGGCCCCGTCGACCTTGGCCGCCTCGTAGAGGCCGCTGTCGATCGTCACCAGCCCGGCTAACAGCAGCAGCGCCATGAACGGCGTCGTCTTCCAGACCTCGGCCATGATGATCACGGCGAAGGAGCTGAAGCGGCCGCCGAACCAGTCCATGTCGTCGGCGATCAGCGGCAGGTGGTTGACGAAGCCGGTGTCGGGCGCGAAGGCGAACTGCCAGGCGAAGGCGGCGACGACGGTGATGATCCCGTAGGGGATCAGGACCGAGGTGCGGACGACGCCGCGGCCGAAGATCGCCCGGTGCATGACCAGGGCGATCGCCATCCCCAGCACCAGCTCGATGGCGACCGAGGTGAGCATCAGGAAGACGGTGTTGAAGATGTCTTCCCACCACAGTTCGGAGGTGAGCACCGCCTTGTAGTTGTCGAGGCCGACGAAGCCGCTCTCGTCGGGGAAGCGGAGGTCGATCTGCTGGACCGAGAGGGCGATCGCGTAACCGATCGGGTAGGCGGTGACGGCCAGCATCGCCAGCACCGCCGGGGCGCAGAGCAGCCAGGCGAGTTTGTGCTCCGAGCGGGTGCGGGCGCTGGTCCCGGCCTTCTGTGCGCTCGCCGCCATCAGAGCAGCCCTTCGCGCTTGACCGCGTCTTCGAGGTTCGACTTCAGTTCGTCATAGATCGATTCCGTGTCTTCGGGGTCGATCTTTTCCGGTGGATGCAGGGTGCGCTGGATCGCCAGCGAGACGTCCTGGTAGGCGGGGGTGGTCGGCCGCGGCCCGGCTCCCTCGATCGATTCCTTGACCAGGTCGGCGAAGCCGGGGTAGGCCTTGGTGACCACTTTGTTCGCGTAGAGGTCGGAGCGGGAGGGGGGCAGGCCGTCGAGTTCGACCGCGGTCAGTTGGCTCTGCTTGTCGGCCAGGCAGGCGGCGGCTTCGAAGTCGACGTCCTTGTTTTCCGAGAAGGAGCTGACCGCGAGGTTGAAGCCGCCCAGCGGCGGCTTGCTCGGCGTGCCGGCCTCGACCTCGGGGAAGCGGGCGAAGCCCATTTTCTTGCCGATGTCCGGGGCTTCGGCCTGGGCGCTGGCGTAGGCGAAGGTGTAGTTGGTCATGAAGGCCGATTCGCCCGCCTCGAAGGCGAGCCGGGCGCTGTCCTCGTCGGAGGTCGAGAGGCCGGGGGGCGCCGCCGAGGAGTTCGCCAGGCGCCCGAGCACCGCCAGCGCTTTTTCGGTCGGCCCCTGTTCGAGGTCGACCGTTTCCGGGCCGGAGAGGATCGGCGTGCCGGCGCTTTCGATCAGCGCGTTGACCAGCACCATGTAGCCCTCGTAGCGGCTCGCCTGGACCTGGATCGTGCCGGCTTCTTCGAGCTTTTCGGCCTGGTCGATCATCTGGTCCCAGGTCTGCGGCGGCTTCGGGACGAGGTCTTTGCGGTACCAGAGCAGCTGCGTGTTGGTGTTGAACGGGGCCGCGTAGAGCTTGTGCTCGAAGGAGGCGGTCTCGATCACGTTGGGGAAGACCTTTTCGGTCACCTGGTTCTTCAGCTTCCCCTTCCACTCTTCGACCCAGCCGGCGTTGGCGAACTCGCCGGTCCAGATCACGTCCATGCCGACGATGTCGATCGAGGGGTCCTCGGCGCCGAGCCGGCGGACCAGCTGTTCGCGCTGCTGGCTGGCGTCGGTGGGGAGGAATTCCGGCGTGATCTCGTACTTGCCGTTCGATTCCTCGCTGCAGCGTTTCGAGACTTCCTCGATCGAGCCGCCGGGCTGGATGGCGACGAAGAAGGTCAGCTGGCGCGTGCCGGAGCTGTCGGAGCTGCCGCCGCAGGCGGCGAGCGCCGCGGCCACGACGATCAGGGCCGCCCCGCAGGCGAGCGCCTTCGTCACGCGCCGGGATGTCAAGTCCTCTCCTCCATTCCCACACCCCGGCCGCAGCCGAACGGGTGCGTACTAGAGGTCCCCGCGAAAGTCTCTGCCTAAACCGTTGGGCTCTTCAGCCGCGGTCGTGCCCGCGCAGCTTCACCGTCAGCCCGTGGTCGACTTCCCTGCCGGCCGCGTCGATGGTGCGGGCGGTGACCTGGGCGCGCAGCGACTGCTGCGGGGTCAGGCGGGCGAGCCGGCGCAAAACCGTCTTCTCCAGCTGCACCCTGAAGCTGGCGACCGCGCCCGGCGCGACCGTCCGCGGGGCGCCGGCGCTGACTCCCTGCGTCAGCCCGCGGTTGCTGCCGTCGCGCTGGCGCACCTGCCAGCTGACCTGGCCGAAGACCTGGACCTGCGTCTGGAAGCTGACCTCGACCCCGACCACGATCGCGCGCGGTTTGACCACGACGGAGCGCACGGAGAGCGACGGCGAGGGCAGGTCGGTCGCCGCCGGCGGCAGGCAGCCGCTCTGCCGCAGGGGGTCGGTGGGGCAGCTGTCCTGGCTCGAGTCGCCGAAGCCGTCGCCGTCCTGGTCGGACTCGACTTCGACCGTCACCGGCGTGCCGATCCCGACCACCTCTTCGGGAGCGCGGGTTTCGCCGAGCGGGAGGTCGCCCAGGTAGCGACCGCTGACCGCTTTCGGCTGGCCGGCGCAGAGGAGCGTCTCGACGGGGCCGTGCAGGCCGACATGCGCGCTTTCGTCGACCGGCAACCGGATCGGGAACTGGTTGGTGCCGACATTCAGCTGCTCGACCGGGCTCACCGCCGTCTTCCTGTATCCGCCGGGATAGTCGAAGTCGAGGACGACGAGCTGTTGTGCGATCGGCGCCTGGCCGGGCGCGACGTCCACGCGCCAGCTGGTGATCACCCCGGGTCCGACGACCCGGACCTGCGGCGGCGCGCCGCTGTGGTGGTTGTTCAGCACCAGCAGGGTCGAATCCGGTTCGGTTCCGTCGGCCACGCAGTCGTCGCCGACGGCGTAGGCGGCGGCCACGTCGCTGTGGATCGCGGCCGGCGAGCAAAGCGCGACGGCAAGCACCGCTGCTCCGAGAAATCTGCGCATTGGGCGGAACCCTAACTGGAAAGGAGCGCCTCGAGCGCTTGCTGCAGGCCGGCGACCGCGGAGTCCAGCGGGGCCTGGTCGGCGGCCGCGCGGGCGCGGACCAGGGCGCCCTCGACGGTGGAGACGACGAGGCCGGCGAAGGTCGCGGCATCGGCGTCGCCGACCCCTTCTTCGCGCAGGGCGGCGGCGATCGGCGCTTCCCAGCTCTGGAAGGCGGCGGTGGCGGCGGCCGCGAGCGCCGGGTCCTCGGGACGGGCGAGGGCGGCGGCGGCAACCGGGCAGCCGAGCCGCTCGGGCTTGTCCTTGACCCGGCGGCGGAACATCTCGCCGAAGGTGCTCAGCGTCTCCGCCAGGCCGCGCTCCTGGAGCGAGCGTTCGATCGCGGCGCGGATCTCCGTGCCCTCGAGTTCCGCGGCCTCGACCGCGAGCTGGGTCTTGCCGCCGGGAAAGTGGTGGTAGATCGAGCCGCGCGGGGCCTTGCCGCGCGCGGCCACGTCGCGCAGCTCCATCCCCGCGTAGCCCTTCTCGGCGAGCAGACTGCGGGCGCCGTTGAGCAGGCGCTCGCGCCCGTCACGGCGCGCCGGCCCGAGCGCCTTTGCGTCTCCGAGTCGCGTTATGCCCACGGACATAGTATAGTCGCGGCCGCCGATGTATGACAGTGGGCATAGAAAGAGCGCGGTGGCGATCGCCTGCGCCGGCGCCTTCGTCGCCTTCCTCGACACGACGATCGTCAACATCGCCTTCCCCGACATCTCGCAGTCGTTCGCGGGCTCGGGGCGGGACGCGCTCTCCTGGGTGCTCGACGGCTACTTCGTCGTCATCGCCGCCCTGCTGGTGCCGGCCGGCGGGCTGGCCGACCGCTTCGGCCACCGGCGGATCTTCCTGCTCGGGGTCGCCGGCTTCACCGCCGCCAGCCTGCTTTGCGCGCTGGCGCCCAGCCTCGAGCTGCTGATCGCCTTCCGGGTGCTGCAGGGAGTGGCGGCGGCGCTGATCGCGCCGGCCTCGCTGGCGATCGTCCTCGACAGCTTCCCGGCCGAGCGCCGCGCCGCCGGCGTCGGCCTCTGGGGCGCGGCGGCTGCGGCCGCGGCGGCAGTCGGCCCGACCCTGGGCGGGGCCCTGGTCGAGCTCTCGGACTGGCGCCTCGTCTTCCTCGTCAACCTGCCGCTCGGCGCCGCGGTGCTGCTGGCCGGCCGCGCCCGCCTGCCGCGGGCGCGGAACCTCGACAGCCGCCTGCCGGACCTGCCCGGGGCGGCGATGCTGGCGCTCTCGCTGGCGACGGTGACGCTGGGAATCGTCGAGGGCAACGACTGGGGCTGGAACTCCGCCGCCACCCTCGGCTGCTTCGCCGTCGCCGCGGTCCTGCTCGTGGCCGTCGTCCTGCGCAGCCGCACCCACCCGCGCCCGATCGTCGAACCGGCCCTGTTCGCCCACGCCTCCTTCCGCGCGGGCAACCTCGGGACGCTGCTCTTCGCCGCCGCCTTCTTCTCCCTGATCCTCGGCAACGTCCTCTTCCTCACCTCTGTCTGGGGCTACAGCGTGCTCGCGGCCGGGGCCGCGACCCTGCCGGGCCCGCTGCTGTCGACCATCGTCGCCGGCCCGGCCGGCCGCCTCGCCGACCGCTTCGGCCACCGCGCCGTGATCGTCCCCGGAGCCCTCTTCTTCGCGGCGGGGGTGATGGTCCTGCGCTCCGCCGGCGCCGAGCCGGACTGGCTCGGCCTCTGGCTCCCCGGCGCCTGCCTCACCGGCATCGGCATCGGCCTCGCCTTCCCCACCCTCGGCTCCGCCGCCGTCCGCGACGTCCCCGACGACCGCTTTGCCACCGCCAGCGCCGTCAACGCCGCCTTCCGCCAAGTAGGCGCCGTCCTCGGCACCGCCATCCTCGTCGCCATGGTCGGAGAGCCAGCAACGCTGTCGGAGGCTCTCAACACCTCCGACAGCGCCTACCTCTTCTCTGTCTTCGCCGCCCTGGCTTCAGGGGCAGTAGTCCTAGGGCTCATTCCACAGGATCGAGCCCGAACTCGCGTCGCTCTCGAGTCTCAAGTCAATTGAAGAAACTCATGAGTGGTGCAGTGGCTCGGCGGCTCAGAGCTAGGCGCAATAGCTCACTCCGCCAAGAGATGTGCCGCTCCAAACCGCACGCGCGGCAAGTCGCCACCGCTGGCAAAGCCATATATCTCTCTCCAAGTCAAGGCCGACTCACCTTGCAGCGATCCTGTTTGACCTCAGATCGGCCTCGCGCTATCCGTTGCGGAACGGTGATCAACAAGGAGGCGCACAATGCTCCAAGTCAAGACTCTAACCATTCTTCTTTTAGCTGTCGGGCTAAGCGCTGCACTTACGCCGGCAGCCTCGGCCGACGTGTTTAAAACCTCTTCGGGAGGCACTGCGACTATCACAGGTTCGCAAGGAGTCGTGAACGTCTTCAAAACGACAGCGGGGTCCGCCGAATGTAAAAAAGCCACTTACACCGGCAGCTTCAACAGCGGGAGTAGTGAACTCGAAGTAACCCCTACGTATAGCGAATGCACTTGTATAGGAGTGGCCTGCACTATCGACACCAATGGGTGCAGATATCGCCTATTGCTTGGCGCGGCAACAGCGGGATCATTCATGGTGTCCTGCCCTGCTGGGAAAAGCATTACCCTGACAAACACCAAGTGCGTCATTCACATTTCTACCCAAGGCAACGAGTTCTGGATGATCTATTCAAATACAGGCGCGGGCACGACAAAAGAAATAGGTGTTAGCTTTCAGATCGTTTCAACATTGGCATACACTCACACAGAAGGTACGGGTATAGGCAAATGCACCTCAGGTTCCAGCACTAGTGGCGGTCTCACTGGAACCATGACGCTTACAGGTGAGCAGGGAATTACCACTGAACATCTTGGGATCTTTATCGAATAGTTCTGAGAAGAATTCCTAGTCCTCTCAGCCCCGGCCCCTAAATTTGGGGTCGGGGCTGATGGCGATGCATGCCTTTCAGTATCAAACTTGAGATTTACCCGTAGTTATGAGGTAAAGATTCCCACATGGGTCGACCCGCCGTCAGTCTCACCTGTTCCGGTGCCAGTTCCCGAGATACTGCCAGTGGTGCTGGAGCCAGTTGTGCACTTACCTACTCCTGTGCCTTCTGTGTGGTTGTATTTAATGTTTTCGGTCATTACAAAAGACGCAACAATTTCCCTTGTAGGTCCTGAGCCCGTAATGCTGTAGGTCATGGTTCCTAGGCCAGTTTGGGAGCCTACATATATAGTACACTTAGTGTTTGTAAGAGTAATCGTTTTTTCAGTTGGGCATACGACGTCCACAAGGCCCGTTGTGCCTGCTCCAATATTCAGTCGATATACACATTCGTTCGTATCAACCGTGCAGGCAACGCCGATGCAGGTGCATTCGCTGTAGGTGGGTGCTAAAAGCACTGAACTTGAGTTATGGGTTCCTGTGCCAATAAAGGTCGCTTTTTTACATTCTGCCGATCCTGCTGTGGTTTTAAAGACAGCCACCACGCCTTGAGTTCCTGTAACGGTGACCGATGTTGAAGTTTCAGATTTGAAAGTGTCTGCTGAAGCGGTTGCCACACTGATGCTGAAGACAGCGATGAGGACACTTCCCAAAATAGGTAACTTTTGAGTATGCATACTCCTACCTTCCTACCCATTTGATTTGTGAGTTGGACAGTCCTTAGAGGAGTTCAGCGCGTCTTGTCAAGGAATCTTTTTGAAGGCCGCGAGAGAAGCTCGATAATTCCTAGAATTTGGCTTGTAGGCGGAGTTCAGGTTTCCGCACGCGCCAATTCGCACCAGGCGGTATTTCGTGCGGGGCGCGTCTTATGCGCAGATCGTGGACATCGGTCTGCGCTGGATGGCAATCCGCAAAGGCCTTGCGATGCTTGCGCCTTCCACAGCGCCTACTTTCTCGCCGCTGCCTGTGTCAGGCGGCGCTGCGCTCGGCTTGGGCCGGCAGCGAGCGCCAGGCGCTCTCGGCGTCGCCGAGGGCGAGGCGGATGCTGCGGTCGCCGGCGGCGATCTCGATCGCGGTGCCGCCGACGTCGCCGAGGTAGGTGGCGCCGAGGGAGTCGAGGGTGGCGCGGTCGCCGCTGACCAGGAAGCCGCCGCTGCCCTCGCCGAACAGGGCCTCCTCGGGGGAGCAGCCGCGGTCGCGGAGGGGTTGGACGTCGACCTGGCAGCCGAGGCCGGCGCCGATCGCGCACTCGGCGAGGGCACAGGCGAGGCCGCCGTCGCTGACGTCGTGGGCGGAGGAGAGCTGGCCGGCGCGGACCGCGTCGCGGACCGTGGCGCAGGCGGCGACTACCGCTGCGATCTCGGGCTGCGGCAGGCCCTTGTCGAGCTCGCCGCGCTGCTTCGTCAGCTCGGAGCCGGCGAGGGTGGGGGCGAAGGGGCCGATCAGGCCGATCGCGTCGCCCTCCTTGGCGAAGGCGCTGCCGGCGACCTGGATCGGGTCGGGCAGCTCGCCGACCATGGACACCACCGGGGTCGGGTAGATCGGGCCTTCGGGGCCCTCGTTGTAGAGGGAGACGTTGCCGCCGACGACGGGGACGCCGAGGGCGGTGCAGGCATCGGCCAGGCCTGAGATGGCGCGGTCGAGCTGCCAGGCGGGGGCCGGCTTCTCGGGGTTGCCGAAGTTGAGGCAGTTGGTCAGGCCGAGGGGCTCGGCGCCGACGCAGGCGAGGTTCTGGGCGCACTCGAGCACCGCCTCGACCGTGCCGGCGTAGGGATCGCAGGCGACGCGCCTTCCGTTGCCGTCGATCGAGACGGCGATCGCGTTCCCGGACTCGGGCAGGGCCAGCACCGCGGCATCAGCCGCCTCCGGCCGGCGCACAGTGCGCGACCCGACCACCGAGTCGTACTGCTCGAAGATCCAGCGCTTGGAGGCGATGCTCGGGGCGGCCAGCAGCGCCAGCAGCTCGTCCTCGGCGGCGACGCCCCGCTCCAGCGTCGCTCGGTTGCCGTAGATCCAGCCCTCCGGCTCGGCCGGCTCGAGGTCGTAGAGCGGGCAGCCGTCGACCAGGGCCTCGACCGGGATCTCGCCGGTCACCTCTTCGCCGCGGAGGATCCGGATGCGGCCGTTGTCGGTGACAACGCCGATCTCCGCCGATCCCGTCTGCCACTTCTCGCAGACCGCCAGCACCTCCGCCACCCGCGCCGGCTCGACCACCGCCAGCATCCGCTCCTGCGACTCGGAGACCATGATCTCGAACGGCTCCATGTCGGCCTCGCGCAGCGGCACCTTGGCGACGTCGATGTCGATCCCGACCCCGCCGGCCGAGGCCATCTCCCCGGCGGAGGAGGTGAGGCCCGCGGCGCCGAGATCCTGCAGCGAGACCAGCAGCCCCTTCTCCAGCAGCTCCAGGCAGCACTCCAGGACCTTGGACTCCTCGAAGGGGTCGCCGATTTGCACGGTGGGACGCTTCGCCTCGTCGCCCTCGCCGAGCTCGGCCGAGGCCAGGACCGAGGCGCCGCCGATCCCGTCGCGCCCGGTCGAGGCGCCCATCAGCACCACCGCGTTGCCGACCCCGGCGGCGGCGGCGCGGACCATGTCGGCGCTCTTGGCGATGCCGATGCACATCGCGTTGACCAGGCAGTTGTGCTCGTAGGGCTCCTCGAAGTAGACCTCGCCGCCGACCGTCGCCACCCCGATCGAGTTGCCGTAGTGGCCGATCCCGCGCACGGCGCCGTCGAGCAGGTGGCGCGAGCGCACCGAGTCGAGCTCACCGAAGCGGAGGCTGTCGAGGATGGCGATCGGTCGCGCCCCGATGGCGAAGACGTCGCGGAGGATGCCGCCGACCCCCGTCGCCGCCCCCTGGAAGGGCTCGACCGCGCTGGGGTGGTTGTGGGACTCGACCTTGAAAGCGACCGCGTAGCCGTTGCCGACGTCGACGGCGCCGGCGTTCTCGCCCGGCCCCATCACCACCCGCTCGCCCTCGGTCGGCAGCTTGCCGAGCAGTTTGCGCGAGTGCTTGTAGGCGCAGTGCTCGGACCAGAGCAGGCTGAACATCGCCAGCTCGACGACGTTCGGCTCGCGTCCCATCTTCTGGACGATCAGCTCGAACTCGGCGTCGGTCAGCCCCAGCTCGCGGTGCTTGGCGGTCTCCACGCTCACGCAGTCGCCCCCGCGGCGGCGACCGCCTCGAACACCCGCAGCCCGTCGGTCGAGCCGGTCAGCGGATCGACCGCGTGCTCGGGATGCGGCATCAGCCCCAGCACGTTGCCGCGCTCGTTGCGGACCCCGGCGATGTCCCGCGCCGACCCGTTGAAGTTGTGCGCGCTCGCGTAGCGGTAGGCGACCTGCCCGTTCGCCTCCAGCGCATCGAGCGTCTCCTCCGGCGCGTAGTACCGCCCTTCCCCATGCTTGGCGGGGATTGACAGCACTGCGGACGGAGTTCTGTCGAGTTGATGACCCCCTGGGGTCAATAAATCGACAGAACCCGCGTCGGCGATCAGGTCGACCTGGCGGCAGGTGAAGCGCATGCTCTCGTTCAGCAGCAGGGCGCCGGGCAGTAGGCCGGCCTCGCAGAGGACCTGGAAGCCGTTGCAGATGCCCAGCACCGGGCCGCCGGCCGCGGCGAACTCGGCGACCGCCTCCATCGCCGGGGAGAAGCGGGCGATCGCGCCGGCCCGCAGGTAGTCGCCGTAGGAGAAGCCGCCGGGGACGACGACGGCGTCGATCCCGCTCAGGTCGCGCTCTTCGTGCCAAAGCAGCCGCGCCTCGCCGCCCGCCAGCTCGCACGCGTGCACCGCATCGCGCTCGTCACAGGAACCAGGAAATTGGAGAACACCCCACATCATTGAACGGCATCTCCTCCGCTTCGCGTCCGGGGATGCCCCACGTATTCCCGGCCCGGAGCGCTCAAAAGGTCTGGATCTCGTAGTCCTCGATCAGGGGGTTGGCGAGGAGCTTCTCGCACAGCTCCCCCAGCTGCGCCGGGTCCTCGGCCTCGAGC
This sequence comes from uncultured Solirubrobacterales bacterium, assembly GCA_963719435.1. GTDB lineage: Bacteria > Actinomycetota > Thermoleophilia > Solirubrobacterales > 70-9 > VAYN01. The sequence goes on along the minus strand of OY970384.1, from coordinate 111,736 downwards.
TCGACCATGCGGCCGACGTGGACGTGCTCGATGCCCTCGAAGCCGAGCGCCGGCAGCGCCCGCTCGACCGCCTTGCCCTGCGGGTCGAGGATGCCCTCCTTGGGGCGGATCAGCACGCGGGCCTTGGCCATCAGCGCGCCCGTCCCATTAGAAGCTCGTCTCCGTGATCCGCTCGAACGCCTCGACGTATTTGCCGCGGGTCTGCTCGATCACGTCGGCCGGCAGCACCGGCGCCGGCGGGGTTTTGTCCCAGCCCTGCTGGCTCGCCCAGTCGCGCACGAACTGCTTGTCGAAGGAGGGGGGAGTGCGGCCGGGCTCGTAGCTGTCGGCCGGCCAGAAGCGCGAGGAGTCCGGCGTCAGCACCTCGTCGGCGAGGACGATCTCGGCGCCGGCGTGGCGGCCGAACTCGAACTTGGTGTCGGCGAGGATGATCCCGCGCTCGGCCGCGTGTTCGGCACCGCGCTGGTAGACCTCGATCGAGACCCGCCGCAGCTCCTCCATCAGGGCCCGGTCGCCGACGATCTCCGCTGCCCGCTCGAAGTCGACGTTCTCGTCGTGGTCGCCGATCTCGGCCTTGGTCGCCGGCGTGAAGATCGGCTCCGGCAGCTTGTCGGACTCCAGCAGCCCGCTCGGCAGCTCGATCCCGCAAACCGCGCCGCCCTCCTTGTATTCCTTCCAGCCGGAGCCGGAGAGGTAGCCGCGGACCACGCACTCGACCGGGTACATCTCCAGCCGCCGCACCCGCATCGCCCGTTCGGCAACCTCCTCGGGCACGTCCTCGGAGAGGAAGTGGTTGGGCACGATGTCCTCGGTCAGGCCGAACCAGAAGACCGACATCCGGTTCAGGACCTTGCCCTTGTCGGTGACCGGGGTCGGCATCACCACGTCGTAGATCGAGATCCGGTCCGACGCGACCATCAGCAGGTCGTCGTCCCACTCGTATATCTCGCGCACCTTGCCGGAGGAGTGGAGCTGGAGATCGTTGAGAGTCGTCATCGGGCCGATGCTAACCATCCGGGACGCCGGACCGCGCCGCCGCCACTCTGCGATCCTTGCCCGGTGACGCTGCCGCCGGAACCGCGCAACAGCCCGCTGATGCAGACGCTGCGCTGGACCCTGCGGCCGCTGGCCTTCATGGACGAGTGCCGCGAGCGCATCGGCAACTCCTTCAGCCTCCGCTTCCTCGGCTTCGAGCGGCCGATGGTGCTGATCTCCGACCCGGCCGCGATCAAGGCCCTCTACACGGAGCGCGAGAACGGGCTGCCGCCCGGCCGCAACATCGTGCTCGAACCGATCCTCGGCTCGCAGTCGCTGCTGCTGCAGGAAGGCGCCGAGCACCTCGCCCGCCGGCGGCTGATGCTGCCCCCCTTCCACGGCGAGCGCATGCGCTCCTACGAAGCGGTGCTGGACGAGATCGTCGCCGCCGAGGTCGACTCCTGGCCGCTGCACGCCGAGTTCCCGATCCACACGCGGATGCAGGCGGTCACCCTGGAGGCGATCCTGCGGGTCGTCTTCGGCGTCGCCGACGGGCCGCGGCTGGAGCGGCTGCGGACGATGCTCTCGACGGTGCTGACCGAAACCGCCTCGCCGCGCTCGCAGCTGATCGCCCTCGCCACCCGCCGCTTCCGCGGCGGCAACGCCTTCGCCCGCTTCGAAGGACAGCTGAAGGAAGTCGACGACCTGCTCTTCGCCGAGATCGCCGAGCACCGCACCAGGCCCGACCTGGCCGAGCGCGAGGACATCCTCTCGATGCTGATGCTGGCCGAGTTCGAGGACGGCGGCACGATGAGCGACAAGGAGCTGCGCGACCAGCTGATGACGCTGCTGCTGGCCGGTCACGAGACGACCGCGACCGCGCTCGCCTGGACCTTCGACCTGCTGCTGCGCCACCCCGAGCCGCTGGGGCGCCTGCGCGACTCGCTCGCCGCCGGCGAGGAGGAGTACCTGCGGGCGACGATCTCCGAGTCGCTGCGCCTGCGCCCGGTGATCCCGCTGGCCGGCCGCCGCCTCGCCAGAGAGCTCGCCGTCGACGGCCTCACCCTGCCGGTCGGCACCGACGTGACGCCGGCGATCTGGCTCGCCCACACCCGCGCCGACCTCTATCCCGACCCCTTCGCCTTCCAGCCCGAGCGCTTCCTCGGCGACGGCCCCGAGAGCTACGCCTGGATCCCCTTCGGCGGCGGCATCCGCCGCTGCATCGGCGCCGCCTTCGCCGAGTTCGAGATGCGCATCGTCCTGCGCGAGGTCCTGACCCGCTGCGATCTGCACAAGGCCAGCCCGCTGCCGGAGAGGACCGGCCGCCGCAACATCACCCTCTCGCCCAAGGACGGCACCCCGGTCGTGGTCACCGCCCGCCGCCCGGCGCGCGAGCCACTGGTCGCCGCCTAGCGCCCCGGCCCGCCCGGGAACTCTCGGTCGGCGCCCCGGATTGGGTCTACGATCGAGACGTGGGTGACGGGGCTTCACCTGAGCATTTGACCCTCTGGCAGCGCGCCGCCCTGCGCCGGGTCCGTAAGGCGGCGCACCGGGCCGGCGACCAGCCCCTGACCTCCGACGACTGGGCCGCCTACTTCGCGGTCGCCTCCGACCCGAAGGCGAGGACGTTCAGCCGGCTGCTGCATGCGCTCCCCTCGAGCCCGCGCTGCGGCATCTGCGGCGCCCCGTTCGCGGGCGTCGGCGGCAGGCTCGTGCGTCCGCTCGGGTATCGCCCCTCGCGCAAGAGCCCCAACCTCTGCGCCACCTGCGTCGAGGCCTCGCCGCCGGGCGGGATGACCACGCAGGCCGGCGTCCTCTTTGCCGACATCCGCGGCTTCACCCGACTCTCCGAGGAACGCGATCCGGAGCAGGTGAGCACGCTGCTGCGGCGCTTCTACGCCAGCGCCGAGAGCGTCCTCTTCCCCGAGGCGGTGATCGACAAGCTGATCGGCGACGAGGTGATGGCGCTCTACCTGCCGATGTTCGGGCGCTTCGAGGAGGCGGCGCCGGTGATGCTCGAGCACGCCCGTGGCCTGCTGGCGGCCGTCGGCTATGGCGAGGGGAGCGCTCCCTTCGCCGAGGTCGGGATCGGCCTCGACTACGGCGAGGCCTTCGTCGGCAACGTCGGCCGCGGCGCCCTCAACGACTTCACCGCGATCGGCGACGTCGTCAACGTCGCCTCGCGGCTGCAGGGTCAGGCGCGGGGCGGGGAGATCGTCGCCTCGGGTCGGCTCGTCGAGCGCCTGGAGCAGCCTCTCGGAGAGCGGCTCGAGCTGACCCTGAAGGGCAAGGCCGAGCCCGTGGTCGCCTACCGGATCGCGCTCTAGGCGCCGGACTTCGCCGGCGAGTGCGGGTGCTCCTGGGCCCAGCGCGCGATCGTGCCGGAGCCGGAGATCACCTCGCCGTCGTCGAGCACCAGGATCGGCACCTCGGGGGTGCCGCTCAGCTTCGTGATCTCGGCCCGGTCCTGCTCGCGGCTGCCCCAGGTCCAGGGCATCATCCGGTAGCCGCCGACCGTCCGCAGCTCGTAGTCGTAGCCGGCGGCGTCGAGCGCCTTGCCGGCCTTGGCGCAGGGATGCGCGAACCCCGGCCCCATCTTCTTCGTGCCGCAGGTGTAGAGGATCATCGCGCCAGCCTACCCCGCCGGTGCCGCGCCGAGTGCCGCCAGGGCCTCCGCGGCGGCGCGTTCGCCGGACTGGACGGCGCCGTCCATGTAGCCGTTCCAGACGGTGGCGGTCTCGGCCCCGGCCCAGTGCAGGGGGCCGATCGGGGCGCGCAGGGCGCGGCCGTATTCGGTCCAGCCGCCGGTCGTCATCAGGCAGCCGTAACAGCCGCGGGTCCACTCCTCCTCGGCCCAGACCCGCTCGACGAAGCGCTCCGGCCGCGCCGCCCGCGCGCCGAAGAGGCGGGCGTGGCCGGCGAGGATCGCCGCGCGGCGCTCGGCCGCCGGCCGCGCTCCCCACTGCCGCGCCAGCCGCCCCTCGAGGAAGCCGAGCAGGACGCCGGGGCTGCCGTCCGGCGGCGAGTTGTCGAAGACGACCCGGGCCGGGTTGGCGTCGCTGGTCGCCTGGCCGGAGAGCCCCTCCTCGCGCCAGAACGGGCACTCGTAGATCGCCATCGTCTTGATCACCGTGCCCTGCGGCATCCGCTGGGTCAGCTGGTCGCGCCGCGCCGGCAGCGGCGGGTCGTAGGCGATGCGGCCCGCCAGGGTCGGCGGGATGGCGACGACCGCCCGCCGCGCCCGCACCACCAGCTCCCCTTGACTTTTGTAACCCTCTGGGTGACCAAAGTCAAAGGCGTGGATGGTGACGCCGTTTTCGCCGTGTTCGATCATCCGCACCGGCGCCCCGAGGCGTATCCGCTCCGCGCCCAGCTGCTCGGCCATCAGCAGCGCCAGCCGCTGCGAGCCGCCATGGAAGCGGTCCTGCTGGGCGCCGCCGCCGGTCCCGACCAGGCTGTTGAAGCCGCTGCCCGAGCGCGTGTAGAAGAGGACGTGGAGGAGGGAGACGTCGCCGGGCTCGGCCGCCCAGACTGCCTCGGTCGCCAGCTCGAAGAGGTTGCGCGCCGCCTCGGTGCGGGTGTTGCGCCGGACCCAGGTGGCGAAGGTCTGGCTGTCCCACTCCGCCGCCCGCGGTGCCATCCACGGTTCCTCCAGCGGCACCTCGCGGGCCATGCGGTCGAGCCGGGCGCGCGCCTGTTCGAGGTCCGCCAGCCCGACCGGCGAGATCGCCCGCGCCAGGTCGCGGACCAGGCCGACCCGGGCGTCGGTCAGCGCGCCCGTGTAGGAGGTGCGCCTGCCGGCGATCTCGATCAGGTGCCGTCCCCGGTCGTAGGTCGGGAAGGTGCCGACGCCGAGCTCGGCCGCCAGCGCCGCCAGCCGCTCCTGGGTCGGGCCGATCCACTGGCCGCCGACCTCGACCACCTTGCCGTCGCCGATCTCCTCGTTGAGCATGCGGCCGCCGACCCGGTCGCGGGCCTCGACCACGAACGGGCGTAGCCCGGCGGCGGCGATCCGCCGCGCGGCGACGAGTCCGGCGAGACCGGCGCCCACGATGGCGACGTCGGTCTCGACTGACTCCGCCACCGCCGGCTCAGGCTTTCAGCGCTTCGACCCGCTCGAAGATCTCGGGCAGGTGGGTGAGGTAGGCGCCGTAATCGAAGACGGCGTCGAGGTCTAGCTGCGGCGCCGCCTCGCCCAGCAGGTCGCGGAACTCGGTGCGGGTGTCCCAGGCGCGCTGGGCGTTCTCCTGGACCAGGCGGTAGGCGTCGTCGCGTGCGAGCCCGGACTCGACCAGCGCGGTCAGTGCCCGCTGGCTGAAGAGGGCGCCGTGGGTGATGCCGAGGTTCTCCTGCATCCGCTCGGCGTGGACCGTCATCCCGCTCGCCACCTTGGTCGCCAGCTCCTGCATGTAGTCGAGCAGGATCGTCGCGTCGGGCAGGATCACCCGCTCGGCGCCGGAGTGGGAGATGTCGCGCTCGTGCCAGAGGGCGACGTTCTCGATCCCCGCCTGGGCGTACCCGCGCAGCACCCGGGCCAGCCCGGTGACCCGCTCGGTGCGGATCGGGTTGCGCTTGTGCGGCATCGCCGAGGAGCCCTTCTGGCCGGCGCCGAACGGCTCCTCGACCTCGCGCAGCTCGGTTTTCTGCAGGTTGCGGACCTCGGTGGCGAAGCGCTCGAGGCCGGCGCCGGCGATGGCGATCGCCGAGGTCAGGACCGCGTGGCGGTCGCGCGGCACCACCTGGGTGGCGACGTCCTCGCGTCCCAGGCCCAGCTGTTCCATCACCCGCGCCTCGACCGCGGGCGGGATCGAGGCGTAGGTGCCGACGGCGCCGGAGAGCTTGCCGAAGGCAAGCTGGGCGAAGGCGTCCTCGAGCCGGGTGACGTTGCGGTCGGCCTCGAAGGCGAAGCCGGCGAGGCGCAGGCCGAAGGTGGTGGGCTCGGCGTGGACGCCGTGGGTGCGGCCGACGCAGAGCGTGTCGCGGTGCTCCAGCGCCCGCTCGACCAGGGCGTCGCGGTAGGCGCGCGCCCCGGCGACGACGATCTCGCCGGCCCGCCGCAGCTGCAGCGCCAGCGCCGTGTCGAGCACGTCGGAGGAGGTGAGGCCGTAGTGGATCCAGCGCCCGCCCTCGCCGACCGAGGCGGCGACGACGTCGACGAAGGCGGCGACGTCGTGGTCGGTGACCCGCTCGCGCTCCTCGACCGCCTCGACCGTGAAGGCCGCGTTCGCCCGCGCCGCCGCCGCGACCTCCCGCGGCACCGTTCCCTGCTCGGCCCAGGCCTCGGTCGCCGCCAGCTCGACCTCGAGCCAGGCCTCCATCTTGCTCTGCGGCGTCCAGACCGCACCCATCTCCGGGCGGGTGTAGCGGGGGATCACCGGCCGCTCCCCCGCGTCGAGACGGCGTCGCCCATCAGCAGTTGATGATCCGCGCCGCCAGCACGCCGGCGTTTTTGGCCCCGTCGATCGCCACGCAGGCGACCGGGATCCCCGGCGGCATCTGCACCGCGGAGAGCAGCGCGTCGAGCCCGCCGAGGCTCTTGCCGAGGATCGGCACGCCGATCACCGGCAGCTCGGTGTGGGCGGCGGCGACGCCGGGCAGCGCGGCCGACATCCCGGCCCCGGCGATGATCACCTTGAGGCCGCGCATCTTCGCGTTCTGGCAGTACTCGCGCACCGCCTCGGGGTCGCGGTGGGCGCTCATCACCCGCACCTCGTAGCGGATGCCGGCGTCGTGCAGGGCGGCACCGGCGGGCTGCATCTTCGGCTTGTCGTTCTTCGAGCCCATGATGATCCCGACGATCGGCTCGTCGACGTCGATTTCGTCGAAGGCCTCCTCCACGGCCGGCATCGTCGTCGGCTGCACGGACCCGCTGGCCGATCCGGTCGGCTGCGGCTCTGAAATCTCGCTCACTTGGCTTCCTCTCTGGGGTTAACTGGGGACGCGCTCGACGGCGCGGGCGGCGATGTCGCTGCGGATCTGCATCCCGTCGAAGGAGATCCGGCTGGCCGCATCGTACGCACGATCGCGGGCCGCGGCGGGCGTCGCCCCGAGCCCGGTGACGTTGAGCACGCGACCGCCGGCGGTGACGATCCCCCCGCCGCGCTCGGCGGTGCCGGCGTGGGTCACCTCGGCCAGCTCCGCCGCCGCCTCCAGCCCCGCGATCGCGTCGCCCTTGGAGGAGGACTCCGGGTAGCCGGCGGAGGCCAGGACCAGGGTCACCGCCCAGTCGTCGGAGAACTCGGCCGCGGCGCCGGCCAGGCCGCCCAGCTCGCGGGCGGCGAGGAAGAGGTCGACCAGGTCCGAGCGCAGCCGCGGCAGCACCGCCTGCGTCTCGGGGTCGCCGAAGCGGGTGTTGAACTCGAGCACCTTGGGCCCGTCGGCGCCGATCATCAGCCCGGCGTAGAGGACGCCGTGGAAGGGGACGCCGCGCCGCGCCATCGCGGCGACGATCGGGCGGTGGACGCTGTCGACGATCTCCTCGACCGCGGCCGCGTCGAAGCCCGGCACCGGCGAGTAGCTGCCCATGCCGCCGGTGTTCGGTCCCTCGTCGCCGTCGAAGATCCGCTTGTAGTCCTGGGCCGGCGCCAGCGGCACCACGTTCTCGCCGTCGCAGATGGCCAGCAGCGAGAGCTCCTCGCCCTCGAGGAACTCCTCGAGCACGACGACCGTCTCGCCGAAGCGTCGCTCGGTGAAGAAGACGTCGATCGCCGCCCGCGCCTCGGCTTCGCTCGGGCAGAGGATCACGCCCTTGCCGGCCGCCAGCCCGTCGGCCTTCAGCACCGTCGGATAGGCCGCACCGGCGATCTGCTCGAGCGCCTCCTCGCGGCTGCGCAGCAGCACGTGGCCGGCGGTCGGCACCCCGGCCTCCTTCATCAGCTCCTTGGCGAAGGCCTTCGAGCCCTCCAGCTCGGCCGCCGCCGCGCTCGGGCCGAAGGCCGGGATCCCGGCCTCCTCGAGGGCGTCGACGGCGCCGGCGACCAGCGCCGCCTCGGGACCGATCGCCACCAGGTCGACTCGGTGCTCCTTCGCCGCCGCGACGATCGCCTCGACGTCGTCGGCCGCCACCTCCGGCAGGCAGCGGGCGTCGGCGGCGATCCCGGCGTTGCCGGGCGCGCAGAGCAGCTCCGGCGCGTGGACGGAGCGCGCCAGCGCCCGCACCATCGCGTGCTCGCGCCCACCGCCCCCGACGACCAGGACCTTCAACGGCGGGCTAGAGCGCTCCGGCCAGGTCGTCGGCCGAGATTGCGGTCAGCGTCTGACTGGTCATCGTCCCCCGCGAGCCGAGCTCGACCGAGACCTTGGCCATCGTCTTCTCGTCGGGAGCCTCGACCACGGTGATGAAGTCGTACTGGCCGAGCGTCGCGTACTGCGCCACCACCCTGGCGCCGATCTGCTCGACCTCTTTGTTCACCTCAGCGACCCGGCTGGGGTTGTTCTTGAGGGTTCGGACTCCCTCGGCGGTCAGGTTCGTAAGCATCAGGTAAGTCGGCATCCTCTTCCCTCCAAAGTTCGATTGGCGACTTGGGACAACCGTACTGCTTGCGGGGCGGGAGGGAGGTCGGGTGACCCTCCGTCAGAAGCCGTCGCGCAGCTGGGACGCTTGCCAGGGCCCAAGCCCCCGTCCGTGAGCTTCTGCCGGAGGGTCACCCGACCTCCCCATCCACACGAAGCAGAAAGGACGTCCCAAGGTCCGGAAGCTCCAAGGAGAACCGATCCGGCGAGGGTCGGAAGCTCTCGAGAGCGACGGCCCGCGGAGAATCTCAGCTGAACGAAGCACCCCGGCCTCTCGTCTCCAGCTCCCGCACCCTGAGCGTCGACGGAGCGCGCTTCGCAGGGAGGCAGCGTTGCCCCTCCAGCAGAAGCTCAAGGAACCACGCTTGAGCCCCCGGGGCTCGCCTCAGCTGCGCGACGGCTTCTGATGGAGGGGCAACACTGCCTCCCCCGACGGGTGCTTCGTCCCAGACCCTCAGTATCCGGCCGGGTGCCGCACCACGAACCCGTCCGGATAAGGCGGCTCGCTGTGCCAGCGCGGACCGGAGACCCCTTCGGGGTTCCCGGCCGTGTCGAAGCGCAGGCCGGCGATCGTCATGTAGGTGTGGGTGGCGTTGGCGTAGATCGTGATCCAGCGACCCGGGCCCGCTTCGCCGTAGCTCTCCAGCGAGCCGGAGGTGAGCGGGGTGCCGAGCAGGCCGGCGCCGTAGAGGGCGAAGCTGACCGCGCCCGAGCAGTCGTAGCCGTAGGAGTAGAAGGAGCCGTGGCCGCCGCCCCAGACGTAGGGGGTGGTGGTGATCGAGTTGGCCGCGGCGATCGCCGCCTTCACCGCCGGCGGGGCGCTGCGCGGGGCGCTCGCCAGGGTCCCGGCCAGGATCGCCTGCGGACCCGCCGTTTCCAGCCCGTTGGCCAGCGGCGCCAGGGCCCAGTCGACGTAGCGCGACTTGCACTCGCCTTCCATCCGACCGGCCTCCAGCAGCACCTGCTGCACGTACCACTCGGCCTGGTTGTGGGTGAAGATGCCGGCGCTGAGGCTGCCGCGCGACCAGATCATCCGCGCCAGCGTCGCCGCCGAGTCGACCGGGTCGGCGTGGCGGATGCGGCCGTCTTCGTCGCCGTCGACGGCGTAGGCGTGCCACTCGCTCGCGTCGAGGCCGAGCGGCCCCTCGTCGTGCAGCTGCGCTTTGCCCATCCCGCGACCGAAGTCGGACTCGAGGTGGGCGATCGCCGCCAGCGCCCAGACGCCGCGCTTGCCCAGTTCGTAGCGCGCCGCCGCGTCCTCGAAGGCGCGCATGTACTCGTGCGGGATCTTCTCCTTCCAAGCCGGCGCCGGCTCGCATTCGAATACCTGCAGCTGCGGGCTGAGGCTGGCCGCGAGGCCGGGGCCGCCGACCTCGGCGGCGTAGCAGCCGGCGTTGGCGAGGACCTCGGCGACGTACCAGTCGGCGTGGTTGTAGGCGAAGATCGCGCCGTAGGTGTCGGCCGGCATGCCGGAGGCGCTGAGGTAGCTGGCCGCGGCGTAGATCGCGTCTTCGGGGTCGTTCGGGTCGGCGAGGCCGTCGCCGTTGGCGTCGACCCCGTAGCCGGCCCAGGTTTCGGGCATGAACTGCATCCAGCCGACGGCGCCGGCGTAGGAGGGACCGAGGTTGGTCCCGAAGGCGGTCTCGACCTGGTTGATCGCGGCCAGCACCGCCGGCCCCTGCGGGCCGAGCGCGTAGGCCGCGGCCGCCCGCTGGTAGATCGGGATCAGGGTCGGGGGGACGCCGGTCGCGGCGCAGGTGGAGGCGGGGAGGGAGGGGATCGGCAGCACCGCGCCGGGGCTCGGCAGTGAGGGCAGCGCCCCGGCCGTGCCTTCGGTGCTGGGCGGGGTTTCCGCTTCGCCGTCGGCGCTCGCACCGGTGCCGGCGTCGACGCCGCCGCTGGCGGGCGCACCGGGCCCGGTCGGGCTCGGCGGCGCCAGGGTCGTGCCCTGCTCGATCGGGGCCGGTGATGGCGCCGGCGTGGTGGTGGGCTGCGGAGTGGGGGCCGGGGTGAGCGCCGGGCCCGCCGGTTCTTCCAGCGTGGTGCCGGCGCTGACCGGGACCTCGCCGACGGCGCGGGCCGCGAACGGCGCCGAGAGCGCCACGGTGGCGGCTGCGGTGGCGGCGACCGCCCGGATCTTGTGCACGTGCCTCATCCTCAGCCGAGCACGTTGGTGACGCGCCACCCGTCGTCCTTCAGCTTTTCCATGTCCAGTCGCAGCTCGCTGGTGACGCCGACCCGCAGCAGCGAGACGCTGATCGGGAAGACGCCCGCGTGCGAGGGCGCCGGCACGACGTTGAGGACCTTCGCCTTCGGCACCTTGAGGTTGGCGGGCAGCCGCGGCGGCCGTTTCAGCAGCGCCTTCGACAGCTCCGGCGTCGCCGTCGTCCCGAAGGCGCGGCGCACCTCGGAGTCGGTGCCGCCGGTCTCGTAGCGGAGGAAGGCGTCGGCGAAGCCCTGGGCGACGGCGAGCGCGGCCGCCCCGGCGGGCGGGCCGTCGACCTGCGGCTTGCTCTTCGTGGTCGCGGCGGAAGCGGTGGCCCCGGCCCCGGCCCCGGCGTCGGCGGAAAGGGTCTCGGTCGAGCTCGGGGCGGCGGTCGCGTCGGAGCCCGCTTCGGGTGAGGATTTGACGATCGCCTGGGCGGGGTCGACCTCGGAGGCGCCGGCCCGTGACTTCTCCGGCTTGAAGACGGGCGCCGCTCCCTGCAGGGTCGGCTCGGCTGCCTTCGGTGCTGCGGTCTCGGCAGCGGCGATCGGCGCGGCGGTCTCGCTCAGCTGCGCCACCGGCGTCCGCTGTGCGCTGTCGGGGGCGGCCCAGATCAGTCCGGCGACGCCGGCGCCGGCCGCGAGCACGACCACGGCTGCGGTTGCGAGGGAACGGGCCGGACGGCCCATCGCCGCGACCCGGTCCTGGGCCGGCCAGATCAGCTTCTTGCGGAAGAAATACCCAGCCGTCTCGGAGCCGCCGCGGACGCGATCGCCCGCGGTCCAGGCGGAGTCGGCGAGCACGACCCGTCGCGAGTGCGCGCTCGCGTCCGTCGAGTCGGATTTGCCGGGTTGCCGTTTGGACATCGTTACTTCTCTAAAAGCTTATGTCGGATTGTTACGAACAACCCTTAAAACCGCATGAATGAGCGTCAGATCGCACCTTTGGCGAAAACGAGCTCGCCCTCGGCCGCATCGACCCGGACCAGGTCCCCTTCGGCGAACTCGCCCTCGAGCAGCTTCAGCGCCAGTTTGTCGACCAGCTGCTTCTGGATCACCCGCTTCAGCGGCCGCGCCCCGTAGACCGGGTCGTAGCCGAGGTTGCCGAGCAGGGTGCGGGCGTCCTCGCTGAGCTCGATCTCGATCCCGCGCTCGCGCACCCGGCCGACCAGCTGGCTCACCTGCAGCTCGACGATGCGGCCGATGTCGGCCTTGGAGAGGCGGTGGAAGATCACCGTGTCGTCGATCCGGTTGAGGAACTCGGGCTTGAAGGTCGCCGCCAGCACCTCTTCGATCTGCTCGCGGATCTGCTCGTCGACCTGCTCGCCGACGATCCGCTCGCTGCCGACGTTGGAGGTCATGATCAGGACCGTGTTGGTGAAGCTGACGGTGCGGCCCTGGCCGTCGGTGAGGCGGCCGTCGTCCATGATCTGCAGCAGCGTGTTGAAGACGTCGGGGTGGGCCTTCTCGATCTCGTCCAGCAGCACCACCGCGTAGGGCCGGCGGCGCACCGCCTCGGTCAGCTGGCCGCCCTCCTCGTAGCCGACGTAGCCGGGCGGGGCGCCGATCAGCCGCGCCACCGTGTGCTTCTCCATGTACTCGGACATGTCGAGGCGGACGATCGCCTGCTCGGAGTCGAACATGAACTCGGCCAGCGCCTTCGCCAGCTCGGTCTTGCCGACCCCGGTCGGGCCGAGGAAGAGGAAGGAGCCGATCGGTCGGTGCGGGTCCGAGAGCCCGGCCCGCGAGCGCCGCAGCGCGTTGGAGACCGCCTCGATCGCCTCGTCCTGGCCGATCACCCGGTCGTGCAGGCGGTCCTCCATCTGGATCAGCTTCTGGACCTCGCCCTCGAGCAGGCGCGTGACCGGGATCCCGGTCCACTTGGCGACGACCTCGGCGACGTCGGCCTCGGTCACCTCCTCGGTCAGCATCGTCGTCCCGCCCCGGTGCAGCGCGGCCAGCCGCTCCTCGCCCTCGCCGACCGTCTTCTCCAGCTCCGGGATCTCGCCGTAGCGCAGCTTCGCCGCCCGCTCCAGGTCGGCTTCGCGCTCGGCCCGCTCGGCCTCGGCGCCGGCCTCCTCCAGCCGCGCCTTCGCTCCCTTGATCGAGTCGATCGCCTCCTTCTCGTTCTGCCAGCGCGCCCGCATCTCGCCCGCGCTCTCGCCCAGCTCGGCCAGCTCCGCCTCGAGCGCCTCCAGCCGCGCCTTCGAGGCGTCGTCGCTCTCCTTGCGCAGCGCCTCGCGCTCGATCTCCAGCTGCTGGATGCGGCGCTCGACCTCGTCGATCTCGGTCGGCACCGAGTCGATCTCGATCTTCAGCCGCGAGGCCGCCTCGTCGATCAGATCGATCGCCTTGTCGGGCAGGAAGCGGTCGGCGATGTAGCGCTCCGAGAGGGTGGCGGCGGCGACGATCGCCGAGTCGGCGATCCGCACTCCGTGGTGGACCTCGTAGCGGCCCTTGAGCCCGCGCAGGATGGCGATCGTGTCGTTGATGTCGGGCTCGCCGACCAGCACCGGCTGGAAGCGCCGCTCCAGCGCCGCGTCCTTCTCGATGTGCTTGCGGTACTCGTCGAGCGTGGTCGCTCCGACCGCGCGCAGCTGCCCGCGCGCCAGCATCGGCTTCAGCAGGTTGGCGGCGTCGACCGCGCCCTCGGCCGCGCCGGCGCCGACGATGGTGTGGAGCTCGTCGAGGAAGAGGACGATCTGCCCCTCCGCCTCCTCGACCTCGGTCAGCACCGCTTTCAGCCGCTCCTCGAACTCGCCGCGGTATTTGGAGCCGGCCAGCAGCGAGCCGATGTCGAGCGCGATCACGCGGCGGTCGCGCAGGCTCTCCGGCACGTCGCCGTCGACGATCCGTTGCGCCAGCCCCTCGACGATCGCGGTCTTGCCGACGCCGGGGTCGCCGATCAGCACCGGGTTGTTCTTGGTCCGGCGCGAGAGCACCTGGATCACGCGGCGGATCTCCTCGTCGCGTCCGATCACCGGGTCGAGCTTGCCGGCGCGCGCGTCGGCGGTCAGGTCGCGGCCGAATTTCTCCAGCGCCTGGGCGGTGTCCTCGGGGTTGGGCGAGGTCACCCGCTGCGGCCGCACCTCGGCGATCGCGCCCTCCAGCGCGCCGCGGCCGGGCAGCGCCTCGGCCAGGCCGGAGCCGGACTCGGTCAGCGCCAGCAGCAGGTGGTCGGTGGAGATGTACTCGTCGCCGCGCGCGGCCATCTCCTTCTCGGCCTGGCGCAGGGTCGCCGCCAGGGTCGAGGACATCCGCGGCTCGCCGCCCTCGCCCAGGGTCGGCAGCGCCGCGATCGCCTCGTTCGCCCGCGCCGCCACCGCCGCCGGGTCGGCGCCGAGCTTCTGCAGGATCGGTACCACCAGCCCGTCGGGCTGCTCGAGCAGGGCCGCCAGCAGGTGCGGCGGCGCCGTCTCGGGATTGCGCCGGGTGGCCGCCAGCTGCTGCGCCGCGGCGACCGCTTCCTGCGACTTCAGCGTGAATCGATCCGCCTGCATCTAGTGCCGCCCGCCTTTCCGCTGCCGTTCCAGTTCCGCGGTCCGCTGCCGCATCCGCTCCAGCTCGCCGCGCAGTTTTTCCACCCGCTGTTCCAGCGCCAGCACCGTCTCCACCCCGGCCAGGTTCAGCCCCTCCTCCGAGGTCATGCGCTGGATCCGCCGCAGCCGGGCGACGTCGCGCTGGGAGTAGAGGCGGGTGTTCTTCGGCGAGCGCTTGGGCTCGATCAGCCCCCGCGCCTCGTACATCCGCAGCGTCTGCGGGTGCATCTCCGCCAGCTCGGCGGCGACCGAGATCATGAACACGCCGCGGTCGTCCTCGATCGAGATCTCGACCCGGCTGCGGCGGCTGGCGGTCATCGCGCGCCCGCCTTGCGCAGCAGCTCCGCCCGCGGGTCGGCGCCGTTGAGGGCCTCGGCCAGCTGCTCCGCCGCCTCGGCCTGCTCCTCGGTCAACTCGGTCGGCACCTCGATCTCGAGCCGATAGCGGATGTCGCCGTGCCCCTTCCCCTTGGGCTTGGGAGGGCCCTCGCCGCGCAGCCGCTGGACCGCGCCGTGCCTGGTCCCCGGCGCGACCTTGATCCTCTTCGTCCCGTTCAGCGTCGGCACCTCGATCGTGCCGCCGCGCAGCGCCTCGGGGATCGTGATCGGCACCGTCACCTCGAGGTTGCCGTCGTCGAGCCGCTTGAAGACGGGGGAGGAGGAGACGCGGGTGGTCACGTAGAGGTCGCCGGGCGGGCCGCCGCGGGGGCCGGCCTCGCCCTTGCCGGCGAGCCGGATCCGCGCCCCGTCCTTGACCCCGGCCGGGACGTTGACTTTGTAGCGCTTGGTCTGCTGGGTGAGGCCGGAGCCGCCGCAGGTGGGGCAGGGGTCCTCGATGATCTGACCGGCGCCGCCGCACTGCGGGCAGGGCTGGCTGATCGAGAAGAAGCCCTGGCTCTGGGCGTCGACGCCGCGCCCTTCGCAGCGCGGGCAGGTGACCGGTCCGGTGCCCGGTTTGGCGCCGCTGCCGTGGCAGGTCGCGCAGCGCCCGGCCTTCGGCACGGTGACGCTGATCTGGCTGCCGTTGACCGCCTGGTCGAAGTCGAGCTGGACTTCGGTCTCGAGGTCGCGGCCGCGCACCTGCTGCGCCTGCCCCCGCCCCCCGCGCCCGCCGCGGTTGAACAGCGAGCCGAGATCCACCCCGCCGAAGTCGAACCCGCCGAAGCCGCCCCCCGCGCCGCCTCCGCCGCCGAAGGGGTTGCCGCCGGCGCCGAAGCCCCCGGGCCCGCCGCCGCCGAAGATGCCGCCGGCGTCGTACTCCTTGCGCTTCTCGGGATCGGAGAGGACGTCGTGCGCGGCCGAGACCTCCTTGAACTTCTCCTCGGCCTTGGGATCGTCAGGATTTCGGTCAGGGTGGTACTGGCGTGCCAGCTTGCGGTACGCCTTCTTGATCTCCTCGTCGGACGCCGACTTGGCGACGCCCAGGGTCTTGTAGAGCTCGTCAGCCACTCGTCTCCTACTCGCTCACCACCACGCGGGCCGGCCGCACCAGCTGCTCGCCGAGGCGGTAGCCCTTCTGCATCGTTTCCACGACCGTGCCGGCCTCCGCGCCGGCGACCGCGACGGTCGAGAGCGCCTCGTGCCACTGCGGGTCGAACTTCTCCCCCTCGGGGTCGACGACCTCGACCCCGTTGCGGGCCATCGTCTCCCGCAGGCTGCGGAACACCAGCAGCACCCCGTGCGCCAACCCATCCTCCGAGTCCCCCTCCGGATCGAGCCCAGCTGCCTCCAGCGCCCGCTCCAGATCGTCCAGGACCGGCACCACCTCCGCGATAAGCTGGCTCTTGCCGCGCACCGACGCGGCCTGCACCTCAGCACTCATCCGCTTGCGAAAGTTCTCGAAGTCCGCCTGCGTCCGCCGCGCCAGTTCGAGGTACTCGTCCCGCTGCTGCTCAGCTTCGCCGATCAGGGCATCGAAGTCCTTCTCGACCTGATCGACATCGCCGGGACCCTCGGCACCACTCGGGCCCCCGGCGTCGTTCCCAGGCGTCTCTCCGGCGGGTCCTGTCCCCGAGGGGGGGGAGGTCGAGGACGCCCCCGCCCGCAGGGCCTCCCCCCCCTCGGGGACAGGACCCGCCGGCCGGGACTCCTCAGAACCCTCGCCGCGTGAATCGATCACTTGTCGTCCCCCTCGTCAACGACCTCCGCGTCCACGACTTCGTCGTCCTCGTCCTCAGCCGCATCGGCAGTCGCCCCGTCGGCGCCCGCGCCCTCCTGCGACTGCGCCGAGTAGATCTGCTCCGACGCTTTCGTCATCGCCGTGTTCAGCGCCTCGACCTTGGCGTTGATCTCCTCGACCGAGCCGGCGTCGAGGCTCTCGCGCACGTCCTTGACCGCGGCGTCGACCGCCTCCTTGGTCTCGGCGTCGACTTTGTCGCCGGCGTCCGCGACCGCTTTCTCCGCCTGATAGGCGGCGTTCTCGGCCAGGTTGCGGGCCTCGGCCAGCTCGCGCTGCTTGGCGTCCTCCTCGGCGTGGGACTCGGCGTCGGAGACCATGCTCTGGATCTCCTCGTCGGAGAGTCCGGAGCCGGATTTGATCTCGATCTTCTGCTCTTTGCCGGTGCCCTGGTCCTTGGCGGTGACGTTGATGATGCCGTTGGCGTCGATGTCGAAGGTGACCTCGATCTGCGGCATCCCGCGCGGCGCCGGGGCGATCCCGGTGAGCTGGAATTTGCCCAGGCTCTTGTTGCCGCTGGCCATCTCGCGCTCGCCCTGGAGCACGTGGATCTCGACCGAGGGCTGGTTGTCGTCGGCGGTCGAGAAGGTCTCCGACTTCTTCGTCGGGATCGTCGTGTTGCGCTCGATCAGCTTCGTCATCACGCCGCCTTTGGTCTCGATCCCCAGGGTCAGCGGGGTGACGTCGAGCAGCAGCACGTCCTTGACGTCGCCGGCCAGCACGCCGGCCTGGATGCCGGCGCCGACGGCGACGACCTCGTCCGGGTTCACGCCCTGGTGCGGGTCCTTGCCGGTCAGCTCCTTGACCCGCTCGCGCACGGCGGGGTTACGGGTCATGCCGCCGACCAGGACGACGTGGTCGATACTGGCGTCGGCGTCGTCGAGCGCCCGTTTGACCGGGCCGACGATCCGCTCCAGTAGGTCGCCGGTCAGCTCGTTCAGCTTCGAGCGGCTGAGCTTCAGGTCGAGGTGCTTGGGCTGCCCCTCGACGGCGGTGATGAAGGGCAGGTTGATCTGCGTCTCCTGGGTCGAGGAGAGCTCGATCTTCGCCTTCTCCGCCGCCTCGTAGAGGCGCTGCAGGGAGTTCTTGTCGGCCGCCAGGTCGACGCCCTGGTCGCGTTTGAACTCGGCGACCAGCCACTCGACGATCGCTTTGTCCCAGTTGTCGCCGCCGAGGTGGTTGTCGCCGGCGGTCGCCTTCACCTCGAAGACGCCGTCGCCGATTTCCAGCACCGAGACGTCGAAAGTGCCGCCGCCGAGGTCGAAGACGAGGATCGTCTGGTCGGCTTTCTCTTTGTCGAGCCCGTAGGCCAGCGCCGCCGCGGTCGGCTCGTTGATGATCCGCTTGACGTCGAGGCCGGCGATCTTGCCGGCGTCGGTCGTCGCCTGGCGCTGGTCGTCGTTGAAGTAGGCGGGGACGGTGATGACGGCGCTGTCGACCGTCTCGCCGAGCTTCGCTTCCGCGTCGGCTTTGAGCTTCTGCAGGATCATCGCGCTGATCTCCGGCGGGCTGTACTGCTTGCCGCGCACGTCGACCCGGACGTCGCCGTTGGGGCCGGCCACGACCTCGTAGGGGACGATCGTCTCCTCCTCTTTGACCTCGGCCTCCTTGCGGCCCATGAAGCGCTTGATCGAGAAGATCGTGTTCTCGGGGTTCATCACCGCCTGGCGTTTGGCCACGGTGCCGACCAGGCGCTCACCGCTCTCCGTGAAGGCGACCACCGACGGCGTCGTGCGCCCGCCCTCCGAGTTCTCCAGGACGGTTGGCTCGCCGCCCTCCATCACGGCGACGCATGAATTGGTCGTGCCGAGGTCGATCCCGATCGTCTTTCCCACTTTTCGCGTACCTCCAGGGGTTTCGTTGTTCAAGCCTAAGAAATCTAAGTGGCAGTATGGCAGATCATTATCCGATCTCAAGTCCCGCGGCCTATAGTGGGTTGCAGCTCCAAGGAGACCGGGTAGCCCAGGGGATAGGGCTGGCCGCTGGGAGGCGCCTCAGCCAAATCGATCCACACGCGGATCGCGGAAGAGGAGGAAACCTTGAGACACACCATGCGCCGGCTGCTGATGCCGGTGATCGCCGCCGTATTCGTACTCGCCTTATTGCTACCCGGATGGGCTGCCGCGAAGCAGAAGCAGCAGCCGACGCGCGGCCACGCCCAGTCGGTCAAGGGCTGGCACGGCCACGGGCATGGCCACGGACACGGTCATGGTCATGGCCACGGGGGACCCCCCGGGCACGGCTCGCCCGGCGACAACCACGGTCGCGGCCACGAAGTCGGGGTGATGACCCGCAACCTCTACCTCGGTGCCGACCTGGCGCCGGCGATCGGCGCCCCGTCCCTGGAAGCGTTCGTCGCCGCCACCGGGCAGATCCTGCGCGAAGTCACCGCCAACGACTTCCCGACCCGGGCCAAGGGCCTGGCCCAGGAGATCCTGCAGAAGAAGCCCGACCTGGTCGGCCTCCAGGAGGTCGCCCTCTGGCGCACCGGTCCGCCCAGTTTGACCCCGGTCCTGACCGGTGAACCAAGCGCGACCACGGTCCGCTACGACTACCTGCAGCTGCTGCTGGACCAGCTGAACAAAGGGCCGGACCGCTACGAAGTGGTCGTCACCCAGGACGAGTTCGACCTCGAGGCGCCGGGCGACGAGAACGGCATCGCGGGCGACGGCCCCAACCCGGCGATCGCCAACGCCGAGATCAACGGGCGGCTGACCATGCGCGACGTGATCCTCGCCCGCAAGGGCTCCGGCGTGCAGACCGCAAACCCCCAGTCGGGCAACTTCAAAACCCTGCTGGCGGTGCCGATCCTCGGCCAGCCGCTGACGATCAAACGCGGCTGGACGGCGACCGACGCGCGGGTCCGCGGCAGCGACTGGTTCCGCTTCGTCAACACCCACCTGGAGGCGTTCGACCCGGCGGCGCTGGTGCCGAGCATCCGCTCGCTGCAGGCGGCTGAGCTGGTCGCCCCCGGAGGGCCGGCGACGAGCGACCTGCCGGTGGTCCTGCTGGGCGACCTCAACTCCGACGACGACACGGTCGAACCGGGGGACCAGCAGGCATACCGGACCCTGCTGGAAGCGGGGATGGTCGAGCGCAGCACTGACGATCCGCTGAGCTGCTGCCTGAAGTCGAGCCTGCTGGCCGAAGGGGCCGGCGGCAGCGTCAGCGACTTCGACCACCAGGTCGACCACGTGATGACGCGGGATCCGGAAGAGATCGGGCTGCGGAGCTCAGCCGTGACCGGGCTGCTGCCCGTCAACGGCTTCTGGAACTCCGACCACGCCGGGCTGTTCAGCGCCCTGCGCTTCGCCCACTAGCCGTTCGACGTCTGGGGAGGGGCGGGTCCGCCCGCTCCTCCCGGGCGTCAGCCTTCGCCGGCGGTGGTGGCGACGAACTCGGCGACTTCCCTGCTCTGCTCCTCGTTGAGGATGCCGCCGGGCATCCGGCCCGGGGTGGTGGAGCTGTCGACGCCGTTTTCGACCGCGTTGAGGACGCGGCCTTCGGTGGCCTTGATCGTGTCCGCCGCGGTCGGCCCGGTCGGCGCGCCGGAGGGGGCGAGCAGTTCGTCGAGGTCGGGGCCGTAGTTGCCGTCGGTCCCGGCCGAGTAGAGCGCGTGGCAGGTGCCGCAGTTGGTCTGGAACAGCGACTGGCCGTTCTTGAGGTTGGCCGCGACCTTCTGGTCGCCGGTCTCGGCATCCCCCTTGGAGCGGAAAGCCAGCCAGGGGATGAGGACCGCGAGGACCAGGATCAGCAGACCGAAGACGATGAAGGTGCGCTTGCTCATTTAGCGGCGCGCATACTACTGGCGCCTCCCTCGGTCCGGTACCAAGGGCACATCCGCCGCAGCTCGCACTCGCCGCAGCGGGGTTTGGGACGGCAGAGCTGGCGCCCGTGGCGGATCAGGTTCATGTGCAGCTCGTAGGCGTCCTCCGGCGGGACCATCGCCAGCATCTCGTCGTGCGCGCGCTCGAACGAGGCCTGGGCCGGAAAGAGGCCGAGGCGGCCGCCGACCCGGTGCACGTGGACGTCGACCGGGATCTCCGGGATGCCCCAGGTGAAGATCAGCACGCAGGCCGCGGTTTTGCGCCCGACCCCGGGCAGGTCGAGGAGGAACTCGAGCGACTCCTCGCGCGGCGCCGTCTCGGTCCAGCCGAGGTCGGGGTCCTCTCCGAGCCGCTCGAGGATCGCCTGGATCCGCGGCGCCTTCTGCTTCGCCAGGCCGCCGGGGCGGATCGCCTCCTCGACCTCGGCGACCGGGGCGTCGCGCACCTCCTCCCAGCTCGGGAAGCGCTCGCGCAGGGCGGCAAACGCCCGGTCGCGGTTGCGGTCGTTGGTGTGCTGGGAGAGCACGGTCTTGACCAGCTCCATGATCGGCTGCCGGTGCGGCTCGTTGACGGGAACCCCGTACATCTCCCGCAACCGGTCGCGGATCGCCCGCACCCGCCGCTTGTCCGGTCGCTTCCAGGCCATCGGGCGGACCCTAGTGACCCCGGCGTAGGGTTCCTCTCGATGAGTGGGAGCGTTGAAGAGGGGCGGGTGCGGGTCGATGGCGTCGGAGTGTTCTATCGGCGGGTCCCTGGCGAGGGGACGCCGACGGTCTATTGCCATGGGAATCCGACTCATGGTGGGGACTGGGTGCCGTTCATGGAGCGTGGGGGGCCGGCGCTGGCGATCGACATGCCGGGGTGGGGGCGGTCGGATCGGCCGGATCCGACCAGCTTCGACTACTCGATGTACGGGCTCTCGGCCTTTCTCGAGCGCGCCCTCGAAGCGCTCGGGGTCGAGCGGCGCAAGCTGGTCGTCCATGACTGGGGATCGCTGGCCTTGATCGGCGCGCAGCAGCGACCGGACCTGGTCGAGCGGCTCGTGATCATGAACGTCGTGCCCCTGCTCCCGGGCTACCGCTGGCACTGGGTCGCGCAGATCTGGCGGCGCCGACCGCTTGGCGAGTTCGCCAACGCCACCACCACCAAGTCCTCTTTGGCCCTGATCCTGCGCCAGGCCCGCGGCGACCGCAGCCCGATGCCGTCGGAGTTCGTCGACAGCATCTGGGACCACTGGGACGAGGGCACCCGCGCCGCCACCCTCGCCCTCTACCGCCACGCCGACCCCGCCCGCCTCGCGGTCGCCGGCCGCGGCCTCGCCCGCCTCACCTGCCCCTCCCTCGTCCTCTGGGGCGCCCGCGACCCCTACCTGCCCACGAAGTTCGCCGACGCTCATGCCGCCGCCCTCCCCAACTCCGAGCTCGAGTTCGCCGCCGCCGCCGGCCACTGGCCCTGGATCGACGACCCCTCGCTGATCGAGCGCGTCCACAGCTTCGTCAACTGACGCGGACGCGTCGAGCCCGGTAACACGCGGATTACAATCAACTGTCTCGTGTCTCGCGCATTCTCAAGCGTTGGCGCCAGGCTGCCCAAGGGCTGGGGCGACCTCGTGCGCCAGATAGCGATCCTCGTCAGCGTCGACCTCGCCTACACCTTCGTGCGCGGGATCGTCGACTCCGAGCGGGCGCTGGCCTTCACCCACGGCCAGCAGGTGATCGACTTCGAGAAGGCGACCGGGACCTTCTTCGAGCCCAGCCTGCAGGCCTTCTTCCTGCCGGCGCAGTGGGTGATCGACGCCGCCAACCAGATCTACCTCAACGCCCAGTTCTCGATCGCGCTCGGCTTCCTGCTCTGGCTCTACCTGTTCCGCAACGAGTCCTATTACTTCGTCCGCAACATGTTCGTCGGCGCGATGGGGCTGGCCCTGGTCGGCTACACGCTCTACCCGACCGCGCCGCCGCGGATGTTCCCCGAGCTCGGCTTCGTCGACACGATCAACGACTTCTCCAACGTCAACCACGACTCCTCGCTGGCGAAAATCTTCATCAACCCCTACGCGGCGGTGCCGAGCATGCACTGCGCCTTCTCGATGATGATCGGCGGCACCGGCTTCCTCGTCTGCAAGCACTGGATCTCGCGGATCCTCTGGCTCTGCTGGCCGCTGCTGGTCAGCTGGGTGACGATCGTCACCGCCAACCACTACTGGGTCGACGCGGTGCTGGGCTGGATGGTGGCGCTGACCGCGGCGCTGATCGCCGCCCGCCTGGCGCAGGCCCGCCCCGAGGCCTGGGCCTTCCGCAGCCGCACGCCGCGCGAGGCCGAGGCCTAGCCCCCGCGCTTCCCGCCCCGACCTCCTCCCGACCGACTAGCCTCACGAGCAATGGATTCCTCGGCGCCCCCACGGGCACCCGGCGGCCGCCGCAACGGCCGCGCGACGAACCGCAACGGGCAGGAGCTGCGCGTCTACGCCCGCGAACGGCTGATCGAGTCGCGGCTGACCCCGAACGCGATCTCGATGGTCGGGCTGGTCGGCAACCTGGTCGCCGCCGCGCTGGTCACCCAGCGCCTCTTCTTCCTCGCCGGCGTCGCCTTCGTGCTCGGCTCGGTGATGGACACGCTCGACGGCCGCTACTCGCGCATGTCGGGCAAGGGGACCCTGTTCGGCGCCTTCCTCGACTCGACCCTGGACCGGATCGAGGAGGGGATCGTGCTCGCCGCCGTCGCCGGCTACTTCGCCGCCAACGGCGAAGACTTCGCCGCCGCGATGTGCGTGGTCGCCGTGCTCGGCTCGCTGATGGTCTCCTACACCCGCGCCCGGGCCGAGGCGCTCGGGGTCGAGTGCAAGGTCGGCTTGGCTACCCGGCCGGTCAGGGTGGTGCTACTTTCGATCGGCTTGATCTTCGCCAAGGGCGCCGGCATCGGCGATTTCGAACTGCTGGCGCCTTCGATCTACGCGATCGCGGCGCTGACGATCTTCACGACGTTCCAGCGGGTATGGCATGTGCGAAACGAGCTTTCCGGCCTCGACGAAGCCGGTGCCCAGAGCGGCGGCGGCGAAGACGATCTGTAACCAGCAAGGCCGCCGGGTGTGTCCATCCACCCAGCGCTATCCAGGAGGATTTCGAATTTCATGAGTGAGAGCAACGGAGCAAACGGCAGCACGAACGGCGTCGCCCGCACCGACGAGAAGGTCCGTGTCGCGATCGTCGGCGTCGGCAACTGCGCCAACTCCTTCATCCAGGGCGTCCAGTACTACAAGGACGCCGACCCGGCCGAGGAAGTTCCCGGTCTGATGCACGTCGAACTCGGCGGCTACCACGTCCGCGACGTCGAGTTCGTCGCCGCCTTCGACATCGACTCCGAGAAGGTCGGCAAGGACCTCTCCGAGGCGATCTGGTCGGGCCAGAACGACACGATCAAGTTCGCCGACGTCCCCAACCTCGGCATCAAGGTCGAGCGCGGGATGACCCACGACGGCCTCGGCAAGTACCTCAAACAGAAGATCACCAAAGCCCCGGGCGAGACCGCCGACATCGTCGGCATCCTCAAGGAGACCAAGGCTGACGTCCTGGTCTGCTACCTGCCGGTCGGCTCCGAGGACGCGACCAAGTGGTACGTCGAGCAGGCGCTCGCGGCCGGGGTCGGCTTCGTCAACTGCCTGCCGGTCTTCATCGCCCGCGAGGACTACTGGGACAAGCGCTTCCAGGAGGCCGGGCTGCCGATCATCGGCGACGACATCAAGTCCCAGGTCGGGGCGACGATCGTCCACCGCCAGCTCGCCCGCCTCTTCCACGACCGCGGCGTCCGCCTCGAGCGGACCAGCCAGCTCAACGTCGGCGGCAACATGGACTTCTTCAACATGCTCGAGCGCGAGCGCCTCGACTCGAAGAAGATCTCCAAGACCAACGCGGTCACCTCGATCATGGGTCACGAGCTCGACGAGGACAACGTCCACGTCGGCCCCTCCGACTACGTGCCGTGGCTGACCGACCGCAAGTGGGCCCACATCCGCCTCGAGGGCAAGGCCTTCGGCGACGTGCCGCTGACCGCCGAGCTCAAGCTCGAGGTCTGGGACTCGCCGAACTCGGCCGGCGTCGTCATCGACGCGGTGCGGCTGATCAAGCTGGCGCTCAACAACGGCATCGCCGGCCAGCTCGACGGCCCGTCCAGCTACCTGATGAAGTCCCCGCACTCGCAGCGCCCCGACGACGAGGCCCGCGAGCAGACCGAGGAGTTCATCGCCGCCAACGCGCGTGGCGAGTCGGCGGCTGCCGCTCCCGCGGACGCCCCGAGCGCGACGCAGGCCTAACCGCCCGCCGATCCGTCTACCCATAAGAGCCCGCCGAGCGCGGGCTCTTATGCTGCAACCGTGCCTCCGGCCGAGCCGCTCTCGATCGCCCAGGTCACGCCCTTCCGGCGCGGGGCGGCGAACCCGGTCGCGGAGTTCGTCGAGCGGCTCTCGGCCGAGCTCGGGCGCCGCGGCCACGAGGTCCTGCGGGCCTTCACCGGCGACCGCGTCAAAGGCCTGCTGAAACCCTCGGCGGACCTCGACGTCGTCCACGTCCACGAGCCGTTTGCGCCGAGCGTCTCCTCGGCGGCGCTGCGCCACTCCTACTCGCTCAACGTCGCCACCTTCCACGCGCCACAGGAGCGGGTGCTCTCGACCCAGGTGGCGCGGCCGCTGGTCG
Organism: uncultured Solirubrobacterales bacterium; assembly: GCA_963719435.1. Taxonomy (GTDB): domain Bacteria; phylum Actinomycetota; class Thermoleophilia; order Solirubrobacterales; family 70-9; genus VAYN01. The sequence continues at coordinate 86,815 of OY970384.1, read as the reverse complement.
AGATCTTCTTCGGCCGCATCGACGCCCGCACGGTCACCAGCCGCGAGACCGAGGCGCTGCTGCAGCGCTACTTCCCCGCCACCTACGAGCTGGTCGAGCCGGGGGCGGGGGATGCGGACTGGGGCCGGGTGGCGGACGAGTTCGAAGCGATCTACCGGCGCCTGGTGGCGCGCCGCCACGACCCGACAGGCGACCCCGAGCTGCGCCGCCGGATCTCCTCGCGGCCCCTGATCGAGGTCGACCTGCACATGCACACCGACCACTCGGGCGACTGCGCCACCCCGGTCGAGGTGCTGCTGCAGACCGCCCGCGACCGCGGCCTCGGGGCGATCGCGATCACCGACCACAACGAGGTCTCCGGGGCGCTGGAGGCGCGCCGGATCGCGGAGTCGATGGACGACATCAAGGTGATCGTCGCCGAGGAGGTGAAGACCGCCGAGCAGGGCGAGGTGATCGGCCTCTTCCTCGAGGAGAAGATCCCCAAGGGGCTGACGATGGCGGAGACGATCGCCGAGATCCGCGCCCAGGGCGGCCTCGTCTACGTGCCGCACCCGTTCGACCGCTTCCACTCGGTGCCCGACTACGAGCACCTGACCGAGATCGTCGAGGAGGTCGACATCCTCGAGGTCTTCAACCCGCGGGTGGCGGTGACCGCCTTCAACGAAGAGGCCGAGCGCTTCGCCCGCAAGTACCGGATCGTCGCCGGCGCCGGCTCCGACAGCCACGTCGCCCAGGGGCTGGGCAGCGTGCGCACGCGGATCCACGACTTCGACGGGCCGGCCGAGTTCCTCGAGGCGATGCGCGACGCCGACATCACCCGCAAGCACAAGAACCTGCTCTACGTGCAGGCGCTGAAGCTGCTGCAGACGACCGGGCGCCCGAAGGCGCCGAAACGCAGGGTCCCGGACGCGAAACCGGTGCGTGGGGGGCGCCCCCGCAAACGCCGAACCGGGAGCAAGAGCTGATGCAGGCCGGCGCGGGCAAAGGAGCCGTGCCGGGTTCGTCAAAGGAAGCTGGGCAGATGCGAGGCACCGACGACGAGATCCGCGAGAAGTACCTGGAGCGCGCGATTCGCGAGCTCAACCAGATGAGCCGCGAGATCCAGGACTGCCCGCACTGCCCGCGCGGCAAGCTGATGCCGGTGCTGGGATCCGGTCACCCGCAGGCCGACATCTTCATGCTCAAGCAGGCGCCGATGACCTCGGAGATCGAGGAGGGGGTGGCCTTCTACGGGCGCTCCGGCAACGCCCTGATGAAAAGCTTCAAGCGGCTGGGGATCGACCCCCTGGTCGTCTACGGCACCCTCTGCGTCAAGTGCCCGATCGCCGAGCCCGACCTCGCCGCCGGCGAGTGCGTCGGCCGCCTGGTCGAGGAGCTGGCGATCGTGCAGCCGAAGATCCTCATCGTCATGGGCGAGCCCGCCCTGCGCATCCTCAACGGCCTCCAGGTCCCCCTCTCCCGCCCGGTCGAGCAGCGCGAGGGCGACATCCAGGCCTTCACCCCCACCATCGACGCCCTCTACGTGCCCGACATCGACGACTCGCTCGACGAGGAGGGCGCCAAGCAGCGCTTCTGGCGCGCCTTCAAGACGCTCGGCACCTGGTACGACGACCTGCCGCCGTACTAGGCCGCCGTCGCTTAGCTGGTGACGTCGAATTCAGCGGACAGCAGGATCGAATCCGGCGGGCGAGGCGGTGCCCCAATGCCCACTTCCTTCGCCAGCCGATAGCGGCCGGGCGGCATCTCAAAGGGAATGCGGAAGGTGGAGCAGCTCCGCCCCTTCTCGCCAGGCGGGGTCATGTAGAGCGGCATGATCCAAGGGCCCGCCGGACTCTCCGGCGCCTTGATCCACGTTGAGCCCTCCGGTCGTTCGATTGCGAAGGGCGCGCCGTAGTACGCCGTCTCCCGACCGGGGTTGTCGATCCTGCCGATGACGATATCGCCGGGCCTGTAGGAGCTGGCGCTGAGGGTCATCCCGGCGCCGTCGAGCGACGACACCACCCGGAAGTAGAAGCCATATCCGCCGAGCCTCTCACCCGAGGCGTTCCGAAAAACCGCGGTGACTCGGTAGAAGGCCACTTCGTCGGAGACGGGGAAGCGAACTTCGGTGGCGCGCGTCTCGCTCACGGTTGCCACCCGGTGGCGTACGCGTCGGAGCAGCTCGATCGGGCGCCCGCGCCGGTCGACACGGCTGAGGCTGGAGGTGACTTCCCAGGCAGGGTGCACGGCGGATGCGGGCGGCGCCTCACGGCGCAGGGTCAGCGTGTAGCCGACCGATTCGTCGCCCACGAGCACGTTCGGCAAAGGGGCCAGGAGCAGGCTCGGAGGAGCGAAGTCGATTTGCCCGTCCGGCGTCGGCGAGTGAAGCTTTCGCATGTGACTGAACGGCGCGGTGTAGTCCCCGACGACTCCGCCGTCGCAAAAGGGCGGGTCTCGTTCGTGGGCCACGGCGGAAACCGGGCTTGCCGAGCCCGAAATCGCGGCCGCCAGTGCCAGCCCCAGTATCCAGCGCCTCATCTGCCCCTCCTTTGCTCAGCGATTTCTGCGGCAAGCCTAGCCGCGGCCTCCGATCAGCTGAGCGCTTGTGCCGGGGACGGCTTGGCGCCGTCGGGGTCCTGGCCGTTGCTCGCGGGGGCGTGCTCGGCGGCGGGTTTGGGGGAGAGGAAGCGGTCGATCGCGGCCAGGGCGAGGGCTGAGACGACGAAGGTGACGTGGATCACCGTCTGCCAGAGCATCGTGTTGGGGTCGGTGTTGGCGGCGTTGATGAAGGTCTGCAGGAGGTGGATCGAGGAGATGCCGACGATCGCCATCGCCAGCTTCACCTTGAGCACGTTGGCGTTGACGTGGGAGAGCCACTCGGGCTGGTCGGGGTGGCCCTTGAGGTTGATCCGCGAGACGAAGGTCTCGTAGCCGCCGATGATGACCATGATCAGCAGGTTGGCGATCATCACCACGTCGACCAGCCCGAGGACCAGCAGCATCACCTCGTTCTCGGTCAGGTGGCCGACGTCGCTGACCAGGTGCCAGAGCTCCTGCATGAAGCGCCAGACGTAGACGCCCTGGGCGGCGATCAGGCCCAGGTAGAGCGGCGCCTGCAACCAGCGGCTGATGAAGATCGTGCTGCCGACGGTGCGCGCCAGCGGCCGGTCTATGTGGGCTTCGGCAGAGATGGGCGGCGCATCCTAGCGACCCTCCCTTAGGGATCCCTAAGGGAGGGCGCACTTATTTGGCAAAGATGCCCCACATACGTAATGTCTTGTCTGCGAAGGTGGCATGATGCACGTCATGCGAGAGAGCTGGACCGACGAGCGCCTCGACGCCCTGAACGAAAAGGTGGATGAGCGCTTCGACGAAGTCGATCGGCGCTTCAACGAGGTCAACCAACGCTTCGATCGGGTCGAAAGCGACATTCGCGAGCTGAGGGCGGGCGGCAAGGCCCTGCGTGCTGAGATTAAAGCCGGCTTCGAGCGGGTTGACGAGCGCTTCGAGTCGCTGCATCGCCTGCTGCTGCGGTTCTGTTGGGTGATGATCGTGGCCTTGGTGAGCCTTGCCGCGTCTGTGGTCGGGTTGGTCGCGACGACGCTCTAGCTTTGCGGCGCGGCGGACTCGGCGACGGCGGCCATCGACTCGAGCTTGGCGCTGGCGAGGCCGCGAACGACGATCGTGTCGAGCGCCTCGTAGCTCGCCAGCTGCGACTGGGCGTCGTCGCGGTCGGCGGCGGCGACGCCGACCGTGCCCTCGGGCTCGCCGAGGCGGTCGAAGTGATCGCGGTAGCCCTTGTGCAGGTCGCGGTAGAAGGACTCCTCCTTGGCCAGGCGCTCGGCGGCGTCGGGGCCGACGGCGGTGCGGACGTAGCCGAAGACGGGCGGCGCCTCGCGGCCGGCCTCGCGGGCGCCGGCCTCGACCTGCGCGCGGGCGTCGGCGGCGAAGCCGGGGGTCATCCAGTTGAAGAAGACGCCGTCGAACTCGGCCCCGGCGAGGGCGCACATCTTCGGGCCCATCGCGGCGAGGACGAGGCGAACGCCGGGCAGGGCCTCGCGCAGCTCGGGCAGCGACTCGCGCATCTTCGTCAGCGGCTTCTTCGAGAAGCCGGCACCGACGCCGAGCCAGAGGCGGCCGCGGTCGATTCCCAGCCGCTCGATGTCGGCGGCGATCTCCTCCGGCGGCTGGCGGTCGAGGGCGATCACGGCGACGCCGAGGTCGGCCGCGGGGGCGCCGGCGGCGAACTCGGCCAGCGTCTCCAGCCCCTTGGCGCCGGGGTGGTCGTTGGACCACATCGACTCGTAGCCGAGCTCGGCACAGCGGCCGGCCAGCGGCCGCGCCACCTCGGGATCGAGCCCGGCGGCGACACCGAAGCCGCGCGGCATCAGGCGCTCTCCCCGGCATCGGCCGCGGGAGCGGCCACACTCGGCGCGCTCGGGTCTCTCTCCAGCAGCGCCACGCACTCGATGTGCGGGGTCTGGGGGAACATGTCGACCGGCCTCACCCGCGTCAGCCTATAACCGGCCTCGACCAGCTGGGCGGCGTTGGGGGCGAGCGTGGTCGGATTGCAGGAGACGTAGACGATCCGCTGCGCCTCGCACTCGATCACCCGGCGGACCATTTTCTGCGAGAGCCCGGCCCGCGGCGGGTCGAGGACGACGACGTCGGGCTTGCCCGCCTGCTCGACCAGCGGCCGCACCCCGGTGCGGGCGTTGCCGGCAAGGAAGCGGGCGTTCTCGATCCCGTTCAGCTCGGCGTTGCGTTCGGCATCGACGATCGCCTCGGGGACGATCTCCAGTCCCCAGACCTCACCCGCCTGCCCGGCCATCGTCAGCCCGATCGTGCCGATCCCGCAGAAGAGGTCGAAGACGCGCTCGCTGCCGCTGAGGCCGGCGTACTCGGCGGCGATCGCGTAGAGGCGCTCGGCCATCTCGGTGTTGGTCTGGAAGAAGGCGCCGGGGGAGATCTCCCACTGCAGGCCGCACAGCTGCTCGCGCAGGAACTCCTCGCCGAGCACGCCTGTCGGCCCCTCGCTGTCGCCGGAGTCGTCGGCGACGACCGTGTGCAGGTCGACCGGGGGTTTGGGGAAGCGCCGCTGGGCGGTGACCAGGCGGGTCTGGACCTGGCCCGTGCGGCGACCCTCGCGCACGACCAGGTTGCGCAGCACGCCGCTGCGCTCGCGGCGGTCGAAGGCTGGCACCGACTCCAGCTGCGCCCAGTCGCGGACCGCGTTGCGGGCGGCGTTGCCGGCCTCGGAGGAGAGGTGGCAGTCGTCGACGTCGACGACCAGGTCCCAGCGGCCGCGGGCATGGAAGCCGAGGATCGGCTGGTCGCCGTCGGCGCCGAAGGAGTATTCGAGCTTGTTGCGGTAGCGCCACTGCTGCTCGGCGGCGACGATCTCCTCCAGCTCGAAGCCGTCGAGGCCGCCGAGCCGGCGCAGCGCCTCGTCGACCTGCTCGGCCTTGATCTGCAGCTGACGCTCGTAGGGGAGGCCCTGCCAGGGGGCGCCCGGGCAGGGCTCGCCGCCGTGCACGCAGCGGTCGGCGACGCGGTCGGCACCGGGCTGCAGCAGCTCCAGCGTGCGCGCCTCGGCGAAGCGCTTCTTCGCTTTCGTCACCTCGACCCGGACGCGGTCTCCGGGGAGCCCCCCGGAGACGAAGACGACCAGGCCGTCGGCCCGGGCGACGCCGCGCCCGCCGAAGGCGAGCGAGTCGATCTCGACCTCGAGCTGCTCGCCGCGCCGGGGGCTACGGGCCGCCGGCGTCTCGCCGGGGGCCTGCGCCATCCCTAGCCGAGTTTCTTCGCCGCGCGGCGCGCTGCCTGAGTGGCCTGTTTGCGCACCGGCTCGGCCCGTCCGCCGACCTCTTTGCGCGCCTGTTTGACCAGCCGTTCCAGCTCGCTGAGCAGGCTGTCGGTCTGTTTGCGGCCGCGTTTGATCAGGTCGTTCAGCATCTTCTCGGCGTCGCCGCGGGTCATGCGGCCGCGCTGGACGGCGTCGTCGACGACCTCCTGCAGGCGGTCGCGGCTGAGGGTGACGCTGTGCTCGAGGCTCTCGCGGAACTGGGCGACGCTCTTATCGAGGCCGCTGGTGGCTTTGCTGCTGGCGGCGCGTTTCGGCGCGGCTTTTTTCGCGGCCGGTTTTTTAGCTGAAGCTTTTTTGGCAGGCGTTTTCTTCGCGGCTGCTTTTTTCGGCGCGGCTTTGCGGGCGGCCGGTTTCGCGGCTTTCGCTTTCGCTTTTTTCGCCGGAGCTTTTTTGGCTTTCGCCTTCGGTTTCGCGGCTTTCGATTTTTTGCCTGATTTAGCAGCTGCTTTTTTCTCGGCCATCTCGGCTTGCCTCCAGGGAGAAGTTTTGGGCGCGGGTGGGATCCGACTATCTCAGTTCCGCAGCTGCAGTGGCTCCACCAGCTCCAATCGTGCCTGCAAAGGCGCGTGATCGGAGAGCCGCAGCGCCCTTCCCTCCAGCGGCAGCTCGCGCCGCTCCGGCGGCCAGGCGGTCGGCGGCTCCAGCACCTCGAGGCCGCGGACCAGCAGGTGGTCGATCGCCCGCGGCCCGGTCGGCGCCGCCAGCCCGAACTCCTCGCGCAGCCGCTCGAAGGCGGCCGGGTCCTCGGCCGGGCGCAGGTTGAGGTCGCCGCCGAAGATCAGCGGCGCCTCGCCGGCGAACCGGTCGGCGGCGCGGGCGGCGCGCAGCACGTCCGCGGTCGCCAGGTCGCGGCGGTCGTTGGTCGCGTGCAGGTTGGCGATGCAGAGGCCGGCGGCGGTCCGGGTCAGGGCCAGCGCCCGCCGCTCCGGCGCACCCTCGTGGATCGTCAGCTCGCGGCGCTCGACGATGCCGCCGAGGCGGCCGGGGACGCGGACCAGGGTGAGGTTGGAGCCGCCCTCGCCGGAGGCCATCAGGTCCGGGTTCTGGCGCGCCAGCAGCCCCCGCACGGAGCCCAGCCAGTTGCGCGAGGTCAGCACCCGGTGCGCCTCGGCCCCGCAGGCCTGGGCCAGCGGCACCGCGAAGCGCGGCGGGCACTCCTGCAGCAGCGCCACCTCCCAGGCGGAGCCGGCCAGCAGGGTGGCGAACTCGGCGGTGAGGTCGCGGTTGACTTGGATGTGGGTCGCGTTGCGTTCGTCGAAACGCAGCAGCCGCGAGCGCCAGGTGCGCAGCGCCGGGTCGGGCGGGAAGTCCCGCCCGTGGAACAGGTTCCAGGCGAGCGCCGTGAACTCCACGGGACGTAGTATCCGCTGCTTGAAGCGGGATTTCCTCAGCGGCGAAGAGTTCGGCGCCTTCGAGCTCGGCCAGCTGCTCGAGCGGGCGGCGGAGCTGAAAGCCGGCCGCGGCGAGCGGCTCGGCGCCGACATGCTGGCCGGGCGCAGCATCGCCCTGATCTTCCAGAAGCCCTCGACCCGGACCCGGGTCTCCTTCGAGGTCGGCGTCGCCGAGCTGGGCGCGACCCCGGTCGTGCTCCGCGCCGACGAGATGCAGTTCTCCCGCGGCGAGTCGATCGGCGACACGGCGCGGGTGCTCTCGCGCTATGTCGACGCGATCGTCATCCGCTCCGGCTCGCACGAGGACGTCGCCGAACTGGCGGCGGCGTCCGAGGTCCCGGTCGTCAACGCGCTGACTCCTCTGCACCATCCCTGCCAGGCGCTCGCCGACCTGCTCACCCTGCGTGAGCGCTTTGGCGAGCTCGACGGCCAGCGCCTCGCCTACGTCGGCGACGGCAACAACGTCGCCCGCTCGCTGGCGGTGCTGGGCGAGCTGGCCGGGGTCGAGGTGGTCGTCGCGGCGCCCGCCGGCTACCAGCTGGAGGAGGGCCACGGGGCGAAGCTGACCGATGACCCCCGCGCCGCCGCCGACGGCGCCGACGCTCTCTATACGGACGTCTGGATCAGCATGGGCGACGAGGGGGAGGCCGAGCGTCGGCGCGCCGACCTCGCGCCGTATCGGCTGGACGCCGACCTGCTGGCCGCGGCCAAGGACGGCGCCATCGTCCTCCACTGCCTGCCGGCCCACCCGGGCGAAGAGATCACCGCCGACGTCCTCTACGGCGACGCCTCCGCGGTCTGGGACCAGGCCGAGAACCGCCTGCACGCGCAGAAGGCGCTACTGGAGATGCTGCTCGCCGGCTAGGCGGGCGCCGGCGCCATGTACCCGCGGCTCGAACTCGGACCGGTGACGCTGCAGACCTTCGGGCTGATGTTCGCGCTCGCCTTCCTCGCCGCCGGGGCGCTGATCTGGAAGCGGCTGGGGGAGATCGGCAAGCCGGTCGACTGGGCGTACGAGATGGGCTTCTCGGCGCTGGTCGGCGGCATCGTCGGCTCCCGCGTCTACTTCCTCGTCCAGAACTACAGCGACGTCAAGGACGACCTGCTCGGCAACCTCTTCTCCGGGGCCGGGCTGGTCTGGTACGGCGGCGCGATCGGCGGCGCCATCGCCGTCCTGCTCTGGGCCTGGTACCGCGACTTCCTCGGTCCCGCCCTCTTCGATCTGGCGGCGCCGGCGCTGGCGCTGGGCTACGCGATCGGGCGCTGCGGCTGCCAGCTCTCCGGCGACGGCGACTACGGCAGGGCCTGGGACGGACCCTGGGCGATGTCCTACCCCGACGGCACCGTGCCGACCGAGCAGACCGTGCACCCGACCCCGATCTACGAGACGCTGGCGATGGGCCTGGGGGCCTGGATCCTCTGGCAGCTGCGCGACCGGGTCCGGGCCGGGATCCTCTTCGCGCTCTACCTCCTCTATGCCGGGGCGGAGCGCTTCCTGATCGAGTTCCTGCGCCGCAACGACGCTGGCAGCCTGGGGCTGACCACCGCCCAGTGGGAGAGCCTTGGCATGATGTTGGCGGGCGCCATCTGGATCTTCGTCGTCATTCGCCGCCACGGCGGCATCTCACGTCCTTCTGCCGCTGCCGCGGCACAACCCGCTGCATGAGCGGATTGGAGCGAACGATGTTAACCTTGCGCAAGAAGTTTGGAGCGGTCAATCTAGGGAGGCTTGGCGGGTAAATGGCGGCTGTCGACGTCCAAAATCAGGAGGGCCCCTCGGCCCGTACCGTGAGCGCCGTGCTCGATGCGGCGGCGGAGCGGATCGCGGCGGCCGGGGTGGAGAACGCGCGGGCCGACGCGGAAGCGCTGGTCGCCGACGCGCTGGGCGTGAAGCCGGAGCAGCTCTCCGTCGACAGCGCCGGCGAGATCCCGGCCGAGGTCGCGGAGGCGATCGAGGCGCGGGTTGCGCGCCGGGTCGACCGCGAGCCGATGGCCTACATCCTCGGCCGCGCTCCCTTCCGCCAGCTGGAAATCGCCGTCGACGAGCGCGTGCTGTGGCCGCGCCGCGAGACCGAGCTGCTGGTCGAGGTCGGCGTCGGGCTTCCCGACGGCGCCCGCGTCCACGAGGTCGGCACCGGCTCCGGCGCGATCGCCCTAGCCCTGCTGGCCGAGCGGCCCGACCTCCGGGTCACCGCCTCGGACCTCTCGCCGGAAGCGGTCGAAGCGGCGCGCGAGAACGCCGAGCGGCTGAACCTGCCGCTCGAGGTCAGCGTCGCCACCGGCATCCCGGAGGGCCTCGACGGCATCGACCTGGTGATCGCCAACCTTCCCTACGTGACCGACTCGACCATCTTCGAGCGCTCGCCGGAGATCCAGAAAGAGCCGCGGATCGCGGTCACCGGATCATGCGGCGAGGACGGCCTCGGCGTGATCCGCGGCCTGATCGGGGAAACGCCCTCCGGCTGGAAGCTGGCGATGGAGCACGACACCCATCACGGTCCGTCGATGCGCGAGATGCTGCGCGACGCGACTACCCTTCAGGACTATGAAGGGGACGAGCGGGTCACCGTCGGCTTCGCGCCTTGAAGTGACGTCGAGCGATGAGTGAGGCCCCGACGCGGGCCGAGGAGGCGGTGCCCGACGCGGGCGACCGCTCCGGCGCCGCCAGCGAGGCCCAGCGCCGGGCCAAGGTCGAGCGCCTGCGCGCGGCCGGGATCGATCCCTATCCCCACTCCTTCGAAGGCCGCACCCACGCCGAGGAGATCCTCGCCGCGCACGACCCCGAGCAGCTGGGGGAGGGCGAGCACGAGGAGTTCAGCTACCGGGTGATGGGCCGGGTCACCGGCAAGCGCGGCCACGGCAAGACCGCCTTCCTCGACGTCCGCGACATCACCGGCACGATCCAGGCCTACGCCCGCCGCGACACACTCGGCGAGGAGGCCTTCGAGCGTGTCGCGGACCTCGACATCGGCGACCTGGTCGGGGTCGAGGGCCCGGTCTACGTGACCAAACGCGGCCAGGTGGCGATCGGCGTGCGCGAGTGCACGCTGCTGGCCAAGGCGCTGCTCGACCCGCCTGACCTCTTCCACGGCATCTCCGACCCGGAGTTGCGCTACCGCCAGCGCGAACTCGACCTCATGGCCAATGAGCAGTCGCGCGAGGTCTTCAAGAAGCGGGCGAAGCTGACCTTCGAGATCCGCCGGCACATGAACGAGCGCGGCTGGGTCGAGCTGGAAACGCCGGTCCTGCAGCGGCTGACCGGCGGCGCCGCGGCGCGCCCCTTCATCACCCACCACAACGCGCTCGACCGCGACCTCTTCCTGCGCACCGCGACCGAGCTCTACCTGAAGCGGGCGATCGTCGGCGGCTTCGAGGACGTCTACGAGTTCGGCAAGTTCTTCCGCAACGAGGGGATGTCGCCCCAGCACAACCCCGAGTTCACGATGCTGGAGATGTTCGTGGGCAGCGCCGACTACAACGGCGTCATGGAGTTCATCGAGACGCTGGTCTCGAGCGTGGTCGAGGCGGTGATGGGGACGACGGTGGTCGAGCGCGACGGGGTCGAGATCGACTTCGCGGCGCCCTGGCCGCGGGTGGTGCTGCGCGACGAGCTGCTGAAGGAGACCGGCGTCGACATCTACGAGGCGAGCCGCGACGAGCTGGCCGAGCTGGCCGGCGACGACGCCGAGGAGAACGACGACTGGGCCGGCCTGGTCGACACCCTGCAGGGCAAGCTGATCGAGCCGAAGCTGATCCAGCCCACCTACATCACGGTGCTGCCGATCGACATCTGGCCGCTGGTCAAGGTCCACCCCGACGATCCCAAGGTCTGCGAGGCCTTCGACGGCATCGTCGCCGGGATGGAGATCGTCGGCGGCGGGACCGACCTCAACGACCCGGTCGAGCAGCGGGTGCGCTTCATCGAACAGCGCGAACGCCAGGAGTCCGGCGCCGAGGAGGACCCGCACCCCCACGACGAAGAGTTCGTCAAAGCGCTCGAATATGGGATGCCGCCGGCGAGCGGATGCGGTTTGGGTATCGACCGCCTGCTTATGATCATGACCGGATCGAAGACGCTGCGAGACGTGATCATCTACCCGGCGATGCGCGAGCTGAAGGGGGAGTGACGATGGCGGTGAAGCTGCACAGGTGTCCGGTGATGTTTGCCAAGTACGACGGGCATCCCTGCTGGAAGGTGCAGAAGGCGCTGGACGAGCAGGGCATCGAGTACGAGGTGGTGAAGGGGCCGCTGCTGCCGGGCAAACGCAAGGACCTGGAGCAGCTCTCCGGCCAGCGCAAGTACCCGACGATCGAGTTCGAGGACGGGCGCACGTACCGGGCCGAGTCGAGCGAGATGGCGGCGAAGATCCGCGCCGGCGAGCTGAAGGCGTAGGACGCGGCGCGAGGCCGCACCGTCGGCTGCGCGTCGTGCGGAGCACTGCCGCTTCGCCGCCGGCACGCCCTCGCTTGGTCCTACGCCTTCAGAAGGCGGACCGTAAGAGGCCGCCATCGATCGGGATCACGGTCCCGGTGACGTAGGCGGCGCGCTCGGAGCAGAGGAAGGCGACGAGGTCCCCGTACTCCTCCGGCGTGCCGAGCCGAGCGGCGGGCACTTCGGTGCGAGCGGCCGCTTCCGCGGCCTCCATGCTGCCGCCATGGTCGGCGAGGCGGTCGGTGGCGAAGCGCCCGGTGGCGACGGTGTTGACCGTGATCCCGTCCGTGGCGACCTCGCCCGCAAGCGTCTTCAGAAACCCGACCGCGGCCATGCGGTGTGCGTTGGAGAGGTTGAGCGCGGGGTTCGGCTCTCGCGTCGTGTTGGAGCCGACGTTGACGATGCGCCCCCAGCCGCGTTCGCGCATCGAGGGGACGACCGCCTCGGCGAGCACGCGCGGGGCGAGGACGAGCGAGCGATAGGCCCGCTCCCACTCCTCGAGGCCGTGGTCGAGCGCGCCGCCGAAGGGTGGACCGCCGGTATTGGCGACGAGGATCTCGACGGGCCCGAGCGCAGCGGCGACCTCACCGGGCAGTGCGGTCAGCCGGTCGGGATCGGAGGCATCGGCGACGAACGGAGTAGCCGCGGAGCCGATCTCCGCCGCGGCCTCCTCGAGCCGCTCGAGCGAGCGACTGGCGATCGCAACCCGCGCCCCTTCCCGCGCCAGCACGGCGGCGATCCCACGCCCAAGCCCCCGGCTCGCGCCCATCACCAACGCAACCCGCCCCTCCAGCCCTAGATCCATCGTCCGACCCTAGCGAGACCGAGAATGCTCAAAACCCATTGCGCGGGTAAGGTTCGCACTGAGCGCCCGTAGCTCAGTGGTCAACGGGTCCTTTCGGGGGCCCAAAGAGCGTCGGTCTTTCAAGCCGAAGGTCGCGGGTTCGACTCCCGTCGGGCGCATTCGCTGCTGTTCCTTGAGGTGCCGGGGATTTCCCGGTGTGGAGCCAGATCCTCAGCTTCGGCTCTGAATTGCGTTCCTTTGTCTTCCGGGCGATTCCGAGGCGTTCCGGGGTGCGAGAGTCGCATTTCAGTCACATCTTGCCGGGCGACAGCAAGCTTATTCGTGCTTCTCGGAGAGCTTCGCCAGCTCGCCAATAGAGACGCCTAGAGCACCGGCAATCCGGCGGGCCGTGTCCCAGGTCGGATTTGCCTGACCTCGCTCGATGAGCGACAGCGTGGCCGGGGTGATGCCCGCTCCTGCAGCCACTCCTCCTGAGTCGCTTTCCGCTTGTCGCGGAGTTCCCGGATCGCCTCGCCGAGTGCCGCCTGGGTCGCTCTGAACGCCGCATCGCCAAGACGTTTCCAGATACGTGGTGCGCCGTGGCGAATCTAAAACATGTATTCAGTTGGTGCCGCCACAGCTACGTCACCCATCTCCATGCCGCCCGCGTCAACGATGCAGATCTTGCCGACGTCGTCGGCCATCGGGTCGACACGATGCTGGCGCGATATACGCACCCGTTGGAAAGAGCTCCGACGATATCCGAGAGATCGTTGGCTGACGTGGGAGGAGACGGCGGGGGCTCTTGCCTTTGAGGAAGCCGGTCAATCTAGAATCGAGATAGCCACGTTGGATGGCGGCAGCACAGATCAGCCGTTCCGCAGTCCTGATGCAGGATGCCGTCCCCGTTGGCACGGCGCCCATATATTCTTCGACCACTCCTAACTAGACCCTTATTCGATGCCAGATACCGTAGATCAGTACCTATATGAGAAAGAGTTTGTCCTCTCGAAGTGTCGGGATTTTGTTGATGCCCAGGTCTGGCCCTTCCAGCATCTTTTTCCAGACGCTTGGCTGGAAAACTTCACTTCTGAGGAGCTGCCATTCGCCGTTCACCTCCTCAACCAATTTCAATTCTTCTCAAGGCGCCTTACTGACGCCCTCCTGCAGGGAACCCTGATGGAGCTATCCCGCCATGTCGTTCCCGTAGATGGAACAGCCGATACCGCAAGGGCACGGTGGGAAGACTTTCTTGACAGTGTGATAGTTACGTACCCTACGGGCGAGAAACCGCGGCCAACCGACAGTGGTCACACTTTCGCCCGAAAAGCGAGGCAGATTCTGGAATTTCCCGAGGCTCGTATTCTGGGTCCCACGGCCGCCCTCGAATATCTACGATCTAAAGGCCCCCGCCCAGTTCTGTTCCTCGATGATTTTTTGGGAACCGGGCGCCAGTTTGTCACCACCTGGCGACGCGCCTATTCCCTGAGCGGGACCGACTGGAGCTTCGAGAGCTCCCAGGCTGCGGACCCATTTCCTGCCTACTATCTCCCCCTCGTCGCCGCGCAGCGCGGAGTGGAGGTGCTCGCACAACACTGCCCCAATGTCATGTGCCTCCCGGCCCATACACTGCCTCATGAGTACAGCGCAGTTCACGATCAATCCTTCATCTGGCCCGCGAATGCCTTGGACGCCGGCAGGGACATAATTCGGGAAGCCAGCCTTCGCGCCGGGATCCCGGATACGAATGGACGGACAGACAAGGATTGGCAGGGATTCGGAAAACTAGGCCTTTGCGTTGCCTTTGAGGATAGCGTTCCGGATGCCACGCTACCGCTGTTCTATTGGGAGCAGAACGGTTGGAAACCCCTCGTGAGGAGAACCTAGAGATGGGCCAAGACCTGCGTCCCGAGGAGCAGTTAGGGAATCTGTTTGGGAGCTACAAGGCCGAGTGGCTGGACGAGCAGATCTTTGATTTGTTCACGGAGCCAACTTACTGGCCGGAGTTGACTACGCAAAAGCCGTGCGTATTGGTCGGAGCGCGCGGCACTGGGAAGACGACCGTCCTGCGGATGCTCTCCTACGAGGGTCAGTATGCGGTTCATGGGCGTACGCCTGAGGCCTTCGGGAGTATGGAGTTCATCGGCTTCTATGAGCGGGTGGACACGAATCGCGTACGCGCCTTTGACGGGCCAGAGATCGAAGAGCACCAATGGATCCGAATCTTTGCTCACTATCTGAATCTCAGGATGGCGGCCGCAATCCTTAGGTTCACTGGTTGGTGTGCTGACCACCTAGGCATGCCGGACCTTCTGAAACCCTCTGTTTGCGAAGCCGCCGCCCTCAGCTTGAACGCTTCGGCGGCCAAGAATCAAGCCGATCTGTCGGCAGCAATCGAAAAGGCGCTGATCACGCTTGAGGCCGAGGTGAACAATGTCGGCGAGAAGCTGCCCGGCATGCTGTCCCTACAAAAGGCCCCAGTTGATCTGCTCATCCAAGGCCTAAGGCAGACTCTGCCCGGGCGTCGGTTCTTTTTCCTTTTTGATGAGTATGAGAATTTCACCGAGTATCAGCAGCGTGTCGTTAATTCGATTATTAAGCATTCAGGAGAAGGGTACGCCCTGAAGATTGGCGTGCGCGATTTCGGATTTAGAACTCGTGCGACGCTTAATCCTGAAGAGCAGCTCGTCAACCCGGCTGATTACGTCAGAGTGCCAATCGCCGAAAAACTAAAGGGAGCACGGTTCAACAAATTCGCGGCTCAGGTGTGTAACAGTCGTCTGGTCAGGATCGGAACCCCGTCGGGCGAACTAACCCACAGCATCGACGAACTCTTACCGGGTCTGACCGAGGCCCAAGAGGCCGAACGTCTCGGGATAGATCAGATGCTTAGTGAGCCTCACGAGGCACTTCGCCGCGACCTAACTAGTCAGGAGTTCGACACATTCGCGGGTTCGCCGAAGCTGGAGCAATTCCTAGTAGCTCGCTGGGCAGATCACAAACAGCAGGACCTGGCTTCCACCGCACGCTCGTATCTAGCAAGGGATCACGAGTGGGTCAACCGAGTCAACAACTACTCGTACGCTTTGCTGTTCAGCATCCGCCGCGGGCGTGGCAAGCGCGGGATTCAGAAGTACTACTGTGGTTGGGAAACGTTCGCCGCGATTTCGGCGGGGAATATCCGCTATCTCCTTGAGCTTGTTGAGCGAACGTTGCTCCTTCACCTAGAGCGTGGAGGCGAGATGGACCAGTCGGTAGATCCCGAAATCCAAACTCTGGCGGCGCAAGGTGTAGGGCGGAAGAATCTCACCGAGCTGGAGGGATTGTCGGTGCACGGCGCTCGGTTGACTAAAGTCGTGCTTGGACTCGGGCGCGTGTTCCAGGTGCTCGCCGCAGATCCGATCGGGCATGCACCAGAGGTGAACGAGTTCGAGTTGGTGCCAACTAAAGCGAACGGCGAGGCGGGTACAGATATTGCAGACGCCGAAGAGCTTCTTCGAATGGCAGTCGCTCACCTGGCTCTATTGCGGAAGCCCGGGAGCAAGGTGTCTAACGAGCCGACCGATACCCGCGATTACGATTATCGGCTTCATCCAATTTTCAGTCCTCTCTTTGTATTTAGCCACCGGCAGAAGCGAAAGGTCTCCCTCAGTGAGCGCGATCTCCTCGGGTTCGTAACTGCTACGAGTGAGACGATTGCCGCGGTGTTGGCGCGGCACCGGCTCTCTCCCGAGGTCGAGCTTCCTGAGCAGTTGGCGTTCTTCGAAAGCTTCTATCGTGGTCGGTCGTAGAGAGCCAACGCAGAGCTGGCTGTTTAAGAGCCTGGATTTGTTCCAACCGGAGCCAAACAGCGTGTACGTTTACGCGCAGTCTCCCGAGGATCGGAGTGCCCATTCGGAGGAGTGGGAGCAGCGAACCTCTGGAGTCACGTTCATACGGTGGGTGTCTGATAGTAGGACGGAAGTTCACCTTGAGATCGGGGGAGATGAGGTGTCTGTGGCCCTCAGGAGTCGCAGGGCGCTGGCAGAGCTGTGGCAGGGCTTCGTTGGCCGCACTGTGTACATCGACATCACCGGCTTTGCGCACCACGTCTGGGCCCCCTTGCTACGGGCCGCCATAGAGACGCAGCTAAGAGTACGAGTGGTCTATGTTGAGCCAGTTGACTACGCACAGAGCCTCACGCCGACCGAAAATGAAATCTTCGATCTCTCGGAGAAGATCCACGGGGTAGCACCGCTCCCAGGATTCGCTTCGCTCAACCGCGGGTCCGACGACGACTTCTACCTATTGGCCCTCCTTGGTTTCGAGGGCACTCGTTTTGCCTACGTACTTGAGAACGTGCAGCCGCAGGGTGATCGTGTAATTCCAATTGTCGGCGTGCCAGGATTCCGTCCCGAGTATCCGTTCTACGCTTACCACGGCAATCGTGCCCCTCTCCTAGCCACTCGTAGCTGGGCATCCGTCGAGTATGTCACCGCGAACTGTCCGTTTCGCGCGTTCAGGACCCTGCAGGCCCTTGAGGCCCGGCTGCGGGCGCCCGTGAAAATCGCTCCCATCGGAACTAAGCCTCATGCATTAGGGGCGGTGCTGTATGCGATGCATAGGAATGGGGAGGTTGAGGTTGTCTATGACCATCCCGTGAAAACGCCGAAGAGGACGACGGGCGCGGCGCGAGCGCTCGTCTACAACGTCGGGGCACTCTTAGAAGGCTGAGATGGCTTCAACCGGGATAGACGCGTATTACACCCCCGAGCCGGTCGCAGCGACTCTAGCGGCCATCCTCACCGACGGTCAAAGGAGCGTAGGGAGGGCGGCTGACTTTGCCGTGGGGGGCGGCGTGCTCTTGGACGAACTTGCTCGCGCGGATGCGCTAGGGGAGCTACATGGCACGGACGTGGATCAGCGAGCCATACGGAGTCTGCGCGCTCGGCGCCCTACGTGGCGAGTAGGCACGTGCAACTTTTTGAATGAGCGGTCGCACCGCAGATGTGCAGTAACGAAGTCCGGACAGCCGTTCGACACGATTGCCCTAAACCCGCCGTATTCCTACCGTGGCGGTGAGGTGCTGAGCATCGCGATGGACGACGCGACGATACCGTGCAGTCCAGCAGCATCTTTCGTCGGCCTCGCCAGCCGATATTCGCATGCAGAGACGAGTATGGCCGCGGTTCTTCCGAAGGGCAGCTTGACGAGCGAGCGGGACGCGCAGTTTTGGAAGGTTATGAGTGAGGCATGGAGCTGGTCGATCGTGTCCGACCTGCCTCGTGGGTGGCTGACTGGCACCCACGCCGCTGCAGTGATTGTGCATTTGAGACGCCGACGGAGATCCGCCCAGGACAGCGAGGCGGCCGATCAGGGGTTAGCGAAACCTGCCTTTCAAGTGACCGTGGTGCGCGGGTGCACGCCTATGCATAAGGTGAAAAAGCGGCAACGTGGGGTGCTGGTATTGCACACCACGTCTCTGACTCACGACGGACCAAAGCCATTTAGGGGAAATGCGCGCGGGAGAATAGTCAAGGCTCCGGCGGTGCTATTGCCACGTGTTGGGCAGCCGGTGCCATGGAAGGTCCAAGTGTATTCGCACAAGCGACAAAGTGTTCTGTCGGACTGTGTAATCGCACTACAGTGCAGTAGCGGAGAAGATGCGGACGCAGTGTCGCAGGTACTGTCTGAGAACTGGAGCACTGTCAAGGAAGCGTGGGGGGGATCGTGTGCTCCATATGTGACCCTAGAGCGGCTCCGAGCTGCGCTTGCTGGAGTGGGAATCCGCGCTGTATAGCGTTCGCACCGCAGCCGCTGTTCCGGTGAGTGATGCGATGAACGCTCGGGCGTGAGGGCAGTCTTGCGGGAGCTCCCGTTTCTCCATGCAGGCTACGCAGGTCAGGCGCCCTCTCGAAGACTCCCGTCGGTCAATGCAGCTCGGCCTGCGGCGATGAGGGAATGCACGCGGGCGGCGTCGGCATAGACCGTCCGTTGGCCGAAGCGGAGAGGGATGCTCAGTAGCGTCCCAATGAATCGCTCGTCGATTGAAGCCCCATTCACCAGCACCGGGAGAGTGCTCGGATCCTGAGCTGGAATGAGGATGAACCCGTAACCCAAGCCCTCCTGGGATTCTACGGCCTCGATTTCAAGATCCAGTATTGGAGGCACTATCCAGGCGCTCAGCGTGTCGGCCATCGCTTGAACGCGCATCTCCATGAGGTCAAAGGGGAGCGCTGCATCTACGACCTCCCCGTTGATCGTCTCTTTCGTCGTCAAACCGAAGACGATGACCGCATCCTCCCCAGAGTTGGCAAATGCAGCGACATCCTTTGCCAGCTCAAGCTTCTCCCAGCGAGTGTCTATTCGATGCGGCCGGGCCTTGACATCGATCCAGCCGCTCTCTGGCTGGCCAGCGAGGGCAGAGATGAGGCCGCCCCGAATAAGTGCGACGCAGCGGGCTGCGGTGAGCTCGCCATGCTTCGTGGCGGCCCAGACTAGCTCCTGAAATTCGCGCGAGGTCTCGAAAAGATCTCGGACGGAGCGCCCGCGAGTCGGAAAGCGCCCAATTAACGCCACTAGGAGGCCGGGGCCATAATCGTCATCGGTCCATGACCCGTGCCAGGCTGCCCCACGCCTTTCCAACAGCGGTTCGACTAGCTGTCGCCACTTGTCCTCAGAGAAGGTTTCGCCGGGTTCCAAGTAGACGTACGCTTCGAAATTGAATTCGTCGTCGACCGGATCGATAGCCGCGGCAAAGTCCTCGATCGGTGCAGTCTCAGGATCAAAACGGTCGAAGGGGGCAGTCGAAAAAAGGATCTCCCGTGCCATCCCGAGCCTTTGACCCGCGGAAACTATGGCGTTGCGGAGCTGAGTTGCGCTGGCTCCATTGAGAAGGTCCATTGGCAAGACCAGGCGCTCGTCTTTGCGCATAGCGAAGCGACCCCTCTTCGGCACCTCGAATACGCCCTCCCGAGCGCGATAGCGGACTCGATTAAGTGCCACTAGTCACGCACCCTTCGTTGATGCTGTCGGTTATCGCGCAAGCGCAAGTCTCTAGAGATCCAAGAGGCTATTCGCCACCAAAAGTACATCCCGAGCTTGTCAGGGTCGCATCTCGGTCGCATCATCGCCGCGATGCCGCTCCACCCTGCGGACGGCATCCGTCCTTTCAAGCCAAAGTGGGAGTTACGAGTTCCTCTTCGCGCCGGGAGCAGTAGGTGTCTACAGAAGTTCGGCGATTCTCTGTCGCGCCATCTCGGCGTAGGGTGCTGATCCTTCCGCCCTCTCCTCCATTTCTTCCAGCGCCTTGTCTCGCTGACGTTCGGTGTAGGGGTCGCCGGGGTTGCGTTCGAGATTCTCGAGAGCTTCCAGGTAGCGATAGATAGCCTCATCGATCCAATGAAGCTGGTCTTGGCGGCTGTGGACGAGGGCGGGGCGATTGAGGCCGAGGATCTCGATCGTTTCTTCGCCGCGCTGGCTCGTGGTCGCGCCTTGGCGGGCCGGGCAGACCAAAGCTTCCTCGCCGAAGCGCAGGTGGTCGCCAGGGTTGTCGACGGTGGGATCGAGTAGGAGGGGTTGCTCCCGTGCCTCCTCGCCCGGTTTCGTCGCTCGCGCCGATTCATCGATGAGGGGAAACCGGGTCCCCTTGCCGGTCACCCGCGGCCGGTCGGGGTATCGGTGCTTGCGCCTGCGGTTGCAGTAGACGCAGGTGGGAAGAAGATTCGACCAGGTTGCGCCGAGCCAGTAGTAGCCGGGCCTGATCCTGACCCCTTTGGCGCCTTTGATCTCCTTCTTCGGCCGATAGTGCTCGACGTCGGGCGAGTTGCCGGCGGCGTATTCGGTCTCGCAGTAGGCGCACTTCGGGCCGAACATGCTCTCCATCGCGGCCCGCACGTCGTCTTCCTTATAGGCCTTGAACTGGGGCACCTTGCCCGTCGGCGGTGTTAGCGAGTAGTGGGTCACCGCGGCTTCGGTCTCAAGGCCGCCGACCGATTCGGGACCGTCGAGGCTGGGCGGGCAGGCACAGCGCCTTACCGAGATCACTGTCGGCTTACCCGATCTAGGAGTTCGCGGACGCTTCGGCGGGCCGACTCTGGAAGCACCTGCAGATCGCGGGCCGACTCCGCCCGACGCTCTTGCGCCAGGTGTTCGTCGACGGCTTCGAGCGCCAGCCGCTCGCGCCGGGTCCGGCCCAGCTGCCTCTTGTCAGCGAGCTGCTCGCGGAGCTGCCAGAGCTCATCGTCCTCTGCGGGGGACCGATCGCGCGTCGCCAGCAGTTCGTAGTAGCGCTCGAACTTCCCCTCCAACTCTGGGTCGAGCGCGCTGTAGAG
This sequence comes from uncultured Solirubrobacterales bacterium, assembly GCA_963719435.1. Lineage (GTDB taxonomy): Bacteria > Actinomycetota > Thermoleophilia > Solirubrobacterales > 70-9 > VAYN01. The sequence continues at coordinate 66,051 of OY970384.1, read as the reverse complement.
GCCGAAATGCTCGCTGGTGAGGAGCTGGTCAACGCTCAGGCCCTTGATCGAAGGAAGCTCTTCCTGCTCGACGATCAGACGATCGTCGATGCGGCGAAGAACGACGACCTCGCCGTCCTCCAGGCCACGGAGGCACAGCGGGTCGTGGGTGGTGGCGATGAACTGGATTCGGGGGAAAGTCTGCCGCAGGGTCGAGACCACCCGCATCTGCCAGCGAGGATGCAGATGGGCTCCAATCTCATCGATTAGGACGATCCCCTCGGCCGCTTCGAGATTGCCCCAGCGGCCAAGGAAGAGCCGCATCATGTCGAGGGCGAGGACCGCCATCGTCCGGTAGCCCTCGCTCAGGTGGTCGAGGCCGAAGCGGCCGTCCGGTGAGTCGAAGACGACGCCGGTGCCTTTGTGACGCCGAACCTCTTCGCCCTTCCCGAGGGGAAGGATCGTGTGGAGGCCGCGTGCCACCGCGTCGAAGTCTTCGGGTGAAAGGCCGGGCAGCCATTCGCTCGGGCGTGAGAGGGGAAAGCGGGGATCGAAGAGGGAGCCGGTATTCGGCCCGCCCGTGAAGCGGCCTTCTTCTGCGTTCGATGGCAGGAGCCGCGTCGCACCATAGGCAGCAAGTAAGGCGGGTGCGGCGGGGCCGCTCGAGCGGAGGCCCTTGATGCGAGTGCCGAAGCTGAGCTCGCGGATGTTGCGGGTGCCGGTCAGCTCGACCCTTACCGAGCCTTCCTTTTGGCCCTGCCGCAGCACGGTGCGCGGATCCTCGAGCACAGAGTCGCGCTCCTCAGGTTCCATCAGGGTCAAGGCGATCGCCTTCAGCGCCGCCGTCTTGCCGGCCCCGTTCTCGCCGAGGAGCATCAACCAGCTACCCTCGCCTGCTCCCGCCGCCACCCCTAGCTGCATCCGTTCGACGCCTTGAAAGTTGCGGATTTCGACCCGGTGGATCTCGCGCCCCTCGCCGTAGGCGCCATTCTCGGGGGTCGGCTCGTCGAGCGGTACCGAAAGATCCATCTCGACGGAAGTGACGCCCTTGGTTGGCTGCAGTTCGAGGATCGCTGGCTCTGAGATTCGTTCCTCACGTGGACCGAGCATGCGCGAGAGGTTCATCTTCATCCGGTTGGTAACCCGCAGCAATGAGTCGGCGTGCTCTGCCAACTTGACCTCGCCGCCGGTCACCGCCTCGAGAATTCGCTCGACTTTGCGCCGGCGGAACATGACCCACTGGTTGAAGTACTGGCGGCGGAGTGCCGCGAACGGCACATCGGTCGCATACAGACGTAGGAAGGCGTCGACGAATTCTCCACCTCGCTCGCTCGTCACCATCATTGCCGCTTGGCGGATCTCGGCTTTGGTCCAATCGATCCAGTCTCGACGTTCGGCGACCAAGCGGGGACGGTTGAGATCGAAGGTCTCGATCGTGATCAGTCCGCGTTCATCGAGCCAGACCACCTCGCCGGAGTCGAGGTATACGAAGTGCGGCTCCGGATCCTCGCTGACCGGATCGATCAGGTAAGGCTGCTCGCGCTCTGCCAAGTTCTCTAGGGTCCCAACGCGTACCCGTCGTCTCCCGGTCGGGAATTTTGACCCCTGCGCCTTACGGCAGTCGGCGCAGGCGAGGTAGAGGTTCCCCCATGCATAGGCAAGCCACCAGTAATGGCGCCGGCTGGTGCGGCCGTCTGCGGCGACCGCGTCCTGCGGCGGTCGAAAGCGGTGAGCGGCGAGTTCAGCTCCCTGTCGATCGGGGACGCTGCAGAAACAGCACCGCCCGCCTGAGGTCAGTGAGAGCGCGGTGTATACCTCATCGCCTTCGAGCAGAGTGGAGTCGAAGTGAAAGCGACGCTGTCGGGTTGAACGAGTGTCATCAGCGAAGTGGGCCTCAGCCACCAGATCGAGCTGCTCAACTTGCGCACTAAAGAGGATCTCCGGAGCCGGGGTACGTTCAAGCTGGATCACATCACGACTTTACCCGCGCTGATTGGTCGAAGCGTCCGGAGGTCGATTCAATCCCCTTTGCCTGATTTCAGGACCCCATGCTCCCCGATCTGAGGGCGCTCTAAGCCGGAATCCCGTAAGCCGCTGATAAATGGTCGGTATGTGAGTCCCATCTTGATCGCATCTCTGTCGCAATCCTGCTTTGCATGCGGCGGCCCTTCAGCCTTTCAAGGCCATGGCGCCTGTCCGAATCTGGTCTGGCGCATTCCTCGTTACGCAGCTCATCAAGCCGGATCTGGGCCAGTGACGACCTTGCGGGGCTTTGACCTTCTCCTCCCAGAAGTCAGGAAGGTCCCTTTTTCGGCCCGGTTCGGCCCCTTCAAGGGTTCCTTTGAGAGGTCTTACGCCTCGGCCCTGGTTGAGAACTCGCCGTGGCGCACCTCACCGAGCACGAGTTGAGGGTTGTCCCCGGATGCCTCGTCCACACAGTCCTCGTTCGAGATGAAGAGGACTACGCAAATCCCGCCGTCGTGCCGCGCCGATTTGTACCTCACACCCGTTACCGGCCCAAGCTCCGAAACGAACGACAGCCGTAGGAACTCCGCGATCACCTGGGTCGGCACGTAGTCGATGTGCTCGCGGCCGGGTGCTCCGAGAGGCTTGCTGATGTCAGTCGCGAAGTCCGCGAGGAAGTAGAGGGGGCGCCGCAGTGCGCGCTCGGAGTCGAAGATGCTAGGCGGATCCGGCATCGTCGCGAGGTCCAGCACTAGACAGTCGCCGCTGAGGGCGAACTCTCCGGCGCTCCAATAGGCGCCTGACTCCGGGACGGGGACCGTCCGGATCTCCTCGATGGCGGTGTCGGGGTCCTCGGCGCCATAGAACGCGGGGATCCCCGCCGGGCTCATCCTGTTCGATGAGAACGCCACCTCGGGCGGCGGCGTCCCCAGCTCGCCAGGAGTCGCGAAGGCTCCGGAGGCATCGGACGCACGAGCGCGCCAAAAGCGTCCTCCGGCCGAGATCGTCCTGAAGAGGCCCGCCGACTCGGCGAACGTCGTGATGTCGGTGAGAATGTCTACCGCCGACTCACGCTGGCCGGCTTTGCGCCCCTTGCGGACCTGGGTGGAGAAGAAGTAGCGGCTCTGGAACTTAACGTGATCGACGAGGTCGCTCCAGTCGTAGGCCATCGCCTCGTCCTCGAACGGCGCCCCGTAGTCGGCTTTGCACCATTGGATGGTGTAGCCGATGGTCGCCGCGATCAGGGCTTCCCGGAACTCGTCGTCCTCGATTGGTTCCCCGACCTCGTAGAGCACCTGGTCGAATTCGATCTGGTGGCCCTGATAGCCGCCCTCGGCGCTGTCGTGGGCCAGCTCCTCGACCGGATCCGTCCACTCGGTGCGGATCGATTCCATGATCAGACCGACCACATCGTCGGCCGGCGCCGCGAAGTCGCATTCGTTCTCGGTCGCGTGCTCCTCGACGTAGGCGATCAGCGCATAGTCCGAGAAGCACTCTTCGCAGACGTAGCCGGAGAGTCCCGCGGCACGGCGTTCGTACTGCTCGTTCTCGAGTTCCTTCACTCCCCCCATCGCCGTGAGCGTAGCGGCCCACCGGCGGCTGGCGACACGGATCGCCGCTATCTGATCGGATCCGAGTTCGGGGTGTAGCGGTAGCGGTCGACCATCGCCTTCAACTCCTCGTCCAGCACCTCAGGTCGTGCATCTTGCCGATCGCCGCTGGCGGCGCAACGTGAGGCTGATGGGATTTTCGGCGGGCCGATAGGCGAACTGCCCCGACCGCTCGGGCTCGGGGCTGAATGGACCCGGCATTCCTGTCTCACTTCAGTCACATCGCTACGGCGTCTCGCCTTCTCATGCCGACGCCCCACGCCCTTTCAAAGCGGAGAGCTGGATCGACGGGCGGCCGCCATGTCTTCGTCCAGGTGAGGCATGCGAGCGCCTAGTCGCCGCTCACCCAAAGATTTCCTTTTTCGTCGAGGCCGAGGCTGAACTTGGAAATGATTGGGCGCGGGAGATTCGCCCCCCGCAGGGTTAAGCGCCCCTCCACATAATTGTCCTTACAGTGCCGAAACGGAGAACAATGGCCGATGAAATAGTAGTCCTCGCCCCTAGTCTGTTCTGCAAGCGTCAGACGCTCCTCCTCCCTGGTGGCTGGGAAGTCACGTTGGTTAGTCGCCTCCCAGCCGACATGGTGATAGAGACGTTGGCCGTCAGGGGTGAATACCTCGACCTGGGGCACAACCCCTCGTGCGCACGCGCGCTCGCCTCCAGCATCGCGTCCGTTCCAGATACTGACACCTGCTTGAACAATCATCTGGTCCTTGTCAACCCGCATGTTCATTGACCACTCCCCCACGGCCATTTAAGGGCCGGTGAGCAGGGGCCAAGAGCGAGAGAGAATAAGCGGAACGGTTACCGACAAAACAGCCATCAAGCCTAGGCTTGCCACGATCAAGAAGGCCAGCGGGACGGCCGTCAGTGCCGCAAGGAGACCCGCGCCGATTGCCCCGAGGGTTGCAATACCTCCGATTGAGGCGACTAAAAAGCTGGTATCTCCCGCAATGCCAACGGCTTGCCACGCCTGCCTTATTCGCCTCACTGCGCCGCCTCCAGCATGCGCACGGTGTTTCGAGCCTCGGCGACAAGATCGATCTCGAGTTCTTCGTCACGCGCCTCCGCTAGGGCGCTGGCTGCAAGCGCAACCCCATCGAGAAAGGGCGCCGCATTCGGCGCAGGATTCAATGCATCGAGAGTCGCCGCCACCCTTAGCGACCGTTGTGCGAAAACCAGCATTTGACGCCTTGGACCCCGGCCAAGGTCCCGCCGATATTTCCCGATCATCGCTTGCGCGTAGGCAGCACTCGACTCGTCGAAGATGGGTCCCAGAGAAAGCGCACCAGAAGCTAGCTCAGGCTCGCCGGCAGCTACCAGTGCTCGGGCGCACCACAGCCGCAATTGCTCACAGAGCACGAAGAAGCGACGTTGGTCGCGACCTGCGGGGGGCGGGCCGTGCTCCTCGAAGGTCGTCACCTCCGCCATCACCTTCTTGCCTAGGGCCGGCTTATCGCGCAAGCGATCAGCGAGGATGTTCACGAAATGATTGAGCACGGTGGGGGGGAGTGCACTCTCCACCACGTGCTTGCTGAGCAGACGCGGAAAGCTTTCAGTTGAGTCGGCCTCCCACAGCATCGCCAAGACGCGGCGTGGCGAGGTCTCACTGGGGAAGAGGTCTCGAAATCGTTCGTTGCGAAGTTTGGCGGTTGCGAGGTCAACGCCCCAGCGCTCCGCGTATGACGAGAGCGCGGGATCCTCGTTGCGCTCGTCGCTGAGTACGCCCCACTCTTGTATGAAGGCAAGCACCTCGCGCGCCTGCGAGTTGTCGCCGTTGGCCCTTCTAAGGACGATTTCATCGAACGGAGTGCCCGTGTCTCCCGGGAGGGGTAGACGCAGCCCGGGTGGTGCCTCTCCAAGTTGGCCCTGCGCTGCTTCCTTTGCGCCGAAGAAGAGGTTATAGGCAGGCGGGCCATTCGCTTCGAGCTCCGCCTCGGCCCTCGTCTGGTCGCTCAACGGATGGGCGGGTCCAGTCGGATGCTGCAGTGCAGCCACCTGTTGGGCCAACATCTGCCATTCCTCTCGGGGTCCAGGCAGATATATGCCCCGAGGGCCTAGCACTCGGCCGACCACTTCCAGGGCCGCTGATGCCAACAACTCACGCTCCACCTCGTTGCCTTCGCTCATCCGGCGACAGAGGTGGTTCGCTAGCACTACTGACCAATGGTGCATCGCATCTTCAGTTCGAATTCGCCGGGAAAGCCTCCACGAGCCGCGTGCCCAAATTCGGGGCTTTGCGGCTTTTCCATCGGGATCGAGCACCCAAGCGAAGCGGGGGGCCTCCTTCGTTTTCAAATAGCTCTCTTCCGCGTAGGAAGCAATTCGTCCGAGGGCCTCTGCACTTACCTGGCGGTCCTGCAGAGTCGCGCTGACAAGGGTCCTAAGAGTTGCGGAGGGGAGCGGCACCTGAATGGCATCCAAGGTCGCGGCTAGCGCGGCGGGGAGGCTGGACTTCGAACGCTTGTCTCTGCTTTCGTTCATTTTTAGAGGATAGCAATCCGATAGTATGCGATAGCTAATGAATAGCTTGATCCTTAAAATGTTTTCAAACCCATGGCCGTGAAGGCAGAGGAGATCGTGCAGGAGGCGTGGCTTGAACTGCCGCGTGGGGATCGCGATCTCCTAAGGGCAATCAGCGCTGATCAGTGGGAGGTCTGTGGGCGAGCGCTCGGGATGTATACGGATGAGCTTCTTCGCTCTGCGGGGCTTGGGTCGCTCCCGGAGAGCGAGATCGCTCGGGCGAACGCTGCCCTGGCCCTTTGGGTGCCGGACCTTCGGGTGGTCCTGATCAATGAGAGCCATCCCGCCTTTGACGGACTCGACGGCCCGACCTTCGCCTACGATTTATCCCGAGTCGCCTGGCACGAGTGGGGCCATGCGCTTTCCCTCGATCGCGCCGAGGAGGGGGACATCTCGGCTGGTGAGCACTATGTCGAGCTGCTGCCAAAAGCTCTCGCTCGACTCGTCCGACAGGCGGGCTACCGTCGTCGCGAATATACGCATGAGGTCGTCGCAGAGATCTACGCAATGCTGATGACCCGGCGTCGTCAAGGAGCGACCGGAAGACCTCCATGGCTTCACTCGGAGGTCTATGAGCTAGTGAGGAGGGTAGCGGGATGGAACCAGTGAAATTGCCAGCCGGATACCGACTCCCCAAGGGCACGACGATGGCGGACGTTCGCCGACTCGATCAAGAGCTTTTGGCTAGCGAGGGCCTAGAGGTGAAGGGCTTGCAGACTAAGAAGGGCGGCGAGGAAACCCCTCGCAAAGAGAAGTAGCGCCACGCTCGTTCTCACGTTTCTGGTCGCATTTCTGTCACATCCTCGTCGCAATCCCGCCTCCCAGGCGGCTGACCTTCGTCCTTTCAAGCCGAAGGTCGGGTCCCTTCCACCCTCAGTTGTCGATGCGAACGATCTCATCGCTGCCGGGCGGCCGGACCAAGCCTTCGTCGTCCTCATCGCCCGGGTCGATCGTCTCGCCTAGGTCCGGACTTTGCTCCAGGAGGCCGAGGAGGTCGGTGGTCCAGGGGTCCTCCAGGGGCCAGGTGATCTTGACCATGGTTTTGAGCAGGTACTGGCGGTCCTCTTCGGCGTACTTCTTGGAGGTGGTGCGGTCGAGGGTGCTGTTGAGGCGGAAGGCGAAGTCCCATTTGCCGGTGAAGGAGTGGAGGGCGGTGGCCAGGACCATGAACTCGCCCGCGACGTAGTTGGTCGTCAATACCTTGTGGCCGTTGGGCAGGGTGACCTCGCGGCGGTCGCTGCCGTCGCACTGGATCCCGGCTTTGAACTGGCCCGGGCCCAGCTCCCTGATGCTGTTGGTCTGCATCGACTTGACCTGGATCGTGTAGCGCTTGCCCTTGTGGGGGAAGGTGCGGTCGGACTTGGTCTTCGCGTGGTCGTCATCGACGACGTGGGTATGCAGGGGGATGCCCCTCTGGTCGAGCCAGTGGGCGAACTGGATCTCGGCCAGGAAGCCGTAGACCATGCCCCTGACGCTCGGGCGTTCCTGGAGGATCTGGATCAGGTATTCGGGATCCGTCCACTCGTGCGGATCCTTGATGCGGTTGAGGACTTCGTCCAGCGACTTGGGCCCGGTCATCGTCCCGCCCCTAGGCGTCGGCGACGGCGGCGCTCTTGGCTTTGCCCGCCATCCCCTCCCGGCAGAGGACGAAGACGAGGAAGTAGCTGTGGTTCTTCCTCGCGTGCACCTGCTTCTTCACCCGGCTGACGCTCGGCTTGTTGGTGCGGACCACCACGAACAGGTCCTTGCAGTAGAAGTCCTCCGCCTCGAAGGCGTTGATCAGCTCGACGTGGGTCAGCCGCTGGCGGTTGGCGCTGACCTCGTCCTGGCACTTGACGATGAAGGTGCCGCCGACCTTGAGGCAACGCTTGGCCTCGGCCCCGGCCCGGAAGTAGAGGTCGAGGACCGCGTCGTGCCATTTCGGCGCGCCCGCCTTCGCCTCCGTCGCGGCGCCGTCGGAGTAGCGGTCGCGGAAGGCGCCGTGACTGCCGTTGCCGGCCATGTGGGCGGTGTCCTTGCGGTACAGCCCCTCCATGTAGGGCGGGTCGAGGACCAGGGCGTCGAGGCTGTCGTCCTCGTAGGGGAGGTCGGTCGCGTCGACGCCGGTCTGCAGGTCGGTCGCCTTCAGCTCGTAGTCCCCGAGGTCGACGTCGCGCCAGAAGACTCCCTTGCCGTAGGTGACGTCGGCGATCACCGCCCCGCGGGGGACGTGGAGCCGGAGGACGTCCGGGAAGACCTCGGCGTTGCCGGCGACGGCGGCCGAGAGGACGCCGCGCGAGCTCGCCTCCCCGCCCTGCGAGCGGCGCTCGCCCGCGGCGGCCGCGGCCTCGTCGGCGGGCAGGGGAGTGGCCGTCCGGTCCATGCTGCGGGGGAGCTTACGTGGCCTGGCGGGCGGGTCCCAGGACCTGCTGGAGGTTGTCGAGGGCGGCGCTCCAGCCGCCTTCGTGGGAGACGACCGATTCCCGGTCGCTGAGGTTGTTGTGGGTCAGGCGCACCGTGGTCGCGCCCTCCGCCTCCTCGAAGTCGAGTTCGATCAGCGTCTCCCGCTCGTCGTCGTCCCAGGTCCAGGTGAAGACGAGCCGGCGCGGCGGGTCGATCTCCGTGTAGTGACCGCCGCCGCCGTACTCGGTGCCCTTGTCGGGGTCGCGCATGACCACGCGCACGTTGCCGCCGAGGCGCAGGTCGACCCGCGCCTCCGGGGTCTCCCAGTGGTGCTCGCCGTGGAACCAGCGCCGCATCACCTCCTCGCTGGTCCAGGCGTCGAAGACCGCCTGGGCGGGGGCCTGGAAGGTGCGCTCGATCAGCAGCGTCTCGCCGCTCATCGGCCGCGGCCCTCGCGGCGGCGCAGGTGCACCGCGATCCAGGCCCGCGCCACCACCACCGTGCCGGGACCGGCCAGCCAGGGCAGCAGCTCCTCCACCGGCATGCCGCCGACGTGGGCGAGCGCGATCACGAGGCCGGCTCGTACTCGTCGTGGAGCTTCCACCAGCCGTAGGGCGGGGTCTGCGGGTAGCCCTCGGGCGAGTCCTCCCACTCCTCCTGGCGGCCGAGGGCGCTGATGTCGAGGTAGGACCAGACGCTGCCCAGCGCCTCGTCGCCGCGCTTGTCGACGAAGTAGGTGCGGAAGACCCGGTCCTCGTCGTCGCGGTAGAAGGCGTTGGTCCCGTGCCATTCGTCGACCCCGAAGTCGGCGTCGAAGTCGTCGGTGATCGTGTACCAGGGCATCTCCCAGCCCATCCGCGCCTTCCAGCGCTCGATGTCCGGCTGCGGTGCGCGCGAGATGTTGGCGAAGGTGGTGTCGCGTGCGTTGAGGTGGGCGAGGTGGGCGACCTGGTCGGCCACGAACGAGCAGCCGGGGCAGCCGCTCTCCGGCCAGCGGGCCACGCCGGGCTCGAAGAAGAAGCGGTAGAGGATCAGCTGGCGCCGGCCCTCGAACAGGTCGAGCAGGCTCGCCGGCCCGTCCGGGCCCTCGAAGCGGTACTCCTTCTCGACCGCCATCCGCGGCATCCGCCGCCGTTCGGCGGCGAGCGCGTCGCGGGCGCGGACCAGCTCCTTCTCCTTGACCAGCAGCTCCTCGCGGGCGGACTGCCACTCCCGCGGCGAGACGATCGGCGGCATCTTCATTTCTACTCCTCCTTGAGGTACTCGTCGACGGCATCGAACATGCGCCCCCAGAGGGCGCGCTGGCGATCCATCCACTCGGCCGCCTCGTCGAGCACGCCGGGCTCGAGCGAGAGGCGGTGCGTGCGGCCCTCGACCACGCGGGTGACGACGCCCGTCTCCTCCAGGACCTTCAGGTGCTTGGAGATAGCGGGCTTGGAGACGTCGAAGTCGCGGGTGACTTCCCCGACGGTCGCCGGGCCGACGGCGAGGCGTTCGACGATCCCCCTGCGGATCGGGTGGGAGAGTGCCCTGAACGAATCGTTAACCATTTGGTGAACTATAGCGATCGGCGGCAGCGCCGCCGCCGGTAGCTGGTCCGTTCGTCCAAAACCCGTTGCCTCCAGTAGTGGGCGATCTATAAATACTTCGAGATTTATTCGGCAGCGAGGGAGGTGACCAGATGAAGATCAGCGTCGTCAAAGCGACCGCGCCGCAGGTGATCACGACCAAGGGCAGCTGACAGCGCCGTGGTGGCCTCCCGACCGCGGGTCGCGGGGCCACCGTTCTCGACGGGGGGTATTGAGATGACGGTTTCAGCGCAGACGGGGGACTGTGCCGACGAGGACCAGTACGCGAGCCGGACCGGCCAACTGCTGGAGCTGGCCGAGGATGCGGGGCTGCAGGGGAACCGGCTCCTCGACCTCGCCTGCGGGACCGGCCTCAGCCTGGTGCCGATGCTCGACCGCGGCTGGCAGGTGACCGGCTGCGACCTCTCGGCGGAGATGCTGAAGGTGGCCCGGGCGAGGGTGGGCGGCGGCGCGACCCTGGTCCTCGCGGACATGCGCGAGCTGCCGCAGCTCGGCCGCTTCGACCTGATCTGGTCGGTCAACGACTCGCTCAACTACCTCCTCAGCACCGGTGACCTCGCCGCGACCATGGCCGGCATGGCGCGGAACCTGGCGCCCGGAGGGATCGTCGTCTTCGATCTCAACACCCTCGCCACCTACCGCACCCTCTTCAGCGCCGAGCACTCGGTCGACGTGGGCGGGCGGACGATGACCTGGAGCGGGCTGATGGCCGGGCGGGAGATCGCGCCGGGGTCGATAAGCGAAGCCCGCATCGCGGGGGAGGACCCGGCGCTGAGCCACGTCCACCGCCAGCGTCACTTCACCGAGGACGAGGTGGCGGCGGCCGCCGGCGCGGCGGGCCTGCGGCTGCGCGGCCTGTTCGGCGAGGCCGGGGGCGTCCTCTCGCCGGGGGTGACCGAGGACGTCGACGCCAAGGCGGTCTACCTCCTCGGCCACGACCGGCCCGGCTGAGGCACGCCCTATCGAGCCCGCCGGCGCCAAGGGAAGTGGGCGCGGGCGCCGAATCCCAATGCCGATGCCCGGATTCGACCTCGACCGACTGCAGAAGCGCGCGGACCTGTTCGCGCTGGCCTTCTACGCCCTGATGCTGATGGCGCTGGCGGTGGCCGTCTCCGGCGCGCCGGGCTGGGGCTTCCTCTTCCTGCTGTTCGGCGCCGGCGCCCAGGTCGTGCGCGCCTCGCTGGAGGAATTCGCCGAGGTCAAGCGAGGGCGCGGCGAGCGCCCGCGACCGGAGATCCGGATCCGGGCGACGCGGACCGCGTCCCGGCCGCGGCAGCAGCGGCGTCCCTCGCGCCCACGCGCCGCGGCGCCGCGGGCCCGCGCGACGTCAGGCTCGTCGCGCAGCCGGGCGCTCTAGCCGCGCGCACCAGAGGGCGAAGAGGCCGACCGCGAGCACGGCCCCGGCCCAGTGCAGGCCGACGAGGACGGCGACCAGGCTCGGCAGGCCGGCGAGCACGGCGCCGATCAGGGTCGGCACCAGCGGCAGCGACAGCACCCGCGCGGTGAAGGCGGCGCAGAGCATCCACGAGCCGGGCCCGGCGATCCATCCCCAGTCGACGAAGAAGTCGTGTGGGAGGGCGAGGCCGAGGGCGATCGAGAGGACGGCGACGGCGACGAGCTGCACCAGCGCCGCCCGCCAGAGGGTGGCGACGTCCATGCGCCGAGGCTAGTCGACGACGATCTTGCCGTGCATCGAGGGGTGGATTTCGCAGTGGTAGGCGAAAGTCCCCCTGCTCTTGAAGGCGATGGCGACCGACTTGCCGGGCTTGATCAGGCCGGTGTCGAAGCTCCTGCGGGTCGCGGTGTGGGTCAGCTTGCCGGTGTTGGCGAAGACGACCCGCGAGCCGACACCGACCTTCAACGTCGCCGGCCTGTAGCCGAGGTCGAAGATGCTGACCGTCACCGCCCTGCTCGCCCGCGCCCCCTCGCCGGCCGAAGCCGCCTGGCCGCCGAGCCCGGCGAGGGCAAGGGCGAAGACGACCAGGGCCACGATCAACCCGATCCACCGCCCCCGCTGCTTTGGCCTCGTGCACGTCATCGGCTGAAGTACGAAACCGGGCTTGCCATGGTTCAAGCCTCGTTCATAATCAGAGTCACGGGCGGTTAGCTCAGTTGGGAGAGCACATCCCTTACAAGGATGGGGTCACTGGTTCGAGCCCAGTACCGCCCATAGGTAGGGCCTAGCAGTAGGAGCGAGGGGGTGAGATATGAAGGTCACGAAAGTGGCGCACGTGTACTGCGTCGTGAAGGTCACCAAGCACGGCTAGCTGCCGGTCAGGCCCGGACTACTGAAGGGCGAAGACGACGTGGACGGTGGCGGTGACCGTCGAGGTGCCGGGCTTGGTCGGCGGCGGGGCGGCGGCGCAGCGCTTGGTCGTGGCGACCGGGGCCTCGGCCGTCGGGCCGGAGGAGTCGGGCGCGGCGGGGCTCGAAGTGACGCAGCCTGCCCCCGAGGTGGTCTTGGGGGCGGCGTCGAACTGGGGCGTCAGCTGGGCGCCTTCGCCTTCGTCGATGGTCAGCGTCGGGCCGAGGGCGGCGCCGGCGCGGGCGGCGAGCGCGGTTGCCTGGGCCTTGGCCTTGTCGAAGGCCGCGCCGAGCGCGCCGGCGAAGGCCGCTTCGGTGTCGCCGACGAAGTAGGTGGGGCCGCTGAGGCCGGTGGCGCCGGCGCCGATCGCGGCGCTGGCCAGTTCGCCGGCTTTGTCCGGCTGGTGGAGGACGACGCTGATGCCCTCGGACGCGCGGTAGACGGGGCGCTGGCCGCGGAAGGTCTTGCGGACCGAGATCCGACCGGTGCGGACGTCTCCCTCGCCGACTCCCGGGATCCCCTGGACCGCGGCGATGACGCTGCGCAGCTTGCCGGAGACGGCGCGCAGGGCGGCGCCGCGGGAGCGCCGTTCCTTGCTGACCGAGAAGCCGAAGCCGGCGCTGTCGTTGGCCACCTTCAGGGTGGCGCTGGCGGTGACCGAGACGGTCCGTTCGATCGCGGCGCCGGCGCTCGCCGGCGCCAGCAGGGCCAGCGCCATCGCGGTGGCGACGAGCAGCGTGATCGGGGGGCGTCGGGCCATCTCGCCACCAGGCTACCCGCGCTCGGCGGCGGCGAACCAGGAGCGGACGGCCGTTAGCCGAAGGCGCGCCAGGCGAGCACGGCCGCCACGACCAGCCCGGCCAGGGCGATCGCCACCCGCAGCGCGTCGCCCGATACCCGCCGCGCCAGCTTCGCCCCGAGCCGCCCGCCGACCAGCGAGGAGACCATCAGGCAGACGGCGAAGCGCCAGTCGACGTCGGCGAGGAAGGCGTAGGTGACCGCCGCCAGCAGGTTGGCGATCCCAGCGAGGAGGATCTTCAGCCCGTTCAGGTGCTGCATCGAGTCGGCGACGAAGAGCCCGAGCAGGGCCAGCAGGAGGATGCCGACGGCGGAGCCGAAGTAGGCGGCGTAGGCGCCGGAGAAGAGCAGGCCGGCGGTCAGCAGCGGCGAGCACTCGTCGCTGGCGCTGGCCAGCCGCGGGGTCAGTCGCGGCTGCAACAGCAGCAGCAGGCAGGAGCCGGCGACGAGGGCGGGGACGATCGCCTCGAAGGTGTCGTTGGAGGTGATCAGCAGCAGCGCCGTGCCGGCGGCGGCCCCGATCAGGGTCGGCACCGCCAGGCGGGCGACGCGCTGGCGCTGCTCGCCGAGCAGGTCGGCGTAGCCGATCGCGCCGCCGGCGGCGCCGGGGACGAGGCCGACGGTGCTGGTCACGTTGGCCGCGAGCGGCGGCACCCCGAGTGCGACCAGGGTCGGGAAGGTGATCAGCGAGCCGGCCCCGGCGAGCGAGTTCGACGCCCCCGCGGCGGCGCCGGCGGCCGCCAGGGCGAGCAGCTCGAGCAGGGGGCTCAGCGGACGCCCGCGGGCAGCTGCGGCGTGGGGGTGCCACCGCGCCGGCGCTCGGACTGGGTGACGACGTCGAAGAACATGTCGTTGCGGCCCCGCCGCATCCCCCGCGGGAAGGCGGGATGGGCGCGGCGGTGGGCGGCGGTGATCGAGCGGTAGGCGGCCTCGTGCGAGCGGGTCCAGCGGATGCCGAAGATCTCCCGCACCCGCGGCGGCAGCGTTCCTTTGATCACCAGGTTCTGGACGACGAGGTTGCCGCGGGCGGCGGCCGGGACCGGCTGGCGGAAGGCGACCAGCGGCGCCATCTGCAGCGCGTGCGGGGTGGCGACGAGGTCGGGCGAGGCCAGCCGCCCGTCGAACCAATCGCGGAACTCGCGGTAGCTGCCCGGCACCTCGCTGGCCGGCAGCCGGAAGAGCTCGCCGAAGCGGACGTAGTCCTGCCACAGCAGCTCGCGCTCGGCTTCGCTCAGCGGCCGCACCATCGCCTCGTACATCGCCCGGCCGGAGTCGGCGATCACCGCCAGCGTCCACAGCATCAGCTCCGGGTCGAAGGCCGAGTAGGCGGCGCCGGCGGGGTGGGCCCCGGCGGCCTCGCCCAGCTCACCCTTGATCCGCTCGTGCAGGCGGTGCACCGCGGCCAGCGCCTTGTCGGCCTCCTCGCGGGTTCCGAGGAAGACCGTCTCCTGGATCTTCGCGGTGCGGGCGAGGCGGGTGAACGGCCACTCGCCCGACTTCGTGCTCTGCATCGTGCCGGTGTAGGTGAGCGGTTCAAGCGCGCCGATCAGCAGCGCCCGCTGGCCATAGAGCAGCCCGACCGAGCGCTCGCCGTGGACGCGGCGGGCCCAGGATCTGCCGGGCGGGAAGTAGTAGCTGTCCTCACTCATTTGGCTGACTGGCCAAATGGTACTCGCAGATCCCGGACCTACTCGTTGGGCTTGCGGGTCATGGCGACCAGGGCGGCGCCGGTCCCGCGCGGCTCGACCAGCCCGCGCAGCTGGTGGGCGGCGAAGATCTCGTCCAGCTCCTCGCGCGTCAGCGTCTCCCGCTCGAGCGCCTGGCCGGCGAGGTCGTCGAGGCAGGGGCGGTTGGCGGCGAGCAGCGCCCGCGCCCGCCGGTAGGCCTCGCGGGCGAGCGTCATCGCGGCGATGTCGACGTCGCGCCGGGTCGCGTCGGAGACCGCGTAGTCGCCGGTCGGCATCGCGATCGGCGGCGGCCCGTCGTGGTCGAGCGCCACGCCCATCCCGAATTCGCTGACCATCTGTTTGCAGACCAGATGCACGCGCGAGAGGTCGTCGACGGCGCCGGAGAAGGATTCGCCCAGCACCTCCTCCTCGGCGGCGCGCCCGCCGAGCAGCGTCACCACCTCGTCGAGCAGCTCGTCGCGGGACTTCAGGTAGCTGTCCTCCTGCGGCGAGTGGGCAACGAAGCCGAGCGCCGGGCCGCGCGGGACGATGCTGAGGATCTCCGGCGGGTCGAGCCCGAGCAGCTTGCGGCAGAGCGCGTGTCCGGCCTCGTGGAAGGCGACGATGCGGCGCTCCTTCTCGCTCAGGCGCCGCGCCTGCTGGGAGCCGACCGCCTGCCGCAGCAGCGCCTCGTCGAGGTCCTCGCGGGCCATCGCGGCGCGGCCGGCGCGGCCGGCGATGATCGCGCCCTCGTTGAGCGCGTTGGCGAGCTGGGCGCCGGTCATCCCGGTGGTCTTGCGGGCGACGTCGCCGAGGTCGAGGTCGGCGGCGAGCGGCTTGCCGGTGGCGTGGCTGCGCAGGATCGCCTCGCGCCCGACCCGGTCGGGCGGCGTCACCAGCACCTGGCGGTCGAAGCGGCCCGGCCGCAGCAGCGCCTTGTCGAGCTTGTCGAGGTAGTTGGAGGCGGCGATCACGATCACCGTGCCGGGGTCGCGCTCGAAGCCGTCGAGCTCGACCAGCAGCTGGTTCAGCGCCTGCTCGCGCTCGCTGGAGCCGCCGTCGCCACCGCCGCTGCTGCGGGCGCCGCCGACGGCGTCGAGCTCGTCGATGAAGATCACCGCGCGCCCGGACTTGCGCGCCTCCTTGAAGAGGCGGCGGATCCGGGCGGCGCCGCGGCCGACGAACATCTCCACGAAGCTGGAGCCGGAGGCGGCGAAGAAGTCGACGCCGGCCTGGGCGGCGACCGCCCGCGCCAGCATCGTCTTGCCGGTGCCGGGGGGGCCGTAGAGGAGGACGCCGCGCGGCGGCTGCGCGCCGAGGGCGGCGAAGCGGTCCGGTTCGCGCAGCCACTCGGCCACGTCCATCAGCTCGTCCTTGGCGGCGTCGACGCCCTGGACCTCCTCCCAGAGGACCGGCTTGGTTTTGCTGGCCTTCACCGTTTCCGGCTTGGTCGTGCCGACCGTGCTGCGCATCAGCTTGAAGAAGATGACCAGCAGGCAGCCGGAGAAGATGACCCCGAAGACGGGATACCAGTTGAAGAAGAATTCCTGGATTTCGGTGGCGAGCATCAGCGCAGTGTGCCGGTCAACCGTCCCCAAATCCAGTCGCACATCCGTCCACGGCTGCGCGGATCGCTAAAGCAGCGAGTCCAGAGGCACGCGTCTGCCCTTTTGTCCGCTATGCGGACACTGCTGCAGACGCGTCAGCCGCGCTCGACCTGGGAGCCGCCGACGATCGCTTCTTCGCCGCTGTCGCCGAAGACGATCCAGGCCTTGTTGCCGCCGTCGTAGTCGGGCGCCCACAGTTTCAGGGTGGCGCTGCGGCCCCAGACCGTGACCTGCTCCTCGCCGGTCGCGTCGAGCCCGCGCCAGATCCGCACGAAGGGGTTGCGCTCCCGCTCGTCGCCGATCGTCGTTGGCTCGCGGTGGCCGGGGTGGACGCGGGTCTCCGGCGGCAGCTCCATCAGCCGCATCACCGAGGCCTTGAGGTCGTCGAAGCCGCTGGCGCCGGGCGCCATCGTGCCGCCGACCGTGCCCTTGAAGAGGACGTCGGCGGTGAAGAGGTCGGTGCCGTCGATCAGGAAGGCGAGGTGCCCGGCGGCGTGGCCCGGGGTGTAGAGCGCCTCGACCTCGAAGCTGCCGGCCTGCAGCTTCTCACCGTCGGCCAGTGTCACCTCGACCTCTTCGTCGAGCTCGGCGGCGGTCGCCTCGTGGGCGACCAGCGGCGGGTTGCCGAGCTGCTTGCGGGCCTCGGCGAGGCCGGCGACGTGGTCGCCGTGGGGGTGGGTGACGAGGATGTGGGTGATCCCGATCCCGTCGCGCTCGACTTTCTCCAGCAGCGGCCCGAGCTCGTCGTTGCCGTCGATCAGGACCCCGGTCCCGGCCTCCGGGTCGGCGACCAGGTAGGCGTTGGACAGCCACATCGGATTCTCGGTGCGTTCGACGATCATGCAGGTGAGGATATCCGCGAGCCCTCGAGCAGGGTGCGGGCGACCAGCTCGGGGTCGTCCCACATCGGCGTGTGGCCGACCCCGGGGAGGGTAAGGAAGCGGGCGCCGGCGGGGCGGCGCTCGGGCTTCGGCGGGCCGACCAGGCGGTCGAGCTCACCCCAGGCGATCGTCACCGGGACCTCCTCCGGGTATCCCTGCGGATCGAAGATGTGGGTGCGCATCTCGCGGTTGGCGCCGTCGTAGCCGTTGGAGTCGATCCAGCCGAGCACCAGCTCGCGGCCGGCCGCGAGCGGGATCCGCTCCGGGTGGGCGGCGAAGGTGGAGAGCATCGCCTCGCGGGCGCGGCGGTTGCGCAGGGCGAGCGAGACCAGCGGCCGCGCCCGCCGCGCCCAGATGCGGGTGTCGCGCCTGCGCGGCCCCAGCGGCGCGCGCCAGAGCCCGGCGGGGGAGAGCGTCGTCACCGAGGCGGCCCAGCCCTCCCGCCCCATTTCCAGCCCGACCCAGCCCCCGAGCGAGTTGCCGGCGACGTGCGGGCGCTCGATCCCGCGGCGCTCGCAGCTGGCGTGCATGGCCGCCGCCAGGTTGGCCGCGGTCGGCGCGATCCCATGCGGCAGCCCGGGCGCCTCGCCGAAGCCGGGCATGTCGAGGACGACGACCTCGCGCTCGGCCTCGAGCAGCGGCAGCACCGGGTCCCAGACCCGGGCCGAGGCGCCGAGGCCGTGGATCAGCAGCAGGGGCTCGCGCGTGGCCACGCTCACCGGCGCACCGCGCTCAAGACCAGCCCGGCTTGGCGAACAGCGCCTGCACGTCGCCGATCCGGCGCTCGCGGAAGCCCGCCTCCGAGGAGGAGAGGTAGAAGTCCCAGAGGCGGCGGAAGCGCTCGTCGTAGCCGTGCGGTCGCAGCCGCTCCCAGGCCTCGAAGAAGCGCTGGCGCCAGGCGGCCAGGGTCGGCGGGTAGTGGGCGGTGATGTCGTCGAGCCAGACCTGCCGCATGCTGGTGACGCGGGCGACGCTGTCGGCGATCGCCCCTCTCGAGGGCAGGCAGCCGCCGGGGAAGACGTGGGTGTTGGCGAAGCTGCGCGCCCCTTTCTCCGCCTCGTAGATCCCGTCGTCGATCGTGATCGCCTGCAGCAGCATCAGCCCGTCGGGGGCGAGCAGCTGGTCGCAGCGGCGGAAGAACTCGTCGAAGTACTGCCAGCCCACCGCCTCGATCATCTCCACCGAGACCAGCCGGTCGTAGCGGCCGTCGAGGTCGCGGTAGTCCTCCAGCAGCACCGTCACCCGGTCCTCCAGCCCGGCCTCGCGCACGCGGCGGGTCGCCAGCTCGTGCTGGCGGGCGGAGATCGTCGTCGTCGTCACCCGGGAGCCGTAGCGGCCGGCGGCGTGGACGGCGAGCCCGCCCCAGCCGCTGCCGATCTCCAGCAGGTGGCTGTCGGCGTCGAGCCGCAGCTGGCGGCAGATGCGGTCGAGCTTGGCGACCTGCGCTTCCTCGAGGCTCGCCCCCGGCTGCGGAAAGTAGGCGCAGGAATACATCATCCGCTCGTCGAGGAAGGCGGCGAAGAGGTCGTTGCCGAGGTCGTAGTGGGCGGAGATGTTCTGGCGGGCGCCGGGCCGGGTGTTCTCCGGGACCAGGCGGCGCAGCCGGTGCAGGGCGCCGCGCGGCCTGGCGACGGCGCCGCGGAGGCCGTCGAGGTCGCGCAGCTCACGGGCGCAGATGCGGATCAGCGCGACCAGGTCGTCGGTCTCCCAGAGACCGTCGACGTAGCCCTCGCCGAGCCCGACGCTGCCGTGCAGCGGCCCGCGCCAGGCGGCCGGGTCGTGGACGGTGACGGTGGCGCGGAGGTCGGCGTCGGCGGGGCCGAAGCCGCGGCGGCGCCCGCCCTCGACCACCTCGATCCGGCCGTGCCGGACTCCGCGGTTCATCACCGCCGAGACGGCGGCCCGCGCCAGCGCGTCCCTCACGGCGAGACGAACCCCTTCGGCTTGCGGCCCTGCGGGTGCGGGAAGTAGCGGGCGCCCTTCAGCTTCAGCCGCAGCGACTGGGCGTAGATCTTCGCCACCACCTGCAGCGACATCGCCGGGTAGCGGGCCAGCATCCGCGCCAGCAGCGGCCGGCTCAGCTCGCGCCGGCGCAGCGAGAGGGTGGCGTCGAAGGACTTGGCGCGGCGCTCGCCGGGCGCGGGGGCCGGACCGGCCTGCGGGCGCGACTCGATGTGGACCGCGAGCCGCTCGCCGGGCTCGCCGGCGCGGAAGGCGTAGGTCTGGTCCATCCCCATCAGCGGCGAGACGTGCAGCGACTTGTCCATCTCCTCGCTCAGCACCGGTCCCTCGCGCTCGCCGCGGGCGAGGACGTAGGCGTGACGTTCTCCCCAGGGGATGTTCTCGACATCGGCGACCACAGCTTCCACCCGCTCGCCGCCGCTGTCAAAGCAGTAGTAGAAGGAGACCGGGTTGAAGCTGTGGCCGAAGTAGCGCAGGCCGGCGAGCAGGCGGACCGGGCCGGTGGGGCGGCTGCCGGTCTCGGCCGCGACCGCGTCGCGGACGCACTCGTCCAGCGGCCGCGCCGGGTCGCCCATGAAGTCGGCGCGGCGGAAGCGGGCCGGAGCGCGGCGGCGCGCCGACCACAGCGGGTAGGGATCGAGCACCCCCGGCAGCTCGCCCAGGTCCAGGTACATGAGGAAGAGCGGATAGCTGAACTCGTGCTCGACCGGCTCGAAGCGCCGGTGGCGGACCGTGCCCTCGTAGACGGCGGAGGCGCTCACGCGGCCAGCGCCTCCTCGTCGGCGGTGGGCTCGGCGGACGTCAACGGCATCGGCGGGGGGCCGGTCTGGGCGCGCGGTGCGCCCTCCGGGGCTGCCGTCGCGGCAAGCGGCGCGCAGGCGCGCAGGGCGCTGAGGACGCCGTCCTCGTGAAAGCCCCAGCCCCAGTAGGCGCCGCAGTAGTGGGTGTGGCGCACGCCGCTGATCTCGCCGTGGCGGTCCTGGGCGGCGACGCCCTCCCTCGTATACACGGGGTGCTCGTACTCGAAGCGGCGCAGCACCTTGGCCGGGTCGATCGCCTCGCCGCGGTTGAGCGTCAGCAGGTACTGGCGCTCGGCCCGCAGCCGCTGCAGGTGGTTCATCCAGTAGGTGACGGTGCTGCCGCCGCCGGGGCGCTCGGCGAGGTGGAAGTTCCAGCTCGACCAGGCGGCGCGGCGGCGGGGGAGCAGCGAGGTGTCGGTGTGCAGCACCGCCTCGTTGCGCTGGTAGGGGATCGCGCCGAGGATCTCCCGCTCCGGTTCGCTCGGGTCGGCCAGCATTGCCAGCGCCTGGTCGGAGTGGGTGGCGACGACGACCTCGTCGAAGCGCTCGCTCGCGCAGCCCGCGGCCTCGATCCGCACCCCGTCGGGCAGCCGCTCGATCCGCCGCACCGGCGCGCCCAGCCGCACCCGGTCGCGCCAGGGCGCGGAGATCGCCTCGACGTAGGCGCGCGAGCCGCCGGTCACGGTCCGCCACTTGGGCCGGTCGCGCAGGCTGTACATGCCGTGGTTGTCGAAGAACTCGGCCATGAAGCTGGCCGGGAAGCTCCACATCTGCTCCGGGTCGGCGGACCAGACGGCGGCGGCCTGGGGGACGATCAGGCGCTCGACGAAGTGCTGGGAGAAGCCCTTCTGCTCGAGCCAGTGGCCGAGCGAGGGCGCGGTCCCGTTCATCCCGATCAGCGCCTGCGCCTCGCGGTTGAAGCGGCGCCAATCCCGCAGCATCCCGAGGAAGCTGGGGCTGACCAGGTGGGCGGGACGGGCGAACAGCCCCCTGGGGGTGCCGGCGTACTCGAAGCGCCCCTCCCCGTCGGCGACCGAGAAGCTCATGTGCGACCGCTGGCCGGCGACCCCGAGCTCCTCCAGCAGCGCTTCGAAGTGGGGGTAGTTGCGGTCGTTGAAGACGATGAAGCCGGTGTCGATCTCGTGCGGCCCGTCGGCGGCCTCGACCGTGACCGTGTTCGAGTGACCGCCCAGCCGGTCGGCCGCCTCGTAGACGACGATCTCGTGCTCCGGGTGCAGCTTGTGGGCGGCGACCATCCCCGCCACCCCGGTTCCGACGATTGCGATTCTCATCGGCAACGAATACGGAGGGAAGGGGCGATCGGTTGCATCGGGATGACTGACCGTTACCCGTTCGCCACCGCTCTCAGCGCCCGTCCCGGAGGGCGGTTCGGCTCCGGTACCGCGGCGGGCGACGAATTTCTTCCCCCGCAGCGCGATCGGCGCTACCGTGTTCGCACAGACGTGAGTCCCAGAGGCACTTCGAGACGACTCCGGCTCCCGGTGCTCCTGGCGGTTCTGATTGTGAGCGCGACGACCGGCCAACCACCCTTCGCTGCCGCCGAGACGGGCGGGGCGGGAGGAGTGGAAGAAGCGCCGGCCCTGCGCAACACGCCGTTCGACCGGCAGGGCATGTGGGTCTGGTACGTCGACCGCTCCAACGGCGGCAGCATCCCGGCGATCGTCGCCCAGGCGAAGCGTGCCGGGATCGGCACCGTCTACGTCAAGGCCGGCGACGGCGGGACGGTCTGGGACCAGTTCAACCGGCCGCTGGTCAAGGCGCTGCACCGCGGCGGCCTCGACGCCTGCGCCTGGCAGTTCGTCTACGGCGACGCGCCCGTGGCCGAGGCGCGGGCGGCCGCGGCGGCGGTCTCGCGCGGCGCCGACTGCTTTGCGATCGACGCCGAGGGCGACTACGAGGGCAAGTACGCCGCCGCCGACCTCTACGTCCGCACCCTGCGCGCCGCGGTCGGCGACAACTTCCCGATCTCCCTCGCCGCCTTCCCCTATGTGGACTACCACCCGTCCTTCCCCTACTCGGTCTTCCTCGGGCCGGGCGGCGCCACCTTCAACCAGCCGCAGATGTACTGGCAGACGATCGGCACCTCGGTCCGCGGCGTCTTCGAGCACACCTACCTCTACAACCGCATCTGGGGTCACCCGATCTACCCGATCGGGCAGACCTACGAAGCGCCGAGCAAGGGCGAGCTGAAGCTGTTCCGCCGCTTCTCCGCCAGCTTCGGCGGCTTCGCCCCGAGCTGGTGGAGCTGGCAGGAGACGAGCGGGCCGGAGTGGGGGGCGCTCGGCGCCCGCAGCGCCGCGCGGCCGCTGACCGGTTACCGCCAGGAAGTCGTGCACCCGCTGCTGAAGCGCGGCAGCAAGGGCGACCTCGTCGTCTGGGCGCAGGAGCGGCTGGTCGGCGCCGGCCAGGAGGTCCCGGTCACGGGGGTCTTCGGCAAGCTCACCTACGCCGCCGTGCGCTCCTTCCAGGAAGCGCGCGGGCTGCCGGTCGACGGCAAGGTCGGCACCGGCACCTGGGAGTCCCTGCTCGAGTTCACGCCGTACCGGATGCGCTGGTCTGGGAGCCGCGCCAGCCGGGCCGGCACCTCGACCAGCGGCAGCGCGCGGCCGGCCCGCCGGCCGCTCTCGGCCTCGCTGCCCGCCACCGCCTACGAGATAAGACCGGGCCCCGCCCCTTGAGCAGGCGCCCGGCAGGGGCGCTCGCGGGCATAGCCATGATCCTTCTCCTCGCGGCCCCGGCCGGCGCGGGGGCCAGCCTGCAGGCGGTGCAGCGGGCTGCCTTCGCGGTGCCGCGGCCGGCACCGCCGCTGCGCGACGTCGTGCGCTCGGCCCCGGGGGCGGCCGGGGCGCGCATCGCCGCCACCGCCTCGAGCGCGCGCTACCCGCTGGGTGACGGCAGCGGCGACTCGGTCGCGGTCAACGTCAGCGAAGCCTGCGCCCAGGAGTGCGACGCGGCCGACCCGCAGGCGATCGCCAGCACGATCGGCAGCTTCATCCACGGGCCCGAGGTGAACCTGCTGACGGTGCAGCTGGACACCCCCTTCCAGCTCGGCTTCGACTGCGGCTTCGAAGCCCAGTCCTGTTACTTCGGCGCCGAAAACAAGATCGTCCTCAGCGGCGACGCCGACGCGGCGCCCGACAGCGCCAGCCGCGACTTCGTGCTCGCCCACGAGTACGGCCACCACGTCGCCCAGCACCGCGACATGCCGGCGCCGTTCCCGCGGGCGATCGACTGGGGGACCGAGCGCTGGTCGAGCGTCGAGGGCGTCTGCCAGGGGCACCGCGCCGGCACCTTCTTCCCCGGCGACGAGGGCGACCACTACTACGAGGACCCGGGCGAGGCCTTCGCCGAGTCGTTCGCGTTCAACCGCTACCCCGACGCCGGGATCAAGTGGGCCTGGGCGCCGGCGCTGCAGCCCAGTGCCGCCTCGCTGCGGGCGCTGCGCCGCGACACGCTGCGGCCCTGGCTGGGCCGGCACAGCATCGTCGTCAGCGGCCGGGTCCCGCGCGACGGCGCCGTCGTCCAGGAGTTCCGTACACCGTTCGACGGCCGGGTCAGTATCAGCCCCGCCGGCAGCCCCCGGCTCGGCTACGAGCTGGCGATCCGCAACCGCGCCGGCAAGCTCCTGCGCAGCTCCCGCCAGGGGGTCTCCTACCGCCACCGCCTCGACTACACGGTCTGCGGCCAGTCGCGCCTGCGGGTGGCGGTGGTGCCCACCGGCCGCCCCGGCAAGCGCTTCCAGCTGACGATCCAGCGGCCCTGAATCAGCCGGCGATGTGGGCCTCGAGTCGCCCCAGGGTGGGCGACTCGATGACGACCTCGTCGCCGTCGCCGAGCCAGACGCGCGGGTCGCGCACGCTGCCGACGCCGTCGGGGGTGCCGGTGGAGACGATGTCGCCCGGCTCCAGGGTCATCAGCCCCGAGAGGTGGGAGAGCAGGGCGGGGACGCTGAAGATCAGCTCGGCGGTGGAGGCGCTCTGCATCTGCTCGCCGTTGAGGGTGAGGCGGATCTCGATCCCGTCGTGCGGCCCGGCCTCGTCGGGGGTGACCAGCGCCGGCCCGCAGGGGGCGGAGCCGTCGAAGACCTTGCCGGACATCCACTGTGGGGTGGAGAACTGCAGGTCGCGGGCGGAGAGGTCGTTGAGCAGCGTGTAGCCGGCGAGGTGGTCGAGCGCGTCGGCCTCGGAGACGTCCTTGGCGCGGCGGCCGACGACGAAGGCGACCTCGGCCTCGTAGTCGACCTTGCGGCTGTTGGCGGGGAGCGCGACGGTGGCCCCGGGCGGGGCGAGCGCGTTGCGGTACTTGCCGAAGATCGTCGGGCTGGACGGCACCTCCATCCCGCCCTCGGCCGCGTGCTTGCCGTAGTTGAGGCCGATGCAGACGATCTTGTCCGGGTCGGGGATCGGGGGCAGCAGCTGGACGGCGGCGAGGGGGTGGGAGGGAGCGCCGCTGTCGCCCAGCCGCCCCCGCAGGTCCTCGACGCGCCCGGCGCCGATCAGCTCCCGCAGCCCGCCCCGGTGCGGCTCCCCGAGCAGCGCCCAGGCGTCGACCACGCGGTCGCCCTCGAGCACCCCGGCCCGCGCCCCGTCGCCGGCGTCGTAGCTGACCAGCCTCATGGCCGGCAGCCTAGATCACCAGCGACGGACGTCCCTCGTGTTGTCCTTTGTAACCCAGGGGGTGACAAAGGACAAACGGAGAGCTCAGGCGCTTGCAGGGTCGGGCTCGGCCGGCGTCTCGAAGTCGGTGCCGACCAGGGTCTCGCGCTCGATGTCGCTCTCCCGCACCAGCCATAGAGCGAACGCGGCGCCGGCGAAGGAGAGGATCGCGCCGAGCAGCAGGATCGAGTTGAGGCCGTGCAGGAAGCCCTGCTCGGCGGCGTTGCGGGTCAGCTCCCGGGCCCCCGCCGGGACCCCGGAGAGCGCCTGCGGCAGCGCCCCGGAGGAGGTCGCTTCGACCAGCTCACGCGCTTCGGCGCCGCTGACCGAGCCGCCGGCCACGTCCTGCACCTTGGAGGCGCCGGTGCCGAGGAAGATCGCTCCCCAGGCGGCGATCCCGACCGCGATCCCGACCTGGCGGAAGGTGTCGTTGATCCCCGCCGCCATGCCGCTCTGCTCTTTCGGGACGACGCTGAGGGCGACGTCGGCGATCACCGGGTTGAGCAGGCCGACGCCGATGCCGCTGACGATGAAGCCGAGCAGCAGCGCGGTCCACTCCGAGTGGACGTCGAGGCCGCCCATCAGCAGCAGCCCGACCCCGGTCAGCGCCAGGCCGGCGCTCATCAGGTAGCGCGCCTGCACCTTCGCCAGCGCCATCCCCGACAGCGGCGCGACGATGAACGAGGCGACGGTGATCGGCAGGTAGCGCAGGCCGGCGTCGATCGGCGAGTAGCCGAGGACGCTCTGCAGGTAGAGGGTCAGGTAGAGGAAGAGCGCGAACATCGAGCCGGAGACCGCGAAGGCCGCCAGCTGCACGCCGGTGAAGGCGCGGCGGCGGAAGAGGCCGAGCGGCAGCATCGGCTGCTCGACCCGGCGCTCGAAGGCGACGAAGGCCGCCATCAGCACCGCGGCGGCGGCGAAGAGGGAGACGATCGGGACGCTGCCCCAGCCCTGGTCGTTGCCGCGCACCAGCGCCAGCACCAGCACGAAGAGCGCGCTGGAGAAGGTGACGAGGCCGCCCCAGTCGATCCGGGTCGCGTTGGGGTCGCGCGACTCGGCCAGCTTCCAGTAGGTGACGGCGATCGCCGTCAGGCCGATCGGCACGTTGATCAGGAAGACCGACTCCCAGCCGAAGCCGTCGGTGAGCAGGCCGCCGACCAGCGGGCCGACGGCGACCGCGATGCCGATCGTGGCGCCGTAGATGCCCATCGCCATGCCGCGTTCGGGCCCGCTGGGGAACTCCTGGGCGACCAGGGCGAGAGAGACCGCGAACATCACCGCGCCGCCGATGCCCTGCAGGCCGCGGGCGACGTTGAGGAAGGTCGGGTCGGGGGCGAGCGCGCAGAGCAGCGAGGCGGCGGCGAAGATCGCCAGGCCAATGGCGAATACGCGGCGGCGGCCGAGCCGGTCGGCGAGCGAGCCGGCGGTGAGGACCAGGGCCGCCAGCGAGAGCGCGTAGGCGTCGATCACCCACTGCAGGTCGGTGAAGCTGCCGCCGAGGTCCTTCTGGATCGCCGGCAGCGCCGTGTTGACCACCGTGATGTCGAGCAAGAGCATGAAGGTGGCGACGCAGACCGCCCCGAGCGTCCACCATTTGCGATTCGTCTGGGACTGCATTAGAGGCCTCCTGGGCATCGAGTACAATTCGTAAGGAAGCCTTGTCAGGCCACCTGACCAGGGCAACTTATCAGGTATACTGACGAAATGTCCGACACCGGCAAACCCGCGAACCGAGTCCCCCTCCCGGGCCTGATGGAAGTCGTCCAGGAGGCGCTCTTCGCCGAGTTCCGCCAGGAGCTGGTCGAGACCGGCTACGGCGACATCCGCCCGACCCACGGCTGCGTCTTCCGCTTCATCCGCGAAGAGCCCCTGCGCCTGACCGAGCTGGCGACCCTGGCGGGGATGACCAAGCAGTCGATCGGCGAGGTGATCGACAACCTCGTCGACCTCGGCTACGTCAAGCGCGTGCCGGACCCCCAGGACCGCCGCGCCAAGCTGATCTGCCTCACCGCCCGCGGCGAAGAGGCCCAGAAGACCGGCCGCACCCTCTTCACCAGGGTCGAGCAGCGCTGGGCCAAGCGCTACGGCCCCGAGCGTTTCGCCCAGCTGCGCGAGCTGCTCGAGGAGATCGCCATCGCCGAGTCCCCCGACGCCGTCCCCGAGCTCGCCCACGTCTCCTGACCAAAGCCCCCGCCCGAATGCGCTAGCTTTGGCGCCCCGGGCCGCGCACCAAGGCCCATCCGAAACATCTCGGGGGCGTAGCTCAGCTGGTTAGAGCGCCGGCCTGTCACGCCGGAGGTCGCGGGTTCGAGTCCCGTCGCTCCCGCTCCTCGTTGTGCCCTGCAATTGCGGGACTTTCTGGCTCCGGCCCGGGGGCTGTCTCGTCCTCCTGGCTTCGGTTGATTGGGCAATGGCGCCTTTATTCGAGGCTACGCCAGTCATTCGACTTCCCGGCCTCGTGACACTAGTTGCTGGATTCGTCCAAATGACAGTCCTACACATAGAGATAGCCTTGCGATGTGGGCGAGGGGGTGAATGATCGATCCAGGCGTGAGCAAGTGTTCTCGTCTGTGAGCAGGCGGTGGAGGCGGTTTCGCTGGAGAATTCGGCTTAGGTTGCGACAGAGGGCAGAGGTTGCGCGGGCCACTACGCGACTTCGCAAGGTTTCGGATGAGAGAGACAACGCGGAATCCTCACTTCCCGATGGTGAGCGCATCGATTGGCCGTGCTTTTGGATTGGCGAGGTGTATACCCCGTCTCACGCATCCCGACTTATCAACGGGCTAAAGGATCTCGGTCTCTCGTCGGATCGGGCTCCTAGCCGCGACCTCGTGGCCTGGGTACGTAGCTCACGAGCCAGGCCCGGAGCATGGGCCAATGGGGGCATTTTTTCGCAGCCAGGAACCCTCCTATCATCAGGTCCAAGGATCGACGTACCGAAGGACTTCATCTTTCTTCAGTTTGGCCTTCACCAAATCGCGGCGGGAGTCACTGTCCTAACGGCGCAGTTCGCACTTTCCGATAGTAGACGGCGACAACTTGACGAAACCATGCGTGAAGAGTTCCACGCGGAAGCCCGCCCTCTTAAGGGTGGCGGTCATAGTGGTCACTATGCCTCCGATCTGAAAGAAGCCAGAATTGGGGAGTTGCGCGCGGAGCTTCGTGGAGTTGCTCAAGCGTGGGTCACGGACAATCTTCCCGGGTCTTTCTCGTCGTTGAAGGCAGAGCTGCCAGTGTGGGACATGCTTCTGTCTCAGAAGGAATCCTTCGTGGAGGACGCGCCCACCAGGCGCGGTTGGCGCGCGACTCTCGGCCTTGATTCCCCGGCGGGATATTGGAGAGCACCGGATTTTCCGGGGCTGTATTTGATCAGTTCGCTCTTCGCCTCTGATCGAGCCAAGAGTGTGGAGACGTTCGTAGGGAAGGAAAGCGAGCTTTTGGCGGAGCAGCGCGAGAACGAACGGAATACCCACAGTCTTATCTTGCGTACGGATTCAGCAGTCGCCGGAGTTCTGGCTGCCTGGACGGTAGAGAAATTGTTGTCCCAACACGAGGAGCGCTTCGCTCAGATTCGGGACGATCTTGCTGGCCCTGAGTACATAAAAGCTTGGCGGGCGGGGAGGAGATTGAGAAGGATTCGCCGCGAAGTACTGCCCTTGACGTTCGACCTTGAGACGTTGGAGAGGGGCGCTCAAGACGAGAGAGCGATCACTCTATTGGGCTATTCGAGCGAAACCGACTTTGATTGGGTGTCAAGACGAGAAGGCGCAGAGCGAACGCTTATGCAAATGCTGGGGGAGGAATTGCCAAAGCGGGGCGCAGCGGTGGCAGACACGGCCCGAGACATTGCAAGTGCTCTCCGCATCCAAGGCGAGTTTCTTCTCGCTACCTCGAACTTGCGGCTGCAGTGGGCAGTGATATTTCTTACGGTCCTCGCGGCCGCAGCTGGCGTTTTCGCCACTCTCTCGGCGGGCGGCTCGTAAGGAAGGGCTCAATGCCGCCCCTGGGGAATCGGCAAGTGCCAGCCTAGGCGGCTGCGCCCTGTGCTGCGCTTGGCGCTGGCAACGCCTCAAGGATGCTCGCCGGAAGGCGAGTGCTTGCGTCCCAGACCTCGATGGCCACGAGCTTGCGGGTGGTGCGGTCGTAGTCGCGGAGGCCGCCTGGCACGCGCTCGCTGACGACATCATTGGACTCCCCGGTTGGGAACCAGGCGATGTCGGCGTCTGAGTCGTAGTAGGCGAACATGCTCATCAAGGGTAGCGCTGGCTTGGGTTACAAACTAGGAATCGAGTCTCCAGACGGAGACGATGCGGACGGCGGTCTCGTCGTCTCCGTGCGGATGGTCGTAGATAGCCTCGAAGGCCGTTCCGTCGTCTGTCTTGCCGCTGACGAGCCATTCCGCGCGCCCAGCGAAATCTGGCCCTTTTCGGCGCCCTCCTGGTCGCTCCTGTCACGCCGGAGGTCGCGGGTTCGAGTCCCGTCGCTCCCGCTCGCCGAGGTTAGGACTCTTCCTGGGCGCGGCGTTCTGGTCCCGCGAGGGCGGCGATGGCAACGGCGACGAACCCGGCGGCGATGGCGCCCGCCACCATCTCGCCGTGTTCGGGATTGTCGGTGAAGACGCCCTTGAGGGCGTAGTACTCGCCGCTGGCGAGGATCAGCATGATGAGGATCGTGGCCATCAGGTCGAGGCGGTCTCGGTCGACCTGCAGGCGAAAGAACCTTGCCTCGACGGCCAGGGCCAGCACCAGTACGACGATCACTTGGGCGCCGATTTCGTCGAAGCTGATCGTCCCGGCGCTCTCGCCCATCAGATCGTAGAAAGCAATGTAGGCGAATACCGGTCCCGCGACGCGAGCGGCATCGAGGAGGTTCAGTACCGAGCCGACGTCGGCTCGCGCCAAGACCACGACTGCAATTGCGGCGAGCAGCGCGCCGATGATGGCCGAACCAGCACCACCTGAACTCTGTGCGATCACGCGAACCAGGCCGCCAACTGCGATCGCGGCGAGCAGGGCCAGGAACGCGAAGACCGCCAGTTTCCTCATTCGGTCTCGCATCGTGCCCAGGGTCGGCAGTCGCGGCCCGATCCTTAATTCACGGCGGTTCTTTGCCGAGTGAGAGAGAGATGAAGGAGCACGTCCTGAACGCGACTCTGGACGCCGGCGACCGCGCGGCGCTGCAGGGGCTGATCCCGCTTGCCGGCGCGCTCGGCACCGGCACGATCTTCGCCCTGTTCTTCGGCGGCCGCCGGCGCGGGTCCGGGATCGCGGTGTTCGAACTCTTTGCGATCGTCGCGGTGCTGGTCTCGGTCGGGACGACCGCCTATCTGGCGATCTCGCTGCTGCACGCCGACGAGCCGATCAACGACAAGGTCCTGACCCAGACCGCGACGCCGCTGATCTTCGCCGTCTTCCTGCTGGTCCTGGTCAGCGTCCTCTCGCGCCTTCCGGGCCGGGCCGATCGGGCCCTCAGCGTCCTGCCGCTGGTGCTGATCGCCGCCCTGGTCGCCGCCTGGCTGGCCAGCTCGTCCTGGTCGTTCAAGCCCGGGGACACGGTGCTCATGGCCTGCCTGGTGCTCGGCATCGGCGGACTCACCGCCCTACTGGCCTGGGGCGCCGACCGGCTCGACAGCCGCTGGGAGCGGGGGCTGGCGCGCCGGCGCTTCGTGCGGCTATCCGTCGCCGGCTACCGGGTCGCCGAACGCGAGCTGAGCGTCGCCCTGCCGGGGGAGAAGCCCCGCGGAACCGGGGAGGGCGTCTCCTGCTGGATCCGCAAGGACGGCATCTATCTCGACGCGATGGCCCTGCGGCGAGTGCGGGACCAGGCGCGGACGCGCTGGGACCGGCTGGCCGAAGACAGGGGGAGGCCGCCGAACGGATCCCGGGTCCTGACCGAGGTCTCCGTCTCCCTCGAAGCGCTCGCCCTGGCTCGCCGGCGCTCCGCCCGCCTCTCGATCTTCGAGCCCGGCTCCGACGAGGAGCCGCGCTCCCTTTCGCTGCAGGCCAACGACGACGGCCTCTTCGACGTGACCGGGCTCGGGATCGTCTAGACCCGCCCTCTTTATCTAGGGCCCTCTACGAAGCCCGCGGCGCGTAGCGGTTGTGGAACATCAGGGCGTTGCCGTCGGGGTCCCTGAAGAAGGCCATGTGGCAGACGCCGCTGTCGATCGTCTCGCCCATGAACTCGACTCCCTTTGCCTCCAGGTCCGCCCGCGCGGCGGCGACGTCGTCGACGTGGAGGGCGATCGGGTGTCCGCTCGGCGTGAAGTCCTGGCCGATCGAGGCGGCGTCCATGATCTGCAGGGTGAGGCTGCCGGTCTCGTACTCGCCGGCCGGGATTTTCTCGTAGTCGACCGAGTGCTCGAGGCCCAGCACCTCGCTGTAGAACTTCTGCGCGGCTGGGTAGTCCTTGACGAAGATGGTGGCGAAGTCGACGCCGGTGACGGTGGTGGCTGAGGTCATGGCTGCTCCTGGATCGGGCTGGGCAAGGCTGGTCAATCTAAGGGTCCGGAACTAGGATCGCCAACGATGGCCGACCTCGACTCGAAGCTGCGCGGCGCGCTCGCGCCGCTGCTCGAACCCGGCGAGGAGCTGCGCGGCATCTGCGTCGCCACCCAGCAGAGCATGTTCAAGGGGCGCCAGGTGGCGATCGGGGTCTGCGAGCATCGCCTCCTCGTCCAGGGGATGAGCCGCAGGTTCGAGCCCGACGGCGAGCCGCTCTCGCTGCCGCCGGAGCAGATCGCCGACGCCTCCGTTGACGGCGCCGGCGGCGGCTGGCTCGAAGTCGGCGCCGCGATCCTCGACCAGGTCGCCGTCACTCTGAAGCTGCGCACCGCCGGCGGTGAGAAGTTGAAGCTGATGCTGATGCGCGGCGACGGCCCGCTCGGCGGGCTCGGCGGCGGCGAGACCCAGCGCCAGGGGGTCGAGGCACTCGGCACCTGGTTTGCGGCGGCCGCTCGCGCCTCTCAGTAACCGCCGCCCGTCCCACCGCTCCCACACGGGGGCAACAAATTTCCCAGGCGGCGTTCGCGGCTGTCCGGCCCCCGTTCTCAACCCCTTGAGAATGGGCCAAACCAATGCTCAGCACAGTTCCAACGCTTAACTTCACTCTCGTGGTCACCGGTTATGTAAGTTCGTTTGATCAGCACTCCAAGCGAGCATCGGAATGGGAATGACGATGGCTGGGAGTGGGGTGAGGCGCACAGGGTCTGTCTTCGCTTGGCGTATCGCTACGCGAACAATCCGAGCGAGGCGGAGGACATAGCCCAGGACGCTTTGCTTCGCGCCTGGCGTCGGCGCTCGACGCTGAGGGAGGCCGACCGCCGCAACCAGTGGCTGGCGACGATCGTCCGCAACGAGGCCTTTCGCCAGCACGCCCGGGTCCGCCCCGACCCGACATCGAAGATCGAGACATACGAGGCGGTCGAGGACGCCGAAGTCGTCGCCACGGTCGAGCGGGCCGACCTGCACGCGGCGCTGGAGCGGCTCAACGACCGCGACCGCCAGCTGCTGGAGCTGCGCTACACCGAGGACCTGACCCAGCAGGCGATCGCGCGGCGGCTCGGGATCCCCGAAGGCACGGTCAAAGTCCGGCTGCACCGGGCGCGCAAGAAGCTGCGCCAGGCCTACGCGCTTCAGTGACCGGCGGCGGCGACGCGCCGCATCTCGGCGGTCGCGGCCTGGGGACCGACGTAGGGGACCAGCATGGCGAACAGCAGGTCGGGCAGCCGCTGCGGCAGCTGGTCGGCGCGCCCGGCCAGCAGCTCGTCGAAGATCAGGCCGGACACCGCCCCGGCCGACATCAGGGAGATGTTCTCCGGCAGCTCCTTGCCGGGGGAGAGCTCGCGGCCGGCGTCGAGGTACTCGGTGAAGCGGGCGATCGCGTCCCAGTGCAGCTGGCGCGCGTCGGCGCCGGCGGCGGCGACCTCGACCACCGCGGTCCGGGCCAGCGCCGGGTCGACGGCGAAGCGGTCGACGATCGTGGTCAGGCCGGTGGTCATCCGCGACAGCCATGGCGCCCCGCCGTCGCACTGCGCGATGACCTCGCCAAAGATCTGCTCGACCAGCACCTCGTAGGCCGCGAGGAAGCAGTCGTGCTTGTCTTCGAAGTACTTGTAGAACGTGGTGCGGGAGGTCTGCGCCTCCTCGATCACGTCGGCGACGGCGGTTTCCTTGTAACCCTTCGCGCCGACGACGCGAATCATCGCCGCCAGGATGTCGTCACGCCGCGATTCGACTGCTGCCATGGGCCCGCTTTCGAGGGAGGCTGAACTACTGGGTACATTCATGATAGCGGCATAGTGTACGAAGGTGTTTACGTAGTCGCTTCGCCCACCTCCCTTGCTGCCGCATCCGGGCCCAGATACGGCACTAGCGTCGCAAAAAGCACATCTGAAAGCAAGCTGGGAAGTTTGTCCGCTCGGCCCGCGATCAGCTCGTCGGCGATCAGCCCGACCACCGCCCCGGCGGCCATCCGCGAGGTGTTCGCCGGCAGGCCGCGGCCGCCCGGCGCGAAGTCGCGCCCCTCGTCGAAGAACGGGGTCAGCCGCTGCACCGCGGCGCGGAAGCGCCGCTGCGCCGCCGGGCCGGCCGCGGTGACGTCGACCAGCGCCAGCTTCGCCTGCTCCGGGTCGGTCGCCAGCGTCTCGAGCAGGGTCCGCAGGCCGGCGCGGGCGCGGTCGGGCCAGCGCTCCTCGGCTTCGTAGGCGCTGGAGATCCGCCGCACCAGCTCGTCGACGGAGTTGTCGTAGGCGGCGAGGAAGCAGGCTTCCTTGTCGGCGAAGAGCTCGTAGAAGGTGGTGCGGGAGATCCCCGCCTCCTTGGTCAGGTCGGCGACCGTGGTCGCCGCGTAGCCCTTGGCGGCGACGATCCGCATCGTCGCCTCCAGCAGCCGGTCGCGCTGGGAGCGGGCGACGACCTCCGGCGGCAGCCCGTGCCGCCCTCGCGGCGGCCGCCACTGCTCACTCCGTTTCGGCTGCGGCATCGCTGCGCCCGCCCGACTCGCCCGCCGAGGCGCGCGCTCAGCCCGCCCCGGGATGCAGAGTCTTCTCCGCTTCCCGGGATTGCCGCAGCGCCTCGTCCTGGCCGAGGTAAGGGATGGTGACGATGTAGACGATGTCCGGCAGCAGTTCCGGCAGACGCTCGGTGTTGCCGGCGAGGATCTGGCCGACGATCAGCGACTCGGCGGCGGCGAGGGCGCCGCGGCCGGCGCTGGAGGGGATGCCCTGCTCCTCGATCGGGTCGTTGCGCCCGCGGTCGAGCAGCGCCTGCAGCACCCGCTTGCCGGAGGCGTACATCTCCAGCGAGCGCCCGCCCGCGGCCGGCGCCTCGACCAGCGCCATGCGGGCGAAGGCGGGCCGGGTGGCGAGCAGGTCGAGGAAGGTGGCGGTGGCGTCGCGGACCATCGTCGCCCACGGTTTGTCGGGCGAGTAGACCTCGACCACGCGCCCCATCGCGTCGGCCAGCGACAGCTCCATGCTGGCCTGGAGGCAGTCCTCCTTGTCCTTGAAGAGCTCGTAGAAGGTGGCGCGGGAGACGCCGGCGGCCTCGACGATGTCGCCGATCGTCGCCGCCCCGAAGCCTTTCGCGGCGCAGGCCTGGGCCATGCCTTCGAGGATCCGCTCGCGCTGGGAGTGGGCGACCAGCGGCTCCGGCAGGTCGGAGCGCCCGCTCGGCAGCTGTTCGCGCTCGATCAGGCCGCCAAGATCGTCGGGGTTGCCCTCGGATTTGGCTCTATTCTGGGAAGCGGTGGGCGACATCGGGAGTCCTCACTCAGACAGCGGTGTTTAGGTAAACGCGATTGTACACCCCGAGCGTCCATCTGTGGACGATTCAGTACCGAATTAATATTTCCGCGCTGGATTGGGAACGCGGCCGGAATGCGGTCGCCGGATGCCGAACGCGCGGCCGGGATGCCGCCGGCCGTCACGGCCGCCGCCTGTACATGCGGGCGAGCGAGCTACCCAAAACTTCGGACCGCTGTACAACGTCTCGGCGGCCGTTTCGGTCGACCATCTATCCATGGAGACCGTACCTCGCCAGATCGTGGCCTTCGGTGGCGGTGGCTTCTCGATGGAGTCGGGAAACCCGCTGCTGGACGACTACGTGCTCGGCCTGGCCAAGGCGGAGCGGCCGCGCGTCTGCTTCCTGCCCACGGCCAGCGGCGACGCCGACCACTACATCGTCCGCTTCTACCGGGCCTTCTCCGCCCACCGCTGCGAGGCCACCCACATCTCCCTCTTCCGCCGCGAGCAGGGGCCGGAGGACCTGCGCCGGCACCTGCTCTCCCAGGACCTGATCTACGTCGGCGGCGGCAGCGTCGTCAGCCTGCTCGGGGTCTGGCGGGCGCACGGGATCGACGCGATCCTGCGCGAGGCCTGGGAAGCCGGGGTCGTCCTCTGCGGCCTCTCGGCCGGCTCGCTCTGCTGGTTCGCCGAGGCGGTGACCGGCTTCCACGGGGCGCCGAAACGGCTCGAGGGCATGGGCCTGCTGCCGTTCAGCAACTGCGTCCACTACGAAGCCGGCTCGAAGCGGCGCGAGTCCTACCACCACTTCCTGCGCGAGGGGATGCGCGCGGGCTACGCGGCCGAGGACGGCGCCGCCCTGCACTTCACCGGCACCGAGCTGAGCCGGGTCGTGGCCTCGCGGCCGGAGGCGCGCGGCTACCGCCTCGACGTCGCCGGCCAGCGCGTGGTCGAGATGAGGATCGCCACCACCTTCCTCGGCGACCGTGGAGTCGTCCCGTCCGCACCGATCCCGGAGGCGCTCTCCACCGCGGTAGCCGCCTGATGGAGTTGCCGACGGCCAACGGCAACGGCGACTCACTGCCCGGGGGGGCGACCGCGGTGCGGCGCATCCTCGCCCTCGGCGGCCACGACTTCAGCTCGAAACCGCCGGACCGGGCGGTCTGCGAGCTGCTGCTGCGGCTGGCCAGCGAGCGCGGCGGCGAGCGGCCGCGGATCTGCATCCTGCCGACCGCCAGCGGCGACACCGCCGAACAGATCGGGCGCTTCTACGCCGCCTTCGGCGAGCGCCCCTGCGAACCCTCCGACGTCTCCCTGTTCCGGCTCGGACGGCGGCCGATGGCGCTGCGCGACCACCTGCTCGCCCAGGACCTGATCTACGTCGGCGGCGGCAGCCTGGTCAACCTGCTGGCGGTCTGGGAGGCGCACGACATCGCCTCGATCCTCGCGCTCGCCTGGCGCCGCGGGATCGTCCTCGCCGGCCAGAGCGCCGGCGCGATGTGCTGGTTCGAGGCCGGCATCACCAAGTCCTCGGGCAAGCCGCTGGCGGCGGCGGGGCTGGGGATGCTCGCCGGCAGCCTCTGCGTCCACTACAACAACGAACCCGAGCGCCGCGCCGCCTACCTCGCCGCGGTCGGCGAGGGGATGCCGGGCGGCTACGGCCTCGACGACTACGCCGGCCTGCTCTGGGAGGGCGAAAGCTCGCCCTCGGCGGTGACCGCCCGTCGCGGCGCCCGCGCCTACCGCGTCTGCTCGCGCGAGGGCGCCGCCGCCGAGTCGCCGCTGCCGGCCCGCTTCCTGCCGGCGCCGGCCCCCGCCGCCCTGCGCGAGGACATCGCCGAGTTCCGCCGCATCAAGACGATGCGCAAACGCGCCGGCTGGCTGGGTTAGCGCGCGGGCGCGGGTGGTGGCGGCTCGGGACCCCGCCGGGGGCGCTGGGCGCCGGGGCGCCGGCTCAGCGGCGCAGGCCGACGACCACGTCGCGGCTGTAGGGGGCGCCGCCGTCGGGCGTGAAGGTGACCCGGACCGCGATCCGGGCCGAACCCTTTCTGCGCAGCTGGGCGCGGGCGGGGCCGCGCGCCTGCAGCAGCGGCTGGGCGAGGCCGCAGGCCGTCGCCGTGACCTCGCTCGGTGCCGGCGGCAGCTCGCGCTGGTGGCCTTTGCGCAGGAGCAGCGCCCGCGGCTCGACTTCGATCCGGCCGGGACCGGGCACCGTGATCGGCAGCTTGGCGACGCCGCCCCGGCTCGCCCGCCCCGCCCGCTCGACCAGGAAGGTGTTGGCCGGCTGGTCGCTGGGCTGGATCCGCGAGATCGACTCGCCGCTGGTGCCGGCGAACCAGATGCCGCCATCGGGCCCGGCGACGATCATCTTCGGATCGCCGAAGACGCCTTCGCGGAACTCGGTGATTGCCCCGCTGGGGGTGATCCGGCCGATCGCCGGCGGGGTGCCGATATTGGGGAGGCTGCGGGTGGTGACGCTGGTGAACCAGAGGTTGCCGTCGGGCCCGGCGACGATCGTCTCCGGGCCGGTGAAGGGCGGGCCCTCGTGCAGGCAGTCTTTGAACTCGGTGATCTCGCCGCTCGGCGTGACGCGGGCTATCGAGAGCACCGGGATGGCGCCGCGGATCTGGCCCCGTGCCGTGAACCAGAAGGCCCCGTCCGGGCCGGCGACCAGCGGGCTGAGCAGGTTGCCGGCGGGGTTGAGCCCGGCGCTGAACTCGGTCATGGCTCCGCTCGGGTCGACGCGGAAGATCGCCGGCCGCTGAGAGTCGCCGGTCAGCCACAGGTTCCCTTCCGGGCCCAGTGCCGGCACTCCACCGCCGCTGCCGTTGTGCGACGCGGGCGGGCCGAACTCGGAGATCGCCCCGGCGGGGGTGATGCGCGCGATCGTGCCGCCGGCCTCGGGGAACCAGAGGTTGCCGTCGGGTCCGGCGACGAGTGCCCCCGGGTTGCCGCCGAGCCCGGCGCGGAACTCGGTGATCTCACCGCTGGGAGTGATGCGCCCGATCGCCGGCGCGCGGCCGCCCTCGGTGAACCAGACGTTGCCGTCGGGCCCGGCGACGATGTCGCCCAGCACCGCCTTGGCGCTCAGCCCCGCCCTGAAGGTCGTCACCTGGCCGCTCGGGGCGACCCGCCCGATCGCCGCCGGGTGCTCCTGGCGCGGCAGCAGGTTGATCCCGGTGTTGATCGTGAACCAGACGTTGCCGTCGGGCCCGGCGACCAGCTCCCGGGGTTCGCTGTTGGGGTCGATGCCCTGCCCGAAGGTCAGCACCTTGCCCGTCTGGGTGATCAGGCCGACCTTGCCGCGGCCGCCTTTGCTGCTGCTGTGGAAGCAGGTGAACCAGATGCTCGCGCCCGGACCGGAGATCAGCCCGCGGGGCGAGCAGCCGACGTCGAAGTCCTCGACTTCGCCAATCGGCGCCGCCGCGGCGCTGCCCGTGAAGAGGGCCGCCGCGACCGCCACGGCGGCGAGGGCCGCCCGCAACGGCCTAGCCCTCGCCGGCTGCCGGCGGAGCGGTCGGGTCCGAGCCCTCCTCACCGAGGTTCTCGCGGGCGATGTAGTCCTCGGCCAGCAGCAGGTTCTCCTTCGAGCGCTCGACCACGTTGAGCAGATCGCCCATCAGCGCCACCTCCTCGACCTGCTCCTTGACGAACCACTGCAGGAACTGCTCGGCCCGGTAGTCCTTGAGCTCGCGCGCCAGCTCGAACAGGGAGAAGATCTCGTCGCTGACCCGCTTCTCCTGCTGCAGCGCCATCTTCACCGGCTCACTGCCGTCGACGTAGGTGGTCTCCAC
This sequence comes from uncultured Solirubrobacterales bacterium, assembly GCA_963719435.1. Classification (GTDB taxonomy): domain Bacteria; phylum Actinomycetota; class Thermoleophilia; order Solirubrobacterales; family 70-9; genus VAYN01. The sequence goes on along the minus strand of OY970384.1, from coordinate 27,771 downwards.
CGACTTGATGTCCGGAATGTGGACGGCCTCGCCGGTGTCGAGCAGGTACTGGACCATCATCATCGCGTGCTCGCGCTCCTCCAGCGCCTGGCGGTAGAAGAAGGCGGCGAGTCGCGGCAGGGTCTCGGCGTCGTAATAGACGGCGGCACCGACGTACTGCTGCGAGGCGGCGAACTCGTTGGCGATCTGCTCGTTGAGAGCGTCGGCGAAGGACTTGTCGGGCATCGGGAGCTCCTTGTCGCGGGCCTTGCAGGCCTTTTCGGCGGACGGGCAATCCCAACGTAGCCGAAACCCCGGATTCGGTCGGCCGAAGCAGCGGTTAGGGCCGCCTGAGCCCGGTCAGACGCGCCAGCGGAAGCCGGTGGGCTCGATCGCCGGCTGTAGGGGGCTGGAGGGGAGGCCGGGCGCGGTCGCCTGGGCGGGGTCGTTGTAGCCGCCGGGGGCGACGTCGTTGGGGGTGTCGGGGTGGAAGATCGAGGCCAGGTACTGGATCTGGCCGCGGCCCTGACCGAGCTCGGTCTGGCCCCCGCCGTAGGCGCCGATGCCGCGCTGCTCGCAGTAGTCGTAGGCGGCGAAGAGGTTGCGGATCGGACCGAAGCGGGAGGGCTTGACGTTGACCGTCTTCGGCGGCGACCAGGGCATCGCCTCGATGTCGGCGATCGAGTGGATCGGCGCGTCCCAGGTGACCCGCTCGGAGACCGGGTCGAGCAGCGGCTTGGTCTCCGCGGTCACGTCGGGGTCCTCGAGCCAGGCGTCGGGGAAGGTCTCGATCAGATTCGCGTACAGCTCCGGGTCGGTGATCACGTCGACCGGGGTCCCTTTGTAGAAGCCCTTGAGGTCGAGCGAGTCGACGGCGCCGGTGGCGGCGAGGGCGGCGATCAGCTCGTCGTCCCAGTCGTTGAAGGGGTCGAGCTTGAAGCGCAGGGTCGGGTAGACGGCGAGTCGGGACAGCAGCGGCTCGATCGACGAGGGCTCGTCGGCGCTGGTCGAAAGTCGCATCGAGTTGACGAAGTTGACCGGCTGCGGCTCGCGCCCGAGCGCCGCCGCGAGGTTGGTCCCGGCCTGGCGCAGCGCCAGGTCGAGCGCCGCCGACTCGAAGGCCCAGCGGCGGTAGTCGCGGGAGATCTCCTTGCGCTCCGGCGGCCCGGCGGGGAAGAGGTCGATCCCGTCCAGCAGCTCGGAGAAGCCGGCGAAGGTGCCGGAGAAGGCGAGGCCGGCCGGCGGGCCGTGGCTCTGCTGGCCGACGTGGTCGACGGCGTCGTAGACGACGTCCTCGCCGACTCCCTCCTCGCCGCCGCCGCGCAGCTTGACGATCGTCGTCAGCCGTTCGAACTCGCCCATCGTGATCTCCAGCCCCTCGAACTCGCAGGACTCGATCTCGAGCGGCAGGTCGGCGATCGCGTCGAAGCTGGCCATCGTGGCTGAGCCTACCGTTTGTCCTTTGTCACCCAGGGGGTTACAAAGGACAAACGGACGTGAGGGCTCAGCGGGCGACGCGCAGCGTTCGCAGCTCGCGGTCGCTGCCGCCGCGCACGTAGCCGCCGTGCGCCACGCTCTCTCTTATGTAGTCGAGCGTCTCGCTGGTGAGCCGCTCACCGGGGAGGACGTTGGGGATGCCGGGCGGATAGGCGGCGAGGCCCTCGGCGGCGACGCGACCGGCGGCGGCCTCGAAGGGGATCACCTCCTGCGGGCCGAGGAAGGCTTCGCGCGGGGTCATCACCAGCTCCCCCCAGGGAGGCGGCGGCATCAGCTTCTCGTCCGGCGCCCCCGGCTCGGCTTCGATCTCGCCGACCGCCTTGCGCAGACCGGCGACCAGGCGCCCGCCCGCCGCCGCGGCCGGCTCGCCGACGCCGAAGATCGCCACGACCACGTTCTCGGAGTAGAGCTCGAGGTCGAGGCCGCTGGTGTAGAAGGCGGTCTTGGCCAGCCGGTAGCCGGTCGAGCCGGTCCCGCGCACGTCGATCGAGAGCCGCAGCGGGTCCCAGCCGGCGACGCCGGGGCGGCCGACCATGCTCTCGTCGAGCACCGCCAGGCCGGGGACCCGCCCGATCGCCGCGCGCGTCGCGGCGACCGCCGCCAGGGTCTCGCCGAGCAGCTCGACCCCGTGGACCGCGGCCTGGCGCCGGGCCGCGTCGAGCGAGCCGGTGAGCAGGCCGCTGGGGCTGGTGGTTTCGACCAGGCTGACGCAGCGGTCGACCACGGCGGGGTCGATGCGCCCGCCCTCGCCGAGGTGCAGCATCGCCGCCTGGGTGAGGCTGCCGACGATCTTGTGGGTCGACGAGGTGACCAGGTCGGCGCCGCCGGCGAGCGCGTCGGCGGGCAGCTCGGGATGGAAGTGCAGGTGGGCGCCCCAGGCCTCGTCGACGACCAGCGGCACCCCGTGCTCGTGCGCCACCGCGGCCAGGGCGGCGACGTCGGCGCAGGCACCGAAGTAGGTCGGGGAGACGACCATCGCCGCGATCGCGTCCGGCGTCTCCTCCAGCCCGGCCGCGAGCGACTCCGGCGTCAGCCCGTGGGCGATTCCGAGCTCCGGGTCCAGCTCCGGCGCCACGAAGGTCGGCCGCATCCCGCTGAGGACGAGGCCGTCGATCACCGAGGAATGGACGTTGCGCTGGACCACGACCCGGTTGCCACCATGGGCCAGCGCCATGCAGGTCGCGTGGTTGCCCTGGGAGGCGCCGTTGACCAGGAACCAGGTCCGCCGCGCGCCCCAGGCCTCGGCCGCGAGCAGCTGCGCCTGCTGGAACGGCGTCGGTTCGGGGCCGATGTCGACTCCCTCGGTGACCGAGGGGATGTCGTTGCGCAGGCCGACCTCGCCGACCAACTCGCGCAGCGCCGGGTCGGCGCCGGCCCCGCCCTTGTGGCCGGGGACCTGGAAGCGGCCGGGATCGAGCTCCGCGTAGGCGAGCAGGGCATCGACGTAGGGAGTCGAGTCCTGATCGAAATCGGGCATCGAGCCCGAGTCTACGCCGCCCGCCGAGCCGGTCCGCGACACTTGGAGGGATGAGGCACACGCCACACGGCTACTGGCTGGAGGAGGCGGGAACGGTCGCGCCGGCTCCGCCGCTGGACGGCGACCGCGAGGCCGACGTCGTCGTCATCGGCGGCGGCTTCACCGGCCTCTGGGCCGCCTGGCACATCGTCCAGCTGCAGCCCGACGCCCGCGTCGTCCTGCTCGAGGCGGACGCCTGCGGACGCGGGCCCAGCGGCCGCAACGGCGGCTTCTGCAACGTGATGTGGTTCTCGCTGCCGAACATGCGGCGCCGCTGGGGGGATGCGGGAGCCCTGGCGGTGGCTCACGCCGCCGAGCGGGCGGTGGGGGAGATCGGCGAGTTCTGCGAGGCCGAGGGAGTCGATGCCTGGTTCCGTCGGGGTGGCTACCTCCAGGTCTCGACCGCCGAGGCGCAGGATGAGATCTGGAGCGAGGCGCTGGCGAGCTGTCGCGAGCTGGGCGAGGCCGGCGCCGTGCAGCCGTTGACGCCGGAGGAGGTGGCGGCCCGCTGCGGCTCACCCGCTTTCCGCGCCGGCGCCTTCTACCCGGCTTCGGCGACGGTGCAGCCGGCGCGCCTGGCGTTGGGCCTGCGCGAGCGCCTGCGGGCGCGCGGCGTCTCCATATATGAGCGGACGCGGGTGCGGGCGCTGCGCGACGCGCCGGACGGGGTTGAGGCACGCACGCCCGGTGGGATGGTGCGGGCCAGTGCCGCGGTCGTCGCGATCGGTGGGGCCGCGACGGCACGGCACGGGCCGCTCCGCAACCGGCTCACGATCACCTCGTCGCACATCGTCCTCACCGAGCCTGTACCCGATCTACTGGAGGAAGTCGGCTGGACCGGGGGCGAGTGCATCACCGACTGCCGCACGATGCTGCACTACTTCCGCACCACTCCGGACGGGCGCATCGTCTTCGGTCTCGGCGGCGGGCGGATCTCGCTGGGAGGCCATCTGCGCGGCCGGGTCGAGGTCGATCCCGAGGTCGTCTCACGGGCGGCTGAGCGGCTGCATGCCTATTTCCCGGGCATCGAGGGTCGACGCATCACGCACGCTTGGGGCGGCCCAATCGACGTCTCGCCGACCCATCTCCCGGTTGTCGTGCCCCTGGCCGGCGGCCGTGCCTTTGCCGCCGCCGGCTACACCGGCAATGGCGTCGGGCCCTCGCACATGGTTGGCCGCACCCTCGCCTCGCTCGCCCTCGACCGCCGCGATGAGTACTCGCGCCTGGAGATAGTCGACCCATCGCCGCAGCGCGTCCCGCCTGAGCCCTTCCACTGGATTGGCGGCAGCGCGATCCACGCTGGGATCATGAGCAAGGAGCAGGCCGAGGGCGAAGGCCGCACCCCCGCCAAGCTCGCCTCGGCGCTGGCCAAGGTCCCCGAGCTGATCGGCTTCCACATCGGCCGGTAGCCACTCCGAAGATGCCGTGGTCACGGCGTCCCCCGACGCAGGCATCGCGCGCCGCCAGCCATCGACCCACGCCGTCCTCACCACCGCGTAGTCACGACCTTCTTCCGCGTATAGAACTCGACCGCATCGGTCCCGTTGGCGTGGAGGTCGCCGTCGATCGAGTCCTTCCAGCCGGAGAAGGGGAACCAGGCGACGGGGGCGGGGACGCCGACGTTGACGCCGAGCATCCCCGCCTCGACCTCGTAGCGGTACTGGCGGGCCGCCGCCCCGGAGCGGGTGAAGATGGCGCCGGCGTTGCCGTAGCGGGAGCCGTTGACGAACTTGATCGCGGCGTCGAGGTCGGGTACCTCGATCAGAGTCAGCAGTGGGCCGAACAGCTCCTCGCGCGCCAGCTCGGACTCGGGGTCGGTGGCGACGGCGATGCTCGGGCCCAGCAGCGTCCCCGCCGGGCCGGCCTCGCCTCGGCCGTCGAGCAGCAGCTCCGCGCCCGCCTCCTCGGCCCGGCCGATCGCCGCGACCACGCGCTCGCGCGCCGCCGCCGAGACCAGCGGGCAGACGTCGGTCTCCGGATCGGCGCCGGCCCCCAGCCGCAGCTCCGCCGCCGCCGCGACCAGCGCCTGGCGCAGCTCCGCCCGCCGCGCCTCCGCGCCGACGACGACGCAGACCGAGCCGGCCAGGCAGCGCTGCCCGGCGGCGCCGAAGGCCGAGCCCATGATCGCCGGCAGCGCCCGCTCGAGGTCGGCGTCGGGCATCACCACCAGCGAGTTCTTCGCCCCGCCCAGCGCCTGCACCCGCTTGCCGGCGGCGACCCCGCGCTCGGCGACCATCCGCGCCGTCTTCGCCTGGCCAACGAAGGAGATCGCGTCGATTCCCGGGTGCTCAAGCAGGCCGTCGACCGCGTCGTGGCCGCCGTGGACGAGGTTGAAGACCCCCGGCGGGATCTCCTCGACCGCGTGCACCGCGGCGGAGATCAGCGCCGCCGGCCGCGGGTCGAGCTCGGAGGGCTTGAGCAGGAACGAGTTGCCGCAGGCGAGCGCGTAGGGGAGGAACCAGAGCGGGATCATCGCCGGGAAGTTGAACGGGGTGATCGCGGCGACGACGCCGACCGGCTGGCGCACCGACTCGACGTCGACGCCCGCCGCCACCCCCTCCAGGGTCTCGCCCTTGAGCAGGTGCGGGATCGCTGCCGCCGCCTCGACCGACTCCAGTCCGCGCCCGACCTCGCCGTCGGCGTCGGCCAGCGTCTTGCCCATGTCGACGCTGACCAGCCGCGTCAGCTCCTCGCGCCGCGCCAGCAGCTCCTCGCGCAGCCGCAGGATCGCCGCTGCCCGACGCTGCGGCGGCAGCGCCCGCCAGCCCGGTTGCGCCGCCCGCGCCGCCGCCACCGCGGCCGCGACCTCGGCGGCGCCGGAGAGCGGCACCCGCGCCAGCTCCTCGCCGCTGGCCGGATCGACGTCGGCCAGGGTCTCGACCCCCTCGGCGTCGACCCAGTGACCGCCGATGTAGTTGGGCAGCCGCGGGGCGGCCACGTCAGGCGGGGACGACCAGGACCGGGCGCTCGGACATGTGCAGGAGCTTGTTCGGGGTCGAGCCGAGGATCATCCCCTTCAGCGGCGGGTCGCCGAAGCTGCCGACGACGATCATCCGCGCCTGGCGCTGCTCGGCGACCTCGATCAGCGCCTCGGCCGCGCGCTTGCGCACCAGCTGGGCGTCGATCTCGACCCCCTGTTCGGCCGCCTGCTGCTTCGCCTTCGCCATCACCTTCTCGCCCAGCTCCTCGATCGCCTCCTCGTGTTCGGCGATCTCGCCGCCCCAGAGGCCGGGCGGGGCGTAGCCGAAGACGACCGTGACCTGGTCGCTCAGCTCGGCGGCGATCCCGAGCGCCGAGGCCAGAGCCGCGTCGCCGCAGGCCGAGCCGTCGTATCCGACCACGATCTGGCCCATCACGGCACCTCCTTCTCGCTGGCACCGGTGGGTTCGGGCGGCGGCGCTTCGCCCTCGAGGAAGCCGGCCGGGACGACCTCCGGCTTGCGCCGGAAGAAGGCCGGGAACTTGTGCCACTGGACGAACATGAGCACGATCCCCAGCAGGAGGAAGAAGACGGCGATCAGCAGCGGCGGCCCGATTCCGAGCCAGGAGTCGCCTGATTCCGAGTTGGCGGGGTCGGAGAGTTCGATCGCGTTCTTGACCAGCAGGTAGAAGAGGATCGCGCCGCCGAAGGCGGGGCCGACGCCGATGAAGAAGAAGTTCTTGATGCTGCGGGTCAGCTCGTGCCGGTAGTAGACCGCGCAGGCGAAGCCGGTGAGGCCGATGTAGAAGGAGATCATCAGGCCGAGGGCGGCGAGCGAGTCGAAGAGGATGTCTTCGCTGACCAGGGTCAGGCCGACGTACCAGAGGATCGAGAGCGTCCCCATCAGGATCGTCGAGACGTGCGGGGTGAGGAAGCGGGGGTGGACCTTGCCGAGGCTGCCGGGCATCGCGTGGGCGCGCGCCATCGAGAGCGTCGTCCGCGCGGTCGGCAGGATCGTCGTCTGCGTCGACGCCGCCGCCGAGGTGAGCACGGCGATGATCAGGATCTTGTCCAGGGGCGAGCCGAAGACTTCGGTGCCGAGGTGGCTGAGCACGTCTTCCGGTTCCGCGATCAGCCCCTCGACGCCGCCGTAGGCCTGGGCGGCGACGGCGACGACGAGGTAGACGCCGAGCAGGATCAGGGTGCTGACCACGGTCGCCTTGCCCGGCGCCTCGCTCGAGTCTTCGGTCTCCTCGTTGACCGTGGCGGTCGTGTCCCAGCCCCAGTAGATGAAGACCGCCAGCAACATCCCGGCCGAGATCTCGCTGGCGCTGAGCGAGAACGGGTTGATCCAGGAGAGGCTCGGGTCGACCGCCCCCGGCGCGGCGTCGCCGCTGTAGACCTTGACCAGGGCGACGATGGCGAACAGGGCCAGGGTGACGATCTCGGCCGCCAGCAGACCGACCTGGGTGCGGGCCGAGAGCTCGATCCCGATCACCACGATCGAGGTCATGATCACGATCCAGACGACCCCGATCGCGGTCACCGCCGCGGTCGATTCCGCCGCCGCGGTCCAGCCGAACAGCTCGTAGGTGTAGAGGCCGGCGATCTGCGCCAGGTTGGCCATGACGATGATGTCGGCGACGACGATCGTCCAGCCGGCGATCCAGCCGAGCTGCGGGCCCATCGCCTTGGTCACCCAAGAGAAGCTGGTGCCGCAGTCCGGGTCGGCTTTGTTCATGTAGTAGTAGCCGCCGGCGACGAGGAACATCGGGATGAAGCTGATCAGCAGGATTGCCGGCGACTGCAGGGCGACGGCGGCGGCGACGAAGCCGAGGGTGGCGGCGAGGCTGTAGCCCGGGGCGGTGGAGGCGACGCCGATGACGATGCTGGAGACGAACCCGATCGCGTTCTTCTTCAGGCCCTTGTCTTCGACGCCGTGGGTGGAGGCCTCCATTCAGCGACCGTAAGCCCCGGCGGAGCGGGGCGCAAGTGGCGAATGTCCCAAAAGCACAGTCCTCACTTGTACCTTATGTACAAGTCGAGTCCCAGGACTTGACCCAATGACCACTTGCGTCTGTGCCATTCTGGGGCTAGCGTTATCCATATCGTCGTAGCACGAGAGGAGAGCGGAATGGCCACCGCGTCGTCGCAGGCCCCAGTCGATACCGGGCTCCAGGAGCTCGCCAAGCGCCATCTCTGGATGCACTTCTCGCGGATGGGCCCCTACGGCCCCGACCACGAGATCCCGATCATCACCCGGGCCGAGGGCTGTTACGTCTATGACGACCACGGCAACCGCTACCTCGACGGCCTCTCCGGCCTCTTCTGCGTCAACGCCGGCCACGGCCGCACCGAGTACGGCGAGGCGGCCGCGCGCCAGGTCGAAGAGCTCGACTTCTACACGCTCTGGAGCTACGCGCACCCGCGGGCGATCGAGCTGGCGGCGCGGATCGCCAAGCTCGCCCCCGGCGACCTCAACCGCGTCTTCTTCACCTCCGGCGGCTCGGAGGCGGTCGAGTCGGCGATCAAGCTCTCCCGCAACTTCCACCGCATGCACGGCAAAGGGCAGAAGCACAAGACGATCGCCCGCGAGGTCGCCTACCACGGCACCTCGCTGGGGGCGCTCTCGGCCACCGGCATCACCGAGCTGCGCAGTCAGTTCGAGCCGCTGACGCCGGGCGGCTGCCACGTCCCCAACACCAACGTCTACCGCTGGCCGACCGAGCGCGAGCCGACCTGGGCGGCCGACGCGATCGAGGAGCGGATCGTCTTCGAGGGGCCGGAGACGGTCGCCGCGGTGATCCTCGAGCCGGTCCAGAACGCCGGCGGCTGCTTCGTCCCGCCCGACGGCTACTTCCAGCAGGTGCGCGAGATCTGCGACCGCTACGACGTGCTGATGATCTCCGACGAGGTGATCTGCGCCTGGGGCCGGCTCGGCCACTACTTCGGCTGCGAACGCTTCGGCTACGTCCCCGACCTGATCACCGTCGCCAAGGGTTTGACCTCGGCCTACGCGCCGATGGGCGGGGTGATCGCCTCCGACCGGGTCGCCGAGCCGTTCATGGAAGGCGACGCCTCCTTCGCCCACGGCTTCACCTTCGCCGGCCACCCGATCGCCGCCGCGATCGCCATGGCCAACCTCGACGTCTACGAGCGCGAGGACCTCTGCGGCCACGTGCTCGCCAAGGAGGACGAGTTCCGCGGCATGCTGGAGACGCTGCACGACCTGCCGATCGTCGGCGACGTGCGCGGCGCCGGCTACTTCCACGCGGTCGAGCTGGTTAAAGACAAGGAGACGAAAGAGAGCTTCAACGACGAGGAGTCCGAGCGGCTGCTGCGCGGCTTCCTCTCCGGCGAGCTCTACAAGCGAGGGCTGATCTGCCGCGCCGACGACCGCGGCGACCCCGTGGTGCAGCTGGCGCCGCCGCTGATCGCCGACACCGAGCAGTTCGAAGAGATCCACGACGTGCTGCGGGGCGTGCTCAGCGAGGCCTGGGAGCAGGTCGTCCGATAGGGGCTGGCTTGCTCACCGTCCAGAGCCTGCTCGACGAACTCGACCTCGACCTGGCGGCCGGGGCCGAGGCCGCGGCCGCGCCGGTCCGCTGGGTCCATATCTCCGAGCTCGAGGACCCGACCCCGTGGCTCTCCGGCGGCGAGCTGATGCTGACCACCGGGATCCCCCTCGACAGCGCCGCCAAACAGCGCTCCTTCGTCCGCCTGCTGGCCGACAGCAACCTCGCCGGGCTCGGCTTCGGCACCGGCTTCAACCACCGCAAACTGCCGAAAGCGCTGGTCGAGGAGGCGGAGAAACGGGACTTCCCGCTGTTCGAGGTGCCCTACTCGACGCCGTTCATCGCCATCACCGAGAAAGCCTTCGCCAAACTCGTCAACGAGCAGTACGAGGTGCTGCAGCGCGGCATCGCCGTACAGCGCCGGCTCGAGCGGCTGGTCCTGGAGGAGCGCGGTCTGGAGGAAATCGCGGCGACGATCGCCTCCGCCGTCGGCGGCACCGTCGCCGTCCTCGACGGTCGCGGCGAGCGCCTCGCCGGGCGCGGCTTCCGTCGCCAGCTCTCGGCCGACGCGATCGGGGCGATCCGCAAAGAGGCGCTCACACACGCCGGCGACGGCCACCCCTTCGTGCCGGCGCACCCGTCGGTGGCCGGGCGGGCGCTGGCCCACCCGGTGATCTCGCCCGGGGGCGGACCGCCGCAGGCCTGGGTGGTGATCGTCCGCGACTCCGGCGGCCTCGGCGACTTCGAGCGGCTGATCCTGCAGCAGGCCGTCGCCGTCGTCGCCCTGGAGCTGATGCGCCGCCGGGTCGCGCGTGAGACCGAGCGCCGGCTCGCCGGCGACGTCCTCGCCGGCGCCCTCGGCGGGCGCATGGAGGCGACCGAGCTGCGCCGGCGGCTGGAGCCGTTCAACATCGGCGACGAAGCGGCGGTGCTCGTCTTCTCCCTCGAGCACCCCGCCGCCGCCGTGGGAGCGTTGGAACGCGCTCTCGCCGCCGACGCCTGCCCCGCCGTGGTCGCGCCGCACTCGGTCGGCGGCCGCGAGCTGCTCTGCGCCGTCGTCGACGCCGCCGACCGCGACCCGATCGACGTCGCCGCCGACGCCCGCCGGGCGCTCAGCCACGAACGCCGCGGGGTCCGCGTCGCCGCCAGCCGCCCGGCCCCGCCGGAGCAGCTGCGCCACTCCTTCCACGAGGCCCGCTGTGCCCTGGAAGCGACCTCCCTCAATAACGGCAACGCCCCGGAGGTCGCCTCCTGGCGCGACCTCGGCGCCTTCACCCTGCTGCTCTCGATCCAGGACGACGAGGCCCTGGACCTCTACTGCGAAAGCGTCCTCGGCCCGATCGAGCAGGGCGATCAGGAGTACGGCGGCGAGCTGCTGCGCTCGCTCGAGGCCTTCATCGAGCAGAACGGCCAGTGGGAGAAAGCGGCGCGCCAGGTCTACTGCCACCGGCACACGCTGCGCTACCGGATGCGCAAGGTGGAGGAGCTGACCGGGCGCGACCTCTCGCGCGCCCACGACCGGATCGAGTTCTGGCTGGCGCTGCGGGCGCGGGAGCTGATCGCTTGAGGATCGGCGTCCCGACCGAGATCAAGGCCGACGAGTACCGCGTCGCCGTCACCCCGGCCGGGGTGCGCGAAATGTCCGAGCACGGCCACGAGGTCCTGATCGAGGCCGGGGCGGGGGACGGCAGCGCGATCGCCGACGCCGACTACGAGGCCCAGGGCGCGCGGATCGTCGCCGACGCCGCCGCTGTCTTCGAGGCGGTGGAGATGATCCTCCACGTCAAGGAGCTGCAGCCGGAGGAGATCGAGATGCTGCGGCCCGAACAGCTCCTCTTCACCTACCTCCACCTTGCGCCGGACCCGGAGCAGACCAGTGCCCTCTGCCGGTCTGGCGCCACCTGCATCGCCTACGAGACGGTCGAGGACGCCCACGGGCGGCTGCCGCTGCTGGCGCCGATGAGCGAGATCGCCGGCAAGATCGCCACCCAGGCCGGCGCCTTCATGCTGGAGAAGCCGCTGGGGGGGCGCGGGATCCTGCTCGGCGGCGTCCCCGGCGTCGCCGCCGCCAACGTGATGGTGATCGGCGGCGGCGTGGTCGGCATGAACGCCGCCTTCATCGCCATCGGGATGGAGGCCGACGTCTTCGTCTTCGACCGCTCGATCGACCGCCTGCGCGAGCTCGACGTAACCTTCGGCGGCCGCTGCTCGACCGTCTACTCGACCACGCTGGCGGTCGAGGAGATGCTGCCGCGGGCCGACCTGGTGATCGGCGCCGTGCTCGTCCACGGCGCCCGTGCCCCTTATGTCGTCCACCGCGAGCAGCTGGCGCTGATGAAGCCCGGCTCGGTCCTCGTCGACGTGGCGATCGACCAGGGCGGCTGCTTCGAGACCTCGCGCCCGACCACCCACCGCGACCCCACCTTCGAGGTCGACGGGATCACCCACTACTGCGTCGCCAACATGCCCGGCGCGGTCCCGATCACCTCCACCCACGCCCTCACCAACGCCACCCTGCCCTACGCGATCGCGCTCGCCGACCACGGCGTCGCCGCCGCGATCGAGCGCGACCCCGGGCTGCGGCCGGGTGTCAACGTCGCCGCCGGCCAGGTCACGCATCGGGCGGTGGCGGAGGGGGTAGGCATGGACTACGTAGCGGTCGAGGAGGCGCTGGGCCTCGACCGATCCTTGAACCCAGCATCCACGGGAGGAAGCGAATGAGCAGCTACGCGGTTGTCAACCCAGCCACCGGCGAGACGATCAAGGAGTACCCGCAGATCGGCGACGACGAGCTGCGCGCCGCGATCGGGCGGGCCGACGAGGCCTCCCGAACCTGGCCCAGCTCCTCCCCCGTGGCGGAGCGCGCCGCCCTGGTGAGGAAGGTCAGCGAGCTGCACTCCGAGCGCCGCCAGCAGCTGGCCGAGATCATCGTCCGCGAGATGGGCAAGCCGATCGAGCAGGCCCTGATGGAGGTAGATTTCGCGGGCGAAATCTACGGCTTCTACGCCGACAACGCCGAGAAATTGATGGCCGACGAGCCGATCGATCTGCTCGACGGCGAGGGCACGGCGCTGATCCGCCGCAGCCCCTTCGGCGTCCTGCTCGGGATCATGCCCTGGAACTTTCCCTACTACCAGGTGGCCCGCTTCGCCGGGCCGAACCTGGTGATCGGCAACACGATCCTGCTCAAGCACGCGCCGCAGTGCCCGGAATCGGCCGAGGCGATGCAGCAGATGTTCGATGACGCCGGTTTCCCCGACGGGGCCTACGAGAACGTCTACGCCAGCAACGAGCAGATCGAGTGGGTGATCGCCGACCCGCGCGTGCACGGCGTCTCGGTCACCGGTTCCGAGCGCGCCGGCGCCGCCGTCGCCGCCACTGCCGGGCGCAACCTGAAGAAGGTCGTGCTCGAGCTCGGCGGCTCCGACCCCTTCATCCTGCTCGGCACCGACGACCTCGACGGCGCCGCCGAGGCGGCGGCCGAAGCGCGGCTCGACAACACCGGCCAGTCCTGCAACGCGGCCAAGCGCTTCATCGTCGCCGACGACCTCTACGACGAGTTCGTCGAGAAGCTGCGCGAGAGGTTCGCGGCGGCGAAGCCGGGCGACCCGACCGCCGAGGACACCGCGGTCGGCCCGCTCTCCTCGGAGTCGGCGGCCGACCGTCTCGAGGACCAGGTCAAGCGGGCGATCGAAAACGGGGCGGAGGTCGTGGTCGGCGGCCAGCGCGACGGCAACTTCTTCGAACCGACGATCCTCGCCGGGATCGAGCCCGGCGACGAGGCCTCGCAGGAAGAGTTCTTCGGGCCGGTCGCGCAGGTCTACCGGGTCGGCTCCGAGGACGAGGCGGTCGACCTCGCCAACCAGACTCCGTTCGGGCTCGGCTCCTACCTGATGACCACCGACGAGGACCAGGCCGAGCGGGTCGCCGACAGGATCGAAGCCGGGATGGTCTACGTGAACCTGGTCGGCGCCGACAGTCCCGAGCTGCCGTTCGGCGGCTTCAAGCGCTCCGGCTTCGGCCGCGAGCTGGGCCGCTACGGGGCCGACGAGTTCGTCAACAAGAAGCTGATCCGCAGCGCCTGACATACGATCAGCTGCGTGAGCCGGTTCCGGGGGGTCATCGCTCTAGCGCTGTTGGCGCTTGCCGCGTTCGCGGTCAGCGCCGTCGCGGAGACGAACACGACGATCGAAACGCCGATCTGCCACGGCCGCCAGGCGAAGATCGTCGGCACCGACGGCGACGACTTCATCCGCGGCACCCCCGAGCGCGACGTGATCTGGGGCGGCCGCGGCAACGACACGATCCTCGGCAGCCTCGGCAACGACCTGATCTGCGGCGGGCCCGATTCCGACCTGATCCACGGCGGCCGCGGCAACGACGAGGTCGACGGCGGCGCCGGCGACGGCGACCGCGCGATCGGCGACCTCGGCGACGACAAGGTCGTGGGCGGCGCCGGCGCCGGCGACGAGGTCGCCGGGGACCTCGGCATCGACATCGTCAACGGCGGTGCCGGCAACGAAGACCTGGTCCACGGCGACTACGGCTGGGACCGCATGTCCGGCGGCGCCGGCAAGGGCGACATCGCCTCCTTTGCCACCGACGTCGCCGCCGCCAACGGCACCGGCGTCTGGGCCTCGCTGGCCCGCCACCGCGCCTACGGCGACGGCCACGACAAGCTGTTCGGCTTCGAGAGCATCGAAGGCTCGGCCTTCCGCGACACCCTGATCGGCAACGGCCAGGGCAACACGATCGACGGCGGTCCCGGCGACGACAAGCTGACCGGCGGTGGCGGTCCCGACACGCTGCAGGGCGGCCAGGGCCGCGACGGCTGCAAAGGGGCGCCGCAGGGCGGCGCCCTCTCCTGCGGCAGGGAAAAGCCGCCCAAGGGCTCCGCCTACGTCGCCCTCAACCCGCGGGCCAGCGGCGGCGCCGGCCTGCAGATCGTCGGCGGCGCCGGCTCCGACAACCTCGACGTCGCCTTCGACGAAGTCTCCAACACCTTCAGCGTCACCGCGACCAAGCCGCTGGCCGGCGGCCCCGGCTGCATCCACCCGCCGCACGCCGTCAACCAGATCTCCTGCCCCGCCGGCGGCCCCGGCCTCTGGCTGATGGCCGACCTCGGCCCCGGTGCCGACAAGCTGCGGGTCGAAGGCTCGCTGCTCGCGGTCGGCAGCTCCCGCTTCGCCGGCGGCCGCGGCAACGACGAGATCCACGCCGGCCCCGAGGACGACCTGATCGAGGCCGGCCCCGGCGCCGACAAGCTCTACGGCGGCGCTGGCGCCGACGGCCTGGTTGGCGGCCTCCCGGGCCCGACCTACCTCTACGGGGAAGGCAACGGCGACCTGCTGGCGGCCGGCGGCGGCTGCGCCGGCGGCGCCATCGTCGGCGGCCCCGGCCGCGACGACGCCTCCTTCGCCGAGACCCAGGCGCACCCCGGCCTGCTGATCATCTCCTTCCCCAAACACGCCGCCTGGATCGACGAGATCAAGGGCTGCGACAGCGTCCACCTCTCCCGCACCAACGAGGACATGGAGGGTTCCTTCGACTGGGACGTCCTGATCGGCGACGGCCGCGCCAACAGCATGCTCGGCCAGCCCGGCGAAGACGTCTTCATCGGCAACGGCGGCGACGACGTGATCGACGCCCGCGACGGCGTCCGCGACTTCGCGATCCAGTGCGGCCGCGGCACCCCGCCGCACAAGAAGCCAGCGATACCGCGCATCTCGCTCCACGGCAAAGGGATGACCAAAGGCACCGGCACCCCCGCCGGCCGCGCCCTCACCGACCGCTTCGACCCCGAGCCCTACAACTGCTCGATCGTCAAACACGGCACCCCGGTGCCGGGCCTCAACGGCTGACGAGGGCTCAGACCCCGACGTAACCCCCCGCGCCGGGGGGAGAATCCAGCCTCCGTTTGTCCTTTGTATCCCTGTGGGTTACAAACGTCATGAGGACGGACGGCATCACCCCCTGCTGGAGTTGGCGACGCGTCAGCACGGGGTGGTTTCGACGCGCCAGCTGAAGCGGTTGGGCTATGGGCGGAACTCGGCGTCCAAGGCGAACCGGGTGGGACGGCTGCGACGGATCCACCGTGGGGTCTACGCCGTCGGCGATGAGCGGTTGACCTGGGAGGCGCGCTGCATGGCGGCGGTCCTGGCGGCTCGGCCCGCCGTTGCCAGCCATCTCTCGGCTGGCTGGCTCTGGGGACTGCTCCGCAACCGACCGGGGACGATTCACGTGACGGTGCCGACGCCGCGCCGGGCCAGGCGGCCCTTCGTCGTTCACTTCGCTGACTTGCCAGCGCGCGATCGGTGGGTTGTCGAGGACATCCCGGTCACGAATCTCGCTCGGACCCTTCTCGACCTGGCGGCGACGCTGTCCCCTGCCCGGCTCGGACGCGGCTCGAGGGTTCGGCGATTCGACGCGCGCGTAGAACGACGTGCGAGCGCCGTCGGGCACCCATCGCCGGCAGCTGCCGCAAGCTGCCCGGCGGGCACTTGCCATCGTATCGGGCCGAGGAGTCGGGCCATTTCGATCTTGTCGCCTTCGAGCTGCTCGACCGCGTTGGCCACCTTCCCGGCGCTGGCTAGTGCGGCGGGCCTGCCTGCTCTGCGCCAGGATCCGCCTCAGCGCTCCAAGCTCGGCTGCGCTGCTCGACGCCTACTGGTCGGACGAGCGCTTCGCGGTCGAACTCGACGTCTACGAGACGCACGGCTCGCACGCGGCGTTCGAGGGCGATCGGCTGCGGCAGGAGGACCTGAAGCTGAAGGGGGTGGAGATGATTCGGGTCACCGGGCCTCGCCTGGACCGCGAACCGGAGCAGGTGATCGAAGCGCCGTCGCCGCCCACCTCGCGCAGCGCCGGCGCCAGCTCGGCCGCTGACGGCCGAGTCTCTTGACTAGGCTTGTCCCGTGGCCCGCAAGACCGCAAGCGGAGACGAGGCAGCCGCCGTGGCGGCGGCGATCGCGCGCTTCGAGTCGGAGTTCAGCGGGAGCGCGGGAGAGGCGCCCGCGGCTGTCGACAGGTGGCAGCAGGCGGCGCTGGTCGAGGGGGTCAGCGCCAAGGAGACCGGGCAGGATCTAGAAGGAGGATCGAAATGGCTGTCGTGAAAATCATCGAGCTGGTCGGGAGCTCGAAAACCTCGACCGACGACGCGGCGAAACAGGCGCTGAGCCAGGCTCAGGGCACGCTGCGCAACATCCGCGCCGTCGACATCGTCTCGACTGGGATCCGCGGCGAGAACCTGGACGAGTACCGGGCCCACGTGCGGGTCGCCTTCCTGATCGAGGGGACGGACATCGACTGATGAGCGACGAGGCGGGGAGAGAGGTCTCGCGCGACGAGGCCCAGAAGCTGATCGACGAGGGCGCGCAGCTGATCGACGTGCGGGTCGAGCACGAGTGGGAGGTGGGGCACATCGCCGGAGCGACCCACCTGCCGCTCGACGAGCTGGCCGCGCGCGCCGGTGAGATCGACAAGGAGCGGCCCGTGGTCCTCTACTGCCGCGGCGGCAACCGCTCGACCATGGCCGCGACCGCCCTGACCGACGCCGGCTACGAGGCGATGAAGCTCAGCGAGGGCATCGTCGGCTGGAACGAGGCGGGCCTGCCGCTCGCTCCCGAGGGCGGCTACGTGGCCGAGTCGGGCGAGGCCGCAGCCATCCTCCAGGCACGCGGAAAAGAGATTCCGAAATAAATACCTGAATCCCTGTCAGGTTTTGCTATTTTCCTCTGCATGGAGCTTGCCGTAGCGGAGAACAAGGAGCAGAAGGGCAAAGGCCGGGTCGGGACGCTGGAGAACCCGGAGTCCTACGCCAACGTCCCCGGGCACATCATCCCGATCATTGAGCGCGAGTTCGACGATTTCGAAAGCGAAGCGGAGGAGTTTCTCGCCGAGCGCCTGCCGGAAGACCAGTTCATCGGCTTCCGGCTCAAACAGGGCGTCTACGGCCAGCGCCAGCCCGGCGTGCAGATGGTCCGCGTGAAGCTGCCGTTCGGCGGCGTCACCCCCGACCAGATGGACGCCTTCGCCAGCGTGGTGGAGAAATACGCGCCGCTGAACAAGGGGCACGTCACCACCCGCCAGAACATCCAGATCCACCACGTGCCGCTGCGTGACATGGAGTCGCTGCTGCGGGAGATCGCGCCGTCCGGCCTCTCCTCGCGCGAGGGCTGCGGCAACACGATGCGCAACGTCACCGGCGACCCCTGGGCCGGCGTCGCCCCCGACGAGGTCTTCGACCCGACGCCCTACGCCGGCGCCTACATCCGCTACTTCGTCCGCCACCCCACCACGCAGCTGATGCCGCGCAAGATCAAGACCTCCTTCACCGGCTCCGACGAGGACCGCGCGATCAGCGGCATCCACGACATCGCCTTCCTCGCCCGCGAAAGGGACGGGGTCAAGGGCTTCGAGATCCGGGTCGGCGGCGGCACCTCGATCATGGCCCGCGTCGCCCCGACGCTGTACGAGTTCGTCGAGGCCGACAACGGCGACTACATGAAGGTCACCGAGGCCGTGCTGCGGATCTTCGACCGCCAGGACTGGCTGCGCGTCAACCGCGCCCGCGCCCGGATCAAGGTCCTGGTCGACAAGATCGGCATCGACGCCTTCCGCGAGCAGGTCGACGAGGAGCTGCAGGGCGACTGGGTGGCAGAGCGCGGCTTCGACGCCGAGCTGGTCGAGCGCCTGCGCTACGAGGACGACGAGGAGGCCGGCGCGCCCGCGAAGCCGCCCGCGACCGCCTCGCCCAACGGCGACCGCTCCGAGTTCGAGCGCTTCCTCGAGGGCAACGTCCAGGCGCAGCGCCAGGAGGGCTACTCCACGGTCGAGGTGAAGATCACCCGCGGCGACCTCAGCCCGGAGCAGTTCCGCGGCCTCGCCACGATCATGCGCGAGCACACCGGCGGCTACGCCCGCAGCACCGTGCAGCAGAACTTCGTCCTGCGCTGGGTCCGCGACGAGTCGCTCTACGACGTCTGGCAGCAGCTCGACGCGCTGGGGCTGGCCGAGGCCGGCGCCCGCGAGATCAGCGACGTCGTCAGCTGCCCCGGCACCGACAGCTGCAAACTCGGCATCGCCAGCTCGATGGGGCTGAACAAGGCGGTCAAAGAGCGGATCGAGTCGATGGAGATCACCGACTCGCTGACCAAGAAGATCCACATCAAGATGAGCGGCTGCCCCAACGGCTGCAGCCAGCACCACATCGCCAACATCGGCTTCTACGGCGCCTCGCTGAAAGTCGGCGAGCGCCAGATCCCCGCCTACATCCCGCACATCGGCGGCAACTACGAGGGCGGCGAGGTGATCTTCGGCACCCGCCTGAAATCACGGCTCCCGGCCAAACGGGTGCCGGAGGCGGTCGAGCGCTGGATCGAGCTCTACGAGTCCGAGCGCGAGGAGGGCGAGGAGTTCAACGCCTTCGCCGAGCGCACCGGGGCCGGGAGCTTCGAAGCGATCGTCAAGGACCTGACGATGCCGGCCGAGTTCAGCCTCGAGACGATGCAGCAGTTCATCGACTGGAACCGCTCCAGCCCGTACAAAGTCGAGCGCGGCGAGGGGGAGTGCGCGATCTAGCTCGCGCCAACCCGCGATGAAGCCACCGCCGATCACCCTCTCCGGCACCGTGCCGACAATCACCGACCTCGACCACGAGGCCGTGGCCGCCGAGCTCGAGGACCGCTCCGCCCACGAGGCGCTGGAGTGGATGTTCGAGCAGTTCGGGACCGACCACTACATCGCCTGCTCGTTCCAGAAAACGAGCTCGGTCACGGCGCACCTGGCGAGCACGGTCAACCCCGACGCGCGCTTCTTCTACCTCGACACCGACGTCCTCTTCCCGGAGACCTACGAGACCCGCGACCGCCTCGGGGAGGCGCTGGGGATCGAGTTCGACCGTTTCCACAACCTGACGCTGGAGGAGCAGGCCGCCGAGTACGGCGACGAGCTCTGGAAGAGCGACCCCGATTCGTGCTGTGGTTTGCGCAAGGTCGAGCCGATGCGGAGGGCACTTTCTTCCGTAGACTGCTGGGTCGCCGGCGTCCGCCGCGGAGACTCCGCCTCTCGGGCCAAGACCCCGAAGTTCGGCTGGGACAAGAAATTCAACCTCTGGAAGTTGAATCCGATTGCGGACTGGTCCGAGCGCGACGTCTGGAACTACATCCGTGAGCACCACCTCCCTTACAACCCGCTCCATGATCACGGCTACCCGTCGATCGGCTGCACGCACTGCACCCAGCCGGTCGGACCAGGCGGCTCTTCCCGCGACGGGCGCTGGGCCGGCATCGCAAAGACCGAGTGCGGGATCAACTAGCGCGCTCGGCGGCTGCCGCTGCCCGCGAGCTGGTAAGATCAGACGCTGATGGAGGAGACCACGCAGTGCGCACGGCCGCGATCGAGCTTTCGGACCTCGACACGCTCGAGGCCGAGTCGATCCACATCATCCGCGAAGTCGTCGCCGAATTCGAACACCCGGTGATGCTCTTCTCCGGCGGCAAGGACTCGGTTCTGATGCTCTACCTGGCGCGCAAGGCGTTCGCACCGGCGCCGGTCCCGTTCCCGATCATGCACGTCGACACCGGGCACAACTTCCCCGAGGTGATCGAGTTCCGCGACCGCACCGTCGCCGAGCTGGGGCTGCGGCTCGAGGTGGCCTCGGTGCAGGAGCAGATCGACGCCGGCCGGATCAAGGTCGCCCACCCGCTGGAAAGCCGCAACCGCCACCAGACCGTCGCCCTGCTGGAAGGGATCAAGAACGGCGGCTTCGACGCCGTCTTCGGCGGCGGCCGCCGCGACGAGGACAAGGCCCGGGCCAAGGAGCGGGTGCTCTCCTTCCGCGACAAATTCGGCCAGTGGGACCCGAAGAACCAGCGCCCCGAGCTCTGGCGCCTCTACAACGGCCGCCACCAGAAGGGCGAGCACATCCGCGTCTTCCCGATCTCCGACTGGACCGAGCTCGACGTCTGGCGCTACCTGGCCCGCGAGCAGGTCGACCTGCCGCCGATCTACTTCGCCCACGAGCGCGAGGTGGTCGAGGTCGAGGGCCTGCTGATGGCCGTCAACGAGTTCTTCCCCCTGCCCGAGGGCATGGAGCCGAGCCGGCAGATGGTCCGCTACCGGACCGTCGGCGACGCGACCAGCACCGGCGCCGTCGAGTCGACCGCGGTCGACTACGAGGCCGTGATCGCCGAGACCGCGGTCTCGCGGATCACCGAGCGCGGCGCCACCCGCGGCGACGACCGCTTCTCGGAAGCGGCGATGGAGGATCGCAAGAAGGAGGGCTACTTCTAGTGAGCCAGCTGCTGCGGATCGCCACCGCCGGCTCGGTGGACGACGGCAAGTCGACCCTGATCGGGCGGCTGCTGCACGACACCAAATCGATCTTCGAAGACCAGCTCAGCGCGATCGAGCAGACCTCGGTCAAGCGCGGCGACGAACAGACCGACCTGGCGCTGCTGACCGACGGCCTGCGGGCCGAGCGCGAGCAGGGGATCACGATCGACGTCGCCCACCGCTACTTCGCGACGCCGAAGCGCAAGTTCGTGATCGCCGACACCCCCGGCCACATCCAGTACACGCGCAACATGGTCACCGGCGCCTCGACCGCGAGCCTGGCGCTGCTGCTGGTCGACGCCCGCAAAGGCGTGCTCGAACAGACCCGCCGCCACGCCCTGCTCTCCTCGCTGCTGCGGGTGCCCCACCTGATCCTCTGCGTGAACAAAATGGACCTCGTCGACTACGACCAGGAGATCTACGAGGAGATCCGCCACGACTTCACCAGCTTCGCCGCCAAGCTCGAGATCACCGACCTCGACTTCGTCCCGATCTCCGCCCTGGCCGGCGACAACGTGGTCGAGCGCTCGACCAACATGCCCTGGTTCGACGGGCAGCCGCTGCTGGGCCAGCTCGAGGACGTCCACATCGCCTCCGACCGCAACCTGGTCGACAACCGCTTCCCGGTCCAGTACGTGATCCGGCCGCAGTCGGCCGAGCACCGCGACTACCGCGGCTTCGCCGGCTCGGTCGTCGGCGGCATCTTCAAGCAGGGCGACGAGGTGATGGTCCTGCCCTCGCGCAAGACCTCGACGATCGCCCAGATCGACACCCCCGACGGCGCCGTCGACCAGGCCTTCCCGCCGATGGCGGTGACGATGCTGCTCGACGACGAGCTCGACATCTCCCGCGGCGACATGATCTGCCGCCCCACCAACCAGCCGAGCGCGAGCAACCGCTTCGAGGCGATGATCTGCTGGTTCGACGAGACCTCCTCGCTGCGGACCGGGGTGCCGTACCAGCTCAAGCACACGACCAGCTGGATCGCCGCCGAAGTCGAGACGCTGCGCTACGAGCTCAACGTCGACACCCTGCACCGCGACCTCGAGCGCGGAGACGCTCGAGGTCAACGACATCGGCCGGGTCTCGATCCACACCACCTCGCCGCTCTTCTTCGACGAGTACCGGCTCAACCGGACCACCGGCAGCTTCATCCTCGCCGACCCCGCGCACCAACCTCACCGTCGCCGCCGGGATGATCATCGGCGCCGGCGGCGAGCCGGCCGAGCCGGGACCGACGTCGGTCGTCGCCGAGAACATCACCTTCCACCCCAGCAGCCTCTCCCGCGAGGAACGGCGCGAGGCGCTGGGCACCAGCGGGGCGACGATCTGGATGACCGGCCTCTCCGGCTCCGGCAAGTCGACGATCGCCGCCGCCGCCGAGCACACCCTGGTCGGCAGCGGCCGCAACGCCTACATGCTCGACGGCGACAACCTCCGCCACGGCCTCAACGCCGACCTCGGCTTCAGCGAGGAGGACCGGGCCGAGAACGTGCGCCGGGTCGGCGAGGTGGCGAAGCTGCTGGCCGAGTCCGGCGTGGTCGCGATCGTCTCCCTGGTCAGCCCCTTCAAGGACGCGCGCGACAAGGTGCGGGCCGCCCACGAGGCGGCCGGCGTCCCCTTCTACGAGGTCTTCGTCGACACGCCGCTGGAGGAGTGCGAACGGCGCGACCCCAAGGGCCTCTACGCGAAGGCCCGGGCGGGCGAGATCACCGACCTGACCGGCGTCGGCAGCCCCTACGAGGCGCCGGAGAGCCCGGAGCTGACGACGGATCCCGACCTGGAGACCGCGGTCCGCCAGGTCCTCGGCCTGCTGGGTTAGCGGGAGGCGGGGCGGTCATGCCCCGCCGGACTACGGCCTGCGGCCGTCTGAGTGTCCGTCGGCACGACCGCCCCGCTTTGACTTAGGGCCTCGCGGACGATGACCGTGCGGCCGTCGGAGAGCTGGTAGACGGTGCCGATCGGCTCGCCGCGGCCGACCACCTTCTCGTCCGGCTGCAGCTCCACCTGCTTGACCTTCTGGTCCTTGTCGGCGACGACGGCGTCGGCGGGGCGGGTGTTCTCGGTCTGGCGGCGCTTCTGCCGGTGATCGCCTCGGTCAGGTCGAGCGAGGAGAGGGCGGCGAGGAGGAAGGCGACGGAGAGGACGATGCCGAGGTCGAAGAGGTTGACGAGGCCGTCGAGCGGGTCGCCGGCGCGGTCGTCGCGGCTGCGGGCGCGCGGGGTGACCTTCACGGCGCCACCGCCCAGTGGCTGTGCGGCCGGCCGGGAGCCGTTGTCGCCGGGCGGTGAGGCTGGCGGCGACGTACTCGACGTCGGAGTAGTCCTGGGCGTAGAGGCGGTCGCGGACCAGCGAGATCGCGAAGGCGAAGGCGCCGATCATCAGGCCGGCGACGGTGACGCTGAAGGCGACCCGGAGGTTCTCGGTCAGGGTCTCGACGTCGCCGTCGGCGAGGCCGGCGAGGGCGGGGGAGAGCGGGATCAGGGTTCCCATCAGGCCGAGCGCCGGGCCCATGCGGACGAGGATGCGGGTGCGCTCCAGGCGGCGCAGCGAGAGATAGTCGTACTCGGCCAGGCGCTTGGCGATCCGGGCCTCGGCGTCGGGTCGTCCGCACTGCTCGACGATGCCGGCCAGCGCGTCTTCCATCTTCCGGTTCCAGGCGAACGGCAGCAGCGCCGCCAGCGCCTCGGTGCGCTGCCCGGCGGCGAGCCGGCGCGGCACTCCTCGACCGCCCGCTCCAGGGCCCAGATGCTGCGGTGGCGCCGCCGCCGCACCTCGACCAGCAGCGCGCCGAGTTCGACGACGACCAGCGCCAGCGCCGACCACGGTGAGGATCAGCACCGGGACCAGCAGCGCCTCGGAGACGTCGAAGAGCAGCTGCTCGATCCGCAGCATCCCACGGCAGCAGGCTCCGTGGTCTCGACCAGCGCCCCGCGCCGAGCAGGCCGACGGCGGCGAGCAGGCCCCCGGCGACATCGGGGATGCCGCCGCCGCTATCGCCGTCGCTCTCCTGAGTTGGCCGCTGCGGGCCGCTTGCTTCGATGGGCCACTGGCGAGGCAGCGCGGTCTGGCACTGACCAGTTCACCTTCGACCAGTTCGCCGGCGGCGCCGCTGATGGCTGCGGCCGGTCGGTCGTGCCCCGCCGGACACGCGGCCGGCGGCCGCGTCGTGTCCGGCGGAGCACGACCGCACCCGCATGCTGCGAGCCGCGGGGCGCACCGGCGGCGCCGGACGGGGCCGTCCGCGGCCCCGTGGTCGGGGGCGCCGGCGTCTCGTCGGTTCCGCCGCCCTTGCGGTCGGGCCCGGCCGCCGGCGCGCCGACCTGGATCGTGACCACGGCCGAGGTGCCGGTCTCGTCGCTGGCGTGGTGACGCCGACGACCACGTCGTAGCTGCCGGGCTTGGCGAAGCGTGGGTCGCGTCGGCGGTGGCGGCGGAGGCGCCGTCGTCGAAGTACCAGGAGTAGGCGAGCTGCTCACCGGCGCCGGCCGCTCGACGATTGCCTGAAGCGACCGGCTTGCCGGGCGGTTCGCTTCGCGGCGAGGCCCTGGCGGTGACCGCAGGCGGCGGGCCTTTGCGGAGGACGATCGTGATGCCCTGGGGGGCGTGAAGGAGTCGCTGGCGTTGACGTCTTCGGGGCCGGCGCTGGGCCGCAGGAAGCCGGTGCCGGCCGCGGTCGCGTAGACGTCGGGCGGGCCTTCGGCGAAGGCGCCGGGGTCGAGCGCCTGGTCGCGGCTGAGCCGGACCGCGCCGCCGGCCGGCCGCTGCACTTCGAGGTAGGAGAAGGCGTAGGGGTCGGCGCCGGCGGCATCGAGCATCCCGCCAGCGAGAAGCCGGTCATGGTCTGGCTGCTCTCGCCGCTGGCGGAGCGCAGCGCGTAGGCGCGTCGACCACGTCCTCGGTTCCCGCCAGCGCTTCCAGCGCGAGCGTCTGCTGGGCGCCGCCGGGGGAGACGACGGTCACCTGGGCGACGTCGGCCCGGGCATCGCCCGGGCCAGGCCGAACAGCGAAAGCACCAGCGCCGCCACGAGGGCGGCGCTGGGGATGTGAGCGGTCTTTCGCACGTTCGGCACCGAGCGCATCTTAGGGGACCCTAAGTAGCGCTCCTCGGTCCTATGGGGTCGGCAGCTCGATCTGCGCCGCCACCGGGTCGAAGCCGCCGCTGGCGGTGCTGGCGATCGTCAGGTTGGCCAGCGAGAGCGCTTCCGTTTTCACTCGCCGTCGACCGGGATGCCGGAGTTGAGCGGCGTTTCGTCGGCGGTGACTTCGCCCCAGCTGACCGTGCTGGAGGTGCCGACCGCGGCGACCGCGGAGGTGTCGAGGTCGACCAGGTCGACCGCGCCACCGAGCCAGCCTTTGGGCGAGGGCGTCGGGAAGCCGCCGGAGTAGCTGTAGACGTTGGCGAGCAGGCGCGAGTTGGCGCCGTCGACCACCAGGGTCGGCTTCGAGATCACGACGCCGTAGTTGCCGGCCGCCGGGTTGCAGAAGCCGACCGTGGCGTTGCTGGTCGCGATCAGGCGGTCGTCGTTCGGGTTGGCCGCTTCGCCTTCTTCATAGGCGTACTCGGCGACCGGGAAGCGGAAGAACTTCCCGATCCCGCCGGTCGGCGCCGGCGTGGCGCCACCGCCCATGTTGCCCGGGTAGCCCGCGGTCGCCCCGCCGAGCAGCTGGAAGCTGCCGGTGGCCTGGACCGAGGAGCGCAGCGAGCGGCGGAAGCCCCAGTTGATCGTGCCGCCCGTCCCGGTGACAGGGCTGTTCAGGGTCGGCAGCGCCGCCCGCGTGAAGTCGACCGCGGTGGTCGGGGGAACGTCGCCGGAGTCGATCGTGCACTGGGTCAGCAGCGGTCGCTGCAGGGAGGTGCGAACGGTGATCGAGTCGAGCAGCTCGCCGGCCGGGTAGAGGCCGGTGGCGGTGGCGCCGTCGGCGCTCAATTTCGCCGGGATGTCCTCCCAGGCCAGCGTGTTGCCGCCGTCGCTGACCTCCGGCTCGACCCCGCTGAGGTCGAGCTCGGCGATGTCGGCGCGCTGGTAGCCGTACCAGGTGCCGTTCTGGTTGACGCCGAGGTCGGCGACGATCCGCGAGTCGGCGCCGTCGATCACCAGGGTCGGGTTCTTCAGGGCGATGCTGAAGCCGTGGCCGGCCTTGCAGAACAGCGCCGTGCCGGAGCCTCGGCGACCAGCTTGTCGTCGGAGTGGTCCGGGGCGGTGCCAGGCTCATAGGTCCCCGCGTCGACTGGGAAGTCGAAGAAGGAGCCCGGCAGCGCCATCGACGGCCCCGTTCGGGGTGGCGACGGCGCCGTCCAGGCCCGGCATCGAGCCGGCCGGCGGCACGTTGCCGACGTAGGCTGCGGAACGAGTCCTTGAAGCCCCACTCGACCGAGCTGCCGGTCAGGCCCTGCGCGGTGCCGGGGTTGAAGGTGGGGGTGGGGGCCAGCCCGGAGACCTCACCCGGGAGGTCGCCGAACCCGGACGAGCCTTCGACGAAGGGCACCGGGCACTCCGTCGCGTAGGGATAGGCCTCGGCCGGCAGCTGGATCTTCGCCGAGACCGGGTCGAAGCCGCCGCCGGCGGTGCCGGCGGTCGTCAGGTTGGCCAGCGAGAGCGCTTCCGTTTTGAGGCCGCCGTCGACCGGGATGCCGGAGTTGAGCGGGGTGTTGTCGGCCGGGACTTCGCCCCAGCGCACGCTGTTCAGCCCGGGGACGGCGTCGACCGCGCGAGGTGTCGAGGTCGACCAGGTCGACCCGGCCGCCGATCCAGCCTTTGCCGGGGGAGGCGTAGCTGTAGGCGTTGGCGACCACGCGCGACGTGACGCCGTCGATGATCACCGTGGGCTTCGAGATCGCGATCCCGAACGAGCCCTGCATCGCGTTGTTGTTGCAGAACACGACGGTAGCCCTCCCGACGTGGCGATCAGGCGGTCATCGCTGTAGTCGCCGGCGATGTGCCTCCTCCCACTGGGGCACCCGAGATCGGGAACTCGAAGAACTTCCCGAGTCCGCCACCCG
Source organism: uncultured Solirubrobacterales bacterium (assembly GCA_963719435.1). Lineage (GTDB taxonomy): Bacteria > Actinomycetota > Thermoleophilia > Solirubrobacterales > 70-9 > VAYN01. Next base: position 1,007 of record OY970384.1, on the reverse strand, counting down.
GGCGCCGGGGTGTTGCCGCCGCCCATGTTCCCGGGGTGGCTTTCGAGTGACTCCTCCGAGTAGCTGGAGAAGTTGCCGCCGGCGAGAACGTTACGCTGTTGCGCGTCCCGCGGCGGAAGCCCCAGTTGATCGTGCCGACCGCTGCCGCCGCTTCACCGGGTTGCTCAGGGTCGGCAGGGCCGCCTTGGTGAAGTCCACCGCCGGCGCGGGGTGAGCCGATCACCGGCATCGATCGCCGCACTCGGTCAGCAGCGGGCGCTGCAGCGAGGTTTCGACCGTGATCGATGTCGAGCACGCTCGCCGGCCGGGTACGAGGCCCGTGGCGGTGGCGCCGTCGGCGCTCAATTTCGCCGGGATGTCCTCCCAGGCCAGCGTGTTGCCGCCGTCGCTGACCGTCCGGCTCGACCCCGCTGAGGTCGAGCTCGGCGATGTCGGCGCGCTGGAAGCCGTACCAGGTGCCGTTCTGGTTGACGCCGACGTCGGCGGTGAGCCGCGGCTTCTCCCCGTCGATGGTCACCGTCGGGTTCTTGATCAGGACGCTGAAGCCGTGGCCGGACTTGCAGAACAGGACCGTGCCGGTGGCGTTGCTGACCAGCTTGTCGTCGGAGTGGTCGGGAGCCGTCCCGGCCTCATAGGTCCCGTTCGCGAAGGGGAAGCCGAAGGTGGAGCCGGCAGCTGCCATCGTCGCGCCGGCTGGGGTGGCGTCGGCCCCGTCCAGCGTCTGCAGCGTCCCTTCGGCGTCGGCGCCGCCGACGTTGAGCACGTAGTTGCGGAAGGAGGTCTTCGAAGCCCACTCGGCCACGTCGTTGCCGCTGAGGCTCTGCGAGGTGCCGGGATCGAAGGTGGGCAGGGCGGCGATGCCGGCGACGGTGCCGGGCACGTTGCCGAAGCCCGGATTGCCGCTGGCGCCGCCGACAGGACACTGGGCCGAGTAGGGATAAGGCGGCGGGGCGGGGCCTTCGTCCGGGGCAGAAGGCCGCCGCCGTCGATCTTTGCCGGTGGCGCCG